>NZ_JAPZSV010000005.1 GCF_027532185.1 Hylemonella sp. | reverse complement strand
AGGCCTTGGCCTGGCCACCGAACTTGGACGCCAGCACCGTGGTGATGGCCGCCGTCAGCGTGGTCTTGCCATGGTCCACGTGGCCAATCGTGCCCACGTTCACGTGCGGCTTGGTCCGCTCAAATTTCTCTTTTGCCATGTTTCAAATCTCCAGAAAGGATGCGAAAAGCAATACGACTTCAAACACCAAGACACGCCGGCACAGACCGCGCACCTGAATTGGTGCCCATGGCGGGAATCGGACCCGCGACCTCTCCCTTACCAAGGGAGTGCTCTACCACTGAGCCACATGGGCAGTATTCTGCTCAACACCTGCATGACGGACACCTGGAGCGGGAGACGGGAATCGAACCCGCGTCATCAGCTTGGAAGGCTGGGGTTCTACCATTGAACTACTCCCGCATCGAATCGCTTTCACGACCCGAGGCGCGGCGCCCAAGACGCTCGCCCTGACCTCGCTCTACGTATCCATCACTTGGTGGAGAGGGCTGGATTCGAACCAGCGTACTCGTAAGAGGGCAGATTTACAGTCTGCTGCCATTAACCACTCGGCCACCTCTCCAAGGTGAACCGCAGATTATGCCATGAAAATTTGACGCTGCCGAGACCCGGACGCCCGCGGTCTCACCAGACCAGCTCGCCCAGCCCCTGCGCCCGCAGAAAAGCCTGCGCCCGGCCGAAGTGGCCACAGCCCAGAAAGGGCACCGGTGGCCGGCGCGCCGAGAGCGGCGAGGGATGGTTGGCCGAGAGGACGAGGTGGTGCGAGCCCTCTGCCGACAGACCGGCGGCGGCGGCCACCTTCTGCGCATGCGCACCCCAGAGCATGAAGACCGCTGGCTCGGCACGCCGCACCACCGAGCGAACAATCTGGTCAGTGAGCACTTCCCACCCGTGACCGGCATGACTGGCGGGCTGGCCATCCTCCACCGTCAGGCAGGTGTTGAGCAGCAGCACACCCTGACGGGCCCAGGCCAGCAAGGAGCCATCCGCCGGCGCCGACCAGGACGCTAGGTCCCGGGCCAGCTCCTGATGGATATTGCGCAGCGAGGGCGGCGGCCTGACCCCGGGCGCCACGGAGAAGGCCAGGCCCTCGGCCTGCCCGGGCCCGTGGTACGGGTCCTGCCCCAGGATCACAACCCGCACCTGCGCCAGGGGCGTGAGCTCCAAGGCGCGCAGGGGCCGCGGCGGATAGATCACCGCGCCCGCCGCCAGACGCTGCGTCAGGTGCCGCCCCAGGGCCTGCCCGCTCGGGCCAGCGAAAAAGTCCGACACCAGCGGCTGCCAGTCGGGGGCCACCGGCCACTGCGTGGGCGCCCAGGCCGTGAGGCGGTCCACCGCCGCCGGCGCATCGAAAAGCGCCGCCTGGGTCATGCGGCAAACAGCTCGGCCAGGGCCAGGCCCGGCTCGGGCGCGCGCATGAAGGCCTCGCCGACGAGGAAGGCATGGACGCCCGCCGCGCGCATGCGCTGCACATCGGCACGCCCCAGGATGCCGGACTCGGTGACCAGCAGCTTGTCGGCCGGCACCCGGGCCTGCAGGCCCAGCGTCGTGTCCAGCGTGACCTCGAAGGTTCGCAGATTGCGGTTGTTGATGCCCAGCAGCGGCGTCTTGAGCTTGAGCGCGCGGTCCAGCTCGGCGCCGTCGTGCACCTCGACCAGCACGGCCATGTCCAGGCCCAGGGCGATGGCTTCGAGGTCCCGCATCTGCGCGTCGTCCAGGCAGGCGGCGATCAGCAGGATGCAGTCCGCGCCCATGGCCCGCGACTCGTAGATCTGGTAGGGGTCGACCATGAAGTCCTTGCGCAGCACGGGCAGCGCGCAGGAGGCGCGCGCCTGCTTGAGGTAGTCGGGCTGGCCCTGGAAGAACTGGCGGTCCGTCAGCACCGAGAGGCAGGCGGCGTTGACCCGGCCGTCGCCTTCGGCATAGCTCTGGGCGATGTCGGCCGGGATGAAGTCCTCGCGCAGCACGCCCTTGCTGGGGCTGGCCTTTTTGATCTCAGCGATCACCGCAGCCTGTCCCGCGGCGATCTTCTGGCGCATCGCACCGACGAAGTCACGCGTGAGCACCCGGGACTCGGCATCGGCGCGCATGGCGGCCAGCGAGGTTTTCTTGAGCGCAGCCGCGACCTCTTGCCGCTTGACCGCCACGATCTGGTCGAGGATGTCGCTCATGCCTGAGCCCCCAAGCGCTTGGACGCGGCCACCAGCTGCTCCAGCTTGGCCTTGGCCGCGCCCGAACCGATCACCTCCCGGGCCTTGAGCACCCCGGCCGCCATGCTGTCGACCACATTGGCGGCATAGAGGGCGGCACCGGCGTTGAGCGTCACGATGTCGCGCGCCGTTCCAGGCTGGCTGTCCAGCACCCCCATCAGCATGGCCCGCGACTGCTCCGGCGTCTCGACGCGGATGTTGCGGGTACTGGACATGGTCAGGCCGAAATCCTCGGGATGGATTTCGTACTCGGTGACCTCGCCGTTCTTGAGTTCGCCCACCAGCGTGGCCGCCCCCAGGCTGATCTCGTCCATGCCGTCCTTGCCATAGACCACCAGCGCATGCTCCGCGCCCAGGCGCTGCAGGGCACGCACCTGGATGCCCACGAGATCCGGATGGAACACCCCCATGAGGATGTTGGGCGCGCCCGCGGGGTTGGTCAGCGGGCCCAGGATGTTGAAGATCGTCTTGATGCCGAGCTCGCGGCGCACGGGCGCCACGTTCTTCATGGCTGGGTGGTGGTTGGGCGCGAACATGAAGCCCACGCCGGTCTCGGCCACGCACTGGGCGATGGCTTGCGGCTGGAGGTTGATGTTGACGCCCAGCGACTCCATCACATCGGCGCTGCCGCTCTTGCTGGAGACGCTGCGGCCGCCGTGCTTGCTGACCTTGGCGCCGGCCGCGGCCGCCACGAACATGGCACAGGTGGAGATGTTGAAGGTGTGGGCGCCATCACCGCCCGTGCCGACGATGTCGACCAGGTGCTGGCGGTCGGCGATGTGGACCTTGGTCGAGAACTCGCGCATCACCTGGGCTGCGGCTGTGATCTCGCCGATGGTCTCCTTCTTGACGCGCAGGCCGGTGATGAAGGCCGCCATCAGCGCGGGCGACATCTCGCCGCTCATGATGAGCCGCATGATGTGCAGCATCTCGTCGTGGAAGATCTCGCGGTGCTCAATGACGCGTTGCAGCGCTTCCTGCGGGGTGATCTGGCGGGCTTGGGGAGGCATGGACGATTCTTCCTTACGGTTGTTCGAGGAAATTCTTCAGCATGGCATGGCCGTGCTCGGTCAGGATGGATTCGGGGTGGAACTGCACACCCTCGATGGCCAGGGTCTTGTGTTTCACGCCCATGATCTCGCCATCCTCGGTCCAGGCCGTGACCTTGAGCTCGGGCGGACAGCTGGCCTTCTCGATGGCCAGCGAGTGGTAGCGGTTGACGGTGAAGCGCTCGGGCAGGCCGGCGAACACCCCCTCACGCGTGGTCGTGATCTCGCTGGTCTTGCCGTGCATGAGTTGCTGCGCGCGGATGATCCTGCCGCCGAAGGCTGCGCCTATGCTCTGGTGGCCCAGGCACACGCCCAGGATGGGCAGCTGGCCGGCGAAGTGGCGGATGGCCGCCACCGAGATGCCGGCTTCCGCGGGTGAACAGGGGCCGGGCGAGATGACCAGCCGGTCGAGCTGGCCCGCCTTCAGCTTCGCTTCGATCTCGGCGACCGTGATCTCGTCGTTGCGGTGCACCTCCACATCCGCACCGAGTTCGCCGAAGTACTGCACGATGTTGTAGGTGAACGAGTCGTAGTTGTCCACCATCAGGAGCTTGATGTTCTTGGCCATGATGTTCACTCCAGGCCTTGTTCCACGAGCTCGCTGGCGCGGATCAGCGCGCGCGCCTTGTGCTCGGTCTCGCGCCACTCCATCTCGGGCACCGAGTCGGCCACCACACCGGCCGCGGCCTGCACGTAAAGCGTGTCGTTCTTGATGACGCCGGTGCGGATGGCGATGGCCACGTCCATGTCGCCGGCATAGCTCAGGTAACCGCAGGCGCCACCGTACAGCCCGCGCTTGCTCGGTTCGAGCTGGTCGATCAGCTCCATCGCGTGTACCTTGGGCGCACCGGTCAGCGTGCCGGCCGGGAAGGTGGCCCGGAGCACGTCCATCGAGCTCATGCCGTCCTTCAGCAGGCCCTCGACGTTGCTCACGATGTGCATCACGTGGCTGTAACGCTCCACCACAAAGGCCTCGGTCACCTTGACGCTGCCGGTCTTGGCGATCCGGCCGATGTCGTTGCGCGCCAGGTCGATCAGCATCACATGCTCGGCACGTTCCTTGGGGTCGTTGACCAACTCCACCTCGGCGGCCTTGTCGGCCTCGGGCGTGGCGCCACGCGGGCGCGTGCCGGCCAGCGGGCGGATGGTGATCTTCTGCCCCTCGGGCGTCTGTTCCTGCCGCACCAGGATCTCCGGCGAGGCCCCCACCACGTGGAAGTCGCCGAAGTGGTAGTAGTACATATAGGGCGAGGGGTTGAGCGAGCGCAGCGAGCGGTAGAGCGAGAGCGGCGACTCGGTGTAGCGCTTGTGCAGGCGCTGGCCCACCTGGACCTGCATGAAGTCACCGGCGGCGATCAGCTCCTTGGCGCGCTCCACGGCGGCAATGTAGTCCTCCTTGGCGAACTCGCGCCCCACCTCATGCACGGTGCTGGGCTTGATGGGTGGCGCCTGCACCGAGGTGTTGAGCCGCGCGCGCAGCTCGGCCAGCCGCGCCTGCGCCTGCGCATAGGCCTGCGGCTGGGCCGGATCGGCGTAGACGATGAGGTAGAGCTTGCCCGAGAGGTTGTCGATGACGGCCAGCTCCTCGCATTGCAGCAGCAGGATGTCGGGGCAGCCCAGGGTGTCGGGCGGGCAGCTGTGCACCAGCTTCTTCTCGATGTGACGCACCGTGTCGTAGCCAAAGTAGCCGGCCAGCCCCCCGCAGAAACGCGGCAGGCCAGGCTGCAGGGCCACCTTGAAGCGCTGGTGGTAGGCCGCCACGAAGTCCAGCGGGTTGCCGCGGGCGGTTTCCACCACTTGACCATCGGTCACCACCTCGGTCACGGCCTGATCGCCGAAACCGCGCGAGCGCACCAGGGTGCGCGCGGGCAGGCCGATGAAGCTGTAGCGGCCGAAGCGCTCGCCACCGACCACGGATTCGAGCAGGAAGCTGTGACGGCCGCCATCCTGGGCGTGGGCCAGCTTGAGGTAGAGGGAGAGCGGGGTTTCCAGGTCGGCAAAGGCCTGGGCCAGCAGTGGGATGCGGTTGTAACCCTGGCGGGCCCGCTCCATGAATTCGGACTCGGTCATCACGGAAAAACTCCGGTTCGGCGCCGGGCTTTGCCATGCGCCTGGCACCACTGGGTGCCATGATCATTCGGTACCCTGCCAGAGACAGGGCGGAGGGGAAGACCGGGCTGGCCGACGCCAGCGGGGGCCTCAGGTCGCGTCAGACCAGCGACGCCAGGGCCAGGCTCCCCGGTCGCTGCAACCTGTGCTGATGAGGCGGTGAATGAACATGGGGCCAGTTTAGCAAAGCCGCCCAGCCTCCAGATAAACCCTGAATGGACACCCCGGGGGGTCTGGGATAATCAAATTAAAACGAACGGTCGTTCTATTTGGAGGTATTTCTCATGTGGTCCGCTTTCCGCCCCGCCATGTTCGCCTTGCTGCTGGGCGCCAGCCTGCAGGTCTGTGCCCTGGAGGTGGCTGGCGTCAATTTCCCGCCGCAGGTCGATGTCAACGGCAGCGCGCTGCAGCTTAATGGCGCCGGTCTGCGCTACAAGGCCGTCTTCAAGGTCTACGCGGCCGGCCTGTACACCCCGCGCAAGGTCGGCTCGCTGGAAGAGATCCTCAAGACCCCCGGCCCCAAGCGCATGAGCATCACCATGCTGCGCGAGATCGACGCGGCCGAACTCGGCAAGCTGTTTTCCCGCGGCATGGAAGACAACATGGACCGCGCCGCCTTCGCCCAGCTCATCCCGGGCATCCTGCGCATGAGCCAGATCTTCTCGGATCACAAGAAGCTGCAGCCCGGTGACAGCTTCACGCTGGATTGGGTGCCCAACCAGGGCCTACTGATCTCAGTCAAGGGCAAGCCCCAGGGCGCCCCCTTCAAGGAGCCCGAGTTCTTCGCCGCCCTGATGGGCATCTGGTTGGGCAAGTCGCCGGCCGACTGGCAGCTCAAGAACGCGCTGCTGGACGTCAAGTCCTGAGCGCCCACTGCTCCAGGTCGCGCGCATTGAGCGGGCGGCTGTAGAGGTAGCCCTGCCCCTTGCCGCAGCCCAGGCGCGCCATGAGTGCGGCCTGATCGGCTGACTCGATGCCCTCGGCGACAGTCTGCAGGCCCAGGGTCTGGGCCATCCGGATCGTCGCCTCGATCATCACCCGGTGGTAGTCGCTGCGCGGCGCCAGGCTCACGAAGGAGCGGTCGATCTTGACCTGGTTGACCGGCAGCTCGTGCAGGCAGGACAGCGAGGAATAGCCCGTGCCGAAATCGTCCAGCGCGAGCGACACGCCCAGGGCCCGGATCTCGCGCAGCACGGACTGCACGCCCTCGTCCTGCGCGGCCAGACTTTCCGTCACCTCCAGCATCAAGGCAGCAGGCGTCAGGCCGCTGCCATAGAGCAGCTCCGACAGCTTGGCGGCAAAGCCTGGCTGGCGCAGCTGGGCGCGTGACAGGTTGACCGACACCGTCTCGGGCGCGCGTACACCCAGCAGGCCACGCAGGCGCACGAGTTCACGGCAGGCGGTCTGGAGCACGAACTCACCCAGCCGGCCGATCATGCCCGTGGCCTCGGCCACCGGGATGAAAGTCAGCGGCGACACCGCCCCGCGCTGCGGATGCAACCAGCGCGCCAGCGCCTCCATGCCCACCAGGCGCCCGTTCGCGAGGTCGATCATGGGCTGATAGACCACATGGATCTCGCCCTTGTCGATGGCCTGGCGCAGGTCGTTCTCCAGCTCCACGTCGTCGTGCACGCGCTTGCGCATCGAGGGCTCGAACATCTCGTAGCGCCCGCGCCCCTGGCGCTTGGCCTCGTACATAGCAATGTCGGCGTCGCGGAGCACGCTGTCGGGGTCGTCGGCCATGTGCGCCGTGGTCACGATGCCGATGCTGGCCGTGGAGCTCACCCGGTGCGGCCCGATCTGGTAGGGCTGGGCCAGCACCTCCAGCAGACGCGCCGCCACCACCTGGGCGTCGAGGTCGCCGCGGATGTTGTCGAGCAGCACCACGAACTCGTCGCCTCCGATGCGCGCCGCCATCTGGCTGAAGTCGCTGGTCTGCACGAAGGCATCGCCCGGGCGCAGGCTGTCCTCCAGCCGAGCGGCGATCTGGCGCAGCAGTTCGTCGCCGACCGAATGGCCCAGCGTGTCGTTGACCTGCTTGAAGCGGTCGAAGTCCATGAAGAGCACGGCAAAACAGTAGCCCGGCTGCTCCTTGGCGCGCTGGATCGAGGCGTGGACGCGATGGAGCAGCTCGATGCGGTTGGGCAGGCGCGTGAGGCTGTCGGTGCGCGCGCTCTGGCGCAGCTGCTCCTCCAGCTCCTTCTGTGCATTGATGTCGTAGCAGATGCCAGCCATGCGCAATGCGCGACCATTGCCGTCACGCGCTACCACCGTGCCGCTGAACAGCGTCCACATCCAGCGCCCGCTGCCATGGCGCAGGCGCACCTCCCAGTGCAGGGGCTGGTGCGAATCGCGCAGATTGGTGCGGATCGCCCATTTCCAGCCCTCGCGGTCGTCGGCGTGGATCAGGTTGTAGAACACGTCCGAATCCAGGTGCAGCTCGCCCGGCCCATAGCCGAACAGGGCGTAGAGCCGGTCGTTCACATCCATCTTGCCGCTGGCGATGTCCCAGTGCCAGACCCCGAGCGAGGCGCTCTCGATGGCCAGGGTCAGCAGCTGCTGCTGGTCGCGCTGCTCGGTCACGTCGACCATGCTCGACACCACGCCGGTCATGTGGCCCGCCGCGTCACGCAGCGGCTGGGTGTTGACCAGCAGCCAACGCAGATCGCCCCCGGGCATCATCAGGCCGATGGACTCGCCACGCAGGCCCTGGCCCGTGCGCAGGGTGCGCACGCTGGGGCGTTCGCTGACCGGGTAGGGCGACAGGTCGTCGCGCACGGCAATGCCTTCGCGCGCCAGGCCCTCGCGCTGGGCCAGCTCGCTGCCGGACATGCCCAGCATATTGGCTGCCGACGTGTTGCTCTCCATGACCTTGCCGTCGATGTCCTGCAGCACCACGCCAACGGGCAGCGCATCGAGCAGGGTGCGCATGCGTACGCGCTGGTTCATGCCGTCCGTGATGTCACTGGCCACGATGGTGAAGCCCTGCAGGAAGCCTTGGGCATCGTGGATGGGCTGGAAGTCCACGTCGAGCCAGACCTCCTGGCCGTCACGCCCGCGGTGCATCACCTCGGTGCGTACGGGCAGGCCCATGTCGAGTTCGGCCAGCAGACGCGACATCTCCTCAGCGTCGTTGTACTCATTGGCCTTGAGCAGGGCCGAGTGCTGCCCCAGCACCTGCGCGCGCGTGCGCCCCTTGCCGCGCAGGAAGGCGTCGTTGCACCAGAGCACGCGACGCTCGCGGTCGACCACGGCCACCCAGTTGGAGGTGCGCTCGGCGACCAGGGCCAGGCGCTGCAACTCGGCCGACTGGCGCGCGAAATCCTCGCCCTGGCGCTGGACGAAGCGCACCAGCGGCTCGGCCACGCCGAACAGCAGCAAGAGCAGCAGCGCGGCCGTGACCAAGGCCGACAGCTGGATGCCGTGCAGCATGCCCTGGGCCCGTTCCTGGGCGGCCAGCTGCAGCTCGTCAACCATGCTCTGGGTCGTCAGCCAGAACGACTCCAGCTCGGTTTGCAGAAGCTGGCCCGCCGTGCGCCGTTGCGCCGCGTCGGCGCGGTCCACCAGCCAGAGCAGGGTCTGGGCGCGGTACCAGACCCGTTCGCGCCGGTCCTGCCACTCGAAGATGGCCTGGCGCAGCTGCACCCGCTCGGACCGCTGCCACACCCCCTGACGGGCCAGCAGTTCGTCCAGCAGCGCGGCCTGGGTCTGGGTCTGGTTCACCGTCTCGCCCAACGCGTTGACGGTCTCCTCGGGGATGCCCGTCCCGGCATCCAGCCGGGTCAGCAGCATCAGCATGCGCTGGATCTGGGTGCTCTGGGTCGCGGCGACACGGATGATCTCCGCATCAGCCTGGCGCACGCTCTCGGCCTGGGCGAGCTGCCGACTCTGCCAGTAGGCCAGCACACCCACCACGAGCAGCACCACATACAAGGCGGTGCGTACCCAGCGGTGGACCTGCTGCGCATCCCGGCCGGCGTGCCGGCCATGGACCACCCACTCCAGCACCCGGCGCCCGAAGGACACGGGACCGGGGGCGAGGGGCGGATCGCTGGAATTCATGGAAGACTCGGCACCGGGGGTGACGATAGGGCTGGGCTGCGTCGGATCAAAACGCGGCAGCAGGCGTGGTCACGCTCAAGCCAGGGCCTGACGCATGGACTGGATCACGGCGCGGTAGTCGGGCTTGCCGAAGATCGCGCTGCCGGCGACAAAGGTGTCAGCCCCCGCATCGGCCACGCGGCGGATGTTGTCGGCCTTGATGCCGCCGTCAACCTCCAGGCGAATATCCTTGCCGCTGGCCTCGATGCGCTTGCGCGTGGCCTCGACCTTGCGCAGCGCCGAGTCGATGAAACTCTGGCCGCCGAAGCCCGGGTTCACGCTCATGATGAGGATGAGGTCGATGTCCTCGATCACCCAATCCAGCACGTCCAGGGTCGCGGCCGGATTGAACACCAGGCCAGCCTGGCAGCCCGCAGCCTTGATGGCCTGCACGCTGCGGTGCACGTGGGCGGACGCGTCGGGGTGGAAGCTGATCAGGTCGGCGCCGGCCTGGGCGAAGGCCGCGGCCAGCGCGTCCACGGGCTGCACCATCAGGTGCACGTCGATGGGCACCGCTCGGCCATCGGTGGTCTTGGCATGCGGCTTGAGGGCCTGGCAGACCATGGGGCCGAAGGTCAGGTTGGGCACGTAATGGTTGTCCATCACGTCGAAGTGGATCCAGTCGGCGCCAGCGGCGATGACGTTGCGCACCTCTTCTCCCAGGCGGGCGAAATCGGCCGAGAGGATGGAGGGGGCAATGCGGTAGGTTTTGCTCATGCCGCTATTTTCGCAGGTAGGATGCCGGACTATATATGGCCAAGTACCAGATCCTCGTCGAAGTCCAGCCGCGCCACCTGCCCGAGCAATCTGCTCCCGACCAGGGCCTCTACGTCTTCGCCTACACCATCAGCATCACCAACACCGGCGAAGTGCCGGCTCAGCTGATCTCGCGCAGCTGGAACGTCAACGACGCCAACGGCCACACCGAGAAGGTGCGTGGCCTGGGCGTGGTCGGCCAGCAGCCCCTGCTGCAGCCCGGCACCACCTTCGAATACACCAGCGGCACGCGTCTGCGCACACCCACCGGCACCATGCACGGCAGCTATTTCTTCGTCGCCGAGGACGGCGAGCGCTTCGACGTCGACATCCCCCTGTTCGTGCTGGACGCACTCAGCGGCAGCGGCGCGGGCGGCAACCGCACGCTGCACTGAGATGGCCGCGCCGCCCACGCTCGCCGCCCTGCTCGACACCCTCGACCCCGACGCTCCGCTGGTCGAACGCCATCTCTGGCTGGTCCGCCTGCTGGACTGGATGCGTGGCGACCGCAGCTCGGTCGCCACCACCCTGGAGCGTCTGCAGCTGCTGATCGAGCGGCTGGAAAGCGATGCCGAGCTACGCACCCGTGCCCAGGCCTGGTGGCGGGCCCTGCTCGGCGGCGTGGACAGCACCACCCTGCTGGCCGACCACGGCTTTGCCCAGCGACCCGTCTTCCTGAGCGAGTTCATCAGCCGGTTGTTGCACCACGTGCTGCCTGCGACGCCGCAGACGCGCGACGCCTCCGAACTCCATACCCTGCTCTTCCCGCACGAATTCGACGCCGCCTGGCTGGGCCGTCTGGACGAGGAGACCGAGCGGCGCCTGTCGGCCGTCCTCGGGCTGCCGACCGCGGGCTCCTGGTCCTGGCACGCGGCGCTGGAGGAATCCATCGCCTGCTGCGTCAGCCAGATCTGCGCCATCGGCTACGCGCCGGAATTGCGCCTGCGCATGAAGCACAGCGCGCACCTGCAGGCCTACCGGGAGCTGCTGGTCGACTTCGAGACACTCCGACGCGCCCTGCACCATCGACCGCGGGACCCCTCCGCGCTGGAGCAGACCGTGCAAGCCTTCAAGGACCGGCTCGACGGCTGCCGTCAAAGCGCCAACGCCGTCTACGAGCACCTGGACGAGCACGGCATCTCGGTCGATGTGGTCTTCCGCCTGCGCCAGCTGCGTGAGCGCATCCTGCGCTGCCGCCTGCTGCTCGACGCCCTGCTGGCGCCGGATGCCGCGGGCACGGGCAAGCTGCTGGCCCAGCTCGTGCAGGCCGGCCACAACAGCCGCAGCCTGCGCGCGCTGATCGCGAGCAACTCCTCGCTGCTGGCCGCCAAGGTGGCCGAGCGCAGCGCCGAGACCGGCGAGCACTACATCACGCGCAACCGCGCCGACTACTACGCCATGGTGCGCAAGGCAGCGGGCGGCGGCGCCGTGATGTCCGTCACCACGCTCATGAAGTTCGCGCTGCTGGGCCTGGGCCTGTCGGCCTTCTGGAGCGGCTTTGCCGCCGGCCTGAACTACGCGCTGAGTTTCGTGCTCATCCAGCTGCTGCACTGGACCGTGGCCACCAAGCAGCCGGCCATGACCGCGCCGGCCATGGCCGCCAAGCTCAAGGACCTGGACGCACCGGGCGCGGTCGAGGACTTCGTCGACGAGGTGACGCACCTGGTGCGCTCGCAGGTGGCCGCCGTGATCGGCAACCTGGCGGTGGTCGTGCCCGGCGTACTGCTGCTCTGTGGCGGTTTCTGGCTGCTCATGGGCCAGGCGCCCCTGAGCCGCGAGAAGGCGGAGTACGTGCTGGGTTCGCTGACCCTGCTCGGCCCCACGGCGCTGTTCGCCGCCTTCACGGGCGTGCTGCTGTTTGCCTCCAGCATCATCGCCGGCTGGACCGAGAACTGGTTCGTGCTGCAACGCATGGACTCGGCCCTGCGCTACCACCCGCGCATCACGGCCGTGCTGGGTGCGGAACGCGCCACGCGCTGGTCCGTCTTTGCACGCGAGAACATCTCGGGCCTGGCGGCCAACATCTCGCTGGGCCTGATGCTGGGCCTGGTGCCGGCCTTCGCGGCCTTCTTCGGCCTGGGCCTGGATGTGCGCCACGTCACGCTCTCCACCGGCCAGATCGCCGCAGCCAGCGTGACCCTGGGGGTGGACGTGCTGCGTCTGCCGGTCTTCTGGTGGTGCGTGGCGGCCATCGGCGTCACGGGCACGCTCAATGTGGCCGTGAGCTTCTTCTTCGCCTTTCGCCTGGCCCTGCGCGCGCACAACGTCACCGGCCTGGACCGGGTACGCATCTACCGCGCCATCCGCGCCCGCGCGCGCCGCGCGCCACTGAGCTTCTTCTGGCCCGCGCGCGAACCCGCCGCCGCGGCGGCGGTGCCCCATGGGTGAGTTCGAGCTGATCCGGCGCTATTTCCAGCGCGAAGGTGCGGCACCCAACCCGGCCGTGGCCCTGGGCATCGGCGACGACTGTGCCCTGCTGCAGCCCGCGCCCGGCATGCAGCTCGCCGTCTCCTGCGACATGCTGGTCGAGGGCCGGCATTTCTTCGCCGACGTCGACCCTGAGGCCCTGGGCCACAAGGCCCTGGCGGTCAACCTCAGCGACCTGGCCGCCAGCGGCGCGCGCCCGCTGGCATTTACGCTGGCGCTGTCCCTGCCGCAGGCCGACGAGGCCTGGCTGGCCGCCTTCGCGCGCGGCCTGTTCGCGCTGGCCGACGCCCACCACTGCACGCTCATGGGCGGCGACACCACGCGCGGCCCGCTCAATCTCTGCATCACGGTCTTCGGTGAAGTGCCCACGGGCCAAGCCCTGCTGCGCTCGGGTGGGCGGCCGGGTGACGAGCTCTGGGTCAGCGGCACGCTGGGTGATGCGCGGCTGGCGCTCGAAGCGCTCCAAGGCCGACGCACGCTGAGCCCGGAGCTGCTGCACGCTGCGCGCCAGCGGCTCGAACGTCCCAGCCCGCGTGTGAGCCTGGGGCTGGCCTTGCGCGGCATCGCCAGCGCCGCCTTGGACCTGAGCGACGGCCTGGCCGGTGACCTCGGTCATCTGCTGAAGGCCTCGGGCTGTGGCGCGCGCCTCGAAGCGTCGGTGCTGGCCAGCCTGCCGGCCGTGGCTGCAGGCGTGCTGGACGAGGCCGAGCGGCTTGCGCTGGTGCTGGGTGGGGGCGACGACTACGAGTTGCTGTTTTCCGCGCCGGCCGCACGCCACGCCGAGGTGCAGGCCGTCGGACACGCCGTGGGCGTGCCGCTCACGCCCATCGGCCGGCTCGAAGCCGAGCCTGGCCTGCGTGTGGTCGATACACAAGGCAGGCCGCTGTCCACGCCCGCCCGTTCCTTCGACCACTTCGCCTAGAGCGCCGCAGCGGTGGCGGGGCGCGCCAGCTGACGGGCGCGCTGGGTGCGTCCGCCGTAACCCCAGTCGGTGGCCGGCAGCTCACGCACGATCACGTAACTGGCCTCGGCCAAGCCCTGCCCCGCCGCCACATGTTGCCGCAGCGCCGTGTGGGCCGCGTCGATGAAGGCGGCCTTCTGCGCCTCGGAATTGGTGCCGGCGGTGATGATGATCTCCAGCCAGGCCGTGGCTTGCGTGGCCACGCGCCCTCCGATGTGCCAGCCCCCGGGCGGCAAGGTCTCGATCATCACGGCGGTCAGGTCCTCGCGTTTGCCCAGCACGCGGGCGGTGAGCCGGGTCAGTTCCTCGGCCAGCGCCGCCTGCACGGCTTCGCTCGCGGGTGCGGCCAGTTTGAGTTGCAGCGTCGGCATGGCTCAAGCCTTGGGCAACTGAGCGCGCAGCTGCGCGTGCCGGCTCAGGCTGTGGGCCAGGCGACGAGCGCTGCGCTGCGCCGTGGCGACACCGGACGACCAGACGCTGTCGGTACCGCGCCAGAAATCGACCCAGGCCTCACGGCGCAGGGCCTGGGCCTCGCGCAGGGCCTGCTCGTGCAGGGCATTCCAGTCGGCCGCGCTGTACAGACGCTCAAGGCTGTGGGGACGGTGGCTCATGCTTCGCTCCTGTTTGCCGGATGAAAGTCGGCATGGCTTGCACTTTATTGACGTAAGCAAGTCTCGGAAACGGCAGAAAATCGAAGATGGTTTTGCCGAATTTGCAAAACAAAGTCATACTGCTCTCATGCAACTGCAGTTGGACGACGTCGCCCTGTTTGCCCGCATCACCGAACTCGGCACCCTCTCGGCCGTGGCGCGCGAGCGCAATGTGCCGGTCAGCCAGGTCACGCGCGCGCTCGCACGGCTCGAAGCCGATTGCGGTGTGCGCCTGCTGCACCGCACGACCCATGGCCTGAGCCTGACCGACGAGGGCGACACCTTCCTCGCCCACGCGCGCCGCCTGCTGGAGACCCGCGACGAACTGGCCAGCCAACTCAGCGGCAAGCTGGCCGGCCCCAGCGGCTGGGTACGCATCAGCGTCAGCCCCCTGGTCGCGCAGGCCGTGATCGTGCCCAGCCTCAACGAACTCTACCGGCGCTACCCCCAGCTGCAGGTGGACATCAGCGCCGACGACCGCATCGCCGACATGGCCCGCGAGGGGATCGACATCGCCATCCGCACCGGCACGCCCAGCAGCGAGACCCTGGTGGCGCGCGAGATCGGCAGCTATGGCCGCGCGCTCTACGCCGCACCCGCCTATCTGGCCACGCATGGCACGCCCCAACACCCGAACGATCTGGCACGGCACCGCCTGATCGGAAACAGCGCCAGCCCCTTCCTCAACCGCTGGCCGCTGGCTGCCGGCGGCAAAGGCCAGGAGCTGCAGATCCAGGGCCACACCCGCAGCGACAACTCGGCGGTGATCATGGCCCTGGCCCGCCAGGGCGTGGGCATCGCCCGGCTCGGCGATCTGCTGGCGCGCCCCTTTGTCGAGCGTGGCGAACTCGTGCCCGTGCTGCAGGGCCACTTTGCCGACACACGCGTGCCCATGTATGCCGTGATGCTGCAGGAACGCCACCGCCTGCCCAAGATCCGCGCCTGCATCGACTACTGGGCCGAGTGGCTGCGCACGCTCGCCCCATAATCCGCGCATGACTGCCGTCCCCGCCACCCGACCCACCAGCCGCTTCCTGCTCGCTCACCCGGCGCATCTGCTGGCGCTGGGTTTGGGCTCCGGGCTCAGCCCCTGGGCCGCGGGCACCGTGGGCACGCTGTGGGCCTGGGCCGCTTTTCTGGTGCTGCAACCCTGGATGAACGACGCGCGCTGGGGCCTGCTGCTGCTCGTCGCCCTGCCTTTGGCCTGGTGGGCCTGCAGCGTCACAGCGCGCCACCTGCAGGCCGGCGATCCGGGCTGCATCGTGATCGACGAGATCGTCGCCTTCTGGCTCGTGCTGTGGCTGCTCATGCCCGCGGCCTGGCCCGAACAGTTGCTGGCCTTCGTCCTCTTTCGCTACTTCGACGCCGCCAAGCCCGGCCCTGTAGGCTGGGCCGACCGGCTCTACCACGCCATGGACCCGGCGCGCACGCCGCGCGGCTGGGCCAAGGCCGGCTGGGGCATCCTGCTGGACGACCTCGTGGCAGCCTTCTGCACCCTGTTCCTCCTGGCACTCTGGAGAAGTCTCTGACCATGGAAACGGCCGCGCTGGTCCAGCGCCTTGCCATCCAGCTGCAAGCGCGACAGTGGATGCTGGCCACGGCCGAGAGCTGCACGGGCGGCCTGATCGCCGGCGCCTGCACGGACCTCAGCGGTTCCAGCAACTGGTTCGAGCGTGGCTTCGTCACCTATTCCAACGCCGCCAAGACCGAGCTGCTGGGCGTGGACGCCGCGCTGATCACGCAACACGGTGCGGTCAGCGAGGCCGTCGCCCGCGCCATGGTCGAGGGAGCTCTGACACACGCGCACGCCCAGGTGGCCGTGGCCGTGACCGGCGTGGCCGGTCCCACGGGCGGCACCCCCGACAAACCCGTGGGCCTGGTCTGGTTCGGCCTCGCACTGCCGGGTCAGGTGCTTGCAGAGAAGATGAACTTCTCCGGCGACCGCGCCGCCGTGCGCGCGGCCACGGTGCAGCATGCCTTGCGCCGTCTCGTGGAACTCACCGCATGAACTGGTTCCAAGGTTTTGCAGCGCGCCGCTTCGAAGTCAACGGCACATCGATCCACGCTCGCGTTCCGGCCACGACCCGCGGCGACAAACCCGCCCTGCTGCTGGTGCACGGCTTTCCGCAGACCCATGTGCTTTGGCACCGCGTGGTGCAGCAGCTGCAGCAGAACTATTGGATCGTGCTGCCCGATCTGCGCGGCTACGGCGACTCGGCCCAGCCTGCCGGTCTGCCCGACCACAGCAACTACAGCAAGCGCACGATGGCGCAGGACCTCGTGGACCTCATGGACCAGCTGGGCTGCCCCGACTTCTTCCTGGCCGGCCACGACCGCGGCGGCCGCGTGGCCGCGCGCCTGGCGCTGGACCATGCGGAGAAGGTGAAGAAACTCTGCGTGATCGACATCGCGCCCACGCTGGACATGTACGCGGCCACCAACATGGATTTCGCGCGCGCCTATTACCACTGGTTCCACCTGATCCAGCCCTGGCCCCTGCCGGAGCGCATGATCGGGGCCGACCCCCAGACCTATCTGCACGCCAAGCTCGGCGGCTGGGGCTCGCAAGGCCTGAGCTACATCGAGCCGGAGGCTCTGGCCGAGTACGAGCGCTGTTTCTGCCGTCCCGAGGCCATCCACGGGGCCTGCGAGGACTACCGCGCCAGTGCGGGCATCGACCTGGAACACGACCGCGCGAGCCGCGCACGCGGCGACAAGATCGCGTGCGACACCCTGGTGCTCTGGGGCGAACGCGGTGTGGTGCACCGACTCTTCAAGCCGCTCGGGCTCTGGCAGGCGCAGTGCAGCGCCGCAGTCAGCGGCCAGCTGCTGCCGGCCGGGCACTTCATCCCGGAGGAGTTGCCTGCCGAGACAGCAGCGGCGTTGCGAGCGTTCTTTGCCTAGCGCACATGCGACCACTTTGCGACTTGCAGAGAGCCAACTTTACCTGCGTGCGCTTCGAAACGATCACGCGACGGATGGCGGAAACGCAGCGGTTGCCGCCTGTCACCACGGAGTCCTGACCGTCCTATTGCGGCCACATAACGGTCGCTGAGCACCAGGGAGCAGCCCTTCAAAGTTTCAAGTAAGACGACGCCTTAGGCGATCGGCGCTTGACTGACCTGTTAGCCCTCATTGCTGCACCCGCCCCGGTTTTGTAGCCACAAGAATGGCCTTCACCGTCTGTGTGGGCTTTGCGGAAACGACCCCGCTCACCAAGATGCGGACCTTGCTCTTTCCCGCCGGCACAAGCCTGACTCCCACCGAGGCGACGCCCTCGCCAAAAGGAAGTGTTGGTTCCACCGAAGCCACAACTGATGGCTTGGCGTCCGGGGACCCTGGCCCGCGGAGCCACTCCACATAGACCCGGGAAGTCACGTGCTCGAAGCCCGAATTCACAACGATCACGCGATAGTGACCAGAGTCATTTCCGCTTTCCCAGTATCCGCCGGAAACGACGCTATCCACATCGGGCGCCACCGGACTCCGAGCGAACGCCGCGAGGGGTAGCAATAGCAGAAATAGAACGGCGCGGAGCATGAAGGCTAACGTTTGAAGTAAGCGGATGCTGTTGGCAATCCGCGCTTGACTGAATTGTTAGACGGCACGCTCACGAATATACGTGCCACAGGTGCTTGCCGAGCATCCAGCCAAGGCTCGCGCCCGCAAAGAGTGCGGCAAACGAGAGGATTTGCGCAAACTCGCTCTCAGGAGCGAACTGCGATGAGAGGAAGGTCGGCATAAACAGCGCTCCAAAGAACACCACAAGAGACAACGCGATAGACGCCAAGAAGAAGACCGTCCTGCTCAAGGTGAGCGATCGGCGCTTGACTGAATTGTTAAGACACATGCCGTTCTCGCGGAATACGAACTGTCTTGTTGCTGATGGGTAGCCCGAGAAAGTGCCTAACGCCAAGTGCATCGCCCACGGCTCTTTCGACCTGCGTTATCTCAGCTTCCGACAACTGGCTCTCCTTCCCGTTTCGAACGCACGAATTCGAGAGCACAGCCAAGTACCCTTTGCGATCAGGTTCAAGGTAACACGCCATATCGCACACTAGGTCGCCGGCCTCGTAGCGCAGCGCTTCTTTCCCAGTCCAACGGACGACATGCGAGTGGCGACTCATGTGTCTTAACGTGGAAGTGAGGGGCAGCCGGAGAGAAGCGCAGGAAACCAAAAGCGCAGCTTTTGGTTGTCCCTCTCGACTGCAGTGTTAGGCCAATTTTTCATCATCTGTGTTGTACTTCAACGTTGAGACTTCGCCAACGAGACTCATTGCTCTTCTTCGTCGGACAGGTATTCATGATATTGAGCATAAAACCCATATTTCTGCGCCATAGCCACCCGGGCTAGAACCGCACTAATCTCGTCTTCTGAATACCCTTCTTGTCCATAGCGGTCCGAGTCACATGAAACAAGGTCATGCTCTTCGAATCGAGTAGGTATCCAACCGGCTTCAATGAGTTTATCTACCGCAATTTTCTCTGCTTCCAGAAGCGTCTCCGCATCTACCCAGCAGAGTGCAAAAGCACCAACGCTTTTGGTTCTGTTGCCCTCAGCCGGGCGCGTGTCAAATATGATCGAGAAAACATGGTCCTTTGATGACCTTCTTACCTCGTCCATACTCTCAGCAATGTAGCGCGATGGATTCATAAGCCTAACGTTCGACATGAGCGGCGACTGTAGGCGTGCGAAGCATGCCTGAGGGCGTCCGCTCGATGGAGGGGTTAGTCATCGCCGCCACCCTGTTCTTGGGGATTGTCGTCAAAAGAGCCTGGGACGCGCTCTTCACACGTTTCGTACTCAAGTGCACCCGACGCTTCCAGCTGCTCAAGGTACTGACGCACTTTGCCGTAGTTGGACTCTGGCGGAACATTGATGCAGATGAACGAAGGATTGGCCCGCTCAACCCAAGCGCCCGTGGACTCGATGGCTTCAACGTGGGCATGTTGTTGCTCCTTGTTCACATTGAAGCTCACGCGGAGGGTTTGGTTGCCACTACGGCGCACGACCTCGCGAACCTCAGGCTTCAGTTCCGGCGCATCAGCAGTTGCGCGAACAACATCGCCACAGTTCAAGCCGTACGCGCAAAACGGAACATTCTGAATTTCGTACAGATCGTTGCCGAGATCTTTCGCCCAGAGCGACTCACCCTTGAACCACCAATGATTCGGCAGCTCAAGGTGCACCTTCGTCAGGCCGTCTGATGGCTCGTTCATAAGGTCTAACTTGATATAGACGTCAAACCTGACCGCAAGTTCTGATGGGCTTCAGTTGGCGCCGTGGCACTTCTTGTATTTCTTGCCGCTGCCGCAGTGGCACAGATCGTTACGCCCCGGCTCGGCCGCCTTGCGCACCGTCTCCACGCGCGGGCCGAGGCTCTTCCAGAGTTCGCGCAGGTCGTAGACGGCCCAGATCGCGTCGCCGAAGGCGTTGAGGCGCGCCATGCTCACCGAGGGCGGGGTGTCATCGCCGAAGGGCGAGATCTCGGGCGTGCCCGTGTCGTCCTCGGTCATGGCGACGATGGCGTCCAGCGAAACGTCGAGCCACTCGGCGGCTTCCTTGTCGCGCGGAGGCGCCCATTCCTCGGGCCAGTTCTCCACCACGTACATGAAGCCCAGGGCCCAGACCTGGGCGAAGGACGGCAGGGCCTCGTCGCCATAGGCGGCACGCTCGGCCGGCGGCAGGGCCAGCAAGGCGCCGCGCACATCCATGATCTCGGGCTGGTAGGCGGCCTCGTCCTCCAGCGTCTCGACCTCGGCGTCCAGCGCACTCACCACCTCCTGCCAGCGACGCTGCCACAGGGCGAGGAAACGCTCGCGCTGCGCGGCGTCGGCAAAGGGTTCGATCGAGGCCGGCTCGCCACCACCGAGCAGCATGGGCAGGTACTCATCCTGCCCGATCGCGCGGCGGCAGCAGACCAGGGCCGCGAGCACGCCTTCGCAGAACTCCCATTGCGGGATCTCCTCGTCGCGGGTGCGCAGATCGTCGAGGATGGCCTCGAGTTCGTCGAAGTCTTCGGTTTGCAGCAAGGCGGTGTGGTTCATGTGACAGATTCCAGTGCAGGCAGGGCGTCCAGGCGCGTGGCCACCGGCACACCCTGCAGGAGCAGGCGCTTCTTCAGCTTGAGCACGGCGTGGTCCTTGCTGAGCAGCTGCGCGCGGTGCGCCACGGCCAGGTCGATGAATTTCTGGTCGTCGGGATCCCGGCAGACCATGGGGGCCTTGGGCGCCACGTCGACGCGTTGCACCTGGCGGTCGAAGGCCGCGAGCACGTCGTCGGCGCTCAGGCGGTAGTGGTCGAGCCGGGCGACGAGGTGCGGGTACTCCAGCACGCGCGCGAGCTCCTCGCGCATCACGGGCGTGGCGATCCAGCGCAACACGCCGCCATCCAGCGCCTGCTGCAGCGCGGGCGTGGCCGGGTCGTCAAAAACCAGCAGGTCCAGCACCACATTGGTGTCGAGCACGATGGGCGTGCTCATGCGGCGGGCGCCTCCGGCTTGACCCGTGCCGAGCCCTTGACCATCTCGAACTTGAAGAGCCGGCATTCAATCGGGCCGTTCCACATGGGCACGCGGCGCGATTCCTTGAGCCGCATCTTGCCCGGCAGCTTGAGGTCGGGGGTGAGCAGCCAGGCCGTCCAGCCGCTGTAGTTCTTCTTCCAGTGCGTAGCCAGCTTGCTGAAGAAGTCGTTGTCATCCGCGGCGCCCGTCTCAGGCAGTTCGCGTGCGCCGAAGCGCGCCTTGCCGGCAAAACCGCCGGCCTCGATACGTTCGCCATAAGGCGGGTTGATCAGCATCACGCCCGGCGTGGCGCAGGGCGGCATGCGCTGCAGCGCGTCACCACCGCGGAACTCGATCACGTCGGCCACGCCCGCACGCTCGGCATTGCGCTGTGCGAAGTCCACCATGCGGTGCGAGACGTCGCTGCCGTAGATCAGCGTGGCCTGGCCGGGCTCGGGCTTGACCACCGCCTCCGCAGCCTCGGCCTTCATGACCTTCCATTCGGCAGCGCGGAAGGGTTTGTATTTTTCGAAGGCAAAGCGGCGCATCGAACCGGCCGCGATGTTGCAGGCGATCTGCGCCGCCTCAATGACCACGGTGCCACTGCCGCAACAGGGGTCGTACAGCGGCAGCAGATCGCCCTCGCCTTCGGCCCAGCCGCTGGCGGCGATCATGGCGGCAGCCAGCGTCTCCTTCAAAGGCGCATCGCCCTTGTCTTCACGCCAGCCACGCTTGAACAGCGGCTCGCCCGAGGTGTCGATGTAGAGCGAGCACTGGTCCGTGGTCAGGTGGGCATAGATGCGCACATCGGGCCACTGGGTGTCCACATCGGGGCGCACGCCACCCGAGGTCTCGCGGAAACGGTCGCAGACCGCGTCCTTGACCTTGAGCGCCGCGAAGTTCAGCGAAGTCAACGGGCTGTGCTGGGCCGTGATCTCGACCTTGATGCTTTCCTTGGGCGTGAACCACTGCTCCCAGGGCACGGCCATGGCGGCGCGGTAGATGTCCTGCTCGCTGCGGTACTCGGTGTGCGAGACCAGCACCAGCACGCGCTGGGCCAGGCGGCTCCAGAGATTGAGCCGCATGGCGTGTGCAAACGAAGTGCGCACGGCCACACCGCCACGCTGCTGGGTGATGCAGCCCGGCGGCAGGTCCGTGATGCGCAGGATCTCGGGGGCCAGATAGTCCTCCACGCCGGCGGCGCAGGGGAGGAAGAGGGTGAGCTGGTTCACAGCGCCTTTCGAAGGTTCGCAGGGGCTATTTTCAAAGCCTCGCGGTATTTGGCCACGGTGCGCCGCGCGCACTCGATGCCCTGTTCCTTGAGCATCTCGGAGAGCTGGCTGTCGGACAGCGGCTTCTTGGTGCTCTCGGCGCCGACGAACTGCTTGATCAGCGCGCGCACCGCGGTGCTCGAGGCATTGCCGCCCGATTCGGTACCCAGGCCCGAGCCGAAGAAGTACTTGAGCTCGTAGGTGCCGTAGGGCGTGGCCATGTACTTGGCCGTGGTCACGCGGCTGATGGTGGATTCGTGCAGCCCCAGCTCGTCGGCGATCTCGCGCAGCACCAGGGGGCGCATGGCCAGCTCGCCGTGCATGAAGAAGTTCTTCTGCCGCTCGACGATGGCGCTGCTCACGCGCAGGATGGTGTCAAAGCGCTGCTGGATGTTCTTGATGAACCAGCGCGCTTCCTGCAGGCGCTGCTGCAGCGCGGCGTGGCCCTCGGACTTGTGGCCCTTGAGCGCGTTGGCGTAGATGTCGTGCACGCGCAGACGCGGCATGACGTCGGGGTTGAGCTGCACGCGAAAGCGCGTGGCTGCGCCGTTGCCGCTGCGCAGCACGAGCACGTCGGGGATGACGACGTTGCGCTCCACGTCAACAAAGCGCCGCCCAGGCTTGGGTTCGAGCCGCGCCACCCGGGCCAGGGCCTCGCGCGTGAGCGCCTCGCTGCCACCGGTGAGCTGGGCCAGCTTCTTGAGGTCGCGCCGCGCCAGCAGCTCGGGCGCCTGCGCCACCAGGCGCAGGGCCTGCGCGAGCACGGCCACCTCCTGCGCGTCGGCGTCTTCACGCTGCGCCGCCACCTGCTGCGCCTGCAACTGCAGGCGCAGGCACTCGGCCAGGTTGCGTGCGCCCACGCCCGTGGGCTCCAGGCTTTGCAGCAGGCGCAGGGCCACCTCGAAATGTTCGAGCACCATCTCACGCTGCTCCAGATCGTCTCCCGCCAGGCTCAGCGCCAGCTCCTCCAGCGTTTCCTCCAGATAGCCGTCGTCGTTGAGCGAACCGATCAGGAAGAGCAGGGCAGCACGGTCCTCGGCGCCCAGGCGCAGGGACAGGGCCTGGCGCCGGAGGAAGTCCTGCAGCGACTCTTGGCTACGCGCCAGCTCTGTGGCATCGGCCTCGTCGTCCTCACGCGCACCGTTGCGCGCCGGGGCATCGCCGCCCCATTCGCTGTCGTCGGGCGCCAGGTCGACGGTGCCGTCGCCGTCCCAGTCACCGTCGCGCTCCAGGTCCACCGAAGGGGTCGGCTCGTCGACCACCTCGGACGTGGTGGCGCTGCTGGCGTAGTCGTGCTCGGCCTCGTCGGCGGGGGCCGGCGTGTCGGCGCGCTCCAGGCCATGGGCCTCCCGCTCCACGCTGTCGTCGGCACGCTCCAGAAAGGGGTTCTCGTCCAGCAGCTGCTCGACCTCTTGGTTGAGCTCCAGCGTGGAAAGCTGCAGGAGGCGGATGGACTGCTGCAGCTGGGGCGTGAGCGCCAGGTGCTGGGAAACCCGCAGCGACAGTCCCTGTTTCATATGCTCAAGCGCAAGCGCAGGCCAACGCTCACTCGAGCGCCGCCGGGCCGCCCCAAGGCGCGAGAGCCCCCCTGGGGGGCAGCGAGTACACGACAGTGACGAGCGTGGGGGCCATGGTCACATCTTGAAGTGCTCGCCCAGGTAGACCCGGCGCACATCGGCGTTGTTGACGATCTCGCCCGGCGTGCCCTGGGCCAGCACACGGCCTTCGCTGATGATGTAGGCGTGATCGCAGATGCCCAGGGTCTCGCGCACGTTGTGGTCGGTGATGAGCACGCCGATCCCGCGCGCCTTGAGGAAGCTGATGATGCGCTGGATCTCGATCACCGCGATGGGGTCGATGCCGGCAAAGGGTTCGTCGAGCAGGATGAAGCGCGGCTGGGTGGCCAGCGCACGCGCGATCTCCACGCGGCGGCGCTCACCACCCGAGAGCGCCAGCGCGGGTGACAGGCGCAGCTTCTCGACGCGCAGGTCCTGCAGCAGCTCGGTGAGGCGGCGCTCGATCTCGTCCTTGGACAGGGCCTTGCCGTGTTCGTCGTGCTGCAGCTCCAGCACGGCACGCACGTTGTCCTCGACGTTGAGCTTGCGGAAGATCGACGCTTCCTGCGGCAGGTAGCTCAGGCCCATGCGGGCGCGCTGGTGGATGGGCATGTGCTCGACACGCTCGTCGTCGATGCTGATCTCGCCGGCGCTCGCGCGCACCAGGCCCACGATCATGTAGAAGGACGTGGTCTTGCCCGCGCCGTTGGGGCCCAGCAGGCCCACGACCTCGCCCTTGCGCACGGTCAGCGAGACGTCTTTCACGACCTCACGGCTACCGTAGAACTTCTTGAGGTGGTGCGCTTCAAGCCGGCTGGGTTCGGCCACAGGCCGGGAGTCGGCCACTTCGGCACCGGGCTGGGTGTCGGGTCCGGCGGGCTGGGTGTCCGCCAGCTTGTCGGGCTCCGTCGTTCGGCTGTCGCTCACTTGCGTCCTCCGCTCACGCCGTCGTCGCTGCGCAGGGGAACCCCGGGGTTGGCCTGCGTGGGCGCCGCACTGCGCGGGGTCAGCGTGGCACGCACCCGTCCGCCGCCTTGCGGGCTGCCCTTCTGGGCACCGCCGTCCACGGTGAACACATCCGTGAGGCTGTTGTACTGGATGACATTGCCCGTGACCACGTCGCTCACCTGGGTGCCGCGCAGGCGGCGCAGCTGGGCGTTCTTGATCAGCTTGAAGACGTCGGCACGGCCGTCGTATTCGATGGTCTCACTCTCGCCCTCGACAAACTCGTCCTCGCCATCCCGCTTCTGCCGGAAGCTGGCGCGCTGGCCCTCGGCCGCCGTCACCACGCCCTGCTGGTAGCCCTGCGGGTCCTGCCGCACCTCGATGCGCGCGCCCTTGATCACGATGGTGCCGCGCGTGAGCACCACATTGCCCGTGAAGATGCTGACCTGCTTGAGGTCGTCGTAGCGCAAGGCATCGGCCTCGATGTTCATGGGCTGCTGACGGTCGCCCTTTTCGGCGTGCGCAGCACCGGCGTAGGCCAGCGCAAGACCTGCGCACAGCAACAGCCGGGGGAAATAAGACGTCTTGAAAGGCACGAATCTTGCTCTTGGGAGAATGCAGGGCATTGTAATGGCCTCCGCCTGCTGGTCCAGCTTTTGCTTTTGCCCCTGGACGGTGCATGTGCTTGCCGGCCCGCCCGCACCGGCCTGCCGATGATTCATGAGAGACTCCCTGTCACTTTTCCCTCCGCCGCACCGCTCATGAACCTGCTTTTTGTCGCCGATCCGCTGGAAAGCTTCAAGACTTACAAGGACAGCACCTACGCCATGATGCGCGAGGCCCAGCGTCGGGGCCACACACTGGCCGCCTGCGAGCCGCGCCACCTGCGCTGGCAGTCCGGCGGCGAGGTCAACGCCCACGTGCGCCGCATCCGCCTGACCGGACACGAGGACCCCTGGTTCCATGAGTCGCCCCAGGCACCGGCCCAACGCCTGGCTGCGCTGCGCGACTTCGATGCCGTGCTCATGCGCAAGGACCCGCCCTTCGACAGCGAGTACTTCTACGCCACCCATCTGCTGGAGCAGGCCGAGCGCGAGGGTGCGCGCGTGTTCAACAAGCCGCGCGCGCTGCGCGACCACCCGGAGAAGCTCGCGCTGCTCGAATTCCCGCAATACACCGCACCCACCCTGGTCACGCGCGAAGCCCAGGCCGTGCGCGACTTCCACGCCGAACACCGCGACATCATCCTCAAGCCCCTGGACGGCATGGGCGGCATGGGCATCTTCCGCGTGCGCGACGACGGCCTGAACCTGGGCAGCATCATCGAGACACTGAACCGCCATGGCGAACAGAGCCTGATGGTGCAGAAGTTCGTGCCCGCCATCGCCCAGGGCGACAAGCGCGTGCTCGTCATCGGCGGACGTCCGGTGCCGTTCTGCCTGGCGCGCATCCCGCAAGGCGGCGAGGTGCGCGGCAACCTGGCCGCAGGCGGCAAGGGCGTGGCCCAGCCCCTGAGCGCGCGCGACCGCGAGATCGCCGAGGCGCTGGGCCCGGTGCTCGCGGCACGCGGCCTGCTGCTCGTGGGCCTGGACATCATCGGCGACAGCCTCACCGAGATCAACGTCACCAGCCCGACCTGCTTCCAGGAGATCACCGACCAGAGCGGCTTTGACGTGGCCGCCATGTACCTCGACGCGCTGGAGACCGCACTGCGGGAAAACACCCGGGCTTGAGCCCGCAGGCCTGCCGCAGACTCCGGGTCTTGCCGCGCCAGCGGTTTTATTTTTTCTACCAAGGGGCTCTCAATATGAAGATCCATCACCTCACCCTCTGCGTGGCGCTGGCCCTCGGCGCAGCCGGCCTGCAGGCCAAGACCTTCAAATGGACCAGCGCCAGCGACATCGCGTCCTGGGATGTGCACTCGCAGAACAATGCCTTGCAGAACGGCATCCATGCCGCGGTCTACGAGTCCCTGGTGTACTACAACAGCCGGACCTTCAAGGTCGATCCCGTGCTGGCCACCAGCTGGCAGCAGGTCAGCCCCACCCAGCTGCGGCTGACGCTGCGCACCGGCGTCAAGTTCCACGACGGCTCGGCCTTCACGGCCGACGACGCGGTGTTCTCCATCCAGCGCGCCATGGCCAAGACCTCCAATTTCGCGGTCTTCACCCAGGGCATCGCCCGCGTGGCCAAGGTCGATGACAAGACCATCGACATCCACACTGCCGGCCCCAACCCCGTGCTGCTCAACCAGCTCACCGAGCTGCGCATGATGAGCAAGGCCTGGGCCGAGAAGAACAAATCCACCGAGCCCAAGGACATCAAGGTGCAGGAGGAGAACTTCGCCCACCGCAACGCCAACGGCACCGGCCCCTTCATGCTCAAGGAATGGCAGCCGGACCAGAAGCTGGTGCTCGTGAAGCACCCGGGCTGGTGGGGCAAGGCCGAGGGCAATGTGACCGAGATCGTCTACACCCCGGTCAAGGCGGTGGCCACGCGCATGGCCGCCCTGCTCTCGGGCGAGGTGGACTTCGTGCTCGACCCCAGCCCGCAGGACCTGCCGCGCCTGCGCAGCGCGCCCACCCTCAAGGTACTCGACGGGGTCGAAAACCGCACCATCTTCTTCGGCATGGACCAGTTCCGCGAGGAACTGCCGGGCAGCAACATCAAGGGCAAGAACCCGCTCAAGGACCTGCGCGTGCGCAAGGCCCTGTACCAGGCCATCGACATCGAGACCATCGCACGCGTCACGCTGCGCGGCCTGGGCCAGCCCACGGGCGCGCTGGTGGCACCCCAGGTCACGGGCTGGAGCAAGGAAGTGCACAAGCGCTACCCCTATGACGTGGCCGCCGCCCAGAAGCTGCTCGCCGAGGCCGGCTACAAGGATGGCTTCGAGGTCGACTTCGCCTGCCCCAACAACCGCTATATCAACGACGAACAGATCTGCCAGGCCGTGACCGCGATGTGGGCCAAGATCGGCGTCAAGGCCAAGCTGCGCACCCTGCCGCTGACCACCTACTTCCCCATGATCCAGCGCTACGAAGCCAGCATCTACATGCTGGGCTGGGGCGTGCCCACCTTCGACGCCCTCTATTCCCTGCAGTCGCTGACCCGCTCGGTCGGCGCGGGCGGTGACGGCAACTACAACGTCGGCCGCTACAGCAACCCGCAGATGGACGCCCTGGTCGAACGCACCAAGAAGGAGACCGATCTCAAGCTGCGCACCGAGCTGCTGACCAAGGCCCTGGCGCTGCAGAACGAAGACGTGGCCCACATCCCGCTGCACAACCAGGTCATCCCCTGGGCCATGAAGAAGAACATCGACGTGGTCCACCGCGCCGACAACCGCCTGGACTGGCGCCTGATCAAGGTCAACTGAAGCCGCCCTGAAGCCGCGCGGGGTCCGCCCCCGCGCGCCGCACGCTCTCCGCTTCCCGACCCATGTTTGCCTTCATCGTCCGGCGCCTGGCCCAGGCCGTGCTCGTCATGGTCACCGTGGCCTTCGTGGCCTTCCTGCTCTTCCAGTACGTGGGTGACCCGGTGGTCTTCATCCTTGGCCAGGACGCTACGGCCGAGCAGGTGGCGGCCATCCGCGCCGAGCTGGGCCTGGACCGACCCTTCGTCGTGCAGTTCTGGCACTTCCTCGCCCACGCGGTGCAGGGCGAGTTCGGCATGAGCCTGCGCCAGGGCGTCAAGGTCTCGCAGCTCATCGCCGAGCGTTTCCCCGCCACGCTGGAGCTGGCCCTGGTGGCAGCGCTGCTGGCCACGGCCCTCGGCATCCCCATGGGCGTCTACGCTGCGCTGCGCCGCGGCAGCTTCCTAAGCCAGGTCTTCATGACGGTCTCGCTGCTGGGCGTGTCCCTGCCCACCTTCCTGATCGGCATCCTGCTGATCCTGGTGTTCTCGGTGACGCTGGGGTGGTTCCCCAGCTTCGGCCGCGGCGAGGTGGTGCAGCTCGGCGGCTGGAGCACGGGCCTGCTCACGCTCAAGGGCTGGCACCACCTGGTGCTGCCGGCCCTCACGCTGGCCATCTTCCAGCTCACGCTCATCATGCGCCTGGTGCGCGCCGAGATGCTGGAGGTGCTGCGCACCGACTACATCAAGTTCGCCCGCGCCCGCGGCCTGAGCGACCGTGCCGTGCACTTCGGCCATGCGCTACGCAACACCCTGGTGCCCGTCCTCACCATCACCGGCCTGCAGCTCGGCGGCCTGATCGCCTTCGCCATCATCACCGAGACCGTGTTCCAGTGGCCGGGCATGGGCCTGCTCTTCATCCAGGCCGTGTCCTTCGCCGACATCCCAGTCATGGCCGCCTACCTCTGCCTGATCGCGCTGATCTTCGTCGTCATCAATCTGATCGTGGACCTGCTGTACTTCGTCGTCGACCCGCGCCTGCGCGTGGACCGCAGCGGCCATTGATGCCTTCCGTCATGAGCGACACCCCCACTCCCCGCGCCTCTTGGCTCGCACGCTGGCTGGCCAGCGACATCGGCCACAGCCTGCGCCACTCGCCCACAGCCCTGCTGGCCGCGGGCATTGCCCTGGTCTGCGTGTTGGGCGCCCTCGGCGCACCCTGGCTGGCGCCGCACAACCCCTTCGACCTCAGCACGCTGGAGCTGTCCAACGCGCGCCTGCCCCCGGCCTGGAGCGAAGGCGGCAGCAGCCGCTTCCTGCTCGGCACCGACGACCAGGGCCGCGACATCCTCTCGGCCCTGATGTACGGTGCGCGCATCTCGCTGGCCGTGGGCCTGGCCTCGGTGCTGCTCTCGGTGCTGTTGGGGGTCACGCTGGGCCTGCTCGCCGGCTACCTGGGCGGCTGGGTCGACGGCCTGCTCATGCGCCTGTGCGACGTCATGCTCTCCTTCCCCGCCATCCTGGTCGCACTGCTGATCGCCGGTGTGGGGCGTGCGCTCTTTCCCAACGCGCACGAGACCCTGGCCTTCGGCGTGCTCATCGCCTCCATCGCACTCACGGGCTGGGTGCAGTACGCACGCACGGTACGCGGCTCCACGCTGGTGGAGCGCAACAAGGAATACGTGCAGGCCGCACGCGTGACCGGCGTCGCGCCGCTGCGCATCATGCGCCGCCACGTGCTGCCCAATGTGCTGGGCCCGGTGCTGGTGCTGGCCACCATCCAGATCGCCACCGCCATCCTGACCGAAGCCACGCTGAGTTTCCTGGGCGTGGGCGCCCCGCCCACCTCACCCTCGCTGGGCACGCTGATCCGCGTGGGCAACGACTACCTCTTTTCCGGCGAATGGTGGATCACCATCTTCCCCGGCCTCATGCTCGTGCTGATCGCGCTCAGCGTGAACCTGCTGGGCGACTGGCTGCGCGACGCTTTGAACCCGAGACTGCAATAGATGACCCCCCCTGAGCCGCTTCGCGTCTTCCCCCCAGGGGAACCCCACCTGTGGCCCGGCCCAGCCGGTTCCACGGTGGGCGCTGGACCAGACACGCCCACGTCGTACAGCCTTGCCATACGCCTGCCATGAGCCTGCTTGACGTCCAGAACCTCGTCGTCGAATTTCCCACGCGCCACGGCACGCTGCGCGCGCTCGACCAAGTCTCTTTTGACATCGCCCCCGGCGAAATCCTCGGCGTGGTGGGCGAATCCGGCGCCGGCAAATCGCTCACGGGCGCGGCCATCATCGGCCTGTTGGAGCCTCCGGGTCGCGTGGCCGGCGGTCGCATCCTGCTCGAAGGCCGGCGCATCGACGACCTGCCCCACGAGCAGATGCGCCGCATCCGCGGGCGCCAGATCGGCGCCATCTTCCAGGACCCGCTGACCTCGCTCAACCCGCTGTATTCCGTGGGCCGCCAGCTGGTCGAGACCATCCAGACCCACTTGCCCGTGAACGCCGCCGAAGCCCGCCGGCGTGCCATCGAGCTGCTGCGCGACACGGGTATCCCCGCCCCCGAGCAGCGCATCGACCACTACCCGCACCAGTTCAGCGGCGGCATGCGCCAGCGCGTGGTGATCGCCCTGGCGCTGGCGGCCGAGCCGCGCCTCATCGTGGCCGACGAGCCCACCACCGCGCTGGACGTTTCCATCCAGGCGCAGATCATCGCCCTGCTCAAGAAGGTCTGCAGTGAGCGCGGCGCCGCCGTCATGCTCATCACCCACGACATGGGCGTGATCGCCGAGACCTGCGACCGTGTGGCCGTGATGTACGCCGGCCGTGTGGCCGAGATCGGGCCTGTGCACGAGGTCATCCACCGCCCGGCCCACCCCTATACCGCCGGCCTCATGGCCTGCATCCCCGACATGGAAGGCGAGCGCGAGCAACTCAACCAGATCGACGGCGCCATGCCGCGACTGGACGCCATCCCCCCCGGCTGCGCCTACCACCCGCGCTGCCCGCAGTCCCATGCACGCTGCCTGCAGGCCCGGCCCGAGCTGCTGCACGCCGGCGCCACCCGCGCCGCCTGCTGGCTGCATGCGACCGATAGCAAGGAGCCGGCATGACCACGCCCAAGGAAACGCCCCTGGTGCAGGTCGAGGACCTGGCGCGCAGCTTCGACGTCTCCGCCCCCTGGCTCAACCGCGTCATCGAGCGCCGCCCGCGCCAGCTGCTGCACGCCGTGGACGGCGTGAGCTTCGAGATCCCGCGCGGCCAGACCCTGGCCCTGGTGGGCGAATCGGGTTGCGGCAAGAGCACGGTGGCGCGCCTGCTCGTGGGCCTGTACGAACCCACGCGCGGCCACTTCCGCTTCGACGGCCAGGACGCACACGCCGTCTACGCCGGCCCCGAGGCACGCACGCTGCGCCGGCGCATCCAGATGATCTTCCAGGACCCCTACGCCAGTCTCAATCCGCGCTGGCGCGTGGCCGACATCGTGGCCGAACCGCTGCGCGGGCACGGCCTGCTGCACGAGCCGCAAGCGCTGGAAGCCCGCGTGGGTGAGTTGCTGCGCTCGGTGGGCCTGGCTCCGGCCGACGGCAGCAAGTACCCGCACCAGTTCTCGGGCGGCCAGCGCCAGCGCATCTCCATCGCGCGGGCCCTGGCCACCCAACCCGAGTTCCTGGTCTGTGATGAGCCCACCTCGGCGCTGGACGTCAGCGTGCAGGCCCAGGTGCTCAACATCATGAAGGCGCTGCAGCGTGAGCAGGGCCTGACCTACCTCTTCATCAGCCACAACCTGGCCGTGGTGCGCCACATGAGCGACCGCGTGGGCGTGATGTACCTGGGCCGTCTGGTCGAGCTGGCCGTGACGGACACGCTCTACACCCGCCCGCGCCACCCCTACACGCGCATGCTGCTCGACGCCATCCCCAAGCTGCACGACACGGGCCGTGCGCGCACGCCCGTGCAGGGTGAGGTGCCCAACCCCCTGGCGCCGCCGGCCGGCTGCGCCTTCCACCCGCGCTGCCCGCACGCCAACGCACGCTGCCACCAGGAGCGGCCGCAGCTGCGTGAGGTGGACGGGGTGCGCGTGGCCTGCCACGCGGTTGAAGAAGGTCGTATCTGACCTGGCGCCTCAGCGCACTGCGCCGTTCTCAAAGACCTTGAGCTCACCCGGCGTGATCGGGGTCCAGGTCTCGTCCTGGGTCAGCGGCGTGGTCACCACCACGGCCACACGGTCACCAGGTGCGGCGTGCTCGGCGAAGTTCACGCTCAGGTCCTCGTCGCGCAGCGTGGCGCTGCCGAAGGGATGCTGCCGCACCACGTAGCACAGGTGGGTGCTGGCATGGGCCCACAGGGCCTCGCCATTGCTGAGCAGGAAATTGAAGGTGCCGTGTTTCGCGATCTGCGGCACCAGCTCTTGCAGGGTCAGCGTGAGCTCCGAAATGCTGGGCACGCTGGCGTGCGACTTGGCCAGTTCCTGCATCAACCAGCAGAAGGCGCGCTCGCTGTCGGTGTTGCCCACCGGCCGGAAGCTGCCGTGCAGGCGCGGCGCGTAGTCCTTGAGGTCGCCGTTGTGGGCAAACACCCAGTAGCGCCCCCAGAGCTCGCGCACAAAGGGGTGGCAGTTCTCCAGCGTCACCGCACCCTGGGTGGCCTTGCGGATGTGAGAGATCACGTTGCGGCTCTTGATCGGGTACTGGCGGATCAGCTCGGCCACCGGGGACTCGGCCGCCGACTGGTGGTCCACGAAGTGGCGCAAGCCCTTGTCCTCGAAGAAGGCGATGCCCCAGCCGTCGCCGTGGTGGTCGGTGCGGCCGCCGCGCTCGGCAAAACCGGCGAAGCTGAACATCACGTCGGTCGGCACATTGCAGTTCATGCCCAGCAATTGGCACATGTGTCAGTTCTCTTTCTGCGGCACGGCCGCGCGCGGCGTGCCGCGCATCTGCCAGGCCGCCAGCATAGCCAGGGCACAGACCGCGGCCAGCATCACAAAGGTTTCGTCGAAGGCGACGACGCGCGCCGGGCTGGTCTCGGGCCGGGTCAGCGCATCGCCATGCACGGCGATGCGCCATTCGAGCACGATGCCGCACAGGCTCACGCCCACGGCGCCGCCCAGCATGCGCAGGAAGTTGATGGCGCTCGAAGCCTGCGAGATCAGGCGCGGCTCCAGCCCCGTCATGGCGCCGTTGTTGAGCGAGGGCAGGATGAAACCCAGGCCGATGCGCCCCACCACCACCCAGGCCACGAGCAGGGCCAGCAGGGTGGCGCGCGCCAGGTCCGGTCCCAGGGTCAGCATCAGCGCGAAGGACAGGGCCAACAGGGCCAGGCCGATGCAGATCAGCACGCGGATGGGCCAGTGGTCCGACAGGCGCCCCGCCAGCGGGATGGTCACCGCCAGCACCAGTCCCGCGGGCAACATGATGGTGCCCACATGCGAGGCCGAGAACTGCTGCGCCATCTGGATGTAGAGCGGCAGCAGGTAGGTGGAGCCGAACATGGCGATGCCGTAGATGAAAGCCACGAGGCTGCCCATGGCGAAGGCACGGGCCGTGAACAGGTCCGGGTGCATCAGCGGCATGTCACCGCGCCGGGCCTGGTGGCTCTGCCAGAGCACGAAGGCCGTGAAGCTGGCCGCCGCCAGCAACAGCAGGCCGCCAGCCTGAGCCCCCAGGGCACCGTGCAGCTCGACCATGCCCTTGAGCAGGGCGAGCGTGCCCACGGTGGCCAGCAGCAGGCCCTGCCAGTCCAGACGGTGGGCGCGCCGGTCCGGCGCGGCGCCGCCAGGTGCGGTCGTGGGCACGTAGCGGAAGGCCAGCCAGATCGAGGCCAGGCAGAAGGGTACGACCATGAAGAAGATGGAGCGCCAGCCCAGCCAGTCCACCAGCAGGCCGCCGATGCTCGGGCCCAGGGCCGGCGCCAGCACCACGCCCATGCCGAAGATGCCGCCGGCCCGCCCACGCTCGTGCGCGGCGAAGGCGCGCATGATGATGATGGCCGGGATGGGCTGCACCACGCCCGCGGCCAGGCCCTCGACCACGCGCGCCAGCAGCACGAGATCGAAGCTGTTGGCCAGCCCCCCGCCGACACCGCCGGCCAGCAACAGCAGCATGGCCGCCACATAGGTGCGGCGGTAGCCGTAGGCCCCCAGCAGCCAGGGGGTGCACAGCATGGCCACGGTGGTGGCGGCCATGAAGCCCGAGGTGGCCCACTGCGCGCGCTCCTGGCCCAGCACGAACTGGTGGCTCATGTCGGGAATCGCCACGTTGATGATGGTGGACGACATGATGGAGGCCATCGTGCCCACCATCACGGCCAGCAGCAGCAGCCAGCGGTAGCGCTCGCCGTAGCGCGCCTGCATCTCGAGCAGGGTGGCGGGATGGGTCATAGCCTCAGTCTTTCTCGTGGGCCTGCAGCGTCACGCGCACCGGCTGCGTCGTGAGCGCCCCCAGCGCGGCCTGCAGGGCCAGCCGGACCCGCAGGCGCTCGGCGGCGGGCATGGCGTCGGCCAGCTCGACCTCCAGCTCCAGCCCGCTCTCCAGATAGTGCAGGCGCAGCGCGTCGGGCGCCGTGCCCAGCACCTGCTGCACGCAGGCCTGCACCTGGGCGCGCGGCGGCAAGGCCAGCAGGTGCGGCAGGTGGCGCACCGTGCCCGGGTCCACATGCACCGTGCACTCGGCCACGCGGTGCGCGTCCTTCACCCGTGCCGCGATCTGCTCCGCGATGTAATGCCCCTCGGAGACCGAGAGATGCGCGTCGACCTCGACGTGCATGTCGACCACGGCCCAGTCGCCCATGCGGCGCGTGCGCAGCTTGTGCACGCCGCGCACCCCGCCCACTGTGCGCACGGTCTGGCGGATGCGCGCGATTTCCTGCGGATCGAGGGCGTGGTCGGTCAGGCTGTGGAAGGCATCGACCGAGAAGCTCCAGCCCGTCTTCACGATCATGAAGCCCACGATGATGGCCGCCACCGCGTCCATGCTGTGCCAGCCCGCCAGGTTGGCGGCGATACCCACCGCGACGACCAGCGAAGAGGCCGCGTCGGCCCGTGCGTGCCAGGCGTTGGCGATCAGCATGGCGCTCTTGAGCCGCTCGCCGATGCGGCGCATGTAGTGGAACAGGCCTTCCTTGGCCGCCAGCGTAAGCAGTGCGGCGAGCAGGGCCAGCGGGTGCACGGGCGCATCGGACGTGCCCTCGTGCAGACGCACCCCGGCGCCCCAGACCAGGGCCAGGCCCGTGCCCAGCAGGATCAGGCCGATGGCCAGCGACGCTGCGGTCTCGAAACGCGCGTGGCCATAGGGATGATTCTCGTCGGCCTCGGCGTGCGAATGGCGCGCGGCCACCAGGACGACGCCATCGGCCACCAGGTCGGACAGGGAATGCAGGCCGTCGGCGATCAGGGCCTGCGAGCGGGCGTACACGCCGATCACGACCTGGGCCGAGGCCAGGAAGAGGTTGACCCAGACGCTGACCCAGGTCGATCGCAGGGCCTGGCGCTGTTCTTCGGTGCTGCGGAGCATGATGTTCTTTCTCTGCGCGCATGCTATCAGGCCCCAATTGCTGGCAGGATGGCGGCATGCGTGCATCCCTCCTGCTGTCCCTGCTGCTGGCATCCGCCCTGCCGGCACAGGCCAGCTCGCAGCTCGCGCTCGACAAGGGCTGCTACAGCTGCCACGGCGAACCGCCGCGGCGCAACGCGCCCAGCATGGCGCAGCTCGCAGCGGACTATGCGCGCTACCGCGGCCAGCCTGACGCCCCGCGCCAGCTCGCGGAGAAACTGCGTGCCGGCGGACTGTTCGCCCACATCGCCGCGCACGAACGCCTCAGCCCCGCGGACTGCGAGGCGCTGATACGCTGGATCATCGAGGGCGCAAACTAGGGCTCAGCCCGCCGCTGCGCGCGCGCAGGCGGCGCAGATGCAGGCCTGTCTTTGCGCCTCGAGTGGCACGCGCGCCAGCAATTCGGACGTGAACGTCACCGTCGTGCACCAGCAGGGCGGCTGGGCCTGGCCCGTCGCGCGCGCCACCTCGTTGCCGCAGGCATTGGGCTGGCCGCACAGCGGGCAGCGGCAAGGGTCGACCGCAGAAAGGGATGAAGGCAGGGCGGTTTGCATAGCCGGGATTTCCTGCAGTGTAGCCCCGGGGGTCGGGGTTTAGACTGCAGCCTCTCCCATCTGTCTGCTGTGCGACTCCTCAACACGCGTCCCACCATCCTGCTGGCCCTGCTTCTGGGAGGGCACGCCCTGCTGCACCTCATCCTGGGCGCGGTGCTGGGCCTGTCCCCCGACGAAGCGCTGCACGCGCTCTACGCCCTGCATCCCGACTGGGCCTACAGGGACCACCCGCCACTGATGGCCTGGCTGCTCTGGCCCCTGGCGCAGTTCGAGGCCCCCGCGGGCTGGCTGCGCCTGCTGCCTGAGGCGCTGTGGGCCCTCTCTGCTCTTGTCGTCTACGACATCGCGCGCCGCCTGCACTACCTGCTGGTGCCCGCTTCGATCACGCCCGACGCCGCCGGCCTGTGGGCCGTGCTGGCCTACAGCCTGGCGCCCTTGCTGCACCTGATGGGCATCGCCCTGCTGCCCGACAGCCTGCTCATGCTCTGCACCGCCGCGCTGCTGTGGCAGACCCTGCGCCTGTACGACGAGGAGACCGCACGCCGACGCAAGGAGTGGCTGCTGCTCGGCGCCCTGCTGGGCCTGGCCGGTCTGGCGCGCTACACCGCCTGGCTCGTCGTGCTGCCCGCGCTGTGCGGTCTGCTCAGCAACCACGGAGCGCGCCTGCTGCGCCTGCGCGGCCCCGGGCAGGCGGTGCTGCTGGCCGTGCTCATGCTGCTGCCCTTGCTGTGGTGGCATGCGCAACAAGGCTGGCCGCTGCTGCTGGAGCCGCTGCAGCAGCTGTTCGGCAACCCCTGGGAGCCCGGCCGCCTGCTGCTTTTCCTGCTGGCCCAGGCCCTGCTCTACCCGCTGCTGATCTGGGGCGTCTGCGGCCTGCGCCATGACGTGCTGGGCGGCCTGGGCCTGAACCGTGCGCAGACCTGGCTGCTGGGCTTCTTCGCCGTTCCCCTGGGCGCGCTGGCCATCTATGCGGGCAGCAACACCAGCCTCACGCTCTGGACCGCACCGGCCTGGACCGCCCTGGCGCCCTTTGCCGGCCTGGGCCTGGCCGCGCTCTGGACCCGCGGGCAGCGCCAGCTGATCTGGGTGCTCGGCGGGGCCCAGGCCCTGTGCGTCCTGCTGCTCTACCTGCTGCTCCTGCTCGGCGGCCCGCCCTGGCTGGCCAGTGAAGAACCCGGCAGCGGCGAACCCGAGCGCAGCAACCCCTTTGCCGAGTTCTACGGCTGGCGCATGGCCGGCCTGCACGCCCAGCAGCTCGCACGCGAGCACGGCATCCCGCGCCTGGCCGTACAGCACCGCAGCCTGGGCACCCGCCTGGCCTGGTATGCGCAGCCTCTGCCCGTCTATGTGCTCACGCCCGAGGCCGACCAGCTCGAACAATGGCATGGCCCGCTACGCCGCTACTACAGCGCCATCGTGCTCGACTGGTCGCAGCAGTCCTACCAGATCCCGGTGGGCGAGGGCCTGTTCGAACGCTGCGAGCTCGGCGACAGCTGGAACACGCAGCATGCCGGGCGCGTGATCTCGCGCTTTCGCCTCTACATCTGCCACGGCTGGGGCGGTCGCCCCGCGCCACGCCGCCAGGACGCCTCCTGACCTTCCCTTTCATTTCATCCAAGGACACCTCTTCATGCTGCTCTACGACCTCGTCAACGCCCGTCGCGCCCATTTCTCGCCCAACAGCTGGCGTGTGCGCATGGCCCTGCTGCACAAGGGCATCCCCTTCGAGGTCAAGGACGTGCTCTTCACCGACATCCCCAGCCTGGCCAGCGGCGGCGACAAGCTCACCATCCCCACCATCGGGCACGAGGGGAAACTCATCACCGACAGCTGGGCCATCGTGCAGCACCTGGACGCCGCCTTCCCCGACACACCACGTCTGCTCACGCCCGAATCCATGCCCGTGCTCAAGTTCTTCCAGTACTGGGCCCAGACCAGCCTGCACGGCCCGATCGCGCGGCTGGTTCTCAAGGACCTGCACGAGCGCCTGGACCCGGCCGACCAGGCCTACTTTCGCGCCTCGCGCGAGAAGAGCTACAAGACCACGCTGGAAGAGCTGCAGGCCGGCCGCGAAGACCGCCTGGACGCCTTCCGCCGCGGCCTGCAGCCCATGCGCCTGGCGCTGTCTCACCACGCTTACCTCAGCGGCGAACAGCCGGGCTATGCCGACTACCTGGCCTTCGGCGCCTTCATGTGGGCGCGCACCAGCAGCACCTTCGAGCTGCTGGCCGAAGACGATCCGGTGCACGCCTGGCGCGAACGCTGCTTGGACCTGTACGGCGGCGCGGGCCGCCGGGAGCGGGTGGCCGAGTAAGCGCTGGCGAAGTCCTCCGACCCCATGAACATCATCATCCTCGGCGCCGGTCGCGTGGGCGAAAGCGTGGCCGAAAGCCTGAGCTCCGAACAGAACGGCATCACCGTCATCGACCAGGACCCGGTGCGCCTGCGCCAGCTCGAGGAGCGGCTGGACCTGCGCGGCGTCGTGGGCAACGGCATCCAGCCCTCGGTGCTGCGTGAGGCCGGCGCGCAGGACGCCGACATGCTGATCGCCTGCGCCGCGCTCGATGAATCCAATCTCGCGGTGTGCAAGATCGCGCACGACCTCTTCAACGTGCCGGTGACCATCGCACGCGTACGCTCGCCCGAGTTCGTCGAGGGCGACGCGCTGCTGTCCAAGAACGGCTTTGCGGTGGACCACGTCATCTGCCCCGAGGAGTCGGTGATGCGCTACATCCATCAGCTCATCGACTACCCCGAGGCGCTGCAGGTGCTCTCTTTCGCCGACGGCCGGGTCTGCCTGGCCGCGGTGCGCGTCACGAGCAGCAGCATCCTGGCCAACCGGACCATCGCGGAATTCCGCGAACGCCTGCCCGTGGCGCAGATGCGCGTGGTCGCGCTCTACCGCATGGACACCGAGGTGCCCGCGGACGCCAGCACGCGCGTGCTGCCCGGCGACGAGATCTTCGTGCTCGCCGCGGCCGACCAGATCCGCCTGGTGCTGGCGGCGCTGCACAACCTGGACCAGCCCGTGCAGCGCGTCATGATCGCCGGCGGCGGCAAGGTGGGCTTGCGGCTGGCGCGCAGCCTCGTGAACCAGTGCCAAGTCAAGCTCATTGAACAAAACACCCAGCGCTGCGACTACCTGGCCAGCCAGCTGCCGACCCAGATGCTCGTGCTCAACGGCGACGCCGTCGAGGAAGACCTGCTGCTGGAGGAGAACGTCAGCGAGATGGACCTCTTTCTCGCCCTGACCAGCGACGACGAGGACAACATCATGTCGGCCATGCTGGCCAAGCGCCTGGGCGCACGCCGCGTGATGGCGCTCATCAACCGGCGCGCCTATGCCGACATGATGCAGGGCTCGACCATCGACATCGCCATCTCGCCCGCGCAGACCGTCATCGGCGAGCTGCTCACCCACGTCCGCCGCGGCGATGTGGTGGCCGTGCACAGCCTGCGCCGCGGCGCGGCCGAGGCGCTGGAAGGCATCGCGCGCGGCGACGTCAAGACCTCGCGCCTCGTGGGCCGGCGCATCGAGGAGGTCCGGCTGCCGGAGGGCGCGCGCTTCGGCGTCATCGTGCGCGGCGAAGGCCGCAAGTCCGAGGTGCTGATGCCGCACCACGACACCCTGATCGAGGACGGCGACCATATCGTGATCTTCATCCCGAACAAGCGTCTGGTGCGAGAGGTGGAGCGCCTGTTCCAGGTCAGCGCCACCTTCTTCGGCTGAGAGCCCCTTCGCCATGCAGATGTTCCTGCCCGCCCTGGTCTTGCTCGCGCGCATCCTCATGGCCTTCTCGCTGGCCTTTCTGGTGCCACTGGCCTGGGCCTGGGCCGAGGACGCCCCCGCGCTGCGCGGGGTCTGGGCCGCCAGCGGCGCGCTCACCCTGGTCAGCGGCTGGCTGCTGTGGCTGGCCACGCGACGGCACCGGCGTGAGCTGCAGGCGCGCGACGGCTTCCTGCTCGTCAACCTGGTCTGGGTGGTGCTCACCGCCTACTCGGCGCTGCCGCTGTACTACACCGTGCCGGGCATCAGCTGGAGCCACGCCTACTTCGAAGCCATGAGCGCGCTCACCGCCACCGGCGCCACCGCGCTGCAGGGCCTGGACACGCTGCCAGTCTCGGTCAACGTCTGGCGCTGCTTCCTGCAGCTCATCGGCGGCCTGGGCATCATGCTGCTGGTGGTGGCCATCCTGCCGCTGCTGGGCCTGGGCGGCGTGCAGCTCTACAAGGCCGAGACCCCGGGGCCGATGAAGGACACGCGCTTCACCCCGCGCATCGCCGAGACCGCGCGCGGCCTGTGGACGGTGTACTTCGTGTTCTCCGCCGCCTGCCTGCTGGCCTACCGCTGGGCCGGCATGAGCTGGCCCGACGCCTTCATGCACATGTGCTCCACCATGGGCCTGGGCGGCTTCTCCTCGCACGACGCGAGCTTCGGTTACTGGAACTCACCGCTGATCGAGGCCGTGGCCATCGTCTTCATGACGCTGTCGGGCATCAGCTTCCTGCGCTACTTCGTCGTGATCCGCTCACGCAGCCTGCGCCCCATCACCGCCGACCGCGAGATCCGCACCTATGTCATCGTGCTCGTCGCGTCCATCGCTGCGCTCACGTTCCTGCTGCTGGTGCACCGCCAGCATGAGGACTGGCAAGCGGCCCTGCGCGCCAGCGCCTTCCACGTGGTCTCGCTGGCCACCACCACGGGCTACGCCTCCACCGACTACGCGCAGTGGCCGGTGGCCGCGCCCGTGCTGCTGCTCTTCCTGGGCTGCTTCGTCTCCTGCGCCGGATCCACGGGCGGCGGCATCAAGATGGTCCGCATGGTGCTGCTGATCAAGCAGGCGCGGCGCGAGCTTGTGCGCATCATCCACCCGCGCGTCGTCAACCCCGTCACCCTCGGCGGCAAGACCGTGCCGCCGGCCGTGATGGCTTCGGTGCTCGGCTACATGCTGATCTACGGCGCGGCCACCATGGGTCTGACCTTTCTGCTGCTCGTCAGCGGCTTGGACATCGTGACCGCCTTCTCCGCTGTGGTCGCCACGGTGAACAACATCGGCCCGGGCCTGGGCGAGGTCGGGCCGGCCGGCAACTTCGGTGGCCTCAACCCCTTTCAGCTCTGGGTGCTGTCCTTCGCCATGCTGCTCGGCCGCCTGGAGCTGCTCAGCGTGCTGGTGCTCTTCACCGCGGGCTTCTGGCGCAAGTAGGGCCGGCGACGGGGCGCGGGCCTGCTCCACAATAGCGCCATGCCCCCGTCCCGCGACCCGCCAACCGGCACAGCGCCGCCGGAATCCGCCTCCGCCCTGGCGCCGCTGCGCGCGCCCGTGTTTCGCATGCTCTGGAGCACCTGGCTGGTGGCCAACATCTGTATGTGGATGAACGACGTGGCCGCCGCGTGGATGATGACCACGCTGGCCACCACGCCCATCTGGGTCGCGCTGGTGCAGACCGCCTCCACCCTGCCGGTCTTCCTGCTCGGGCTGCCCAGCGGCGCCATGGCCGACATCCTGGACCGGCGGCGCTATTTCATCGCCACCCAGTTCTGGGTCGCCGCCGTGGCGGTGCTGACCTGCGTCGCCCTGCTGGCCGAGGTGATGACGCCGGCGCTGCTGCTGCTCTTCACCTTCGCCAACGGCATCGGCCTGGCCATGCGCTGGCCGGTGTTCGCCGCCATCGTGCCCGAGCTCGTACCGCGCCCGCAGCTGCCCGCCGCGCTGGCGCTCAATGGCGCGGCCATGAACGCCTCGCGCATCGTCGGGCCGCTGGCCGCGGGCGCCCTGATCGCCAGCGCCGGCACCCTCTACGTCTTCGCGCTCAACGCCGTGCTCTCGGTGCTGGCAGGTTTCGTGATCATGCGCTGGCGGCGCGAGCAGCCGCCCAACCCGCTGGGCCGCGAAAAGCTTTTCAGCGCCATGCGCACCGGCCTGCAGTTCGTCATGCACTCGGCCCGGCTGCGCCGCGTGCTGCTGCGCATCGCCCTGTTCTACGGCCACTCCACTGCGCTGCTGGCCCTGCTGCCCCTGGTGGCGCGCGGCCTGCACGCCGGCGATGCCGGCGTCTTCACCCTGCTGCTGGCGGCCATGGGCCTGGGCGCCATCTTCGCCGTGCTCCTCATGCCGCGCCTGCGCCAGGCCTACAGCCAGGACCAGCGCGTCAACGGCGGCATCGTGGTGCAGGCCGCCGCCATGGCGCTCATGGCCTGGGCACCCAATCTCTACATCGCCGTGCCCGTGATGTTCGTCGGTGGCATGGCCTGGATCACCGTGGCCAACTCGCTCAGCGTCTCGGCCCAGCAGGCCCTGCCCGACTGGGTACGCGCCCGCGGCATGTCGCTCTACCAGATGGCCCTCATGGGCTCGGGCGCGCTGGGTGCGGCCGTGTGGGGCCAGGTGGCCACCTGGAGCAGCGTGGGCGCCAGCCTGTGCATCGCCGCGGTGTCCACCACGCTCATGCTGTTCTGGGTGGGCCGCAGCAGCGCGCCGCGCATCCGCGAGGAAAACCTCACGCCCAGCAACGAGCTGGCCGCGCCTGTGCTGGCCGATCCACCCACCACCGGCCACGTGCTCGTGACCATCGAGTACCGCATCGACCCAGCCCAGGAAGCGGCCTTCCGCGAGGTGATGCAGGAGTACCGCCGCAGCCGCCTGCGCCGCGGCGCGCTCAAATGGGAGCTGCTGCACGACCTGGGCCACCCGGGCGTCTTCATCGAGCACATCCTCGACGAGTCCTGGACCGAGCACCTGCGCCGCATCTCGCGCATGACGGCCGACGACGCCGAGCTGCGCAACCGCGCACGCGCCTTCCAGGTCGGCGACACGCCGCCCGTGGTGCGGCGCTACCTCGTCGACGGAACGGAGCGGGGCTGAGCATGCCTGTCATGACCGACCTCCTACCCATGCTCCTGATCTGCGCCGTCGGCCTGGGCGCCGGCGTGCTCGGTGGCGTCATCGGCTTCGGCACCACCATCCTGCTGATGCCGCCACTGGTCTATTTTTACGGGCCGATGACCGCCGTGCCCGTGATCGCGCTCGTGGCCATCGTAGCCAACCTCGCGCGCGTGGCGCTCTGGTGGCGCGAGATCGACTGGAAACTCTGCGGCGTCTACGCCGCCATCAGCGTGCCTGCGGTCGTGCTGGGCGCCAACACCCTGGTGCAGTTCAACGCCCGCCTGATCGAACTCATTCTCGGCAGCTTCCTGCTGCTCATGATCCCGGCACGGCGCTGGCTGCGGCGCATGGACTGGAAGCCGCGGCTGGGCCATATGGCGCTGGTCGGTGCAGCCATCGGCTATCTCACGGGCATCGTCGCTTCCACGGGCGCGGTCAACACGCCCTTCTTCCTGGCCTACGGCCTGGTGAAAGGTGCCTACATCGGCACCGAGGCGGCCAGCTCGCTGGCCGTCTTCCTGGCCAAGGGCGCGGCCTTCCACCAGCTCGGCGTGATCGACGCGCGCGCCATCACCCAGGGCCTGCTCATCGGCGTCTTCGTCTTCGCCGGCTCCACGCTGTCCAAGCGCCTGGTGCTGCACCTGCCCGAGCATCGCTTCCTGCAGCTCATGGAAGGCGTGATGCTCGTGTCGGGCCTGACCATCCTCTGGATGGCCTGGTGAGATAGCTCAGCCCCGCGCCGCGTGCAGGCGCTCGGCGATCACTTTCGGGATGGGCGCGACCTTGCGCGTGGCGCGGTCGATGAAGACCACGCCGGTCTTGCCGCGGGCCACTTCGCGGCCCTGGCTTTTCTCGGTCATGTGGAAGACCAGATCGAAGCCGTACTTGTTGAAGTCGGCCGGTTCCATCTCCACGCGCAGCGTCTCGCCGTGGAAGGCTTCGGACTTGTACTGCGCCACCATGTCGCCGACCACGGTGGACACGCCCTCCACATCGGCCTCGGCATAGCCCAGGGACTGGAAGAAGCGCAAGCGCGCCTCGGACACCAGGCTCAGCAGCTGCGCGTTGTCCAGGTGCCCACCCTGGTTGACGTGGCTCACATAAATCTGCAGTTCCGTCGCGAAGCTGAACTTCGCCGGCAGCTCGAAGACGATGCGTGCCATCAGAGGAAGGCGAACTTGAGCACGAAGACCACGGCGATCACCGCCACCATGGGCGGCAGCTCCTTGACGCGGCCGGCCAGGATCTTGATCGCCGCATAGGAGATGAAGCCGAAGGCGATGCCATGCGCGATGGAGAAGGTGAAGGGCATGGTGATGGCCGTGACCACGGCGGGCGCGGCCTCGGTCAGATCGTCCCAGGCGATCTCGGCCAGGCCCTTGAGCATGAGCACGGCCACGTAGCAGAGCGCGGGTGCCGTGGCATAGGCGGGCACGGTGCCGGCCAGCGGCGCGAAGACGATGGCGGCGAGGAAGAGCACGGCCACGGTCACGGCCGTCAGGCCCGTGCGCCCGCCCACGGCGGTGCCGGCGGCCGATTCGATGTAGGCCGTGGTGGACGAGGTGCCCAGGGCCGCGCCGGCGGCAATGGCCGTGGAATCGGCGAGCAAGGCCTTCTTCAGGCGCGGCAGCTTGCCATCCTTGTCCAGCAGGCCCGCGCGGTGCGCCACGCCGATCAGCGTGCCCGAGGCATCGAAGAGCTCGACCAGGAAGAAGGTCAGGATCACGGTCAGCAGGCCCATGTTGAGCGCACCGGCCAGGTCCATCTGCAGGAAGGTGGGTGCGAGCGAGGGCGGCGCGGCCACGATGCCGCCAAAGGGCGTCAGGCCCATGAGCACGGCCGCCAGGGTCACGGCGAGGATGCCGATGATGATGGCGCCCGGCACCTTGCGCTGCTCCAGCGCCACGATGATGAAGAAGCCAATCACCGCCAGCACCGGGCCGGGCTGGTGCAGGTCGCCCAGCGTGACGAAGGTGGCGGGGTGCGCGGCGATCAGCCCTGCGTTCTTGAGGCCGATGATGGCCAGGAACAGGCCGATGCCCGCGGAGATGGCGAACTTGAGCGAACGCGGGATGGCGTTGACGATGGCCTCGCGCAGCTTGAAGAGGCTGATCAGGATGAACAGGCAACCCGAGATGAAGACCGCGCCCAGCGCCTGCTGCCAGGTGAAGCCCATGCCCTGCACCACGGCGAAGGCAAAGTAGGCGTTGAGCCCCATGCCCGGCGCCAGCGCGATGGGGTAGTTGGCATACAAGCCCATGATGGCCGAGCCCAGCGCCGCAGCCAGGCAGGTGGCCACGAAGACCGCGTCCTTGGGCATGCCCGCGGCCGCGAGGATGTCCGGGTTCACGAAGATGATGTAGGCCATGGTCAGGAAGGTCGTCAGCCCGGCCAGCAGCTCGGTCTTGACGGTGGTGCCATGGGCGGACAGTTGGAAGGTGCGTTCCAGCATGGGGAATCTCCGTGGAATGAGGCCCGGATTCTAGGGCCTGCATGCGGGCCCGTTACCACAACTTACAGACGGCGCCGCGGGCTTCCTCAAGAATGAATACCCCTCCCCGCCACATCCTCCCCATGGCCAGACTCGGCAAGCAAGCCCCCGCCGCGCCCGAACCCGCCCCCACCACCAGTTCGTTCTACCAGGTCCTGCTGGGCTGGTACGGCGTGGTCGGCATGGTGCTGAGCTATGTGCTGCCGTTTCGCCTGCCCTTCGCCGAAGGGTATGCCAAGGAATACTGGCGCCACGCGCTGGGCAGTCTGCTGCTGGCCCTGGGCCTGATCGGTGGCCTCATCGGCCTCACGGCCTATCTGCTCGACGCCAATGACTTCAAGGGCCAGATCGTCGATTACGTCAAGGCCAACAAGCAGCGCGATCTGGTGCTCGAAGGCGATCTGCAGCTCGACTTCTTCCCGCAGCTGGGCCTGGACACCGGCAAGATGAGCCTGAGCCAGCGCAACAGCAGCCGCACCTTCGCCGCCGTGGACAACGCGCGCCTCTACATCGCCTGGTGGCCGCTGCTGCGCGGGCGCCTGCAGATCGAGCGCGTGGTGCTCGACGGCCTGCACGCCGACGTGGTGCGCCACACCGACGGTAGCAGCAACTTCGACGACCTGCTGGTCTCGGCCACCCGGCTGGCCGACGTGGACTTCGCGGTCGAAAAGGTGCGTGTGCAACGCGCCCATGTGAACTACCGCGACGAGGCCGCGGGCCTCGACCTCGCGCTGCAGGACCTGGAGCTCGACACCGGACGCCTGGCCGACGCCACTGCTGGCCGCATCGACGCGCGCTTCCAGCTCGTCTCGGCCCAGCCGCGCATCGACACGCGCGTGCGCCTGGGCGGCCACCTGCTCTACGAGCATCTGGGCCAGCGCTACCAGTTCAAGGACGTCGAGGCGCGCGCCCAGGGCCAGGTGGCCGGCTGGAGCGGGCTCGATCTGGACCTGCGCGGCTCGCTCAGCGCGCAGCCCGTGCTGCACCTGCTGGCGCTGCAGCAGCTCGATGCCATCGTGCGCGGCCCCTGGGCCGGGCAGCGTGCCGAGCTGCGCCTGCGCGCCGACCAGCTGCGGCTCGAAGCCGGCCAGTGGCAGGGCAAGTCACTCCAGCTCGACGCCAAGCTGCAGCAGGAAGGCCGCCTGCTGCAGGCCGCGCTGGAGCTGCCCGTCCTGCAGAGCCGCGAGCAGACCCTGCGCAGCGACGGCCTGCAGGCCACGCTGGCGCTGGAGCAAGGCAGCACGCGCCTGCAGGCGCAGCTGGCCGGCCCCGCGGTGCTCGACTACGCCATGCGCCAGCTGCAGCTGCCCCAGCTCAACGGCCTGTGGAACGCCAGCCATGCGCTGCTCGCGGGCAAGCTCATCGCCACGCGCTTCAACGGCCAGCTGCTCGCCGACTGGGGCCGGCAGCGTGCGCGCCTGGACTTCAAGACCGAGATCGAAGACAGCGCACTCAGCGGCGAGGTGCAGCTGCAGGACTTTGCCACGCCGGCCTGGACCTTCGACCTCAGCGCCACCCGGCTCGACCTGGACCGCCACCTCGTGAACGACTGGCCCGCGCGTCTGCAGGCCAGCACCCAGGTGCAGGACTGGCGCATGCTGCAGGGCCTGAACCTGCGCGGGCGCCTGCGCGCCGAAGAGCTGCGCGCGGCACGCCTGCAGGCCAGCGCGGTGAGCATCGGCCTGCGCGCCGCGGCCGGCACGCTCACGCTGGACCCAGTACAGGCCCAGCTCTACGGCGGCAACTTCCAGGGCGAGCTCAGTCTGGGCGCCATCGCCGACGTCACCGGCCCCGCCAGCACCGTGCACCTGGCCACGCGGCAGAAGTTCAGCAACGTACCCGCCGAAGAGCTGCTGGCCCTGCTACCCGGCGGTGAAGGGTGGCTCAGCGGCAAGGGGCAGTTCGCGCTGGATGTGCAGGCGCAGGGCGCCGATCTGGTGGCGCTGCGCCAGTCGCTCACGGGCACGGCCAGCGTGGCGCTGGCGCGCGGCACGCTCGCCGGCGTGGACCTACCCGAGGCCCTGCTGGCGGCGCGCGACCTGCTGGGCCTGGAAGACGGGGTGCAGCAGGACAGGCTGCGCCTCACCGAAGAGACGCCCTACATCGACCTCAAGGCCAGCTGGCAGATCGCCGATGGCCAGGCCCGCAGCAGCGACCTGCTGCTCAAGACCCCGACGCTCTCCGGCAAAGGTGAAGTGCTCTACGCGCTGGAGAGCGGCGAGCTGGACGCGCAACTCAGCGTGCAGGTGCTGCCCGGCCTCAAGCGCGCCATGGGTGGCGAACTGGCCGAGCTCGCGGGCATCACCGTGCCGCTGCAGATCAGCGGCCCCTGGGCCGGCGCCGAGCTGCGCTACCTGCTGGGCGAAGCCCGGGGCGCCGCACTGGCGCAGCTGCAACGCACACGGCCGGCGCGTGTCGCCCCCGAGACCACCTCGGGCAGCGCCGAGACCGGCACCACCGTGAACACCAGCACGGCCAAGTGAACGCAGGTGACACCGCGTCGCCGCCGTGACGCCGGGCCGCAACCGCGCTGACTAGATTGGAGGCTCCACCCCCAGGAGCCACCATGCAGCAGATCGTCACCCTCGCGCAGTTGCGCGCTATCAATCAGCAGGCCGCCTTCAACCAGTGGGCCGGCATGCACGTCACCCAGGCCGAAGCGGGCCGCGCCGAAATCACGCTGGACTGGCACCCCGAGTTCGGCCAGTACGCGGGCTATATGCACGCGGGCATGGTGGGTGCACTCATCGACACCGCCTGCGGCTTTGCCGCCGCCACCGTGGCGGGGCGCGTACTGGCCAGCCACTACAGCGTCAACTGCCTACGCCCCGCGGTAGGCGAACGCTTCATCGCGCGTGCCCGCATCGTCAAGCCCGGCAAGACCCAGATCTTCACGGCCTGCGAACTCTATGCGGTGCAGAACGGCGAGGAGAAGCTCGTCGCCACAGGCGAGACCCTGCTCACGCCCGTAGGCGACGGCGGCTAGGCCCGTCTTGCGCCAGGCGAAGACGCCGGTGAGAATGGGCCATGCAAAGCAAGATTTTCACCAGCGGCCGCATCCGCCGCGCGGACTACGACGAGAAGACCCAGCAGCTGGACCTGCACTGGGACAGCAAGACGGTGCTGGCCTACAAGCAGGTGCCGCAGGAAGTGTTTCGCCGTCTGTGCGCTGCGCCGAACCCGACGACGTATTGGGAGGACCGGATTGCGGAGGAGTATCCGAAGGGGGTAGCGATGGGCAAGGGTTCGGGCTCCAACGATGCGGCGCAGAAGTTCAAGGACTTGTTTGGCGGTGGCGACTGAAGCGCCATCACTGACTTCTTCCGGCCGGGACCGGTTGGTGTTACGAAAGACACAAAGCAGGCCCCCCTGTGTTGACAGGTTTGCCGGGTTTGTGGACTTCGTTCCTAGTCCGTCCAGGTGGGGCATGGCGGAGAAGACTGATATAAATCCGTCACTTAGAACAGATCACGGGAGGAAACTTGATGAGCTACAGCCTTGTTAGTCGGACAGGTTTGACTTCTATATGAAGTTGGACGACTACGGGAGCAACGCATGCGCATACTAGTTCTCACAGGCTTCATAGTTCTGCTCGCAGGCTGTGCCAATCCCATCAGCCAGCACAATGCAGCGAAGTATCACGAATGGGGCCAGGAAGCCGAGCGGGCGCGAAATTACCAACTGGCCGAGCGAAACTATGAGCGGGCGCTAATCAATGCCAGGCTGGGTCATTCTCCTGACGCAGGTGTATCAATGGCCATGTACAACCTGGGACGTGTCAAGGGCTATCTCTGCAAATACGACGAATCCCAGCAGCTGCTAACTGAGGCTTTGAAACTAGAAGAGAAGGTCACGGGGCCGGACAGCAGCATTACCACCATGCGACTGTTCGAGCTGGCCCGCCTACATTTTGATCGTGAGCAGTACGAAGCGTCGCTTCCGTACTTCGCGCGCGGAGTTCCGGCGATAAGAAAGCTCGGTGTGGAGACAAGCGATCCCATAGCTTTGGCCGACATGCTCGATCAGTACGCCGTCGCACTAGCAAGAACCGGCAAGTCGCAAGAGAGTTCTGAACGCAAAGAGGACGCAGACATGTTGCGCGCCAAGAACCCTAGTAAGTCAGCTCGCTTTAGGCCGGTGAGCTACAACCAAATATGTGCGAAGTGAAGTCGTCTAACAGCCTAATGCAGCCGACCGACCAAACGCCGCCGGCGGCTGATTAGGAACGTTGCTGCAACAGCTCCCATAAATTACTCGACTCCTATACATACGATGAACGCATATGCAATTTTTTGGGTCGCAGCGATTGGTTTGATCGCGCAACCCGCATTGGCGAGCTATCCGTGCCCGGCGGGCCCTGGACCTGGCGAACAGCAGATCGGCGTGGGCGGTGGCTCACACGGTATTGCCGCTGTTCCGCTGTGCGTGGAAACCGGTAGGCGGGCTGATGGCGCTGGTGGTGGGTCCGCTAGAGGTGGTTCCGCTGGAGGTGGGTATGCGGGTTATCGATGTGTGGGTTGCAATATTTTTGCCGACCCCAATAGCCCGCCGAGTGAGGAGGCCATCCGCACCGCCATCGAGAACGAGAGGCAGAGGGCCATAACTTTGGAAAACCAAAAGAAAGCGCTGGAGTTCCAAGCAAACGAGAAGAAGCGGCTGGAAGCCCATCCTGCTTACCAACGCTATATGCAGGGTGAATGGCAGATTTTTCAGTCCAGGAAGGATTCTGCACCCGGAGAAGATTGCGTTGCCACGTGGCGCAAAAAGGGTGGTTCGGTCAGTATTGTCGGCCCCGGAAAAGCATATCAGGGTGGTATGTTGATCTTCTGGAGTACCGATATTCCTAAGCCGTCGACAACGCAAACTGTCGCGGTGACGCTTAAGCAGTCCAAGTATCAACCGCAGTCAGTGAACGCGTTGAACTTTTCATTACCGAACATTCAGGCCGGTGCGATCGCTCTGACAGTGCCAAACATCGACGCGGCCTTGAACACGATGCTCGATGCTGAGCATTTCATCGTTGAGATGGGGGGACGTGCTGTTGCAGATATCGAGTGGACCGGTGGATTGGCAGCGAGAACCAAGCTGAGTCAATGCGTCAGTAAACGCTAGTGGCGACGCTGAAATTGCGCCTTTTCAGTTGGATCGAGGCATTGAATTGATTGCGTTTCGCCAGGTTCATCGCGGCACGCGCTACGAGTAGGAAATCGGTACTTAAGATTTTTTGCACGTCCGGGTTCCTGACCATGGGTTCAGAACGATCGCTGTGCTCCATGGGACCGGTTCAAGCGGGCCCTTGAACTGAACGTTAAGTCGCGCTCGCTACCGCTTGCCACGAAGTCAACGCAGCCAGTGCCTCGCCAACTTCCGTTTCCAACTTGAACTGCAAGACTGGGTCCGCCCGCGTGCGCCCGCGGTTCACCGCCACCACCGGCTTAGCCGCCGCCACCGCGTCCTCCACAAAGCGGTAACCCGAATACACCATCAGCGAGGACCCAGCCACGAGCACCGCGTCAGCCTGGGCCAGCGCGGCGCGCACCGCCGCCACACGTTCCCGCGGCACGCTTTCGCCAAAGAACACCACGTCAGGCTTGAGCATGCCGCCGCAGGCCGGGCAATCGGGCACCCCAAAGGCCGCGAAGTCCCGCCCCTCCAGATCCGCATCGCCATCGGCCAGGCTGCGCGCGTCGAGCACCAGCCAGTCCGGGTTACGTGCCATCAGCTCCTCCTGCAGCGCGCGGCGCGGCGTACGCACGCCGCAGCCCAGGCAACACACCTTGTCGATGCGGCCATGCAGGTCCACCACATTCGTACTGCCCGCGGCCTGGTGCAGGCCGTCGACGTTTTGCGTCACCAGCAAGTTGATGCGCCCCGCGCGCTCCAGCTGCGCGAGCGCATGGTGCGCAGCCGTGGGCTGGGCATGCGCCATGGTGCGCCAGCCCAGCATGCTGCGCGCCCAGTAGCGTTTGCGCGCCAGCGGGTCGCCCGTGAAGACTTGGAAGCGCATGGGTTCGCGCTGTTTCCAGGCGCCGTTTTCGTCGCGGTAATCGGGGATGCCGGCGGCGGTGCTGCAGCCGGCGCCGGTGATGACGAGCAGGCGCGGGTGCTTGGCAACGAAATCGATCAGAGGCTGCAGATCGCTCATGCGCCGATTGTGCGGACTTTGCGTGAGGGGTGCAGGCTGAGGGACATGCCCATGAAAAACGGCGCCCGCAGGCGCCGTTGTCTCCGCAGGTCCTGGCCCGGTCAGGCGGCAGCCTTCACCTTCAGGCGCCAGGCGTGCAGCAGCGGCTCGGTGTAGCCGCTGGGCTGCTCCAGGCCCTTGAAGACCAGGTCGGTCGCGGCCTTGTAGGCCATGGACGTTTCAAAGTTGCCGGCCATCTTCTTGTACAGCGGGTCGCTGGCGTTCTGCTGGTCCACCACGGCGGCCATGCGTTCAAACGCGGCGCGCACCTGGGCTTCGGTCACGATGCCGTGCAGCAGCCAGTTGGCGATGTGCTGGCTGCTGATGCGCAGCGTGGCGCGGTCTTCCATGAGGCCCACGTTGTGGATGTCGGGCACCTTGGAGCAGCCCACGCCCTGGTCGATCCAGCGCACCACATAGCCCAGGATGCCCTGGCAGTTGTTCTCGATCTCCTGCGTGATCTCCTCGGCGCTCCAGTTGGGCTTCTCGGCCACGGGGATGGTGAGCAGGCCGGTGAGCAGCTTGTCTTCCAGCGCCTTGAAGTTCTTGGCGGTGGCCTGCTTTTCCAGCTCGTCCTGGATGGCGGCCACATTGACCTGGTGGTAGTGCAGGGCGTGCAGGGTGGCGGCGGTGGGCGAGGGCACCCAGGCGGTGTTGGCGCCGGCTTGCGGGTGCACGATCTTCTGCTTGAGCATGGCGGCCATGAGGTCGGGCATGGCCCACATGCCCTTGCCGATCTGGGCGCGGCCCTTGAGACCGCAGGCCAGGCCTTCGAGCACGTTGCTCTGCTCGTAGGCGGCGATCCACTCGGTGCCCTTCATGGCGGCCTTGCGGATCATGGGGCCGGCGTACATGGCGGTGTGCATCTCGTCGCCGGTGCGGTCCAGGAAGCCGGTGTTGATGAAGGCCACACGGCTCTTGGCGGCGGCGATGCAGGCCTTGAGGTTGACGCTGGTGCGGCGCTCCTCGTCCATGATGCCGAGCTTGATGGTGTTGTCGGCCAGGCCCAGCAGCTTTTCCACGCGGGCGTAGAGCTCGGAGGCGAAGGCCACTTCGGCCGGGCCGTGCATCTTGGGCTTGACGATGTAGATAGAGCCGGTGCGCGAATTGCGGATACCGTTGGCGGTAAGGCCCTTGAGGTCATGCACGGCGATGGCCGAGGTGATGACCGCGTCCATGATGCCTTCGTGGATCTCGCTGCCGTCGCCGTAGAGGATGGCCGGGTTGGTCATCAGGTGGCCGACGTTGCGGATGAAGAGCAGGGAGCGGCCGTGCAGCTTGATTTCTTCGCCGTTGGCGCCCTTGTAGACGCGGTCGGCGTTGAGGCGGCGCGTGAAGGTCTTGCCGCCCTTGGCGACTTCTTCGGTCAGCGTGCCCTTGAGGATGCCCAGCCAGTTGTCATAGGCCAGCACCTTGTCGTCGGCGTCGACCACGGCCACGGAGTCTTCGAGGTCGAGGATGGTGGAGAGCGCGGCCTCGATCAGCAGGTCGCTGACGCCGGCGGCGTCGCTGCGGCCGATGGGGGTGCTGCGGTCGATCTGGATCTCGATGTGGATGCCGTGGTTGCGGATCAGGATGGCCGAGGGCGCGGCGGCGCTGCCCTGGTAACCGATGAACTTGCTGGCTTCGGCCAGCTGGGCCTTGCTGCCGTCCTTGAGCGTGACGACGAGCTTGCCGCCTTCGACGGCGTAGCCCGTGGAATCGAGGTGCGAGCCCTTGCGCAGCGTGGCCACGCGATCCAGCACGTGACGCGCGTACTCGATGACCTTGGCACCGCGCACGGGGTTGTAGCCCTTGCCGTCCGGGCCGACCTTGGTGGCACCGCCATCTTCGGGCAGCGCGTCGGTGCCGTAGAGCGCGTCATACAGCGAACCCCAGCGTGCGTTGGCGGCGTTGAGCGCGTAGCGCGCGTTGAGGATGGGCACCACCAGCTGCGGGCCGGCCTGCACGGCGAGTTCGGCGTCCACATTGGCGGTGTCGCATTCCACCTGCTCGGGCACGGGCACGAGGTAGCCGGTCTTTTCCAGGAAGGCGCGGTAGGCCTTCATGTTCTTGATCGGGCCGGGGTTGGCCTTGTGCCAGGCATCCATCTCGGCCTGCAGGCGGTCGCGCTCAGCCAGCAGGGCGGCGTTCTTGGGGCCCAGCTCGTGGGCGATGGCATCGAAGCCCTTCCAGAAGTCGGCGGCGCTGATACCAGTGCCGGGCAGCACCTTGTCTTCGATGAAGCGGTACAGGTTGGTGGCCACCTGCAGGCGATGTGCCTTGGTACGTTGTGTCATGGTCTTACTCCTCCAAGTTTTGAAAACGGTTCAGGCGGTGGCCGGAAAGAAATCCAGCGCGGCCTTGAGCGTGCTGCCCGTGCGCGTGGGCTGGGTGCCCAGCTCCTCGAAGGGCAGCGCGTAGCGGTTGACCCACAGGGTCTGGTAGCCGTACCAGGTGGCGGCCAAGGCGTCCCAGCTGTTGCTGCTGACGAAGGCGATCTGCGCAGCGCGCAGGCCCGTCGCCTGCTCGCCGAGCGCATAGGCCTCGGGGTGGGTCTTGTACTTGCGAACGGCGTCCACGCTGATGACATGGTCCAGCAGGCCGTCCAGGCCTGCGCTGCGCACGGCGATGCCGAGCATCTCGGGGTCGCCGTTGGACAGGATGCCGGTGGTGATGCCTAGGCTCTTCAGCGCCTGCAGTACTTCGCGGTTCTCCGGGAAGGCGCTAAGGTGCCGGTACTGGTTCATGAGTTGGAGCTCTGCCTCGGGTGTGAGCGTGAGCTTCAGGCGCTTGCAGGCATAGCGCAGGCCGGCTTGCGTGAGCTGCCAGAAGGGCTGGTAGTGCGCGCCGCCATCGCTGGTGGTGACCAGGCGGGTGTATTCGATCTGTTTCTCGCGCCAGAGCTGGCCCAGAGCCTGGCCCTGGCCCGGAAACAGCTGCTCCGCGACCAGGCCGACGCTGTAGACGTCGAACAGCGTGCCATAGGCGTCAAACAGCACGGCCTGAGGCGGCTGTTTGGGCGCAGAAGCGGCACTGGCGCGGGTTTTGTCCATGCCCGAACTTTATTTGATACTTTCCCCAGCATTAATACAAAAATAATGCGTAAATTGAAAACAAAAAGTATGGAATCTGGTTTTCGGGGGCCACGGGTATCATTTGGGCAGTTTCCAGGCTGGCGGGGCGATCCGCTGGCGTTCCTGCGGCATCTGCCGCTTACTGCCAGCCATCCATGTCCATTCCCTTCGATCTGGTCGACCTGCGCCTGATGGTGCGCATCGCCGAAGCCGACAGCCTGACCAAGGGCGCCGAGGCGGCGCACATGTCGGCCCCGGCCGCGAGCACCCGCATCAAAAACTTGGAGGAAAGCCTGGGCGTGCAGCTGCTGCACCGCAGCTCCCAGGGCGTGACGCTGACCCCGCCGGGCCAGGCCCTGGTGCACCACGCGCGCCTGGTGCTGGGCCAGCTGGAACACCTGCGCGCCGACCTGCGCGAGTACGCGCGCGGCATCCGCGGCCATCTGCGGGTGCACGCCAACACCACGGCCCTGGGCGAGTTCCTGCCGCCGGTGCTGCGGCGCTATCTGCTGGACCACCCGGACGTGAACGTGGACCTGCAGGAGCGCCTGAGCCACGACATCGTGCGTGCGGTGTCCGAAGGGCAGACCGACATCGGCATCGTGGCCGGGCTGGTGCGCACCGAAAACCTGCAGGTGCTGCCCTACCGGCGCGACCGCCTGGTGCTGGTGGTGCCGCGCGGCCACGCGCTGGCCGGCAGCGCGAGCATCGCCTTTGCCGACACGCTGGATTACGACCATGTGGGCCTGGCCGAGAGCAGCGCGATCCGCGCCTTCCTGCAGCAGATCTGCGAGGGGCTGCACCGGCCCATGCAGCAGCGCATCCAGGTGAGCAACTTCGAGGCGGCCTGCCGCATGGTGGAGGCCTCGGTGGGCGTGGCCATCCTGCCGGGCTCGGCGGCGCACCGGCACGCGCAGACCATGGCCATCGCCATCGTGCCGCTGGCCGATCCCTGGGCCGAGCGCGCGATGCAGATCGTGGTGCGCAGCCTGGACGCGCTGCCGGCCTATGCGCGCGAGCTCGTGGACCTGCTGGTGGAGGACGCGCGGCAGGCTGGTGCGCCCTGACACGCCGCTGAGCGAGAATCCGGGCCTCGCCCACGCTGGAAGCCCCATGGACCTGCCCTCACACCAACTGAGCATGACCGTGCTCATGACCCCCGACACCGCCAACTTCTCCGGCAAGGTGCACGGGGGCACCATCCTCAAGCTGCTCGACCAGGTAGCCTATGCCTGCGCCAGCCGCTACGCCGGGCGCTATGTGGTGACGCTGAGCGTGGACCAGGTGATGTTCCGCCAGCCCATCCTGGTGGGCGAGCTGGTGACTTTTCTGGCCTCGGTCAACCACACGGGCAGCTCGTCGATGGAGATCGGTATCAAGGTGATTGCCGAGGACATCCGGACCAAGGCGGTGCGCCACGTCAACAGCTGCTTCTTCACCATGATCGCGGTGGACGACGCGGGCAAGCCGACGCCTGTGCCGCCCTGGCAGCCGAGCACGCCCGAGGAGCAGCGCCGCCATGCGGCGGCCGTGCTGCGCCGGACCATGCGGCGCGAGATGGAACAGAAGTTCGCCGCCACGCACGCTGCCAACTGAGCCGCGACGGCGTATACGCCTGGTTACGGTTGATACGGAAAGCGCCTTGCCGCGCCGGGCATGCATCGGGAGAATCTGCAGCCTTGTTCTTCCGGCACCTGCCTGTACAGACCATGCTCCGCTTCAAGATTTCGCTGCTGGCCGCCTTTGTGTTCTTCACCCTGCTGGGCATGGCCGCGCCCAGCCTCAAGGCCCTGCTGATCGGCATGGTCGCCCTCGTCGTCTCTCTGGCCATCGCCGTGGCCAACTTCGTGCGCACCGAGCACCGGGCCGAGCGCGAGCTGCAGTCCTCACTCTGAAACTTCTGGCGCATGAGAAACGCCGGGCTTGCCCGGCGTTTTCGTTTCCTCTGGAACGGGTTCTCGGCGCTCAGGCACCCACGGGCACGTAGGCCTCGCGGTGCGTCTGCAGCCACTGCTGTGCGGCCTGCGCATCGTGCTGCGCGGGATGGAAGTCGGCGCGCCGGTAGTCGCGCCAGGGGCCGAAGGTGCCACGCACCAGGCCCTGCCGACCGAAAAGGAAGGACGCGGCACTCTTCCAGGTCTGCCAGCGCCAGAGCGTGCCGTCGCGCCGCAGGTTGTGCCAGGTCTGCTGCAGCAGGTCGCCGAGGAAGAAGACCGTAACGCGCCGGAACCACTTGAGGCGCCAGTACTCATTGCCCCCCAGCGCGCGGTAGAGATCGAAGGCGGTGCAGCGGTGCTCGGACTCCTCGGCGCTGTGCCAGAGCCAGAGCGTGGCCAGGCGGGCGTCCTGCTGGCCCAGCACCTGCGCGTGGCGCAAGAGCCAGTCGGCAAAGATGGCGGTGAAATGTTCGTTGGCGGCGGTGATGGCCAGCGCATGCCGTGGGTCCAGGCCCTGGAGCTGCTGCAGGCGCTGCGCGGCGCGCGGCCCCCAGCAATTGTCCAACCCCTGGCGCTCCAGGTGCTGGTTGTAGAGCGCGTGCAGGCGGCGGTGGGTGGCCTCCTGGCCGACGAAGCCCTGCACCTCGGCGTGAAAGCGCTCCTGCCCCTCGGGCGGCAGCGCCTTGAAACCATCGCGCACCGCATCGATGAAGAACTGTTCGCCCACGGGAAAGCTCATCGACAGTGCATTGAAAAAGGCGGTGCGGAAAGCGTCGCCATCGCACCAGTGGCGCGCCAGGGGTGCCTGCATGTCCACGAGCAGGCGACGGACGACGAGTTGGGTCATGATCGAATCGGTGAAGGTGAGTCAACGATGCTCGCGAAAAGGCCGGGGACTGTCAAGAACGACCGGCGCCATGAAAAACGCCGGGCAGGCCCGGCGTTTGGAGGGAGCAGAGGACGCTCAGTCGGCGAACTGGCCGGCGGCGCGGATGGCCTTGCCCCACTTGTCCACTTCAGACACCAGCCAGGCACGCTGGCCATCGGAGGTCTGGCGGGCGGCGGGCGGGATCTCGCCACCGAGCTCGGCCATGCGCTGGATGAAGGCCGGATCCTTGAGCGCCTCGCGCAGCGCATCACCAACCTTCTGGATCACGGGTGCGGGCGTGCCCTTGGGCGCGTAGACACCGTGCCAGACGATGACCTCGAAGTCCTTCACACCACCTTCGCTCATGGTGGGCGCATCGGGCAGGGCCTTGATGCGCTGCTTGGTCGTCACGCCATAGAGCTTGACGGTGCCGGCCTTGATGTGGGGCACGGTGTTGGTGGTCTGGTCGCACAGCAGGTCGACCTGACCGCCGAGCAGCGCGTTGAGGGCCGGGCCGGTGCCCTGGAAGGGGATGGTGGTGACGTTCACGCCCAGGGCCTGCTGGAACAGGGTGCCGCACAGGTGCGAGACCGCGCCCAGGCCGGCGTTGGCCAGGTTGATCTTGTCGGCATTGGCCTTGACGTAGTTCACGAGGTCGGCCATGGTGGCGGCCGGCATGTCCTTGCGGCCGAGCATGGTCATGGGCACGTCGACGACGTTGCCCACGTGCTCGAAATCGGTCACGGGGTTGTAGGCCAGCTTGCGATAGAGCGCAGGCGCGGTGGCCATGCCGTTGTGGTGGATCAGGAAGGTGTAGCCGTCGGCCGGGGCCTTCATCACGAAGCCGGCGGCGATGGTGCCGCCCGCGCCCGTCTTGTTCTCAACGACCACGCTCTGGCCCAGCGACTTGGTCATGGTGGCGGCCAGGGTGCGCGCCACGATGTCGGTGGGGCCGCCGGCGGCGAAAGGCACGACCAGGGAAATGGGCTTGGCCGGGTAGGCCTGGGCCAGGGCGGCGCTGCTGCCCAGGGCCAGGGTGGAGGCCACGGCGGCGGCGGTGAAAAGTCTGCGGTTCAGGTTCATGACATGTCGTCCTGTTGTGATGGGTTGGGGAGGGGTCTCCCTGAATTTTTCTTTGCCGCTATCGTCGTCGAGACAGGCCCGAGCCACAAGCCGGGTCATCCCTAAGGTCCACACACTCTGGGGATATGTGCCGCCCTCAAGGCAGCAGACGCGCCACCTGTGCTTGTCCCGCGATGGCCCACAGGCGCTGCATGGCCGCACGCATCTCGGCCTCGCTCGCGCCGCCGTGGTAGAGCGCCAGGCGCAGGGCCTTGTCCTCGAGTTCGGGACGGGTCAGCGTGTTGCCCGGGTCGCCCTTGGGCTCGTCCACGCGGCCGTGCAGCACGCGGCCATCCGTGGTTTCCACACGCACCTTGCCGATCCAGCGCGCGGGGTAGGCGGCGTCGACCTCGGGGTCGAGCGCCATCACGACCTTGTCGTGGAAGTCCACCACCTCACCGGCCTTGAAGCTCCCATCGAATTCGCTCAGGCCCGCGCGGCCCAGCACGGCCACCAGACCCAGCACAGTGCCCATGCTGAACTTGCTCTGGTGCACGGTCTGCGGGTCGGTGACCGGACCGAGCACGTCGATGGCGCCCTGGTGCACGAGGGCCGTGACGCGCTTCACATCGCGCGCCTTGAGCCCGTGCTGCTGCAGCACCTGCTGCAGCGCATCGGCTGCGGGATGCGTATGGCGGCAGGAGGCATGGAACTTGAACGAGGTCTCGGCCGTGGCCCAGCGCGTACCCAGCCCGTCGGTGAGTTTCCTCTCATCCGCGTCACTCGACATGCCGGCGGCCAGGCCCTGCAGGCCTTCGAGAATGCGGCGCGCACCGGTGAAACCTTTTTGCGCGAGATAGGCCGCGGTCAGGCCTGCACCTGCGGCATGGGCGGTGTGCAACTGCTTGGAGTCGGCCGCATCGCGCAGGAATTCCCACAGGCCTGCGGACTGCGTGCCGGCGGAGCCGAAGGCATGCAGCATCTGCTCGGGATTCAGCTTGAGCAAGTGGCCGACGGCAGCCGCCGCGGCCAGCGTCCCCGCGGTACCCGTGGTGTGGAAGACCTTGTAGTGCGAACGACCGAGAAATTCACCGACCCGGATGCCGACCTCGTAGCCCGCCACGCAGGCCGTCAGCAGCTCCTGGCCACTGCGCCCCAGGGCTTGCGCCACGGCGATTGCGGGCGGGAACACCACGGTGGCGGGGTGGAAGACCGAGCCGTTGTGCACATCGTCCTGCTCGGCCACATGGGACGCCGCGGCGTTGGCCATGGCCGCGAGCAGCGGGCTGCTGGTGCGGCGGTGGATCAGGATCTCGCTCGGGCCGTCCTGCGGGCCCATGCTTTCGACGAAGGCGGCGAGGATTTCGACGGCGCGCGCGTTCTTGCCCGCGAGGCAGGAGCCGAACCAGTCGAGCAGCAGGTCTTCGGTGCGGCGGATAACGGGTTCGGGGATGGCATCGAAGCGCAGCGTGGCGGCGAAGGCGGCCAGGGTCTGTGAGGCGTGCATCGTCATGTCAAATGGCCTTGTCGTTCTTGAGTTGTGTAATCTCGTCGGCACTCAGCCCCAGCTCGCGCAGGATGCACTCGCTGTGCTGGCCCACGGCGGGGATGGCGTCCATGCGCACATCGGCGGCGTCGGGCGCGCCCGGCGGCAGCAAGGCAGGCACGGGGCCGGCGGGCGTGTCCACCTGCACCCAGCGCTGGCGCGCTGCGAGCTGGGGATGCGACCACAGATCGGCCATGGTGTTGACCTGGGCGTTGGCGATGCCCGCGGCTTCGAGGCGCTCGATCACCTCGGCCGCATCGAGCCGGCCGAAGGTGGCTTCGATCAGCGCCTTCACCTCGGCGCGCGCCGCCGATCGCTTGGCATTGGCGTCGAAACGCGGATCGGTGGCCAGCCCGGGCTGGCCCAGCACCTTGTCGCAGAACACGGCCCACTCACGTTCGTTCTGCAGACCCAGCATCACGCTCTTGCCGTCGCCGGCGAGGAAGGGACCATAGGGGTAGATGGTGGCGTGCGAGGCGCCGGCGCGCGGCGGCGGCGCGGCACCATCAAAGGCGTAGTAGAGGGGAAAGCTCATCCACTCGGCCATGCTTTCGAGCATGGAGACATCGATGCGCCGGCCCTGGCCCGTGCGACCGCGTTCGATCAGCGCCGTGAGGATGTTGCTGTAGGCGTACATACCGGCGGCGATGTCGGCGATGGAGCAGCCGGCCTTGGAGGGTTCGTCCGGCGTCCCGGTGATGGAGAGAAAGCCGGACTCGCTCTGGATCAGCAGGTCGTAGGCCTTCTTGTCACGGTAGGGGCCGCTGTCGCCGTAGCCCGAGATGTCGCAGACGATGAGCCGCGGGTACTTGGCGTGCAGGGCCTCGAAGCTCAGGCCCATGCGCGCGGCGGCGCCCGGCGCGAGGTTCTGCACCAGCACGTCGGCCTGGGCCAGCAGTCGGTCCATGATCTCGCCGGCCTTGGCGTGCTTGAGGTCCAGCGCCAGGCTCTCCTTGGAACGGTTGGTCCAGGTGAAGTGTGAGGACAGGCCCTTGACGCGGCTGTCGTAGCCGCGCGCGAAGTCACCCACCTCCGGGCGTTCGACCTTGATGACGCGTGCGCCCTGGTCGGCGAGTTGACGTGAGCAGAAAGGCGCGGCGATCGCGTGCTCGAGCGCGACCACCGTGATGCCGGAGAGCGGCTTCATCAGAAACTCCGCGGCAGGCCGAGGATGTGCTCGGCGACATACGAGAAGATCATGTTGGTCGAGATGGGCGCCACCTGGTACAGCCGCGTCTCGCGGAACTTGCGTTCGATGTCGTATTCGCAGGCGAAGCCGAAGCCGCCGTGGGTCTGCAGGCAGACGTTGGCCGCTTCCCAGCTGGCTTTGGCCGCGAGGTACTTGGCCATGTTGGCTTCGGCGCCTGCGTTCTGATGCGCGTCGACCTTCTCGCAGGCCTTCCAGCGCATGAGGTTGGCGGCTTCAAGCTCGATAAAAGCCTCGGCGATGGGGAACTGCACCCCCTGGTTCTGGCCGATGGGCCGGCCGAAGACCACGCGCTCCCCCGCGTACTTGCGCGCACGGTCGATGAACCAGTAGCCGTCGCCGATGCACTCGGCAGCGATCAGGGTGCGCTCCGCGTTCAAGCCGTCGAGCAGGGTCTTGAAACCCTTGCCCTCTTCACCCAGCAGCGCGTCCTCGGGAATCTCCAGGTTGTCGAAGAAGAGCTCATTGGTCTCGTGGTTGACCATGTTGAGGATGGGGCGCACCGTGAGGCCGTTGCCCACGGCCTGGTGCAGGTCGACGAGGAAGCAGGACAGGCCCTCGGAACGTTTCTTCACCTGATCGGCCGGCGTGGTGCGTGCCAGCAGGATCATGAGGTCGCTGTGCTGGATGCGCGAGATCCAGACCTTCTGGCCGTTGATGACCCAGCGGCCGTCCTTGCGCACGGCGGTCGTTTTCAGCTTGGTGGTGTCGCTGCCCGTGGTGGGTTCGGTCACGCCCATGGACTGAATGCGCAGCTCGCCGGTCGCAATCTTCGGCAGGAACTTTTCCTTCTGCGCCTGCGAGCCGCTGCGCACGATGGCATTCATCACGTACATCTGGCCGTGGCAGGCGCCGGAGTTGCCGCCCGAGCGGTTGATCTCTTCCATGATGACCGAGGCCTCGGCCATGGACAGGCCCGAGCCGCCGTATTCCTGCGGGATGAGCGCGGCCATCCAGCCCGCCTTGGTGAGCGCGTCGACAAACTCTTCGGGATAGCCGCGCTGCTCGTCGATCTTGCGGTGGTACTCGTCCGGAAACTGGGCGCAGAGGTCGCGTACCGCGTCGCGGATGTCCTGGTATTGGTCGGTCGTGTTCATTGGTTTGGGTTCATCACTGGGGGTAACAAAATTCGGGGGAGACGCGCAGCGTCTCGGAGGGTGTTTCATATTTCTGCGGTGGCCTGCATGGTGAGCCAGCCCTCGTGATCGCGACCCCAGAGCGTGACGGTCTTGCCGTCCACCTTGCCGCAGACCGTGAAGGGGTGGATGTCAAAGGTCGGACGCACGGCCTTAAAGCTGAAGCGCTTCACGGTCGCGTCCGGCAGATTGCGGCGCAGCAGGTCCATGAGCAAGGTGGCGATCAGCGGGCCGTGCACGATGAGGCCGGGGTAGCCCTCGACGCCCGTGACGTAGCTGCGGTCGTAGTGGATGCGGTGGCCGTTGAAGGTCAGGGCCGAATAGCGGAACAGCAGCACCGGGTCGGGTACGATCTCGCGGCGGAACTGCTCGTCACGCGGCGCAGGCGTGGGCTCGGGCTGCGGCGCATCAGGCGCCGGGGCATCGCGGTAGACGATATCGTGCTCCTCGGCCAAAGCCACGCCTTGCGTATTGCTGAATACATGCCGCACGCAGACGAAGACCAGCGGTCCCGAGCGCCCCTCCTTCACCGTCACGTCCTTGATCGTGGAGACGCGCGTGACGTTCTCGCCCACGCGCAGCGGCTGTAGAAAGTCGAGCCGGCCGCCGGCCCACATGCGACGTGGCAGCGGCACCGGGGGCAGGAAACCACCACGTTTGGCGTGGCCGTCCTCGCCGATCTCGCTGTGGCGCGTAAGCGGTGTGAAGTAGAGCCAGTGCCAGAGCGGGGGCAGCACGGTGCCGGTCTCAGGCGCTGGATCATCGCGGTCCAGCGTGGCCGACAGTGCGGCGATGGGGGTGGGGCCGAGCTGGTCCTGGCGAGTTTCGCTGCGGCCGATCCAGCTGCGCAGGCCATCCAGGGACAGGGGTACGGAGGGGCTGTTCATGCCGCCGATGATCGGCCATCACGCCCGACCGGGCCATTCGTATTTGGCCAAGGCGGCGTTCAGCCCAGCCTAACGCTCACGGTATCCATCAGCAAGGGCCTTGATTCGCTACTTTTTTGTTCATAATGAAGGCCATGGACAAGCTCAAGCAGATGGAATCCTTCGTTTCGGTGGCCACACGCGGCAGCCTCACGGCCGCGGCGCACGCCGAAGGCGTGGCGCCGGCCATCATGGGTCGTCGGCTGGACGCGCTGGAGGAACGCCTGGGCGTGAAGCTGCTGGTGCGCACCACGCGCCGCATCAGCCTGACCCACGAGGGCAGCGCCTTTCTGGAAGATTGCCAGCGCCTGCTGACCGATGTGGCCAACGCCGAGGCCAGCGTCTCGGCCGGCGGCGTCAAGGCCAGCGGACACCTGCGAATCACGGCGCCGGCCGGCTTCGGCCGCCGCCACGTGGCGCCGCTGGTTCCGAGATTTCGTGAGCTGCACGCCGACGTGACCATCTCGCTCAACCTCAGCGACCGCGTGGTGGACATCGCGGGCGAGGGCTACGACTGCGCCGTGCGCGTGGGCGACATGCCCGACTCTTCGCTGGTGAGTGTGCGCATGGCCGACAACCGCCGCCTGTGCGTGGCCACGCCCGAGTACCTGAAACGCCATGGCCGGCCCGAGACGCCGCAGGATCTCGCACGCTTCGATTGCCTGGTGCTCTCCAGCGATGCCTCTCAGACCCGGGGGTGGGCATTCAATGTGCCCAAGGACGGCGCCACCGAAGTCATCCACTACCGCCCCAACGGTCCCATGGACTGTTCCGACGGTCAGGTGCTGCACAACTGGTGCTTGGCGGGCTACGGCATCGCCTGGCGCAGCACCTGGGAGGTGGAGGAGGAGATCGCAGAGGGCCGGCTCGTGGCGGTGCTGGAAGAGTTTGCAGCGCCGCCCAACGGCATCTACGCCGTGTTCCCGCAGCGCAAACACCTGCCGCTGCGCGTGCGCCTGTGGGTGGATTTCCTCAAGCACCACTACGGCCAGCCGGGCTTCTGGCAGACCCGGCGCTGAGACGGCAGGCCACAAAAAACCCCGCGCGACAAGGCCGGGCGGGGTTTCAGGAAGCGGCGCCTCAGCTTACTTGTTGCTCAGGCACTGGCTCATGAATTTCTTGCGCTCGTCGCCCGTCTTGCCCGTGGCGTCGGCGTTGCACTTCTTCATGCGTTCCTGCTGCGGCGTGCCCTTGGCGGTGGCCGCCGCGGGCTTGCCCTTGAGGCAATCGCTCATGAAGGCCTTGCGCTCGTCGCCGCTCTTGCCGGCTGCATCCTTGTTGCACTGGGTCATGCGCTGCTGCTGGGCCGTGGGTTCTTTTTTCTCGTCGGCCTGCGCCGCACCGAAGCTCAGCAGCAGGCCCAGGGTCAGCAGGGGGAGTAGTTTTTTCATGGTGTCTCCTCTAGTAAGCGGGTGAAGATGGATGGAATTCCGTACGGGATTCCAGCATACAACGGCAGGGGCGTCCATCCGGCTGACAAACGGTTACCCGGGTCCGCCCGCGTGCCGGGGTCGCCTCGAACCCGGTCAGTAGAATCAGGGCCATGTTGTCTGTCAAAAACGAACTGCTCCAGACCCTCGGCATCGTGCTGGAGCAGCTGCTGCCCGGCGCGGCTGCCCGCGCGGCGTTCGAGAATCCCAAACTGGCCGAACACGGTGATCTGGCCACCAACGCGGCCATGCAACTGGCCAAACCACTCAAGCAGCCACCGCGCCAAGTGGCCGAGAGCCTGCGCAGCGCCCTGCTGTCCACCCCGGCCTTCTCGACCTGGGTCGAAGCCGTTGAAATTGCCGGCCCGGGTTTCATCAACATCCGTCTCAAGCCGGCCGCCAAGCAGCAGGTGGTGCGCGAGGTGCTGGCGCAGGCCACGCGCTACGGCCATCAGACGCCCCGGGGCCAGCGCATGATGGTCGAGTTCGTCTCGGCCAATCCCACGGGGCCGCTGCACGTGGGCCACGGCCGCCAGGGCGCTCTGGGCGACGCCATCTGCAACCTCTACGCCACCCAGGGCTGGGAGGTCTACCGCGAGTTCTACTACAACGACGCGGGCGTGCAGATCAACACCCTGGCCACCAGCGTGCAGCTGCGCGCCAAGGGCTACAAGCCCGGTGACCCGGAGTGGCCCGAGGCGGCCTACAACGGCGACTACATCGCCGACATCGCGGCCGATTTCATGGCGAAGAAAACCGTTCAGTCCGACGACCGCACGTACACGGCCAGCGGCGACGTCAACGACCTCGACGGCATGCGCCTCTTCGCCGTGGCCTACCTGCGCCACGAGCAGGACCTGGACCTGCAGGCCTTCGCGGTGAAGTTCGACAACTACTACCTGGAATCCAGCCTCTACACCAGCGGCAAGGTCGACGCGGCCGTGCAGAAGCTGCGCGAAGCCGGCAAGACGTACGAGCAGGACGGCGCGCTGTGGCTCAAGTCCACCGACTACGGTGACGACAAGGACCGCGTCATGCGCAAGGGCGACGGGACCTACACCTACTTCGTGCCGGACGTGGCCTACCACATCACCAAGTTCGAGCGTGGCTTCGAGAAGGTGGTGAACATCCAGGGCACGGATCACCACGGCACCATCGCACGCGTGCGCGCCGGCCTGCAGGCCGTGGGCCTGGGCATCCCCCAAGGCTTCCCCGACTACGTGCTGCACACCATGGTACGCGTGGTGCGCGGCGGCCAGGAAGTGAAGATCTCCAAGCGCGCGGGCAGCTACGTGACCCTGCGCGACCTGATCGAGTGGACCAGCAAGGACGCGGTACGCTTTTTCCTGCTGAGCCGCAAGCCGGACACCGAGTACACCTTCGATGTCGACCTGGCCGTGCAGAAGAACAACGACAACCCTGTCTACTACGTGCAGTACGCCCATGCGCGCATCTGCTCGGTGATCAACAGCTGGCGCGAGAAAGACGGCGGCCACCGCAATGCGCTGAAAGACGTGGACCTCTCGGTGCTCGACAGTCCGGCCGCCCTCAACCTCATGCTGCAGCTGGCCCGATACCCCGAGATGCTCACGGCCGCGGCACAGGATTTCGCGCCGCATGACGTGACCTTCTACCTGCGCGAGCTCGCCGCGACTTACCACAGCTACTATGATGCCGAGCGCATCCTCGTCGAGGACGAGAAGCTCAAGCTGGCGCGCCTGGCCCTGGTGGCCGCCACCGCGCAGGTGCTGCACAATGGCCTGGCGGTGCTGGGCGTGAGTGCACCGGAGAAGATGTGAGCGCCGCCTTGCGCGAGCGCAACCAAAAGACAGGAAGCAGAGGACCCATGAAACAGCAACGCGGTGGCACCATCCTGGGCCTGATCATCGGTGTCGTCATCGGCCTGTCCGTGGCGCTGGTCGTGGCCCTGTACGTGACCAAGACCCCGGTGCCCTTCCTCAACAAGGGTCAGAACCGCACGCCCGAGCAGGACGCGGCCGAAGAGAAGAAGAACAAGGACTGGGACCCCAATGCGCCGCTCTACAACAAGAGCAAGCCGCCGGCCAAGGCCGAGACCAAGCCCACAGCCCCGGCCACCACCACGGCCAAGCCGGCGACCCCCGCACCGGCCGTGAAGACGCCGCCCAAGGCCGACGCCAAACCCTCGGCCGACCCGCTGGGCGATCTGGCCAAGGCCAAGGCCGGCGCCGATCCCTATGTCTACTTCGTCCAGGTCGGCGCCTTCCGCACACCTGAAGACGCCGAGGCCCAGCGCGCCAAGCTATCGCTGACCGGCGTCGAAGCCAAGGTCAGCGAGCGCGAACAGGCCGGTCGCATGCTGTACCGCGTGCGCGTCGGCCCCTACGACAAGAAGGACGAGGCGAACAAGGTCAAGAGCCAGCTCGATGCCGCCGGCTACGAGACCGCCATGGTCTCGGCACCGCGCTGAGGATGGCCCTGGATTGAACTTTTGCCAGCCCCCCGGTGTCCCATCCGGGCATTTCTTTGGAGCCCATGCAGATGATGAAACGTCGTGAATTCACCCTGGCCCTGGCCGGCGCCACCGCCCTGCCCGTGCTGGCCCAGCAACGCTTCGAAGCCGGCAAGGATTACCTGCCGCTGGACAAGCCCGCGCCGATCGAAACGCCCGCCGGCAAGATCGAGGTGGTGGAGTTCTTCTGGTACAACTGCCCACACTGCAACGCCTTCGAGCCCGCGCTTGAGGCGTGGATCAAGCGCGCCCCCAAGGATGTGGTGGTCAAACGCGTGCCCGTGGCCTTCAGCAGCACCTTCCAGGGCCAGCAGCGCCTCTACTACACGCTGGAAGCCATGGGTCTGGTCGACAGGCTGCACGGCAAGGTCTTCCAGGCCATCCACGTCGAGCGCAAACGCCTCGAATCGCCCGAGGTGATCGCCGAGTGGGCCGCCGCCCAGGGCGTGGACAAGACCAAGTTCTTGGAACAGTTCAACTCCTTCAGCGTGGCCTCCAAGGCCACGCGCGCCAGCCAGCTGACCGCCGCCTACAAGGTAGAGGGCGTACCCGCCCTCGGCGTGGCCGGCCGCTTCTATACCGACGCCACCCTGACGCGCAACATGGACCGTTCGCTGCAGGTGGTGGAGTATCTGGTGGGGGAAGTGCGCAAGGGACGTTGATCGTCTTCTTGTTCTTCTGTCGCCTAGGCCCGCTTTCGAGCGGGCTTTTCTTTTTCCCGATCCGGGTTTGTTTGCGTGGCTTGCCGGGTCTCGCCCCGGCGGGCGACTCACTTTCTCTTGCTTCGCCAAGAGAAAGTAAGCAAAGAGAAGGCGAGCCGGGTGCGTCGTCCCTCCGCTGCGCTACGGGCACACTGCGTTGCTCGGATCGGGCGGGGTGCGCGCAAACTCGCCCTGCGGGCTCAGACATGCGCGCCCCTTATTCCGCCCGCTCCTGCGCTACTCGCCTCCGCACACGGCAGTGGAGGCCGAATACCGAAACCCAAGACAACAAGGACGCGCTATGGCGCGTCCTTGTGGATTCCGGCTGTTTGGCGGTTGAATTTCCTCGCCCTTGTGTCTGTGCCGAGAAGCGCAGCGGCAGGCGGATCAAGAGACGCGCATGTTTGAGCGCAGCGAGTTTGCGCGGCTCCCGCCTGGCGCGAGCATCGCAGGTTGCCCCGGCGCAGCCGGGGTCACAGACACCAGGGTCGCCTTTCTTTTGGTTCCTTTTCTTTGGCGAGACAAAGAAAAGGAACTGCGCCGCCGGGCGCACATCCCGGCCACACCAAGCCGCTGGGGCGAGACCCGGCCTGCCGCGCAAGCAATCACACCACGCGACAGAAGAAAAGTCAGATCTCGATCTTCGAGCCCAGCTCCACCACCGCATTGTTCGGCAGGTTCAGAAACTCCGCCGCTGCACTCGCGTTGTGGTGCATCTGCGCAAAGAGCTTTTCGCGCCAGGGCAGCATGCCCTTGCCTATGGACGGGATGACGATGTCGCGCGACAGGAAGTAGCTCGTCGTCATGTGCTCCAGCGAGCACCCCTGGTTGCGGACCTGCTGCAGGGCTTCGGGCAGGTCGGGATCGTTCTTGAAGCCATAGTTCACGATGATCTGCCAGCAATCGTGTCCCAGGGGCTCGATCTCGACACGCTTGTCCAGGCCGATCCAGGGCACCTCGTGGTTGCGCACGGTGACGAAGAGGTTGTTCTCGTGCAGCACCTTGTTGTGCTTGAGGTTGTGCAGCAGCGCATTGGGGACATTGCCCGGCTCGGCGGTGAGGAAGACGGCCGTGCCCTCAACGCGCACTGGCGGGCTGATGAACACGGCCTCGAGGAAGCTGCGCAGATCCAGAGCGTCCTGACGCAGTGCGGCGTTGAGCTGGGCACGGCCCTGCTTCCAGGTCGTCATCAACATGAAAATAAAGCCGCCGATGGCCAGCGGGAACCAGCCGCCGTCGAAGAACTTCAGCAGGTTGGAGCTGAAGAAGGCCAGATCCACGACGAAGAAGAAGCCGGTGGCGGCGACGCACAGCCACAGCGGGTACTTCCACCCGTAGCGGATGACGAAGAAGGTCAGCACCGTGGTGATCAACATGTCCAGCGTGACGGCGATGCCGTAGGCCGCGGCGAGGTTGCTGGACGAGCGGAACAGCAAGACGGCCAGCGCAATGGCGACGAACAGGCCCCAGTTCACGAAAGGCATGTAGATCTGGCCGGTGTCCTTGACGCTGGTGTGCTGCACCTGCAACCGCGGCAGGTAGCCGAGCTGGATGACCTGCTTGGTGACGCTGAAGGCACCCGTGATCAACGCCTGCGAGGCGATCACCGTGGCCATGGTCGCCAGCAGCACCATGGGCAGCAGGGCCCATTCGGGCGCCATCATGTAGAAGGGGTTCTTGACCGCCTCAGGGCTGCGCAGCAGCAGCGCGCCCTGGCCGAAATAGTTGAGCGTGAGCGCGGGCATGACGACGCTGAACCAGGCCAGGCGCACAGGTCGCTTGCCGAAGTGACCCAGGTCGGCGTACAGCGCCTCGGCGCCCGTCACACACAGCACCAGAGCGCCGAGGATGATGAAGGTGGTCCCCGGATTGCTGAAGATGAAGCCCAGGGCGTAATGCGGGCTCAGTGCCCAGAGGATGGCCGGGTTGCTGGCGATCTGCGCCAAGCCCAGCAGGCCGATGGCGGTGAACCAGAGCAGCGTGATGGGGCCGAAGAACTTGCCGATCCCCGCAGTGCCGCGCTTCTGGACGGCAAACAGCGCGAACAGGATCACCAGCGTCAGCGGAATCACGGCCTTTTTGAACGCGGGTGAAACGATCTCCAGGCCCTCGACGGCCGAGAGGACCGAAATGGCGGGCGTGATGACGCCGTCACCATAGAAGAGGCAGGTGCCGAAGATGCCGATCAGCAGCAGGGTGCGGCGCAGCGCGGGCTTGTCCTTGACCGACTGCGAGGCCAGGGCCAGCATGGCCACCAGGCCGCCTTCGCCGTTGTTGTCGGCCCGCAGGATCAGCGTGACGTACTTGAGCGAGACGATGACCGTCAGCGTCCAGAAGAAGAGCGAGAGGATGCCGTAGACGTTGTCCGACGTGAACTCGACATGGCCTGAGCCGAAGACCTCCTTGATGGCATACAGCACGCTGGTGCCGATGTCGCCGTAGACGACGCCGATGGCGCCCAGGGTCAGTGCGGCAAGGGAGGATTTGGAGGCAGACACGGGGCGTCGTAAGCGGGCGCGGATCGCAGAGACGCCATTGTGCGCCTGCCGCCCTGCGACTCAAACCTTCCCTGGCCGGGAAAGCCCGTCAAACGTGAAAATGTTGCGCCGCAGCAACCGCTTGCGGTCATGCCTTCAGGCGTAGACCTCGGCCTCGGGATCGGTCGCTTCCAGCTCGTAGCTGGCCGCCAGCATGGCCAGGCGACCGATCACGCCGTACATGTAGAAGCGGTTGGGCGCGCTGGCGCCCGGCTTGGCGCCCGGCTGGGGCAGATGGGTGCTCTGGTCGAAGGCCAGGGGCACGAAGCTCGCGCCCGGGGCGTTGAGGTTCTCGTCGATGCCGCGCTCGGCATGGATGCGGTAGAAACCGCCGACCACGTAGCGGTCCATCATGTAGACCACGGGTTCGGCCACGGCGTCGTGCATGCGCTCGTTGGTGATCACACCTTCCTGGATGATGACCTCGTGGACTTCCTGGCCGTCCTTGATCACGCTCATCTTGTTGCGCGTGCGACGGTTCAGGTCTTCGAGTTCCTTGGCGTCACGCACGGTCATGATGCCCATGCCGTAGGTGCCGTTGTCGGCCTTGACGACGACGAAGGGCTTCTCCTTGATGCCGTATTCCTTGTACTTGCGGCGGATCTTGCCCAGCAGGGCATCGACATTGCTGGTCAGGCAATCCATGCCCGAGCCCTCGGCGAAATTGACCTCGCCGCACTGGTTGAACATGGGATGGATGAGCCAGGGGTCGATGCCCAGCAGCTTGCCGAAGCGCTTGGAGACTTCCTCGTAGCTCTGGAAATGCTTGCTCTTGCGCCGTACCGACCAGCCCGCGTGCAACGGCGGCAGCAGGTACTGCTCATGGATGTCCTCGAGGATGCCCGGAATGCCGGCACTGAGGTCGTTGTTGAGCAGGATGGTGCAGGGGTCGAAATTCTTCAGGCCCAGACGGGTCTTGCTGCGGATCACGGGCTCCAGCGTCACGGTCTCGCCGCCCGGCAGCTCAATGGTGGTGTTCTTCTTGATCTCGGGGCTGATGGAGCCGATGCGCACGTTCAGGCCGGCCATGTGGAAGATGCGCCGCAGCTGCGCCACATTGCTCAGGTAGAAGGTGTTGCGCGTGTGGTTCTCGGGGATCAGCAGCAGGTTGCGTGCCTCGGGGCAGATCTTCTCGATCGCGGCCATCGCCGCCTGCACCGCCAGCGGCAGCATCTCGGGCGTGAGGTTGTTCCAGCCGCCCGGGTAAAGGTTGGTGTCCACCGGCGCGAGCTTGAAGCCGGCATTGCGGATGTCGACCGAGGTGTAGAAGGGCGGCGTGTGTTCCATCCACTCCAGGCGGAACCAGCGCTCGATGGCCGGCATGGAGTCGAGGATGCGCTGTTCAAGCTCGTTGATGGGGCCGGTCAGGGCCGTGATGAGATGGGGAACCATGATGTCCTTACACGCCCCCCGATGCGGCCTTGGGCCGCCTCCCCCCACTGGGGGGCGATGCAGCGGACCGGCCAGGCCGGCTCCGCACATCCTCGTCGTGAGCTTGGTTGTTGCTAGTTTCTGACCTCACCTTGGCCCAAAACCACATATTTCAAGGAGGTCAACCCTTCCAGACCCACCGGGCCGCGCGCGTGGAACTTGTCCGTGCTGATGCCGATCTCGGCGCCGAGGCCGTACTCGAAGCCATCGGCAAAGCGGGTGCTTGCATTCACCATGACGCTGCCCGAGTCGACCTCGGTCAGGAAGGCCTGGGCATGCCGATGGTCACTGGTGAGGATGGCGTCGGTATGGTGGCTGCCGTACTTGTTGATGTGGGCAATCGCCTCGTCCAGCCCCGCCACCACCTTGATGCTGATGATGGGGGCCAGGTATTCCTCGTACCAATCCTGCTCGGTCGCGGCCTGGAGGTTGGCGCCTGGCACAGCAGCCAGGATGGCCTGGGCCTCGGCGTCGCAGCGCATCTCCACCCCCTTGGCGGCGTAGATGGCGCCGATGCGCGGCAGGAAGGCTTGCGCCACGCCGCGCGCGACCAGCAGGCCCTCGCTCGCATTGCAGGGGCTGTATTTCTGGGTCTTGGCGTTGTCGGCCACCTTGACAGCCATGTCGAGGTCGCAGGGATCGTCGACATAGGTGTGGCAGTTGCCGTCCAGGTGCTTGATGACCGGCACCTTGGCCTCGCGGCTGATGCGCTCGATCAGGGACTTGCCACCGCGCGGGATGATCAGGTCCACGTACTCGGGCATGGCGATGAGCTGGCCCACCACCTCGCGGTCGGTCACGGGCACCAGCTGCACCGCCTCGGCCGGCAGCCCGGCTTCGACCAGGGCCTGCCGCACCAGCGCGGCCAGCGCCTTGTTGGAATCGATGGCCTCCGAGCCGCCGCGCAGGATGCAGGCGTTGCCGCTCTTGATCGACAGGCTGGCGGCCTCGATGGTCACGTTGGGGCGGCTCTCGTAGATCATGCCGAAGACGCCGATGGGCACCCGCATCTGGCCCACGCGGATGCCGCTGGGCTGCTGCTTCATGCCGATGATCTCGCCAATGATGTCACCCATGGCCGCGAGCTGCTCGCAGCCCTGCGCCACGGTCTCGATGACCTTGGGTGTGAGCTTGAGACGGTCCACCATGGGTTCGGCCAGGCCGGCTGCCTGGGCACGGGCCAGGTCTTTCTCGTTCTCGCGGGCCAGGGCCGCCGTGTTGGCGCGCAGCAGGGCGGCCAGACGGCGCAGGGCGTCGTTCTTCTTCGCAGCCGGGGCCTTGGCCATGCCCGCCGCGGCGGCGCGCGCCTGCCGGCCCAGGGTCTGGGTCAGCTCGGCAAGACGGGCGGCTTGATCAGGCGCGTTCATGGCGCTCATTTTCTCATGCCCGCCGCTCTTCCGGGCACGGCAGCACAGAGCCCGCAAAGCTGCAGGGCCAGGCGCTGCAGCGCCTGCCAGCCATCGGCCGGCCAGTCCGCCACCTTGAGCCCCTTGACGATGCCGTCGACCTGATGGGCGGCCTGCAGCAGGTTGGCCAGGTCCATGGGGCTCAGCAGGGGGAGCACGCGCTCGTAGAGCTTTTCCTTCAGGCCCCAGACACGCTGCTCGCGCAGGGCCATGGGCAGGGGTCGGCCAGCGGCCATGGCATCCTTGACGCGCTTGAGCCCACGGATGTCCTCGGCCAGCGCGTAGTGCACCAACACCTCGGCCTCGCCTTCGGCCTTGAGACCGTCGAGCATGCGCTGCACGCGCGCCATCTGCCCAGCCAGCACAGCCTCGGACAACTTGAAGACGTCATAGCGCGCCACATTGAGCACGGCGCTTTCGACCTGCTCGAAACCGAGTTCACCCGGCGGATAGAGCAGCCCGAGCTTCTGGATTTCCTGGTGCGCCGCCAGCAGATTGCCCTCGACGCGATCGGCAAAGAACTGCAGCGTGCGCTGGCCTTCCTCGCCCTCGACCACACGCTGGCCCTGGGCCGCAAGGCGCTGGGCGATCCATTGCGGCAGGGCGCGGCGCTCGACGGGGTCGACCTGCACGGTCACGCCATAGCTCTCGAGCGCACCGAACCAGGCACCGGTCTTCGTGGCCTTGTCCAGGCGCGGCAGCAGCACGAGGGTGAGCGTGCTGTCATTGCCCTGCGCGGCCTCGGCCAACTGCTGCAGTGCCGCGCTGCCGTCCTTGCCCGGCTTGCCCGAAGGGATGCGGATCTCGACGATCTGCTTGTCGGCAAACAGGCTCAGGCTTCCGCCGGCCGCCAGCACCTCGCTCCAGTCGAAGTGCGCGCCGGCCACGGTGTGCACCGTGCGTTCGGTATAGCCCTGCGCCCGCGCCGCGGCGCGGATGTTATCGGCCGCCTCCTGCAGCAGCAGCGGCTCGTCACCGTGGAGGGTGTAGAGGCTTTTCAGGCCGCGCTGCAGCTGGGCGGCAAGCTGGGCGGCGGCGACTTGCATGGCGACGGCGCTTCAGAGCTTCTGGACGGCCGCGAGACGGCGCGCGATCTGCTGCACCATGTCGCTCTGCATATTGCGATAGAGCATGGCTTCCTCGACCTCCTTGGACAAGGCGAAGGCTTCGGAATAGCTCATGGTGCGCTGTTGCACAAGCTCGGTCTCGGGGATGAGCTCCTTGCCCAGCGGCGTGCGCAAGCGGAACTTGAGATTCAGGCGCAGCTGGAATTCACGCACCTGGCCCGTGGCGCTGACGCCGACCACGGTCTTGGTGCGCCGCTCGCCAAAGACGTCCAGCAGCACCTCGGCCTCCTTGATCTGGGCGGCGTCGGTGATGTAGCGCAACTGCCCCCCGGCCTGCAGTTGGCGCTGCAGCTCGATGCCCAGCGGCGAGGTCGGCGCCACGCTGCTGTAGATCGTGCTGAAGGCATAGTTGGCCGGCTGGCGCAGCCCGAAGCCGCAGCCGGCCAGCGCCAGCAGCGCGGCGCAAGACAGCCAGAGCGACAGGCGGCGCATCATGCCTCAGAGCACCACGTTGACGAGCCGGCCCGGCACGACGATGACGCGCTTGACCGCGCCGCCCTGGGCACGCACCGGCTCGCTCGCCACGGCCACGGCCTCGATGGCCTCCTTGGCCGCGCCAGCGGGCACCAGGATGGCGCCGCGCAGCTTGCCGTTGATCTGCAGCATGAGCTCAACCTCGTCCTGCTGCAGGGCCAAGGGGTCGACCTTGGGCCAGGGTGCGTCGAGCAGGTCGCCGAGCACACCGGCGTAGCCCAGTTCGCTCCAGAGCACATGGGTGATATGAGGCGTGGCCGGATAGAGGCAGCGCAGCAGGATGCCGAAGCCCTCGATCAGCGCGACCTCGGCGCCGGGCGTGCCCGTGGCCTTGAAGTCTTCGAGCGCGTTGAGCAGCTTCATGGCACCGGAGACCACGGTGTTGTACTGCATGCGCTGGTAGTCGTAGTCCACCTGCTTGAGCACGCTGTGGATCTCCAGGCGCAGGGCCTTGGCTTCCTTGCCGAAGCTGACGTCCTTGAGCTGTTTGGCACCCGCCACGCTGGCCAGGGCCGCACTCGGATCCATGGCGCCGAGCTTGACGCCGAAGTTCCAGACCCGGCGCAGGAAGCGGTAGCTACCTTCCACGGCCGCATCGTTCCACTCCAGCGTGGCTTCGGGCGGCGCGGTGAACATGGTGTACAGGCGCGCGGTGTCGGCGCCGTACTTCTCGATCAGGTCCTGCGGGTCCACGCCATTGTTCTTGGACTTGGACATGGTGCCCACGCCCTCGTAGTCGATGGCCGTGCCCGCGGGAAGGTCACCGACGGCGTTCTTCAGCTTCGCGCCCACGATCTTGCCGCCGGCGTCGAGCACATGCTCCACATCATGGGGCCAGAAGTACTCCTTGCCGCCCTTCTCGGTGCGGCGCGAGTAGATGTGGTTGAGCACCATGCCCTGCGTGAGCAGCTTGGTGAAAGGCTCGTCGACCTTGACCAGCCCCAGGTCGCGCATGACCTTGGTCCAGAAGCGCGCGTAGAGCAGGTGCAGGATGGCGTGCTCGATGCCGCCGATGTACTGGTCCATCGGCATCCAGTAGTTGGCGCCGTCCGCGACCATCTGGTCGGGATTCGTCGGGTCGCAATAGCGCATGAAGTACCAGGACGAATCCACAAAGGTGTCCATCGTGTCGGTCTCGCGCCGTGCAGGCTTGCCGCAGCAGGGGCAGGCCACCTTCAGGAAGGCCTCGCACTTGTTGAGCGGGTTGCCCGAACCGTCGGGCACCAGATCCTGCGGCAGCACCACGGGCAGATCCTGCTCGGGCACGGGGACCGGACCGCAGGACTCGCAGTGGATGATGGGGATCGGCGTGCCCCAGTAGCGCTGGCGGCTGATACCCCAGTCGCGCAGGCGGAAGGTGGTCTTCTTCTCGCCCAGGTTCTGTGCGGCCAAGAGGGACGCGACCTTGTCGACCGCGGCCTTGTAAGCCAGGCCGTCGAGCACGCCGGAGTTCACGCAGACGCCGCGCGTCTTGTCGGCGTACCACTCGGCCCAGGCCTCGGTCGAGAAGGTCTCGCCTTCAAGCGCCACGACCTGGCGGATCGCGATGCCGTACTTCTTGGCGAACGCGAAGTCACGCTCGTCATGCGCGGGCACGCCCATCACGGCGCCGTCGCCATAGCTCATGAGCACGTAGTTGCCCACCCAGACTTCCACGGGAGCGCCGGTGAGCGGATGCTGAACGTACAGGCCGGTCGGCTGACCTTCCTTTTCCTTCAGGGCCAGCTCGGCCTCGGTGGTACCCCCCTTCTTGCACTCCTCGATGAAGGCGGCGAGCTTGGCATTGCCTTGAGCGGCGTGCGTCGCCAGCGGGTGCTCGGGTGCGACCGCGCAGAAGGTCACGCCCATGATGGTATCGGCGCGCGTGGTGAAAACATACATGCGGCCGTCGCCGATCAGCTGCCCGTCGGCGCCCCGGATCTCGTGCGGGAAGGCAAAGCGCACGCCCTCGCTCTTGCCGATCCAGTTCTCCTGCATCAGCCGCACCTTGTCGGGCCAGCCGGTCAAGGTAGCCTTGTCGTTGCCGATCTGCACGTGTTGCAGCAGCTCGTCGGCATAGGCGGTGATGTTGAGGTAGTAGCCGGGGATCTCGCGCTTCTCGACCAGCGCGCCGGTACGCCAGCCACGACCGTCGATGACCTGCTCGTTGGCCAGCACGGTCTGGTCCACCGGGTCCCAGTTCACGACTTGGGTCTTGCGGTAGGCAATGCCCTTTTCCAGCATCTTGAGAAAGAGCCACTGGTTCCACTTGTAGTACGTGGGATCGCAGGTGGCGACCTCGCGGCTCCAGTCGATGGCCAGACCCATGGCCTGCATCTGGCCCTTCATGTAGGCGATGTTCTCGTAGGTCCATTTGGCCGGGGGCACGCCGTTCTTGAGCGCCGCGTTCTCGGCCGGCAGACCGAAGGCGTCCCAGCCCATGGGCATGAGCACGTTGTAGCCGCTCATGCGCAGCTGGCGCGTGAGCATGTCGTTGATGGTGTAGTTGCGCACATGGCCCATGTGCAGCTTGCCGCTGGGGTAGGGCAGCATGGAGCAGGCGTAGAACTTCTTCTTGCCGGCGTCTTCGGTGACACGGTAGGCGTCGCGCGCCACCCAGTGGGCCTGGGCGCTTTGCTCGACGTCGAGGTGGTTGTATTTCTCTTGCATGACGATGACGGATTACTTGAGGCCCAGTACGTCGAACATGTCGTACAGGCCGCTCTTGCGGCCGGCCAGGTAGCGCACGGCGCGCAGACTGCCCTGGGCATAGGTCACACGGCTGGCGGACTTGTGCGTGATCTCGATGCGCTCGCCGGTGCCGGCGAACAGCACGGTGTGGTCGCCCACGATGTCGCCGCCGCGCACGGTGGCGAAGCCGATGGTGGACGGGTCGCGCTCGCCGGTGTGGCCGTAACGCTCGTAGACCGCGCAGTCCTTGAGGTCGCGGCCCAGCGCGTTGGCAATGACTTCACCCATCTTGAGCGCGGTACCCGAGGGCGCATCGACCTTGTGGCGGTGGTGAGCCTCGATGATCTCGATGTCGTAGCCCGTGCTCAGCGCCTTGGCCGCCATCTCCAGCAGCTTGAGCGTGACGTTCACGCCGACGCTCATGTTCGGCGAGAGCATGATGGCGATGTCCTGGGCCGCGGCCTCGATCTCGGCCTTCTGCGCCTCGGTGAAGCCCGTGGTGCCGATGACCAGGTTCACGCCGAGCTCGCGGCAGACCTTCAGATGGGCCATGGTGCCCTCGGGGCGCGTGAAGTCGATCAGGGTGCGCGCGTTCTTCAGGCCGGTCTTGAGATCGGCGGTGATGGTGACGCCGCTGGCGTGGCCCAGAAAGGCGGTGGCATCGCTGCCGATGGCCGGGCTGGCCGCGACGTCCAGCGCGCCGGCCAGGCGGCAGTCCTCGGCCGCATGCACGGCTTCGATCAGCATGCGGCCCATGCGGCCGGAGGCGCCTGCGATGGCGATGGCGTGAGAGGTAGGTGTGCTCATGGCGGGGGTGTCAGCGGTTGGCTGGCTCCAGCGGCGGGTAGCTCGCGGGCAGGGGCGGCAGGGGCGCCGGTTCGGGCGCGGGCTTGGGCGCAGGGAAATCCTGCAGCTTCTCGGGGGCAGCCTCCAGCAAAGGCGCCTGGGTCTTGCGCGGTCGACCCAGGGTGGCGACGAACTCGGTCTCGCTCGGCAGCTCGTCGGCCTCGAAGCGTTCGAGCATCTCGCCCTTGAAATAGACGGTCACACGCCGCGCCTGCGGCTCACGGCCCTGCTGCTGCAGCGTGAACACATAGTCCCAGCGATCGGCATGAAAGACGCTGGCCAGCAGCGGGGTACCCAGAATGTCGCGCACCTGGATGCGGCTCATGCCCGGACGCAGCACCGCCACCTGCTCGCGCGTGACCACATTGCCCTGGACGATGGGCACCTTGTAGGGCTCCAGCCAGCCGCAGCCGGCCAGCACCGACAAGGTCACCCCCAGCAGCAAAACCATGCCTTGACGCACGGAAACACGATGAAAAATAAGCATGAAACGGGCACTGGCGATATGATCGGCCATTGTAGCGGCAGGGCCTCCGGCGCCCTGGGCCACTCCGGAGGAACCATGCCCACGAACACCATCGACGAACTCAAGAGCACCGGCCTCAAGGCCACACTGCCCCGCCTGAAGGTGCTGGAGATTTTCCAGAAGGGCGCCCAACGCCATATGAGCGCGGAAGATGTGTTCCGCGTGCTGCTGGAGGATCGCTCCGACGTGGGCCTGGCCACGGTCTACCGCGTGCTGACCCAGTTCGAGCAGGCTGGCATCCTGACGCGCAGCAACTTCGAGGGCGGCAAGGCCGTCTACGAGTTGAACGAAGGCAAGCACCACGACCACCTGGTTTGCCTGGACTGCGGCAAGGTCGAGGAATTCTTCGACGCCCAGATCGAGGATCGGCAGAACGCCATCGCCAAGACGCGCGGCTTCAAGCTCGCTGAACATGCCCTCAGCCTCTACGGCCACTGCACCAAGGACAAGTGCCCGAACCGCGGCACGGGCACGCCGCGCGGCGGCCACCACTGAGCCGTCGCTGCACCATGAAAAACCCGGGCCTGGCCCGGGTTTGTTTTTGGGGGACGCGGCGTATCAGCCGCCCTCGCCCATGGCCTTGCGGTGGCGCTCGACGAATTCCTGATAGGTGTCGATGCCGCGCAGCTGCAGGATGGTGTTGCGCACCGCGGCCTCCACCAGCACGGCCAGGTTGCGGCCCGCCACCACCTGGATCACGGCCTTGCGCACCGGGATGCCCAGCACGTCCTGCGTGAGCGGCTCGTAGGGAATGCGCTCGTAGTCACGCTCCAGCGTCTCGCGCCGCACCAGGTGCACGATGAGCTTGAGCCGCATCTTGCGACGCACCGCAGTCTCACCGAAGATGGCACGGATGTCGAGCAGGCCGATGCCGCGTACCTCCAGCAGGTTGCGCAGCAGCTCCGGGCAGCGCCCTTCGATGGTGTCCTGGTTCACGCGGTACAGGTCCACCGCATCGTCGGCCACCAGGCCGTGGCCGCGCGAGATCAGCTCCAGCCCCAGCTCGCTCTTGCCCAGGCCTGATTCACCCGTGATCAGCACGCCCAGGCCCAGGATGTCCATGAGCACGCCGTGCATGGACGCGCGGTCGGCGAAATGGCGCGACAGATAGCTGCGCAGGACGTCGATGACGTAGGCGGAACTCTCGGGCGAGGCGAACATCGGGATGTTGGCCCCCTCACACATGGCTTGCAGGGCCGGCGGCACCTTCTGCGCGTCGGCCAGCACCAGCACCGGCGGCTCCAGCGTGGTGATGCGCGAGATCCGGCGCTGGCAATCCTCGGGAGTGTCATTGGTGAGGTAAGCCACCTCGCGCTCGCCCAGCACCTGCACGCGATAGGGATGGATGTAGTTGAGGTAACCCACAAGGTCGGCGCCCGAACGCGCGGCGCGCACAGCCACCTCATCGAAGCGGCGCTCGGAAGCGCCGAGACCGGCCACCCATTCCCACTTGAGCTTGGCGCGGAACTCCTCGAACAGGACCTCGGCGCTGACGACGGTGGGTCTCAAGGCGCGCCTGCTTGCTCGTTCAGGCCGGCTGGGCCGAGCGCCAGGCGGCAATCAGCCCGTGCAGCTCGTCGGCCGAAGCGCTGCCGTTGAGCTTGGTACGCAAGGCCGCGTCGCTCAGCAGCTCGGCGATCTCGGACAGGATTTCCAGGTGTTTCTGCGTCGCCGCCTCGGGCACCAGCAGGAAGATCAGCAGGCTCACGGGCTGCTCGTCGGGCGCGTCGAAACCAATGGGCTGGGCCAGCTGCAGCACAGCGGCCATGGGCGCCTTCAGGCCCTTGATGCGTCCGTGGGGAATCGCGACCCCGTGACCCAGGCCCGTGGAGCCCAGGCGCTCGCGCGCAAACAGGCTGTCGGTGACGAGCGCGCGGTTGAGGCCATGCAGGTTCTCGAACAGCAAGCCCACTTCCTCGAAAGCACGCTTTTTGCTCGTGGCATCGACATGCACAAGCACTTGTGCTGCCGGCAGGATGGACGCAAGACGATTCATGGTGTTCGAGTGGGCAGATTATGCACACAAATGCACCGCCTGGGCGTCCCGGGCGAGCGGGCCGTCACCGGCGAACCGGGCGCAAAAAAGCCGCGGGGGCGAGCCGCGGCTTGGTTGACGATGCGGGCCGCAGGGACCCGCGGACACCGTGAGTTACTGCATCAGGCGCTTGACCGCATCGTGGTGATGGTCCTGCAGGCGGTCCTTGTGACGCACGACCTGGCGGTCAAGCTTGTCGACCAGCTCATCCACGGCCGCATAGAGATCCTCGTGGGCGCTCTCGGCGAACAGGTCGTTGCCCTTGACGTGGATATTGCATTCAGCGCGTTGCCGTCGTTCCTTCTCCTTCTGCTTCTCTACCGTGAGGAGCACCTTGACGTCGACAACCTGGTCAAAGTGCCGGGTGATTCGATCAAGCTTGGTCGTGACATAGCTGCGCAGGGCGGGGGTGACTTCGAGGTGATGACCGCTGATCGTCAGGTTCATGAGTAGCCTCCAGTTGCTCTCGGGATGGACACAGGTGCCGCACCAGCCAGCCCGACGCGCCGACGGACTGCGTTGCTGCGGACGAATTCATGATGCGCCCGGACTGCGTGAAATGCAATGCCTTTTCCCCTTGCTCGCGCAAGTTTTTCGCTCTTCAAACCGCTTGAAATCCGCTGGTCGCGCGGGGGCTTGCCAGCCGCAGCAGGGCCATGCAGAATGCTCGGATTGAAAGACGCGCTGAGGCTCAGGCGCCAAGGAGTCTGGGCAGTGCGCGCAGCTCTTCCAGCCATGTCCGCCACTCGGCGTCCGACACCAGAGCTGGCGCTTCCAGCCATGACTGAGCCCTCAACTCCAGTGCCCGCGCCCGCACCGAGAGTTCGGCACAACCGAAGATGCCTCCGGAGCCCGCCAGTTTGTGCAGGCCCGCGTGCGCCTCCAAGAGCAGCGAGCGTGTCACCAGCCCGGCCTGATCCGGCAGCAGAGCGACAAGTTGCTCGAGCTCCGACTCGCTGCGCTCAAGAAATCGCTGGCGCAGCATCAGCAGCTGGGCCTGTGCCTCGGCCGGGGGCTCAACCATGGGCCTCGCTCCAGATCCGGCGCACCTGATCTGCCAGCGTCATGGGATCGAAGGGCTTCGCGATGACATTCAGCGCACCCATGGCCTGGTAGAGCGCCACCTCCGACTCCTGGACCTTGGCCGTCAGGAAGATGACGGGGATGTGCGCCGTTGCAGGATCGGCGCGCAAGCGCTGCAGCGTCGCGGGCCCGTCCATGCCCGGCATCATCACGTCGAGCAACACGAGATCAGGCGCAAAGTCCCGGACCTGCTGCAAGGCCTCCGCTCCGTGGCTGCAGACTCGGATTTCGAAGCCACCCACCAATTCCAGCGCCACGCGGGCCACAGCCTGGATGTCCGGCTCGTCCTCCACGTAGAGGATGCGTTTCAGCTTCATCGCATGAGACTCCCCAGCGTTGACATCCCGACGGCGTCCGCCTCGCTGAGCGGCAGCTCAAAGTAGAAGCGGGCCCCCATCCCGGGCTGGGACTCGAAACCGACCCGCCCGCCCATCCGCTCGACCAGTTCCTTGCTGATCGCCAACCCCAGCCCCGTGCCGCCTTTCTGCCGGGTGTTCGAGGCATCCGCCTGCGAGAATTTCTGGAAGATATGGCGACGGAACTCCGGCTGTACGCCGGGACCGTCGTCGCGGACCTCGACACGCACACGCCCCGTGCGTGGCAGCACGTAGACCTCCACCTGGCCGTGTGCCGGGGAAAACTTGGCAGCATTCGAGAGAAAGTTGTTCAACACCTGCTGCAAACGGATCCCGTCGACCCGGACCAGAACAGCCCCGGGGTCGGACATCAGCACCAGGCGTACGCCATGGCGCTGAGCGTAGGCCTGTGTGGACTCGATGGCCTGCTCGACCAGCGGCAGGAGCAACTGCTCCCGCAGTTCCAGCCGCATCTTTCCGGCCTCGATCTTCTCCATATCGAGCAGGTCGTCGATCAGCAGGGACAGGCGCTCGCTGTTGCGCTGTGCGATCTCCAGCATCGGCTGGATCTTCGCCGGCATGTCACCCAATACACCGCTGCAGATCAAACCCAGCGCGCCGCTGATGGAGGTCAATGGCGTGCGTAGCTCGTGACTCACCACCGACACGAACTCGGACTTCATGCGCTCGACCTGCTTGCGCTCAGTGATGTCGGTGTTCGTGCCGATCATGCGTAGCGCGCGCCCCTCGGCGTCACGCTCGACCACCCGACCACGGCTCTCGATCCACACCCAGTAGCCCTGCGCGTGCAGCACGCGGTGCTCGGCGATGTAGTCTGGCTGCTCACCCTTGATGGCCGCCACCAGACGCGTGCGCACACCGGCCACCTCGTCTGCGGGCATGAGCGCGGCCAGATCCCGGAACGTCAGCTCCGTTTCCTGGGGCGGCTGCCCCAGCAATGCCGCCCAATGACCGTCCAGGACGACGCGTCCGGACAGGAGGTTGGCGTCCCACAGACTGGAGCGGGCGGCCATGAGCGCAAGCTGCAGGCGCTCATGACCGAGTCGCAGCGCCGCCTCGGCCTGTTTGCGCTGCGAGATGTCGGTGGCCATGCCGACGAAGCCGGCGAGTGCACCGTCGTCGTCCCGCAATGCCGCGACCGAGAGCAGCACAGGCACCGTGGAGCCATCCTTGCGCAGGTAATGCCACTCGCGGGTCTCAGAGACACCCATGAGCGGTCGGGTCACCAGGGCCTCGCGCCAGGGCACATGGCGCCCGAGTTCGGATGCCAGCTCCACCGCGCGCAGCTGCAGCTCCTCCTTGACATGCAGGGTCGAGATCACCTCCAGGCCCAGCAACTCCTCGCGTGGATAGCCCAGCAGCCGCTCGGCACCCGGATTGGCGCTGGTCAACCTCCCGTCCGCCGAAGTTGTGATGATCGACGCCGCCGCACTGTCGAGCAACACCTGCTGAAACTTGGTCTTGCGCGACAGCTCCTGGTAGAGCGCGCCTTCACGCTCCAGCCGCAAGCGCATCTCCATCTGGCGTACCACCTGTCGTCCGAGGGTCGCCAGCGCCTCGCGCTGCTCCGGGCTCAGGCGCCGCGTCACCCGGTCCAGGACGCACAGCGTCCCCACCACATGCCCTTGGGGCGTGATGAGAGGAGCGCCCGCGTAAAAGCGGACCTCGGGGTCACCGGTGACATAGGGGTTGTCGACGAACCGTGCATCGGCCCGCGCGTCGGGAATCTCCAGGACCTCACGTCCCAGGATGGCATGGGCGCAGAAGGCCAGATCCCGCGGGGTCTCCCGGGTGTCCAGCCCAAGCCGGCTCTTGAACCACTGCCGGCCCGCATCGATCAGGGACACCAGCGCAATCGGCGCCTCGCAGATCTGGGCCGCGAGCCGGGTGAAGTCGTCATACTCGGCCTCTGCGTCCGTATCCAGGATGCGGTAACGGTACAAGGCTTCGAGTCGTTGCGCTTCGTCGGCCGGAAGGGGAGCGGGCTGCATGAAAGGTCTGGATGCCTCGGAGACCACGAAGCCTCCACTCTAGCGAACAAATGCCGCCTTGTGCGGCCCTGGCACGCGTCGGGCGACAGCAGGCTGATGCCATAATTGCGCCTGTCCACACACGCCGGAGAGCACCCATTGGAAGCCTACCCCAGTCGGTAGCTTTCGACTCCCTGCACGCGCACCCCCTCGGGTCGCCGCCGCATCGGGGGTTGGAAGCGACACCCACCACCCCGCCCCGATGCCCATGTTCCAGGGAGTGAGCCATGCTCAACATCTTCACGCTCGCCAACGGCCGCCTGTTCCAGGAAGAAATCGAATCGCTGGAAGAGCTCTCGCGTTTCCAGCCCATCTGGGTTGACCTCGAGTCGCCCACGCTGGAGGAGAAGCGCTGGGTCAAGCAGTACTACGGCCTGTCCATCCCCGAAGATGCGATGGACGAGGACATCGAGGAGTCGGCACGCTTCTACGAAGAGGACAACGGCGAGCTGCACATCCGCAGCGACTTCCTCATCGCCGACGAGGACGCACCGCGCACCGTACGCGTGGCCTTCATCCTGAACCTGGTGAACGAGCAGCTCAAGAGCAAGGGCGTGCTGTTCTCCATCCACGACGAGGACGTGCCCGTGTTCCGCCTGCTGCGCATGCGCGCACGCCGTGCGCCCGGTCTGATCTCCGACGCCAAGGAAGTGCTGCTCAAGCTCTTCGACGCCGACGCCGAGTACTCGGCCGATGCGCTCGAGGGCATCTACGACGAACTCGAGAAGGCCGGCAAGCAGGTGCTCGCGGGCGACGTGACCGACGCCCTGGCCGGCGAGGTGCTGGGCGCCATCGCGCGCCAGGAAGATCTGAACGGCCGCATCCGCCGCAACGCCATGGACACGCGCCGTGCGGTCAGCTTCATGATGCGCAGCAAGATGCTCAATGCTGAACAGTTCGAGGAGGCACGCCAGATCCTGCGCGACATCGACTCGCTCGATTCGCACACCACCTTCCTCTTCGACAAGATCAACTTCCTGATGGACGCCACGGTCGGTTTCATCAACATCAACCAGAACAAGATCATCAAGATCTTCTCGGTGGCCAGCGTGGCCCTGCTGCCGCCCACACTGATCGCGAGCATCTACGGCATGAACTTCCAGTACATGCCCGAGCTCTCGCAGACCTGGGGTTACCCGTTTGCGCTCGTGCTGATGATCGCGAGCGCGGTCGGACCCATGTGGTACTTCCGGCGGCGCGGCTGGCTCAAGAAGTGACCCCCCTGAGGCGCTGACGCGCCCTCCCCCGGAGGGGGACAAGGCCAGCGGCCCGGCGGAGCCGGTTCCACAGCGTCCCGCGCCTGAAACCGTTCAGCTCTGCTGCTTCTGCAACTCGCGCATGAAGGCGTCGAGGATGGCCAGCGCGTAGCGGCTGGCGACTTCGTTCACGAACTTCGGGAAATCCACGTGGGCCGTGTCGTCGGCGCGGTCGGAGATGGTGCGCATGGCGGCGAAGGGGATGCCGTAGTCATGGCAGACCTGGGCCACCGCGGCGCCTTCCATCTCGACGGCGAGGGGCGCATGGCCGGCTTCATTCAATGCTGCGTGCAGGTCGCGGGCCTCCTGTGCAGCCGAAACGAAACGGTCGCCGCTGGCCACCAGACCATGGTGCAGCGCGACGCCCAGGCCCAGCTGCTGCAGACCGCTGCGGGTCGCGGCGATCAAGGCGCTGGACAAGGTGGTATCGCAGGCGAAGCGCTCGCGTCCATAGAGCGGCACCTGGTAGCGCGGGAACAGCGGCGAGGCATCCATGTCATGCTGCACGAACTCGCGCGCCACCACCACGTCGCCCACCTGCACGCCGGGCGCGATGCCGCCGGCCACGCCCGTAAACACCAGGCGTTGCGCGCCGAAGGCCTCCACCAGGGTCGTGGCTGTCGTGGCGGCAGCCACCTTGCCGATGCGCGAGAGTGCGAGCACCACGGGCTGGCCGTGCAGCTCGCCCTGCCAAAAGATGCGCCCGGCTCGTTCGACGCGCCGGGGCTGGTTCAGAAGTTCAAGCAGCCCCTGCTGCTCCTCAGCCAGGGCGCTGAGGATGGCCGTGATCATGGCAGGCCTGCGCTCTTGTGGTTCCGGCCGCTGCGCTTAACTTTGCGATGCAAAGTTAGCCTCCACCGCCACTACGTTCTTGTGACTGCGGCCGCTACGCTTAACTTTGCGGCGCAAAGTTAGCCTCCGTCGCAAGAAGCGATGCTTCGCATCACTTCTTGTCGCGCAGCTCGCGACGCAGGATCTTGCCGACGGGCGTCTTGGGCAGCTCGGTGCGGAACTCGACCACCTTGGGCTGCTTGTAGCCCGTGAGGTTTTCCTTGCAGTAGGCACGCACCTGCTCTTCAGTCAGGGCGGGGTCCTTCTTGACGATCACGAGCTTCACCGCTTCGCCGGTCTTCTCGTCGGCTACACCCACGCAAGCACATTCGAGCACGCCGGGCAGCTTGGCCACCACGTCCTCGATCTCGTTGGGGTAGACGTTGAAGCCGCTGACCAGCACCATGTCCTTCTTGCGGTCGACGATACGGAAGAAGCCCTTCTCGTCCATGATGCCGATGTCGCCGGACTTGAACCAGCCGTCGGCGGTCATGACCTTGGCGGTCTCGTCGGGGCGCTGCCAGTAGCCTGCCATGACCTGCGGGCCCTTGATGGCGATCTCACCCGGCTGGCCCTGCGGCACATCGCGACCCTCGTCGTCGATGATCTTCATGTACGTGCTGGGCAGCGGCACGCCGATGGTGCCGGTGAAGGAGGTGTTGGTCACCGGGTTGCAGCTGGCCGAGGGGCTGGTCTCGGACAGGCCGTAGCCCTCGCAGATCGGGCAGCCCGTCTGCTTGAGCCACTTGTCGGCCACCGCGCCCTGCACCGCCATGCCGCCACCCACCGACACCTTGAGGTTGCCCCAGTTCACCTTGTTGAAGTCCGGGTGGTTGGCCAGGCCGTTGAAGAGGGTGTTGACCGCCGGGAAGCTGTGGAAGGTGTGCTTGGACAGCTCCTTGAGCACCGCTGGCAGGTCACGCGGGTTCGGAATCAGGATGAGCTTGCCGCCCGTGCGCATGGACAACATCATGCCCACCGTGAAGGCGAAGATGTGGTACAGCGGCAGCGCGCACACGCCCGTGGGCTGCTCGCCGGCCGGCACCTTCTTCATGACGGGCGAGTTCCAGATCTCGGACTGCAGCACGTTGGCAATCACATTGCGGTGCAGGAGCACGGCGCCCTTGGAGACACCTGTCGTGCCACCGGTGTACTGCAGCACAGCCACGTCGTCGGGCTTGATGTCGGGCTGACGCAGGCTGCCGCGTTCGCCCTGGGCCACCGCATCGTTGAAACGCACGGCGCCCGGCAGGCTGAAGGGCGGCACCAGCTTCTTGACCTTGCGCACCACGAAGTTGACCAGGGCGCCCTTGAGCAGACCCAGGCGGTCACCCATGGTGCACAGCACCACGTGCTTGACCGGCGTGGCAGCGATGCACTTCTCCAGCGTGGCTGCGAAGTTCTCGATGATGACGATGGCTTTCGACCCCGAATCCTTGAGCTGGTGCTCGAGTTCACGCGCCGTGTACAGGGGGTTGACGTTGACCACCACGTAACCAGCGCGCAGGATGGCCGCCACCACCACCGGGTACTGCGGCACATTGGGCATCATGATGGCCACACGATCGCCCTGGGTCAGACCCAGGCCCTGCAGATAGGCGGCGAAGGCGCGGCTCAGACGGTCGGTCTCGCCGAAGCTCATCTCCTTGCCCATGAAGCTGTAGGCCGGGCGGTCCGCGTACTTGCGGAAGCTCTCTTCCATCAAGGCCACCAGAGACGCGTAGGGCGAGGGCGGCAGGTCGGCAGGCACGCCTTCGGGGTAACTCTTGAGCCAGATGCGGTCGTTCATGTCTTGTCTCCTGTGGTGTCGGTTCTGAATGTAGCTGAACAAAAAAAGACCGTGCTGGAAATTCCAGCACGGTCGTGCTTTTTTCCGGTGGCGGGATTATGCCTTGCCAAAATCGGCCCGCACCCCCGGGAAAACGTCAGGCCTTCAGGGCGGCGAGCACCTCGTCCAGCATCTTCTTGGCGTCGCCGAAGAGCATGCGGTTGTTGTCCTTGTAGAACAGCGGGTTGTCCACGCCGGCGTAACCCGAGGCCATGGAGCGCTTCATGACGATGGAGGTCTTGGCCTTCCAGACCTCCAGCACCGGCATGCCGGCGATGGGACTGGTGGGGTCGTCCTGGGCGGCAGGGTTCACGATGTCGTTGGCGCCGATCACCATGGCCACATCGGTGTCCGGGAAGTCCTCGTTGATCTCGTCCATCTCCAGCACGATGTCGTAGGGCACCTTGGCCTCGGCCAGCAGCACGTTCATGTGGCCGGGCATGCGGCCGGCCACCGGGTGGATGCCGAAGCGCACGGTGACACCCTTCTCGCGCAGGGTGCGGGTGATCTCGTTGACCGTGTGCTGGGCCTGGGCCACGGCCATGCCGTAGCCGGGCACGATGATCACGCTCTTGGCCTCGCGCAGCAGCTCGGCGGTGTCGGCGGCCGTCACCGGCACGACCTCGCCTTGCGGCTCGGCGGCGGCGCCTGCCTTGGCCGGCGCGCCGGCACCGGAGCCGAAGCCGCCGGCGATCACGCTGATGAAGTTGCGGTTCATCGCGTTGCACATGATGTAGGACAGGATGGCGCCCGAGGAGCCCACGAGCGCGCCGGTCACGATCAGCAGGTCGTTGCTCAGCATGAAGCCGGTGGCCGCGGCGGCCCAGCCCGAGTAGCTGTTGAGCATGGACACCACCACCGGCATGTCGGCGCCGCCGATGGCCATGACCATGTGGATGCCGAAGAGCAGGGCGATGACGGTCATCACGATCAGCGGCGTCATGCCTGCGGCCACGTCCTTGGCCAGGATGAACTCGCGGCCGAACCAGATCACGACCAGCAGGGCCACGAGGTTGAGCCAGTGGCGCGCGGGCAGCAGCAGCGGCTTGCCGCCGATCTTGCCGTTGAGCTTGCCGAAGGCAATCAGCGAGCCCGAGAAGGTCACCGCACCGATCAGGATGCCGATGTAGATCTCCACCTCATGGATGATCTTCTCGGCGCCCTGGTACTGGATCGAGGTGTCGACGTAGCTGGCGAAACCCACCAGGCAGGCAGCCAAGCCCACGAGGCTGTGCATGAGCGCGACCAGTTCGGGCATCTGCGTCATCTTCACGACCTTGGCGGCGTAAAGACCGATGCCGCCGCCGATCACCAGCGCGATGATGATCCACGCGATGCCGGCGGGCGCGACGCGCGGGCCGAAGACCGTGGCCAGCACGGCCAGGGCCATGCCGATGATGCCGAAGAGGTTGCCGCGGCGCGAGGTTTCCGGGTTGGACAGGCCTCCGAGGCTCAGGATGAAGAGGATGGCGGCACCGAGATAGGCCACCGTGGCGAGACTTTGGGACATGATCGTCTTTCCTTCTTGTTCTTCTTCTGTTACTTGCGGAACATGGCCAGCATGCGGCGCGTGACGGCGAAGCCACCGAACATATTGATGGCCGTGAGCACGATGCCGGCAAAGGCCAGCCAGCGGATCAGCTCATCGGGCCGGCCGGCGGTGCCGGCTTCGGGCGGCGCAATCTGCACCAAGGCGCCGATGGCGATGATGCTGGAGATGGCATTGGTCACGCTCATCAGCGGCGTGTGCAGCGCGGGCGTGACGTTCCAGACCACCATGTAGCCGATGAAGCAGGCCAGAACGAAGACCGTGAAGTGGCCCAGGAAGGCCGCCGGTGCGTAGGCGCCGATGAACCAGAAGGCCAGGGCGGCCACCGCAAAGATGATGGCCAGGGTCTTGGCGGGCAGCGGGGCGCTGCTGCCGTGACCGTGGCCGCCCTTCTTCTCAGCCGCGGGCGCGGCAGCGGGCTTGGGCGCTGGTGCGGGGGCCTGCTTGAGCGGCGGGGCCGGCCAGGTGACGGTGCCGTCCTTGATGACCGTCAGGCCGCGGATGGCGTCGTCTTCCATGTTGACGTTGGCGACACCGTCCTTGGCTTTGCAGAGTTCCTCGCTCAGGCGGAACAGGTTGGTCGCGTACAGGGTGGACGACTGCTTGGCCAGGCGCGAGGCCAGGTCGGTGTAGCCCACGATGGTCACGCCATGCTTGACCACGGCCTGGCCCGGCTCGGTCAGCTCGCAGTTGCCGCCTTGCTCAGCCGCCATGTCCACGATCACGCTGCCCGGTTTCATCGACTTCACCATGTCGGCGGTGATCAGCTTCGGGGCCGGCTTGCCCGGGATCAGCGCGGTGGTGATGATGATGTCCACTTCCTTAGCCTGCTGCGCGTACATGGCGCGCTGCGCGGCCTGGAAGCCTTCGCTCATGACCTTGGCGTAGCCGCCGCCGCCGGAGCCCTCTTCCTCGTAATCGACCTTGACGAACTCGCCACCGAGGGACACGACCTGGTCGGCCACCTCGGCGCGCGTGTCATTGGCGCGCACGATGGCGCCCAGGTTGGCGGCCGTGCCGATGGCCGAGAGACCGGCCACGCCGGCACCGGCGACGAAGACCTTGGCCGGGGGCACCTTGCCCGCGGCCGTGATCTGACCGTTGAAGAAACGGCCGAAGGCATTGGCCGCCTCGATGACGGCACGGTAGCCGCTGACGCCGGCCATGGAGGTCAGCGCATCCATCTTCTGGGCGCGCGAGAGTGTGCGCGGCAGCGCGTCGATGGCTAGCACGGTGGCCTTGCGGGCCGCGAGCTGCTGCATGAGTTCGGGATTCTGAGCCGGCCAGACAAAGCCGATCAGGGCGCCGCCCTCGCGCATCAGCTTCACCTCGTCGGCGCTGGGCGGACGCACCTTGAAGACGATGTCCGAGGCCGCCCAGAGCGCCGCAGCGCCCTGGATGATCTCGGCGCCCGCGGCGCGGTAGGCCTCGTCACTGAAATTGGCAGCCTCACCGGCGCCGGACTCGACGGCCACCTTGAACCCGAGCTTGATCAGCTTCTCGACCACCTCGGGAACGGTTGCGACGCGCTTTTCGCCCGGGAAAGTCTCCCGGGGCACCCCGATGCGCTGCGCCGGGGCGGCTGTGCCTGTTTGCATGAAAAATCTCCTGGAGTTTTATGAATCGTCACGCAGGCCGAATCCCGGGGGAGCGCCCGCACGCGGGCAAGCTTACCCGAGAATGACATGCCGCCCAGGCATAAGCTCTATAACTATTTCCTGAACCATTCATAATCTCAAGGCCGGTCCGGTCGGTCACGTCGTCGGCCCGATAATCTGCCCGGCGGGCCGGAAAAGCCCGTCGAACCCGAGTTTGCTGCACATGCCTGACGTCCCGCGCGAACCCACCGCCTCCGTGCTGGTCGTAGAAGACGACGAGCTGGTGTCCGGCATGCTCAAGTACCTGCTGGAGCGTGAGCGCTACACCGTACACGTGGTGGCCGACGGCCAGGCGGGCCTGGACTACATTCGGCAGCAACCGCCAACATCCATCGTGGTCATGGACGTGATGCTGCCTTTCCTGGACGGCTACACCCTGCTGCGTGAGCTGCGCGAGCTGCCGGCCTGGCGCGCATCGCGGGTGATCATGCTCAGCGCGAAATCGCAGGGCAGCGAGATCGCCCGCGCCCTGGACGCGGGGGCCGACGACTACCTGATCAAGCCCTTCAGCACCGAAGAGCTGTTTGCACGCATCCGGCGCTACCAGCCGGGCAGGAATCCCACATGAACTTGCTCGCTCTGCGATCGCGCAGCGGCTCCGGCGTCGCTCTGACGCTGGTCCTGGCCCTGGGTCCGGCGGCGGCGCTCAGCGAGCCCGCAACGCTGGGCGTGGAACTGTCCACAGGCCGGCAGCAACTGAGCAACGGCAGCCCGGACTGGACCGAACATGCGGCGCGCCTGAGCCAGCGCCGTGGCGTGCGTGACGTCACCGAGCTCGGCCTGGTGCAGACCGAGCGTTTCGGGCTGCGCGACGAGCAGCTGAGCGGCCTGATCGTCAGACCGCTGGACGGCCGTCTGACCGCCACCTTGGATGCCAGCCTCAGCCCCACACACCGGGTGCTGGCGCGACACCACCTGGGCGGTTCCCTGCAATATGAGTTTGCGCCGGCCTGGCTGGTCCATGGCGGACTGCGCCACACGCGCTACGACAGCAACGTGGTCAACCAAGGGCAGGTGATGCTCGAGCACTATGTCGGCCGCACCAGCTGGCTGGCGGCCTGGCGCCCGGTCCACACCCAGGGCCGGGACACCTCCAGCCTGGAACTGCGCGGCAGCTACTACTACGGCGAGCTCAGCTCGGCCAGCCTGTCCCTGTCCGACGGCCGCGAGGCGGTGCTGGTGGGCGGCGGCGATGTACGGCTGGCCGACGTGCGTGCGGCCGTGTTCAGCGGCCGCCACTGGTGGCGACCCGACTGGGCACTGGCTTATGAGTGGGGCGTCACCCACCAGGGCGACTTCTACACCCGCCGGGGATGGCGCGTCGGTGTCCAACATCTCTTCTGATCCCTACCTGACGCTGGCCTTCTGGACGGCGGTCGGTGCCGTGCTGTTCACGCTGGGCATCGGCCTGTTCATTGCCGGTCTGCGCGTGCAACGGACGCTGCGCGAGCGCCGGGAGCAGCGTTTCCAGCAGCGCTGGCGGCCGCTGCTCCTGCAAGCCATGGTGGGCGAGGCACCGGCCAGGTTGCCGTCCCTGGGAAGGCGCGAGCGCTGGCTCTTCCTCAAACTCTGGAACCACCTGCAGGAGTCGGTGCGGGGCGAATCCGCGCTGCATCTGGGTGAGATCGCCCGGCGCCTGGACTGCGCGACTCTGGCCCGCCACCTGCTGCGCAGCCGTAGCCTCACCCGACGCCTGTTCGCCATTCTGACCCTGGGCCATATGCGTGAGCGCAGCGCCTGGGACCTGCTGGAACAGCAGTTGCTCCACGCCGACAGCACCTGCTCGCTCTATGCGGCGCGCGCCCTGATCCAGCTCGACCGGCCGCGCGGTGTGCGCGTGGTGATCCCGCAGCTGCTGCTGCGCGACGACTGGGAGATGATCCGCGTGGCCATCCTGCTGCAGGAGTTCCGCGAGGCGCTGGGCACCGAACTGGCCGGCCGACTCGTGGACCTGCCACAGGATCGCATGGCCCACGCCCTGCAGCTCGCCGCGGCGCTTCAACTGCGCATCCCCTCCGTGAGCCTGCGGCCCTGGCTGCAACCGGACCAGCCCGCCGACCTGCTGCGTATCGCGCTGCGCCTGACCGATGGCCCCGAGGTTCTGGACGAGATCCGGCAGTTGGCCGGGCACGAGGACTGGCGCGTACGTGTCCAGGCCGCCCATGCCCTCGGACGCCTGGGCCAGGCCACCGACCTGGCCGTGCTCACGCGGTTGTTGACCGACGCCCAGTGGTGGGTGCGCTACCGTGCGGCCCAGGCCCTGACGCGCCTGCCCTTTGTCACACGCGAGCAGCTGCACGGGCTGCTGGACACCTTGCAGGATCGCTACGCGCGCGAGATGTACACCCAGGTCTTCGCCGAGCTCAAGGGGGCGCGCCCGTGACAACCTTCCTGACCGATTTCTTCCTGGTCTATTTCATCGCGCTCAATGGCGTGTACCTGCTGCTCAATGCCCTGTCCACGTTGAGCCTCTGGCGCATCAACCAGCTGCGCGAGATCAAGGACCTGCCGCATGCCCAGACCATGCTCGAGCCGCCGATCAGCGTACTGGTGCCGGCCTACAACGAGGAAGCCACGATCGCTGCCACCGTGCGCTCGGTACTGCAGCTGACTTACCCTGAGTTCGAGATCATCGTCATCAATGACGGTTCGCGGGACGACACCCTGGGCGTGCTGCAGCGCGAGTTCGGCCTGCTTCCCTTTCCCGAAGCCTACCGGGTGCAGCTGCCCACCGAGACGGTGCGGGGCATCTACCGTTCCACGCTCCATCCACAGCTGCGCGTCATCGACAAGCACAACGGCGGCAAGGCGGATTCGCTCAACGCGGGCATCAACGCCTCGCGCTACCCCCTGTTCTGCGGCGTCGACGCGGACTCCATCCTGCAGCGCAACAGCCTGCAACAGGTGGTCCAGCCCTTTCTCCGCGATGCCGACATGATCGCCACCGGCGGCACCGTGCGCGCGGCCAATGGCTGCGAAGTGCGCGATGGCCACCTGGTTCGTGTCGGCCTGCCGAGCAACCCGCTGGCCTTGTTCCAGGTGATCGAGTACCTGCGCGCCTTCCTGTTTGGCCGCCTGGGCTGGTCGGCCGTCAATGGCGTGCTGATCATCTCGGGCGCCTTCGGTCTGTTCAAAAAGGAAGCCGTGATCGAGGCTGGCGGCTACCGGCGCAACACCATCGGCGAGGACATGGAGCTCATCGTCCGTCTGCACCGGCACATGCGCGAACGCGGTCGTCGCTACCGCATCGAGTACGTCCCCGACCCCGTGTGCTGGACCGAGGTGCCAGAAGACCTGCGCACGTTGCGTAACCAGCGCGTGCGCTGGCAGCGCGGCCTGTCCGAAAGCCTGGGCAGCCACTGGCCGCTGATGTTCAGTCGCCGCGGCGGCTGGCCGGGCTGGGTCGCTTATCCCTACATGTTGCTGTTCGAGTGGCTGGGCCCGGTGTTCGAGTTCGGGGGCTACGTCTTCTTTCTCTACGCCTTCCTCGCGGGGCTGATCTCCTGGCAGGCCTTCGCCGTCTTCATGTTTCTGGCGATCGGCATGGGCGTGCTGCTGAGCGCCTCCAGCCTGATGCTCGAGGAGATTTCCTTCCATCTCTATCCGCGCAAGCGTCACCTGGCCACGCTCGCGCTCTTCGTTCTGCTGGAGAATCTGGGCTATCGCCAGCTCAACGCCTGGTGGCGCCTGGTCGGCCTGATTCAGTGGGTCCGACAGAAAGAGCACCAGTGGGGTGCGATGAAACGCAAAGGCAGCTGGCAGAGCGGCCGTCCCAAGGAGTAGGAGTTCCGTCCCATGAATACCCGCTGGAAACCCAGTGTCACCGTCGCCGCCATCATCGAGCGCGAGGGCCGCTACCTGCTGGTCGAAGAGGAGACGCCCGAAGGGCTCAAGCTCAACAACCCGGCCGGGCACCTGGACCCGGGCGAGTCGCCCGCGGCGGGCTGCGCGCGTGAGGCGCTGGAGGAAACCGCCCACCACTTCACGCCCACCCATCTGGTCGGCATCTACCTCTCGCGCTTCCAGCGTGAGCGCGCCGGCGGCGCCGTCGAGGACATCACCTACCTGCGCTTCGCCTTCGCGGGTGAGCTGGGGGCGCAGGTGCCAGATCGCCAGCTCGACACGGGCATCGTGCGCACGCTGTGGATGACGCCCGAGGAGATCCGCGCCAGCGCCGACCGGCATCGCAGCCCGCTGCTGCTGCGCTGCCTGGACGACCATCTGGCCGGCAAACGCTACCCGCTGGAGCTGGTCTACACCGATCCGACGGTGCAAGTGCTGCAACCGGACTGAATCAGCGCGCCAGGTTGCGCAGGGCCTGGCCTGCGCACCAGCGGCCCAGGTTATCGAGGAAGAGGGTCGCCACGCGCGCGGCATTGCCGTCGGAATGCCCGGCCGAGTGCGGCATGGCGATGACATTGGGCAGGTCCCAGAGCGGCGACGCCACCGGCAGGGGCTCGTGCTCGTAGACGTCAAGGAAAGCGCCGCCCAGCTGGCCGGCGCGCAGCGCGGCGATCAGATCGGCTTCGACCACCACCTCACCGCGTGCCACATTGATCAGCCCAGCGCCGCGCGGCAGCATGGCCAGCGCGCGCGCATCGAACAGGCCACGCGTCTGCGGCGTCAGCGGGCAGGCCAGCAGCAGCCAGTCGGCGCGCGGCAGCACGGCGGGCAGGTCTCCGACGCCCACGAACTCGATCTCGTCCTGCGGTGGCTGGGCCTGCGTGCGCACCACCACCAGGCGCAAGCCCAGCAGGCGAAGGAAAGCACCGACGCGCTGGCCGATCGGCCCCCAGCCCACGAGCACCGCCGTCTGGCCGCCGAGGTCACGCGGCAGCGCGCTGCCGATCAGCGGCGCCCATCGGTGCTCGCGCTGCGCCTCCATGAGCTGCGGGAAGCGCCGCGCCAGCGCCAGCAGGCCAGCCAGTGCGGTCTGGGCCACGACCTCGGCGTTCGCGCCGGAGGAGGTGGTCACGCTCACGCCGCGCGCGCGCAGCTCCACATAGATGTCGCGGTCGGCGCCCGCCGAATGGATGTGCACCCAGCGCAGGCCGGCCGAGCGGCGCAGCACCTCGTAACAGGCCTGCAACCCGGGCGTGAGTTCGTGCTTGGTCGACAGGCCCGTGACATCGCGCGAGATGAAGGCGAGGTCGATGTCGCTGCGCGCGCCGGCTACGGCCTGCTCAATGGTGACGAGCTCATGCGCGCGCGTCCCCAGCAGCTGCGCGATGGCCGCGCCATGCTGGGCCAAGGCCTGCTGCGAGAGCAGGATGCGCAAGGGCAGGTCCACCATCTCGCTCACGTCTCGTTCACTCCGCGCGTGCGCCCGACTCCTGCACGATCAGCTTCCACTTCTCGTACTCGCGCTGGACGAACTGGCCGAACTGCTCGGGCGTGCCGCCCACGGGATCGGCGCCCTGGGCAATCATCTGCTGCTCGACCGTCGGCACCTTGATCACCTCGTTGACCGCGCGGTTGATCTGGTCGATCACGGCCTGTGGCGTGCCCTTGGGCGCGAAGAAGCCGAACCAGGAGCCGGCCTCGAAGCCCGGGAAGCCGGCCGCAGCCACCGTGGGCACGTCCGGCATGGAGCGCGAGCGCTGCAAGCTGCTGACCGCAATCGGCCGCAGCTTGCCCGCTGTGATGTGCGGCATGACCGAGGGGATGGTCGCAAACATGAACTGGATGCGACCGGCCAGCAGGTCGCGCAGCGCGTCGGCGCCCTTGTAGGCAATGTGCGTGGCCTCGAAGCCTGCGCGCTTGGCCAGCATGAAACTGGACAGGTGCGAGGAGGTGCCGATGCCCGTGGAGCCGTAGTTGAGCACGCCCGGGTTGGCCTTGGCGTAGGCCAGGAACTCCTCCATGCTGCGCGCGGGCACCGAGGGGTGCACCACCAGCACATTGGGCACGTCGGCGATCTGCACCATGGGCACCAGGTCAGTGAGCGGGTTGTAAGGCAGAGCGCGGTAGAGCGAGGGATTGACGGCGATGGGGCCGACCGAGTTGACGATCAGGGTGTAGCCGTCGGGCGCGGCGCGCACCACAAGTTCGGTGCCCAGGTTGCCGCCGGCACCCGGCTTGTTGTCGATCACGAACTGCTGCTTGAGCTTCTCACCGAGCTGCTGCGTGACCTGGCGCGCCAGGATGTCGGTGGTGCCGCCGGCCGTGAAGGCCACGACCACGCGCACGGGTTTGGCCGCCGGCCAGACCGGCGCGGTCTGGGCCGCAGCCATACCGGCCAGGCCCGCGAGTGCGCTCGCGGCGCACAGCTGCAGAAACAGGTTTCTCTTCATCGTCGTCTCCTCGGGTGGGCGGCTCTGCGGCCGCTGGGAAAAAGCCATGCGTGGGGGGATCCGCGCCGGCTCAGGTCTCAGGTCTTGTAGCTCGGGTCCAGGCGGTCGAGCTTGCGCAGCAGGGCCGGCCATTCCATCTGGCCGTAGGGCCGGCGCGTGCCCGGCTGGTAGTTGTTCCAGGTTTCCTCCAGCACGGCCTGTGGCACCCGCACGAAAGGCGAGTTGCAGGCCATGGCGGCCAGCTGGCTGCGGCAGGAGAGCTCCAGGCGGTGCATCCAGTTGAAGGCCTCGCCCACCGTGCGGCCCACGACCAGGGCACCGTGGTTGCGCAGAATCAGCGCCTCGCCCTGGCCCAGGTCCTGCAGCAGCGACGCCTGCTCGGCCGCGTTGAGCACCACACCCTGGTAATCGTGGTAGCCGATCTTGAGAAAGCGCATCGCCGTCTGCGTGATGGGCAGCAGGCCACATTCCAGCGCCGACACTGCCATCGAGGCCCAGCTGTGCGTGTGGATCACGCAGTCCACCTCGTGACGCGCGGCATGCACGGCGCTGTGGATCACATAGCCGGCCTTGTTGATGCCGTAGTTGAGATCGCCGAAGTCGGGCTTGGAGAGCACATTGCCGTCGACGTCGATCTTGATCAGGCTGGAAGCCGTGATCTCCTCGTACATCATGCCGTAGGCATTGATGAGAAAAGCCCCCTCCTCGCCCGGCACGCGCATGGAGATGTGGTTGGCCATCATGTCCGACATGCCGTAGAGATCGACCAGTCGGTAGCAGGCCGCCAGATCCACACGCGCCTGCCACTCGGCCGGTGTGCAGCGCTCTTTCATCGATGGGATCTGCAGGCGTCCGTTCTCCACCATGGTGTACTCCTCTCGTTGCGTTCTGCGTGTCAGTCGTCGCCGAGCTTGAGCCGGCTCGGCAGGCGTTTCTCGATGGCCCACTTGAGCAGGGCCGCGCTGCGGAAGATGCCGTGCGCGAACTTGCCGTAAGGCAGCGTCAGGAAGAAAGCCATGACGAAGCCCAGGTGCAGGGCCAGCAAGGCCGGCATGGCCGCGGTGCCGCGCGCAGCCCACAGGCCCAGGCCCGTGAGCGAGGTGAAGAAGAGCAGGGCGATGAAGCCGCGGTCCATGGGCTTTTGCGCGGCATCGCCGTGCTGAGGGTGCCGGCGCAGATGCAGGCGCCACAGGCCCGCGGTGCCCAGACACAGCGCCACGCCGCCGATGCCACCGAGCAGCTTGGGCAGGCTGGGCAGGTCGTAGGGCGCGACCCAGCCGAAGAGGTAGTGGTAAAGCGTGGCCACGCTGGTGGCTGCAAAGCAGAGCAGGAAGCCATAGAAGGTCAGGTGGTGCATCACGCGGCGCTGCTTCGTCCAGGCGTCGTCCTCGTTGTGGCAGCCCTCGCCATGGCCGCCGTCCAGGTACCTGAGGCGCAGCACATCGTGCGTGGCCTCGGCGACCGCGGCCGTGCGCACCGCCGCCACGGCAGGTGCCTCGACCTCCAGCCCCGGCGTCACGTCGCGCCAGAAGCGGCGCACGCCCAGGGCCAGGGCCAGCACGGCGTACAGAAAGATCGGCGCGAACAGGCTCACCAGCAGGTTGTGCGGGAAGATGCCATAGAAGTCCGTCTGCGGCGGCACGCGCCACAACGTGTCGCGCAGCCAGAGCGTGAGCAGCATGAAGACGGCCAGCGCAGCCGCCGTGGCCAGTGCAAGCGTCAGCCCGTTGCGCTGGTACAGGCGCCCCAGTGCCGGCGGCCAGGCGTAGTCCGTGTAGGTCTGCAGCCGCACCTGGGCCATGGCCTGGGGTACGTTGACCGCGAACTCGTGCGGCGGCGCGTACTGGCAGGCATGCAGGCAGGCGCCACAGTTGTGGCAGAGGTTGGCCAGGTAGTGCACGTCGGCCTGCGGGAAAGCCAGGCGGCGCGTCATGGCGGGAAAGACCGCGCAGAAGCCTTCGCAGTAGCGGCAGGCATTGCAGATCTGCAGCTGGCGCGCGACTTCGGCCTCGGCGCTGCCGGGTACCGCCTGGCCGTTGGCCAGAGCCCGCGCCTCGCGGGTCAAACTTTCAAGCTGCTGCACAGTCACGCTCCGTCGCTTTCATCTGCAGGGCTGCGCGCGCGGCCTCGGTCCCGGCGATGCGGCCGAAGGCCGTGCCGATGGACATGCCCACGCCGGCCGTGTAGCCCTGGCCCAGCACATTGCCGGCCATCATCTCGCCCGCCACATAGAGGTTGGGGCTGGGCACGCCGCCGAAATGCACGGCGGACTGTTCGTTGACCTTGAGACCCAGGTAGGTGAAGGTGATGCCCGGGCGCAGCGCGTAGCCGTAGTAGGGCCCGGTATCCAACGGCAGGGCCCAGTGGGTCTTGGCCGGACTCAGCCCTTCGGTGTGGCAGTCGTCGAGCGCCGTGTGGTCGAACGTGCCCACGCGACAGGCTGTGTTGTAGGCGTTGAGCGTGGCCATGAAGGTGGCCTCCGGCAGGCCGAGCTTGCGCGCGAGTTCCGGCAGGCTGTCGGCCTGCACGCCGGGAAAGACCGGCGGCATGAAGCGACCGATGGCCTTGCCGTCGATGATGGAGTAGCCGATCTGCCCCGGCTGCTGCGCCACCAGACGGCCCCAGATGGCGTAGCGCTTGGGCCAGAAGTCCTCGCCCTCGTCGTAGAACCGTTCGCCCTGCTGGTTCACCACCACGCCCAGCGAGACGCAGTCGATGCGCGTGCAGATTCCGCCGTCGTAGAGCGGCGCACGCGCATCGATGGCCACGCAGTGTGATTGCGTGGGGTCGCCGATCATGTCGGCGCCCTGTTCCTGCATGTGCTTGATCAACACACCCTGGTTGAACTTCGTGCCCCGGATCAGGAAATTGTCCGCCGGCCATTCACCCCGCTCGTTCTGCCCCCAGGCTTCGCGCAGCCAGTCACGGTTGGACTCGAAGCCGCCCGCGGCCAGCACGCAAGCGCGCGCCTCGATGCGCTCCCCCTTCACATACGCAGCCCTGAACTCGCCGCCCACGATGTCGAGCCGGTCCACCGGCGCCTCGTAACGGATCTGCACGCCCAGGCGCTCGGCGCTGCGGTAATAGGCATTGACCAGGGCCTTGCCGCCCCCCATGAAGAAAGCATTGGTGCGCGCCACGTGCAGCGCGCCCGACAACGGGGGCTGGAAGCGCACGCCGTGGCTGCGCATCCAGTCGCGACAACCGGCCGAGGCGCGGATGGCCAGGCGCGCGAGCTTCTCGTCGGTCAGACCGCCCGTGACCTTGAGCAGGTCCTGCCAGAACTCCTCTTCCGGGTAGGCGTCCACCAGCACGTCCTGCGGGGCGTCGTGCATGCAACGCAGATTGCGCGTGTGGCTGGAGTTGCCGCCCCGCCATGCGCGCGGTGCGGCCTCCAGCAGCAGCACGCTGGCGCCGGCCTCACGGGCCATCAGCGCAGCGCACAGGGCGGCGTTGCCGCCGCCGATGACGAGGACATCGATCATGGGAAATGGGATCAAGGGACCGGCACGCAGAGGGTACCGGCGGGTGCAAGCAATACAGCCGCTACCTTAGCGAGCCAGAGCCGCGGCGGGCAGGCGCCCCGCAGCATGGGGCCATCACTTCCCGTGATACCCGCGCTCAGGCGTCGATCAGCGTGGCGCCCACCCAGCGCCCGGAGCGCACCAGCTCGCGTGCGCAGTCGGCCAGCACCACGCGCGTGGCCAGGGCGGCCGGCGAGAGTTCGTCGTCCGACAAGCTGCACAGCACATTGCGCCGGCGTGCCAGCGGGTCGGCGAGTTCGGAGAGCGCAAAACGCTCGGTGGCGTCGCTGTAGCGGCTCACCGCGGACCAGGGCTGCAGTGAGCCGCCAAGACCCGCCTCGACCGCGTCCATGAGCATGGACAGGGAATCGATCTCCACCACCACCGTGGGTTGGATGCGCGCACGGGTGAACACCGCGTCCAACGCGCTGCGCAGGCCGTGGCCCCCCGTGGGCATGATCAGCGGCACGCCCTTGAGCGCGGCGGCTCGTACGCGCGCCGGTGGCTCGCCTTTGACATCGCGCCGCGCACGGATGTAATAGAGCCGCTCTTCGAGCAGGGGCATGGTGCTCCAGCGCCGTGCCGGGTCGGTGCTGAAGAGCACGGCCAGGTCGAGCTGGCGCGCGTTGAGCATGGTGCTCACATGGCCTGACATGCTTTCCACCAGGTGCAGGCGCACATCGGGATAGCGCGCGCGCATGGCGCGCAGCAGCGGCAGGCCCAGCACGGCCGCCGTGGTGGGCGCCAGGCCCACGCTGACCGAGCCCGACAGCCGCGCCTGCTGGGCCGCACGTGCGGCCTGCTCCGCGTGACGTAGCGTCAGCTGGGCTTCGCGGAAGAAGGCCAGGCCGGCCTCGGTGGGCGTGACACCCTTGCTGGTGCGCTGCAGCAGGCGGGTGGAGAGTTCGCTTTCGAGCCGGCTGATCTGCTGGCTCAGGGCGGACTGCACCATGTCCAGCTCGAGCGCGGCACGGCTCATGCTGCCGAGCTCGACCACGCGCACGAAATAGCGGATCTGCCTGAGTTCCATGAATGACCTGTTTCCGGACCGTTTGTTCTGCGGCTGGGATAATCGCACACCTATGGCGAGCAAAGGCAAACAAAGGGTCGTGGTGGGCTTGAGCGGGGGCGTGGACTCTGCGGTCAGCGCGCACCTGCTCAAACAGCAGGGCTACGACGTCGTCGGCATCTTCATGAAGAACTGGGAAGATGACGACGACAGCGAATACTGCTCTTCCAACATCGACTTCGTGGACGCCGCCGCCGTGGCCGACGTGATCGGCATCGAGATTGAGCACGTCAACTTCGCCGTCGAGTACAAGGACCGCGTCTTCGCCGAGTTCCTGCGCGAATACCAGGCCGGCCGCACGCCCAACCCGGACATCCTCTGCAACGCCGAGATCAAGTTCAAGGCCTTCCTGGACCACGCCATGCGCCTGGGCGCCGAGAAGATCGCGACCGGTCATTACGCTCGCGTGCGCCTCAACGAACAGACCGGCAAGCACGAACTGCTCAAAGGTCTGGACCCATCCAAGGACCAGAGCTATTTCCTGCACCGCCTCAACCAGGCCCAATTGAGCAAGACGCTGTTTCCCGTGGGTGAACTGCACAAGACCGAGGTGCGTCGCATCGCGGCCGAGATCGGCCTGCCCAATGCGAAGAAGAAGGACAGCACGGGCATCTGCTTCATTGGCGAGCGACCCTTCCGTGAGTTCCTCAACCGCTACATCCAGAAGGAACCCGGTCCCATCAAGGACGCCACACCGCCCGCCGGTGACAAGGCCTACGGCCGCGTGATCGGCGACCATGTGGGCCTGAGCTTCTACACCCTGGGCCAGCGCCAGGGCCTGGGCATCGGCGGCATCAAGGCCAAGGGTGCGCAGAAGGGCGGCGGCGAGCACGCGCCCTGGTTCGTGGCGCGCAAGGACATGGAGAAAAACACGCTGTGGGTGGTGCAAGGCCATGACCATCCCCTGCTGCAAAGCCATGCGCTGCATGCGCTGGACGCGAGCTGGGTGGCCGGTGAGCCGCCTGCGCTGGGCCGGATCGCCGCCAAGTCACGTTACCGCCAGGCCGATGCGGCCTGTACGCTGGGTAGCATCGCCGGCGCGAGCTTCGACCTGCAGTTTCCCGAGGCCCAATGGGCCGTGACCCCGGGTCAATCCGCCGTGCTGTACGACGGTGACGTCTGCCTGGGTGGCGGTGTGATCGCCGCCGCTTCCTGAACCCACCCATGACCATGCGCACCGACAGCTTTCTCTACTACGCCTACGGCTCCAATATGCTCACGCGCCGCCTGGTCGGTCGCGCGCCCTCGGCCCGCAAGGTGGGCGTCGCGACGCTGCGCGACCACGGACTGCGCTGGCACAAGGTCAGCAAGGACGGCTCCGGCAAGTGCGACATCGTGACCGCGGCAGGCAGCACGGTCTACGGCGTGCTGTTCGAGATTGCGCTCAGCGACAAGCCCGCGCTCGACACGGCCGAAGGCCTGGGCTGGGGGTACAAGCAGGTGGAACTCGAAGTGCAGACCGCCAGCGGCCCGATGCAGGCCCTGAGCTACCAGGGCACCAACATCGATTACGGCACCAAGCCCTACGACTGGTACAAGACCCTGGTGGTGGCCGGCGCGCGCGAACACGGCCTGGCGGCGGACTATGTGCAGTCTCTGGAGGCCGTGGCCACGGTCGAGGACTGGAACAAGGAACGGGCGGCGGAGAATCTGCGGGCGCTCACTGCAGGTTGAGGCGTCACCCCATCCGTGCCAGCAAGGTCTCCATGTCCTTGAGCATGCTGGCCAAGCCAGCCTTCTGCGCGTCGTCCGGCGCGAGCTTCTGTTCCAGCTCCTGCTCCATGAAGCAGACGGTCATGCGCAGGTAGGTGCTGTCCAGGGCCTTGCGTACGGCGGCGAACTGCTGGCCGATCTTGAGGCAGTCTTCGCCCTCTTCCACCATGCGCTGGATGCCACGCAGCTGGCCCTCGGCGCGACGCAGGCGGTTGAGGATCTCGGTGCGGGCGGCGGCGTCGTGCAGCACGGTGTTGTCGCACTCGGCACTGGCTTTCGGGAGTTTCTTGCTCGCAGGGGCCATGCTCGCCGCCTTCATTTGAGCTGCGCGCCCGTGCTGTCGTGCACGGTGACATGCAGCGGAATGCCTTGGGCCACGCTGGCGCCCACGGTGCAGAAGTCCTCGAACGAGGCCAGCACGCGGTCCAGGTGCTCCAGGTTCGCGGCCGGAACACCCAGGGTCAGCGCCACGTCCAGGCCCAGCACACGCATGCGCTTGTCGGCATTGCGACCCACCTCGGCATCCACCACGCAGGAGATGGGCTCGGGCGTCTGCTTGAACTTGCGCAGCGCGAACAGCAGCGAGTCCGCCATGCAGTTGCCCACGGCCGCGGCCAGCAGCTGCACAGGCGTGGGACCGGCGCCCTGGCCCAGCGGCGGGCCTTCGTCGCCGAGCAGGCGGGGCTTGCCCTCGCCGAAATCGATCTCGAACTGGAAGTCCTGCTGCTGGCGCAGCAGGACGCGCGGACGTGACTCGCTCATGATGTTCTCCTGTTCAGAGTGGCGGCGCGCGGCTGACGCACGACGGGTCCCGAAGCTTACTTGGTGGAGCAGGCGCTGCCGCCTTCGGGGACGCCCAGCTTTTTCAGCAGGAAGGCCGGCGGGCAGAAGCCCGTGAAGCCCGACTGGAAGAGGTTGAAGCCGGCGAAGGCGGTCAGGGCGAGGAACCATTTGCTGATGAAGATCGGGCTGCCTTCGACACCCAGCGCGAGCGAGAGCATCACGACGAAGCCGGCAAAGATGCGGATGTAGCGTTCAACGGTCATTTCAAACTCCTGGTGGTTAGTGAGAGGGGGTTGCGGGAACAGGGGGCAGCGGTGAGCCGTCGTCGGCTTCGTGGCGCTTGCGGAAGAAGGCGTAGTACAGCACCGGTATCACCACCAGCGTGAGCAGGGTGGAGACCAGGATGCCGAAGATCAGGGTGATGGCCAGACCATTGAAGATCGGGTCGTCGAGGATGAAGAAGGCGCCGATCATGGCGGCGAGGCCCGTCAACGCGATGGGCTGGGCGCGCACCGCGGCGGACTGCACCACGGCGTCGCGGAACTTCATGCCCTGCGCCACCTGCAGTTCGATGAAGTCGACCAGCAAGATGGAGTTGCGCACGATGATGCCAGCCAGCGCGATCATGCCGATCATGGAGGTGGCGGTGAACTGCGCGCTCAGCAGGGCGTGGCCGGGCATGACGCCGATGATGGTAAGCGGGATGGGCGCCATGATGACCAGCGGCGTGCTGTAGGAGCGGAACTGCGCCACCACCAGCAGGTAGATCAGGACCAGCCCCACGCCATAGGCCGCGCCCATGTCGCGGAAGGTCTCGTAGGTGATCTGCCACTCGCCGTCCCACTTGAGCGCGTACTGGCGGAAAGTTTCGCCGGGCTGACGGATCCAGTATTCGCCGAGCTCGCCCGTGCCCTCCAGCGCCGCGGCCTCAAGTTTCGGACGAATGGCGAAGAGGCCGTAAAGCGGCGAGTCCAGCGGGCCGCCCATATCGCCGTAGACATAGCTCACGGGCGCGAGGTCCTTGGTGAACAAGGGCTTGTCGATCACGCCACGCTCCACCCGCACGAGCTCGGACAGCGGCACCAGTTGGCCGTTGGCGGCGCGCATGGGCAAGGCCAGCAGCGCGTCCAGGCCGATCTGCTGCTCGCGCGGCAGCTGCAGGCGCACAGGCACCGGGTACTTGGACTGCGCGTCGTGCAGCCAGGCGGCATCGGCGCCCGAGAGCGCACCCTGTACGGTCTGGGCGATCGCGGCGACGGGTATGCCCAGGGACTCGGCGCGCTGGCGGCGCACGCGCAGCCAGGCCCGCGGCGCGTCTTCCTTGAGCGAGCTGTCGATGGCCGTGATGTCCGGCGTGTCGCGGAAGGCCTGGGTCACGCGCGCTGCCAGCTGCTGGCGACCCGCTTCGTCGGGGCCATAGATCTCGGCCACCAGCGGGCTCATCACGGGCGGGCCCGGCGGTACTTCCACCACCTTGAGGCGCGCGCCATGCTGGCGGGCGATGTCTTCGAGCGCCGGGCGCAGGCGCTGTGCGATGGCGTGGCTCTGCTCCTTGCGCTGCTTCTTGTGCACCAGGTTGACTTGCAGATCACCCTGCTCGGCCTCGGCGCGCAGGTAGTACTGGCGCACCAGACCGTTGAAGGTGATGGGACTGGCCGTGCCAGCGTAGCCTTGCAGGTCCTGCACCTCGGGCTGCTGCGCGAGGAAGGCGCCCAGCTCGTGCAGAGCCGCAGCCGTGTCTTCCAGCGGCGTGCCCGCGGGCATCTCGACCAGCACCTGGAACTCACTCTTGTTGTCGAAGGGCAGCATCTTGAGCACTACACCCACGAAGCTCGAAGGCACGAGCGTGAGACCGGCCGACAGCAACAGCGCGCCCAGGATGCCGGCCAGCAGGAACCAGCGGCGGCGCGCGCTTTGCAGCAGAGGCGTGAGCAGGCCGGTGAACACCGTCTGCAGCTTTTCACCCATGCCGCCCTGGCCCGGCTGCGCATGCGCGCCATGGTGCTTCATGAGCTTGAGCGCCAGCCACGGCGTGACCGTGAAGGCGATGGCGAGCGAGATGGCCATGCCCAGGCTCGCGTTGATGGGGATGGGGCTCATGTAGGGACCCATGAGGCCACTCACGAAGGCCATGGGCAGCAAGGCCGCGATCACGGTCAGTGTGGCCAGGATGGTGGGGCCGCCGACCTCGTCCACGGCGCGCGGGATGATCTCGCGCAGCGGTGTACCGGGGGTGAGCTGCTGATGGCGATGGATGTTCTCCACCACCACGATCGCGTCGTCGACCAGGATGCCGATGGAGAAGATCAGCGCAAACAACGAGACGCGGTTGAGCGTGAAACCCCAGGCCCAGGAGGCGAAGAGCGTGGCGGTGAGCGTGAGGATGACCGCCGCGCCGACGATGACGGCCTCACGCCGGCCCAGGGCCAGGCCCACGAGCAGGATGACCGAGCCGGTGGCGAAGGCGAGCTTGGCGATCAACTGGTTGGCCTTCTCGGCCGCGGTCTCGCCATAGTTGCGCGTGACGGTGGCTTCGATGTTGGACGGGATGATGGTGTTGCGCAGCGCCTGAACGCGTGCGCTCGCGGCACGCGCCACGTCCACGGCGTTCTCGCCCGGCTTCTTGGTGACGGTCAGCGTGACCGCCGGATAGACCTGACCGGCCTGCAGGCCCACATCGTCCGTCTTGGCGATGGCCGCGCCCGGCGTGTACCAGACGTATCGCTGCGGCTGCTGTGCACCGATGTCGATACGCGCGACTTCGCGCAGATAGACCGGTGCACCCTTGCTGACGCCGACCACGATGCTCCCCACATCCTCGGCCGAGCGCAGGAACTCGCCGGTCTCGACGCTGAGCATCTGCGCGGCACCGCCGCTCTTCGCCTGGCTGTCGAGCACGGCGCCCGCGGGCATGCCGAAGTTGGCTGCGGCCAGGGTCTGCTTGAGGGTGAGGACGTCGATGCCGCGGGCACGCATGCGCGTCGGGTCCAGCGCGACATGCACCGCGCGGCCCGGGCCACCCAGCGTGTCCACCTCGCGCGTACCAGGCACGCGCTTGAGTTCGGTCTCCAGTTCATGGGCCACGCGCTCGAGTTCCTGCGCTGGCGCGCCGTCCTTGCTCCAGAGGGTGACAGCGAGCACGGGCACGTCGTCGATCCCCTTGGGCTTGACGATGGGGCTCAGCGTGCCCAGGTCACGCGGCAGCCAGTCCTGGTGAGCATTGAGCACGTCGTACAGACGCACCAGGGCCTCGGTACGGGGTACGCCCACCTGGAACTGAACGGTCAGCACGGCCAGGCCGGGGCGGGCGACGGAGTAGGTGTGTTCGATGCCGGCGATCTGGCTCAGCACCTGCTCGGCCGGGCGCGCCACCATGTTCTGCACGTCGGCGCTGCTCGCCCCGGGGAAGGGGATCAGCACATTGGCCATGGTGACGTTGATCTGGGGCTCTTCCTCGCGTGGCGTTACCCCCACAGCGAACAGGCCCAGCAGCAGCGCCACCAGGGCCAGCAGCGGCGTGAGCGCGTTGGCCTGAAAGGCTGCGGCGATGCGGCCCGAGATACCCATGGGTTGATGTTGGCGCGTGCTCATGGTGTGCTCAAGGTTGTGCGGCGTGAGCGCCGGCCAGGCCGGCCCGCACGGGATCTAGCGCCACGCGCTCACCCGCAGCCAACCCTGCGACGATCTCCACACCGTCGGCGCCGTGATCGGCCCCCAGGCGCACGGCGCGCAGCGAGAAGCCGCGCTCGCTGGCCACGTACACCGCGGTGAGCTCGCCGCGGCGCAGCACGGCCTTGACCGGCACCACAGTGCGCTGGGCCTGGCTGCCGACGAAGCGCACACGCACTTGCTGGCCGGGGATGAGTTTCTGCGCGGCCACAGCCGACAGTTCGAGGCGCCAGACCACGGTCTGCGAGACCGGATCGGCGGCGGGCATGGTGCTGCGCCGCACCGGCTGGACCCACTGGCTGGCGCCGTTGGCCTCGGTCAGCTGCACCTGCACATCCTGCGCGGCACGCGCGCTGTCGGCCTGCGAGGCGGGAATCTGCACCACGGCACGCAGCGGCTGCGGCGCATAGACGGTGATGAGGGGTTTGCCCGGCACGGCCAGATCCCCCGCGTCCACATGGGTCTGCAACACCCAGCCGTCATAAGGGGCCGTCACACGCGTGTAGCCCTGGCTCAGCGCCGAGGCGCGCGCGCCGGCCGTGGCCTGGGCCTGGCCGCTCTGGGCCGCCTTGTATTGCGTTTCCGCTGTATCGAGTGCGGCCTGGCTCACGAAACCCTGCGCTCGGAGCTCGCGCGTTCGTTCGTAGTGCGCGCGCGCATTGCGCAACTCGGCCTCGGCCTGGCCCAGTTGGGCGGCGCTGCGCTGTACGCCGACGGCGGTCTCGCTGTCGTCGATGGTGGCCAGCAACTGGCCGGCCTTGACCGGATCGCCCATCTTCACGAGCAGCCTGACCACCCGGCCCGAGGTCTGGGCGGCAATCGTGCTTTGCTTGACCGGCTCGATCACGCCGTCGATCTCGTAGCCGGTGGCGACGGCGCGCGCACCGATGGTCACCGTGGGCACGGCCACGCCCTGCGCGCGCACCAGCAGGGGCGCGCCAGCCAGAACGGCCAGGCTCACGACGAAGGCCAGGGTGTGGATCGATTTCATGGGCGTCTCCATATACAGGCTGGAGTATACATATATACCCCATGGGGTACAAGATCCGAGCACAAAAAACCCCGCCGACCTTGCGGTGGGCGGGGTCCGGGAGACCGGGATGGAGCCGGGCTCAGAAGGGAATGTCGTCATCCATGTCGTCAAAGCCACTGGCCGACTTGGCCGGGGCCTGACGCGGTGCGGCGCTGGCCGCCGGGCGCGAGGCTGGCGGGGCGCTGCGGCGCGGCGCACCGCCACCGTCTTCATCCGGACCGCCCATGCCTTCGCGGCCGCCGAGCAGCTGCATTTCGGTGGCGATGATGTCCACGGTGTTCTGCTCGTGGCCGTCCTTGTTAGTGAACTTGCCGTACTTCAGGCGGCCTTCCACATACACCGGGCGGCCCTTCTTGAGGTATTCGCCGGCGATCTCAGCCAGGCGGTCATAGAAGGTCACGCGGTGCCACTGGGTGTCTTCGATCATCTCGCCCGAATTCTTGTCCTTGCGGCGGCTGGAGGTGGCCACGCTGACGTTGGCCACGGCCTGGCCCGAGGGCAGATAGCGGATTTCGGGGTCGCGGCCGCAATTGCCGACCAGGATGACTTTGTTGACGGATGCCATGGGATGTTCCTCCGGAAATTCAGGTGATTATGGGGCCTGGCGTGCGGGCGCGGTCATGGGCCAGGCCAGCAGCAGCCACAGGGCCATGGCGGCCGTGCAGCCTATAAAGAGTGCGTCCATGCCGTGGTGCTGGACCAGCCAGCCCCCCGCCGCGCCGCCGGCAAAGAAGCCCAGAGACTGCAGTGTGTTGTAGACACCCAGCGCCGCGCCGCGCGCATGCGCGGGCGCGATGCGCGAGGCCAGGCTGGGCTGGCTGGCTTCAAGGACGTTGAAGCCGCAGAAGAAGACAAAGAGCAGGAAGGCCAGCCAGGCGATCTGCGGCACGTCCACAGCCCACAGCAGGCCCAGCTGTACCAGGCCGATCAGCCCGATGGCGCCCAGAAAGACGGCGCGCAGGTAGCCGCGCCGCTCCAGTGGAAACAGCGTGACGCCCATGACGAAGAATGACGCCAGCACCGCCGGCAGATAGACCCACCAGTGGCGGTCCCCGTCCAGCCCGGCCTGTACCAGCAGCGCGGGGATGGCCACCCACATGGCCAGCTGCACGGCGTGCAGGATGAAGACGCCCGCGTCCAGACGCAGCAGGCCGGGGTGTGTGAGCACCTCCGAGAGCTTGCCGCGCGGCTGGTCCTTGTGCTGCAGCGGCTCGGCCGGTACCCACCAGTGCACCACGGCGATGCCGGCCAGGGCCAAGCCCCCGGTGAGCGCGAACAGGCCCGCCAGTCGGATCTCGTCCACCAGCAACGGCGCCAGCAGCAGGGAAAGCGCGAACATCAGGCCGATGCTGGCGCCGACGAGGGCCATCGCCTTCGTCCGCACCTCGTCACGCGTCTGGTCCGCCAGCAAGGCGGTGACGGCGGCCGACACGGCCCCCGCGCCTTGCAAGGAGCGGCCGATGATGAGCCAGGTGAGGCTGTCCGCCAGGGCGGCCACAAAGCTGCCCGCGGCGAAGATCAGCAGGCCGATGATGATGACGCGCTTGCGGCCGTAACGGTCCGAGGCCATGCCGAAAGGGATCTGCAGCAGGCCCTGGGTCAGGCCATAGATGCCCATGGCCAGGCCGATCAGGCTGGCGTCGCCGCCACCCGGGTAGCGACCGGCCTCCAGGGCGAAGACCGGCAGCACCAGAAAGAGGCCCAGCATGCGCAGGGCGAAGATGGTCGCCAGCGAGGCGCTGGCGCGCCACTCGAGCGGAGTCATGCCGTCGGCAGACCCGTGAGCGGTGGCAGAAACGGTGGTGGTGGACACGGAGCGGGAAAGTGAACAGGCGGGCCGAGGAGCCGCTGCCAGGGCGTGATTGTCCCTCATTCGTGGCAGCGGGCCGGAGGCCCCAGCCCGGCGTACCGGCTTTCTCTATCATGGAGGGTTTTCTGCCCGAGCCCTGACCTTGAACTCTCCCACCGACGGCCCCATCCCTGACGCCCACCTCGCCGAGGAGGGCCAGGGCCTCTATCTGGCGCGGGCCCTGCAGCAGCAGGCCATCCACATCCGCGGCGCGCGCACGCACAACCTCAAGAACGTGGACCTGGACATACCGCGCAACCAGCTCGTGGTGATCACCGGACTGTCGGGTTCAGGCAAATCCAGCCTGGCCTTCGACACGCTCTACGCCGAAGGCCAGCGCCGCTACGTCGAGAGCCTCTCGACCTACGCACGCCAGTTCCTGCAGCTCATGGACAAGCCCGACGTGGACCTGATCGAGGGCCTGTCGCCGGCCATCTCCATCGAGCAGAAGGCCACCAGCCACAACCCGCGCTCCACCGTGGGTACGGTGACCGAGATCCACGACTACCTGCGCCTGCTCTACGCGCGGGCGGGAACGCCGCACTGCCCGGACCACAACCTGCCCCTGCAGGCGCAGACCGTGAGCCAGATGGTGGACGCCGTGCTGGCCCTGCCAGCCGAGACCCGCCTGATGATCCTGGCGCCGCTGGCGCGGCAGAAGAAGGGCGAGTTTCATGAAGTGTTCGAGGCCATGCAGGCCCAGGGCTATGTGCGCTTTCGCATCGACGGCCAGCTCTGTGATTTCAACGAGCTGCCCGTGCTCAAGAAGACCGAGAAACACGACATCGACGTGGTGATCGACCGCCTGCGCGTGCGCAGCGGCGACGACACCGAGCAGGCCTCCTTGCGCCAGCGCCTGGCCGAGAGCTTCGAGGCTGCGCTGCGTCTGGCCGAGGGCCGCGCCATCGCGCAGGAGCACGACACCGGCACCGAGCACCTGTTCAACGCCCGCTTCGCCTGCCCGCTGTGCCATTACTCGATCAGCGAGCTGGAGCCGCGCCTTTTTTCCTTCAACTCGCCGCAGGGGGCCTGCCCGAGCTGCGACGGCATCGGCCAGCAGGAGTTCTTCGACCCGGCGCGCGTGGTGGCCTTTCCCTCGCTGAGCCTGGCCGGCGGCGCGATCAAGGGCTGGGACCGGCGCAACGGCTACTACTTCGCCATGCTCGAAAGCCTGGCCAAGCACTACAAGTTCAGCATCGAAACACCCTTCGAGGAGCTGCCTCTGCCGCTGCAGGAGGTCATCCTGTACGGCTCGGGCGAGGAAGAGATCAAGTTCAGCTATGTGATGGACTCGGGCGCGAGCAAGGGCCGCAAGGTCACGAAGACCCACGCCTTCGAGGGCATCATCCCCAACATGACGCGGCGCTACCGCGAGACCGATTCGGCCCTGGTGCGCGAGGACCTGGCGCGTCTGCGCGGCACCCAACCCTGCCCTTCGTGCCAGGGCACGCGCCTGCGGCCCGAGGCGCGTTTCGTGAAGATCGGCGACGGTGCGCAGTCGCGCGCCATTTATGAGGTCAGCCGCCTCACGCTGCGCGAATGCTTTGAGTACTTCGGTGCGCTGCAACTGCAGGGCGCCAAGGCTGAGATCGCCGACAAGGTGGTGCGGGAGATCCGCCTGCGCCTGAAGTTCCTCAACGACGTCGGTCTCAACTACCTGAGTCTGGACCGCAGCGCCGAGACACTCTCGGGCGGCGAGGCCCAGCGTATCCGTCTGGCCAGCCAGATCGGCAGTGGCCTGACGGGCGTGATGTATGTGCTGGACGAGCCCAGCATCGGCCTGCATCAGCGCGATAACGACCGCCTGATCGACACCCTCAAGCATCTGCGCGACATCGGCAACAGCGTGCTGGTGGTGGAGCACGACGAGGACATGATGCGTGCGGCCGACCACCTGATCGACCTCGGCCCGGGCGCGGGCGTGCATGGCGGCCAGATCGTGGCCCAGGGCAGCTACGACGAGGTCAAGGCCAACCCGGACTCCCTCACGGGCCAGTACCTGGCACGCACGCTGCAGATCGCCGTGCCCCCACGTCGCACGCCCTGGTTGCCGCTGCGCGCCGATCTGGCCGATGCCCCGTTCAGGAAGGCGCCCAAGGATGCGCGCGCCGACTTCCAGCGCCTGCAGATCGTCGGCGCCACGGGTAACAACCTGAAGAACGTGAACGTCGATGTGCCCGTGGGCCTGTTCACCTGCGTGACAGGCGTCTCGGGTTCGGGCAAGTCCACCCTGGTCAACGATACGCTGTACCGCGCCGCTGCGCGCGCCATCTACCGCGCGCACGACGAACCAGCCCCCGTGCAGGCCATCGAAGGCATTGAGCATTTCGACAAGGTCATCAATGTGGACCAGTCACCCATCGGCCGCACGCCGCGCTCCAACCCGGCCACCTACACGGGCCTGTTCACCGCCATCCGCGAACTCATGGCCGAGGTGCCCATGGCGCGCGAGCGCGGCTACGGCCCGGGTCGCTTCTCCTTCAACGTGGCCGGCGGCCGCTGCGAGGCCTGCCAGGGCGACGGCATGGTCAAGGTGGAGATGCATTTCCTGCCCGACGTCTACGTGCCCTGTGACGTCTGCCACGGCGCGCGCTACAACCGCGAAACGCTGGAAGTGCAGTACAAGGGCAAGAACATCGCCCAGATACTGGACCTCACGGTGGAAGCCGCGCACGAGTTCTTCAAGGCGGTACCCACCATCGCGCGCAAGCTGCAGACCCTGCTGGACGTGGGCCTGAGCTATGTGAAGCTGGGCCAGAGCGCGACCACGCTCTCAGGCGGCGAGGCGCAGCGCGTCAAGCTGGCGCTGGAACTCTCCAAACGCGACACGGGGCGCACGCTCTACATCCTGGACGAACCGACCACCGGCCTGCACTTCGCCGACATCGCCCTGCTGCTCAAGGTGCTGCACCAGCTGCGTGATGCGGGCAACACCATCGTGGTGATCGAGCACAACCTGGACGTCATCAAGACGGCCGACTGGCTGATCGACATGGGGCCCGAGGGCGGTGCCGGTGGCGGCACTGTGGTGGGGGTGGGCACACCCGAGGAGCTGGCCGCGAATCCGGCCAGCCACACGGGGCGTTACCTTCTGCCGCTGCTCTGACTCAGCGACGCTGCAGGTCTTCGATGGCGTCGATGACGATGCTGGTGCCGACGGCGATCAGCAGGATGTCCTGCGCCACGCGCACGAATTCGTGGCCGGCGGGCGGCGTACCCAGGCGGATGCGGATATCGGCCTCGATAGGGCCGTAGCCGATGTCGCGCGGCAGAGGTTGGCCCAGCTTCCATTTCTTGGCCTGGCCCGGGGGCTGACAGCCGTTGTTCTTCTTCGCCAGGCCCGGTGGGCAGTGCGCACGCGGCGGCTGGCCGTAGTAGGCGTAGACATCGGCGCGCTGGCGCTCGCCGAAGTAGCCACCGATCTGGACTTGCACGCTGCCGCCACGGCGATCGTCGTCGCGATCGCCACGGTGCTTGTCACGTTTGTCCCCGCGACGGTCATCATCACGGTCACGGCGGTCATCATCGCGCCGCTCCTGTCGCTCACGCCCCATGCTCTGGCCGGAGCTGCCTGGCGCCTCGGCCACAACCGCACAGCCACTCAGGACCATGGCGCCACCGACGATGTAAAGCGGCAGTTTCTGGAACAGTTTTTTCATACGGGTCTCCTGGTTCGCCCATACCAGGGCAGCAAGGCCACCATTGTGCGCCTGTACAGCGCGCTGCTAAAGCACGCTACGTTTGGTTTCAAGTACGCGCGGCCTGCAACTGCTCGCGTGTCTGCTGGGCCACTCGCCGCGCTGCGGCGGCGTAGTCCGCCCCCTGGCTTGCATAGAGCACGGCCCGCGAGGAATTGACGACGATGGGCGCGTCGGGCCGCCAGCCGGCCTTGACCGTGGCCACGGCATCCCCACCCTGGGCACCCACGCCGGGGATGAGCAGCGGCACGGTAGGTGCCACGGCGCGCACACGCTCGATCTCGGCCGGGTAGGTGGCCCCGACCACCAGACCCAACTGGCCGTTGCGATTCCACGGGCCCTGAGCCTGGCGCGCAATGTGTTCGTAGAGCAGCGGCTCGCCCGCGACGCCGGCCAGGCGCTGGGCCTGCAGATCGTCACCGCCGGGATTGGACGTGCGGCAGAGCAGGAACGCGCCCTTGCCCGGGTACTTGAGGTAGGGCTCGATGGAATCGAAGCCCATGAAGGGCGAGAGGGTCACGGCGTCGGCGTCGTAGCGCTCGAAGGCTTCAACCGCGTACTGTTCGGCCGTGCTGCCGATGTCGCCGCGCTTGGCGTCCAGGATCACGGGCACGCCCGGTGACACTTTGCGCATGTGCGCCACCAGCTGTTCGAGCTGGGCTTCGGCGCGGTGCGCCGCAAAGTAGGCGATCTGCGGCTTCCAGGCGATCACGAGGTCGGCCGTGGCCTCGACGATGGCAGCGCAGAAGTCGTAGATCTTCGAGGCGTCGCCCTTCAGTGCGCCGGGAAAGCGGGCCGGGTCCGGGTCCAGGCCCACGCAGAGCATGGAGTCATTTTGGCGCTCGGCCGCGCGCAGCATCTCGATGAAGGTCATGGTCGCTATTGTAAGAAGGGCCGCGTCTGCGGCCCTTCCCTGGTGGACTTCGTCGACTTAGAGGTCCAGCACCAGCTGCGGCGTCTTGCTGCGTGAGCAGCAGGGCGTGAACTGGTCGTTGGCAGCCTGTTCCTCGGGCGTGAGGTAGCTGTCCTTGTGGTCTGGCACGCCTTCGAGCACGCGCGTGAGGCAGGTGCCGCAGACCCCCTGCTCGCAGGAGATCATGATGTCCACACCGGCAGCAGCCAAGGCCTGCACCACCGTCTGGTCCTTGGGCACCATGACGATGCGACCCGAACTCGCGAGCTTGATCTCGAAGCTGGCATCGCTGTCGGACTTGGCGACTTCGGCGCCGAAGAATTCGTAGTGGATCTGCGCCTCGGGCCAGCCCGCCGCACGTGCCGTGTTGAGCACCGCGTCCATGAAGCCCTTGGGGCCACAGACATACAGATGCGTGCCTGCCTGAGGCTGGCTCAGCAGTTTCTGCAGGTCCAGCTTCTGCGCCGCATCACCATTGTCGTAGTGGAACTGCACGCGCAAGGCAAAGGTCGAGGCAGCGATGCGCTGGCGGAAAGCGGTCCGCTCGGGTGAGCGCGTGGCGTAGTGCATGGCGAAGTCCGCGCCCGTGTTGGCCAGACGTTCGGCCATGCAGAGGATGGGCGTGACGCCGATGCCGCCGGCCAGCAACAGGTGCTTCGTCGCCTCGTGTGCCAGGCCAAAGTGGTTGCGCGGCGCGCTGATGGTCAACACGTCGCCTTCCTTCACGAGGTCGTGCACGGCGGCCGAACCGCCGCGCGAGGCGGCGTCGCGCAGCACGCCGATCTGGTAGCGATGGGTTTCCTGCGGGTCGTTGCAGAGCGAGTACTGGCGCGTGATGCCGTTCGGAAGCTGCACATCCACATGCGAGCCGGCGGAGAAGGCCGGCAGCGCCTGGCCATCCACGGCCACGAGCTCCAGCGTGACGATGTCTTGCGCCTCGACGGCCTTGCGCGCCACGCGCACCTGCAGGGTCGGTGCGGTGCTCATTGTGTAACCTCCATGCTTCGCATTGCGGTGCGAGCGCCTTCGGGCGGCCGAGCGGCGCTCATGCGGCCACCGGTGCCGCCGCGGGTTGGGCAGCCGTCTGGCCCGCGCGCTCGGAGGCGATGATGCGCTCGATGATCTTGCGCGACTGCACGCCACCGGCGTCGATGTTGAGCATGAGCAACTGGCGATCCGGCCAGGTCAGCAGGTTCTTCTGCTGGCGCTCGAGCATCTCCAGGTCCTCGGCAAAGATCTTGCCCTGGCCTTCGCGGATGGTGGCGGTGAGCGCCTTGTCCTTGGGGTTGAACTTGCGCGCCATGCCCCAGAAGTAGTGGATGGACGTCTCGGTCTCAGGCGTGATGAAGTCCACCACCACGCTGTAGGCCTTCTTGTCATTGGGCGCGTCATAGCCCCCGTGGCCCATGAGCGCCACACCCACCTCGATCATCACGTGGCTGGGCGGGTTGAAGCGGCAGATCTGCCAGCGGTCCACGAGCTGGTCATCGGGCAGGTTGTTGCCGCGCAGCGCGGCTTTCCAGAAGGGCGGGGGCTCGATGCCGCTCATGAAGCGGCTGGTCACGACCTCGTCGCCGTTGACGACGGTCTTGCAGGGCGTCTCATCGATTTCCTTCTGGCCGATGGACGTGGCATGCACATAGGTTTCGTGCGTCAGGTCCATGAGGTTGTCGATCATGAGACGGTAGTCGCAGGCGATGTGGTACAGACCGCCGCCATAGGCCCACTCGGGGTTGTCATACCACTCGAGCACGGGGATCTTGCTCTCGTCGGCCTGGGCTGCATCACCGGGCCAGACCCAGATGAAGCCGTAGCGCTCGACCACGGGGTAAGCCTTGATGGCGGGGAAGCCGCGCACGCGCTGACCCGGCATGTGCACGGTCTTGCCGTCACAGCCCATCTCCAGGCCGTGGTAGCCGCAGACCAGCTTGCCTTCGCAGACATAACCCAGGGACAGTGGCGCGCCACGGTGCGGGCAGAAGTCCTGCACGGCCGCCACCTTGTTCTCCAGGCCGCGGTAAAAGACGATGCGCTCGTTGCAGACGGTGCGGCCCAGGGGCTTTTCGTCGATCTCGTTGGACGTGGCGGCAACGTACCAGGTGTTTTTCGGGAACATGGGCGGCTCCTCGTAAGGGTTGAACCATAGTCGGCGGCACTGGCTTGGGCCAATCATTCCGCATACTGAATGACATTCATTGTACTGAACGAAGCCGTCCAAGGCCAGCCCGGGGAATCCGTATTTACCCTAGATCTGCGGCGTCCGGCGCCCGATCATTCCTTGGCGGAGGCCCGGCTCTTGCGCACTTCCAGCGGGTTCTGGCTGTCGTGCAGATGCACGAACTTGCGCAGCAGACGCATGAACTCCTGACGCTCGACCGGCTCGAGGCTGCTCATCATGCCTTCATAGTGGTCGCTCACACCCGGCAAAAGCTCTGCCAGGACTTCCTCACCATCGGGCGTGAGGCTCAGGCTGCGCTGGCGCCGTGGCAGCACCTCGCGCAGGATCCAGCCCTTGGTTTCCAGCCGCGCGGCGATGTCGGCCGTAGTCGACGTGTCCAGCGCGATCATTTCTGCCAGCGTGACCTGGTCGATGCCCGGCGTCTCCTGCAGGGTGCGCAGGATGGCGTACTGGATGGGCGTGACGTGGCGCCCGTGCACCTCGTGGAACTTGGACACGGCGATCTGCTGGGCTCGGCGGATCAGGTGGCCGGGCTCGTCATGGAGCTTGATCGACACGGGGGCTTCGGCGGTCTGGGTGGTCATGGCGGAAGAAGGGAGTTCGGTACCAAGGCAGGATTGTGCTTCAAGCCGGACCAATTCCGACAAATTGTGGGTCGCCGTAGTGCTGCAAGACACGGTAGCGGGCCTCCGGCTGGCCCGTGGACTCCATCAGGACGTAGGAACGCACGGGCCAGTCACAGCGCGGCGCCCCGGCCGGCAGCGCCTGCGCCGCACGACGTGCCAGGGTCAGATGCGGGCGGTAGGGCCGCGCATCGGTAGGCAAACCCAGGTCCAGCAGACGTGCGCCTAGCGCCGCATGCAAGGCCTGCAAAGCGGCGGGCGTGGACTCGGGCAGCAACACGGCCAAGCCATGCGGCCAGAGCGCCGGCTCGCCCAGGTGCAGGGTGAAGGGCTGGAGGTCGACCGCCAGCCCCGGGCACAGGGCCGGCAGCCGTTCGCGTGGGACGGCGCCGATGAAGTGCAGGGTCAGATGCCAGTCGGCAGGCGCATAGACGGCCGCGTCCGCGGGCCAGTGACAGGCCGCGACGTGGCCCACCAGCGCCGCCCGCACGGCCGCCGGGGGCTGCAGGGCGAGAAAGACGCGGGCCGTCTCGGCTGGGGCCATCCGCTGCCCTGATGCAAACGCCTTCAGCGCGGTTCGCTGAGCTGGCCTTGTTGCGGCACGGGTGGCGCCAGCGGGGCCGCAGACGGCTGCGGCGCCTCGCGCACCTCGCGAACGCCGCTGACGAAGTACTCGGTTTCGCCGAAGCAGGTGGTGGGGATGAATTTGTGCTGACGGTAGTGCAGCACCACGCGCTGGCCGGCCAGCGCGTTGATCTGCTGCACCACGGCCTGGTCGCGCACGGTGAACTCGAACTTCTCGGGGATGGCGCCCGGCATGGTGACCATGGCGATCTCGCCCTCCCAGGTCTTGCACAGCCAGCCCTTCTTGGACAGCTTCTGCACATAGCCGGCACGTTCGCCCTCAGCGTAGCTCCAGCTCAGCGCAAACCAGGTCCAGCCCACCGCGACGAGGAGCAGCAAGACCAGCAGGATCAGCAAGGCGCGCGCAAAGGTTTTCATGAAAACTCCCGGATAGTGAAATCGGTCATGCGGCCGATGCCGCCTGCATCAGGCCGCGCGCCAGGCACAGATCGGCCCAGGCCTTGGCCTTGTCCTGCGGCGTGCGCAGCAGGTAGGCCGGGTGGTAGCTCACGACCACGGGCACGCCCTCGTACTGGTGCACCTGGCCGCGCAGGCGGCCCAGCGGCTGCGCCGCGACGTCCGCCACGCTGTGCTGCAGCAGGGACTGCGCGGCAAAGCGGCCCAGCGCCAGGATGACCTGCGGTTGCAACAGCGCCACCTGGCGACGCAGATAGGGCTCGCACTGCAGCACCTCTTCGGGCTGCGGGTTGCGGTTGCCCGGCGGCCGGCACTTGAGCACATTGGCGATGTAGACCGCCTGTGCGCCCTCGCCGGCACGGCTCAGGCCCAGGGCCTGGAGCATGTTGTCCAGCAGCACCCCGGCCTGGCCCACAAAAGGCTCGCCCTGCAGATCCTCGTTCTCGCCCGGCGCCTCGCCCACGATGAGCCAGCGCGCGCGCTGGCCACCCACGCCGAACACGGTGTTCTTGCGGCTCTTGCACAGTCCGCAGGCCTGGCAGGAAGCCACCGCCTGCTCCAGCGTGTCCCAGTCCATGCCCGCGATATCACCCGCTGGCGCGCGCGCCACGGCAGGAGCAGGTGCACGCAAGGGCGCCACAACACCTGTAGCCGGGCGCGCCACGGCCACAGCGGCCGCCGGTACGGCGGCCTCCCCCCCTCGAGGGGGGCTGGCGGGGACGTCGTCCAATTCGCCCATGGATGGCAGTAAAGGTCCCCAGACCCTCACTCCCATCTCCTCCAGCATGGCGCGTTGCCGCGTATCGAGTTGCAGACTCATGGCGCGATTCTCACAGACGCAGGCTCATGACCACTGCGTCCTCGCGCCGGCCTGAGCCGGCCGGGTAGTAGTTCTTGCGCAGACCCACGCGTCGGTAACCATGCGCCTCGTAGATGGCCATGGCGCGCGTGTTGCTCACCCGCACCTCCAGCCAGAGCCATTGCGCGCCCAGGCCGCGGGCCCAGAGCGCCAGCGCATCGAGCATGACGCGCCCCCAGCCCTGCTGCTGGTAATCGGGCGACACCGTGATGTTGAGCAGATGCACCTCGTCCACGCCCTGCATGGCCACGTAATAGCCCAGCAGTTCCTCGCCGGCCAGCAGCGCACGCGCGTGGTAGCCGGATTTGAGGGCGTCGAGGAAATTGCCGCGCGTCCAGGGATGGGGGTAGGCGCGCTGCTCGATCTGCAGCAGCTGCTCCAGCCGCGCAGCATCCAGCGGCTCCAGCCGGGCTTCAACGGGTTTGAGGACTGCGCTCATCAGAGGTCTTCGGGCTAGCGGCCCGCCTTGGCAGCGGCACGCTCTTCGGTGGTCAGGGCCACTTTATCGCGGATGTACAACGGCAGGGCCAGCTCCGCCGCCACGGCGTTGCCGGCTGCCAACAAGGCCGGCGCCAGACGCAGCATGGCCGCGGCGGTGGGCAGGGCCTGCCAGCGCGGGACCGCGGCCGGCACCGGCAGGCGCTCGCCGTATTCCGCAAACACATTGCCGGCCAGGGCCTCCCCGTCCTGCAGCTGCAGCTGTTCGGGCTTGCACAGGCCGACGTCGGCACCCTGCTGCCAGCGCCCGTCGGCATAGTCATAGGGCGCGGCGTAGAGCTCGTCCATCCGCGCATCGAGCAGGGCCAGCACGCGCAGACGGCTGGCCTGCGGTGCCTGCTGCGCCCGTGCCTCCTCGGCCACGGCCAGCAACGTGTCCACAGGCAGCAAGGGCACGCCCGCGCCAAAGCCCAGGCCCTGGGCCACGGCGCAGGCCGTGCGCAGGCCGGTGAAGGAACCCGGGCCGCGACCGTAGGCGATGGCGTCGAGCTGCCCGAAACTCAGATCGGCCTCGGCCATCAGGGTCTCGATGGCCGGGATCAGCGCGCTCGAAGCTTGGGCGCCACCGGCGCCCGTGTGCTGCCAGACGCGGGCCACGCCCTCGATCTCACGCGTGACGGCGATGGAGATCAGCTCGGTGCTGGTGTCGAAGGCCAGCAGCTTCATGCCGTCTTCCTGACGCCGAAGGTGATGCCGACCGTCACCAGCACCAGACCCGCCAGCAGATTCCAGTACAGCGGTTCGCCGAGGAAGACCACGGCACCGAGTGCCGAGAGCCCGGGCACGAGCGCCGTGATCATGGTGGAGCGCACGGGGCCGAAGTACTCGATCATGCGCACAAAGGTCATGCCCGAGATCACCACCGAGCCCAGGCCCTGAAACGCGAACTGGAACAGCAGCTCGGGCCAGGGTGCGTTCGCCAGCTGGCTCTGGATGACACCCAGACCCAGCAACAGCGCATAGAAAGGAAGATAGCTGAACAGGGCGAACACCGTGATGGCCGTGGTGGCACGCACGGCATCGAGCCCATGGCGGCGCGCCAGCACGCTGTAGCTGGCCCAGCTGAAGGCCGCGCACATGAAGAGCAGGTCACCCTTCCAGACCTCGCCGCCGTCGAAGGCCTGCAGCAGGCTGGCGCCGCCCACGAGCAGGTCACCGGCCACGATGCAGACCAGGCCGACCACGCGCGCCGGCGTGATGCGCGTGCCCAGCACCAGCAGGGCCAGCAAGGTGGTCCACAGCGGCAGGCTGCCCGGCATGAGCACCGAGGCGTGCGCCGCTGGCGCGTAGAAGAAGCCGGCATAGGCCAGCAGCGCGTAGCCGAAGCCACCGAAGAGGCCGCAGAGCGCGGTGACCTTGAAGCCCAGCGGCGAGAGACCGAAGAAGGACGAGGGCACCGTGCCACCCTGCGCGCGATCCCGTCGCACCAGCCACCAGCCCAGGGGCAGCAGCACGACACTGGCGCCGACGATGCGCGCAAAGGCGATGTCGTAGGGCGTGAGCGAGCCCTGGGCCGAGGCGCGCGCGATGACGATGAAGGCGGTCCAGATGCCGACGGTGATGACGGCGGCCGCGATACCGATGCTGCGCGGCGACAGACCCTTGAGGAAATGCATGGCTGCATTATCCGTGGCCAGGGTTAGACTTGCCCGCATGCCTGCGCTGCGTCCTGTCCTGCTCCTCGTCTTCCTGCTGTCCGGCGTGGCCGCCAGCGCCCGCGACACCCTGCCGCCCGCCGTGGCCCAGGCGCTGGCGCGCGCCCGCGTACCGGCGGAGGCCGTGAGTATCGTGGTGGAAGAAGCCGGCAGCGAGCGCACCCTGCTGCGCCACCGCGCCAGCGTGCCGGTCAACCCGGCCTCCGTGATGAAGCTCGTGACCACGCTGGCCGGGCTCGAAACCCTGGGGCCGACCTGGACCTGGAAGACCCCGGTCTACATCGAGGGCGCAGCGCGCGAGGGCACGCTCTACGGCAACGTCTACATCCAGGGCCAGGGCGACCCCAAGCTGGTGGCCGAGCGCATCTGGCTGCTGCTGCGCCGCGTGCAGGGCCTGGGCATCCGCAACATTGCCGGCGATATCGTGCTCGACCGCAGCGCCTTCGAGGTGCCGGCTGTCGACCCGGGCGAGTTCGATGGCGAACCGCTGCGCCCTTACAACGCAGCGCCCGACGCCCTGCTGCTGAACTTCAAGTCCGTGCTCATGACCTTCGTGGCGGACCGCAGCGCGAACGCCGCGCACGTGCAGGTCGAGCCCCCGCTGGCGGGCGTGGACTGGCCCATGCAGGTGCCGCTGCGTGAGGGCGAGTGCAATGACTACCGCAGCGCGCTGCGGGCCGATTTCTCCGACCCGCAGCGCCCGCGCTTCGCGGGTCGCTACCCCGCGGCCTGCGGCGAGAAGGTCTGGCCCCTGGCCTGGGCCGATCCGGCCGGCTTTGGGGTGCGCGCCATCGAAGGCATGTGGCGCGCCATCGGCGGCCAGCTGCAGGGACGGGTGCGTGAGGGACGGGTACCCGAGAGCTTGAGCCCGGCCTTCGCGCTCGAATCGCCGCCGCTGGCCGAGCTGGTGCGTGACATCAACAAGTACAGCAACAACGTGATGACGCAGCAGCTCTTCCTCACCCTGAGCCTGCAGCAGCAGGGCCGGGGCACCGTACCCGCCTCGCGCGAGCTGCTGCGCGCCTGGTGGCGCGAGCGTTTCGGTGCCGGCGACGAGCCGCTCATCAGCAACGGCGCTGGCCTGTCGCGCGAGGACCGCATCAGCGCCGCCGCGCTGGCGCGCCTGCTGCAGTACGCCTGGGCTTCACCGCTGATGCCCGAGCTCATGAGTTCCCTGCCCATCAGCGGCCTGGACGGCACGCTACGGCCCAGCCGTTGGCGGGCCGAGGGCAGCGCCCACCTCAAGACCGGCAGCCTGCGCGACGTGGCCTCCATTGCCGGCATCGTGCACACGGCCGAAGGCCGGCGCTACGTCCTTGTCGCCGTGGTCAACCACCCGAACGCCAACGCGGTACGCCCGGCGCTGGAGGCCCTGGTGGAATGGACGGCCCGGCAGGGGGCCGAGAGAATCTCACGCAAGACCCGCTGACACCCTGCCCACGCCATGAACGACCTCATCGGCTACCTCGCCGCCGGCCTCACCACCCTGAGCTTCCTGCCCCAGGCCCTGCACACTTTCCGCACGCGCGATGTCAGCGGCATCTCGCTGGGCATGTACGCCACCTTCACCACCGGTGTGGCGCTGTGGCTGGTCTATGGCGTGCTGCTGGGGGCCTGGCCCCTGATTGCAGCCAACGGGCTGACGCTGCTGCTGGCCCTGGCGATACTGGTGATGAAGCTGCGCTACAGCCGCCAGGGCTGAGGTCTCAGCTCGCGGCGGCGCGCTGCAGGCGGTCGCGCACGCCCTCCCACTCCGTGGTCTGCGGTGGCTGCTCCACCCAGATCAGCTGCACGCCCTGGGCATCGAAATCGCGCAGCGCTGCAAACAGCTGCTGGGCTGCGGCCGCCGCATCGTCGGGCATGCGCCGATACAGCAGATTGACGGAGGGCACATGCAGGATGCTGCGCGCATAGACGGCGATGGTGGCCTTGCCCCCATCGAAGTCGCGGCCCAGCACTTGCAGCGCCGTCTGCAACGCCTTGCCCTCCATCAGACGCACCTTGGCGCGGGGCGCGTAATGCGCCTCCAGCGTGCCCGAGGCGCGCGGGGCCGGTGCGGCCAGTTCGTCCTTGTCGCGCAGGCGCTGGCCGCAGACCTGCTCGATCTGCTCGCGCGTGATGCGACCCGGCCGCAGCAGCACAGGCGCACCGCGCGTGCAGTCGACGATGGTCGATTCGATGCCGACCTCGCAGGCCCCGCCGTCGAGGATGAGCAGTTCGTCGCCAAACTCGCCCTGCACATGCGCCGGGGTGGTCGGACTCACACGACCAAACTGGTTGGCACTGGGTGCAGCCAGGCCGTGCACGCCGCGCTCACGCGCGGCCAGCAGCAGGGCGTGGGCGACGGGATGGGCGGGGCAGCGCAGGCCGATGGAGTCCTGCCCGCCGGCTGCGGCAGCCGCGACCGAGGGACGGCGCGGCAGAATCAAGGTCAGCGGACCCGGCCAGAAGCGCTGCAGCAGGGCGCGCGCGAAATCCGGCACCGCCTGTGCGTAGTGGTCCACGCCCTGCGCGTCAGCCACGTGCACGATCAGCGGATGGTCGCTGGGCCGGCCCTTGGCGGCGAAGATCTGCGCGACGGCAGCATCCTGGTCGGCATCGGCTGCCAGGCCATAGACCGTTTCGGTCGGCAGGCCCAGCAGTTCGCCCGCACGCAGGGCCTCGGCAGCGCGCTGCACGGCAGCCGGATCGCGTCCGTCGAGGATCATCAGGGCCGACTCCCGTCAGAAGGGCTCGATGCCCAGGATCTTGGCCGCAGCAAGTGCAGTGGAGCGCACCGCGTCCACCGATGTGCCGGTGATGTTGAGGTGGCCCATCTTGCGGCCGGGCTTGGCATCGAGCTTGCCGTAGAGGTGCAGGTGCGTGCCGGGCAAGGCCAGCACACGGTCCCAGGGCGGCGTGCCGCCGTGCGCCGACCAGACGTCGCCGAGCAGGTTGAGCATGATGCTCGGGCTGTGCAGGCGCGGCTGCACCAGGGGCAGGCCGGCCAAAGTGCGCACCTGCAGGTCGAACTGCGAGTGATCGCAGGCGTCGATGCTGTAGTGGCCGCTGTTGTGCGGGCGCGGCGCCATCTCGTTGACCACGAGCGAGCCGTCCTGCAGCACGAAGAACTCGACGCAGAGCACGCCCACGTAGTTCAGGCCCGCGGCCACGGACCGGGTCGCCTGGATCGCCTGCTCGGCGAGCGCGGGCGCGATATTGCCGGCATAGACCTCGGTCACCGCCAGGATACCCGCGCGATGCAGATTGCGCTGCACGGGGAAGTTGACCATCTGGCCGTCGGCACCGCGCGCGACGATGACCGAGCATTCGGCCGCCAGCGGCAACATTTTCTCGAGCACGCAGGACACGCGCTTGAGTTCGTCCCAGGCGGCGACGAGTTCGGCGCGGGTCTGGACGCGGACCTGACCCTTGCCGTCATAACCCAGCCGCGAAGTCTTGAGGATGCCGGGCAGCAGGGCATCGGGCACGGCGGCGAGCTGTTCTGCGGTCTCGATCACCGCATGCGGCGCCACGGGCACGCCGCAGCGCGTGAAGTGCGCCTTCTCCTGCGCGCGGTCCTGGGCGATGGCCACGGCGCCAGCGGCGGGTGCCACCGGGCGATGGGCCCCTAGGGTCAGCAGGGCCGGTGCCGGCACGTTCTCGAACTCGGTGGTGATGGCGGCGCTGCGCTGCATCAGCTGGGCCAGGCCCTGCTCGTCGAGGTAGGCGGTCTGGATGTGGTGGTGGCTCACCAGCCCGGCCGGGCTGGACGGGTCCGGATCGAGCACGGCCGTGAAGTAACCCATGCGCTGAGCCGCGTGCACGAACATGCGGCCGAGCTGGCCGCCGCCCATGACACCCAGGGTGGCGGGCTGGCCGTTGACCAGGGTGCCGGGAAGGATGGGGCCGCCGCTCATATCGCGGGAGGCAGGCTCATGCCGCGGGCGGTGGCCGTCTGCTCAGCGCGATAGGCGTCCAGCCGGGTCCGCAGGGCCGGGTCTTCGTTGGCCAGCATGGCCACGGCGAAGAGCGCGGCATTGGCCGCGCCAGCCTGGCCGATGGCGAAGGTTGCCACGGGGATGCCCTTGGGCATCTGCACGATGCTGTGCAGAGAGTCCACGCCTTGCAGGTGCTTGCTGGCCACGGGCACGCCCAGCACGGGCACCGTGGTCTTGGCCGCCAGCATGCCCGGCAGGTGGGCCGCGCCACCCGCGCCGGCGATGATGGCCTTGAGGCCGCGCCCGGCGGCAGCTTCGGCGTAGGCGAACATGTCATCGGGCATGCGGTGCGCCGAGACGACCTTGGCCTCGTGGCCGATGCCAAAGTGATGGAGAATCTGGACTGCCTGTTGCATGGTGTCCCAGTCGGAGCTGGAGCCCATGACGACACCGATGAGTGTTTTCATCCCCGAATTTTACTTTCCCGCCCCGGATCGGCCCAAATGCTAGACATCACCACCGAAAACTTCGAGACCGAAGTCATCCACGCCTCCCTGTCCGTGCCCGTGCTGGTCGACTTCTGGGCGCCCTGGTGCGGCCCCTGCAAGTCGCTGACGCCCATCCTCGAAAAGCTGGAGACCGCCTACGAGGGCCGTTTCGTGCTGGCCAAGATCAACTCCGACGAGCAGCAGGAGCTGGCCGCGGCCTTCGGCATCCGCAGCATCCCGACCTGCGTGCTCATGATGGGCGGCAAGCCCGTGGACGGCTTCATGGGCGCGTTGCCGGAGGGCAAGCTGCGCGAGTTCCTCGACAAGCACCTGCCGGGCGAGGAGCAGCTGCAGGCCCAGGGCGACGCCGAGGAAGCGCAGGAACACCTGGAATCCGGCGACATCGCCAGCGCCCTGGCGCGCATGGCGCAGGCGCTCCAGGCCGATCCGGCCAACGACGAGCTGCGCTACGACTACATCAAGCTGCTCATCGGCAGCGGCGACCTCGACCAAGCCGCCGCGCTGCTGGCCCCCACGCTGGCGCGCATCCCGGTGCCGATGCAGTTCGAAGCCCTGCAGCAGTGGCTCAACGCGCTGGAGTTCGTGGGCAACGACCCGCGGGGCCAGTGGCCGCTGGAGAAGTTCGACGAGGCGATCGCCGCCAACAAGCGCGACTTCGCCGCCCGCTTTGCCAAGGCGCGCGTGCTCATGGCCGCCAATGAATGGGTCGCCGCGCTCGACGAACTGCTGGAGATCATCATGCGCGACAAGAAGTGGGACGAGGAAGCCCCGCGCAAGACCTTCATCGCCATCCTGGAGCTGCTCACGCCACCCAAGCCCAAGGCGGCTGCACCCGACGCCAGCGGCAAGAGCGCCGGCGGCATCGAACTGGCCGGCCCGACCACGGTGCAGCAGGACGAGCAGGCGGCACTCGTTTCGGCCTATCGGCGCAAGCTCAGCATGGCCTTGAACTGAGCCACGCGACTTGGCCTAAGGCAGCGCGTGCAATGGCGTTCTCGGACGCCGTTCTAATGCACCGTGAGCACAATGGGCGCGCCGCGCGTGACGACCAGCGTGTGCTCGAACTGGGCCGACAGATTGCCCGGAGCGCCCACCAGAGTCCAGCCGTCGGCCGCCTCCGTCACCGTTCGGCTCTTGGTGGACAGAAAAGGCTCGATGGCGATCACCATGCCCTCCTGCAGTACCCGCGTGTCAGAGGGGTCGAAGTATCCGGGAATGTACCCGGGCTCCTCATGTAAGGAGCGGCCTACACCGTGGCCGCAAAGGTTTTCAATCACGCGGAATCCATACCGCCGGGCCGTCTGTTCGATGGCCGCACCCACATCGCGGATGAGGCGCCCCGATCTTGCGACCTGGAGTGCGTTCGACAAAGCCTCACGCGTTGCGTGACACAACCGGGTCTTCTGGGCAGAGCCGGTCGGGATCACGATCGTGCCACCCGTGTCTGCGAAATAGCCACCGAGCTCGGCGGACACGTCGACGTTCAGCAAGTCACCGGCGCGGAGCATACGGTCACCGGGCACACCGTGTGCCGCCTCTTCGTTGACGCTGATGCACGTGGCGCCCGGAAAGTCATAGACCAGACGCGGCGCGGAGCGCACGCCCTGCCGCGCCAGCAGCCGTTCACCGATCCGATCGAGCTCGCGCGTCGTCATGCCGGGCCTGGCGCTGGCCAGCATCTCGTCGCGGACCAGAGCCACCGCCCGCCCGACGCGGCGCAAGCCTTCCAGGTCTTCCTGCGTTTCGATGGTCACGCGTGCTCCGGGGTCAAAGGTGGGGTGCTCAGGCGCCCGTGAGGCGCGCAAGCGCCTCCTGGTACTTGGCCGCCGTCTGCGCGATCACCTCGGCAGGCAAGGCCGGCGCGGGCGGCTTCTTGGCCCAGGGTTGGCCATCGACCCGGGCCCGCTCCAGCCAGTCGCGCAGGAACTGCTTGTCGTAGCTCGGCGGGTTGGCGCCTTCCTTGTAGCCCTCCACCGGCCAGTAGCGCGAGGAGTCGGGCGTGAGAACCTCGTCCATGAGCACCAGCTGGCCCTGCTTGTTCAGGCCGAACTCGAACTTGGTGTCAGCGATGATGATGCCTTTCTTGAGCGCGATTTCGCTCGCCGCCTTGTAGAGGGCGATGGAGATGTCGCGGATCTGAGCGGCCAGCTCGGGGCCGATCATCTCCACCGTCTTTTCGTAAGTGATGTTCTCGTCGTGCTCGCCCACGTCCGCCTTGGCGGCCGGCGTGTAGATGGGCTCGGGCAGCTTGCTGGCGTTCTTCAGGCCCGCGGGGAGCTTCACGCCGCAGACCGACTGGCTGGCCTGGTACTCGGCCCAGCCGCTGCCGGCCAGGTAGCCGCGCACCACGGCTTCCACGGGGATGGGCTTGAGGCGCTGGACCAGCATGGCACGCCCACGCACCTGGGCCACTTCATGAGGCTGGACCACGCTCTCGGGGCTGTCGCCCGTGAGGTGATTGGGGCAGATGTGACCGAGCTGGTCGAACCAGAACAAGGCCATCTTGGTGAGCAGCTCGCCCTTGCCGGGGATGGGCTCGCCCATGATGACGTCGAAGGCGCTGATGCGGTCCGAAGCCACCATGAGGATGCGTTCCTCACCCACGGCGTAGTTGTCGCGCACCTTGCCGCGCGCAAGCAGAGGCAGGGAAGTGATGCTGGAGGTGTGCAGGGCGTTCGTCATGGGCGGCTCTGAAAACAAAAGGCCAAAAAGAAAAAGCCCGGCGCGCCTGGCGCCGGGCCCGTGATTATCGCAAGTTCGCGATCGGAGGGCTCAGTTCACCACCTGGGCCAGCTCGCCCTTGGCGTAGCGCTGGGCCATGACCTGCAGCGTGGCGCCCTTGACCTTGGCACCCTGACCTTCGCAGCCGAACTCCAGGTAGCGGGCCTTGCAGACCAGCTTGGCGGCCTCGCGCGCGGGCTTGAGCCATTCGCGGGCATCGAACTTGTCCGGGTTCTCGGCCAGGAACTTGCGAACCGCGCCGGTCATCGCCAGGCGGATGTCGGTGTCGATGTTGATCTTGCGCACGCCGTGCTTGATGGCTTCCTGGATTTCCTTGACGGGCACGCCGTAGGTTTCCTTCATCTTGCCGCCGTACTGGTTGATGATGGCCAGCAGCTCCTGCGGCACGGAGGACGAACCGTGCATGACGAGGTGGGTGTTGGGGATGCGCTTGTGGATTTCCTTCACGCGGCTGATGGCCAGGATGTCGCCGGTGGGCGGACGGCTGAACTTGTAGGCGCCGTGGCTGGTGCCGATGGCGATGGCCAGGGCGTCGAGCTGGGTGGCCTTGACGAACTGCGCGGCCTCCTCGGGATCGGTCAGCATCTGGCTGTGGTCCAGCTTGCCTTCGGCGCCGATGCCGTCTTCCTCGCCGGCGTCCCCGGTCTCGAGGTTGCCCAGGCAGCCGAGCTCGCCCTCGACGGTCACGCCCACCTTGTGCGCCATCTCGACCACGGTGCGCGTGACGTTCACGTTGTAGTCAAAGTCGGCGGGGGTCTTGCCGTCTTCGCGCAGCGAGCCGTCCATCATGACCGAGCCGAAGCCCAGACCGATCGCACCCTCACAGACCTTGGGGCTGGTGCCATGGTCCTGGTGCATGACCAGGGGGATGTGGGGATAGGCCTCGACCGCGGCCTGGATGAGGTGCTTGATGAAAGGCTCACCCGCGTACTTGCGGGCGCCCGCGCTGGCCTGCAGGATGACCGGCGCGCCGACTTCGTCGGCCGCAGCCATCACGGCCTGAACCTGCTCCAGGTTGTTGACGTTGAAGGCCGGAATGCCGTAGCCGTTGGCGGCAGCGTGGTCCAGCAGCTCGCGCATGGAAACGAGTGCCATGGTGTGTCCTTGCAGAGTAAGTGGTAATCGGTTGGTAACTGCCGATTTTACTTGGCTCCCAAAGCCAGCGGCCGGGCCGCCGGCGGCGCCCGTACAAAGTCCGTCACCAGGGTGGCGACCGGCGCCAGGAAGTTGAGCGGACTCGCCAGCGCGCCCAGCACGGTGGCGTGGTTCACCCGGTCCAGCACATGGGTCTGGATCTCGACGCCGGCCTGGCGCAAGCGTTGGTCCAGCGCCAGGGTGTTGCGCTGCGGGTTGACCAGCGTGTCGCTGCGCGCGGCGATCAGCAGGGTACGCGGGGCGGCGGCACTGGCATGCACCAGGGGCTGCGAGTCGGCCGGGGTGGCCGGCCAGTCAAAGGCACGTTGCACCGCACGCGCGCTGATGGGCAAAAAGTCATAGGGGCCTGCGATGCCGATCCAGCCCGCCAGCTGCTGCGGCTGCAGGCCCACCTGCCCCAGCCAGCGCGGGTCCAGCGCCAGCATGGCGGCGTTGTAGCCGCCCGCGCTGTGGCCCATGAGATAGATGCGTCGCGGGTCCGCCCCGAGCTCGGCGGCGTTGTCGTAGGCCCAGCGCACCGCGGCGGCCGAGTCCTGCAGGAAGGCCGGGTAGCGCACCTGGGGGCTCAGGCGATAGTCCGCCACCAAGGTGACCACGCCGCGCGAGGCCAGCGCCTCGCCGACAAAACGGTAACGACTGCGCTCGCCGCTGCTCCAGCTGCCGCCGTAGAAGAACACCACCAGCGGCCTGGCGCCAGAGTCGGCGGAGGCCAGGGGCAGGTAGATGTCGAGCTGCTGGCGCGGGTCGCTGCCATAAGCGGCCGAGGGCCGTGCGACGTAGCTGTCCTCGGGCACCAGCCGGTCCAGCAGGGCGGTCGTGGAGCAGCCGCCGAGCAGCAGGAAGGGCAGTAACGTCAGGGCACGCAGGCACCGCCTCAGGGAGAGGGGGATGGGGAGATCTCGCATCTCGGGGATACGCACCGGCTGTGCCTCTGGATTCAGGCACCTGCGACCCGCACGCAGCACGGGCCGCGCGACCTCAGGCCACGCGGCAGATCTTGAGCATGTTCGTGCCGCCGGGCGCCCCCATGGGCTCGCCGCAGGTGATCACGTAGATGTCGCCGCTTTGCACGATGCCGCGCGCCTTCAGATGCTTCTCGGCCTGTTCCAGCGCGGTGTCGCGGTCGGCGCTGGTGTCCATGAGCAGGGGGCTGACGTTGCGGTACAGGGTCATCTTGCGCTGGGTGGACACCTTGGGCGTGAGCGCATAGATCGGGATGTGGATGCGGTGGCGGCTCATCCAGAGCGCGGTGGAGCCGGAGTCGGTCAGCGCCACGATGGCCTTGGCGCCCAGATGGTAGGCCGTGAACAGGGCACCCATGGCGATGGACTGGTCGATGCGGTCGAAGGTCTTGCCCGAGAAATCGGCATCGAGCTTGACCTCTTCGGCCGACTCGGCGGCCAGACAGATGCTGGCCATCTCCACCACGGTCTCGAGCGGGAACTTGCCGGCCGCGGTCTCGGCCGAGGTCATCACAGCGTCCGAGCCGTCGAGCACCGCGTTGGCCACGTCGCTGACCTCGGCACGCGTGGGCATGGGATTGTTGATCATGGACTCCATCATGTGGGTGGCCGTGATCACGGTCTTGTCCATCTCGTGCGCCATCTTGATCATGCGCTTCTGCAGCGCCGGCACGGCGGCGTTGCCGACTTCGATGGCCAGATCGCCGCGCGCGACCATGATGCTGTCGCTGGCGCGCAGGATCTCCTCCAGCTTGGGGATGGCCTCCGCACGCTCGATCTTGGCGATCAGGTGCGGCTTGTGGTTGTACTCGGCCGCCGCCACATTGCAGAGCTGGCGCGCCATCTCCATGTCGGTGGCGTTCTGCGGGAAGCTCACCGCCACGTAGTCGGCCTGGAAACTCATGGCGGTCTTGATGTCCTCCATGTCCTTGGCCGTGAGCGCCGGCGCGGTGAGGCCGCCGCCCTTCTTGTTGATGCCCTTGTTGTTGGACAGCTCGCCGCCCTGGATCACCTTGCAGTGGACAGCCTGACCCTTAACGGCCTCGACCTCCATGACGATGAGGCCGTCGGCCAGCAACAGCACATCGCCGACCTTCACGTCCTGCGGCAGTTCCTTGTAGTCCAAGCCCACAGCGTTCGCATCGCCCAGCTCGGTGCGCGTCGCGTCGAGCACGAACTTCTGCCCGTTCTTGAGCTGCACCTTGTTCTCGGCGAACTTGCCGACGCGGATCTTGGGGCCCTGCAGGTCGGCCATGATGGCCACTTCACGCCCGGCACGGGCGGCGGCCTCACGCACCAGGCGCGCACGGTCAATGTGGTCCTGGGCCTTGCCGTGGCTGAAGTTCAGCCGCACCACATTGACCCCCGAGCGGATCATCTGCTCGAGCAAGGCCGGGTCGCTCGAAGCGGGGCCCAGGGTCACAACTATCTTGGTCGCACGACGCGTCATGGTTTCGTCTCCTTGTAACTTAGTTTCGATTCTGGCATGAAATTGGTTACAACCGAGCGACAACATGCAAACGGCCCCGGAGGGGCCGTTGTTGCAGCGGGACGCGGGAGCCGCTCAGGCCGCGCGTTGGGCCAGGATCTCGAAGGCCGGCAAGGTCTTGCCTTCCAGCACCTCCAGAAAGGCACCGCCCCCGGTCGAGATGTAGCCCACCTGGTCCGTGATGTTGAACTTGGCGATGGCCGCCAAGGTGTCGCCGCCGCCAGCAATGGAGAAGGCATCCGAGTGGGCAATCGCCGCCGCCAGCATCTTGGTGCCGCCGGCAAACTGGTCGTATTCGAACACGCCCACGGGACCGTTCCAGACGATGGTGCCGGCGTGGGCCACGATGTCGGCCAGCTTGGCCGCGCTCTTGGGACCGATGTCCAGGATGCGGTCATGCGGGCCGACCTGGTCCGCGGCCACGAGGTTGGCGCGGGCCAGCGAGGACAGCTCGTCGGCCACCACCACGTCCACCGGCAGCGGCACTTCAGCACCGCGCTCCTTCATCATGTCCATGACCTGCTGCGCCTCGCGCACCATCTCGGGCTCGGCCAGCGAGTCACCGATACGCTTGCCCGCAGCCAGCAGGAAGGTGTTGGCGATGCCGCCACCCACGATGAGCTGGTCCACGCGCGAGGCCAGGGTCTTGAGGATGGACAGCTTGGTGGACACCTTGGAGCCCCCGACGATGGCCACCAGGGGACGCTTGGGGTTCTGCAACGCCTTGGAGATGGCGTCCATCTCGGCGGCCAGCAGCGGGCCCGCGCAGGCGACCTTGGCGTACTGCGCGATGCCGTAGGTCGAGGCCTCGGCCCGGTGCGCGGTGCCGAAGGCGTCGTGTACGAAGATGTCGCAGAGCGCGGCCATCTTCCTGCTGAGCTCTTCGCTGTTCTTCTTTTCACCCTTGTTGACACGCACGTTCTCGAGCATGACCAGCTGGCCAGGCTGGACCTGGACGCCATCCAGCCAGTTGCTCACCAACGGCACCTCGCGCCCCATGAGCTCGCCCAGGCGCTTGGCGACCGGTGCCAGGCTGTCCTCGGGCTTCATCTCACCTTCGGTGGGCCGGCCCAGGTGAGAGGTCACCATCACGGCCGCGCCGGCCTTGAGCGCCATCTCGATGCAGGGAATGGAGGCGCGGATACGGGTGTCTTCGGTGATGGCCCCCTGGTCATCCTGCGGGACGTTGAGGTCGGCGCGGATGAAGACGCGCTGGTTCTGGGCCTGTCCCTGTTCGCACAGGGTCTGGAAGCGGAGGAAGTTCATGATGGGACTGGAAGTTGGAAACCGGGGCATCCATCAGGCGCAGGGCCGGGATGCATCAGCCCCCGATTCTAGAGGGCCTTACCAGCCCAGACCCAGGCGCAGCGGCAGGTAGACCGCCATGCCGACCACAATGGTGCCGAGCATGGCCCAGCTGCTGCGGCGCTGCCAGAAGTACCAGGCGGCACCGCACGCCACGGCGAAGAGACGCGCGTCCTGCCAGCTCTGCAGCAACTGCCCCTGGCTCATCACGATCTCGGGCACGATCACCGCGGCGAGCGCGGCGATGGGCGCGTACTGCAGGCCACGCTGCGCCCAGTGCGGCAGGCTCCAGGGCTGGCTGGAGATGAAGAAGAAGGAGCGCGTGATGACCGTCACGGCGGCCAGACCCACGATGACCCCCAGGGTCCAGAGGTCGGTTTCACTCATCGCGCGGCCTCCTGCCGGAAAGGCGGCGTCTTTTCGAGCAGCAGGCACAGGGCTACAGCCGCGGCGATGGCCACCACAATGTTGAGCTTGAACGGCAGGGCGAAGACCGCCACGGCCGCGGCGCCGGCCACGCCGGCCGAGACCACACGCAACTTGCTGCTCGCCAGCGAACAGGCCACGCCGAGCAGGGCCAGGATGCCCGCGAAGCCCAGGCCCCAGTGCATGGGGACGGAGTGCGCCAGCAGAATGCCCAGCAGACTGGCCGTCTGCCAGCTGGTCCAGTTGACGGCACAACCGCCCATGAGATAGGCCAGCTGGGCCCGGCGCTCCGGGTCTGTCTGAGGCGGCTGATGGAAGCGCTTGGTGAACATCACATAGCTGATGTCGGCCGTGAGATAACCCGCCAGCAGGCGCCAGCGCCGCGGCAGGTGCATGAGATAAGGCCGCATGTGGGCGCTGAAGACCACGAAACGCAGGTTCACGCAAAAGCCCGTGGCCCAGATCACGAACACCGGCGCGCCGGCCGCGATCAGCGGAATGGCCGCCAGCTGCGAGCTGCCCGCGTAGACCAGCAAGGTCATGGCGAGGGACTCGACCAGGCTCATGCCCGACTTGATCATGGCCACGCCGGTCATCATGCCCCAGGCCGCCAGGCCTGGCGCCACCGAGCTCATGTCGCGCATGCCCTGGCGGAACTCGGGATGGTCAAGGAACTGCTGCAGCTTGCGCATGACTCAGACGCCCAGCACGGTACCTGCGGGCAGGGCCTGACCGCGCAGGAAGTCGGCCGCAGACAGGCGCTTGCCGCCGGCACGCTGCAACTCTGTCACGCAAACAACCCCTTGCCCGCACTGCACCTGGATGCCATCGGCCTGGGCCGCCAGCACGGTGCCGGGCGTGTGGCCGCTGCCTTGCATGCCCGCGTCAACCCGCGCCTGCCAGATCTTGAGGGCCTCACCCTGCCACAGCGTGGCAGCGCCGGGGTTGGGGTTGAAGGCGCGGATGCGGCGCGCGACCGTCTGCGCCGGCTGGCTCCAGTCCAGCTGTGCCTCGGCCTTCTCGATCTTGTGCGCGTAGCTCACGCCCTCGGCGGGTTGCGGCGTGCGCGTGAGCCCGCCGCAAGCGGCGATCTCCAGCGCCTCGACGATGAGGCGCCCCCCGAGCACGGCCAGCCTGTCATGCAGGCTGCCTGTCGTGTCGCTGTCTGCAATGGGCAGGCGCTCGACGAGCAGCATGTCGCCCGTGTCCAGCCCGGCGTCCATCTGCATGATGGTCACGCCAGTCTCGGCATCGCCGGCCTCGATGGCGCGATGGATGGGTGCGGCGCCGCGCCAGCGCGGCAGCAGCGAGGCGTGGATGTTGAGGCAACCGAGGCGCGGCAGAGCCAGCACCCAGGGCGGCAGGATCAGTCCGTAGGCAGCGACCACGATCACGTCGGGCTGCGCGGCTTCCATCGCCGAGCGCGCCGCGGCAGCCTCTTGCGGGTATTTGCCGTCGAGCCGCAGGCTCATCGGCTGCGCCACGGCGATGCCGTGCGCCAGCGCGAACTGCTTGACGGGCGAGGCCTGCAGCTTCATGCCACGGCCGGCGGGCCGGTCAGGCTGGGTCAGGACCAGGGGGAGGGTGAAACCGGCGGCGTGCAGCCTCTCCAGCGCCACCCGGGCGAACTCGGGCGTGCCGGCGAAGACGACTCTCAACGCTGCGCCTCGCGTTGGGCCTTGAGCATCTTGGTCTTGATGCGGTTGCGCTTGAGCGGCGAGAGGTACTCGACGAAGACCTTGCCCATGAGATGGTCCATCTCGTGCTGGATGCAGATGGCCAGCAGGCCCTCGGCCTCGATCAACTGCTCCTTGCCCTCGCCGTCGAGCGCACGCACGTGCACGCGCTCATGACGCTCGACGCCGTCGTAGATGCCGGGCACGGACAGGCAACCCTCGTCGTTGATCCTGGTCTCGGGACTGGCCCAGACGATCTCGGGATTGATGAGCACCAGAGGCTGATCACGCCCCTCGGACACGTCGATGACGATCAGACGCTCGTGCACATTGACCTGGGTCGCCGCCAGACCGATGCCGTGCGAGTCGTGCATGGTCTCGAACATGTCGGCGATCAGCTGCTTGATGCGCGCGTCCACGGCCTGCACAGGCTTGGCCACCGTGTGCAGGCGCTCGTCGGGAAAACAGAGGATGGGTAGCAGTGCCATAAAAAAAGCTCTCGGGTGTCGCTATTTTCGCCACTTTTGCCCGACCAGTTTGCAACAAAGTTCAGAAAACATTGCCCAATCAAGGGCTTGGGCGCAAAATCGCGCGTGATTTATTAAGTTTTCCGGGTGAGGCGGGCGGTCTGCCCGCGCCCGGAACCAGCCGGGGGCATCGTGAAGCAGCATTACATGACGACAAGCAGGATGGGGGTCAGCGCCCGCGTTTCCATGATCGCAGCCCTGGGCCTGCTGAGCCTGCCGGTCTGGAGCCAGAAATTCCCCAACCTGCCGATCTCGCAGGAGCAACGGTCCACGGCCGACAAGGTGGCCCAGGCGGGCGTCCCCCTGTCCGAGCTGGCCCCCGAAGCGCCGGACAGCTATGTGGTCAAAGCTGGCGACACGCTCTGGGGCATCTCCAGGATGTACCTCAAGAGTCCCTGGCGCTGGCCCGAGCTCTGGGGCATGAACATGGAGGAGATCCTCAATCCCCACCTGATCTTCCCGGGCCAGGCGCTCTATCTGATCAAGCGCGACGGCCGCGCCCTGCTCAGCAGCACGCCCCCGGGCGCTGGCGCTGGTGAGCCCGCAACGGCGAGCAGCAGCGGCACGACGGCAGCCGGCACGGCGAGCAGCCGCGATGGCGATGCCGGCATTGAGACCGTGCGTCTGTCGCCCAGCATCCGCTACGAGGACTACAAGACGCCGCTGACCGCTCTGCGCACCCGCGACATCGAAGGCTTTCTGGCCGAACCCCTGATCGTTGAAGAGGGCGAGATGCGGATGGCGCCACGCATCGTCGCGGCTGGCGAGAACCGTGTGATCATCGGCCGCGGCGACCGCGTCTATGCCCGTGGCCCCGCCAGCGCCCCGCTGCTGGACGACCAGCCCAAGCTCAAGCAGTACCGCATCTTCCGTGAGGCCAGGCCGCTGAAGGACCCGGAGACCGGGGAGATCCTGGGCTACGAAGCCGAGTTCCTGGGCAAGGCCGTGCTCGCACGCAGCGAGGGCAGCACCGAGATCGCCTCCGCCGGCGGCAAGGTCAACACCGCCCTGGTGCCGGCCACCATCGACATCACAGCCGCCAAGAGCGAGATGCTGGTGGGTGACCGCATGGCCCCCGAGCCCGAGCGCGAGTTTCTGAACTTCGTGCCGCGCGCGCCGGCGGGCAACATCACCGGCCGCATCGTCTCAATCTACGGCAACAGCACGGTGGTCAATGCTTCGCAGAACCAGGTGGTGGTGCTCAACCGCGGACGCCGCGATGGCATCCAGAGCGGCCACGTGCTGGCCATCCTCAAGGACGGCCTGCAGCTCACCGACACGACCGATCCGACACGGCCGCTGATCAAGCTTCCCAATGAGCGCAATGGTCTGCTCATGGTCTTCCGCGTCTACGAGAAGCTGTCCTACGGCCTGATCCTGGACATCACGGATGCGGTCCGGGTTGGGGACCGCCTGGCCACGCCGCAGTAAGGCCCTGCACACGCGTCGCGCCACAGACCATGGAGCGCGAGGAACTGGGCGCCTGGCTGCGCCTGACGCTCACCCCGGGTCTTGGTGACACCAGCGCACGCCGTCTGCTCGCGGCTTTCGGGCCGCCCGAGGGGCTCTACACCCAGACACCCCAGGCGCTACAGGCTGTCCTGAGCCCGGCCCAGGCCAACGCCCTGCTGCAGATTCCAGAGGGCTGGGCCGCTCTGCTGGACAGCACCTGGGCCTGGCTGCAGGCCGACCCAGCGACACGCGCCGTGGTGGCGCTGGGCGATGCGGCCTACCCCCAGGCCTTGCTGAACATCGAAGACCCACCGCTGCTGCTCTACCTGAGCGGGCGGCTGGATCTGACGCTGGACAGCAGCCGCAGTCTGGCCATCGTCGGCAGCCGCAACCCCACGCCCCAGGGCGCACTCAACGCGCGCCAGTTCGCCATGGCGCTGGCCGAGCAGGGCCTGACCATCGTCTCCGGCCTGGCGCTCGGCATCGACGGCGCGGCTCATGAAGGCGCACTGGCGGGCGCACGTGGCGCAGAACGCCTGGCCACGGTGGCCGTAGTCGGTACCGGGGCGGATCGGGTCTATCCCAAGAGCCATCACGCGCTGGCGCACCGCATCAGCGAGCATGGGCTGATCGTCAGCGAATACCCCCTGGGCACGCCGCCGCTCCCGGCCAATTTCCCGCGGCGCAACCGGCTGATCGCCGGGCTCTCGAATGCCACGCTGGTCGTGGAGGCCGCCCTGCAATCAGGTTCACTGATCACGGCACGCCTGGCGGCCGAGCAGGGCAAGGAAGTGTTTGCCATTCCCGGCTCCATCCACGCCACGCAATCGCGCGGCTGCCATGCCCTGATACGCCAGGGCGCCAAGCTGGTCGAGTCGGCACAGGACGTGCTTGAAGACCTGCCTGGCTGGGCCGCGGGCGTCTCTGCAGCACCCGCTGCATCAGCGCCCATCGCACCGGAGCCGGATGAGGTGCTGCAGGCCCTGGGCATGGATCCGGTGAGCCTGGACGCCTTGCAGGCCCGCACGGGCCTGGACACCGCCCGCCTGCAGGCGCGCCTGATGGCCCTGGAACTCGAAGGGTTGGTCGCCCGTCTGCCCGGCGGACTGCTGCAGCGCCTGGTCCGCAGCTGACGCAGGGCGCGACGTGCACCGGGCGCAACAGCGCCCTGAACACCACCCATTTCCCGCTGGCGCCCCGCGCGTTCTGCGCTATATTGAAGCCATGTTCGAAGTGCTTGTGTACGTGTACGAAAACTACTGGCGCGGCGATGCCTGCCCCGAACTCCCGCAACTTGAACGCAAGCTCAACGCCATCGGCTTCGACGCCGACGAGATCCGCGACGCCCTGCTCTGGCTCGACGGCCTGAACCTCGCGGCCCAGAGCACGCTCTGGCTGGATGCCGAGCCCGACACAGCTCACGCTACCGATCTTCCCCGCGTGCAGTCGCCGGACAGCCTGCGTGTCTACTCGGTGGCCGAACAGAACCACCTGGGGGCTGAATGCCTGGGCTTCGTCAGCTTCCTGGAATCGGCTGGCGTGCTGCCGCCGCCCATGCGCGAGGTGGTGCTGGACCGCGCCATGGCCATCCCCGGCGAGCCCATGGCCCTGGACGACCTGAAGATCATCATCCTCATGGTGTACTGGAGTTTTGGCGAAGAGCCGGATGCGCTGATCCTCGACGAGCTCTACGACGACCACGCCGAGCGCCTGGCACACTGAGCCCAATCGCCCTCCATGAGCAAGGCCCCGCATGCGGGGCCTTTGCACTTCAGGCGACGAGGCGCTCCGGGTTGGCTTCGAGCCGCGTCAGCGCCTCGCGGGTTGCGCGCACGGTCAGCGTCTCCTCTTCCTGCGGCAGCAGCAGGCCAGCCTGCAGGTAGGCGGCCAGACGGCCGGCCTGGATCAGGTAGCTGTGGCCGTCGCTGGAGGCAAAGAGGTTGAGGTGCTTGCGGTCGCTGCGCCAGACGAACTGGACCTGGTTGACCTTGCCGTTGTGGTCCAGCGTGAACCAGGAGCCGGGTTGCAGCTCCTGCGCCCAGGCGACCATGGCTGGCGTGGGTTTGGAGCCGCCATTGGTGACCACGTCGATGGTGGAGGCATCAATGCCCAGCATCATCTCGATGCTCTCGGCGTCCAGCGGCAGATCGCCCAGACCGTCCTCGCTGACGAAGTCTTCCAGATTGGCCAGGCGCTGTGTCATGGCGTCGATCTGGGCCTGCGGAATGGCCTGGGTCTTGGACATGAAGGCGTCGGCCATGGTGTCGCTGACGATCTTGATGTGCGCATCCTGGTCCGTCGGGGACGTGCCCAGCAGGCTCATGCCTGAGCGCAGGCGCTGCAGCAGTTGCGGCAGATCCTGGATCACACGGGCGCGATCATTGCGGTTGGGCTTGGCGCTGGCCGACCACACGAGGTCGGCCGCCGCCTTCTTGAGCGCCACGGTCTCGGCGTCCTTGGGGCCTTTGCGTACCGCCGAAACCGCCAGCACCTCGGCCCAGACCTTGAACAGGAAGGTGCGGATCTCGTCACGCACCGGGATGTCCTTGAGCAGGTTGCGCATCTCGATCGTGTACTGGATGGTCAGCGTCTCCTTCTGCTCGACCTGCTGCGCCACGCTCACGACCTTCTGCGTCGTTTGCTTGCCGGTCAGGTACTTGGAAAGAAACTTCTGGAATTCGTCGTAGACGATCTGGAAGACGCGCTTGCCGGTCTCGGGGTACTGCTCGATCACCTGCACGATGCGCTTGATCTCGGCTTCCAGCGCGCTGCCCGAGATGCCCGTGGCATCGAAGCCCAGCACGCACGAGCCCATGCGGTCGATGAGCTGACGCGCGGGATGGTTGATGGAGCCGAAGAACTCGGGATCCCCCAGGGCGACACGCAACACCGGCATCTGCAGGCGCGCAAACCAGACCCGGATCGTCGTCGGGATGCGCTCCTCGGCCAGGATGGCCTGGAACATCAGGGCCACCATCTCGATGATGGCTTTCTCGCTCTTGGTCTCAGCCTTCTTCTTGAGCTCGTCGGTCTTCTCGCGCAGCTTCTCCGCCACCTTGACCACACCCGCCGGGCTGAAATCTTCATAGACCGTGCCCGTTCCACCGCCAGCACTCCCGCCTGCGTATTGCGGACGCTCAGCAATCGCTGCGGCCAGGGCCGGCGACGGCGGCTGGGCTGAGGTGGCGCTGAAATCTCCCGCCCCCACACCGACCAGCAGGCGCTTGAGCTGACCAAACATGCCCTGCGCCCGGCTGCGCGTGCGCGCCAGCGGCGTGGTCTGTGTCAGCAGACGGGTTTCCTCGTGAGTCCCGCCGTACTGTGACGGAGCCCCCTGGGCCATGGCCTGGTGCATCTGGGCCGGCGTCTGGCCCAGCGCGGCCGGCATGGAGCTGGTGCCCCCCGCCCCGACTCCAGGCATGCGCCCGGGCCTGGAAGGCGGCGCAACGGCGCCCCCGTCATCCCAACCCAGGCGGCCACCAAACAGCTGGCCACCACTGCCGCGGCCCGCTGGCATGCCGGCCGGGGCAGACGGCTGGCCCGGATAGGCCGGCTGCGGCGGCGGCATGGACGCCCCACCGCCAGCCGGGCCGCGGGCCATGGGCATCTGGCCAGCGCCCAGCGGCGCCGGGGCCGACACCACGGCCTGACCGGCGCCATAGGCCTGACTGGGATAGGACTGCGGATAGGCCTGAGCGCCTGCCGGGCCATAGGCGGGCGCCGGACCCGAAGCCCAGCCCCCGCTGCCGGGGTCGCCCTGCAGCTGGGAATCGCCACCGGCCATGGGATCCTGGGGCGGCGCACCGGGGGGCGGTGGCGGCCGGCGGCCGACCGCACCACGCTTGACCCGGTCCTTGAGATCGATGGTGGGCATCACGCCCTGCTGAATCAAGAACTCGTTGCCGTTGGCATAGGCCACCTTGAGCTTCTCGATCAGGTGCTTCTGCACCACCTCTGCCACCATGGGCCAGGACTCGCGCGGCATGCCGCAGGTGGTCCACTGCTCGACCATGAGCAGGATCAGCACCTCCGGGCGCAACAGATCGTGGCCCTCAAGGTCGTCGCGGTTTTCGAGGGTCTTGATGCGCACGCGCAAGTCGTCCAGCTCGGAACCGACCTTTTCGACCACGGCCAGCACCAGGCGCGACGCCAGGATCTTGTTCTCGACCGCATCGGTCCCCACCAGCGACAGCCCGCCGTCGCCCTCCAGGGACAGTTCGTCTTTCTTCTTCTCGAGCTTCTTGCCGGCCGGGGACTTGAGCGCCTCCTGCCAGACGGTCATGGTGCCGTCGATCCAGGCGCCACGCTGCTTCTGGAACAGCATCCAGGCATCGCGCCGGTTCTGCATGTCGCGCGTGGTACCCCGCTCGTTGAGCAGCGCGGTCAGACGGTCCTGGACCAAGCCCCCGAGCTCCACCAGGAGCTTCTGCGCATCCGCCAGAAAACGCTCACGCGTCTTCTGGGCCAGCTGCATGCGCTGCATGTAGGAGAGCGGGGTAGCCATGGAATGTTTGCCTCAGTTCAGACCACGGCTCCCGCATTGGGGTCACCGGGATCCACGTCACGCTTGCCGGGAGAGCCCGGCTTGATCAGATCCTCGCGCTTGACGCCCAGCCACATCGCGATGGCGGCCGCCACGAAGACCGAGGAGTAGATGCCGAAGCAGATGCCGATGGTCAGGGCCAGCGCAAAGTAATGCAGCGTGGGACCGCCGAACAGCAGCATGGACAGCACCATGATCTGGGTCGAGCCGTGCGTGATGATGGTCCGGCTGATCGTCGACGTGATGGCGTTGTCGATGATCTCAACCGTGTTCAGCTTGCGCAGGCGGCGGAAGTTCTCGCGGATGCGGTCGAAGATCACCACCGACTCGTTGACCGAGTAGCCGAGCACCGCCAGCACCGCGGCCAGCACCGGCAGGGAGAACTCCCACTGGAAGAAGGCAAAGAAGCCCAGGATGATGATCACGTCATGCAGGTTGGCAATGATGGCCGCAACAGCGAACTTCCACTCGAAACGCAGGGCCAGGTAGATCATGATGCCGCCCACCACGAATGCCAGGGCCATGAGTCCGTCGAGCGCCAGTTCGTCGCCCACCTGGGGTCCCACGAACTCGCTGCGCCGCAACGTGGCGCTGCTGTCCTGGGCCTGCAAGGCAGCCATGACCTGCTCACTCTGCTGGCCAGAACTCACGCCCTTGGCAGCCGGCATGCGGATCAGCACATCGCGTGAGGTCCCGAAGTTCTGCACCTGCACATCGGAATAGCCCAGTTTGGCGATGCCGCCGCGCACGGCTTCCAGATCAGCCGGCTGCGCGTAGCTGACCTCGATCAGCGTGCCGCCGGTGAACTCCACCGACAGATGCAGACCACGCGTGGTCAGAAAGAAGACGGCGGCCAGAAACGTGGCGATCGAGATGAGATTGAGTATCAGCGCATGCCGCATGAACGGAATGTCGCGCTTGATCTTGAAAAACTCCATTTATCGGACTCCCTGGAGTTTTCTGTAAAGGCTCATATGCGCTTGCGCATGTGATGCCGGAGCTAAGAATTCCATCTTGTTCCGCCCTCAATCCACCTTGGCCGAGGCCTGCCCGTCAGGCCGCCAGATCGTGCCGATGGACACGGTCTTGAGCTTTTTACGGCTACCGTACCACAAATTGACCAATCCGCGGGAGAAGAACACCGCCGAAAAGATGCTCGTCAGAATCCCGAGACAGTGCACCACGGCAAAGCCGCGCACCGGGCCGGAACCGAAGGCCAACAGGGCCAGGCCGGCGATCAGGGTGGTGACGTTGGAATCCAGAATCGTCGCCCAGGCACGGTCGTAACCGGTGTGAATGGCCGCCTGCGGCGAGGCGCCATTGCGCAATTCCTCACGGACGCGCTCGTTGATCAGCACGTTGGCGTCGATGGCCATGCCCAGCACCAGGGCCATGGCCGCCATGCCCGGCAAGGTCAGCGTGGCCTGCAGCATGGACAGCACGGCCACCAGCAGCAGCAGGTTGACCGCCAGCGCCACGCTGGAAATCACGCCAAACAGCATGTAATAGATGCACATGAACACCGCCACGGCGACAAATCCCCAGGTCACGCTGGCAAAGCCCTTGTCGATGTTCTCGGCGCCCAGGCTGGGGCCGATGGTGCGCTCTTCGATGATTTCCATGGGGGCCGCCAGCGCACCGGCGCGCAACAGCAGTGCGGTATCGGCGGCTTCTGTGGTGGTCATGCGGCCGGAAATCTGCACCCGTCCGCCACCGATCTCGCTGCGGATCACTGGCGCCGTCACGACCTCGCCCTTGCCCTTTTCGAACAGGATGATGGCCATGCGCTTGCCCACGCTCTCACGCGTCACGTCCTTGAAAATGCGCGCGCCCTTGGCGTCCAGGGTCAGGTTGACCGTGGGCTCCTGGGTCTGGCTGTCAAAACCGGACTGCGCATCGGTCAGGTTGTCGCCGGTCAGCACCACCTGTTTCTTCACAATCACCGCCTGGCCGTTGCGGTCCAGATAGCGCTCGGCCCCGAAGGGCACGGGGCCGGCGCCGGTCTCGGCGCTGCGCCCTTCGATGCTCTCATCGACCATGCGCAGTTCCAGCGTGGCGGTACGGCCCAGGATGTCCTTGGCCTTGGCCGTGTCCTGCACACCGGGCAGTTGCACGACGATGCGGTCCAGGCCCTGCTGCTGGATCACGGGCTCGGCCACGCCCAGCTCGTTGATCCGGTTGTGCAGCGTGGTGATGTTCTGCTTGAGCGCCTGCTCCTGCACCAGCCGCACGGACTGCGGCTTGAGGCTCAGGGTCAGCCGGGTGTCCGCGCCCTCCTGGGCCTCGACAGCCTGCAGATCGGCGAACTGGTCCAGCAGCACCCGCTTGGCCGCGTCGACGGTCGCCGCGTCGCGCAGCCGCAGCTCGATGGTCTGACCGTTGCGGTTGATGCCGCCGTGGCGCACGTTCTTCTCGCGCAACACGGTGCGCAGATCACCTGCCAGGGACTCGGCCTTCTTGGTCAGCGCGGCCTGCATGTCGACCTGCAGCATGAAGTGCACGCCGCCGCGCAGGTCCAGGCCCAGGTACATGGGCGCGGCGTGCAAGGCCGCCAGCCAGCCCGGGGTGCGGGACAGCAGATTGAGCGCGACGACGTATTCGGGATCGGCCGCATCGCGGATCAGGGCACGCTGGATGGCGTCCTTGGCCTTGAGCTGGGTATCGGTGTCGTCAAAGCGCACGCGCAGCGAGCCGGCCTCCAGGCTGATCGCCTCGGGCACGATGCCGGCCTCCCGCAAGGCAGCCTCAACGCGGACCTGGGTCCCGGCGTCGACCTTGAGCACAGCCTTGGCCGGCGACACCTGCACCGCCGGGGCTTCACCAAAAAAATTGGGCGCCGTGTAGACGGCACCCACCAGCAACGCGATCAGGATGATCACGTACTTCCACAGGGGATAACGGTTCATGAAGTTTGTGCGTTGAGCGTTGGCCGAGAGTGCCGGGAATGTCTGCGCTGAACGCTGAACGCCCAGCGCCCGACCCGCAAACTCACTTCATCGTGCCCTTGGGCAGCACCTGCACCACCGCCTGGCGCTGCAGCTGCACCTCGACGCCCGAGGCCAGCTCGACGCTGATGAAGTTGTCGCCCAGGGAGCTGACGCGGCCCAGGATGCCGCCGGCGGTCACAACCTCGTCGCCCTTGGCCAGGGCCTCGACCATGGCGCGGTGCTCCTTCTGCTTCTTCATCTGGGGGCGGATCATGATGAAGTACAGCACCACGAACATCAGCACGATGGGCAGCATGCTCAGCAGGGAGTCCTGCATGCTGGGCGCGGCGGCGGGTGCGGTCTGGGCAAAGGCGGAAGAAATAAACACGATCGACTCCACGGGTTTTCTGGGTTGGATGAATCCTGCCGCAGGCCCGTCCGGGCTCCCGCGCAGGTGAGCCGCTCATTGTACGGGGGCCTCGGGACCCCCCGACACCCTGTGGAATCAGCCGCCCTGGCGACGCCAGCCCGCCATTTTCTCGGCCCAAAGCACCCGCACGGCCGCCAGATGCCGCGCCTTGACGTGCCCATAGCCCCGGATCTGCTCGGGCAGGCGCGCGATCTCGACGGCGGCCCCATGGTTGGCGGCGTTCAGCCCGGCCAGCAACTCCTGGATACAGGCCTGGTAGTCAGCGATCAAGGCACGCTCCTCACGGCGCTCGGCCGTGTAGCCAAAGGGATCCAGCACCGTGCCGCGCAGGCCTTTCAAACGGGCCAGCAGGCGGAAAGCCTGGCCCATCAGCGGCCCATAGGAACGCTTCAGCAACTCGCCTTGAGCGTTCTTCTTCGCCAGCAGCGGCGGGGCCAGGTGGTAGCGGAGCTTGTACTCACCCTCGAACATAGCCGCGATGCGCTGGCCGAAAGCCGCATCGCTGTGCAGACGGGCCACCTCGTACTCATCCTTGTAGGCCATGAGCTTGAAGAGGTAGCGCGCCACGGCCTCGCTCAGCGCCGACTTGCCCAGCGGCGCTTCGGCGGCCTGCACCTGCTGGACAAAGGCGCGATAAGACTCGGCATAGGCCGCGTTCTGGTAAGCCGTCAAGAACTCGACGCGGCGCGCCACCAGGCTGTCCAGGGTGTCCCGCGGCTGGATCTGGATCGCCTGCACGGGCGTGAGCAAGGCCTGCACGCGCGCCCAGTCCTGGGCCGCCTGGCGGCCCCAGGCGAAGGCGGCCAGATTGGCTTCGACCGCCACACCGTTGAGTTCCATGGCGCGTTGCAAGGCCTCGCGGCCCAGCGGAATCCAGCCCTTCTGCCAGGCATAGCCGAGGATCATGGGGTTGACGTAGATCGCGTCGCCCATGAGGCGGGTCGCCACGGCATCGGCATCGAAGGCACCCAGAGCCCGCTCACCCACGGCCTGGGCGATCTCGGCCGCGCAGCGCTGGGCCGGGTTCTGCCAATCGGCGTTCTTGACGAAGGCCGCGGTCGGCGCGCTATGGCCATTGAGCGCCACGCGCGTGCGGCCCGTGCGCATGCGCAGCACCGTCTCCTTGCCGGCGGCGACGATGGGGTCGCAGCCCAGGATCAGGTCGGCCGCCGCCATGCCCACGCGGGTGGTGCTGATGCCTTCCTGCGACGCGGCAATCAGCACATGGCTCCAGGTCGCACCGCCCTTTTGCGCCAGGCCCGCCGCGTCCTGCGTCACGATGCCCTTGCCTTCGATGTGCGCGGCCATGCCCAGCAGCTGGCCGATGGTGATGACGCCCGTGCCACCGACACCCGCGACCACGATGCCGTAGGCGCCGCCGGTGCCCAGCGGCGGCAAGATGGGCTCGGGCAGTTCGCCCAGGGCGTAGGGGGAGGTCGCCTGACCCTTGGCCTTCTTTTTGAGTTGTCCGCCCTCGACGGTGACGAAGCTCGGGCAGAAGCCCTTGAGGCAGGAGAAATCCTGGTTGCAGCTGCTCTGGTTGATCGTGCGTTTGCGCCCGAACTCGGTCTCCAGCGGCTCGACCGAGAGGCAGTTGCTCTGCGCGCCGCAGTCACCGCAGCCTTCGCAGACCAGCTCGTTGATGATCACGCGCTTGGCCGGTGTCACCAGGGTGCCGCGCTTGCGGCGGCGGCGCTTTTCGGTGGCGCAGGTCTGGTCGTAGATGATGACGGTGCAGCCTTTGAGCTCGCGGAACTCGCGCTGGATGCGATCGAGCTCGTCGCGATGTTCGATGGCGATGCCCGCCGGCAGGCCCTGCACGCCCTCGTACTTCTCGGGCTCGTCGGTGACGATGGTGATCTTCTGTGCACCCTCGGCCCTCATGCTCTGCGCGATCTGGATCACCGAGTGTCCCTCGGGGCGTTCCCCCACCGGCTGCCCACCCGTCATGGCCACGGCGTCGTTGTAGAGCAGCTTGTAGGTGATGTTCACACCCGCCGCGATGGCCTGGCGCACGGCCAGGAGACCGCTGTGGAAATAGGTGCCATCGCCCAGGTTGGCGAACACATGCTGCTCGCTGCTGAAAGGCTGCTGGCCCACCCAGGGCACGCCCTCGCCACCCATCTGCGTGAAGCCGATGGTGCTGCGGTCCATCCAGGTGGCCATGAAGTGGCAGCCGATGCCGGCCAGGGCGCGCGAGCCCTCGGGCACACGCGTGCTGGTGTTGTGCGGACAGCCTGAGCAGAACCAGGGCATGCGGTCCGCCGCCGGGCCGCCCAGCACCAGCGCCTGCATCGCGCGCTCCTTGGCGTCGAGCACGGCCAGCTGCGCGTCCACGCGTGCCGCGATTTCGCTGCCCGCCGGCAGCAGGCCATTTTTCTTCAGGCGACCGGCAATGGCACGCGCGATCACGGCGGGGCCGAGGTCGGCATTGGCGCGCAGCAGCTCATTGCTGGAGGGGTTGGCCTGTGACCACTCGCCACCCGCCTTGTCGCCCTCGTTGAACTTGCCCAGGATGTTGGGGCGCACATCGTCGCGCCAGTTATAGAGTTCCTCCTTGAGCTGGTACTCGATGAGCTGGCGTTTCTCCTCCACCACCAGGATCTCCTGCAGGCCGGTGGCAAAGTCACGTGCCGTCTGCGCTTCCAGCGGCCAGACCACGGCCACCTTGTGCAGGCGGATGCCCAGACGGCGGCAGGTGGCGTCGTCCAGCCCCAGGTCCAGCAGGGCCTGGCGCGTGTCGTTGTAGGCCTTGCCGCTGGCGATGAGGCCGAAGCGATCGTGCGGCGTGGCGATGACGTTGTGGTTGAGCTTGTTCGCGCGGATGTAGGCCAGGGCCGCGTACCACTTGTGGTGGAAGAGCCGCGCCTCCTGCTCCAGCGCATGGTCGGGCCAGCGGATGTGCAGGCCGCCCGGGGGCATCTCGAAGTCCGTGGGCAGGGCGATCTGCACGCGCTCGGGGTCGATCAGGGCCGTGGCGCTGGACTCGACGATCTCCTGGATGGTCTTCATGCCGGCCCAGACGCCAGCATAGCGGCTCATGGCGAAGGCATGGATGCCGAGGTCCAGGATCTCCTGCACCGAGGCTGGGAAGAACACGGGCAGGCCGCAGGCCTTGAAGATGTGGTCGCTCTGGTGCGCCGCCGTCGAGCTCTTGGCGACGTGGTCGTCACCGGCCACGGCGATCACGCCGCCCCAGGCTGTGGTGCCCGCCATATTGGCGTGCTTGAAGACATCGGAACAACGGTCCACGCCCGGGCCCTTGCCGTACCAGATGCCGAAGACACCATCGAAGCGGTTCGTGCCGGGCGGCGCAAAGCCCAGCTGCTGCGTGCCCCAGAGTGCGGTGGCCGCCAGCTCCTCGTTGACACCGGGCTGGAACACGATGTTCTGCGCCTTCAGGTACTTCTTGGCGTTCCACAGGGCCTGGTCGTAGCTGCCCAGGGGCGAGCCACGGTAGCCGCTGATGAAGCCGGCCGTGTTCTTGCCCGCCATCTGATCGCGCAGGCGCTGCAGCATGGGCAGCTTGACCAGGGCCTGCACCCCGCTCATGAAGGCACGGCCGTGGTCCAGGCTGTATTTGTCGTCCAGGGTGACGGTTTCCAGCGCCTGGCGGACGGATTCGGGCAGGGGAGCGTTCATGCGGGCTTGTCTCCAGGCGCGTGGCCTTGTTTTGTATCAAAAATGGCTCGTGGGCAGTGTAGGCCGCATGGCCTGATAAGTCTTTGCTTTCTTTGCCTGATTTACGGTAGTTTTTGAAAGGATGTTGCTGCAAAATTGCCCGAATGGAAACAATCGACAAATTCGACCTCGCCATCCTGCAAGAACTGCAGGCCGACGCGCGCCTCACCAATGCCGAGCTGGCCTCGCGCGTGGGCCTCTCGCCCGCGCCCTGCTGGCGCCGCGTGCGCGCGCTGGAGACCGCGGGCTACATCAAGGGTTACCACGCCGAGATCGACCGCCACAAGATCGGCCTGGGTGTGCTGGCCTTCGTTCGCCTGGACGCGGAGCGCAACACGGGGGACGCCACGCGCGTGCTGGAAGAAGCCGTGCGCGCCCTGCCCGAGGTCGTCGCCTGCCACTACATCAGCGGCACAGGCACCTTCGAGCTGCAGGTGGTGGCGCAGGACCTGGACAGTTTTTCGAGCTTCGCCCTGCAACGCCTGATCAACCTGCCCAACGTCAAGGATCTGCACACCAGTTTTTCCCTCGGCGAGGTCAAGGCCAGCCCTACACTGCCCCTGGGGCATCTGCAGGCGCCGCGGCCCGCGCCGCCGCCCGCCCCCAAACGCCCCCGCCGGAGCACCCAATGAAACACCGCCGTCTCTATCCCCTCCTGCTGCTGGCCTGGCCGATGCTGCTCTCGGCCCAGACCGTGGTGACGCCCACCCCGCTGCCCCTGCGCAATCTGCTGATCGAGGTGCGCCAGGACGACGGCCGCAGCAGCAGCGGCGAACGCGTGGCCGCCGACGTGAACGCGCGGGTGCAGCCCGGGCGCAGCGAGGTGGATGTGGCCATCGAAGCCCGCCGCCGCGAGAGCAGCCGCAGCGGCAGCGCCCAGCAGCAGGTACTGGTGCTCAATGGTCGCCCCACCGCCATCAGCTTAGGCCAAGCCGTGCCGCTGCGCCTGCGGCAGTTCATCGTGCAGAACGGCATCCGCCGCAGCCTGCCGGGCACGGTCTGGGTCCAGGCCGGCACCGGCTTCACGGCCACGCCGGTCTGGGAAGGCGGCGACACGGTCTACCTGGAACTGGTCGCCACCCAGGGCCGCCAGCCCCTGGGCCCGCAAGCCAGCACCTCCACCACGCTGCTGCTGCCGCTCGACGAATGGACCACGATCGCCGACAGCGAGGACGTGCAGGACCAGCGCCAAAGTGCCGCCGGCCTGGGCGGCGCCGGGCGCGACACGCGCAGCAGCAGCCAGTCGCTGCGCGTGCAGGTGCGCGTCAGCGTTCGGTGATCACCGAGGCCAGAGCACCCACAGGCGCAAAGGCTGCTTGAGCCGCCCGGCAATCGCCGAGGCCTCAGGACCCGTGCCCACAAAGTAATCGGCACGCACTGCGCCCACGATGGCGCTGCCCGTGTCCTGGGCCAGCACCAGACGCTGCAGCTGCAGTTGCGGGCCGGCCGAGGCCAGCCACACCGGCGTGCCATAGGGAATGCTGCCCGGATCGACCGCGATGGAGCGGCCCGCCGTCAGCGGCACGCCCTGGGCGCCGCGCGGCCCCACGGCGGCCTCGCTCTCGGGCAGCGGCTGTTCCTGGAAAAAGGTCACGCGCGGGTTGGCCCAGAGCATCTCCTGTACCCGGCCCGGGTTCTGCGCCACCCACTGGCGGATCGAGGGCCACGAGGCGTCGCGGATCTCGCGCCGCTGCTGCAGCCAGCCGCCGACGCTGCGGTAGGGCTGGTCATTGGTGCCGGCGTAGCCGACGCGCACCATGCGCTGGCGGCCATCCGGTTCGGTGATCAGCAGTCGACCCGAGCCCTGGATCTGCAGATTGAGCGCAGCCACCGGGTCGGCCAGCCAAGCGATCTCGCGGCCCTTGAGCGCGGCCTGGGCTTCGGGCAGGGTGTCCATCTCCTGGCGGCTGTACCAGGGCTTGCGCTGGTGCAGCAGGGCCGGCGGGCGGTACAGCGGCACGTTGTAGCGCGCATCGGGCAGGCGCGAGGCCTCCACCACGGGCTCGTAGTAGCCGGTGAGCAGGCCCACCGGCTCGCTCTGGTGGGTCTCCACGCGGTAAGGCTGCAGACGTTCCAGCATCCAGCTGCGGCGCTGCTCGTCGGTGCCTTGGTTCAAGCGACGCACATCGGCACACAAGGCGGCAAAGGTCGGGCCGGGGCGCTCGCAGCTGCGCAGCCAGGCCCCCCAGGCCTCGCCCAGCGGGTCGGTGCCCAGGCCGGGCAACTCGGCCCAGGCCACCGGGGTCCAGCGGCTGCGCGCCTGCTGCAGCACGGTGCTGCTCCCAGGTGTGCTCGGGAAGGCTGCGGCGGAACCAGGAACAGACACGCCGTCCGTCTGCTCGATGGCAATCGTGGAACCACCCGTGACCGGTACGGATTCTGACGGAGGTACGCTGCCGCAGCCAGCCAGCGTTCCTACAATGACGAGACTGAAAGCAAGAAGTGGTCGTTGGAGTCGTTTCATGTGGTTGATTTTCCTCGAAGCGCTGGGGGCGCTGCTGCTGCTGGTGCTCATCGTGTGGTGGACGATGTTCTCGGGTCGCCGCAAGGGTGAGCTGGACGATGGCACGTCCGAGCAGACGACGCGGCCCTCGGATTCGGACGATCGCGGCTAGGCGCCGGATCAGACTTCACGCAGCAGGTTGGCCAGCTCGACAGCCGACTTGACTTCCATCTTGTCGAACACGCGCGCGCGGTGCACTTCCACCGTACGCACGCTGATGTCGAGCTGGTCGGCGATGCGCTTGTTGGGCAGGCCTTCGATCACCAGCTGCATGACCGCGCGCTCACGCTCGGTCAGTTCGGCCAGGCGCTGGCGCAGGCGCTCACGCACCTGCTGGGCCTGCACAACCGTGGCCGAATGTGCCAGCGCCTGCTCCACGCGGTCGACCAGGGCGTTGTCGGAGAACGGCTTCTCGCAGAAATCGAAGGCGCCGCGCTTGACCATGCTGACCGCCGTGGGCACATCGGCATGCCCCGTGAGAAAGATCACGGGCAGCGCCTGATGCAGACTGCGCTCGACCAGGCGTTCGAACAGCGCCAGGCCACTCATGCCGGGCATGCGCACATCGAGCAGCAGACAGGCGGGCCGCGTCGGCAGGCGTGCGCCCTCGATCTGCTCCAAAAAGGCCTCGGCGCTTTCGAAGACCTGGCTGCCCAGGCGGCGCGAACGCAACAGCCAGGCCAAGGCTTCGCGCACGCTGGCGTCGTCGTCGACGATGTAGACCGATGCATCGATGGCGGGTTGCATGGTGCGATGTTATGTCATGCCGCCGGGCCCGCCGGCAAGGTGAAGACGAAGACCGTGCCCTGGGGCGGATTCGATTCGAAGGTCAGGGTGCCGCCATGCTGTTCGATCACGGTACGGCACAGGCTCAGGCCCAGGCCCATGCCCTCGGCCTTGGTGGTGAAGAAGGGCGTGAAGAGCTGCGCGGCCACCTCGGGCGCGATGCCCAGGCCGAGGTCCGCCACGGAAAACGCGATCCAGCGCGCATCGCCCGGCGAGCGCCGCACCTCCAGCGTGAGCACCCGGTGACGGATCTCGGGCTGGTCCATGGCCTGCATGCCGTTGCGCGCCAGGTTGAGCAGCACCTGCTCGACCATGGTGCGGTCACAGAGCACGCTCGGCAGGTCGGGGGCCAGCCGGATCTGCACCTGCACGCCGAGCTTGCGCGCCTGCAGGTTGACCAGCGGCAGGACGGCATCGAGCAGCAGGCGGGGCGCGATGGCCTCGCGTGCCTGGTCGCGCCGGCGCACGAAGTCGTGCACGCTCTTGATCACCTTGCCAGCGCGCTCGGCCTGCTCAGCAATGCGGTACATGGCCAGGCGGATGTCGGCCGGGCTGTGTGCCCCCTGCTCCAGCAGGTTCTGTGTGCCAGTGGCGTAGCTCGCGATGGCCGCCAGCGGCTGGTTGAGCTCGTGGCTCAGCAGCGAGGCCATCTCGCCCACCATGGCCAGGCGCGCCGTGGCCTGCAGACGCTCCTGGCTGGCACGCGAAAGCTCCTCGATGCGACGCTGCTCGCGGATGTCGAGGAAGGCACTCATCCAGCCGGTCTGCACGCCCTGGGCATTGATCAGCGGCGCCTCGATGATGAGCACGGGAAAACGCGTGCCGTCCTTGTGCATGAAAACCGATTCGTAGCCCTCGCGCGGCGGCACATTGCCGGCCAGGCGGATCTCCTGGCGCTTGCGGTACTCGTCGGCGAACTCGGGCGGCCAGTAGGGCGCATGCATGCTCTGGCCCATGAGCTCCTCGGCCGAAAAGCCCACCATCTGGCAGAAGGCAGGGTTGACGTAGGTGATGCGGCCCTGCAGGTCGCGCGCGCGAAGGCCCGTGACCAACGAGTCCTCCATGGCCTTGCGAAACGCCAGCGCATCAGCCAGGTCGCGCTCGGCCTTGAGGCGGCGGCGCATGTCTTTACCCAGCAGCAGCAGGATGGCGACCAGGGCGATGGACATGGCCGTGACCAGGGCCGTGAGCACGTTGGGAAAGAGCTCGGGCGCGCCGCGCCAGCTGTCCATGCGCAGCACCAGGGTCGTGCCCGGCAGATCCAGCAGATGCTGGGCCGAGAACACGCGGTTGCCGCGGCGCGCGTTGCCGCGGATGGCCAGGCGCGTGCCGTCACCTTCGGTGAAGGACACCTCCTGGCTGCGCGTGAGCTGGCGTCCGAGGTCGTCCAGCACATCCTGCAGGGAGTAGGTGGCCACCAGATAGCCCATGACCACGCCGGCGCTGGCCAGGGGCAGGCACATTTCCATGACCTCCAGACCCAGGCCGTCGGTCATGGGCACGAAGTAACTACCCGAATAGGCCGGTCCGCTGAGGCGTCGCGCGGCATTGCAGACCTGCGCCACCTCGGACTGAACGCTGTCGCGTCCCAGGCGCTCGAACACCGGCGGTCGGTAGGGCGTGCCCGCCTGGTTCAGGATGTTGAAGTGGTCGTCGCGCCACTCGATGCGCAGCAACTCGCGTCGTTCCCGCATCAGGGCGGTGGCCTCCCGCGTCCAGCGCGCCGGCCCGGGTTCGCCGAACTGCAGGGCCTGCAAGCTCTGCAGATTGCGTGTCAGGCGCGAACGGATGTCGCCCACGGCATCGGCCGCGTCGCGCTCCAGGCGGCTCTGCACCTGGCTCGCCTCGTAGCGGCCGGCCAGCCAGACCAGGGTGACGAGCAAGGCCAGCACCAGGGCGGTCAAGGCAGACCAGAGCAGACGCCGGCGCCAGTGCTGCGGGCGCCAGCGTTCGCCCAGACGTTCCAGCATGCCCGTACTCACAGCACCCGGTGCTCCAGGGCCGGCAGCTGCGTACGACATTGCCGCAGCAGGGCGGCATCGAGCTCGGCCAGCACCAGGCCCTCGCCCTCGGGCCGCACCCCCAACACCCGGCCCCAGGGGTCAACCACCATGCTGTGCCCCCAGGTGCGGCGCCCGTTCTCGTGCACCCCGCCCTGGGCGGCGGCCGCCACATAGGCCAGGTTCTCGATGGCCCGCGCGCGCAACAAGGGCTCCCAATGCGCCTGCCCGGTGGTGTGGGTGAAGGCGCTGGGCACCAGCAGCAGCTGGGCGCCGGCCTGCGCATGGGCGCGGTAGAGCTCGGGAAAGCGCAGGTCGTAGCAGACGCTCAGACCGATACGCCAGCTCTGGCCATCGCGCGCCTGCAGCGCGAAGCTCACGGGCTGGCGGCCGGGCCGCAGGGTGCGCGCTTCGTCATAACTCTCGCGGCCGTTGTCATAGCGGAAGAGGTGGATCTTGTCGTACTGGGCCACGCACTCCCCCTGCGGCGAGTAGACGCGGGTGCTGTTGTAGACGCGCCGGTCCTCGCCTGCCGCCGCACCGGCGTCGATGGGCAGGGTGCCACCGACGATCCACAGACCGAGCTCGCGCGCCGAGTTGGCCAGAAAATCCTGGATCGGTCCCCGGCCCGGCGTCTCGCGGATCTGCAGCTTGGCGTCATCGCCATGGCCGAGCAGGCAGAAGTACTCGGGCAGCACGGCCAGCTCGGCCCCCTGCTGTGCCGCCTCTTCCAACAGGGCGCGCGCACGTGCCAGGTTGGCGGCCACCGAAGCCGAGGAGACCAGCTGGACGAGAGCGAGCCTCATGGCGACTGGGTCCCGGATCCGGCGGCGGGTGCTGGCGGCGGCGTTTCGACCTTGTTCATCTGCGGGTCGCTCCAGGTGCCGGTGATGCGGAACTCCTGGGTGGCCGCAGCCATGGCGGGCCGGCGCAGGAAGTACTGGGCCAGGAAGGTGCCCAGGCCCACCGCCGGATTGATCCAGGTGGCCACCAGCGAGGCCGTGCCGGCATTGATCTCGGGCACGACGACCACGCGCAGGTCCTGTGTCTCGCGCGCCAGATCGGCCCGGCCGCTCATGAGCACGGCCGCGCTCACGCCCTTCATCTGCAGGTTGTTGGTGCTCGCCATGCCCTGATCGATCTGCACATCGCCACGCACGAAGTCGAAGGCGAAGCCATCGCTGAACACGTCCCGGAAATCGAGCGTGAGCCGGCGCGGCAGCGACTGCAGGCTCAGCACCCCGAGCAGCTTGGCCAGCCCGGGATCCGCCTTGAGGAACTGGCCGCGCTCGATGTTGATGTTGAAACTGCCGCCCAGGGTCGGGTAGTCCAGGCCCAGCGGTGAGCCCACCCAGCTCACCTGGCCCTCCATGCGTCCCTTGCCCAAGCGCACCACGTCGGGCATGCCCAGGCGGCTCAGCAGGCCACCGGCATCGGCCACGTCGAGCTGGAAGTTCATGACGGTGCGGCGGCGTTCGCCGCGCGATGTCGCGGGCGTGCGCGGCGTCGTGCGGCCGGTGGGCTCGCCCGCCTCCTGGTAGACGGCCCAGTTACCGCTGGCCGTGAACTCAGCCTCGGGCATCACAATGTGCAGACGGCTGAGCCGCCATTCCCGCGCGCCGGCGTCGCGGCGGGCGTACCCGCGGTTGACCGCTTCGATCTCGACCCGGCCCAGGTTCTTGCCGCGCAGCTCGAACTGCTGGATCGCCACGTCCAGGGCCGGGATGCCCACGGGTTGCTCGTCCAGCACGTGCTCCATGCCACGCGCATTCTCCTGGGCGAGCACCAAGCGGGCCAGACGCGCGTAGACATTGCCCGCACCGCTGCGCGCCGGCATGCGGTATTCGACATAGCCGCTGAGCTCACGCGCGTCGACGTTGGCACGCCAGACCCGGCCCTCGCGTGTGCCGCCGGCCACCAGCTGGTGCAGCGTCTGGCCGCCGGCCTGCAAGGTGTTGCCCTGCACGATCAGGCTGGTCGGCAGGTAATCCTGCAAGGTGGCCGACACGCCACCGCCCTCGGTGGACGGCTCGGCCGGCGTGGCCATGGCCTGGCGCCAGGCATCCAGGTCCAGGGCATCGAACTGCGCCTGGGCCACCACCCCTTCATCCGGCAACGCCACGCTTTCGCCTGCGGCCAGCCCCACGCCGATGGCGCCACGCAGCACGCGCACGCCGCCCTCGGCGTGTTGCCGGACGTAGCGCAGGGAGAGCAGGCGCCCGAGGTCCAGGCGCAGCAGATCCTGGCGGCGGGCATCGGCGGGCGGGCTGCTGCCGGAAGATTCCGGGCCCAGGAGCGCCGCCTGCAGGCGCAGGGGCAGCGCCGTCTCGGCCGGCTTGGACAGCGGTGCGGGCAGATCGAGCGCCAGGCCCTGCAAGCTGGTGTTGAACTGGAACTCGGGCACGCCCTGGCGCAGGCCGAACTCCGCCGTGTAAGCCGTGCTGCCGCTCATGCGCCGGGCCAGGGCCGCGACGCCCCCGAGCTGGCTTTCCTGGCGCAGGCCCTGGGCCGTGAGCGTGCCCTGCACGCGCAGGCGGGGCGCCGCACCGGCCGCGGCACCGGGCAGGGCGATGGTACCGCCTTCGGCGCGCACGTCGCCGCCCAGCAGGCGGCCCTGCACGCCGGCCAGCGCAAAGCCCTGCTCGCTGAAATGCACGGTGCCACGCGCACGCGTGAGCCGCGGCAACTGGGGCGCGAGCAGCAGCTCATTGCCAGCCAGCTTGATCTGGCCGCGTACGGCCGAGCGTTCGAGGTTCTGCAAGGGCAGATCCAGACCGAGCTGGACTTCGGCCGGGCCCGCGGCGCGCGCCTGGCGCAGCACCCCGCCCAGCATGGCATCCAGCGGGGAGGCCCGCACCAGGCCCGAGAGCAACTCGTCCAGCGGGCCGCCGAGCTGCAGATCGGTCTGCACGCGCGCGCCCTCGGTCATGTCGGGAATGCGGGCTTCGCCCTTCAGGATGCGCAGCTGCGGCACGCCGTCCACGCGCGCGCCGATGTTGCGCAGCTGCAGGCTGCTGCGGTCGATCTGCAGCTCCCCGCGCAGCTCGGTCAGGGCAGGCCAGGCCGGCTGGCCGGCGGCCTGCAAGCTGGCCGGCACATAGACGAAGCGCGTGTCCTGCACCTGGGCCGTGATGCGGAACTCCCCCTGGCCAGGCCGCTGGAAGGGAAAGTCGTGCAGATCACCCTTGACCCGGAAGCGGGCGGCACTGGCCCGGCCCTGAGGCAGGGCCTCGCGCAGGTAGTCGCGCACATCGGCCGGGATGGCCCGGGGCAGGTAGCGATGCAGGGCCGGGAGTTCGGTCCGGCTCAAGCTGCCCTGCAAATCGAGCACGCCGGGCAGGCGATGCGCGCCGGCACCGGTGTGCCACTTGAGCTGGAAGTCACCCTGCACCTGCGCATTGGCGAAACGGGCATTGCTGATCTGCAGGCTGGTCTGTCCACCCTGCCGGCGCCACTGCAGCTCGGCCGCCAGCTGATCGAGTTCGATGCGCGGCTGCTCGAAAACGCCCGGCAGTTCCAGATGGCCCTGCTGCACCAGCACGCTGGCCCGCCCGCCGTCCTGGTTGAGGTCGAACTCCAGGGTCAGGCCACGCACACCGGGCGAGCCAACGGCATCGACGGGCGCCTGGCCCTCGGCCAGCGGTTGCAGCTGGGGATGCGAGGCGACGTCGAGCCGGCTCAGACGACCGCGCGCATCGTAGGTGCCGGGCGCTTCCCAGGGCCCCTGCCAGCGTGCCTGCAGCTGTTCAACCTGGCCCTGCGGTGCATAGATCTGCAAGGCGCGGTGCAGACGCGGACCCAAAGGCAGACGCTGCCCCAGTGCGGCCAGACTGGACAGATCAACGCCGCTGACGCGCAGCTCGCCGCGCGCGCTGTCGACCGCCTCCGAAGGCTGGGCATGGCTCAGGCGCATATCGCCCCCTCGCCAGCGCAGGCCGTCGCGGGTGTCGAACCTCAGACCCTGGGTCGACAGCTCGTAGCCGCCCTCGAGCGTCTTCAATCCCACACGGGCTGCGAGGCGATCGAGCTCCAGCACGGGCAGCTCCGGCCCCAGCCGCAGGTCCAGCTGCGTCAACGCCACGTCCGCCGTGACGGCACTGACACGCCCCTGGTCCACATCGACCCAGGCCCGCAGCGCACCGCTGCCGCCAGCCGTTTCCAGCTGCAGCTGCGGGGGCAGGGGCACATGACGCCGCAGTTCGGAGATGTCGACCCGCTCGAACACGGCGTACAGCTGGCCCTGCCAGCGCTGCCATTCGCCGGCATCGGCAAAGAACAGGGGTTCACGGAAGCTGCCGCGCAGGCTCAGCCGGTCACCCAGCTCGGCAGGCGGGGTGGCATCGAGCCGTAATTCATGCAGATGGTTGACGTTGTGCAGGCGCAGATCCAACTGCTGCAACTCCAAGGGCGGGGCGTTGCGCAGTTCGTCATGCCAATGCACACGGCCATCGGTGATCAGCCACTCGGTCTGGTTAAAGACCCAGTTGGCCATCCGGCCATCGCCGCTTTGCTTGGGATCGATCTCGATGCCGGCCACATAGAAGCGTCCGTCGGCGCTGCGCCGCACATCGAGCTCGGGGCGCTCGATGGCCAGCTGTTCGAAACCGAGGTTCCAGAGCGAACGGGGCGAAACCGTGGCGTGCACACGCGGCAGGTACAGGGCCGGCTCGCCCTCGCGGTCGAACAGCAGCACCTCCTGGAGCTCGAAACTGGGTAGCAGGCTGTGGTCGTGCGCCACGATGGCACCGATGCGCAGGGGCAGGCCCAGGGCCTGGCTGACCCGGGTTTCCAGCAGCGGGCGCAGCTCGTCGATTCGGGGCACAATGAACAGGTGCAGCGTCGCCCAGGCGGCGCCGAAGACCAGCCAGGCCAGCAGGATCAGCCACAGCAGCGCGCGCGTCGTGAGCGTCAGCGCTCTGAGAGGCAAGGTCGGGCGGCGCGGCAGGGCATTCATTTGGCAGATCGATAACGCGACAGGAATTATGACCCGCAACGATGTGTCGGGCCCGGTGCAGGGTCTGGCCGAAGCACTGGCGAACAACGCCACCCGTGCCGACCACTCCCGTTTCGTACAACGCGTGCGCCGCCGTCACGCCGATCTGCTGCCCCGACTCAAACCCGGGCGCCCGGACATCGAGGTGCTGCCGCAGCTCTACGACCACCTGCGCGGCACAGGGCTGGACTGCGGCGCGGCCTTGCGCGTCTTGCGCCAGCTCGTGATGGAGCGCCTGGTGGTGCTCGACGTCGAGCAGCAGGCCCCGCTGCAGGACATCACCGCCAGCATGACCGAGCTGGCCGAGTTCGCCCTGGACACCGCCTGCACCGAGGTCATGCGCAGCCTGGACGAGAGCCATGGCCGGCCGCAGACCGCCGACGGTGCACGTGCGCTGTTCTGGGTGGTGGGCATGGGCAAGCTGGGCGCGCGCGAGCTCAACGTCTCCAGCGACATCGACCTGATCTACGTCTACGATCAGGACGGCGAGACCGCAGGCAATGCCGAGGGCCGCAACCGCATCTCCAACCACGAGTACTTCGCCAAGGCGGTGCGCGCCATCTACAACCTGCTGGGCGACACCACCGAGCACGGCTTCGTCTTCCGCGTGGACCTGGCGCTGCGGCCCAACGGCAACTCGGGCCCGCCAGCTGTCTCGCTGGGCGCGCTGGAGGAATACTTCCACGTCCAGGGCCGCGAATGGGAGCGCTTCGCCTGGCTCAAGAGCCGCATCGTCGCGCCCCGGGCCCAGCTGCAGGACGGCTCGGTCATGGCGCTGCGCAGCCTGGTCGTGCCCTTCGTGTTCAGGCGCTACCTGGACTACAACGTCTTCGACTCGCTGCGCGTGCTGCATCGCCAGATCCGCGACCACGCGGCCAAACGCAGCGCCGGCCACCCGGAGCGCAGCAATGACGTCAAGCTTTCGCGCGGCGGCATCCGTGAAATTGAATTCACCGTGCAGCTGCTGCAGGTGGTGCGCGGCGGTCAGTTCCCCGAGCTGCGCACGCGGCCCACGCTGGACGCGCTGACCCGTCTGGTCAAGGCCGGGCTCATGCCCGAGGCCACGGCCCAGGCGCTGGCCCAGGCCTACGAATTTCTGCGCCGCGTCGAGCACCGCATCCAGTACTTGGACGACCAGCAGACCCATGTGCTGCCCACGCGCGACGAGGATCTGGACTGGATCGCCCGCAGCCTGGGCTACCCCGACATCTGCCGCTTCCTGACCCAGCTCGACGCGCACCGCGAGGTCGTGGCGCAGGAGTTCGACATCCTGCTGGGTGGCGCAGGCCAGAAGGAATGCAAGGGCTGCAGCAACGGCAAGAACGGCGCGTCCGCGCCTGCTGCGGCCGATTTCGACGGCGTGCTGGCCCAGCTGCCGCCCCAGTTCCGGGAACGCATCGACGCCTGGCGCACGCACCCGCGCGTGCAGGCCCTGCGCGAAGAGTCGCGGGCCCGCCTGGTCCGTCTGGTGGTGCGCACGGCCGAATGGCTGCGCGAGGGCCGCGCCAGCGAGGAGGCCGCGAGCCGCCTGATCGACTGGATGGAGCCGCTGCTGCGCCGTGAAAGCTATCTGGCCATGCTGCTGGAGCGCCCCGCCGTACACGAGCGTCTGCTGCGCCTGCTGGGTGCGGCGCGTTGGCCCGCGCGCTACCTGCTGCAACACCCGGGCGTGATCGACGAGCTCGCCAGCCGCAGCATGTTGAACGAGCGCTTCGACCCCATTGTCTTCGAGACCGAGCTCGACACCCGCCGCAAGGCACTGCAGGCTGCTGGCGACGGCGACGAGGAGGCCCTGCTCAACCTGCTGCGTCGCGCCCACCACGCCGAGGTCTTCCGTACCCTGGCGCGCGACGTCGAGGCCGTGCTCACGGTGGAGCAGGTGGCCGACGATCTGTCGGCGCTGGCCGATGCCGTGCTGCGCCTCACCACGCGCTGGTGCTGGGAGCAGCTGCGCAAGCGGCACCGCGAGACGCCGCAGTTCGCCATCATCGGCTACGGCAAACTCGGCGGCAAGGAGCTGGGCTACGGCAGCGACCTGGACATCGTCTTCGTCTACGAGGACGAGCACGAGGATGCGCCCGAGGTCTACGCCCAGCTGGTGCGCAAACTCATCAACTGGCTCACCGTCAAGACCGGTGAGGGCGACCTCTACGAGATCGACACGGCGCTGCGTCCCAACGGTAACTCGGGCCTGCTGATCACCACCTTCGAGGCTTATGCCAACTACCAGCAGCAGCGGGGCAGCAACACCGCCTGGACCTGGGAGCACCAGGCCATGACGCGCGCGCGCTTCGTCCTGGGCAGCGAGGAATTACGCCAGCGCTTCGATGCCGTGCGCGAAGCGGTGATCCGTGCGCCGCGCGATCCGGCCGCCTTGCGCGAGGAGATCGTGGCCATGCGCGACAAAGTCCGCCAGGCCCACCCGGTCCCGGGCGCGCGGTTCGACGTGAAGCACAGCCCCGGGGGCATGGTCGACGTCGAGTTCGCCATGCAGTATCTGGTGCTCTCGCAGGCCGACCGGCACCCGGCACTCGTGGCCAACACCGGCAACATCGCCTTGCTGCGCGCCGCCGAAGCAGCCGGTCTGCTGCCTGCGGGTGTGGGCGTCGCCGCTGGTGATGCCTACCGCGAACTGCGGCGCATCCAACACAAGGCCCGTCTGGACGAGGCGCCAACCCAGGTCGATCCCGCGTGCGTGGCGCAGGAGCGCGCCGCCGTGCTCGCCCTCTGGACGGCCGTCTTCGGCGCGGGCTGAATCAGGACGCAGGCGCTGACGCGCTGCTGCGGATCTTGCGCACCAGCGCCGTCGTCGAATAGCCGTCGACAAAGGGCAGGGCCAGCGCTCGCCCGCCCCAGGACTCGACGAGGGCGGTCTCGGGTAGCTTGCGCATGTCATAGTCGCCCCCCTTGACCAGGATGTCGGGCCGCACTTCGGCGATCAGGGCTTGCGGTGTGTCCTCGTCGAACCAGGTCACCAGATCCACCGCGCCCAGGGCCGCCATGAGGGCCGCGCGGTCCTGTTCGTTGTTGAGCGGGCGGTCCGGCCCCTTGCCCAGGCGGCGTGCCGAGGCGTCGCTGTTGAGCGCCACGAGCAGGCTGGCACCCAGCTCGCGCGCCTGGGCCAGGTAGATGGCGTGGCCGCGGTGCATGACGTCGAAAACGCCGTTGGTGAAGACCAAGGGCCGTGGCAGGGCTGCCAGCCGCGCAGGCAGATCGGCACGCAGACAGAGTTTGTCCAGAAAAGCGGGCAAGGGCGGATTCGGGGCAGGGGCAGACATGGCCGCATCCTAGCAGTGGCGCCACCCTAAGCACCGGCAATCACGGGAAACAGCCGCGCTTTACCCCCCAATCCCGCCCCCTGCAAGCGGGTGCGCAGGGGCATAATGGCCCCGCCCATGACGACCAAGCTCGTATCCGTCACCATCGACTCGATCCGGATCGGCGACCCTCTGCCTTTTGCGCTGATGGACGCCGAGGGCACCTTGCTGGCCGCCAAGGGCTATGTGATCAGCTCACGCGCCGAACTGCAGGGCCTGTTGGGACGCGGCGTCTCCCTCTACATCGACGCCGCCGACTCCGAGGCCCATCACCGCGCCTACGTCGGCATGCTGCACGACATGGTGCGCAAGGACACGACGCTGGGCGAGATCGCCGGCGCGCACATCTCCCGGGTGGACTTTGAGGCCAGCCGGCTAGACGGCGAAGTGGCCGTGGGCCCGGCCGACTGGCTGGACTACCAGGTGCAGGCCAACAGCATCCTGCGCGACAGCAGCGCCCCCATGTTCCTGGCGCGTCTGATCCGTCTGCAGAAACAGCTGCGCCAGCATGCCATGAGCAACCCCGATGGCGCGCTGTTCGCGCTGTTCCATCTCTCGGCCAGCGAGATCCGCATGTACAGCGCCACCCACGCCATGCTGGTGAGCGTGATGTGCGGTCTGGCCGCGCGGGAAGTGCTGGCCTGGCCCGCCGAGCAGGAGCAGCTGCTGTGCCTGGCCGCGCTGACCATGAACCTGGGCATGACCGATCTGCAGGACAAGCTGGCCCAGCAACTCACGCCCGTCTCGCCCGAACAGCGCCAGCAGATCGACCGACACGCCCTGCGTTCGGTCGAGTTGCTGCAACGTGCTGGTGTGCGTGACACGGACTGGCTGGAGGCGGTGACACACCATCACGTCGTGCCGGCCGGCCCGCTGGCGCCGCGCTCCCCGGGCTTGCGCATGGCGCGCCTGATCCAGCGCGCCGACATGTTCGGCGCCCGGCTGGCGCCGCGCGCTTCGCGCGTGCCCACGGCCCCCGCCGCGGCCATGCAGGCCAGTTACTTCGATGAGAACCGCCAGGTCGACGAGGCCGGGGCCGCGCTGATCAAGGCCGTGGGGATCTACTCGCCAGGCTCCTTCGTCAAGCTCAACACCGACGAGGTGGCAGCCGTGATCCGGCGCGGTGCCAACACCACCACGCCCAAGGTGGCGGTGCTGATCAACCGTGAAGGCATTCCTGTGGCCGAGCCGGTGATCCGCGATACGGCGCTGCGCGACTACCGCATCGTGGCCAGCGTGCCGCACCGGGAAGTGAAGGTGCGGGTCAATCTGCAGCGCATGTTGGCGCTGACCGCCACGACGGTCTGAGAACGGTTCAGGCCGTCGCCGTCACCGGCACGCCCAGTTCCTTGCGGAAGCGGTTGAGCTCCTGCACGGTCTTGAAGCTGCGGTCCATCAGCAGCGAGAGGTTGTGCAGGATGCGCTCGACGACCTTGGTCTCCCAGACGGCATCGAAACGGATCTGCTGATCCAGCCAGTGCTCCAGCCACTCGGGGTTGGGCAGCCGGCTCTGGATGGTGTCGCGCGGGAACAGGGCCTTGTTGACGTGCAGATTGGTCGGGTGCAGGGCCTGGGCCGTGCGCCGCGCGCTGGCCATGAGCACACCCACCTTGGCAAAGGCCAGCTTGGCCTCGGCACCGAAGCGCCCGATGGCCCGCTTCATGTAGCGCAGGTAGGCACCGCCATGGCGGGCTTCGTCCTGGCTCAGCGTGGTGTAGATGTGCTTAATGACGGGCTCGGTGTGCCATTCGGAAGCACGGCGGTACCAGTGATTGAGCCGGATCTCGCCGCAGAAATGCAGCATCAGGGTCTCGAGCGCGGGCGCGGGCTCGAATTCGAAGCGCACTTCGTGCAGCTCCTGCTCGGTGGGTACCAGCTCGGGCCGGAAACGGCGCAGGTATTCCATGAGCACCAGCGAATGCTTCTGCTCCTCGAAGAACCAGATCGACATGAAGGCGGAGAAGTCGCTGTCGTCCTTGTTGTCGCGCAGGAACATCTCGGTGGCCGGCAGCGCCGCCCACTCGGTGATGGCATTCATCTTGATGGTCTGGGCCTGCTCGTCGCTGAGCTTGCTGGCGTCGAACTGATCCCAGGGGATGTCCTTCTCCATGTCCCAGCGCACGGCTTCCAGTTGCTTGAACAGTTCGGGATAAAGCATGGGCGTTCCTTCAGATTCGCACCGATTCTAGGGGGGCGGTTTGACACCCGCCTGACATGACACTGTAGCCGTACGCCGGGTCGGGAAATGGCGGCCCGGGGCCGTTTCAGCGCGGTACCGTGTCGGTGAAACTGGCCCGCTGCATGAGCTTGTCCTGCAGCCGCACCAGATTGGGGTGGGCGTCGCGCCAGGCCACTTTGGGAAAGCGGAAATCCAGGTAGCCCAGGGCCGAGCCCACCGCCACATCGGCCAAGCTGAAATGGGTGCCCGCGCAGAAAGGTTTGTCGCCCAGGCCGCGGCTCATGGCCTCCAGGCTGGCGTCGATCTTGCCCAGCTGGCGATCGATCCAGGCCTGGCTGCGCTGTTCTTCGCTGCGCTTGGGCCAGACGGCCTCCATGCGCGCCAGCAGGGCCGCGTCCATGAGGCCGTCGGCCAGGGCCTCCCAGGTCTTGACCTCGGCACGCTCGCGGCCCACGGGCGGAATCAGCTTGCCCACGGGCGAGAGGGTGTCCAGGTACTCGACGATGACGCGCGAATCGAACAGGGCCTCACCGCCCTCCATGACGAGGCAAGGGACCTTGCCCAGGGGATTGGCGTCGACAATGCGGGTCTGGTCGGACCACACATCCTCCAGCACAAAGGTGTAATCGAGCTTCTTCTCGGCCATCACGATGCGCACCTTGCGCACGTAAGGACTGGTGTGGGAACCGATCAGTTTCATGGGTCTTTCGGAAGTCCAGGGGGGACGATTTTAGCGACACCCCCATCCACGGGTGTCGCCCGTCTGTCAGACAGGCCGCCCAACTACAATCCGGGCATGACGTTTTCCACCATTTCGGCCCTGTCCCCGCTGGACGGGCGCTATGCCGCCAAGCTCGCTCCGCTGCGTCCGCTGATGAGCGAGCAGGGCTATATGCACCGCCGCGTCCAGGTCGAAGTGGCCTGGTTCATCGCGCTCAGCGATGCCGGCTTCAAGGAGTTCCCGCCCTTGTCGCCCGGTGCGCGCACCTACCTGCTCAACCTGGTCAAGAATTTCTCCGAGACGGACGGCAACGCCATCAAGGAGATCGAGAAGACGACCAACCACGACGTCAAGGCCGTGGAGTACTGGATCAAGTCCAAGTTCGAGGCCCGTCCCGAACTGCAAAAGGCCAGCGAGTTCGTGCATTTCGCCTGCACCAGCGAGGACATCAACAACACCAGTCACGCGCTGCAGCTGCGAAGTGCGCGCGACACGGTGGTGCTGCCGGCCCTGGACAAGCTGTTGGTCAAGCTGCGTGACATGGCCCAGGCGTATGCCGAGGTGCCCATGCTCAGCCGCACCCACGGCCAGACCGCCAGCCCCACCACCGTGGGCAAGGAGATCGCCAACGTGGTGGTGCGCCTGCAGACCGCCTGCGAGCGCATCGCGGCCGTCAAGATCCTGGGCAAGATGAACGGCGCCGTGGGCAACTACAACGCCCATCTGGCGGCCTGGCCCGACTTCGACTGGGAAGCCTTCGCGAAGAAGGTCGTGGAAACACCCGAACCCCTGGGTCTGGGCCTGAACTTCCAGCCCTACAGCATCCAGATCGAGCCGCACGACTACATGGCCGAGCTCTTCGACGCCATCGCCCGGGCCAACACTATCCTGATCGACTTCTCGCGCGACGTCTGGGGCTATGTCTCCCTGGGCTATTTCAAGCAGAAGCTCAAGGCCGGTGAGATCGGCTCCTCGACGATGCCCCACAAGGTCAACCCGATCGACTTCGAGAACGCCGAGGGCAATCTGGGGCTGGCCAACGCCCTGCTGCGCCACCTCAGCGAGAAGCTGCCCATCAGCCGCTGGCAGCGCGACCTGACCGACTCCACCGTGCTGCGCAACATGGGCGTGGCCGTGGGCTACGCCGTGCTGGCCTATCAGTCGCTGAGCGTGGGCCTGAACAAGCTGGAGCTCAACAGCGCCGCGCTCGCGGCCGACCTGGACGCTTCCTGGGAAGTGCTGGCGGAGCCCATCCAGACCGTGATGCGCCGCTATGGCGTGGCCGGCGCCTACGAGAAGCTCAAGGAAGTCACGCGCGGCCAGACCGTCACCGCCGCCGACCTCCATGCGCTGATCCGCAGCCTGGAGATCCCCGAAGCCGACAAGCAGCGCCTGCTGGCCATGACACCGGGCAGTTACACGGGCAAGGCCGCCGAATTGGCAAAGAGGGTGTAGCCCTCTTCCCCCCTGAGTTGCTGCGCGCCTTCCCCCCGCGCATCCTTCGGTGGCGGGGGGACAACGCGATTAGCCCGGCGGAGCCGGTTCCCCGGAGTTTCCCGCTATCTCCCTTACTCATCTTCTGCACCCATGGCCATCAAATCCACCATCTTCAAGGCCCATCTGCAGATTGCCGACATCGATCACGGCTATTACGCCGACCACGCGCTGACATTGGCACGCCACCCGAGCGAGACCGACGAGCGCATGATGATTCGCCTCGTCGCCCTGGCCTTGCAGGCGCATCGCCTGCAGACCGAGCTGGGCGGCGACGGCACCCTGGCCTTCGGCGCTGGCCTGTCCGATCCCGACGAGCCCGACGCGTGGCTGCGCGACTACACCGGGCAGACACGGCTGTGGATCGAGGTCGGCCAACCCGAGGACAAGCCCCTGGCCAAGGCCTGCAGCAAATCCGACGCCGTGATGGTCTACTGCTTTGCCCATGCCGCCGAGGTCTGGTGGCGTGGCATTGAGAACAAGCTCACGCGCCTGGACAAGCTCCAGGTCTGGCGTGTGCCCACCGAAGCCTCGCAGGCCCTGGCCGCCATGGCCGAACGCAGCATGCAGCTGCAGGCCACGATCCAGGAAGGCGCGCTGATGCTGGGCAATGGCCGCCAGCAGGTGGACGTGGAGCCGCTGCGCTGGAAGTGAGGTTCAGGCCGCCCCGGCCGGCTCGACCACGCGTTCGGCGGCCCGTTCCGCATAGCGGTTGAAACGCCAGGCATCCCCGTGCAGGGTGATGCGGCGCCAGGTCTGGCGCTTCTCGGCCGGGCTCAACTCGGGCCAGTGCTGGACTTCGTCGAAGGTCCGCCCGCAGCCCTTGCACACCGGGTCTCCCTGGCTGGTCGAGCAGATGGCGATGCAGGGCGTATCCGGCGTGGTCTCGTACCAGGCCAGCCAGGCCTCGTAGGCCGCGCGCGGCATGCTGCGTGCGTCGGCCTCCTGCTCGCGGAAATAGACCATGAGGGCGTAGACCTCGGCCAGGGCCCGCACGGGCCTGGCCAGGGTGATGCCGTCCGGCGAGGGCTCGCGCTCGCGCCAGTGATTGATGGCCGCTTCGATGTCGGTGATGTGGATACCTGCCATGGGGTGCAAGATCATAGCCGCCGGCCTGCGCCCGGGTGAGGCAGCGGCCAAATCCCCAGGCGGCGAGAGCCTATGGTTCGCGTGATGTAATTCGGCTCCCCGAAGGGGAGTAGCTCCCGTGCGCGCCGGTCACTCATGCCGTCGCGCCTATTAGCGAGTCGTCAGTACGTGGCCCGTGCGGCCGCCGGCTCGCTGGGCAGTAGACGCCATCGCGTCTTGCCGGGCAAGACCTTCGACCGGAGCCGTGACAGGTCCGTCGAAGCACCACCCGCATTTTGCTGTCGTGTCTGCGCGATGGGCCTGCGCCGGCCAGAAAACGACATCAAACGGAGTTACTTCATGGAATTGTTTTCCACCCCTTGGTGGTCCGCACTGCTGGCCATCATCCTCATCGACCTCGTGCTCGCTGGCGACAACGCCATCGTGATTGCCCTGGCTGCGCGCAATCTCCCCCCGCAGCTGCAACGCAAGGCCATCATCTGGGGCACGGTGGGCGCCATCGCCGTGCGCTCGGTCATGACCCTCGGCGTGGTCTGGCTGCTCAAGATTCCCGGACTCATGCTGGTCGGCGGTCTGGGCCTGGTCTGGATTGCCTACAAGCTACTGGCAGACCAGGAAGACGGTGAGCACGACGGTCCGGTCGCCACCACCTTCTGGGGCGCGATGAAAACCATCATCGTGGCCGACGCACTCATGGGTGTGGACAACGTGCTCGGGGTCGCTGGCGCAGCGCAGGGCTCCATGGACCTGGTGGTGCTGGGCCTGCTGATCAGCGTACCCATCGTGATCTTCGGCAGCAAGGTGGTACTCAAGCTGGTGGAACGCTTCCCGGTGATCATCCAGCTCGGTGCAGCTGTGCTGGCCTTCACCGCGGCCAAGATGATTGTCAACGAGTCCCTGCTCGACGCTGTGTTCGATCCACATGCCCCGCTGCGCTGGGCGCTCTACGTGGTCACGGTTGCCGGTGTGCTGGCCGTCGGCTGGTGGAAGACCCGCGCCCAGACGGCACAAGCGGCAGCCTGAGGCCGCAGCTGCCTGCACCGGGGGCCATCCGGCGCCCGGTGCTATGCTCAGCCGCCATGAAACTCCTGGCGAAATGGCTGCTGAGCGCCACCGCGCTGCTGGCGCTGACTTATCTCTATACCGGCGTCGAAGTGCAAGGCTTCGGTGCCGCCATGCTGGCCGCCGTCGTGATCGGCCTTTTCAACATTTTTTTGCGCCCGGTCCTCATCCTGCTCACGCTGCCCGTGACGCTGGTGACCATGGGCCTGTTTCTGTTCGTGATCAACGCCCTGCTGTTCTGGGCCGCGGCCACGCTGCTCGACGGCTTTCAGGTGCGTGACTTCACGGCCGCCCTGCTGGGTTCGCTGCTGTATTCGATCTTCAGTCTGGTGATCGACTCAGCGCTCGAGCGCCTGTTCCCGAAGCAGTGACTCCATCTGCCGGCTGCGCGTGTCGATGATGGACGCCTCGATGTGGTCCACAGCAGCACCCTGGCGCGCGAGTTCCTGGGCCGCCTTGAGCCGGTCACGGGCAGCTGCATAGTCCAGCCGTGCCGCATGGGCCTCGGCCTCGGCACGCACCGCCTGCAAGGTGCGGCCCTGGGCCGTGTAGGCCGCCGCCAGCAGCTGCCAAGCTTGTGCATCGCGCGGCCGGCTCGCCAGCCAGACCTGCAGCTGCTCGGCGGCCTCGCGCGCCTGCCCTCCTTGCGTCCAGGCACTGGCCCGTAACAGCACCCAGGCCCGTGGCTGCTGGCTTGAGGGTCCGGACGCCGAAGCGCCCAGCAGCTCCCGCGCCCGCCCCGCCTCAGCCTGGGCCAGCGCCAGTTCCACCCCCAGCAGCCGGGCTTGGTAGGCGGCCGCGGGATTCGGGGTCACGCGGGCCTCCAGGCGCTCCTGCCAGCGTCGGGCGGCCTCGAAATCACGTAAACCACGGGCAGCCATGACCGCGGCATACAGCACGCCGGCCTGCTGGGCGGTCGACAGGCTGGCGTAGGCCGGTGCGTCCGCCTGGGCCAAGGCCTGTCGCAGACTGTCGACCTCGGGGTTCGCCAGCATCCGCGCCCGGGCGGCCATCATCGCGTGGACCGTGGTCAAGGGTCGGACGGGCACGGCCGGCAACAGCTGTTGCCGGGCCTGCATGTCAGCAATCCGCTCCGTGGTCAGCGGGTGGCTGCGCAGGTAGGGAAAGGCGCCCGTGTCGTTGAAGCGGTTGGCTTGCTGCAGCTTCTCGAACATGCCCACGAAGCCGCGCGGATCGAAGCCGGCCTGCGTCATCACGCTGTAGCCCACACGGTCCGCCTCGCGCTCCATGTCGCGCGAGAAATTGAGCTGCCCCTGGACCGCCGCCGCCTGGCCGCCCACGATCATCGCCCCGGCCGCGCTCGGATTGCTCGCCGCCGCCAGCGCCCCAAGGATCATGGCCCCGAGCAGCCAGGGCGCCTGGTTGCTCTGCCGGCTGATGATGCGGGCTATGTGGCGCTGCGTCACATGGCTCAGCTCGTGGGCCAGCACGGACGCCAGCTCATCCTCGCTGCTGACCACGGCAATCAGGCCCAGATGCACGCCCATATAGCCACCTGGTAGCGCAAAGGCATTGACGCTGCGGTCCCGCCCCAACAGCACGTCCCAGGCGTAACGCTCCTCCAGTTCGGATGACAGCTCGCCGCGTGTGCGGGCGGCCTCCATCAGACGTAGCCAGATGCCTTGCACGTAGTCGCCCAGGATGGCGTCGTCCAGATAGTCGGGAGACCGGTAGAGCTCGCGCGCGATGCGGTCGCCGAGCTGACGCTCGGCGCTGCTGCTCATTTCGGCGCCGTCGCCCAGGGCGGGCAGGGAGCTTTGGGCGGCGGCGGGCAGCGTCAGCTGCGCGGCCACTAGGACCCAAACCGATAGCTTGAGAAAAAGATGGCTGCTGCGCTTCAAAATGAATCCAGCGGAACGAAACCGCACACCTCGGCGCTGTTCGCATCGATCAGCGCCGTCCAGAGTGATTTGCGCGCAGCCACCGGCAGATACCTCAGGCCGCCTTCAGGACGTCCGGTCCGCGCGATCGCCGCATCAATCTGCGAGACCTGCGCGGGAAAGCGTCGCTTGAGTTCCGCAGCAGGCTTGGCCGCCGCAAGTACGCGTGGCCGGGCCTGCTCATAGTCTTCCCAGAGATCCGGCCGGGCGCTCAGATGCAAGCCTTGCAATGCCACCAGGGTGGCGTTCGTCTCCTCCCCGGCGTCCCGGAAAGGACGTACCGCGAGCAAGGTAGGGCCCGTCAGCGGCATGGTGCCCACACTAGGCGGAGCTTGTAACAGCATTTTCTCTGGAACGTCGATCGCATGGACAACACGGAAACGATCAAGCTCGAACACCAGATGTACAGGCCGTGCTACCGAGACAGTCCAGAGGCCATAGATCAGAGCGGCCAGCTGGATCAAACCAACGATACCCAAGTCCCGCACCAGCTCGCTACGTGGCTTACTGCGATTGAACACAGCCAGCGTGATCAGCGGCCCGAGCACTACGTCGACCGCCACCACGATGAAGAACAACTCTCGCCCTCCCGAGATCTCCCGATATGGGTAGGGATACCAGAGCGCGAACACCAGCAACGCAGCCAGAGCCGCTATCGCCAAGCTCATACCCAAGTGGATACCACTGGCTTTCAGCCGGTCTGTCCAATCGAAAGCTTTCGTCTGGGTCATGGTCGTATGATGCTCAAATTATGTTGAGTTTTTGTAAAGGCAGGATTCTCCATGAGTGCTCTGACTCATTTTGATGCTAAAGGCCAGGCCCATATGGTGGACGTGGCCGCCAAAGCGATCACGCATCGGATCGCCGTCGCGACCGGGCGTATTGAGATGTTGCCGGAAACTTTGGCAGTCATTGAGTCTGGCACCGCCAAGAAGGGAGACGTATTGGGCATCGCACGCATAGCCGGTATCCAGGGCGCCAAGAAAACCAGTGACTTGATTCCCCTGTGTCACCCTTTGGCCCTGACTCGTGTCGCTGTAGAATTTTCGACTCGACCCGCCACAACGGCAGTATCCGCCCAAGTAATCTGTACCGCCACGGTCGAAACCATAGGCCCTACGGGTGTTGAAATGGAGGCATTGACTGCGGTGCAGCTTGCTCTGCTGACCATCTATGACATGTGCAAGGCCGTCGATCGCGGCATGGTGATCAGCGGTGTGCATCTGAAGGAAAAGCGCGGTGGCCGATCTGGCCAGTATGTGGCATCATGAGCTGAATGGCGCTCCATCACCCGCTCCCCAAGCAAGGGAGCTCGACCGAGCCGGTCGATTTTCGCCGCAAGACCTCTGTTCGGAGTTCGACTTGGGTCAGGACCGTGCCGCCGCCAAACGAGGGCCTTCCTGACGGGGATACGGAGTGTTGACGCTCACGGAAGTTGCAATGATTGCAGTTGCGGGTACTTCTCCTCCGCAAGGAGTTCCCAGTTGGCCCGGATTCCTTCATAGTGTTTCTCACCGTGCATGGCGCGCATCACTCGCAACTGCCGCATCGCCTCGTCCTGTTGGCCATTCAATGCCAGACTGAGCGCGTAGCGGTTCTGTATGGCGGTCCATGGGAACCGCATGGCTGCGCGACGCAGCAAGTCAATATCCTTCGACTCCATGCCTGGCGCCGGTCGTAGTCGTGTCGCTTTCAGCATTGCGTCCAGTTGGGTCAGTAGCGTCGTTTCTGGTGCAGCGTACTGCTCCGGGGTGTGACCCAAACGCAGGGCTTCAAACCTCGCCACGCGAAAATCTTCTTCTACGCGCACATATTCGACGACGGTCCAAACCATGAGCGGGAGCAACAGGCTTCCGACTATCGCCGCATGGGTCGTCCGGATATTCAGAGTAGCTCGCGCCCCTATCCCGGCTTCGGTCGCACCAACAGCCAGCAGAATCGGCATCAGGAAATATGCGTACGCATGTGGGAACTCCAGCATGCTGTGAACTGCCAGCGGAATGCCCAGCGCGATGCCGTACCATGCCGACAACGTCTGCACTTTCCGTGCTCTGCTCCAGAGCCAGAGCAGACAGATCGCCATGACCAGCAAGGCTAAGGGAAAACCGACGCCGACAACCAAGTCCAGGAACAAGTTATGGGCGTACGAGAACGGCGCGCCGTCTTGGTAGCGATGCAAGACCGCATTGTGTGCTTCCGATACTTCGCGCAGGCCCCAGCCTGTCCATGGACGCTGAAGCGCAGCGTCCAGCAACTGTCCCCACACCACACCACGCACCCCCACTGTGGCAGCAATCCTGCCGATTCCGCTCGCCCCCGATTCATGCCAGGACGTGATGAACACGGGCCAGAGCCAGACCAGAAGCAGGAGAACACCCCACGCGAAGGTCATCGGGAGAATTGAGCGCCCTTTTGCGAAGAGGCCCCGTTTTGAGAACCACCAGATGGTGAGTACCGCAGCGCTCAGAAGCCCTGTTCTCGATTCAGTCATGGCCACACCCAGGATCAGCAGCAATTGCAACAGCCACGTCACAACGCGACTGAAACGTCCTGTCTCATACAACCAGACCAGCGAAGCCATGCCCATCAATAGCAGTGTCGCCATGTGGTTGGGCTGCCCTGTATTGCCACCTGGGCGACGATATCCCCCTGTACGCACAACCCATTCCGCCGAGTCCCAGACCTCGAAGGTCTGGACCAGCATGATGCATACGGAAGCAAGTGCGCCAGCGAGTACTGCAGCGGCAAGTTGATCAAGGTACTTGCCCGCCGGCTCGCCGTGGCTCTCCAAGCGCCGTAGAGTTCCCCATTGGTATCCGACCATGACCGCAATGCCGCAGGCGATCAGATAGAAGGCGATCATCAACGCATCACCAAAGAAGTCGATTTGCCCGGCACCAAACTGAAACAGGGCATACAGGCCGAGCGCCATCGGCAAACAAGCCGCCGGGGGAATTGACAGGCGGCCTTCACCGGCACGCCATGCCTCGATGATCAGCAGCCCTGTAAACCAGGCCAGGGCGGCGAATGCCAGCAACTCGCTGTGCCAGCTCACCCAGGGCAGTACATGCAATGGCTGCAGCCAGCTGGCCAGCAGCAGGAGAAAACCCGGGACCAGTTTCATTCCTCTTGTCCTCAACCAGAAAGCAAAACGCCCCCGGATGGGGGCGTTTCAATTTCGGATCGATCCGTATCAGTTGCCGCGGCAGGAGCCCGGCAGGAACTTGGCATCGACGGTGGTGCCATCATTGGTGTTGCCACAGCGCCAAGCGAAGATCGTGACACCGAAGTCGGCGTTGGTCAGCGGGGTGTTGGCAGCCTTCAGCGGGCGCAGGGTCACGATACCACCCGTGTTCGTGCCGTTGGTCCTGTTCTTGACGTTCTGGGTCGTCACCGTGATCAGGCCGGTGTTGTCGGTTGCAATAGAAGCAACGTATTGCGACGTCGCGGTAGAAGACTCACAGCCCCAGCCACCGGCGGCGGGCAGTTGGCTGGAGGCCGACTGGACGGTCTCGGTGATGGACGTACGGCAGGCGGAAGAGGCCAGAATCGCTTCCGACATCTTGGCGCGGACGGTGTAGTCCTGGTAGGCCGGCAGGGCGACGGCGGCCAAGATACCGATGATCGCAACCACGATCATCAGTTCGATCAGGGTGAAACCCTTCTGGATAGAACGCTTCATGAAGAACTCCTAGGTTAAAAAGTGGCTGCAGCTGAGCTGCAGGCCGGCATGTTCTGCAGTTTCCGTGCCAGCTGGCAATTGTGAGAAATTCCGCTTTTCTACGTGGTAAACATCAAAAACAGCCCGAAATGGCGTCACTTCTGTCCGTGTCGCCGTGGTCAATGACATTTTTGTTCAGACAAGCCTGTCACTTGATGCAAACCTGCCGGACCTGCTTGAGGTCCGTCATGCCCAACATGATCTTCTCCATCCCATCCATCTTGAGGGTGCGCATACCGCTTTCCACGGCGGCGGCGAAGATCTCGGCCACGCGGGCGCGCTCCTGCACCAGTTTCTTGACACGGTCATCGGCAATCAACAGCTCGTGCAGGCCCAGGCGGCCCTTGTAGCCGGTGTTGTTGCATTTCTCGCAGCCCACCGGCTTGTAAAAGCGCAGCTTGCCGTCCTCGCCGTAGTTGACCACCCATTCCTCATACAGCTTCTGGGCCTCACCACTGAAATCTGCCTTCCAGGCTTTCGTGTTTTTCAGCTCTTCGGCATATTCGGAGATAAAGGCGTTGATCTCGGAGGTGCTGGGGTTGTAGGGCTGCTTGCAGTCGCACAACTTCTTGGCCAGACGCTGCGCCAGGATGCCTAGCAGCGCGTCGGCAAAGTTGAAGGGGTCCATGCCCATGTCCAGCAGACGGGTGATGGACTCAGGTGCGGAGTTCGTGTGCAGGGTGGAGAAGACGAGGTGGCCGGTCAGCGAGGCCTCCACGCCCATGGACACGGTCTCCTTGTCGCGCGACTCGCCCACCATGATGATGTCGGGATCGGCGCGCAGGAAGGCGCGCATGATCAGCGCGAAGTCGATGCCGGCCTTCTTGTTGATCTGCACCTGCCGCAAACCGCGCTGCGTGATTTCCACCGGATCCTCGGCAGTCCAGATCTTGGTGTCCGGCGTATTGAGGAACTTCAGGATGGAGTGCAGCGTCGTCGTCTTGCCGGAGCCGGTCGGACCGCAGACATAGAACAAGCCGTAGGGCTTGCTCACCGTGCTTTCCAGCCGCTCGCGGTTGTGCGGCGTCAGGCCGAGCTTTTCGAGCGGGATGGGCTCGCCCGAGGCCAGGATACGCATGACCACATCTTCCACGCCGCCGGCAGAAGGGATCGTGGCCACCCGCAACTCGATGTCCAGCGGGCCGTATTTCTTGAACTTGATCTTGCCGTCCTGCGGCTTGCGACGCTCGGAAATGTCCAGATCGCACATGATCTTCAGGCGGGTCACCATGGCCTGGCGGAAATGGGCCGGCACCTCGATATAGGGCATCAGGGTGCCGTCGATCCGGAAACGGATGCCGGTCTTGAGCTTGCCCGGCAGGGGCTCGATATGGATGTCCGAAGCTTTCTGGTTGTAGGCGTCGACGATGACCTTGTTGACGAACTTGACCAGCTCGTTGTCGGCCGCCGCGGACTCCAGGGAGTCGTCGTTCTCGTCGTCACCGCCCAAGGGGCCACCCATGTCGGCCAGCATCTGGTCGATCGAGGTGCCATCGACAGCCGCGCCGAACAGCTGCTCCAGCGTCTGTTCGAATTCCGTCTGGGTCGTGACGCGGTACGCAAACTTGTGGATACGCGAAAACACCTGGGGCACCACGCGGGCGCCGCGGGTAGCCTCCGGGTCCAGGCACATGATGATCAGACCCTCGGGCGACTCTTCCAGGGGAATCCACCCCTGCCCTTCGGTGAACTCTCGCTTGAGCGAGCCGTGCAGCATCTCTGAGCGGATGCGCCCGGGATTGAAGGGCTCATAGGGCACACCAAAGAACTTGGCGAGTGAAGGCCCGATCTGCGACGGTGTGAGCTGATGGCGGCTCATGAGCAGATGCTCCACCGGCCGCCCCTCGTTGCGGGCCTCCTGCACACAGTCCTGAAGCTCTGTGCCCGTGATCAGCCCGTCAGCCACCAGCCCGTCGTACTTGGTGGCGCGGATACGTTGCGGCTCGTCGGCCTTGTGCATGCGCGTGCGGATGGCCGTGGCCAAGGTCTTGCAGAGCTGAACAACCCCTTTGACGTCCAGTTCGGAAAAGGGCTGATCCGCCTTGTTGTTGATGACCTGCAGCACGCCGTAGAGGTTGCCGCCTTCGATGATGGGTGACACCAGCATCTGCTTGGTGCGATAACCCGAGCGCTTGTCCACCTCCTGGAGGAAGGCAAGCTGAGGATGGATCTGCTTGAGCGCCTCCACATCATAGACATCGGCCAGGTTAAGCAGCTTGCGACTGAAGGCCACGTAGCCGGCAATGCTCTGCGGGCTGATGGGCAGCTTGAGCTCGCGACTGCTCGTCAGGCCCGTCTTGATCTTGGAAACAATGGACGTCTCGTCATCACTAACCGCATAAAGCGTCAGGCGGTCGGCATTGAAGAGCTTGCAGATCTCGGGGCTGACTTCGAGCATGATCTGCTCGACGTTCTCGGTCTCGTGGATGCGCAGCACGACCTGCTTGAGCTGGCGCACGAACAAGGCCTCAAAGGTCTTGTCCTGCTTGTCGCTGGTGGGCTGCTGGGAATCACGGAAACCGGGATCGCCCCCGCCCGGTGGTTTCATGACGGCGCTCATAGGTCAAACTCCTGTCCTGCCTGCAACCAGCGGATGTCATGCTGGCGCCGGTTGCCCGACGGCCCGCAGGCACCCAACGCCCGAATCTCGGACATGATCAGCTCGGTCTCAGCCGGTTTGGTGTGCGTGATGTAGATCGGATAATTCCTGCCCGGCGCTATACCGTCAAGCTCCGCGGCGAGTACCTCGGGCGAGAGATGCTGGCTGGTCTGCGCCAGCTGACTTTCACGGCTGCTGAAAGCGGTTTCTATCACCAGCATGCTCACGTCCAGCTGGTTGACGCGCTGCCAGAATGCAGGGTTCGGCCCCGTGTCGCCGCTGAATACCCAGCAGGCCTGAGCGGTCATGACGGCGTAGCCGACTGCCGGCACCGTATGTTCCGCCGGCAAAACCTCGATGCGCCGATCACCGATCTGCAGCACCTGTCCGGTCTCGATCGGCACAAACCGCATGAACGGCGCAGCGACCGTGGGCAGGCGGGTGAAGTCGGGCCAGATCACATCATTGAAAACGTGCGTTTTCAGCGCCGCAATGGTTCCCGGTAATGCATGGACTTGCACGGGCAAGGTACGGCGAGCCGCTATGGCGTCCAGCATCAGGGGCAGCGCGGCAATGTGGTCCAGGTGAGAGTGCGTCAGCAGCACATGGTCGATGCCCAGCATCTCGTCCAGGGTCAGGTCTCCCACACCGGTGCCGGCATCGACCAGGATGTCGGCATCGAGCAGAAAGGACGTGGTGCGGCACTCCCTGGCGATGGCGCCCGAGCAGCCCAACACGCGCACCTTCATGACCACTCCTTCATCTGCCCGCGCACTGCAGGCCTGCCGCATGCACCGGAGCCAGCAGCCCCCGCACGCCCTCAGTTCTGGATGAACTGCATCTTGGTCCCCGCCAGCTCGATCATGTCGCCGCTCTTGAGTGCAACAGGCTCGCTGCTGATCGGTGCGCCATTGAGCAGGGGAATTCCCGAGCCCTCGACGTGGGCCACCACATAACCCTGCGTCCGGCGGGAAATCGAGGCCACCGCCACGCCAGGTTTACCCACCGTCGTCACGGCCTTGGTCAGCGGCACCTCCCGCCCGGACGCCGTGCCCGACAGCACGCGCAGGGAGGCGTTGAGGCTTACCGCCTCCGGCGCAGAGCCCAGTCCTGCCGGCGTCTCGCCCGGCCGGAACAGCATGGTCTTGTCGAACCCGGGCGCTTCGACCTCGTTGACATACTTGATCTTGTACTTGCCGACCTCGATGGTGTCGCCGTTCTGCAAGGGATGCTTCTTGATCGCCTTGCCGTTCACATAGGTTCCGTTGGTGCTGTTCAGATCCTCCAGCACCACCTCGCTGCCATTCATCTGCAGAGCCGCATGCTCACCACTGACAGCGAGATTGTCGATCACCACGTCGTTGTATGGTCGCCTCCCCAGGGTCGTGCGTTCCTTGGTCAACTGCACTTCCTTGATGACAACACCGTCGATCGATACGATCATTTTCGGCATGCCCGACTCCTATTCCTATTGCTCTTTGTCAAATATACCCGGGCTATTTTCCCAGCAATCGGGCCATCAGGCCGCGCTTTTCTGAGCCGGCCTCCACCTGGACCAAAAGCACCGTGATATTGTCTCTGCCGCCATGGGCATTGGCCGTGTCCACCAGGGTCTTGGCCCTCTGCTCGGGACCCAGGGGCAACTGGAGGATCTTGGCAATGTCTGCATCCCGCACCATGTCCGACAGACCATCGGAACACAGCAGATAGGTGTCTCCGGCCTCGACCACGTGCTCATGCACTTCCAGCAGCACGGCATCGTCCACGCCCAGGGCCCGTGTCACCAGATTCTTGTTCATGGACAGGGCCGCCTGCTCGGGCGTCAGCAGGCCCGCATCGATCTGCTCTTGCAGCAGGGAATGGTCCCGGGTGATCTGGGTCAGCTCCCCCTTGCGCAGGCGATAGCAGCGTGAATCCCCGATGTGGCCCATGATCAGATCGCTGCCGCGGAACACGCCCGCCACGAGGGTGGTGCCCATCCCGGAGTAATGGCTGTTGTCATGGGCCGCACGGAACACGGCGGTGTTGGCATTGCTGACGCAAATCTCCAGCGCCCGCCGCATGTCCTGGACCGATGCGGCATCACCAGCCTCCGCCAGCCAGCGGCTCATCTCCTTGGTGATGATGTTGCTCGCCATGCTGCTGGCGACTTCGCCGGCGTTGTAGCCGCCCATGCCATCGGCCAGGACGGCCACGCCCGCGGCCTCATCAAAACTGTAGGCGTCTTCGTTGTTTTCTCGCGTCAAACCCGAGTCGGTCTGCGCACAGAACCTGTAAATCACGGCTTCTGTCGTCATGGCTCAATGATTTACTGCCGGGGCGCGCCGTATGCTGAGAAATGAAGTTGCCAATTCTTGCCTGTGTTCGAAGCGGGAAATTGCAGCAAGCGCACGGAAACCCGTGCAAGCACGTTCCGGACGCAGACCATCCAAGCTGTCGACCTTAGCAGAGCGCAACCGGACCGGCAAGGTAGTAATGCACGCGGCCTTGTCGTTTTTATGCAAAACAAAACCGCCCGTCCCGGTGAGGAACGAGCGGTCGGGGTGAGGGCCCGTAGCCGTTCAGGCTTCTGCGGGCGCGCGCTTTTTCTGGGCCAGCTTGCCGACGACCAGGACCAGCAGGGCACCGGCGATACCAAAGCCGTAGTTCCAAACCTTCTCTTGCGGCAGGTAGTCGACCACCGCAGGATCCGAATGGGCCATGGTTCCCGCAATCCAGCCCAGCAGCATGCCACCCAGGGTGATGATGATGGGGAAGCGGTCCATGAGCTTGAGCACGAGCTGGCTGCCCCACACGATGATGGGGATGGACACCAGCAGGCCGAAGATCACGAGCGGCAGCTGGTGCTGCTCGCCCGCCCCCTGGGCCGCGCCGGCGATGGCAATCACGTTGTCCACGCTCATGACCAAGTCGGCCACGATGATGGTCTTGACCGCACCCCAGAGCTTGTCGCTTGCCTGGATGTTGCCGTGCGCATCCTCGTCCTCGGGAATCAGCAGCTTGACGCCGATCCAGATCAAGAGAATGGCGCCCACGAGCTTGAGGTAGGGCACCGCCAGCAGCGCCAAGGCAAAGGCGATAAGGATGACGCGCAGGATGATGGCGCCAGCCGTTCCCCAGATGATCCCCTTGCGCCGCTGTTCGGGCGGCAGGGAGCGGCAGGCCAGGGCAATGACGACGGCGTTGTCACCGCCAAGCAGGATGTCGATCAGGATGATCTGGCCGACGGCGATCCAGAAATGGGCTGTCAGGAATTCTTCCACGGCATTCTTTCTTTATCAGTCCGCACAGGGCGGGGGTCTCCAAAAAAATCAAGCCCGATTGTCCAAGTGGGCTATCGGGCTTGATATTGTGGAAAACCGCAATTATTGACCGCGCTCAATATCGCGCGAATCAGTCTATTCCCGCGTCAGAGCAGGGACTTCAGCAGCTTGCCCATTTCGGACGGGTTGCGGGTGATCTTGAAGCCGCACTCTTCCATGACCGCCAGCTTGGCGTCGGCCGTGTCGGCGCCGCCGGAGATCAGCGCACCGGCGTGGCCCATGCGCTTGCCCGGAGGAGCCGTGACGCCGGCGATGAAGCCGACCACGGGCTTTTTCATGTTGGCCTTGCACCAGCGGGCGGCTTCCGCCTCGTCCGGACCGCCGATTTCGCCGATCATGATCACCGCATCCGTGTCCGGATCGTCGTTGAAGGCCTTCATCACGTCGATGTGCTTGAGGCCGTTGATCGGGTCACCGCCGATGCCGACGGCGCTGGACTGGCCCAGGCCGATTTCGGTCAGCTGCGCCACGGCTTCGTAGGTCAGCGTGCCAGAGCGCGAGACCACACCGATGCGGCCCTTGCGGTGAATGTGGCCGGGCATGATGCCAATCTTGATCTCGTCGGGCGTGATCAGGCCGGGGCAGTTGGGGCCCAGCAGCAGGGTCTTCTTGCCGCCAGCGGCTTCCTTCGCCTTCATCTTGTTGCGAACCATCAGCATGTCGCGCACCGGGATACCTTCGGTGATGCAGATCGCCAGATCCAGATCGGCTTCGACGGCCTCCCAGATCGCGTCGGCAGCGCCGGCCGGCGGCACATAGATCACGGAGACGGTGGCACCGGTCTGCTTGGCCGCTTCCTTGACGGAGGCATAGATCGGGATGTTGAAGATGGACTCGCCAGCCTTCTTGGGGTTCACGCCTGCGACGAAGCAATTCTTGCCGTTGGCGTATTCCTGGCACTTTTCCGTGTGGAACTGGCCGGTCTTGCCGGTGATGCCCTGGGTGATGACTTTGGTGTCTTTGTTGATGTAGATCGACATGACGGTTCCTTTTACTTGGCGGCCTTGACGGCGGCGACCACCTTCTGGGCGGCTTCGGCCATGGTGTCGGCGCTGATGATGGGCAGGCCGGATTCGGCCAGCATCTTCTTGCCCAGCTCTTCGTTGGTGCCCTTCATGCGCACCACCAGCGGCACGCTGAGGTTGACCGCACGGCAGGCCGTGATCACGCCGGTGGCGATGGTGTCGCACTTCATGATGCCGCCAAAGATGTTGACCAGGATGGCCTTGACCTTGTCGTTCTTGAGCATGATCTTGAAGGCCTCGGTGACCTTCTCGGGGGTGGCACCGCCGCCCACGTCCAGGAAGTTGGCGGGCTCAGCGCCGAACAGCTTGATGGTGTCCATGGTGGCCATGGCCAGGCCGGCGCCGTTGACCAAGCAGCCGATGTTGCCGTCCAGGCTGATGTAGGCCAGATCGAACTTGGAGGCCTCGATCTCGGCCGGGTCTTCCTCGTCCAGATCACGCAGAGCGACGATCTCGGGGTGACGGAACAGGGCGTTGGAGTCGAAGTTGAACTTGGCGTCCAGGGCGATGATGTTGCCCTTGCTGTCGCGGTTCAGGGGGTTGATCTCGACCAGCGAGGCATCGGTCTCCATGTAGCACTTGTAGAGCTTCTGGCAGACGTCGATGAACTGGGCCACGGAGTCGGCGGGCATGCCCACGCCCTTGGCGAGTTCCTGGCCTTGCGCCTGGGTCAGGCCCGTAGCGGGGTCAACAAAGACCTTGACGATCTTCTCGGGCGTGCTGTGCGCCACTTCCTCGATGTCCATGCCGCCTTCGCTGGAGGCGATGAAGGCCACCTTCTGGGTGCCGCGGTCGGTCACGCAGGAGAGGTAGTACTCCTTCTGGATGTCGGCACCGTCCTCGATGTAGAGGCGACGCACCTTCTGGCCTTCGGGGCCGGTCTGGTGGGTCTTGAGCTGCATGCCCAGGATGTCGGTCGCGCGGGCCTTGACGTCTTCGATCGTCTTGGCCACTTTCACGCCACCTCCCTTTCCACGACCACCGGCATGGATCTGCGCCTTGACGACCCACACGGGGCCACCGAGTTTCTGGGCCGCCTCGACGGCCTCCTGGACGGTGAAGGCCGGGATGCCGCGCGGCACCGGTACACCAAACTGACGCAAGATGTCCTTGCCTTGGTACTCGTGAATCTTCATGAGGGTTCTCTCAGGAAATGGATTTCTGTCCGATCAGGGCACCGGTATGTCCCCTGGCTGGTGCTGGGTTTAGCACAGCCTTGGAATGTATCATGTTGCTCTGCACAAAACCGGTGCGCTCAGGCCCGGTTTCATCAATTCGCTCAAGCAAGGCATAAGCCCATGTCCGCCAAGAAAATCTTCATCGACGGCGAGGCCGGTACCACCGGACTGCAGATCCGCGAACGCCTGCTGGCCATGCCGCAGGTGGAGCTGGTGAGCATTGCCCCCGAGCGCCGCAAGGACCCCGCCGCCAAACGCGAACTGCTGGCCGGCGTGGACCTCGTCATCCTCTGCCTGCACGACGAAGCGGCCGTGGAAACTGCGGCCCTGGTCGACGAACTGGAAAAAACTTCGGGGCGGCCCGGCCCCAAGATCATCGACGCCTCGACCGCCCACCGCGTGGCGCCGGGCTGGGTCTATGGCTTTCCTGAGCTGACACGCGAACACGCCAAGGCAGTGGCCCAGGCCCGCCGCGTGGCCAACCCCGGTTGCTACCCCACGGGCGGCATCGCCTTGCTGCGCCCGCTGGTCGATGCCGGTCTGCTGCCGACCGACTATCCCATCGTCCTGTCCGGCTACTCCGGCTATTCGGGCGGTGGCCGCCAGATGATCGAGGCCTATGAAGTCACGAAGACCGCGCCACCGCTGGAAGTCTACGGCCTGGGCCTGACCCACAAGCACCTGCCCGAGTTCCAGCGCTACACGGGTCTGACGCGCCGGCCCATCTTCGTGCCGGCGGTGGCCAACTATTACGCCGGCATGATCGACCAGATCGGCCTGCAGTTCGACCTCATGAAGGGTGTGCGCCGCAGCCAGCAGCTGGAGGACGCGCTGCGCGCGCACTATGCCGGCAGCGCGTGGGTCAGCGTGGTGCCGCCCGCCACCGGCGGTCGCCTGGAGCCCACCGCGCTCAACGGCACGAACAAGATGGAGCTCAGTGTCTACGGCAACGACAGCCTGGGCCAGGCCGTGCTGGTGGCGCGCTTCGACAACCTGGGCAAGGGTGCCAGCGGTGCGGCGGTGCAGAACCTGCAGCTGATGCTCGGCCTCTGATCAGGCTGCGTCTTCCGTTGAGTCGCTGCCCAGCACCCGGCGCACCACCTCGCCTGAAAAACCGCGCGCCAGCAGGAAGCGGGTATGCCTGGCCCGCTCTTGCGCACCGGCCGGGGGCGCGCCGAATCGCCGCTGCCAGACCTCGCGCGCGCGCGCCAACTCGGACTCCTTGAGCTCAGCCAACGTCCGATCGATCAGTTCACGCGCCAGCCCCTTGTCCTGCATCTCCTGACGCAAGCGGGCCGCGCCCAGCTGGCCCGCGCGGCGGTGCACCAGGGATTCGGCGGCGCGCTGTTCATCCAGATAGCCCTTGGCCTGCAGCTCATCCAGCGCCTGGGCCAGCGTGCCAGGCTCCTGCTCGTAGCGTGCGAGCTTGCGCTCGAGCTCGCGGCGGGAATGTTCACGCTGGCCCAGGAGTCTCAAGGCCCTACCCTTGAGACTGGGCTGGAAGGCCGGCCGGGCGCCGGCGGGCTTCTGCTCTGAAGGCAACTTATTCCTCGGCGGCGACCTCTTCCACCTCGCCACGCTGCGGAATGTTCAGCGATTCGCGTACCTTGTTCTCGATTTCCAGCGCCAGTTCGGGGTTCTCGCGCAGGAACTCACGCGCGTTGTCACGGCCCTGGCCGATCTTCTCGCCGTTGTAGGCGTACCAGGCGCCCGACTTCTCGACGATCTTGGCATTGACGCCCATGTCGATGATCTCGCCCTCGCGGCTGATGCCCTCGCCGAACAGGATGTCGAACTCGGCCGTCTTGAAGGGCGGTGCCACCTTGTTCTTGACGATCTTGACTTTGGTCTCGTTGCCGATGGCCTCCTCGCCCTTCTTGATCGTGCCCGTGCGGCGGATGTCGATGCGCACCGAGGCGTAGAACTTCAGCGCATTGCCGCCGGTAGTCGTCTCGGGGCTGCCGAACATCACGCCGATCTTCATGCGGATCTGGTTGATGAAGATGACCATGCAATTGGTCTTCTTGATGGTGGCGGTGAGCTTGCGCAGGGCCTGGCTCATCAGCCGGGCCTGCAGGCCGGGCAGGCTGTCGCCCATCTCGCCTTCGATCTCGGCCTTGGGGGTCAGCGCCGCCACCGAGTCGACCACGATCAGGTCCACGGCACCCGAGCGCACGAGGCTGTCGACAATCTCCAGCGCCTGTTCGCCGGTGTCGGGCTGGGAAATCAGCAGATCGGGCAGGTTCACGCCCAGCTTTTGCGCGTACTGCACATCCAGCGCATGCTCGGCGTCCACAAAGGCGCAGGTGCCGCCGATCTTCTGCATCTCGGCGATGACCTGCAGGGTCAGCGTGGTCTTGCCCGAGGATTCCGGGCCGTAGATCTCGACCACGCGGCCACGCGGCAAGCCGCCCACGCCCAGGGCGATGTCCAGCCCCAGCGAGCCGGTGGAGACCACCTGGATGTCCTCGATGGCCTCACCCTCGCCCAGACGCATGATGGTGCCCTTGCCGAACTGCTTCTCGATCTGGGCCAGCGCAGCTTGCAGGGCCTTGGCTTTTTCGCTGTTGGCGACGCTGATGGATTTGCCGGATACGTCCATGATGACTCCTTGAGGGGTTGATGTGTGATCCAGTGTTTTTAACCACAGGCTGGATGCTTGACCAGTAATTTATTCGCTCGATACTTTTCTGTAAAGGCCTAATTTAGTCATCTTGGTTTACTATTTGGTCCGTGACAACAAGCACCACCCCTCGGGCCGATGAGAGCTGGCGCCAGACCCATCTCGGTCGCCTGCTGGGCCACGCCATGCGACGCTTTGACGAACGCGTGCTGCAGCTTATGGCACACGACCCCGAGGTACCGCTGGCGCTGTCCAATCTGGCGGCCCGGGGGCAGGTCAGCGCCGCCCACGTCCACATCACCCGCCACCTCATGCTGCAGGGCTCGCGGCTGCAGGAGCTCGCGGCCTCGGCCGGCATGAGCAAGCAGGCCATGGGCAAGCTGGTGGACCAATGCGTCGCCTGGGGTCTGGTCACGCGCGAGGCCGACGCGCGCGACGGCCGGGCCAAGCTCGTGCGCTTCACTCCGGCCGGTCTGGCCTGGCTGCAGGGCTTCCAGCGCGCCGTGATCCAGGCCGAAGCCGAGCTGCGGCAGGCCGTGGGCGCCGAGGTAGCCACCGTGATTGCTCTGGGTCTGGAAGCCTATGCGAGCGCCTAGAATCAGGCCACAACACGCCCAGCCGGCGAGACACAGCCGGCAGGCCAGGAGACACGCATGCGGATACTGATCGCCGAGGATGACCAGGTGCTGGCCGACGGCCTGCTACGCACCCTGCGCAGCTCCGGCGCCGCCGTGAACCATGTCGCCAGCGGCACCGAGGCCGACGCCGCCCTGATGACCAACAGCGAATTCGACCTGCTGATCCTGGACCTGGGCCTGCCCAAGCTGCACGGTCTGGAAGTGCTCAAGAGGCTGCGCGCACGCGGCTCCAGCATGCCGGTGCTCATCTTGACCGCCGCCGACAGCGTGGATGAACGCGTCAAGGGCCTGGACTATGGTGCCGACGACTACATGGCCAAGCCTTTCTCGCTGCAGGAGCTCGAAGCGCGCGTGCGCGCCCTGGTGCGTCGCGGCATGGGCGCGACCAGCAGCCACATCAAACACGGCCCGCTGACGTACGACCAGGCCGGCCGCGTGGCCACCATCGACGGCAAGATGGTCGAGCTCTCGGCGCGCGAACTCGGCCTGCTGGAGGTGCTGCTGCAGCGCAGCGGTCGCCTGGTCAGCAAGGACCAGCTGGTCGAGCGCCTGTGCGAATGGGGCGAAGAGGTGAGCAACAACGCCATCGAGGTCTACATCCACCGCCTGCGCAAGAAGATCGAGAAAGGCCCGATCCGCATCGCTACCGTGCGCGGCCTGGGCTACTGCCTGGAAAAAATCCCCGGTTGAGGGGCTGCGTTCAACGTCGAGCGAGAACGTCATCCCCGCTGAACGCGCCACGCCCGACGCCAAGCGAACATGAAACTTTTCCAGCGCGAACAGCGCTCGCTCTTCGGCGAGATCCTGGACTGGATGCTCACGCCACTGCTGCTGCTGTGGCCCATCAGCCTGGTGCTGACCTGGCTGGTGGCGCAGAGCATCGCGGGCAAGCCCTTCGACCGCACGCTCGAATACAACGCGAACGCCCTCGCGCAGTTGGTCACAGTGGAAGAACAGCAGGTGCGCTTCAGCCTGCCCCTGCCGGCACGGCAGCTGCTGCGCTCGGACGACACCGACACCGTCTACTACCAGATCCTTGGTGCCCGCGGCGAGTACCTGGCCGGCGAGCGTGAATTCCCCCTGCCCCCCGAGGAAGAGGTGGTGGCTCCCGGCGTGGTACGCCTGCGCGACGACAAGTACCAGGGCATGGAGCTACGCGTGGCCTATATGTGGGTCCCGCTAGAGCCGCTGGGCGCGCGCCTGGCCCTGGTCCAGGTCGCCGAGACGCTGGACAAGCGTTCCATCCTCGCGGCCGAGATCATCAAGGGCGTGATGCTGCCGCAGTTCGTCACCCTGCCGCTGGCCGTTCTGCTGGTCTGGCTGGCGCTGGTCCAGGCCCTCAAGCCGCTCAATCGCCTGGAAGAACGCATCCGCGCACGCCGCCCGGACGACCTCAGCCCGCTCGACACCCAGACCGTGCCGCAGGAGGTGACGCCCCTGGTGGCCTCGGTCAACGACCTGCTGCTGCGCCTGAAGGACTCCATCAGCACCCAGAAGCGCTTCCTGGCCGATGCCGCCCACCAGCTCAAGACCCCCCTGGCCGGACTGCGCATGCAGGCCGATCTGGCGCAGCGCGAGGGCACCAGCACCGAGGAGCTCAAACAGTCGCTGCGCCAGATCGGCCGCTCCAGCATCCGCGCCACGCACACGGTCAACCAGCTGCTGGCCCTGGCGCGCGCCGAGGCCGGCACCACCGCCATCAGCCGCCAGCCCTGTGACCTCGCGCGCATCACGATGGAGGTGGTGCAGGACAGCGTGCCACGGGCCCTGGACAAATACATCGACCTCGGTTACGAGGGCGCCCAGCCCGGCACGCCTGGCGTGACGATCGAAGGCAACCCCACCTTGCTCAAGGAGCTGGTGCGCAACCTGCTCGACAACGCCATCAACTACACGCCCTCGACGCTGGACCATCCCGGCGTGATCACAGCACGCGTGCTGGCCGACCCGTTCGGCAAGATCATCGTGCTGCAGGTGGAGGATTCGGGGCCGGGCATCCCGCCGGCCGAACGCGAGCTGATCTTCCAGCCTTTCTATCGCGCCCTGGGCAACGACGTCGACGGCTCGGGCCTGGGCCTGCCGATTGCCCAGGAAATCGCCCAGCAGCACCGTGCGCACATCAGCGTCGAAGACACGCGGCCAGGTCAGCTTGCGCCCGGCGCACGCTTCATCGTGCGCTTCGACCTGACTCGCAAGGAGTGAGGTCGACCGGCCTTACTTGCAGCCGCGCAGTGACTTGTCGCCCAGCGACGGCTTGAGTTCTTCCAGCTTGGGCTTCATGGCCTCGTCGACCGCCGGCAGGCGCAGCTGGCTTTGCCGCAGCTCAGCCCGTTCCTGCACCACGCGTGCCGTGCGCACGCCGCGTTTTTGCAGCGCATTGAGCTCGTCCTGGGCCTGGGCCTGGGTCTCGAAGCGGCCCAGCGACAGGCCCAGCTGCAGCTCGTTGTTCTCCAGCGGCTGCAGCTTGAGCTTCATCTTCTCAAGCTCGGATTTCTTGCGGTCCAGTGCCGCGGCATTGGGAAACTTGCCCATGTAGACGATCCAGCGTGCCGGCTCGACGCTGGTTTCCAAGGTCCAGGCCGTGAGTGGCAGCAAGGACTCGAGCGCCTTGCGCAAGGTCTCGGTCTGCCCCTCGTCGAACAGGCCGGCCTGCAGGCATTCCGGCGGCTTCGGGGGGGTCAGCGCCACCTGCTCGGCCTTGCGACCCTCCTCGGGGGGCAGGATGCGGATGGCCTGGGGCCTCAGCTGCTGCTCAAGTCGCTGCGGCTCGCTCTGCTCGGCCGGCGCCCAGCCGTAAGCTCGCAGCAGACCGTGCGACCAGGCGTAATAAGCGGCGTTGAGCAGAACCAGCAGCAAGACGACGAGGCGCAGCATGGGCGGTCTTCAGTGGATGGGGCGGACGCTGACTTCGGCGCTGGAGATTTTCTTCAGGCCGCTGGAAGTATGCACCAGCAGTGCGCCCTGCGCGTCGACGCCCCGGGCCAAGCCATGGCTGCCGTCGCTGAGCTGCACCTCCCGGCCAGCCAAGGCATCACGCGCGGCATAGGCGGGCAGAAAAGGCGTCCAGCCCTGGGCCTCGAAGCGCTGCACCGCCTGCACCAGGGCCGGGGTCACGCGCAGCAGCGCAGCGGGCGCGTCCGTGCCCGACTCCAGTTCCTGCAGCCAGGCTGGCGGTGTGCTCAAGCCTGCCGCGTCGCGCGGGGCGATGTTGATGCCGACACCGATCACGGCGTAACGCTCATCGCCGACCTGGGTGGTCTCGATCAGGATGCCCGCGAGCTTGCGGTCCTGCCACCAGACATCGTTGGGCCACTTGAGCTGCAGTTCAGGATGAAGACCCTGCGCCACCCCCACGCCCACCGCCAGCGACAGCCCCGACCAGTCCGTCATGCGCAGCGGCAGGCCCAGGGAAAAGGTCAGCACATCGCCGGGCGCGCCGCTGTGCCAGGTGCGGCCCAGCCGGCCCCGGCCGGCGGTCTGTGCCTCGGCCACCAGCAGTACCGGCTCCAGCCGGCCGGCGCGCGCGCGGCGCATGAGCTCGGTGTTGGTCGAGTCGACCTCGGGCAACACCTCAACCGTGAAGCCGGGCAGGGCGGGCGCCACCGCCTCCCAGATCGCTTCGGCCGGCCAGCGCAGCATCACGCCTTGCTCTTCTTGCCGGATTTCTTCTTGTCTTTCTTCTTCTCGCCCTTGGCCTTAACCTTGGCTTGGTCCTTCTTCTTTTTCTTGCCGGACTTCTTCTTCGGTTCGTCGTCCTTGGGTGCCAGCAAGGTGCCGCGGCAATTCTCGCTGCCACACCAGCAGGGGTACTGGGCCAGCAGCTTCTTCGTATACGGCTCGTCGATGATCAGGCCGTAGTCGTAGTTCAGCTCTTCGCCGGCCTTGATCTTGCGTAAGGACTTGATGAAGACCCGGCCTTCCTGCTCGTCGGCCTCGCAGTTCGGAGCGCAGGAATGGTTGATCCAGCGCGAGGAATTGCCGCCCACCTTGGCGTCGATGACGTGATCTTCGTCGACGTGGAAGTAGAAGGTGTGGTTCGGATCCTTGGGGTCGTGCGGATGGCGGCGCAGCGCCTCGTCCCAGTCGATGACTTCGCCCACGTACTCGATGATGACCTCGCCCTTGGGGATGTCCTGGACGGCGAACACACCCTTGCCGTGCACGCCGGAGCGACGGGTCTGGATACGGCGGCCAGACTCGGAAACGGGATTCTTGGACACTGCTGAAAAATTTGGTAAGGTGAACTCGTATGGGCGCGCGCGTGTGCGTGCCCGCGTGTGCGCGCGTACGCGCGCGTGAGAACTGGATTGTAGTCAGATGAAAACCGCAGGTTTGACCAAAAGCGCCGCCTCCGCCAAGACCCCTGTGTCGGGCAAGACCCTGGTCATTGCCGAGAAGCCCTCGGTCGCCCAGGACATCGTGCGGGCCCTCACGCCCGTGGCCGGCAAGTTCGAGAAGCACGACGAGTACTTCGAGAACGACAGCTACGTCGTCAGCAGCGCCGTGGGTCACCTGGTCGAGATCCAGGCGCCCGAGCAGTACGACGTGAAGCGCGGCAAGTGGAGCTTCACCCATCTACCGGTGATTCCGCCGCACTTCGACCTCAAGCCCGTGGACAAGACCAAGACGCGCCTGAACGCCGTGGTCAAGCTGGCCAAGCGCAAGGACGTGGCCCAGCTCATCAACGCCTGTGACGCGGGCCGCGAGGGCGAGTTGATCTTCCGCCTGATCGAGCAGTACGCGGGTGGCGGCAAGCCCTTGGGCAAACCTGTCTCACGTCTGTGGCTGCAGAGCATGACCCCCCAGGCCATCCGTGACGGCTTCGAAAACCTGCGCAGCGACAAGCAGATGCTGCCCCTGGCCGACGCTGCGCGCAGCCGCTCCGAGGCCGACTGGCTGGTGGGCATCAACGGCACACGCGCCATGACGGCCTTCAACTCGCGTGACGGCGGCTTCTTCCTCACGACCGTCGGCCGCGTGCAGACCCCGACGCTGGCCGTGGTCGTGGAGCGCGAGGAGCAGATCCGCAAGTTCATCAGCCGCGACTACTGGGAGGTGCACGCCACCTTCGGCGCCAAGGCAGGCGACTACGCGGGCAAGTGGTTCGACCCCAAGTGGAAGAAGAACGAAGACGACGCCGAGAAGAAGGCCGACCGCGTCTGGAGCGAGAAAGAAGCGAAGGCCATCGCCGACGCCGTGCGCGGCCAGACCGCGACGGTGACCGAGGAAAGCAAGCCCAGCACCCAGGCCTCGCCCATGCTGTTCGACCTGACCAGCCTGCAGCGCGAAGCCAACGGTAAGTTCGGCTTCTCGGCCAAGACCACCCTGTCCATCGCCCAGAGCCTGTACGAGCGCCACAAGGCCCTGACCTACCCGCGTACCGACTCGCGCCACCTGCCCGAGGACTATTTGGCTGTGGCCAAGGACACCTTCGGCATGCTGGCCGACTCCGGCCTCAAGCACCTGGCCCCCCACGCGCTGACCGCTCTCAACAACGGCTACATCAAGCCCAGCAAGCGCATCTTCGACAACGCCAAGGTCAGCGACCACTTTGCCATCATCCCCACGCTGCAGGCCCCCAGCGGTCTGAGCGAAGCGGAGCAGAAGCTCTACGACCTGGTGGCGCGTCGTTTCATGGCCGTGTTCTTCCCGAGTGCCGAATACCAGGTGACCACCCGCATCACCAGCGCCGCCGGCCACAACTTCAAGAGCGAGGGCAAGGTGCTGGTCAAGCCGGGCTGGCTGGCCATCTACGGCAAGGAAGCCGAGGACGAGATGGCCCCGGGCGAAGGCAGCAGCAAGGTGCTCGTGCCCGTGGCGGCCGGCGAGAAGGTCAAGACCAGCGCCGTCGATCCCAAGGGTCTCAAGACCCGTCCGCCCGCCCGCTACAGCGAAGCCACGCTGCTCTCGGCCATGGAAGGCGCGGGCAAGCTGATCGAAGACGACGAGCTGCGCGAGGCGATGCACGAGAAGGGCCTGGGCACGCCGGCCACGCGCGCGGCCATCATCGAAGGCCTGCTGAACGAGAAGTACATGCTGCGCGAGGGCCGTGAGCTCATCCCCACGGCCAAGGCCTTCCAGCTCATGACCCTGTTGCGCGGCCTGGGCGTGGAGGAACTCTCCAAACCCGAACTCACCGGCGGCTGGGAGTTCAAGCTCTCGGAAATGGAGCACGGTCGCCTGTCGCGCGCCGAGTTCATGCGTGAGATCGCGGCCATGACCGAGCACATCGTCAAGAAGGCCAAGGAATACGATGGCGACACCATCCCCGGCGACTACGCCACGCTGGCCACGCCCTGCCCGAATTGCGGCGGCGTGGTAAAGGAAAACTACCGCCGCTACACCTGCACCGGCAAGAAGGGGGCTGAAGGCTGCGGCTTCTCCTTCACCAAGATTCCGGCCGGGCGCGCCTTTGAGCTGGCCGAGGTGGAACAATTCCTGCGCGACAAGAAGATCGGCCCGCTGGAAGGTTTCCGCTCCAAGGCCGGCTGGCCTTTCACGGCGGAGATCGCCCTCAAATACAGCGAGGAAGACAAGAACTGGAAGCTCGAGTTCGATTTCGGCAACGAGGACGAAGCCGAAACCGGCGAACTGGTGGACTTCTCCGACCGGCAGGCTTTGGGCAAGTGCCCCAAGTGCGGCGGCTCGGTCTACGAACACGGCAAGAACTACATCTGCGAGAAGGCCGTCCCGACTGCCGCCCAGCCCACACCCAGCTGCGACTTCAAGAGCGGCCAGATCATCCTGCAGCAACCCATCGAGCGCGAACAGATGCAGAAGCTACTGGCCACGGGCAAGACCGACCTGCTGGACAAGTTCGTGTCCATGCGCACCCGACGCCCCTTCAAGGCCTTCCTGGCCTGGAACGCGGAAGAGGGCAAAGTGAGCTTCGAGTTCGAACCGTCCAAGTTCCCGCGCAAGGGGCCGCCGGCCAAGACCAGCTCTGCAGCAGCCAAGGCACCCGCCAAAACCGCTGCGAAGAAGGCGCCAGCCAAGAAGGCCGCCACCAAGACCGCAGCCGCCAAGAAGCCCCGCAAGGCCGCCGCAGGCCTCACGCCCAGCCCCGAGCTGGCTGCCGTGATCGGCAATGAGCCTGTGGCCCGCACCGAGGTCATCAAGAAGCTCTGGGACTACATCAAGGCCCAGGGCCTGCAGGACCCCAAGGACAAGCGCAGCGTCAAAGCTGATGCCAAGCTCAAGCCTGTCTTCGGCAAGGCCCAGGTCACGATGTTCGAGATCGCGGGCCTGGTGGGCAAACACCTGAGCTGAAGCAACTCAGCAGCCAAGAAAAAACGCGCCCTCGGGCGCGTTTTTTCTTATGGAGCAGCGACGGCTTACTTGGCCACCACGCGTGCCATTTCCAGGCACTTGTTCGAGTAACCCCACTCGTTGTCGTACCAGGCCACGACCTTGATGAAGGTCTTGTCCAGGGCGATGCCGGCCTCGGCATCGAACACCGAGGTGCAGACTTCGCCGCGAAAGTCGGTAGCGACCACCTTGTCTTCGGTGTAGCCCAGTACGCCCTTGAGCGCGCCCTGGCTCTGGGCCTTCATCTCGGCGCAGATGTCCTTGTAGTCGGCTTCCTTGTTCAGCTCGACGGTCAGATCGACCACGGAGACGTCGGAGGTCGGCACGCGGAAGGACATGCCCGTGAGCTTCCTGTTGAGCTCGGGGATCACCACGCCCACGGCCTTGGCGGCGCCGGTGGAAGACGGGATGATGTTTTCCAGGATGCCGCGGCCGCCGCGCCAGTCTTTGTTGGAAGGGCCGTCCACGGTCTTCTGGGTGGCGGTGGCGGCGTGCACGGTGGTCATCAGGCCACGCTTGATGCCCCACTTATCGTTGAGCACCTTGGCCACGGGGGCCAGGCAGTTGGTGGTGCAGGAGGCGTTGGAGATGATGGCCTGGCCGGCATAGGTCTTGTCGTTCACGCCAAAAACGAACATGGGGGTGTCGTCCTTGGAGGGCGCGGAGATGATGACCTTCTTGGCGCCGGCAGCCAGGTGCTTGCCCGCGCCGTCCTTGTCCAGGAAGAGGCCCGTGGATTCAATCACCACGTCGGCGCCGATCTCGTTCCACTTGAGGTTGGCCGGGTCACGCTCCTGCGTGAGGCGGATCTTCTTGCCATTGACGATCAGTGCGCCGCCCTCCACCGAGACCTCGCCCTTGAAACGGCCATGCACGCTGTCGTACTTGAGCATGTAGGCCAGGTAGTCGGGCTCGAGGAGATCGTTGATGCCTACGATTTCGATGTCCTTGAAGTTGGCCACGGCGGAACGCAGCACGTTGCGACCGATGCGGCCGAAGCCGTTGATGCCTACCTTGATCGTCATGATGTAGCTCTCTCTGGAAGTTGAATTGAAACCTTATTTCGCCAGCACCGCGCGCACGGTGTCGGCCACGTTCTCCGGCGTGAAGCCGAAATGCTTGAACAACACAGGCGCCGGGGCGGACTCGCCGTAGGTGTCGATACCGACCACAGCCGCGCAGCCGTATTTCCACCAGCCGTCGCTCACGCCCATCTCTACCGCGATGCGCGGCAGGCCAGCGGGCAACACAGCCTGCTTGTAGGCCGGCTTCTGCTGGTCGAAGGTGGTGGTGCTGGGCATGGAGACCACGCGCACGGCGATCTTCTGCGCGGCCAGCAGCTCCTGCGCCTTGAGCGCGAGCTGCACTTCGGAGCCCGTGGCAATGATCACGGCTTGTGCCTTCTTCTTCAAGCCCAGGTCGGCCGGCTCGGACAGCACATAGGCGCCGCGGCTGATGTCACCCAGGTCTTTCTTGGCGGCGTAGGGCACGTTCTGGCGGCTCAGCAAAAGGGCTGTGGGCTTGGCCTTGTTCTGCAGGGCCACGGCCCAGGCTACGGCAGTCTCGGCCGTATCGGCCGGACGCCAGACGTCCAGGTTGGGGATGAGGCGCAGACTGGCGGCGTGCTCGACCGACTGGTGGGTGGGGCCGTCTTCACCCAGACCGATGGAGTCGTGCGTGAAGACGTGGATCACGCGCTGCTTCATCAGCGCGGCCATGCGGATGGCGTTGCGCGAGTAGTCGCTGAAGGTCAGGAAGGTGCCGCCGTAGGGGATGTAGCCGCCGTGCAGGGCCACGCCGTTCATCACGGCGGCCATGCCGAACTCGCGCACGCCGTAGTTGATATGGCGGCCACCGTTGCCCTTGCCTTCGGCGTCGAAGCGCAGGGCCGGGGTGTGGCTGGTGTTGGTCAGGTTGGAGCCGGTGAGGTCAGCCGAACCGCCCAGCAGCTCGGGCAGGGCAGAGGTGTAGGCTTCGAGCGCGATCTGGCTGGCCTTGCGGGTGGCCACGGTCTCCGCCTTGGTGTGGGCGGCCACGGCAGCGTCCACGGCCACCTGGGCAAAAGCCTTGGGCAGGTCGCCGGCCATGCGGCGCTTGAACTCGGCGGCGAGCTCGGGGTGGGCCGCGGCATAGGCGGCGAACTTGGCGTTCCAGGCCGCCTCGCGCTTTGCGCCGGCGACCTTGGCGTCCCAGTCATCATAGACCTCGGCCGGGATCTCGAAGGGGCCGTGCGTCCAGCCCAGGGCTTCGCGCGTGAGCTTGATCTCGTCTGCGCCCAGCGGTTCGCCATGGGCCTTGGCCGTGTTGGCGCGGTTGGGGCTGCCCTTGCCGATGCTGGTCTTGCAGATGATGAGCGTGGGCTTGTCTTCGGTCTGCTTGGCGCGCGCGATGGCCTCGGAAATGGCGGCGGTGTCGTGGCCGTTGATGGGGCCGATCACGTTCCAGCCGTAGGACACGAAACGCAGCGCAGCGTTGTCGCCGTACCAGGGCGCGACCTGGCCGTCGATGGAGATGCCGTTGTCGTCGTAGAGGGCGATCAGCTTGTTGAGCTTCCAGGCGCCCGCCAGGGAGGCGGCCTCATGGCTGATGCCTTCCATCATGCAGCCATCACCCAGGAAGACATAGGTGTGGTGGTCGACGATGGTGTGGCCGTCGCGGTTGAATTCCTGCGCCAGCAGCTTCTCGGCCAGCGCAAAGCCCACGGCATTGGTCACGCCCTGCCCCAGGGGGCCGGTGGTGGTCTCGACACCGGGGGTGATGCCGGCTTCGGGGTGGCCGGCCGTCTTGCTGTGCAGCTGGCGGAAGTTCTTGAGCTCCTGTAGCGGGAGCTTGTAGCCCGTGAGGTGCAGAAGGGCGTAGATCAGCATGGACGCGTGGCCGTTGGACAGCACGAAACGGTCCCGGTCGGCCCATTGCGGATTGGCGGGGTTGTGCTGCAGGTGTTCGCCCCAGAGCGCGACGGCCATGTCGGCCATGCCCATGGGGGCGCCCGGGTGTCCGGAGTTGGCTTGTTGAACTGCGTCCATCGCCAGCGCGCGGATCGCGTTGGCCATCTGTCGGGTGTTTGCCATGTCAGGCCGCTCCGGAAAGGGGTGTCGGGGGAAACCCGATATTTTACCGGGCCGGGCTTATGGCTCCTGAGCTCTGGCCTGATGCCCGAGCGCATGGTCTACAGTGCAGGCTGTGCAAGCCAACTCCATCACTGCCATGCTGCTGGCCGCCGGTCGCGGCGAGCGCATGCGTCCGCTGACCGACGCCACGCCCAAGCCTTTGCTGCGCGTTCAAGGCAAACCCTTGCTGCAATGGCACGTAGACGCGCTGGCGGCCGCCGGCGTCGAAGACTTCGTGATCAACACCGCCTGGCTTGGTGAGCAGATCCCGTCGCATTTCGGCCCCGAGCCCCGCAGCAACGAGGGCCGCCCCCTGAACATCCGCTACTCTTGGGAAGGCTTGGACTTCGGTGGCGCGCTGGAGACGGCCGGCGGCATCGTGCGCGCGTTGCCCCTGCTGGGCGACATCTTCTGGGTCGTGGCAGGCGACGTGTACGCCCCCGGCTTTCCGTTTTCCATGCAAGCTGTGCAGCGCTTTGCGCGCAGCGACAAGCTGGTTCACCTCTGGCTCGTGCCCAACCCGCCGCACAACCCCCAGGGCGACTTCGGCCTGGGCAACGAGCGCGGCGTTCTCGGCCGCCAGCTGGCCCTGAACCAGGCCGCGCTCAAGTACACGTACAGCACCATCGGTCTGTACCGGCGGGAGTTTTTTTCCGGCCCCTGGTGCAAGATTCCTGCAGGCAATCCGCTGGGCTTGAAAGCCCCGCTGGCGCCCATGTTGCGCCAAGCCATGGACAATCAGCGTATCAGCGCCGAGCTGCACACGGGGCCCTGGACCGATGTCGGTACCCCGGAGCGGCTGGCGCAGCTCAACGAGAACGTCACGCCATGAGCACAGCCGCCCCTCACGCCGCCCTCTACGCACAGCGCCGCGCACGCCTGGCCGCCCAGCTTGGGCCCGATGCCGTGGCCATCGTGCCCACCGCGCCCGAGCATCTGCGTAACCGCGACAGCGAGTTCCTGTTCCGCTTCGACAGCTATTTCCATTACCTCAGCGGTTTCGGCGAACCCAATGCCTGGCTGGTGATCACGAGCAGTGGCCACACCACGCTGTTCTGTCAGCCCAAGGACCTGGAGCGCGAGATCTGGGACGGCATCCGCCTCGGCCCCGAGGCGGCGCCGGCCGCTCTGGGCGTGGACGCCGCTTTCCCCGTGACCGAGCTCGAGCAACGCCTGCCCAAGCTGCTGGAGAACCAGGCCACGGTCTGGTACCCGTTTGCCATACATGCGGGGCTGGAGAGCCGGGTCGAGGGCTGGCTCAAGACCGTGCGCGGCCGCGTGCGCTATGGCGCGCTCTGCCCCGAATCGCAGCGCGACCTCTGCGCCGTACTTGACGAGATGCGCCTGGTCAAGGACGCCTACGAACAGGACGTGATACGCCGCGCCTCGCGCATCAGCGCGGGCGCGCACATCCGCGCCATGCAGCTTTCGGCGCGCATGCTGCGCGCGGGCCAGGACGTGCGTGAGTATCACCTGGACGCCGAACTGCTGCATGAATTCCGCCGTCACGGCTCGCAGTACCCGGCCTACGGCTCCATCGTGGCCGCGGGCGCCAACGCCTGCGTGCTGCACTACCGCGCTGACAATGCGCCCATACGCGACGGAGAGCTGGTGCTGATCGACGCCGGCTGCGAGCTCGACGGCTACGCCAGTGACATCACGCGCACCTTCCCTGCCAACGGCAAATTCACCGCCCCGCAGCGCGCGCTCTATGAGCTGGTGCTGGCCGCGCAGGACGCCGCCGTGGATGCCACGCATGCAGGTGCACGATTCGTCGAACCGCACGAGGCGACGGTCAAGGTGCTGTCCCAGGGCCTGCTGGACCTGGGCCTGCTCGACAAACACAAGGTGGGCACAGTGGACGATGTGATCGCCAGCCGCGCCTACTTCCGTTTCTACATGCATCGCACCGGCCACTGGCTGGGCATGGACGTGCACGATTGCGGCAGCTATGTGGAGCCCAGTGAGTTGGGCCAGGGCAGCGAGCGCAAGGACCCGTTGTCAGGCGAAGTCATCAAGGACCGCCCCAGCCGCATCCTCCAACCCGGCATGTGCCTGACCATCGAGCCCGGACTCTATGTACGCCCGGCCGAGGACGTGCCCAGCGAATTCTGGAACATTGGTATCCGCATCGAGGACGACGCCTTCGTCACCCAGCAAGGCTGCGAACTCATCACGCGCGACGTGCCTGTCAACGCAGACGAGATCGAGGCCCTGATGCGCGCCTGAGCTTCTGATCTTGCCGGCGCGCTATGCCGCGCTTAGGCAAATGCAATTGGCCGGGGGCGCCGGGAATGGCTATCATTTTGCTCAACTTCATAGTTTTTAGCAAAAGGTGCCCCATGACCCAGTTTGCCCGGGCGAATCTGCCCACGCTGAAGAAGACCGCCAGCTACTACGTGGTCCATATCGTCGTCGCAGCCCTTGTCGCCTATGCCATCACTGGCAACCTGTGGATGGCTTTCACGCTCAGCTTGCTTGAGCCCACAGTGCAGGCGGTGGCTTTCTTTTTTCATGAAAAAGCCTGGGAACGCTGGGCCCGACCGCGCGCACTGACGGCCCAGGGCCACTCTGTGGAACCTGTGCAGGCCTGACCTGCACGCACTCAGTTTTGCGCATAAGTAAAAACCGATGGGATTCGTACGCAGATTCCACGCATGGAATGCGCGGTTTCGAGGTCTACAATCCGATTCCCCAAAGAAGCAGGCCGTTGGGACGGGGACCATGCGGATCGTCGCATGACCCGGCTCCAAACCACAAATCTGGCCTGCAGCAGGAGTTGATAGATGTCCAGCACCCCGTCGTCCAACGACAAGCGCGAACAGATTCGTCGCGCCGCTCTCGAATATCACGAGTTCCCCACCCCCGGCAAGATCGCCATCGCGGCCACCAAGCAGCTGGTCAACCAGCATGACCTGGCCCTGGCCTACACCCCCGGTGTGGCCGCGCCCTGCGAAGAGATCGCCCGCGATCCCTCTGCGGCCTACAAGTACACGAGCCGCGGCAACCTGGTGGCCGTGATCACCAACGGCACCGCCGTGCTGGGCCTGGGGGACATCGGCCCGCTGGCCTCCAAGCCGGTGATGGAAGGCAAGGGCGTGCTGTTCAAGAAGTTCGCCGGTATCGACGTCTTCGACATCGAGGTCGACGAGAAGAAAGATCTGGACAAGCTGGTCGACATCATCGCCGCGCTGGAACCGACCTTCGGCGGTATCAACCTGGAGGACATCAAGGCCCCGGACTGCTTCTACGTCGAGCGCAAGCTGCGCGAGCGCATGAAGATCCCGGTCTTCCATGACGACCAGCACGGCACCGCCATCGTGGTGGCCGCCGGCCTGCTCAATGGTCTGAAGATCGCTGGCAAGGAACTCAAGGACGTCAAGCTCGTGACCTCCGGCGCCGGCGCTGCCGCCCTGGCCTGCCTGAACCTGCTGGTCAAAATGGGCATGCAGCGCAAGAACATCTGGGTGACCGACCTGGCCGGCGTGGTCTACGAGGGCCGCACCGAGCTGATGGACGACGACAAGCGCCAGTTCGCGCAGAAGACCGATGCCCGCAAACTCGGTGAGGTCATCGAGAGCGCGGACATCTTCCTGGGCCTGTCCGCGGGTGGCGTGCTCAAGGCCGACATGGTCAAAAAGATGGCACCCAAGCCCATCGTCTTCGCCCTGGCCAACCCGAATCCGGAGATCGACCCGGCCGAGGCCCGTGCCGCGCGCGGCGACATCATCATGGCCACGGGTCGCACCGACTACCCGAACCAGATCAACAACGTCCTGTGCTTCCCCTACATCTTCCGTGGCGCCCTGGATGCGCGCGCCTCAACCATCACGGACGAGATGGAGATTGCCGCCGTGCGCGCCATGGCCGAGCTGGCCCAGGCTGAGCAGAGCGAGGTGGTGGCTGCGGCCTACGCGGGGGAGAAGCTGTCCTTCGGCCCGGACTACCTCATCCCCAAACCCTTCGACCCGCGACTGATGATCAAGATCGCCCCGGCCGTGGCCCAGGCGGCCATGGACAGCGGCGTCGCGCAGAACCCCATCACCGACATGGAGGCCTATCGCGAGAAGCTGCAGGCCTTTGTCTACGCCTCGGGCACGACCATGAAGCCCATCTTCCAGGCGGCCAAGAAGGCGGCCAAGAAGCGCGTGGCCTATGCCGAAGGTGAGGAAGAACGCGTGCTGCGCGCAGCGCAGATCGTCGTCGACGAAGGTATCGCCCGCCCGACGCTGATCGGTCGCCCGGCCATCATCGCCCAGCGCATCGAGAAGTTCGGCCTGCGCCTCAAAGAGGGCCAAGACTACGACGTGGTCAACGTCGAGCACGACGAGCGCTACCGCGACTTCTGGCAGACCTACCACCGTATGACCGAGCGCAAGGGCGTGACCGTGCCTATTGCCAAGATCGAGATGCGCCGCCGCCTCTCGCTGATCGGCGCTATGCTCATGCACAAGGGCCATGCGGACGGCATGATCTGCGGCACCTGGGGCACCAACCCCATGCACCTGCAGTACATCGACCAGGTTATCGGCAAACGCGCAGGCGTCAACACCTACGCCTGCATGAACGGCCTGCTGCTGCCCGATCGCCAGCTCTTCGTCGTCGACACCCACGTCAACTATGACCCGACCGCCGAGCAACTGGCCGAGATCACCATCATGGCCGCCGAAGAGATGATGCGCTTCGGCCTGCGTCCCAAGGCGGCTTTGCTGAGCCACTCCAACTTCGGCAGCAGCAACCAGCCCAGCGCCGTGAAGATGCGGCAGACGCTGGACCTGCTGCGCGTGCAGGCGCCCTGGCTCGAAGTGGACGGCGAAATGCACGGTGATGTGGCCCTGGACGCGGTGGCGCGCCAAGCCATCATGCCCAACAGCACGCTTAACGGCCCGGCCAACCTGCTGGTCATGCCCAACATCGACGCTGCCAACATCGCCTACAACCTGCTTAAGACGGCAGCGGGTGGCAATATCGCCATCGGCCCGGTGCTGCTGGGGGCGGCCCAGCCGGTGCATATCCTCACGGCCAGCACCACCGTGCGTCGTATCGTCAATATGACGGCGCTGACGGTGGCCGACGCCAACGCGTCCCGCTGAACCTAAGGCAACAGCAAGCAGGTACTCACCGACTTACCATTGCTGACATAAGGGCCTGCCCAAAAAATGGGCAGGCCCTTGCTTTTTGGGCCCTGATCTGCGACACTCTCGGGCTTGAATCTTCCGGGTTAACCCGGGTGTCATAACAGCTTCTAATCATGGCGCGCTGCTCAGGCATCAAGTTGGTACTCACTGGCTTTTTGCTGGCGCTAGCCTTGCTGTCGACCAGCGCAGGGGCAAGAGGCCCCACGCCGGTGGACGCTTCCATGACGGTGTCGGTGGCGGAACTGCCACGCCAGGGTGCGGAAACCTATCGCCTGATCCTGCAAGGCGGTCCATTTCCGTACGAAAAGGACGGCACGGTGTTCGGTAACCGCGAGCGTTTGCTCCCGGCCCAAAAGCGCGGCTACTACCGCGAGTACACCGTCCCGACGCCTGGCGCGCGCAACCGGGGTATGCGCCGGATTGTGTGTGGTGGCGCGCCGACGACGCCCGATGCCTGTTATTACACGGCCGATCACTACGCGAGCTTTCGCCGGATCGTGCCCTGACGGAATCTGTGTTTTAGCCATGAAAGTGACGCGGGGATGGATACACCACTTCGTACCGTAAGAACGAATATCGTTCAGTCGATCCGGGCCTTCCGGGTCTCGGACCTGCAGGAAGCGGCCCAGTCGCTGGGTCATCACTTCCTCTATGCCAATCTGGCGGCCGCCCAGTCCAAGCAGGACGTGCTGGATCTGATCGCACAGCAGTTCATGCTCGCCGCCAATGTGGGCAAGAACTTCGACGCGCTCTACGACTGCATGACGGACCCGCTGCACAAGTCGGGCCCGCAACCGGGCTTCATCGCCGTGCTGGAGCACATCCCGGCCAATGCCAAGTTCGACAAGGAAGCGCGCGAGCAGCTGCTCGACATCTTCCGCGACGCGGCGGACTACTGGAGCGACCGCAAGGTCCCATTCCGGTGTTTCTATTCTTTTCTGTAGCCCGTTCTGCACAAACCAGCCAAGCAGAACGGGCGAACGAGGCTAAGGCAGAAGGTGTGGCCAGCGAGGCTGTTCCCACCAGCACCAGCCTCGAGACGGCTGAGGAGGGCGGCGAGAAGATGCCGACCGACAAGTTGCTCGACGTATCGCCCCTGGCGCTGCGCATGAGCAGCCCTTTCAACGCGGGCTACTGGCTCGCGGCGGCATGAGCTCCTGAGGCGCTACACGCCCTCGAACGAAGCCACGACCTGGGTCGTGGCTTTTTTCATGCCTTTGGCGCCTGGGCCAGGGCTACGTATTCGGCCACAGGCACCTCTTCCGCGCGGCGCTGCAGGTCAAAGGGCACCGTGATGCCTTGTTCCTCCAGCCAGCGCCCCAGCGTATGGCGCAGGATCTTGCGGCGCTGGCTGAAGGCCACCTGCACCAGTTGCTCCAGGCGCTGCACCTCCAGTACCGCCGGCTGCAGGTGCGGCACCATGCGGACCACGGCGCTGTCCACGCGGGGCGGCGGATCGAAGCTCTCAGGTGGCACGAACAGCACGTTCTCCATGGCGTAGCGCCACTGCAGCATCACACTCAGACGGCCATAGTCGGCCGTAGCGGGCGCGGCCACCATGCGGTCGATGACCTCCTTCTGCAGCATGAAGTGCTGGTCTTCGACCACGGCCACATGATCCAGCAGATGGAAGAGGATGGGGGTGGAGATGTTGTAAGGCAGATTGCCCACGACGCGCAGCTTCGGGACCGCGTGCGCCTGGGCCAGCCGGCTGAAATCCACCTTGAGCACATCGGACTCGATGACTTCAAGCTGCCCATGGCTGCGCAGGCGTGCCGCCAAGTCCCGATCCAGCTCGATCACCATGAGCCGCCCCAGGCGCTCGACCAGAGGCTGGGTCAGGGCGGCAAGACCCGGCCCGATCTCGACCATGGCCTGCCCCGGGCGCGGATCGATGGCACGCACGATGCCGTCGATGATGGCCTCGTCAGCCAGGAAATGCTGGCCGAAACGCTTACGCGGGATGTGCTTCATATTCGCGCCGCCGGGCCGCCCCAGGGCGCGAAACGTGGTGCAGCCAGGGGCAAGCACCTCTTCGGCCCGTCCAAGCCTGCGCCGGCAGGCTTGGAGCCGCGGGCCTCAGCCCCCTCGGGGGGCAACGTCGTACACGAAGTGACAAGCGTGGGGGTCAACATTATTGCTGCGGCGCTTCGCGCAGCTCCACATAGGCGCGCGCGCGCACGTCGCGCACCCAGTTCTCGTAGGCCTCGGCCGTTTTGCGCTCGCGCAGCATGCCGCGCACGAGTTCGCGTTGCTCGCGCTCGCTCAGCGTCGCGTTGCGGCGCTCGATCAGCTGGATCAGATGCACACCGAAGCGAGAGATCAGAGGCTGACTGATCTGCCCGGGCGCGAGCTGGTCCATGACGCGCTCGAACTCGGGGACAAACATGCCGGGGTTGGCCCAGCCCAGATCGCCACCCTGGGTCGCGCTGCCGTCCTGTGAGTGCTGGCGTGCCAGCGTGGCGAAGTCGGTTTCGCCGCTGACGATGCGACGACGGAAGTCGTTGAGCTTGTCGCGCGCCTGCGCCTCGCTGAGCTGGGTGCCTGGCACCAACAGGATGTGGCGGGCCCGGCTTTGGGTGACCGTGGTCGGCGGCAGGCCCGGCTGGCGCCGCTCGATCAGTTTGAGCACGTGGAAGCCGGCCCCGGACCGCACCAGACCGGCTACACCGCCCGGTGCCAGGGCGCGCACGGCGTCGGTGAACAGGCCGGGGTAGCGATCCGCAGGTCGCAGGCCGAGCTGGCCCCCGTTGCTACGGTCAGGCGCATCGGAGTACTCGCGCGCCAGCGCGGCGAAGTCTTCTCCGCCGCGCGCGCGCAGCAGGGCCTGCTCGGCCCTGGCCTGCCGCTCTCTCTGCTGTGCCCCGTCGGCGTTCTCGGGCACGACCACCAGGATGTGCGCGATATGGATGAGCTGGCGCGCCGGATCACCGGCCAGCTGTTGCTGCTCGGCCAGGTACTGGTCCACCTCCACGTCACTGACGCGCACCCGCGACTCGACCTCGCGCTCGCGCAAGCGCGTCAGCAGCAGCTGCTCGCTCAGCTGCTCGCGAAAGCTCGCATAGACGATCCCTTCGCGCTGCAGCTGCTGCCGGAGCTGCTCGACGGTCAGCTGGTTCTGGGTGGCCACGGTCTGTTCAGCCTGATCGATCGAGGGCTCGTCGACCTTGATGCCGCTTTCCTTGGCCAGCTGCAGTTGGGCGCGATCGTTGATCAGCTGGTTGAGCACCTGACGCGCGATCTCCCGCAGATCAGGCTGGGGCTGGCGCTGGGCCGCGAGCTGGCGACGGATGCGCTCGACCTGGGCGATCACCTGCTGGTTGGTGATGGGCTCGGCATTGACCACGGCCACGATGAAGTCGGCCGAACGCACGCCGGGGACCAGCACCGTAGGCTCGGTCAGGGCAGGTGCGGGCGCAGCAGCGCCAGGCGTGCGCAGGTTCTGGGCCCAGACCGGAGCACCAGCCAAGAGAAAGGCCAGCAGGAATACCGGGAAACGGAAAACAGTCATGGGTCAATCGTAGTTGCTGAAACGGCTTGGCGCCGTCACCTGTTCACGCAGGAATTGATAGCGGGGAATATTTCTTTGCAGCGACTGCAGCGGGTCGATGCCCACGCGCGAGAAGCCCACCAGCTCAAGCTGGAACATGATACGGCGGGTACTCGTGACCAGGCCGGTCTGCAGTCGTTCCAGCACCACACGGCCCAGCCAGCACCCGGCGTCGTACTCAAAGCCGATGATGGAATCGACCAGCTTGTCATCCTGCATGCTGTAGTTCAGGCGCCCGACGCTGTACCAGCGTCCGGGACCCTGGCCACGGCCGCGGCCCAGGTCCTGACCCTTGTCACCCCAGAGGTCATTGAGAGGCCACTGCCAGCCGATGTCGACGAGTTCACTGAGGTCACGTTGGTAGCGGTAGGCCAGGTTGACCACGCGATAGTTGCTGGGGTTGTAACGCATGCTGACCGTGGAGCGCTCGGATTCCCCGGTCTTCTGGTTGTATTGCACTGTGCTGTCCAGATACCAGCGAGGATCGATGGTCAGGCCCGCACCCAGCAGGATGTCGCTCACGCCCTTGGGCGAGGGTGTACCTCCGGGCAGGGTGACGCGTTGGTCCTCGAAGCGCAGGCGCTGTGCGATGCCCAGGCGCAGGATCTCGGCGCCCGTCTCGGCGTCCAGCAGGCGGGTGGACAGGCCACCCGTCAGCAGATTGTTGTCGGCGATGCGGTCGTTGCCGACGAAGGCGTTCTCACTGTAGATGCTCGCGAAGTTGAAATCCAGCGCGCCCGAGTCGTAATTGGGCAGGTAGCTCTGGTTGACATAGGGTGTGTAGACATAGAACAGACGCGGCTCCAGGGTCTGGCGAAAACCGCTGCCGAAGTAGCTGGTGTCGCGCTCGAAGACCAAGCCGGTGTCCAGGCTGTAGGTCGGGACGGTACGCCCGGCCTGGCGCTGACCACTGGACAGGGCCGCGTCGAAGTTGTAGTTCACCGAATGGACGGACATGCGTGGGATGATGAAGCCAGCGGAACCCAGCAGGGGATAGCTCAGCTGGCCCTTCATCACCGTGCGCTGGGCATTGGGCTGGCCGGTCAGCGCGGAGTTCGCCTGAAAGTCGGTGTAATCGGCCTCCAGCCCCACGTCAAAACCGCCCACGCCGGGCTGGGTATAACGCGCTACGAGCTGCGGCAGGCGGTTGTAGGGAGGCACGATGGGTGCCAGCGGATCCTGCAGGGTCTGCCACTGCAGCGTGCGCAAGGTCGCTGAATACGGTCCGCGACTCCAGTTCAGCCCCACGTCATTGGCCAACAGGCGCTGGGTCAGCGAAGACGTGGCGCGCGGAAAGTCGCGCCAGTAATTGTCGTCGCTGACGCGATTGAGATTGAGGTTGAGGCCCAGTCCACCGTAGGACGGATCCGAAATGGCCCCCATGTGCTGGAAGGAACGGCCCCAGCGGTCGCGGTCGCGCAACTTGTCGGCAGGCATGTAGTCGGCGCGCAGCTGGCCCGTATAGCCTGCCTCAAGATAACGAAACTGCGCGCCATAGTTGACGCCGCGCTGGCTCATCACTGTGGGGTAGAAGGTGGCGTCGCGGTTGGGTGCAATGTTCCAGTAATAGGGTGTGGTGATTTCCGTGCCGCTGACGCTGTCGGCACCGAAGGTCGGGGAAAGAAAACCCGATTTGCGTTTCTCGGTCAACGGGAAGGTCATGGACGACAGACCCAGCACCGGCACGTCCTGGAAGCGCACGGTCACGTCCTCGGCCTCAGCTGTTTCCTCCTCGCTGTCCAGGCGCAACGTCGCTGCGCGCAGCAGCCAGGAGGGCATCCAGTCCGGGCCGGGTTCGCGCTGGCAGGTCGTGAAGGTGGCGTTGCGCACGACCGCGCGCTTGTCGTCCAGGAAATCGATACGTTCGGCCTCGCCGTGGGCGTCATTGGACAGCAGTCGGAAGCGGGCCTGGTCGAAAAAGCCCTCGAAGGCGTCGATGCGCAGGTCCAGGGCCGGACCCTCAAACACATTGCCCGCCTGGTTCACGCGCACATCGCCGCGCGCCCGCGCCAGATCACGCGCCTGGTCGTACTCCAGGCGATTCGCCCGGATCACGAGATCGGCGCGCCGGAACTCCACCCCACCTTCCAGCACGATCTCCGTGTCGCTTTCGGCCGACAGGCGCTCGCCGTAGACGAAGGTCGGCGACGTGGCGCGCTGCTGCGGGCTCAGGGACTCCGTCAGCATCGGGCTGATGCGCAGCTGCAGGGGCGTCTCGGCCGAGCTCTGCGCCTGTGCCGCGGAGCCGTGCCACAGCGCACAGAGCAGCAACGCCAGCGGGTTCAGGGCAGGACGGGAAAGGCAGGGCAAGGCGGGCGGTCCGGAGAAGCAGGGTTTGTAGAATGGATTATCCATGAGCGCTCCTCTCTCCAGCCCCATCCCCTGGGCCAGCCCTGAGCGGGCCGCCGCCTTCCAGCACTGGCTGGACGGACTGTCGGCCGGCCAGCAGCTGCAGCCCCACACCCTGCGACCGGCCTCGGCAGATGCCAGCTTTCGCCGCTACTTCCGCATCGATGCCGCCGGCGGCACGCGCATCATCATGGACGCGCCGCCCGACAAGGAGAACTGTCGCCCCTTCGTGCAGGTCGCTGAGCTGATGGCACAGGCCGGCCTGCACGTGCCACAGATCCTGGACTGGGACGAGACCCGGGGCTTCATGCTGCTGTCGGACTTGGGCGGCCAGACCATGATGCAGGTGATCGACCAGAGCAGGGCCAGCGCCAACCTGCCGCTTTACCTGAGTGCCGTGGACGCACTCGTGGCCTGGCAACAGGCGTCGCGTCCGGGCGTGCTGCCCCCCTACGACACGGCGCTGCTGCGACGCGAGCTCGAACTGTTTCCGGAGTGGTATCTGGCCCGCCATCGCGGAATCACCGTCGAAGGCCCGCTGCGCGAGACCCTGGATCGCATGTTCGCCCTCATCATCGAACGCAACCTGGCCTGGCCCGCGGTCTATGTGCACCGCGACTTCATGCCGCGCAATTTGATGATCCCCGGCGACAGCGCAGAGACTCGCTTAGGCGTGCTGGACTTCCAGGACGCCGTCCACGGTCCCATCACCTATGACATCGCCAGCCTCATGCGCGATGCTTTCCTCAGTTGGGAAGAAGACTTCGTGCTCGACGTCACCATCCGCTACTGGCAGCAGGCCCGCAAGGTCGGCCTGCCGGTCGGCGAGGATTTCGGCGAGTTCTACAAGGGCGTCGAGTGGATGGGCCTGCAGCGTCACCTGAAAGTCGCCGGCATCTTTGCCCGGCTCACGCTGCGCGACGGCAAGCCCCACTACCTGGCCGATGCGCCGCGCTTCATCGGCTACATCCGCGCCACCTGTGCACGATACATCGAGCTCAAGCCGCTGCTTCGGCTGATTGACGAGATCGAAGGCATCGCCGAGGTCAGCGGCTACGCCTACGGACGCGTCTGACAACATGGCCCCCACGCTCGTCACTTCGTGTACTGCGCTGCCCCCCAAGGGGGCGTCCGTCGCCTTGGGGCGGCCCGGCGGCGACTGACCGATGCCGCGCTTTCACTGCCCCGTCCCCCTGTCCGAGGGCAGCACGATCTCGCTGCCCGCGGGCGCAGCGCGCCATGTGCAGGTCCTGCGCCTGCAGCCCGGCAACACGATCACCCTCTTCAACGGCGAAGGCGGCGAGTGCGAGGCCACGGTTACGCGCATGGGACGCAGCGAGGTGGAGGCCCGGATCGTCTCGCACACGGCCGTCGAACGCGAAACGGGGCGCGCCGTGCACCTGGCCCTGGGCGTGCCAGCCAACGAGCGCATGGACTGGCTGGTCGAGAAGGCGGTCGAACTGGGCGTCGCCAGTCTGCAGCCCCTTCAGGCCGAACGCAGCGTGTTGCGCCTGAGCGGCGAACGCGCCGAGAAGAAGCGCCAGCACTGGCAGGCGATCGCCGTGGCCGCCTGTGAGCAATGCGGCCGCAACCGGGTGCCTCCGGTGCCGGTGCTGCAGACCCTGCCCGCCTGGCTGGGGGGAGAGCTGCCCCGACAGCGCCTGCTGCTCTCGCTGGCAGCCGACAGCGTACCGCTGGCCCGACAGCGCGACCGGCTCGATGACGGCCCCGTGCTTTTCCTGTCGGGTCCTGAGGGCGGGCTCAGTCCGGCCGAGGAGCAGGCGGCGCGCGCGGCAGGCTTCCTGCCCGTGAGCTTGGGCCCACGCACCCTGCGCGCCGAGACCGCGCCCTTGGCCGCTCTGGCGGCGCTCACCCTCTGAAACGCCCACCATGAACCATCGCCTCGCGCTGCTGGCCATCTGCCAGGGCCTGTTCTTCACCAACAACATCGTGTTCATCGCGATCAACGGCCTGGTGGGCCTGGCCCTGGCGCCCAAGGGCTGGATGGCCACGCTGCCGGTCATGGGCTATGTGGTCGGGGGCGCGCTGAGCACGGGCCTCGTGGCACGCAGCCAGTCGCGCTGGGGCCGACAGGCCTCGTTCCAGATCGGTCTGCTCGTCGCGCTGGGCTCGGCCCTGCTGTGTGCCTATGCGGCCTGGAGCCGCAACTTCTGGCTGCTGGTCACGGCCACCGTCATCGCGGGCTACTACAGCGCCAACGGCCAGCTCTACCGCTTCGCCGCCGCCGAGCTGGTCGAGGCCACCTACCGCGAGAAAGCCGTGTCCCTGGTGCTGGCGGGCGGCCTGATCGGCGCCATCGCCGGGCCGAATCTGGCCGTGTACACCCGCAACCTGCTCAGCGTACCCTTTGCCGGCGCCTACCTGTCCCTGGCCGTCGTGGCCTTGCTGGGCCTGCTGCTCATGGCCTTCGTGACCTTCCCGCCCGTGCCCAGGCCGGCGGCCGGCGCCTCCATCGGTCGCCCGATCTGGGAGATCGCGCGTCAGCCTCTGTTCTTCGTGGCGGCCGTGGGCGCCTCGCTGGGCTTCGGCGTCATGAACCTGCTGATGGCCGCCACCCCGCTGGCCATGCAGGTCTGCGGCTTTCCCTTCGATGACGCGGCCCTGGTGCTGGAATGGCATGTGATCGGCATGTTCGCGCCAGGCTTCTTCACCGGCCATCTGATCAAGCGCTACGGCACGCTGGCCATCATGGGCGTGGGCGTGCTGCTCAATGTCCTCTGCATCGCCGTCGCCCTGAGCGGCGTCGAACTGCACCAGTTCCTGATCGCGCTCTTCCTGCTCGGCGTGGGCTGGAACTTCCTCTTCACGGGCAGCACCACCCTGGCCCTGCAGGCCTACCGCCCGGAGGAGAAGGACCGGGCCCAGGCAGCCATCAATTTCGTGGTGTTTGCCGTGATGGCGCTGACGTCCTTCGCCTCGGGCGCGCTGGTCACCACCCAGGGCTGGTGGTGGCTCAACGTCGGCTCGCTGCTGCCGGTGGCGTTGACCGGTCTGGCCCTGCTCTGGCTGGCCCTGCGCCGCCAGACCGCGCGCCCGACCTGAGGTCGTTCAGGCGAACCAGCGGTCCAGCCAGGCCTGCAGCCTCGCGTAGACGGGTTCGCGCTCGAGTTCGTTGAAGATCTCGTGGTAAAGCTCGGCGTAGCAGTGTGCCTCGAGGACGCGTGCTGGCGCGGCCTTGGCGAAGGCCGCGCTGCCGCGCGGGCTGACCAGCTTGTCCTGGCCCGCATACATCAGCAGCGTGGGGACGTCCCAGCGCGGTGCGGCTGCCAGCACCTGCGGTCCGGTGTCGGCGATGTAACGCGCAAGCCGGCCGGAGATGCGGTCGTGGATGAGCTTGTCCTGCTGATAAGCGCGGACCACCTGCGGGTCGTGTGAAATCCACTTCGGGTCGAGCCCGTTGCCCACGCGCAGATCGGGAGCCACGGCGGGCAGCACCGCCAGCAGGCATTTCTGCACCGCGTTGAGCCCCGGATCGAGCGCCGGCGAGGACAGCACCAGACCGTCGACGCGTCCGAGCTGGCGCGCCACCAGATGCGCGGCCACGAGTCCACCCATGCTGTGGCCCAGTACGATCAGCGGTGTGCCGGCGTCCAGACGGCGGCGCGTGCTGCCCAGCACATCGGCCAGATCCTCGACCAGGCGCTGTTCCGAAGGCAGGCCGCCGCGCAGGCCGCCCGATTCACCGTGGCCGTAGTGGTCATAGCCACGCACGGCGAAGCCCCAGTCGTTCAGGCGGCGCGCGAGTTCGTCGTAGCGGCCCGCATGCTCTCCTAGGCCATGCACGATGAGCACCACGCCACGCAGGCGGGTACCGGGGTCGAGCGGCCAGTCCTGGATGGCCAGGTTGTCGCCATCAGAGGCAACATAGGTGGTCAGCGTGGATTCCTGCATGGTCGTTGCACTCAAGGCAAGGAGGAGATGACCTGCGCCACCGCGGCCGTGAGGCGGCGCGCATAGGGCACGTGCAGGAATTCGTTGGGGCCGTGCGCATTGCTCTTGGGCCCCAGCACGCCGCAGACCATCATCTGCGCCTTGGGAAAACCGCGCGACAGCATGTTCATCAGCGGGATGGTGCCGCCCTGGCCGATGTAGCCGCAGGACGCACCGTAGAAATTGCGCGAGGCCGCGTCCAGCGCACGGCCGAACCAGGGCGCCGTCTCGGGCGCGTTCCAGCCCGTGGCCGAACCCAGGCCCTCGAAGGTCACGCGCGCCTGATAGGGCGCGTTGTCTTCAAGCAAAGCCTTGAGCTCCTGCACGGCCGTCGCCGCCTCCACCAGGGGCGGCAAGCGCAGTGAAAGCTTGAAGGCGGTATACGGCCGTAGCACATTGCCGGCGTTCTGCAGGTCCGGTAGACCTTCGGCGCCCGTGACGCTGAGCGTGGGGGCCCAGGTGCGGTTGAGCAGGGCCTGCACAGGATCGGTGGTCATGGGCAGGGCCACACGCGTGTCGCCCTCGCAGTCGTAATGCACCCAGGGAAAGCGTTTGTAGATCTCATCGCCCAGGATGGCGGCCGTGGCGCGCGCCTGTTCCATACGCTCGGCCGGTACCTCGCAGTGAAAGCTCTGCGGCAGTAGGCGACCCGTCTTGCTGTCCTCCAGCCGATCGAGCACCTGGCGCATGATGCGAAAGCTCGAGGGCACAACGCCGCTGGCGTCGCCCGAATGCACGCCCTCGCTCAGGATCTCGACCTTGAGCACGCCGCTGGCCATGCCGCGCAGGCTGGTGGTGAGCCAGAGCTGGTCATAGTTGCCGGCGCCCGAGTCCAGGCAGACCACCAGACCGACCTCGCCCAGCCGCGTGCGCAGCGCGTCGATGTAAGGCAGCAGATCGTAGGAGCCGCTTTCCTCGCAGGTCTCGATGAGCCCGACGACACGCGGGTGCGCGAGTTTCTGGCTCTTGAGTGCCTGGATCGCGGCGATGCTGGCGTAGACGGCGTAGCCATCATCGGCGCCGCCGCGGCCGTAGAGCTTGCCGTCCTCGTACTTCGGCGTCCAGGGGCCGAGATCGCCCCGCCAACCGTTGAACTCGGGCTGCTTGTCCAGATGGCCGTACATGAGCACGGTCTGGGCCGACACTTCGGCGTCCGCCTCACCACGGCTCGCGGGCAGCTCGAAGAAGATCACCGGCGTGCGGCCCTCAAGGCGGATGACTTCGAGTTTCAGGCCGTCGACCTTCTGCGCCTCGACCCAGGCCGCCGCGTTGCGCACCACGGTGTCGATGTAGCCATGCTGCGCCCATTGCGGATCGAACATGGGCGACTTCGCGGGCACGGCAATGTAGTCCTGCAACCGTGGGACGATCTCGCGGTCCCAGGTCTGGCTGATTTCGGCCAGCGCCCGTTCGGGTTCGAAGGTACTGGCAGGAAGGCGGGCGTTCATGGGCAGGCTCCTGGCGGGGCGGCGGTTGCCGCGCCGCTATATTAGGCGATTGCCCACAGGACCCCCCAACCGGAGCCCCTCTTGAACCAGCCCCCCGCCAACCCTGCCGAAGAAGTCCGCTACCGCAAGGTGGCCCTGGCCGCCTGCTTTGGCACCTTCATCGAGTGGTATGACTTCCTGACCTTTGCCACTCTGGCGGTGCACTTTGCCGTGCTTTTCTTCCCGGCCGACGATCCGGTAGCCGGTCTGCTCTACAGCCTGGCCACCTTCGGCATGGGCATGGTCGTGCGGCCACTGGGCGCAGCCCTGTTCGGCTCCTTCGGCGACCGCTATGGCCGACGCAAGGTCTTCATCGCCACCATCGGCATCATGGGCGTGGCCACCTTCCTCGTCGGCCTGCTGCCCACCCACGCGCAATGGGGCTGGTGGGCCACCGGCGCCTTGCTGGCCCTGCGCCTGGTCCAGGGTCTGGCCATGGGTGGCGAGATCGGCGGCGCCAATGTGTACCTGGCCGAACATGCCCCCGTGGCCAGCCGTGGCGCCTCCACCAGCGTGCTGCAGTGGATGGGCGGGCTGGGCATCCTGGCTTCGACCCTGCAGCTGGTGCTGCTGCAGACCTGGCTCAGCGAGGCCGATTTCAAGGAATGGGGCTGGCGCATCCCTTTCCTGTTCTCGGCCGTTCTGCTGCTAGCCAGCGTGAGGGCACGCCTGGCCCTGCACGAATCCCCGGTCTTCACCGAACTCAGCCAAAGCCAGCAGGTCGCCAAGACGCCGCTGCGCGACTGCCTGCGCGACCGCCACACCCTGGGCCGCATGGCCCTGCTGTTCTTCTGCGTCTCGGCCGGCGGCGGCCTGCTCTTCTTCTGCTCCCAGGTCTATGCAGCGGTCTATCTCAAGACCGTGGTCAAGATGGACCCGGTGCTGGCCGGCTGGGTCACGCTGGGCGCGACCTTCTGCCTGTTCCCGCTGACCTATGTCTGCGGCGCGCTGTCCGACCGCTACGGGCGCCGGCCCGTGGTGCTGGCCGGCCTGTTGCTGGGTGCGGTCTCCATCCTTCCGGTTTACGCCGGGTTGGCTGTCGTCGCCGATCAGCCCTTGCTGGTCTTTGTGCTGCTGTTGATCCCGGTGCTGGCCGTGGCCCTGGTCACTGGACCGCAGACGGCCATGCTGTCGGAGCTGTTTCCGGCGCGCACGCGCTACACGGCGGTCGGCCTGCCGCACAACCTGGCGGCGGGCTGGATCGGCGGGCTTTCACCCTATATGGTCACACTGATCGCGGGCCAGACCGGCAGCGTGCTGCTGGGCCTGGCTTACCCAACCGCCTTGCTGTGCATGGCTCTGGTTGTGGGCTGGTTCTTTCTGCCCGAGACACGCGGCGCGGACCTGCGGGTCTGAGCGCCCCCGATCAACGCGAGAATTTCAGCACGGCCGTGCTGGCCCGCAGGTTCGGCAGACGGCGGATCACGCGGCCGTTGTGCAGGCCGAAGCTGTCGAGAATCTGCAAGCCGTTGCGCTGGGCCAGCACCTCGAGGTCGGCATGCGTGCCGACACGGATATTGGGTGTGTCGTACCACTGGTAGGGGAGGCGACGCGTGACCGGCATGCGCCCGAGCAGCACGCTGAGCCGGTTGGGCCAGTGCGCGAAGTTCGGGAAGGCCACAATGCCGGTGCGCCCCACACGCGCGGTTTCGCGCAGCACGGTCTCGGCGTTGCGCAGGTGCTGCAGGGTGTCGATCTGCAACACCACGTCAAAACTCTGGTCGCCGAACATGGACAGGCCTTCGTCCAGGTTGAGCTGGATCACGTTGACGCCGCGCCGTGTACAGGCCAGAACGTTGTCGTCTGCGATCTCGATGCCGTAGCCGCTGCAGCCGCGCGTGGCCTGCAGATGGGCCAGCAGGGCGCCGTCGCCGCAACCCAGATCGAGCACGCGCGAGCCGGGCGGCACCAGACGCGCGATGGTCTCCAGCGTGGTGCGGTCAGTCATGGAAAACCCCCGCGCTGTGCGCTGCGGTGCGAACGTCTTCGGTCGGACGGGCGGCGTTCATGCCGTAGCCTCCGCAGCGATGTTCGCGAAATAGGCCCGCACCAGGGCCATGTAGCGCGCGTCGTCCAGCAGAAAGGCGTCATGCCCGTGCGGGGCGTCGATCTCGGCATAGGAGACCTCGCGCCGGTTGTCGAGCAGGGCCTTGACGATCTCGCGGCTGCGCGCGGGTGAGAAACGCCAATCGGTGGTGAAACTCACGAGCAGGAACTTGCAGCGCGCGGCAGCCAGAGCACGACTCAGGTTGCCGTCGTGCCGGCGCGCGGGATCGAAGTAGTCGAGCGCGCGCGTGATCAGCAGATAGGTGTTGGCGTCGAAGTATTCGCTGAACTTGTCACCCTGGTAGCGCAGATAACTCTCGATCTGGAACTCGATGTCCTGCGTGCTGTACTTGAGATCAATGCCCTCTCTGAGCTGACGCCCGAACTTCTCGTTCATGACGTCGTCGCTGAGGTAGGTGATGTGACCGATCATGCGCGCGATGCGCAGGCCGCGCTTGGGTACCACGCCGTGGGCGTAGAAGTGGCCGCCATGGAAGTCCGGGTCGGTCACGATGGCGCGGCGCGCCACCTCGTTGAAGGCAATGTTCTCGGCGTTGAGGTTGGGCGCGCTGGCCACCACCACGGCGTGGCGCACGCGGCCCGGGTACTGCAGCGTCCAGCTCAGGGCCTGCATGCCGCCCAGGCTGCCACCCATGACCGCCGCCAGCTGCTCGATGCCCAGCGCGTCGAGCAGGCGGGCCTGGGCGTTGACCCAGTCCTCCACCGTGACCACGGGGAAATCGGCCCCGTAGACCCGGCCCGTGTCCGGGTTCACGTGCATGGGCCCGGTGGAACCGAAGCAGGAGCCGAGGTTGTTGACCCCGACCACAAAGAACTTGTCGGTGTCCACGGGCTTGCCGGGACCGATCATGTTGTCCCACCAGCCTTCACTCTTGGGCTGCCCGTCGTAGACGCCCGCGACGTGGTGCGAGGCGTTGAGCGCGTGGCAGATCAGCACGGCGTTGGAACGGTCGGCATTGAGTTTGCCGTAGGTCTCGTAGGCCAGGGTGTAGCCGCGGATGCTCGCGCCACTCTGCAGCGGCAGGGCGGCGTCGAAGCTCATCGTCTGGGGCTGGGCGATCAACATCTGGATCCGAAAAAACAAAACCCGGCATAGCTTCAGCTGGCCGGGTCTCAGGAATTCGAAACACTGGTCTCTTTAGCTGAATTTCGGAACTCCAGGGTTCCGGCGCCCGCAATCGGGTTCAAATCGGCGCTGCGGCTAGTATAAGCCTATCGCCCCCCGCTGGAGCTGCCGATGTCCGAACTCTATGGATCCGACGCCTACGCCCCGCACGAGATCGCCGAACGCATTGAATCGGTCGGCGTCACCAAGGCCCGGCTGCCCACGCTGCCGCTGCTCATGCTGGGTGTGCTGGCTGGCGCCTTCATCGGGCTGGGTGGCATGCTGTTCGCGCTGGTGAAGTCCGATGCCACCCTGGGCTTTGCAAGCATCGCCCTGCTGGGTGGCCTGGTGTTCTCGCTGGGCCTGCTGCTGGTTGTGGTGGCCGGCGCCGAGCTGTTCACCGGCAACAATCTGCTGGCCATGGCCTGGGCCGACGGCCGCATCACGAGCCGGGAGGTGCTGCGCAACTGGGCGCTGGTCTGCGCGGCCAATTTCGTCGGCGCGGCCGGCTTGGCGATACTGGTCTTTGCCAGCGGCCACACGGGGCTCAACGGCGGCGCCATCGGGCAGACGGTGGTGAAGATCGCGCTGGCCAAGCAGGAGCTCCCACCCGTGCAGGCCTTCTTTCGCGGTGTGCTCTGCAACGTGCTGGTCTGCATGGCGGTGTGGATGGCCATGGCCGCTCGCAGCGTGGTGGACAAGGCCGTGGCCGTGGTGCCGCCCATCACGGCCTTTGTCGCCGCCGGTTTCGAGCACAGCATCGCCAATATGTATTTCATGCCGCTGGCCATGTTGCTACAGCATTTCGGGCCGGAGGCGTTGGCTGCCACGCCGCCTGTCACCTGGACGGGCATGCTGGGCAATCTGCTGCCCGTGATCGCGGGCAACCTGCTCGGCGGCAGTGTGCTGGTGGGCCTAAGCTATTACCTGATCTACCGCCGCAAACCGGCTGGCTGAGCAGGCTCAGCCCACCCAGCCGAGCAGCGTGACCACGCCCAGCACGGCGAACACCAGCGCAGACACCCGGTGCAGCAGGGCCACGGGGATGCGCCGCGTGAGACGCTCGCCCAGCCAGACCACCGGCGCGTTGGCCAGCATCATGCCCAGCGTGGTGCCGAGGACCACCCAGAGCCAGTCGCTGTACTGTGCCGCGAGCATGACGGTGGCGATCTGCGTCTTGTCGCCCATCTCGGCCAGGAAGAAGGCGATCACGGTGGTGCCGAACACGCCCCAGCGCGCGTAACGCTGCGGATCGTCGTCTTCGTCGATGCGGTCGGGGATCAGCATCCAGGCGGCCATGGCCAGGAAGGACAGGCCCAGGATCCAGCGCAGCCAAGTGGGCCCGAGCCAGCTCGTGACCCAGGCACCGACCGCGCCGGCCAGCGCGTGGTTGACCACGGTGGCGACGAAGATGCCGGCCACGATGGGCCAGGGGCGGCGGAATTTGAGGGTGAGGAGGAGGGCCAGGAGCTGGGTCTTGTCGCCCATCTCGGCCAGGGCGACCAGGCCGGTCGAAATCAGAAAAGCTTCCACCCATGGATTCTAGTCCTGTGATTCCGCCCACTTGCCGTCCCCCCTTGGTGCATGCGCCGCACACTCTTGGCGCTTGTTGGCGCATTTTTTGCTTGAGATTGGTGCATTCATCAACTTTTCTGGTTTTCGCACCAGACACAAGCAATTTATCTGGAGATCCCAATATGGACGCACTAAAGCAGGGCGCAGACGCCCTGTTCATTCTGCTCGGCGCCATCATGGTCCTGGCCATGCACGCGGGCTTTGCCTTTCTGGAGCTGGGCACGGTCCGGCGCAAGAACCAGGTCAATGCCCTGGTCAAAATCCTTGTGGACTTCTCGGTCTCGACCGTGGTCTATTTCCTCGTGGGCTACGGCGTGGCGTATGGCACCGGCTTTCTGATCGGGGCCGAAGAGCTGGTGGCCAAGAACGGCTACGAGCTGGTGAAGTTCTTCTTCCTGCTGACCTTCGCGGCCGCGATCCCGGCCATCATCTCGGGGGGCATTGCCGAACGCGCCAAGTTCTGGCCCCAGCTGATCGCCACCGCGGTGATCGTCGGCTTTGTCTATCCCTTTTTCGAAGGCATCGTCTGGAACCAGGGCCTGGGTGTGCAGGCCTGGATCAAGGCCACGACGGGCGAGGAGTTCCATGACTTCGCGGGCAGCATCGTGGTCCATGCGGTCGGCGGCTGGATCGCCTTGCCCGCCGTGCTGCTGCTGGGCGCGCGCTACAACCGCTACCGCAAGGACGGCGGCGTCTCGGCCCACCCCCCCTCCAGCATTCCCTTCCTGGCGCTGGGCGCCTGGATCCTGACCGTGGGCTGGTTCGGCTTCAACGTCATGAGCGCCCAGACCCTGGACAAGATCTCCGGCCTGGTGGCCGTAAACTCGCTCATGGCCATGGCCGGCGGCACGCTGGCCGCGCTGGCCCTGGGCCGCAACGACCCGGGCTTTGTGCACAACGGCCCGCTGGCTGGCCTGGTGGCGGTGTGCGCCGGGTCCGACCTGATGCACCCCTTGGGCGCGCTGCTGGTCGGCGGTGTGGCTGGCGCCATCTTTGTCTTCATGTTCACGCTGACGCAGAACCGCTGGAAGATCGACGACGTGCTCGGGGTCTGGCCCCTGCACGGCCTGTGCGGGGCTTGGGGCGGGATCGCGGCCGGGATTTTCGGCAGCCAGGCCCTGGGCGGGCTGGGCGGGGTGAGTTTCGCAGGCCAGTTGATCGGGACCACCCTCGGGGTGCTCTGGGCTTTGTTCGGCGGTTTCGTGGTCTACGGTGTGCTCAAGCTGGCCATGGGCCTGCGTTTGAGCCAGGAAGAGGAGTTCGACGGGGCGGACCTGTCGATCCACAAGATCGGCGCCACCCCGGACCGCGAGGCCAACTGGTAAGCCGGGTACTGGGCGCCACACCTACTGTGGCGTCCAGGCCATAAATTTGGCTCAATCTGGACGGCCGGCACTGGACAAACCGCGCAAACTGTGGACCCGGCCCCATAATGTTCTGACACATTGCCGCAAGGTGATGTGAAATTGCGGTGATTCGTCGGTTGTGCGTCTTCTTCAAGTCTTGCTTGGTTTGTTGCTCGCGGCTATCGGACTCCATCGCCTTCCCTGAGTCTTTTTGAGGAGCCCCTTCATGGGCAACAAACTTTACGTGGGCAACCTGCCCTATTCCTTCCGTGACGAAGATCTGCAGCGCGCGTTCTCCGCCCACGGCAACGTCAACAGTGCCAAGGTCATGATGGAGCGCGACACCGGTCGCTCCAAGGGCTTCGGCTTTGTCGAAATGGGCAGCGATGCCGAGGCGCAAGCCGCCATCCAGGCCCTGCACGGCCAGCAGCAGGGCGGTCGTGCCCTGGTGGTCAACGAAGCCCGTCCGATGGAAGCCCGCCCCCCGCGCAGTGGCGGTGGCTACGGCGGTGGCGGCGGTGGTGGTGGCTATGGTGGCGGTCGTCGCGAAGGCGGCGGCGGTTACGGCGGTGGCCGCAGCAGCTACTGATCAGCGGACGCTGATGTACGAAAGGGCCCTCGAGGCCCTTTTTTCATGGTTTTTACTAGGCCGGGCTACCTTGTCGGCAGGCGTTTTATGTGCCAATAATGAAAAAGTGGCGGCTGGGAGGCCGACCACAGGATCGCGGTGATCTGCCGAATTCGCATCGACAAATTTTGTTTGCGTTTCAGGGGCCCCATCGCTTGTCATAGGTTTTTCAGGAGTCCCTGCATGGGCAACAAACTTTATGTGGGCAATCTTGCCTATTCGATCCGTGACGACGACCTTGAACAGGCTTTCAGCCAGTTCGGCACGGTCACGAGCGCCAAGGTCATGATGGAGCGCGACACCGGTCGCTCGAAAGGCTTCGGCTTTGTCGAGATGGGCAGCGATGCCGAGGCCCAGGCGGCCATCAACGGCATGAACGGCCAGCCCCTGAGCGGTCGCAGCGTCGTGGTCAACGAGGCGCGTCCCATGGAGCCGCGCCCGCCCCGGACCGGTGGTTATGGCGGCGGCGGCGGTGGTGGAGGGGGTGGCTATGGCGGTGGCCGTCGTGAAGGCGGCGGCTACGGCGGGGGCGGTGATGGCGGCGGTGGTGAAGGGGGCTTCCGCAGCCCTTATGGCAATCCGCGCGGCGGTGGGGGCGGTGGCCGACGCGGCTACTGAGCGCTAATCACACCCCGCAGAGCAAGGCCCCGGATGGGGCCTTTTCCTTGCTCAATCGGCCGCGCGATGCTTGCGCGGCCGGCCCGAGAGCAGGCGGTCGAACAGGGCGTCCGGCAGCAGGCGCAGCAGCTTGGCCACCACGCCCATGGGCCAGGGGATGACGCGGTAGCTCACCCCGCGCACGATCAGCGGCCAGGCCTGCCGGGCAAACGCCTCGGGCGTCATGAGAAAGGGCATGCGGTAGCGGTTCTTGCGCGTGAGCGGCGTGTCCACATAGCCCGGCGCCAACGTCACCACGCGCACGCCGCTGCCGCGCAGCTCGCCCCGGAGACTTTCGCAGTAACTGACCACGCCCGCCTTGCTGGCACAGTAGGCCCCGTGGCCCGGCAGGCCACGGATGGCCGCAACGCTGGCGATGCCCACCAGGCGACCGCTGCCGCGCGCGCGCATGGCGGCCACAAAGGGGTGAAACGTGGCCGCCAGGCCCACGTTGTTGATCGCCAGCGTGCGTGCCAGCACATCCAGATCCGGGCGCTCGGCCGTGTCCATGCCGACGCTGATGCCCGCATTGGCCACCACCACATCTGGCAGGCCCTGCTCGATCACGCAGGCCTGGCCCGCCGCCACGATGCTGTTGATCTCGGCCACATCAGCGCGGTAGATGCGATAGCGCGCGGGGTCGAGCTGCTGGGCCTCGGCCCAGCGCAGGATCTCGTCGTGGCGCCGGGCCACCAGGGCCAGGCGCCAGCCCTGGTCGTAGGCATGACGCGCCAGGGCCTGGCCGATGCCACTGGACGCCCCGGTGATGAAGAGCAAGGGGTCCATGCGCAGCGACTCCATCAGCGTGCCGGCGGCAACAGCGTGCCGCGCACCCGTCCGCGCATTTCCATGACCTGGTCGAAGTTGCTGTAGTCCAGGCTGTCGGCGGTGATGCGGTCACCGCCACGCTCGAGCTCGACCGGTTTGTGGGACTTGATGCGCTCGTCGTTCAGGAAGGCGTGCAGGAACTCGCCGCTGAAGCTCACGCGCGGCAGGGCCGTGCCGTTGCGGTCGACCGTGGCCTCGCGCACGACGCGGGCGTTGCCCATGAGCTGCACCTCGGTCGCATCGTTGTTGGCCAGTGCCCGCTTGGCCGTGGCCACGGTCGTGAAGCCGCGAGGGTTGTAACTGCGGATGCGGACCTGGTCGATCTCCAGCGTGTCGGTGTGCGGGTAGTGGCGCGCCTGCTCGCCATAGACCTCGCTCTTGAGGCGGCCTGTGCCATCGAAGGTCTTGATGGAGAAGCGCTCCATCTGGTAGTCCGGGTCGCGTCGCTGCGCCTGCTCGGGCGCATCGGGCTCGAACAGCGGCGTGCTGCGCACCAACCAGTAGGTGCCCAAAGCCAGCACGCCCATCAGCAGCAGGGGCAGGTAGATCGAGAGCCGGTCCCAGGCCAGGCGCGCCAAGCGCTTCACTGCAACGCCTCCTGCAGCAGTTGGGCATAGCGGCCGCTGGCCACGAGCAACAGGTCACAGAACTCGCGTGCGGCACCGCCGCCGCCCGGCGCGCGGGTCACATGGTGAGCCCTGGCCAGCGCTTCGGCATGGGCATGGGCCGGCGCACAGGCCAGAGCGCAGCGCTGCATCACCGGCAGGTCGGGCCAGTCATCGCCGATCACGGCCGCCTGCGACCAGTCCAGGCCCAGGGCCTGGAGGGTCTGTTCCGCGGCGGGTCGCTTGTCTTCGGTGCCGTAATGCACATGGCCGATCCCCAGGGCCTTGAGCCGCGTGCGCAGCGCGGGGCTGTCACGTCCGGTGATCACCGCGGGGGTGATGCCGGCGCGCGGCAAGAGCTTGAGCCCATGGCCATCCAGGGTATGGAAGCGCTTGAGTGTCTCGCCGGCCTCGCTGATGTACAGGCCGCCATCGGTGAGCACGCCGTCGACGTCGAAGAAGGCCACGCGCACGCCCTGGGCGCGCAGCAGCAACTCGGGCGGAAAAGTCAGGGCAGGGGCGGTCATGCTCAGATCACCTTGGCGCGCATCAGGTCGTTGCTGTTGAGTGCGCCGCACAGGCGGCCTTCGCCGTCGACCACGAGCACGCTGGTGATGCGACGCGCCTCCATCAGATCGGCCGCCTCGACGGCCAGCGCATCCTGCCGCACGGTGATCGGGTTGGGATGCATGAAGTCGCGGGCATAACCCTGACGTACATCCACGCCCTTTTCCAGCAAGCGACGCAGGTCGCCGTCGGTGAAGATGCCCAGCACGCGGCGTTCGGGGTCGACGATGGCGGTCGCACCCAGACCCTTGGCACTCATCTCGCGCATGATGGCGCTGAAGCCGGCATCGGGGGCGACGCTGGGCACGGCATCGCCGCTGCGCATGACGTCGCTCACATGCGTCAGCAGCTTGCGCCCGAGAGCGCCGCCCGGATGGGAGCGCGCGAAGTCCTCGGCCTTGAACCCGCGTGCATCGAGCAGGGCGACGGCGAGCGCGTCGCCCAGCGCAAGCTGTGCGGTGGTGCTGGCTGTGGGCGCGAGGTTGAGGGGACAGGCCTCTTTCTCGACCGCAGTGTTCAGCACCAGATCGGCGTGGCGGCCCAGGGTGGAGGCGGGGTTGCCCGTCATGGCGACCAAGGGTACGCCCTGACGCTTGAGCACGGGCAGGATGGCGGTGAGTTCTTCCGACTCACCGCTGTTGGAGATGGCCAGCAGCAGATCGACGGACGTGATCATGCCCAGGTCACCGTGGCTGGCCTCGGCAGGATGCACGAACATGGCGGGCGTGCCGGTGGAGGCCAGGGTGGCCGCCATCTTGCGGCCGATGTGCCCGCTCTTGCCCATGCCCATCACGACCACGCGGCCGGCCACGTTCAGCATGAGCTCGACAGCCCGGGTGAAGTCGGCATCGAGCCGGCTGCGCAGGCCCAGCACGGCGGCGGCCTCGATCTCCAGGGTTTCGTGGGCGAGCCGGATGGCACGTCCGGCGTCCAGGCTGTGGCGCACCTGCTTGCTGTCGTTCATGCCCGGATTCTATCGAGTGGGTAGGCTCTTGCTAGGATGGGGGGATGAGCGGGCTCGAACTCACCTTGATCTATCTGCTGGCCGCGGTGCTGGGGGTGGTCGTTTTCCGCAGCCTCAAGCTGCCACCCATGCTTGGTTATCTGGCGGTGGGCGTGTTCATCGGGCCCAACGCCCTGGCGCTGGCACAGAACTCGGAAGACATCAGCCATCTGGCCGAGTTCGGCGTCGTCTTCCTGATGTTCGCCATCGGGCTGGAATTCAACCTGCCTCGCCTGCGCGCCATGCGGCGCCATGTCTTCGGCCTGGGCCTGTTGCAGGTGCTGCTGACCATGCTGCTGACCATGGTTGGCGCCTATGTGCTGCAGCTGCTGTTTCCCACGCTCTGGGCCATCAACTGGCAGGCCGGACTGGCGCTCGCGGGGGTCATGGCCATGAGCAGCACAGCCATCGTGGTCAAGCTCATGGCCGACCGGCTGGAGCTGGAGTCCGAGCATGGCAAGCGCGTCATGGGCATCCTGCTGTTCCAGGATCTGGCCGTGGTGCCGCTGCTGGTGCTGATACCCGCCCTGGGCAGCCCCGCGCAGGAGATGTTCCAGGCCCTGGGTCTGGCCCTCCTGAAGGCCGTGGCCCTGCTGGCCCTGCTGCTCATGGGGGGCCAGCGCATCATGCGGCGCTGGCTCACGCTGGTGGCGCGTCACAAGAACAACGAGCTGTTCATGCTCAACCTGCTGCTGATCACGCTGGGCCTGGCCTGGCTGACCGAGCAGGCCGGCTTGAGCCTGGCGCTGGGTGCCTTCATCGCCGGCATGCTGATTGCCGAGACGGAGTACAAGCATCAGGTGGAAAGCGACATCCGCCCCTTCCACGACGTGCTGCTGGGCCTGTTCTTCATCACCATCGGCATGCTGCTGGACTGGAGCATCGTCTGGCAGCGCTGGCCGTTCGTGCTGATGCTGCTGGTCTGTTCGCTGCTGCTCAAGCTGATCCTCATCACCGTGCTCACGCGGGCGATGGGTGCAAGCATGGGGGTGTCGCTGCGTACGGGTCTGTACCTGACGCAGGCGGGGGAGTTCGGCTTCGTCCTGCTCACACAGAGCTACCAGCATGGGCTGATCGAGGCCGACATGCTCAATCCCGTGCTGGCCTCCATGGTGCTGTCCATGCTGGCCACGCCCTTCATCATCATGTACAGCAACCGCATCGTGCTGCGCCTGGTCGCCAGCGAGTGGTTGCTGCAGTCGCTGCAGATGACCACCATCGCGCGCCAGTCCATCGGCACCAGCGGGCACGTCATCATCTGCGGCTACGGGCGCTGCGGTCAGAACCTGGCGCGCATGCTCGAGGGCGAGAAGATTCCCTATCTGGCACTGGATCTGGACCCGGACCGGGTGCGCCAGGCCGTTGCCGCGGGCAACAGCGTGGTTTACGGTGATGCAGCACGCCTGCAGGCGCTGATGGCCGCCGGGCTGGCGCGCGCCAGCGCGGTGGTCATCACCTATCTGGATGTGCCCGGCGCCCTCAAGGTGCTGGATCATGTGCGCAGCCATGCGCCGCAGGTACCGGTCATCGTACGCACCCAGGACGACCATGCCCTGGAGCGGCTGCGCGCCGCCGGCGCCACCGAGGTCGTGCCCGAAGCGATCGAGGGCTCGCTCATGCTGGCCAGCCATGCGCTGGCGCTCGTGGGTGTGCCCATGCGCCGCGTGATCCGCCTGGTGCAGGACCAACGCGATGCGCGCTACCAGCTGCTGCGCGGCTACTTCCACGGCGCCGATGACAGCGGCACCGACGAGGACGGGCAGGAACGCCTGCACAGCCTCACGCTCCCCGCTGGGGCCCACGCCCTGGGCCGGCCGCTCGGCGCGGTGCTGCCCGCCCTCGACACCATCCGTATCCTCAGCTTGCGCCGCCGCGACGGCAAAGCCCTGATGCCCGAGGCGCAGCTTCGGCTCGAAGACGGTGACACGCTCGTCCTGTCCGGCCCGGCCGAAGCGCTGGCCCGGGCGGAAGAAATGCTGCTGCGCGGCTGAGCCGCGCTCTTTTGAAAGTGCCACGCCATCATGCAAGACCGCTCCATCACCGACTACCTGCGCAGCCATATCCGCACCGTGCCCGACTGGCCTTCGCCGGGCGTGCAGTTCCGTGACATCACGCCGCTACTGCAGAACCCGCGCGTTTTTCGCGTGCTGATCGATGCCTTCGTGCACCGCTATATGGAGCCAGGCCTGCGGCCCGATGTGGTTGCGGGGCTGGACGCGCGCGGTTTCATCCTGGGCTCGGTGATCGCCCACGAGCTGGCGGTGGGCTTTGTGCCCATCCGCAAGAAAGGCAAGCTGCCCTACACCACCGTGGAAGAAACCTATGAGCTGGAGTACGGCAGTGCCACGGTGGAACTGCATACCGATGCAGTCCAGCCCGGTGACCGCGTGCTGCTGGTCGACGACCTGATCGCCACCGGCGGCACCATGATGGCCGGCAAGAAGCTGCTGGAAAAGCTGGGGGCACAAGTGATCGAGGGTGCGGCCATCGTGGATCTGCCCGAGCTCGGCGGCTCGGCCCGGCTGCGTGCGGCCGGTCTGCCGCTGTTCACCCTGATCGACTTCGCTGGCCATTGAAGCCGGCCAGACTTCAATGGCTCAGATCAGATCGCCGTACTGCGTGCGGCTCAGCGGCAGGCGGTCGTTCTCTTCCTCCAGCCGGGTTTCCTCGAACTCGGTGGACGGGAACTCGGTCGGCGCAAAATCTGGCGTGGGCTTTGCGGCTGGGGTGGGCTTCTTGACGGTGCCCAGCCCCTGCTTGAAGGCGTGGACTTCGTCGGGGCGGATCGGCTCAAAGCGCGGCTTGCGCTCGCCCGACAAGACCGCCGGCTGGGCCATCACTTCGGCTTCGCTGTGCACGCGGTTGAGCACGGGCGGCGCGGCGCCGAGCTCGGCCTCGGGGCGCGGCTTGCGCAGCACCGAGGTGACCACCTTGGCCAGCTGGTTGATGCGCCAGTAGACCGCGGTGACCTCGATGTGATGCCGCTGGCGCGCGTTCTGGGTGATGACCTCTTCGATCTCCGCCAGCTGACCGATGTGCTCTGCCATCTCGCGCGGCAGGTCCATCATGATCAGGTACTGCTTGCCGCGCGAATCGAGCGAGAGCACCTTGTACTTGTAGCTGGACGACAGCATGCCCACGCGCGCCATCGACTCACGCACCACGGCGTACAGCAGTTCACGGCGCTCCAGGCGCTGCGATTTGCGGTCCAGGGCCTGTTCATCGTCCGTGGTGATCGGCGTCGGCCCGGCGTCCTGCGGCGGCGCCGTCTTGGCCGCGGGTTTCTTCGCGAAGAGATTGTCCAGTCGTACCATGTTCCTGGTTCCTGTCGTGCTATCTGCACCAAGGATGTGCAGAGGGAGACTGCATGCCGAATTGTCCCTGCAAACGGCTGCTTGTGTCTGTGCCGGCGTAAGCAAATGTTTCGCTCGGGCCCGCTGCTGCGAATTTGGATACGACAGTACGCTGATTCACCACCCTTGGCAACCGCGTGGCGCTATTTACCGATGCAGAAGCGGGAAAAGATGACACCAAGCAGATCGTCCGAAGAGAAGGCCCCTGTGATCTCGTTGAGCGCGTTCTGCGCCAAGCGCAACTCCTCGGCCAACAGGTCCAGCGATTGCGCACGTGCCATCAGATGCGCCTCGGCCAGTACCAGTTGCGACTGCACACGATGCAAGGCCTGCACATGGCGTTCGCGCGCAATGTAGACGCCTTCCGGGGCCGCCTGCCAGCCCACCGTCTGCAGCAGTTGCTGACGAAGCGTCTGGAGACCGGCACCGGTCTTGGCCGAAAGGCTCAGGCCCTCGGACTGCGGCGCGGCGGCATCGGCCTTGTTCCAGATGTCCAGCACCGGCACACGTGCGGGCACGCGTTGCGCCAGTTCCTGCGCGATCTGTGCATCGGCCTGTTGGTAGTCGACCCGGGTGGCGCGGGTGAGGTCGTGCAGGAAGAGCACCACGTCGGCGCCTTCGATCTCGGTCCAGGCCCGGGCGATGCCGATGCGCTCGACTTCATCGCCACTCTCGCGCAGCCCCGCGGTATCGACCACGTGCAGCGGCACACCTTCGATCTGGATGGTCTGCTGCACCTTGTCGCGCGTGGTGCCAGGGATGGGCGTGACGATGGCCAGCTCGGCACCCGCCAGGGCATTGAGCAGCGAACTCTTGCCGGCATTGGGTTGGCCGGCGATCACCACCTTGATGCCTTCACGCAGCAGACTGCCCTGGCGTGCGTGCTGCAGCACGGCAGCGACCTGCGCCTGCAGGCGGGTGAGCTGGCCCTGGGCATCGGCCTTCTGCAGAAAGTCGATCTCTTCCTCGGGGAAGTCCAACGTGGCCTCGACCAGCATGCGCAGCTGGATTAGCGCCTCGCGCAACACGCCGATCTCCTTCGAGAAAGCGCCGGCCAGCGAGCGGCTGGCGCTGCGCGCGGCGGCCTCGGTGCTGGCATCGATCAGGTCGGCCACGGCCTCGGCCTGGGCCAGGTCGAGCTTGTCGTTCAGGAAGGCGCGCTCGGTGAACTCGCCGGGCTGGGCCAGGCGCAAGCCGGGCAGCACGGCTTGGCCTGTGGCCGGATCGATCTGGGCCGCGGCTTCGAGGCAGCGTGCCAGCAGCAGCTGCAACACCACTTGTCCACCATGCACCTGCAGCTCGAGCACGTCCTCGCCCGTGTAGGAATGCGGCGCCGGGAAATGCAGCGCCAGACCATGATCCAGCGGCTCGCCGGAAGCGTCTCGGAGGGGGAGATAGCTGGCGTGGCGTGGCGGCAGCTCGCGTCCGCACAAGACGTGCACCAGAGGGCCCAGCTTGCGCCCGCTCACGCGCACGATGCCCACCGCCCCGCGGCCCGGCGCCGTGGCGATGGCAACAATAGGTTCCTGGTGACGGGCGAGCATGGCGTAAGAATTATCAGGCTCACCCACTAGAAGTATCCGGCGGGGGACACCGCGGAACCGGCTCCGCCGGGCCGCTGGTGTCGTCCCCCTGAGGGGAAGACGCCGAAGGCGGCTCAGCGGGGCTTTTACTTGAACTTCGGCAGATTGAACTGCGGTGGCACGCCCATGCGGGTGTTGATAATCCACTGCTGGGCAATCGACAGGATGTTGTTCGTCAACCAGTACAGCACCAGGCCCGAGGGGAAGAAGAAGAACATCACGCTGAAGATCAGCGGCATGAACCACATCATCTTGGCCTGCACCGGATCCGGCGGCTGGGGATTGAGCGCCGTCTGAAGCATGGTGGTCGCCGTCATCAGCAGCGGCAGGATGTAGTAGGGGTCCTCGGCCGACAGGTCCTTGATCCAGAGGATCCAGGGCGCGTTGCGCATCTCCACACTCGACAGCAGCACCCAGTACAGCGCGATGAAGACCGGGATCTGGACCATGATGGGCAGACAGCCACCCATGGGGTTGACCTTTTCCTCGCGGTAGATGCGCATCATCTCCTGCTGCATCTGCTGCGGCTTGTCCTTGAGGCGCTCGCGCATCTCGGTGATGCGCGGCGTGATGGCCTTCATCTTGGCCATGCTGGCATAGGCCTTGGCGTTGAGCCAGTAGAAGGCGATCTTGAGCAGCACCACCAGGGCCACGATGGACCAGCCCCAGTTGTTCAACAGGCTGTTGAGCTTGTCGAGCAGCCAGTACAGCGGCTTGGCCAGGATGGTCAGCCAGCCGTAGTCCTTGACCAGCTCCAGGCCCGGGGCCAGCGCTTCGAGCTTGTTTTCCTCCTGCGGGCCGACGAAGAGGCGTGCGTCGACGGCGCGGCTGCTGCCCGGGGCGATAGCCTCCAGCGGGGTGATCATGCCCACAGAGTACAGGTTGGTGTCCACCTTGCGCGCGAAGATTTCGCGCTGGATGCCTTCGGCCAGCAACCAGGCACTGGCGAAGTAGTGCTGCACCATGGCGATGTAGCCATTGGGCGAGGTCTTTTCGAATTCGGCCTTGCCCTTTTCGATGTCGCTGAACTCCACCTTCTGGTACTTCTTGGCGTCGGTATAAATGGCCGGTCCCGTGAAGGTCGAGTAGAACGCGGACTCGCCAGCGAGCTTGTTGCCGTCGCGCACCAGCTGCAGGTAGAGCTGCGGTGCCACGGCGGCACTGCCGACGTTCTGCACCTCGTGCTTCACATCCAACGCATAGCTGCCACGGTGCAGGGTGTAGGTCTTGAGCAGGCGCACGCCGCCGATCTCGGGCGACTCGAACTTCACGACCAGGGTGTCGCTGTCGGCTTTCAGCTCACGGTCGCCGCTCACCAGCTTCATCACTGTCTTGTGTGTGGGAAAGCTGCCACCGCTGGCGCCGGCGATCAGGCCGGTCTGGGACAGGTAGACCCGGTCGCGGCTTTCATCGAACAGCACGACATTGTTGTCCGGGCTTTGCTGGTCCCGGTGGCGCAGGAACTCGGAGCGCACCAGCGAGCCGCCCTCGGTGTCGAAATCGAGCTGGAGTACATCCGTGCTCACGCGGACCCGCTCCCGCGCGACGGCGGGCTGGGACTCGGCCTTGGCGATGCGCTCGCTGCCGGGCGCCAGCGTCTGGGCCTGCTGCAGGGTCGTCGCCGCCGGTACGGGAGCGACGCTCGATTCAGGCGACGCCTGCACCGTCTTGGCCGGCGGGGCCGGGAAGAACGTGGCAGGGCGACCATTGTGGATCTGCCACTGGTCCCAGAGCAGAACCAGGGAGAAGCCGAAGATCACCCACAGGATGGTGCGACGGATGTCGTTCATGTCGTTTCTTTTTCAGAAGAGGAAGGAAGCAAACCGGAGAACAGGCGCCGGGGCTGCTCGGGTACCGGGTCATGGCCACCCGCGCACCAGGGATGGCAACGCAGCAAGCGGCCCAGCGTCAGCGCGCTGCCCGTCAGGGCACCGTGCCGACGCAAGGCGTCCAGCGCGTAAAGGGAACAGGTGGGCTCGAAACGGCAGGCCGAGCCCAGCCAGGGGCTGAGAAAGTAGCGATAGGCACGCACCAGGCCCATGAGCAGGCGCGCGATCATGCTGCCTCCCGCCTTGGACCACGGGAGCGTTCGAACAGCTGTTCAATTTCGCTGCGAACCGCCGCGCGCAGCAGATCGGACGCCGCACTCCGGAACTGCTGCCGCCCATAAGCAGACCGCAGCCGCACGAGGTAGGCCGCATCGGCGGGCGCGGCCAGGCGCTGCTCGCCGATGCTGTAGATCTGCCGTTTGATGAGATTGCGGGTCACGGCCCGGCGGGCCCAGCGCTTGGGCACCATGGCGCCGAGCCAGAGGCCGCCCGCGGGAAATGGCCCGGCCGTCGCTGCGGCGGGCGTAGACATCTCGGAACCCATCGGCAAGTCCAGGCGGTGCATGACGAAATGCTCCGTGCGGGCCAGGGGAGTCGATGCCAGCAAAGCCTGAAACTGAGACTGTGTTTTCAGCCGTCGCGCCTGCACGGTGCGCTTTCCAGCGGGCTGACGCACCGTTTCAGGACCGCGTGCCGGATGAACCGGCTCAGACGGCCAGACGCTTGCGGCCCTTGGCGCGACGTGCGTTGATCACGGCACGGCCGCCACGGGTCTTCATGCGAACCAGAAAACCGTGGGTACGGGCGCGGCGGATCTTGGAAGGCTGGTAAGTACGTTTCATCTCGAAATCCTAGTGATAAGGCGGTGGTTTTTTCTGCATGCGGCTGCGCCCACCGTAGCGGCGACAGAGCCCAGGTCATGTCCCGCCCGCTAGTCCGTCCCGCGATCCGCACCTCGCGGTGCGATCCGGGCACGCCACAGGCCTCGGGAAAACCGCGAATTATCGCAAAATTTTCCAATCCCGGCAATGCCTTGGCGCGCGCCATGCATGCAGAACCTGAAGCTCGGGCACCCGCCCGGCCGGTGTGGATAAATTCTTGATAAATTACAATTCCGGCTCCCGGCGGCAGCAAATATCCACAATAATCCTTCTCCATGAGCGAGGATCCCCTCCACACCCAGCCGGCCAGCTCCCAGCAGAATGCCGGCCCCAGCCTCTGGCAGGCTTGCGTCGACCAGCTGGCACAGGAACTGCCCGAGCAGCAGTTCAATACCTGGATCAAACCCCTGACGGCACAGCTGGCTGACGATTACTCACGTCTGACGCTGTATGTGGTCAACCGCTTCAAGCTGGACTGGATCCGGGCCCAGTACAGCCACCGGATCGCCGACCTGTTGGAAAAGATCTATGGCCAACCCATACCTATTGAGTTGGCGCTTACCCCTCGGGAAAATCATGTCAGGCCTCGCGATACGTCGGGCGATACCGATTCCATGCCGGTCGAAGAGCCTTTTGTGGGCAGCCCGGAACGCGTGCTGCCAGCCAGCCGGCATCGCCTCAACACGGCTTTGACCTTCGAGACCCTGGTCGAGGGCACCGCGAACCGGATGGCCCGCGCCGCGGCCATGCATGTCGCAGGTTCACCCGGACAGCTTTACAACCCCCTGTTCATCTACGGTGGTGTGGGCCTGGGCAAAACCCACCTCATCCATGCCGTGGGCAACCGCCTGCTGGCCGAGCGTCCAAGCGCCAAAGTTCTCTACATCCACGCGGAGCAGTTTGTCTCGGATGTGGTCAAGGCCTACCAACGCAAGACTTTCGACGAGTTCAAGGACAAGTACCACTCCCTGGACCTGCTGCTGATCGATGATGTGCAGTTCTTTGCCAACAAGGACCGCACCCAGGAGGAATTCTTCAATGCCTTCGAGGCCCTGTTGGCCAAGAAGTCGCACATCGTGATGACCAGCGACACCTACCCCAAGGGCCTGCTGGACATCCATGAACGCCTGGTCTCGCGCTTCGACTCCGGCCTGACGGTGGCCATCGAGCCTCCCGAGCTGGAAATGCGCGTGGCCATCCTGATCAACAAGGCCCTGAGTGAAGGCGCGGAGATGCCCGAGGAAGTGGCCTTCTTCGTGGCCAAGAACGTGCGCTCCAACGTGCGCGAGCTTGAAGGCGCGCTGCGCAAGATCCTGGCCTATTCACGCTTCAACCAGAAGGACATCTCCATCCAGCTGGCGCGCGAGGCCCTGCGCGATCTCCTGTCCATCCAGAACCGGCAGATCTCGGTGGAAAACATCCAGAAGACGGTGGCCGACTATTACAAGATCAAGGTCGCCGACATGTATTCCAAGAAGCGGCCCGCCAGCATCGCCCGACCCCGGCAGATCGCCATGTACTTGGCCAAGGAGCTGACCCAGAAGAGCCTGCCCGAGATCGGCGAGCTCTTTGGTGGGCGCGATCACACCACCGTACTGCACGCGGTCCGCAAGATTTCAGCGGAACGCCAGCAATTGACCGAACTGAACCAGCAGCTGCATGTGCTGGAGCAGACCCTCAAAGGCTAGGAAGGAGCAGTTTCCCGATCCTTGAAAACTGACGTACAACCCTGGGGATAGTTCTGGCACAAGTCAACACTTATCCACAAGCTGGCAAGCCAAAGACAAGTTATGCATGGTCAGCAGACTGTTTCCAGTGCCGGCGCACACAGGGTTCTACCGTGCTCAAGTGCTTGATAAAAAAAGGGAAAATGGGGCTGTCCACAGAAAGTCGCGTGCTTTAACTACTACTACTAATTTGAAATAGAGAAAATAAGGAAGAGGTTGGCAACATGATCGTCCTGAAGGCAACACAAGACAAAGTCCTTTCCGTATTCCAGTCGGTTTCCGGCATCGTGGAACGTCGCCACACCTTGCCCATCCTGGCCAACGTGATGATCCGCAAGACAGGCAGTGCCTTGCAGTTCACGACCAGTGATCTGGAGATCCAGATCCGCACCACGGCCGAACTCGATGGTGACACCGGTAACTTCACCACCACGGTCGGTGCACGTAAGCTCATCGATATCCTGCGCACCATGCCAGCGGACCAGACGGTGTCGCTGGAGTCCAGCCAGAACAAACTCATCCTCAAGGGCGGCAAGAGCAAGTTCACGCTGCAGACCCTGCCGGCCGAGGACTTTCCCCTGGTGCAGGAAGCGGCCAACTTCGGCCCCAAGTTCAGCGTGCCGCAAAAGACGCTCAAGGACCTGCTGGGTCAGGTATCGTTTTCGATGGCCGTGCACGACATCCGTTACTACCTCAACGGCATCCTCTTCGTGGCAGAAGGCAAGCAACTGAGCCTGGTGGCGACCGACGGTCACCGCCTGGCTTTTTCCTCGGCAACGCTGGATGTGGAAGTGCCCAAGCAGGAGGTGATCCTGCCGCGTAAGACCGTGCTCGAGATGCAGCGTCTGCTCAGCGATGCCGAGGGTGCCATCGAGATGCAGTTCGCCAGCAACCAGGCCAAGTTCAGCTTCGGTGGCATGGAGTTCGTGACCAAGCTGGTCGAAGGCAAGTTCCCGGACTACAACCGCGTGATCCCCAAGAACCACAAGAACGCCATCATCCTGGGCCGTCAGCCTCTGCTGGCCAGCCTGCAGCGCACCGCCATCCTGACCAGCGACAAGTTCAAGGGCGTGCGCCTGAACATCGACCCGGGAACCTTGCGCGTGGCGTCCAACAATGCCGAACAGGAAGAGGCGGTGGACGAGCTCGACATCGACTACAGCGGTGACAGCATCGAGATCGGGTTCAACGTGACCTATCTGATTGACGTGCTCACGAACATGGAACAGGACATGGTCAAAGTTGAACTGTCCGATTCCAACAGCTCCGCCCTGATCACCATTCCTGACAATCACAGCTTCAAGTACGTTGTGATGCCCATGCGCATCTGAACGGAAGTCTGGAATCACGACCCGCGATGAACAGGAGGTTCATGGCGGGTCTGTTCATTCAAGCCCCTGTATCGTGTTGAAAAGCAAGCCATGACCGAAGAAAACAAGTCCAGCGCCGAAGAGAACTTCAGCGCCCAGCCGCGCATTGATGCCCACCAGCCCGGGGCCTCGGAAGGTTATGGCGAGTCCTCGATCCAGATCCTGGAAGGCCTGGAGGCCGTGCGCAAGCGTCCGGGCATGTACATCGGTGACACCTCGGATGGCACGGGCTTGCATCACCTGGTGTTCGAGGTGGTCGACAACTCCATCGACGAGGCCCTGGCCGGTCACTGTGACGACATCGTCGTGACCATCCACCTGGACAACTCGATCAGCGTGGTCGACAACGGTCGCGGCATCCCCACCGGCGTGAAGATGGATGACAAGCACGAACCCAAGCGCAGTGCTTCGGAGATCGCGCTGACCGAGCTGCACGCTGGCGGCAAGTTCAACCAGAACAGCTACAAGGTCTCCGGCGGTCTGCACGGCGTGGGCGTGTCCTGTGTCAACGCGCTGTCCAAGTGGCTGCGCCTGACCGTGCGCCGTGAAGGCAAGGTGCATCAGCTGGAGTTCGCGCGCGGCTTTGTGCAGAACCGCATCATCGAGCAGGTCAATGGGGTCGATGTGTCGCCGATGAAGATCATCGACAGCACCGAGAAGCGTGGCACCGAGGTCCACTTCCTTCCGGATACCGAGATCTTCCAGCAGAACAACGAGTTTCACTACGACATCCTCGCCAAACGCCTGCGCGAGCTGAGCTTCCTGAACAACGGCGTACGCATCCGTCTCAAGGATGAACGCAGTAACAAGGAAGACGATTTCTCTGGGGCTGGTGGCGTCAAGGGTTTCGTCGACTTCATCAACGCGAACAAGAAGGTTCTGCATCCGAACGCTTTCCATGCCATTGGTGAACGTCCGGCCGACAGCTATGGCGGTATACCCGGCACCAACATCGGCGTCGAAGTGGCCATGCAGTGGAACGATGGCTACAACGAGTCCGTTCTCTGCTTTACCAACAACATCCCGCAGCGTGATGGCGGGACCCATCTCACGGGCCTGCGTGCGGCAATGACGCGCGTGATCAGCAAGTACATCGAAAGCAACGAGCTGGCCAAGAAGGCCAAGGTCGAGATCTCGGGCGACGACATGCGCGAAGGCCTGTGCTGCGTGCTCAGCGTCAAGGTGCCGGAACCCAAGTTCAGCAGCCAGACCAAGGACAAGCTCGTGTCGTCCGAAGTGCGTGCGCCGGTGGAAGACATCGTGGCCAAGGCGCTCACGGATTTTCTTGAAGAGCGTCCCAATGACGCCAAGATCATCTGCGGCAAGATCGTTGAAGCCGCACGCGCACGCGAAGCCGCGCGCAAGGCCCGCGAGATGACGCGCCGCAAGGGCGTGCTCGATGGCATGGGCCTGCCGGGCAAGCTGGCCGACTGTCAGGAGAAGGATCCTTCGCTGTGCGAGATCTATATCGTCGAGGGTGACTCCGCTGGCGGTTCGGCCAAGCAGGGCCGCGACCGCAAGTTCCAGGCCATCCTGCCCCTGCGCGGCAAGATCCTCAACGTCGAGAAGGCACGTTACGAGAAGCTGCTGACCAGCAACGAGATCGTCACGCTGATCACGGCCCTAGGCACGGGTATCGGCAAGGCCGCGGTGGAAAGCGGCAAGAGCGGTGTGGACGATTTCAACATCGACAAGCTGCGCTACCACCGCATCATCATCATGACCGACGCCGACGTGGACGGCGCCCACATCCGCACCCTGCTGCTGACCTTCTTCTACCGTCAGATGCCCGAGCTCGTGGAGCGCGGCCACATCTACATTGCCCAGCCGCCGCTGTACAAGGTCAAGTCGGGCAAGGAGGAGCTCTACCTCAAGGACGCGCCGGCGCTCGACGCCTACCTGCTGCGTGTGGCCCTGATCAACGCGTCCATCCACACGGGTGGCGCCAACGGTACCGTGATCAGCGGTGAGACCTTGGCCGAGCTGGCACGCAAGCACCAGCTGGCCGAGAACGTGATCGCCCGCCTGCAGAACTTCATGGATGCGGAAGCCCTGCGTGCCATCGCCGATGGTGTGGCGCTCAAACTCGACACCGTGGCCGAAGCCGAGGCCTCGGCCCTCGCGCTCCAGGGCAAGCTCGCTGGTGCCGAGGTGGCGGGTGAGTTCGATGCCCGCAGCGACAAACCCATCCTGCGCATCAGCCGCCGCCACCATGGCAACGTCAAGAGCAGTGTGATCACCCAGGACTTCGTGCACGGTGCCGACTATGCGGCCCTGGCCGAGGCCGCCAACACCTTCCGCGGCTTGCTGGCCGAAGGCGCCAAGGTCATGCGCGGCGAAGGGGAGAAACAGAAGGAAGAGAAGGTCAGCGATTTCCGCCAGGCCATGGCCTGGCTGATCGGCCAGGCCGAGAACAGCACGGCCCGCCAGCGTTACAAGGGCCTGGGTGAGATGAACCCCGAGCAGCTCTGGGAAACCACCATGGATCCAGCTGTGCGTCGCCTGCTGCGCGTGCAGATCGACGATGCCATCGAGGCCGACCGCGTCTTCACCATGCTCATGGGCGACGAGGTCGAGCCGCGCCGCGACTTCATCGAGACCAACGCCCTGCGCGCAGGCAATATCGACGTCTGAAGCGGCCGCCAATGCCCCTGCGCGGCGCAGGCGATTGAGGCGCACGGGTGTGGCGCGCCGCGCTTTGTTTCACACTGCACGCATGAACCGCCAACGCCTGCGCCTCCTGGCCCTGCTGGGCCTCATGACCGGTCCCGTCTGGGCCAATACCCCTGTGCCGGCCACGCCGACGCTGGCCGTGCCAAACGAGCTTGGCGCCTTTGGCGCGGGTTGGCAGCTGCGAGGCAGCGGGGTGCTGCGCTTCTTCGGCTTCAAAGCCTACGACGCGCACCTTTGGCTCTTGCCCGGGCCTGCCGAGTTTTCCTATACCCGCCCCTTTGCCCTGGACATCCGTTACGACATGAGCATCAAGGGCAGCGACATCGTCAACACCTCGCTGATCGAGCTTTCACGCATCACACCCACACCGACCGAGCAGCTCAATGCCTGGAGTGCCCTGATGGGTACGATCTTCACCGATGTCAAGGCAGGCGACCGGCTGGTCGGCGTGCATCTGCCCGGCCGTGGCGTGCGCTTCTTCCTCAACGGGCAGTTGCGGGGTGAGTCGTCGGACATCGCCTTCAGCGAGGCCTTTTTCAAGATCTGGCTTGATCCCGCGACCAAGCGACCGGAGTTGCGCGCGCGCCTGTTGGGGCAGGGCAGTGCCACGCCGGTGGCGCAGTAGCCACAGGGACGGACCGGGCCGGGGAGCGCCCGCGGGCTTGCCCGCATAATCCTTCCCAGACCTCACCCGCTACCGGACCGTCTGCATGAGCGACAAAAAACCTTTCGAGATCGCGCGCGAGACCCTCAAGCAGATCACGGCGCGCAAGCTGGTACCCACACCGGTCAACTACCAGGCGATCTACAACGAGATCGCCGGCCTGCCGCATGTACAGCCCTTCCCTGAAGAGCCCTTGCGGCGCATCGCCCAGTCCATGCCGGCGCGCAACCCTGGCCAGGAGAAGCAGCTGGGGCTGCTGGACTACGCCATCAGCCAGCGCAGCTGGCAGGGGGTACAGAACGCGCTGGTGGCCTACGCCGGCTTCATCACGCCCGGCAGCGGAGATACTGGCCCCGCGCCCCTGGCACCCGCACCCACAGCCACTGCGGCGCTCACGCCGGAATTCTTCGAGCAGGTGGCCCGCCTGATCGAGTACACCAAGCCTGCACTGGGTGGCGACGATGCGCGCTTCCAGGAACAGCTCCAGCTGGTCGTGCGTGCGCTGCGCGACCCGGCGGCCGAGTCCTACAAGGTCAAGGCCCTGCTGGCCGATTTCAGCCATCGTCTCTCCTTCGCTGCCGAAGATCAGGCCGAGATCCGCCTGACCTTGCTCAAGCTGCTGCAGCTCATCATCGAGAACATCGGCGAGCTCAGCATGGACGAGGCCTGGCTCAAGGGCCAGACCGACGCGCTGCGCGAGGCTGCCCAGCCGCCACTCACCCTGCGCCGCCTGGACGATGTGGAGCGCCGCCTCAAGGACGTGATCTTCAAGCAGAAGGACGCCAAGGGCCGGGCCCTGGAAGCCCAGGAAGAGCTGCGCCAGATGCTGGCGACCTTCATTGCGCGCCTGTCGCAGATGGCCGAATCGAGCAGCGTCTACCAAGGCAAGATGGAAGAGAGCGTCAAGCAGATCGAGCAGGCCAAGAAGATCGAGGACATCGCGCCCGTGCTCAAGGAAGTCATCAGCGCGACCCGGCACATGAGCACCGAGTCGGCTGGCGTACGCGACGAGCTGCGCGCCATGCGCGAGAAGACCCAGGCCACCGAGGCCGAGCTCGTCAAGCTGCATCGCGAGCTAGACCGCGTGAGCAGTCAGGCGCGCCACGACAGCCTGACCGGCGCGCTCAACCGCCAGGGCCTGGACGAAGCCCTGAACCGCGAGATCTCGACGGTGCGGCGCAAGGACACGCCCTTGTCCGTGGCCTTGCTCGACATCGACAACTTCAAGAAGCTCAACGACGCCAAGGGCCACGAGACGGGCGATGCAGCCCTGGCCCATCTGGCGGCCGTGGCGCGCGAGTGCATGCGACCGCAGGACACCCTGGCACGTTACGGCGGCGAGGAATTCGTCATCCTGCTGCCCGACACGCCGCTGGACAAGGGTGTGGAGGCCATGACCCGCCTGCAGCGCGAGCTCAGCAAACGCATCTTCCTCGCCGGGGCAGACAAGGTACTGATCACCTTCAGCGCCGGCGTGGCCCAGCTGGCCGCGGGTGAGTCCGGGGCCGATGCCATCCGGCGCGCCGACCAGGCCATGTACCTGGCCAAGCGCGCCGGCAAGAACCGCGTGATCGCGGCTTGAAGACACTCAGACAAAGGAGCAGACCATGATGCTGTTGATCGCCGGGCTCGTGATTTTTCTGGGCGTGCATTCGCTGCGCATGCTGGCGCCTGCGTGGCGCGAGCGCATGCGCGGGCAGCTGGGCGAGGGCACCTGGAAAGGCCTGTACTCGCTACTGTCGCTGATCGGGCTGGCAATGGTGGCCTGGGGCTTCGACCTGGCGCGTGAGCAGCCCATGCTGCTCTGGAGCCCGCCGACGGGCATGCGGCACGCGGCATCCATGCTGACCCTGCTGGCCTTCATCCTGGTGGCGGCGGCCTATGTGCCGGGTAACCACCTCAAGGCGCGGCTGGGTCACCCGATGGTGCTGGGCGTCAAGGCCTGGGCCCTGGCTCATCTGTTGGCCACGGGCATGCTGGCGCATCTGCTGCTGTTCGGCGCCTTTCTGCTCTGGGCAGTTGCCAACTACGCGATCTCGCGCCGGCGCGACCGTCGAGAGGGCGTGGTGTACCCGCCCGGCAAGGCCCTCGCGACGGTCATCACGCTGCTGCTGGGCGTGGCGGGCTGGGCAGCGTTTGCCTTCGGCCTGCACGGCCTGTTGATCGGTATCAAGCCCTTCGGTTGAAGGCTACTTTTCGAGGACCCACTGGATCACGAACTTGGCGGCAAAGCCCACCATGCCGAAAGCCAGGCCCAGGAAGAGCACAAAGGTCCCGAAGCGTCCGGCCTTCGATTCCCACGCCAGCTGGGCGATGATGAACAGCATGTAGAGCATGAAGGCGCCCACGCCGAAGCTCAGGCCGAAGGCGGCGATCTGCTCCTCGGTGTAGCCGAACATCAGGGGCGTCCTGGCTCGGCCGCGGAGCGCTCGGGCCAAGCCGAGGCGTCGACCAGCTCGCGGTAGGCGTGCCAGCTGGCATGACCCAGCACGGGCATGACGACGATGAGCCCGAGCAGCGCCGTCAGTAGGCCCAGCAGGGTCAGACCCATGATGAGCGCGGCCCACAGGGCCAGGGGCCCAGGGTTGCGCAGCACCGCCTCCCAGCTCGTGATCACGGCCTGCAGCACGCTCACGCGCCGGTCCAGCAACAGCGGCAGGGCCACGGCGCTGGAGGCAAAGATGGGCGCCACCATCAAACCGCCCAGGGCCAGCCAGAGTTCGAACAGCCAGTGGTCACGCGCCAGCACCACGTGGCGCAGGAAATCCATCGGCTGCTCGATGGGCACCGGTGACAGCAGGGTGATGAGTGCGGCGGATGTGAGCACCCAGCCGGTGCCGGCCAGGCCCAGCAGCAGGCCAAAGCGCACCAGGCGCCAGTCCTTGCCGTCCGGGCTGCTGCCGTGGCGACGCCAGCTCAGCCAGGTCTGCAGCACCAGGCGCCAGGAAACCGTTTCGCCGCGCTCGACGGCGCGGCTCAGGGCGTAGAGACCGGTCGCCAGGACCGGCCCCACGACCAGCAGACCCGAGAAGGCACCGGCCAGCAGCCAGAACTGGTGGTGCGCCACAAGCAGCAGCAGCTGGCCGAACAGCGTCAGTGCCAGACCGTGCGCAAAGCTCACACCCCCGCAGCGCCGGCTGTCATGCCAGCCTTGCACCAGCCAGCGCAGCGGGCGCTCCAGACCGACGGTGCGGATGGTGCCGGGGGCTGCGCTGGCTGGGTTCATGCCCCGACTTTAACGCGGGCCGTGGTGGCGCCGGCCTTCCTCGTGCATGGGACGGGCGGTACGCGCGTCGAAGGTTTTCTTCTGCTCGGCGCTCAGACTGGCGTAGAAGCTGCGCGTGGCGGCGTCGCGCTTGTCGAACTCGGCTTCGCGCTGCTGGCGCATTTCACGCATCTTGTCCAGACGCTCGGGTGTGCTGAGCTTGGCGATGTCGTCGCGCTGAGGCCGGGCCGCAGGGGCCGGGGGCTTCATGGCGGCGAGATAGGCGTTCCAGCCGCTTTCCTGCTCGGGCGTGAGCTTGAGGTCGGCCTTGAGTTCGGCGGCGCGTTGGGCCATGTGGGCCTTCATGCGCTCCTGCCGGTGCGCGCGGTGCTCGGACTCGCTCTGCTGCATGCCGGGGCCGCCTTCCGGTGGCGGGCTGCCGGCGGGCTGGGCCAGCACGGCCAAGGCGGAAGTGGTCAGGATGGCGGCCAGGACGGCGGGTTTGAAATGCTTGCTCATGTGTGATCCTTTCACAGAAGACCCGTGCAGACATCACGGGATGTCTGCAGTCTGGGCCCGCTGTGTATCGCGGGCATGAGGCTGTGCGTCGCCTGTGTAAAGAATGCCGACCCCGGGTGTCAGGCCAGGCGGCCGTTCTGGAAATCCTCCACCGCCTCGATGAGCTGTTCGCGCGTGTTCATCACGAAGGGGCCGTACTGGGCGATGGGTTCGCGCAGCGGCCGCCCGGCGATCAGCAGCGCGCGTGCCGGTGTGTCACCGGGCAGGCCCTGGAGCTGAACGCCGTTCCCCTCATTGCCCAGGATGGCCATCTGGCCGCGAGGTACCACGGTCTCGCCGATGCGCACACTGCCTCGGTAGGTGTAGACGAAGGCGTTGTACTCGGACGGCAGGGGCTGGGCGAACACGGCGCCACCCGCGGGGAAGTGCAGATCAAGGTAGTGCGGATCCGTGGGCCAGGCGTCGACGGGCCGGTCCATCGCGCCCGTGTGGCCATGGCTGCGGCCGGCGATCAGGCGCACCTGCACGCCCTCGGGCGCCGTGAACTCGGGAATCTCGGCGCTTTGGATGTCGCGGTAGCCCGGCGGGCCCATCTTGTCGCGCCCGGGCAGGTTGAGCCAGAGCTGAAAGCCCTCCATCACGCCCTCTTCCTGCTCGGGCAGCTCGCTGTGGATCAGGCCGCGGCCGGCCGTCATCCACTGCACGCCGCCGTTTTGCAGCAGACCTTCATGCCCTGCGCTGTCGCGATGCCGCATGCGGCCGGCGATCATGTAGGTCACGGTCTCGAAGCCGCGGTGCGGGTGGTTGGGAAAGCCGGCGATGTAGTCGTCGGGGTTGTCGCTGGCGAAGTTGTCCAGCATCAGGAAAGGGTCCAGGCGGCGCTGCAGGTCCTGGGTGAGCACGCGCAGCAGCTTGACGCCGGCGCCGTCGGTGGTGGGCTGGCCGGTGACCAGGCGTTCGACGCGACGCGAGGTGGTGACGGGGGTGGAGTCCATGCGCAAATTACACCGCAAAGCCGGTGACCGTATCGTCATCAAGGTCGACGCCGCGGCCTGCGGCCTTGGCCCGGTAAAGCGCGCGGTCGGCCCGGGTCCACAGCGTGTGCACGCTGTCGTCGGGCAGGGCATGGGCCACGCCGCTGGAGAAGGTGGTGCGCAGCTGGGGCAGCGCCGCGACCGGCGGGTCCGCCGCCAGGCTGGTACGCAGCCGGTGCAGCACTTGGCGGACCCCCTGGGGTTCGGTGTTGGGCAGGGCCAGCAAGAACTCTTCGCCGCCGATGCGGCCCACCAGATCCTGCGGCCGCAGGGCCTGCCGCAGCACACGCGCGAAGTGCTGCAGGACCTGGTCACCGACCCCGTGGCCATGGGCGTCGTTGACGTTCTTGAAGTGATCCAGGTCGATCACGGCCACGGCCAGCGGATAGCGCATTTGGCGGGCCGCAACAAAGAGTTCGCCCAGGCGTTCGAAGACGTGGCGGCGGTTGTGCAGGCCGGTGAGCGCGTCCGTGACAGACAGGCGCAGGGCTTCGTCGCGGGCCTGACGCAAGGTGGACTCGTTGACCTTGAGGGCCGTGACGTCGGTGGTCACGGCCAGGACCCAGCCGCCGGGGTGCAAGGTCTCGGTCACGCGCATCCAGCGGCCATCGGCCAGGTCGGACTCGAAGCAGCGCCTGGGCAGTTGCCGGCGCGTCTGGCGTACACGGGTCAGCCAGGCCTCGATGTCATCGGTTTCGATCAGCAGCCCCACGCGTTCGCGGTGGCAGCGCCGCATCATTTCCTCCCACGAGGGCGTGCTGTCCGCATCCAGTGCATAGGCCTCGCGGAAGTAGCGGTTGGCGTAGCGCAAACGATCCTCGGGATCGAACAAGCCGATCCCGGTGGCGGCCTCATCGAGACAGCCCAGCAGCTGGGTTGGCAGGTCTGGATTCAAGCGGGCGTTGCGGAAGGAACGTGGTCTTCATTGAACCACAGCCCGCCCGTTTTTGCCCGCTTCAGGTCTGGGGTCCCTTGACCTTGCAGGTGTTGATGCCCAGCAGGGCATAGGGCGGGCACCAGCCCATGAGGCCCGTGGCCATGGGCAGCAGGCCCAGCCAGCCCCACCAGCCGACGGTGCCTGTGGCGGCGAGGGCCACCAGCACGAGGCCGCCCACGACGCGGATGCCACGCTCGATATTGCCGATATTGGTCTTCATGGTGCAACTCCTGGGAGGGGTGAAAAAATCATGATGGGCGTTCCGGCTTCGCTCGTCAAGCGCTCATGGAACGGCCTGACAGGTCGTCGAGGATGGGGCAGTCAGGCCGCTCGTCGCCATGGCAGTGGTGCAGCAGATGGCCCAGAGTGCGCTGCATGGCCTGCATGGCGGCGATGCGCGCGGCCAGCTCGTCCACGTGCTTCTGTGCCACGCGCTTGACGCTGGCGCTGGTGCGGCGCCGGTTCTGCCACAGCGCCACGAGCTCGCCGATCTCGGCCATGGAAAAGCCGAGGTCGCGCGCACGCTTGATGAAGCGCAGGGTGTGGACCTCGGCCTCGCTGTACTGGCGGTAGCCGCTGTCGGTGCGCGTGACGCGCGGCAACAGCCCCAGCGCCTCGTAGTGCCGCACCATCTTCGCCGAGATGCCCGAGAGCTCGGCGGCGGTGCCGATGTTGACGGGCCAGGCGATCCGGTTCATGGCGGCTTCAGGCGGCGACGGCGTAGCCCTCGTCGGCGATGGCCTGGGCCAGGGCTGCGCGCGGCTGCTGCGACTGCACCTCGACGAGGTTCTTGCTGCGGTCGATCTTCACTTCGGCCTGGGGGTCGAGTTGTTTGAGCGCGCGGGTGACGGATTTCTCGCAGTGGCCGCAGGTCATGCCGGTGACGGTGAAGGTCTGGTTCATGGTGGGTGCTCCGTGAGCAGGGTTGGACATGAGCATATGCTGGACCTTGCCCCCATGGGAAGGTCAATCGCCAGGAACAACAACCTTTTCTGCAGCAAGGTTGATCTGGCGCAAGGCTTGACCCTGCCATGATGGCAAGGTTCACGATCACGGCATGAACACCACCTCCACCCCCATTTCCTCCGCCACCCTGGATCTTGGCATCGGCGGCATGACCTGTGCGTCCTGCGTGAGCCGCGTCGAAAAGGCGCTGAAGAAGGTGCCCGGCGTGTCGGACGCCACGGTCAACCTGGCCACCGAGTCGGCGCGCGTGAGCTATCAGCCCTCGGAACAGATCGAAGCCCGCCTGCGCCGCGCGGTGCGCGATGCCGGCTACGAGCCACGCGCGGCCGATGCGCTGGACAAGGAGCAGGACGCCTCCCCCTGGGCGGGGTTTGCGCCCGTGGCCATCGGCCTGGCCCTGTCCCTGCCTCTGGTCGTACCGATGGTGGGTGATCTCTTCGGCCAGCACTGGATGCTGCCGGCCTGGGCCCAGTTCCTGCTGGCCACGCCGGTGCAGTTCATCCTGGGCGCGCGCTTCTACGTGGCAGGCTGGCACGCCCTCAAGGCCCGCACGGGCAATATGGACCTGCTGGTGGCCATCGGGACCACGGCGGGCTGGGCGCTCTCGGTCTGGCTCTGGCTGTTTGCGGGCCACGACGGCATGCCGCACCTCTATTTCGAGGCCTCGGCCGTGGTCGTGACCCTGGTGCTGCTGGGAAAGTGGCTGGAAGCACGGGCCAAGCGTCAGACCACCGCGGCCATCCGCGCCCTGCATGCCTTGCGGCCCGATATCGCTCACCTGATGGGCCCGGAGGGCGAGGTGGATGTGCCCGTGGCCGAGGTGCTGGTGGGCGACCGGCTGGTGGTAAGGCCGGGCGAACGCTTCCCGGTGGACGGCATCCTGCTCGAAGGCCACACGCAAGTCGACGAATCCATGCTGACGGGCGAGCCCCTCCCCGTGGCCAAGGATGCCGGCGAGCGCCTGACCGGGGGCTCGATCAACGGCGAGGGTCGGGTGGTGATGCAGGTCGCGGCCGTGGGCAGCGAGACCGTGCTTGCGCGCATCATCCGCCTGGTCGAGGACGCCCAGGCGGCCAAGGCGCCGATCCAGCGCCTGGTGGACCAGGTCTCGGCGATCTTCGTGCCTGTGGTGCTGCTGATCGCGCTGGCCACCCTGGTGGGCTGGTTGCTGGCCGGCCATCCCATGGAGCATGCCGTGATCCACGCCGTGGCCGTGCTGGTCATCGCCTGCCCCTGTGCCCTGGGCCTGGCCACGCCCGCGGCGATCATGGCCGGCACAGGCGTGGCCGCGAAGCACGGCATCCTGATCAAGGACGCGCAGGCGCTGGAGATCGCGCACCGCGTCGATACCGTGGCCTTCGACAAGACCGGCACGCTGACCGTGGGCCAGCCGCGCCTGACCGCCTTCGAGGTGGTGCCCGGCGTGGACGAGGCCCGCCTGCTGGCCGCCGCCGCCAGCCTTCAGAGCGGCAGCGAGCATCCGCTGGCCCGTGCGGTCGTACAAGCCGCCCAGGTCCGCGGCATCGTGATCGAGGCGCCGGACAACGTGCGCGCCGTGCCCGGGCGCGGCAGCGAGGGCGAGGTGGGCGTGCAGAGCTATCTGGTCGGTAGCCTGCGCTGGATGGACGAGTTGCGGGTGGGCCTGGGCCCGCTGGCAGCGCGTGCGGCTGAGTTGCAGCAGCAGGGCGCCACCGTCTCTGCCCTGGTGGAACGCACCACCGACGGCCTGACCCTGCGCGCCCTGCTGGCTTTCGGCGACGAGCCCAAGCCCGGGGCCAAGGAGGCGCTGGCGGCGTTGCGTGCGCGCGGCATCCGCACCGTGATGATCTCGGGCGACAACCGCGGCGCGGCCGAGGCCATGGCGCGACGCCTGGGCCTGCGGCCAGAGGACGGCGAGGTGCTGGCCGAGGTGTTGCCCGGTGACAAGGCAGCTCGTGTCATGGAATTGAAACAGGGCGGCCATGTTGTCGCCATGGTCGGCGATGGCGTGAACGACGCACCGGCCCTCGCCGCGGCCGATGTGGGGCTGGCCATGGGCAATGGCACGGATGTGGCCATGCACGCGGCCGGCATCACGCTGATGCGTGGCGACCCGCTGCTGGTGGCGGGGGCGCTTTCGGTCTCGGACCGCACGGTGGCCAAGATCCGCCAGAACCTGTTCTGGGCCTTCATCTACAACGTGGCCGGCATCCCGCTGGCGGCCCTGGGCTACCTGAGCCCCGTGATCGCCGGCGCGGCCATGGCTCTGAGCTCGGTCAGCGTGATGAGCAACGCCTTGCTGCTGCGCCGCTGGCGGCCCGGGGCCTGAATTCGGGGCAGAAGCCCGGAATAGCCCGGTCTCTACGTGATATTACCGCCGCAGCATAGGAGAGCGCCCCCCTAGAATTTCAAGGTTGTGCCCGCAACAGTCGGGCTTCAGGAGGAGGTTCCCATGAGCACCAAGCTGTTCGCCCTCATGCGTCAGTTCACCGTCCGTTTCCGCATGATCGGCGCTATCGGCGTCGTGCTGGCTTTGCTGCTGCTCGTCGGTGGTGCGGGCATGTTCGGCATGTTCCGCATCCACCAGCTCAGCGCCGAGGTCATCGACGAGTCCATGGCCGTGGTCGACCGTGTGGCCAGCCTGCGTTTCGAGATGGCCCAGGTGCGGCGCTACGAGAAGGAAATGATCATCCAGTACGAGAAGCCGGAGCTGATCCGCCAGATCCGCACGCGCTGGGACGCCGACATGCAGAAGGTCGAGCAGAAGGCGGCCGATCTCTCCTCGGCGCTGTCCGAAGAGCGCCGTCCTCAGCTGGACAAGGCGATCGCCTTCCTCAAGAGCTACCGCACCATGTTCACGGGCATCACCCGTCAGCTGGAGGACAGCGCCTACGAGACGGCCACCATCGCCAACCGCATGAGCGCGCGTGCCGCCGGTGAGTTCGAGGAGGCCGACAAGCTGCTGACCCAGATTGACGAGGCTGTGCGCGCCGAAGCCGAGGCGTCCAACGCCAGCCGCAACGCCATGCTGGACCGCATGCTCTTCATCTTCGCCGCTCTGGTGGTGCTGGCCCTGGCCATCGTCGTGCCGCTGACCCTGCTGAACATGCAGGCCATCTGCCGCCCGCTGGAGCAGGCGCGTCAGCTGGCCCAGGCCATCGCCAGCGGCGATCTCTCGCAGCGCATGCAGGTCGACGGCCGCGACGAGGTGGCCGACCTGCAGCGCGCGCTGGAGCAGATGCGCGACAGCCTCTCGGGCATCGTCAGCCAGCTGCGCGAGGCCGGCGAGAGCATCGCCACGGCCAGCCGCGAGATCGCCACCGGCAACCAGGACCTGTCCAGCCGCACCGAGCAGACGGCCGGCAATGTGCAGCACACCGTGAGTTCCATCGGCGCACTCAGTGGCAACGTGCAGCAGACCGCCAGCTCGGCGCAGACGGCCAACCAGCTCGTGGCCACGGCCTCGCAGGCCGCCCAGCGCGGCGGCTCGGTGGTGACGCAGGCGGTACAGAGCATGCACAGCATCTCTGCGTCCAGCCGCAAGATCAACGACATCATCGGCGTGATCGACGGCATCGCCTTCCAGACCAACATCCTCGCGCTCAACGCCGCAGTGGAAGCGGCGCGCGCGGGCGAGCAGGGCCGCGGCTTTGCGGTGGTGGCCAGCGAGGTGCGCAGCCTGGCCGGGCGCAGCGCCGAGGCCGCCAAGGAAATCAAGGCGCTGATCGGCGCCAGCGTGACGGCCGTGGACGGCGGCGTGCGCCAGGTCGAGGAGGCCGGCGGCGTCATGCAGGAGATCGTGGCCGGTGTGCAGCGCGTGCGCGACATCATTGGCGAGATTTCCATCGCCGCCGACAGCCAGTCCAGTGGCATCGGCCAGGTCAACGCCTCGGTGCAGGAAATCGACCGCATGACGCAGCAGAACGCCGCGCTGGTGGAGGAGTCGGCCGCCGCGGCCGAGTCCATGCGCGAGCAGGCCGACCGCCTGGCCCAGATCGTGCGCCAGTTCCGCCTGGAAAGCCAGGGCCGCGGCGGCGCGCCTCTGCTGCTGAGCTGACCTTGCGGCCCGTTCCTCGCCGGGACATCGGCCGGAACCCGGCCGGAGCTTGACGAGCGTCAAGCCCTGTCCTGCGAGGCCGTGCCATCCTGCAGACCTCATCGGGTCCGATCAGGAGGTTAGCCATGGCCCACGACAGCGTACGCATCATTCTCGAGGAGCATGCCGCGCTGTCGGCCATGCTGCAGTCGCTGCGCATGATGATCCAGCGCGGCCCGGCCGATGCACCGGAGCCCTTCTTCGACGTGCTGCGCGCCATGCTCTTCTACATCGACGAGTTCCCCGAGCGCCTGCACCACCCCAAGGAAAGCAGCCTGCTGTTCCCGCCGCTGCGCGCGCGGGCGCCTCATCTGCAGGGCACGTTGGAGCGGCTGGAGCGTGACCACGCACACGGCGAGGCCGCGGTGCGCGAGCTGCAGCACCTGCTGCTGGCCTGGGAGCTGCTGGGCGAGTCGCGCCGTAGCGCCTTCGAGGTGGCCATGCTGCGCCACCTGGACTTCTACCTGGAGCACATGCGCATCGAGGAGCGCGAGGTCCTGCCCGAAGCCATCCGGCACCTGAGCCCGCAGGACTGGGCCGCGCTCGACGTCGCTTTCACCACCAACCAGGACCCGCTGACTGGCAAGCACCCGCGCGATCCGCTCTACGACCGCCTGTTCACACGCATCGTCATGCGCACGCCGGCGCCGATCGGGGTCGGCGCAGCCTGAGCCGGCGGCTAGACCGTCTCCTTGATGCGTCGGCCCGAGAACCAGAGCACGTAGAGCACGGGCAGCACGACCAGCGTGAGCAGGGTGGCCGTGACCAGGCCGCCGATGACCACGATGGCCAGCGGGCGCTGGGTCTCGGCGCCGATGTCCTGCGATAGCGCCATGGGTAGCAGGCCCAGCGCGGCCAGCAGGGCCGTCATGAGCACGGTGCGCAGCCTTTGCATGGAGCCCTGGCGTGCGGCTTCCAGCACGCTGTGCCCGGCATTGCGCAGTTGCTGGAAGACCGAGAGCATGACCACGCCGTTGAGCACGGCCTGGCCCGAGAGCGCGATGAAGCCGATGGCTGCCGAGACCGACAGCGGGATGTCGAAGAGCCACAGCGCGATGAAACCGCCGATCAGGGCCAGCGGTACGTTGACCAGGATCAGCACCGCCTTCTGGAAGGAGCCGAAGGCGTCGAACAGCAGCACGAAGATCAGCAGCAACGAGATCGGGACGACGACGGACAGGCGCTGCATGGCCCGCTCCTGGTTTTCGAACTCGCCCGACCAGCTGACCGCGTAGTTGGCGGGGACGCGGACGTTCTTTTCCACGCGCGCCTTCATGTCCTTGACCACCGAGCCCATGTCGCGGTCGCGGATGAAGATGCCGATGGCCATGGTGCGGCGTCCGGCTTCGCGGGCGATGTTCATGGCGCCGCTCGTTTCACGGATCTCGGCCACGGCGCCCAGCGTGGTGTAGCCCCCGCCAGGCACCGGGATCGGCGTGGAGGCCAGCTGGGCGATGGCCCGTCGTTCCGGCGGCAGACGCACGGCCACCGAGAAGCGGCGCTCGCCCTCCCAGAGCTGGGTGGCGGCCTTGCCGGCCAGCGCGGCCTCGATCACGTCCTGCACATCGCCCACGTTGAGGCCCTGGCGCGCGGCGCGGTCGCGGTCGATGTCGATCACCAGCTGGGGCAGGTCGCCCAGGCGGTCGATCTCGGCGCGGTACACGCCCGCCACCTGGCGCACCTCGGCCTCGATGGCTTCGGTGGTGCGACGCAGTTCGACGAGATCGTCACCCGCGACCTTGATCACGATCTGGCCGTCGATCTGCGAGATCGATTCCAGCACGTTGTCGCGGATGGGTTGCGAGAACACGGGCACCAGACCCGGGATGGCGGTGACGGCGCGTTCCATGTCCAGGATCAGGGCGTCGCGGGTCAGCCCCTTGCGCCACTGCTCGGGCGGCTTCACGTCGACGAAGACCTCGGCCATGCTGATCGTCTTGGGGTCGGTGCCGTCCTCGGGCTGGCCGGCCTTGGAGACCGTGGTGCGCACTTCGGGGACGGTCAGCAGGGCCTCGCGTGCCGTGCGCAGCATGCGCGCGGCCTCGTCGTTGGAGACACTGGCGGGCAGGCGCAGGTTGACCCAGATCGTGCCCTCGTTGAGTTCCGGCAGAAATTCCGAACCCAGACGCGAGGCGGCGCCCAGCCCGATGGCGAAGGCGACCAGCGCAATCATCACCACCTTGCGTTGGTGCGTCAGCGCCCAATCGAGCACCGGTGCATAGAGCCCTTTGGCTGTGCGCAGCACGCGGTTGTCGCCGTGCGGCAGCTTGCGCCGCAGCATCCAATAGGCCAGCAGCGGGACCAGGGTGAGCGAGAAGATCAGTGAGCCGATCAGCGCCGTGGTCACCGACAGGGCCATGGGCTGGAAGATGCGGCCCTCATGGCGTTGCAACGCGAAGATGGGGATATGTGCCGCGATGATGATGAGCATGGAGAACAGCGTGGGCCGTCCGACCTCGGTGGCGGCGTCGATGATCACCTGGCGGCGCTCGCTTTCCGAGAGGTTCTCGCGGTTCTGCTCCAGCCGGTGCATGATGTTCTCGATCACGATCACCGCGCCGTCGACGATGATGCCGAAGTCCATCGCGCCCAGCGACAGCAGGTTGGCCGGCACGCCCATGATCTTCAGCCCCATGAAGGTGGCCAGCAGGGAGAGCGGGATGATCACCACCACGGCCAGGCTGGCGCGCAGGTTGGACAGGAAGACGTAGAGCACCAGCGAGACCAGCAACGCGCCTTCGACGAGGTTGCGGAACACCGTGGACAGGGTCTTGCCCATGAGCCAGGAGCGGTCGTAGTAGGGTTCGATCTGCACGCCCGGCGGCAGCCCGCGCTCGTTGAGCTCGGCCACCTTGGCCTTGACGCCCTTGAGCACCTCGCTCGCGTTCTCGCCCTTGCGCATCACCACCATGCCGGTCACGATGTCGTCGTCCGCATCCTGACCCACGCGTCCCAGGCGCGGCACGGCGCCGATCCGGACCTGCGCCACGTCGCGGATCAGCACCGGGGTGCCGTTGCGTGTGGCCACCACGATGCGGCTGATGTCCTCGGCCGAACGCAGCAGGCCGATGCCCCGGATCGCGTACTGCTGCACCCCCTGGGCCACATAGCTGCCGCCGGCGTTCGAGTTGCCGCGCCCCAGGGCGTCGAGCAGCTGCTGGAAGCTCAGGCCATAGGCGCGCAGGCGGTCGAGGTCGGGCTGCACCTCGTATTGCTTGATGTAACCGCCCATGGTGACCACGTCGGCGATGCCCGGCACCTGGCGCAGCGCGCGTTCCACCACCCAGTCCTGCAGGGTGCGCAGCTCGGTGGTGGTCAGGCCATCGCCGCGCAGCCGATAGCGCAGCACTTCGCCGACGGGCGTGGCGTTGGGCGCGATGTTGGCCTCCACGCCCGGGGGCAAGGCGACGCTGCGCAGGCGTTCGTTGACCTGCTGGCGGACTTCCAGCACCCTGGCCGCGTCGTCGTAGGTGATGACGGTGAAGGACAGGCCGAACTGCGTGTGCGAGAACAGACGGATGGCATTGGGCAGACCCGACAGTGCGGTCTCGATCGGTAGCGTGACCTGCTTTTCCACTTCCTCGGCGGCGCGGCCGGGGTAGAGGGCGATCACCGTGACCTGGGTGTCGGTGACGTCGGGGAAGGCCTCGACCGACAGGCTTTTGAAGGCGATGACGCCAGCCAGCGCAAACAACAGGGTGCCCAGGACGATGAACAGCGGCTGGTGCACCGCGTAATGGATCAGTCGTCTCATGGCTGCTGCGTTCCCCGGGGTGGCGGCGCCGATCCCGCACGCGCCAGACGGAACTGGCGTGCCAGCAGCAGGGCGTTCTCGGTCACCACCTGCTCGCCCGGCTTCAGCCCTTCAGAGACCACGACCTCCTGGCTGCCCTCGTAGCTGAGTTCGATGCGGCGCGGCTCGAACTCGCCCGGTCGCGTCTGCACGAAGACCCAGTGCTGTGCGCCCTGCAGCAGGGCGGCGGCGGCCGGGATGACCAGGCCGCGCTCGAAGCGTCGCTCGAACACGGCGTGACCCAGCATCTCCGCCTTGAGCAAGCGCTGCGGATTGGCGACCTTGGCCCGTACCTTGACCGTGCGGGTCTGCGGGTCGATGAAATCCGAGCTGGCCACCACCTGGCCCTCGAAGCTCTGGCCGGCCAGCACAGGCACGCGCAGTGTGAAGGTCTGGCCCGGGCGCACCAAGCCGATCTCGTGGTCGCGCACGTCGATCTGGACCCAAAGCGTGGAGGGATCGCTGATCACGAACAGTGGCGGCACGCCGGGCCCGGTCTGTTCGGGCCGCAGCTCCTGGCCCGGGTTGAGGTTGCGCTCGACCACGGTACCGGCCAGGCTGGCGCGCAGCACCAGCTGCTGGTCCACGCCGCCGCTGCCACCGTAGAGACGGGTGCGGGCACGGGCGCGCTCGGCTTCCGCGTGGGCGCGCTCTTGTTCGGCCTCGGCCTGTTCCAGCTCCTTGCGGGCCACGATGCCGGCCTCGAACAGCTCGCGCTGGCGCTGCAGATTGCGTGCGGTGAGGCGCTCGTCGGCTTCGGCGCGCGCGGTCTCGCTCTGGGCCTGGCCGAAGTCGGGCGAGGCGAGCACGGCCAGCGTGCTGCCGGCGCCCACCTGCTGGCCCACATCGGCACGCAGCGCCGTGACGCGCCCGGCAAACGAAGGGTAGATGCGCTGGGTGCGCTCTTCGTTCCAGACCAGGCGCGCGGGCAGCTCGATGCGCAGCGGGCGCGCGGCTTCGGCGCTCGCCAGGGTCAAGAGCCGCAGCTGAGGATGACCTGCGGGGTAGCGCAACTGCTGGCCCTGCATGATGGGTGCCGGCGCTTCGGCAACGGGCGCGGGCGCCTCGCTGCAGGCGCTCAGCAACAGGCTGCAAAACAGCAGGGCGAGGGGACGGGTCGGCATGGTCGATGAGGAGGAAAGACGGGGACTCAGGGGGTGGCGGCGGTAACGGTCTGGCCTGTGCGCAGCTGCCAGGTGCCCAGGGCCTGGGCGTGCTCCTTGCGCGCAGCGACGGCGTCCAGGGCGGTCACGCGCAAGGTGCGGCGGGCATCGAGCAGATCGGTCAGCGAGAGGGCTCCCTTGCGGTAGGCCAGCTCCGCGCCCTCGGCCACACGGCGTGCGCGCGGCAGGATCTCGCCATCGAACACCGCGGCGCGTTCGGCCGCGCTGAGCACCTCGTGCTGCAGGCGCTCGAACTCCTGCCGTGCCTGGCGTCGGGTTTTTTCGAGGGCGTCCTGCGCCTGGCCGAGTTGTGCACTGGCACGACCGATCTCGCCCTGGTAGGCATAGCCCCATTGCAGCGGCATCTGCATACGCAGCTCCATGAGTGCGGTCGACGTGCCGGGGTAGTGGTTGTAGGAGACGCCCCAGGTGACGTCCGATTTCTTCAGCGCCGCGCTGGCGTCCAGCGCGGCCTGGGCGGCCTCGACGCGCGAGCGTGCCGCGCGCACGTCGGCGCGCTCCTCCACCAGGGCGTCGAGATCGACGTGGGCCATCCCCGGCGTCGCGACCGGCCAGTCGGCTCGGGCCTGGAGTTGCGGCGGCGACGCCAGGGCGGTGAGCTGCCACAGCACCAGGGCGCTGCGCTGACGCTCCAGCTCGGCCTGGCGCCGCTCGGCACGGGCGCGTTGTGCCTCGATCTCGGTGCGGGCCGTCTCCTGGGCCGAGAGATCGCCGGCCTGCAGCCGACGCACCGCCGTGCGGGCCAGTTCGGCAGCGTTGCCGTCGAGCTGCGCGCTGGCTTCCAGGCGCTCCTGCGCGGCCAGCAGCTCGTAGAAGGCGGTCAGGGCCGCGACGCGCTGCCGCAGCATGGTGTCATCGAGTTCCGCGCGTGCAGCGTCGGCCGAGCGCTGGGCTGTGAGGGTGCGTAGCTCGCGCTTGTTGCCGCGCTCCCAGGTCCAGTCCAGGCCGACCGACTTGTCGTAAGTCCGGTCCTGCAGCACGCGGCCGCTGCCGTTGCCGTTCTTCAGATCGATCTGGCTCACGCCCGCCGAGAGCACCGGCAGGGGCGCACGATCAGCGCTCGTCACGTCGGCCTGGGCGCCGGCCAGATTGCGCCTGGAGAGGGCCACGTCCAGATTGTCCTGGGCGGCCTGCAGCACCTGCTGCAGGCTCAGGGGCTGGGGCGGTGTGCCAGCGGGCTGGGCGTGCAGCGCGAGTGGCAGCAGGAGGCCGGCCCAGAGCGTGATCAGGCGGTGATTCATACGATGAGGCACAGAGGTGCCACAGTGTCCGTGCCGCGGCCTGACCAGCCGCTGACCAGGGGACTGAGGGAAAATGCTTACGGCCACCCCGCCGAAAGTTCACGACCATGAGAATCCTGCTCATCGAAGACGATCCCGTGCTGCGCGAGGTCATGCGCCTGAGCCTGCACGATGCCGGACACCGCGTCGACGAAGCCGGCGATCTGGAACAGGCCGCCCACTACTGGCAGGTGCAGCCCTTTGACGCCGTGCTGCTCGATCTGAATCTGCCGCACAGCGCCGCCGCGGACAGCCCGCTCGCCAATGGCCTGAGCCTGCTGCGTGAGGCGCGTGCCCGCGGCGACCGCACGCCGGTGCTGGTGCTCACCGCACGCAACCGCACCGAGGAGCGTGTGGCCGGCCTGGACGCCGGCGCCGACGACTACCTGGGCAAGCCTTTCGATCTGGCAGAGGTCGAGGCGCGTTTGCGCGCCCTGGTGCGGCGCAGCGCGGGAACGGATGACGTCTGCGAAGTCGGTGCGCTGCGGCTGGACCGCAAGACGCGCCGGCTGACGCTGGACGGCGAACTGCTTGAATTGCCGGCACGCGAGTTCGAGGTGCTGTGGGAGCTCATGACCCCCCCTGGGCGCGTGGTCAGCAAGCGGGCGCTGTCGGACAAGCTGTCGGATTTCGACGAGGCGCTGGGCGACAACGCCCTGGAGGCCTTCATCTCGCGCCTGCGCAAGAAGCTGGCCGGCAGCGGCGCCCAGATCCGCACGCTGCGCGGGCTGGGCTATGCGCTCGAGCCGGCCGGGGACGCGTCTTGACGGACCTGCAGGCGCCGGACCGGCCTTCGCTGCGCGCGCGCCTGGTGCGCCATGTGCTGCTGCCGCTGGCGCTGACCTGGCTGCTGGGCACCGCGCTCACGGTGGCCGTGGCCTATTACTTTGCGCAGAAGGCCTTCGATCGGGCCTTGCTCGACGATGCCTACGCCCTGGCCTCGCGGGTGCGGGCCCAGCCCCAGGGCCTGGCGCTGGAGCTCTCCAGTCGGGAGATGAGCACGGTTCTGTTCGACCAGAGCGAGAGCATCTACTTCGTCGTGCGCCGCGGCGACGGCACCGTCCTGGCCGGCCACCCGGGTCTGCAGGCCCCGCTGCCGCGCAGCCCCGCCTACATCCGCTTCTCGGAGACGGTCTATGAAGGCCGCCCCTTGCGCTCCGTGGTGGTGGTCCAGGACGAGCCGGATGATTTTGTCGTCACCGTGGGCCAGACCACGCGCAGCCGCAAGGCCCTGTTGCGCGATGTGCTGGTCTATTCCGTGGTGCCCCAGCTGCTGCTGCTGGGCCTGCTTGCGCTCTGGCTGCGTCGCATCATCGGGCAGGAGCTGCAGCCTCTGAGTGACCTGCGGCACTCGGTCGAGCAGCGCGATGCGCGCGACCTGCGGCCCTTGTCGGTCTCGGCCAATTCGCGCGACATCGCGCAGCTGGGCGCCGCGATCAATGCGCTGCTGGCCCGGCTGGACCACAGCCTGCAGGCCCAGCGTGAGTTCTCGGGCAATGTGGCGCATGAGTTGCGCACGCCCCTGGCCGGTATCCGTGCGCTGGCCGAGTACGGCCTGGCCCAGGGCGAGCCGGCGGTCTGGCGCGAGCAGCTGCAGCGCATCGGTGCCAGCGAGGCCCGGGCCAGCCGCCTGGTGGAACAGCTGCTGGCCCTGGCCCTGGCCGACGAGGCGGACACCGGCGTGCGCAACGAGCCCGTGGCGCTGGACGCGTTGGTGCGCGAGACCGTGTTGCGTTATCTGCCGCGTGCCGACGCCGCAGGTGTCGATCTGGGGGTGCAGGGGCTGGACCAGCCCGTGCATGTGATCGGCAACGCGGCGCTGATCGAAGGCCTGCTCGGCAACCTGCTCGACAACGCGCTACGCCATGCCCGTCCGCCGGCGGGCCAAGTCGGCACGGTGACCGTGGAGCTGGTCCGCGAGCCCGGTGGCGTGCGCCTGTCCGTCATCGACAACGGCCCAGGTCTGGATGTGCAGGAGCGCCGCCACCTGCTGCAGCGCGGGGTGCGTGGTTTGCATGCGCAGCGCCTGGGTGAGGGCGCGGGCCTGGGCCTGGCCATCGTGGGCAAGTTCGCCGAGGTCATGGGCGCGAGCTTCGAGCTCGGTGACGCGCCTGACGGTCATGGCCTGCACGCGAGCGTGCTGCTGCGCGCCGCGCCCTAGACGCCTCGTCCGGGTGGGCTGTGCCGGGGGTGGCGAGATGGCCGTGCCCCTTCATGGGGTTGAAAGACGCGGCTTCTAGAATCTTCGCATGAAGTTCGTTCTGGTCCTGGGTCTGTTCTGCGTCGCGCCGGCCTGGGCCGCGCGGCCTTTTGTGACCGATGACGCGCGCCTCACGACGGCCGGCAGCTGCCAGGTCGAGAGCTGGATGCGCAGCTACGAGCACAGCCGCGAGGCCTGGGCCCTGCCGGCCTGCAACCCGGGTGGGAACCTGGAGTTCACCGTGGGTGGTGGCCGCGCCACTCAGGACGCCGGCCCGTCCACCAGCGACTATGTGTTGCAGCTCAAGACCCTGTTCCAGCCCCTGGGGGACAAGGGCTGGGCCTGGGGTCTGGCCTTGGGGCGGGTGCTCCACCCGGAGATCGAACCCGGCCCCAACCAGATTGGCAACCAGTATGTCTATGTCCCCGTCACGGTGGCCTTGGCGCGCGACCGAGCGTTCCTGCATCTCAACGTCGGCGGGCTGCGTGACCGGGCCAGCCGCCAGAACCGCGCCACCTGGGGCCTGGGGGCCGAGTACTACGTGCAGCCGCGCCTGGCGCTGATCGCCGAATCCTACGGCGATGATGAGGCCAAGCCCTATTGGCAGACCGGCCTGCGCTACAGCATCGTTCCCGACCTGCTGCAGGTGGACACGACCGTCGGCGCACAGCATGATGGGGGGCGGGGTGGCCGCTGGTTGTCCGTCGGCCTGCGCTGGACCCCGGCACGTCTCTTTTCCCAGCCCTGATACCGAGGAGTCCGACATGACACGGAAGGCCAAGCTCCTGTGCGCCTTGTTGCTGAGTCCCGCCTTGCTGCTGGCGCAGGGGGCGCCGGCGCTCAAGTCCGGTGAGCAGGTCTACCGCGAGACCTGCGTGGTCTGCCATGGGCCGGGGCTGGCCAATGCGCCGCGGCCCGGCGACAGACAGGTGTGGGGCAAGCTGATGGCCGAAGGCCAGGCAGTGCTCACGGCGCACGGCTGGGTGGGTGTGCGCGCCATGCCGCCCAAGGGCGGGCGCAACGACCTGAGCCTGGAGGAGTTCGCGCGCGCCGTGGCCTGGATGGCGCGCGAATCCGGCGGCAACTGGCAGGATCCCGACGCGCGTCTGCTGGAGCGCATCCGTGCCGAGGAAGGTAAACGTCTCGAGCAGCTGCGCAAATCAGGCAAGGGATGAGCAAGGTGCGCTGGCCGCGCTGGCTGTTGATCGCGGGGCTTGTGTTGCTGCTGCTCGTGGCCGGCGGTGGCTTGGCCTTGCAGCGCTGGATCTCGACCGATGAGTTCCGCCTGCGCGTCGAGCGCGAAGCCACGGCCGCGCTGGGCGTGCCCTTGCGCCTGGAACGCGTGGGACTGACGCTGCTGCCGCTGCCCGCGGTGGTGCTGGAGGGCGTGCAGGTGCGTACGCGCCAGCCGCTCAAGGCCGAACGCATCGAGCTGCGGCCAGCCTGGGGGTCCTTGCTGCTGGGGCGGGTGGGCCTGTCCACGCTGGTGGTGCGCCAGGCCATGCTGTCTCAGCAGGGCATCGACGCCTTGCTGCTGTCACTGCAGCGCGTGCGCCAGCGCGAGCAGGCACAGCCGGACGACGAGGGGCTGCTCCTGCTGCCGCGTCGCACCGTGCTGGACGAGCTGAGCTGGATCGACAGCAAGGGGCAGGCCATCGTGATCACGGCCGAGGCGCGGCTGGACAGCCTGGCCCTGCCCGAGCAGCTGGATCTGCGCATCGTGCAGGGTCGCCTGCAGGGCACGCAGCTGGCCTTGCGTCGCGACACCGGACTGAGCTGGATTCTTTTGCTGCGGGTCGCCGGCGGCACGGTTCAGGGCCGTATCGCGCTGCAACCGGCGGCGCAGCCTGGCGGCGAGTTCGTGTTGAGTGGGCAGCTGCAGACCCGTGAAGTCGAGGTCTCGCAGCTCACGGCCCCGGCGCCCACCGAGACCGCACGCGCGGCTCAGCTGCTGAGTGGACGGCTCGAGGCCAGCACCACGCTGAGCGCACGCACGCGCCAGCCCTCCGCGCTGGTCGACATGCTGCAGACCGAGTCGAAATTCACCGTGCGCCAGGGCATGCTGCATGGCATCGACCTGATCAAGGCGGTGCAGACGGCGGGCGTGAGTCGTGGCGGCAAGACGCCGCTGGACACGCTGTCGGGGCAGGTGCGCACGCGCGGCAAGGCCGTGGAGCTGCAGAACCTGGCGGCGAGTTCGGGCGCGCTCAGTGCCACGGGGCAGGTCAGCATCTCACCCACCCAGGAGCTTGCGGGCCGCGTCACGGTGGAGCTCGGTGGCGCGGTGGGTGTGCCCCTGGCCGTGGGCGGCACCTTGGAGCAGCCCGAGGTCAACCTCACCACCGGTGCGCGCATCGGTGCCGCGCTGGGCACCTTGCTCATGCCCGGCGTGGGCACGGGTGCCGGCGCCTCGGTGGGCGGCAAGCTCGGTGAGTTCTTCAGCAAGCCGCCAGCGCGGGAGGCCAAGCCGGAAGCTCCCCAGTCGCCCTAGGTCCGATAGGACGGGTCCAGCTTGTCGAGCTTGCGCAGCAGCGCAGGCCAGGCCAGGTTGGCGCCCTGGCCGGCCGTGGCCTTCTTCATCACGCCGGCCATGCCCTGCAGGATCTGCGGGTTCACCATCACCAGTTCGCCGCCGGCCTGGGCGTCGATCTGGATGCGGCAGGTGTTTTCGAAGATGTACATGTTGAGGAACGCATCGGCAATCGTGCGCCCCACGGTCAGCAGGCCGTGATTGCGCAGCATGAGGTAGTTGGCCGTGCCCAGGTCGGCCTGCAGGCGCGGCTTCTCCTCGTCGCGCAGGGCCACGCCCTCGTAGTCGTGGTACGCCAGCGAGCCCAGCACAAAGGTGGACTGCTGGCTGATGGGCAGCACGCCGCACTTCTGCGCACTGACCGCCACGCCCGCGCGCGAGTGCGTGTGCAGCACGCAGCCCGCGTCTTCGCGCACGGCGTGGATGGCGCTGTGGATCACGAAGCCCGCGGGGTTGACGGGGAAGGGCGAATCGACCAGCTTGTTGCAGTCCTGATCCACCTTCACCAGGCTCGAGGCCGTGATCTCGTCGAACATCAGTCCGTAGGGATTGATCAGGAAGTGGTGCTCGGGCCCGGGGATGCGCGCGCTGATGTGGGTGAAGACCAGGTCGCTCCAGCCGTAGTGGGCCACGAGGCGGTAGGCGGCGGCGAGGTCACAGCGCAGCTGCCATTCTTCGGCACTGACGACTTCTTTCATGGAAGGGATGTGCATGGCGTGTCTCCTGCTCAAGAGGCCCACTGTCCACCGGGCAGATGCCCCGGTCAATCCCCGGCGGTCACGCGGGCGACGCGGCGCGGAATTCGCTGGGGCTCATGCCCGTGTGCTCGCGGAACACGCGGCTGAAATGCGAGAGGTTGTTGAAGCCCCAGGACAGGGCGATGTCGGTGATGGGGCGCGTCTGCGCCATGGGGTGCTGCAGCTCGCGGATGCAGGCGTCGAGACGCAGGGTCTGGATGTAGCTGGCCAGGGTCTGGTCTTCGTCGGCGAAGGCGTTGTAGAGGTGGCGCTTGCTGCAGTTGAGAGCCACGGCGATGCGGTCCACGGTGAGCGCGGGGTCGCGCAGGTGCAGGGCCACATAGCCACGGATGCGGTCCTTGAGCGCTTCGCGCTGGGTGAGCTGGGTTTCCTGGCCCGAGAGTTCGATGAGCGAGAGGCGCACCAGCTGGGCGATCAGCTCGCCCGCGCCGCGTGCCGCGTCGGCGCTCATGTGCGGCAGCTCCTGGAAGGTGCTGCGCATGGTGGACAGGGCCACGCGCGCGATGCCGCTGGCGCCGCCCACGGAGCGGGCCGTCAGGTTTTCCAGCCGCAGGCCGCGCTCCAGCATCTGGGCCTTGGGCAGCATGACGATGAGGTGCTCCACGCGCTCGGGGTTGGCCACCGAGTAGCTGCCCGTGGTGTCGTAGAGCGTCCAGGCGCCGGGCGTCACCCAGGCCTGCCGGCCCATCTGCTCCACGGCAGCGCGCCCCACATTGGGCGCGACGATCTTGAGGTAGCCCTCCTCGCTGGCGCGCACCATGTCCTGGGTGCGCGTGACGTGGTGGCGGTTGGCGGTGAGCCGCGTGAGGATGATGTCGCCGGCCTGCACGCTGGCCATGTGGCCGTCGAAGGTGGTGTCGCCGTAGAGATCGCAGTCCAGGCCGCCGAATTGCTTCCAGACCCAGTCGCGCCAGACCGGCGCGCGCTCGGCCGGGGCGTAGTCGTCGGTGCTGACGGCGGTGGCCTGGGTCATGGTGGCTGAATTATCGGTGATGCCTGGGCGGGTACAAACCCGCAGCCTAGGGTTAACCCTGGTGCCCATGCGTGAACGGTCAACTACTTTGTGCACGTTCAGCAAAGCCGCCTTCCGTGCGGTTTTTTAGTATGGCTGGGCTGATTCCCTAAGCAACATCCATTGGAGACACCATGGTTCAACAAACGAAACGTACCCTGCTCAAAGGCACGGCCGCCGCTGTCGGCGCCGCCACTTTTGCCCCGCACCTGCTGGCCAACCAGGCCCCCGTGCGCATCGGCTATGCCATCGCCCGCACCGGCCCCTGGACCGGCGGCGCCCAGGTCAGCCAGGAGCCCAACTACCTGCTCTGGGCCGAACAGCAGAACGCCGCCGGTGGCCTGGACGTCAAGGGTGTCAAGCGCCCCATCGAGCTGATCAGTTCCGACGACCGCAGCGACATCGAGACCTGCGTGCGCTCCTATGAAAAGCTCATGGGCAGCGACAAGGTGGACCTGGTGCTGCCGCCCTGGGGCTCCAACGCCAACTTCGCCGTGGCCCCCCTGGCCAACCGCTTTGGCTATCCTTTCCTGGCGCCCACCGCCCTGTCGCGCCGCCTGGCCGAGATGAAGCTGCCTTACTTCTTCCTGCTGCTGCAGCAGCCCAAGCCCATGTGCGAGGCCCTGGTTGACATGCTCAAGGCCAATGGTTGCAAGACCGTGGCTGTGATCTATGTGGACGACCTCTTCGGCCTCGAGAACTACGCGGCCCTCAAGGTGGCCCTGTCGGGCACGGGCATCCAGATGGTGGAAGACAAGAGCTACCCCGGCGGCGTCAAGGACCTCTCGCCTGTGCTGCGCTCCATCAAGGACAAGAACCCGGACGCCTTCATCGGCTTCACCTATCCGCCGGACACCATCCTCGCCAGCCGCCAGGCCAAGGAGATCGGCTTCAACCCGAAGTTCTTCTACGCATCGGTCGGTACGGCCTTCCAGCTCTACCGCAACGTCATGACGCCCGCGGGCGCCGAGGGCGTGCTGGGCATGGGCTCCTGGAATAGCAAGTCCAGCCCCGCAGCCAAGGCCTATTTCGACGCGCACACCAAGAAGTTTGGCGGCAAGGAGCCCGATCGCTGGGCCAGCGGCGCCTGCTGGGCTGGCCTGGAGATCCTGACCAACGCCGTCAAGGCGCAAGGTCTGGACCGCAAGGCCATCCGCGACTACGTGGCCAACACGACCCACAAGACCATCCTGGGCGACATCAAGTTCTCCGGCAGCGAGAACGTGGGCACGCCGGGTACCGTGGGCCAGTGGCAGAACGGTGAGTTCGAAGTGGTGTGGCCGCCCAAGCTGGCCACTGCGAAACTCAACGCGAGCAAACCCGCCTGGAAATAAAAGCCCCCTGTGGCGGCCAACTTCCGAGTAAGTTGCCGCCCTCCCCCCAGGGGGACGCCGCCAGCGGCCCGGCCCAGCCGGTTCCGCGGCGGCCCCGATGGAGCCCGGACCTTTCTAGTCCGGTCTTTGTCTCTTTTCACCCCTGACCTGTTTTGTTCTCATGTCACTCACTGCCTGGCTCGAACTGATAGCGTCCGGTCTGATCACCGGCGGCATCTATGCGCTGGTCGCCCTGGGGTTGAACCTCCAGTACGGCCTGATGCGCATCCTCAACATCGCCCATGGCGAGTTCCTCATGGTCGGGGCCTACCTGACCTGGCTGGTCCAGACGCAGTTCGGCTTTTCGCCGCTGCTCATGGTGCCCGTCTCCTTCCTGGCGCTGATGGTGCTGGGGGTGATCGTGCACTTCCTGTGCTTCCGCCGCCTCACCGCCACCTCGCCCAACCTCGATGTCTTCGAGGCGCGCGGCCTCATGGTTGCCTTCGGCCTCATGTTCTTGGTGCAGAACTTCGTGTCCTGGATGTGGGGCGGTGACCTGCGCGGCTACGACTACCTGACCGAGCCCGTGAAGTTCGGCGAGGTGCAGTTCGCGGCCAACAAGCTGCTGGTCTTCTTCCTGGCCCTGGTGTTTGCGGGCGCGCTCATCGTGCTCATGCGCCAGACCCTGCTGGGCAAGGGCGTGCGCGCGCTCATGCAGTCGTCCATCGGCGCGCAGCTCATGGGCATCGACACCAAGCGCCTGCACCCGCTGATGTTCGGCATCGGCCTGGGCCTCTCGGGCATCGCCGGCGCGCTGCTGTCCATGGCCTACACCATCACGCCTTACATGGGCCAGCCCTACACCGTGACGGCGCTCATCGTCATCACGCTGGGCGGCTTCGGCAGCATGGGCGGCGCGCTGATCGGCGGCCTTTTCCTCGGCGTGATCGAGGCCCTGGGCATGCATTTCACCAATCCCTCGCTCAAGGCCCTGCTGTCCTACGCGGTGTTCATCGCCGTGCTGCTGCTGCGCCCCGAAGGCCTGTTCACCCGCAAATCGCGCAAGGCATGACCGCATGAACTCCCGTCAATTCCTCATCCGCGACGTGCTCGTGCTGCTGGCCTTCACGGGCTGGGCCCTGGCACTGCCTTTCTACACCAGCGAGTTCGTCACCTCCATGGCGCTGACCTGCCTGATGTACGTGGCCCTGTCTTCCAGCTGGGGCCTGTTCTGTGGCAGCACGCGCTACCTCTCGCTGGCCACTTCGGCTTTCTTCGGCATCGGGGCCTACACCACCGCCATCCTGCTGGGGCAGTTCGGCTGGGTCGAGACCATCCTGATCGGCGCGGGCATTTCCGTCGCCGTGGCGGTGCTCATGGGCGCGGCCGTGCTGCACCTGCGCGGCACCTACTTCGCCGTGCTGACCTTCGGCATGACCGAGCTCATCCTGCACGCCGTGACCTACTTCGAGAAGTCGGTCACCGGTACCGTGGGGCGGGTGCTGACCGTGGTGCCCGAGCGCGACACCATCTACCTCACGGTGCTGGCCCTGGCGGTGCTCTCGGTGGCGGTCTCGATCTGGGTGCGGCGCACGCGCTTCGGCCTGGCCCTCATGGGCATCGGCGCCGACGAGCAGCGCGCCCAGACCCTGGGCGTGAACACCCGTCTGATCAAGATCGCGGGCTTCGCCCTCACCGCCGCCTTTGCCGGTGCCGTCGGTGCTGCCATGGCGGTGCGCTGGACCTACATCGACCCGCACACGGTGTTCAACCCCTTCATCGGTTTCCAGACCGTGCTGATCACGCTGATCGGTGGCGTGCTCACGCTCTGGGGCCCGCTGATCGCGGCGATCATCTTCAGCGTGCTGGCCGAATCGCTGCGCCTGCAGTTCCCGCAGATCTACCTGATGTCCCTGGGCCTGCTGCTCATCCTCTGCGTGCTTTACCTGCCGGGCGGCCTGGCCTCGCTGCGCTGGGCCACCTTCAAGGGCTGGTGGTATGACACGCGCGACTGGGCCAAGGACCTCAAGCGCGAGCTCAGCGGCGAGAAGGAACGTGAGAAGCAGCGCGCCAAGCGCCGCGAGAAGGAGAGCTACTTTGTCTGAGCGTCACAACTACCTGCTGGAAGCCCACGAGGTCACGGTGCGCTTCGGCGGCCTGACCGCGGTGGACGCGGTCAGCGCCAACTTTGCGCCCGGGGAGCTGGTGGGCATCATCGGCCCCAACGGTGCCGGCAAGACCACTTTCTTCAACGCCATCTCGGGCGTGCAGGTGCCCACCTCGGGCCGCCTCGTGTGCCAGGGCAGCAACCTCACGGGCCGCGGCCCGCATCGCTTCGCCGCCCACGGCGTGGCGCGCACCTTCCAGACCCCGCGTGTCTTTGCCGACATGCCGGTGATCGCCAACATCGAGTTCGGCCTGAAGTTCGCCGGCAAGCGCCGCCGCGAGTACATCTTCTGGGGCGAGGAAAAGGACGTGCCCTGGGCGCTGCGCGATGCGCGCAGCATCCTGCAGCTCATCGGCCTCTCGGCGCAGGCCGAGTTGCCCGCCGCCGCCATCACGCCCTCGCAACAGCGCCTGCTGGAGATCGGCATGGCCTTGGCCACGCGGCCCAAGCTGCTGCTGCTCGACGAGGTTGCTGCCGGCCTGACCGAGGCCGAGATCGAGGAGATGGCGCGCCTGATCGGCCGTCTGCGCGACGAGCTGGACCTGACCGTGATCTGGATCGAGCACGCCGTGACCACGCTGCTGCGCCATGTGGAGCGCGTCATCGTGCTGCACCAGGGCCGCAAGATCGCCGACGACACACCGCAGAACGTGGTGCGCAATCCCGAGGTGATCGAAGCCTATCTGGGCGACGAGATGGCCGAGCCTGAAGCCGAGGAGGTGGCCGCATGATGTGGTACCGCGACACCCCCTTTGTGCTGGGGGACCAGAAACGTGCGCACCTGCAGGTGCGCGGCCTCAATGCCGGCTACGGCGCCTTCCTCGTGCTGCGCGACCTGCGCTTCGAGGTCAAGCCCGGCCTGACCGTGATCCTCGGCCCCAACGGCGCGGGCAAGACCACGCTGCTCAAGTCGCTCATGGGTCTGATCCCGCGTCAGGGCCTGGTGCTGCTCGACGGTGAGGACCTGCCCGAGAAGACCCACGAGATCGTGCGCGGCGGCATGACGCTGGTGGCCGAGGGCCGCCAGCTCTTCCCCCAGATGAGCGTGCTGGAGAATCTGGAACTCGGCGGCTGGCTCATCAGCAAGGCCGAGCGTACGCGCCGCATGGAGATGGTGCTGAGCGACTTCCCCAAGCTGCGCGAGCGCATCCACCAGCTCGCCGGCACCATGAGCGGTGGCGAGCAGCAGATGGTGGCCGTGGCGCGCGCCATGATGAGTGCGCCGCGCCTGCTCATGCTGGACGAGCCCTCGCTGGGCCTGGCGCCGCGCATGGTGGACGAGCTGCTGGGCATGGCCCGGCGCATCGCCGACAGCGGCACCACCGTGCTCATGGTGGAGCAGAACGTGAAGAAGGCGCTGGCCGTGGCCGACCGCGGCTATGTGCTGGAGCGCGGCACGCTGGTGGCCAGCGGCCCGGCGCGTCTGCTCGAGCGTTCCAACGTGGTGCGCGAAGCCTATCTGGGCGCCGATGCCGCGGACAAGACCAGCGCCGCCGACGCCGTCGAGCGCCGCCGCAAGAAGACCACCCCCGTTTAAAGAACCGAACCCGTTTAGGAGAAAACCATGTCCGATATGTCCATGCTCATCAACGGCCTCAAGGTCACCGCCGAAAAGGGCGCGACCTTCGAACGCCGCAACCCGCTTGACGGCACCGTGGCCACGCGCGCCCCGGCCGCCTCGCCGGCCGACGCCGTGATGGCGGTGGAGGCCGCCGCCGAAGCCTTCAAGACCTGGAGCCAGACCGGCCCGACCGAGCGCCGCATGCTGCTGCTCAAGGCCGCCGACGCGCTGGAAGCCAAGACGCCCAAGTTCATCGAGGCCGTGGGCGCCGAGACCGGTGGCACCGCCATGTGGGCCGGCTTCAACTGCATGCTGGCCGCCGGCATGCTGCGTGAGGCCGCCGCGCTGACCACGCAGATTGCGGGCGAGGTGATACCCTCCGATGTGCCCGGCTCGCTGGCCATGGGCGTGCGTCAGCCCGCCGGTGTCGTGCTGGGCATTGCGCCCTGGAATGCGCCCATCATCCTGGCCACGCGCGCCATCGCCACACCCTTGGCCTGCGGCAATACCGTGATCCTCAAGGGCTCGGAGAACTGCCCGCGCACGCACCAGCTCATCATCGAGGCGCTGCAGGATGCCGGCTTCCCGCCCGGCGTGGTGAACTACATCACCAATGCCCCGGCTGACGCCGGCGCCGTGGTGGAGGCCATGGTGGCCCACCCGGCCGTGCGCCGCGTGAATTTCACGGGCTCGACCAAGGTGGGCAAGATCATCGCCATGACCTGCGCCAAGTACCTCAAGCCCGTGGTGCTCGAGCTCGGCGGCAAGGCCCCGCTGGTGGTGCTGGATGATGCCGACATCGACGACGCCGTCAACGGCGCAGCCTTCGGCGCCTTTGCCAACAGCGGCCAGATCTGCATGAGCACCGAGCGCATCATCGTGGACCAGAAGATCGCCGACGCCTTCGTCAAGAAGTTCGCCGACAAGGCCAAGAACCTGCCCCTGGGCGATCCGCGCAAGCCCGAGCCTGTGGTGCTGGGTTCGGTGATCGGCATGAGCACGGTGGAGCACTGCAACCGCCTGATCGACGACGCGCTCGCCAAGGGCGCCAAGCTGGTCTGCGGCGAAAAGGCCACCACCACGCTGATGCCCGCCACCATCCTGGACCACGTGACGCCCGCGATGGAGATCTACCACGAGGAGACCTTCGGCCCGGTGAAGTGCATCGTGCGCGTCAACGGCGTGGAAGAGGCCGTGGCCTGCGCGAACGACAACGCCTATGGCCTGTCAGCAGCCGTGTTTGGTGGTGACATCGCGCGCGCCATGAACGTGGCGCGCCGCATCGACTCCGGTATCTGCCACGTCAACGGCCCCACGGTGCATGACGAGGCGCAGATGCCTTTTGGTGGCGTCAAGGGCTCGGGCCTGGGCCGTTTCGGTGGCAAGGCCGGCATCGCCGAGTTCACCGAGCTGCGCTGGATCACCGTGCAGACCACGCCGCGCCACTATCCCTTCTAAGGCAATCCCCCCGGCTCCGTTGGTGCCGGGGTGTGGCGCGCGTCGTAGACCCGGGCGGCATTCTTGCCGCCTTTTTTTGCGGCGTACATGGCCTGGTCGGCGTGCGTCAGGAGGGTCTGGGCATCGGTGCCGTGGTCCGGGTAGAACGCAATGCCGATGCTGGCGGACAGGCGTGCGCTCACACCCTGTTGCAGGGTCACCGGACGGCGCACCTCGGCGATGATCTTGTCGGCCAGGGTCAGCGCATGCCCATGGTCCTTCATGTCGGGCAGCAGCACGACGAATTCGTCGCCGCCCAGGCGCGCCAGCGTGTCCGATGCGCGGATGCAGGCGTGGATGCGCCGCGCCAAGGTACGTAGCACCACGTCGCCCGCCTCATGGCCATGGGCGTCGTTGACTTCCTTGAAGCCGTCCAGGTCCAGGTAGAGCAGGGCGAGTTCGCCGCTGTCGCGCCGCGCGGCCAGCAGGGTGCGTTCCAGGCGGTCGGCAAGCAGCACGCGGTTGGGCAGGCCGGTCAGCGCGTCGTGCTGTGCGCCATGGCGGAACATCTCTTCCTGCTGCTTGCGCTCGGTGATGTCCTGGTGGGTGCCGTGCATCATCAGGGGCTTGCCGTCTTCGGTCCAGCTCGTGACCTTGCCGCGGTCCAGCACCCAGACCCAGTGGCCCAGCTTGTGGCGCATGCGCGCCTCGACCTCGTAGTGCGCGGTGCTGCCGCTGAAGTGGGCTTGGAGCTTCTGCGCCGAGCGCTGCAGGTCCTCGGGATGGGCGAGCCTCATCCAGGTGTCGATGTTGATCGGTGCCAGTTCCTGCAGGGTGTAGCCCACGATGCGGGCCCACTCTTCGTTGAAGGTGGTGGCGCCGGTCTGCACATTCCATTCCCAGGTGCCCACCTTCGTACCTTCCAGGATGGCGCTGAGCCGCGTGCGCTCCAGCAGCAGCTCCGTGTTCATGGCGCGGGCGGTGCGCAGGGCGCGTTCGCGACCGGTGACCAGCGCCCAGACCAGGGCCCCGAGGATCAGGCTGAGCGCGCCCAGGCCCATGCCCAGCGTGGCCGGCAGGCGGCTTTCGATGCGGGTCAGCAGGCTGGCGTTGGCGCGGATGCGCAGGGTCCAGCCGTGGCCCATGAGCGAGAGCCTTTGCACGGACTCGTAGCCGGCCGGCACCTCGTGGCCGGTCTCCACGTCTTCGCCATACATCAGATCGTGCGCCGTGTTGGTGGTGCCGTCGTAGATGTCGATCTGCAGATCCTGGGCCTGTTCGCCGAGCAGGCCGTGCATGAAGTCGCTCATGCGAAACGGCGCGTACACCCAGCCCAGGAGCTGTTCGCGACGCTGCGCCGGGGTGTCGTGCGCCCGGTCTTGCCGGAACAGGGCTTTGTAGATCAGGAAGCCGGCCTGCTCGTCCGTGCCGGTTTCCTGCTGCAGCCGGACCTTGCCGGACAGGGCCATGCGCCCCGTGTCCACGGCCCGGTCCATCGCAAGGCGGCGTACCGGCTCGGAGTACATGTCGTAGCCGAAGGCGCGCAGATTGCGCCCGTAGAACGGTTCGATGTAGACGATGGAGGTGTAAAGCGGGCGGGGCCCGGCGGGCTTGAGCTCGTAGAAGGGAAAGCCCTCACGTCGTAGCTCAGCGGTGTGCTCGGACAGGCGCTCGGGCGGCACGACCCGCGCGTAGCCCACACCCTGGATGCCGGGGAAGTGCTCGCTCAGGTTCTGGTGCTCGATGAAGGTGCGGAATTCGGCCCGGCTGACCGCCCGTTGGGTCTCAAACAGACCGCTGACGCTGCGCAGCACTTGCTGGTAGCTGCGCATGCGGTTCTCGACCAGGGCCGCTGCCTCGCGTGCCCGGAATTCGAAGTAGGCGCGTTGCTTCTGTTCGAGCGAGCGCAGGGTCGCGAAATAGACGAGCAGGCTCAGCCCCAGGCCGAGCAGCACCACGACGTGGGGCAGACGTTGCAGTGGCAGCTTTTCCCAGAGGATGGGTTCACCAACGACGGGGGCCTCGCGGGCCGTATCCATTCTTTTCTCTCGATCCAGGTCTCCAAGCTCATTCTCGGACGTTTGGACCGGGAGACCAAGCCTATGGACGGCCCGGTTGTGACATTCGCTCGAGATTCTTGAGATACATCAAGGCTGCGTCGGCTGAACCACCACACATCTCGACCGAAGGCCGCAGACTGGCGCAGACGGCGGGCCGTTCGGGCTGGCCGAAGAGGCGGCAGCGGCCGCCTTCGTCGAGTTGCACGCAGCGCACCCCCGCCGGCTTGCCCTCAGGCATGCCGGGGATGGGGCTGGAGATGGAGGGCGCGATGCAGCAGGCGGCGCAGCCCGGGCGGCAATCCATTGCTATGAAATTAATAGCTTAGGCGTTCAGACGCTGGGCCGCGAACAAGACCTGGTCGATCACGGCCTGGATGGGTTTGCGTGCGGCTTCGTTGACCAGTCGGCCTTCGGCGTCAAAGGCCTCGGCCGCACGGCCCAGCGCGTAGTTCTGTGGCGCGACCCAGCAATGCAGGTTGAGCAGCAGGGGGACCAGATGGCTTTGGGAGCGCAGGCCGCCGAGCGCACCGGGCGAGGCGCTGAGCACGCCCACCACCTTGCCGCGCGTGGACTTGAAGCCTTCGGTCCAGGCCGGGTCGGATTTCACCGGGCTGGAGATCCAGTCGAAAGTGTTCTTCACCAGGGCCGGGTAGCTGGCGTTGTATTCGGGTGTACAGACGATCCAGGCCGGGTGCTCAAAGAAGATCTGCTTGAGCCGCATCACGTCGGCCGGCGTGCCCCGGGCTTCGAGGTCAGCGTTGTACATGGGGACATCGAAGTCACCGAGTTCCAGGAGGGTGACCTCGGCGCCGCTGGCGCGCGCCATCTCCGCGGTGACGCGGGCGAGCTTGCGGTTGTAGGACTGCTGGCGGGTGCTGCCCGCGAAGATGAGGACTTTCATGCGCTGCATTGAACCATAGACATAGACCTTCCGTTCTTGCTGCCATGCAGCAAGACTGGCGAAAAAAGAGGCAGACAAGTAAAATCACGCTCTCCCGGCCTCTCGGCCCCGAAGTGTGCGCCCGCAGGCGCCCCGATCTCCATGCTCTACCCACAAGAATTCGATGTCATCGTCGTTGGCGGCGGTCATGCCGGCACGGAAGCCGCGTTGGCCGCTGCGCGCATGGGCGCCAAGACCCTGCTGCTGACGCACAACATCGAGACCCTGGGTCAGATGAGCTGCAACCCCTCGATCGGCGGCATCGGCAAGGGCCACCTGGTCAAAGAGGTGGACGCGCTCGGTGGGGCCATGGCCATCGCCACCGACGAGGGCGGCATCCAGTTCCGCATCCTCAACAGCTCCAAGGGTCCGGCCGTGCGCGCCACCCGCGCCCAGGCCGATCGCGTTCTTTACAAGGCGGCCATCCGCCGCCGCCTGGAAAACCAGCCCCATCTCTGGCTGTTCCAGCAGGCCGTGGACGACCTGATGGTGGAGGGCGACCGCGTGGTCGGCGCCGTCACCCAGGTGGGCATCCGTTTCCGCAGCCGCACTGTGGTGCTGACGGCGGGCACCTTCCTGGACGGCAAGATCCACGTGGGCCTGAACAACTACGCGGCCGGCCGTGCAGGCGACCCGCCGGCGGTCAGCCTTTCGGCCCGGCTCAAGGAGCTCAAGCTGCCGCAAGGGCGCTTGAAGACCGGCACCCCGCCGCGCATCGACGGCCGCAGCATCGACTTTTCGCAGTGCATCGAGCAGCCGGGCGACGGCATGCCCGGCGGCGTGAACGAGGGGGCGGTCCCAGTGTTCAGCTTCATGGGCAGCGCAGCCATGCACCCGCAGCAGATGCCCTGCTGGATCACGCACACCAACGAGCGCACGCACGAGATCATCCGCTCCGGCTTTGACCGCAGCCCCATGTTCACGGGCAAGATCGAGGGCGTGGGGCCACGCTACTGTCCTAGCGTGGAAGACAAGATCAACCGCTTCGCCGACAAGGACAGCCATCAGATCTTCCTGGAGCCCGAGGGCCTGACGACGAACGAGTACTACCCCAACGGCATCTCGACCAGCCTGCCCTTTGACATTCAGTACGAACTGGTCCGCTCCATGAAGGGGCTGGAGAACGCCCACATCCTGCGGCCCGGCTACGCCATCGAGTACGACTACTTCGACCCGCGCTCCCTCAAGGGCAGCTTCGAGACCAAACAGATCAATGGCCTGTTCTTTGCCGGCCAGATCAACGGCACCACGGGTTATGAAGAGGCTGCGGCCCAGGGCCTGTTTGCCGGCATCAACGCCGCGCTCCAGTGCCGGGGCGACGGCCCATGGCAGCCGCGCCGCGACGAAGCCTATCTGGGCGTGCTGGTCGACGATCTGACCACCCAGGGCGTGACCGAGCCCTACCGCATGTTCACCAGCCGGGCCGAGTTTCGCCTGCAGCTGCGCGAAGACAATGCCGACCTGCGCCTGACCGAAACCGGCCGCCAGCTGGGCCTGGTGGACGACGCCCGCTGGGATGCTTTCTGCCGCAAGCGCGACGCTGTTTCACGTGAAACCGAACGCCTCAAGGCCACCTGGGTCAACCCGCGCATCCTCTCCGCGGCCGAGGCCGAGCGGGTGCTGGGCAAGGCCATCGACCACGAGTACCACCTTTTTGATCTGTTGCGCCGGCCCGATGTGAGCTATGCCGGGCTCATGTCCCTGGACGGCGGCAAGTACGCCAACCCCGATGTTTCACGTGAAACGCTGGGCGAGCTGACCGAAACCGTGGTCGAGCAGATCGAGATCGGGGCCAAGTATTCGGGCTACATCGATCGCCAGAAGGACGAAGTGGAGCGTGCCGCCCATTACGAAAACCTCAAATTGCCGGCCGACCTGGACTACATGGCCGTCACGGCCCTGTCCATCGAGGCCCGGCAGAAGCTGCAGAAGCACCGCCCGGAAACCCTGGGCCAGGCCAGCCGCATCTCTGGCATCACCCCGGCCAGCATCTCCCTGCTGCTGATCCATCTGAAAAAAGGTGGCTTCCGCGGTTTCGCCAAGGTCGCAGAGACCGAGGCGGCATGAGCGACGCCCGGTCGCCCCAAGTCGCTCGCAACGCAGCTCGTCAGAGCGCAGCCTGCCTATGACCGCAGATCTCCAAACCGCCCTGACTTCCGGGGCGGCCGACCTCGGCCTGGACCTGTCCGATGCCCAGATCACGAAGCTGCTGGACTATCTGGCCCTGATCCAGAAGTGGAACAAGGTCTACAACCTCACGGCCGTGCGCTTGCCCGAAGAGATGCTGACCCATCACCTGCTCGACAGCTTGGCCGTCATCCGCCCGCTGCGGCAGCAACTGTCCGGCCGCCAGCCGGTGGACGGGCAGGGCTTGCGCTTGCTCGACGTCGGTTCCGGCGCCGGACTGCCCGGCGTGGTCATCGCCATCTGCTGCCCGGACATCGCCGTGAGCTGCGTGGACACGGTGGCCAAGAAAGCCACCTTCATCCAGCAGGCGGCCCTCATGCTGAAGCTACCCAATCTCAAGGGCCTGCACGCCCGGGTGGAAAACCTCGACGACCACTACGACGTGGTCAGCGCCCGGGCCTTTGCCTCCCTGTTCGACTTTGTGTCCTGGTCGCGCTCGGCCCTGGCGCCGGCGGGGGTCTGGATGGCGATGAAGGGGAAGCATCCCGCCGACGAGTTGGCGGTTTTGCCGGCGGATGTGGAGGTGTTTCACGTGGAACAGTTGTCGGTTCCTGGGCTCGCTGCCGAGCGGTGTCTTGTTTGGCTCCGGCTTTCTTCTTCAGTCTAAGTGCCTTGCCTGCGGCGCTTTTGTAACCCCCCACTCATCCCCCCGCCCTTCTCTACCCCCGCCGGGGTAGAGAAGGGAGCCTGGATTTGACCTCGTCGCGCCGGCTACGCTTCTACGTTACGGGAGGTTGCGGACCGGACTGGGGTGCCTGCATTCCCAGGAGCTGGTCGTAGTTAACGGCTCCGGGCGGGAGCTCCCCCGGCTGGCAGCTACGCGCCAGCATCGAGAAAAACTTCAGACTCGATCGCGGCAGGTCGAAACGACCGCCGCCCGTGGCGCACGGATTTGCAGCTGTTTACTACGACCGGCTCAGAGAAATCTCGGCACAAAGTGCCGGTGGCGCCGCCCCGTTTCGTAGAAGCGTAGCCAGAAAACCAGCAACCAAATCCAGGCTCCCCTTTCCACCCCGGCGGTGGTGGAAAGGGGCGGGGGGGATAGGGGGGGATTACAAAAGCGCCGCAGGCAAAAACGCAGCGACCCAGAAACGTTCCACGTGAAACAAAACCGAAGCCGGAACGCCAGAATTCCTGCCGTACACTGCACCCTTCCGTTTCCGAAGAAATCCCCATGTTTGGCGTTGCCGATTACGGTGCCTTCGTCGTCACCATCATCATCTTTTTGCTGATCCCGGGCCCCGGCAATCTGGCGCTGATCACCTCCACCAGCAAGGGCGGGGTGCGCGGCGGACTGGCCGCCACCCTAGGGGTGATCCTCGGGGACCAGGTGCTGATGTGGGCGGCCGTGGCCGGTGTGGCTGCGCTGCTGATCGCCTACCCGACGGCCTTCAACCTGTTGCAGTGGGGAGGGGCGGCCTACCTGGCCTGGCTGGGGGTGCAGATGCTGCTGGCCAAGCCGGGCGCGGCGCCCGTGCTCAACATCAAGGCCGGCCACTACCTAAAGCAGGCCATGGTCATCACCCTGCTCAACCCCAAGGCCATCATGTTCTACCTGGCCTTCTTCCCGCTCTTCGTCGACCCGGCCACGCACCAGGGTCTGTGGACCTTCGGTTTCATGGCCGTGACCATCGCTTTCCTGACGTTTCTCTACGGCCTGGGCATGACCCTGCTCACGCACCACCTGGCCGGGCACCTGCGCGCCAACCCCCTGGTCGGCCGCGTGCTCGAGAAACTCGCCGGCCTCTGCCTGATCGGCTTCGGCTTGCGTCTTGCTTTCACCCGCTGATCTCGATACTCGAAAAAAAGGGACGACCTGATGGCGAAGATTTTTTGCGTGGCCAACCAGAAGGGTGGCGTGGGCAAGACGACAACCACCGTCAATCTCGCGGCAGGTCTGGCCAAGGTGGGGCAGCGCGTGTTGATGGTGGACCTCGATCCCCAGGGCAATGCCACCATGGGCTCGGGTGTGGACAAGCGCCAGCTCCAGTACACGCTCTACGACGTGCTGCTTGAATCGGCCACCATCGCCGAAGCGCGCGTGAAGAGTGAGAAGCTCATCGAAGGCGGCTGCAGCTACGACATCCTCGGTGCCAACCGAGAACTCGCGGGTGCCGAGGTGGAGCTGGTTGATGTGGAGCGGCGCGAGAAGCGGCTCAAGGAAGCGCTGGCCCAGGTCGATGCCGAGTACGACTTCGTGCTCATCGACTGCCCGCCCAGCCTGTCCATGCTCACGCTCAACGGCCTGTGCAGCGCGCACGGCGTCATCGTGCCCATGCAGTGCGAGTACTTCGCGCTCGAAGGCCTAACGGATCTGGTCAACACCATCAAGCAGGTGCACGCCAACCTGAATCCCGATCTGGAAATCATCGGCCTGCTGCGCGTGATGTTCGACCCGCGTGTCACGCTGCAGGCCCAGGTCAGCGACCAGCTCAAGGCCCACTTCGGCGACAAGGTGTTCGACGCCGTCATCCCGCGTAATGTGCGCCTGGCCGAAGCGCCGAGCTACGGCCTGCCCGGCGTGGTCTTCGACCCCGCCTCCAAGGGTGCGCAGGCCTTCATCTCCTTTGCCGAAGAGATGGTGGCGCGCATCCAGAAGATGAAGCGGGCCTGAGCGGCGCTAGCAAAACGATAGCATGCAAGCGAGCAATGTCCTGATCCTGCCGGGTTGGCACGACTCTGGCGCCGGCCACTGGCAGAGCCGCTGGGAAGCCGCGCACGGCTACACACGCGTACAGCAGCACGACTGGGAGCGCCCCCTGCGCGGCGACTGGCAGATCCAGCTCGAAGAAGCCGTGCTCGGCTGCACCGAACCCGCGGTGCTCGTGGCCCACAGCCTGGGCGTCATCCTGGTGGCGGCCTGGGCCGCGCACACGCGCAACGTTCACCGCGTCAAGGGTGCGCTGCTGGTGGCGCCGGGCGACGTGGCGCGCGACGAGGTGCGCTCCATCCTGCCGAGCTGGTGGCCCATCGAACGCCAGCGTCTGCCGTTTCCCAGCATCCTCGTGGCCAGCCGCAACGATCCGCGCTGCAGCTATGAGATGGCCTCGGGTCTCGCAAGCGATTGGGGCGCCGAACTCGTCGACGCTGGCAAGGCCGGCCACATCAACGCCGAATCGAAACTGGGCGACTGGCCTGCAGGCCATGCGCTGTTGCAGCGCCTCATGGCGCTGTGAACGACAACTGAATTGAGAAAGTAAGAACCATGGTCACCAAGAAACCCAAGGGCCTCGGCCGCGGACTCGAAGCCCTGCTGGGCCCCAAGGTCGATGACACCCGCGCCGAAGTGGCCGCGATGAACGAGGCCCGTGAAGGCCAGGCCACGGGCAGCCTCAAGCTCGACGAGCTCGTGCCCGGCATGTACCAGCCGCGCACGCGCATGGACGAGGGCGCGCTCTACGAACTCGCCGAGTCCATCAAGGCCCAGGGCATCATGTCGCCGATCCTGGTGCGCAAGCTCAGCGATGGCCCCAACGCCGGCAAGCACGAGATCATCGCGGGCGAGCGGCGTTTCCGCGCCGCCAGACTGGCCGGCCTGGACAGCGTGCCCGTGCTGGTGCGCGATGTGCCCAACGAGGCCGCCGCCGCCATGGCGCTGATCGAGAACATCCAGCGCGAAGACCTCAACCCGCTCGAAGAAGCCCAGGGCCTGCAACGCCTGATCCGCGAATTCGGCCTCACGCACGAACAGGCCGCCCAGGCCGTGGGCCGCTCGCGCAGCGCCGCCTCCAACCTGCTGCGCCTTTTGAACCTGGCCGATCCGGTGCAGGCCCTGCTCATGGCCGGCGACATCGACATGGGCCACGCACGCGCGCTGCTCGCACTCGACCGCGCGACGCAGATCACCGCGGCCAACCAGATCACCGCCAAGAAGATGTCGGTGCGCGAAGCCGAGAGCCTGGTCAAGAAGCTCGGTGCCGAATTCAATCTCGCGCCGCAGAAGCCCGGCAAGGAAAAGTCGCGCGACCTCAAGCGCGTGGAAGAAGAGCTGTCGGACCTGCTGACCGCCGAGGTCGAGGTACGCGTGAAGAAACGCGTCAAGCGCCACGGCCGGGTCGAGGAGATGGGCGAACTCAGCATCCAGTTCGGCTCGCTCGACGAACTCAATGGCCTGATCGACCGGCTGCGCCGCACAGGCGGCAACTGAGGCCACAACCGGGCGCCATGAGTCATCTCCAGCGTCTGCCCTGGCCGCTGCCGGCCCTGCTGAGCTGGGGCCTCTGCTGGCTCGCGCTCTCGCTGCTGCTGCGCGCCGGGCTCACCGTCACCGACGCGCTGGCCGTGTCCACCCTGCTCGGCGTCTTCCTCAGCCTGCTGGGCCAGAGCTGGTGGCGGCGGCTCTTCATCGGCCTCGGCTACCCCCTCTCGCTGCTCCTCATGGGCGGCCTCAGCATCCCGCCTTGGGGCTGGCTGCTGCCGCTGGCCCTGCTGGCGCTGATCTATCCGCTCAACGCCTGGCGCGATGCGCCGCTGTTCCCCACGCCGCCGGATGCGCTGCATGAACTGCCCAGCGTCGCACCGCTGGAGCCCGCCGCGCGCGTGCTCGATGCGGGTTGCGGCCTGGGCCACGGGCTCGAGGCGCTGCGGCAAGCCTACCCGCTGGCCGAGCTGCACGGCATCGAATGGAGCCGCCCGCTGGCCTGGCTCTGCGCGCGGCGCTGTCCCTGGGCGCAGGTGGAGCGCGGCGATATCTGGCAGGCCGACTGGTCGGGCTATGACCTGGTCTATCTCTTCCAGCGGCCCGAGAGCATGCCGCGCGCGATCGATAAGTCGAGGGCGGAGCTCAAGGCCGGGGCGTATCTCGTGAGTCTGGAGTTCGAGGTGGTCGGTGCGACGCCCCTGGCGACGCTGGAGGGGGCTCAGGGCAAGCCGGTATGGGTATATCGGATCTGAGACCAGTGCTGGCAAGATGGCCCCGAATTGAATGCAGGAGCCACCATGCGGATACGTTATGTTCTCGCAGTCCTGTTGCTGCTGGCCGGCTGCGCAAGTCGCGAACCGATCAGTTCACCGCGTCCAGCTACGTCGGCGCAGATCGACCTGGAGATGACGCATCTCCAGCACACTTTTTTCACCGACCCCTGCATGGCCAAGCTGCGCCAGGCCGCGCCCGAGCTCAAGCCCGGTGCCGCGCAGCAGGGCGGCCAAACACTTTATGCCGTGGAGTTTGCGCCCAACACAGCCGTGCGTGATGGCCTAGCCTACCAGCTGCATGTGAAGCAGCAGGGGCGCATCGGCTACCTCTACGTCAGCGACGGCACAGCCGGCTCCTGGCGCATCCATGGGCCCATGCCTTTGTGGAACTGCCTGCAAGCGCAACTACGCTGAAGACTTACGCGATCCCCGTGCTTGCCAGCGATCGGGTGCCAGTGCCGAAGCGACGCATGAGGACATGCGGCGTGCGCCAGGACAGATGCGCGCAAGCTCACTAACATCCAGGCCATGCAACTGAACACGGATTACAGCCAACGCGTGGTGCTGCACAGTGCCGAGCTGCCCTGGGCCGACGCGCCGGCGGCGGGCGTGCAGCGCAAGCTGCTCGAGCGCCAGGGTGAGGAAGTGGCGCGTGCCACCTCCATCGTGCGCTATGCACCGGGCTCGCAGTTCCCGCGCCACACGCATGGTCTGGGGGAAGAGATCTTCGTGCTTGACGGTGTGTTCAGCGACGAAGCCGGGGACTATGGCCCGGGCACCTATCTCAAGAACCCGCCGGGCTCGGCCCATGCGCCGGCATCGGCCCCGGGCTGCACGCTGTTCGTCAAGCTGCGCTACCAGCATCCGCAGGACCAGACGCGTGTGGTGGTGGACACGAAGCACGCGGCCTGGTTCCCCGGCCTGGTGCCGGGCCTCACGGTGCTGCCGCTGCACGAGTACGGCACCACGCACACGGCGCTGGTGCGCTGGGCGCCTGGCACGCAGTTCAATGCGCATCGGCACTACGGCGGCGAGGAGATCTTTGTCGTTGATGGCGTGTTCGAGGACGAGCATGGCCGCTACCCCGCAGGCAGCTGGTTGCGCAGCCCGCACCTGAGCGCACACCGGCCCTTCAGCGTCGAGGGCTGCACCATCCTCGTCAAGACGGGGCATCTGCTGGCGCATGCCGAGGAGCCCGCACTCGACATCATGGGCCCCGCGCGGTAAATTCGGCCCGGTCGCGGCCCTCGTGCCGCCCCTGACGCATCGGATCGCTGCCCCATGATTCCCGCCCCCATCCCCGTCGATGATGCCGAGCGCCTGGCCGCGCTGCGCCAGCTGCTGATCCTGGACACGCCGCCCGAGCAGCGTTTCGACCGCATCGCCGAGTTCGCCACGCGCGAGTTCGATCAGCCCAGGGGCACGATCACCCTGGTCGACACCGATCGCCTGTGGTTCAAGGCGCGCGTGGGGGTGGAGCCTTGCGAGGCGGACCGGGCCACGTCCTTCTGCGGCCACGCGGTGACGAGCCATGATTTCCTCGTGGTGGAGGATGCGCGCAAAGACCAACGTTTCCATGACAACCCCTGGGTGCTGGCCGAGGACCCCATCGTCTTCTACGCCGGCGCGCCGCTGGTGCTGCCCTCGGGCCATGTGGCCGGCACGCTCTGCATCTACGGCCCGCAGCCGCGCGGGTTCGACGCCATAGATCGCGCCATCCTGGGCACGCTGCGTGACCTCTGCGTGGAGGAACTGCTGGCGCGTCAGCGCGGGGAGCCTGCCCGTGCTTGAGACACGCCGCATCCTGCTCGCGGAGCCGGACTATCTCCTGCGCCGCACCGTGGTGGCGGCCGCCCGCTCGCTGTTCGACGTGGAGATCGCCGAGACCAGCCGCTACGAAAACGCGCAGTCGCTGGTCAAGAGCCACCGCTACGACGGCCTGCTCCTGGCGCTGGACGATGGCGACCAGGCGCTGACCCTGGTGCAGCAGCTGCGCGCCGGGGCGCTGCTGCCCGCGCACGACTGCCCCGTGGTGCTCATGGGCTATGACCCGGACCGCCGCCGCGCCGAAATCATCCAGGTGCTGGGCGTGCAGCGCTTTGTGCACAAGCCGGTGAAGGTGCGCCACATTCTGGAATCGCTGGTGCAGATGGCACCGCTGCGCGCCGCGCGCACGACGACTGTCGCAGGCTGAGAATATCTGTACCGAGGGTTGCCCACAGGGCTGCACGCGCGGCCGTCGCTGCCTAGAATAAAACCGCCCGGTCCCGTGTGGCCGCCACCGAAGAAGGAATCTGCCATGTTGCATCGCCCGTCTGTTCTGTGTGCCGCAGCCGCCCTGGCCTGTGTGCTGGCCTTGCCGGCACAGGCGCAAACCCAGCCCATCATCGGCTACTGGCTCGATTCAAGTGGCCGCATCGTGCGCAACACCTGGGGCGAGTGCTGGCGCACGGGCTCGTGGACGCCGGCGCTGGCCATTCCCGAATGCGAGGGTGGCGCCAAGCCCGCGGCGGCACCGCCTGCGCCAACCCCGGTGGCTGCCCCTGCAGCCCCGGCCCCCATGCCTGCCCCGGTTGCCGCACCCGCCCCGGCCGCGGCCCCCGTGCCGGCACCTGCGCCCCAGCCTGTTTTCCGCACCACCGTCACCGAGAAAGCCATCCGACTGGAGGGCGCGAACTTCGCCACCGGCTCCAGCCGCCTCTTGCCCGGGGCCGGCGCCAAGCTCGACGAGGTGGTGAGCGCGGCCCGCGAGGTGCCAGACCTGACCATGACGGTCACGGGCTACACCGACAGCACGGGCAACGCGCAGTCCAATGTGCGTCTGTCGCAGGCGCGCGCCGACGCGGTCAAGGCCTATCTGGTGGAGCGTGGCGTGGCGGCCAGTCGCATCACCACGGATGGCAAGGGCGCGGCCGACCCCGTGGCCGACAACGGCACGGCCGCGGGCCGGGCGCAGAACCGGCGCGTGGAGATCCGCTACGTGCTGAAGGAAGAGACGCGCGTACGCGTCCAGCAATAGACGCGACTGCGTCGACGCGACGGGGCCTTCAGGCCCCGTTTTTCATGGGCTCAGCAGTTGCCCTGCTGCTTGCACCAGCGGTCCAGCACCTCCTGCGCCGGGGCCGGCCTGCCGTGCAGATAACCCTGCTGGATGACCTGGCCGCGTGCGTTGAGGAACTCGGCCTGTTCGGTGGTCTCCACGCCCTCGGCCACGACCTTGAGGCGCAGGTGGCGCGCTACGGACAGGATGGCTTCCACGAGCGCGGCGTCGCTCGGGTCGCTGGGCGCATCCTGCACGAAGCTGCGGTCGATCTTGAGCTCGTGGATGGGCAGGCGCTTGAGGTAGGCCAGCGAGGAGTAGCCCGTGCCGAAGTCGTCGAGCGAGAACTTCACGCCCAGGCTGGTCAGGTGCGACATCGTCTGCACCACGTTCTCCACCTGGTCCATCACCGTGCCTTCGGTGATCTCGATCACCAGGTCATCGGCCGAGGCGCCCTGGGCCTGCACGATGTCCTGCACCATGTGCACGAAGCCGGGCTGGTGGAACTGGCGCGGACTGATGTTGACGGCAATCGGCAGGCGCAAGCCCTGCTGGCGCAACTGCCCCAGATGGCCGCACACCGCCTTGAGCACCCAGCGGCCCACTTCGGTGATGAGCTCGCTTTCCTCGGCAATCGGGATGAAGGTGCCGGGCGCCATGAGGCCGTGCTCGGGGTGTTGCCAGCGTACCAGGGCTTCGGCGCCCACGACATGGCCCTGGGCGTTGACCTGGGGTTGCAGGTAGACGCGCAGCTCCTCGGCCGCGAGGCCACGGCGCAGGTCGCGCTCGATCATGAAGCGGCGGCTGATGAGCTGCTCCATCGAGGCGTCGAAGAAGGCCGTCTGGCGCGCGCCGCCGTCCTTGGCGCGGTGCAGGGCGGTGTCGGCGCGGCGCAGCACCTCGCCGGGCGCGTCGTCCTCGCTGAGGGGCAGCAGGGTGATGCCGATGCAGCAGCTTACCTTGAGCGCGTCGCTGCGCTCCAGCTGGAAGGGGGCGTCAAGCCGCTCGTGCAGGGCCTGGGCCAGGCGCAGGCCCTGGGCACTGGCGCCAGCGTGGTCGGTCTGGCCGGCGTGCAGCAGGATGGCGAACTCGTCCGCACTCAGGTGGGCCAGCCGGTCGTCGGCGTGCAGCAGGCTGGCCAGGCGCTCGCCGACCAGCTTGAGCAGCTGGTCGCCGGCGGCGTGGCCCAGCGCGTCGTTCACGGTCTGGAAGCGGTCGAGGTTGAGCAGCAGCAGCACGCAGGTCTCGCCCGTGCGGCCGTGGGCCTGCAGCGCGTCCTGCACATCGACCAGCAGGCGGTGCCGGTTGGGCAGGCCGGTGAGCGGGTTGAACCAGGCCAGCTGGTGGGCCTTGTCCTCGGCGTCCTTCTGCGCCGTCACGTCCAGCTGCACGGCCAGGTAGTGGGTGATCTGGCCCTGCTCGTCGCGCACGGGCGCCACGTTCATGCTCTGCACGTACTCGCGGCCGTTCTTGGCGCGGTTGATCATCTCGCCATGCCAGGGCTGGCCCGCGCTCAGCGTGAACCACATCGAGGCATAGACCTCGGGCGGCGTGCGCTCAGAACGCAACAGGCGCGGGTTCTGGCCCAGCACCTCGGCGCGCGTGTAGCCGCTGCTGAGCTCGAAGGCATGGTTGACGTACTCGATGCGCGAGTCGAGGTCGGTGATGATGACGCTGGCCGGGCTCTGCTCGATGGCCTGCGACAGCCGCGTGAGCTGGGCCTGGTCCTTCTTGCGCTGGCTGATGTCGCGCGTGACGCCGAGCAGGCGGTTGGCGCGGCCCGTGGTCTCGTCGATCAGCAGGGTGCTGACCGCCTCGACCGGGATGCGGCGCCCGTCCTTGTGCACGTTGACGCTCTCGCGCGTGACGGTGCGCTGGCTCTCGTCGCCGCGGTCCATGCCCTCGCGCCGCAGGCGCAGGCGTTCCGCCGCAGCCGCGTGCGCCTCGGGCGGGATCAGGTCGTTGAAGCCAAGCTGCGTGACCTCGGCCGGCGTGTAGCCGAAGAGCTTCTCCACCGAGGGGCTGGCGTAGACGAAACGGTCGCGCTCGAAGTCGTAGAGCCAGACCACGTCGCTGCTGTTCTCGGCCAGCAGGCGGTACTGGGCCTCGCTCTCGCTCAGCGTCTTCTCGACGCGGCGCAGCTCTTCCAGGTCGCGCAGCGAGCGCAGGCGGCGCTGGCGTTCGTCGTGCAGGTAGAGCGCGCCGCCCAGGGCCATCAGGGCCAGGGCGCCGGCCAGCACCATCCAGGTGCTGCGCACCAGCGCGTTGCCCAGCAGCTCGGCGCGGTCCTGTTTGCTGATGAGCCACCACTCGGTGTCGCCGATGCGCTGTACCACGGCGTACGAAGGAACGCCGCGGTAGTCCACGCCCTCGATCAGCTGGCCCGCCGGCACCTCGTTGCGCAGCGCGCGCGCGGCGAGCTGCGGCGCGTCCATGGGCAGGCTCTTGCGCACGGCGGCCTCGCGTTCGTGGCGCAGGTCGCTGAGGAAGAGGACGCGGTCGTTGTCCTGGCGGAAGAGGAAGGCCTCGGCGCTTTTCTGCGGCAACGGCCAGTCGGTCAAGGCCGGGTGCAGGTAGTCGGGCGGGTCCACGTGCAGCACCAGCGCCGCCGGATGTGCGCTGTCGCTGGCCAGCGGGGCGACAAAAGCCAGCCGTAGGCGGCCCTGGCCATCGCGCCAGGGGCCGGCGCGGCGCGGTTCGACCAGGGTCAGCGCACGCAGCACCTCCAGATGCAGGGTGGGCTCGGTGTAAGGGGTGTCGTCAGGGCGGCTCAGCAGGCGGTCGGGTTCGTTGCTGTCAAAGCTGCGGCGACCCTGGGCGTCGACGATCTCGACGTGCGGAAAGACTGCGCGCGAGTCCTTGACGAAGGCGGCCAGGAACTGCTGCACGCGCAGACCGGCGGCCGTGTCGCCACGCTCACGCCAGAGCAGCCACTGCTGGCGCAGGTAGACGGAGCGCTGCGCCCAGGCGGCATCGCTCAGCCGTTCCTGGTGCCAGGTCCAGATCTCGCGCGACTTGGATTCGGAGATGGCCAGCAGCTGGGCATAGGCCTTCTCCTTCTCTTCACGCAGGCTGTTCCACACGGCCAGGGCCACGAGCACGGTGATGGCCGCGGCCAGCAGCGCGAAGACCGCCAGCGGCCGGCGCCGCGGTGCCAGCGGATCGCCCACGGGCTCCACCCCCCCGGGCTGCCCGCGCAGCATGAAGAACAGCAGCGCCGAGGTGACCGCCACGAAGACCCAGCCCTTGACGGTGCTGACCAGCAGGATCAGTGCCGGTTCCTTGAACAGCCAGTCCACCACCCGGTCCGACAGCAGGATCCAGAGCGCGGCAAAGCAGGCGTAGACCAGTACCACGGTCACGGCCTGGCGCGGGCCGCGGGCGGCGAGACGGGCAGAGGCCGGGGCTTGGTTCATGCAGGCCTGTTTATAGCGAAAAGATCTTGCCCGGGTTCATGATGTTCTGCGGATCGAGCGCGCGCTTGATGGTGCGCATCATCTCCACGGCGCCTACGCCGGCCTCGTCGACCAGAAAACCCATCTTGTGCAGGCCCACGCCGTGCTCGCCGGTGCAGGTGCCGCCCAGTCGCAGCGCGCGCTGCACCAGCTGGTGGTTGAGTTGCTCGGCCTGGGCGCGTTCGCTGGCGCTGTCGGGGTCGATCAGGTAGCCCATGTGGAAGTTGCCGTCGCCCACGTGGCCGACCATGAAGTAGGGGATGCCGCTGGCCTCGACCTCCGCCACGCTCTCGACCACGGCGGTGGCGAGCTGCGAGATGGGCACGCAGGCGTCGGTGGTGATGGCTCGGCAGCCCGGGCGCGACTGCAGGCCCGCGAAGTAGGCCATGTGGCGCGCGTTCCACAGGCGGGTGCGCTCCTCGGGCGTGCTGGCCCATTCGAAGGCCTGGCCGCCGAACTCGGCGGCGATCTCCTGCACGGTTTCGGCCTGCTCCTGTACGCCGGCGGGCGAGCCGTGGAACTCCATGAGCAGCATGGCTTCCTCGCGCAGGCTGAGCTTGGAATGGGCGTTGACGGCACGCACGGTGTTGGCGTCGATCAGCTCCACGCGCGCGATCGGGACGCCCATCTGGATGATCTGGATGGTGGTGCGCACTGCGGCCTCGATCGAGGGAAACGAGCAGACCGCAGCCGAGATCGCCTCGGGCAGGGGGTAGAGCTTGAGCGTGATCTCGGTCATCACGCCCAGCGTGCCCTCGCTCCCCACGAAGAGGCGGGTGAGGTCGTAGCCCGCGCTGCTTTTCTTGGCGCGGGTGCCGGTGCGGATCACCTCGCCGCTGGCCGTGACCACCTCGAGCGCCAGCACGTTCTCGCGCATGGTGCCGTAGCGCACGGCGTTGGTGCCGGAAGCACGCGTGGCGCACATGCCGCCCAGGCTGGCGTCGGCACCCGGGTCGATGGGGAAAAAGAGGCCCGTGCTCTTGATCTCGTCGTTGAGCTGCTTGCGCGTCACGCCGGGCTGCACGGTGACGGTCAGGTCTTCGGCATTGACGGACAGGATCTTGTTCATGCGGCTCACGTCCACGCTGATGCCGCCCTCGATGGCCAGCAGATGGCCTTCGAGCGAGGAGCCCACGCCATAGGGAATCACGGGCACGGCGTGCTGGCTGGCCAGCCTCACGGCCTCGGCCACCTCGGCCGTGCCCTCGGCAAACACCACGGCGGCCGGCGGGGGCACGGTGGTGTAGGCCGATTCGTCGCGGCCGTGCTGCTCGCGCACGGCCAGAGCCGTGGAGCAGCGTTCGCCGAAGCGGGCCTTCAGGGCTTCGATCAGGGCGGCGGGCACGGCGCGCTGGTGGGCCTCGGGCTGCAGCTGGGCGGTGGACGAGGGTGCGTTCATGGTCGTCTCCGGGTCGTGCAACCATGCGCACGACAGGGTGGGGAATAATGGCCTGATTGTGCGCCCGGGAGTGGCCCGGGCGCCTGAGCCCTCATTCTCTTCCAAGGTTGCCAAGATGGGAAATCGCCTGACACAGATCGCCACCCGTACCGGGGACCAGGGCACGACGGGCCTGGGTGACAACCAGCGCGTCTCCAAGAACAGCCTGCGCGTGCACGCCATGGGCGAAGTGGACGAGCTCAACTCCCACATCGGCCTGCTGCTCTGCGAAGAACTGCCCGCCGACGTGCGTACGCTGCTGGTGGAGATCCAGCACCAGCTCTTCAATCTGGGCGGCGAGCTGTCCATCCCCGGCTACGAGCTGCTCAAGCCCGAGGCCGTGCTGGCGCTGGACCAGGCGCTGGCCACCCACAACGAGCAGCTGCCGCGCCTGCAGGAATTCATCCTGCCCGCGGGTTCGCGCGCCGCGTCCCAGGCCCATGTCTGCCGCACGGTGGCGCGCCGCGCTGAACGCGCCCTCGTGGCTCTGGGCAACGAGGAGGCCATCAAGGACGCGCCGCGCCAATACCTCAACCGCCTCTCGGACCTGATGTTCGTGCTGGCGCGCGTGCTCAACCGCATGAACGGCGGTGACGATGTCTACTGGAAGAGCGAGCGGATGCAGCGGGGCTGAGCGCCCGGGGCTGGTGCTCGCGCTGCTGCTGACCGCCGCGCCCGCGCTGGCGGCCACGGCCCGTTACCGCTGCGAGGCGGTCTACATGCCAGCGCGCAGCACCTGGGTGCGCAGCGTGGAGATCGCGCATGACCTGCGTCGGGTGCAGGCCGTGCGCATCGACGGCGTGCCGGTGCACAGCTTCGCGGTCGACGGCACCGTGATCCGCACCGCGCTGGACAACGAGCGCATCGCATTCGACACGGCCGCGCTGGGATGGCAGAGCGATTTCCGGGGGCTGGCCCAGGCGCAAGGACGCTGCGAGCGGGAATGAAAAAGCCCGCCGTCGGGCGGGCTGTGATCCGGGGGCGAGCGTCGCTCAGCGCTTGCGGTTGAGCAGGGCGTAGAGCAGGATGGCGCCGAAGGTGGCGGTCCCGATGCCGCCGAGAGCGAACTGGCCGAACTTGAGCGTGAAGTCACCCGTGCCCAGCACCAGGGTGATGGCGGCGACGATGAGGTTCTTGTTCTCGCTGAAGTCCACCTTATTGTCGACCCAGATCTTGGCGCCGGCAATGGCGATCAGGCCGAAGACCACGATGGAGACACCGCCCATGACGGGCAGGGGGATGGCCTGGATCACGGCGCCGAACTTGGGGGAAAAGCCCAGCAGCACGGCGATGACCGCGGCCACCACGAAGATGGCGGTGGAGTAGATCTTGGTCGCGGCCATGACGCCAATGTTCTCGGCGTAGGTGGTCACACCCGTGCCGCCGGCCGAGCCGCTGACCATGGTGGCCACGCCGTCACCGATGAAGGCCTTGCCCATGTACTGGTCCAGGTTCTTGCCGGTCATGGCCGTGACGGCCTTGATGTGGCCCAGGTTCTCGGCCACCAGGATGATGGCCACGGGGGCGATCAGCAGCATGGCGTTGGCCTCGAACACAGGCGCGGCGAAGTTGGGCAGGCCAAACCAGGCGGCGTTCATGATGCCGCTCAGGTCCATGGGCTTGCCCAGGCCGAAGCCGTTGGTGAGGATGGCGTAGAGGATGGAGGCGACGATCAGGCCCACGAGAATCAGCAGGCGCTGCACCATGCCCCGGGTCAGCACGGCCACCAGGCCCACGCTGACGAAGGTCACGAGCTGCATCCAGGAATCGAAGTTGCTGGCCGCCATGTTCTTGACCGGGATGCCCGCGAGGTTCAGGCCGATCACGGCCACCACGGCGCCGGTGACCACCGGCGGCATGAAGCGCTCGATCCAGCCCGTGCCGATGGCCTGCACGATCACGCCGATGATCGTGTAGACCACGCCGCAGGCGATGATGCCGCCCAGGGCCACACCGATGTTGGCATTGGCGCCCTTGCCGGCATAGGCCGTGGCCGCGATGACCACACCGATGAAGGCAAAGCTCGAACCCAGGTAGCTGGGCACCTTGCCGCCGGTGATGAAGAAGAAGATCAGCGTGCCGATGCCGCTCATCAGGATGGCGATGTTGGGATCGAATCCCATGAGGATGGGGGCCAGCACGGTGGCGCCGAACATGGCGATCACGTGCTGCACGCCCATGACGGCGGTCTGCGGCCAGGGCAGGCGTTCATCGGGGGCGATCACGCCGCCTTGCTGCAGTACGCTGGCGTTCTTCTCGGTCCATTGAAACAGACTCATTCGGGGGCTCCTTGAAAACGGGGGTGCCGCGATGCTAAGTGGGCGCGGACACGCCGTCCAGCGCGGACGGGGGCGGGCGCAAAATACGGCAAGATTCGCGTTGTTTTTCAACCTCTGGCAGGATTCCCGAACATGATCACCCTCGACCCGGCGGCCCGCGCCCACGTGCACCTGATCGACCATCCCCTGGTGCAGCACAAGCTGACCCTGATGCGCAAGAAGGAGGCCAGCACCAGCAGCTTCCGCCGCCTGCTCAACGAACTCGCCAGCCTCATGGTCTACGAGGTCTGCCGCGACCTGCCCATGCAGGAAGTGCAGATCGACACGCCGCTGGAAACGATGACGAGCAAGGTCATCGACGGCAAGAAGCTGGTCTTCGCCAGCATCCTGCGTGCGGGCAACGGCATCCTCGACGGCATGCTCTCCGTGGTGCCCGGTGCGCGCGTGGGCCACATCGGGCTGTACCGCGACCCCAAGACGCTGCAGGCCGTGGAGTACTACTTCAAGATGCCCAAGACCATGGAGGAGCGCGATGTGATCGTGGTCGACCCCATGCTGGCCACGGGCAACTCGGCCGCCGCTGCCGTGGCGCGTCTGAAGCAGTGCAATCCCAAGTCCATCAAGTTCCTGTGCCTGCTGACCTGCCCCGAAGGCGTGATGACCATGTACAAGGAGCACCCGGACGTGCCCATCTACACCGCCGCCATCGACCGCGAGCTCAACGACCACGGCTACATCCTCCCAGGCCTGGGCGATGCGGGTGACCGCATCTTCGGCACGCAGTAACGGCGCTCCGACGCCCGGCCATGCGCAACTACTGGCTCATGAAGTCCGAACCGGACGAGGTCTCGGTGGACGATGCCCTGGCCGCACCGCGCGCCACCGTGGCCTGGACCGGTGTGCGCAACTACCAGGCGCGCAACTTCATGCGCGACGCCATGCGTGTGGGCGACGGCGTGCTGTTCTACCACTCGAGCTGCGCCGAGCCGGGCGTGGTGGGCATCGCCCAAGTGGTGTCCACGGCCTACCCCGATCCGACGCAGTTCGACCCGGCCTCGCCCTACTACGACGCGGCGTCCAAACCCGAGGCGCCGCGCTGGCTGCTGGTGGACGTGCAGGTGCTGCGCAAGACGCGCAACCTGACCCTGCCCGAGCTGCGCGCAGACCCCGCGCTGGCCGAACTGCGGGTGCTGCAAAAGGGCAACCGCCTGTCCATCACGCCGGTGGAGCCGCGCCACTGGCGGCATATCCTGCAACGCCTGGGGGCGGCGCCGGCGGAGAGCCCCGACCCCTGAGCCTGCAGGTTTTCACGCGATCCCTGCGGCGCCGACCGCGATCAGGACACGTACAGCGTGGAATTCGGTTAATCTGGACGCCAAGTCATCGACGGGGGTGCGGACATGGACGGACGCAGGCGGTTTCTCGTGCAGGCCGGGGGCTGGGCCGCCGCCTGGTCCTGTTCGCTGCCTGCCGCGGCCGATGCCGTGCAGCGCGTCACCCTGGCCGTGCCCGGGCCCGGCAATCTGCTGACCTTGCCGCTGCCCCTGGCCTCGCGCATCGGGGCCGACCGCGCCGAGGGGCTGTCCTTCGATATCCTCTACGTGGGCGGTGGCCCGCAAGCCATCCGCTCCATGCTGGAGCGCAATTGCGACTTCGCCTGCTCCGGACTGTCTGCGCTGGCGCTGCAAAAGCACAGTGGCAAGCCTGTTCAATGCATCGTCGGCATGACGCGGGTGCCTGCCTACACCCTGCTCGTGCGCAGCGACCTGCGCAGCCAGGTGCGCCAGATTGCCGATCTGCGCGGGCGGGTCGTGGGTGTCAAGGGACATGTGCCCGGCGGACGCTCCACCTCCCAGCTCTTCGCCGAGTACCTGCTGGGCCTCGCGGGCGTGGCCCCGGACCAGGTCAACTATGTATCCGCCGGCCAGTCCTACGACAGCCAGCACGCCGCCCTGGCCTCGCGCGCGGTCGATGCCGTGGTGGCGGACGAGCCCTTTGCCACTCGGCTGGCCCGGGAGAAGGTGGCTTTCGTGCTGGCCGACTACCACGACCCGGAGGCCACACGCCGTCTGCTGGGCGGCTTGTTCCTCAACGCGGTGCTGGGCACGCGTGAGGATGTGCTCAACGAACGGCCCCAGCTCGTCGGGCGGGTGGTGCGCACCGTCCAGCGCAGCCTGGCCTGGATCGCGGGGCACAGCGCCGAGCAGATGGTGGACGCACTGGCGCCGCGTGCCGGCGAGGAGCGGCAGGCCCTGCTCGAGGTGTTGCGTCGGCGCAAGAACATCTACACCCCCGATGGCCGTTTCGCCGACGATCAGCTCGCGGCAGTCCAGCGCTTCCTGTACGTTACCGAGCCGGCGATGAAGACCCAGGGATTTCGGCTCGACAGCGTCATCGACGCGCGCTGGGCCGGTCGCGCTTCCTGAGGGCACGCACCGACGATGTCGCCGCCGAGTTCATTCGAGCCCACGTCGGGTCGCAGCTCCTCCTGGCACGGCCTGACCCGCTACAGCCTGCAGCGTCAGCTGGTCGTGCGTTTCGCCCTGGTCTTCCTGCTGGTCACCTGCAGCGGCAGTCTGCTGGCCCTGCTGGGCTACCAGACCCTGGCGCAGCAGGCCCAGCGGCGCAGTGCCGACGAGGCGGCGCAATACCTGACGCGACGTTACGAGGCCTTGCAGGATTACTGGCTGCGCAACGCGGACGAGGTCAAGGCGCAGATCGACTTCATGCGGGTTTTCGTGCCGCAGGACCCGCAAGGCAACTGGCCGCGTCTGCGTGCCTATTTCGCCGCGCTCGAAGGCAAGCTGGACCAGTTTCCCTCCGGCGTCGTGCTCGACCCGCAGGGACGCCCCGTGTTCGGCTACGGGTCCGAGAGCGAGGCCTTGCAGCGTCGGCTGGTCGAGGACGCTGCGGTGCCGCGATGGTTCTACAGCGAGGAGCGGCGCAGCCTCTACAGCCTTGTCGCCGTGCCGCTGTGGCTGGGTCGCCCGGGCAATGGCCGGCTGGTGCTGCTGCAGCCCGTGGACAACGGCGTGTTGCGCCAGCTCGGCAACCAGGACACCCACCTCTACCTGGTCCATGAAGGGCGCGTGCTCGCGGGCTCGGGTGGGGTGCCGGACTACGAGCGCCGGCTCGAGGTCGAGTACAACGGCCCCATCGACGACGAGCGCGGGCAGCGTTACGAGCAGCGCGTGGTACCGCTGTTCGAAGACGGGGGGCCGGTCTTCGTGCTGCAGCAGAGGGTGGTGCGGGTGCTGTCACCCCTGCTGGTGCTGGCGGGCAGCTTCACGCTGATGGCGGTGCTGGCGGCGGTGCTCTGGCTGGTGCTGGGACGCTGGGCCAGCCGCCTGGCCCAGCGCGTGGCCCGGCTGCGCAGCGCCAACGCGCAGTTCGCGCACCAGCACGTGCTGAGCCCCGCCGTGGAGCAGGCCCTGGCCCTGGCCCAGACCGAGCCGGACGAGATCGGCGAGGTGGCCGTGGCCAGCCGTACCCTGATGCAGAGTGTGCTGCAGTACAACGAGGAACACTTTGCCCACCTGCAGACCCTGGACATGCTGGAAGAGGGCGTGGTGGAGCTCGCGCCCGATGGACGCTACCTGCGCGCGAGCCCGGGCTGGGCCCGGCTGGCGGGCTTCGAGCTGCAGTCCGACGCGCTGATCTTCGACCACATCCACCTGGAGGACGTGGAGAACCTGCGGCACCAGTTTCTGCAGCTGGCCGAGGGTGAGAAGAACAGCCTGAGCGGGCGCCTGCGCCTGCGCCGCCTCGATGCCAAGGAGCTGTGGATCGAGTACCGCTTCATCAGCGGCACGCGCCGCGGCGGCAGCGTGCGCGGCGTGCTGCGCGACATTACGCAGAGCTACCAGCTCGAAAAGCACGTGACCCACATGGCCCTGCACGACGCGCTCACGGGCCTGCCCAACCGCGTGCTGCTCGAAGACCGCTGCAAGATGGCGCTGCGCAGCGCCGAGCGCAACGGTCTGACCGTGGCCTTGGGCTTTCTGGACCTGGACCACTTCAAGCATGTCAACGACCAGTTCGGCCACAAGACCGGCGACGAGCTGCTGGTGGCGCTGGCCACGGCCATGCGCCACTGCCTGCGCGCCGGCGACACGCTGGCGCGCTGGGGCGGTGACGAGTTTGTGGTGCTGCTACCCGACCTGAGCAGCCAGGCCGACGCCGAGGATGCCATTGCCAAGCTGGCCGCGGTCTGCCAGTCACCCATCCGGCTCGGCGAGACTGAATTCAACGCCACCTTCAGCATGGGCGTGGCGCTCTACCCGGCCGACGCCAAGAATGTCGAGACCCTGCTGTCCCAGGCCGACCGCGCCATGTTCGCGGCCAAGCAGCAGGGCCGCAACACCGTGCGCTTCTTCGCCGAGATTGCCCAGCGTGAGGAGGACCGCAAGGCGCTCTACATCCAGAACCGTCTGGCCACCGCCATCCGCGAGGGCCGTATCCGCACCTGGTTCCAGCCCATCGTGGACGCGAAGACACGCCGCGTCGTCAGCTGCGAGGCGCTGGCGCGCTGGCAGGACGAGACCTATGGCTGGGTCTCGCCCGCCACCTTCGTGCCCATGGCCGAGAACCTGGGTCTGATCCGCGAGATGGGCCAGCAGGTATGGAAGCAGGCCATCGAGAACCTGCACCGCTGGCGTGAGCGCGGGCTGGATATGCGCATCTCGGTCAACGTCTCGCGCCGCCAGCTCTTCACGCCGACCTTCACGGCCGACCTGCTGGAGGACCTGGACCGCCTCGCGATTCCCGTCTCGGTCGTGGACCTGGAGATCACCGAGAGCGTGGCCATGGAGGATGCCGAGCACACCGAGCGGCGCCTGGCCGAGCTGTCGGAAGCCGGCTTCGGCATCGCCATCGACGACTTCGGCACCGGCTACTCCTCGCTCTCGCAGCTGCACGACATGCCGGCGAGCAAGATCAAGATCGACGTGTCCTTCGTGCGCCGCGCGCAGACCGAGCAGGGCAGCCAGCTGATCCAGGCGGTGGTCAAGATATCTTCCGCCTTCGGCCTGCAGACCGTGGCCGAGGGCGTGGAGGCGGAGGACATCGCGCAGGTGCTCACCAGCCAGGGCGTGACCCTGCTGCAGGGCTACCACTTTGGCAAGCCCATGAGCGCCGAGGACTTCGGGCGCTATTTGGCCGACAACCTCAGCGCAGCGGCCGTGCCACGAAGCGCGTGACCTCGGCCAGCACGGCCGCATCCTGCAGCAGTTTCATGTGGCCCAGGCCTTCGGTGCTGACGAGCCGCGCCCCGGCGATGGCGTGGGCGTAGGCCTGGCCGTCGGCGTGGGCGTTGATGCGGTCCCCGCGGTCGTGCAGCACCAGCGTGGGCACGCCGATGCGCGGCCCCACAGCCGGCGGCTCGAACTGCGGCATGAGGATGGCCTCGCGTGCTTCGATGCGCTGCTGCATGGCGCCGCGCGTGCGCTCGTTCAGGCCGAACAGACGTGCGAACAGGCGCGTGTACTCGTAGGGCGAGGCCGGCGGCGCCAGCAGCACGAGACGCTGCAGCGCCAGCCCGCGGCTGGCGGCATAGGCGGCGGCGTTGGCACCCAGCGAATGCGCAACCACAGCCTGCAGGCTCAGGCCCTGCGCGTGCAGACGCGCGGCGGTGTACTCCAGCGCGCGGGCGAACTGCGGCAGGTTGCTGGTGCGGCCTGCGCTGCGCCCGTGTGCTGGCATCTCCAGCAGCAGCACCTGCAGGCCGGCATCAGCCAGGGCTTGGGCCAGGGGCAGCATCTGCCCTGCGTGGCCGCCCCAGCCATGCACCAGCAGCACGGCTGGCGCGCGTGTGTCGGCGTGGCTGTCGCGGTAGAGCGTGAGGCCGGCGCGCTCGAAGGGCCAGCGCTCATGCGTCCAGTGCGCGGGCCAGGGCCGGGCGCGGCGCAGCCAGCGTGGCGGCAGCGGGGTGCCGAAGAGGCGCAGGGCCGCGCGCACGGCCAGACCAGGCCAGAGCTGCTGGGTCAGGCCCAGACTCAGGCGGGCCAGACGCATGACGGGGCCCTGGCCGTAGTAGTTCGCGGCCGGTGTCGGGGGGCTGGAGGACATGGTGCGCCCCTTCAGAAAAAGATCCAGTCACGGTTGCTGCGCGGGATGTTGCGCAGCGACTCGAAGGCGGCGAGCACGCCGCGCAGCAGCAGGTAGACGGCCAGGCCGGTCAAGATCATCCACATGATGGCTCCTTTCTTCGCACAACTGTGCGAAATTTGGGGGAAGAAAAACGCAAGGTGGCAGGCATGGTGCAGGTTCAGGCCAGGTAGCTCGCCCGCAGGCGCTGCCAGCTGGCAGCCGTGCGCGCGGGGGCGGAAGGATCGCGCAGAAAGCGCGTGTCGTGCAGCAGGCCGATGGCCAGACCGTAGATCTCGCCGACCAGCTGTTCCGGCACCGTGTCGGCACGCAGATGGCCGGCCTCGATCGATTGCAGCACCGTGCGGCGCAGGGCCGCGCGCCAGCGGGTGACCTCCTGCAGCAGGAAATCCCGCAGCTCGCCTTCGCGGTCGTCGAGCTCGAAGGCGCCGGCGCTGTAGATGCAGCTGTTGTGCGGCTCGGTCCGCGCCAGCCTGGCAAGCCAGCGCTCGACGATGGCGTCCAGCCGCGGCAGGCCCTTGGGCTGCTGCATGGCGGGCACGAAGACTTCGGCCAGGAAGCGGCGCCCGAACTCCTCGATCACCACTTTCTGCAGGGTCTCGCGCGAACCCACGCGCGAGAAAACGCCGCTCTTGGACAGGCCCACGCGGTCGGCCACGGCCTGCAGCGTCAGCGCCTCCAGCCCTTCGGCCGCGACCAGGTCCATGCCTGCGCCGATGATGGCGGCACGGGTCAGTTCGCTCTTGGTGGTCTTGGTGTCGGGCGTCATGGCTGCAAATTTAGCACGATTGTGCGAAATGTCAAGTCCGTCGGTACGGAGTCCTACGGACAGGGGGCGGTGCTAGAGTGAAATGAAAGAAAGCAAGGCAAGGCAGGAGACATGAGCCATCCCCCCTACATTCCGCAGGTTCGCCTCTACCGCGACTGGCTGCGCACACAGCGCGGCCTGGACTTTCCGGACTACGACGCGCTCTGGCGCTGGTCGGTCACCGATCTCGACGCCTACTGGCAGAGCATCTGGGATTGCTATGGCGTCTATTCGCCCACGCCGCACAGCGCCGTGCTGGCCGACAACCGCATGCCGGGCGCACGCTGGTTTCCGGGCGCCCAGCTCAACTATGCGCAGCAGGTGCTGCGGCATGCGCAGCCCGCACACGCGGCCGGCTTTCCGGCCATCGTGAGCCATGACGAACGCAGCCTCGCCGCCGGCGCGCCGGCGCGTGAACTGGCCTGGCCCGAGCTGCAGCGCCAGGTGGCCGCACTGGCCCTGCACCTGCAGGCCCAAGGGGTGGGCAAGGGTGACCGTGTCGTGGCCTATCTGCCCAATGTGCCCGAGGCCATGGTGGCCTTCCTGGCCGTGGCCAGCCTCGGCGCCATCTGGAGCATCTGCGCGCCCGACATGGGCACGGCCGCGGTGCTGGACCGCTTCCGTCAGATCGAGCCCAAGGCCCTGATCGCCTGCAATGGCGTGCGCTACGGCGGGCGTGACACCGACCGGCGCGAGGCCGTGGCCGAACTCTGCGCGGCCCTGTCCTCGGTGCAGCACCTGGTGCTGCTGCCCTTGCTGCAACGGCCGGCTACGTCCGTGCGCGCGGGCGTGAGCGTGGCCGCCTGGGCCGAGGCGGTGGCGCGCGACGATGCGCGCACCGCGGCGTTCAAGCCCCTGAGCGTGCCCTTCGACCACCCGCTCTGGGTGGTCTATTCGAGTGGCACCACGGGCCTGCCCAAGCCCATCGTGCACGGGCACGGCGGGATCCTGCTGGTGGCCCTGGCCTTCACGCTGAACACCGACATCGGTTGCAGCTACGCGCCCAACAGCTGGGGCGAGCGCTTCCACTGGTACAGCTCCACGGGCTGGGTGATGTGGAACTGCCAGCTCGGCGGCCTGCTCACGGGCACCACGGTCTGCATCTACGACGGCAGCCCAGGTGGTGCCACGGTGGACGCGGCGGGCAACAAGCTGGCACCGGACTGGACCACGCTCTGGCGCTTTGTGGCCGATACGCGCAGCACCTACTTCGGCGCAGGGGCGGCTTTTTTTGCGAGCGGCATGAAGGCCGGTGTCGATCTGAAGCCGTGTGGCGACCTGCGCCGTGTGCGGGCGCTGGGCTCCACCGGTTCGCCGCTGAGCGAGGAGGTGCAGCGCTGGACGAACGCGCAGATGCGGCGTGTCAATCCGCACGCCGGCGGCACACTGAAGCAGCCGGGGGACATCTGGTGGTCCAACATCTCCGGTGGCACCGATTTCGCGGGCGCCTTCATCGCCGGCTGCCGCGAGCTACCGCAGGTACCGGGCGAGATGCAATGCCGCGTGCTGGGTTGCGCGGTCGAGGCCTGGAACGAGCAGGGCGAACCCGTGACGGATGCGGTGGGCGAGCTGGTCTGCACCCAGCCCATCCCCAGCATGCCGCTCTACCTCTGGAACGACGAGGGTCACCAACGCTACCTCGCGAGCTACTTCGACATGTACCCGGCCGGCCACGGGCGACGGCCCGGAGGGGGCGACACGGGGCCCGAGGCCGGCCCGGTCTGGCGCCATGGCGACTGGCTGCGCATCACGCCGCAGGGCGGCTGCATCATCTACGGCCGCAGCGACGCCACCATCAACCGCCACGGCCTGCGCATGGGCACCAGCGAGCTCTACAGCGCGGTGGAGGCCTTGCCCGAGGTGCTGGATTCCCTGGTGGTGGACCTGGAGTACCTTGGGCGCGAGAGCTATATGCCGCTCTTCGTCGTGCTGCGCCCGGGCCACGTGCTCGATGCGGCCATGAAGGCGCGGATCAGCGACGCGATCAAGACCGCGCTGTCGCCGCGCTTCGTGCCCAACGAGATTCTGGGGGTGGCTGAGATCCCGCGCACCCTCAGCGGCAAGAAGCAGGAGTTGCCGATCAAGAAGCTGTTGCTGGGCCAGCCGCTGGAGAAGGTGGTCAACCGCGACGCCATGGCCAACCCCGCCTGCCTGGGCTGGTACGTGGAATTTGCACGGCAATACGCCACGCGGGGCCCACAGCACTGACACAGCGCGGCAGGACCGCCGGATAATCGGCGCACCATGGTCCACACCCCGACCCTGCTGCTCATCAACGTGCTGGTCACGGCCACGCTTGCCTTGAGCCTCGGGGTGGTGTCCTCGCGTGAACGGCGCGACGGCCTGTTCTGGTGGGCGGCGGCGCTGGCCATCCACACCCTGGCTTACACGCTCTACGGCCTGCGCGGTCAAGTGCCGGACTGGGCCTCGGTGCTGTTGGCCAACACCTTGCTCGCAGCCTACTTCGCGCTGATCCTGGAGGGGCTCTTCCAGTTCCAGCAGCGCGTCCCCAGCCGCCTTCTGATCTGGGGGCCGGTGCTGCTGCTGCCGCTCTTGCTGGCCATGTTGCTGGAGCAGATCCAGGCGCGCGTGGTGGTGGTGGGGCTGCTGTTCACGCTGCAGGCGGCCTATACCGTGCACGTGCTCATGCAGCGTCGGCGGGAGACCCCGGGCCGCGGGCAGTACTTCGTGGTGGCGGCCTATGGCGTGCTGATCGTGATGATGCTCGGGCGTGTGTTGCTGACCTTCACCGGGGGGCTGCGGCTGGGCTCCATCACCGACTCCAATCTGATCCAGGCCATCACCTTCGTGCTGGCCACGCTGTGCCTCATGCTCATCAGCCTGGGCCTGGTGCTCATGACCAAGGAGCAGGCCGACGCACGCAACCGCCGTCTGGCGCTGCAGGACGACCTGACCGGTTTGCACAACCGGCGTTTCATCTTCGAGGTGCTGGGTCAGCAGCTCGCACTGGCCGAGCGGCATGGCTGGCCCATGGCGCTGCTGATCGTCGACGTGGACCACTTCAAGCGCGTCAACGACACCCATGGCCATCTGGTCGGTGACCAGGTGCTGCGCGAGCTGGCCACCTGCATCCGCGGCCGCCTGCGCGCGCAGGACATCGCCGGGCGTTGGGGTGGCGAGGAATTCATCGTGCTTTTGCCCGACACCGATGCGGCCGGCGCCACCGTGCTGGCCGAGGACCTGCGTCTGGCCGTGATGCAGCACCGCTGTCTGGACCCGCAGGGCCAGCCCCTGCCGCTGACGGTGAGCATCGGCCTGCATGCGCAGCCGAGACCCACTGGCGCGCAGCGCGACGAACTGCTGGCCGCGGCCGACCAGGCCATGTACCAGGCCAAGCGCCTGGGACGCAACCGCGTCGAGCGGGTCTGACGCGGCTTGGCATCGCGAGATGCGATGGGAATAATGGATCCATGGCCTTGCACACCCCGACGCTGTTGGTCGTCATGCTGCTGATGGCGGCGGCCCTGGGCGTGAGCATGGCGCTCATGGTCCGGGGCGATCGGCGCGACCCCATGCGTCACTGGGCCGCCGGCATGGGCATGATTGTCCTGACGATGGCCTTGTTCGGTCTGCGTGGGCAGATCGACAACTGGTGGTCCGTGGTGCTGGGCAACACCCTGCTGGTCGCTTGCTTTGCCTGGTTCGGGGAGGGGCTGTGCGTGTTCCAGCAGCGTGCTCCGCGCCGCCTGTTGCTCTGGAGCCCCGTGGCCCTGATGGGTCTGGCCCTGGGTCTGATGCAGCTCGTTCCGGCGCCAGAGCCCCTGCGGCCTGCCATGGCCACCGGCGCCGTCACGCTCGAAGTCCTGCTCCTCATGCAACTGATGCTCAGCCGGCGGCGTCAGACGTCGGGTCGGGGCCAGTACTTCGTGCTCGCGGGCCTGCTGCTCATCCTGCTGGCCTTGCTGGCACGTCTGCTCGCACTGGCGAGCGGCACCACGCAGCTGGGCAACCTGATGGAATCCCGGCCCGAGCACACCGCGGTGCTGTTGGCCGGCGTGCTGACCTTGCTGCTGGTCGGCCTGGGCCTGGTGATGATGACGAAGGAGCGCACGGATGCGCTCAACCGCACCTTGGCACTGCAGGACGAGCTCACGGGTCTGGCGAACCGGCGCGCGGTACAGCGGCTGCTGGACCAGCAGTTGGCCCTGCACGGGCGCCGTCAGGCGGCGCTCACGCTGCTGCTCATCGACGTCGATCACTTCAAGCGCATCAACGACACGCACGGCCATCTGTCGGGCGATGTCGCCTTGCGCGAAATCGGGGCTTGCCTGATCGAGCGCCTGCGCGGCCAGGACGTCGTGGGCCGCTGGGGCGGTGAGGAATTCATCGCCCTGCTGCCGGACACAGGCATCGGCGGTGCACGCAAGCTGGCCGAACAGCTGCGCCGCGCCGTGGAGCAGCTGCAGGCGGTCTCGCTGGCGGGCAAGCAGATGCCGCTGACCGTCAGCATCGGCCTGCACACGAGGGTGCCTGCCGACGAAGCCACGCGCGAGGAAGTCATCGCGGCCGCCGACGGCGCGCTCTATCAGGCCAAGCAGAACGGACGCAACCGCATCGAGGAAGCCTGAGACTCAGGCTGCGGCGCGCTGCAGCCAGGCCGCAAAGCGGGCCAGCGCGGGCCGGGGCTCACCGCGCTCAGGCAGCACCAGCCAGTAGCTGCGCCCGCTCTTGAGCGGCCTGGCGCAGGCCACCACGAGCTCGCCGCGTGCCAGCTCGGGCTCGATCAGCAGGCGCGGCACCAGGGCCAGCCCCAGACCTTGCGCGGCCGCGGCAGCGGTCATGGAGTAGAGCTCGTAGCGCGGGCCCGACAGCGCAGACGGCGCGTCGACCCCCATCGCCTCGAACCATTGGCGCCAGGCCTCGGGGCGGGTGCTCTGCTGCAGCAGGGGCAGGCCGGGCAGATCGCGCGGTTGCAGACGCTTGCGCGGGCCCAGCAGCGCCGGCGCGCAAACGGGCACCACTTCTTCCTCGATCAGCCGCACGGCGCGTGTGCCGGCCCAGTTGGCCACCTGCTCGGCCGTGCCCGAGTAAAGCGCGGCGTCGAAGCTGGTGTCGGCGAAGAGAAAGGGGCGGGTGCGCGTCTCGATGTGCACCAGCAGCTCCGGGTGCTCGGCGGCCAGTGCAGGCAGGCGCGGCACGAGCCAGCGCGTGGCGAAGGTGGGCACAGCAGCCAGCGAAATGCTGCCGACCGTGCCCTGGCGCGACATGGCGTCCAGCGTGTCGCGTTCCAGCGCCTGCAGGCGCGGCGCGATCTGGCGCGCGTAGTCGGCCCCTTCGGGCGTGAGCGCCACGCCATGACGTGTGCGGCGGAACAGGGCCAGGCCCAGGTAGTCCTCCAGCGCGCCGATCTGGCGCGAGACCGCGCTTTGCGTCAGCGCCAGCTCCTGCGCGGCGCGTGTGTAGCTCTCGTGCCGGGCGGCGGCATCGAAGCAGGCCAGGGCCTGGAGCGAGGGAATCTTGCGGCGCATGATGTGCGTAAGCTACACAAATAAACGAGGTCGGGCCACTATCTTCGCGGACAGGCCAGCCCTCAATAAATGAGGATTCATCATATCTTGGTGCGAAATTCTCGTTTGCGGGTCTTGGGGTCGGGGCGTACGATGCGCAAAGTTTTCAGGAGCACCACCATGGCCAAGGCCGCTTTTCAATGGAATGACCCCTTTCTGCTGGACCAGCAGCTCAGCGACGACGAGCGCATGGTGCGTGACGCTGCGGCCGCCTACTGCCAGGACCGCCTGGGCGCGCGCGTGCTCGAAGCCTTCCGTCACGAGAAGACCGACCCGACCATCTTCCGCGAGATGGGCGCCCTGGGCCTGCTGGGCCCGACCATCCCGGAGCAATACGGCGGCCCGGGTCTGAACTATGTCGCCTACGGCCTGATTGCCCGCGAGGTCGAGCGCATCGACTCGGGCTACCGTTCCATGATGAGTGTGCAGTCCTCGCTGGTCATGGTGCCGATCTACGAATTCGGCAGCGAGGCGCAGAAGCAGAAGTTCTTGCCCAAGCTCGCCACCGGCGAATGGATCGGCTGCTTCGGCCTGACCGAGCCCGACCATGGTTCCGATCCCAATTCCATGATCACGCGCGCGCAGAAGACGGCCGGTGGCTACAAGCTGACCGGCAACAAGATGTGGATCTCCAACAGCCCGATCGCCGACGTCTTCGTGGTCTGGGCCAAGGAGGTCAGTGAGAGCGGCGCCGTGGGCCCGATCCGCGGCTTTGTCCTCGAAAAGGGCATGAAGGGCCTGAGCGCCCCAGCCGTGCATGGCAAGGTGGGCCTGCGTGCTTCCATCACCGGTGAGATCGTGATGGACAACGTGTTCTGCCCCGAGGAAAACGCCTTCCCCGAGATCCAAGGGCTCAAGGGCCCCTTCACCTGTTTGAACTCGGCGCGCTATGGCATCGCCTGGGGCGCTTTAGGCGCGGCCGAAGACTGCTGGTTCCGCGCGCGTCAGTACGTGCTGGACCGCAAGCAGTTCGGCCGCCCGCTGGCCGCCAACCAGCTGATCCAGAAGAAGCTGGCCGACATGCAGACCGAGATCGCGCTGGGCCTGCAGGGCTGCCTGCGCCTCGGTCGCATGAAGGACGAGGGCACGGCCGCGGTGGAGATCACCTCCATCCTCAAGCGCAACTCCTGCGGCAAGGCCCTGGACATTGCACGCCTGGCGCGCGACATGATGGGCGGCAACGGCATCAGCGACGAGTTCGGCGTGGCGCGTCACCTCGTGAACCTGGAAGTCGTGAACACCTACGAGGGCACGCACGACATCCACGCGCTGATCCTCGGTCGCGCCCAGACGGGGATTTCGGCGTTCGCGAACTGAGTTTCCGTTCGCACTGTTTGCGAGACTTGGTGGGCGGCTGAGTTGGGCTTGGGACGGCGGCCTCATAGGCGCTGCGCTTTGCCAAATCGGCCGCCGCCCCAACCCCAACTCAGCGGCAAGGATGACAAGCGCAACGAATGAACGAAAAGACAGTATGAGCAATAAACCCGCCGCCCTCCCGCATATCAAGGTGCTGGACCTGTCCCGCGTGCTCGCGGGCCCCTGGTGCACACAGATCCTGGCCGATCTGGGCGCTGACGTGGTGAAGATCGAGCGTCCGGGCAGCGGCGACGACACGCGCCACTGGGGGCCACCCTTCCTCAAGGATGCCGAGGGACATGACACGGAACACGCGGCCTACTACACCTGCGCCAACCGCAACAAGCGCTCCATCACGGTGGATATCGCCAAGCCCGAGGGGCAGGCCCTGATCCGGCAGCTCGCGGAGCAGAGCGATGTGCTGGTGGAGAACTTCAAGGTCGGGGGGCTGGCGCACTACGGCCTGGACTATGCAAGCCTGAAGCAGGTCAACCCGAAACTCATCTACTGCTCGGTCACCGGTTTTGGTCAGGACGGCCCCTACGCCGAGCGCGCGGGGTATGACCTTATGGTGCAGGCCATGAGCGGCATGATGAGTATCACCGGCCGCCCGGACGAGGTGCCCGGCGGCGGTCCGCAGCGTGTGGGCGTAGCGCTGACCGATCTTTTCACCGGTGTCTACGCGGCCACGGCCATCCTCGCGGCACTGGAAGTGCGCCATCGCACAGGTGAGGGGCAGCACATCGACATGTCCCTGTTGGACGTGGGCATGGCCATCCTGGCCAACCAGGCTGGCGGCTTTCTCAACACCGGTCAGGTGCCGCAGCGCCAGGGCAACAGCCACCCCAGCCTCGTGCCCTACCAGGACATGCCCACGAAAGACGGCGCTATGCTGCTGGCCATCGGGAACGACGGGCAGTTTGCGCGCTTCTGCGAGGTGGCGGGGCATCCTGCGCTGGCGCAGGATGCGCGTTACGCCACCAATCCGCAGCGCGTGGCGCACCGCGAAGAGCTGGTGCCGCAGCTCATGGCCATCACGCGCACGCGCACCACAGCTGAGTGGATCAACGCGCTCGAGCACAAGGCGGTGCCCTGCGGGCCGATCAACGACATCGCCCAGGCCTTTGCCGATGCCCAGGTGCGCTCGCGTGCCCTGGCCATCGAGCAGCCGCGTTCCGAGCCGGCCGTGGCGGCCGAGGGCGTGCCCGCGATCCGCAGCGTGGCCAGCCCGCTGCGCCTGAGTGCCACGCCGCCGGTGCTGCGCCGTGCGGCACCCACGCTGGGCGAGCACACGGACGAGGTGCTGGCCGAGCTCGGGCTGGACGCGGCGCGCATTGCCGCTCTGCGCAGCGCGGGCATCGTCTAGCGTCGCATAGTTTCAGTGGCTCTTCTTGCGTGCCGGACGCCGGGCCCGCACGGCGGCGGCCAGCGCGAGCTGGCCCCAGTCGCTCATGGCCCGGGTGTCGTCGTAGACCTCGGTCGGCGCTTCGTAGTACATGAGCTGCACGGTCTTGCCGCGGGCCTGGTACTGGAAGCGTTGCAGACCGGCAGCTTCAAAGCGCGGCTGGCTCTGCGCATCGGCCTTGAAGTAGAGCTGTTCGTCGGCGATGATGGCGATGAAGAGGCCGTTGCAGTACAGGCCATGGCCGCCGAACATGGCGCGCGCCGTGATCACCCCCAGCCCCGCCATCTGGCCGATGACGAAATCCAGAAATTCGCTGCGCTGCGGCATGACCTGTGGCTCTCTGGGGCTACTCGGGGCTGAGGCTCTGGACGAACTATAACGACAGCGCGTCGCGCCACCTAGGTGACAGCACCGGCTTGCGCTGCGCCCCACAATGAGACTGCATTACAAGGAGACAAGCATGGGAACCTCACGCCTCAACCGCCGCCAGCTCATCACGCGCAGCGCCGCACTCGCGGCCGCGCCCGCCCTGGTCAGCCCCTGGGCCCTGGCCCAGGACAAATACCCCAACCGCCCCATCACCCTGATCGCGCCCTGGCCCACGGGCGGCAGCAGCGACGCCGTGATGCGCGCCTTCGGCGAGGCCGCGGGCCGTGCCCTCGGCGGGACGGTGATCGTCGAGAACAAGCCGGGCGCCGGCGGCACGCTGGGCGCGGCCGCCATGGTGCAGGCCAAGCCCGACGGCTACACGCTGACCCAGCTGCCCCTGGGCATCTACCGCATCCCGCACATGCAGAAGACGTCCTTCGATCCGGTCAAGGACATCACCCACATCGTCTGCCTCACGGGCTACACCTTCGGCCTGGCGGCCCGGCCCGACGCGCCCTACAAGACGCTCAAGGAGATGGTCGCCTACGCGAAGGCCAATCCAGGCAAGGTGAACTACGGCCACACGGGCACGGGCACGACGCCGCACCTGGCCATCGAGGAGTTCGCGGCCAAGGCCGGCATCGTGCTGCAGGACATTCCCTACAAGGGCTCGGCCGAGATCCTGCAGGCCATCCTCGGCGGGCACATTCCGCTCATGAGCGGCACCACCGAATTCGCGCCGCATGTGCGCGCCGGTACCTTGAACCTGCTGGCCACCCTGGGCAGCAAACGCAACAAGGCCTTCCCCGATGTGCCCACGGTCAAGGAAAGCGGCTGGGACACGGTGACCGAATCGCCCTTCGGCATTGGCGGCCCGAAGAACATGGACCCGGCCCTGGTCAAGGTCATCCACGACGCCTTCCGCCAGACGCTGGAAGACCAGCGCGTGCAGGACACGCTGGACAAGTTCTACATGCCCAGCATCTACATGAGCACGGCCGAGTACACGGCCTACGCCGAGCGCACCTACGCGGCCGAGAAGGCCACGATCGACCGGCTCAAGGCGGCGGGCAAGATCTGACCCGTGTGTGCAGCGCAGGCCGGCTCAGCCCGGCTTGCGGTTCACCAGCACGATGCCCAGCGCTACCAGGGCCAGGGCGGCCAGCAGGCTGGGCGTGACCGGTTCGCCCAGCCAGAGCGCACCGAAGAGCAGGGCGAATAGCGGCGTGAGGAAGGCAAAGGCCGAGATCTTCGTGGCCGGGTAGCGCCCCAGCATCCACATCCAGACCAGGTAGCTGGCAAAGGCCCCCACCACGGTCTGCAGCAGCAGTGACGTGAGGCCAAAGGCACTGAGCTGCAGCGTCCAGCGCTCGCCCAGCGCCAGCGAAAGCCCGGGTAGCACCAGGGCGCTGACCGCTACCTGGTAGAACAGCAGCTTCTCGGCCGAGCAGCGGCTCAAGCGGCTGGCGCGGATGGTCACCGTGGTCAGGCCCCACGCCAGGCCGGCCGACAGGGCCAGCAGATCGCCCAGCAGCTGGCCTTCGCTGTTCGGCGCGACGAAGCTCTCACGGACGGCGAACACCAGGGCGATGAAGGCCAGCCCCAGGCCCAGCCATTGCAGGGCACGTAGCCGCTCAGCGCGCACGAGCAGGGGCAGGATGAGCGCGACCCAGAACGGTGAGGTGTAGAGAAACACCGTGAGGCGGGAGGCGGTCGTGTACTGCAGGCCGATGTAGAGGCAGGCGAACTCCCCAGCGAACAGCGCACCGGCGAGCAGGCCCGGCGCCAGCGTGCCATCGCGCGCGAACAGCGCGACACCACGCCAGCGGCACCAGAGCATCAGCAGCACCGTGGCGCCCACGAAGCGCAGCGCGGCCTGGTAGATCGGCGGCAACTCAGGCAGCGTGGCCTTGACCAGCACCTGCTGGAAGCCCCAGAACATGCAGCAGGCCAGCAGGAGGCTGGCGGCGACGCCATCCAGTTGGTCTTTGCGTATCGCGGGGTTCATCGCCGCCAACGGCTGAAAGAAGTTGTGAGTGGAGGGGCTTGATCGGAGAACACCGTGGATCCGGCTTCGCCGGGCCCCGGGTGTTGCTCCCTGCAAGGGGCTGAGGGCTGCGGCTCCGTGCCTGCCTGCGCAGGCCCGGACAGACTGAAGAGCCCGCGCCTCTGGCGTTGGCACGTCTGGCGCAGCGAACGAAAGGAGCGGAGCCCAGGGGTGCGCAACATCAGAGCGGATGTTCGGTGTAGAACTTGCCGCCGTGAAAGAGCAGGGGCGAGGCCTCGGGCCGGTGCGTGCACCGTTCGACCTCACCCACGAAGATCACGTGGTCGCCCTCGTCGTAGCGGCTGCGGTTGTAGCACTCGAAGGTGGCCGCAGCGCCGGCCAGCAGCGGGGCCCCGGCCACACCGGCGCTGTGGGCCACGCCGGCCCAGCGGTCCACGCCCTTGGCGGCGAAGCGTTGCGCGAGTTCCTGTTGGTCGGCCGCCAGCACATTGATGGCGTAGTGCGAGCCGGCGCTGAACACGGCCATGGAGCCGGCGGCGCGTGCCAGGCTCCAGAGCACCAGCGGCGGCGACAGCGAGACGGAGTTGAAGGAGTTGGCCGTCAGGCCCACGAGCTTGCCGTTGGCGGCGCGCGCGGTGACGATGGTGACCCCGGTGGCAAACATGCCCAGGGCGGCGCGGAACTCGGTGGGGGTGAAGCTGGGCGCCTGGGCGCGGCGCTCCGGGGAGGAAACGGACATGCCGGCAATGTACATGAAACGTATGGCCATGACGGTATCGGGGCGCGTGGCGGCCGTGCTGCGCAATAGAATGGACCGATGCGTTTCTGGAAAAGCCTGGTGGCCGGCGTCGCGGCGTTGACGTTCACGCTGGATGGGGCCGCCAACGACCGTACCTGTGGTGAGTTTTTTTCACGTCTGCCCAATGTGAGCTGGGCTTTGTGCCAGACGGCCCAGCTGCAGGCGAGCGAGGGCCGCAGCGTACGCGGGCGCACGATCTACGTGCGCGACGTTCGGCCCGTGATGCCGCGTCTGCGCGTGCTGGTGATTGGCGGCATGCACGGTGACGAGCTGTCCTCCGCCGCGGTGGCGCTGCACTGGATCCGCCTGGCGCAGACCGAGCCCGAGCAGGTGCACTGGCGCTTCATCCCCGCGCTCAACCCGGATGGCCTGTTCGACCAGCCCGCACGTCGCGTCAATGCCAATGGCGTGGACCTCAACCGCAATTTCCCCACCCCCAACTGGGAGCGCGATGCCACCTACTACTGGGAGGTGCGCACGCGCAAGGACCCGCGGCGCTTTCCGGGGCGCCAGCCGCTGAGCGAGCCTGAGACGCGCTTCCTGCACGACGAGATGATGCGCTTTCGTCCCAATCTCATCGTCAGCATCCACGCGCCCTATGGCATCCTCGACTTCGACGGCCCCACGACGCCACCGCGTCGTCTGGGGCGCCTCTACCTGGACCAGCTCGGTGTCTTTCCAGGTTCCCTGGGTAATTACGGGGGTGTGCACAAGGGCATGCCTGTGGTAACAATTGAACTGCCGAGTGCGCGCTTGACGCCGCGCAATGTGGAGATCCAGCGCATGTGGACGGATCTGCGGGACTGGATGGGCATGACGCTCGCCGGTGCGGACGATGGTGGCCAGGGGCCGGCCATGCGCCGCTGAAATGAAGAAAAGGAGAGCACAGGATGCTGGAGCAGAGGAGTTTTCGCAAGATCGGCTGCGCCGAGTGCCTGGCTGGTGCCGGTCTGGGCTTCGATTTCGCCATGGCCTTCCAGCCCATCATCGATGCCACCACGCGCAAGGTCTACGCCCAGGAGGCGCTTGCACGCGGTCCCCAGGGCGAGCCGGCTGGCGAGGTGTTCCGCCATGTCAACGAAGACAACCGCTACGCCTTTGACCAGGCCTGCCGTGTCAAGGCCATCCAGCAGGCCGCGGACCTGGGTGTCGATTCCTTCATCAGCATCAACTTCATGCCCAACGCGGTGTACCGCCCCGAGCTGTGCATCCGCACCACGATCGAGGCGGCGGAAACCTACCGCTTCCCGATCCGCCAGATCATCTTCGAGTTCACGGAGAACGAGTACATCACCCATCTCGACCACGTGCGCGAGATCGTGCGGCACTATAAGGAACGGGGTTTCCTCACCGCGCTTGATGATTTCGGCGCGGGTTACGCCGGACTGAACCTGCTGGCGGAGATCGACACCGATCTGGTGAAGCTGGACATGGCCTTGATCCGTGGCGTGGACCGGGATCCGCGTCGTCGCGCCATCGTCGGCGCGATGATGAAACTGTGCCGCGAACTGGGCACGCGGGTGATCGCCGAGGGCGTGGAGACGCGCGAGGAATACCTCGCGCTACGCGACCTTGGTGTTGAATTGTTCCAGGGGTATTACTTTGCCCGGCCCGCCTTTCGGGCTCTGGCCGGGCTGCCTGCAGCGGCCGTCTACGACCGCTGAAGGCAAGGTGCGCTGATCAGCGCACCAGCAGCACGGGCACGCCGCAATGGGCGATGACCTGCGTGGCCACCGAACCCATCACGAGGTTGCCCAGGGCGCCGTGGCCGTGCGAGCCCATGACCAGCAGGTCGTACTTGCCCGAATCGGCAAACTTGGCGATGGTCTCGCCGGCATGGCCGACTTTCCAGCTGCTCTTGGCTTCGATGCCGTGGCGAGCCAGGAACTTGGACACCGGGCCCAGCACCTTTTCGGATTCTTCAGAGTAGTACTTGTCGACGACTTCCTTGCCCACGGCGGCACGTGCCCGCGGGGGCAGGGCGGGCTGCACTGTCAGGATGGTGTAGCTGTTGCCGGCGCCGAACAGGCCTTCGTGGGTGGCCAGGTAGGCCAGCATCTTCTTGGTGTATTCGCTGCCGTCGACGGCCAGAAGAATCTTCATGGAGAGGTCCTTTCTTGTCTCTGTGACACCGGAGTGTATCGGCGCGATCGTAGGAGCGATTGACCGAGGTCAAAAAGAAGGGGTATTACTTATCCCGCTGTTGCGGCTGACGCGACAGCACTTCACGCAGCCATGCATGCGCGCCGCTGTGCTGGAGGCGGCGATGCCAGAGGGCGTCGACGTGCACCGCCGGCACAGCGAAGGGCAGCTCCCGCAGCACCAGCTGGTCGGCGATGCCGGTGACGCTGACGAAGTGGCGTGGCAGCACAGTGAGCAGATCCGAGCCCGCCACCACGCGCCCGGCGGTGAAGAACTGGTTGACGGTCAGCACGATCTGCCGCTGTCGGCCCAGGCCGGCCAGCGCCTCGTCGATGAAGCCATAGGGCCGACCCGAGAAGCTCACGAGCAGATGGCGCGCGGCGCAGTAGCGGTCCAGCGTGAGCTCTTCACCAGCGAGCGGGTGGTCGCGTCGCATCACGCAGACGTAGCGGGTCAGGTACAGGCGCTGGTGCTCGAAGGGCACGGTCTCGCCAGCCTGCGCCTGGGCGGTCAGGCCGGCCATCACGGCCGGGAAATAGCCGATGGCCAGATCGGCGGCCTCCTCGTCCAGAAGACGGCGTGGGTCGCGCGTGGTCAGCGGCACCACGCGGATGGTCACGCCCGGCGCCTCGCGGTCCAGGGCCTGGACCAGGCCCGGGATGAGTTCGGCGGCCGTGGCATCGGCCATGGCCAGCACAAACGTGGTGTTGGCCTCGGCGGGCACGAAGCTGCCGGGCGCCAGGGTTTCCTGCAGCTGGCGCAAGGCCAGTTGAACGGTGGGCCACAGGGCCAGAGCGCGTGGCGTCGGCTCCAGACCCTGACCGCTGCGGCGCAGGAGCTCATCGTCCAATGCCTCGCGCAGGCGGCGCAAGGCATTGCTGACCGCTGGCTGTGTAAGCGCCAGCTTGCGTGCCGCCTTCGTCAGGCTGCGCTCGGTCATGACTTCATTGAAGACGCGCAGGAGGTTCAGGTCCAGGGTGCGAAAGTTCAGTGCTGTCATGGCACCCAATATATCACCATGGTGAATATCACATATCAAGAATATAAAGTTGAATCACACTAGTGAAAACCCTAACATCCATCCCATCGCAGCAAATCATTTCTTCTGGAGGTTCCCATGAACAACAGTTTCGTCCACCTTGAGTATTCGACCAGCCATCCCGGCGTGGAGCGTTTCGAGCGTGTGGTCACCGCCGCTGACAGCCTGCGCAAGGGCTGGACGGCGACCCGCGGTCTCGCAGGCGTGCTGCTGGCTGCCATGGTGGCCACTCTGGTGGTGCTGGCCGACCAGCTGATGGAGACCTGGGCCGACGGCCATCTGATGGCCGCCTGGTTGCTGATGTGGGTGATCGGCTTCAGCGCCATGGCCCTGCTGGCTCCGACGGCCCGTGGCCTGGCGGCCCGTGTGATGACCGGTCTCGACGGCTGGTCCCAGAATGTGGCGCGCCGTCGTGCCGACGAGCGTCTGTGGGATCTGGCGCGCAAGGACTCGCGTGTGATGGCTGATATCCAGGCCGCTGCCAGCCGTGCCGAGGACAGCGACGACGAACCGACCGGTGGTAACGGTGGCGGCGTCAACGAACCCGTGACCCGCGTGCTGCGCCCCGAGATCGCGGCTCGCCTGAAGCGACTGAGCCGCCGCATCTGGAACGAATAAGCGCCACTGCTGCGTTCATGCCTAAAAGCCACCGCCTGCGGTGGCTTTTTCTTTGCGCAGACTTTCCCGAACCGGCCAGTCTGCAGGACAATAGGCCTATGTGCAGTGGTGCGGCGCCACAGCGTCTGTCCAGAACGGTCGCCGCCGCACGCGATACAGAGTCATCACAGAGTGCCTTCACCCTTCAATCGAACCCTGTTCACACAGATGCCACCGAGCATCGTGATCACCGAGCCCGTCCCGCGCTGGAGGGTCTGGGCGCAGTTTCTGCTCAAAGCGCTGCTGCTGTCGCTGTTCTGCGTCGCCAGTTTCTATGCCGGCATGCGCTACCAACAGCTGCAGCCTGCGGGTACGCAGACCGCGACCCTTTCGCCTGCGGAGCCCGCGCCCGCGCCCGCGCAGCCGCAGGAGGCTGCGGCTGCGCCGGCCGCTGGTGCCGGTCCGACCGAAGACCTGCTGGCGGCCCGCTCGGTCGAAGGCCTGCGGGTGCAGTCGCTGCGGGTCATGCGTGACGGCAGCAGTGCCGGGCAGCTGCTCTATGAATTTGAGCTGGCCAACGGCGGGCGCGTCTTCGAAGGGCGTTACGAGTTCCTGTTCTTCGGCCTGCAGGACGGGCGTCCGCAGCAGTGGGCGTTTCCGCCCGAAGGGCAGCCCACCGGTGGCAGCTTCCGGATGCGGGTGGCCAGCTATGTGAAGACCAGCGGCCGGATCCAGCTGCCGCCGGGCCTGCAGCCCCAGGCGGTGGTGCTGCACCTGCAGGAGCCGGCAGGTCTGCGGGCCAGCCGGGGCATGGTGCTGACCGGGGCTGCAGGAGTACCGGCACCCCCGCAAACCGGCCAGCAGTAAGGCGTCCGTCGCAGCGCATCAACAACAAGGGGGACCGAGGTCCCCCTTGTGCTTTTCTGCGAACGTCGCTCAGGCGGTCAGCAGCTTCTCGATGCGCTGACGCGTGTCGCGCAGCTGCTTGGGAAGGCGCGCGTCGATCTGCTCGAACAGTTTGTCGTGCAGCTTGAGCTCGTCGAGCCACTGCTGCTTCTCGATGCTGGTCACGGCCTTGAACTGTTCGGGCGTGAAGTCCAGGCCCTTCCAGTTGAACTCTTCGTAGTTCGGTGACAGACCGTAGAAGTGCTCCTGGCCCTTGGCGTCGTCCTCGATGCGGTCGATCATCCACTTGAGCACGCGCATGTTCTCGCCATAGCCCGGCCAGATGAACTTGCCGCTCTCGTCCTTGCGGAACCAGTTGGTCGTGAAGATGGCGGGCAGACGTCCGCCCTGGGACGCGACCTTCTCGCCCAGCTTGAGCCAGTGCGCGAAATAGTCGCCCATGTGGTAGCCCGTGAAGGGCAGCATGGCAAAGGGATCGCGACGCACCACACCCTGCTGGCCGATGATGGCGGCGGTGGTCTCGGAGCCCATGGTGGCGGCCATGTAGACGCCCTCGACCCAGTTGCGGGCCTCGGTCACCAGCGGCACGGTGTTGGAGCGGCGGCCACCGAAGATGAAGGCATCGATGGGCACGCCCTTGGGGTTGTCCCACTCGGGGTCGAGCGCCGGGTTGTTGGTGGCGGCCACGGTGAAGCGCGAGTTCGGGTGCGCAGCCTTGGCGCCGGTTTCCTTGGCGATCTGCGGCGTCCAGTCCTTGCCCTGCCAGTCGATGGCGTGGGCCGGCGGCTCGCCGTCCATGCCTTCCCACCAGACGTCGCCGTCGTCGGTCAGAGCCACGTTGGTGTAGATCACGTCGCTCTTGAGCGACTCCATGCAGTTCGGGTTGGTCTTGTAGTTGGTACCCGGGGCCACGCCGAAATAGCCGGCTTCCGGGTTGATCGCGTACATGCGGCCATCCTTGCCCGGCTTGACCCAGGCGATGTCGTCGCCGATGGTCGTGACCTTCCAGCCCTCGAAGCCCGTGGGCGGCACCAGCATGGCGAAGTTGGTCTTGCCGCAGGCGCTGGGGAAGGCGGCGGCCACGTGGTACTTCTTGCCCTGGGGATTGGTCACGCCGAGGATCAGCATGTGTTCGGCCAGCCAGCCCTGGTCGCGGCCCATGTTGGAGGCGATGCGCAGCGCGAAGCACTTCTTGCCCAGCAGGGCGTTGCCCCCATAGCCCGAACCGTAGGACCAGATCTCTCGGGTCTCGGGGTAATGCACGATGTACTTGGTCTGGTTGCAGGGCCAGCTGCTGTCCTTCTGGCCGGGCTGCAGGGGTGCGCCCACGGTGTGCATGGCGGGGACGAAGTCACCGTCGGTGCCCAGCACGTCGTAGACGGCCTTGCCCATGCGGGTCATGAGCTTCATGTTCACGGCGACGTAGGGGCTGTCCGACAGCTCGACGCCAATGTGGGCGATGTCGCTGCCCAGCGGGCCCATGGAGAAGGGCACGACATACATGGTGCGGCCCTTCATGCAACCGTTGAAGAGCGCGGGCGTGCCGTCGGCCTGGCCGTATTGCATGAGCGCGCGCATCTCGGTCGGGTCGATCCAGTTGTTGGTCGGGCCAGCATCGTCCTTGCGAGCCGAGCAGATGAAGGTGCGGTCTTCCACACGGGCCACGTCGCTGGCGTCGGAGCGGCACAGGAAGCTGTTGGGTCGCTTCGTGTCGCTGAGGCGGATGAAGGTGCCGGCGGACACCAACAGATCGCACAGACGCTGGTACTCCTCGTCGCTGCCATCACACCAGTAGATCGCGTCGGGCTTGCAAAGGGCGGCCATGTCAGCCACCCAGGCCAGCAGGCGGGCGTGTTTGACATGGCTGGGGGCGTTGAGATGGATGCCTTGCATCACGGGAGAGTTCATCGAGGGCTCCTGTCATTCATGACTCTGGGGCGGCCGGGCCTGCCGCCGTTGCGGGCCATTGTAGGGATTCGCTCCCGGGTTACAGCCGGGTTACAGGCAAACTCTATGCAAAACATGCATAGACTCATGCGGCCCGGCCGATAGCCCGTCGGCATTGTGGAGACAGGCGCAGACAGGCGCTCCAGACCGGCATAAGCCAGCCCGGCGGCCTCTTCGAGCACAGCGTGGGGGAAGGAGAATCCCCAGAACAGGGATTCGAGAGGCAGCGCAGCGTCAGCGTGTAGACGCCGGCGCTGCGGGGCGATCAGGCCATGAAGACGGCGATGAAGGCGAGCAGAAAGATCATCAGACCGCCGAGGACGGGGATGACCACCGGTGCCGTGTGCACGATGTTCTCGATGGGGTCGGACGACTGCTGGGGCTCGTGAGACATGGGGATTCCTATCAGATCAGGGTGACTGGCCCGATTTTACATGGCGGAGCGGGCAGCCGCGCAGGGTGCCGTCCGACGCCTGTGGCGTCAAGCCCTGCCCGTACACACTGACGGGGCTTCCCAGCAAGGGTGGCTCTGCGCTATCGTGAACGCGTCACGGGACCTCGATGGGGGACGTTGCATGGTCAAGCGACAGTCAACAGGTCGGGCGGGCAGTCCGCTGCTGGTATCTCCCGGTTTGCGGGAGGCGCCGGTGCTCGACCTCATGTGCTCGCACTTTGTGCTCACGCTGGTCAGCCGTATGGGCGGCGTGTTCAGTGCGCGCAGGGACCTGCACGGCGTGATCGAGCTGGTGGGCCGTCATCTGGTCTGGCCCCTGCCCGTGCTGGAGCGTCTGCGGGGCTACCTGGCGCGCCGTTGCAGCGGCCACGAGGCCTGGCTCGGTCACGAAGGGCTGGACGTGGAGACGTTCCTCGCGCGTTACGGCGATTGGCGCGGTCCTTACGAGGAGGGCACCCTCTTTTATTACCTGGACGACTACGCCAAGCACCAGCGGCGCGACCTGCAGCTGGTGCTCGGGGCCACCGGCGACTGGTTGCGACAGGGGCTGAAGAAGCAGTCGACCCTGGTCGAGAAGAACATCGATGCGCTGGCCCACCTGCTGCAGCTCAACCAGGCGGAGCGCGCCCTATTGCTCTACGGCACGCTGACGCGCTACCAGCGCGAGCTGCGCAGCTTGCTGGTGGAATTCAAGGTCAGCAATGCTTCCGAAGCTTATGCGCTCATCGCCGAAGTGGCGGGCGTGCGGGCCGAGGACGTCGGTGAAGCCTTGCGTACGGGGTCGCGCCTGGAGCGCATCGGCTTGGTCGACAACCTGATCTCCGAGCACAACATCACCGATCTGGCCGATCTGATGAAGGTCAGCGAAAAGCTGCCGCCGGTGCTTATGCGCGAGTACCGCGACCAGGCCGAGCTCATGGCGGTCTTCACCCGCCCGGCCAGCAAGAGCAAGCTGGCGCTGGAGGACTTCGCCTTCGTGGCGGAGGAGGCGCAGCTGCTCAGCACGTTGCTGCGCCATGCCGTGGCCCGGCGCGAGGTGGGTGTCAATGTGCTGCTCTACGGGCCGCCGGGTACGGGCAAGACCGAATTGGCCAAGGTGGCGGCGCAGGCTGCGGGGCTGGAACTGTTTGAGGTGGAGTACGCGGACCGCGATGGCAATTCACTCAGTGGCCGCGAGCGCTATCGTTCCCTGCAGATTGCCCAGGTGTTTCTCAGGGGCAGCGCCCAGTCCGTATTGCTGTTCGACGAGGTCGAGGATGTCTTTCCGCCGATCTCGAGCGAGGCGGCCCAGTTGCTGGTGCGCGCGGAAAAGGCCGGACCGCAAGCCAGCAGCAGTGTCAGCGGCAAGGCCTGGGTCAACCAGATCCTGGAATCGAACGCCGTGCCCACGGTCTGGATCACCAACCGCATCGAGCAGATCGACCCGGCCTTCCGGCGCCGCTTCGCTTACCACCTCGAACTCAAATCCCCGCCCCCGGGCGCGCGCGAGGAACTGGTGCGACGCGCCCTGCAAGGGGTACAGGTTTCCCCGCCCTTTGTGGAGCGGCTGGTCGCGCGCAAGAACCTGACGCCGGCCCAGATCCACACGGCCGTGCGTTTCGCCGGCATGGTGAGTGCTGGCGGCACCGCAGCGCATCCGCAGCAGGAGACCGAAGCCTTGATCGAGCGTCAGCTGCGCAACGCCGATCAGGCGCTAGGCGGGCGTAGGGCCCCGACGCATCCGCGCACGCCGGACACGCAGTACGACCTCGGTCTGCTCAACGTCGAATGCCGCTTCGGACTGGGCCGTGTCGTCCAGGCCCTGCAGGCCCGCGGGCGTGGCAGCCTGTGCTTTCATGGCCCGCCGGGCAGCGGCAAGACGGCCCTGGCCGAGTACCTGGCGGCCCAGATGGGTCGGCCTCTGATGATCCGCCAGGCCAGCGATCTGGTCAGCAAGTTCATCGGCGAAACCGAGGAAAACATGGCGGCCATGTTCGCCGAAGCCGAGGCCGAAAACGCCGTGCTGCTGCTCGACGAGGCCGACAGCTTTCTGCAGGACCGGCGCGGGGCCCAGCGGACCTACGAGGTCACCGAAGTCAACGAAATGCTGCAGGGCATGGAGCGGCATCAGGGTGTGTTCATCTGTACCACCAACCTCATGGACCGGATCGACCAGGCGGCCTTGCGGCGTTTCACATTCAAGATCCGCTTCAAGCCACTGAACCCGGAGCAGCGGCGCGCCATGTTCGTGGCCGAGGCGCTGGCGGGCCAGGCGCATCGACTCCTGCCGGCCTTCATCAAGCGGCTGGACCCGCTCGAACAGCTCTGCCTCGGAGATTTTGCTGCAGTGCAGCGGCAGGCTGCCATCCTGGGTGAAGGTTTCGGGCCCGAGGAGTTCCTCGAACAGCTGGAGGCGGAACACCGCATCAAGCCCGAGGTACGCGAGCAGCGGGGCCTGGGTTTTCTGCAATAAACCCTTTGAATTCAAGACCTTACCGTCTGTTGGCAGGGGGTGCCTGTACATTTTTTATGTCCGCTCTGTCAACCGCAGGGCTGGCTGACGCGTCATAAGCGCATGGCACATGCCGGATGACCCGGCCGGGTCGCGGAACGCACCCGCAACCCTGGACCGCCCAAGAGGACAGCTATGACGACCGTACGCAAGGACATCATCAAGGTGCCGGAAAAAGGCACCTACAAGTGGCAGCTCTTCAAACAGTGGACCGACGAGTTCCGCGACACCCAGGCCGACCATGTGGCCTACATCGCCCTGCACCTGGCCGGTGTGCTGGAGCCCTGCCGCGCCAAGTTCGACAAGCTCATGCAGCACCACCGCCAGCAGCTGCGTGACAGCTCCAAGGTCCAGCGCCACAGCCGCGCCATCGAGCGCCTGCAGAGCACCATGTCGGCCGCCGCCGTGTCGTACGAGAGCAGCTTCCGCCGGCATTGAAACGGTTCTGAGCCGGCCGGCTCGGCTTCTCCACGGCGCCTGACGGGCGCCGTATTAATTTCCCTCCGACACCACCCGCAGCACATCCGCGCCATAAGCTTCCAGCTTCTTGGCGCCGATGCCGCTGATGCCCTGCAGATCCGCGAGGGACTGCGGGCGCCGACGTGCAATCTCGGCCAGCGTGGCGTCGTGAAAGATCACATAGGCCGGCAGATTGTGCTCGCGCGCCACCTCCGCGCGCCAAGTCTTCAGGTTGATGTAGTGCACCTGCTCGTCTACGCCCAGTGTCTGGGCCGCGGGTGCAGCCACCGTGCCGCGGCGTGCGCGTTTCGTCGGCGCCGCAGCGGTCGATTCGCGCAGCAGCACGGGCACGTCGCCCTTGAGCACGGCACGCGAACCTTCGGCGAGGCACAGGGTGTCGAAGCTGTGGCCGTTCTCCAGCGCCACCTTGTGCAGGCCCACCGCGCCTGTGGCCAGCAACTGGCGCAGCACGCCGCGCAGCTGTGCTTCGCTGTAGTCCTTGCCGAGGCCGAAGGTGGAGAGCTTGTCGTGTCCGAACTGCTTCACCTTTTCGGTGTCCTTGCCGCGCACGATGTCCATCACGTGTCCGGTGCCGAAAGTCAGGCCGCTGGCGGCGTGCACGCGGTAGATGGTCGAGAGCAGCTTGCGTGCGGCATCTGTGCCATCCCATACGACGGGGGGGGTCAGGCAGTTGTCGCAATTGCCGCAGGGTTCGGACGGCTCGCCGAAATAGCCGAGCAGGCGCACGCGTCGGCAGTCGGTGGCTTCGGCGAGGGCCAGCAGGGCATCGAGCTTGCCGCGCATGACCTGCTTGAACTCCTCGCCGGCGGGGCTTTCGTCGATCATGCGGCGCTGGTTCACCACATCCTGTAGGCCATAGGCCATCCAGGCGTCGGCGGCCGCGCCGTCACGGCCCGCGCGGCCGGTTTCCTGGTAGTAGCCCTCGATGTTCTTGGGCATGTCCAGGTGCGCGACGAAGCGCACATCGGGTTTGTCGATGCCCATACCGAAGGCGATGGTGGCCACCATGACGATGCCTTCCTCGCGCAGGAAGCGGTTCTGGTTCTCCTGGCGCACCTCAGGTGGCAGGCCGGCGTGGTAGGGCAACGACTTCAGGCCCGCGTCCACCAGCGCGGCGGATGTTTCCTCGACGCGCTTGCGTGACTGGCAATACACCACCCCCGCGTCGTCCGGATGCTCGCGCTCGATGAAGCGCAGCAGCTGCGCCAGCGGCTCCTTTTTCTCGACGATGGTGTAGCGGATGTTGGGGCGGTCGAAGCTGCTGACGAACTGCCGGGCTTGCTCCAGCTGCAGGCGTTCGACGATGTCGGCACGTGTCAGCGCATCGGCCGTGGCTGTTAGTGCGATGCGCGGTACGCCCGGGTAACGCTCGTGCAGCACCGTGAGCGCGCGGTACTCGGGGCGGAAATCGTGGCCCCACTGGCTCACGCAGTGCGCCTCGTCGATGGCGAAGAGCGCGAGCTGGCCGCGTTCGGCCAGGGCGTCGAGCTGGGCCAGGAAGCGCGGGGTGGTCACGCGCTCGGGCGCGGCGTAGAGCAGGGTCAGTTCGCCGCGCAGCAGGCGCTTTTCCACTGCGGCGGCGTCCTCCCCCGTGAGGCTGGAGTTGAGGAACGCCGCCTCGACGCCGGCCTCGTGCAGAGCGCCGACCTGGTCGTGCATGAGGGCGATCAGGGGCGAGACGACGATGGTCGTGCCGTGGCCGGCCTGCTGGCGCGCGATGGCGGGAATCTGGTAGCACAGGGACTTGCCCCCACCCGTGGGCATGAGCACCAGCGCGTCACCACCGCCGAAGACATGGTCGATGATGGCTTGCTGCGGCCCACGGAAGGCGTCGTAGCCGAAGATACGGCGCAGGATGTCCTGGGGTGGCACGGGTCCTCGGCTCCGGTCAAGCAAGGCGAGGCGTACTCACATCTGCTCCCAGGGCAGTCCGTCGTAGCGCCAACCGTTGAGCGTGGAGCGGCGGAACTGGTCGTCCAGATCGCCTTCGAAGCCATGCAGCACGTTGATGAGCTGGGTGTAGCCCGCGGCTTCGAGCGCCTTGCCGGCGTCCAGCGTACGCTTGCCGCTGCGGCACAGCAGCACGACCGGCCGGTCCTTCTGGCCGGCGCTCTCGCGGTCCACCGCAGCGACGAAGCCGGCCGGGTCCGGTGTGAGGTCCGGGTATTCGTACCAGGGAATGTTGATCACGCCCGGCGGACGCCCGACGTAAAGCGATTCGATCTCCATGCGCACGTCGATGAAGAGCGCGTCCGGGTTCTGTTGCAGGAATTCCCAGGTGTCCCGGGGCAGCAGGTGTTTCATAGCCCGCTATTGTCCCGGGTTTTGGTGGCGATCCCCTGCCATCGGGCCGGCTTTCTACAATAGCGGGTATGAAGCCGCTGCACTACACCCGCGCCCAGGCCCTGCCTGGCATCCTGGCCCGCCGCATCGCCATCCTCGATGGAGCCATGGGCACCATGATCCAGCGCTTCAAGTTGGGCGAGGCGCAATACCGCGGCGAGCGCTTCAAGGACTTCCAGAAGGACGTCAAGGGCAACAACGAACTGCTCTCCCTGACGCGCCCCGATGTGATCCGTGACATCCATGAGGGCTATCTGGCCGCGGGCGCCGACCTGATCGAAACCAATACCTTCGGTGCCACCACCGTGGCCCAGGCCGATTACGAGATGGCGCATCTGGCACGCGAGATGAACCTGGCCTCGGCCCGGCTGGCGCGAGCGGCCTGCGACAAGTACAGCACGCCGGAGCACCCGCGTTTTGTGGCCGGCGCCCTGGGCCCCACGCCCAAGACGGCCAGCATCAGCCCCGACGTGAACGACCCCGGCGCGCGCAACACTTCTTTTGAAGAATTGCGTGCGGCCTACTACGAACAAGTCGAGGCCCTGGTGGAGGGCGGGGCCGATGTGCTGCTGGTCGAGACCATCTTCGACACGCTCAATGCCAAGGCCGCGCTGTTCGCCATCGACGAATTCTTCGAGGCATCCGGCGAACGCCTGCCCCTGATCATCAGCGGCACCGTGACCGACGCCTCAGGCCGCATCCTCAGTGGCCAGACGGTCACCGCCTTTTGGCACAGCGTGCGCCACGCGCGCCCGCTGGCCGTCGGCCTGAACTGTGCGCTGGGTGCGGCGCTCTTGCGCCCCTATATCCAGGAGCTGGCGCGCGTGGCGCCCGACACCTACATCAGCTGTTATCCCAACGCCGGCCTGCCCAATCCCATGAGCGAGACCGGCTTCGACGAAACGCCTGAGGTCACCAGCCGCCTGCTGCGCGAGTTCGCGGCCGAGGGCCTGGTCAACATCGTTGGAGGTTGCTGCGGGACCACCCCAGAGCACATCGGCGCCATCCATCAGGCGGTGGCGCCCCTGCCGACGCGCGCGCTGGGCAGCGCCGGGCCGTTCTACCGGGCCGCCGCCTGACCCCACGTCAGCGAGGGAATAGCGGCCGGCCCCACAATGAGGCTTCCCATCAAGGGGAGTAGTCAAGCGATCCAGGCAGCGCACGCTGTTCACGGATCGACGGGGTTCCGTCAATACGCCGCCTCACCGCGGTCGGAATTCCGGTCCAGGCGCCGCGCCCGGATCTGGCAAGACCTTGCGGGTGTTGTTCAACACTGCAAGCGAGGTCTCTCATGCAAAGCATTGCGCCAATGTGGCTGTGGATCGTTTTTGTCGCCTTCGTTCTGGCGGCGCTCTTCGTCGACTTCGTCGTCCTGCGCAAGCAGGGTGCCCATGAAGTCGGGGTCAAGGAAGCTTTCAACTGGTCCATGATCTGGGTCGGACTGAGCTTCCTCTTCAACGGACTGCTCTGGTGGGCGGTCTATGAGACCTCGGGCTCGCGCGAACTTGCCCATGAGAAGTCGCTCGAATTCCTCACCGGTTACCTGATCGAAAAGAGCCTGGCGGTCGACAACATCTTTGTCTTCCTGATGATCTTCACCTACTTCGCGGTGCCGCCGGCCTACCAGAAGCGGGTGTTGATGATCGGCATCATCGGCGCCATCGTGCTGCGCACGGTGATGATTCTGGTTGGCAGCTGGCTGCTGACGCAGTTCCACTGGATTCTCTATGTCTTCGGCGGTTTCCTCGTGCTGACCGGCCTCAAGATGTGGTGGGCCGCAGGCAAGGAAGGCAGCCTGGACGACAACCCCGCACTCAAGCTGCTGCGCCGCGTGATGCCGGTCAGCCGCAGCTTCGACGGCGAGAAGTTCTGGACCATCGAAAACGGCAAGCGCATCGCCACCCCGCTGCTTATGGTCGTGGCCCTGGTCGGTCTGACGGACGTGATCTTCGCGGTCGACTCCATCCCGGCCATCTTCGCGATCACGCAGGATCCCTTCATCGTGCTCACGAGCAATGTGTTCGCCATCCTGGGCCTGCGCGCCATGTTCTTCCTGCTGCAGGCCGTGGCCAGCCGCTTCCACCTGCTCAACTACGGCCTGGCCGTGATCCTGGTCTTCATCGGCACCAAGATGATGCTGATTGATGTCTACAAGATCCCGGTGGCGGTCTCTCTCGCGGTCGTGGTGGGCATTCTGGCCGTGACCATGGTTCTGAGCGTGCGGACCTCGTCCAAACAGCCAGCAAACAAGCGGGTAAGCTAAGGGTTCGGGCCCACCGTCGGGCCCCTTGAACCCGCCATGCAGATCGACACCCTGCGCCGGCGCCTGCGGGCGCTGGGCGCCAACCCCCGCCACGAGCACCGCGTGCTGCGCCTGTGGTCACAGGCGCTGCCGCAGGACCACGGCAGCCGGCCGATCGAGAACTTCCTGCCGGCGACGCTGCGCGCAGCACTGCCCGACATCGAACGTGAGCTGACAGCGCTGGCCAGCACCCATTCTGAGCATCCGGGTGAGGACGGCTCGCTGCGCCGGGTTGTCGCGCTGGCTGATGGCCAGCTCGTGGAAAGTGTGCACATGCCGCCAGGGCGTACGCCAGCACTGTGCGTGTCCACACAGGTCGGCTGTGCCGTGGGCTGTACCTTCTGCATGACCGGCACCACTGGGCTGCTGCGCCAGCTGGGTAGCGCGGAGATCGTGGCTCAGGTGGCCTTGGCGCGTCGATACCAGCCGGTGCGGCGCGTGGTCTTCATGGGCATGGGCGAGCCGGCGCATAACCTGGACAACGTACTCGAAGCCATCGACCTGCTGGGCACGGCCGGGAATATCGGACACAAGAATCTGGTGTTCTCCACCGTGGGTGATCCGCGCGTGTTTGAGGCCTTGCCGCAAGGGGGCGTGAAGCCGGCGCTCGCGCTGTCCCTGCATACCACGCGTGCCGATCTGCGCGCGCAGCTGCTGCCGCGGGCACCGCGGCTGACGCCGGAGGAACTGGCGGAGGCTGGAGAGCAATACGCGCGGCTCAGCGGCTACCCGATCCAGTACCAGTGGGCCCTGCTGGCCGGGGTCAATGACAGCGCCGAGGAAATCGAAGCGCTGGTGCGCCTCCTGCACGGCAAGTACGCCATCCTCAACCTGATCCCCTACAACGCGGTCGATGGCTTGCCTTACCAGCGACCGACGCAGGAGGCCGCTGCCGAGATGGCGCGCGAGTTGCATCGTCGCGGCATTCTCACCAAACTGCGCCAGTCCGCAGGGCAGGATGTGGACGGCGGCTGCGGTCAGTTGCGCGCGCGTGCCGTGAACCCACGGCGCGTGATTCCGCTCCACGCGAAATAAGTCCTCGCTGATACACCCCCTTTGCGGTGGTGCAAGCACAACACTTCTCGCCGAAACACCCGCTTAGGTATGAAGCCGGAGCGCAACGCATGGAAGAATCTCGCTGGCTTTTCGAATAATGTGAGCTAGGGAGGAAATCCATGAAAAAGAGTTTGATCGGGCTGGGGCTCGCCTGCGCAGCCTTGGGCGCCAGTGCGGAAGCGCCGCGGGTGCGCATGTATGCCAACGTCGGCTATGGGTTCGGCGGCCAGCCCTTGATTGACGGAATCTGGGTCAACTCCAGCAATCAACAGACAGGCACCTGGGATATCAAGACCGGCAAGGGCGTAGTCTTGGCGCTGGGGGCCGATGTCAGGATCACGGAAAGACTCTCTCTCCAGGGCAGCATGGGGTATGAGACCGACAGCGTCGAAGGTGTTAACGGAGGCTACAAGTTTTCCCGGGTCCCTGTGGAGCTGCTGGGTTTTTACTCTGTGACGGAACGCTTCCGCCTGGGGGGCGGGGTCCGCAAAGTACAAAGTACCAACATACAGGGTCATGGCGACGCAGAGGGCGACCATTTCGCCTACACGCAATCGGGCGGTGCAGTGCTGGAAACACAATACTTTTTCAGTGAGCCTTCCCGGACCGGCCGTGAGCCCCTGTTTGGGATGTACCTGCGCTACATCCGCGAAAGCTACCAACTGCGGGATCAGCAAGGCGATAAGAAGGATGGCAATCACTTTGCCTTGGGGCTATTGTTCTATTACTGAGACTCAGGCCCGATCCGGAGGCTGGCTCCTGTGCCTGGCCTCATTCAGTACCCCAGCTGTCGAGTTGTCACACAGCGCGTAAAATCACGGCTCTTCCAAGGAGCGTTGCAGCGGCACCCCGGTGCTGTCAGGCTTGGATGACCCAACGACGCTCACCTGCTTTTGTTCTCTTCAGGTGAGCCCCATGTCCGAAATTTCCGTTCCCCCGATGAAGCTGTCCGGCCTGGAGCCGGTGCTCATCGGTGCGGATACCCTGTTCGTCAACGTTGGCGAGCGCACCAACGTCACGGGCTCCAAGGCCTTCGCGCGCATGATCCTCAACGGCCAGTTCGAGGAAGCGCTGGCCGTGGCGCGCCAGCAGGTCGAGAACGGCGCGCAGGTGATCGACATCAACATGGACGAGGCCATGCTCGACAGCCAGGCCGCCATGGTGCGCTTCCTGAACCTGATCGCCAGCGAGCCCGACATCGCGCGCGTGCCCATCATGATCGACTCCTCCAAGTGGAGTGTGATCGAGGCCGGCCTGCGCTGCATCCAGGGCAAGGGCATCGTGAACTCGATTTCCATGAAGGAGGGCGTCGACGAATTCAAGCGCCAGGCCCGCCTCATCAAGCGCTACGGGGCGGCCACCGTGGTGATGGCCTTCGACGAGAAGGGCCAGGCCGACACCTATGCGCGCAAGATCGAGATCTGCGAGCGTGCCTATCGCATCCTTGTCGACGAGGTCGATTTCCCGCCCGAGGACATCATCTTCGACCCCAACATCTTTGCCATCGCTACCGGCATCGAGGAGCACAACAACTACGCGGTGGACTTCATCGAGGCCACGCGCTGGATCAAGCACCACCTGCCTGGCGCCAAGGTCAGCGGCGGCGTCTCCAACGTGTCCTTCAGCTTCCGCGGCAACGACCCGGTGCGCGAGGCCATCCATACCGTCTTCCTCTATCACGCCATCAAGGCTGGCATGGACATGGGCATCGTCAACGCCGGCATGGTCGGCGTCTACGACGACCTGGAGCCGACCTTGCGTGAACGCGTCGAAGACGTGGTGCTGAATCGCCGGCCCGACGCGGGTGAGCGCCTGGTGGAGATTGCCGAAACCGCCAAGGGCGCGGCCAAGGACGACAGCAAGAAGAACGAATGGCGCGCAGGAACCGTGGAGCAGCGACTGAGCCATGCGCTCGTGCATGGCATCACCGACTTCATCACCGAAGACACCGAAGAGGCTTATCAGGCCGTGCTCGCCAAGGGCGGGCGCCCGCTGCACGTGATCGAGGGACCGCTGATGGACGGCATGAACATCGTGGGTGACCTGTTTGGCGCGGGCAAGATGTTCCTGCCCCAGGTGGTCAAGAGCGCGCGGGTGATGAAGCAGGCCGTGGCCCATCTGATTCCCTACATCGAGGAAGAAAAGCGCCAGCAGGAGGCGGCCGGTCAGGACGTGCGCGCCAAGGGCAAGATCGTGATTGCCACTGTCAAGGGCGATGTGCACGACATCGGCAAGAACATCGTGACCGTGGTCCTGCAGTGCAACAACTTCGAGGTCATCAATATGGGCGTCATGGTGCCCTGCCATGAGATCCTCGCCATGGCCAAGGTCGAGGGCGCAGACATCGTGGGCCTGTCGGGCCTCATCACGCCCAGCCTGGAGGAGATGCAGTACGTCGCGGCTGAGATGCAGAAGGACGAGCATTTCCGCATCAAGAAGATCCCGCTGCTGATTGGCGGCGCCACCACCAGCCGCGTGCACACGGCTGTGAAGATCGCGCCGCATTACGAAGGCCCCGTGGTCTATGTCCCCGATGCCTCGCGCAGCGTGAGCGTGGCCCAGGGTCTGTTGAGTGAGCAGGCGGCGAACTACATCGCCGAGCTCAATGCAGACTATGAGAAGGTGCGCCAGCAGCACGCCAACAAGAAGCAGACACCCCTGTGGTCGCTGGAGAAAGTGCGCGCGAACAAGACGCCCATTGTCTGGGATGGCTATGCGCCGGCGAAACCAAAGTTCATCGGCCGGCGGGTGTTCAAGAACTTCGACCTCGCCGAGTTGGCCAAATACATCGACTGGGGCCCCTTCTTCCAGACCTGGGACCTGGCCGGCCCCTTTCCGGCCATCCTCAAGGACGAGATTGTGGGCGCGGAGGCGCAGCGCGTCTTCTCCGACGGCAAGCGCATGCTGCAGCGCCTGATCGAGGGCCGCTGGCTCACGGCCAATGCTGTTTTGGGCCTATACCCCGCCAACAGCGTGAACGACGACGACATCGAGCTCTACACCGACGAGAGCCGTCACAACGTGGCCCTGACCTGGTACGGCCTGCGCCAGCAGACCGAGAAGCCTGTGGTGGACGGCGTGATGCGCCCGAGCCGCTGCCTGGCCGACTTCGTGGCGCCCAAGGGTGTGGCACCCGACTACGTGGGTGTGTTCGCCGTCACGGCCGGCATCGGCGTGGAGAAGAAGGAGCAGTACTTCATGGACGACCATGACGACTACTCCGCCATCATGCTCAAGGCCCTGGCCGACCGCCTGGCCGAGGCCTTCGCCGAGTGCCTGCACCAGCGCGTACGCACCGATCTCTGGGGCTATGCGCCAAGCGAGCAGCTCAGCAACGAGGAGATGATCGCCGAGAAATACCAGGGCATCCGTCCGGCGCCCGGCTACCCGGCCTGCCCGGACCACAGCGTCAAGCGCGAGATGTTCGAGCTGCTGCAGTGCGAGGAGATCGGCATGGGCATCACCGAGAGCCTGGCCATGACGCCGGCGGCCAGTGTCAGCGGCTTTTATCTTGCGCACCCGCAGAGCACCTACTTCAACGTGGGCCGCATCGGCGAAGACCAGCTGCACGATCTCGCTCGCCGCCGCGGCATGAGCGAGCAGCAGCTCCAGCGCCTGCTCGCGCCCAATCTCTGAAGCGGTCGCAGCGCTTTACGCAGCTTTACACCCGGGATGCCTGCGCGCCCCAGGACGCTGTCTACGATTCGTCGCAAGCGTGCGTTGAAGACAGGACGGTGGCGCCGCCACCGGTCTTCCCTGGCAAAGCGTGAGGTACCTAGATGAGTGAATTGACGAGCAGCGGCGCCGTGGTCGCCGGAACCAAGGGTTTGTGGGTGGCCGTGGGCGTGCTCGGGGCGGCCGTGCTGGGGCTGGGCGGTGCGCTCGTCTACACACAGCGCACGCCTGCGCCCGAGGTCAGCATCGCGCCACCTGTTGCGGTTCCGGCCGAGCCCGCAGCGACACCCGTCGTTGAAGCTAAGCCGGTGGCGGCGGCGCCGGTCGCCAAGCCCCGGCCGGCGGTCGTCAAGAAAGCGGCTGCGGATCCCGTCCCGACAGCGGTCGTCACGCCGGCCCCGGCGTCTGCTCCAGCGATCGTGGCGCCGGCACCGGTCTGCCTGGATTGCGCGACCGTGACCGCCGTCACACCGGTCGAGCGTGAGGTACCCACGGGCGGCACGGGGGCTGTGGCGGGCGGTGTGCTGGGAGCCATTGTCGGCAATCAGATCGGACGCGGTTCGGGCCGTGACGTGGCCACCGTCATCGGTGCGATAGGCGGCGGTATCGCCGGCAACCAGATCGAAAAGAAGATGAAAAAGGTGCTGGCCTGGCAGGTGGATTTGCGCATGGACGACGGCAGTCGTCGCAGTTTCGAGCTCGACCGGCCCCTGACCGTGGGTGAGCGTGTGCGCTACGACGGCGCCGCGGTGCAGCCTCTGCCGGCGCATCCAGGCTGAGGTGATGCTGCAGCGGGTGAGCGCGGGCCCGCTGACGTTTATGATTCAGTGCACCCGGTGCGACGCGGCAGCGTGCTGCCGCAGGCACCATCTCTCCTGATTCATGACCGCCGGTTCTGCCACGCTTTCCGCTTCCACGCGCCGCTCCGTCCTGCTGCTGTCCTTCGCCACGTTTGCCAGCATGGCGGCACAGCGCCTGTGCGATGCCATGCTGCCCGAGCTCGCGCGCGAGTTCTCGGTCGGGCTGGCCCAGGCCGCGCAGGTGATCTCGGTTTTCGCGGTGGTGTACGGCCTGTGCCAGCTCTTCTATGGCCCGCTGGGCGATCGTCTGGGCAAGTTCCGCATCGTCGTCTGGGCCACGCTGGGTTGTAGCTTGGGCAATGTGCTGGCGATCTTCGCGGCCAGCCTGGACATGCTGGTGCTGGCGCGCATGTTCGTGGCCCTGGGCGCGGCCGCCATCATCCCGCTCTCGCTGGCCTGGATCGGTGATGCGGTGGCCTACGAGCTGCGGCAAGAGACCCTGGCGCGCGTGGGCCTGGGCACCACGCTGGGCATCACGGGCGGGCAGCTGATCGGCGGCCTGTTCACCGACACCCTGGGTTGGCGCTGGGCCTTCGCCTTCATGACCGTGCTCTTCGGCTTGGTCGGCCTGCTGCTGTGGCGCGATGGCCGGCGCCAGCGCGCCGAGCAGGCCCTGGCCCCGCTGCCCGCGCAGTCGGGCGAAGCGGGCGCGCGGCCGCCCTACGGCCGGCAGGCGCTGCAGATCCTCACCGGGCGCTGGTCGCGCATCGTGCTCATCGTGGCGCTGATTGAAGGCGCCTCGGGTTTCGGCGTGCTGGCCATCTGGGCCTCGCACCTGCACCATGAGCTCGGGCTCTCACTCTCTGCGGCCGGTGCGGTGGTGGCACTGTTCGGCCTGGGCGGCATGGCCTATATGGCCGTGGCGCGCTGGCTGATCCCGCGTTTGGGTGAGCACGGCCTCGCACGCACCGGCGTGACGCTGCTGGGCCTGAGCTCGCTGGTGATTGCCTTCACACCCGTGTGGTGGCCCAGCCTGCCCGCCAGCTTGCTGGCGGGTTTCGGCTTCTTCATGTTCCACAACACCATGCAGACCAATGCCACCCAGATGGCACCCGCCGCGCGCGGCACCGCGGTGTCCCTGTTTGCCTCCTTCCTCTTCATGGGGCAGTCCATCGGCGTGCTGCTTGCGGCGGCGCTCGTGGGAGTGCTCGGCTCCACGGCCGTGATCGCGCTGGGCAGCGCGGTGCTGGTGGCTGTGGGTCTCTACTTCTCTCTGGCCTTGCGCCGCCGGCACGAGTTCACTCGCCCTGCATGAGGGCTGCCTCCGGCTTTGTCGGTTGTGCTTGATGCACATCAACGAAAAGCCGGGATCGCGAACCATACTGAGACGACGCGCCCGTTGCCGGGCACGCCATGTCTTTCACGGAGCGAAAGGAGCCCCCATGTCAACTTCACGCAGCACATCCCGGTTCTTGCTGGCCTTGATCATGGCTGTCGCATTGCCGGCCATGGCACAGGATCGAAGCCCGCAGCGCGAGCCGGAACGCATCTACGGCAGCCAGCTCATGACCGAGCAGGAACGCAATGAGTACCGCCAACAGATGCGCAGCAAGCGGACCGAGCAGGAACGCGAGGCTCTCCGTCAGGAACACCACCAGCGCATGGTCGAGCGCGCGCGTGAGCGGGGCATCCAGATGCCGGATGAGCCACCGCAAGGTGCCGGCCGCGGCATGGGGCCGGGCGGGGGCATGGGCCCCGGCGGCGGTGGGATGGGCCCCGGGGGCGCCCGCGGCCGCTGACTCAGCTTCAGCCGCGTGCCGTCTGCCGGTATTGCAGCGCCTCGGCCATGTGCTCTACGCTGATGTGTGACGCATCTGCCAGGTCCGCGATGGTGCGGGCCACCCGCAGCGTGCGGTGCAGGCCGCGCGCCGACCAGCCCAGACGTGCGGCTGCCGTATCAAGAAAGCGCAGCGCCGCATCGTCCGGCCGAGTATGGCGGTCTATGTCCTGTCCGCTCAGTGCATGGTTGGGCTGGCCCTGGCGGGCCAGGGCGCGTTCGCGCGCGGCGATGCAGCGTGCCCGAACCACAGCGGTGCTTTCTGCGGCCGTGGGTTGCAGCAGCTCGCCGGCCGGCAGCGCGCCGACGGGCACATGCAGGTCGATGCGGTCCAGCAGCGGGCCCGACAGCCGCCCTTGGTAGCGGGCCACCTGATCCGGTGTGCAGCGGCAGGCGCGCTGCGCCGATCCCAGGTAGCCGCAAGGGCAAGGGTTCATCGCCGCCACCAGTTGAAAGCGCGCGGGGAACTCGGCCCGCCGCGCCGCCCGGGCGATGGTGATGCGGCCGGTCTCCAGCGGCTCACGCAAGGCTTCGAGGGCGACGCGGGGAAACTCCGGCAGTTCATCTAGGTAGAGCACCCCGTGATGCGCGAGGGACACCTCGCCGGGTCGCGGCGGTGACCCGCCGCCCACCAGGGCCACGGCGCTCGCGGTGTGGTGAGGGCTGCAGGTGGGGCGCCGGCCCCAGTGTTGCAGTGCGAAGCGGCCCGCCAGGCTGGCCAGGGCCGCACTTTCGAGGGCTTCGTCCGTGCTCATCGGCGGCAGCAGGCCGGCCAGACGCTCGGCCAGCATGGACTTGCCCGCGCCCGGCGGGCCGGTGAACAGGAGGCTGTGGCCGCCCGCGGCGGCGATTTCGAGGGCACGCCGGGGCCCGGCCTGTCCTTTGACGTCCGCCAGATCGGGGCCGTCCGTCGCAAGCTCGGGCGGCCGACTCTGCTGGCGTGACCAGCCAGCCGGCGCCGCTGCGGCCGGGTCCCGGCCTGCCAGGTAGAGCTGCACCACGTCGAGCAGATGCATCGCCCGATAGATCGTGCTGTCGGGCACCAGCGATGCTTCTTCGGCACTGCCTGGGGGCAGCACGAGCGCGGTGCCGACCCCGCGCAGGGCCAGGGCCATGGCCAGCGCGCCACGCACCGGCCGCAGCTCGCCCGAGAGCGACAACTCGCCGGCGAACTCGTGGCGGGCCAGGGCTGCGCCATCGATCTGCCCGCTGGCGGCGAGGATGCCCAGGGCGATCGGCAGGTCAAAGCGCCCGGAATCCTTGGGCAGGTCGGCGGGCGCCAGGTTGACGGTGATGCGTTTGTTGTGCGGGAACTCCAGCCCCGAGTTGAGGATGGCCGAACGCACGCGTTCGCGGGCCTCCTTGACCTCGGTCTCGGCCAGTCCGACCAGCGTGAAGCTGGGCAGGCCCGGGGCCAGATGGACTTCGACGTTGACCGCCGCCGCTTCCAGGCCCAGCAGGGCCCGGCTATGCACCAGGGACAGGCTCATGAGCGTTTCCTCCACAAAACGGTGCAGATCTCTTGCCTGCTTGCCCCAACTGGCGCACACTGATGGTGCGTAACTGGATGTTCGTACAGTCATCATAACGTCATGAAGGCGTATACGTCTACAGGCTTGTGCGGGAAATGCGAGGCCGATCGCTGGCACGGTCCCTGCTTTACAGGTTCGTCCCTTTAACCCTTGATGGAGTACGACATGAACCTGAAATCCAAGATCGCCCTCGCTGCCCTGGCCCTGACCGCTGGCTCTTCCGCCTTTGCCCAACTGGCCTACAACGTGGGCGTGGTGAGCGAGTACCGCTACCGTGGTATCGCCCAGACCGCTGGCGAGCCGGCTGTGCAAGGTGGCCTCGACTACGCCCACAGCAGCGGTTTCTACCTCGGTGCCTGGGGTAGCAACATCTCCTGGATCAAGGACGATGGTGATGCCGCTGGCGTGAAGACCAAGTCCAACGTCGAGATCGATCTCTATGGTGGCTACAAAGGCGCCATCACCAAGGACCTGAGCTACGACGTCGGCTACCTGCGCTATGAGTTCGTCGGCAACAAGTACAAGGATATTGGCACCGCGGCCGCGAATGCCAACACCGATGAGGCCTATGTGGGTCTGACCTACGGCCCGGCCACCCTGAAGTACTCCTACGCTTTCTCCAACCTGTTCGGCTTCGCCGACAGCAAGGGCAGCAGCTACGCCGACCTGTCGGCCACCTTTGATCTCGGCAAGGGCTTCACCGTCACCCCGCACGTTGGCGTCCAGGACATCAAGGGTAAGAACGCTGCAGGCTATAGCTACGTCGACTACGCCGTCACCCTGGGCAAGGACTTTGGTGCCGGCTTCTCGGGCACGCTGGCTCTGATCAGTGTGAATGCTGACGACCAGACCAAGTACACCGTGAACGGCTACCGCAAGGCCAAGGACCAGGTCGTTATCGGCATGAAGTACACGTTCTAAGCTTCTCAATCCATCCAGAGGAGAACCCATGAAACTCGTCACAGCCATCATCAAACCGTTCAAGCTCGATGAGGTGCGAGAAGGCCTCTCGGCTATCGGGGTGCAGGGCATCACGGTCACCGAGGTCAAGGGCTTTGGCCGTCAGAAGGGCCACACCGAGCTGTACCGCGGCGCTGAATACGTCGTGGACTTCCTGCCCAAGGTGAAGATCGAAGCCGCCGTGGCGGACGAACTGGTCGACCGCGTCATCGAGGCGATCGAAGGCTCGGCCCGGACCGGCAAGATCGGCGACGGCAAGATCTTTGTCTACAACCTCGAGCAGGTTGTGCGCATCCGCACCGGCGAAACCGGCAAGGAAGCGCTCTGAGGCTCCCACCATCAAGAGAGATACCGACATGAAAAAACTACTCATCTCCTTTGCTCTGGGGCTGGGCCTGCTGGCCGGCTCTGTGACATCATGGGCCCAGGCTCCTGCTGCCGAGGCTCCGGCTGCTGCCGCACCCGCGGCGGCAGCGCCGGCCGAGGCTCCCGCAGCCGCTCCGGCCGAAGCGGCACCGGCACCCGTGCCCAACAAGGGTGACACCGCCTGGATGATGGTGTCCACCCTGCTGGTCATCATGATGGTGATCCCCGGTCTCGCGCTGTTCTACGGCGGTCTGGTCCGCAGCAAGAACATGCTGTCCGTGCTGATGCAGGTCATGGTTACCTTCTCGCTGATCACGGTGCTGTGGTTCATCTATGGCTACAGCATCGCGTTCACCGAGGGCAATGCCTTCATCGGTGGTTTCGATCGCCTCTTCCTCAAGGGTATCTGGGACAACGCTGCGGGCACCTTCGCTAACGGCGCCACCTTCAGCAAGGGCGTCTACATCCCCGAGATCGTGTTCGCCGCCTTCCAGGCCACCTTCGCCGGCATCACCTGCGCCCTGATCGTCGGCGCCTTCGCCGAGCGCATGAAATTCTCGGCCGTGCTGCTGTTCATGGTGATCTGGTTCACCTTCAGCTACGCTCCGATCGCCCACATGGTCTGGTTCTGGATGGGCCCCGATGCGTACGCCACCAAGGAAGTCGTCGATGCCATGAACGGCAAGGCCGGCTACATCTGGCAGCATGGCGCGCTGGACTTCGCTGGCGGCACCGTGGTGCACATCAACGCCGCTGTCGCCGGTCTGGTGGGTGCTTACATGGTGGGCAAGCGCATCGGCTACGGCAAGGAAGCCATGGCTCCGCACAGCCTGACGCTGACCATGGTTGGTGCCTCCATGCTGTGGGTGGGCTGGTTCGGCTTCAACGCCGGCTCCGCCCTGGAAGCCAACGGCTTTGCCGCCCTGGCCTTCGCCAACACCCTGCTGGCCACGGCCGCCGCCGTGCTGGCCTGGTGCGTGGGTGAGGCGCTGCTCAAGGGCAAGGCCTCCATGCTGGGTGCCGCTTCGGGTGCTGTGGCCGGTCTGGTGGCCATCACCCCCGCCGCCGGCAACGTCGGCATCGGCGGTGCGCTGATCATCGGCCTGGTGGGTGGTTTCGCCTGCCTGTGGGGTGTGACCGGTCTGAAGAAGATGCTCGGTGCCGACGACTCGCTCGACGTGTTCGGCGTGCATGGCATCGGCGGCATCGTCGGTGCGCTGCTGACCGGTGTGTTCAACAGCCCGGCCCTGGGCGGCCCGAGCCTGGTGGGCGACTGGGTTACCGTGAGCATGGTGTCCGCTGCCGACTACTCCATCGCCGGTCAGGTCTGGACGCAGCTCAAGGGCGTGCTCATCACCATCGTCTGGTCGGGTGTCGTGTCCTTCATCGCCTACAAGTTCGTGGATCTGACCATCGGTCTGCGCGTCAGCGAAGAAGACGAGCGCCAGGGTCTGGACATTTCCTCCCACGGCGAAACGGCTTACAACCGTTGATTGAGCAATGGCCGGCAGCTTGCCCTAGCAGGCAGCTGTCGGTTCTAGCAAGCGAGAGTCTCCTCTGGTTCAGGCCCGCAAGAGCTCCGGCTCGAGCGGGCCCTTTTTCCAGACAGGCCGGGTCAGGGCAAAACAGCCTTGACCCGGCTTTTGCTTTTGGCGCGGGCCGCAGCCGTTAACATCAGGGTATGCAGACACTGCAAGACCTCACCGAACGCGTGCGTGCCGCCGCGTCCTCCGGCACCCCGCTGCGCATCTGCGGTGGCGGCAGCAAGGATTTCTATGGCCAGAACCTGCAGGGCGAACGGCTCGATACCGGCGGCCTCAGCGGCATCGTCAGCTACGAACCCAGCGAACTCGTGGTCACCGTGCGTGCCGGCACCCCGTTGGCCGAGCTGGAAGCCGTGCTGGCCGATCAAGGCCAGTATCTGCCTTTCGAGCCGCCACATTTCGCCCAACACGGCGCGCGTGCCACGGTCGGGGGCATGGTGGCCGCTGGCCTGAACGGCCCCGCGCGTGCCAGCGTGGGCGCCGTGCGCGACTATGTGCTGGGCGCACAGCTGCTCAATGGCAAGGCCGAGCTGCTGACCTTCGGCGGCCAGGTCATGAAAAATGTGGCGGGTTACGACGTGTCGCGCCTGCTGGCCGGCTCCATGGGCACGCTGGGACTGATTGTCGAGGTCTCGCTCAAGGTGTTGCCCCGTGCTGTGGCCGAGGTCACGCTGGTCTTCGAGCTCGACGAAGCCCGAGCCCTGCAACAGCTCAACCACTGGGGTGCCCTGCCCCTGCCGGTCAATGCCAGCTGCTGGCATGAAGGCGCACTCATGGTGCGTCTGCGCGGCGCCCAGGCGGCGATTGCCGCGGCAAAAAAGACCATGGGCGGCCAGAGGCTCGACGATACCCAGGCGCAACAACTCTGGCATGCCCTGCGCGAGCAGACCGCGCCCTTCTTCCAGCTCGCCGAGGGCGAGGCCCTGATGCGCCTGAGCGTGCCCGACACCGCTCCGCCGTTGAACCTGGGCCCGACGCTGATCGAATGGGGCGGCGCCCAGCGCTGGCTCAAGCTGCCGCTGAGGGCGACTGCCCAGCCCTCCCTGCCCGAGGGGTTGCCGGGGCACGCCACATTGTTCCGCGGTGGCGACAAGAGCGCTGGCGTCTTCACGCCGCTCCCCGCGCCGCTGGACCGCATCACACGCGAACTCAAGAAGCAGTTCGACCCGGCCGGCATCTTCAACCGCGGCCGTCTCTACCCGGATTTCTGAGCCGTCATGCAAACCACCCTCGCGCCCGAGTTCAAGAACACGCCCGACGGCCAGGCCGCCGAGGCCATTCTGCGCAAATGCGTGCACTGCGGCTTCTGCACCGCCACCTGCCCGACCTACCAGCTGCTCGGTGACGAGCTCGACGGCCCGCGCGGTCGCATCTACCTGATCAAGCAGGTGCTGGAAGGCGAGACGCCCACACGCAAGACACAAGCGCACCTGGACCGCTGCCTGACCTGCCGCAACTGCGAGAGCACCTGTCCCAGTGGTGTGCAATACGGTGCGCTCGTCGACATCGGCCGCAAGATCGTCGACGACAAGGTGCCGCGCCCCACGGGCGAGCGCTTCGTGCGCTGGGCCTTGAAAGAGGGCCTGACCTCGCCGCTGTTCGGCCCGGCCATGAAGATGGGCCAGCTTGTGCGCGGCCTGCTGCCCGCCACGCTCAAGGCCAAGGTGCCTGCGCCGCAGCACGCCGGCGCCTGGCCTACGCGCACCCATGCCCGCAAGGTGCTGATGCTGGCGGGCTGCGTGCAGCCAGCCATGATGCCCAATATCAACAGCGCCACGGCGCGCGTGCTGGATGCCGCAGGCATCCAGACCGTGGTGGCGGCCGAAGCCGGCTGCTGCGGCGCCGTGAAGTTCCACCTCAATGACCAGGCCGGTGGCAAGGCGCAGATGCGCGCCAACATCGATGCCTGGTGGCCGCAGGTCGAGGCCGGTGTTGAAGCCATCGTCATGAACGCCTCCGGATGTGGCGTGACGGTCAAGGACTACGGCCACCTGCTGCACGACGAACCGGCCTACGCGGCCAAGGCGCAGCGCATCAGCGAACTTACCAAAGACCTGAGCGAGCTGCTGCCCGAGCTCGTGCCCGCGCTGCGCGAGAAGGTGCAGGCTCGGGCCGGTCAGATTGCCTTCCATCCACCCTGCACGCTGCAGCACGGCCAGAAGCTGCGCGGTGGCGTGGAGCAGCACATGGCGGCGCTGGGCTTCAGCATCAAGACCTGCCGCGTCGAGCCGCACCTATGCTGCGGTTCGGCCGGCACCTACTCCGTGCTCAACCCCAAGCTCGCCTACGAGCTGCGCGATCGCAAGCTCGCCAACCTGGGCGAGATGCAGCCCCAGCAGATCGCGTCCGCCAACATCGGCTGCATCACGCACCTGCAGAGCGGCACCGAGATGCCGGTGCGACACTGGGTGGAGCTGCTGGACGAGGCGCTGACGCCTACTTGAGCAGCTTGCCCGAGCTGCCGATCACGGTCACTTCGACGTAGCGTGAGCCCACGCGGTTGTCCGGCGCGTAGCGTACGGACGTGCCGCCGAGGTCGAAGCTGTTCATGCCCTCCAGGGCCTTGATGAGCTGGGCGCGGGTCGGGTTGGGGCCGGCGCGGCGCAGGCCCTCGACCAGTACCTTGGCGCCGAGGAAGAGTTCGAAGCTGGTGTAGTTGATCTGCTCGCCGGGCGCGTACTTCTGCAGCAGGCTCTGGTACTCGCGCACGACCGGCATCTTGGGCAGGTAAGGATAAGGTGCCACCTGGCTGATGCCCAGGCCGTGGGCGTTTTCCAGCCCGGCCAGCTTGACGATCTCGGCCGGGTCCACCACCGAGATGTTGAACAGCTGCGCGCCGCCGCCGGCTTCGCGGTAGCGCTTGATGAAGGCCGCCGTGGGCTTGTTCACCGAGATCATGATCACCGCCTGAGCATCCGAAGCCAGGATCATCTTCACCGCGTTCTCCACCTTGTCGGTGTTGCGCTCGTAGGGCGCGGCCACCGATAGCTTGAGCTGTCGCCTGGCCAGTGCTCTCTCGACGCCCTGCAGTCCCGCCTGACCGAAACCGTCGTCCTGGTACATGACGGCCACCCGGTTCATCCCCAGGGTCACAAGCTGTTGCACCATGTGCTCGGTCTCGTCACCATAGCCGGCGCGCACATGGAAGATCCAGGGGTTGAAGGGCGTGCGCAAGGGCTCGCCACCGGTGTAGGGTGAGACCAGCGCCGCGCCACCGTCGCGCAGGATGTTGTCACCGAGCAGCTTGCCGATATTGGCCGTGCCGGCAAAGCCATAGAGCGCCAGCACTTCGGGCTTGGCCAGTGCCTCGCGCGTCAGGCGCACGGTCTCATCCACCTTGTAGCCATCGTCGCTGACCAGCACCTTGATCTTCTTGCCGTGGATGCCGCCGATGTCGTTGATGTGCTTGAAGTAGATCTCTCCACCGAGCACCATCTGCCTGCCGGTGCTGGCGAGCACGCCGGAGAGCGGTGCGACCTGGCTGATGACCAGCTCGTTGGCGCAGACCATTATGTGCAGCAGGGCCAATGCGGCCGTGCACAGCAGGCGCGAAGCGTGAACCATGGATGTCTCCAACGTATGAATTGTTGTGCGTGGAACTATAGGGACGCCTTCAAGGGCATGCCGTACGGACATTCCATGGCGTAGTTCTACGTAATGGCGGCCGCCGCAGAAATCTGCTGCGCCGTGCAGCGGCGAGGAAATGAAGCGAGTGAGGTGATGAACTCGCGCAGGCCTTCGTGCCGCGCGTCGACGTGCTCAGTGGGCGGTCGCGGCGTCCGCCCGTCCGGGCCAGGCGGCCCACAGCGCGGCGAGCAGAATCAGCGCGCCGCCGATCAGTGTGCCGGCCTGCGGTTCGGCTGCGCCCATGAGCACCGACGAGACGCTGGCGAACACCACCTCGGTGAGCATGACAAGCGCGGTCGTCGCAGCGGGCAGACGAGCTGCGCCGTACTGCAGTCCGAGGTTGGCAAAGAGAAAGGCCACGCTCGTGGCCAGGACCAGCAGCAGCCAGCCCGTGGCGGGTGCCGGTGGACCATAGGCCAGGCCGAGTGACTGGCCCAGCATGGCGGCCGCGGCGGCCAGCAGCGCGCCGCCGGCGAACATGGCCACCATGCGTGCCTCATCCGCCGTGTCCTTGAGGCGGCGCAGCAGTACATTGGTCAGCGCAAAGGCCAGGCCACCGGTGAGCGCCAGCCAGTCGGGCAGGCTCGCGGGCAGGGGCCAGGGGGAGTCCGGTGTCTTGAGCACGATGGCCACGCCCGCCAGGGCCAGCAGCAGGCGTGCCATCGCGGGCAGCGTGGGGCGCTCACCCAGCAGCCCCCAGGCCAGCAGCACCGACCAGGCGGGCATGAGGTAGAACAGCAGCACCACGCGCACCACGTCGCCCACGGTGACGGCCCAGTTGAAACCCACATTGGTCAGGCCGGCCGCGGCGAGCAGCAGCCACAGCAGCGGGTGCCGCAGGAAATGCCGCCACACACCGGGCCGCCAGGCCAACAGCGCGACGCCGGCCAGGGCGTAGATGCCGAAGGTGGCCCACAGCGGGTGCAGGCCCGCAGCTTCGAGCAGACGGAAGGGATACCAGGAGACGCCCCAGACGAAGGCGTTGAGCACCAGGGCCCAGGCGGCCAGTGGTGCAGCTGTTGCGCTCACTGGCTGTTGCGGCTGGCGCGGCGGCGCTTCCACCAGTAGACCCCGAGCCAGATGGCCAGGATGCCCAGCAGCGCAAAGATGCCGTGCTGGAACTGGCGCAGCACTTCGAACATCCAGTCCCAGTTCTGGGCACCGAAGTAGCCCAGGTAGACCCAGATGGGCACGCTGATGAGAGCGGCAAAGCCGTCCATGAAGAACCAGGTGGCGAAGCTCACGCGGTGGCTCATGCCCGCCGAGAAGAACACCGGCGTGCGCAGGCCGGGCAGGAAGCGGGCCACGAACATCACCCACTTGCCGTATTTCTGGAAAGCCTCCTGCGCCTTGGCGAAACGCTCGGGCGTGAGGATGCGCCGAAAACCCGGCAGACGCTGGATGCGCTGGCCGTAGACCCGGCCCAGCACGAACATCAGGCCGTCACCGATCAGCACGCCGGCCATGCCCACGGCGAACATGGTGTGCACATTGGCATGGCCCAGGCCGGCGATCACGCCGCCGGTCACCAGGGTCACGTCTTCGGGGATGGGCACGCCGAAACCGCAGATCAGCAGCATCACGAACACGGCCAGGTAGCCGTATTCGGTGAAGATGGGCATGAGGAACTCGAAGACTTCCATGGAGGGGCAGATGCAAAGGCGGCCCGGAAGTCCGGGCCGCGCGCCAGTGTAAAGCATTTGTTTTCCAGCCCCGGCGTGGGCATATTTTGCTGGCAAACTTGCGGCTATGCCCCGTCCGATCCAGGCCCTGATCCATACCGACGCCCTGCGCCACAATCTGGCGCGCGCGCGCCAGTCCAGCCCCGACGCGCGCGTGTGGGCCGTGGTCAAGGCCAATGCCTACGGGCACGGTATCGAACGCGCCTTCGAGGGCCTGCGTGGCGCCGACGGCTTTGCCCTGCTGGACCTGACCGAGGCCGAGCGCCTGCGCGCGCTGGACTGGCGCGGCCCCATCCTGCTGCTCGAAGGCGTGTTCGAGCAGCGCGACCTGGAATTGTGCTCGCGTCTGGGCCTGTGGCATGTGGTGCACTGCGAGGAGCAGATCGACATGCTGGCCATGCACAAGACCCACGTGCCGCATCGCGTCTTCCTCAAGATGAACAGCGGCATGAACCGCCTGGGCTTCCGGCCGGCGCAGTACCGTGCGGCCTGGACCCGGCTCAACGCCTTGCCCCAGGTGGACGAGATCTCGCTCATGACCCACTTCAGCGATGCCGATGGCCCGACCGGCGTGGCCGCGCAGCTGGCCGCCTTCGAGCCCGCCACGCAGGATCTGCCCGGCGAACGCAGCCTGAGCAACAGCGCGGCCATCCTGCGCCACATGGGGCCGCAGGCGGCCGCGCGCGTGCGCTCGGACTGGATCCGCCCGGGCATCCTGCTCTATGGCGCCTCGCCCGACTATCCCGAGCACGACGCGGTCCACTGGGGGCTGCAGCCCACCATGAGCCTGCGGTCGCGCGTCATCGGCGTGCAGCAGCTGCAGGCCGGCGAGAGCGTGGGCTATGGCTCCACCTACACGGCGCCGGCGCCCATGCGCATCGGTGTGGTGGCCTGCGGATATGCCGATGGCTATCTGCGTGTCAGTGCCGGCAGCGTCGAACGGGGCACGCCCGTGCTGGTCGACGGCGTGCGCACGCGCACCGTGGGCCGTGTCAGCATGGACCTGATCACCGTGGACCTCACGCCCGTGCCGCAGGCCGGCATGGGCTCGGAGGTCACGCTCTGGGGGCGAGCTTCCAGCGGCGCCATCCTGCCCATCGACGAAGTGGCCCAGGCCGGCGGCAGCGTGGGCTACGAGCTCATGTGTGCGCTGAGCCCGCGTGTGCCCGTGGAGGTGATGGCATGAAGTACGTGCCCATCCCCATCGCCATGCTGCCCGTGGGCAAGCCGCTGCCCGTCAACGTCTGGAACGCCGAAGGCGTGCTGCTGCTGCGCAAGGGCCAGCCCATCGTCTCCGAGCAGCACCGCGACAAGCTCTACGCCCACAACGCTTCCACCACCGAAAGCGAGGCCCAGGCCTGGCAACGCTCGTACGAGCGCATGGTGCACACCATGCTCATGGAGGGCGTGGAGGTGGAGACGATCGCGCGCATGCCCATGCCCAGCGCGATCCGCGAGCGCGACTACCACACGGGCGAGCTGCTCAACGGTGGCTGGCTGGACCTGCAGGAGGTGCTGCGCGGCATCCTTTACCAGGGGGGGCTGGCGCTCAACCCGCTGCCTCGCCTGGCCGCGCTGGAGAACAAGGCGCGCGCCCTGCTCAAGGACGACCCGGACGACAGCCTCTTCTGCCTCTTCCAGGCGCTGGCCGACAGCAGCCTGGGCTACTGCGCCACGCATGCGCTGCTGTGTGCTTGCATCTGTGAGCTCGCGGCGCAGAAGCTGGGCCTGAACGACCAGCAACGCCAGTCCATCATGAGTGCGGCGCTCACCATGAACATCGGCATGGCGCGCGAGCAGGACGTGCTGGCGCGCCAGAACCATGCGCCCACGCCCGAGCAGCGCCAGCTGATCCAGGAACATCCAGAGCTCAGCCTCAAGATCCTGGTCTGGCTGGGCATCGAGGACGTGGAGGAGCTGGACCTGGTGCGCTGGCATCACCAGCCCGACAGTCCCGAGGGCTTGCCGCACAACCTGCTGGCGCGCCGTCTGCTGAGCATGACCGACATCTTCGTCGCCAAGATGGCGGCGCGGCGCACGCGCGAGGCGCTCTCGCCGCTGGAGTCGGCCAAGTCCATCTACCTGCAGAGCGAGAAGGATGTCACCGCCTCGGTCGGCGCGGCGCTCACCGCTGCCATCGGCTTCTACCCGCCGGGCACTTATGTGCGCATGGCCAGCGGCGAGACCGCCGTGGCCGTGCATCGTGGCCTGCGGGCCAACACGCCCTGGGTGATTCCCATCATCGATCGCAACGGCATGCCCAGCTTCAATTACCACTGCCTGGACACCAGCGACCCGGCGCATGCCATCGCCTCGCCGATGCTGTTTCGCGGCGGCAAGGTGGCCATCAATCACGAACGCGTGCGGCGCGCGCGTGACAAGATCCGGCGCTGAGCGGCGTCAGCCCAGCCGGATCACCATGGCACCGGCGCAGACCAGCAGCGCCGAGGCCAGGCGTAGCCGGCCCAGGCCTTCCTGGAGCAGCAGCGCACCGATCAGCGTGGCGAAGACGATGGAGGTCTCACGCAAGGCCGCCACGCTGGCGATGGGCGCGCGCGTCATGGCCCAAAGCACCAGGCTGTAGGCGCCCAGGGTGCCAGCCCCGCCCAGCAGCAGCACGCGCCAGGCGCCGGCCATGGGCCGCAGCGCTGCCGGGCCCCGCCACCAAAGCAAGACTGGCAGCATGAAAACAGCCGTCAGCGTGAACAGCCAGGCCGTGTAGCCCAGGGCATGGCCGGCCAGGCGCACACCCTGCCCATCGACCAGGGTGTAGAGCGCGATCACGGCGGCATTGGCCAGCGCGGCCCAGGTGGCCCCCGGGTGTTGCAGACCCTGGCGCCAGGCGCGTCCAGCCAGCGCCAGTACACCCGCGCAGATCAGCGTAATCCCCAGGGCGCCCGCCAGAGAGGGCGTCTCGTGCAGCCAGAGTGCTGCTGCCGCCGCCGTGAGCACGGGCGCCGTGCCGCGCATCAGCGGGTAGGCCAGGCCCAGGTCCGCCCCCTGGTAAGCCCGTGCCACCAGCGCGAAATAGAGCGCATGGATCAGGCCTGAGGCCAGCAGCCAGGGCCAGCTGGCCGGCGCCGGCAGGGGCAGCCACACCAGCAGCGGCAGCGACAGCAGCGTCGCTCCGCCCACTACCTGCCACGAGGCCAGCAGCTTGTCCCCGCTGGCCCGCACCGCGGCGTTCCAGCCCGCATGCAGCAGCGCTGCGAGCAGCACGACAGCCAGGACCTCGGTGGACATCGCGGTCTCCGGCTTTCAGCGCTTGCGCAAACCCAGGGCCATGACGGCGCCGACAACGATGAGCGCCCCCGTCACCTGTACGGGCGCGATGCTCTGGCCCAGCAGGGCCCAGGCCAGCACGAGCGCGGCCACCGGCTCGACGTTCATGATGGGCGAACTGCCCACCACGCCCAGCTTGGGCAGCAGCGTGAACATGATGGTGAAGGCCGTGCCGTAGCACAGCGTGAGGCCGGCCAGGCCCCACCAGCCGGCCGCAGCCTGGGGCAGGTGCAGGCCGCCCTGCAGTGGCAAGACCAACAAGGCCAGCAAGCCCACGAGGGCCATGGTGACCGTGGTGCGCAGGCGCCCGTCCACGCTGGCTGCTTCATGCTGCGTGCAGACCAGGGCCGCGCCGAACACGGCCGCGGCCAGCATGGCAAAGGCCACACCGGCACCGATGCGGTTCCACTGCCCGGCCGCGCCCAGGCCCGAGGCTGCGCCAAAGACGTCGAGTGCCAGCGCCAGACCGATGAGCAGCACGGGCATGGCCAGCAGCACCGCGCGCTCCGGCTTGTGCCGATAGAACAGCCAGGCGAAGAGCGCGGTCCATAGCGGGTAGGTGTTGAAGGTCAACAGGGCCAGGGCCACGGGCAGGCGCGCCACGGCGGCGTAGAGGCTCAGGCTCTGCACCGCGACCAGCCCGCTGATCAGCAGCAGAAAGCCGCGCTGGCGCTTCGTCACCGTGAGCGAGACGCGCTGCTGCCAGACAATGAGCCCGACGACCAGCGCCGTGATCAGGCTGCGCACCGTGACGGCGCTGGCTACGTCCAGCCCATGGTTGAAGGCCAGGCGCGCCGCCACGTGGTTGGCGCCGAACAGACAGGCCGTGAAGAGCAGGGTGAAGAAGGCAGCGCGGCTGGGCGCGCTGGAGGCCGTGGACATTCAGAAATGAAAGAAGTCAGTAGAGCTTGCGCGTGCGGGCCTGCAGGCGCGCCAGACCCAGCAGGATATCCGTGTTCGGCGTGGGCACGCCGGTGAGCGTGCCCAGCTCCTGCACCACAGTGACCAGTGCGTCGAGCTCCACGGGGCGTCCGGCTTCGAGGTCCTGCAGCATGGAGGTCTTGAAGGCGCCGAGCTTGCGCGTGACCTCGTGCCGGTTCTCCGGCTGCTGGAAGATGGGAATGCCGATACGCGCACCGATTTCCTTGGCCTCCAGCATGATGCTGGAGATGAAGCCACGCACCAGCGGGTCGTCGAGGATCTTGTCGGTGGTGGCGCCCGTGAGCGCGCTCACGGGGTTCACGGTCATATTACCCCAGAGCTTGTACCAGATGTCCTTCTGGATCTGGGCCGACAGCTCCATCTCGAAGCCGGCCTGCGTGAGCAGGGCTGCAAGCTGCAGCACGCGCTCGGTCTTCTGGCCCGAGGGCTCGCCGATGATGAGGCGGTTGCCGAAGTGATGCCGCGCCAGCCCCGGCTCCACGATCGCACTGCTGGCGTGCACCACGCCGCCGACGATGTGCGCCGCCGGTATGCCCGCGGCGATCTCGCCGCGCGGGTCTATAGCCTTGAGCTGCGTGCCCGCGAACTTCTCGCCAAAGCCCTGGAAAAACCACCAGGGCACGCCGTTCATTGCGGTCAGCACGACGGTCTGCGGGCCCAGCAGTGGCCGGATGTGTCGGGCCACCTCGGCCAGGGCCGGCGCCTTGACGGCGACGATGACGAGGTCTTGCACGCCCAGGGCCGCCGGGTCCGCGCTGGCCTGCACGGGCACGGCCAGCGTCTCGCGGTCGAACTGGCAGCGCAGCCCGTGCTGCTGCAGCGCCGTCAGCGTGGCGCCGCGCGCGACGACGCTGACCGTGCCGCCGGCCCGGCCCAGGCGCGTGCCGAGCCAGGCGCCGATGGCCCCTGCGCCGTAGATGCAGACCTTGCTGAAACTCATGTGTTCTGTCCTCCCTGGCCGCGGATCGGTGTGTGCCGACCCGCGGGTGTCTGCGCGTTGATCGTCAGGCGTCGGCCGTGAATCCGATGGACTTGACGATGGGCGCCCACTTGGCGGTGTCCTGCTTGAGCAGCTCGACCAGCTCGGCCGGGTTGTTGGACATGGCTTCCAGGCCGAAGACCGCCAGGCCGTCCACCACGTCCTTCGCCGCCAGCGCCGTCTTGAGCGCGCTGTTCATGCGGTTCACCAGGGCTGCATCGGCTTTGGGCGGCAGGAAGAAGGCGAACCACTCGCTATGGGTCAGCTCCTTGAAGCCCTGCTCGGCGTAGGTCGGCACATCAGGCGCGAAGCGGTTGCGCTTGCTGCCCGAGGTGGCGAGGATGCGGATCTTGCCCGTGGCCAGGTGCTGGGTGATGTCGCCGATGGGGCCGCTCACGGCCGCGATCTGGCCGCCCAGCAGGTCCTGCATGGCGGGTTGGGTGCCGCGGTAGGCCGCGTGTTTCAAGTCCAGGCCCGCGCTCTTGCCCAGCAGCGCGCCCACGAAGTGCGGCGTGGAGCCCGCAGCGGGCGAGCCGAAGTTGGCCTGGGTGGGGGTGGCCTTGGCCCAGGCGACGAAATCCGCCAGGGTCTTGACGCTAGCCGGCACCAGCGGGCCGACGGCGAAGCCGAAGTCGAACACGCAGGCCAGGGTGACGGGCGTGACGTCGGCCACCGGGTCGTAGGGCAGCTTCTTGTAGATGTGCGGGTAGATGGTGAACATCGAGGTCGGCGACTGCAGCAGCGTCGTGCCGTCGGCCGGCGCACCCTTGATGAACTGGATGGCGATCTGGCCGCCGGCGCCGGTGCGGTTTTCGACCACCACGGTCTTGGCGTAGGAGCCAGTCAGGCCTGTGCCGACGCGGCGGCAGGTGTTGTCGGAGGTGCCGCCGGCGGCGAAGCCGGTGACGATCTTCAGCGTGTCGATCTGGGCCTGGGCCCAGGCCTGCTGGCCGATGCTGGCCAGCAGCGCTGCGGCGCCTGTGGACTGGATAAGGTGGCGGCGTTGGATGCTCATGTCTGTCTCCTGTTTGATGGGTGAGCGGAATTCTCAGGACACGTCGCGTAGCCAGGTGACCGGACCCGAATGGGTCACCGCGCCCTGGTGGCTCGGACGTACTAAGCGTGCATATTTTTCCAGCAGACCGCCCTGGGCGACCCCCGTGTTTACCTTGACATCGGCCAGTCGCCGGGCCATTTCATCGGCGGGCAGCTCCACCGTGATGCTGCGGGTCGGTGCACGGGCGTCGATGGCGATCATGTCCCCATCGCGCAGCGCGGCTATCGGCCCCTTGTCGGCGGCTTCAGGCCCGGCGTAGCCGATGCACAGGCCGCGCGTGGCGCCCGAGAAGCGGCCGTCGGTCAGCAGTGCCACCTTGTCGCCCATGCCCTGGCCGTAGAGCAGGGCGGTGATGCCCAGCATCTCGCGCATGCCGGGGCTGCCGCGCGGCCCCTCGTTGCGGATCACGATCACGTCGCCCGGCTGGTAGCGCATGGCCTGCACGGCGGCCTGGGCCTCCTCCTCGGATTCGAAGACCCGTGCCGGCCCGCGGTGCACCAGGGTCTTGAGCCCCGCGGTCTTGAGCAGGGCACCGTCGGGGCAGAGGTTGCCTTTGAGTACCGCCAGTCCACCGTCCTTGGACAGCGCGTCCTCGAAACGACGCACCACTTTACCGTCCGGATCGTTGGCCTCGGCGATCTCCTCGGCCAGGGTGCGGCCGGTCCAGGTCAGCGTGTCGCCATGCAGGTGGCCGCTGCGCAGCAGTTCTCGCAGCACCACGGCCGCGCCGCCGATGTAGTACATGTCACGCGCCAGGTACTTCCCGCCGGGGCGCAGGTCGGCGATCAGCGGCGTGCGCGCAAAAACCTCGGCCACGTCGTCCAGATGAAACTTGATACCGGCCTCGTGCGCGATGGCCGGGATGTGCAGGGCCGCGTTGGTGGAGCCGCCCGTGGCCGAGACCACGGCGCAGGCGTTCTCCAGCGCTTTGCGCGTGACCACGTCACGTGGCAGTGGCGCCTCGCCCATCACGGCTTGCATGAGCTGCTTGGCCGCGCGGCGCATCAGCGGCGCGCGTTCGCTGAAGACCGCGGGCACCATGCTCGAACCGATGGGCGCCAGGCCCAAGGCCTCGGACACCATGCCCATGGTGTTGGCCGTGAACTGGCCCGCGCAGGCGCCGGCCGTAGGCAGGCAGGCCTGGCTGATGGCGTCCAGTTCGTCCAGCGTGGTATCACCGGCCAGCACCTTACCGATGGTTTCGTAGGTGTCGACCACATTGAGGTCGCGCCCGTCGGGCCCGGGCATCTGCCCCGGCAGGGCCGAGCCGCCATGCACGAAAACGCTGGGCACATTGCAGCGCACCATGCCCATCATCAGGCCCGGCAGGTTCTTGTCGCAGGCGCCGATGCCGAAGATGCCGTCCCACTGGTGGCCGCGCACCGAGGCCTCCACGCTGTCGGCGATGAGCTCACGCGAGATCAACGAAAACCGCATGCCCGAATGCGCCATCGTCAGCCCGTCCGACACCGAGACCACAGGGCATTCATGTGGCGTGCCGCCGCCGGCGTAGATGCCGGTCTTGGCGTGCTGGGCCTGCTCGCGCAGATTGAGGTTGCAGGGGCTCATTTCGCCGCCGGTATGGAAGACGCCGATATGCGGCCGCGCAATGTCTTCCTCGTCCTGGCCCAGGGCGTGCAGGAAGCTGCGCGTGGTGGCGCGCAGCGTGCCTTCGTAAATGGTGGCGGAGCGGAACTTCTTTTTTTCGGTCATGCGTTTGTCCTGCGTTTACCCGGCATTGAGGTGCAGGCCATTGTCCAGGGGGATCACCGTGCCCGTCATGCCAGGCGCGCGTTCGGTGAGAAAGCAGGCCAGCGCGGCAACTTCCTCGGGCTGAGACACACGGCGCAGCGGCGAGCTCGCCGTCTGCACCTGCAGCACCTCGCCGTGGCGCGGGGCGTCGAGCACGCGGCTGGGCAGGCCGCCATCGACAAAGCCCGGCGCGATGGCGTTGACGCGGATCTCGGGGCCGAGCGCGCGCGCCAGTGACAGCGTGAGCGTATTCACCGCGCCCTTGGAGGCCGCGTACGCCATCGACGAGCCGCGCCCGATGAGGCCGCCGATGGACGAGATGTTGACCACGCTGCCGCGGCCGCTGGCCTTGAGGGCCGGCACACAGGCGCGCGTCATGCGGTACAGACCCACGGTGTTCACGTCGTAGGTGCGGTGGAATTCCTCGGGGGTGAGCGCGTCGAGGTCAGTGTGCGCGATGAAGCGCGTGGTGCCTGCGCAGTTGATCAGCGCGTCGATGCGGCCGAACTTCTGCAGCGCGCCCTGCACGAAGGCGGTGCAGCTCTCGTCCTGGCTCACGTCCAGGTGCAGCAGCAGCGGGCTCACCCCGTGCGCCTCGCATTCGGTGGCCACATCGAGCAGGGCCACGCGGTTGGCCTCGTCGAGCCAGCTCAGGCCTAGGTCCCAGCCATGCGCCGCAAACTCGCGCGCGCAGGCCGCACCGATGCCGGTGGCGGCGCCGGTGATGAGGCAGACGGGGCGGGGGCTGGACATGGGCGGGCAAAAAGCCTGTGGAGCTTAAGCGAGACCCATGACGCTCGCGCCACCCTGGTTGGCATTGGGTGGCTGTGATTTCATACAGTATTGAGCTACCATAGGCGCATGGCCAAGGAAAAAACCCTCTACAGCTGCAACGAGTGTGGCGGTACCAGCCCCAAGTGGCTGGGCAAGTGCCCGCACTGCAACGCCTGGAACTCGCTGGTCGAGACCGTGGCCGAAAGCACGGCGCCCGCCAAGAACCGATTTGCCTCGCTGGCCAAGACGGCCGAAGTCGCCACGCTGGCCGACATCGAGGCTTCGGATGTGGACCGCACGCCCACGGGCCAGGACGAGCTGGACCGCGTGCTCGGCGGCGGCATCGTCGAGGGCGGGGTGGTGCTGATCGGCGGCGACCCGGGCATCGGCAAGTCCACGCTGCTGCTGCAGGCTCTCGATGCGCTGCAGCGCGCGGGTCACAAGACGCTCTATGTCACAGGCGAGGAAAGCGGTGCCCAGGTTGCGCTGCGTGCGCGCCGCCTGGGGCTGGATGGTTCGCAGGTGCAGGTGCTGGCCGAGATCCAGCTCGAAAAGATCCTCGCCACACTCGACGCGCAGCAGCCGGCCATTGCCGTGATCGACTCCATCCAGACCGTGTACTCCGAACAGCTCACCTCCGCTCCGGGTTCCGTGGCCCAGGTGCGCGAATGCGCGGCTCATCTCACGCGTGCGGCCAAGGCCGGCGGCACGGCCATCGTGCTCGTGGGCCATGTCACCAAGGAAGGCGCACTGGCCGGCCCGCGCGTGCTCGAGCACATGGTGGACACGGTGCTCTATTTCGAAGGCGACACGCACAGCAGCTTTCGCCTGATCCGCGCCATCAAGAACCGCTTCGGCGCGGTCAACGAGATCGGTGTTTTTGCGATGACGGAGAAAGGCCTCAAGGGCGTGAGCAACCCCAGCGCCATCTTTCTGAGCCAGCACGCCGAACCTGTGCCGGGCAGCTGCGTGATGGTCACGCTCGAAGGCACGCGCCCCATGCTGGTGGAAATTCAGGCCCTGGTGGACAACGGCGGGCCGAGCCCGCGGCGTCTCTCCGTGGGCCTGGACCGCGACCGCTTGGCCATGCTGCTGGCCGTGCTGCACCGCCATGCGGGCGTGGCCTGCCTGGACCAGGACGTTTTCGTCAACGCCGTGGGCGGCGTGCGCATCAGCGAGCCCGCGGCCGATCTGGCGGTGATGCTGGCCATCACCTCTTCATTGCGCGGCCGTCCCCTGCCCAAGGGCTTTCTGGCCTTTGGCGAGGTGGGTCTGGCGGGCGAGGTGCGGCCTGCGCCCCGTGGACAGGAGCGCTTGAAGGAAGCGGCCAAGCTGGGTTTTTCCGTGGCCGTTGTACCCAAGGCCAATGCGCCCAAAAAAGCCATCGAAGGCCTGACCATCCATGCGGTGGAGCGGGTGGAAGAGGCGCTGCAGGTGCTGCGCACGTTGGACTGATTCCTACAATGGAGCGACACGTCCCAGGAGCCGTTCCATGTCCCAACTCACCCTCGTCATTGCTCGTGACCTGATCGATCAGGCCATGGCGCACGCCACGCAAAACTTCAAGAAACCGGTCTGCGTCTCCGTCTGCGACGCCACAGGGCTGTCGCTGGCCTTTGTGCGCATGGACGGCGCGCCGGTACGCAGTGTGGCCATCTCGCAGGGCAAGGCTTACAGCGCGGCGCGTATGGGCGTGACCACACAGGCTGTGCTGGAGCGCCTGCACCGCGAAAACATCGAGATCGGCTACTTCTGCGACCCGCTGCTCACGGCCCTGCCCGGCGGCTCGCCGCTCAAGGACAAGGACGGTATGCTGCGCGGCGCTATCGGCGTCAGCGGCCTCACATCTGCTGAGGACCAGCAGGTCACCGACTACATCGCCAGCAAGTTTGCGGCATGACTATCGTGCGCCTGCCTTCGGGCGAGCAGGTGCCGGCTCTGGGCCAAGGCACCTGGTACATGGGCGAGGACCGCAGCGCGCGCAAGGCTGAGGTTGCGGCCCTACAGCTCGGTTTGGACCTGGGGCTGACGCTGATCGACACAGCCGAGATGTACGCCGAGGGTGGCGCCGAAGAGGTGGTGGGTGAGGCGCTGTTGGGGCGGCGTGATGAGGCCTTTGTGGTGAGCAAGGTCTATCCGCACAACGCATCGCGACAAGGCGTGGCCGCGGCCTGCGAGCGCAGCCTCAAGCGCCTCAAGACCGACCGCATCGACCTCTACCTGCTGCACTGGCGAGGGTCCATCCCGTTGGCCGAGACCGTGGCTGGCTTCAAGGCCCTGCAGCGCGCGGGCAAGATCCGCCACTGGGGCGTGAGCAATCTGGACCTGGACGACATGCGCGAACTCGCGGCCGTGCCCGGCGGCGCTGCCTGCGCGGCCAACCAGCTGCTCTACAACCTGAGCCGCCGCGGCATCGAATGGGATCTGCTGCCCTGGCTGCGCGAGCGCGGCATGCCGGTGATGGCCTATTCGCCCATCGAGCAGGCGCGGCTCTTGCGCCAGCCAGGGCTGAAGGACTTCGCGCAACTTCACGGCATGACGCCGGCCCAAGCGGCCCTGGCCTGGCTGCTGGGGCAGGAGGGGGTGATAGCCATCCCCAAGTCCGCCAGCACTGCCCATGTGCGCGACAACGCAGCAGCCCGCGACATCATGCTGGACGCCGCCCAGCGCGCCGAGCTCGACCGGCTGTTCGCCCCACCCCTTGGACCTTCGGCGCTGGAAATGCTCTGAGACAATCGCGGCCATGTCTCTCCAGAAAATCCTGCTTCCCATCGGCGCCGTGGTGCTCGTCGTCGCCGGCTACCGCTCCTTGGGCTGGGGCGGGGTCGCCTTTGCCGTGGGTGCGCTCACGCTCTGGCTGATGCTGCACTTCACCCGCCTCATGCACATCCTCAAACGCGCGGCCAATATGCCCCTGGGCTATGTGGGCAGTGCCGTGATGCTGCAGGCCAAGCTCAAGCCCAAGATGACGCTCATGCATGTGATTGCCATGACGCGCTCGCTGGGCGTACAGATCAGCCCGCCTGACACCCAGCCCGAGCAATTCCGCTGGACCGACCCCTCGGACGCCTCGGTCACCTGCGACTTCCAGGACGGCAAGCTGGTGCGCTGGGAATTCCGCCGCGCCGAGTCCCCGGTCGACGCCGGGGTGACCACCCTGCCGGGCCTGCCGCCGGCCCCGTAAAATCAGCGTTTTGCGCCCGTTTTGCGGGCTCCCACCAACCAGGAAAGAACGAATGAGCCCTCTACCGACCTCGATGTCCGACCGCGACGGCAAAATCTGGATGGACGGCAAGCTGGTGGAATGGCGTGACGCCAAGATCCACGTGCTGACCCACACCCTGCACTACGGCTGCGGTGCCTTCGAGGGCGTGCGGGCCTACAACACGGTCAACGGCACCGCCATCTTCCGTCTGCAGGAGCACACCGAGCGCCTCTTCAACAGCGCCAAGATCCTGCGCATGAAGATTCCCTTCAGCATGGAGCAGGTCAACGAGGCGCAGAAGGACGTGGTGCGCGCCAACAAGCTCGAGAGCTGCTACCTGCGCCCGCTGACCTGGATCGGCGACAAGAAGCTGGGCGTCTCGCCCAAGGGCAACACCATCCACCTGATGGTCGCGGCCTGGGCCTGGGGCGCCTACCTCGGTGAAGAGGGCCTGAAGCGCGGCATCCGCGTCAAGACCTCGAGCTACACGCGCCACCACGTCAACATCACGATGACGCAGGCCAAGGCGGTGAGCAACTACACCAACTCCATCCTGGCCAACATGGAAGCCACGGACGAAGGCTACGACGAGGCCCTGCTGCTCGATTCCTCGGGCTTTGTGTCCGAGGGCGCGGGCGAGAACCTCTTCGTGATCAAGGGCGGCGTGATCTACACGCCCGACCTGTCGGCCGGTGCGCTCAACGGCATCACGCGCAACACCGTCTTCCACATCGCCAAGGACCTGGGTCTGGAGATCGTGCAGAAGCGCATCACGCGTGACGAGGTCTACATCGCCGACGAGGCCTTCTTCACCGGCACGGCCGCGGAAGTGACACCCATCCGCGAACTCGACCGTGTCGAGATCGGCATCGGTTCGCGCGGCCCCATCACGGAGAAGATCCAGAGCGCCTTCTTCGACATCGTGAACGGCCGCAACCCCAAGTACGCCCATTGGCTCACCAAAGTTTGAGGACCAGAAGATGAGCAAGCAGACGGTTGAATTGCTGGCCACCGACCTGAACCACCAGGGTGGGGTCTACTGCCCCAGCCCCAAGGCGGACATGAAGCTCTGGAACAGCCACCCCAAGGTCTACCTCGATGTGGCCCACACCGGTGAGGCCAAGTGCCCCTATTGCGGCACGGTCTACAAGCTGAAGGCCGGTGAGCATTTCGCTGCGCACCACTAAAGGCGGCGAATCTTCCTGCTGCGCGACCCGATCTTGCACCTGTGGTGCTCGCCGTACCCGAGTACGGCTGCACTCCTCGGCGTAACCTCGGGCCGCTCGCGACGGAATCTTCGTCGCCTTTGATCTGAAGGGAATGAAAACGTGCCTTCCCTGAACGCCCTCGTCATAGCCCCGCAATGGATCGGCGACGCGGTGATGACCGAGCCGCTGATGCGCCGGCTCGCCGCGCGCGGTGAGCGCCTGACCGTCGGGGCCCTGCCCTGGGTGGCGCCGGTCTACCGCGCCATGCCGCAGGTGGACGAGGTCATCGAATTCCCGTTTGCGCATGGCGGCTTGCAGTTCAAGGCCCGACGCGCGCTGGCGCGGCAGTTCGAGGGCCGTTTCGAGACGGCCTATGTGCTGCCCAACTCCATCAAGAGTGCCTTGCTGCCCTTTCTCGCCAGCATTCCCAAACGTGTGGGCTATCTGGGCGAGGCGCGTGTGGGTCTGCTCACGCACCGGCTCAAGAACCCGTCCAAGGGTAAGCGGCCACCCATGGTCGCCTTCTACTCGGCCCTCGCGGGCGAGCCCGGTATCGAGGCGGACCGGCCGCAGCTGCACATCGACGATGCTGCGGTCAACGCCGTGCTGGCGGCGCAGGGTCTGATGCGCGGCGACTATTACGTCTTCGTACCCGGCGCCGAATACGGCCCGGCCAAGCGCTGGCCCGTGGCACGCTACGCGGAGCTCGCGCCCTCGCTGGCTGCGCCGGTCATCGTGCTCGGTTCGGGCAAGGAGGCGCCGCTGGGGGCGGAGATCTGCGCCCTGGCCACGGGTGCCGATTGTCGCAATCTGGCTGGGGCGACCCGCCTGGACGAGGCCTTTGCGCTGATCGCCGGTGCGCGCCGCGTCATTAGCAACGACACGGGCCTCATGCACGTGGCTGCGGCCCTGGACGTGCCGCAAGTGGCCATCTTCGGCTCCAGCAGCCCCGAGCACACGCCGCCCTTGAGCGCGCGCGCGCAGGTGCTCTGGCTCAAGCAGGACGCTGCCTACCAGCCGCCGCTGGACTGCGCGCCCTGTTTCGAGCGCGAGTGCCCGCTGGGCCATCTGCGCTGCCTCAACGACATCAGTGCCGACCGCGTGCTGCAGGCGCTGGCGCACGGCGGATAAAAAAAAAAGCCACCCTTGCGGGTGGCTTTGAAAGTCCTCGAAAGGACGTCGTTGGGATCGTTGACGCCGGCCTGCGCTGCTAGAGGAAAACGCAAACCGGCGGTATCTGGAAATACGTGACTGTGACAGCAGTACGGGAATGAATATATCGATCACCGTGCTGGCTTCATATCCCACAAATTGGGGATATGGGCAGGGAAGTGTCGCGAAATAAGACATTCAGGATGCTGCTTTAACTGAAATGCACGGCGGGTGCGGGGTTGAAGAGGGCCTCAAAGGCCATGTTGAAGGCTTCGAGGCTGGAATCTGAAATGAACAGGCCCAGCCGGTCCAGCTCGATGCTGTACATGGTGAAAGCGCTCAGCAGGTTCTGCTCGACCCGCAGGCCGCGGAAGCTGGGGTGGTGCCTGACCTGGGTCGAGCGGTCGGGATAGGAGGCGGTGGCGTTCATGGCGGTGTCTCGTCTGCCATCCACCATAGAAAAGGCCGGCCCCGAATACCAGTCCCCGGGCCAGACCTGGCGTGCGGTATTTCACGGCCGAGGTCGTTGCCAACCCGGGTCAGTGGGCCAGGGGCAGGCGCAGCACGAAGCAGGCACCGCCGCCGGGGTTCTCCTCGCAGTGCACGCTGCCGCCATGGCGCTGGGCGATGGAGCGCACCAGGGCCAGGCCCAGGCCCACGCCGCCTTCGCGCTCGGAGGCGCCGGGCAGGCGGAAGAAGGGTTCGAAGATGCGCTCACGCAGCGCCGCCGGCACGCCCGGCCCCTGGTCGCAGACGCGGATCTCGGCTTGCCCACCCTCGGTGCGCAGCGTCAGGGTGACGTTGCCCGCGCCGTGGCGGCGGGCGTTTTCCAGCAGGTTGCGCAGCGCGCGGCGCAGCAGGCGGGTCAGGCCCGCGACCACCACGCTGGTCACGCCCGGCGGGGTCTCGAACTCGGCGCCGGTGCGCGCGCATTCCTCAGCGCCCAGGCCCACCAGGTCCACGGGTTCGAGCGGGCCCAAATCATCAGGGCTGGCGTCCAGGCGACTGGCCAGCAGGATCTCGTCGATCAGCTGGTCCAGCTCACGGATGTCGCGGGCGATCTCCTCACGGTTGGCCGGGCCGGGCTGGCTTTCGAGCAGCTCCAGCCCCATGCGGATGCGGGCCAGCGGCGAGCGCAGTTCGTGTGAGGCATTGGCCAGCAGGGCCTTGTGCGAGAGCAGCAGGGCCTGCACGCGCGCAGCGGCGACGTTGAAGCGCTGGGCCAGAAAGGCCACCTCGTCCTGCCCGTCTTCGGGCAGACGGCGCCCCAGATCGCCCTCACCCCAGCGCTCCACGCCTTGCTGCAGGGCTTCGAGGCGCTTGGTCAGGCGGCGCACGATGGGGTAGGCGCCCAGGGCCACGGCCGACGCCACGAGTACCAGCATGGCCAGCAGGTTGTAGGGCGGGCGCCACCAGGAAGGCGGGGGCGGCGCGGGTGGCGGGCGGTTGCCGGGGCGCGGCAGCTGCACGACCACGGTCTGGCCGTCGCGCATCGGCACCTCGAATTCCCAGCCCTGTCCGGGCACGCGGTTGCCCTTGGCCTGTGCCTGGCCCAGCACCTCGCCCTGCGCGTTGCGCAGGATGATCTCTCGACCGGGGCGCTGGGCGCGTTCGCGCTCGGACTCGGTGCGCCAGATCCAGCCGAAGATCAGCGTGAGCAGCACGATGGCGCCGACCACCGCGAGCCAGATGCGCAGGTAGAGGCGTTGTGTCAAAGGGGTAGACATTTCAGCCTCTCCACTGCACGTTGTGCAAGCCGCGACGCATGAAATAGCCTGAGCGGGGAACGCCGTGGAACGGTTTTTGCCCGGACACTGGCGTTGCCCCCTTGAGGGGGGTGGCGGAGCGACACGAAGTGCGCGTAGCCTGGGGGTGCTTCATGTCAGTCCTGCTGGCGCGCGAAGACGTAGCCCACGCCGCGCACGGTCAGGATGCGCTTGGGGTTCTTGGGGTCGGCCTCGATGGCGGCGCGGATGCGGCCCATGTGCACGTCGATGGAGCGGTCGAAGGCCTCGAGCTCGCGGCCGCGCACGGCTTCCATGATCTGGTCGCGGGTCAGCACGCGGCCCGCGCGCTCGGCCAGCGTGACCAGCAGGTCGAACTGGTAGGAGGTGAGTTCGCAGGCCTGGCCGTTGACGCTGACCGTGCGGGCGTCGCGGTCGATGGCCAGGGAGCCGAAGCGCAGCTGGCTGCTGGGGACGGGCCCGTTGCCGCCCCGGCGGCGCAGCACGGCGCGGATGCGCGCCAGCAGCTCACGCGGTTCGAACGGCTTGGCCAGGTAGTCGTCGGCGCCGATCTCCAGGCCGATCACGCGGTCCATGGGGTCGCCCTTGGCGGTGAGCATGAGCACAGGGGTCTGGGCCAGGGCCGAGGGCAGGGCGCGGATGCGGCGGCAGATCTCCAGCCCATCCATGTCAGGCAGCATGAGGTCGAGGATGAGCAGCTGCGGCGGCGGGTTGGCGGCCTCCAGCCGGGCCAGGCCTTCGGCGCCGCTGCCACACACCTGCACGCTGTAGCCCGACTGCCCGAGGTAGTCGCTGACCATGGCGGCCAGGCGGGCGTCGTCTTCGATCATCAGCAGGGGCTGGGGGCTCATGTCGGCAAGTCTATCGTTCATGTCGCCATGATGTGGCGCGGCCGTCAGGCGGCCTTGTCGCGGCCGTAAAGAAAGGTAAACCGCCCGCTCAGGCCCCGGCCCGCTGCGCCCGCGCAGCCAGCGCCACGAGCAGCAGCACCGGCAGGCCCAGCAGGGCGGTGGAGACGAAGAATTGGCTGTAGCCGTAGGCGTCCACGTAGTGGCCGGAGAAGCCGGCGATGAACTTGGGCGCAAGCAGCATCATGGAGCTGAACAGCGCGTACTGGGTGGCCGAGTAGCTGATGTTGGTCAGGCTGGACAGGTAGGCGATGAAGGCGGCCGAGGCGATGCCGCTGGAGAGGTTGTCGGCCGAGATCACGAAAATCAGCGCCTGCACGTCGTGGCCGTGGCCCGCCAGCCAGGCGAAGAGCAGGTTGCTGGCCGCGCTGAGCACGGCGCCCAGCATGAGCACGCGCATCACGCCCAGGCGCAGGGCGAGCACGCCACCCAAGAAGGCGCCCACCAGGGTCATGATGACGCCGTAAACCTTGGTCACGGCGGCCACCTCGTCCTTGCTGTAGCCCATGTCCACGTAGAAGGGGTTGGCCATGATGCCCATGACCACGTCGCTGATGCGATACACCGCGATCAGCGCGAGGATCAGCGCGGCCTGCCACTTGTAGCGGCGCAGGAAGTCGGCAAAGGGCTCGACCAGCGCGCCCTGCAGCCACTCGGCGGCATTGCGTGCCGGCGGCAGTTCGCGCCGTGCGGGCTCGGGCGAGAGCAGCACGGTGAGCACGCCGGGCAGCATGCTGGCGGCCATGACCAGGTAGGCTGTGGTCCAGGCGGCGTTCTGGTAGCCCGTGGCCTGCGCTTCAGCGCGCGCGGCCAGCCAAAGCACGCCGGCACCGGCCCAGATCATGGCCACGCGGTAGCCGGTCTGGTAGGCCGCGGCCAGTGCGGCCTGGCGCTCGCTGCCGGCCGACTCGATGCGGTAGGCGTCGAGTGCAATGTCCTGCGTGGCCGAGGCGAAGGCCACGAGCAGCGCGCACCAGACCACGGCCGACAGGCCCTGCTGCGGATTGGCCAGCGCCATGCCGGCCAGCCCGGCCATGATGGCGAACTGCGAGAGCAGCAGCCAGCTGCGGCGCCGGCCCAGGGCGCCATGCAGCAGCGGCAGCGGCAGGCGGTCAACGAGCGGCGCCCAGGCCCACTTGAAGGCGTAGGCCAGGCCGACCCAGCTCAGTTCGCCGATGGTGCCGCGGTCCACGCCGGCCTCACGCAGACGAAAGCTCAGCGTGCCCAGCACGAGCAGCAGGGGCAGGCCGGCGGCAAAGCCCAGGGCCAGCATGCGCAGGGTGGCGGGTTCCAGGTAGACCCGAAGGGTGGCGCCCCAGGACGGCTTGATGGCGGGGCTTTCGGGCGCACTTGAGGACATGCCAGGAATAATAAGCGCAGCTTCTGACCTTCAGTCCTATGGAACCCACAAAACATACCGTCTTGGTGCGTCGCAGAGCCCTGCTGTTGGCTGCGGCCTTGCTGGTCGCCTGCAGTGATCGCTCCGAGCCACAACGCGAAGGTGTGGACGTGGGCAAGAACTCTGTCTTCACCAAGCTGGTTTCGGCGGAGGAGATCGAAAAGAAGGCCGAGTTGCAGTATCTGCAGATCCAGAAGCAGGCGGCGGGCCAGCAGGCCTTGCTGCCGCGCGACCATCCCGAGGTGCTGCGCCTGCAGGGTATCGCCCGAAAGATCATTCCCCACGCGTTGGCCTGGAACCCACGCGCCAAGGATTGGAAGTGGTCCGTCATCCTGATCCGGTCGCCCCAGATCAACGCCTTCTGCATGCCGGGCGGCAAGATCGCCTTCTTCACGGGCATACTCGATCAGCTCCAGCTCAGCGATGACGAGGTGGCGATGATCATGGGCCATGAGGTCGCCCATGCCCTGCGCGAGCATGCGCGCGAACGCCTGGCCAAGGGGGTGGCGACCGAAGGCGGTGCGCGCGTGCTCGGTGCCGTGCTCTCGGCCTGGCTGGGCATCGACCCCCAGCTGACCGATACGGCCGCCCGCGGGGGGGCCGGTCTGGCCCGCCTGAGCTTCAGCCGCAGCGACGAGACCGAGGCCGACCTTGTCGGCATGGAGCTGGCCGCGCGCGCCGGCTACGACCCGCGCGCCGGGGTGACGCTCTGGCAGAAGATGAGTGCCGCCAGCAAGGGGGCGCCGCCGCAGTGGCTGTCCACCCACCCGGCGGGCAAGACGCGCATCGCCGAGATCGAGCAGAACCTGCCCAAGGTGATGCCGCTTTACGAGCGGGCCCGCAAGGGGAAAAGCTAGCGTCTGCCCGCCGCTCCTGCGTGAGCGTGAGCAGGGGCTCAGTAGCGGTAGATCAGGCCCAGCGAGACGCTGGGCAGGTAGCGAAAGCCCAGCCAGCCATTCTGCTGGGTGCGCCAGCCCTCGAAGCCGGTGGCCGGCATGCCGTTCAGGCCAAGGTCGCCTTCGGAGGCCGTGCCCATCGAGACCCCCATGTCGGCGTAAAAGCCCAGGCCCTTGCCCGACACGCCGTGCGAGCCATAACCGATGCCCAGGTAGGTCGTGGTCCGGGGGCGCAGCTGGTAGGCGCCGCTGAGGGCCTGGGTACCGCCCAGCGGATTGCTCCAGGTGTCGTTGAGGGTCAGGCCCCCCACGACCCGAAAGCCGTGGCCTGTGAACGGGAACCAATCGGCGTAGAGGCTGGTGCGCTGCTGGTCGGCCAGCGTGCCGAGTTCGGTACGCGGCTCAGGCGCGTGCCACTTGAGGCCGGGGGTGTAGTCGCTGCGCAGACTCCATGACAAGCCGGAGCCCAGGCCGTGCGGGCTGGGGCTCGTGCTCAGGGTTTGAGCCGTCGACAGGGTGGCCGCCATGGAAAGGATGGCCAGCGCCAGCCGACGGGCGCGCAGGGAAAACATGACAGTTCCTCGAATTCAACACTGGGATTGATTATTCGGAAACATCGGCAGTTCCGGGGGGTTACTACAGTGCCGCCCATGGTCTCTGTGCGGCGCTGCAACATGTCTGGAAAGACAGTAGCGGGCGCTTACGTCCCGCCCACAAAAGGATTCGTCTGGCGCTCGCGGCCGAAGCTACTTTCGGGGCCGTGACCGGGGATGAAAACCGTGTCGTTGCCCATGGGCCACAGACGCTCGGTGATGCTGCGGATCAGGTCGCCGTGGTTGCCCTGGGGGAAATCGGTGCGACCGATTGAGCCGGCAAACAGCACATCGCCGACGAAGGCCCGCTGAGCTTCGGGCGAGTGGAAGACCACATGACCGGGGGTGTGGCCCGGGCAGTGGCGCACGTTCAGGGTGCATTTGCCGATGCTCACCGTGTCACCGTCGGCCAGCCAGCGGGTGGGCGTGAAGCGTTCGGATTGCGGGAAGCGGAACATGCGGCTCTGCTCGGCCAGCTGGTCGATCCAGAACTGGTCGCCCGGGTGCGGGCCGATGATGGGCAGCTGGAGCTGGCGGGCCAGCTCGGCCGTCCCGCCGGCGTGGTCGATGTGGGCGTGGGTCAGCCAGATGGCCTTGAGCGTGACGCCCAGGCGCGCCGCTTCGGCCGTGATGCGCGGCAGGTCGCCGCCCGGGTCGATCACGGCGGCCTCCATGGTTTCGTCGCACCAGACGATGGAGCAGTTCTGTTCGAAGGCGGTGACGGGGACGGTCAGGTACTGGAGCATGGCCGGGGGCAAGACAGTGGATGGTGAAGGGAGCCAGACACAATTGTGCATGGCGCGAGCCGGTCCGGTCGCGGCACAATCTGGCGCATGAGCCCGAACGCCCCAACCTCCCGTCTCCTGCCGGATGACGACGCCCAGCGCGACCTTCTGCACAACGAGGTCCACGCCCGCCCGCCGGCGCGCATCCGCCTGCCGGCGCTGGTGATCTATGTGGCCGTGCTCAATGAAGGTGTCAGCCGCGAGCAGGAGTGCGAGCACCTGCGTCGCCTGCCGGGTCAGCAGGACTTGCTGCCCGAGCAGCTGCACGGCAATTTCCTGCGCCTGCGCTTCGAGGGCTACACCGTCAAGTGGGAGCGCCACACCGAGTTCACGCGTTACTCCATCGTCCAGCCCCTGCCGGCGCAGGCCGCGCTCGGGGCGAGCGAGCCGGATCTCACCGGCGAACTCGTGGTGGCGCCCGCCTGGCTGCGCGATATACCGGGGCGCACCATTGCGGCCATCCAGCTGGCCATGGTGCACAGCGAGCTCAAGCCCTGCGACGCGACGATGGCGCAGGCGCGGCGCTGGTTCGGTGACCGCACCGTCGTGGCCTCGGTCATGGGCAACAACGGGCATTCCTGGGCCGTGACCGACTTCCAGCTGCGCGACTGCGGCTTTGAGCGCATCCTGGTGCTGGCGCCGCCCTCCACCACGGAAACCCGCGCCGGTCGCATCTCGCAGCGCCTGCTGGAGCTGGAAACCTACCGCCTCATGGCGCTGCGCGGCCTGCCCGTGGCCAAGGGCCTGGGGGCCATGCTGGGCGAGGCCGAAGGCCGCCTGGCCGACATCACCGCACGGCTGGAGTACAAGTCTGCCTCCGAGCAGGAGCTGCTCGACACCCTGGTGGCGCTGGCTGCGCGCATCGAACGCGCCACGGCCGAGAACGACTACCGCTTCGCTGCCACGCGCGCCTACGACACCCTGGTGCGCCAGCGCCTGGCCGAGCTGCGCGAGCAGCCGGTGCCCGGTACGCAGACGGTGGGTGAGTTCATGCAACGCCGGCTTTCGCCGGCCATGGCCACGGTGGCGGCCACGTCCCAGCGCCTGACGTCCCTGTCCGAGCGCGTGGCGCGCACCAGCGCCCTGCTGCGCACGCGCGTGGACATCGCCACCGAGGCGCAGAACCAGCAGCTGTTGGAAAAGCTCACGCGCGGGCAGGAACTGCAGCTGCGCTTGCAGACCACGGTGGAAGGCCTGTCGATCGCGGCCATCTCCTATTACGTGGTCAGCCTGTTGCTCTATGCCGTCAAGGCTGTGAAGGCCGCAGGCGTGCCGCTCAACGTGGAGATCGCCACCGGGGCGCTGATCCCGCTGGTGCTCTGGGCCGTGTGGCGCACCACGCGGCGCATCCACCAGAAACTGCGCAACCGGGCCTAACCCAGGCTCGCCGCGGCGTCGCCTTCGAGCAGCGCCACGCGGTTGCGCCCGCCGTCCTTGGCCAGGTAGAGGGCACGGTCGGCGCGTTGCAGCACGCTGTCGAAGTCCGTGTCCTGGGCGGTCAGCGCGGCCACACCGATGCTGACCGTCACGCGCACGACCTCACCGTCTGCGGTGCGTACGCTCTCGCTGTCCTGCACGCTTTGGCGCAGCCGTTCGGCAATGATGCGGGCGCCCGCCAGCGAGGTGGCTGGCAGCAGCAGCGCGAACTCCTCGCCGCCCAGGCGGCCCCCAAGGTCCTGGCCGCGCGCCAGCGAGCGCAGGGTCTGCGCCACGACGCGGATCACCTGGTCGCCTGTGGGATGGCCCCAGCGGTCGTTGACCGACTTGAAGCGGTCGATGTCGAGCATGAGCACGGCCAGGTCCTGGCCGTAGCGTCGCGCACGTGCGTACTCCTGCGCGCCGGCGTTCATCAGATGGCCGCGGTTGGCGATGCCGGTCAGTGCGTCGGTGGTGGCCAGCGCGCGCAGCTCCTCGCGCTGGTGCAGCATGGCGAGCTGGATGCGCAGCATGAGCAGGGTCAGTGCACACAGCACGACATAGCCGGCCAGGAGCTGCCACGCACGGTGACGCCAGCCTTGCAGTACCGTGCTGCGGTCGAAGCCCACGAGCGCCACCAGGGGGAACTCACCCAGCCGCGAGGCGCCGTACACGCGCACACGGCCGTCTGCAGGCGAGGGGTCCGTGAAAGTGGTCACGCCGACGAGCTCGCTGAAGGGCAGCTGGGTCGGGGTGGGGGTCATGCGCTGTCCGATGGTCTGGGGCAGGGGAGGGATGCGCGCCAGCAGGACGCCATCGGTATCCAGCAGGCTCACGTTGTCCTGCGGATCGACATCGAAGCTGGCCAGCCAGTTCTGCGCATACTGCAGGTCGAGCACGGCCAGCGCGCCGCCGAGCAGCCGGCCCTGGGCATCTCCGACCGTGCGCGCCATCACCACCACCGGGCGTTTGGAGGCCGAACGCTCCGCCGGCAGATACTGCAGGTGCAGCCTTTCGCCGGGGCCGACCTGCAGGTCGGTGCAGAAACGCTGCGTGCTGCGTCGGCCGTAAAAGTTGCCCTTGGCGAAGGCGGTGAAGATGCAGTCGCGGTTGAACAACGCCACGTCCTCGAGCACCGGTATCGTCGCAGCCTTGAGGCGCAGCAGGCCCTCGATGCTCTGGCGGCGATCGGCGTCGGGGTCGGGATAGCGCAGGTCTCGGTCCAGGCGGACATGGCCCAGCACGTCGCGCAGCACATAGTCTGCTGCGAGGAAGGTGTCGCCGAAGGCACGGGCCAAGAACTGGCTTTTCTGCATGACCAGGCGGGCCGCCAGTTCCAGTGTGCGCTCACGCTCGCGCCACAGGTCCCAGGCCAGCCAGCTGCCGAGCACGAACAGAAAGAGCAGCACGGCGGCGTACAGGCCGCGCGGCCTGTCGGGAAGTGCGGGTGCGAGCTTCACCTGCGCATGCCGCCCAGGCCCCTCATGCGGAGCGGAGGGCGGGGCTGGAGCGTCGCGCACAGTTCTGGTGGGCTCAGAGCCCGAGCTCATACTCGATGGTCAGCGGCGCGTGGTCGCTGAATTTCTCACCCTTGTAGATCGACTCCCGACGCGCCAGCGCGGCCAGCGCGGGCGTGGCCAGGTGGTAGTCGATGCGCCAGCCTACGTTCTTGGCGTAGGCCTGGCCGCGGTTGCTCCACCAGGTGTAGGCGGCATCGGTGGCCTCGGGCTGCAGCTGGCGGTAGACGTCGACCAGGCCGCCTTCGCTCAGCGTCCTGGTCATCCAGGCGCGTTCCTCAGGCAGGAAGCCCGAGTTCTTGAGGTTGCCCTTCCAGTTCTTGAGGTCCATCTCCTTGTGGGCGATGTTCACGTCGCCGCAGAGGATGAACTCCCGCTGCTTTCTGAGCTGCTGCAGGTGCGGGTAGATCAGGTCGAGGAAGCGGTACTTGGCGGCCTGGCGGTCTTCGCCCGAGGAGCCGCTGGGGAAATAGCAGCTGATCAGCGAGAGCTTGCGCTGCGGCGTGTCGAAGCGCAACTCCACATAGCGGCCTTCGGCATCGAACTCGCCGCCGTCAAACCCGGTCACCACCTCGGTGGGTTCATGCCGCGTGTAGAGGCCCACCCCCGAGTAGCCTTTCTTCTCGGCGTAATGGAAGTAACCCTGCAGGCCGGCTAGCTGCTCGAACTTGCCGGCGACGTCCGGCGCCTGCGCCTTGACCTCCTGCACGCCCATACAATCGGGCCGCGTCTGCTCGACCCAGGCTTCCAGCCCCTTGCTGGTGGCTGAACGAATGCCGTTGAGGTTGAGGCTGACGAGTTTGAACAAGGACTTTCCCATGGCAGGCGGTACGGCAGGTGGTGTGGCAGGGCAGGACAGTCTGGCCCAGGATTTCGTGGCTTTCGCGGTCGCATGCGGCGTGCTGCGCTTCGGCGAATTCAAGACCAAGGCCGGCCGGCTGTCTCCTTACTTCTTCAATGCAGGCCTCTTCGATGACGGCGCCAAGCTGGGCCGGCTGGCCGAATTCTATGCCCGCCGCCTGATCGCCTCCGGCATCGAGTTCGACATGATCTTCGGCCCGGCCTACAAGGGCATTCCTCTGGGTGCGGCCCTGGCCGTGGAGCTGGCGCGGCGCGGGCGTAACGTGCCCTTTGCCTACAACCGCAAGGAAGCCAAGGACCATGGCGAGGGCGGCACCCTGGTCGGGGCGCCGCTCAAGGGCCGCGTGCTCATCGTCGACGACGTGATGTCGGCTGGCACCGCCGCGCGTGAGTCCATCGCCCTGATCGAAGCGGCCGGTGCCCAGCCGCATGGCGTGGTGATTGCCCTGGACAGACAGGAGATGGCCACCGAGAACGGTCAGGATGTGCCCTACAGTGCTGTGCAATATGTCCGCAATCGGCTGGGCCTGCAGGTTGCCGCCATTGCGGAGCTTGGGGATTTGTTGCAGTATTTGGAACAGCACAGCAAGGACGGCCTCGCGGCCGACCATGCAAGAGTGCTCGCTTATCGACAACGCTATGGCGTTCAGGACACTTGAAATGATGCGTTTGGCTGGGGTGGTGCTGACAGGTCTGATGCTGGGCGCGTACGCCCTGCCGTCGCTGGCACAGACCAGCAGCGGCATCTACAGCTGCGTCGACGCCAAGGGCCGCAAGCTCACTTCCGACCGCCCCATCCGTGAATGCGCCGACCGCGAGCAGCTGCTGCTCAACCCCAGCGGCACGGTGCGCGCCGTGGTCCCGCCGTCCCTGACCGGTCCCGAGCGCGCCGCGCTCGAGGCCCGGCAGCGTCGCGAGGCCGAGGAGCGTGCCCGTCAGGCCGAGGAAAAGCGGCGTGAGCGCGCCCTGCTGGTGCGCTACCCCAACCGCTCCGTGCACGACAAGGAACGCGCCGAAGCCCTGTCCCAGATCACCGTGGTGCGTCAGGCGGCGCTGAACCGCGTCAAGGAACTGCAACGCCAGCGCAAGGAACTCGACACCGAGCTCGAGTTCTATGCCAAGGATCCGGACAAGGTGCCGCCCTCCTTGCGCCGCCTGGTGGACGACAACGAGAAGAGCATGTCCGTGCAGGAACGCTTCATTGCCGACCAGGACGCCGAGATGGTGCGCGTGAACGCCCGTTTCGACGAGGAGCTGCAGCGTCTGCAGCTCCTCTGGGCCCAGATCGCCGCGCCCGCTGCCAACTGAAGCCGCGTCCGCCGGCGCGACCCATCCGAGTTCAAGCCAGCTTGCTGCGCAGCAGGTCGTTGACCTGTTGCGGATTCGCCTTGCCCTTGCTGGCCTTCATGACCTGGCCCACGAGCGCGTTGAAGGCCTTGTCCTTGCCGGCCTTGAACTGGGCCACGTTGTCGGGATTGGCCGCGATGACCTCATCGATGATCTTCTCTAGCGCGCCGGAGTCGTTCATCTGTTTGAGGCCTTGCTCCTCAATGATGCGATCAACGTAGTCCGGGTGGTGTGGCTTGCCCTGCAACTGGCCACCCGCCCACAACAGATCGAATACTTGTTTCGCTGCGTTGTTGGAGATGGTGCCGTCGCTGATGCGCTTGATTATCAGCGCCAGTGCGTCTGGGCTGACCAGAGCCTGCTCGATTCCTCTCTCCGCTGCGTTCAATCGGCGTGACACCTCACCCATGACCCAGTTGCTTGCGAGCTTGGGCTGGCCGCAGGCTTGCGTCGTGGCCTCGAAGTACGCCGCCATAGCCTTGCTCTGGGTGAGCGTCGTCGCGTCGTACTCCGGCAGGCCGTAGTCAGCTACGAAGCGCGCGGCCATGGCGCGGGGAAGCTCGGGCATCTGCGCCTTCACGCGCGCAACCCACTCTTCGGCGATTACCAGCGGCGGCAGGTCCGGGTCCGGGAAGTAGCGGTAGTCGGCCGCATCCTCCTTGGTACGCATGGCGCGGGTCTCGCCCGTGTCGGGATCGAAGAGCACGGTGGCCTGCTCGATGGCTTTGCCGTCCTCGATCTGCTCGATCTGCCAGCGCACCTCGTAGTCGATGGCCTGCTGCATGAACTTGAAGCTGTTGAGGTTCTTGATCTCGCGGCGTGTGCCCAGCGGTGCCCCGGGCTTGCGCACCGAGACGTTGGCGTCGCAACGGAAGCTGCCCTCCTGCATATTGCCATCGCAGATGCCGATCCAGGTCACGATCTTGTGCAGCTCCTTGGCGTAGGCCACGGCTTCTTCGCTGGAGCGGATGTCGGGCTCGGTCACGATCTCCAGCAGCGGCGTGCCCGCGCGGTTGAGGTCGATGCCGCTCTGGCCGATGAAGTCCTCGTGCAGCGATTTGCCCGCGTCTTCCTCCAGGTGCGCGCGCACCAGGCGCACGGTCCTTTTTTGCTCGCCGAGATAGAAGCTGATTTCGCCGCCCTGCACGACCGGAATCTCGTACTGGCTGATCTGGTAGCCCTTGGGCAGATCGGGATAGAAGTAGTTCTTGCGCGCAAAGATGCTGCGCGGTGCGATGTGCGAGCCGATGGCCAGGCCCAGCTGGATGGCGCGCTCGACGGCGCCCACGTTCATCACGGGCAGGGTGCCGGGCAGGGCCAGGTCCACGGCGCAGGCCTGGGTGTTGGGTTCGGCACCGAAAGCCGTGGGCGCGCGGCTGAAGATCTTGCTCTCGGTGGAGAGCTGGGCGTGCGTTTCGAAGCCGATCACGACTTCGTAGCCCTGGACGAGTTTGGCGGTCATCTCAATAGCCTCCCGGGGTGCGGAGGTGGAAGTCGGTCACCTGCTGGTAGCGGTGTGCCAGGTTGAGCAGCCGGCCCTCCTGCAGATGGTTGCCGATGAGCTGCAGGCCCACGGGCAGGTTCGCGTCACCGAAGCCCACGGGCAGGCTCATGCCGGGCAGGCCGGCCAGGGAGCCGGGCAGGGTGTAGATGTCGGCCAGGTAGGCTGCCACCGGGTCCTCACTCTTGTCGCCCAGTTTCCAGGCCACGGTCGGGGCCACAGGGCCGGCGATCACGTCACACTGCTTGAAGGCGTTCTGGAAATCGTCGGCGATCATGCGGCGGATCTTCTGCGCCTGCAGGTAGTAGGCGTTGTAGTAGCCGTGGCTCAGCACATAGGTGCCGACCATGATGCGGCGCTTGACCTCGTCGCCAAAGCCCTCGGCGCGGGTCTTCTTGTACATGTCCAGCAGGTCCACGTATTTGTCGGCGCGGTGGCCGAACTTCACGCCGTCGAAGCGCGAGAGGTTGGAGCTGGCCTCGGCCGGGGCGATGATGTAGTAGACGGGGATGGCCAGTTCGGTGCGCGGCAGCGAAATTTCCACGAGCTTCGCGCCGAGCTTCTCGTATTCCTTGAGCGCCGCGTCGATGGCGGCGCGCACATCAGGTGCCAGCCCGGCGCCGAAGAACTCCTTGGGCAGGCCGATGCGCAGGCCGTCGAGCTTGTCGTTGAGCTTGCGGCTGAAGTCTTCCGCGGGTACGTCGAGCGAGGTCGAGTCGCGGTCCAGGTCAGGGCCGCACAGGGCGCTGAGCAGCAGCGCGCAGTCTTCGGCGCTGCGCGCCATGGGGCCAGCCTGGTCCAGACTGGAGGCGTAGGCGATCATGCCGTAGCGGCTGGCGCGGCCGTAGGTGGGCTTGATGCCCGTGAGGCCGCAGAAGGCCGCGGGCTGGCGGATGGAGCCGCCGGTGTCGGTGCCCGTGGCGGCTGGCGCCAGGCGCGCGGCTACGGCGGCGGCGCTGCCGCCCGAGGAGCCGCCGGGTACGCGGGTCTTGTCCCAGGGGTTGCGTACCGGGGCCGGGGCGCCGTGGCCCACGGCCGGCACGGCCACGCTTTCATTGGCCGAGCCCATGGCGAACTCGTCGCAGCTGAGTTTGCCCAGGGTCACGGTGCCGGCTTCGGCCAGCCGGCGCACCACGGTGGCGTCAAAGGGCGAGCGGTAGCCCGCCAGCATCTTCGAGCCCGCGGTCGAGGGAAAGTCGCGGGTGACGAAGATGTCCTTGTGGGCGATGGGCACGCCGGCCAGGGGGGCGGCGTTGCCGGCGGCAATCGCGGTATCGGCCGCGCGGGCCTGGGCCAGGGTGGCGTTCTCGTCCACGGCCACGAAGGCGGCCAGATCCTGATGGGCGGCCATGCGCTCCAGGAAATGCTGGGCAGTCTCGACGGCCGAGACCTTCTTGTCGCGCAGCTGGCGGGCCAGCTCGGCCACGCTGAGTTGGTGCAGTTCAGACATCATTCAATGACTTTGGGAACCAGGAACAGGCCGCGTTCGACGGCCGGGGCGCTTTGCTGGTTGGCCTCGCGCTGGTTGGGTTCGCTGGCCACGTCGGCGCGCAGGCGCAGCGCGGCCTGGCCGGCCACGGCGCCCATGGTCGGGTGGGCCAGGGGCTCGATGCCGTTCGTGTCGACGGCGCGCATCTGCTCGACGATGTCGAAAAAGCCGTTGATGCGTTCGCGCATGCGGTCACTTTCGGTCGGGCTGAGTTCCAGCCGGGCCAGGTTGGCGATGCGGGCGATGTCTGAGGAGGTCAGGGACATGGCGGACGGGTTTGAAACCGGGTGTAATCCCGGGGCGACCAGGGCCCCGAAACAGCGGGTTGTACACAGGGGATGGGGTATTATCCCGCCTTTAAAGGCGCCGATCGGCCTGATGGTTGTTCCGGCGTCTTTTCGTAACGGGTCGCCACCGCGTTTTTGCGCACCGGGCGACGGACGACCGAGGGTGGTCCGTGCCCACGAAAAAGGATAGAGAATGTTTGGAGCTTTCCGTCAGTATTTCTCCACTGACCTGGCCATCGACCTGGGTACCGCCAACACCCTCATCTACGTCCGCGACAAGGGCATCGTGCTCGACGAGCCCTCGGTCGTCGCGATCCGCCACGAAGGCGGTCCCCAGGGCAAGAAGACCATCCAGGCCGTGGGCCACGAGGCCAAGGCCATGCTGGGCAAGGTGCCCGGCAACATCGAGGCCATCCGCCCGATGAAGGACGGCGTGATCGCCGACTTCACCGTCACCGAGCAGATGCTCAAGCAGTTCATCAAGATGGTCCACCCGCGGGGCGTGTTCAAGCCCAGCCCGCGCATCATCATCTGCGTGCCCTGCGGCTCGACCCAGGTTGAGCGCCGTGCCATCCGTGAATCGGCCCTGGGCGCCGGTGCCAGCGACGTCTACCTGATCGAAGAGCCCATGGCTGCGGCCATCGGCTCCGGCCTGCCCGTCTCGGAAGCCTCCGGCTCCATGGTGGTCGACATCGGCGGCGGCACCACCGAAGTGGGTGTGATCTCGCTCGGCGGCATGGTCTACAAGGGCTCCGTGCGCGTCGGTGGCGACAAGTTCGACGAAGCCATCATCAACTACATCCGCCGCAACTACGGCATGCTGATCGGCGAGCCCACGGCCGAAGCGATCAAGAAGAACATCGGCTCGGCCTTCCCCGGTAGCGAGGTGCGCGAGATGGAAGTGCGCGGTCGCAACCTTTCCGAAGGCGTGCCACGCAGCTTCACGATCTCCAGCAACGAGATCCTGGAAGCCCTGACCGACCCGCTGAACAACATCGTCTCCGCCGTGAAGAACGCGCTGGAGCAGACCCCGCCCGAACTCGGCGCCGACATCGCCGACCGCGGCATGATGCTGACCGGCGGCGGCGCCTTGCTGCGCGACCTGGACCGCCTGCTGTCCGAGGAGACCGGCCTGCCCGTGCTGGTGGCCGAAGACCCGCTGACCTGCGTGGTGCGTGGCTGCGGCATCGCCCTGGAACGCATGGACCGTCTTGGCGCCATCTTCACCAACGAGTAATTAGCAAGGTCAGCGATGCCACTCGGTTCGCTGGACAGAACGCCTCCCCCCTTCTTCCGTCAGGGTGCTTCGGCCCTGTCGCGGCTCATGCTGTTCAGCGCGCTGGCGCTGTTCCTCATGGTGGCCGACACGCGCTTCAAGCTGACGGGCCCCATCCGCCTGACCATCGCCTCGGTGCTCTATCCGGTGCAATGGGCGCTGGTGCAGCCTGTGCAATGGTCGCGCGACGTTTTCGGCAACCTGCAGTCCCTGCGTACTGCGCAGGACGACGCCCAGCTGCTACGCGAGCAGCTGCGCCTGCAGTCGCCGCGCGCCCAGCAGTATGAGCAGCTTGCGCTGGAAAACGAGCGCCTGCGCCAGCTGCTGGACCTGCGCCAGCGCATGCCCACCCCGGGGCTGGCAGCCCAGGTGCTCTACGACGCGGCCGATCCCTACGAGCACAAGGTCATCATCGACAAGGGCCTGATCCATGGCATCGGCACCGGCGCGCCGGTCCTCGACGCCTCAGGCGTGCTGGGCCAGGTCACGCGTGTCTATCCCTCGATGGCCGAGGTCACGCTGGTGATCGACGCCGAGCAGGCCATCCCCGTGCTCAACACCCGCACCGGCGTGCGTGCCGTGGCTTTTGGCGAGCCCAGCCTGCACGGCGGCGTGCTGGAGCTGCGCTACATGGGCACCAATGCGGATGTGCAGCCCGGCGACCTGCTGACCACCAGCGGCATCGACGGCGTCTTCCCACCCGGTCTGCCCGTGGCGCGCGTCGACAAGGTCGAGCGCAGCGTCGAATCACCTTTTGCGCTGATCTATTGCCTGCCGCAGGCGCGCGTGGACGGCGCCACCCAGGTTCTGGTGCTGCCTACGTTGGCCGGCCAGCAGCCCGCGCGTCCGCAGGACCCGCCAGCGGCCCGCGGTGGCGCCAGAGGCGGTAACAGCAAGGGAGGCACCCGATGATCATGCGCCCGGGCCAGCAGCTGCTGCTGCCGGCCAACCCGCTCTTCATTTGGGGCAGCCTCCTGGGCGCCTTCGGGCTCAACCTGCTCTTCAACATGGCGTTCTGGGGCCGCGCGGCCTGGGCCCCGGATCTGCTGGCGCTCACCCTGGTGTTCTGGAGCGTGCATCAGCCCCAGCGTGTGGGCATGAGCGGCGCGTTTCTCTTTGGCCTGCTGATGGACGTGCACCAGGGCAGCGTGCTGGGTCAGCATGCCCTGGCCTATGCCGTGCTGAGCTTCTTCTCCATTGCCATCCACCGCCGCCTGCTCTGGTTCACGGTGGCCAGCCAGGCACTGCAGGTTCTGCCCCTGCTGCTGGCTGCCCATGTGGTGGCACTGGCCGTGCGCATGATGGTGGGCGGGCATTTCCCCGGGTGGTCCCTCTTGCTCTCGCCCGTGATCGAGGCCATGCTCTGGCCATTGGCCACGTACCTGCTGCTGCTGCCGCAGCGTCGTGCGCCGGACCCCGACGCCAACCGCCCTCTGTAATATGGCCCCCACGCTTGCCACTGCGTGTGCTGCGCTGAACGTGCCGATGCCTGAGGCAACGGCTCTTCGCACCGTCCCGACCTGCGCAGGCAGGCCGGGAGCCGCGGTGCTCAGCCCCTTGGGGGCTGGTTCGCCTTGGGGCGGCCCGGCGGCGAACCGGTTGGCGATTGACTCGCAGCCTTGCCCATGACCGAACTGCGCAACGTCGAAGCCGACCTGCACCGCTTCCGCGCGCGCGTGCTGGTCATTTCCTTGCTGGTGTTCGGCTGTTTCCTGATCCTCTTCTTCCGTCTGGTCTATCTGCAGGTCGTGCGCCATGATGATCTGGAGGCGCAGGCCGAGATCAACCGGACCACCATCGTCCCCCTGGTGCCCACGCGCGGCCTCATCTTGGACCGCAACGGCATTCCGCTGGCTACCAACTACTCGGCCTACACACTGGAGATCACGCCCTCGCAGGTGGACAACCTGGAGCGCACCCTCAACGAGCTCTCCCAGCTGGTGGACATCACGCCGCGCGACCGCCGGCGCTTCCGCAAGCTGCTGGAGGAAACCAAGGGCGCCGAGTCCCTGCCCATCCGCACGCGTCTGTCCGACGAGGAGGTCGCGCGCTTCACCGTGCAGCGCTACCGCTTCACCGGGGTGGACATCAAGGCGCGCCTGTTCCGCAACTACCCCTGGGGCGAGCTCGGCAGCCATGTAGTGGGCTACATCGGCCGCATCAACCCGGCCGAGAAGAAGGAGCAGGAGGACTGGGACGAGGAGGACCAGGCCAACTACCGCGGTACCGACTACATCGGCAAGCTCGGCGTGGAGCAGAGCTTCGAGAAGCACCTGCACGGCACCACCGGCTTCGAGCGCGTGGAAACCTCGGCGGGTGGGCGCGCTGTGCGCAAGCTGGCCAGCACGCCGGCCAAGCCCGGGAACAACGTGGTGCTGTCGATCGACATCAAACTGCAGAACCTCGTCGAAGAGATGTTCGGCCAGCGGCGTGGCGCCCTGGTGGCGCTGGACCCGAACAACGGCGAGATCCTGGCCTTCGTGAGCAAGCCCACCTTCGATCCGAACATGTTCGTCGAGGGCATCGACTCGGAATCCTGGCAGGCCCTCAACGAGTCCATCGACAAGCCGCTGCTCAACCGCGCCTTGCGCGGCACCTACCCGCCGGGCTCGACCTACAAGCCCTTCATGGCCCTGGCGGCGCTGGAGACCGGCAAGCGCACCCCGAGCCAAATCACCCAGGACAACGGTTCCTGGTTCTTCGGCGGCCACGTCTTCCGCAGCCACGGCGACCACGGCCTGGGGCCGGTGGACATGCACCGCAGCATCGTCAAGTCCAGCAACGTCTATTACTACGCCCTGGCCAACGATCTGGGTGTGGACGCCATCCACGACTTCATGAAGCCGCTGGGTTTCGGCCAGCTCACGGGTATCGACATCCAGGGCGAGGTGCGCGGCGTGCTGCCCAGCCAGGATTGGAAGCGTCGCTTCTACCGCCGTCCCGAGCAGCAGAAGTGGTATGCGGGCGAGACCATCTCGCTGGGCATCGGCCAGGGCTACAACACTTTCACCATGCTGCAGCTGGCCTCGGCCACGGCCACGCTGGCCAACGGCGGCATCAAGCATGTGCCGCACCTGACCCTGGGCACCCAGGCCGCCGGCAGCCAGGCCGTGGTGCCCGTGGCCAAGCAGCCCCCGCAGGATCTGCGCTACAAGCCCCAGCACCTGGCCGTGGTGCGCAAGGCCCTGGCCGCGGTCACGCAGGAAGGCACTTCGGCGCGCTCCTTCCTCGGGGCCAAGTACCTGAGTGCAGGCAAGACCGGCACGGCCCAGGCCGTGACCATCGGCCAGAAGGAAAAGTACGACGCCAAGAAGATGGAAGAGCACGAGCGCGATCACGCGCTCTACATGGCCTTCGCGCCCGTAGATCGACCCCAGATCGCGCTGGCCGTGATCGTCGAGAACTCGGGCTTCGGCGCCGAGCACGCTGCGCCCATGGCCCGGCGCGTGTTCGATTACTGGCTGCTCGGCGAATACCCGAGCGAGCAGGACCTCGCCGCCGTGAGCCAGGGCAAGGCCGCCACGCCCTTGGGCAAGCCGCGCCTGGCGGCCGAGGTGGCCTGGCCGCCCAAGGGCAAGGAGAACATCACCTTCATGCTGCCCTGAGAACCCGTGAATAAATCTACTGCGCGACCCGATCGCCGCGTTGGGCGGTGCTCGCCATCCTCACGTACGTCTAGTACGTTCCGGTGGCTGCGCTCCGTCCGCCTTGCGCTCGGGCCGCTCGCTACGATTCCTTCACGGGTTCTCGAACTCAGGCGCTACGCAGGAAGGCGTCGTAGCCGGTCTTGAGGATCAGGGCCAGGACCACGACGATGAAGACGCCGCGCACGAAGCCCGCACCGTGCTTGAGCGCCAGCCGTGTGCCCAGCAGGCTGCCGACCACATTGGCCAGCGCCAGCGGCAGGGCGAGGTGCCACCAGACATGGCCCTTGAGCGTGAACAGCAGGAGGGCCGACAGATTGCTGCTCAGGTTGAGCAGCTTGGCCCCGGCCGAGGCGTGCAGGAAGTCATAGCCCAGCCAGCGTACGAAGAGGAAGACGAAGAAGCTGCCTGTGCCCGGGCCGAAGAAACCGTCGTAGAAGCCGATCAGCAGACCCACGCAGCCCGCGGCCAGCAGTTCCTGGCGGCCGGTGTAGCGCGGCGCGTGGTGGCGGCCCAGTTCTTTCTTGATCAGCGTGTAGATCAGCACCAGCAGCAACACGGCGGGCAGCAGCTTGCGCAGGAACTCGGGCGAAACCAGGGTCACGATCCAGGCGCCTGCCAGTGAGCCGGCGAACGACAGGCCCATGGCCGGCAGCATGGTGCGCCAGGACAGTTCGACGCGCCTCAGGTACTGCACCGACGCAAAGGCCGTGCCCCAGACCGAGGCGGATTTGTTGGTCCCCAGCAGGGTGGCCGCATGGGCGGCCGGGTAGGTGGCGAACAGGGCGGGTAGCAGCACCAGGCCGCCGCCGCCCACGATGGCATCGACAAAACCGGCCAGCAGCGAGGCCAGCGTGACGAGCAGGAAATCCATGAAAGCCGTGCAGAAAATAAAAAGGCACCGCGTTCAGCGGTGCCTTGGGGAACGCCATCTGCTCTGGATGGTATCAATATTTTTTGCTTGGACTGGCCAGATGTCTTCCTCGGTTCCTCTCATGCTCAGCCCTCGGGCCGGCAGCGAGTGGAGGTAATTTAAGGCAGGGCCGGGGGGTTCGGGCTAGGGGTTTCCCCGGTTTACGGGCGGTGAATCCGGCTTGGCATGTCCTTTGCTTGATGCCCGTGGAAACCACGGTCAGGAAGAAAAATGCACAGTGTTGGACGTTGGGCTTGGGGCTTTGTGTTCTTCTGCATGAGTTGGGGCGCGGTGGCGCAGCAGGCCGAGGGTCCGGCGCTGGCCGAGCCCGTGCCGGCGGCGGCCATCAGACCCGTGAGCGAGACGCCGGCCGATCGGGTGCCGTCCGCGGCCGCGGTCACCGCCCCACCGCCGGTGGTGGCGCTCACGCGGCCGGGCCTGACCGGCGTGGAGCAGATCAATGGTGCCGACACGGCCTGGATGATGACCTCCACCGCCCTCGTGCTGCTCATGACCCTGCCGGGCATCGCGCTCTTCTATGGCGGTCTGGTGCGGCGCAAGAGCGTGATCAACACCCTGGCCAGCGTCACGGCCATCACCGGTCTGGTCAGCCTGCTCTGGTTCGGCCTGGCCTATTCGCTGGCCTTCATGCCGGGCAGCGAGTGGCTCGGCGGTCTGGGGCGCATGGGCTTCACGGGGCTGGACTATCTGAAGGACGCGGGCAAGGTGGCCGTGAGCCATGTGGCGCCGACCATCCCCGAATCGGTCTACGCCATGTTCCAGCTGACCTTCGCCATCATCACGCCCGCGCTCATCGTGGGTGCCTTTGTCGAACGCATGCGCTTCTCGGCCATGCTCTGCTTCATCGGCCTGTGGTCCATCGTTGTCTACGCGCCCATCGCGCACTGGGTCTGGGAGCCCGGTGGCTGGCTGGCGCAGATGGGCGTGCTCGACTTTGCAGGCGGCTCGGTGGTGCACATCAATGCGGGCGTGACCGGGCTGGTCTGTGCCTGGATCCTGGGCCCGCGCCAGAACTACGGCAAGGAAGCCTTCGAACCTTTCAACCTGGGTCTCACCATGGCCGGCGCGGGCCTGCTCTGGGTGGGCTGGTTCGGCTTCAACGCCGGCTCGGCCGTGGCCTCGGATGGTCGGGCTGGTCTGGCCATGGCGGTCACGCACATCGCCGCGGCCGCCGGCGCCTTGTCCTGGATGTTCGCCGAGTGGATGGTGCGCCAGCGCCCCTCGCTGCTGGGCCTGTGCTCGGGTCTGGTGGCCGGCCTCGTGGCCATCACGCCGGCCGCGGGCTTCGTCACGCCGCGCGGCGCCCTGGTGATCGGCCTGGTCGCCGGCGTGGCCTGCTACTGGGGTGCCACGGGCCTCAAGCGCCTGCTCAACGCCGATGACTCGCTCGACGTCTTTGGTGTGCATGGCATCGGCGGCATCGTGGGCTCGCTGCTCACAGGCCTGCTGGCCAGCAAGGCCATCTCGGGCGTCGAGGGCAATGTGCTGACCCAACTCGTGGGCGTGGTGGCCGTCATGGCTTACAGCGCCGTGGTCAGTGCCGCGCTGCTGTTGCTGCTCAAGGCCACCGTGGGCCTGCGCGTGGACGAGCGTTCCGAACTCGCGGGGCTGGACATCTCCCAGCACCGCGAGCGCATGGGCAGCTGAGTTTTCACAGACCCACACTACAGGAGGCCCCATCCATGCTGGAAAGCGAAAAAGTGGCGATTGCTGCCCATCTGCACGTGCTGCTGCGTCGCAAGACCGGCCGTGTGACCGACACCGAGTGGATGGCAGCCAATGCGGAGTACGCGCGCGAGATCATCCGCTACGCGCGCGCCCGCGCGAAGGAGGACGGTCATCCTGATCTGGCGGAGTGGGCCGGCAAGCTCGAAAGCGCGCTGGGCCTGAAGTCGCCGGCGGCCGAGCCCGAAGCCCCGCGCAGCGGCTACGCGGACACGGCCGCCGGCTTCCCGTCCACCAAGCCGCCGGAGGACGACGGCGGGGCGCCGCGCTATGTGCGCGGCATCCGCTAGACGGCGTTTCTGATCAGCTGGGCCGCGCGCTCGGCGATCATCAGCGTGGGCGAGTTGGTGTTGCCGCTGGTGATGGTGGGCATCACGCCCGCATCGGCCACGCGCAGCCCGCGGATGCCGCGCACGCGCAGCTGCGGGTCCACCACGGCCATCGGGTCGTCGGCGCGGCCCATGCGCGTGGTGCCCACGGGATGGAAGATGGTGGTGGCAATGTCGCCGGCCAGACGAGCCAGGTCTTCGTCGCTCTGGTACTGCACGCCGGGCTTCCATTCCTCGGGCTGGTATTTCGTCATGGCCGCTTGCGAGACGATGCGCCGCGTCACGCGCAGTGAGTCGGCGGCCACCTTGCGGTCCTCGGGCGTGCTCAGGTAGTTGGGGGCGATGGCCGGCGCATCCTCGAAGCGCGGGCTCCTGATCTGCACCGTGCCGCGACTCGTGGGGTTGAGGTTGCAGACACTGGCCGTGAAGGCGTTGAAGTTGTGCAGGGGCTCGCCGAAGGCATCGAGCGAGAGTGGCTGCACGTGGTATTCAAGGTTGGGCCAGGCCAGCGACGGATCGCTCTTGGTGAAGGCGCCCAGTTGCGAGGGCGCCATGCTCATGGGCCCGCTGCGCTTGAGCGCGTACTCCAGCCCGATCATGGCCTTGCCCCAGAGCGAGTTGGCCATGGTGTTGAGCGTCTTCACGCCCTGCACCTTGTAGACCGAGCGGATCTGCAGATGGTCCTGCAGATTGGCGCCCACGCCCGGCAGCTCGTGCACGGGGGTGATGCCATGCTGGTGCAGCAGGGCACCGGGGCCGATTCCTGAGAGCTGCAGGATCTGCGTCGATCCGATACTACCCGCGCTCAGGATCACTTCGCGCGTCGCGGTGACCGTGACCATCTCGCGCCCGTTCCAGATCTGCACGCCGGTGCAGCGTTTGCCGCCGTCGGTGTCGGCTTCGACGATGAGGCGTGCCACCTGCGCCGAGGTCCAGAGCTCGAAATTGGGGCGTCCGTAGCAGGTCGGACGCAGGAAGGCCTTGGCCGTGTTCCAGCGCCAGCCGCTCTTCTGGTTGACCTCGAAGTAGCCCACGCCCTCGTTGTTGCCGCGGTTGAAGTCCGCGCTGGCGGGGATGCCAGCCTGCACGGCCGCCTGAGCGAACGCGTCGAGCACATCCCAGCGCAGGCGCTGCTTCTCGATGCGCCATTCGCCGCCGGCACCGTGCATCTCGTCTGCACCCTTGTGGTAATCCTCGTGCTGCTTGAAGAGGGGCAGCACCTGCTCCCAGCGCCAGCTCTCGTCGCCCGTGATCTGCGCCCACTGCGCGTAGTCACGCGACTGCCCGCGCATGTAGATCATGCCGTTGATGCTGGAGCAGCCGCCCAGGGTCTTGCCACGCGGGTAGCGCAGCTGCCGGCCGTTGAGGCCCGCGTCCGGCTCGGTCTTGTAGAGCCAGTCGGTGCGCGGGTTGCCGATGCAGTACAGGTAGCCGACCGGAATGTGGATCCAGTGGTAGTCGTCCTTGCGCCCCGCCTCGACCAGCAGCACGCGTTTGGACGGATCGGCACTGAGCCGATTCGCCAGCAGGCAACCCGCCGTGCCGGCACCGATGATGACGTAATCGAACGTGGTGTCGCTCATCGCAATATCTCCGCAGCCGGGACCCGTTGGAATGAAGTGATCTGATCGCGGGGCCACCGCGGAACCGGCTATGCCGGGCCGCTGGTGGCGTCCCCCCTCGGGGGGAAGGCGGCCTTCGGGCCGACTCAGGGGGCCTCTTATTTCGATGTGGGCATCGCGAATTCAGCTCCCTTGCCGATGCTCTCGGGCCAGCGCTGCATCACGCTCTTCTGCTTGGTGTAGAAGCGCACGCCCTCTTCGCCATAGGCGTGCATGTCGCCGAACAGCGAGCGCTTCCAGCCGCCGAAACCGTGCCAGGCCATGGGCACGGGAATCGGCACATTGATGCCCACCATGCCCACCTGGATGCGGTGCGAGAACTCGCGCGCCACATGGCCGTCGCGCGTGTAGCAGGACACGCCGTTGCCGAACTCGTGGTCGTTGATCAGCTTCACCGCGGTGCCGAAATCCGGCACGCGCACGCAGGACAGCACGGGGCCGAAGATCTCTTCCTTGTAGATCTTCATCTCGGGCGTCACGTGGTCGAACAGCGTGCCGCCTAGCCAAAAGCCCTGCTCGCAGCCGGCACCGGCCGCCGCACCTTTGAAGCCGCGGCCATCCACCAGCAGCTTGGCGCCTTCTTTCGCGCCGTGCTCGATGTAGCCACTGATGCGCTGGTGCGCCACCGAGGTGACGATGGGGCCCATCTCGGCGTCGAGCTCCATGCCGTTCTTGATCTTGAGCGTCTTGGTGCGCTCGATCAGCTTGGGCATGATCTTGTCGGCCACGTCACCCACCAGCACCGCGACCGAGATCGCCATGCAGCGCTCGCCGGCCGAGCCGTAGGCCGCACCGATCAGGCCGTCCACGGCCTGGTCCAGGTCGGCGTCGGGCATCACCACCATGTGGTTCTTGGCGCCGCCCAGGGCCTGCACGCGCTTGCCGTGGCGCGCGCCGGTCTCGTAGATGTAGTTGGCGATCGGCGTGGAGCCCACGAAGCTCACGGCCTTGACGTCCGGGTGCTCGATCAGCGCGTCCACGGCTTCCTTGTCGCCCTGCACCACGTTGAACACGCCATCGGGCAGGCCGGCCTTCTTGAGCAGCTCGGCCATCAGCAGCGAGGGGCTGGGGTCGATGGGGCTGGGCTTGAGCACGAAGGTGTTGCCCGTGGCGATGGCCACCGGGTACATCCACATGGGCACCATGACCGGGAAGTTGAAGGGCGTGATACCCGCCACCACGCCCAGGGGCTGGCGCATGGTCCAGTTGTCCATGCCGGTGGAGACCTGCTCGGTGTAGTCGCCCTTGAGCAGCTGCGGGATGCCGGTGGCGAACTCCAGGATCTCGATGCCACGCGTCACTTCGCCCTGCGCGTCGGTGAACACCTTGCCGTGCTCGGCCGTGATCAGGCGCGCGAGCTCGTCGCGGTGCTGGTTCATCAGCTCCAGGAATTTGAAGAGGATGCGCGCGCGGCGCAGCGGCGAGGTGCCGGCCCAGCCCGGAAACGCGGCCTGGGCAGCGGCCACGGCCTTGTCGACCTCGGCCTTGCTGGCCAGCGCGGCCTTGCCGCTCACGGCGCCGGTGGCCGGGTTGTACACGTCCTGGTGGCGGCCCGAGGTGCCGGCCACGATCTGGCCGGCGATGTAGTGGTCAATATTTGCAATGCTCATGAGGCTGTCTCCAAAAGATGCCCAAGTTTCGGGCAAAGCGTGCTGCTTTTCCAATGATTTGCACTGAACAGTGATATAAATTCTGCAAATATGAGCAGCTTGCCGGATCAGCAAACCCTGCGCGCCTTCGTCGCCGTGGCGCGCGAGGGCAAGGTCTCGCGCGCGGCCGAGCGCCTGCACCTGAGCCAGCCCGCCGTGAGCCTGCAGCTCAAGGCCCTGGCCGAGAGCACGGGGCTCACGCTCTTCACGCGCACCCCGCACGGCCTGGCCCTCACGCCGGATGGCGCAGCGCTGTTGCCCCAGGCCGAAAAGGCCCTGGCCGCACTGGCCGATTTCGGCCAGGCCGCGCAGAGCCTGCACAACACCGTGCGCGGCCGCCTGCGCATCGGCACCATCCTCGACCCCGAGTTCATCCGCCTCGGCGCCTTCCTCAAGGAGCTGGTCGAGAGCGCGCCGCAGATCGAGACCGAGCTGCGCCAGGGCATGAGCGGCGAGGTGCTGGCGCAGGTGGGCCGCGGCGAGCTCGACGTAGGCTTCTACCTCGGTCTGCCCGGCGAGATGGGCGACGACGCAGCCTATGAACTGCGCGAGCTATCGCGTTTCACCTACCGTGTGCTCGCGCCCGCGGGCTGGGGCGAACAGGTGCTGGGCCGCGACTGGAAGGCGCTGGCCGCCCTGCCCTGGATCGCCACGCCCCCGGCCTCGGCCCACCACCGCCTGCTGGCGGGCGTCTTTGCGCCGCTGGGCGTGAACCCGCGCCAGGTGGCGCTGGTCGACCAGGAGGCGTCGATGCTCGACCTGGTGCGTTCGGGCGTGGGCTGCAGCCTGGTGCGCGAGTCCATCGCGATCAGCGAGGCGCAGGCGCGTGGCCTGGTCGTCGCGGACCGTGTGAGCCTGGACTGCCGGCTATGCTTCGTCTGCCTGCGTTCGCGCCGCAGCGAGACGGTGCTGGCCAGCGCCTGGGAGGCGCTGGCTCGGGTGTGGCGTTGAGCGCGCCTATTTCGTCAGATACCCCATCCACTGCCAGTACGTCGCCCCCAGCAGCAACACCAGCCCGAAGCCGATCACCGTCAGCACGAGACCCGTGCGCACGAAGTCCTTCACCGTGAAGGTGTCGGTGCCGTAGGCCACCATGTTCTGCGGCGCATTGACCGGGAGGATGAAGCCGAAGCTCACGACGAACTGCAGCAGCATGGTCATGCCGACCAGGTTGATCGGTGCGGCGTCGGGGCCGCCGGCGATCTGCTGTAGCACGCTGATCATGATGGGGATCATGGCCGAGGCGAGAGCCGTGGCGCTGGCAAAACCCAGGTGCACCACGATCAGGAAGAGCGAGAGCAGGGCCAGGATGACAAAGGCCGAAGCGCCGGCCAGGCCCAGGTTGGCGACGATGATGTTGGCCAGCCAGGCGGCGGCCTTGGTCTGCAAGAGCGCCGTGCCCAGGCTGATGCCGGTGCCGAAGAGCACGATGGTGCCCCACGGGATCTTGGGCTGCGCCTGCTTCCAGCCCATGACACCGATGCCGGGCGTGAACATCAGTGCAATCGCGGCAATCGTGGTCGATGCGGTGTCGAAGGGGTGCAGCACCTTTTCGGTCGCCCAGAAGGCCAAGAGGCCGAGCGTGATGAAGAGCAGCCGCCACTCGGCACCCGTCATGGGGCCCAGCGCATGCAGGGCGATGCGGATGGTCTCCTTGCCGCCGGCGATCTCTTCGGTCTCGGGCGGCATCATCTTGATCATCACGAAGTAGAGCGCGATGGACATGCCAATGGACCAGGGCGCGGCGGCGATGAGCCAGTCGCCCCAGGTGATGGTCTGGCCGAAGGCCTTTTCGATGAAGCCGATGGCCACCATGTTCTGCGCTGCCGCGGTCTTGACGCCCACGTTCCAGATCGAGGCGGCCTGCGCGGTGGCGATCATCAGCATGCCCGCGAAACGAGAACGTTGGTCCACACCGAAGGCCAGGATGATGCCCATGATGATGGGCACCAGGCAGGCCACGCGCGCCGTGGTCGAGGGCACCAGGAAGGACAGCACGATGCCGACCAGGATGGCGCCGATGAGCACGCGGTTCGTGCGCGCGCCGACCTTGGAGAGGATGAAGAGCGCGATGCGCTTGTCCAGCCCGGTGAGGGTCATGGCCGCCGAGAGAAAGCAGGCCGCGGCCACGAGCGCCAGCGCCGTGTTGGCAAAACCGCCGAGCGCCAGCGTGAGCGCTGGGCCGGTGCCCAGCACCGCTTCGGGCTTGGCGGCATTGGGCGCCAGGCCCAGCAGGAAAGCCATGAGCGCGGTGATCAGCACGGCGCTGATGGCGTAGTCCACGGCCTCGGTCACCCAGAGGATGACGGAAAACAGCAGCAGACCCAGCATGATCTGCCCGGCCACGGGCAGACCCGCGGGCTGGGGCAGCAGCATGACGACGACGAGGCCGGCCAGCGCGGCCAGCAGGCCGGCGACGTGGACGGAGTCCTTGGAGCTTTCGGGGTTGGCCATGGCGTCTCCTTGTCTCCGCAGGGGGGAGGTACCCCATGCTAGGCCGCAGGTCACGCTGCGGTTTGATGTGGATCAAGGCCCGGCACCGTGGCTGAGCCGTCCATCAGACCAGGCCGGATTTTTCCAGTCCGTAGGCCTTGTCCATGGAACCCGGCACGGCCGCAAAGCCGATGGCCAGGCGGTTCCAGCCGTTGATGCCCACGATGGCGAAGCTCAGGGCCGAGAGCTCCTGTTCATTGAACTCGTCGCGTGCGGCCTGGTAGTCGGCCTCGCGGATCCCGCCGACGGGCAGGCGCGTGAGCATCTCGGTCCAGGCCAGGGCGGCGCGTTCACGCGGCGAGAACAGGGGGGATTCGTGCCAGATGGCCACGTGGTGCAGGCGCAGCTCACGCTCGCCGTGGATGCGTGCTTCCTTGACATGCATGTCCACACAGAAGGCGCAGCCGTTGAGTTGCGAGGCGCGCAGGGTCACGAGGTGTTGCAGGCCGGGCTCCAGCCCGCTTTTCTTCAGCGCCAGGCTGAAGTCCAGGTATTTCTTGAACAGCTCGGGGGCTTGCTTGGCGTAATCGATGCGCTGACTCATGGTGAGGGACTCCGTGTGAGGTTGAGATGAAAACGATGCTTCCACCCCTCAAGACGAAGCGCCTCCCACCTTTGTGACAGCCCACGCGGCGGCGAGCCGCTGCAGCTTGTCCGGGTTGCGCTGCACATGGATGCGTGTGATGCGCTGGCCATCGGTCTCGAAATCCTGCGCGGATTCGAGCTGCCCGTCGATGAAGCGCAGCAGACCCCAGCGCCCGTTGAGCTGCGCCAGCTCCAGCTGCAGCCGCAACTCGCCCTTGTGGCCCCGCAGCCAGGTGGCCAGATAGAGCTGGGCAATGCGCGCGCCGCCGGCCAGCACCTTGCCGAAGCTCGGTACTTTGCCGCCGCCGTCGCCGATGAGTTCCGCCTCTTCGGCCAGCAAGGCCTGCAGGGCGGCAAAGTCACCGCGCCGGGCCGCGTCGGCAAAGCCGCTGAGCAGCTTGTAATGCGTGTCGGGTGAGACGGGCTGGCGCACCCGTCCCTCTTTCAGCTGGGCCTTGGCGCGCGAGACGATCTGGCGGCAGGCGGCCTCGCTCTTGCCCAGAGCTTGCGCCACCTCGGCGTAATCGGCGTCGAAAACCTCGCGCAGCAGAAAGGCCGCGCGGGCCTCGGGCGCCAGGCGCTCGAGCAGGACCAGGAAGGCCATGGAGATGTCGTCGACGCGTTCCAGCAGCTCTTCGGGACTGGCGGGCTCGTCCTGCGGTGTGAGCTGGGGCTCGGGCAGCCAGAAGCCCGTGTAGTGCTCGCGCTGCACCTTGGCCGCGCGCAGGCGGTCGATGGCCAGGCGCGTGGTCACGGTGACCAGCCAGGCCTCGGCGTTGTCGAGTTCGGCCTGATCGGCCTCGTGCCAGCGCAGCCAGACGTCCTGCACCAGTTCCTCGGCCTCGGCCACGGTGCCCAGCATGCGGTAGGCGATGGCCTGCAGGCGCGGGCGCAGGGCGTTGAAGAAGCGGGTGCTGTCGTCCATACCGCTCTAGACGTTGAAGCCCCGCGGTCTGTGACAGCCGGTGTCAGCGCCCCGGCCAGACCGGCTGGCGCTTTTCCTTGAAGGCCGCCTGGCCCTCCTTGGCGTCTTCGGTCAGCGTGAAGAGGGCGATCTGGCTCTCGGTGAAGGACATGCTTTCCTCGAAGGACATGGCCTCGATGCGCTTCATGGTGTAGAGCCCGCGGCGGATGGCGGCGGGGGACTTGTCGAGCAGGCGCTCCATCAGCCAGTGCAGGCGTGCGTCAAGGTTCTCGTCCACATAGTTCACCAGGCCGTATTCCAGCGCCTCGGCGGAGGTGAGGGGTTCGCCCGTGAGGCAGAGCTCGGCCAGCTTGCGGCGCGGGATCAGGTGTTGCAGCACGCTGAGCACCTGGGCTGGGAACACCCCTACCTTCACTTCCGGCAGGCCGAAGACGGCGTGCGGGGCGGCCACGGCCAGGTCGCACATGGCCAGCAGCCCCATGCCGCCGGCCATGCAGGCGCCGTTGACGCGCGCGATCAGCGGCACGTTGCTGGCCTTGGCCGCGCGCAGCACGCGCGCCACATGGCCCTGGGGCTCGGAGTAGTCGGTGGTGAAAGCCTGGTCGGCCTGCAGGTCGGCACCGGCACAGAACGCCTTGTCGCCCGCGCCGGTGATGACGATGGCGCGAATCTCGCGCTGACTCTGCGCGGCTTCGATGGCGCGCGCCATGGCGGCCAGCACGGCATGGCTCACGGCGTTGCGGCGCGCCTCGCGCGCAATCGTCAGCCAGAGCACGGCGCCGCGTGGTTCGATCAGCAGCTCGTCGGTCGCGGGGGTGTCGCTCATGGGGTCTCCAGTCGGGGTCGGTTCTGGCGCTATTGTGGCGGCGAAACCGGCTTGGGCTTAGCATCAGGGCTCTCGCCGAGAACCATCGAAGAAGCGCTGTCCATGGCCGTATCGGTCCCCCGCCTTGTCCACCAGGCCCTGCCTCAGGGTGCCACGGCCCTGCCCCAGGGGCCCTGGACCGCGGCGCGCCTGGCCGAGCCTGCGGCCTGGGCCGCGGTGCAGCGCGCGCTGAAGCAGACCGCGGTGGCCTGGGATCTGCGTGGCGTGGAGCGCCTGGACCATGTGGGCGCCCAGCTGCTCTGGAACCACTGGGGCCGGCGCTGGCCTGAGCACATCGAGATCCTGCCCGCCCAACGCGCCATGCTGGAGCGCGTGGCGCGCTACAGCTGTGCGCCGCCCCGGCCACAGCGCCTGGGGCCAACCGCAGTGTGGCTGGCCCTGGGGCGCCAGGTGCTGCTGGTGCTGGGACATCTGCAAGGTCTGTTGCGCCTGCTGGGCCAGCTCGCGTTCGATCTGCTGCGTCTGCTGCGCCATCCGCGCCAGGGGCCCTGGCGCGATTTCTCGGGGCATCTGTACCGCATTGGCGCCACAGCCCTGCCCATCACCGCGCTCGTGGGCTTTCTCATCGGTGTGGTGCTGGCCTACCTGGTGGCGCAGCAGCTGCAGCTCTTCGGTGCCGATCCCTACATCGTCAACCTGTTGGGCATCTCGGTGATCCGCGAGCTCGGGCCGGTGTTGGCCGCGCTGCTGATTGCCGGGCGTTCGGGTTCGACCATCACGGCGCAGATCGGCGTGATGCGCGTGACCGAGGAGATTGACGCCATGCGTGTGCTGGGCATCCCGCGCGGCTTTCGCCTGGTGCTGCCGCGCGTGCTGGCGCTGGCGCTGGCCATGCCCCTGCTCTCGGTCTGGACCACGCTGGCCGCCTTGGTTGGGGGCATGCTCGCCGCCGACTTCACGCTGGGCGTCTCGCCGGCCTATTTCATTTCGGCCCTGCCTGATGCGGTGCAGGCCTCCAACCTCACGCTGGCCACGGCCAAGTCGGTGGCCTTCGGTGTGCTGGTCGCACTGATCGGCTGCCACTTTGGTTTGCGCGTCAAGCCCAACACCGAAAGCCTGGGCCAGGGGACCACGGCTTCGGTCGTGGTGTCCATCACCGGCGTGATCCTCGTCGACGCGCTGTTCGCCGTGCTGTTCCGGGACGTGGGGATATGAGCGAGACGCAGGCGCCGGCCGTGGTGGAGATCGAGGGCCTGAGCAGCGGCTTTCGCGTCGCCGGGCGCACGAGCTATGTGCATCGCCAGCTGGACCTGCGCATCGCCCAGGGCGAGCTGCTGTCCATCGTGGGCGGCTCGGGCAGTGGCAAGACCACGTTGCTGCGCCTCATGCTGGGCCTGGAGCGACCGCTGCGCGGGCGCGTGCAGGTGCTGGGCGCTCCGGCGTCCGAGCTGGCCGCGCCCGGTGCCGCGAGCCGCGTGGGCATGCTGTTCCAGCACGGCGCACTGTTCTCGGCCTTCAGTGTGCTGGAGAACATTGCCTTTCCCCTGCACGAGCTGCGTACCCTGCCGATGGAGCTGGTGCGCGACGTCGCCATGGTGAAGCTGCAGATGGTGGGACTGGAGCCGGCGCAGGCGCACAAGAGGCCGGCCGATCTCTCGGGCGGCATGGTCAAGCGCGTGGCGCTGGCGCGCGCGCTTGTCATGGATCCGCCCCTGTTGCTGCTCGACGAACCCACCGCCGGCCTGGACCCCGACAGCGCCGACGCTTTCTGCGAACTGCTGCGCGAGCTACACCGCGAGCTCGGCCTCACGGTCGTGATGGTGACTCACGACCTCGATACCATCTTCGAACTCAGCACGCGCGTGGCCGTGCTGGCCGAGAAGAAGGTGATCGTCAGCGGCGCGCCCCGCGAGGTCATGCTGCATCCGCATCCCTTCATCCGTGACTTCTTCCAGGGCGAGCGCGGGCGCCGCGCCCAGACCCTGTTGCATGATTCCGCTGCGGGAGAGTAGAAAGGCAACCATGGAAAACAAAGCCCATGCCCTGGCCGCCGGCGCTTTCGTGCTGGGTGTCACGGCCTTGCTCATTGCGCTGGCGGTCTGGCTCACGCGACAGGCAGGCGAGGTGCGGCACTACGAGCTGGCCACGCGCAACGCGGTCACGGGCCTGCAGTCGCAGGCCGGCGTGCAGTACCGCGGCGTGCGCGTGGGCAAGGTAAGCGGCATCGGTTTCGATCCCGCCAACCCGGGCCAGGTGCTGGTACGCCTGGAGCTCGACGTCGACGCACCCGTGACACGGGCGACCTACGCCACGCTCGGCTACCAGGGTCTGACGGGCATCGCCTTCGTGCAGCTCGACGACGAGGGCCCCTCGCGCGAGCCGCTATCCGCTGCGCCGGGCCAGCTGCCACGCATTCCCATGCGCGCGGGTTTCATGGAGCAGTGGTCGCGCCAGGGTGAGCGCGTGCTGGGCCAGCTGGAGCAGGCCACGCAGCGCGTGAACGAGCTGCTGGCGCCGGAGAACCAGCGCGCGCTGCGGCATAGCATCGACGCGCTGGGCCAGGCCGCGGCCGCGGTGCCGCCGGCCATGCGCGAGCTGCAGCAGTCCTTTGCGGGCGTGCGCGAGAGCGCGGCCACGGTGAGCGCGAGCGCGGAGCGCGTACGACTGGCAGCCGATGACTACGCGACCCTGGCGCGTCGCCTGCAGCAGCCGGGTGGCGCGCTCGATCAGCTGCAGCAGGGTGTGGCCGCGCTTGCGGGCACGGGCCAGGCTGTGCAGCAAGGCAGCCTGCCGCGCCTGCACCGTACGTTGGACGAGGCTGGCCGAGCCGCGCAGCGGCTGGGCCGCGTGGCCGGCGCGCTGGAAGACGATCCCCAGGCCCTGATCTATGGGCCCTCGCTCGATCTGCCCGGTCCGGGCGAGCCGGGCTTTGCCGTGCCGCGAGGTGTGCGATGAGCTGTGTGCGTTTCCTGTGGCCCGTGCTGGCCCTGCTCTTGTCGGCCTGTGCGGCCCTGCCCGAGCGTGCGGCCGCGCCGCAGCGCTATGACTTCGGTCCGCCGGCCGCGCCTGCTGCCGTGACGGCGCAGCGCCCGACGCTCGGACTGCGTGTGCAGGCCAGCCCTGCCCTGGAGGGCACGGCCATGCTCTACCGCCTGACCTATGCCGATGCACAGCAGCTGCGTGCCTACACCCAGTCGCGCTGGGCCATGGCGCCGGCCGAGTTGATCGCGCAGCGGCTGCGCAGTGGCCTGGGGCGTGACTACACGCTGCCGCCCGAAGGCGAGGGCGCGAGCCGTGTGCTGCACGTGACGCTCGAAGAGTTCAGCCAGGTTTACACCGCACCGGAGCAAAGCCATGGTCTGCTGCGCTTGCGTCTGAGTCTCTTGCAGGACGGGCGCCTGCTGGCCCAGCGTGAGCTGCAACTGCAGCAGCCCGCGGCGCGTGCCGATGCGGCTGCCGGCGTGCGGGCTCTTGGTGCATCCACCGATGAGGCCGTGACGGAACTGGTGCGCTGGCTGCAGCAGGCACGCTGATCCGCCGCCTTTTGCGGCACCAATCAAAACCAATGAATCCAGCGTGGTGCATGGCGCCAAGCCATGCGCATGCTGAATCAGGCACGCGCCTTGCATACAAGGAAGCATTCCGCAACCCACAGGAGCTTCCTCATGAAACTGGATCGTCGTTCGTTTGTTTCCAAGAGCGTGGCCGGCACTGCCGCCGCCGGTGCGCTGGCCTTTCCTATGGTGGCCAAGGCGCAGCAGACCTTCAACTGGAAGATGACCAGCGCCTACGGTAAGGGTTCGCCCTTCTATATGGATGGCCCGGGCAGCGCCACCGATCTGGCCAAACGCATCCGCGAGATGTCGGGCGGCCGCCTCAACATCCAGGTCTTCGGCGCCGGCGAACTGATCCCGGCTTTCGAGGGCTTTGACGCCGTGCGTGCCGGTACCGTGGAGATGAACCACGCCAACAGCTATTTCTGGACCGGCAAGACCTTCGCCGCGCAGTACTTCACCGCCGTGCCCTTCGGCCTGAATTTCCAGGGCATGAACGGCTGGCTCTACGACGGTGGCGGTATCGAGCTCTGGAACGAGGTCTACGCGCCCTTCGGCATGGTGGCCATGCCCTGCGGCAACACCGGCGTGCAGATGACCGGCTGGTTCAAGAAGGAGATCAACAGCGTCAACGACCTCAAGGGCCTGAAGATGCGCATCCCGGGCCTGGCCGGCAAGGTCTACGCCAACCTCGGCGTGGATGTGAAGGTGCTGCCGGGTGGTGAGATCTTCCCCGCGCTGGAGCGCGGTGTGATTGACGCGGCCGAGTTCGTGGGCCCCTTCCAGGACCGTCGTCTGGGCCTGCACAAGGCGGCCAAGTATTACTACACCACCGGCTGGCATGAATCGGCCACCGTGTCGGAGCTGCTGATCAACAAGGCCGCCTGGGACAAGCTGCCCGCCGACCTGAAGGCCATCGTGAGCAACGCTGCCGCGGCCTGCAACGTGATCAGCGAAGGCTGGTGCCAGCGTAACAACTCCGAGGCCATGGAAGACCTCATCAAGAACCAGAAGGTCATCGCCAAGCCCCTGCCCGATTCGGTCATCAACGCCCTGCGCGCCGAGACCGAGAAGGTGCTGGCCGAAGCTGTCGCCAAGGACCCGTTGGTCAAGAAGGTGCACGACTCCTACATGTCCTTCAAGGCCAAGTACGACCGCTGGGTCGAGGTCAGCGAAGAGCAGTACCACACCAAGGTCCGCGGTTGATCTGTTGAGGTGCCCCGATCGGGGCATCGGTTTGAACCTGCTTGGGCGTCGATGTGGCCGGCGCCCAAGCGGGTGGAAAGTATTTCATGTCTGACAAGTCTCCCTCCCCGCTCGAAGCGGGAATCCATAGCTTCATCGACCTCATGGGCAAGGCCACCGTCTGGATCGGCCTGACCATGATCGCGCTGGTCGCGATCAACGTCCTTCTGCGCTACAGCTTCAGTTTCGGCTCGGTCTGGGCCCAGGAGCTCGAATGGCACCTGTTGGCCGCGCTCATCCTGTTGGGCATGAGTTACGCCCTGCAGCGCGGCGACAACGTGCGTGTGGATCTGTTCTACGCCAATTTCTCGCCCGCCAAGAAGTTCATCGTCGATGTCGTCTCCGTGCTGCTGCTGCTGGCGATCTCGCTGTACTTCATCAAGCTCTCGCTGGCCTACGTGGGCCAGTCCTACTCCATCCTGGAGGCTTCGCCCGATCCTGGGGGCATACCCTATCGCTGGGTGGTCAAAGCCCTGATCCCGCTGGGCTACGGTCTGATCGCATTGCAGTGCGTCGGTGAACTGCTGCGTCTGTTCCGCCAGCGCAAGGCCGGGGAGAGCAGCCATGTTTGATACCCAGACCTACGCCATCCTCATGCTGGTGGGCTTCTTCGCCCTCCTGATGATCGGCATCCCGGTCGCCACCACGCTGGCCACGGTGGGCCTTGTCTTCGGCTACCTGGGCTTTGGCGACACGCTCTTCAGCCTGCTGCCGGCGCGCTTTTACGGCATCGTTGCAGGCTACCAGTGGATGGCCATCCCGCTCTTCGTCTTCATGGGGGTGATGCTGGAGAAATCACGGCTGGCGGACGATCTGCTCGATGTGATGGGCCACATCGCCGGTGGTGTGCGTGGCGGCATGGGCGTGGGCATCATCCTCTTTGGCGTGCTCATGGGTGCGACCACGGGCATCGTGGGCGCGACCGTCATCACCCTGGGCCTGCTGACCCTGCCCACGCTGATCAAGCGCGGCTACAACAAGAGCATCGCCTGCGGCGCGATCTGCGCCTCGGGCACGCTGGGCCAGATCATCCCGCCCAGCCTGATCCTGATCCTGTTGTCCGACATCATGCAGCTCTCGGTGGGCACGCTGTTCGCCGCCGCCGTGGGCCCGGGCCTGCTGCTGTCCAGCGTCTACATCATCTTCCTGCTCGTACTCGGCTGGCTCAAGCCGGACCTGATGCCCGCCCTGCCCCAGGAGGAGCGCGACGGCGTCTCGCGTCGCGAGCTCTGGATCCGCTTCTGGAAAGTGGTCGTTCCGCCCATCATGCTGGTGGTCGCTGTGCTGGGTTCGATCGTCGGCGGCATTGCAGCGCCGACCGAAGCGGCCTCCATGGGCGCGGTCGGCTCGGTACTGATCACGGTCTTCTCGCGTCGCTTCACGATGAAGATCCTCAAGGAAGTGGCGCTGGAGACGGCCAAGATCACGGCCATCATGATGCTCATTCTCATGCTGGCCCAGGTCTTCGCGCTGGCCTTCCGTGGCCTGCACGGTGAGGACCTGATCACCAAGATGTTCGACCTGCTGCCTGGCGGCGTGAACAGCGACATCTGGTTCATGATGGCCCTGATCTTCGTGCTGGGCTTCTTCATCGAATGGATCGAAATCAGCTACATCGCCGTGCCACTGTTCCTGCCGGTGCTGCTGGCTCAGGGCGTGGACCCGGTCTGGCTGGCCATGCTGATCACGGTCAACCTGCAGTCTTCCTTCCTGACGCCGCCTTTCGGCTGGGCCCTGTTCTACCTCAAGGGGGTGGCGCCGCCGGAGGTGACGATCAAGGATATCTACAAGGGCGTGGTGCCGTTCATCATCATGCAGGCTGTGACCCTGATGCTGGTCTTCTTCTACCCGCAGATCGCACTCTGGCTGCCCAAGGCCATCGGCTGGTAGCATGGGCCACGAGCAACCGTAACCGGTACAGAGGATGGCGCCCAGGGGCGCCATCCCTTTTTGACAAGGAATCCCATGGCTCAGTCCATCTACGGCCGCCGCGGCATCGCGGTAGCGCCCCATTCCCTGGCCGCTGAGTCGGCCGTGTCCGTGCTGCGCGAAGGCGGCAATGCGCTGGAGGCCATGATCGCCGCCGCGGCCACGATTGCCGTGGTCTACCCGCACATGAACTCCATCGGCGGCGACAGCTTCTGGGTCATCAACGGCCCGGGCAATCGCCCCGGTGGCATCGACGCCAGCGGTCGCAGCGCGGCGGCGGCGAGCCGTGCGTGGTATGCCGCAAAAGGTATCACGGGCAGCATTCCCTTTCGCAGTGGCGTGGCCGCGCTCACCGTGGCCGGCACGATCTCGGGCTGGGGCGCGGCGCACAAGCTGTCCTCGCAGTCGCTGGGTGGGCGCCTGCCGCTGAGTCGTCTGCTCGACGATGCCATCTTTCTGGCACGCCAGGGCATCCCGGTCACCCGCAGTCAAGCCAGCACCACGCAGGCCAAGCTGGCCGAGCTGAAGAACCAGCCGGGCTTTGCCGAGACCTTCCTGACGCAGGGCGCCGTGCCGCAGGTGGGCAGCCTCTTCAAGCAGTCGCGCCTGGCCGACACGCTGGCCCTGATTGCACGCAAGGGCACGGACGAGTACTACCGGGGGGCGTTGGCGAAGCAGATGGCGGCCGAGCTGGCCGCCGTGGGCAGCCCGCTGACGCTGGCCGATCTGCAGGCGCACGAGGCCCAGCTGATCGATCCGCTGACCGTGCCCGTGGCCGGTGCGCAGCTGCACAACATGGTGCCTCCCTCGCAGGGCCTGGTCTCGCTGCTGATCCTGGCACTCATGGAGCGTTTCCCGGGCTGGAAGCAGGCCGGTCCCGAGAGCGCCGCCTTTGTGCACGCACAGGTGGAGGCCACCAAGCTGGCCTTCCGCGTGCGTGACCGCTACCTCACCGACCGCGACTTCATGGCCCTGCCGCCGGCGGCCCTGCTGGAGTCCGCACGCATCGACGAACTGGCGCGTGAGTTCAAGCCCGACGTCGCCCTGCCCTGGGGCAAGAAAACCGACCCGGGCGACACGATCTGGATGGGTGTGATCGACAAGGACGGCATCGCCGTCTCCTTCATCCAGAGCATTTACCATGAGTTTGGCTCGGGCGTGGTGCTGCCCACGAGCGGCGTGAACTGGCAGAACCGCGGCTGCAGCTTCTCGCTGGACCCCAAGCACGTCAATACGCTAGAGCCACGCAAGAAGCCCTTTCACACGCTCAACCCCGCCATGGCGCAGCTGGCCGATGGCAGCAGCATGGTCTACGGCACCATGGGCGGCGACGGCCAGCCCCAGACCCAGGCCACCATCTTCAACCGCGTGATGCGCTACGGCGACCATCCGCAGCAGGCCATCGAGCGGCCGCGCTGGCTGCTGGGCCGCACCTGGGGCCAGAGCAGCGACTCACTCAAGCTTGAGAGCCGCTTCGACCCGGCCGTGGTGGCGCAGCTGCGCGCGCTGGGCCACGAGGTGGAGACCATCGGCGCCTGGGACGAGGGTGTGGGTCATGCGGGCATGCTGATCCGCCATGCCAACGGCGTGCTCGAAGGTGGTTTCGATCCGCGCTCCAACGGCGCGGTCGCGTCGTTCTGAGCGCCAGGTTCAGCCGGCCAGGGCCGGGAACAGCTTGGTCAGGCCGTCGGACATCACCTCCACGGCCAGGGCCGCGAGGATCAGGCCCATGAGCCGGGTCATGACGTTGATACCGGTCTTGCCGAGGACACGTGCAATGGGCTCGGCCAGCGAAAAACACAGGGCCGTCGCCGCTGCCACGACCACGCCATAGCCTACCAAGGTTCCCAGCTGCAGCAGGTTCTGCGCCTTGTCGGCGTAGATCACCACCGTGGACATGGTGGCCGGCCCCGTAAGCAGGGGGATGGTCAGTGGCACCACGGCGATGCTGGCGCGCGCGGCGGCGTCCTGCATCTCCTCGGCGTTGGACTTGGCCTCGGCCGGCTGGGCATTGATCATGGCCAGGGCCGAGGTCAGCAGCAGCATGCCACCACCGACCTGGAAGCTCGCGAGCGAGATACCGAAGAAGGCCAGCAGCTGCAGGCCCAGCAGCGCGCTGATGGCGATGACCGCGAAGGCGCTGAAGGAGGAGATCCAGATCGTTCTGCGGCGCTGCTCGGGCGTGAAGTCCTGCGTGTAGTGGATGAAGAAAGGCACGATGGCCAGCGGGTTGACGATGGCCAGCAGCGTGATGAGAGGCTTGAAGTCCATGCTCAGCCTTTCGGGGTGTCGGCGGGCGTGCGGCGGCGGAACATGCCCCAGCCTTCCATGTGCAGCACCTGCTCGCCGTGCTGGTTGTGCATTTCCCAGACGGTACGCACCAGGCCCACGCTCGGGCGGCTGGCCATGGGGCGGCGGTCCAGCACGCGGTGGCGCAGGCTCAGTGTGTCGCCGGGGTAGACGGGCTTGGTCCACTTGAGGCTCTCCAGCCCGGGCGAGCCCAGGGCCGCGGCCTGCGAGAGGAAGTTGTCAACCATGAGACGCATGGCCATGGCGCAGGTGTGCCAGCCGCTGGCGCAGAGCCGACCGAAGACCGAGGCTTCGGCCGCGGCGTCGTCCAGATGGAAGGGCTGCGGGTCGAACTGGCGCGCGAAGTCCAGGATCTGCTCGCGCGTCGGGCTCACGCTGCCGAGTTCCCTCGTGCTGCCGATCTCCAGGTCTTCCCAGTAGTAGGTGGGTGCAGTCATCAACGTCCTCCGGTGATGTCCACGAGGCTGCCCGTGGCGTAGCTGGCCTCGTCCGAGAGCAGCCAGACGATGGCGTGGGCGATTTCCTGTGCCGTGCCCGGGCGCTGCAGGGGGATCTGTGGCGCGAGGCGTTGCGCGCGACCGGGCTGGCCGCCGCTGGCGTGGATCTCGGTATCGATGATGCCCGGGCGCACGGCGTTGACGCGGATGCCCTCGGTGGCCACCTCGCGTGCCAGGCCCAGGGTGAAGACGTCGACCGCGCCCTTGGCGGCCGCGTAGTCCACGTATTGGCCCGCCGCGCCGTGGATCGAGGCCACGCTGCCCACGTTGACGATGGCGCCGCCGCTGCCGCCGTGGCGCGTGCTCATGCGGCGCACGGCCTCGCGCGCGCAGAGCATGGTGCCGTAGACGTTGATCGCGAACATGCGCTGCCAGCGGGCCAGGCTCTGTTCGTCCACACGCTGGGTCGTGTCCACCACGCCGGCGTTGTTGACCAAGGCTGTGAGCCGGCCCAGCTTGGCGTCGATGGTCTCGAACATGGCCTGTACCTGGGCTTCGTCGGCCACGTCGGCGCGCACGGCCATGGCTGTGCCGCCCCCGGCGCGGATCTGGCGCACGACCTCGTCGGCGGCCAGGGAGTTGGCGGTGTAGTTCACGGCCACGGCATAGCCGCGCTGTGCGGCCAGCAGGGCGGTGGCTGCGCCGATGCCGCGTCCGCCCCCGGTGATCAGGACCAGCTTGTCCAAAACAGGGCTCCAGCAGATGTCATGACGACAAGATACCATTGCCGCAGATCCGAGGCGACACCGCGCGCCTCCTGCCGCATCTGCACAAGGAGTACAAGACCATGGGACAGTTCATCGACCTCAAGGCGGCTGACGGCGCCAGCATTCCGGCCTATGTGGCCCAGCCCTCGGGCAAGCCGCGCGGCGGTGTGGTGGTGCTGCAGGAGATCTTTGGCGTCAACACCCATATCCGTGAAGTAACCGATGGCTACGCCGCGGCCGGCTATCTGGCGGTGGCGCCGTCCACCTTTCATCGAGTCAAGCCTGGCGTCGAACTCGGCTACCAGCCCGACGACATGAGCGCGGGCATGGCGCTCAAGGCCACGGTCGAGGCCATGGGCATGAATCCGGCAGGCGCGGGCGTGCTGCAGGACATCCAGGCCGCCATCGAGCATGCGGCGAAGGCCGGCAAGGTGGGTGTGGTGGGTTACTGCTGGGGTGGCTTGCTGACCTGGCGTACGGCCTGCCTGCTGAAGGGTGTGAGCGCCGCCGTGCCCTATTACGGCGGCGGTATCACGACCGAGGCCGAGATTGCGCGCACGCCCAGGTGCCCGGTGCTCGCGCACTTTGGCGAGCAGGACCACTGGATTCCGCTCGACGGCGTCGAGGCCTACAAGCGCGCGCACCCGGAGGTCGAAGCGCACATCTACGCGGCCAACCACGGCTTCAACTGCGACCATCGCGGCAGCTACAACGCCGATGCCGCCCGCCTCGCGCGCGAGCGCACGCTGGCCTTCTTCGCCAAGCACGTGGGCTGACCATGAAGGCCCTGCTGGTGTCTCTGCTGCTGGTCTCGGGCGGCGCGCTGGCCGCCGACTACGGCGGGCCACTGTTCGACGCCCATCTGCACTACAACGACGAGGCCTGGCAGGGCCCGCATCCCTTGGACGACGTGCTGACGCGCATGCAGCGCAACGGCGTGCGCGCCATCATCGCCAACAGCCGACCCAACGACGGTACCAAGACCCTGGCCGCGGCCCGCGAGCAGACCCGCACGGCGGGCGTCACCGTGGTGCCCTTCATCCGCCTCTACCGCAACCGCGACGATTACAGCAACTGGTTCCGCGACGAGAGCATCTACACCATGGTGCAGCAGGAGCACGCGCGCGGCACCGCGGCCGGACCTTACCGCGGCATCGGCGAATTCCACCTCTACGACAGTGCCAATGCCAACGGCCCGGTGGCGAAGAAGCTCATGCAGTACGCGCAGCAGCACGAACTCGCCGTACTGGCGCACGTGGACGACGTGGCCATCGATCTGCTGATGGCGCACGCGCCGAACGCGCGCCTGATCTGGGCCCACACGGGCATCGGCGGCCCGTCGGTGGCGCGTGTGCAGGCCTTGCTGGAAAAATACCCGAAGCTCATGGGCGAGCTGTCCTACCGCCCTGGCCTGAGCTGTGTGGATGACCGCGGCCAGGAGCGGCTCTGCCCCGACTGGCGCGCATTGATGCTGAAGTTTCCTGATCGTTTCCTGATCGGCTCCGATACCTGGGTCAACCAGCGCTGGCTTTACTACGACGGGCTCATGCAAGGCTATCGCCGCTGGCTGGGCGAGCTGCCGCCCGATGTGGCGCGCCGTATCGCCTGGGACAATGGTGCGCGCCTGTTCCAGCTCGCACCTCCCTGATGCCTGATACGTTTCAACTGCCCCTGTTCCCGCTGCAGACCGTGCTGTTCCCCGGCGGCGTGCTGCCTTTGCGCATCTTCGAGGTGCGCTATCTCGATCTGATCCAGCGCTGCCAGAAGGAGGGGGCGCCCTTCGGCGTGGTCTGCCTCACGCAGGGCAGCGAGGTGCGGCAGGCACCTGGCGAAGCCGCGTCCGCTGAAGCCTTCCATCCCATCGGTACGCTGGCGCATATCGAGGCCTACGAACGGCCCCAGCCCGGTCTGATGCTGATCCGCTGCCGCGGTGGTCGGCGTTTCCGTCTGCTGCGCAGCGAGCAGATGAAGCACGGTCTGTGGACCGGGGAGGCCGAGTACCTCGCCGACGATCCTGTCGTACCCGTGCCGCAGGATCTGGTGCCGGTGCGTGTCGGGCTGCAGCGCCTGCTCCAACACATGCAGGCCCAGGCCCAGCCCGGTGATGAACTGCCGATCCAGGCACCGCTGCAGTGGGACGACTGCGGCTGGGTGGCGCACCGCTGGTGTGACATCCTGCCCGTGAGCCCGCAGCTCAAGCAGCAGTTCCTCGCCGTGGACAACCCGCTGATCCGTCTGGAGCTGGTGGGCGATTTGCTGGCCCGGCTCAAGATCGGCACCGGACCCGAATGAACATGCCGGGGCGCGCCCCGGCGTGTCAGCACGGCATGGTCGGCTTCAGAAGCGCCAGCCCAGACCCACGCCCACCAGCAGCGGGTCGACCTTGAAGGTGCCCTGCTTGACGCCGTTGATCGACACATCGGTGTCGATGTAGACCTTCTTGAGGTCCAGGTTCAGGGAGAGGCTCTTGGACAGGGGGATGTCCACGCCGACCTGCAATGCGCCACCCACACTCTTGCGTTCGATGTCGGCGCCGGCCACCGTGAGGTTCACGCTGCTGAAGCGCGTGTAGTTCAGGCCTGCGCCGACATAGGGCTTGTAGCCGGGGGCGTCGAAGTGGTACTGCAGCAGCAGGGTGGGCGGCAGGTGCTTGAGCGTGCCGATGTCGCTGCTGCCGGAGCGCAGGGTGTGCTTCTGCGGTACGGTCAGCACGAGCTCGGCCGCGATGTTGCGGGTGAAGAAGTAGGAGACGTCGACTTCGGGGATGACCTTGTCGTTGACGCTCAGGTTCAGGCCGGTGTTGTCGCCGTTGGCGCTTTGCAGGTCCACGGCGCGCACGCGCACGAGCCACGGGCCCTCGTTGGCCTGTGCGTAGGCGGCGCCGCAGAGCAGGGAGGCGAGGGCGGCTGCAGCCACGAGACTTTTCTTCATGATGTGTTCCTTCTTCGAGATGAGATAAGGGCGATGCCCGGAACACATTGGAAGATCGCGTCGCCTTGACGGCCTTGCGGCAGGTCAAAGCCAGTCGGCCGCACACGGGCCGGATGGCTGCGGTTTGATCTGGGACAAAGGTGCGGGCTCAGCGCCCGCTGCGCTCCAGGTAGCGCTTGCGCCAGAACAGCGAGGCCAGCGCGATGGCTGTCAGACCCATGGAGGCCATGGCCCACCAGAAGCCGCTGTCCTCGTGGATCAGGGGGATGACGTCGAAGTTCATGCCGAAGATCCCCGCGATGAGGTTCAGTGGCAGGAAGATCGCCGTGAGTACCGTGAGCGTGCGCATGATGTCGTTGGTGCGGTTGCTCTGGGCGTTGAAGTGGATCTGCACCGCGGTCTCCACGCTCTGTTCGAGCCGGCGCACGTGGTGGACCACGCGTTCGATGTGTTCCAGCACATCGCGGCTGCGCACCAGCAGCAGGTCGCGTTCGCGTTGCGCGGCACTGCTGTCCGATTCGGGCCAGGCCTTGACGGACTCGATCCAGTTCTGCACGGCGCTGCGCTGGTCCTCACAGATCTCGTCGAGCTGGTGCAGCGCCAGACGAGAGTCGAGCAGCGCGGCCCAGTTCGAGAAGCGTGTGCGCGGATTGAGCAGCTCGATCTGCCAATGGTCGAGCTGGCGCGTGAGTTCGCGCCGCAGGTCCAGGAAGCCGTCGACCATCTGGTTGACCACGCGCAGCATCAGATCGGCGGGTGAAGTCGGCAGCCGGCTGCTGGCCGTGCGCACGTCGTTGCTGCTGGCCTGCAGCAGCCGCGCGGCGTAGGCGTCACGTGCCGCGCAGTCGGCCGGGTGCACCGAGAGCAGCACGCGCTCGAACACCGCAAAGCCCACAGGGCTGGTGTCGATGTGGCGCAGGATGGGCGGGCCGCCGCGTCGTACCGGTGTGGCACGTGCCGGCGCGGCGACGTCCGGCCGGCCGGTCATCGAGGCGAGACGCCGGAAGACCAGCAGGTCGTACTGCGAGGTGTAGTCGAAGTGCGAGGGCAGCTGGGCATTGAGCAGGTCGGAGACGTGCAGGTCCACGAGCTGCTGGCCGGTGAGTGCCTGCAAGGTGGTCTGCAGCTGAGCCCAGCCGGCCTCGAACTCCGGGCGGCTGCAGGCGATCCAGACATGGCCTTGGGCGGGCAGTTGCGCAGGCGGCGCGTCGATCTCACTGACGCCGGTGGGGCCGATGGTGAAGACGCGCATGCGGGCCCCGTGTCTGCTACTTCCTGAGCAGACGCGCCGCGGCCACAGCGAAGTAGGTCAGCACGCCATCTGCGCCGGCGCGCTTGAAGGCCAGCAGGCTTTCCATCATCACGGCGTCGTGGTCCAGCCAGCCGTTCTGCGCGGCGGCCTTGAGCATGGCGTACTCGCCGCTGACCTGGTAGGCGAAGGTGGGCACGCGGAATTCGTCCTTCACACGCCGCACCACGTCGAGATAGGGCATGCCGGGTTTGACCATCACCATGTCGGCGCCCTCGGCGATGTCCAGGGCGACTTCGCGCAGCGCCTCGTCCGTATTGCCCGGGTCCATCTGGTAGACCTTCTTGTTGCTCTTGCCGAGGTTGGCCGAGGAGCCCACGGCGTCGCGGAAGGGGCCGTAGAAGGCGCTGGCGTACTTGGCGCTGTAGGCCATGATGCGCGTGTGCACCAGGCGGTTGGCTTCCAGGATGCTGCGGATGGCACCGATGCGGCCGTCCATCATGTCGCTGGGCGCCACGATGTCCACGCCGGCTTGCGCCTGGGTCAGGGCCTGACGCTCCAGGATCTCCACCGTCTCGTCGTTGAGGATGTAGCCGGTCTCGTCCAGCACGCCGTCCTGGCCGTGGCTGGTGTAGGGGTCGAGCGCCACGTCGGTCATGACACCGAGCTCGGGGAAGCGTTTCTTGAGTTCGCGCACCACGCGCGGCACCAGCCCGTCGGGGTTGTGCGCTTCCTTGCCGTCGGGTGTCTTGAGTTTGCCGTCGATGACCGGGAACAAGGCCATGACCGGGATGCCGAGTTGCACGCACTCCTCAGCCACGGGCAGCAGCAGGTCGAGGCTCAGGCGTTCGACGCCTGGCATGGACGACACCGCCTCGCGCCGGTTCTGGCCGTCCAGGATGAACACCGGGTAGATCAGGTCGTGCACGCTCAGGGCGTGTTCGCGCACGAGGTTGCGGGTGAATTCGTCACGACGCAGCCGGCGCGGCCGGCCCATGGGAAAGGGGGCATAGGGTGTCATGGGGAAAATTGTGCCCGATTCCTTCCTGGCGCGGCCGGGCCGACCCCAAGTGCGAAAAATGTCCGCTTTATCCCTTGTTGACGGGGCTGGCTTGCAATCGGCTGACCTTTTTGTTAGATTACATCCCGGGTGGCTTGCCACCCCCCGCTTTTCCTCCCTGAGCGGGGCCTTGATGTGTGACAGCAAAAAAGGCTTGCAACCCCGGCTTTTGGCCGGGGTTTTTTTTGTCTTCGGCCGCTGCGCTTCAATTGCCGCTGCGGGACAAGTTAGCCTTCGACGCAACCAGCTGCACTGGTTGTGGCTGTGCTGGCTTGTGCGCGACTACACTCGGACCATGCTCTGGGTTAAAGCTTTCCATATCGTCTTCGTGGCCAGCTGGTTCGCTGGTCTGTTCTACCTGCCGCGCATCTACGTGAACCTGGCGCAGGTGCCGGCGGATTCCGTGGCCGAGCGGGAGCGACTGCTCCTCATGGCGGGCAAGCTGCTGCGCTTCACCACGCTGCTCGCGGTGCCGGCGCTGGTGCTGGGTTTCTGGCTCTGGCTGGGCTACGGCATCGGGCGCGGTCCGGCCAATGGCTGGCTGCATGCCAAGCTGGGGGTGGTGCTGGTGGTGCTGGGCTACCACCATGCCTGTTGGCTGCTGCTGCGCAAGTTCCGGCGCGGCGAGAACCGCCGCGGTCATCTCTGGTACCGCTGGTTCAACGAGGCTCCGGTGCTGCTTCTGATTGCGGCCGTGGTCCTGGTGGTGGTCAAGCCCTTCTGAGGGTGAAGGTGCGCCAAACGCCGCACAAGACCTCGGCCTGGCCTCTGGCCATGGTCTATGCGGGCCTGGTGATCTACGCCAGTCTCTACCCTTTCACCCACTGGCGTGACCAGGGGCCGCTGCCCTGGGGCTATCTGCTCGCGCCCTGGCCCCATTACTGGACGGCCTTTGATCTGTTCACCAATGTGCTGGGCTACGCACCGCTCGGTTTCCTGTTCGCGCTCGCGGCGCTGCGCACCGGGCACGGCGCACAGGCCGTGCTGCGAGCGACGGTCGGGGCGGGGGCTCTGTCGCTGTGCCTGGAGACCCTGCAGGGTTATCTGCCTGCGCGGGTACCGTCCAATGTGGATTGGGTGCTGAACACAGCCGGGGCCTGGCTGGGGGCGGTCAGCGCCACGCTGCTGGAGAAGTTCGGGGCCATCGACCGCTGGATCCGTTTTCGTGAGCGCTGGTTCTTGGCCGATGCGCGCGGCGCCCTGGTGCTGCTGGCGCTCTGGCCGTTTGCGCTGCTGTTCCCGGCCGCGGTGCCCCTGGGGCTGGGCCAGGTCTACGAGCGGGTCGAGGAGGCCCTCGCAGGGTGGTTGCAGGACACCCCCCTGCTTGAATGGCTGCCTTTGCGCACGGTCGAGTTGCAGCCGCTGGTGCCCGGTGCGGAGCTGGGTTGCGTGCTGCTGGGGGCGCTGATGCCCTGTCTGCTTGGCTATAGCGTCATTCCGGCCATGGCGCGCCGTGTTGCCTTTGCGCTCGCCGTGTTCGCCGCCGCCCTGGGCGCCAGCTGGTTGTCGGCGGCCTTGAGTTATGGGCCGGTCCACGCCTGGGCCTGGTTCAGCCCCCCGGTGCAGGCCGGCCTGCTGCTGGCCCTGCTGCTGGCCTTGCTGCTCCTGCGTGTGCCCGCGCGTGCCGGCGCAGCCCTGCTGTTGCTGGTGCTGGGGATCTACCTGAGCCTGATCAACCAGGCGCCGGCCAGCCCCTATTTCGCGCACAACCTGCAGATCTGGGAGCAGGGGCGTTTCATCCGTTTCCATGGTGTGGGCCAATGGTTGGGCTGGCTCTGGCCCTATGCCGTGCTGCTCTATGTGCTGACCCGCATCTGGGGGCAAGGCCGCGGCGATGAGGGTGCACCTAAAATCGGGTCATGAGCTCCCCCGATCCCTCTTATTACAAACACCACGTCTTCTTCTGCCTGAACCAGCGTGCGGCCGGCGAGGCCTGCTGCGCCGACCACCAGGCCGAAGCGGCATTCGAGCGCTGCAAATCGCAGGTCAAGGCCGCGGGCCTGGCTGGCCCCGGCAAGGTGCGCGTCAACCGCGCCGGCTGCCTGGACCGCTGCGCCGGCGGGCCGGTGGCCGTGGTCTACCCCGAGGGGGTCTGGTATTCCTATGTGGATGTCAGCGATATCGATGAAATCGTCGAGTCCCATCTGAAGAACGGCCAGGTGGTTCAGCGTCTGCTGACGCCTCCGGGCGTGGGTCGCTGAGATGAACGCGCAGACGGAGCGCCTGCAGCTGCAGGGGGCCGCAGGACGCATCGAAGTCCTGCGTGACGCGCCAGCGCCCGGGCAGGTGCTGCGCGGCGTGGCCGTGATCGCCCATCCCCATCCGCTGTTTGGCGGCACCATGGACAACAAGGTGGTGCAGACCCTGGCACGCGCCTTTGTGCAGTCCGGCTGGCAGGCGCTGCGTTTCAATTTCCGCGGCGTGGGGGCGACCGAGGGCGTGCACGACGAAGGGCGTGGCGAGGCCGAGGACTTCCTGACCGTGGTACGCGAGTGCGCGCCCGAAGGTCCGCTGGCCCTGGCCGGGTTCTCCTTTGGCGCCTTCGTCATGAGCCAGGCCCTGGCGACCTTGGCGCCGACGCGCCAGATCGACAAACTGGTCTTTGTCGGCGCGGCCGCGAGTCGCTTCCAGGTGGCGGCCCTCCCCCCGGAGCTGCACGAGCGCACCCTGGTGCTGCACGGCGAGCATGACGACACCGTGCCGCTGGCGGCTGTGATGGACTGGGCGCGACCCCAGGTGCTGCCGGTGACCGTGGTGCCCGGCGGCAGCCATTTCTTTCATGGCCAGCTGCCCCTGCTCAAGAGCGTGGTGCTGCGTCACCTGAGCGCCACATGATGCAGCGGCTGTTGTGCATGCTGGCCCTGCTGGGGCTGGCCACCGCAGTCGTGGCCCAGCCGGCGCCCCAGCCGCCAGAAATCGCGGCGCGTGCCTATCTGCTGGTGGACCTGAGCAGCGGCCAGGAGCTGGCCGCGCGTGAGGCCGACCTGGCCGTGCCGCCGGCTTCACTGACCAAGCTCATGACCGCCTATCTGGTGTTTGACGCGCTGCGGGTGGGCAAGTTGGAGCTGGACCAGAAGCTGACCGTCAGCGAACTCGCTCGGCGTCAGCCCGGCTCGCGCATGTTCCTGGAGGCCGGCATGAAGGTGCCGGTGGAGGATCTGATCAAGGGCTTGCTGGTTCAGTCGGGCAACGACGCGGCCGTGACCCTGGCCGAAGGGACGGCCGGCAGCGTGGAGCGCTTCGTGCAGCAGATGAACGAGCAGGCCCAGGCCCTGGGCATGAAGTCCACGCGTTTCACCAGCCCCACCGGCCTGACGGCCGAGGGCCAGCAGAGCACGGCGCGCGATCTGGCAAGACTGGCAACCCGGTTGCTGCGCGATTTTCCCGCGCGTGCGCATTTCCACTCGATCCGCAAGTACCGCTACGAGGGCACGCCGCCGGCCAACGACAGCAACCGCAACCTGCTGCTGTTCCGCGACCCATCGGTCGACGGCCTCAAGACCGGCCACACCGAAGCGGCCGGGTATTGCATCATCGCCACCGCACAGCGTGAGTTTCCGCATCTGGGGGCTGGTGGCGCCCCAGGCCCGCGGCGCCTCATGGTGGTGCTGCTCGGAGCCGGCAGCGAGCACGCCCGGGCGACCGAAGCCCAGAAGCTCCTGAATTGGGGCTACGCGGCGTTCGAGACGGTCAAGCTTTTCGAGGCCAACCAGGCCGTGTTGACGCCCAGGGTCTGGAAGGGCAGCGCGGCCCAGGTGCGCCTGGGGCGGCCGCAGGCCGTCGTCGTCACGGTCCCGGCGGGCTTGGCGGCCCGGCTGCGGACCGAGGTGGTGCGCCCCGACCCGCTTGTGGCACCGTTGCGCAAAGGACAGGCCGTCGGAACCTTGAAGATTTTAGAAGGTGAGCGCACGCTATCTGAAATAACACTGTTTGCCCTGGAAGCCGTTGACGAGGCGGGTCTCTTGGGGCAGGCCTGGGATGCGTTCCGACTCTGGGTTCAGTGAGCCGGGCGGGGCGGAGCTGCAGGCGGCCATGGCCGCGGCTTGCCTGTTTGGATTGCGGTGGGCGTCTTCAGCTGGTACACTCGAAGGCTTTTCGGAATTTCCGAAGGGTTTCACGTTTTCGTTTTTCAAACGTTGAGGGACGTTTTTCAATGCCAACCATTAACCAGCTCGTGCGTCAAGGCCGTGAGGTCGAGACCATCAAGTCGAAGAGCCCTGCGATGCAGAACTCTCCGCAGCGCCGCGGTGTGTGCACCCGTGTGTACACCACGACGCCCAAGAAGCCGAACTCCGCTCTGCGTAAGGTCGCCAAGGTGCGCCTGACCAACGGTTTCGAAGTCATTTCCTACATCGGTGGTGAAGGCCACAACCTGCAGGAACACTCGGTCGTGCTCGTGCGCGGCGGTCGTGTGAAGGATCTGCCGGGTGTGCGTTACCACATCGTCCGCGGTTCCCTGGACCTGCAGGGCGTCAAGGATCGCAAGCAAGCCCGTTCCAAGTACGGCGCCAAGCGTCCCAAGAAGGCCTGATTTTCAGGTGTGAGTTTTTCGGTGCTCGTTCCGTCTGGCAGACGGTTGGAGCGTAGTGACCCGAAGCTCGGAATCGTCCGGGTGGGTCGAGTAAGTGAGAGTTCTGTATGGCTCTCGCGGTGTCTGAAAAGATGCCAACTGAAGCAGTATGAGGTGAAACATGCCACGTCGTCGCGAAGTCCCTAAACGTGAAATCCTGCCGGATCCGAAATTCGGCAATGTCGAGCTCTCCAAGTTCATGAACGTGATCATGGAAGGCGGCAAGAAGGCGGTTGCCGAGCGCATCATCTACGGTGCTCTCGAAACCATCGGACAGAAAACCGGCAAGGATGCGCTGGAGCTGTTCACGATCGCCATCAACAACGTCAAGCCCATGGTGGAAGTGAAATCCCGCCGCGTGGGTGGTGCCAACTACCAGGTGCCGGTGGAAGTGCGCCCGGTCCGCCGTCTGGCGCTGTCCATGCGCTGGATCAAGGAAGCCGCCCGCAAGCGCGGCGAGAAGTCCATGGCCCTGCGCCTGGCGAACGAAATCATCGAAGCCACCGAAGGCCGTGGCGGCGCCATGAAGCGCCGTGACGAGGTGCACCGCATGGCCGAGGCCAACAAGGCCTTCAGCCACTTCCGCTTCTAAGCACCCATCCTGTCCCTGGTGTGCAGGCCCGCCACGAGCGGGCCTGACCCGTTTAACGAAAGATCATCATGGCACGCAAAACGCCCATCGAGCGCTACCGCAACATTGGTATCTCGGCGCACATTGACGCCGGCAAGACCACCACGACCGAGCGCATTCTTTTCTACACCGGTGTGAACCACAAGATTGGTGAGGTGCACGACGGCGCCGCCACCATGGACTGGATGGAGCAGGAGCAGGAGCGCGGCATCACGATCACGTCCGCTGCCACGACCTGTTTCTGGAAGGGCATGGACCTGTCCTACCCCGAGCACCGCTTCAACATCATCGACACCCCCGGCCACGTGGACTTCACCATCGAGGTGGAGCGTTCCATGCGCGTGCTGGACGGCGCCTGCATGGTCTACTGCGCGGTGGGTGGCGTGCAGCCCCAGTCGGAAACCGTCTGGCGCCAGGCCAACAAGTACAAGGTGCCGCGTCTGGCCTTCGTGAACAAGATGGACCGTACCGGTGCCAACTTCTTCAAGGTCGTGGACCAGATGAAGGTGCGCCTGAAGGCCAACCCCGTGCCGATCGTCATCCCGATCGGTTCGGAAGAAAACTTCAAGGGCGTGGTCGATCTGATCAAGATGAAGGCCATCATCTGGGACGAGGCGTCCCAGGGCATGAAGTTCGAGTACCACGATGTCCCGGCCGAACTGGTGGCCGAGGCCAAGAAGTGGCGCGAGAGCATGGTCGAGGCTGCCGCCGAAGCCAGCGAAGAGCTGATGAACAAGTACCTGGAAGAGGGTGATCTGAGCGAGGCTGAGATCAAGCTGGGCCTGCGCACGCGCACCATCTCCACCGAGATCCAGCCCATGCTGTGCGGTACCGCCTTCAAGAACAAGGGTGTGCAGCGCATGCTGGACGCCGTGATCGACTTCCTGCCCTCGCCGGTGGACATCCCCCCGGTGGCCGGCACGGACGAGAACGAGCAGGAAACCACCCGCAAGGCCGACGACGGCGAGAAGTTCTCCGCCCTCGCCTTCAAGCTCATGACCGACCCCTTCGTCGGTCAGCTGACCTTCGTGCGCGTCTATTCGGGTGTGCTGACCAAGGGTGACACCGTCTTCAACCCCGTCAAGGGCAAGAAGGAGCGTATCGGCCGTATCGTGCAGATGCACGCCAACAACCGTCAGGAAATCGAAGAAATTCGCGCGGGCGACATCGCCGCCTGCGTGGGTCTGAAGGAAGTGACCACGGGTGAGACCCTGTGCGATCCCGATGCCGTCGTGACCCTGGAGCGCATGGTGTTCCCCGAGCCGGTGATCTCGCAGGCCGTGGAGCCCAAGACCAAGGCCGACCAGGAAAAGATGGGCCTGGCGCTGCAGCGCCTGGCGGCAGAAGATCCTTCGTTCCGCGTGCGTACCGACGAGGAGTCCGGTCAGACCATCATCTCCGGCATGGGCGAACTGCACCTCGAAATCATCGTGGACCGCATGAAGCGCGAATTCAGCGTGGAAGCCAACGTGGGCAAGCCCCAGGTGGCGTATCGCGAAACCATCCGCAAGAAGGTCACCGACGTCGAAGGCAAGTTCGTGCGTCAGTCCGGCGGCAAGGGCCAATACGGTCACGTGGTGTTCACGGTTGAGCCGAGCGAGGCCGGCAAGGGCTTCGAGTTTGTCGACGCCATCAAGGGCGGTGTGGTGCCGCGCGAGTTCATTCCCGCGGTCGAGAAGGGTGTGATCGAGGCGATCAACACCGGTGTGCTCGCGGGCTTCCCGGTGGTGGACGTCAAGGTAACGCTGACCTTCGGTTCCTACCACGATGTGGACTCGAACGAAAACGCGTTCAAGATGGCCGCCATCTTCGGTTTCAAGGAAGGCTGCAAGAAGGCCAACCCCGTCATCCTCGAGCCCATGATGGCCGTGGAAGTCGAGACGCCTGAAGACTATGCCGGCAACGTGATGGGCGACCTGTCGTCCCGTCGCGGCATGGTGCAAGGCATGGACGACATGCCGGGCGGCGGCAAGGCCATCAAGGCCGAAGTCCCCCTGTCCGAAATGTTCGGCTACTCGACCACGCTGCGCTCGATGTCGCAAGGCCGTGCCACGTACACGATGGAGTTCAAGCACTACGCCGAGGCTCCGCGCAACGTGTCCGAGGCCATCGTCGCGGCGCGCGCCAAGTAAAACCGCATCCCCGCGCAGGCGGGGATGTTCTTTCTTGTCTGCGATCCGGTGCCGCCCTGTTCCCGTGCGGGGCGAATCAGCAACCGGATGCAGACGTAAAACCAATACACGGGCATTGTTCTTTGGAGAATAGACATGGCAAAAGAGAAATTTGAGCGGACCAAGCCGCACGTGAACGTGGGCACGATTGGCCACGTGGACCATGGCAAGACCACGCTGACGGCGGCCATCACCACGGTGCTGGCGTCCAAGTTCGGTGGCCAGGCCAAGGCCT
>NZ_JAPZSV010000010.1 GCF_027532185.1 Hylemonella sp. | reverse complement strand
GCTCTACAGCCGCCCGGATCTGATGCACCGCATCCTGGCCGTCAACGCCGAGGCCGTGGCGGCGTATCTGAACGCCCAGATCGATGCGGGTGCCCAGGCCGTGATGGTCTTCGACTCCTGGGGCGGGGTGCTGGCCGATGGGGCCTTCCAGGACTTCAGCCTGGCCTACACGGCGCGGGTGCTGGCGCAGCTCAAGCGCACGGGCGTAGACGGCAACATCGTGCCGCGCATCGTCTTCACCAAGGGTGGGGGGCTGTGGCTGCAGCAGATGGGGCAGCTGGACTGCGAGGTGCTGGGGCTGGACTGGACCATGAACCTGGGCCAGGCGCGCGCGCTGGTGGGCGGAGAGGTCGGTGGATCGGGCAAGGCCCTGCAGGGCAATATCGATCCGAATGTGCTGTTCGCGCCGCCTGCGGCCATCGAGGCTGAGGTCAAGAAGGTGCTGGAGAGCTTTGGGCGCCCGCACACGGACAGGACGAGCAGCGGCCCCACGCACATCTTCAATCTGGGCCATGGCATCAGCCAGTACACCCCGCCAGACCATGTCTCGGCCCTGGTCGATGCGGTCCATGCGCACTCGCGCCGCATGCGCTCGGGTGTTTGAGATGAAGGCCAGGCCCGCACCGCGGCACGGACCTGGCGACGGGTGCGGCCCCGTCGGGACGGCCTCAGGCCTTTTTGGCCCAGGCCGTGCACCAGCCCTTGGCGGCCACCTGCTTGCCCGGGAAGATGCCGCAGGGGCCGGACGCGGCGCCTGGCTTGCCCTGGTAGAGCGCACAGTTCGCGCAGTTCTGGTTGGCGGCAAACTTGGGGTTCTTGGCCTTGTCCACCTTGGCGGCGTCGGCCTTGTAGCCCAGGGAGGCCGCTTGGGCGTCGGACTCGGACACCATGGGCTGGGCCGAGGCCTCACGTGCCACCAGGACCGCGCCGGTCACGGTCACCGCCTGCAGCATGAAGACACGGCGGTTGGGCTGCTGGCATTTGGAATGAACTGACATGAAAGACTCCTCTTCAGAGAGTGTCCAGAAGATGCTGGAGTTTTCATTGTTCATCAGACCTTGCCGGGTGTCCCGGCGCGCCACATACCCGACTGTTTCAGGCGAGAACCCGTGCCTCGCGACAAGGCAGCCTGACAGCCAACCGCTTGCGCGCGCATGAACACATCCGCGCCCCATCGCCGACTCTGCACGGATTGCGGCATCTCCCGCACGGCCGAGCCGCAACGCTGCGGCTCGGCCTGCCAGTTCATCCAGCCCGACTACCCGGCGCTGGAGCGTCGGGTGCAGGGTCGCGCCCGGGGTGAGGGGCCGGCGGCCAGCGAGGACGAACTGTTTTTCGGCCCCTACCAGGGCCTGCTCAGCGCCCGGCTGCGTCAGCCCCTGGCCGGCGCGCAGTGGACCGGCGTCACGACCCGCATCGCCGAGCGCCTGCTGGAGCAAGGGCGGGTTGATGCCGTCATTGCCATGGCACCGCACCCCGAGGATCGCTGGCGCCCCATGCCTGTCATCGTGACCCGGGCCGAGGACATGGCCCGCTGCCGCGGCATGCGCATGGGCTACGCCCCCCTGCTGGAGCTGGTCGAGCCGGCGCTGGCGCAGGGCCACAAGCGGCTGGCCGTCATCGGCATCCCCTGCCAGGTCTATGCGCTGCGCGCCATCCAGCCGCAGCTCGAACGCGAGCAGGGCTTGGAGAGCCTGTACGTCATCGGCACGCCTTGTTCCGACAACACCACGACCGAGAACTTCCACCATTTCCTGGGGCTGCTGTCGGACCAACCGCAGGACATCGCCTACCTGGAGTTCCGGGCCGACTACAAGGTGGAGATCCGCACCGACCAGGGCGAGCACCGGCTCATCCCCTTTCTCAATCTGCCCCTGTCCCGGCTCAAGCCCGACTTCTTTCCGCTGACCTGCCGGACCTGCGTGGACTACACCAATGTGCTCGCGGACATCACCGTGGGCTATATGGGGGGCAACGGGCAACAGTGGCTGCTGGTGCGCAATCAACGGGGTCAACAGCTGCTCGACGGTTTGGGGGAGGAGGTGCAGACCTCGGCACCGACCAGCCGTGGCCGGCGCGAGGGGGCGGTGCACGGTTTCATGGCCAACACCGAGCGTGCCGCCGGCGGCCTGCCACTGCGGCGCATGCCGGCCTGGCTGCGTCCGCTGGTCAACTGGCTCATGCCCCGCGTGGGTCCCCGTGGCCTGGAGTTTGCCCGCGCCCGCGTCGAGATGAAGGCCATCGAGACCGTGCTCCACCTGCGGCGCGAGGCCCCGGCCAAGATGAAAAACATGGTGCCGGCGCATGTCTGGCAGCTGGTGCAGCGCTACGGGCTCAAGCCCGGCAAGGCTGAAGATTCGGACTGAGTGTAAATCTGACTTGACAGTTGGGCGTCCCCCCCAGAAGATGACCGACATCAGTTCAGCGGAATCAGACATGGCCTCGACCTTTCCTTTTGCTGCCATCGTGGGGCAGGACGACATGACCCTGGCCATCCAGGTCGTGGCCATCGATCCCAGCATCGGCGGCGTGCTGGTGCTGGGTGACCGGGGCACGGGCAAGTCCACGGCGGTCCGCGCCCTGGCCGATCTGCTGCCCCCGATCCGCGTCGTCAAGGGCTGTCCCTTCCGCTGCGACCCCGAACATCCCGCCGCCAGCTGTGAACACTGCAACACCGGCGCCAAGCGCCTGCCCAGCGAGACGCGGCCCGTCAATGTGGTGGACCTGCCCCTGGGGGCGACCGAAGACCGGGTCGTGGGCGCGCTGGACCTCGAAAAGGCCTTGTCGCAAGGCGTCAAACAGTTTGCGCCAGGGCTGCTCGCGCAGGCGCACCGGGGCTTCCTCTACATCGACGAGGTCAACCTGCTGGACGACCACCTGGTCGACTTGCTGATCGACGTGGCCGCCTCGGGCGAAAACCTGGTCGAGCGCGAGGGCCTGAGCGTGCGCCACCCGGCGCGTTTTGTGCTGGTCGGCAGCGGCAACCCGGAAGAGGGTGAACTCAGGCCGCAGCTGCTGGACCGCTTTGGCCTGTGCGTGCAGGTGCAGACACCCCAGGACCTGGCGCTGCGGGTCGAAGTCGTCAAACGCCGCGACGCCTTCGAAAAAGACCCGGACGCTTTCCGCGCCACCTGGCAGGCTGACAACGACAGGCTGCAGAAGCGCATCCTCAAGGCGCGCAAGCTGCTCGATCAGGTGGTGGTGAGCGACGCCATGCTGACCCTGTGCGCACGGCTGTGCCAGCAGCTCGGCACCGACGGCTTGCGGGCCGAACTGACCTTGCTGCGCGCCATGCGTGCCCTGGCGGCCATGCAGGGCAGCAAGACGGTCAAGCCCGAACATCTGCAGACCGTGGCCCCCCTGGCCCTGCGCCATCGCCTGCGCCGCAACCCGCTCGACGACAGCGACGCAAGTACCCGCGTGCAGCGCGGCCTGCAGGATGTGCTCGCCGCTTGAAGGCAGCTCACCATGGCCCCCGAGCGTGACAGCCTGACCACCTGGAACGATGCGCTGATTGCCCTGCAGCTGCTGCAGCTCACGCCGCACGGCTTGGGTGGCGTCTGCCTGCGCGCCCCCCACGGCCCGGTGCGCGAACGCTGGCTGGCCGAACTGGCGCGTCTGGGCCTGCCCCTGGTCAAGGTGCCGGCCACGGTCGACATGGAGCGCCTGCTCGGCGGCATGGACCTCACGCTCACGCTGCAGACCGGCCGCCTGCAGCTGCAGCCCGGCCTGCTGCAGCAGGCTGACCAGGGTCTGGCCTGTGTGCCCATGGCCGAGCGTTTCCCGGCGGCCCTGGTGGCGCCCCTGGTGCAGGTCATGGACGCGCAGCAGGTGCACAGCGCCCAGCAGGGCGTCGTCCCGCAGGCCTCGGCCGCGCGCCTGGGCGTCGTGGCGCTGGACGAATCCCTGCCGGACGAACCCGGCGTGCATCCCTCGCTGCGCGAGCGCCTGGGCATCTGGCTGGACCTGGAGGCGCTCGCGCCCTCCGGGATCCTGGACTTGCAGCCCGAGGACCCGGGTGAACGCCCGGCCGTCCGGCTGGAGGACACATGCTGTGCCGATGCACGCGCCCGCCTGCCGCAGGTGACGTGGACCGATGCCCAGCTCGAAGCCCTGTGCGCGGCCGCGCTGGGCCTGGGCATCACCTCGCTGCGGGTGCCCAGCCTGGCCTTGCGGGTCGCCAGTGGCCACGCGGCGCTCCATGGCCGTGTCGCGCTCGGCGACGACGATCTCGCCTACGCCGCGCGCTGCGTGCTCGCGCCGCGCGCCACGCAATGGCCAGCCGAGCCCGCTGTCGAGGAGCAAGACCAGACCCCCGCTGCCGAAGAACCCGCCGCGCCGCCGCAGGACGTCGGCGAGTCGGAGCCCGCCAGCGACGAACACACCGAGTCGCAGGACCCTGCATCACCTGCGCCGAGTGCGGAGGACCTGCAGGAGATGCTGGTCGCTGCGGCCCTGGCCAGCCTGCCGCCGCATGTGCTGGACGCCCTGATGAGCGGTGCAGGGTCGCAGCGCGGCCGGACCTCGGGCCGCAGCGGCCAGGTGCGCGCCGGTCAGCAGCGTGGCCGGCCGCTGCCCCCGCGGCCAGGCCGCCCGGGCGGCCACGCGCGTCTGCATCTGCTGGCCACCCTGCGGGCGGCGGCACCGCGGCAGCGCCTGCGCCAGCGCGCGGACGCGAGCCAGCGCGTCGCGATTCGGGTCGAGGATTTCCATGTGCAGCGTTACCAGCAGCGCGCCGCCAGCTGCGTGATCCTGGCGCTGGACGCCTCGGGCTCGGCCGCGCTGCAACGCCTGGCCGAGGCCAAGGGCGCGGTGGAGCTGCTCTTGCAGCAGTCCTACGCACGGCGCGACAGCGTGTGCATCGTGGCCTTCCGTGGCGCGCAGGCGCAGTTGCTGCTGCCCATGACACGTTCCCTCGTGCGCGCGAAACGGGCCATGAGCGGTCTGCCCGGCGGGGGCGGCACGCCCCTGGCCCTGGCGCTCAAGCTGGCGCACGAGCAGGCCGACCTGCTACAGCGTCAGGGCGTCACGCCCCTGCTCGTGGTGCTCAGCGACGGTCGGGCCAATGTCGATCTGCGCGGCCTGGGCGGCCGGGCGCAGGCGCGCAGCGATGCGCTCGACTGGGGCCGCCTGTGGCGTCTGAGTGGCCATCGCGCCCTGTGGATCGATACCTCACTGGAGCCCGACCCCCAGGCGCGCGAGCTGGCCGCCAGCATGGAAGCCGCCTACTTGCCCATGCCGCAGGTGCAGGCCCAGCGCATGGCGCAGGCCATGCAAAGCTTGCGCAGTGCGCAGGCCTGAGGCGGGCCAGCGTGTTCGAGCGTTTCTACCCCGGCATGTCCTGGGACCGGCACCGTGATGTCTGGCCGCTGGCGGAGCACAGCCGTTTCGTGTCGGCGGGCGGCGTCGACTGGCATGTGCAGGTCCTGGGCAGCGGGCCCTGCATGCTGCTGCTGCACGGCACCGGTTCGGGCAGCTTCAGCTGGCGCGAACTGCTGCCTGCGCTGGCGCAGCGTCACACCGTGGTGGCACCCGATCTGCCCGGGCATGCTTTCAGCGGGCGCGGCGGGCCGGGCGGTCTGTCGCTGCAGGGCATGGCGGACAGCCTGCGCCAGCTCCTGCGGCAGATGAATCTGCTGCCGAAGGGCCTGGTGGGACATTCGGCAGGCGCGGCCGTTGCGGCGCAGATGGTGCTGCACGATACGACGCTGGACCGCGCCACCCTGATCGGCCTGAACCCGGCCTGGCTGCCGCTGCCCGGACCGGCGGCCTGGTTTCTGGGCCCGGCCGCCAAGCTGGCCGCATGGAACCCGCTGTCGGCCTGGGCCTGTGCCAAACTCGCGGCCCAGCCGGGGGCCGTCGCCCAGTTGATCCGCAGCACGGGCTCGACTCTCGATGCGCGGGGACTGGACTTGTACCAGCGTGTGCTCAGCGATCCGGGCCACCTGCACGGTGTGCTGACCATGATGGCGCAGTGGCGGCTCTCGCCTTTGTCAGAGGCCCTGCACCGCATCCCCAACCCGGTGTACCTGGACATCGGTGCCGGTGACCAGGCCATCCCGCCGTCGCTGGCCGACGAGGCCTGTCGACGCCTGCCCCAGGCTGTGGCCAGACGGCGCGAGGGCCTGGGCCATCTGGCGCACGAAGAGGACCCGGTGGGGGCTGCGCAGCAGATCCTGCAGTGGTGTGCGGTGTGACAACGGCCTCAGTCCGTCGACCGCACCAGCTTTTTCACCAGCACCACCGCCTCCCGCGCATCCGTGGAGATGGCATCGGCGCCGAGCTCTTCGGGCCGCAGGTCCCGGATCAGGAAGATGGGGCCGCCCAGCACGACCCGCACCTTGGGATTGCCTGAACTGGCGCGCAGCTGGCGTACCAGACCGGGCAGGGCGGGCAATTGCGTTTCGATGGCCACGGACAGGCCGATCACATCAAACCATTCGTTGGCGACGGCGTGCACCAGCTCGGTCTCGGTCGAGGAGACCTCGAGTACCACGTCGGCCCCGGTCTTGCGAAAGAAGTCCGCGACGATGGTCAGTCCCAGAAAGTGCTGGGACCCGGGCGCGCAGGCCAGCATGACGCGCTCGTTCACGCCCTCCACATGCGGGCCGTCCTGGAACTCGAAGCCGATGCGGTAGGTGATCTGGTGCATCTGCGCCAGACCGCAGGTGACCTGGGTGAAGTCGCACCGGTCCTGCTCCCAGAGCACACCCAGGTGTCGCGCGGCCGGCGTGATGAGTTCGAGAAAGATCCGATCCGACCGCAGGCCTTGCGCCATGAGCCGATCCACCAGGGCGTTGGCCTCGTCCTCTTTGCGCTGGATGCAGAAGTCGGCAAAGGCCAGCACTTCGGCACCCAGGTTCACCGGGCCCTGGTAGCCGGACTCGTTGCTGGAGGTGAGGAAGAACTGCTGCGAATTCAGCAGGCGCGGGATGATCTGGTCCTGGATCACCTGCAGCAGGGACTCACGGCATTCGTAGGCCTGTGCATCCGCGGCACCCGAAGTCCGCGGTGTCCCAGACAGGCTGTAGTGGTCAGGCATGCCCTCTCCTTGCCGCATAAGCGCTACACCTCGTCGTTGAGGCGGGGACCGGGGCGTCGAAACGCCAGCAGGATGGCACGCCGGTCGGCAGATGCAGGTTTATCTTAACCAGCGGACCCGGGGAGGCACCTATTGTGGCTAACCCTCAATGCATAAGACCTGCGGAATCACCGAGGGTCGCTGCTTTGCCTGAGGTTATCGAATCGGGTATTTGTCTAGGTCAAACATCGAAAACCTCTATCTGCTGCACCGCAGCAGCAAAGGCATGGTCCTGACCCCGCATCACTCTTGCTGGAGAAATTCCTGCAGCAACAGCAGCGTGGATTGAGCCGCTTCCTCCTGGGGGACGTGCCCGACATCAGCGAGGCGGGCCAGGCGGCTGTGCGGGATGGCCTGCAGGTAGTCCCCGGCGTTGGTGATCGGAATCACGCCGTCGAGCTCGCCCCAGAGCAGCAGGGTCGGCGCCTGGATCTGGCGCAGCAGCGGCTGCGGCGGCACCAGCACGGTCTGCCGCAGGCGCGCCAGCATGGCGTCGCGGGCGCCGGGTGCGCGGATGAGGTCGTGGTAGCGGCTCAGCCGCTCTTCGCTCAGTGCCTCAGGCTTGGCATAGGCCGCCTTGAGGTTCATCTTGAGCACCGACCGCGGCAGCACGTAGCGCATCAGGGCCAAGACCGCAGGCACATCCACCGCCTGCCCGTAATCGAAGGGTGGACTGGCAAAGCCGTCCGGGGCCACGAGCACCAGCTTGTGCATGCGGGCGGGGTAGCGCGCGGCCAGGGTCCAGGCGATGCGCCCGCCCATGGAGTGTCCGATGACGCTGATGCGCTCCACGCCCAGCTGGTCCAGGAGGGTGATCAGCAGCTCAAGCGTGCGCGTGTCGCTGTAGTTGTCGGTGGGGTCGGGCGGGCTCAGTCCGCTGCCGGGCAGGTCCACGCGGATCACCCGGTGTCGGGGCGCGAGTTCCTCAGCCCAGGCGTCCCAGGTGTGCAGACTGGAGCCGAAGCCATGCAGCATGAGCACGGGCGGTGCCCGGGGATGGGCCGGGGGCGTTCCGCTGTCGCGCACATGCAGGCGCCAGACGCCGACCTCGATCATGTCGCTTTCGGCAGCGAGGTAGCGCTGCTCCAGCGGGGCGCGGGGGAGATCCGGCGTCCACAGCCAGAGCGACAGCGCCGAGAGTGCGGCCAGGGCGGTCAGCATCGACCACCTGCTTGTGGGCCATCGCCCCGCCCGGTCTGCTGCAGACACCACATGCGGGGCCGCCGTTCAGGCGAAAGGCCCGTTCAGCCGGACGGTGGCCAGGTTCAGGGCTGCGGCCACCGCGACCCAGACGGCGTAGGGCAGCAGCAGCAGGCTGGCCCAGCGCGACAGGCGCCACAGACCCACGATCAGCGCCAGGATGGACAGCCACAGCAGGCCCACTTCGTACAAGGCCCAGTCCGGTCGTTGCAGCCTGAAGTAAAGCAAGCTCCACAAGACATTGAGGAAGGCATTCAGTCCGAACAGCCAGGCCACGCGCCGTCGCAGTGGGGCCGTCGCGGCGGCCTGCCAGGCCAGCCAGCCGCTGATTGCACAGAGCGTGAAGATCGTGGACCAGATCACGCCAAAGGCGGCGTCCGGCGGCTTCCACTCCGGAAGCTTCAGACTGTAGTACCAGGGACCGATGTCGGTCAGGGCGCGGCCGATGCCGGCGGTGGCAAAGCTCAGGACCAGGGCGACGCCCAGGCGCAGGAGGGCTGGCTTGTTCATGGGAGCGATTGTCGTCGCGTCCCGGGGGGTCCGTCGGGTCTCATGTCCGGGCCAGGCCCAGCAGGTGCGCCATGTCCTTGAGGAAGATGCGCACGTGGGCCATGGGGTCCTTGCGCGCCAGTTCCTTGTTCATGTAGGACTCGAAGGTCAGGCGCTGCACGTCGCGGTCCTCGCAGATCTTGACGAACTTCTCGCGCCGGCGGTCGCTCTGGTACCAGAAGTACTGCATCACCCCGAGGATCCAGAACACACGACCGTGCCGCTTCATGAAGCGCTTGCGGCCCTGCCGCAGGCAGGCGGGCTTGCCGCTGCGCAAGGCCTCGTGCGCGGCCTGGGCCATGGTGCGGGCGCAGTCCATGGCGTAGTAGATACCTTCGCCCGAGGAGGGCGCCACCACACCGGCGGCGTCGCCGACCACGACCACGTCACGGCCGTTGTCCCAGCGCGGCAGCGGCTTGAGCGGGATGGGCGCACCCTCACGGCGGAAGGTGGCCTCGCTGCTGAGTCCGGCGATCTTGCGCAGGTGCGCCGTGGCATGGCGCAGGGAAAAGCCCTTGTCGGCGCTGCCGGTGCCCACGCTCATGGTCTTGCCATGGGGAAAGACCCAGCCATAGAAGTCGGGCGAGACCTGGCCCTGGTAATACACATCGCAACGGGCGGCATCGTGCCCGGGCCGGCGCAGGGGGGCCTCGATGATCTCGTGGTAGGCGAACACGTACTTCGTGCGGTCCGCTCTCGGGATCTGCTGCCGCGCCACTTCCGAGCGCGCGCCATCGGCCCCCACCACCAGGCGGGTGCTGACCTGGACCGGCGACGCATGCTGGGCGGCGGCATGCTCCTTCGGCGTGACCGGCGTGTAGTGCACCCACAAGGTGCCGCTGTCGTCATGCTGTACCTTGTCGAAGATGGCCTGGCAGCGGACTGCGCCGGATTGCGCGGCACGCGTGCGCAGGAACTCGTCGAAATCGCAGCGGTCCACCATGCCCACGAAACCATCGTCGATGGGAATATCGACCTGGTTGTTGGCCGGCGAGATCATGCGGGCGCAACGGACCTTGGCGACCAGCAGATGATCGGGGATCTCGAAGTCCTGGATCAGCCGCGGCGGGATCGCGCCGCCGCAGGGTTTGGTCCGGCCCTGCCGGTCGAGCAGCAGGACGCGCCAGCCCTGGCGCACCAGCTCGTGGGCAGCGGTGGCTCCGGAGGGCCCCCCGCCGACCACGACCACGTCGTAATCTGTCTGGTTCATGAGGTGGACCCACCTTTCAGGAAAGAGGAGCTGTCGTAACGCGGCGCCTGCGGCCGTGTTGCGGGATGGCGCAGCCGTGAGGCCACGGCGGCGGACAGGGCAAACATGATGGCCTGCAGGCCGAAGACGGCCGCGTAGGCACTGCGGTGCTCACCCAGCAGGAGGTGGGCCACGTCACTCGCGGCGGTCCCCAGCAGGCCGCCCAGGCCGAAGGCCAGGGCCTGCGCCGCGCCCCACAGGCCCATGCGCGTGCCCTCGCGGCCCGCGCCGCCTTCGCCTGCCAGGCGCATCATGGTGGCGATGGCGGCAATCGAGAAGGCGCCGTTGGCCAGGCCCAGCAGGACCACATTGGCGTGCAGCGGCCAGTGGCTGGACAGGGCGGCACTGCACAGGCCCACGGTGGCCAGGGCCGAGGCCAGGCAGCCACCGACCATCCAGGCCTGGACCGAACCCCAGCGTCCGCGCACCCAGCGCGAGCCGGCCGCCGCGACGGTCAGCATGCCGACGAGGACCCCGAGGTGATGCCAGCCCGACAGCTGGGTGGTCTGTCCTGGGGTCAGGCCATGCACTGCGCCGGCGAAGGGCTCAAGGATCAGGTCCTGCGCGTTGTAGGCCAGCATGGACATGAACACGAAGACAGTGAAGGTGCGCGCCTTGGGATCGGACCAGACCTCCCTCAGGGCCTGTTTGAAACGCGTTCTTGGCATCGGTGCTGCGCCCGTCTCCAGGGGCTCCGCGGGTGTGTGGCGGGCCGGGTGCTTTTCCAGACCCCACAGACACACGGCGGTGATCAGCGCGGTGACCACGCTCAGGCCGGCCGAGACTTTCAGCAGCACCTGGGGGCTGTAGGGATCGATCAGCTTGCCAACCACGCCGGCCGTGATGACGAAACCCACGATCATCATCATCCACACCAGGGTAGCCGCGGGCGCGCGGCGGTCGTCCGGGACCTGCTTGGCCATCAGCGTCAGCAGCGAGGTGCCGCAGGCGCTCACACCCAAGCCGATCAGGCTGAAGGCCAACCAGGCCAGGACCGCGCCGTGCAGGCGCTCGGTCTGCATCCAGACCACGGCTGCTGCGGCCAGCACGCCGCCCAGGCCCAGCACCAGCATGCCGCCCATCATCCAGGGCGTGCAGCGCCGCCCCTGGTCGGCGCCGAAGCCCATGCGGGGACGCACGAGCTGCACCGCGTAATGCCAGGCCACCAACAGGCCGGGCAGCAGGGCAGGCAGGGCCAGCTCCACCACCATGATGCGGTTCAGCGTGGAGGTGGTCACCACCACGACCGCCCCCAGGCAGGCCTGGATCAGGCCCAGCCGGACGATCTCGAACCAGCCGAAGCGGGGCGTGCTCATGCGCCCACCCCGAGCTGCAGTTGGCGCAGGCCCCAGGCGCTGACCATCATGCCGCTGACGAACAGCGGCACGCCGAAGGCACTGACGCTCAGCGCGCGTTCGACGGGCTTTTGCAGGAAGCGCAGCATCAAGGGACCCTGCAGCAGGACGAGCACCAGCACGGCCGCCGCGTGCCAGGGCAGCTGCCAGGCGAGCAGCAGGGCGCTGACGAGCAGCTGCGGCAAGACCATGAAGAGACAGGCGACGCGGGCGGCGTTCTGCGCGCCCAGCTGCACCGGCAGGGAGGCCACACCCATGCGCTGGTCACCTTCGATGGCCTTGAAGTCGTTGAGCGTCATGATGCCGTGTGCGCCGATGCTGTAGAGCAGCGCGAGCGCGACCGACTGCGGGCCGGGCCAGGCCCCGCCCAGCATCACGGCGGCACCCGTGATCCAGGCCAGGCCCTCGTAGCTCAGGGCGCAGGCCGCGTTGCCCCACCAGCCGTTGGCCTTGAGGCGCACGGGCGGGGCGCTGTAGGCCCAGGAAAAGACGATGGCCAGCGCGCAGGCCGCGAAACCCCACGGGCCCATCAGCGTGGCCCAGAGCAGGGACAGCAGCGTCCAGGCGATGGCGATGCCCAGGCCCCAGCGTCCGGGCATGCGGCCCGAAGGGATGGGCCGCTGCGGTTCATTGATGGCATCGACATGGCGGTCGAACCAGTCGTTGACCGCCTGGCTGCTGGCGCAGACCAGGGGGCCGGTCAGTACGAGCCCCAGCACGATCAGGCCCCAGTGCGCGGACAGGCTCTGGCCCGAGGCCACCACCCCGCAGGCAAAGGCCCACATGGGCGGAAACCAGGTGATGGGCTTGAGCAGCTCGGCCACCGTCCTCAGCGCAGGTCGCTGCAGGGGCGGCGTCAAGGTGAGAGGTGGGCTGCTCATGTCTCCATTGTGGAGACAGATTCGAAATTGTCAACTCAGATTGACACCTAGTGTCAATCTGGCTTGCGATCAGCTGGTTTCGACGTCTGCGTCGGCGACGATGCCGAAGCGGCGCAGCTTGACATAGAGGCTCTGGCGGGACAGCCCCAGCATCTCGGCTGCCGAGGCGCGGTTGTTGTGCGTGAGTTCGAGCGCCGACACGATGCACATGCGCTCGATGGTGTCCACCGTCTCGCCCACGATGTCCTTGATGGGGCGGCGCCCGACCAGCTGGGACAGCTCGGCGAAAGGGTGCACCGGACCGGGCGCACCGGCCGCGGCACCCGAGGGGCGGCGATTGACGTCGCGGACAAAGAAGGCATAGGCGGGCTCGGGGCGCGAGAGGTAGACGGCGGAGACCTCGACCGGGACCGTCAGGCCCGACAGCGTGCGCATCTCGGTGGCGAAGTTGCGTACCGGCAGCTGCTGGCGCAGGCTCGTGTTCAGCACACCCCAATCGACCGCGCCGCGCTGCAACCAGCGCTCCATGCCCTGACCCACGATCTGGGAGGCTGCCGTCAGACCCATGAGGGCCATGCTTTCCTCGTTGACGGTCTTGATCACGCCAGCGGTGTCGGTCAGCAGCCAGCCATCCGGGAAGTGTTCCATCGCATCCACCAGGGCCAGTGTCGTCCCGTTGTCGTGATGGACTTCGGCCGCCGCTTCGCGGCTGACCAGCCGGATCAGGAACTGGGCGCCGCCCTCCTGTCGGAAGACGGTGGCGGACATCGTCAGGGGAGCGGAGAGGCCCACGACGCGGGCGGCGCACATCTCAATGCGACCGGTGGCCAGGGCCGTGCGCAGCAGAGACTGCACCTCGCTCTGGCTGTCGTCTTCGAACCACTCCCGGACGTCGCGCCCCACCAGGCGCTTGCCAGCATCTTTGAGCAGGGACTGTGCGCCCATATTCGCCTCGAGCACGCGCTGGGTCGCGGCGTCGACCAGCAGCACGGCTTCCGAGGAGGTGTCGAACAGGACCCGGTATCGTGCTTCGATCTGGCGCAGCCGCAGATAGTCCCGCTCCATCGACTGCTGGGTCTCGACCAGGCGACGCTGCAGTTCGGCGATGGCTTCGAGATCGCGCCCCAGCGCCAGGATTTTCCCCTGCTCCAGCGGCAGAACCACATATTGCACCGCCACATCGTTGCCCATGGGAGACGGGTGGTTGACCTGACGCCAGCGTGGCGTCTCGGGGGCGTTCACGCTGGCCAGCAGCTCCTGGATCTTGGTTCGGCTCTCGGAGGTGACGGTCTCCAGCCATCGGCGTCCAATCCAGGCCTGACAGCCGGAAGCTACCAGCGTCGCACTGCCGGTCGACACGTCCTCAATCACCCCGGACGCGTCCATTACCAGGGCGAGGTCCGAGACGACACCCAGAAGCCGGGTGAAGTTCGAGGAGTCAAGTGTGGGGAGACGCATACTGTCAATCTAACGTGATGGTATATGTGTATGTTGACAGTATTTTTGTCTTGGACAATCGATTGTAGGCGGCGCCAGCGCCTGGGCGACCCGGGGAAAACGCTGATTTTGGGGGCTGGGTGACCTCATGGCGTGGGTTCCCGGTGTGCAGCGCATGCGCTCTCAAACCACGCGGCTGGCCATGCTCTCGGTGACGCGTTGCACCGTCGCGGGCGCATCGGCCGCCACGATTTCGGCGCAGAGCCAGTCCACGCGCCCAGGATCGCTCATGATCAGTGGCCCACCGACGAAGATGTGCATGTCCTGATTGACCGAGGTGGCCTTGAGCTGGGGAAGCAGTTTTTCCAGCGATGCCAGGTGGCGGTCCGTGCTGAGGCTGACGCCGATGGCGTCGAACCACTCGGCCCGGAACAGGCGTTTGAACTCGGTCACATCGGCGGGCAGGCCGACAGTCACGGCCCAGCCGGCCCGGCGAAAGAATTCGCCCAGCATGAACAAGCCCAGGCTGTGCTGCGCGCCGGGCTCGGCGAGCAGCAGCAGGCTCAGGTTCTGAGGGGGGCAGGGCGCTTCCTGCAGAAACTCGGCGCTGAACTCATGCAACAGGCGCTGCAGGTGGGTGCTGGCGATGGTGGTCGTGGCGAAATCGATGCGGTCGGTGCCCCACCAGTCGCCCAGCAGGCGGGCGCAGGGAGCGATGCCCCGGGTGTAGATCTGTGCCAGCGAGAGCCCCTGGCGCTGCCAGCCCCTGATCAGCTGACGTGCGGCATCCAGGCTCGTCAGGCAGGCCTGGGCCAGGCTCTGCACGTGGCCTGCTTCGAGCTCCGACCGGCCCTCGTAGGTCGTTCCACCCACCAGCCGGGGGCCGGTCGGCGACCTCAGAAAGCTCGTGGACTGGCTCGCTTCCCTGACCTCAGGGTGCTGGAAGCAGGGGTGGTCTAGCTGAAATTGCGGCATGGCAGGCACCGATCCTCAGTGGAATACACCAGCGGCAAGTTCCAACACGTCGGCGCGCTCGTCGCAACCCATCGGGCGGGTCCGGGCTCTGTTGGGGCCTCGGAACCGCCACGAATCCAGTGTGATTCGATCCGGAAAGATTTCGATAGGTGTAAACCCTGGTTTATTAATTTGTTGTCAATTTAAATTGACACATGGGCTTTCGGGTTCTAAAGTGAATCCAAGCCACCAGTCGACCAAGGTTCTTCATGTCCTCAGCCCGCCCCGCGCTTCTGTACACGCCGGCCCAACGCGCCCGACGCGATGCCAGCCGTTGGACGCTGGTGCAGGGCGTGCTGGCGCCGGTGCAGTTCTTCATCTTCCTGGGCAGCCTCTACCTCGTCATCCTCAGCCTGCAGACCGGTGAGCACACCGACTGGGCCCTGGCTTCGGTGGTGCTCAAGACCGGGGTGCTCTATCTCATCATGGTCACGGGCTCCATCTGGGAAAAGGTGGTGTTCGGCAAGTACCTGTTTGCCCCCGCCTTCTTCTGGGAGGACGTGGTCAGCATGGGCGTGCTGGCCCTGCACACCGCCTATCTCTGGGTCTGGTGGCAGGGCGAGTGGACGGCGCGGGAGCAGCTCTGGCTGGCCCTGGCGGCCTATGCCAGCTACGGCTTCAACGCCGGCCAGTACATCCGCAAGCTGCGCATGGCGCGACTGCAGCGGCCTTCCTCCACCACGCCCGGCCCCGCCGGTGCCCAGGCCAGCCTATGAGCCCCGTGATCCCCATCCGTTCCGACACCAGCAGTGGCTGCAGCGATGTGGTGCCCCTGGTCGAGCGCGGCCAGCGCGAGGTCTTCTGCGGTCTCACCGGCATCATCTGGCTGCATCGCAAGATCCAGGATGCCTTTTTCCTGGTCGTCGGTTCACGCACCTGCGCCCACCTCATCCAGTCGGCCGCCGGGGTCATGATTTTTGCCGAGCCTCGTTTCGGTACGGCCATCATCGACGAGCGGGATCTTGCCGGGCTGGCCGACGTGCACACCGAGCTGGACCGCGTGGTCCAGCAGCTGCTGGCGCGTCGCCCGGATATCCGCCTGCTCTTCCTCGTGGGCTCCTGCCCCTCCGAGGTCATCAAGCTCGATCTGTCGCGCGCCGCTGAGCGCCTGAACACCATCCATCACCCGGCGGTGCGCGTGCTCAATTACTCGGGCAGCGGCATCGAGACCACGTTCACCCAGGGCGAAGACGCCTGCCTCGCGGCCATGGTGCCGGGCTTGCCGGCCCCCTCTGCGCCTGAGGCGCCGCCCGCGCTCATGGTGGTGGGCACCCTGGCCGATGTGGTTGAAGACCAGCTGCGCGGCCTGCTGGAGCGCATGGGTCTGAAGGTGGACTTCTTCCCGCCGCGGCGCAGCCAGGAGATGCCGGTGGTCGGCACCCACACCCGCTTTCTGCTGGCGCAACCTTTCCTCGCCGACACCGCGCGGGCCTTGCAGGCGCGCGGTGCGCAGCATCTGGGCGCGCCGTTCCCCCTGGGTGTCGAGGGGACGACGGCCTGGCTGCAGGCGGCCGCGACAGCCTTCGGCGTGGCGCCCGAGCTTTTCGACAGTGTCACCCAGGCCGCACGCCAGCGTGCCGAGAAAGCGCTGGCCGTGCACCGCCAGCGGCTGCAGGGTCAGCGCATCTTCTTCTTTCCTGATTCGCAGCTGGAGATCCCCTTGGCCCGCTTCGTCCACCGCGAGCTCGGGATGGATCTCGTGGAGGTGGGCACGCCCTATCTGCACCGCCAGCACATGGCGCCCGAGCTGGCCTGGCTGCCTGCCGGCACGCGCGTGAGCGAGGGCCAGGATGTGGACCGGCAGCTCGACCGCTGCCTGGCCGATGCACCCGACATGGTGGTCTGCGGCCTGGGCCTGGCCAACCCGCTCGAAGCCCAGGGCATCACCACCAAGTGGGCCATCGAGCTGGTCTTCACCCCCATCCAGGGCTACGAGCAGGCCGCCGATCTCGCCGGCCTGTTCAGTCGCCCTCTGCAACGGCGCGAAAAGCTCGCGGCCTAGGACCCACCATGCAACTCACGCTCTGGACCTACGAAGGACCGCCTCACGTCGGCGCCATGCGTATTGCCACCGCGATGCGTGATGTGCACTATGTCCTGCACGCCCCGCAGGGCGACACCTACGCTGACCTGCTGTTCACGATGATCGAGCGCCGCGCCCAGCGTCCGCCCGTGACCTACACCACCTTCCAGGCGCGCGACCTGGGCGGTGACACCGCCGAGCTCTTCAAGGACGCAGCCCGCAAGGCGGTGCAGCGTCACCAGCCCGCCGCCCTGCTCGTGGGGTCCTCGTGCACGGCCGAGCTGATCCAGGACGACCCGGGCGGCCTGGCGCAGGCCCTGCAGCTGCCGATTCCGGTGGTGGCCCTGGAGCTGCCCTCCTACCAGCGCAAGGAAAACTGGGGCGCCAGCGAAACCTTCTACCAGCTGTGCCGTCATCTCGTGCACAAGCCGGGCGAGAAAAAACCCCAGGCGCGGCCCCGCTGCAATCTGCTGGGCCCCAGCGCCCTGGGCTTCCGTCACCGCGACGATGTGCGCGAGGTCACGCAGCTGCTGCAGCAGCTGGGTGTCGACGTGGCGGTCGTCGCGCCGCTCGACGCCAGCGTGGCCGACCTGCGGAAGCTGGCCGAAGCCGACTTCAACGTCGTGCTCTACCCGGAGATCGGACTCGCGGCCGCGCAATGGCTGCAGCGCCAGTTCGGCCAGCCCTACACGAAGACCGTGCCCCTGGGCCTGAACGCCACGCGCGATTTCCTGGCCGAGGTCTGCGCTCTCACCGGTCTGTCCGCACCCGCAGAAGACGAGGCCGTCGCCCGCGCACGCTGGTATGCGCGCTCGGTCGACTCGACCTACCTCACGGGCAAGCGGGTCTACATCTTCGGCGACGCCACCCACGTGGTCGCGGCCGCCCGCATCGCGAGCGAGGAGATGGGCTTCGAGGTCGTGGGCCTGGGCAGCTACAGCCGCGAGTTCGCGCGCGAGGTGCGGGACTGCGCCAAGAAACACGGTGTCGAGGCCCTGATCACCGACGACTACCTCGAGGTCGAAAATCAGATCACCGCCTTGCAGCCCGAGCTCATCCTGGGCACCCAGATGGAACGCCACATCGCCAAGCGCCATGGCATCCCCTGCGCGGTCATCTCGGCACCGGTCCACGTGCAGGACTACCCGGCCCGTTACGCACCCCAGATGGGTTACGAGGGCGCCAACGTCCTCTTCGACACCTGGGTGCACCCACTGATGATGGGACTCGAAGAGCACCTGCTGGGCATGTTCCGTCAGGACTTCGAGTTCCACGCCGGTGCCGCCCCCTCGCACCTGGGCGGCACCCGCCCCGCGGCGGTCAGCGTCGCCGCCGCCGAAACGCCGGCCATGCCGGCCGCCGCCGCCCCCATCACCGTGGCGGCCGGCACGGCGACATGGAGCCCCGAGGCCGAAAAGGAGCTGGGCAAGATCCCGTTTTTCGTGCGCGGCAAGGCACGACGCAACACCGAGCGCTACGCGCTGGACCAGGGTGTACCCACCATCACCGTGGAGACCCTCTACGATGCCAAAGCCCACTTCAGCCGCTAAGCCGGCCTCCTCCGTCGCACCGCGCATGAGCGTGGTGTTGCTGACCATGGACGGCCACCTGAGCAGCAGCACCGACAACGTGGCGCAGCAGCTCGCGCAGCAGCTGCCGGGCCTGCAGCTCGAAACCCATTGCGCCAGCACCTGGCGCGACAGCCCGCCCGCGCTGGCCGCCTGCCTGACGGCGGTGGCGCAGGCCGATCTGGTGATCGTCACCATGCTGTTCATGGAAGACCACTTCCTGCCGGTGCTCGACGCCCTTCGGGCCCGGCGCGAACACTGCGACGCCATGGTCTGCATCATGTCGGCGCCCCAGGTCACCCAGCTCACCCGCATGGGCAAGCTGGTGATGGGCCGCGAATCCGGTGGCCTGATCAGCCTGCTCAAGAAGCTGCGCCCCAGCGCCAGCAAGAAGGGCGCGGGCGACGAGGCCAAGGGCGGCGCGTCCGCCGGCTCCAAGCAGATGGCCATGCTGCGCCGCCTGCCCAAGCTGCTGCGCTTCATCCCCGGCACGGCGCAGGACCTGCGCCTGTACTTCCTGACCATGCGCTACTGGCTGGCCGGTTCCGAGCACAACATCGAGCACATGGTGCGCACCCTGGTGCAGCGTTATGCCCAGGGCCCGCGTGAAGGCCTGCGCGCGCTGGCCGTGCGTGAGGAGCCGATCGAATACCCCGAGGTGGGTGTCTATCACCCGGCCATGAAGAACCGCATCAGCGAGGATCTGGGCGATCTTCCCCAGCAGGGCCGCAAGGACCAGCCCACCGTGGGTCTGCTGCTGTTGCGCTCCTACTTGCTGGCGGGCAACACCGCGCATTACGACGCCGTCATCACCGCGCTGCAGGCGCGCGGCCTGCGCGTGGTCGCCGCCTTCGCCAGCGGCCTGGACGCGCGTCCGGCCATCGACCGCTACTTCCGCCAGCAAGGCAAGCCCAGCATCCAGGCCCTGGTCTCGCTCACCGGTTTTTCGCTGGTCGGTGGCCCGGCCTACAACGACGCCGACGCGGCGCAGATCGTGCTGGGTGAACTCGACGTGCCCTACATCGCGGCGCATCCGCTGGAATTCCAGTCGATCCAGCAATGGGGCGATTCCGACCGCGGCCTGCTGCCGGTGGAGAGCACCATCATGGTCGCCATCCCCGAGCTCGACGGCTCCATCCTGCCCATGGTCTATGGCGGGCGCCCCGGCGCTGCGGGCCAGACCTGCTCGGGCTGCGAGAAGCGTTGTACCTTCCCCGATGACAAGCGCAACCAGCAGATGTTCACCTGCAGCGAGCGTACCGACATGCTCAGCACGCGGGTGGAGCGCCTGGTGCGCCTGCGCACCAAGCCGCGCAGCGAACGCAAGCTGGCCATCGTGCTGTTCAATTTCCCGCCCAACGCCGGCAGCGTGGGCACCGCGGCCTACCTGTCCGTCTTCCAGTCGCTCTACAACACCCTGCAACGCCTGTCCACGGAAGGCTACAAGGTGGAGCTGCCGGCCAGCGTGGACGATCTGCGCAACCGCCTGTTGCAGGGCAATGCCGCCACCTATGGCGCGCAGGCCAATGTGCTGCACACCATTGCCACCGCCGAGCATGTGCGCAACGAGCGCTGGCTCAAGGAGATCGAGGCGCAATGGGGCCCGGCCCCGGGCAAGCAGCTGAGCAACGGCCAGTCCCTCTTCGTCCTGGGCGCGGCCTTCGGTCAGGTCATCGTCACGGTGCAGCCCGGCTTTGGCTACGAGGGCGATCCCATGCGCCTGCTGTTCGAGACCGGTTGCGCCCCGACCCATGCGTTCAGCGCCTTCTACCGTTATCTGCGTGAAGACTATGCCGCCGACGCCGTGCTGCACTTCGGCACCCACGGCGCGCTGGAATTCATGCCGGGCAAGCAGACCGGCCTGTCGGGTCAGTGCTGGCCGGACCGCCTGATCGGCGCCTTGCCCAACATCTACCTCTATGCCGCCAACAACCCGTCCGAGGGTGCGCTGGCCAAGCGCCGCGGCGCGGCCACCCTGGTGAGCTACCTCACGCCCTCGCTGACCCACTCGGGTCTGTACAAGGAGCTGGTGCAGCTGCAGCAGACCATCGAACGCTGGCAGCAGATGGGCCCGGACCAGGCGGCCGAGCGCGCCGACCTGAGCGCCATGATCCACAGCCAGGCACAGAGCATGGACCTGACCGTGCCGGCGACCTTGCCGGCCGATCCGACCGCCTGGATCGAGCAGCTGCAGAACCAGCTGCTGGAACTTGAATACGCACTGATCCCCGAAGGCCTGCACGTCATCGGCCAGGTCCCCACGCGCAGCCAGCGCCTGCAGACCCTGCAGGTCATGGCCGACGCCATGGGCATGAACCACAGCGGCTGGATGGAAGCCCTGGTCGACGGTGACTCGGAGGCTGCGCTCAGCCAGCAGGCCGGCCCGCAGGATGCCGCCCACGCCGAATCGCTGCGCCAGCTGGTGCGCACCAACCGTTTGCTGGGTGAAGACCACGAGCTGCAAGGGCTGCTGCGTGCCCTCGACGGTCGCTACCTGCCACCTGCCCCCGGGGGCGATCTGATCCGCAACCCCGAGGTGCTGCCCACGGGCCGCAACCTGCATGGGCTGGACCCCTTCCGCATGCCTTCGGCCTTCGCGGTGCTCGACGGCAAGCGCCAGGCCGAAAAGCTGCTGGAGCGCTACACCCTGGACCACCAGGCTCTGCCGGAGACCGTGGCCATGGTGCTGTGGGGCACCGACAACCTCAAGACCGAAGGCGGTCCGCTGGCCCAGGCGCTGGCGCTCATGGGTGCCACACCGCGTTTCGACAGCTACGGTCGGCTGGCGGGCGCAAGCCTGCTGCCGCTGGCGACCCTGGGCCGTCCGCGTATCGACGTGGTCCTGTCTCTCTCGGGCATCTTCCGCGATCTCCTGCCCATGCAGATCCGCCTGCTGGCCGAGGCCGCCTTCCTGGCGGCGGGTGCCGACGAACCGCTGGATCAGAACTACGTGCGCAAGCATGCGCTGGCGACCATGGCAGAGAACGAGGGCTGCGACCTGGAAGCGGCATCCCTGCGCGTCTTCGGCAACACCGAAGGCGCCTACGGCGCCAACATCAACCACCTAATCGATGGCAGCTGCTGGGACAACGAGGACGAACTGGGTGACGCGTTCACCCAGCGCAAGGGCTTTGCCTACGGACGCGAAGGTCGCCCGGTGCGCAACACCGCCGTGCTGCAAAGCGCGCTGGCCAGCGTCTCATTGACTTACCAGAACCTCGATTCGGTGGAGCTCGGTGTGACCAGCATCGACACCTACTTCGACACGCTGGGCGGGATCAGCCGCGCCGTGCTGCAGGCCAAGCACCGCCGCGAAGGTGATGCGGCCCAGGCCCCGCCCGTCTTCATCGGTGACCAGACCCAGGGCGAAGGCGTCGTGCGCACGCTGACCGAGCAGGTGGCGCTGGAAACCCGCAGCCGCATGCTCAACCCCAAGTGGCACGAAAGCATGCTGCAGCACGGCTACGAGGGCGTGCGCCAGATCGAAGCCCACCTCACGAACACCCTGGGCTGGTCAGCCACCACCGGCCAGGTCCAGCCCTGGGTCTACCAGCAGCTGGCGCAAACCTTTGTGCTCGATCCGGCCATGCGCCAGCGCATGGCCGAGCTCAATCCCACCGCCTCGGCCAAGGTGGCCAACCGTCTGCTGGAGGCGAATCGCCGCCAGTACTGGAAACCCGACGCCGAGACCCTGAGCGCCCTGCGGCGCGCGGGCGACGAGCTTGAAGACCGCCTTGAAGGCATACAGGAAGGACTCCCCGCATGATCGAAACCACCAGCATTCCCGTTCGCGAGATCGGGCGCGCCCCCAAGGGCGATGGGGAGGGCAGCGTGCAGTTCCAGATGGACCCCAGCGTGAAGATCGGCAACGCCAAGGTGTTTGCGGTCTACGGCAAGGGCGGCATCGGCAAGAGCACCACTTCCTCCAACCTCTCCGTGGCTTTCAGCAAGATGGGCAAGCGCGTGCTGCAGATCGGCTGCGATCCCAAGCACGACTCGACCTTCACCCTGACCAAGAAACTCATGCCCACCGTGATCGATGCGCTCGAGACGGTGGACTTCCATGCCGAAGAGCTGCGCCTGGACGACTTCGTCTTCCCGGGCTACAACGGCGTGATGTGCGTGGAGGCCGGTGGCCCACCGGCCGGCACGGGTTGCGGCGGTTATGTCGTGGGCCAGACCGTCAAGCTGCTCAAGGAACACCACCTGCTCGAGGACACCGATGTGGTGATCTTCGACGTACTCGGTGACGTGGTCTGCGGCGGCTTTGCCGCACCCCTGCAACATGCCGACCGCGCGCTGATCGTCACGGCCAACGACTTCGACTCGATCTTCGCCATGAACCGCATCGTGCAGGCCATCGGCGCCAAGGCCAAGAACTACAACGTGCGCCTGGGCGGCGTGATCGTCAACCGCAGCGACGAGACCGACCAGGTCGACAAGTTCAATGCGGCCGTCGGTCTCAAGACCATGGCGCATTTCCCCATGCTCGACGAGATCCGCAAGAGCCGCCTCAAGAAATGCACGCTGTTCGAGCTCGAGCCCACGCCCGCCGTCGTGGCGGTGCAGAACGAATACATGCGCCTGGCCGCCGCCCTGTGGCTGGGCTCGGATCCGCTGCCTGCGATCCCGATGAAGGACCGCGACATCTTCGATCTGCTCGGTTTCGATTGAAAGCACCCACGCCATGAACAGCACCGCCTACGAACAGCGCCGCAGCCAGATCGAACACTATTTCGACCGCACCGCGGCCGATGCCTGGGCGCGCCTGACCTCCAACGAACCGGTGGGGCGCATCCGCGCCACCGTGCGGGCCGGGCGCGACACCATGCGGGCCACCCTGTTGTCCTGGCTGCCGGAAGACATGCGCGGCCTGCGCCTGCTCGATGCGGGTTGCGGCACGGGGGCGCTCGCGCTGCAGGCGGCGCAACGGGGTGCCGAGGTCATCGCCATCGATCTCTCGCCCACCCTGGTCAAGCTCGCGGCCGATCGCATGGCCGAGGAGCGTCCCCAGCTGGCCGGCTCGGTCACTTTTCTCTCGGGCGACATGCTGAGCGCAGACCTGGGGACTTTCGATCATGTGGTGTGCATGGACTCGCTCATCCACTACGACTGCGAGCAGATCGTGCAAGCCCTGGCCAGCCTGGCCCCAAGGGTGCGCCGCTCCATGACGTTCACGTTTGCACCGCGCACGCCGCTGCTGGCCCTCATGCACAGCGTGGGGCGGTTGTTCCCGCGCAGCGATCGCTCGCCTTCGCTGTCACCGGTGGCCTATGCTGCCTTGCAGCGGCAACTCCAGCAGCATCCGGGCCTGCAGGGCTGGCAGGAAGCCCGCATGCAGCGCGTGGCCCGCGGTTTCTACACCTCCCAGGCATGGGAGTGGAGTCGCACATGAAACTGCGCCTGCCCATGCCCCGCTGGTTGACGGCCTACGGCACGCGCTTCATGCCGTTTGCCGATGCGGCCTCGCCCGAGCTGCCGATGGGGCGCCTGCTGCGCCTCGCGCTGTTCCAGGTGGTGATCGGCATGGTGGTGGCGCTGATGGTGGGCACCCTCAACCGCGTCATGATCGTAGAGCTGCAGGTACCGACCTGGTGGGTCGCGCTGGCCGTGGCCATCCCCATGGTGTTCGCGCCGCTGCGCGCCCTGATCGGCTACCGCAGCGACACCCATCCCTCGGCGCTGGGCCTGCGCCGCATTCCCTACCTCTGGACCGGCACCCTGCTGCTGTTCGGCGGCCTGGCCGTGATGCCCTTTGCCCTGCTGCTGCTGTCCGAAGCCGCCGAAAAGACGGTGTGGGCCGGTCAGCTCGGCGCTGGCCTGGCCTTTGTGCTCATCGGCGCCGGCCTGCAGGTCACGCAGACGGCGGGCATTGCCCTGGCCAATGACCTCGCCACCGAGGACAAGCGTCCGCGTGTGGTGGCGCTGCTCTACAGCATGCTGCTGCTGGGCATGATCGGCAGCAGCGTGATCTTCGGTCTGCTTCTGACCGACTTCAGCCCCAAGCGCCTGATCCAGGTGATCCAGGGCGCGGCCGTGTTCGTGGCCGTCATCAACCTGATCTCGATGTGGAAGCAGGAAGCACGGCAGGGCAAGCGCGGGGCGCGTGCGGCCGGAGGCTTTCGCAGCAGCTGGAAAGAGTTGATGGCGCTGCCCAAGATGCGGCGCTTTCTGTGGACGGTCGCCCTGGGCTCGCTGGCCTTCAGCATGCAGGACATCGTGCTCGAGCCCTACGGCGCCGAGCTCCTCGGCCTGGATGTGGGTGCCACCAGCAGCCTGACCGCCCTCGGTGCCGGCGGCTCCCTGCTGGCCTTTGCCCTGTCCTCGCGCTGGCTGGCCTCGGGCTGGCATGCCTGCCGTCTGGCCAGCCTGGGCGTGCTGCTGGGTCTGCCGGCGTTTGCCATGGTGATCTTTGCCGCGCCGCTGGCCTCGGTCCCGCTGTTTCGCAGCGGCGTGTTCCTCATCGGTTTCGGCTCGGGCCTGTTTTCGGTGGGCATGCTGGTGACGGCCATGTCCTTTTCCAACAGCCGCCTGAGCGGCCTGGTGCTGGGCGCCTGGGGCGCGGTACAGGCCACGGCCACCGGCGTGGCCATGGCGCTGGGCGGTGCGCTGCGCGATGGCGTGTCCAGCCTGGCCTTGTCCGGCCGCCTGGGCGATGTGCTCAACACGCCCGTCACGGGCTATAGCTTTGTCTACCACCTGGAGATCTATCTCCTGTTTGTGGTCTTGATCGCCCTGGGGCCGCTCCTGCGCAGCAGTCGCAACGAGCAGCCCCAGCCCATGTTGAGACTCGGCCTAGCCGAGCTGCCCGGTTGATCGGTGTGGTGTTTTTTCAAGGAGCTGACCTATGGAAACAGGAGCAATAACCCAGTACGTGGACGTGGCCCAGATCGTCCTGTACCTTTTCTGGGTGTTTTTCGCGGGCCTGATCTACTACCTCGTGCGCGAGAACCACCGCGAGGGCTATCCCATGGATCCGGGACGACTCAACGGCCCGAAGACCGATGGCTGGCCGGTGCCGTCCACGCCTGCCACCTTCAAGACGGCCGACGGCCATGTGCACATCGCGCCTGACCCCAACCGCGCCGACGGCCAGTACCAGGGCACACCGGTGCACGGCTGGAACGGTGCACCGCTGGAGCCGGTAGGCAACCCGCTGCTCGCGGGCGTCGGTCCCGGGGCCTGGGCCCAGCGCGCCGATGTCCCCGACGCTGATCTGCACGGTCAGCCCAAGATCGTGCCGCTGCGGACGGCCGCAGGCCATGGGGTCGCGGCCAAGGACACCGATCCACGCGGCCTGCCGGTGATCGGTGCCGACGGCGCGGTGGCCGGCAAGGTGGTCGACCTCTGGGTGGACCGCATGGAAATGCTGTTCCGCTACCTGGAAGTGGAAGTCGCGGGCTCCGGCCAGCGCGTGCTGCTGCCCATGACCTTCTCGCGCGTCAAGCGTGACGGCGTCCATGTCCACGCCCTGCTTGGGGCGCAATTCGCCGACGTGCCCAAGACGAAGTCGCCCGAGCAGGTCACCCTGCTCGAAGAAGAGAAGATCACCGCCTACTTCGGTGCCGGCACCCTGTACGCCACGCCGGACCGGCAGGAGCCGCTGCTGTGAAGGCCACCACCGTGCAGCCCACCCACGAGCACGAGTGGGAGGCCGCGCCGGGCCTGCCCGCCGCTCTGCCGCCCGGTGAAACCCTGCTCTGGCAGGGCTCGCCAGACTGGCGACAGCTCGCGGTGCACGCCTTCCATCTGCGCAAGATCGGCGTGTACTTCGGCCTCATGATGGCGGTGCAGCTGGCCCAGCTGCTGAGCACCGGCCAGAGTGGTGGCGATCTCTGGCGCCCCATGGTCGTCAGTGGATCGCTGGCCACGCTCGCGCTCGGTCTGCTGGCCCTGTGCGCCTGGTTCGCCGCACGTACCGCGCTCTACACCGTGACCAACAAGCGGGTCATCATGCGCATCGGCATCGTGCTGACCGTGACCTTCAATCTCCCGTTTCGCCGCATCGCGGGGGCTTCCAGCCTGCACCATGGCCAGGACAGCACCGACATCGCACTGCAGCTCTACCCGGACGATCACATCGGCTGGCTCCATCTGTGGCCGCATCAGCGTGCCTGGCATCTGAAGCATCCGCAACCGACGCTGCGTTGTCTGCCCGATGGCCAGGCTGTCGGTGAGCTGCTGCTCAAGGTCTGGCGTGAAAGCCATTCGGGAGAGCAGATCGTGACCGCAGGCCAGCGTGAAGGCGAACCTTCGCTGCACAGCGGTGGAGTGCTGGCATGAACACCGCCGCCCCCCAGCCCAGCGCACCCGCATCGGCCCTGCCGGCGGCGGTCAAGCTGCTGGGCAGCCTGCTCTTGCTGGTGCTGCTGCTGGTGGGCTGGGCGCGTTGGCAGGGCGTGATAGTGCAGCGGCCGGACGCCCAGACCCTGTGGCAGCGCGAGCTCCTGTTCCGCGATGGCCCGGCCGGCGAGGTCGTGGCCATCGACGCCGGCACCGGTGCGCAGATCGCCAGCTTCGAGGGTGAGCAGGGCTTCCTGCGCAGCACCCTGCGCGCCCTGGTGCGCGAACGCAAGCGCGCAGGCATCGGTCCGCAGGCGCCGCTGACCCTGATCGCCCGCGGCGATGGCCGGCTGACCCTGCTGGATCCGTCCACCGGGCAGCGCATCGATCTCGAGGCCTTTGGCCCCACCAATGCGGCCGTCTTTGCCCGTCTGCTGCAGACCGGCACCACCACCTCATCCCTTTGATCCAGAGGAGCCCCTCATGAATGCCTCCGCCGTCCGACCGATAGAAACTGCTGTCGATGCCAACCAGAAGGCCGTGCACAGCGACATGATCAGCCCGCGCTTCTACACCACCGATTTTGCCGAGATGAACCGCCTCAGCGTTGAGCCGGTGCGTGCCGAGTGGGACAAGATGATGGCCGAGTATGAAGGCGACAACAACCACGACCACTTCCAGCGCGACGAGGCCTTCGCGGCCGAGATGAGCGCGGGCATGGCCAGCCTGTCCCCCGAGATGCGCCAGGAGTTCCTGGATTTCCTCGTCAGTTCGCTGACGTCGGAGTTCTCGGGTTGCGTGCTCTACAACGAGATCCGCAAGAACGTCAGCAACCCCGACATCAAGCAGCTCATGACCTATCTGGCGCGCGACGAATCGCGCCACGCGGGCTTCATCAACCTGTCGCTGCGCGACTTCGACCTGGGCATCGACCTGGGCAATCTCAAGCGCACCAAGAAGTACACCTTCTTCAAGCCCAAGTACATCTACTACGCGACCTACCTGTCCGAGAAGATCGGCTATGCGCGCTACATCACCATCTTCCGCCAGCTCGAAAAGCATCCGGAGAAGCGCTTCCATCCGATCTTTCGCTGGTTCGAGCGCTGGTGCAATGACGAATTCCGCCACGGCGAGTCCTTCGCCCTGATCATGCGGGCCAACCCGCACCTGCTGCGCGGTGCCAATACCTACTGGATCCGCTTCTTCCTGCTGGCCGTCTACGCCACCATGTACGTGCGTGACCACACGCGCCCCATGCTGCACGAGGCCATGGGTCTGGAGTCCGGCGAGTACGACTACCAGGTGTTCCGCATCACCACCGCCATCACCCAGCAGGTCTTCCCGGTGGCGCTGGACACGGACAACCCGGCTTTCCGCCGTGGTCTCGAGCGTCTGTTCGCGATCTCGCAGGCCATGGAAAAGGCCAAGGCCCGTGGCGGCATCATCGGCCGGCTGCAGCAGGGCGTGTGCGCTGTGCAGGCCCTGGGCACCTTCGGCCGCCTGTACTTCATGCCGGTCATCCGGCAGCAGATCTCGCCCCAGGTCCGCATGGAGCCCGCGTGGTAACTGAAGTCATCTGGGCCTGCCTCTACACAGCCCTGTGCTGGTGGTTCGGCACGGGCGTGATCCTGTGGCTGGACCGTCGCCCGCCGCAGACCTTCCGCCTGAGCCTGGCGGTCTGGACCGTGCTGCTGGCCCTGAGTTTTGCCGGCGTGGCCTGGAGCATGCGCGAGGTCAGCGTGGCCAACGCCTACCTCGCCTTTGGCAGCGTCATCCTCATGTGGGGCTGGCACGAGCTGGCCTTTCTGACCGGCTGGATCACCGGCCCGCGCACCACGGCACTCACGCCCGGTGCCACTGGCTGGCGCCGTTTCGTCGAGTCGGTGCAGGTCATGCTCTACCACGAGCTCGCGCTGATCGCGAACTTCGCACTGCTGTGGTGGATGCAGGCGCAGCAGCCCAACCATGTGGCGATCTGCACCTATGCCTTGCTGTGGTGCATGCGCCTGTCGGCCAAGCTCAATCTTTTCTTCGGTGTGCCGCAGACCGGTGCGCAGTACCTGCCGCCGCACCTGCGTTATCTGGGCAGCTATTTCCGCCAGCGCAGCATCACGCCCTGGTTCGTGCTCTCGCTCAGTGTGGCCATCGGCACCTGGGTCTGGCTGGTCTGGCTGGCGCAGCAGGGCGCCGTGGCCATCACCACCGGCTGGGTCATGCTGGCCACCCTGCTGGGTCTGGCCATCGTCGAGCATCTGATCATGATGTTCCCCTGGCCCCTCGATCGTCTCTGGGGCTGGGCCATGGCCACACCTTCCACCAAGCCGGCCCTGAACCCACCGCCTCGAAAGCACGCATGAACGCCTACACCTCGGAGGGCTTCGGGACGCCCACGCGCAGAACCGGCCCAACAGACCCAGGCGGTGCGTCGGATCGGCCCATGGCCGTTGTCATCGGCAGCGGCTTTGGCGGCCTGGCGGCGGCCATCCGTCTGAGCGTGATGGGCTACCAGGTCAAGGTGCTGGAGAAGCTCGACGCGCCTGGTGGCCGTGCCTATGTGCACCGGCAGGACGGTTTCACCTTCGACGCCGGCCCCACCATCATCACCGCCCCCTTCCTGCTCGAAGAACTGTGGACGATGTGCGGCAAGCGTTTCGCCGACGACGTGACCTTGGTGCCCATGGACCCCTTCTACCGCATCCGCTTCGACGACGGCAGCTGTTTCGACTATAGCGGCGACGAGGCGCAGATGGAGGCCGAGGTGGCGCGCTTCTCGCCCGCCGACGTGGCCGGCTACCGCAAGTTTGTGAAAGACGCCGACTACTGCCGCGACCTGGGTTTCCAGGGCCTGGGCTCCCAGGCCTTTGACAAACCCACCGATCTGCTCAAGGCCATCCCCTTTTTCGTCAAGATGCGGGCCTGGCGCAGCATCCACAGCCTCGTGGCCAAGTACATGAAGAACGAGAAGCTGCGCGTGGTGATGAGCTTTCATCCGCTGCTGATCGGCGGCAACCCCTTCTCGGTGACCTCGGCCTATGCGCTCATCAACTCGCTGGAGCGCACCTGGGGTGTGCATTCGGCCATGGGTGGCACCGGTGCCATCGTGCGCGGCCTCGTGGGCCTGCTGCAGGCGCGGGGCGTGCAGCTGCGCTGCAACGCGCCCGTCACCCAGATCCGGATCGAGAACGGCCGGGCCTGCGGCGTCGAGCTCGACAGCGGGGAGTTCATCGCCGCCGACATCGTGGTGAGCAATGCCGACACCGCCTGGACCTACAAGCACCTGGTGGCGCGCGAACACCGCCGTCACTGGACCGACGCGCGCATCGAGCGCGGCAAGTACTCCATGGGTCTGTTCGTCTGGTACTTCGGTACTTCGCGCCAGTACGCCGACGTGCACCACCACATGATGGTGCTGGGCCCGCGCTACAAAGCCCTGCTGACGGACATCTTCAAGCGCCACAAGCTGGCGGACGACTTCAGTCTCTACCTGCACCGCCCCACGGCGACCGACCCGTCGCTCGCGCCCGCCGGCTGCGACACCTTCTACGCGCTGTCACCCGTGCCGCATCTGGACAGCGGGACCGACTGGGCCAGCTACGCCGAGACCTACCGCGCGGCGATTGCCGAGGTGCTGGAGCGCAGTGTGTTGCCGGGCTTGCAGCAGTCCATCGTCACGTCCAAGGTCAGCACGCCGCAGGATTTCCACGACCGGCTCTGGTCCTACAAGGGTGCAGGCTTCGGCCTGGAGCCCGTGATGACGCAAAGCGCCTGGTTCCGCCCGCACAACCGCAGCGAGGACATCCCCGGCCTCTACATGGTGGGCGCCGGTACCCACCCGGGCGCCGGTGTACCCGGTGTGCTCATGTCGGCCAAGGCCCTCGAATCGGTGATCCCCCATGTCCATGCCTGACACCGCCCTCGGCCCCGACAGCCTGCAGGCCTGCGCCACCATGATGCAGGGGGGCTCCAAGACTTTTTTTGCCGCCAGCCGCCTGCTGCCGCTGCGCATCCGCCAGGCGGCCATCGCGCTCTATGCCTTCTGCCGCGTGGCAGACGATCTGGTCGACGAGGCCGCGCCGGGTGATGCCCCCGTGGACGTCCTGCGGGAACGGCTGGACCTGATCTATGCCGGTACGCCCAGCGATTTTGTGGAGGACCACGCGCTGAGCACGGTGGTGCAGCAGTACCAGCTGCCGCGCCATCTGCTCGATGCGCTGATTGAAGGCTTTGCCTGGGACGCCGCCGGCCGCAGCTACGACAGCCTCGAAGATGTGCAGGCCTACGCGGCCCGTGTCGCCGGCAGCGTGGGCGCCATGATGTGCTGGATCATGGGCCCGCAAAGCGTGGACACGCTGGCCCGTGCCTGCGAACTCGGCGTGGCCATGCAGCTGACCAATATCGCGCGCGACGTGGGGGCCGACGCCGCCATCCAGCGCATCTACCTGCCCCGTGACTGGCTGCGCGAGGCCGGCATCACCCCGGACACCTGGCTGCAGCAGCCGGTCTGCACACCCGCCCTGCAAAGCGTGATCACGCGTTTGCTCGACGAGGCCGATCGCCTCTACCAACAGGCGCAGACCGGCATCGCCGCGCTACCGCCGGACTGCCGCGCCGCCATTCTGTCGGCCAGCCTGATCTATGCGGAAATCGGCCACCAGCTGCGCCGCGACGGCCTCGACCCGGTCACGCACCGCACCGTGGTGAGCACCGCGCGCAAGCTCGTGCTGCTGGCAGCCGCCTGGGCCCAGGCCCCGTGGATACGCACGCCCCTGGTTGCGCCCACGCCACTGGCCGCCATCGATTACCTGGTGCGTGATTGCCAGCAGCCGCGCGTCAGCAGCGAACTGGCTGGCGCCTTCTTCCCCAACCGCGCCATGCCGCAACGGGTGGCCTGGGTCATGGACCTGTTGGAGCGGCGCGAGGACGCACGGCGCCTGCGGCGGCAACCCATGATGCATTCGCGGTCGGCTTGAGCCTGGCGCGCTCGTGGTAGGTCATCAGTCGGTGATGGTGATTTGCACCTTCGCACCATCTGGTAGTTTGCGCAGGCTCTCGTGCAAATGCCCGCTGGCCGAGAAGTGCTCCTGCGCTGACACCGGGTGCATGTTTTCCGCGCTGAAGCTGCCTGCAGAGAAGATCGGGTAGATCGCATAGGTGTAGCACTGATCGTCCCGAAGAACCTTGCCCTGAGCGCGGAGCACATCGATCAGCCCGGGCAGAAACCACTCCTGAGCCTGCTCGCCGGCCAGCAGTTCCTGAAACTGTTCTGGCGAATCGGCAACCTGCTCCATGCTGCCGGTCGCGGTGCTGAGCCACCAGACCGTGCCCGCAGGTAGACGCAGGAAGACGTCACCGAGCGCAGAGAACAGGAGAGGCGACCAGTCCTCACCCAGCAGCCAGCGCCAATGTTCGCGCAAAGCTTCGAGTGCCGCAGCGTTGGGCTGGAGGGTGAGCTGCGACCAGGTGGCCATTGGTTGTTCAGCTTGCAAGTGAGGAGCCGCCGGACCGCAGCGACTGGAACCATAAGTGCAGCTTGTGGCTGCCTCGCTCCAATGTACGGTTAGGCTGCTGGGGGTTCATTGGTTTGATGTTGACCGCTAGAGCGCTGAACAGCATGGGCTGTCGGTCATGACTACTGCCTGCCGTGTTCGTGTGGAATTTGATTTATATCCTGAGTCTCATCATCTGCCAACGACCCATGTAAAACAACAGACTACAACCCGCAATGCAACGGTATGGTTGCCCTGTCTCATCAAGTCTTCGACCCTTCCAGCGGGTGTAGGCCTGCGACTCTAAGGTACCTCTGCAGATGATGCATGTGCTCGACCCAGCGTGCATCATCCCCGCCGCGGCATGCGCCAGGGCAGCATGGCCTGTACGATGGGCGAGACCAGGCGCGGCACAGACAGGGTTTCGTGGAAGGCCAGCAGGGACTCACCGGCGTAGCTGAATTTGAGCAGCGAGCGCTGGTAGAAGGGCGTGTCTTCCAGCTCTTCGTGCAGGCTTACCGGCCCCTCGCTGCGCATGCGCCCGCGGATGCGCCAGCCGGTCGGGCGCAAGACATGCGCGGGGGCAGGGGGCATGGCTTCCACTTGGCCATCGGGTGTGAAGCGCAGCGACAGCAGGCGCTCGTCCTGACCCGGCCATTGCATGTCGTAGAAGACCAGGGTGCTGTCGTCGCGCAGGCGCGCGCGAGACCAGTTCCAGGTGTGGAAGGCGCGGTCGACCGGTTCGTCGCCCTCGTTGGAGTCCAGGTAGGCCTGGCCTTTCCAGCGCAGGCCGGGCGCGGGCAAGTCGACCTCGACCCGGGCCGAGGGCGCCAGCGGGCCCCAGCGGTGGCGCCCGGCGGCGTCCAGCGGGGTGGAGAAGTTGAACAATTGTTCGGGCCACAGGCGCACCTCGCCCTCGATGCGCTGGCCCCAGGGCACGGACCGTTCGCGGATGCGGATGCGCAGGCAGCTGCCGTCCCACTCCAGCGCACTCGGGCCGATGGTGAACTGCCGGCCGTCGCGTCCGCAGTGCTGGGCGCCGCGTTCGGTCATGGCCCAGCGGCTCGCGCCGCGGCTGTAGATCGCCACGTTGAGCGCGCAATGGTTGTCCGGATCGGCCGGGCCGCGGCGCCGCGCCCAGGCGTAATAGGGCGAGAAGACGCTGCCGACGAAGGCGATGAGGGTCAGGCCGTGCTGTCCATCGTCGCTGAGGGCGTCGATATACCACCAGAGATAGCCGTCCGCGGGGACACGCTGGTCGAAGCGAGGTTCGCCAGCAGGGCCTCGGCCGCCAGCCGGCCGGACATCGCCGCCATCGGCACGCCCGGCCCCGGATGCACGCTGCCCCCGGCCAGGTACAGGCCTCGCACCGGGGTCTGCGCGCCCGGGCGCGAGAAGATGGTGGTCCAGCCGTGGGTCGCCTGGCCGTACAGCGCGCCCCCCGTCGCCGGGAAGCGGCGGTGGAATTCCCAGGGTGTGGTCCGCACGCAGTTCTCCGGCGTGATCGCCAGCTTCAGGCCGAGTCGCTGCAGGCGTTGAAAACTGTTGGATTCGCATAAGGCCAGCCCCTTTTCATCGAGCGTGTCGTCGTCCCCGATGGCAGGGGCATTGACCAGACAGAAGAGACGCTCTGCATCACCTGCGGCGACGTCGCCTGGGCGGTCCTGGGCGCAGACGTAGACGCTGGGCTGCTGGGGCAGCCGGCGCTTGGCAAACACGTCGTCGAACTCGCGCGCATAGTCGTCGCAGAAGAAGATGTTGTGGCGGTCCAGCGCGAGCCCGGTGGCGGATGCGTGGATCGACCAGGTGAGCGCCGAGAGCGAGCGCGGCGGCGCGGACCGGGGCACGGCGCTGCGCACCTCATCCGAGAGCAGGCCGGCACGCAAGGCCGCCACATCGCCGTTGAAGACCACGGCGTCGGCCGGCAGGTACTCACCCGTGTCGAGCAGCACCCCGGTGACACGGCCCTGCTGCTGCACGATGCGCGTGCAGCGCGTGCGGTAACGCACACGCGCGCCGCGTGCCTGCGCCAGCCGCACCAGCATGGCTGACAAGGCCGTCATGCCGCCGCGCACCGACCACACGCCGTTCATCTCGACCTGGGCGATCAGCATCAGCGTGGCGGGCGCCTGCCAGGGCGAGGAGCCGCAGTAGGTGGCGTAGCGTGCGAAGAGCTGCCGCAGGCGCGGATCGCTGAACTGATGCTGCATGCTGTGCCAGAGGCTGCGCATGGGGCCTAGCCGTGTAAGCACGCCCAGGCCCGTCGGCCCCAGCCGCGCCATCAGCGGGATCAGATTGGGGCGGGCGGAGCGGATGACCGGCGCCTCCAGCGTGTCGTAGACCTGGCGGGCCGTGGCGCAGAAGCGGCGGAAGCGCAGCGCCTCGTCGGGCCCCGCCCAGCCGGCGATGGCGGCCTCGCTGCGCTGCGGGTCGGCGTGCAGATCCAGCGAACTGCCGTCGTGCCAGAAGTGGCGCGCCAGGATGTTCAGCGGCTCGATGGCCAGCTCGGTCTCCAGGTCGGTGCCCACTTCGCGCAGCAGCTCGTCGAAGACCCAGCGCATGGTGAACACGGTGGGGCCGCTGTCGACCAGGGCGCCGGCGACTTCCCGTGCGTGGACCTTGCCGCCCGGCTGACCCGAGGACTCGACCACCGTGACCTGGCAGCCCTGGTGGGCCAGACGCAGGGCGCTGGCCAAACCGCCCATGCCGGCGCCGATGACGACCACGTGACGTTCAGGCATGCGCTGTCTCCTGGTTGAGTCCCAGTTCGTTACCGAAGTCCTGCCCTTGCCAGCGCCCGGCCATCTGCAGCACGTCCATGTGCACAAACAGCGATTCGGAAAAAAAGCCGTGGCGATGCGCGGCGGCGGCGGCTACCTGATGCGCGCCCTGGGTGGCGTAGTCGCGCATGGCTTGCGCATCGCGCCAGAGGCTGAAGGTGCATTGGCGCACCAAGGGCACCTCGCCCAGGCCCATGGCGAGCAGGCAGCCTGGTGCTTTCCTGAGATCGGCCTGCGCCGCTGGCGCATAGCGCCAGAAGGCCATGGCCTTGGAGGGCACGATGCTGGCCCGTGTGAGGATGGCCAGCGGTCGGGCAGGCGCTGCTTGATCGACGCGAGCCTCCACGCCGGTGCTGGCGTCCGTGAGTGGCCAGGCCTGCTGGTCCCAGCTGCCGCGGCTGGAGCTCACCGCCAGCACCCCGGACCAGGATTCGCGTGCGCGTTCGCGCAGGGCGCCAGCCTGTGGGCCCCGCAGGAAATCCAGCGCCAGATCGAGCCGGCTGAAGCGGCAGATCAGGCCCTGGTGCGTGGCGCTGGGGCGCAGGGTGAAGCCGCCGCCATGGCCGCTGCCCATGACCTTGGTGAACAGAAGACCGGGCACGTCCTTGAAACTGGCGGGGCCGGCGACCAGACGCATCCAGGCCCAGGCCTGGTGGCGGCGCAGGTAGTCGAGCAGGATGATCACCACCACACCGGGCAGGACGTCGGCCGAGGAGGCGACGGCGCTCATGGCTGCGTGCCCGACTGCGACCGGGCGCACCCGGCCTTGCAGCAGGACCGCGGCGTCGTGCCCCGGTCTTCGGCAGAAAAAAGGGGCCGTGCCAGGATGGTGATCATGGCAGGCCCCGGAGGTTACGACTGGACGTTCACTGCTTCGGGACGTTGCTGGCCAGCACCTTGGCCAGGCCACCGAGTTCCGTGAAGTCCTGGGCCATGGGCGCGCCGTTCAGCGGCTTGTTGGCACCCTGGTGGCAGGTGGCGCAGTTGAGCTTGGCGACGTCACCCATGGCGCCCTTGCGATGCGCCGGGAAGGCCTCGACCAGGGTCTCCATATAGTTGACGTTGAGGTCGCGCGCCATGCGGATGCCGTACCAGGCGGTGAGCCGCTGGGGCGGATTGCCCTTCCAGTTCGAGAAGGACTGGGTGTTGTGGCAATAGGTGCAGTTGACGCCCAGCGAGGTGGAGATGTGAGTCATCAGGCTGTAGGTCGCCTCGGCCTGCTTGATCGACTGCCGGTTGCCCGAGGGCAGGGCGGTGTTGCCGTTGACCCGGATGGGCTCGTTGCCAAGCAGGAAGGGCGTGAACGGATCGACCGGCAGCGACGAGAGGTTGGCCACCGGATTGGGCTCGTTCTGCCCGGCCTTGTCCCCCATGAAGTTGGAGCCGTAGGGCTGGGGATTGAGCTTGGTCCAGATGTCGCTGGGCACGTTCTGGCCGCGGTGGCAGGTGTAGCAGGTGACGCCGGTGCTGCCCACGTGCTGCTGCCAGTCCTTGTTGATGTGCTGGGTCATCTCGATCATCTTGCGGCTGACCTGCTTGGTGTACTTGCTGTCATCCGCAAAATTGGCCGGGTTGTGACAGTGGACACAGCCTTCCTTGGGCGCGACCCAGGACGTCATGGCCACCATCACCCGGGTGAACTGGCCGACGCTCAGATCACCCAGCACCTTGACGTTCTGGTAGACCGCCGAGGCCTTGGGTCCGCTGGCGTCGGCCTGGGGCTCGGCCACAGGCACCACGTTCTTGGCGTCCGCGGCGTTGGCCTCGACCGTGCGCGGGTTGTAGACCTGGACCATGCCGGTGCCGCGGTAGCCGTGCTGGACCGACTCCATGGGCGGGCGTTCGCAGCCGACCAGGAAGGCCGAAGCCAGGATCAGTGTCAGGCCCTTGAGCGTGGACGCCGTGCTCAGGCGCCAGGCGCCGGGTGTGCTGTTGTTTTGCTTCATGGCTTGACTCCTGTGCTGAGGGCCGGGTCACTGATCAGCGGAAAGACGTCCGGGTAGGGTGGCGCCACACCATGCTTCATGGCCCAGAGGTACCAGTTGTCGACCACGGTGCCGGTCAGCAGGATGCCGATGCCACCGGTCAGGGGGCAGAGCACGGCGAACCACCAGGCCCAGCGGTGGATCGACTCCATCGTGGCGTTGAAGCCCATGGTCCAGCGCCAGAACAGCGCAGCCCGCTCGGAGGCCGTACCGCGGTCGGTGATCTGCTCGATTTCCCGCTCGCCGCCAAAGCGTGTCACCGCCAGGATGGTGGCGCCGTGCATCGCAAACAGCAGGGCCGATCCGTAGAGGAAGGCGATGGAGAGCGCATGGAAGGGGTTGTAGAACAGGTTGCCGTAGCGCAGCGAGAAGGCAGCCGTCCAGTCCAGGTGCGGGAAGATGCCGAAGGGCACCGCCTCGCCCCATGAGCCCATCAGGACCGGGCGGAAGAAGCCCAGCACGAGGAAGAGCCAGATGGCCGCGGCGAAGGCCCAGGCGATGTGCGTGCCCATGCCCAGTTCACGCGCACGGCGGTAGGTGCGGGCCCACCACAGCAGCAGCGACAGCGTGAGGAAGCCGCCGGCGATCAGCCACCAGCCGCCCTGGTTGAGCGGGGGCAGCGACAGGCCGTAGCTGGGCGGTGGGGGTTCGAGGGCCAGCCAGAAGAGCTGTCGCACGAACTGGATGGGATCCCAGCCGACCGAGGCCAGCATGTTGAAGCCGATGGTGACGAAGGCGATCAGTCCGCACACCAGCGAGGCCAGGCCGAGACCGCCGAGGTAGACCGGCCCGAGCTGGGCGTTGCCGAGCTTGCCCAGCCAGTAGCTGACCAAAGGCTCGCCGAGCCGAGGGTCGTTGCCGCGGCCGAGCTCGACGCCGTGGTGCACCGGGCCCGTGGCCTGTACGGTGGTGAAGAGGTTCTGGTATTGCGCCATGATGGGTTCCCCTTACTTGGTGACGGGCCACTGGGACCAGATCGGCAGGTTCAGCCACCAGCTCCACCACTCGGGCCAGCCGCGGCTCCAGAAGGGGCCGCTGAGCACGATGCACAGTGCGCTGAAGAGCACGGCGGCCAGGGCCAGGAAGAGACCGAGGCGGTGGATGCCCAGGGTGCCGATCGAGTAGCCGATGACATCGCGGAAGAAGGTGTCTTCATGCTCCGGCGTACGCACGGTCTCGCCCGGTTTGGGATTGGTCGAGGACAGGATCAGGCCGCCATGCAACGACAGCGCGAACACGCTGGCGAAGAAGAAGCTCACCGCGATCATGTGCGCCGGGTTGTAGTGGAAGTGCAGGTACTGGTAGCCCACGTTGGACACCCAGTCCAGGTGGCTGAAGATGCCGTAGGGGAAACCGTGTCCCCAGGCGCCCATCAGTACGGGCCGGATCACCACCAGGGTGACGTAGGCGAAGATCGCCACGCCGAAGGCGAAGGGCACGTGGTAGCCCATGCCCAGTTTTCGGCAGATCTCGATCTCGCGCAGCATCCAGGACACGAAGGCGCCGATGGCGCAAACGGTGATGAGCTGCCAGAGGCCGCCTTCCATCAGCGGGGCGAAGCCCAGGCCGTAGGACAGGTCGGGGGGCGCGATGCTGATCTGCCAGAGATTCCAGGTGGGGCCTTGCGAGGCACCCCAGAGGATCATGGCGGTTCCGAGCACCGCAAAGAAGAGGGTGGTGACACCAAAAAAACCGACGTAAAAAGGGCCGACCCAGAAGTCGAACAGATCACCACCGAGCAGAGTCCCGCCACGGACCCGGTATTTTTTCTCAAAGTTCAGCATGGCCATGGTGTGGTCTCCTGCTAGTCTGTGATGGGCAGATGCTGTGCTGGACGCTGTCCCGCATCAGCACCTGCGCTGGGCTTGAGGGCTCAGGACTTCGCGGTAGGAGCCGAGGGCGGCAAGGGGGTGTACTGCCCCGTTGTCGCCGCCGGCTTCTTCGCTCCGTCCAGCCAGTTGAACTTGTTGGTGCTCAGCAGGATGAGGTGAATCATCGCTGCCAGCGCGAACAGGAAAATGGCCTGGGCCACCATGGTGCGCAGCGGATCAAAAAGTCGCCAAATTCTCCACATGATGTATCTCCTAGATGATGTGGGACATGAAGGTGTAAACCGCCGCTTTCACACCTTGACCGATGCCTTTGGCGTGCTCCGCGCCGGGCAGGATCTCCCGCCACGGCATGCCTACCAGCTTGGCCAGCAGAACTACCGTGAAGAGAAGAACAAAAGCCAGCAGGAAGATCGTCCAGAAAGCCTGAGACTCGTGCGCAAGCGCACGGTCGTCTTCGAGTAATGGGGTGTGTTGCATGACAGTTACTCCGTCAATCGTTGAAAAACGCGGAAATCAGAGCCAGGGGCGCCACATCCACACCAGAATGTGTGCAACTACAGCCACGGCCGTAAATCCCACAAATCCTTGCATGTAGTAGTGGTGAAACTCCTGAGCTTCTTCGTCCGACAGTCCTGAGATGGATGTCTTGGTTGACATATGTGCTCCTTCGTTACGGCCTTGCAGCCAGGGTTGCGCACAGCCCGCGCAGATGGGCAGCCGCAGCATGACGCCACGACATCGGGGTAGCGCTGCGGCCGATGAGGGCGCAGTCCGCTGAGAGTTGGGGCGGGAGGCGGCTCATGCCGGCACCCCCATGCCCAGGGCGTGACCCGCGGCCTCGACGTGCGTCAGCGTGACGCTCTCGCAGCCAGTGATCCGGGCAATCTGTTCGGCCTGGTCGCGCAGGCGCTTGGCCGCGGAGATCTGCACCAGTACCGGCTGGGCCTGGATCAGTTCGCGCAGCCGGGACTGCGCCTCGTCCTGCCAGGTGGCGTTGGGCGTGACCAGACCGCGGGCCTGGGTGGCCTCGACCTGGTCCATGTCGGTGGCCAGCGGCAGGATGTGAAACAGGGCATCGAACAGGGCGTTGCAGACTTCCTGGATCAGGTAGGTCGCACCGCTGTAGCCCATGAAGGGGGTGCCGGTGTGCCGGCGGATGATGGCGCCGGGGAAGGACGCCGGGATGAAGGAAGCGCGCATGGGTCCCTGGCTGGCGATCTCGCTCAGGTACATGCGTTCGTTGTAGCTGCCGAAGAGGATCAGGGGCGTCTGCGTCTTGACCAGTTCACGCACCCGGACGTTGTCGGTCTTGGTGCCGGCCGTGCGAGAGATGCTGAAGCGGCAGGGCAGGCCCATCTCCACCTCGAGGAAATTCTTCAGGCCGCGTGCGTAGGTCTCTCCGGCCACCACGGCAAAGCTGGCGGTGCTGAAGAAGTCTTGCGTGACGGAGCGCCAGAGGTCCCAGATGGGCTTGATCGTGGTGTGGCGCTCGCGCTCGATGAAGGGCTCGGGATCGAGCTCGAGCAGCTGTCCGAGCTTGCGCAGGAAGCGGGTGGTGCTGTGCAGGCCGATGGGCGCCTGCAGATAGGGACGCTCCAGCGCCTCGCAGAGCATGCGGCCGAACTCGCGGTACATGCAGATGTTGACGTCGGCCTCGGCGAGCTTGGGCACGTCGGCCAGGTGGCTGCCCAGGGGGAAGACCATGTTCACTTCGGCGCCGATGCCTTCGACCAGACGGCGGATCTCGGCCAGGTCGCTGGCACTGTTGAAGGTGCCGTAAGCCGGGCCGATGATGTTGACGCGCGGACGCTCGCCGGCCGGGCGCTCGTTGTACGGTGTGCGCGCCGGGACCTTGCGCGGGCCGTACTCGCTCCACAGCCAGTACATGGCGCGGTTGGCGCATTGCCACTGGTCTTCGTCGATGGTGCGCGGCAGGAAGCGCGCGATGTTCGTGCCCTCGGGCGTGACGCCGCCGCCGATCATCTCGGCGATCGAGCCAGTGACCACCACGGCGGGCAGGTCCGGGTCCAGCGTGGCATGCGCGCGCTTCATCGCGCCTTCCGTGCCTTCGCGTCCCAGCTGCTCCTCGGCCAGACCGGTGACCACGATGGGCAGCTCGTGCGGCGGCAGGGCGTCGGTGTAGTGCAGCACCGAGGTCACGGGCAGGTTCTCGCAGCCCACCGGGCCGTCGATCACGACCTGCAGGCCCTTGATGGCGGTGAAGACATAGACCGCACCCCAGTAACCGCCGGCGCGGTCGTGGTCCAGGATGAGCGGAGACTTAGGGTTGCTCATGTGCCCATCTCCTCGGCCTTGCGCTTCTTGAGCTGCTTCTCCAGCAGGCGACGGGTCTCGGCCTTGAACTCGGGACGGTCCACCGGCACGGATTCCCAGACGCCCGCGGCGTGGCCGGCGCCGACCTCGCCGAAGAAGGCCTTCATCTCGTCGAAACGTTGCTGGTTGCCGATGGCCGACTGGACCACCTGTACCAGGGAGCCCGCGCCGGCCACGCCCATCAGGGGACGCGCCGAAATGAGGTTCGTGAAGTACAACGAGGGGATGCTCAGCTGCTTGGCCTTCTGCACCACCGGTGTGGTGCCGATGGCCAGGTGGGGCTGGTACTCGTGCATGGCGGCCAGGTCCTGTTCCAGGGAGGCGCGCATCTGCACCTGCACACCATGGGCCTGCAGCCAGGCGATGTCGTGCGCGTTCCAGGGCGTGGCCGGACAGGCCGAGCCGACGTAACGCAGGTCGGCGCCGCACTCGATCAAGAGGCGGCCCACGAGCAGTTCTGAGCCTTCGTAGCCGCTGAGCGTGATGCGCCCGCTGATGGGCTTCTGCGACAGCAGGCCGCGCATGGCGCCCAGTTGCTGGTTGCGCGACTGATCGATGAGGTCCTGCGCGATGCCAGCGGCGGTGCCGACGCTCTGCAGCCAGTCCTGCGTGCCGTCGAGGCCCACGGGCGCCGAGCCGACGACGGGTCGCCCGGCGGTCTGGAACTCGCGGATGCTGGCCGTATAGAAGGGATGGATAGCCGCGGCCACGCTGCAGTCCAGCGCCGCATACAGCTCGCGCCATTCGCGCGTGGGCACCACCGGACCAGCCGCCAAGCCCATGGGTGCGAGCATCTGGCCGATGATCACCGGGTCGGCCGGGAACATCTCGCCCAGCAGGCTCACGGTGGGCACGGCCGAGCGTCCGCCTTTGGGCGTGGCCACGGGGCCGCTCATGATTTCCTCACGGGCGTACTTGAGCATGGCGCCAGCCAGCACGTCCTTGGCCTCGGCGTGGGTCGGGACACCGAAGCCGGGCACGTCGATACCGATGATGCGCACCCCGTTGATTTCCTTGGGCAGCAGCTGCAGCGGCACGCCGCTGGCCGTCGGCACACAGAGGTTGATGATGACCACCGTGTCAACCTTGTCTGGATTCGCCTCGGCGTGCACCGCCTCGCGGATGTCCTCGAACAGCTTGCCGGTGACCAGGGTCTCCGAATTGAAAGGCACGTAGCCCACGCTGCGACGCGCGCCGTAGAAGTGGGAGGTGAAGGTGAGGCCGTAGACGCAGCAGGCCGAGCCCGAGAGGATGGTCGCGGTGCGTCGCATGCGCAGGCCCACCCGCAGCGAGCCGAAGGCCGGGCACATGCTCTGCGGCTGGTCGTGCGGGCCGGCTTCGGGCTGGCGCGGATAGTCGCGGGCGTACTGCTCCAGCACCTCCGACTTGCCGGCCTGTCGTGCAGCGGCCTGCATCTGCTCGGCGCCGGCATGACAGCCCTGGGCTTCGCCCGGTGCCGATGTGGCAGTGACCTGCTGGATGGGGATGGTGCGGGCCATGATGTGCTCAGGTCTGGTCGTAGACCACTTCCAGGCTGGGCTTGACCGTGTCGTCCTTGCCGACCATGTCAAACAGGGTGGCGGGCTCCATCTTGAAATCGCGGCCCGTCACTTCGGCCGAGAACAGACCGAGCAACTGGTCCTGGGTCTGCGGCTTGGGTCGCATGGGTGGGGCTTCGGCGACGTTTTTCGCCAGCTCCGCGAAGAGCGGGCCCCACTCGGTGTCGGGCTTGCCGATGATTTCGTAGCTGGCGCTCTTGCGCCGGATGTCCTCGTTGGCCGGGATCGCGGCCAGCACCGGGATCCCAGCATTGCCGGCGAAGGCCTGGGCCTCGCCGGTGCCGTCGTCCTTGTTGATGACCATGCCGGCCACGCCGACGTTGCCACCAAGCTTGCGGAAGTATTCGACGGCCGAGCAGACGTTGTTGGCCACGTAGAGTGACTGCAGGTCGTTGCTGGCGACGACGATGACCTTCTGGCACATGTCGCGGGCGATCGGCAGGCCGAAGCCGCCGCAGACCACGTCGCCCAGGAAGTCGAGCAGCACGTAGTCGAAGCCCCAGTCGTGGAAGCCCAGCTTCTCCAGCGTCTCGAAGCCGTGGATGATGCCGCGTCCGCCGCAGCCGCGGCCGACCTCGGGGCCACCGAGCTCCATGGCGAAGACGCCGTCACGCTTGAAACACACGTCGCTGATGCTCACGGCCTGGCCGGCGAGCTTGAGGCGCGAGGAGGTCTCGATGATGGTCGGGCAGGCCTTGCCGCCAAACAAGAGGCTGGTGGTGTCGCTCTTGGGATCGCAGCCGATCAGCAACACCTTCTTGCCCTGCTGCGCCATCATGTAGCTGAGGTTGGCGAGCGTGAAGCTCTTGCCGATGCCGCCCTTGCCGTAGATGGCGATGACCTGGGTGGCCTTGGTGACTTCGCCTGTGGCGACGGGGTCGGGGGCCTGCGCGGCCTCCTGGCGTAGCCGCTCCACAAACTGGATGGGCTGTTCTGCGGGCGAGGTCTGGGTGTTCATGCGCTGGCACTCCAATCGAGGATCATCTTGAGACAGGCGACATCACCGAACGCGGTCTCATACGCAGCGGTGGCAAGTTGTGAGGGCTGGACATGGGTGACCAGGCCGTCGAGTGACAGCCGGCCCTGGCGGACCAGTTCATGGACGGCGAGCAGGTCGGGGCGCTTCCATTCGGCCGCCACGCGGATGCTGGCTTCGCGCATGAAGGCCGGCGCGTAGGCGAACTGCAGGCTCTGCTTGTAGAAGCCGGCCAGCACGACCTCGCCCCCGGGGCGCAGGCGCCGGATCAGCTGGTCGAGCAGGGAAGCGTCGCCGCTGACGTCGTAGATCGTGCCGTAGTCCTGCCTCGGGTCGTTCTGCGGGTGCAGGACCGGATAGCCCTGGGCACCGGCGAGGCGTTCGGGCTGGCTTTCCCAGACGGTGGGTGCGGGGCAACCCGCCGCGACCGTCAGGCGCGCCAGCAGCCGACCCATGACACCGTGGCCGATGATCAGCTCAGGCGGGCGATGGGGTTCCTGCTGTCCGCCGCCGGACACCGCGTGGTAGGCCGTGGCCGCGAGGGCCAGCAGCACAGCCCGGTGCCCGAGCTGTTCCGAGATGGGCAGGACCTTCTGCTCCGTGACGATGAGCCGTGAGGCCGCGCCGCCAAACAGGCTGCGTACACCGCTGAAACAGTTGGCGCCGGGCACGAAGACCGTCTGGCCCTCTTGCAAGCTGGCGCCGGGGGCGCTGCGCACCACGCGGCCGACCGTCTCGTAGCCGGGCACGAGCGGGTAGCCCATGCCGGGGAAGGCCGGCATGCTGCCGTCCCAGAGCATGCGCTCGGTACCGGTGCTGATGCCGCTGTAGTCGACCGCGACCTCCAGCTGTCCGGCCTGCAGTTCGGGCAGTTCCAGGGCCTGCAGGGACAGATCCCTGGGCTGGTTGAAGACAACGGCTTGTGCTTTCATGGCTTCATTCTGAACTTACATTGAGAAGTGTCAAATAAGATTTACACATTTCGATGTTTACAAGGGTAAACACCTAGATTTCCGTCCCAAAAGGATCTGGGCGTGGATGGGCATGGGGTTCGGAACGCGCTCGATGTGGCTGAAGCCGGCGTCCTGCATCAGCGCGCACAGCTCCTCGGGTGTGCGCAGACGCCCCGCGCCCATGGCCAGCAGGTAGAAATGGAAGTAGGCGTCGGACGGCGCGCGCGCGGCGTCGGCCGAGCGGGCCATGGGCTCGGCCAGCAGCAGGGTGCCACCCAGGGGCAGGGTGTCGTGGATCTTTTTCAGCAGCTCGCGCACGACCCGGTCCGGATGGTCGTGGGCGACACGCACCAGCGTGACGAGGTCGGCACCGGTGGGCAGCGGGTCGTCGACGAAGCTGCCGGGGTGGAACTGCGGCGCACGCTGCAGGCCCTGGTCGGCCATCGCGGAACGTGCCAGCGCCAGCACCGGGGGCAGATCGAAGAGCTGCAGCTGCAGGTGCGGCGCGTGCCGGCCCAGCGCGGTGGCAAAGCGGCCCAGACCCGCACCGACGTCGAGCACGCAGCGATGCTCCCCGAAAGGGTAGGACGACAGGATCTCCTGCACCACAAAACCCTGCGAGGCGGCCATCAGCTCCGAGTAGCGCCGAAAACTGTCCGAGGGCGGCTGTCGTGCGGCCGCCGGATCGTGCGCGTAAGGCCAGTACGCGGCCATGCCGCCTTGCCAGGCGTCGCGCAGCAGGCCCAGCGGGTCCTGCAGGTCCTGGTACAGCAGGTGGTTGTGTTCGACCATGCGGGCGATGCCCGGGTCCGTGACCAGCGGGACGCCCAGCGGCGCCAGGCCGTAGCGCCCCTGGCTGCGGTGCTCCAGCAGCCCCAGGGCCACGGCGGAGAGCAGCAGGCGCTGCAATGCCGGTTCGGGCAGGCCGGTATGCCGCGCGATCGTGTTCAGGTCCGCAGGGGATTGATAAAGAAAGTGAAAGAGGTCCAGGCGGACGCAGGCCAGCAGCACCTGGCTGTGCACGAAGCCAGCCATGAGGTCGAAAAGCTGCTGGGTGCGTCGCCGCGTGACCCAGCGTGTCAGCGGGCTGGCCAGGGACCAGCGGTACAGCGCCGTGCTGGCGTACATGCGTTCCAGCCAGCGATGCCAGCTGTCCCGCCAGCGTCCACCGGCCGCCGGGGTGACCGCGGGTGCGGCGAGGTCCAGGGGCTCGGTCATGGCGCGCGGTTCAGCGGACCGTGATCGGAGCCACTGCGCCGCCCTGGATCCGGCGCTGGCGAGCGTCTTCACAGACCGACTTCGGCACAAGCCGCTCCGATTCGTGCTGGACCAGCGCACGCAGCATGTCACGGCTGGCGCAGGCCGGGATCGACTCGCTGGCCTGATCGATCAGGGACTCGAAATGCTGGATGGCGCCATCGAGCCCGAGCACCTGGGCAGCGCTGGGCCGTGCCAGCAGGGCGTCCTGCCCGGCGGGTTTGCCCAGGCTGGCCGCATCACCGATCACGTCGCGGATGTCGTCCGCCACCTGGTAGGCCTCCCCGAGGAAGGTGCCCAGCGGGGCCCAGGCCCCGGCGGGCTGGCCGCTGCTCAGGGCGCCCGCGCAGGTGCTGGAGATGAACAACGCACCGGTCTTGGCGCGCTGGTACTGCCCCAGATCGGCGGTCGTCTCGCATTCCCAGGCCTGGCCGGCCACGATGCCATGGGGCAGGCCCACGCCCTGGGTGAGGTTGTCGAGCAGAGCCATCAGGCGTTGGGGATGGTCGCGCCCGGCCTGGAGCATCACCCGGTAGGCCATGACGATCAGGCCGTCCCCGGCCAGCAGCGCCAGCGGCTCACCGTAAGCCTTGTGCACCGAGGGTCGCCCGCGCCGCAGTGCGGCGTTGTCGAAGGCCGGCATGTCGTCGTGCACCAGCGAGGCGCAATGCATCAGCTCCAAGGCCACGGCGGCGGCATTGCTGAGCTCGGGCGTGTCGTCGCCACAGGCGGTGGCGACCGCCAGGCACAGCTGCGGGCGCACCCGTGCGCCCCCCGAAAAAACGGCATGTTCCATCGCTGCCTGCAGCAGCGGCGGGGCTCCCATCCCCGCGGCCGCATCAAAGTGGGTTCGCAGGGCTTGTTCGGTGCGCGTCAACAGGCTCATGGGGCCTCCTGGATGAGGGGCCATCAAGCCAAGATGACAGCCATGACTGTCAATATATATTTAATCGACAAGATGTCAACTTATATTGACATCTAAGGTTGAAACGCTTCAAGCTAGGAGCCAGGAGGGACTCAGATCATGGGTATATGGCTGGAATTGGGCATCTTTGTCGTGGTCATCGCGTTTGGCCTGTGGCAATTGCACGACGTGCGTCGCGCGCGGGAGCAGACGCGGCGCGAGAAGGAAAAAAAGCGTGACGGGGCCCGGGATACCTCGGGGCGGGGCGGGCCCGAGGACGGCTCAGGGTGAGCTGTTGAACTGCAGCGCCGCCAGGCTGGCGTACAGCCCGCCCTGCGCCAGCAGCGTGGTGTGGGTGCCCTGTTCCACGAGGCGACCGCGATCGATCACCCAGATCACGTCGGCCCGCTGCACGGTGGCAAGACGGTGGGCGATCACCAGCGTGGTCCGGCCCCGCATGGCCTGACCGAGCGCGGCCTGAACCATGCTTTCGCTCTGGGCGTCGAGTGCGCTGGTCGCCTCGTCCAGCAGCAGCAGGGGCGCGCTTTTCAGGATGGCTCGCGCGATCGCGATACGCTGCCGTTGCCCGCCCGAAAGTCGTACCCCGCGTTCCCCGAGGTCGGTGTCATAAGCGTCGGGGAGCTGGGCGATGAAATCGTCCGCATAGGCGGCGCGGACTGCGGCCTGCACCTCTTCGATGCTCGCATCCGGCCGGCTGTAGCGAATGTTGTCACCGACCGTGCCGGAAAAGATCACCGGCTCCTGCGGCACGATGGCGATGCGCTCGCGCAGCTCTTGCAGCGACATCTGTTCGACGGGGACCCCATCGAGCACGATCCGGCCGGACTGCGGATCGTAGAACCGCATCAGCAGCTCGAACAAGGTGGTCTTGCCCGCACCGCTTGGACCGACCAGGGCCACGGTCTGCCCCGGCCGTATGTCGCCGCTGAGGCCGTCGACCGCCCACGTGTCGGGGCGTGAGGGGTAGTGAAAACGCAGGTTCTCCAGACGCAGGGAGGAGCCGCCCTCGGGGCGGGCCACCTGCACGGGCTGCGCCACGGTTTTGAGACCCGACTCGGTATTCAACAACTCCATCAGCCGTTCGGTCGCGCCCGCCGCACGGGCCAAGTCGCCATACACCTCTCCGAGCACCGCAAAGGCGCTGGCCAGCAGCACGACGTAGAGCACCGTTTCACCCAGCTGGCCCGCGCTGCTCGTGCCGGCCTGCACCGCCAGGGTGCCCCGATAAAGGCCCCAGAGCAGGACGGCACTCGAAGCGATGATGATGAAGCCGACCAGCACCGACCGGGCGCGGATGCGTCCCAGCGCGGTGCGCAGGGACCGACGGGACGCTTCGATGAAACGCTCGGTTTCCCGCCGCTCGGCCGCGTGGCTCTGCACCACCGGGATGGCGTGGAGCACTTCGCTGGCCATGGCACTTGAGTCGGCCACCCGGTCCTGACTGGCGCGCGACAAGCGGCGCACCCGCCGGCCCAGGGTGACGCAGGGCAGGATGACGGCGACAAGCACGGCAACGACTTGCAGCATCAGCCATGGGTTGGTCCAGACCAGCATCACCAGGGCGCCGGCGCCCATCAAGAGATTGCGCAAACCCATGGAGAACGAGGAGCTCAGCACGGTCTGCACCAGGGTGGTGTCGTTGCTCAGACGGGACAGCACTTCGCCCGGCTGTGTGGTTTCAAAGAAGGCGGGGCTCTGCTGCAGGACGTGGGCGTAGACGGCGTTGCGCAGATCCGCCGTGATGCGCTCACCCAGCCAACTGACCGTGAAATAGCGCCCTGCCGAGAAGACCGCCAGGGCCACCGACAGGGCGAAGAGGTGCAGGAAGCTCAGTGCCAGCTGGCCCTGTGTGGCATCGGTCGCAAAACCCTGGTCCATCAGCCTGCGCAACGCCGAGGGGAAGGCCAGGGTGGCCGCCGCCGCCAGCAGAAGGAAAAGCATGGCGGCGAAAAGATGCCACCGGTAGGGCCTCAGGAAAGGCGCGAGGCCGGACAGGGACTTGGGCGATGCGCGCATGGTGCCGACGATCAGCTCAGGCCATCCGGCCGCGCGGGGGCGTCGTGGACTGCATGGACCGGGATGGACCTCACGACAAGCTGCGCACGGGTCAAAGCAGCTTCTCGTGCCGGAAGGTGTCGGCCGCGCTTTCGCGCTGGCGGATCATATGAACCTGGTCGCCATCGACCAATACTTCGGCCGCCCGGCCGCGCGTGTTGTAGTTGCTGGCCATGCTCATGCAATACGCTCCCGCCGAAAGCACGGCCAGCACATCCCCGGGCTGCAGGTTGAGCGCGCGGTCACGGCCCAGCCAGTCGCCGCTTTCGCAGATGGGTCCCACCAGATCCCAGATAGAGGTGTTGCCCGCACGGACGCTCAGCGGCACGATCTGGTGGTAGGCCTCGTACATGGCGGGGCGCGGCAGGTCGTTCATGGCGGCGTCGACGATGCAGAAGTTCTTCTGCTCGCCGGGCTTGAGGTAGAGCACCTCGGTCAGGCAGACGCCGGCATTGCCCACAAGGGAGCGCCCGGGCTCGATCATGAGCTGGCGGTCACCGTAACCGCGGGCGTCGAGCTTGGCGAGCAGGCGGGCCCAGAGCGCGTCGGCTGCCGGCGGCGTGTCGCCGTTGTAGTCGATGCCCAGGCCACCGCCGAAGTCGATGTGGTGCAGGCGGATACCGGCAGCCTCGATCGCGTCGACGAGGTCGAGCACACGGTCCATGGCGTCAAGGTAGGGGCTTTCCTGCGTGATCTGCGAGCCGATGTGGCAGTCGATGCCCACGACCTGAAGACCGGGCAGGGCGGCAGCACGCTGGTAGGTGGCCAGGGTGCGTTCGTGCGCGATGCCGAACTTGTTGCCCTTGAGGCCGGTGGAGATGTAGGGATGGGTCTTGGCGTCGACGTTGGGGTTGACGCGGATGCTCACGGGCGCACGCTTGCCCATGGCCCGTGCGACTTCGTCGAGTACGTCGAGCTCGGCCTCGCTTTCCACGTTGAAGCAGCCGATGCCGGTTTCCAGCGCCTGACGCATCTCGGCGCGGGTCTTGCCCACGCCCGAGAAGATGATCTTGCCCGGCTCGCCGCCGGCGGCCAGCACGCGTTCGAGTTCACCACCCGAGACGATGTCGAAGCCGCAACCGGCGCGCGCAAACAGCTGCAGGATGGCCAGCGAGGAATTGGCCTTCATGGCATAGCAGATCTGCGCCTTGCGCCCGGCAAAGCCGCGCTGGTAGGCGGCCAGGGCGCCCAGCATGGCCGACTTGGAGTAAACGAAGAGCGGTGTGCCGTGGGCGCGGGCCAGATCGGCCAGGCGCACGTTTTCGATGTACAGCGTGTCGCCACGGTAGGCGATGTGGGGGCGACCCGGGAGATTCTGGGCGGTCATGGCTTGACGGTTTCGGTAGAGGGCACAGGGGCTGAGGCGGGCGTGTCGGCGCCAGGAGCGGCGCCTTCCTTCTTCTTGGGCATGACCGGCCAGAGCGATTCAGGCAAGGTGGCCCGCTTGGCGGCGGCCGGCTCGGTGGGCAGGTACAGCGTGCCGGTCTGGCCGCAACCCGCCAGGGCCAGCAGCATCAGGGCGGCCATACCAGCGCAAACGCCATGGTTGAGGGCACTGACTAGAATCCGGCTGGTTCGCAACATCACGGAATTGTAATGACCGACACCGAGTTCATGGACCGCGCGGAGCGCGTGCTCAGCGCCATCGAGGCCTGCTGTGACCGCATCAATGAGGAGAGCGACGCGGACATCGACAACCAGCGCGTCGGCGGCATGGTGACTCTGGTGTTCCGGGATCGCAGCCAGATCGTGGTGAACCTGCAGAAGCCGCTGCACGAGATCTGGCTGGCCGCGCGTTCCGGCGGCTACCACTACAAGTTCGACGGCCAGCGCTGGATGGACACCAAAGGCCAAGGCGAATTCTTCGCCAGCCTGTCGCGCTACGCGAGCGAACAGGCCGGTGTTCCGTTGCGCTTCAGCGCCTGATCAGTTCCTGAACAGATCGAGGATCCGCAGCCTTTCCTCGCCGGGTGGCGGGCTGGTTGGTGTTGCCGGGGCCGGAGCGGGCGGCGGTACAGCGGCCGGGGGCGCCACGGACGCAGGCGGCAGCGGCAGGAGCCCGCCGGGCGGGGGCATGACCGCGGGCATGTCGTCCAGGCCCAGAGACAGCACGCCGCCATCCTTGGCGTGCTCGGCATACACCCAGTCGACGCCGGCCTGGACCACGCCCTCGGGGGGCGCGAGTTCCAGGATGGGGACATCCCGCAAGGCGTGCTGCATATAGCTGATCCAGACCGGCAGGCTCAGGCCGCCGCCGGTCTCGCGATCCCCTAGCTTGCGCGGTGTGTCGTACCCGATCCAGGTCACCGCGGAGATGCTGGGGTGGTAGCCGGCGAACCAGGCGTCCATGGAGTCGTTGGTGGTACCGGTCTTGCCATAGATGTCGGGGCGTTTCAGGGCCACCATGGCGCGCGATCCCGTGCCCGTGCGCATGACCTCCTGCAACAGAGTGGAGATCACGAAAGCGTTGCGGGCATCGACGGCGCGCATCGATTCGTCGGGGGCCACCGGCTTGGCCTGCGCCAGGACCTTGCCCTTCTGTTCGGTGATCTTGCTGATCAGCCAGGGGTTGACGCGGTAACCGCCGTTGGCGAAGGCGGAGTAGGCGATGGCCATCTGCATGGGGGTGACCGAGCCTGCGCCAAGCGCCATGGTCAGATAGGGTGGGTGCTTTTCGGCGTCGAAGCCGAACTGGCTAACCCACTCCTGCGCATAGCGGGGACCGATGGCATCGAGCACGCGGATCGAGATCATGTTCTTGGACTTGGCCATGCCACGGCGCAGGGGCATGGGGCCTTCAAAGGCGCCGTCGTAGTTCTTCGGCTCCCAGGGCTGGCCGCCGGTCAGTTCGGGCTCGAAGAACAGCGGCGCATCGTTGACCACGGTGGCGGGCGTAAAGCCTTTTTCCAGCGCGGCCGAATAGATGAAGGGCTTGAAGCTGGATCCGGGTTGACGCCAGGCCTGGGTGACGTGGTTGAACTTGTTCTTCTCGAAATCGAAACCGCCGACCAGGGCCCTGATGGCGCCGTTGCGTGGGTCGAGCGCGACGAAGGCGCCCTCGACCTCGGGGAGCTGCAGAATTTCCCAGCTGTCCTTGGGCGTCTTCATCACGCGGATGATGGCGCCGCGGCGGATCTTGAGCTTGGGCGCGGCGCGGGGTTGCAGGGCGGCCTGGGCATAGCGCAGGCCGTCGCCGGTGATCTCCAGCACCTCCCCGCCCCGGCGCACGGCCACAACCTTGCGCGCGCTGGCTTCCAGGACCAGGGCGCTGAGCAGGTCGCCGTTGTCGGGGTGCTCGTCCAGCGCGTCATCCATGGCGTCATCGAGCTCTTCGGCCTTGGTGGGCAAGGAGACGAATTTCTCCGGGCCGCGGTAGGCCTGGCGGCGCTCGTAGTCCAGGATGCCCTGGCGCAGGGCCTGGTAGGCCACCTCCTGATCACTTGAGCGGATCGTGGTCGTGACGTTGAGGCCGCGCGTATAGGTTTCCTCGCCGTACTGGGCGAAGATCAGCTGACGGACCATCTCCGCCACGAACTCGGCGTGGCTGCGCGAAGGGGTGCCGGCTGCGGTCGCGTTGCCGCTCGACTTGATCTTGAGTGTCTGCTTCTTGGCGTTTTCCGCTTCTTCGGCCGTGATGAAGCCGTTGTCCAGCATGCGATCGATGATGTAGAGCTGGCGGCTGCGGGCGCGCTTGGGGTTGCTGATCGGGTTGTAGGCGGACGGCGCCTTGGGCAGCCCGGCCAGCATCGCGGCTTCGGCGATGCTGACTTCTTTGAGCGACTTGCCGAAATAGGTTTCGGCCGCAGCGGCGAAGCCGTAGGCCCGGTTGCCCAGGTAGATCTGGTTCATGTAGATCTCGAGGATCTGGTCCTTGGTCAGCAGGTGTTCCAGCTTGAAGGTCAGCAGAATCTCGTAGATCTTGCGTGTGAAGGTCTTTTCGGAGGACAGGTAGACGTTGCGCGCGACCTGCATCGTGATCGTAGAGGCGCCCTGGCTCTTGGCCCTGCCCACGTTGGCCAGACCAGCCCGCACCACCCCGACGTAATCCACCCCGCCATGCTGGAAGAATCGGGCATCCTCGATGGCCAGCACGGCATCGGTCAGGACCCGGGGGATGTCCTTGATCGGGGTGAAGTTGCGCCGCTCTTCCCCGAACTCGCCGATCAGGTCGCCCTCGGCCGAGAAGACCCGCAGGGGCAGCTTGGGGCGGTATTCGGAGAGGTCGGAGACGTCCGGCAGATTGGGGTAGGCCAGCGCCATGGCGATCCCGACGGCCATCAACAGCGATAGCAGCCCGGCCAAGCCCACGGCGGCGCCCAACAGAGCCAGCCGCAGGGCTGGGTGCAGCCGGTCCAAGCGTGAGGTTTTCATGCCGGCAGCAGCCGAAGGGTGTTCGGAATCAGAGGGGGAGTCAGGCGGCATAAATACCTTGTAAGGGCGCGTCGCCATTATAAAAATTCACGGCGCCCCGAACCCGCGCCAGATTGGGATCCAGTGGTTGTCCACGGTTCTGTCTGTCCGGCGGGCCGTCGGCCCCTGTTGCAATCACATACAAAGCGTCTGCTTTTGACAACGTCATATGGTGAAAGGAAGGGAAAAATCCTTTGCAGGACAAGGACCTAACTGCTAGCATTCAAGTGAATTCATAGGTTTGCCGGCCTAGGGCTGGTTTTCTTCCATCAGGGGACGCTCTTGAGCTTCTTAGGATCCTTGTTCAGCCGCCAGGCCGAGCCCATGCTGGGCTTGGATGTCAGCTCGTCCAGCGTCAAGCTGGTGGAGTTGAGCAAAAACAAGGCGGGGCAGTATGTGCTGGATCGCTGCGCGATCGAGCCGCTGGAGCGCGGCTGGATCACGGACGGCAACATCGAGAAGTTCGATGAAGTCGCCGAGGCCGTGCGCCGTCTGGTCAAGAAAAGTGGTACCAAGACCAAGAACGTCGCCATGGCCCTGCCGCCCTCGGCCGTGATCACCAAGAAGATTGTGCTGCCTGGGGGCATGAGCGAGACCGAGCTGGAGATGCAGGTCGAGGCCGAGGCCAACCAATACATCCCCTTCCCGCTGGAAGAAGTGAGCCTGGACTTCTGCGTCATTGGCCCGAGCGCAACGTCCACCGGTGACATTGATGTGCTGATCGCGGCGTCGCGTCGGGAAAAAGTCCAAGATATCCAGGGTTTGGCTGAATCCGCCGGCCTCAAGCCGGTGATCGTGGATGTGGAGTCGTATGCCTCGCGGCTGGCGGCCAAGCGTTTGATCGCCAACCTGCCGGAGCAGGGGGTGGGGGCCATCGTGGCCTTGTTTGAGGTGGGAGCCCTGACGACCAGCATGCAGGTCATCCGGGACGACGAGGTGCTCTACGAGCGTGACCAGGCATTCGGTGGCGCCCAGCTCACGCAACTGATCGTGCGCCAGTACGGTTTCTCTCTGGAAGAGGCTGAATCCAAGAAGCGCAGCGGCGAGTTGCCCGATGACTACGAGAGCACCGTTTTGCGGCCTTTCATCGAAAGCATGGTGCAGGAAATCGGCCGGGCCCTGCAGTTTTTCTTCACCAGCACGCCGCACCACAAGGTGGACTACATCATGCTGGCCGGCGGTGCCGCTGCCCTCCAAGGGTTGACCGATGCCGTGACACAGCAGCTCAGCTTTCCCTGCACCCTGATGAATCCTTTTGAAGGCATGGAGATCGGTGACGGGGTGAGGCTCAAGAAGATGACGCGCGAGGCCCCGTCCTACCTGACATCCTGTGGTCTGGCGATGCGGAGGTTCCTGCAGTGATACTCATCAACCTGCTGCCTCACCGCGAGGCGGCGCGCAAAAAGCGCCAGGACGTCTTCAATGCCTCGCTGGGTGCTTCCGCCCTCGCGGGAGGTCTGATCGCCGGTGTCGTCTTTCTTTGGTTGCAGGGGCAGATTTCTTCGCAGGAAGGTCTGAACAACCTCTTGACCCAGGAAATCCAGAAGCTGGATGCGCAGATCAAGGATATTGCCGCCCTGGAAGCCGAAATCTCGGCCCTGCGGGCGCGCCAGCAGGCCGTGGAGAACCTCCAGGCCGATCGCAATATGCCGGTGCACCTGCTCAGCGAGCTGACGCGCCAGTTCCCTGAAGGGGTCTTCATCACCTCCATGCGTGAAGACAATCAGCTGATCTCGTTACAGGGCACGGCGCAGTCGCAGGAGCGCGTCTCCGAGCTGCTACGTAATCTGGCCTACCACTCGCCCTGGTTTACCAAGCCGGAACTGATCGAGATCGTGGCGGCCAATGTCGCTCTGGGCAAGGAACAGCGCCGCGTCGCCAATTTCACGGTTCGCGTGCGCATGTTGCGCGCCAGCGAAGTCCAGAAGTCCGCAGCCAGCGGGGCAGCCGGTTCGGCCGCGGCCGCACCGGCCAAGCCGTGAGGGGGAAACATATATGGCTGCCACGTCATCCCTGAATCAGAAGTTTGCGCAACTGCAGGAGACACTGCGCTCGCAATTCAGCAATCTCGATCCCCGCAATCCTGTGGTCTGGCCGGCGCTGCCGCGCTACGGCCTTTTCCTGTTCGTGGCGATTGTCGTCGTGGTCGTGCTCTGGTTTGTTTGGCTCAGCGGCGAGGACGAGATCCTGACGCAGGCGCGTGCAAAAGAAACCCAGTTGCGCGAAGAGTACCGGACCAAGCTGGCGAAGGCCATCAACCTTGACGCCTTGCGCAAGCAACGCGAGCAGGTGCTGCAGTATGTGACGCAGCTGGAGAAACAGCTTCCGAGCAAGGCCGAGATGGACGCGCTGCTCTCCGACATCAACCAGGCCGGGTTGGGGCGCAGTCTGCAATTCGAATTGTTCAGGCCGGGCCAGATTGTGGTGCGCGACTATTACGCTGAACTGCCCATCACGCTCAAGGTGACCGGCCGTTTCCATGACATCGGCTCCTTCACTGCAGACGTCGCTCACCTGTCGCGCATTGTGACGCTGAACAATCTGACGGTAACGCCGCGCACTGACGGTAGCACTTTGACCATGGATGCCACCGCCAAGACCTTCCGCTACCTGGATCAGGATGAAATCGCTGCCCAGCGCAAGACCGCGGGGGGGCGCAAATGAAGTCGTATCGTTCATTTTGGCTTGCATCTTTGGCGTTCCTGCTCGCCGGCTGTGGTGCATCGAGCGAGGATGAATTGCGCTCCTGGATGCTGGATCAGCGCAACCAGATGCGGCCGCGTGTGCAGCCGATTTCCGAACCCAAGCCCTTCAAGCCTGAGGACTATGTTGAGACGACAGCCGTAGATCCGTTCAGCAAGGAAAAACTGACGGCTGCTTTGAAGCGTGATGTGGCGCAACCGGCGACCCTGACGAGTGCCTTGATTGCGCCTGAACTGGCTCGTCGCAAGGAAGCGCTGGAGGGATTTCCGCTGGATGCGATGACCATGGTCGGGAGCCTGATCCAGCAAGGACAGCCTGCCGCTCTGGTCCGGGTCGACAACCTGCTGTACCAGGTCCGACTGGGCAGCTACTTGGGCATGAATTACGGCAAGGTCACCAAGATCACGGAGACCGAGGTCACGCTGCGTGAGATCGTGCAGGACGCCGTGGGTGAATGGATCGAACGCCCCGCCACACTGCAGTTGCAGGAGAGAGTCAAATGAAAAAACAGAATTTGTCGGCAACACGCTGGGTGATGGCGGTGCTGGGTTCGCTGATCACCATGTCGGCCTTGCATGCGCAAGTTGCCAGCGAGGGTACGTCTGCAGCAGCCTCTGGCATGCCCATCATCCAGGCGGTTTCAGGGTCTTTGCAAGGCGGGGTGGAGGTTGTCAAGATCGATCTTTCCCAGCCGCTGAAGGCCGTGCCTAATGGCTTCTCCATCAAGTCGCCGGCCAAGATCGCGCTGGATTTTGCCGGCGTGGGCAATGTGATGGGGCGCTCCACGATCGACGTGAATCAGGGCAATCTGCAGTCCATCAACATGATTCCGGCTGGGGACCGCACGCGTGTGGTGCTCAATTTGCGGCAAGCCACCAATTACAAGGCTGAACTGCAAGGGCAGTCTTTGCTGGTCACCTTGGAGCCCGTCGCGGCAACCGCCAGTCCGGCAGGCCCTGCCCCGGCTTTTGCTGAGAACAAGAGCCGTGAAACCCTGCCAATCAAGGACCTGGACTTCCGTCGCGGTGTGAGCGGCTCCGGCCGGGTGGTGGTGGCGCTACCCAACAGCCAGGTAGGGGTGGATATTCGCCAAAGCGGTCAGACGCTGGTGGTTGAGTTCATGAAATCCAGCCTGCCAGAAGGCCTGCGCCGCAAGCTTGATGTCAGTGACTTCGGGACGCCCGTGCAGACGGTCACGGCTTTCCAGGTGGGCGATCGTGTGCGCATGGTCATCGAGCCCAAGGGCAACTGGGAGCACAGTGCCTACCAGAGCGACGAGCAGTTTGTCGTCGAGGTCAAACCCCAGCGCGTGGATGCGACGAAGCTGACCCAGGGGCCTGGTTACACCGGGCAGAAGCTGTCCCTGAATTTCCAGAACATCGAGATTCGCGCCTTGCTGCAGGTGATCGCAGACTTCACCAATTTCAACGTCGTGACGTCGGATTCCGTGACCGGCAACGTGACCTTGCGTTTGCAGGACGTGCCCTGGGATCAGGCCCTGGAAATTATTCTGCAGTCCAAGGGATTGGGATTGCGCAAGAACGGCAACGTGCTCTGGATTGCGCCCAAGGATGAAATTCTTGCCAAGGAGAAACTTGAGCGCGAGGCGAATGCAGCTTTGGAGACGCTTGAGCCTTTGCGGACGCAGTCGTTTCAGCTTAACTACGCAAAAGCTCTTGACGTTCAGCGTGGTCTGATGGGGGTAGGCGCCGCGCCAGTTCCTGGTGCGGGAGGTGCAGCTGCGAGCCGGATCGTCAGCGCGAGGGGCAGTGTGATTGCGGAAGTACGGACAAACCAGCTCTTTGTAACTGATATCGCAAGTAAGCTGGAGCAGATCCAGGATCTGATTGCCAAGATAGATGTCCCGGTCCGGCAAGTGCTGATTGAGGCGCGCATCGTCGAAGCATCTGATGTTTTCGGTAAATCTCTGGGGGTACGCCTCGGAGGAGGTATGGACCAGATCTCCAGCGGTTCCGGACGCGGTGTGGACTTTGGCCCCACCTATAACGCCACTTCTGCTGGAACGACGAATGGCACTTTTGTTAACCTGCCTGCCACTGCCCTTCTGGGCGCAAACGTCGGTACTTTCGCTGTATCGATTTTTGGCGAGAATGCCGCGCGTTTCCTGAACCTGGAAATCTCCGCACTGGAGGCCGATGGTAAGGGCAAGGTGGTCTCCAGCCCACGTGTGGTGACTGCGGACAAGGTCAAAGCCGTAATCGAACAAGGTACAGAACTTCCCTACCAAATCGCGTCGGCAAGCGGCGCCACGTCGATTGCCTTCCGCAAGGCCAACCTGATGCTGGAAGTGACGCCGCAGATCACGCCCGAAGGCAGTGTCATTCTGGACCTCGACATCAATAAAGACACAGTGGGTCAGTCGACGCCAGCTGGCTTTGCCATCGATACCAAGCACGTCAAGACCCAGGTGCTGGTCGAGAATGGGGGCACCGTGGTGATTGGGGGCATCTTCACGCAGACCGAGCAGGAAGATACGGCCAAGATTCCATTCTTCGGCGATTTGCCGGGCCTGGGTGTCTTGTTCCGCAATAAGGTGAAGCGCGCCGAGAAGCGGGAGTTGCTGGTCTTCATCACGCCCAAGGCGTTGACGGATCGCACCTCGCTGCGTTGAGCACAGACCTCAGCCAGCCGCTGTCGATCAGCCTGATCGGCTTGCCGGGCTCCGGCAAGTCGACTGTGGGTCGGCAGCTGGCCCGCCGCCTGCATCTTGCATTTTTTGACTCGGATCATGTGATCGAGCAGCGGCTGGGCTGTCCGATCCGCGAGTTTTTCGAGCGCGAAGGCGAGGAGCGTTTCCGTGACATTGAGGCGCAGGTCATCGACGAGTTGACGGAGTCGGGCGGCGTGCTGTCTACAGGCGGCGGCGCGGTCCTGCGGGAGCGCAATCGAGAGCATTTGCGCCAACGGGGGCGTGTGATCTACCTCAAATCAACACCCGAGGAATTGATGCGGCGTCTGCGACACGACACGCAGAGGCCCTTGCTGCAGGTGCAGGACCCTTTGCAACGCCTGCGCGATCTTTACGAGCAGCGCGATCCACTCTACCGTGAGACTGCACACTTCGTCATCGACACCGGGCGCCCCTCTGTTTCAACCCTGGTCAATATGATCGTCATGCAGTTGGAGCTAGCGGGCGTATTGCCCAGAGCCTAGCAGCAGTCTCTTGCCCAAGGCCGGGCAGGCGGCTGGCCTAAACTAGAGGGATGTCCGATAACATGATTTCTGGATCCGCAGCGATCCAGCCGCTCCATATCCCGCTGGGAGATCGCAGCTACCCCATCCTGATCGGTAGCGGGCTGCTGGCGCAAGCGTCCAGCTACGCCGGTTTGCCGCGGGCCTCCCAGGCCCTGATCGTCAGCAATGAGACTGTGGCCCCCTTGTACGCAGAGACCTTGAGACAGCAGCTCGGTGTCCTCTACGCGCGGGTACATGTGGTTGCACTGCCTGATGGCGAGGCTTACAAGGATTGGCAGACCTTGAACCGCATCTTCGATGCGCTACTGGAAAAAGCATGTGATCGCAAGACGGTCCTGTACGCCCTGGGGGGCGGCGTGGTCGGTGACATGACAGGCTTTGCCGCTGCCAGCTACATGCGCGGCATTCCTTTTGTCCAGATTCCCACCACATTGCTGGCCCAGGTGGATTCGTCGGTCGGTGGCAAGACCGCCATCAATCATCCGCTGGGCAAGAACATGATCGGCGCGTTCTACCAGCCACAGCGGGTGATTTGCGATCTGGACACGCTCAGGACGTTGCCGGAGCGTGAGCTCAGTGCGGGGCTGGCGGAGGTGATCAAGTACGGTCCGATTGCCGACATGGCCCTGCTCGACTGGCTCGAGCGGCATATGGACGCGCTACGTGCACGTGATGTTTCCGCGCTGGCGCACGCCGTCCGTCGTAGCTGCGAGATCAAGGCCGATGTGGTGGGGCAGGACGAGCGCGAATCGGGTCTGCGCGCCATACTCAACTTCGGGCACACCTTCGGACATGCGATCGAGGCCGGTTTGGGCTACGGCGCCTGGCTGCATGGCGAGGGCGTGGGCTGCGGCATGGTGATGGCAGCGACGCTTTCGCATCGCCTGGGGCTGGTGGATGCGGCCTTCGTGCAGCGGCTGCGGGTGCTCATCGAGCGCGCGGGTCTGCCTGTTGTCGGCCCTGTGCTCAACGCCGACGACAACGCCGGGCGTTACCTGGAATTGATGCGGCTGGACAAGAAGTCCGAGGCCGGCGAGATCAAGTTTGTCGTGATCGAGGCGCCCGGGCGGGCCGGCGTGCGCGGCGCGCCCGATGCGCTGGTGCGCGAGGTCATCGATGCCTGCTGCCTACGCCAGTGACCCCGCACGCACGCGGGGGCGGCGCCATCCCGAGGCAGCTGCCCCCACGCGTACCGAGTATCAACGCGACCGCGATCGCATCGTTCATTCGACGGCGTTCCGTCGGCTCGTTTACAAGACGCAGGTCTTCCTGAACCACGAGGGTGACCTCTTTCGCACGCGGCTCACCCATTCGTTGGAGGTGGCGCAACTGGGGCGATCGATCGCACGTTCCCTGGGCTTGAACGAGGACCTGGTGGAGGCGATTGCTTTGGCGCACGACCTGGGGCATACGCCCTTTGGCCATGTCGGGCAGGATGCGCTCAACGAATGCATGGCCGGGTATGGTGGCTTCGAGCACAACCTGCAGAGTTTGCGTGTGGTCGATCAGCTGGAAGAGCGCTACCCTGAATTCGACGGCCTCAATCTGACGTTTGAGACGCGCGAGGGCATTCTCAAGCATTGCTCGCGTGCCAATGCCGAGCAGATCGAAGTGCAGGAGCCGGGCGGCGTGGGACGCCGTTTCCTCGACCGCACGCAGCCCAGCCTGGAGGCGCAGCTTTGCAATCTGGCCGACGAGATTGCCTACAACGCGCACGACATCGACGATGGTGTGCGCTCCGGCCTGATCACCCTGGAGCAGCTGGCGTCGGTGCCCCTGTTCGAAACCCATCGCGAGCAGGCCTTGCAGGAACACCCCCAGCTCGCAGAGGCGCAGGCTGGCCGGCGCCTGCTCTATGAAAGCATCCGACGGATGCTCAGCGCGCAGGTCTATGACGTGATTGCCGCGACGCAGGTCAGACTGGACGCCAGCCGGCCAGCGAATGCCGATGCCGCCCGGGCGCTGCCGCCCCAGCTGTCCTTCAGCACAGAGATGCGGGAGCGCTCTGTAATGCTCAAGAAATTCCTGTTCCAGAACCTGTACCGCCATCCCCAGGTCATGCAGACCATGGGGCTCGCACGCCAGGTCATCCTCGAGCTGTTCGCCTGCTATCGCGCGGCGCCGCAGGAGATGCAGGCAGGGCATGCCGCCCGCGCGCAGGCTGCGCTGCAGCAGCCCGATGCCGAGAGCGCTGTGGCACGCGTCGTGGCCGACTACATCGCCGGCATGACAGACCGTTACGCCAGCCGGGAGCACGCACGCCTGACAGGCCGGAGTTTGTGGTCATGAGTGCGAAGACAGCATATCCCGAGCATCTCGTGCCGCCCTCGGTGACACAGACGGACACGGTCGGCGCTTGGGTGGTGATCGGCGCAGGCGTGAGCGCCGCGCTGCACGTGGGCAAACTCTCGCCGGCGCTTCCGGTGCTGGGTGAGGCGCTGGGTGTGTCGTTGCTTCAGGCAGGCTTTCTGCTGTCGCTTGTGCAGCTGGCCGGGATGACCCTGGGGCTGCTCGTGGGGCTCTCTGCCGACACCCTGGGGCTCAAGCGCAGCATGGTCAGCGGTCTGCTGCTGCTCACCCTGGCCTCGCTACTGGGGGGCTGGGCGCGTGATGCCCAGACTCTGCTGGTTCTGCGCGCCGTGGAGGGCCTGGGCTTCCTGCTTGTCTCCATGCCTGCCCCGAGCCTGATCCGACAATTGGTGCCGCCTGCGCGCATGAGTGCGATGCTGGGTCTGTGGGGGGCTTATATGCCCTTGGGCACGGCCTTGGCCCTGCTGGTCGGCCCTTCGGTGATCGCGCTGGCGGGTTGGGAGTTCTGGTGGTGGCTGCTGGCGGGCCTGACCCTGCTCATGGCGGGCGGGGTGCTGCAGCGGGTGCCGTCGGATCGGCAGCGCAGACTGGCGGCGCACTCGTCGACAGGTGTGGCCCCGGGTTGGTGGGGGCGTCTTAGGCAGACCTTGCGCGCGCCGGGCCCCTGGCTGGTCGCGCTGAGTTTCGCCGTGTATTCAGGCCAATGGTTGGCCGTCATCGGCTTCCTGCCCACGATCTATGCCCAGGCCGGCGTGGCTGGGGGTCTCAGTGCTGTACTGACCGCCCTGGTGGCGGGCGTGAACATGGTGGGCAATATCGCCTCGGGGCGTTTGCTGGGTCGTGGTGTCCAGCCCCAACGCTTGCTTTACACCGGCTTTGCGGTCATGGGGCTGGGCACCTTGCTGGCGTTCTTCGTGTGGCCCCTGTCGGCGCATGGCGAGGGTTTGCCATCGGCTTTGCGCTTTGTCGCGGTCCTGCTGTTCTCGATGCTCGGAGGCATGATTCCCGGCACCTTGTTTTCGCTGGCGGTGCGCCTGGCACCGGGCGACGGCACGGTGTCGACCACCGTGGGCTGGATGCAGCAATGGGCCTCAATCGGCCAGTTTGCCGGTCCGCCCCTGGTGGCCTGGGTGGCCAGCGCCGTGGGCGGCTGGCACTGGACCTGGGCCGTGACCGGCCTGTGTTCGCTGGCGGGTTTGTGGCTGGCCATGCAGCTGGGGCGCAGGAGTCCGCCATGAGCTCGACACTCCAGGTTAGACCGGAGGTAGTCCATGTTGTCTGCCAGGACATGCGGGCCTGGCTGGAACGCGCGGTGATCGGCCTCAACCTCTGCCCCTTTGCGAAAAGTGTGCATGTCAAAGGCCAGATCCACTGGGTCGTGAGCGGTGCGAGCGAGTCGAGGACTTTGCGCGAGCAACTGCAGCTGGAGCTGCTGGCATTGGCGGCTGCGGATCCGGAGGCCCGGGACACGACGCTGCTGATAGCGCCCTGGTGCCTGAACGATTTTCTTGATTTCAATGATTTTCTCGACGAGGCCGACGCGCTGCTGGAAGCCCTGGACCTGCAGGGCGTTCTGCAGATCGCCAGCTTTCATCCGCAGTACCAGTTTGCGGGCACCTCGCCTGAGGACATCACCAACTACAGCAACCGTGCGCCATACCCGACCCTGCACCTCCTGCGCGAAGCCAGCATCGACCGCGCGGTCGAGGCTTTCCCTGAGGCTGAGATGATCTACGAGCGCAATATGCAGCGCCTGCGTGAGCTGGGGCTGAGCGGCTGGCAGGCCCTGGGGCTGGAACGCCGTCTCGAAGATGAGCCGCCGGGAGACCCGTCATGAAGAAAACGTCTGCGCAGTCCGCACACGATGTGTCGACCATGCTGGATCTGCGCGAAGGGCAATCGATCGAGCTGCTCCAGGCGTTGCACATCCTGACGCGCGAAGGCAAGCTCAACCAGGACAGTCGGCGCAAGCTCAAGCAGGTGTATCACCTATTTCGCTTCATCGAGGAAGTGCTGCAGTTGCTCGAGCCTGTGGTGAAGGAAGGGCCAGGTATCACGCTGGCCGATCATGGCGCCGGCAAGTCCTATCTGGGTTTCATCGTCTATGACCTCTATTTCCGCCAGCGCAATGCCGGCCGGGTCTACGGCATCGAGACCCGGGCGGAACTGGTGCAGAAGTCGCGCGAGCTGGCGCAGCGCCTGGGCTTCGATCGCATGAGCTTCCTCAACCTCAGTGTGGCCGAATCGATGCAGTCGCAGGCCTTGCCGGAGCGCATCGATGTCGTCACGGCCCTGCACGCCTGTGACACGGCCACGGACGACGCCATCGCCTTCGGCCTGCAGAAGCAGGCGCGCGCCATGGTGCTCGTGCCCTGCTGCCAGGCCGAGGTGGCACGTGCGCTGAACGCGGGCAAGGCGCTATCCCTGTCGCGCACGCCCTTGGCCGAACTCTGGCGCCACCCCCTGCACACCCGTGAGCTTGGCAGCCAGATCACCAATGTCCTGCGCTGTCTTTACCTGGAGGCCATGGGCTACCAGGTGACCGTGACGGAACTCGTGGGCTGGGAGCACAGTCTCAAGAACGAGTTGATCCTGGCGCGTTACACAGGGCAGCGCAAACGCGCCGCAGCGCAGCGGTTGCAGGACATACTGGCGCAGTTCGGCCTGGAGGCCCTGTTGCAAACCCGTTTCCGCCTGCCCGCGAGTCAACCGCCGGAATCCTCCGGCGTTGCATGAAAAGTCGGCGCGGTTCAGGCGCCTCGTTTTGATAAAGGTTGAATCATGAAGAAACTTTGGATGTGGGGCCTGGCGCTGATGCTGGCCGGATGTGCCACCAGCAGCCCGGACGTGATCCAGCGCGGCGATGCGCAGCGTCTGTCGACGGTGGTCGACGCGGTGGTGCTGTCCGTGCGTGCCGTGACGGTCGAAGGCAGCCAGTCGGGCGTAGGTGCAGCGGCTGGTGGCGCGGTGGGCGGCATTGCCGGCTATGGTGCCGGCAGCGGGCAACGTGAGGCCCAGGTCATCGGCATCGTCGGTGCGGTCGCCGGTGCGGTGGCCGGCAATGTGATCGAACGCGCCGGCACACGTGAAGAAGCTTACGAACTCCTGGTGCAGCTCAAGAACGGCGAGCGGCGCGCAATCGTCCAGGGCAAAGGAACGGAAGTGTTCGAGCCCGGCGAGGCCGTGATCCTGATCACCACCAGTGGCAAGGTGCGCGTGGCCAAGGCGCCCAAGATGTGAACGGATCCGGTTCTCTGAATCGGGGTCAGAACAGGCCTATGATGCGGCGGACTCCATCGCCGCATCACCATGGCCCGACTTCCCCGCCTCAGCGTCCCCGGCTATCCGCACCACGTCATCCAGCGTGGCAACAACCGGCAAGCCATCTTTCTGGATCAGGCAGATCGCCAGCAAATGCTCGACCTGCTGGAGCTGCAGGCGCGGCAGGACGATGTGGCCATCCACGCCTATGTGCTGATGGACAACCACTTGCACCTGCTGGTCACGCCGCAGACGGCCGATGGCCTGTCGCACATGATGCAGGCTGTGGGCCGGCGCTACGTGCGCTCTTTCAATGACCGCCATGGCCGCAGTGGCACGCTCTGGGAAGGGCGATACAAGTCCACGCTGGTCGAGACCGAGCGCTACCTGCTGGCCTGCATGTGCTACATCGATCTGAACCCCGTGCGGGCAGGCTTGGTGGGGCAGGCGCGCGACTATGCCTGGTCCAGCCACGGCCACTATGCAGGCTTGCGCAGTGACCGGCTGATCAGTCCGCACCCCCTGTACTGGGAGCTCGGCAATACGCCTTTCGCACGCGAGGCGGCGTACGCGCGTCTGGTGCAGGAGGGCTTGTCGGCGGCGCAGCAGCAGGAGCTGACCGACTCGGTGCTCAAGGGCTGGGCCCTGGGCAGCCCAGCCTTCATTGCGGAACTGCAGAAAAAGACGGACCGCCGCCTCAGCAAAGCGAGGGCCGGGCGGCCTGCTACCCGATAAGCGAGATGGAGCCCCGCCACATGCTCGGCTGTAGCTTCAATCGTTTCAACATGTCCCCGATTAATTGCACCCCTGAGATCGCTGATTGATTATTGGAATCTGACCCCTATTAAATTTCTGGTCAAACGTGCTGCGCTGCACTATGCTTACGACCCTTGTGAAATTTTAGGAGTGCGCCATGACCACGGCTGCCGAGATTCAGCATCTGCAAGAAAACGGTTTGTATTCGAGTGCCAACGAGCATGATGCTTGCGGTGTGGGCTTTGTGGCGCACATCAAAGGGCACAAGACCCACGAGATCGTCCAGGGCGCGCTCAAGATCCTCGAAAACCTGGACCACCGCGGCGCGGTCGGTGCCGACAAGCTCATGGGCGACGGTGCGGGCATCCTGATCCAGTTGCCGGACACGCTTTACCGTGAAGAGATGGCCAAGCAGGGCGTGACGCTGCCGCCGCCCGGTGAGTACGGTGTGGGCATGATCTTCCTGCCCAAGGAGCACGCCTCGCGTCTGGCCTGTGAGCAGGAGATGGAGCGCGCGATCAAGGCCGAAGGCCAGGTGCTGCTGGGCTGGCGTGACGTGCCCGTCAACCGCGAGATGCCCATGTCGCCCGCGGTGCGTGAGAAGGAGCCGATCATCCGCCAGGTCTTTGTCGGCCGTGGCAGCGATGTGATCGTGCAGGACGCGCTGGAGCGCAAGCTCTATGTGATCCGCAAGACGGCCAGCGCGGCCATCCAGGCCCTGCAGCTCAAGCACAGCAAGGAATACTACGTTCCCAGCATGTCCAGCCGCACCATGGTCTACAAGGGCCTGCTGCTGGCCGATCAGGTGGGCACTTACTTCCTAGACCTGCAAGACAAGCGTTGCGTCTCTGCCCTGGGTCTGGTGCACCAGCGCTTCTCCACCAACACCTTCCCCGAGTGGCCGCTGGCCCACCCCTACCGTTATGTCGCCCACAACGGTGAAATCAACACCGTCAAGGGCAATTACAACTGGATGAAGGCGCGCGAAGGCGTGATGTCCTCGCCCGTGCTGGGCAACGACCTGCAAAAGCTCTACCCCATCAGCTTCGCCAGCCAGTCCGACACGGCCACGTTTGACAACTGCCTGGAGCTGCTGACCATGGCCGGCTACCCGATCAGCCAGGCCGTGATGATGATGATTCCCGAGCCCTGGGAACAGCACACCACCATGGACGAGCGCCGCAAGGCCTTCTATGAGTACCACGCCGCCATGCTCGAGCCCTGGGACGGCCCGGCCTCCATCGTGTTCACCGACGGCCGCCAGATCGGTGCCACACTGGACCGCAACGGCCTGCGTCCCTCGCGCTACTGCGTCACCGACGACGATCTGGTGATCATGGGCTCCGAGTCCGGCGTGTTGCCGGTGCCGGAGAACAAGATCGTGCGCAAGTGGCGCCTGCAGCCCGGCAAGATGTTCCTGATCGATCTGGAGCAGGGCCGCATGATCGACGACGAGGAGCTCAAGGCCAACCTCGCCAACAGCAAGCCCTACAAGCAGTGGATCGAGAACCTGCGCATCAAGCTGGATGACGTCGAGACCGGCGCTGCCGATCTGCCCAAGGCCGAGGCCGCCAGCCTGCTGGACCGCCAGCAGGCTTTTGGCATGACGCAGGAGGACATAAAGTTCCTGATGGCGCCCATGGCCGTCAACGGCGAAGAGGGCATCGGCTCCATGGGCAACGACAGCCCGCTGGCCGTGCTGTCCGACAAGAACAAGCCGCTGTACAACTACTTCAAGCAGCTGTTCGCCCAGGTGACCAACCCGCCGATCGACCCGATCCGCGAAGCCATCGTGATGTCGCTGGTGTCGTTCATCGGCCCCAAGCCCAACCTGCTGGACATCAACCAGGTCAACCCGCCCATGCGTCTCGAGGTGAGCCAGCCCGTCCTGGACTTCTCGGACATGGCCAAGCTGCGCAACATCGAGGCCACGACCCAGGGCAAGTTCCGCAGCGCCACGCTGGACATCACCTACCCGCTGGCCTGGGGCCGTGAGGGTGTGGAAGCCAAGCTGGCGTCGCTGTGTGCCGAGGCCGTGGACGCCATCAAGGGCGGCAAGAACATCCTCATCATCAGCGACCGCGCGATCAGCGCCACCCAGGTGGCCATTCCCGCGCTGCTGGCCCTGTCGGCCATCCACCAGCACCTGGTGCGTGAGGGCCTGCGTACCTCGGCCGGCCTGGTGGTTGAGACCGGCACGGCACGCGAGGTGCATCACTTCGCCGTGCTGGCTGGCTACGGCGCCGAGGCGGTGCACCCCTATCTGGCGATGGAAACTTTGGCGGCGATGCACCAGGACTTGCCTGGGGATCTCTCCGCCGACAAGGCCATCTACAACTACATCAAGGCGATCGGCAAGGGCCTGTCGAAGATCATGTCCAAGATGGGCGTGTCGACCTATATGTCCTACTGTGGCGCCCAGCTGTTCGAAGCCATCGGCATCAACAGCGAGACCATTGCCAAGTACTTCACCGGCACCCCCAGCCGCGTGCAGGGCATCGGCGTGTTCGAGATGGCCGAGGAAGCCATCCGTATGCACAAGGCCGCTTATGGCAACGACCCGGTGCTGGCCACCATGCTGGATGCCGGCGGCGAATACGCCTGGCGTACCCGCGGCGAAGAGCACATGTGGACGCCCGACGCCATTGCGAAGCTGCAGCACAGCACGCGTGCCAACAGCTTCAACACCTACAAGGAATATGCGCAGATCATCAACGACCAGAGCAAGCGCCACCTGACGCTGCGCGGCCTGTTCGAGTTCAAGATCGACCCCGCCAAGGCGATTCCCGTGGAAGAGGTCGAGCCGGCGAGCGAGATCGTCAAGCGTTTCGCCACCGGCGCCATGTCCCTGGGTTCCATTTCGACCGAGGCGCACGCCACGCTGGCCGTCGCCATGAACCGCATCGGCGGCAAGAGCAACACCGGTGAAGGCGGCGAGGACCCGGCGCGTTACCGCAACGAGCTCAAGGGCATCCCGATCAAGAAGGGCGAGACGCTCAAGAGCGTGATCGGTGCCGAGCAGGTCGAGGTGGATCTGCCGCTGCAGGACGGCGACTCGCTGCGCTCGAAGATCAAGCAGGTGGCCTCGGGCCGTTTCGGCGTGACGGCCGAGTACCTGTCCAGCTCCGACCAGATCCAGATCAAGATGGCCCAGGGCGCCAAGCCGGGTGAAGGCGGCCAGCTGCCCGGCGGCAAGGTGTCCGACTACATCGGCAAGCTGCGCCACTCGGTGCCCGGCGTGGGTTTGATTTCCCCGCCGCCGCACCACGACATCTATTCCATCGAGGACTTGGCCCAGCTGATCCACGACCTGAAGAACGTGGCGCCGCACGCCAGCATCAGCGTCAAGCTGGTGTCCGAGATCGGTGTGGGCACCATCGCCGCGGGCGTGGCCAAGTGCAAGAGCGACCACGTGGTGATCGCCGGCCATGACGGCGGCACGGGTGCCTCGCCCTGGTCGTCCATCAAGCACGCCGGCAGCCCCTGGGAAATCGGCCTGGCCGAAACCCAGCAGACCTTGGTGCTCAACCGCCTGCGCGGCCGCATCCGCGTGCAGGCCGATGGCCAGATGAAGACCGGCCGCGATGTCGCCATCGGCGCGCTGCTGGGCGCTGACGAGTTTGGTTTCGCCACCGCGCCGCTGGTTGTCGAGGGCTGCATCATGATGCGCAAGTGCCACCTGAACACCTGCCCGGTGGGCGTGGCCACGCAGGACCCGACTCTGCGCAAGAAGTTCTCGGGCAAGCCTGAGCACGTGGTGAACTACTTCTTCTTCGTCGCCGAGGAAGTGCGCCAGATCATGGCCCAGCTGGGCATCCGCAAGTTCGACGACATGATCGGTCGTGCCGATCTGCTCGACGTGCGCAAGGGCATTGAGCACTGGAAGGCGCGCGGCCTGGACTTCAGCCGCCTGTTCGCGCAGCCGGTCGTGCCCGCCGACGTGCCGCGTTTCCACGTGGCCGAGCAGGAGCATGGCCTGGAGAAGAGCCTGGACCGTGTGCTGATCGAAAAGTCGCGTGCGGCCATCGAGAAGGGCGAGAAGGTCCAGTTCATGGAAGTGGCCCGCAACGTCAACCGCTCAGTGGGCGCCATGCTCTCGGGCGCGCTGACCAAGGTGCATCCCGAAGGCCTGCCCGACGACACCCTGCGCATCCAACTCGAGGGTACGGGTGGCCAGTCCTTTGGTGCCTTCCTCGCGCGCGGCATCACGCTGTACCTGATCGGCGACGCCAACGACTACACGGGCAAGGGCCTGTCGGGCGGCCGCATCGTGGTGCGTCCGAGCATCGACTTCCGCGGCGAAGCCACGCGCAACATCATCGTGGGCAACACTGTGATGTACGGTGCCACCACGGGTGAGGCCTTCTTCAGCGGTGTGGCTGGCGAGCGCTTTGCCGTTCGCCTTTCGGGCGCCACGGCGGTGGTGGAAGGCACAGGTGACCACGGTTGCGAGTACATGACCGGTGGCACCGTCGCCGTGCTGGGCAAGACCGGCCGCAACTTCGCCGCTGGCATGAGCGGTGGTGTGGCCTACGTCTACGACGAAGACGGCCAGTTCGCCAGCCGCTGCAATACCGCCATGGTCTCGATGGAGAAGGTGCTGCCCGCCGCCGAGCAGGAGAAGACCCTGCCGCGCGCGATCTGGCACCGTGACCAGACCGACGAGGTCCAGCTCAAGAAACTGCTCGAAGATCACCACCGCTGGACTGGCAGCAAGCGCGCGCGCGAGCTGCTCGACCATTGGAACGAGGCCCGCGCCAAGTTCGTGAAGGTGTTCCCGAACGAATACAAGCGCGCCCTGGGCGAGATCAACGCCAGGAAGGCTGCTGCTGCGCCGGCCAAGGCCACGGCGAAGAAAGAAGCCGCTCCGGCTAAGTAATGACTTTGTGGGTCGGATCAGGACTTGCGCAGCAAGTCTGCTCTGACCCCAACTGACCAAGTAGAAATCAGGAACACATCATGGGTAAAGTCACCGGCTTCATGGAGTACGAGCGCCTGGAAGAGGGCTACGAGCCCGTCGCCAAGCGCGTCAAGAACTACAAGGAATTCGTGATCGGCCTGACCGACGAGCAGGCCAAGGTCCAGGGCGCGCGCTGCATGGATTGCGGCACGCCCTTCTGCAACAGTGGCTGTCCGGTCAACAACATCATTCCGGACTTCAACGATCTGGTCTACCAGGGCGACTGGAAGAACGCGATCGAGGTGCTGCACAGCACCAACAACTTCCCGGACTTCACGGGCCGGGTCTGCCCCGCTCCCTGCGAGGCGGCCTGCACGTTGAACATCAATGACGATGCGGTGGGCATCAAGTCCATCGAGCACGCCATCATCGACAAGGCCTGGGAGCAGGGTTGGGTCAAGCCGCAACCGGCTGCCGTGAAGACCGGCAAGAAAGTGGCCATCGTCGGCTCCGGTCCGGCCGGTATGGCCGCGGCCCAGCAGCTGGCGCGTGCCGGCCACGCCGTGACCGTGTACGAGAAGAACGACACCATCGGTGGCCTGCTGCGCTTCGGCATTCCGGACTTCAAGTTCGATAAGGGCCACATCGACCGTCGGGTCAAGCAGATGGAAGCCGAGGGCGTGGTCTTCAAGACCAATACCATCGTCGGCGAGCTGCCCAAGGGCTCCAAGGTCACCAACTGGGCCAAGGACACGGTCAGCCCCGAGCAGCTCAAGAAGGACTTCGACGCCGTCCTGCTGGCCGGCGGTGCCGAGCAGTCGCGCGATCTGCCGGTGCCGGGCCGGGAGCTCGATGGCATCCACTTCGCGATGGAATTCCTGCCCATGCAGAATCGCGTCAACGCGGGCGGCAAGGTCAAGGACCAGATCATGGCCACGGGCAAGCACGTCATCGTGATCGGTGGCGGCGACACGGGCTCGGACTGCGTGGGCACGAGCAACCGCCACGGTGCAGCCAGCGTGACCCAGTTCGAGGTCATGCCGCAACCTCCCGAGCAGGAGAACAAGCCCCTGGTCTGGCCCTACTGGCCGCTCAAGCTGCGCACCAGCTCCAGCCATGAAGAAGGCTGCCAGCGCGAGTTCGCGATCTCGACCAAGGAGTTCATCGGCAAGGACGGCAAGGTCACGGGCCTCAAGACCGTGCACGTGGAGTTCAAGGACGGCAAGTTCGTCGAGATCCCGGGCACCGAGAAGGAATACAAGGCCGACCTCGTGCTGCTGGCCATGGGTTTTGTGAGCCCGGTAGCCACCATCCTCGACGCCTTTGGCGTTGACAAGGATGGCCGCGGCAATGCCAAGGCCAGCACGGACTTCACCGGGGGGTATGCGACCAACGCCGCCAAGGTCTTCGCGGCAGGCGATATCCGTCGCGGTCAGTCGTTGGTGGTGTGGGCGATCCGTGAGGGTCGCCAGGCGGCCCGAGCGGTGGATGAGTTCCTCATGGGCACCAGCGCATTGCCGCGCTGAACCCTCACGGAGCCTTACCCTGTAAAGCCACCGTTGACAGGGACGTGACGCTCGATGCCTTATGATGCAAAAGCCGGACCTCACCGGCTTTTGCATTTTTCATGACTGCATCATCTGATACATCTCTGGTCGAGCTGCGCAACGTGACCTTCGGTTACGGCGACCGGGTCATCCTCGACGACATCAGCCTCACTGTGCCGCGTGGCAAGGTGACGGCACTCATGGGCGCTTCGGGCGGCGGCAAGACCACGGTCTTGCGCCTGATCGGCGGTCAGTACCGCGCCCAGCAGGGGCAGGTGCTGTTCGACGGCCAGGATGTGACGACCATGGATCACACGCAGCTCTACGAAGCACGTCGTCGCATGGGCATGCTGTTCCAGTTCGGTGCCCTGTTCGCCGACCTCAGCGTCTACGAGAACGTAGCCTTCCCCCTGCGCGAGCACACCGATCTGACCGAGGAGTTGATCCGTCACCTTGTGCTCATGAAGCTCAACGCCGTGGGCCTGCGCGGTGCGCGCGATCTCATGCCCAGCCAGGTGTCCGGCGGCATGGCAAGGCGTGTGGCGCTGGCGCGTGCCATTGTGCTGGACCCTGAGCTCATCATGTACGACGAGCCTTTTGCCGGTCTGGATCCCATCTCGCTGGGCACGGCCGCGCAGCTGATCCGCCGTCTCAACGACAGCCTGGGCGTGACCAGCATCGTGGTCTCGCACGATCTGGAAGAAACCTTCCTGATCGCGGATCAGGTGGTCATCCTGGCCAACGGCCGCATCGCGGCCCAGGGCACGCCGGATGAAGTTAAGCGCTCCACCGATCCCTTGGTGCAGCAGTTTGTGCAGGCCCAGGCCGAGGGGCCGGTGCAGTTCCATTACCCCGGCCCGACCGTGGAGCAGGATTTCGGCGAGGTGTCCTCATGAGCTGGTGGCGCCCTTCCGACGTGGGTTATGCCGTGCGCCGCAAGCTGGTCGACATCGGCCATGCCACGCATCTTTTCCTGCGCCTGTTGCGGCTGGCGGGGCCGACCTTCAAGCGCTTCGGTCTGGTACGTGACCAGATCCACTTTCTGGGCAACCATTCGCTGGCCATCATCTTGGTCTCGGGCTTGTTCGTGGGCTTTGTGCTCGGGCTTCAGGGTTACTACACGCTGCAGCGATATGGCTCCTCCGAGGCCCTGGGCCTGCTCGTGGCCCTGAGCCTGGTGCGCGAGCTGGGCCCCGTGGTGGCGGCCCTGCTGTTCGCAGGCCGTGCCGGTACCTCGCTGACGGCCGAGATCGGCCTCATGAAGGCGGGGGAGCAGCTCAGTGCCATGGAGATGATGGCCGTCGATCCGGTGCGTCGCATCCTGGCGCCGCGTTTCTGGGGCGGCGTGATTGCCATGCCCCTGCTGGCTGCGGTCTTTAGCGCCGTGGGCATACTTGGTGGCTGGTTTGTGGGCGTGGTGATGATCGGTGTGGACGGCGGCGCCTTCTGGAGCCAGATGCAAGGCGGGGTCGATGTCTGGAAAGATGTCGGCAACGGCATCGTGAAGAGCCTGGTGTTTGGTCTGACCGTGACCTTTGTCGCCCTCTATCAGGGGTACGAGGCGCAGGCGACGCCCGAGGGGGTGTCCAGTGCCACCACCCGGACGGTGGTGATGGCTTCGCTCCTGGTGTTGGGCCTGGACTTCGTCCTGACAGCCCTGATGTTCAGTATTTAAGGAGAGTGTGGTGCAACGCTCAAAGAATGATGTGTGGGTCGGTCTGTTCGTGCTGATCGGTGCGGCGGCCATCCTGTTCCTGGCCCTGCAGGCGGCCAATCTGCTCAACCTGAGCTTCCAGTCCACCTACCGGGTCGAGGCGCGCTTCGACAACATCGGCGGCCTCAAGCCCAAGGCGGCCGTCAAGAGCAGCGGTGTGGTGGTGGGCCGCATCGAGTCCATCACGTTCGACGACAAGACCTTCCAGGCGCGCGTGGTCCTGTCCATGGAAAGCCGCTACAAGTTTCCCAAGGACAGCTCGCTCAAGATCCTGACCAGTGGTCTGCTGGGGGACCAGTACATCGGCATCGAGGCCGGTGCCGACGAGAAGCTGCTGGCAGCGGGTGATGTGATCTCGAGCACGCAGTCGGCCATCGTGCTCGAAAACCTGATCGGACAGTTCCTCTACAGCAAGTCAGAGGAAGGCGCCGCCAAGAAATGAAGCTCGGCGTTTCATGGATGTGGCGCACCAGCGCCCTGCGCCTGTGCGCGCTTGCGCTTGGCGTACTGCTGACCGGTTGCGCCACCGGCCCACAGGCTAATCCAGCGGACCCGCTGGAGCCCTGGAACCGTGGCGTCTACAAGTTCAACGATGCCGTTGACCGCGCGGTGCTCAAGCCCGTTGCCACGGCCTACCAGGACACCGTGCCCGAGATGATGCGCAAGGGTGTGGGCAACTTCTTTGGCAACCTGGGCGACGCCTGGACCACGGTCAACAGCGTGCTGCAGCTCAAGGGGCAGGCAGCGGCCGAGAGCTTCACGCGCTTCTGGGTCAACACCCTGATGGGCCTGGGCGGCGTGCTCGACGTGGCCAGCGAGATGCAGATCCCGCGCCACAGCGAAGACTTCGGCCAGACCCTGGGTTACTGGGGTGTCGGCGCCGGTCCGTATGTGGTGCTGCCCCTGCTGGGCCCCTCGACCGTGCGGGACACGGCGGCCTTGCCGGTGGACTTCAAGGGCAACCTGCTGTCTCAGATCGAGGATGTTCCCGTGCGCAATACGCTGACGGCGACGCGCGTGGTGCACGTGCGGGCCGGCCTGCTCAAGCAGGAGGGCCTGCTTGAAGAGGCCGCGCTCGACAAATATACTTTTCTGCGCGATGCCTACCTGCAGCATCGTCGCAACCTGGTCTACGACGGGAATCCGCCGGAAGAGCCGATGATCGAAGAGGACTACGAGGCCGAACCCGAACCAGCCAAGTAGGGTCGGGCCTGTCGGCCGGATGTCTTCTGGCCGCGTTGAGTAAAGGCAGCCTGGCGGCTGCGTTGCAAGAGGAGTGAATTCACCATGCATCGACGTCTGTTCCACCGCCTGCTGGCGGCCAGCACCACGGGGCTGATCGTTCTCGTTCAGGCCCTCTTGCCTGCGCGGGCTGCCGACGACGCGGCCGACGCCATGATCCTCAAGCTCTCGACCGAGGTGCTCGACAGCATCAAGGCCGACCCGGCCATCAAGGCGGGCAACGTCGACCGCATCATCGCGCTGGTCGACAGCAAGATCATGCCCAACGTCAACTTCCAGCGTATGACCGCGGCCTCGGTCGGCCCCGGCTGGCGCCAAGCCACGCCCGAGCAGCGCAAGCGCCTGCAGGAGGAGTACAAGATCCTGCTCGTACGCACCTACGCGGGCGCCCTGGCCCAGGTCAATGACATGACCGTCACGGCCAAGCCCATGCGTACTGCCCCCGAGGACAAGGAAGTCGTGGTGCGCACCGAGGTGCGCGGCCAGGGCAATCCCGAGCCCATCCAGCTCGACTACCGGCTGGAGAAGACGCCCGGCGAAGGCCGCGGCTGGAAGATCTACAACCTCAACGTCATGGGCGTGTGGCTGGTCGAGACCTACCGCAGCCAGTTTGCTCAGGAGGTCAATGCCAAGGGCATCGACGGCCTGATCGCCTCGCTGGTCGAGCGCAACAAGTCCAACGCCAAGAAGGCCTGAGCCATGCTGGTGCTGCCTTCCGAGTTGACCCACAAGCAGGCTGCGGCCTGTCTGCGCATGCTGGTGCAGGGCTTGCCCTCGCAGAATGGCGCCGCCGTGGTGGTGGACGCCGCCTCCTTGCAGCGCTTCGACTCTTCGGCCCTGTCGGTGCTGCTGGAGTTCCGGCGTGCCAGTCTGGCGCGCGGCAAGGGCTTTGAAATTCGCCATCTCAGCGCGCGCTTGACCGATCTGGCCCGCCTCTATGGTGTGGACGGCCTCCTGCTGCCTGCCTGAGCGGCGCCTGCAGGGCTGCGGGTAGCCCGCTAAAATGGCGGACTTCCATGCCCGCCATCTCCTTACAGTCGGTCACCCGACACTACCCGCTGGCCCGCGGTCCCAAGGGCGCCACTTTTGCCGCACTTGACGATGTCAGCCTCGACATCGAAGAGGGCGAATTCTTCGGCCTGCTGGGCCCTAACGGTGCCGGCAAGACCACCCTGATCAGCATCCTGGCCGGTCTGGTGCGCGCCAGCAGCGGCCGCGTGTCCGTGCTGGGTCACGATGTGCAGGCCGACTACGCCCGAGCGCGCCAGCAGCTCGGTGTGGTGCCGCAGGAGCTGGTCTTCGACCCCTTCTTCAATGTGCGCGAGACCTTGCGCATCCAGTCCGGCTACTTCGGTGTGAAGAACAACGAGGCCTGGATCGACGAGCTGCTCGAAAGTCTGGGCCTGGCCGACAAGGCCAGCGCCAATATGCGCCAGCTCTCGGGGGGCATGAAACGCCGTGTGCTCGTGGCCCAGGCCCTGGTGCATAAGCCACCCGTCATCGTGCTGGACGAACCCACGGCGGGTGTCGACGTGGAGCTGCGCCAGACACTCTGGGCCTTTGTGTCCAAGCTCAACAAGCAGGGCCACACCGTGCTGCTGACCACGCACTACCTCGAAGAGGCCGAGGCCCTGTGCAACCGCATCGCCATGCTCAAGACCGGCAAGGTGGTGGCGCTGGAACGTACCAGCGAGCTGCTCAAGGCCGCGTCCAGCCATGTGCTGCGCATGAAGATTACAGGCGAACTGCCAGGCGAGCTGGCCGCGCGCGCGCGCGTGACCGGGCGTGTGGTCCAGTTCCCCGCGCATGACGCGCGAGAGATCGAGCGCTATCTGGCAGCGGTCAGGGAGTCCGGCGTGACCGTTGATGATGTGGAGATCACCAAGGCCGATCTCGAAGACGTGTTCCTCGAGGTCATGGGGGGCAAGCAATGAACGGCTGGCAGACCCTGCTCTACAAGGAGGTGCTGCGCTTCTGGAAGGTTAGCTTCCAGACCATCGCCGCGCCTGTGCTCACCGCCGTGCTCTACCTGCTGATCTTCGGCCATGTGCTCGAAGACCACGTCAAGGTCTATGACCGCATCAGCTACACCGCTTTCCTGATTCCCGGCCTGGTGATGATGAGCTTGCTGCAGAACGCCTTTGCCAACAGCTCCTCCTCGCTGATCCAGAGCAAGATCATGGGCAACCTGGTCTTCCTGCTGCTCACGCCGCTGTCGCACTGGGCCTGGTTCTTCGCCTACGTGGGTTCCTCGGTACTGCGTGGCCTGGTGGTGGGTTCGGGTGTGCTGCTGGCCACGGTGTGGTTCACGCAGCTGACGGTGGTCTCGCCGCTATGGGTGCTGCTGTTCGCCATCCTGGGCGCGGCCCTGCTGGGTACGCTGGGCCTGATTGCGGGGCTGTGGGCCGAGAAGTTCGACCAGCTCGCGGCCTTCCAGAACTTCCTCATCATGCCCATGACCTTTCTCAGCGGTGTGTTCTATTCCATCCACTCGCTGCCGGCCTTCTGGCAGGGTGTGAGTCATCTCAATCCGTTTTTCTACATGATCGACGGTTTCCGCTACGGCTTCTTCGGTGTCAGCGACGTCTCGCCCTGGCTCAGCCTGGTGATCGTCGTCACGGCCCTGCTGGCCGTGGGCGGGCTGGCCGTGCGCCTGCTGCGTATTGGCTACAAGATTCGGGGGTAAGACATGACGGCAGAACAGCTCCAGGCACTCATCGCCGCTGGCCTCCCATGCGACCACATTGAGCTGACCGGCGACGGCCGCCACTGGTATGCGACCATCGTGTCACCTGAGTTCGAGGGCAAGCGCGCCATTCAGCGCCATCAGCGGGTCTATGCCACGCTGGGACAGAAGATGCACACCGACGAGGTGCACGCCCTCTCCATGAAAACCTACACGCCGGCTGAGTGGGCGGCGCAAGCGAAGTAAACACAGATGGACAAACTGCTGATCCGTGGCGGGCGCGAGCTGCGCGGCGAGGTGCTGGTTTCCGGTGCCAAGAACGCGGCGCTGCCCGAACTCTGCGCGGCCCTGCTGAGCGAGCAGCCCGTCACGCTGCGCAATGTGCCGCGCCTGCAGGACGTGGCCACCATGCTCAAGCTGATCCGCAACATGGGCGTGACCGTGGAGCAGGGCCAGGACGGCACGGTGCGCATCGACGCCGCCAAACTCAGCAGCCCCGAAGCCCCCTACGAACTGGTCAAGACCATGCGCGCCTCGGTGCTGGCCCTGGGGCCGTTGCTGGCGCGCTTTGGCGAAGCCACGGTGTCCTTGCCCGGTGGCTGTGCCATCGGTTCGCGGCCCGTGGACCAGCACATCAAGGGCCTGCAGGCCATGGGTGCGGACATCAAGGTCGAGCACGGCTACATCCTGGCCAAGCTGCCCAAGGGTCAGAAACGCCTGAAGGGCGCACGCATCACAACCGACATGGTCACTGTGACGGGCACCGAGAACCTGCTCATGGCCGCGACGCTGGCCGAGGGCGAGACCATCCTGGAAAACGCTGCGCAGGAGCCCGAGATCCCTGATCTGGCCGAAATGCTCATTCAGATGGGCGCGAAGATCGAGGGCCATGGCACGAGCCGCATCCGCATTCAGGGCGTGGAGGCCCTGCACGGTTGTGACCACCGCGTGGTGGCCGATCGCATCGAGGCTGGCACCTTCCTCTGCGCCGTGGCGGCGACGGGTGGTGATGTGACGCTCAAGCATGGCCGCGCCGACCACCTGGACGCGGTGATCGAAAAGCTGGTCGCGGCCGGCGCGACGGTGACGGCCTTGCCCGACGGCATCCGTGTGCAGTCCCAAGGCCGTCTGCAGGCGCAGAGCTTCCGTACCACCGAATACCCGGGCTTCCCCACCGACATGCAGGCCCAGTTCATGGCGCTCAACTGCATCGCCCAAGGCACGGCCAAGGTGACCGAGACCATCTTCGAGAACCGCTACATGCACGTCAACGAACTGGTACGCCTCGGGGCGAAGATCCAGATCGATGGCAAGGTGGCCGTGGTCGAGGGCGTGGAGCAGCTCTCGGGGGCGACCGTCATGGCCACGGACCTGCGGGCCTCGGCCAGCCTGGTCATCGCCGGCCTCGTGGCCCAGGGCGAGACCGTGGTGGACCGCATCTATCACCTCGATAGGGGCTACGACCGCATGGAGGCCAAGCTGGCGGCCATCGGGGCGGACATCGAGCGCATCAAATAAGTCCTGTCGGCCGGTCCCGTGCGGAATGGGCTGCGGGGCTTTTGCTTCCCCAGGGCCGGACATGGGCGTCCGGCATGAGAAAATCGAGGCCCTGAAAGCCCGCCATGATCACCCTCGCTCTTTCCAAAGGCCGCATCTTCGACGAGACCCTGCCCCTGCTCCAGGCGGCCGGTATCGAGGTGCTGGACGATCCCGAGAAGACCCGCAAGCTCATCCTGGCCACCAACCAGCCCGATGTAAGGGTGGTGCTTGTGCGCGCCACCGATGTGCCCACTTATGTGCAGTATGGCGGTGCCGACTTGGGCATCACCGGTCTGGACACATTGATCGAGCATGGCAATGAGGGCCTGTACCAGCCGCTGGACCTGAGAATAGCCAAGTGTCGCGTCAGTGTGGCTGTGCGCGAAGGCTACGACTATGCCGCCGCCGTACGCCAGGGCGCGCGCCTGCGCGTGGCCACCAAGTACGTGGCGATCGCGCGTGATTTTTTCGCCGCCAAAGGCGTGCACGTGGACCTGATCAAGCTTTACGGCAGCATGGAGCTGGCCCCGCTGACCGGGCTGGCCGACGCCATCGTGGACCTGGTCTCCACGGGCAATACGCTCAAGGCCAACCAGCTGGTCGAGGTCGAGCGCATCATGGACATCTCCTCGCGCTTGGTTGTCAACCAGGCCGCGCTCAAGCTCAAGCGCGAACCCATGCGCCAGATCATCGACGCCTTCGGTAAGGCTCTGGAGGCCACGGCATGAGCTTCAAGGCTGCGCCCCTGCGCCTGTCGACCGCGCAAACCGATTTCGAAGCGCGCTTCAAGGAGCGGCTGCACTGGTCGGGTGAGACCGATGCCGCCATCGAGCAGCGCGTGGCCGAAATACTGGCCGATGTGCAGCAGCGTGGCGACGCGGCGGTGCTGGAGTACACCGCGCGCTTCGACGGCGTGCAGGCGGCTTCCATGGCTGAACTGGAGCTGACGCAGGCCGACTTCAAACAAGCATTCGATGGCCTGCCGCAAGCGCAGCGCGAGGCCCTGCAGGCCGCCGCGCAGCGCGTACGCAGCTATCACGAAGCGCAGAAGCGCGCGAGTGGTGAGAGCTGGAGTTACCGCGACGCCGACGGCACCCTGCTGGGCCAGAAGGTCACGCCGCTGGATCGCGTGGGCATCTATGTGCCGGGCGGCAAAGCGGCCTATCCCTCTAGCCTCATCATGAATGCGGTGCCAGCACATGTGGCCGGTGTTTCCGAGATCATCATGGTCGTGCCCACGCCTGTCCGTGGCAGCGTGGCTACCGGCGGCAGCGGTGCGGCCACGGCCACGCGCGGGGAACGCAATGAACTTGTACTCGCTGCTGCCTACGTGGCTGGCGTGACGCGCGCCTTTACCATCGGCGGTGCCCAGGCCGTAGCGGCTCTGGCTTACGGCACAGCCACCGTGCCTGGCGTCGACAAGATCACGGGCCCCGGCAATGCCTATGTGGCCAGCGCCAAGAAGCACGTGTTTGGCAAGGTCGGCATCGACATGATTGCCGGCCCGAGTGAGATCCTGGTGTTGGCCGATGGCAGCACGCCGGCCGACTGGGTGGCCATGGACCTGTTCAGCCAGGCCGAACACGACGAGCTCGCGCAGAGCATCCTGCTCTGCCCCGATGCCGCCTATATCGACGCCGTGCAGCGCGAGATCGATCGCTTGTTGAACGAGATGCCGCGGGCCGAGATCATCGCCAAGTCGCTCACGGGCCGTGGCGCGCTGATCCACACCCGCAGCATGGAAGAGGCCTGCGCCATCAGCAACCGCATCGCGCCCGAGCACCTGGAGGTGTCGAGCCGTGATCCGCAGCGGTGGGAGCCGCTGCTCAAGCACGCCGGCGCCATCTTCCTGGGTGCCTACACCAGCGAATCGCTGGGCGACTACTGCGCCGGCCCCAACCACGTGTTGCCCACTTCGGGCACGGCGCGTTTCTCCTCGCCGCTGGGCGTGTACGACTTCCAGAAGCGCAGCAGCCTGATCGAGGTCAGCGAGGCCGGCGCCCAGACCCTGGGGCGGATTGCCTCCGTGCTGGCCCATGGCGAGGGCCTGCAGGCCCATGCGCGCGCCGCCGAGATGCGCCTGAAAAACCGCAAGCTATGACCGCACTCGATCCCAGGCTCAAAGGCCTGATCCGCCAGGACGTCCAGGGTATGTCGGCCTACGCCGTGCAGGCATCGGCCGGCATGGTCAAGCTCGATGCCATGGAGAACCCCTACAGCCTGCCGTCTGAGCTGCAGGCTGCGCTGGGCCAGCGCCTGGGCCGTCTGGCCCTGAACCGCTATCCCGATGGCCGTGTGGAAGATCTGCGTGCCGCGCTGGCAGCCTATGCGGGCATGCCCGAGGGCTACGCCTTGATGCTCGGTAACGGCTCCGACGAGCTGATCTCCCTGCTGGCCATGGCCTGCGATGTGCCCGGCGCTTCCATCCTGGCGCCTGTGCCCGGATTTGTGATGTACGCCATGAGCGCGCAGCTCCAGGGCCTGGCCTTCCATGGTGTGCCCCTGACGGCCGAGTTCGAGCTCGACGTCACCGCCATGCTGGGTGCGATCGCGCGGCACAAGCCCACGATCACCTATATCGCCTACCCGAACAACCCCACAGCCAATCTCTGGAATGACACGGCGATCGAGAAGATCATTGCCGCCGTGGGCGAGCAGGGCGGCCTGGTCGTGATGGACGAGGCCTACCAGCCCTTTGCCTCGCGCAGCTGGATAGACCGCATCCGCGCCAACCCCGCTGCCAACCGCCACGTACTGCTGATGCGCACGCTGTCCAAGTTCGGTCTGGCGGGTGTGCGGCTAGGCTACATGATGGGCCCGGCCGAGCTGATCGCCGAGGTGGACAAGGTGCGCCCGCCCTACAACGTCAGCGTGCTGAACTACGAGTGCGCGTTGTTCGCGCTCGAACACGCCGACGTCTTTGCTGCCCAGGCCGCAGAGATTCAGGTCCAGCGTGCTATGCTTTTGGAAGCGCTGAAGGCGCTGCCCGAGGTCCGGGTCTGGAACAGCGACGCCAACATGATCCTGATACGCGTGGCGGACGCTGGGAAAACCTTCGAGGGCATGAAGGCGCGCAAGGTCTTGGTCAAGAATGTGTCCAAACTGCATCCGCTGCTGGCCAACTGCCTGCGCCTGACCGTGGGTACCCCGCAGGAAAACCAGCTCATGCTGGCCGCCTTGAAAGAATCCTTATGAGCACTGCACGCACCGCCGAAGTCTCTCGCAACACTGCCGAGACCCAGATCACGATCAAAGTCAACCTCGACGGCACGGGCGTCTCGCGCCTGTCCACCGGCATCGGCTTCTTCGACCACATGCTGGACCAGATCGCGCGTCATGGCCTGATCGACCTGGACATTCAGGCCAAGGGCGATCTGCACATCGACGGCCACCACACGGTGGAAGACGTGGGCATCACCCTGGGCCAGGCCGTGGCCAAGGCCGTGGGCGACAAGAAGGGCATACGCCGCTATGGCCACGCCTATGTGCCGCTCGATGAGGCGCTGTCGCGCGTGGTGGTCGATTTCTCGGGTCGTCCGGGGCTGGACATGCACGTGCCGTTCAAGAGCGGCATGATCGGCGCCTTCGACACCCAGTTGACCTACGAGTTCTTCCAGGGCTTCGTGAATCACGCCTTCGTTACCCTGCACATCGACAACCTCAAGGGCGAGAACGCGCATCACCAGGCCGAGACCGTGTTCAAGGCCTTTGGCCGCGCCCTGCGCGCTGCGCTGGAGATCGACCCGCGCTCCATTGGGGTGATTCCCTCGACCAAAGGTTCGCTCTAAGCCCATGACCACTGCTGGACTTCCGGCCCGGACGGTTGCCGTCGTCGACTACGGTATGGGCAATCTGCGCTCGGTCTCGCAGGCCGTGCAGGCTGCTGCTGCGGGCAGTGGCTGGCATGTGCTCATCACCCAGCGCCCCGAAGAGGTGCGCGCCGCAGCCCGTGTGGTGCTGCCGGGCCAGGGCGCCATGCCCGATTGCATGCGCGAGCTGCGTGATTCGGGCATGCAGGAGGCCGTGCTCGAAGCGGCGGCCAGCAAGCCCCTGTTCGGTGTCTGCGTGGGCATGCAGATGATGCTGGACCACAGCGCCGAGGGCGACACGCCGGGCCTGGGGCTGATCCCGGGGCAGGTGATCAAGTTCGATCTCGCGGGACGCACCCAGGCGGACGGCAGCCGCTACAAGGTGCCACAGATGGGCTGGAATCGCGTGCAGCAGATGGACCATGGCGCCGGACGCCACCCGGTCTGGGCTGGTGTGCCCGATGGCAGCTACTTCTATTTCGTGCACAGCTACTATGCGCGACCGTCGGATGCACGCCACAGCGCGGGCGAGGCCGATTATGGGGCCCGCTTCACGGCAGCCATTGCACGAGATAATATTTTCGCGACACAATTCCACCCAGAGAAAAGTGCTGCCCACGGCCTGGCTCTCTACCGCAACTTCCTCCACTGGAATCCCTGACCTTTCGGCTCGGACTGAACGCGTTCCCGCATCATGCTTCTCATTCCTGCGATTGATCTGAAAGACGGTCACTGTGTGCGCCTCAAGCAGGGCGATATGGACCAGTCCACCACCTTCGGCGAGGACCCGGCCCAGATGGCCCGCAAGTGGGTGGACAAGGGTGCGCGCCGCCTGCACCTCGTGGATCTCAACGGCGCCTTTGCGGGACACCCCAAGAACGAGCAGGCCATCCGTAGCATCCTCAAGGAAGTGGGCAGTGAGATCGACGTGCAGCTCGGCGGCGGCATCCGTGACCTGGACACCATCGAGCGCTATCTGGACGCCGGCCTGCGCTACGTCATCATCGGCACTGCAGCGGTCAAGAACCCGGGCTTTCTGCAGGACGCCTGCACAGCCTTTGGCGGCCACATCATCGTGGGCCTGGACGCCAAGGACGGCAAGGTCGCCACGGATGGGTGGAGCAAGCTCACCCGACACGAGGTTGTGGACCTGGGCAAGAAGTTCCAGGACTACGGGGTCGAGTCCATCATCTACACCGACATCGGCCGCGACGGCATGCTCTCGGGCATCAACATCGAGGCGACGGTCAAGCTGGCCCAGGCCCTGACCATTCCCGTCATCGCCTCGGGCGGCCTGAGCAATATGGCCGACATCGAGGCCCTGTGCGCGGTCGAGGGCGAGGGTGTCGAGGGCGTGATCTGCGGTCGCGCCATCTACACCGGCGACCTTGATTTCGAAGCCGCCCAGATCCGCGCCGACGAACTCAATGGCTGAGGCGGTGGACAGCCGAGCGCTGTTCCATGGTCTGCCGTCCCATGTGCTGCGCCTGCCCCAGGGCGATCAGGTGCGCGTGCTGCAACATGGCGCACACACCGTGTCCTGGGTTACGGGCGGCCGAGAACGCTTCTTCCTGAGCCCCCGGGCCCGATTCGACTGCCAGTCCGCCATCCGCGGCGGCGTGCCCGTCTGCTTTCCCCAGTTCAACCAGCGCGGTCCGCTGCCCAAGCACGGCTTCGCGCGCAATCTGCCCTGGGAGATGGATGGCCCGCCTGTGTGCTCTGCCGAGTCGGCGAGCCTCACCCTGTGCCTGCGGGACAGCGAGGCCACACGTGCCCATTGGCCGCAGGCTTTCGAGGCGCGCCTGCGTCTGGATCTGAGCCCGGGCAGCCTGCAGATCACGCTGAGCGTGCGCAACACCGACACCCGGCCGCTGGCGTTCAGTGGTGCGCTGCACAGTTATCTGGCCGTGGACGACATAGGTCAGGCCATGCTGGAGGGCCTGCAGGGCCAGGCCGAATGGGATGCGGTGCGCGACTACCATGGTCAGGCGTCCGGAACCCTGCGTTTCGACGGTGAATTCGACCGGGTCTACACCGCCGCCCCGCGGCCTTTGCTCCTGCGCGAGCGAGGGCAGGCGCTGGAGATCGCGCAAAGCCCATCCTGGGGCCAGACCGTGGTCTGGAACCCGGGCGCGGCCCTGTGCGCCACCTTGGCCGATATGCCGGCCGATGGCCACTTGCGCATGCTCTGCGTCGAGGCAGCCCAGGTGCTGGCGCCTATTCAAGTGCCGGCCGGCGGTGCGTGGTCGGGCTGGCAGCGCCTGACCGCGCGCTGAGACCTACAATCCACGCCATGCTGGCCAAACGTATCATCCCCTGCCTGGACGTGACGGGCGGGCGCGTCGTCAAGGGCGTGAACTTCGTCGAACTGCGCGACGCGGGCGACCCGGTGGAGATCGCCGCGCGTTACAACGAGCAGGGCGCCGACGAGCTGACCTTCCTCGACATCACGGCGACCAGCGACGGGCGCGATCTGATCCTGCACATCATCGAGGCCGTGGCCTCCCAGGTCTTCATTCCTTTGACCGTCGGCGGAGGCGTGCGCACCGTCGAAGATGTGCGGCGCCTGCTCAATGCCGGCGCCGACAAGACCAGCTTCAACTCTGCGGCCATTGCCAACCCGCAGGTCATCCGCGACGCCTCGGCCAAGTACGGCGCCCAGTGCATCGTGGTGGCCATCGACGCCAAGCGCCGTTACGGTGAGGATGTGCTGGCACGCGGCGAGGGCTGGGATGTCTACAGCCACGGTGGCCGCAAGAATACGGAGCTGGACGCCGTGGCCTGGGCCAAACAGATGGCGGAGCACGGCGCAGGCGAGATCCTGCTGACCAGCATGGACCGTGACGGCACCAAGTCCGGCTTTGACTTGGCGCTCACGCGTGCGGTCAGTGACGCAGTGGATGTGCCCGTCATCGCCTCGGGCGGCGTGGGCAACCTCGACCACCTCGTGGACGGTGTGCAAAAGGGCGGGGCCGATGCCGTGCTGGCCGCCAGCATCTTCCATTACGGCGAATACACCGTGGCCCAGGCCAAGACGCGCATGGCGCAGGCCGGTATCCCCGTGCGGATCGAGACCGATTGAATTCGCGGGACAATCGCTGCATGAACTGGCTCGACGATGTGAAATGGGATGCCCAGGGCCTGGTGCCGGTCATCGCCCAGGAACAAGGCAGCAAGGACGTGCTGATGTTCGCCTGGATGAACCGCGAGGCCCTGCAGAAGACGGCCGAGCTCGGCCGTGCGGTCTACTACAGCCGCTCCCGCGGCAAGCTGTGGTTCAAGGGCGAGGAGTCGGGCCATGTGCAGACGGTGCACGAGATTCGGTTGGACTGCGACAACGATGTGGTGTTGCTCACCGTTACCCAGCTCGGCCACGAGCCCGGTATCGCCTGCCATACGGGTCGCCACAGCTGCTTCTTCAGCGTGCTGCGCGACGGCGTGTGGACGGCGGTCGACCCCGTGCTCAAGGACCCTGAAACCATCTACAAGTGAAAAGCATGGCCGAGCCCGTGAATTCTGCTGACGCACTGGCCCGCCTCGCGGCCGTGATCGAAAGCCGCCTGCCCGCGCGTGGCGGCGACCCCGAGAAAAGCTATGTCGCTCGCCTCCTGCACAAAGGACCTGATGCCTTTCTCAAGAAGGTGGGCGAGGAGGCGACCGAGGTGGTCATGGCCGCCAAGGATGCCGACCACGGCGGCGAACGCAGCAAGATCGTGGGCGAGGTGGCCGATCTCTGGTTCCACTGCATGATCGCGCTCGCGCACTACGGCCTGAAGCCGGCCGATGTGATCGCCGAGTTGGAGCGCCGCGAGGGCACCAGCGGCATCGAGGAAAAGGCGTTGCGCAAGGCGCTGGCGCGCGAGGGCGGCGCATCGTGACCGTGGCGCAGGACGAGCGTCTGCACAGCTTGACGGTCTGGGGCACGGTCAGCTATGTGCTGCACCTGATCGTGGCCGTGGCGGCATTGATCCCCGGTGGGCAGGTCAGTCCCTTGCTGCTGATCGTGGCGCTCGTCATCGACGCCATCCAGCGACCGGCTGCGGCCGGCACCTGGCAGGCTTCGCATTTCCGCTGGCGCATCCGTACGGTTCTGATCGCCGGGGCGCTCTACCTTGTGACGGCCCCGCTCTGGCTACTTTTCGTGCTGCCGGGCTGGCTGGCCTGGCTCTGCATTTCGGTCTGGTTCCTCTACCGCATCGTGCGGGGCATGGCGGCCATGAACCAGCGTCAGCCCATGGAGTTTGCGCAATGACGGACGTGACACACAGCGACCCCAACTGCATCTTCTGCAAGATCGCGGCCGGGAAAATCCCCTCGAAGAAGGTCTACGAGGACGAGCAGGTCTATGCCTTCCACGACATCAACCCCTGGGCGCCGGTGCATTTCCTGCTCATCCCCAGGCGGCATATCCCGTCCATGGCCCAGGTGGGTCCGGAGCATGCCGCCCTGCTGGGGCACATGATGGCCCTGGCGCCCAAGCTGGCGGCCCAGGAAGGCTGCAGGCCCTACCCGGAGGGGGGATTTCGCATTGTCTGCAACACGGGGGGCGACGGCGGCCAGGAAGTCCACCACCTGCACATCCATGTGATCGGCGGCCCCCGCCCCTGGCTCAAGGGCTGAATTTCCCGTGGCGCCGTCTGGTCGGCGGCGCGGGGATTAAAATCCACCATTCCTTAGGAGAGAAACATGGGTACCTTTTCCATCTGGCACTGGCTGATCGTGCTGCTGATCGTGGTCATGGTGTTCGGCACCAAGAAGCTCAAGAACCTGGGCAGCGACCTGGGTGGCGCCGTCAAGGGCTTCAAGGACGGCATGAAGGACGGTTCCGCCAGCGAAGACAAGGCGGCCGCACCCCCCCAGCAGGTCGCCAATGCCGCTGCTGCGCCGGCCGCCGACAAGAACACCATCGACGTCGAAGCCAAGCCCAAGTCCTGATCGGTGCCAGGTAGTCCGGCATGATCGATCTGGGTCTTTCCAAGATGGCGCTCATCGGCGCGGTGGCGTTGATCGTCATCGGGCCGGAGAAGCTGCCGCGTGTGGCGCGCACCATCGGCACCCTGCTGGGCAAGGCGCAGCGCTATGTGTCTGATGTCAAGGCCGAGGTCAACCGCTCCATGGAACTCGAAGAGCTCAAAAAGATGAAGAGCACGGTCGAGGGAGCGGCGCAGGAAGTCCAGAGTTCGATCCAGACCACCACCTCGGATTTCGAGAAGGAATGGTCCTCGGCCACCTCGGGGCTGGACACGGCCTCCGGTCTCTCGTCCAGCCTGGTGAGCGTCCCCGAGTACCGGCATCCGGGCAAGAACTGGCGCCTCAAGCGCGGGGCGACCCCCGCTTGGTACAAGGCGCGTCAGGGGGTGCGGACACGGGCCCTCTCCGGTGCTGCGCGCGTGGCCCGCTACCGGCCTCGCAAGACCAGCTGAATACCTGGGGCCACGGCCCTTATCCCTGAAGCCACGGCCCGGTTGGGGCCGGCATACAAGCGAAACGCATGGCAGACCCACAAAGCAAAGACGACGAGCTGGCCGGCAGCGAGCAGCCCTTTGTCCAGCACCTGATCGAGTTGCGGGACCGCCTGCTCAAGTGCGTGATCGCCATGGCGGTCGCGACGGCTGTCTTCGCGCTTTATCCGGGCCCGGGCGCACTCTATGACCTGCTGGCCGCGCCGCTGGTGGCGCACCTGCCCAAGGGGACCACGCTGATCGCCACCTCGGTCATCTCGCCCTTCATGGTGCCGCTCAAGATCATGCTGATGGCGGCCTTCATGCTGGCCCTGCCGGTGCTGCTCTACCAGCTCTGGGCCTTTGTGGCGCCGGGACTCTACAGCCACGAAAAGAAGCTGGTGCTACCGCTGGTCGTGTCGAGCACCGTGCTTTTCTTCATCGGTGTGGCCTTCTGTTATTTCTTCGTCTTCGGCCAGGTCTTCGCCTTCATCCAGAGTTTTGCGCCCAAGAGCATCACGGCTGCGCCGGATATCGAGGCCTACCTGAGCTTCGTACTGACCATGTTCATTGCCTTCGGTCTGGCTTTTGAGGTCCCCATCGTGGTCATCGTGCTGGCCCGCATGGGCATCGTGAGCATCCAGAAGCTCAAGGATTTCCGGGGCTACTTCATCGTGCTGGCTTTCATCATCGCGGCCATCGTGACGCCGCCCGATGTGGTTTCGCAGCTCGCGCTGGCGATTCCCATGTGCGTGCTCTACGAGGTGGGGATCTGGGCGGCTCAGCTTTTCATTCGCCACACCCGCGCGCCGGACGCCGAACCGGTCGACAACAGCTAGAGACCCTCGTCGGTTGTTCGGGCTGCTGCGTTATTGCTGGGCCCGGCGCGGCTTGGGTCGCACGCCCGGCGTGATGCTGACGGTCAGGCTACGGTCCTGGCGGCGCACCACAAAGTCGACCGCCTTGCCCGGCTTGAGCGCCGCGACCTTGCTCAGCAGCTCCGTGACGTTCTGCACCGGCTGATTGCCCACGCGGGTGATCACGTCACCCGGGCGGATGCCGGCCTGTGCGGCCGGGCCGTTCTGCAGCACGCCCGTGATGATCACGCCCTCGTCGGACTTGACGCCAAAGGTCTCGGCGAGTTCTGGCGATAGATCGCTGGGCTCGACGCCGATCCAGCCGCGTGTCACCTGGCCTTCCTTGACGATGCTTTCCAGCACCTGCTGGGCCGTCGCCACAGGAATCGCAAAGCCGATGCCCATGTTCCCGCCCGAGCGGGAGTAGATGGCCGTGTTGATACCCAGCAGGTTGCCGCTGGCGTCCACCAGGGCCCCGCCCGAATTGCCGGGGTTGATCGCGGCGTCGGTCTGGATGAAGTTCTCGAAGGTATTGATGCCCAGCTGGTTGCGGCCCAGGGCGCTCACGATGCCGCTGGTCACGGTCTGGCCCACACCGAAGGGGTTGCCGATGGCCAGCACCGGGTCGCCGACCTGCAGTGTGTCGGAGTCGCCGAGCACGATCACGGGCAGCTTGTCGAGCTCCACCTTGAGTACAGCCAGATCGCTGTCGGGGTCGGTGCCGATCACGCGGGCGCGGCTGCGCCGGCTGTCGTTGAGGATGACCTCGATCTCGTCCGCACCTTCGATCACATGGTTGTTGGTCAGGATGTAGCCATTGGGGCTGACGATGACGCCGCTGCCCAGGCCCACCTGGGGCTCGTTGTCCTGATCGCCGAAGAAGAAGCGGAACCAGGGGTCGTTGCTGTGCGGATTGCGGCGCGCAGCCTTGCTGGTGTTGATGCTCACGACTGCGGCCGAGGCCTTCTGCGCGGCCATGCGGAAACTGCCCGGTACCGGTGCGGCAGCGCGGTCTGACGGCGCCTGGAACAGGGCGACAGCCGGTGTCTCGCCGGACTGCAAGAACCAGGCGGGCTTGAGCGTGGCGACGACGAAATATGCCGCCAGGAGGACGGTGACAGCCTGCGAGAACAGCAGCCAGTAGCGTTTCATGCGGGAAATTGTAGAGTGTGGGGGCAGACCCCACATCATGCCGCAGCACATCATCCATATCCAGCCGGATGCGCCCCGCAAGCCTGCGCTGGGGCAGCCTTGCAACGGTTGCGGGGTCTGTTGTCTGGTGGAACCCTGTCCTCTCGGTCAGTTGCTGTCGCGTCGCCGACGCGGCGCCTGTGCCGCTCTGCGTTGGGAGGACGGTGCGGGCCTGTACCGCTGCGGTGCCCTGCTCGCGCCGAACGAGGTGCTACGCGCGGCCGTGCCCGGGCGCTGGCTCTCGTCATTGCTGTCGCCTCTGTTGCGGCGCCTGGCGGGGCGCTGGATCGCTGCCGGACGGGGCTGCGACTGCAGTCTAGAGGTGGAGCGTTCCGCGCAATCTGATCGACAATCCAGTCCATGACCGATCGAACCGAGCTTCTGCAGGCTTTCGACAGCCTGCTTCAACCCGAGCGTTTTCGTGACTACGGCCCCAACGGCCTGCAGGTCGAGGGCCGGGTCGGGGTGCGCAAGATCGTTTCCGGCGTCACGGCCAGCCGGGCCCTGATCGAGGCGGCCATCGAGGCGGGGGCCGACGCCATGTTCGTGCACCATGGTCTGTTCTGGCGTGGCCAGGACGGGCGCGTGACAGGCTGGATGAAGGAGCGCCTGCGTCTCCTGCTGGCGCATGACATCAACCTCTATGCCTACCACCTGCCGCTGGATGCGCACCCCGAGCTCGGCAACAACGCCCAGCTCGGTGCCCGCCTGGGTCTGCAGGCTCAGGGTCGTTTTGGAGAGCAGGAGCTGGGCTGGCTGGGTGTGCCCGCCGGTGACGCAGCCTATGCCGACGGCGCCGCGCTGGCGCAGCGTATCGAGCAGGTGCTCGGGCGTCCGGTCACCCTGGTTGACGCCGCGCGGCGTCCGATCCGCAAGATCGCCTGGTGCACCGGCGGGGCCCAGGGTTATTTCGAGGCGGCCATCGCTGCGGGTGCCGACGCCTATCTGACCGGTGAGATCTCCGAGCCCCAAGCCCACTATGCACGCGAATGCGGCGTGGCCTATCTGGCCTGCGGCCACCATGCGACCGAGCGCTACGGCGCACCGGCCGTGGCCGCGCATGTGGCGGCGCAGCTGGGCTTGTCCCACGAATTCATCGAGATCGACAACCCGGCATGAAACCCCTGGCCATCACCCTGGGCGATGCGGCAGGCATCGGCCCGGAGATCATCCTCAAGGCTTTTCGCGATGCCCCCGATATTTTGCGCGGCTGCTTCGTGGCAGGCGATGCGGCGGTGCTGCGCCGGGCGGCCTCCTGGGTGCCTGGGGTTGAGCTCGCGCTGATCCAGGCGCCGCGAGAGGCAGGGGTACAGGCCTCGCAGACCGTGCCGGTGTTGCAGGTGGCCACGCTCGATGGCGAAGCAGCCGTCGGGCAGGTCAGTGCCGCGGCCGGGCGCCTAGCCGGGCGCTGCGTGAGCTGGGCGGCGCAGGCGGCCTTGCGGGGTGAGATCGCGGGCTTGGTCACGGCCCCCTTGCACAAGGAGGCTCTGTCCGCTGCGGGCGCACCCTACGACGCCTTTCCCGGCCATACCGAATTGCTGCAGGCCGAGGCGGCCGCCTTCCTGGGCAAACCGGTGACCGAGGTGCCGGTGCGCATGATGCTGGCCAACGAGGAGCTGCGCACGGTGCTGGTCAGCATCCATGTCTCGCTGCGCGCAGCTCTGGACGCCGTGACGCAGGACAACGTGCTGCAGACGCTGCGTATTACCCACCGAGCCCTGTCGCTGCTGCTGGGCCGTAAGCCGCGTATCGCCGTGGCCGGGCTCAATCCCCATGCCGGCGAGGGCGGGCTGTTCGGGCGCGAGGAGATCGAGGCCATCGTGCCGGCCATGATGGAGGCGCGTGCGGAAGGGCTGGACGTGCATGGCCCCCTTGCACCCGACACCGTGTTCATGCGGGCGCGACGCGGGGAGTTCGACGTGGTGGTGGCCATGTACCACGACCAGGGCCTGATCCCTGTGAAATACCTGGGTGTGGAGCAGGGCGTCAATGTCACCCTGGGGCTGCCCCTGGTGCGAACCAGTCCGGACCATGGCACGGCCTTCGACATCGCGGGCACAGGGAAGGCCGACGCTTCCAGCCTGGTCGAGGCGGTGCGTATGGCGCAGCGACTCGCCCGCAGAGGCTGACGGGGCATTCGAGTCGGCTAGAATACCCTGTTGATCGCCCGGTCAAGGACGGGGCGCGACAAGATTCCAGAACCCGGTAGATTTGATTGAGGAACTCCATGAGCGACACGCTTGCCGATAAGAGTCAGATGGACCCGAGCAAACGGACGTGGCTGATTGCCACGGGTTGTGCAGGTACCGTAGGTGGCGTGGCCGCCGCCATTCCCTTTGTCAGCACCTTCCAGCCCTCCGAGCGCGCGAAGGCCGCCGGAGCCGCGGTGGAAGTGGATATCTCCGCGCTCAAGCCGGGCGAGAAGGTGGTGGTGGAGTGGCGTGGCAAGCCGGTGTGGATCATGCGCCGCACGCCCGAGCAGCTCGCTTCCCTGGACAAGGTCGAGTCCCAGCTGGCCGACCCCAAGTCCGATCGCAAGGCCTATCCGACACCCGAGTACGCCAAGAACCAGCACCGCTCGATCAAGCCCGACGTCTTCGTCGGCGTGGGCATCTGCTCGCACCTGGGCTGCTCGCCCAGCGACAAGCTGACCCCCGGGCCACAGCCCTCGCTGCCCGATGACTGGCAAGGCGGCTTCCTCTGCCCCTGCCACGGCTCGACCTTCGACATGGCCGGCCGCGTGTTCAAGAACAAGCCGGCCCCGGACAACCTGGAAGTGCCGCCGCATATGTACCTGTCCGACAGCAAGCTGCTGATCGGCGAAGACAAGAAGGCTTGAGGAACAAGAACATGGCTGAATTCAAGGAACTCCCCGCCGACGCGCCCGCCGGCGCCAAGGTGCTGAACTGGTTCGAGAACCGTTTCCCGACGGCATTCGACGCCTACCGCGTCCATATGTCCGAGTACTACGCACCGAAGAACTTCAACTTCTGGTACTTCTTCGGCTCGCTGGCCATGCTGGTGCTGGTGATCCAGATCGTGACCGGCATCTTCCTGGTCATGCACTACAAGCCCGATGCGGCCCTGGCCTTCGGCTCGGTCGAGTACATCATGCGCGATGTGCCCTGGGGCTGGCTGGTGCGCTACATGCACTCCACGGGGGCTTCCGCCTTCTTCGTGGTGGTCTACCTGCACATGTTCCGCGGCCTGATCTACGGCAGCTACCGCAAGCCGCGTGAGCTGGTCTGGGTTTTCGGCTGCGCCATTTTCCTGGTGCTGATGGCCGAGGCCTTCATGGGCTACCTGCTGCCCTGGGGCCAGATGTCCTACTGGGGCGCCCAGGTGATCGTGAACCTGTTTGCCGCCATTCCCTTCGTCGGCCCGGACCTGGCCCTGCTGATCCGCGGTGACTACGTGGTGGGTGACGCGACGCTGAACCGCTTCTTCAGCTTCCACGTGATCGCCGTGCCTCTGGTCCTGCTGGGTCTGGTGGTGGCCCACCTGCTGGCCCTGCACGACGTTGGCTCCAACAACCCGGACGGCGTCGAGATCAAGGGCCCGAACGCGCCCAAGGATGCCAAGGGCAAGCCGCTGGACGGCATTCCCTTCCATCCCTACTACACCGTGCACGACATCATGGGCGTGGGTGTGTTCCTGATGGTGTTCTCGGCTGTGGTGTTCTTCGCGCCCGAGTTCGGCGGCTATTTCCTGGAGTACAACAACTTCATCCCGGCCGATCCGCTCAAGACGCCGGCCCACATCGCTCCGGTCTGGTACTTCACGCCCTTCTACTCCATGCTGCGTGCCATCACCACCGAGATGATGTACGCGCTGATCCTGTGCGTGGTGGTCGCGGCTGCGCTGGCCGTGATCAAGGGCCAGCTCAATGCCATGTTCAAGGCCGTGATCGGCGGTGGTGCTGTGGTGCTGATCGCCCTGATGCTGGCCATTGACGCCAAGTTCTGGGGCGTGGTCGTCATGGGCGGCGCCGTCATCATCCTGTTCTTCCTGCCCTGGCTGGACAACAGCCCGGTCAGGTCCATCCGCTACCGTCCGGACTGGCACAAGTACCTCTACGGCATCTTCGTGATCAACTTCGTGATCCTGGCTTACCTGGGTGTGCAGCCGCCTTCGCCGATCGGCGAGCGCGTGTCGCAGGTCGGCACCCTGTTCTATTTCGGCTTCTTCCTGCTGATGCCCTGGTGGAGCCGCCTGGGTGAGCCCAAGCCGGTCCCCAGCCGCGTGACTTTCGAGGCGCACTGAGCCGGAGACAACAACATGAAAAAGATCATTCTTGCCCTGACCACCTTTCTTGCGCTGAGCTCGGGCGCGCTGGCTGCCGAAGGCGGCATCGCCTGGGACAAGGCACCGATCCGCACCAGCGACCATGCCTCGCTGCAGAACGGCGCCAAGCTCTTCGTCAACTACTGCCTGAACTGCCACTCGGCAGCCTTCATGCGCTACAACCGCCTGCAGGACATCGGTTTCACGGCCGAGCAGATCAAGGACAACCTGCTGTTCACCACCGACAAGGTCGGCGAGACCATGAAGGCGGCGATTGATCCCAAGCAGGCCAAGGAATGGTTCGGTGCCAATCCCCCCGATCTGACCCTGATCGCGCGCTCGCGCTCGGCCGCCGGCAAGGGTTCGGGCGCCGACTACCTCTACACCTTCTTGCGCACCTTCTATCCGGACGAGACCAAGGCCACGGGCTGGAACAACCTGGCCTTCCCCAGCGTGGGCATGCCGCACGTTCTGTGGGAACTGCAGGGCCAGCGCGTCCCGGTTTACGAGAAGCGCATGCAGCGTGGCCATGAAGTCGAAGTCCCCACCGGCTGGAAGCAGCTGACGCCGGGCACCATGACCCCCCTGCAGTACGACCAGGCCATCGGTGATCTGGTGAACTTCCTGCAATGGATGGGCGAACCGGCTCAGAACACCCGCGTGCGCATCGGCGTGTGGGTCATGTTGTTCCTGCTGGTCTTTACCATCTTCGCTTGGCGTCTCAACGCGGCTTACTGGAAAGACATCAAGTAAGCTGCTGTGCTGCAAGTTTTGCACCAAAGTAGTGCAAAACTTGCAATTGAGGGAGTGGGTTTGCGACAATGCAGCCCACTCTTTTCATTTGGCCCTTCGCTGAGCTGCAGCGAGGTCTCCATCCCAACCGGATCCGTTCTTTAGGAGCTTCCCACCATGATGGTGCTGTACTCGGGCACGACCTGCCCCTTCTCCCACCGCTGCCGCTTCGTCCTGTTCGAGAAGGGCATGGATTTCGAGATCCGCGATGTCGACCTCTACAACAAGCCCGAAGACATCAGCGTCATGAACCCCTACGGCCAGGTTCCCATCCTGGTCGAGCGCGATCTGATCCTGTACGAGTCCAACATCATCAACGAGTACATCGACGAGCGCTTCCCGCATCCGCAGCTCATGCCTGGCGATCCGGTGGACCGTGCCCGCGTGCGCCTGTTCCTGCTCAACTTCGAGAAGGAGCTGTTTGTGCATGTGGCGACGCTGGAAAACCGTGCGAGCAAGAGCAATGAAAAGGCGCTGGAGAAAGCCCGTACCCACATCCGTGACCGCCTCACCCAGCTGGCCCCGGTGTTCCTCAAGAACAAGTACATGCTGGGCGAGAACTTCTCCATGCTGGACGTGGCCATCGCGCCGCTGCTCTGGCGTCTGGACTACTACGGCATCGAGCTCAGCAAGAACGCCGCACCCCTGCTCAAGTACGCCGAGCGCATCTTCTCGCGTCCGGCCTATATCGAGGCGCTCACGCCTTCCGAGAAGGTGATGCGCAAGTAAGGCTGATGCCAGGTGTCCTCCATGACTGACAGCGGGACGAGCTCGACCCGCCCCTACCTGATCCGGGCGCTCTACGAGTGGTGCACCGACAACGGCCTGACGCCCTACGTGGCAGTGCGCGTCGATGACACGGTGCGCGTACCGCGTGAGTACGTCAAGGACGGCGAGATCGTGCTCAACATCAGCATGGATGCGACGAGTGCGCTCAAGCTCGGGAACGACTACATCGAGTTCAAGGCCCGCTTTGCCGGCGTCGCCCGCGACATCATGATCCCGCTGGGACGGGTGATGGCCATCTACGCCCGTGAAAACGGGCAAGGTATGGCCTTCCCGCTGGATGACGCCGACCCCGCCGGCGCGCCCGCTCCGGGCGGAGCACTGTCAGGGCCTTCCGTAGAGCCACCGCCAGGACAGGACGGCGCTGCGGGGGCTCCGTCGGACGACGCGCCCGAGCCGCCCCGTCCGTCCGGACCTGCGGGTCGGCCCGCGCTCAAGCGCGTCAAGTGAGGCGTCCCCGTCCTCCGAGGCGTTCCGAGCAGCCTGGGCGCACAGGGCTCCGTTAGAATTCAGACCACGCCGATTTAGCTCAGTTGGTAGAGCACCCGCCTTGTAAGCGGTAGGTCGTCAGTTCGAATCCGACAATCGGCACCAGCCTTTCAGTAGGCCTCTTCTGGTACGGTTCCTGCTATCGAAAAGAGCTGGGAATTTGTACTTTGAGGCGAATTGCGCTAACCTCCCAGCCCTTGCTGCGCAGATGGGCCGCCATGGCCGGCAGCAGTTGTCGGATCTTGGCGGCAGCAGCATTGCTGTTAACAATCAGACACCAATTGGGGCCGTCGATCGGCCCCGCCGTGACTGCGCTGCGCAGGACGGCCGGTATCATCGGTTCAACAGCCCTGAGCCGAGCAACAGAGTCCCTGCTGAGTTCACTCAGCCGGGCGAGGACGGGTGACTCCTGCGTGGCCTGCAGCAAGCTGTAGGGCTGGTGGCGACGGGTCATGATCCGGTGGCGGGCGTAGAGGAAGAAAGATGCATTTGATTATCACGGATGCATGGCTGGCCAGAAGCCGTGCAATACATCTGAGTGGTACCAAGCTGCTGCTGGCCGGCCTGAGCCTGTCGTTTGCGCTGATGCTGGTGGCTGCCGGCCTGTACCACTGGGTGTTTCTCAAGGGCGCCCGCGAAGGCTGGCCCGTGATCGGGGCGCTGGTCAAGCTGGTCGTCAAGGATGAATTTGCCCTGCGTGACCGTTTCATGCGGGAGAACCTGGATGTGATGGCTCGCCGCATTGGCGAGATGCAAGCGAAACTGCTGCAGCTGGAATCTCTGGGTGAGCGCGTTTCCGGTCTGGCCGGCATCAACCCCTCAGATATCAAGGCCCGGCCCGGGCAGGGCGGCGCGCTGGTCTCGGGTCGCCCGCTGACCATGGAAGAGCTGCAGAAGACGCTGGAAGATCTGGACCGCGTGGCGGGCCAGCGCACCGACCTGATGTCGGTGGTCGAGTCCCGGCTGTTCGAGCAGAAGGTCAAGTCCATGATGATCCCGACCCAGCACCCGGTGGCTTTCGGTGGGGCGGGTTCGGGCTTTGGCTGGCGCATCGACCCCTTCACCGGCCGTTCGGCGCTGCACACCGGAATCGACTACCAGTCCTCCGCGGGAACGGCCATACTGGCTGCCGCTGGCGGGGTGGTGGTCACGCAGGAGTTCCGGCCCGACTACGGCAATATGGTCGAGGTCGACCATGGCAAGGATCTCGTCACGCGCTATGCCCACGCGTCCAAGGTCATGGTCAAGAAAGGTGATCTGGTCAAGCGTGGACAGAAGATCGCCGAAGTCGGCAGCACCGGCCGCTCGACCGGTCCGCATCTGCACTTCGAGGTGCTGGTGCGTGGCGTGCCCCAGGATCCGAACAAGTTCATGAATGCGAACCGTGGCCAGCCGGTCCAGGTGGCTGCGGCGCCGCTGACCAAAACCCCGGTCGCGGCGGTGCCGCCCCCCGTGCAGCGCCCAGCGCTGACGCCTACCGTCGTGGTACCCACGGCTCCCGTCTCCCCCAAGCCTGCAGCACCGCCCGCGGCACAGGTGCCCCCGGCCGTTCAGCCCGGCGCCCCGCCGGCACCTCTGTCGTCTTCCGCGACCCCTGCAGTCGCAACCGCCAGGACGGCGTCGGCCCAGCCCGCTGCCGCCCTGGCCTCCGAGGCCCCCTCGGCGGCGCAACGGTAGAATCAAGCGCTTCGCGCTCCCGGTGCCCACAGGCACCGGGTTTCGCTGTTGCCGGCACAGGGCAACACTCATCGATCTAGACTGATAAGGATTGCACGGCCCCGTCTCTCCATCGGAGCGGCAGGGCGGTACAGCGTTCATGGGCATCAACATCCTCACCAAAATCTTCGGCAGCCGCAACGACCGCCTGCTCAAACAGTACCGGGGCGTGGTGACCCGAATCAACGCACTGGAAGCGGAGCTGGAAAAACTCAGCGACGCGGCCCTGCAGGCCAAGACGGGGGAGTTCCGCGAGCGCCTTGCCAAGGGCGCCACTCTGGACGACCTGCTGCCCGAGGCCTTTGCCGTCGTGCGCGAGGGCTCCAAGCGTGTCATGAAGATGCGCCATTTCGACGTGCAGCTCATGGGCGGCTTGTCGCTGCACCACGGCAAGATTTCCGAAATGCGCACCGGGGAAGGCAAGACACTGACCGCCACGCTGCCGGTCTACCTCAATGCACTGACGGGCAAGGGCGTGCATGTCGTGACGGTCAACGACTATCTGGCCAACCGTGACGCCCAGTGGATGGGCCGTCTCTACAACTTCCTGGGGCTGACCGTCGGCATCAATCTGCCGCAGATGTCGCGCCAGGATAAGCAGGCGGCCTATGCAGCCGACATCACTTACGGTACCAACAACGAATACGGTTTCGACTACCTGCGTGACAACATGGTCTACGAGGTGGCAGACCGTGTGCAGCGCGGCCTGAACTACGCCATCGTCGACGAGGTGGATTCCATCCTGATCGATGAGGCCCGCACGCCACTGATCATCAGCGGCCAGGCCGAGGACCACACGGCGCTTTACCTCGCCATCAACAAGCTGGTGCCGCACCTCACGCGCCAGGAGGGCGAAGCCGATCCGCGTACGGGCGAGGGCGTGATCAAGCCCGGTGACTTCACCGTGGACGAGAAGAGCCACCAGGTCTTCCTCACCGAAGCCGGTCACGAAAAAGCCGAAGCCCTGCTGGCCCAGGCCGGTCTGTTGCCCGAGGGGGCCAGCCTCTACGATCCGGCCAACATCACCCTGATGCACCATCTGTATGCCGGGCTGCGGGCCCGGCATCTGTTCCACCGCGACCAGCACTATGTGGTGCAGAACGGTGAAGTCGTCATCGTCGACGAGTTCACGGGACGCCTGATGACGGGCCGCCGCTGGAGTGACGGCCTGCACCAGGCTGTGGAAGCCAAGGAAGGCGTGGCCATCCAGGCCGAGAACCAGACCCTGGCCTCCATCACTTTCCAGAACTATTTCCGCCTCTACGGCAAGCTGGCCGGCATGACCGGTACGGCTGACACCGAGGCCTATGAATTCCAGGAGATCTACGGTCTGGAGACCGTGGTCATCCCGCCCAACCGCCAGAGCCGTCGCGACGACCAGCTGGACCGGGTCTACAAGAGCACGGCCGAGAAGTATGCTGCTGCCATTGCCGACATCCGCGAATGCTACGAGCGGGGCCAGCCGGTGCTGGTGGGCACGACCTCGATCGAGAACTCCGAGATCATCGCCCAGCTGCTCGAGAAGGCCAAGTTGCCGCACCAGGTGCTCAATGCCAAGCAGCACGCACGCGAAGCCGACATCATTGCCCAGGCAGGCCGCTCCAAGATGATCACCATCGCGACCAATATGGCGGGTCGCGGTACCGACATCGTGCTCGGCGGCAATGTCGAAAAGGCCATCGAGGTGATCGAGGCTGATGCCTCGCTGGACGCGGCGGCCAAGCGCCAGCAGATCGATGCGCTGCGTGTGCAGTGGAACCAGGAGCACGAGAAGGTCGTGGCCCTGGGTGGGTTGCGCATCATCGCGACCGAACGGCACGAGTCGCGTCGTATCGACAACCAGCTGCGCGGCCGCTCGGGCCGCCAGGGGGACCCTGGCTCTTCGCGCTTCTATCTCAGCCTTGACGATTCGCTGATGCGCATCTTCGCGGGTGACCGCGTGCGCGCCATCATGGACCGCCTCAAGATGCCCGAGGGCGAAGCCATCGAGGCCGGCATCGTGACCCGCAGCATCGAGAGTGCCCAGCGCAAGGTGGAGGCGCGCAACTTCGACATCCGCAAGCAGCTGCTGGAATACGATGATGTGGCCAACGACCAGCGCAAGGTGATCTACCAGCAGCGCAACGCCATCCTCGATGCGAAAGACATGTCGACCCAGATCGCCTCATTGCGTGAGGGTTGCTTCACCGATCTCGTGCGCCAGTACGTGCCTGCCGAGTCTGTGGAAGAACAATGGGACGTGGCAGGCTTGCAGAAGGTGCTGCACGACGAGTGGCAGCTGGATGTGCCCCTGCAGCAGATGGTGGACGAGGCCAGCGCCATCGGTGACGAGGACATCCTGGAGAAGGTGGTAGCTGCCGCCCACGCCGCCTACCAGGCCAAGGTGGACCAGGTCGGTGCGTCCAATTTCACGCAGTTCGAGCGCATGGTGCTGCTGCAGAGCATCGATACGCACTGGCGTGAACACCTCAGTGCACTGGACTATCTGCGCCAAGGCATCCATCTGCGCGGCTATGCCCAGAAGCAGCCCAAGCAGGAATACAAGCGCGAAGCTTTCGAGCTCTTCGGGCAATTGCTCGACTCCGTCAAGAACGATGTCACCAAGATTCTGATGACCGTGCGCGTGCAATCCAGCGAGCAGATCGAGCAGGCGGCCGAAGCCATGGAAAGCAAGGCCGAGCACATTGCCAACGTGACATACACCGCGCCGACCGAGACCGGTGAGGTGCAGACCACAGTCGACACCGCCACCCACGTAGCCGCCGTGCCGCGCGTGGGGCGTAACGAGCCTTGCCCCTGTGGCAGCGGCAAGAAGTACAAGCATTGCCACGGCAAGCTCAGCTGAAATCCATCGAGTTGCACCATGCCCGTCAACCTGTCCGCTCCCAACCCGGCTGAACTCTTTCCTGTTGCTGGCGTGCGTATCGGCGTCACCGAGGCCGGGGTACGCAAGGCCAACCGCAAGGATCTGACCGTCGTCCTGCTGGACGAGGGGGCTAGCGTTGGCGGCGTCTTCACGCAGAACCGCTTTTGTGCCGCGCCGGTGCAGATCTGTCGTGAACATCTTGCGGCCGGCAAGGGTATCCGTGCCATGGTCATCAACACCGGTAATGCCAATGCCGGCACGGGGGCCGAAGGTCTGCAGCGTGCGCGCAGCACCTGTGCCGCGCTGGCGACCCATCTGAAGATTGCACCTGAGCAGGTGCTGCCTTTCTCCACCGGCGTGATCATGGAGCCGCTGCCTTCAGAGCGTATCGTGGCTGGCCTGCCCGCCGCCATCGCCGATGCGCGCGAGGACAATTGGGCGCGTGCGGCCGAGGGCATCATGACCACGGACACCGTGCCCAAGGCATTCGGCACCCAGGTCATGATCGGTGGCGTCAAGGTCAGCATCACCGGCATTAGCAAGGGTGCTGGCATGATCCGCCCCAATATGGCCACCATGCTGGGCTATATGGCGACCGATGCGCTCGTGAGCCCCTCCGTGATGCAGCAGCTGGCGCGCGAGCTGGCCGAGGGTTCTTTCAACCGCGTGACGGTCGATGGCGATACCTCGACCAACGATTCCTTTGTGGTGATCGCGAGCAACAAGGCTGCGCATCCCGTCATCGATACCCTGGACAGCGCTGACGGGCGAACGCTCAAGGCCGCCATGCTCGATGTCGCGCGCCGGCTGGCCCAGGCCATCGTGCGCGACGGCGAGGGGGCCACCAAGTTCATCACCGTGCGCGTGCAAGGCGGCAGATCAGCCGAGGAATGCCGGCTGGTGGCCTATGCGATCGCGCATTCGCCCCTGGTCAAGACGGCCTTCTATGCCAGCGATCCCAATCTGGGCCGTATCCTGGCGGCCGTGGGCTATGCCGGTATTGCCGACCTGGACCAGAGCAAGATCGATCTCTATCTGGACGATGTACACGTGGCTGTGCAGGGCGGGCGCAACCCCACCTACCGCGAAGAGGACGGTCAGCGCGTGATGAAGCAGAGCGAGATCACGGTGCGCGTGGTGCTGGGCCGCGGCTCGGCCGAGGACACGGTCTGGACCTGCGACTTCAGTCACGATTACGTGTCGATCAACGCCGATTACCGGTCCTGAGTCCTGGACGGGACATCGGTCCGCCTACGCATGAACGAGAAATTTGAACGTCTGATCGATCGCGCCGAGCAGCTGATGCTGCGCATCGAGGCCATCTTGCCGCAGCCCCTGAGCCAGCCGGACTGGGAGGCATCCCTTGCCTTTCGCTACCGCAAGCGCAGCTCCGGGCATGGGGTCATCGAGCCCGTGCGCCATGTCGCCGCGATGAAGCTGGACCAGCTCAAGGAGATCGATCAGCAGAAAGAGAAGATCCAGCGCAACACCGAGCAGTTCGTGCGCGGCCTGCCGGCTAACAACGTGCTGTTGACCGGCGCGCGCGGCACCGGCAAGTCCTCCCTGATCCGAGCCTGCCTGCACACCTATGCAGGTCAGGGCCTGCGCCTGATCGAGGTCGACAAGGCCGACATGACCGACCTGCCCGACATCGTGGAGGTCGTCTCGCAACGGCCCGAGAAGTTCATCGTCTTCTGTGACGACCTGAGCTTCGAGGATGGCGAGGGCGGCTACAAGGCGCTCAAGTCCATCCTCGATGGCTCGGTGGCGGCCGCCACGCCTAATGTGCTGATCTATGTGACCAGCAACCGACGCCATCTGCTGCCTGAGTACATGAAGGACAACCTCAGCTACCAGCACACCGAGGATGGCGAGATCCATCCGGGCGAGGTGGTGGAGGAGAAGATCTCCCTGTCCGAGCGCTTCGGCCTCTGGGTGAGCTTCTATCCGTTCAGCCAGGATGAATACCTGAGCATCGTGGCGCAGTGGTTGTCGTCCTTCGGGGTGCCCGCTGCAGCCATCGCGGCGGCGCAGCCCGAAGCATTGGTCTGGGCGCTGGAGCGCGGCTCACGCAGCGGGCGCGTGGCCTACCAGTTCGCCAAGGACTACGCGGGCAGGCACGCCGGCGCATGAAGCCGCCGCTGGTTGCCGATGCCGACCGCCCGCGCCAGGGGGGGGCCGACCGTCCCATCACGGAAGTCGCTGTGGGCATCCTGCTGCAGCCCGACGGGCGCTTCCTCCTGACCTCGCGCCCCGAGGGCAAGGTCTATGCGGGCTATTGGGAGTTCCCGGGTGGCAAGCTCGAGGCTGGCGAGACCGTGGCCCAGGCCCTGCGGCGCGAACTGCATGAGGAGCTGGGCATCACCCTGGAGGTTGGTGACGTCTTTCCCTGGAAGACCGAGGTGGTCGACTATCCCCATGCACTCGTGCGGCTGAATTTCTGCAAGGTGCTGCGCTGGCAGGGTGAGCTGCAGATGCGTGAGGGGCAATCCTGCACCTGGGCGCAGCTGCCGGTGCAGCCTGCGCCGGTGCTGCCAGGCGCTATACCGGTACTGCACTGGCTGGCCGAGGAAGGAGGCCACGCCGGCCCCATCCAGACCGCGGCTCACTGAAGTTTCGGATCGCCGAATTCCTGCGCGTCCGGCGGTGCTTCGGCGGGGACGCGAAAGCTCTCGCTGGCCCAGGCGCCGAGATCCATCTTCTTGCAGCGTTCGCTGCAGAAAGGCCGATGTGGATTGCTCGAGCCGTAGACGCTGTCACCGCCGCAGTTCGGGCAGCTGACCAGACGTGGCTTGGCGATGGGGTAGGGATCGTCGGGACGGGACATGCTCACACCAAGTGTGTTCAGGAGCACAAGGTCAGTTCGAAGCTGGCGTCCTGGTTGCCGGCATGCAGGCGCTCGTCCTCTCCGAGCTGCATGAGCCGGATGGAGACGATGAGGCGGTTGCCGCTGATTTCGGGGATCAGGCCCAGGGCTGGATCGATGGCCAGGCGCAGGAGCTGGAAGGTGCGACCCTGCGGCAAGGCCTGCTGAAACTGACCGGCCTGGGCCAGCACTTTCTGTGGCACGCCCGAGTCGCGCAGCAAGGTCAGCAGCAGGCCGATGGCATCGGCCAGCGGTGTGAGGTTGGCAACCCAGCGCTGCAGGTCGGCGCGGCGTTGCTCGGGGACTTCGTGCTGCCAGGCATAGTAGGCCGGCAGGTCGAAGGCGCACGTGCCGCCGGGGATGCCGATGCGGCTGCGGATGCTCATGAGCCAGTCGTTCTCGGTCAGCACATGGCCGACCTTGCCAGAGAGGCTGTTGAGCTGGCTGTAGCTCTGTTCGATCTGCTGCAACACCTCGTCGAGCACGCCTTGCGCAATGCTGGGGTTGCCCCGGTAGCCGTTGAGCACCTGTTTCTGCTTGTCCAGATCCCGTAGCACGTCGGACTTGAGGTCGGCCCGGGCACCGACGTCCATGACTTCGAACAGGCTGGCCAGGGCGTAATGGTGGTCCAGTGCTTGATCACGAGCCACCAGCTCCAGCAGGCGGCGAAACAGGCTCTCCAGCCGGAGATAGGTCCTGATACGCTCGTTGAAGGGGTATTCGTAGGTGATCACGCTGCTGCTTCCCGACGCCCGATCATAGCCCGAAGAGGCAGGCCGACCCGGCCACAAGCGAGGTGAGTTGGGAGAGGTCATTCCCGTCATTGCAGATCACATGGTCGGCCGCCTGCAGGCGCTGCAGCCGGTTGGCCTGCTGAGCCATGATGCGCTCGATCTCGGCGCGCTGCAGCTGGCTGCGCTGCATCACCCGCGCGATCTGCGTTTCGGGGTGGCAGTCGATGACCAGCACTTGGTCGAGCTGGGTGCGCCAGCGCGACGACTCCACCAGCAAGGGGATGTCGAACACGATGCAGCGCGCGCCCGCACGCGCGGCTGCTTCAGCCTGGCGTTGGGTTTCCTGTCCCACCAAAGGATGGATGATCTGTTCCAGCCGCTGCCGGGCCGTGAGATCACTGAAGGCCAGGGTGCGCATCCGTCCGCGGTCGAGGGCGCCGTCGGGACCGATGAGTTCGGGCCCGAAAACCTGGCGGATGGCCCCGATCGCCGCACCGCCGCGGGCGGTGGTCTGGCGCGAGATGGCGTCGGCGTCGATGACCACGGCGCCATGCCGGGCCAGCAGGCCCGCCACGGTGCTCTTGCCGCTGCCGATACCTCCCGTGAGGCCCAGACGCAGCACGTCCCGCATCACTCAGAGTCCGACGGCGCGCAGGATGCTTTGCGGCCCGAAGATCATGGCCGTGAGGCCGGCCGCGGCCAGGAAGGGGCCAAAGGGCACATAGCCCCCCTCACGCAAGCTGCTGTTGAGTTTGAGCGCAATGCCCACGATGGCGCCGATGACCGAGGCCATGAGGATCATGGGCACCAGGGCCGTCCAGCCGAACCAGGCACCGAGCGCAGCGAACAGCTTGAAGTCGCCGTAGCCCATGCCCTCCTTGCCGGTCACGAGCTTGAAGCTCCAGTAGACCAGCCACAGGGAGAGGTAGCCACCAACGGCCCCCCAGAGGGCATCGGGCAGGCTGACGGTGTTCCACCGCAGTGCAGCGACGATCAGGCCTGCCCAGAGCAGGGGCAGGGTGATGTCATCCGGCAGCAGGGTGGTATCCCAGTCGATCATGGCCAGCGCCACGATGGCCGCCGAGAAGCCGCACCAGGCCAGTCCGGTAGGGGTGACGCCCCAGCGCCAGACGCACCACGCAAAGAGTGCGGCAGTGACCAGCTCGACCAGCGGGTAGCGCGGGCTGATTCGGGTGCCGCAGGCAGAGCACTTGCCGCGCAAAAACAGGTAGCTGAGCACCGGGATGTTTTCGTACGCGTGGAGCTGGTGGCCGCATTTCTGGCAACGCGAGCGCGGTACGACGAGATTGAACGTCTCTGTGGTCTCGGGCTCCTTGCCGACCAGTTCGGCACATTCGGCAGCCCACTGGCGCTCCATGATCTTGGGCAGACGGTAGATGACGACGTTGAGGAAGCTGCCGATCATCAGCCCCAGGACGCCGGCGAGGCCGGCGTCGAAACCCTGCGAGACCAGCATCAGACCACCTGGCCCAGCTTGAAGATCGGCAGGTACATAGAGACCACGATGCCGCCGATGATGGTGCCCAGGAAGACGATGATGATGGGTTCCATCAGGCTGGACAGGCCGGCGACCATGTCATCGACCTCGGCCTCGTAGAAGTCGGCCGCCTTGCCCAGCATGTGGTCGATCGAGCCCGACTCCTCGCCGATGGCGCACATCTGCAGCACCATGGTCGGGAACAGGTGGACATTGGTCATGGCGGCCGTGAGGCTGGTGCCCGTTGAAACTTCCTGCTGGATCTTGACCGTGGCTTCTTCATAGACCGAGTTGCCCGAGGCGCCGCCGACAGAATCCAGCGCCTCCACCAGCGGTACGCCGGCGGCGAACATCGTGGACAGGGTGCGGGTCCAACGGGCGATGCAGGACTTGTCGATCAGCACGCCGAAGACGGGCAGCTTGAGCATCATCCGGTCCATGACGCGCTGCATTTCTCGGTTGCGTCGCCATGCCTGGAAGAAGAAGTACAAGCCGCCGCCTATGCCACCAAAGATCAGCCACCACCACTGCACGAAGAACTCGCTCATGCCGATCACGAACAGGGTAGGGGCGGGCAGGTCCGCGCCGAAAGAGGAGAACACCTCCTTGAAGGCCGGGATCACGAAGATCATGATCACGGCGATCACGACGAAAGCCACGACGACCACCGAGATCGGGTACATCAGGGCCGACTTGATCTTCTGCTTGATGGCCTGGGTCTTTTCCATGTAAACGGCCAGGCGGTCGAGCAGCTGGTCCAGGATACCGGCGGCCTCCCCGGCCTCGACCAGGTTGCAGTAGAGGTTGTCGAAGTAGAGCGGGTACTTGCGGAAGGCCGTGCTCAGCGAAGTGCCGGTCTCCACATCGTTGCGGATGTCGTTGAGCAGGCGTGTCACGCTGGGGTTGGAGTTGCCACGTGCCACGATGTCGAAGGCCTGCAGCAGCGGCACACCGGCTTTCATCATGGTGGCGAGCTGACGCGTGAAGAGCGTGAGGTCCTTCGGCGTGATCTTCTTGCCCGAGCGCATCCTGCGCTTCTTGACCTTGCCGGGCAGGATGCCCTGGCGGCGCAGCGAGGCCATCACCTGGTTTTCGCCGGCAGCGCGCATCTCGCCGCGCATCAGCTTGCCGTTGCGGTCCTTGCCTTCCCATTCGAAGACCAGTTCCTTGGCTTTGGGTTGTGCAGTTGCCATGGTGTCCCCTGATGCTCCCGTGTGTTTATTCGTTGGTGACGGCCAGGACTTCCTCGAGCGAAGTCAGACCCTGCTTGACCTTGTGCAGGCCGGATTGGCGCAGATTGCGCACGCCCTCGGCCTGGGCTTGTTCGGCGATCTCCAGCGCGGAGCCATCGCGCAGGATGATGCGCTGCATCTCCTCGCTGATGGGCATGACCTGGTAGATGCCCACACGCCCTTTGTAGCCGTTGTTGCAGGCCGAGCAGCCCACGGGGCGGTAGGCGATCCAGGAGCCATCCAGCTCGTCGGGCCTGAAGCCGGCGTCGAGCAGCGTCTTCTTCGGAATCTCGATTGGCGCCTTGCAGTTGGGACACAGCCGGCGTGCCAGGCGCTGGGCGGTGATCAGGATCACGCTGGAGGCAATGTTGAAGGGCGCGATGCCCATGTTGCGCATCCGGGTCAGCGTGGTCGGCGCATCGTTGGTGTGCAGCGTCGACATCACCAAGTGGCCAGTTTGCGCGGCCTTGATGGCGATGTCGGCGGTGTCCAGATCACGGATTTCGCCGACCATGATGATGTCCGGATCCTGGCGAAGGAAGGACTTGAGTGCCGCCGCGAAGGTCAGGCCGGCCTTGTCGTTGACGTTGACCTGGTTCACGCCCGGCAGGTTGATTTCGGAGGGGTCTTCGGCGGTGGCGATGTTGACGCCAGGCTTGTTCAGCAGGTTCAGGCAGGTGTACAGCGACACCGTCTTGCCCGAACCGGTCGGGCCGGTGACGAGGATCATGCCGTAGGGGCGTCCGATGGCATTGAGCAGGCGCGCCTTCTCTTCGGGGTCATAGCCCAGGGCGTCGATGCCGAGCTTGGCGCTGCTCGGGTCGAGGATACGGATCACGATCTTCTCGCCGAACAGCGTGGGCAGGGTGCTGACACGGAAGTCGATGACGCGTTCCGGACCGACCTTGAGCTTCATCTTGCCGTCCTGCGGCACCCGCTTCTCCGAGATGTCCATCTTGGAGATCACCTTGATACGCGAGGCGAGCTTGTCCTTGATGGCCACGGGGGGAGAAGCAATCTCGCGCAGCTCGCCATCGATGCGGAAGCGGACGCGATAGTTGTGCTCATAGGGCTCGAAGTGCAGGTCCGAGGCCCGCATGCCGATCGCATCGATCAGCATCTTGTGCAGGAACTTGACGACCGGCGCATCCTCGACCTCCGAAGTCGTGGAATCAGCGCTGTCTGTGTCGGCTTCGGTCGTGAACTCGTCAAACTCGATGTCGCCGCCGACGATGTTGTCAATGGCCTCGGAGGCCGAAGTCGCGTGGGTCTCGACCAGCTTGAGCAGCTTGTCGTACTCGGCGATGACCCAGTCCACCCCCATCTGGCTGGCGAACTTGATCTTCTCGGCCGCGGCCTGGTCCGAAGGGTCGGCCGTGGCCACCACGAGCCGGTTGCTGCGCTTGCCCAGTACCACCACGCGGTAGTCGTGGCAGATCCGCGGGTCGAGCAGCTCCTTGGGCAGGCGGTGGATGTCCACCGCATCCAGATCGATCAGGGGTGCCGCGAAGGCCGCCGACATGGTGTGGGCCAAATCGGCGGCCGAAACAGCGCCGGAACCGGTGAGCTCGGCGATGAAGCTGGTCTTGTTGCCGGCCGCCCGGCGGTAGATCTCCTCGGCCGACTTCTGTTCCAGTTTGCCCGCGAGGATCAGGGCCCGACCCAGCCCGGGCAGGGCCACGGGGGCATTCTCGCGGTGGATGGCAGTGTCAACGGCGGCCATGGACTATGTTTGTAGGAATTCCGGGGGAAAACCCACAAATCATCGCCGATTGCCTCCGGGATGTAAACGAAAGGCCGCCCCCATTTTGCAAGCAGACGTTGCGGCGCAACATGATCGCAAGTGCAGCACGCCAGCCCTCGCAGGAGGGCATGGGCTGGGACCAGAGGTGCATGGGAAAGATTGGTCGGAATGAGAGGATTCGAACCTCCGACCCCTTCGTCCCGAACGAAGTGCGCTACCAGGCTGCGCTACATTCCGACATCTCGAGTTGCCAGAGACACATCAGGATTGACGCGTTAGCAACTGAGACGCCAATTGTATCAAACTGGCGGCATGGGGCCCGTCGGGCAGTTGCTGGGCGGCCTGGACAGCACGTTCCGCTTCCCGGGCCGCCGCATGGCGAGCGACGTCCAGAGCGCCGGTGCGCCGCACGACGGCGATCACGTCCTCCAGGGCGGATACCGAGCCGTTCTCTATGGCGCTGCGGATGAGCTGGCGCTCCTGTTCCGTGCCTCTTTGCATGGCTGCGATCAGCGGCAGCGTGGCCTTGCCTTCCCGCAGGTCGTCCCCCAGGCTCTTGCCCATGACGGCGGCGTCTCCCGCATAGTCCAGCACATCGTCGATGACCTGGAAAGCCGTGCCCAGGGCTTGGCCGTACTCGGCGCAGGCCTCTTCGAGCCGGGGTTCGGCGCCGGCCAGGATGGCGCCGCAGCGCGCGCTGGCCTCGAAGAGCTTGGCGGTCTTGGAGCGGATCACCTGCAGATAGCCGGCCTCGTCAAGGTCGGCGTTGTGCATGTTCATGAGCTGCTGCACCTCGCCTTCGGCGATCACGTTGGTCGCGTCGGCCAGCACCTGCATGATGCGCATGCTCTCGGCTTCCACCATCATCTGGAAGGCGCGGGAGTAGAGGAAATCCCCGACCAGCACGCTGGCGGGGTTGCCGAAGGTCTCGTTGGCCGTAGCATTGCCGCGGCGCATCGTGGAGTCGTCCACCACGTCGTCGTGCAGCAGCGTGGCCGTGTGGATGAACTCCACCACCGCTGCCAGGTTGTAGCGGTGCGTGCCGCGGTAGCCCAGGGCGCCGCAGGCCAGCAGGAGCAGGGCCGGTCGCAGGCGCTTGCCGCCAGCGCTGATGATGTAGCGGGCCACCTGGCCCACCAGCGGTACACCGGAGTCGAGCCGCTCGCTGATGACCCGGTCTACCTCCCGCATGTCATCGGCAACCAGGGCAAGCGGGGAAACAGGTTGGGGGGAGTTCACGGCAGCAGGGCGGGGAGACCGGAGGAAGTGGCATTATAGGAAGGGCCAGCCGAGGGATGCCCGGCCCCGAGGTAGGGGATGTCAGTAAGCGCAAACCGTGCTACAATTTCGGGCTCTGCGGAAATCCGTCCGTAGAGGATCAATCCAAGAGGTCATCCATGTACGCGGTCATAAAAACCGGTGGCAAACAGTATCGTGTTGCTGCTGGCGAGAAAATCAAAGTAGAACAGATTGCTGCGGACGTAGGCCAGGAGATCGTGATCGACCAGGTTCTGGCTGTCGGCAACGGCGCTGAGCTCAAGGTTGGTACGCCCCTGGTGTCCGGCGCGACTGTCAAAGCCACGGTTGTGGCGCACGGTCTGCACGACAAGGTTCGCATCTTCAAGATGCGCCGTCGCAAGCACTATCAGAAACGTCAAGGGCACCGCCAGCAGTTCACCGAGCTGCAAATCGGCGCCATCTCCGCATAAGGAGCACGAGTCATGGCACAGAAAAAAGGCGGCGGCTCTACGCGTAACGGGCGCGATTCGCAGCCCAAGATGCTCGGCGTGAAGGTGTTCGGTGGCCAGCAGATCAGTGCTGGTGGCATCATCGTGCGCCAGCGTGGCACCAAGTTCCACCCCGGTACCAATGTCGGCGTGGGCAAGGACCACACCCTGTTTGCTCTGGTGGACGGCGAGGTGTCGTTCTCCGTCAAGGGCGCGCTGAACAAGCACACGGTGAACGTTACGGCCGCCTAAGCGCTGGCTGGCTTTCCCGCAAAACCCTGCGCCGGCCGCGCAGGGTTTTTTGTTTATAGAACCTAGAATCTCCTCTCATCATGAAGTTCGTCGACGAAGCCTTTATCGACATCGCCGCGGGCGATGGGGGGAACGGCTGCGTCTCCTTCCGGCATGAGAAGTACAAGGAATTCGGTGGCCCCAATGGTGGTGATGGCGGCCGTGGCGGACATGTCTACGCGGTGGCGGATCCCAATCTCAACACCCTGGTCGATTTCCGCTACACCCGCCGCTTCGAGGCCAAGCGTGGCCAGCACGGCATGGGTTCGGACATGTTCGGCGCCGCCGGCGACGACATCACGCTCAAGATGCCTGTGGGCACCATCATCAGCGATGCCGAGACCGGCGAGGTGCTGTTCGAGCTGCTCAATCCGGGCGAGGTCATCACCATCGCCAAGGGTGGCGATGGCGGCTTCGGCAATCTGCGTTTCAAGAGCGCCATCAACCGTGCCCCGCGCCAGAAGACCCCGGGCTGGCCGGGCGAGAAGCGTAACCTCAAGCTCGAACTCAAAGTACTGGCCGATGTGGGCCTGCTGGGCCTGCCCAATGCGGGCAAGTCCACCTTGATCACGGCCATCTCCAATGCCCGTCCGCGCATCGCCGACTACCCCTTCACGACCCTGCACCCCAACCTGGGCGTGGTGCGTGTCGGCCCGGAGCAGAGCTTCGTCGTGGCCGATCTGCCGGGGCTGATCGAAGGCGCCTCCGAAGGGGCGGGCCTGGGCCATCTTTTCCTGCGTCATCTGCAGCGTACGCGCCTGCTTTTGCACGTGGTGGACCTCGCGCCCTTTGACGACAACGTCGACCCGGTCGCGCAGGCCAAGGCCATCGTGGCCGAACTCAAGAAGTACGACGCAGCGCTTTACGACAAGCCGCGCTGGCTGGTGCTCAACAAGCTCGACGTGATCCCGGCCGAAGAGCGCGAGGCGCGGGTCAAGGACTTCGTCAAGCGTTTCAAGTACAAGGGGCCGGTATTCCAGATATCGGCACTCACGCACGAGGGATGCGACCAGCTGGTCAAGTCGGTGTACGAGCAGGTCAAGAAGCAGCAGGTGGCCGAGCAACCGCCCGCGGCCGAGGTCGATCCGCGCTTCAAGGACGTGCCGCCGGACGCCTAGAATCTCCGGTTTCATTCATGGTTGTCGGCCTGTCCTGCAGCCATCCGCACCTCAAGATGAATCAGACATCCGCTTCCGTTCTGCGCCAGGCGCGGCGCATCGTGGTCAAGGTCGGCTCCAGCCTCGTCACCAACGAGGGCCGGGGTCTGGACGAGGCCGCCATCGAGGAGTGGAGTCGCCAGATTGCGGCCCTGGTTCGCGACGGGCGTGAGGTCATCATGGTCTCCAGCGGTGCCATCGCCGAAGGCATGAAGCGCCTGGGCTGGACCCGACGCCCCAAGGAGATCCATGAGCTGCAGGCCGCGGCTGCCGTGGGTCAGATGGGCCTGGCCCAGATGTACGAGACACGCCTCAAGGCCCATGGCCTTGGCAGTGCCCAGGTGCTGCTCACCCACGCCGATCTGGCCGACCGCGAGCGCTACCTCAACGCCCGCTCCACCTTGCTCACCTTGCTCCAGCTGGGCGTGGTGCCGGTGATCAACGAGAACGACACCGTGGTCAACGACGAGATCAAGTTCGGCGACAACGACACCCTGGGCGCCTTGGTGGCCAACCTCGTCGAAGCCGACGCGCTGATCATCCTGACCGACCAGAAGGGCCTGTACACGGCCGACCCGCGCAAGGAACCGGCAGCGAAGTTCGTCCACGAGGCCCAGGCCGGTGATCCGGCGCTCGAGGCCATGGCGGGCGGCGCCGGCTCGAGCCTGGGCAAGGGCGGCATGATCACCAAGATCCTCGCGGCCAAGCGTGCCGCGGGCTCGGGTGCGTCCACCGTCATCGCCTGGGGGCGTGAGCCTGATGCCCTAGTGCGCCTGAGCCAGGGCGAGTCCATCGGTACCCTGCTGGTGGCCCAGACGGCCAAGACCCAGGCGCGCAAGCAGTGGATGGCCGACCACCTGCAACTGCGCGGCGCTGTGGTTGTGGACGCAGGGGCAGCCGCCAAGCTGCGCGACGAGGGCAAGAGCCTGCTGCCCATCGGCATGACAGCGGTGGAGGGCGAGTTTTCGCGGGGCGAGGTCATCGCCGTGCGCGACGCGCAGGGCCAAGAGATCGCCCGTGGCCTGGCCAACTACGCCAGCGCGGAGGCGCGGCTGCTCTGCCGCAAGCCATCGAGCGAGTTCGAGAAGCTACTGGGCTACACCGGCGAGCCGGAGATGGTGCACCGGGACAACCTGGTGATGGTGAGCCGCTGAGCCGGCGCAGAAATCAGCGATCCAGCGACTCGGGCCGATCCGTGGACTGCTGGGCAGACTGAGGATCCGGATCGAAGCTCGCCCCTGGCGGCAACTCCATGCCCTGACCCGGCGCCGCTGCAGCGTGGTGGAGATGCTCGTGATCGCGCGGCCGGTGGCCCTGGCGCAGGTAGCGGTTGCGGTGGTCCTGACGCGGCAGAAAGCGGGCCAGTTCCGTCAGTGCCATCTCGTAGACGCCGCGCTTGAACTCCACCACCATGTCCAGCGGCACCCAGTAGTCGTTCCAGCGCCAGGCGTCGAACTCGGGGTGGTCGGTCGCGCGCAGGTTGAGATTCCAGTCCTGCGCCATGAGCTGGAGCAGGAACCAGATCTGCTTCTGGCCCTTGTAGTGGCCGCGCGCTTCACGTCGGATGTAGCGGTCCGGCACCTCGTAGCGCAACCAGTCACGGGTCCGGGCCACGATGCGCACATGCTCGGGCTTGAGCCCGACTTCCTCGCCCAGTTCCCTGTACATGGCCTGTTCCGGAGTCTCGCCCCGGTCGATGCCACCCTGCGGGAACTGCCACGAGTGGGTGCGTATCCGTTTACCCCAGAAAACCTGGTTTCTCTGGTTGAGCAGAATGATGCCGACGTTGGGCCGAAAACCGTCCCGGTCAAGCATAATCAACCCCAAATTTTTGAACTGAGTCCATTATGCACGGCCCGCGCCGCGCCAGACCACAGGACTCCCCCGCTCCAGCGAAAAAGCCCCCCATGAAAGCCTCCCAATTTCTCGTCTCCACCCTCAAGGAAGCTCCGGCCGACGCCGAGATCGTGAGTCACAAGCTCATGATGCGCGCCGGCATGATCAAGAAGCTCGGTGCCGGCATCTACAACTACATGCCCATGGGCTTGCGTGTGATCCGCAAGGTGGAAGCCATCGTGCGCGAGGAGATGAACCGCGCGGGTGCCGTGGAGCTGACCATGCCCGTGGTGCAGCCCGCCGAGCTGTGGGAGGAGACGGGGCGTTTCGCCAAGATGGGCCCCGAGCTGCTGCGTATCAAGGACCGGCACGACCGTGACTTTGTGATCCAGCCCACCAGCGAAGAGGTGGTGACCGACATCGCGCGGCAGGAAATCAAGAGCTACAAGCAGCTGCCCAAGAACCTGTACCAGATCCAGACCAAGTTTCGCGACGAGCGCCGTCCGAGGTTTGGTTTGATGCGCGGGCGTGAGTTCATCATGAAGGACGCCTATTCCTTCGACCGTGACCAGGCCTCGGCCAAGGCCAGCTACCAGGTCATGGCGCAGGCCTACCGCAAGATCTTCGATCGCTTCGGCCTGCGTTACCGCGCCGTCGCGGCCGACAGCGGCGCCATCGGCGGCGATCTGAGCGAGGAGTTCCAGGTCATCGCCGCCACGGGCGAGGACGCCATCGTCTACTGCCCCGAGAGCGAGTACGCGGCCAATATCGAGAAGGCCGAGGCCCTGGCCCCGCAGCAGCCGCGCCCGGCTGCTGCACAGACGATGCAGAAGGTCGCCACGCCGGGCAAGAGCACCTGCGCCGATGTCGCTGGGCTGCTGGGCCTGCCGCTGAGCCGCACGGTCAAGTCCATCGTGCTGGCCACCGACGAGATCACCGACAAGGATCAGGTGGGCAAGACCCGCATCTGGCTGCTGTTGCTGCGCGGCGACCACGACATGAACGAGGTCAAGGTCGGCAAGCTGCCGGGCCTGGACCTGGGCTACCGCTTCGCCACCGAAGCCGAAATCGTCGCGCACTTCGGCAGCAAACCCGGTTACCTGGGGCCCGTGGGCCTGAAACAGCCGGTGGGCATCATCGCCGACCGCGAGGTCGCGGTCATGGCCGACTGGGTCTGCGGTGCCAACGAGGCGGATTTCCACCTGACCGGCGTGAACTGGGGTCGCGACCTGGCCGAGCCCGACCTCGTGGCCGACATCCGCAACGTGGTCGCGGGCGATCTCTCCCCCGATGGCCAGGGCCCGCTCGCCATCGAGCGCGGCATCGAGGTCGGCCATGTGTTCTACCTCGGCACCAAGTACAGCCGCGCCATGAACGCCACCTTCCTGGACGAGAACGGCAAGCCCCAGTTCATGGAGATGGGCTGCTATGGCATCGGCATCACCCGCCTACCGGCTGCGGCCATCGAGCAGAACCATGACGACAAGGGCATCATCTGGCCCGACGCCATCGCGCCTTTCACCGTCGTCATCTGCCCCATCAACCCGGACCGCAGCCCCGAGGTGAAAGCGGCTGCCGACAATCTCTACGCCGAGCTGCTCGCGGCTGGCGTGGACGTCATCCTCGACGACCGCGGTGAGCGTCCGGGCGCCATGTTCGCCGACTGGGAGCTGATCGGCGTACCGCACCGCGTGACCATCGGCGACCGCGCGCTCAAGGAAGGCAAGGTCGAGTACCAGCACCGTCGCGACGCGGCGGCTACGCCCGTGGCACTGAGCGAGGTTGCGGCCCTGATCCAGTCGAAACTCGGCGTCTGAGCATGGACGGTCCGGCCATGCAGCGGCGTGCGGGGCTGCAGGCCTTGCTGGCCGTGGCGGGCCTGCTGGTCTGGCCCCAGGCGCGAGCCGGCGGCCAGATCGAAGAGCCGCTGGCCGATTCGGTGCGCACGGCACTGTCTGCCGCCATCGCCAACACCGCGCCGCCCGTTCCCGTCTTCGCCGACACCGAAGCCCGCCTGGCCTATCTGCGCTGGTTGGGCGCGATGAGCGAGCGGCTGCAGAAGAAGATCCACGCCTGGCCCGAGCGGCGCGACCTGCTGCAGACCGTCTGGTACGAAAGCCGACGCGCCGGCCTGGAGCCCGCGCTGGTGCTGGGGTTGATCCAGGTCGAGAGCAATTTCCGCAAGTTTGCCGTGTCCAGCGTCGGTGCGCGTGGCTATATGCAGGTCATGCCTTTCTGGGCGCGTCTGATCGGCAACGGGGACGCCGGCAACCTCTTTCACATGCAGACCAATCTGCGTTTCGGTTGCGTGATCCTGCGCCACTACCTGGACCGCGAACGCGGCAACCTCTTCATGGCCCTGGGACGCTACAACGGCTCGCGTGGCAAGCCCAAGTACCCGAACGCCGTTGCCGCAGCGCGCAAGCAGTGGGAATACCAGGACGTGCCGCCGGCGCAGGCGAGACCTAGCCCGGATGCACGGCCAGCCGAGTCACCATGACCTGGTCGATGCGGTAGCTGTCCACGTCCATCACCTCGAAGCTGTAGCCTTCCCATTGCACGCGGTCCGTGCGGCGCGGGACGCGGCGCAGCATCACCATGAGGAAGCCAGCCAGTGTCTCGTAGTCTTCCGGCTGGGGCAACTGCTCCAGGCCCAGGGCGCGCTGCACATCGGTCATGGGTGTGATGCCGTCGATGAGCCAGGAGCCCTCCTCGCGCTGCACGATGAGTTCCTCGTCGGTCGGCGCGACGAGGTCGCCCATCACTGTGCTCATCACGTCGTTGAGCGTGACCACGCCCACCACCAGGCTGTACTCGTTGACGATCACGGCGAAGTCCTCGTGGGCCTGGCGGAACTGCGCCAGCACCTCGGCCAGCGTCAGGCGGTCGGGCACCACTACGGCTTTGTGCAGCAGGGTGGGATCGTCCAGCTTGATGAGCTGGTTCTTCATCACCCGCTGGAACAGGTCCTTGGCGTCCACATAGCCTATAACGTGGTCGATGTCGCCGTCGCAGACCGGGTAGGTGGAGAAGGGCTCGGCCGCGATGCGTGCGCGCACGATGGCATCGCTGTCGCTCTTGTCGAACCAGGCGATGCGGTCACGCGCGGTCATGGCGCTGCTGACGGTACGGGTGTCGAGCTCGAAGACGTTGGCGATCACCTGCTGCTCGTCGCGCGCCAGCACGCCGGCCTGCGCGCCGGCCTCAGCCAGGGCCAGGATGTCGTCGGGCGTGACGCGGTCGTCGCGCTGGGATGACAGGCCCAGCAGAGAGAACAGCCCATCGGTGATGCGGCTGTAGAGCCAGACCACGGGCTTGAAGACGCTCATGCACAGGCGCATGGGCGCGTGCAGGCGCAAGGCCAGTCGTTCCGGCTCGGCCATGGCCAGGCGCTTGGGGAAGAGGTCGGAGAAGACGATGAAGAGCGAGGTCACCAGCGCGAAGGACAGCACGAAACCCACATCGGCGGCCACGCCAGCTGGCAGCCAGCGCCCCAGCAGTTCGCTGAGCACGGGGCTGAAGGCTCCCTCGCCCACGATGCCACCGAGGATGGCCACGGCGTTCTGACCGATCTGCACCACCGAGAAATAGTGGCCCGGCTGTTCCTGCACGCGCAGCACGGCGGCCGCACGCGCGTCGCCCTCGTCGGCGAGCAGGCGCAGGCGCAGCCGCCGCGAAGCGGCCAGCGACATCTCGGCCATCGAGAAGAAGGCGCTGGCGCCGATCAGCAGGGCGATGATGAAGAGGCTTTGTGTGAGGCTCATGGCGCGCGCAGGGCCTCAGGGACCCGTGCGCCAAGTAGTGTAGCGGCGGCCCGTGCCGCGCGTTGATCCCCTACTGGAGAAAGCCCACGCGCGTCTTGTTGCCGCTGGCGCGCGGCAGATCGGCGGGCTCCAGCGTGTCGCGCCCCGCCAGGCGAGCGTTGCCAAAGCCTGTCATCAGCGCGCGCCGCATCTCGCGCGGCGCCAGCTCGGCCAGGGTGTCGAGCACCTCGTCGGCCGGGTCAGGCGCGAAGCGCTCGCCCCAGCCATGGTCACGGCGGATGCCCTGGTACAGACGCTGGGCGATGGCACGGGCCTGCTCGCGCGTGGGCGCCGGTACCTCGAACACGTTCATGCGGTTGAGGATGGGGTCGGGAATGGCACGCTCGTCGTTGGCGGTGGTGATCCAGATCACCTGGCTGGCGTCGATCGCCACCTCGGCGAACTCGTCGACAAAAGCGTGGGCCGTGTCATGCTCCAGCAGGCTGTAGAGTGCGCCCAGCGGGTCGTATTGGGCGTCGCTGCTGGCCTTGTCGATCTCGTCGACCACCAGCACCGGGTTGGCGTACTGCCCATCGACCAGGGCCTCGAAGACCTTGCCTGGGCGCGAGCCCTTCCATTGCGAGGACGAGCCCGAGAGCAGCCAGCCCGCCGTCATGGAACTCATGGGCACCAGATTCATGCCTGTGCCCAGCAGTGCCGCGAGCTGGCGGGCGAAGTGGGTCTTGCCTATGCCCGGCGCGCCCAGCAGCAGCATGGGCGTGAGCTCCAGGCCGTCACGGCTGTCCTGGCTCAGCGCCACATGGCGCTTCACGTCGTCGAGCACCTCGGTGAAATTGGGCAGATCGTCATAGAGCGCGCTCATGTCGGGCACGCCTGCGGGCTTGACCTGGAAGCGATCCGGGCCGCGCTCCAGCATGCGCTGGTAGGTGCCGCGCAGGCTCTCGTGTTCGCGCTCGGGCAACTTGGCCAGCTTGCGCTCCACCTCGTCGGGTTGGAACACGCTGCGCATGCGCGCAATCGGCAGGCGGAAGGGCTGTCCTTGGGGTACCAGAGAATGCGACTCCATCGTTCACTCCATGCAGAGACTCACTCGCATGAAAATATTCAAGCACAAGGCGTGCCCGCGCTCAAGACGTGGAAGCCGCAAACAAGGCCCGGTCTGTGGTCTTTTTTTCACAATCGACCGGGCATGAAAAAGCCACCGGCAGCACGAGGCTGGCGGTGGCGGTGCAGGGACCGTGCGTGCTCAGGCCTTGCCCAGCACCTTCTGCAGTTCACCGCTCTCGTACATCTCCATCATGATGTCGGAGCCGCCGATGAATTCGCCCTTGACGTAGAGCTGGGGGATGGTCGGCCAGTTGCTGAACTCCTTGATGCCCTGGCGGATTTCGTCGTCCTCCAGCACATTGACCGTGGCCACGGTCTTGGGGTCCACGCCGCTGGCCTTGAGGATCTGGATCGCACGGCCGGAGAAGCCGCACATGGGGAAGCTGGCGCTGCCCTTCATGAAGAGCAGGACCTCGTTGTTCTTGACGAGTTCGGCGATGCGTTGCTGGGTGTCACTCATAATGGTTTCCTCTGGGAGAATGCCCCGATTATTTCACTTCTGCCGGGTCGCTGCACGGCCCGTGTCCATACCATGAAAATCACCAAAGACACCGCCGTCACCCTGCGCTACCGCATCACCGATCGGGCCACCGGCAAGCTGCTCGAAGACGGCAAGGAGCCCAGCGCTTACCTGCATGGTGGCTACGGCAATACCTTCCCCAAGGTGGAAGCGGCCCTGGAAGGGCAAGACCCGGGTTACCAGGTCACGCTGGAGCTGCAGCCGGCCGATGCCTTTGGCGAGCGCAATGAAAGCCTGGTGCAGGTCATTCCCAAGACCCAGTTCCCGCCGGGCGTCAAGGTTGGTGGCCAGCTCGAAGGCCGGGGCGAGGACGGGCAGGTGCACGTTTTCACCGTCAAGAAGATCAAAGGCCCCGAAGTGCATCTGGACGGCAACCACCCGCTGGCCGGCCAGGCCCTGCGCGTGGAGCTCACGGTGCTGGACGTGCGTGCCGCCAGCGCCGAGGAAATCGCCCATGGCCACGTGCACGGCGCCCACGGGCATCATCATTGAGAACTTACGAATAAATCTACTGCGCGACCCGATCGCCGCGTTGGGCGGTGCTCGGAATCCTCACGTACCCAAGTACGTTCCGGTTCCTGCGCTCCGTCCGCCTTGCGCTCGGGCCGCTCGCTACGATTTCTTTGCAAGTTCCAGGGGGCAGCTTGCGGGGCGTTGATCCGCCCCGCTCGTCCCTCCATAATGGCTGGCACCCCCACAGGAATGGAGCGCATGGGCAAGGTTTATGTCGCCGACGATCCGCAGCTTGGCCGCGTGCAGTACCGCGACCGCAAGCGCGTCTGGTGGCTGCTCTCGGTGGTCTACCCGCTGCTGCCGTTCACGGGCATGGCCTTGCACGCATACACCGGCGCGCAGATCGCCCTGGGGCTGCCGCTGCTGATCAGCTACGGACTGATGCCCTTGCTGGATTACTTCATCGGTGAGGACGAGAACAACCCACCCGAGGCCGTGGTCCCGCAGCTGGAGGAAGACCGCTACTACCGCTGGCTCACCTGGCTCACCGTGCCCCTGCATTTCGTGGCCCTGATCGGCTGCGCCTGGTGGGTCGGCACCCAGGACCTCTCCTGGTGGGCCGTGTTCATGATGGCCTATATTGCCGGCACCGATTCGGGCCTGGGCATCAACACCGGCCATGAGCTGGGCCACAAGCGCACGCGCCTCGAACAGTGGCTGGCGCGCCTGGTGCTGGCGGTGCCGGCCTATGGCCACTTCACCGTGGAGCACGGGCGCGGCCACCACCGCTGGGTTTCGACCCCCGAGGATCACGCAAGTTCGCGCATGGGCGAGAACATCTACCGCTTCGCGCTGCGCGAATTGCCCGGCGGCATCCGCCGCGCCTGGCAGCTGGAGAAGGAGCGCCTGCAGAAAGAGGGGCGCAGTGTCTGGAGCGTGCACAACACCCTGCTGCAGTCCTATGCCATCACCGCCGTGCTCCAGCTTGGGCTGATCGCGGCCTTCGGCTGGATCATGCTGCCCTTCCTGGCCGTACACAACGTCGTGGCCTGGTGGCAGCTGACGTCGGCCAACTACGTCGAGCACTACGGGCTGCTGCGGGCTCGCCTGCCCAGCGGCGCCTACGAGTCACCGCAACCCCACCACTCGTGGAACACCAACCACCTGGTCACCAATCTGGCGCTCTTCCATCTGCAGCGTCATTCGGACCATCACGCCTATCCTTCGCGACGCTACCAGTCGTTGCGGCACTTCCCCGATCTGCCGCAGCTGCCCAGCGGCTACTTCGGCATGTTCCCGCTGGCCTATATCCCGCCGCTCTGGTTCAGGGTCATGGACCCGCGCCTGCTGGCGCTGCCGCACGTGCAGGGTGACCTGAACAAGGTCAACATCGAACCGTCGCGGCGTGGCGAGATCTTGGCGCGTTACGGCACCGCGGTGTGACGACGCATGAAAGGCCGTTCATGAAGTACCCCATCCCCACGGCGCTGCTGCTCATCGTCTTCCTGGGCTCCGGCCTCGCGAAGCTCGCCAGCCTGGAGTACGAGCTGGCCGCGTTTGCGCGTTGGGGCTATCCGCTCTGGTTCATGTACCTCACCGGCGTGATCGAGGTGCTGGGCGGGCTGGCGCTGCTCTGGGGACGTTTCACGGCCCTGGTGGCCGCAGGACTGGGCTGCTTCATGATCGGTGCCGTGGCCACGCATGCCGTGCATACCGAATGGCCCATGATGGGGCTGGCCTCGGCCATCATGGCCTTGGGCTTCTGGCGCGGCTGGATCGGGCGGGAGGACATCCGTACCCTGCTGCGTCGTGCAGCTTGATGGCGGAGCGAACATGAGCATCCGCATCGTCCGCCTCGGCAGCCCGCGCGCACCCGACGAAGGCACGCGCATCGGCACCGTGCGGCGCCCGCCGCGCGGTGTGCCCAAGAGCGAGTTTTCACGTCAGAACTGGTACGACGTCTGGTTCCCCGTGCTCGCGCCCAGCGTCGAGACTATGAAGCTGGGCCAGGCGGCTGAGACGCCAGCGCAGTGGACGGCTTTCGTCAAGCGCTACCGCAAGGAGATGGCCGCACCCGAGGCTGCCCAGGCGCTGGCCTTGCTGTCGGCGTTGTCGAAAGACAGCAGCTTCTCCGTGGGCTGCTATTGCGAGGACGAGGCGCACTGTCACCGTTCGGTATTGCGGGAGCTGCTCAAGGAGCAGGGCGCGAAAGTGCAGACCTGAAGCCGCCAAGACCTCAGGTCTTCAGCAGCCCCCGCTTCTCGATGAATGCCACCACCTCATCCACACCCGCGAGCGTCTTGAGATTGGTCATCACAAAGGGCTTGGCGCCGCGCATGCGTTCGGTGTCGGCCTTCATGACGTCCAGGTTGGCGCCCACATGCGGGGCCAGGTCGGTCTTGTTGATGACAAAGAGGTCGCTCTTGGTGATGCCGGGCCCCCCCTTGCGTGGGATCTTTTCGCCCGCGGCCACGTCGATCACATAGATCGTCAGGTCGCTGAGTTCGGGGCTGAAGGTGGCGGCCAGGTTGTCGCCGCCGGATTCGACAAACACCACATCGGCGTTCGGAAACTCCTTGAGCATACGGTCGATGGCTTCGAGGTTGATCGAGCAGTCCTCGCGGATGGCGGTGTGCGGGCAGCCGCCCGTTTCCACGCCCATGATGCGCTCGGCCGGCAGCGCGCCGCTGACCGTGAGCAGGCGCTGGTCTTCCTTGGTGTAGATGTCGTTGGTGATGGCGACCAGGTCGTACTGCTCGCGCATGGCCTTGCAGAGCATCTCCAGCAGCGTGGTCTTGCCCGAACCCACCGGGCCGCCCACGCCCACGCGCAGGGGAGGCAGGGGTTTGCTGCGGTTCGGGATGTGGTGCAGGGCGGGTGCGTTCATGGTGCAGTCCTTGTCGCTCTCAGGAGCGGAACAGTCGTGAGTACTGGGTTTCGTGCCGGCTGCTCAGGATGGCCAGCATGGGGCTGTAGGCCTGGCGCTCGCTGTCGGGCAGGGCCAGCGCGTGTTCGACAGCGGCGGGAATTTCGGCCGCCAGGCGCGAGAGGATGAGCTGGCCCGCGGTCTGGCCCAGGGGCACCGCCTTGAGCGCGGCCTGCGTGAGGTTCTCGGCCCAGCCGAAGGCGTAGGCCAGCAGCACGTCGCGCTCGGGCGCACCGCTGCCGGCAGCCGCGAGGGCAAACATGACGGGGTAGCTCGGGTCCAGGCCCGCGGCGAAGTCCAGCACGGCGGCATCGGTCTGTGGCAGCTTGCGCAGCCATTCGCGCAGCGAGCGGCCCATCTGCTCGGTCTGCAGGCGCAGCTCAGCGCTCTCGCGCGTCTGCAGCAGCCAGTCGTTGAGGGCATGCACACGCGCTGCGTCACCGGCGCGCCAGGCCCGCAGGGCCTGCGCGATCACGGCGAGGTCGGAGCGGGCGAGGGTGAGCTGCAGCTGCTGTGTGAGCCAATGGGCCGCGCTGTCCGCGTCGCGTACATGGCCTGCATCCACTGCCGCTTCCAGCCCTTCGGAATACGAGAAGCCACCCACGGGCAGTGCGGGTGAGGCCAGCCACAGCAGCTGCAGCAGGCTGGCGGGCTGCAGCGTGGCGGGCGGGACGTCCGCCTCAGTGGGAAGGCTGGTTCGCATGTCCATGGTCATGCCCATGGTCGTGATCGTGCCCGCAGCCCGGGCCGTGTTCATGGTCGTGCTTGTGCGCATGTCCATGATCGTGCGTGTGGCCGTGATCATGCGTGTGGTCATGGCCATGAGCGTGGTGATGTCCGCCTGCGCTGTAGGCGCCGCCCTCGGGTTCGAAAGCCTCCTGCGCCTCGACCACGGTCAGGCGCATGGCGCGCAGCATGTCGGCCAGCACATGATCGGGTTCGATCTTCAGGTGGTCGGGCTGGAGCTCGATGGGCACGTGGCGGTTGCCCAGGTGGTAGGCCGCGCGCGTGAGATCGAAGGGCGAGCCGTGTTCGGCACAGGCCGTGATGCGCAGCACGGCCTGGGGTGCGGCGACCACGCGGATCAGCGAGCCGTCCTCGGCCACCAGCACATCGCCGCCGCGCACCACGGTGCCGCGCGGCAGGAAGATGCCGAGCTCGCGGTCCTCGCTGTCGGTTGCGGCAAAGCGGCTTTTCTGTCGTATGTCCCAGTCGAGTTCGACGATGGCGGCGCGCTTGACGAGCACAGGAGCCAGGCCCTGGCCCTGGGGCAGAAGTTTGGAAACGGTGATCATGCCGCGATTAAAACAGGAAGTAGCGCTGCGCCATGGGCAGGCTTTTTGCCGGCTCGCAGGTCAGCAGCACGCCGTCGGCACGCACCTGGTAGGTCTGGGCATCCACCTCCATCTGCGGCACATAGCTGTTGTGCACCATGTGGCGCTTGGTGATGCTGCGGATGTTCTTCACAGCAGCCAGCCGCTTCTGCAGGCCGAAGCGCTCACCCACGCCGGCGGCCAGGCCGGCCTGCGAAACAAAGGTCAGCGAGGTCTGGTGCAGCGCGCGGCCAAAGGCGCCGAACATGGGCCGGTAGTGCACGGGCTGCGGCGTGGGGATGCTGGCATTGGGATCGCCCATGGCCGAGAGCGCGATGAAACCGCCCTTGAGGATCAGCGAGGGCTTGACGCCGAAGAAGGCCGGCTTCCAGATCACCAAGTCCGCCCACTTGCCCGGTGCGATGCTGCCCACCTCGTGGCTGATGCCGTGGGCGATGGCCGGGTTGATGGTGTACTTGGCAACGTAGCGCTTGACGCGGAAGTTGTCGTTGCGCGCGCTGTCTTCCTCCAGACGGCCGCGCTGCTGCTTCATCTTGTGCGCGGTCTGCCAGGTGCGGATGATGACCTCGCCCACGCGTCCCATGGCCTGGCTGTCGCTACTCATCATGCTGATGGCGCCCAGATCGTGCAGGATGTCCTCGGCCGCGATGGTCTCCTTGCGGATGCGGCTCTCGGCAAAGGCCAGGTCCTCGGCAATCGACGGGTCCAGGTGGTGGCAGACCATGAGCATGTCCACGTGCTCGTCCAGCGTGTTCACCGTGTAGGGCATGGTGGGGTTGGTCGAGCTGGGCAGGAAGTTGGCCTGGCCCACCACCTTGAGGATGTCGGGCGCGTGGCCGCCGCCCGCGCCTTCGGTGTGGAAGGCGCAGATGCCGCGGCCCTTCACTGCCGCGATGGTGTTCTCCACGAAACCCGATTCGTTGAGCGTGTCGGAGTGGATGGCCACCTGGGTGTCAGTCTCTTCCGCGATGCTCAGGCAGTTGTCGATGGCCGCAGGCGTGGTGCCCCAGTCCTCGTGCAGTTTGAGGCCGATGGCACCGGCGGCTATCTGCTCGTGCAGCGCGCCGGGCAGGGCGGCGTTGCCCTTGCCCAGGAAACCCAGGTTCATGGGGAAGGCGTCGGCCGCCTGCAGCATGCGCTCCATGTTCCAGGGGCCGGGCGTGCAGGTCGTGGCCAGCGTGCCCGTGGCCGGGCCAGTGCCGCCGCCGAGCATGGTGGTCACGCCCGAGGCCAGGGCCTCGTCGATCTGCTGCGGTGCGATGAAGTGGATGTGGCTGTCGATGCCGCCGGCGGTGACGATGTGGCCCTCACACGAGATGATCTCGGTGCCCGGCCCGATCACGATGTCCACGCCCGGCTGGGTGTCCGGATTGCCGGCCTTGCCGATGCCGGCGATACGCCCGTCCTTGAGGCCGATGTCGGCCTTGACGATGCCCCAGTGGTCCACGATTAGGGCGTTGGTCAGTACCGTGTCCATCGCCCCTTGCTCACGCGTGCGCTGACTCTGCGCCATGCCGTCGCGGATGGTCTTGCCGCCACCGAACTTCACTTCCTCGCCGTAGCCGCCGGCGCGCAGGGTGTGGTCCTGCTCGACCTCGATGACCAGGTCGGTGTCGGCCAGGCGCACGCGGTCGCCCGTGGTGGGGCCGTACATCTCGGCGTAGGCGCGTTTGGTGATGAAGGCCATGATCGTTTCGCTTATTTAGAGTTTTCCCTGGACCAGGCCGCGAAAGCCGTAGACCTTGCGTTCGCCGGCCAGGTCCACCAACTCCACGGTGCGTTGCTGGCCGGGCTCGAAGCGCACGGCCGTACCGCTGGCGATGTTCAGGCGCATGCCGTGTGCGGCCTTGCGGTCGAAGTCGAGCGCGCCATTGGTCTCGGCAAAGTGGTAATGCGAGCCGACCTGGATCGGCCGGTCGGCGGTGTTTCTCACCACCAGCGTGTACGTACGGCGCTCCGGGTTGAGCGGGTGCGCGCCGTCGTCGATCAGCAGTTCACCGGGAATCATGGCGGTTGCCCCGGCTTATTTGCGCAGCGTCCAGATCGCCACGCCCACGATCACGGCCACGGCGATGAAGCCCAGCACGTCCGTGGCGTGCCAATGCGCGCCCATCAGGCCGTGGCCCTCGTGGGCCTGCGCCAGCAGGGGCAGCAGGGCGGCGCAGGCCATGAGGGGTGACAGCAGTCGTTTCATGTCGAAGTCTCCGGTTGGAATGGGGTCACTTGCGCAGATGCCAGTACAGCATGCCACCCAGTGCGCCGAAAGAGGCCAGGCCCACGAGCTCACGCAGGGGCAGGCGCGGCAGGGAACCCAGACCGGCCCAGGCGGCGCCGGCGGTCAGCAGCAGGACAAGGCAGAGCAGGACGGGTCGCATGGCAGAGGTCTGGCAGGTGTTCAGGCGATGGGCTGGTGCACGGTGACGAGCTTGGTGCCGTCGGGGAAGGTGGCTTCGACCTGGATGTCGGGAATCATCTCGGGCACGCCCTCCATCACGTCGCTGCGCTTGAGCAGGTTGCGGCCCTCGCTCATGAGCTGGGCCACGCTCTTGCCGTCGCGCGCACCTTCCATCACCGCGGCACTCAGAAAGGCCACGGCCTCAGGGTAGTTGAGCTTGAGCCCGCGCGCCATACGCCGTTCGGCTAACAGGGCGGCGGTGAAGATCAGCAGCTTGTCTTTTTCGCGGGGAGTCAGTTCCATATCGCTTCCAAATCAGCCCGTGCGGTCGCCAAGGCAGGCCGAGCGCGGGGAGTCAGTTCCATGTCGCTTCCCAATCAGCCCGTGCGGTCGCCAAGGCAGGCCGAATGCGGGGCTTGAGTTCCATGGTGTGTTCTGTCGGTTCGGGTTTGAGGCTCTGCCATGCAATAGACGTGCCTTGTGCCGCACGGGTGGTCTGGCCCGGGGGGGGATCGATGACGCCTTTTTCTGGTGCGGAATGTTTCGGGATCTGATTGATATGCACGCGTTTGGGGCTTGCATCGATCATCTGCCTGCAAATTGTGCGTGCCATGCGGTGAGCTGGTGCGCGATCTGCAGGGCCGAGCGGGCGATGCGGTAGTGTCCCGGCCCGAAGATGCGGCGTGCATCATCGGCGGCAGCCTCGCCCACCACGAGGCCGTGGACCGCCACACCCTGGGCCCGGAGTCGCAGCACGGCGTGGCGTGCATCCTCGACCAGATGGTGGGGGTCGTGCACGTCCACGTCCGAGGGGCTGCCGTCGGTCAGCACGAGCAATACCCGCTGCGTCCTGGCCTCGGTGGCCAGCACGCTGCCCGCATGACGCAGCGCCGCGCCCAGACGCGTGGAGTACTCGCTGCGCAGTGCCTGCAGGCGGGCCAGCGCCATGGCCTCGGGCCGCATGCCGAAGTCCAGCAGGCGCCGGTAGTGCACCCGGGCGCGGGTGTCCGAGTTGAAGGCGTGGATGGCCAGCCGGCTGCCGGTGTCGGCTGCCGCGTGGGCCAGTAGGAACGCGGCCTCCTGTTCGAGCTGCAGCAGGCTGGGGCCGGTTCCGGTGTGGGTGGCCGTCGATTGCGAGCTGTCGATCAGCAGCAGCAGGCTCAGCACCGGTGCCGCGACGCCCGGGCGTTGAAAGACGCGTCCACTTGGGCCAAGCCGAAGGCGGCGGAGGACTTCGTCGTCGACCAGCGCGTCCAGATCCAGCTGCACCCCCTCGGGCTGGCGACGCTGGCGTCGCCCCAGGCCCTGGCGGCGATGCAGGGGCAGCGACCGGTGTGGTGGCTGCGCGGGGGCGTCGCTGGTCGGTGGCGGCGTGCCGTGATCGTGCAAGGTGCACCAGTCGCGCCGCAGCACTCCGCTACGCGCATCCCATTCGGGGTAGTGGTGGATGCGCACTGGTTCCAGGGCGGGGCGGGTGTCGCTGTCGCGCGGCGGGGCGCCGGGCGTGGCGAGCGGCTGCTCCAGGGGCTGGGCCTCATCATCGCGTGCCGCGCCATGGTTCCAGAGATAGCTGTGGTCGTCGCGATAGGCGCAGGGCACGCAGAACGCGCGGGGTTCGAAGCGCACGCGCATCTGGCCCAGGTCATGGGCCAGAACGCTCGCGAGCCGGCGAAAGGCGGCGGCGTCTTCCAGCCCGTGTGCGCGGCGTGCCGCGTCAAACAGCGTTCGCGCCTTGTTCACCCAATGGTTGCCGTCGGCGTGGTCCTCGTCGTGCAGGGCGAGGTCCAGGCGTGAGAGCAGGGCGGCGGCGCTCAGACCCTGCGGGTCGAGGGCGTCGCGTAGCGGTGCATCGAACCAGGCCCGCACGCCAGGCAGCTGGCCTGCGAGCAGCTGCTCCACCCGCGCGTCCTCCACCGCTGACACGACGGCCAGGCCCAGGGGTTTGAGCGTGGCCGTGGGCTGAGACGGGACGGAGTGCAGCAGATGGGCCGCGGCGTGGGCCACGGCGGCGCGTTGTAGCTCGGGCGCGCGTGCGGGCAGCAGCAGGTGTTGTGGGGTCAGGATGGGGCGGACCTCTGGCCGATCGGGTCCAGCGGGTGGCAGCGTCTGCAGGGTCAGCCGGCGTGCGCTCAGCGCCTGCAGCAAGAGCGTCAGTGCGGCGGGAGGCTCAGGCAAAGCTGGCATGGACCAGATCGCGCAGCGCCGCGGCCAGGTCGGGGTCGTCGGTCAGGGCGTTCGTCAGCGTCATCGTGCAGGCATCGCGGGGGTCGACACCGTCACGGATCAGTGTCGCTGCGTAGATCAGCATGCGGGTGGAGGCGCCCTCGGCCAGGCCGCGCTCGCGCAGCGTGCGCGTGCGCCGTGCCAGGCCCACCAGCCGCGCGGCCAGGTGCGGCGTGACGCCGGCTTCGTGCGCGACGATCTCGATCTCCACATCCTCGGGCGGGTAGTCGAAGTCGAGGGCCGCGAAGCGCTGGCGCGTGGAGGGTTTGAGCTCCTTGGCCTGGCCCTGATAACCCGGGTTGTAGGACACGACCAGCTGGAAATCCGGGTGGGCGTGCACCAGCTCGCCCTTGCGGTCTAGCGGCAGCAGGCGACGCGCGTCGGTCAGCGGATGGATGACCACCGTGGTGTCCTGGCGCGCCTCCACCACCTCGTCCAGGTAGCAGATGGCACCGTGCCGCACGGCCAGCGTGAGCGGCCCGTCCTGCCAGACCGTGCCACGCTCGTCGAGCAGCCAGCGGCCCACGAGGTCGGCCGCCGTCATGTCCTCATTGCAGGCCAGGGTGATCAGCGGTCGGCCCAGCTTCCAGGCCATGTACTCGATGAAGCGCGTCTTGCCGCAGCCCGTCGGACCCTTGAGCAGCAGCGCCAGGCGGTGGTCGTAGGCGTGCTCGTAGAGCGCCACCTCGCGCGCCGCCGGCCGGTAGTACGGCGACGTGCGCACGCGATAGTCCGCCAGCGGGTCGGCGGCGTCCAGGTCACGTTGCACGATAGTCCGTCAGCGGTGGACGGCGGGCGCGTTCGGAATGCCTTCAATCGGGCATTCCGGCGTGCCCACGGTGCTGCGCGTGAAAGCTTCCACCTTCTTGCGCGTGCCTTCGGGGTCGCGGATCCACTCGCCGTAGAACTCGTAGGGGCAGGCGGCCACGCCGGTATCACCTTCGCCCGAATTGATCTTGCCCGTGTAGCCGCGGTGCACCAGCTTGAAGAGGTGGTTTTCGCTCTGGCCGTTCTTGCGGAAGTCGCGGATCAGGCTCTTGGAGAGGGCTGCGTACTGGATGCCGTATTCCTCTTCCCCGCATTCGCCCAGGGTGCGGCCGTCAAAACCGACGATGGCGCTGTGACCGAAGTAGCTGTAGACCCCGTCCCAGCCGGCCGCATTGGCGACGGCGACATAGGTGTTGTTGGCCCAGGCCATGGCCTTGGCCATGAGCACCTGCTGGTCCTTGGCCGGGTACATGTAGCCCTGGCAGCGCACGATGAGCTCGGCGCCCTTCATGGCGCAGTCGCGCCAGATCTCGGGGTAGTTGCCGTCGTCGCAGATGATGAGGCTGACCTTGAGCCCCTTGGGCCCGTCAGAGACATAGGTGCAGTTGCCCGGGTACCAGCCCTCGATAGGCACCCAGGGCATGATCTTGCGGTACTTCTGCACGATCTCGCCCTGGTCATTCATGAGGATCAGCGTGTTGTAGGGCGCCTTGTTGGGGTGCTCTTCGTGGCGCTCACCCGTGAGCGAGAACACGCCCCAGACCTTGGCCTTGCGGCAGGCCTCGGAGAAGATAGCCGTCTCCTCGCCGGGTACGGCGGCGGCGGTCTCGTACATCTCCTTGGCGTCGTACATGATGCCGTGGGTGCTGTACTCGGGGAAGATCACCAGGTCCATGCCGGGCAGGCCCTGTTTCATGCCGACCACCATGTCGGCGATCTTGCGCGCGTTGGCCAGGACTTCGGCCTTGGTGTGCAGGCGGGGCATCTTGTAGTTGACGACTGCGACGCCGACGGTGTCGTGGCTGCTGGAGATATCGCCGTGGATCATGGTTGGTACTCCTAGGAAGTGTTGGGGTCGTTTCTTGCTGTGGGCTAAGTGGATAGAGGTTGTTCTTCTCCACCCCCTATCCCCCCCGCCCCTTCCCACCCTCGCCAGGGCGGGAAGGGGAGCCCGATTTGGTGGTGGGTGGATGGATACGCTTCTACGAGGGTGGCGTCGCCACCGCGTTTGGATTGCCTGCATTTCAGGCCAGCGGTCGTAGAGACCGCATCGGGGTAGGCGAGCCCCCGGCTGGCAGCTGCGCGCCAGCGACCGAGCCCTTTACTACGACCGTAGCCCTGAAATCTCGGAGAGAAGAAGCAGGCCGCAACCTCACCCTCGTAGAAGCGTAGCCGGCGCGACGAAACAAAATCCGGCTCCCCCTTCCCGCCCTGGCGAGGGTGGGAAGGCGGCGGGGGGGGATAGGGGGTGGAAAGAAAAGCATCCATACAAAAACGCCAGCACTAAGAAAATCAGTGACTAATCATCCAAGGCCTCTTCCCCGCAAACGACTTGCTCCCATCAGCCGCCGTCACGGTAGAACCCCGTTTGCCACTCGTAGAGCAACACCCGCAACCCGCCGGATGCCTGAGCCGCCCATACGACCCATCCCGCGAGGACCGCGGCGCATGAGAGGCACGCTCATTGGTCTCGTAGGCCTTGCGCGTGTCGCTGCTCATGCAGGCCAGGCGCGGCCCGGCCACGAACACGCGCGTGCTCACGGTGCCGCAGTCCGGGCAGCTGCAGGGCTCGTCGCGCTGCGATACCGGGCGCAGCGCCTCGAAGCCCCCGCAGTCCGGGCAGTCGTAGTCATAGGTCGGCATGCGGGGCTCCTGCTCACTTCTTGTCGGGCGAGATCGGCATCTGGATGCTGCCGTCGATGAACTTCACCGGACCAGCCGCCGTGGGGTTGATGTCGAAGTCGAAGATCTCGGTCGGCAGCCAGAGCGTGGCGCAGGCGTTGGGCACGTCCACCACGCCGCTGATGTGGCCCTGCACCGGCGCCGTACCCAGGATCGAATAGGCCTGGGCGCCGCTGTAGCCGAACTTCTTCAGGTACTCGATGGCGTTCAGGCAGGCCTGGCGGTAGGCCACCGTGACGTCCAGATAGTGCTGCTTGCCTTGCTCGTCGACGGAGACGCCTTCGAAGATCAGGTAGTCCTTGTAGTTGGGCGTGATGGGGCTGGGCTTGAAGATCGGGTTCTTGATGCCGTACTTGGCCACGCCGCCCTTGATGAGGTTGACACGCATGTGCACCCAGCCGGCCATCTCGATGGCGCCGCAGAAGGTGATTTCGCCGTCGCCCTGGCTGAAGTGCAGGTCACCCACGCTGAGGCCACCGCCGTCCACATAGACCGGGAAGAAGATGCGCGAGCCGCGCGACAGGTCCTTGATGTCGCAGTTGCCGCCGTGTTCACGTGGGGGCACGGTGCGCGCGCCTTCGGTGGCCACCTTCTTGGCGACTTCACCCTGGGCCTTGCCGCAGTGCGCCGTGGCGGCAAAGGGCGGGTTCGCGAGGCCGGGCACGCGGTTCGGGTCGGTGGCGATCAGCTCGGCCTCGCGCTTGTTCCACTCGGCCAGCATCTTCTTGTCGGGCAGGCAGCCGATCAGGCCGGGGTGGATGAGCCCGGCGTATTCCACGCCGGGCACATGGCGGCTCTTGGTGAACATACCATTGAAGTCCCAGATGGACTTCTGTGCCAGAGGGAAGTGGTCGGTCAGGAAGCCGCCGCCGTTCTGCTTGCTGAAGAAGCCGTTGAAGCCCCACTGGCTGTCCTGCTTGGCGCCGATGTCCAGCAGGTCCACCACCAGCAGGTCGCCGGGCTCGGCGCCCTTCACGCCCACGGGGCCCGAGAGGTAGTGCACGGTGGACAGGTCGATGTCGCGCACATCGTCGGCGCTGTCGTTGTTCTTAATATAGCCACCGGTCCAGTCGTAGGTTTCCAGGATGAAGTCGTCACCGGGCTTGACCCAGACGGCGATCGGGATGTCCGGGTGCCAGCGGTTGTGCACCATCTCGTTGCTCGGTGCGGGCTTGGTGAGGTCGACTTTGATTAGGGTTTCAGCCATGACGTTGCTCCTGGTGGGTGGGGTGGGTGAAGTGGGTAAATGGGTCAGACCGAGAGATAGGACTTGATGCGCTGCACGTCGGTCTGGGCGCGCGCGGTCTCGTGCACCAGGCGCCCACCTTCGATGACGAAGAGGCGGTCGGCTACATCCATCGCGAAGGACAGCACCTGCTCGGAGACCACGATGGTGATCTCGCGCAGCTTGCGGATCTCGTTGAGCGCCTTGGCGATGTCCTTGATGATCGAAGGCTGAATGCCCTCGGTAGGCTCGTCGAGCAGCAGCACCTTGGGATTGGTCACCAGCGCACGGGCGATGGCCAGCTGCTGCTGCTGCCCACCGGAGAGGTTGCCGCCCTTGCGCCGGCGCATGTCCCAGAGCACGGGGAAGAGGGCATAGATCTCTTCGGGGATCTGCTTGTGTTTAGCGTTCTCCAGGCCGGTCTGGATGTTCTCTTCCACGGTCAGCGTGGGGAAGATCATGCGGCCCTGGGGCACGTAGGCGATGCCCTTGGCCACGCGGCGATAGCTTTCGTCCTTCGAGACGTCCTGGCCGTCGACCAGGATCTGCCCGGACTTGAGCGGCAGCACCCCCATGAGGCTCTTGAACAGCGTGGTCTTGCCCATGCCGTTGCGGCCCATGATGGCCACCGTCTCGTTCTTGTTGCCTTCAAAGGAGATGCCGTGCAGGGCTTCGCTCTGGCCGTAGGCCGTGTACATATCGGTGACTTTGAGCATGTCTTACTCCTTTGAAATCAGTGGCCGAGGTACACGTCGATGACCTTGGGGTCCGCTTGCACCGTTTCCATCGAGCCTTCGGCGAGGATCTTTCCCTGGTGCATCACCGTGACCTTGTGCGCGATCTGCTTGACGAACTCCATGTCGTGCTCGATCACGATCACCGAGCGGTTCTTGCAGATGCGCTTGAGCAGCTCGGCGGTCAGCTCACGCTCGCGCGCGCTCATGCCAGCGATGGGTTCGTCCAGCATCAGCAGCTCGGGGTCCTGCATCAGCAGCATGCCGATCTCCAGCCACTGCTTCTGCCCGTGGGACAGCAGGCCGGCCTCCTTGTCCAGAACCTCGGCCAGGCCGATCTCCTCGGCCACCACCTGCACGCGCGCCTTGACCTCGTCGGTGCACTTGAAACCCAGGGCGCCGAAGACCGAGCGGCCCGTGGGGTAGGACACCTCCAGGTTCTGGAAGACGGAGAGGTTCTCGTAGATGGACGGCGTCTGGAACTTGCGGCCGATGCCTTTGCGCACCCGGATGTGCTCGTCGAGTCGGGTCAGCTCCTCGTTCTTGAACTTGATGCTGCCGCCGCTGGCCTTGGTCTTGCCGCAGATCAGGTCCAGCAGCGTGGTCTTGCCCGCGCCGTTGGGGCCAATGATCACGCGCAGCTCGTTCTTGTCGATGTACAGCGTCAGGTTGTCGATGGCCTTGAAGCCGTCGAAGGAGACCGTGAGGTCTTCAACGGCCAGGGCGAAGTCGGTGTTGCTCATGGTGGGCTCCAGGGTGTCGGGGGTCAGGCGCTCTGGCCGCTGAGCTGGCCCGGGCCGGCGGGCGTGCTGGGCGGCGGGGCCGCGTCGCCAGGGGTGGCCTGGTCGCGTGCCACGGCGGCGCGGATCGCCGCACGTTCTGCTTGCTTGCGTTGCCACCAGGGCACGACCTTCTGCGACCACAGCCCGGCCAGACCTTCGGGGAAGGCCATGGTCACGCCGATGAAGAGCGCTGCCATGAGGAAGAGCCAGAGGTCGGGGAAGCTCTCGGAGAAGTAGGTCTTGCCGAAGTTCACGAGCAGGGCGCCGTAGACCGCACCCACCAGGCTCATGCGCCCGCCCACGGCAGCGAAGATCACCATCTCGATCGAGGGCACGATGCCCACGAAGGAGGGCGACATGAAGCCCACCTGCAGCGTGAACAGCGCGCCGCCGATGCCTGAGAGTGCCGCCGCCAGACAGAACACGAAGACCTTGAACATGGCCACGTCGTAGCCTGAGAAGCGCACCCGGTCTTCCTTGTCGCGCATGGCCAGCAGCAGGGTGCCCAGCTTGCTCTTCTGGATCCACAGGCAGAGCACGATGGTGCCCAGCAGCATGAAGCTGCACAGGTAGTAGAGGATGTACTTGGCGCTGTCGGTGCGGATGTCCCAGCCCAGCAGGGTCTTGAGGTCGGTCATGCCGTTGACGCCGCCCGTGTAGCCTTGCTGGCCGATGATGAGCACGGTGAGGATCAGCGCCACGGCCTGGGTGATGATCGCGAAGTACACGCCACCCACGCGGCGCTTGAACATGGCGTAGCTGACGATGAAGGCCAGCAGGGTGGGGAGGGCCACCACAGCGAACAGCGCAAACGGCAGGTGGTTGAAAGGCTCCCACCACAGCGGCAGGGCCGTGAGCTGGTTCCAGTCCATGAAGTCCGGAATGCCCGGGGTCGACTGGATCTTGGTGCTGACCGGATCGCTGGCCTCGAGCTTGAGGAACATGGCCATGGCGTAGCCGCCCAGGCCGAAGAACACGCCCTGGCCCAGGCTGAGCACGCCGCCCCAGCCCCAGAGCATGACCAGGCCCAGGGCGACGAAGCCGTAGGTCAGGTACTTGCCGACGAGGTTGAGACGGAAGATGTCGAAGAGCAGCGGGAAGACGACCAGCAGCACGACGGCCAGGATGAGCACGCTGCCCAGGCCTTTGCTGCTGATCCACGTTTTGAAGCTGTTCATGGTGGGACTCCGGAAGTGAGAAACGGGATCAGCGGCGCACCTTGCTGGCGAACAGGCCCTGCGGACGGATCATCAGGATCACGACGATCAGCGATAGGGTCAGCACCTTGGCCATGGAGCCGGTCATGAAGAACTCGCTGATGGACTGCGTCTGCGCGATGCCGAAGGCCGAGGCCACGGTGCCCAGCAGGCTGGCCGCGCCGCCAAAGGTCACGACCAGGAAGGAGTCGACGATGTAGAGCGAGCCGCTGGTCGGGCCCGTGGAGCCGATGGTGGTGAACGCCGCGCCCGCCACCCCCGCGATGCCGCAGCCGATGGCAAAGGTCAGGCGGTCGGTCTTTTTGGTGTTGATGCCGATGGCGTTGGCCATGGTGCGGTTGCTCACCGTGGCGCGCACACGCAGGCCCCAGCGGCTCTTGTACAGCGCCAGCAGCACGCCGCCGGTGACCACCAGGGTCAGCGCCAGCACGAAGAGGCCGTTGATCGGGATGTCCAGGCCCTCCTGCGGTGCCCAGGAGCCCATGAGCCAGTCGGGCAGCGTGGGGCTCACTTCCTTGGGGCCGATGGCCGACCGGAAGATCTGCTGGATGGCCAGGCTCAGGCCCCAGGTGGCCAGCAGCGTGTCCAGCGGGCGCTTGTAGAGAAAGCGGATCAGCCCCCACTCCACCAGCCAGCCAGCGATGAAGGCCAGGATGAAGGCCACGCCGATGGCCGGCAGGAAGTAATAGGACATGAGCCCCGGCGCGTACTTCTCTGTCAGCGTGGAGAACAGGAAGATGGTGTAGGCGCCGATGGTCATGAACTCGCCATGCGCCATGTTGATCACGCCCATCTGGCCGAAGATGATGGCCAGGCCCAGGCCCATGAGCAGCAGCACCGAGAACAGGCTCAGTCCGGCAAAGCCCTGCATCAGGGTGATGTTGAGTATTTCGGAGAATTCCATGGCGTCACCTGCCTGTCTGTCTGAAGAAAGAGGTGGCGGCCGTCCCTTGTGCCCTGGCCGCCACCCCGAAGCCCCTCTCGCGAGGAGAGGGGCTTCGAACCTGCTTACTGGTAGCCCTTGGGGAAGGGATCGGGCTCGATCAGGTTGGGCGACTCGGCCACCACCTTGAAGGTGCCATCCTTATTGCCCACGGCGATGCGCGACTTGCTCCAGAGGTGGTGGTTCTGGTGCACCTTGACGTAGCCCTCGGGCGCGGTCTTGAGCTCGATGCCGGGCGAGGCGGCCACGACCTTGTCCACGTCGAAGCTGCCGGCCTTCTCGACCGCGGCCTTCCACAGCCAGGGGCCCAGGTAGCCGGCCTGTGTCACGTCGCCGATCACCGCGTCCTTGCCGTACTTGGCCTTGAAGGCCGCGACGAACTTCTTGTTGTTCTCGTTGTCCAGCGACTGGAAGTACTTCATCGAGCTGTAGAAGCCCTCGAAGTTGTCACCGCCCACACCGGTCATCTCGTCCTCGGTGACGGAGAGCGTCAGCAGGAACTGCTTGGCGCCGGTGATGCCAGCGGCCTTGAGCTGCTTGTAGAAGGCCACGTTGGAGCCACCCACCACGGCCGCGAAGATGCAGTCCGGCTTGGCGACCTTGATCTTGTTGATCAGCGAGTTGAAGTTGGTGTTGCCCAGCGGGTAGTACTCCTCGCCGACCACCTTGCCCAGCTTGCCCACGGACTCGATGTGCTTGCGCGCGATCTTCATCGAGGTGCGCGGCCAGATGTAGTCCGAGCCCACGAGGAAGAAGGTCTTGGCCTTCTTCTCCTTGGCGCCCCAGTCCAGACCGTAGATGATCTGCTGCGTGGCTTCCTGGCCCGTGTAGATCACGTTCTTGGATTGCTCCAGGCCTTCGTAGAAGGTGGGGTAGTAGAGCAGGCCGTTTTCCTTCTCGAACACCGGCAGCACGGCCTTGCGCGAGGCGCTGGTCCAGCAGCCGAAGACGGCGGCCACCTTGTCGTTGATCAGCAGCTTCTTGGACTTCTCGGCGAAGGTCGGCCAGTCGGAGGCACCGTCCTCCTTGATCACGCGGATCTTGCGGCCCAGGATGCCGCCCATGGCGTTGATCTGGTCGATGGCCAGCTGCTCGGCCTGGATCGAGCCCGTCTCGGAGATCGCCATCGTTCCCGTGGAGGAGTGCAGCTGGCCCACCACCACTTCGGTGTCTGTCACCGCCAGCTTGGTGGTGTTCACGGCCGAGGTCGGAGGTGCGGCGGCGTAGCCGACGCCGGGCAGGCCGACGACGCCAAGGGCGCCCAGGCCCTGCAGCACCTGGCGGCGCTGCAGGCCGGCGGCCTGCGTGGGGGAGGGGGCGGGCGATTTCTTCATGGGGCACTCCTGCAAGGAAAGTTGAAGACCAAGGACACCTGGGAGAGGTGGGGCGACACGGTGTCGCCACGGCCTTGAGATTAGGGAGAGCCCCGGGGATGTCCCATACGTCAATCAACGTATGGGTGCGCAGGCGCCGCGCGGGAACACTTCTTGCCTGTGCACCCTTGTGGGCCATCACTCCCCAGAAAGAGGCGCCTCCATGAACCACGCACCGCAGCGCATCTTCCCGATCCGCCGCGACTACAACTCCTGGGTTGCCAACGAGACCCTGGAGGACTACGCCCTGCGCTACACGCCGCGCGGCGCCCGCAAATGGAGCGAGTGGCGCGTGGCCAACACCGCCTTCGGCGGCATGTCCTTCCTGGCGCTGGAGGCCATCGGCGGCGCCATCGCGCTCAACTACGGGTTCGAGAACGCGCTCTGGGCCATCCTGGTCATGGGGCTGATCACCTTCCTCACCGGCCTGCCCATCGCGGTCTACGCCGCGCGCTACGGCCTGGACATGGACCTGCTCACGCGCGGCGCGGGCTTCGGCTACCTGGGCTCCACCGTCACCTCGCTGATCTACGCCAGCTTCACCTTCATCTTCTTTGCGCTGGAGGCGGCCATCATGGCGCTGGCGTTGGAGATGGCCTTCGGCTGGCCCCTGGTGTGGTGCTATGTGCTGTCATCGCTGGTCATCATTCCCATGGTGCTGTACGGCATCACCTTCATCTCACGCCTGCAGGCCTGGACCCAACCGGTGTGGATCGTGCTGCTGCTCTGGCCCTTCGTCTGGTTCGCCATCGCGCAGCCCCAGCTCTACAGCGAATTCACCAGCCTCTCGGGGCTGACCTCGGGCAGCAGCGAGTTCGAGCCGCTGATGTTCGGTGCCGCGGCCACCGTGGCCTTCTCGCTCGTGGTGCAGGTGGGCGAACAGGTGGACTACCTGCGCTTCATGCCCGAGCGTACACGCGCCAACCGCTGGCGCTGGTGGAGCTGCGTCATCGTCGCCGGGCCGGGCTGGATCTTCATGGGCATGCTCAAGATGCTGGCCGGCGCCTTCCTGGCCTTCGTCGCCCTGCAGTACGGCGCGTTGCCCAGCCATGCGGCCGAGCCCACGCAGATGTTCCTCGTGGGCTACATGCGCTCGCTCGATCATCCGACACTGGCGCTCTGGCTCACGGTGATCTTTGTCATCATCTCGCAGGTCAAGATCAACGTCACCAATGCCTACGCCGGCTCGCTGGCCTGGAGCAACTTCTTCGCGCGCATCACGCGCAGCCACCCGGGGCGCGTGGTCTGGCTGGTGTTCAACGTCATCATCGCCATGCTGCTGATGACCTTGGGCGTCTTCGGCGCGCTGGAGCATGTGCTGGGGCTCTACGCCAACGTGGCTATCGCCTGGGTCGGCGCGCTGGTGGCCGATCTGGTCATCAACAAGCCGCTGGGCCTGTCACCGAGGGGCGTGGAGTTCCGCCGTGCCTACCTCTACGACCTCAATCCCGTGGGTCTGGGCGCCATGGGCCTGGCCGCCGTGCTGGCCTGCGTGGCCTATGCGGGCCTGCTCGGTGTGTGGGCCGAAGCCTTCTCGCCCTTCATCGCGCTCTTCACCGCCATGCTCACCGCGCCGCTGCTGGCCTGGGCAACGAAAGGCCGCTACTACCTCGCGCGCCGCGATCCCTCACCCTGGTCGCCGGGCGAGTCCGTGGTCTGTAGCGTCTGCAACAACCCCTTCGAGAGCGCCGACATGGCGCACTGCCCGGCTTACGGCGCGCCCATCTGCTCGCTGTGCTGCTCGCTCGAATCGCGCTGCCACGACCGCTGCAAGACCCAGTCACGCGCGGGCGACCAGGTGCGACAGGCCCTGGCCGCCGTGCTGCCCGCCAGCCTGAACAACCGCTTCAACTTCCGCGTCGCGCAGTACTTCACCGTCTTCCTGGCGCTGACGGCGATCATGGCCTTTCTGCTGGGCGTGGTCTATGTGCAGGAGAGCCTGCAGGGCCAGGCCCACGCCGCAGCCCTGCGCCTGCCCTTCATCAAGGCCTTCTCGCTCATGGCGGTGCTCGCCGCCGTGTGCGCCTGGTGGGTGGTGCTGGCCACGGAGAGCCGGCGCATGGCGCACGACGAGTCCGAACGCCAGACGCAATTGCTGCAGAAGGAGATCGACGCCCACCAGCGCACCGACGAAGCCTTGCAGAAGGCCAAGGAGGTAGCGGAAAGCGCGAGCAGCGCCAAGACCCGCTACGTGGCCGGCATGACGCACGAGCTGCGCACCCCGCTCAACAGCATCCTGGGCTATGCGCAGATCCTGCTGCGCGGCCAGGAGCTCAAGGCCAGCGCGCGCGAGATGGTCACCACCATCCAGCAGAGCGGCCAGCACATGCATGCGCTGATCGACGGCCTGCTGGACCTGGCGCGCATCGAGGCCGGCCGCCTGCGCCTGGACCCGGCACCCTTGCCCTTCCCCGACTTCCTCGACGAGCTCGTGCGCATGGTGCAGCCCCAGGCCGAGGGCAAGGGCCTGGGCTTCCGGCTCGAAACCGTGGGCCGCGTACCGGCCTGGGTGCAGGCCGACGCCAAGCGCCTGCGCCAGATCCTCATCAACCTGCTGGGCAATGCGGTGCGCTTCACGGACCGCGGGCACATCGTCTTTCGGGTGGACTGCCGGCACGAGGTGCTGCGCTTCGAGGTGGAAGACACCGGCATCGGCATCGCCCCGCAGGACCAGGAGCGCATCTTCATGCCCTTCGAGCGCGGCAGCGCCGGCCGGCGTACCAGCGAGGCAGGCACCGGCCTGGGCCTCGCCATCACCCACCTGCTGACCGAACTCATGGGTGGCGAGCTCACCCTGCGCAGCGAGCTGGGGCAGGGCAGCACCTTCACCATCCGCCTCTACCTGCGCGAGATCGAAGCCCCGGCCCAGCGCACCGTGCGCAATCTGCGGCCCATCGTGGGCTACCTTGCGCCGCGTCGCACCCTGCTGGTGGTGGACGACCAGCCCATCCAGCGCCAGCTGCTGGCCAGCCTGCTGCTGCCGCTGGGCTTCGCCATCCGCGAGGCCGCCAGCGGCCGCGAGGCGCTGGAGATCGTGCAGCGCGAGGGGCCCGACGCGGTGCTGCTGGACATCAATATGGACGACCTCAACGGCTGGCAGACCGCGCAACTCATGCGCGCCACGGCGGGTCCGGCCCTGCCGCTGATCTTCGTCTCGGCCGATCCCTTCGAGAACCGCCCCGAGCTGCTGGCCGCGGTGGGGGCGCAGGGCTTCGTGAGCAAGCCCGTGATCGAGTCCGAGCTGCTGGACCTGCTGGCACGGGTGCTGCAGCTGGAGTGGGTGCACGAAGCCCACCCTGCCGCTGTCGCCGGCAACGGGGCCGCACGCGACAGCGCCGCGCCCCTGCCGCTGGCCGACGACCTGCGCGAGCGGCTCGTGACCCTGGCCCGCCTGGGCAATGCCAGCGGCCTGCGCGCGCTGCTGCGCGACAGCGCGCAGGACGAGCCCGCCATGGCCGATGTGCTGCAAAGCCTGGTGGTGCACGTGGACCGTTTCGACTTCAACGCCCTGATCGCCCGACTGAAGGTGGACATCGATGACTGAGGCAGCCCGCCCCCTGACCCCGCCCGGCGTCGTCCTCGTGGTAGACGACGCGCCCGACACCCTGCGCATGTTGTGTGACGCCCTGGCGCTGGAGGGCTACACCGTGCTCGTTGCACGCGACGCCAGCGAGGCGTTGCAGCGCTTCGAGATGGCCGTGCCCGACGCCGTGCTGCTCGACGCCATCATGCCCGGCGACGACGGCTTCACGCTCTGCCGCCGCCTCAAGGCCGAGCCGTCCTGGGCCCACGTGCCCGTGATCTTCATGACCGGCCTGGCCGAGACCGAGCAGATCGTCGAAGGCTTTGCCAGCGGCGGCGTCGACTACGTGGTGAAACCGCTCAAGATCCCCGAGGTGCTCGCGCGCCTGGCCACGCACCTGCGCAATGCCCATGTGAGCCGCCTCGCGCGCGAGGCCGTGGACGTGGCCGGCCTGGGCGTGCTGCTGCTGGACAACCAGGGCCGCATCGCCTGGCGCTCGCCGCAGGCCATGCGCTGGCTGCAACTGGCGCTGGGCGATCAGCCCGACCCCGTGGTGCTGCGCCAGTGGCTGCAGCAGGTGGTGCTGCGCGGCGAGACCGTGGCTGCGCTGCCCGACGGCAGCCAGCTGCAGGCCAGCCACCTGGGCTCGGGCGGCCCGGGTGAGACCATGCTGCTGCTGCGCCAGCAGGCCACGCCGCGTGACCCGGCCCAGCAACGCCGACTCACCGGCGCCTCGCTCACACCGCGCGAGACCGAGGTGCTTTCCTGGCTGGCCAAGGGCAAGACCAACCGCGATATCGGCGACATCCTGGGCATGAGCCCGCGCACGGTGAACAAGCACCTCGAACATATCTTCGAAAAACTCGGTGTGGAGACCCGCACGGCCGCAGCGGCGATTGCGAGCAGCCTGCTGCAGGACGGATGAGATGCATTCTTTCTTGACCCCCGGAGGGGCGCCATGACCATGAACCATCGGCTTTTTTCTTTCATCGCCGACCAGGATGGCCCCTGGGCGATCACCTCCCAGACCACCTGGGTGGGTGAGCCCCTGCCGGTGGCCGGCGGCTTGCATCTGGTGGCCGGCGCCGCGCCCGCCGAGGGCCGCCCCTGGGTGCTGCGCGGCATCACCAGCCATGAGCGCTATGTCGAGCGCGAGGAAAAGCAGGCCCTGGTGGCGCGCCAGCAGGGCCTGGGCCGGCCGGCTTCGACCTGCGCGGCCCTGATCCCCATCCGCAAGTCGGCGGCCTGGTGGGCGCTGACGCAGGACGAACGTCGGCAGGTCTTCGAGGCGCAGTCGCACCATATCGGCATCGGCATGAACTACCTGCCCGCCATCGCCCGCCGCCTGCACCATTGCCGCGACCTTTCCGAAAACGAGCCCTTCGATTTCCTGACCTGGTTCGAGTTCGACCCCGCGCTCGAAAGCGACTTCGATCGCATGCTCGCCGAGCTGCGCGCCACGCCGGAGTGGCAGTATGTCGACCGGGAGATCGAGATACGCCTGATACGACGCGGCGGCTGACATCCGCGCCGCGCCGTCCCGTCCTACCCGTGAAGAGCCGGTGTGCGCTGTCTCGTCCTTGACGTTCGGCCCCCGGGGTCGCGAACCTCTGCGGGCTCCTGCCGCAGGCTTGGCGTGAGGCCAAAGATTGGCTATCCTGCACCCCTGTCCTCGTTTTTGTTCAGGGGGTTCCGATGAAGTTCTCATCCAAGTGCATGGGTCTGTCCGGGGTCGTGCTGGTCATGGCGTCAACAGGCGGCTTGGCGTACGCACAAGACAAGGCCTGCATCCTCGACGGCACCTTCCAGATCGCCGGCCAGCGGGTGGTCATCAGCGACTGCGTGGAGAACCGCTCCATGCCCAAGGAGCACTTCCGGGAGGCATGCAAGGGCATGTCCGAGTTCACGCTCGCGGGCGAGACCTACAAGGCCAAGGTCACCTACTCCGCATCGTGCCCGCCGGCGCCGCAGGGCACGTGCGAGGGCCTCTTCGGCGGCGCGATGAACGCCAGCTACTACAAGCGCGATCCCAAGACCCTGGAGGACACGCGCAAGAGCTGCCTCATGCAGCAGGGCAAGTGGAGATAGGCGCCTCGCAGCGCCTGTCTTGTCGCTCGCCGGGGGCCTGGGTCAATGCGCCTGGGGGTGGTCTCGCGCACGTCGCCTTTCATGTGCTGGCCCTGGAGCAGCTGCTCTTGCGGCACAAGGCCATCGTCGGTGGGGCAGCGTTGCTGGCCCTGAGCGTGATGTACTTCATGCGCAAGCTGCACGAGGAAGGCCTGATGCTCTAGGCCTTAGCGGATGAATACCGTGCCGTCAAACGGGACCGTCTTCTGGCGCGCGGCCTCAAGATGACCCCTTCCTCCAACGTTAGCCATTCTTTGACATGCCAGACTTCTTTATAAACCTCCCCCCGGCTGCGCAAGCAGCTCTCGTTGCATCAGTTGTCACACTGTTTGGTGGTGTACTGTCAGCCGCAATTGGTCTATGGGGTGTAAACAGTACTAACAAGGCACACGAGAAAAGGCTCAGGGCACAGTTCGAAAAGGACGACGATCGGAAAAGAGTGGAACGAGAAATGGATCTTCGCAAGTCGGTCTATTTAGAGGTAGCAGAAGCCATTCAAGCCGGGTTACTTATGATTTCAAGATACCCGGACACAAACATCTCGCAAGAAGATCTTGCAGCCGAGCTCAACAGTAAACGGTATGGCTTTGCAAAAGCCAACCTTATTGCAAAGCCCGCCTTGCTTCAGCAGCTAATGAAGTTCAACACCGCATTGGCAGCGTGCGTATTAAGACTTTCATTAAGCCGACAAAACCTTATAAGCATCAAGGATCGACTCGCTGGCATCGGGGTGGAAGTCGACAAACATCTTGCCGAGCGCGAGTCAGCCCTTTCTGCAGTAAAGGCTACTCAATTGAGTGGCGCGCAGAATCAGAGCCAAATTGAAGCGTTAAACAGAGTATTTAGCTGGACGCAAACGGAAATCGATCGACTAACTGCAGAACAACGTGAGCTGCAGTCGATTTTTCAAGCGAATTGGCTAGATCTAGTTAGACAAAGCAGGGAGGCGGCAGCCTCCCTGAATGCCCTGCTTGCACCACTCGTATCAGCGGCGAGACTGGAGCTTGAGATACCAATCGACGAAAAATCGTATGCAACCTCAATAAACGAGGCACTCGCGGAGCAGGAGAAAAATTTGAATGAGTTCCTGACGCAGTTATCGTCAATGAATGCTAGCCAGCATGAGCATAAACGCTAACTGGCGGCTCAACGCGGACGCTAGCACCGGCCATGTTGTCGCCATTTTCGTGGTCAGTGTTGGTGCCCTGAGCGCTTCGCGCTCCGGCGCCGGTTAACCTAGGCTCTACCCCCGCCCCACCCCGGGGCATGGCACGAAACCTGCACTTTCCCGGGGCATGAACGCCCCGGAACCTCTGGCTCCTGACCTCGCCGCGCCGCCGCAGACGCCGGCCGTGCAGTCCATCGTCAAGGTCCGGCGCGACTACAACAGCTGGGTAGCGCGCGAGACCATGGAGGATTACGCGCTGCGCTACACGCCGCAGCGCTTCCGCAAGTGGAGCGAATGGCGGGTGGCCAACACGGCCTTTGGTGCGGCGTCCTTCCTGATCCTGGAGGCGGTGGGCGCCACGCTGCTGGTGCAGTACGGCTGGGCCAATGCCTTCTGGGCCATCCTGGCCACGGGGCTCATCATCTTCCTTGCGGGCTGGCCCATCAGCGTCTACGCCGCCCGCTACGGGGTGGACATGGACCTGCTCACACGCGGCGCGGGCTTCGGCTACATCGGCTCCACCATCACCTCGCTGATCTACGCGAGTTTCACCTTCATCTTCTTCGCGCTCGAAGCGGCGGTGATGGCCTATGCGCTGGAGCTGGCCCTGGGCATCCCGCCGAGCTGGGGCTACCTGATCTGTGCGCTGGTGGTCATCCCACTCGTCACGCATGGGGTCTCGGCCATCAGCCGGCTGCAGGTCTGGACGCAGCCGCTGTGGTTGCTCATGCTCATCGTGCCGTTTGCCACGGTACTGGCCCTGGACCCGGACGCGTTTTCGGGCGTGGTGCACTACAAGGGGGAGAAGGGCGCCTCTTCCGACTTCGCCTTGCCCCTCTTTGGTGCTGCGCTCACGGTGGGTATCGCGCTCATCACCCAGATGGGTGAGCAGGCCGACTACCTGCGTTTCATGCCGGCCCGCACGGAGGCCAATCGCAAGCGCTGGTGGTTCGGCGTCATGGCCGGCGGGCCGGGCTGGGTGATCCTGGGCGTGGTCAAGATGCTGGGCGGGGCCTTGCTGGCCTACCTCGCCATCACGCATGCCGTGCCGGTGGAGCGCGCCGTGGACCCCAACCAGATGTACCTGGCCGCCTATGAGTATGTCTTCCCGCACTACGGCTGGGCCGTGGCTGCCACGGCACTGTTTGTGGTGATCTCGCAGCTCAAGATCAACGTCACCAACGCCTATGCAGGGTCCCTGGCCTGGAGCAACTTCTTCTCGCGCCTCACGCACAGCCACCCGGGGCGGGTGGTCTGGGTGGTGTTCAACACGCTCATCGCCTTCATGCTGATGGAGATGAACGTCTTCCAGGCCCTGGGCGACGTGCTGGGCCTGTACAGCAACATAGCCATCGCCTGGATGATGGCCGTGGTGGCCGATCTGGTGATCAACAAGCCGCTGGGCCTGTCGCCCAAGGGCATCGAGTTCAAGCGCGCGCACCTCTACGACATCAACCCCGTGGGCGTGGGCGCCATGGTGCTGGCCTCCATCCTCTCGGTCACGGCGCATCTGGGCCTCTTCGGCCCGTTGGCCCAGGCCTTCTCGGCGGTGATCGCGCTGGGCACGGCCTTTGTCGCCGCGCCGCTGATCGCCTGGGCCACCCGCGGGCGCTATTACATCGCGCGGCAGAGTGATCTGGCTCCCGAGTCCACGGCCAACGCAGGCCCTTACGCGCGTTACGGCGTGCGCCGTTGCGTGATCTGCGAAGGCGAATACGAAGGTCCGGACATGGCGCACTGCCCGGCCTACCAGGGGCCCATCTGTTCCTTGTGCTGCACGCTGGACGCGCGCTGCGGCGACCTCTGCAAACCGCAAGCCAGTCTGTCCGCGCAATGGACGGGTATGTTGCAGCGCCTGCTGCCGCGCAGCCTCTGGCCCTATCTGGACTCGGGCCTCGCGCACTTCCTCTTACTCATGCTGGTCACGGTGCCGGTGCTGGCGGGCGTGTTCGGTCTCTTCTATCAGCAGGAGCTGCAGGGTCTGGTGCAAGCCTATGCCGACAGCGAGCTGCCCTCCTTTGTCGAGGCGGCGCTACGCGGCGGCTTCCTCAAGACCTATATGGCCCTGCTGCTCATCGCGGGCATGGCGGCCTGGTGGGTGGTGCTGGCGCACAAGAGCAGGGTGGTGGCGCAGGAAGAATCCAACCGCCAGACGGCGCTGCTCATGCGCGAGATCGAGCTGCACCAGCAGACCGACGCCGCCTTGCAGCAGGCCCGCCGCACCGCCGAAGAGGCGCAGCACCAGGCCGAGCAGGCCAACCAGGCCAAGAGCCGCTACATCAGCGCCATCAGCCACGAGCTGCGCACGCCGCTCAACAGCATCCTGGGGTACGCCCAGCTCATGGGCGAAGACCCGCAGGTGCCCGCGCACCGCAAGCACGCGGTGCAGGTGATACGCCGCGGGGGCGAGCACCTGCTGTCGCTGATCGAGGGCACGCTGGACCTCGCGCGTATCGAATCGGGCAAGCTCACGCTCGACGTCAAGCCCATGGCCTTTGCCGACGCCGTGCACGAGCTGGCAGCCATGTTCGAACTGCAGGCCGCGGCCAAGGGCCTGGCCTTCCGCTTCGCGCCGCTGTCTACACTGCCCGAGCGCGTGCGCGCCGACGAAAAGCGCGTGCGCCAGATCCTCATCAACCTGCTGGGCAATGCCATCAAGTTCACCGCCCAGGGGGAGGTGACCTTCCAGGTGCGCTATGCGCGCGAGATGGCGCACATCGATATCCGCGACACGGGCCCGGGCATGGCGCTGGACGAGATGGAGCGCCTCTTCGAGCCTTTCGCGCGCACAGCCTCGGCCCAGGGCACACCCGGCGCCGGCCTGGGCCTGACCATCGCCAAGATGCTCACCGACCTCATGGGCGGCGAGCTCACGGTGCAGAGCACGCCCGGCCTGGGCTCGGTTTTCCACGCCAAGCTCTTCCTGCCCGAGGTACACGCCGCCTTGCCTTCCGCCAAACCCGTGGCCGCCAGGCCCCCGCGCCGCGGCTACGCCGGCGCGCGCCGCCACGTGCTGGTGGTGGACAACGAAGAACCCGACCGGGAGATGCTGACCCAGCTGCTCGTGCCCCTCGGCTTCGTGCTGCGCACCGCCGCCAGCGGCCACGACGCGCTCGACCTGCTGGCCGCCGGCTATAGGCCCGACGCTGTCTTCATGGACCTGGCCATGCCCGGCATCGACGGCTGGGAAACCATCCGCCGCCTGCGGCGTGTGACCGGCCTGGCCGCGCTGCCCGTGGCCGTGGTCTCGGCCAACGCCTTCGACAAGGGGCTGGAGAATGACGCGGGCATCACGCCGGCCGACTTCATCACCAAACCCATACGCCACAGCGAGTTGCTGGACTGGCTGGAGCAGCGCCTGCAGCTCCAATGGACCGAACGCGTACTGCCTGCGCCCGAGCCCCCGGCATCGCCTGTGCCGGTGCTGCCGCCTTCGGCCGAACGCCTGGCCGAGCTGCGCGAGCTGGCCAGCCTGGGCTACTACCGCGGCATCGTGCGCCTGCTCGACGAGATCGAGGCGCAGAACCCGGCCCACCACAGCTGGGTGGAGCAGGTGCGTACACTCACACGCGCCTACCGGTTCGATGCCATCCTCGCGCTGATCGAACCGCGCGCGCAGCAGACATGAACGATACCCTGGACCAGGCCCTCAACCGCGCGCACAGCGACGTGGTGCTCATCGTCGACGACGTGCCCGACAACCTCTCGCTGCTGCACGACGCGCTGGACGAATCGGGCTGCACCGTGCTGGTGGCACTCGACGGCGCCTCGGCCCTGCAGCGCGCCGCCCAGGCGCGCCCGGACATCGTGCTGCTCGACGCCATGATGCCCGGCATGGACGGCTTCGAAGTCGCGCGCCGCCTCAAGGCCGACGCCGCCACCGCCCACATTCCCATCATCTTCATGACGGGCCTGACCGAGACCGAGCACCTGGTGGCTGCGCTGGACGCGGGCGGTACCGACTACGTGACCAAGCCCATCAAACCGAAGGAGGTGCTGGCGCGCATGCAGGTGCACCTGCAGGCCGCGCGCGAACGCCGCCAGGCGCGCAACGCGCTCGACGCCTTCGGCTACGCGAGCATCACCGTGCGCGCGAGTGATGGGCGGCTGATGTGGCAGACCCCGCTGGCGCGCGAGCTGCTGCAGCGCTATTACGGCAGCACCGGCCCTGCGTTGCCCGAGCCTGTGCTGGCCTGGCTGCACCGCAGCGTGGCGCATCTGGAGGCCGTGCGTGCCCGCGGCGAGACCCTGGCCGAGCCGCCGCGCCTGTCGGTAGAGCAGGGCGCCAAACGCCTGACCTTTCGCCTGCACCAGCGCAACGACGACGGCTTCGTGTCCGACACCGGCGGCGACTGGTTGCTCATCATGCAGGAGGCCTCCGACGAGTCCGTCATCGAAGCCATCTCCCTGAGCTTTCGCCTCACCGCCAAGGAGGCCGAGGTGCTCTACTGGGTCATCAAGGGTAAGATCAATCGCGATATCGGCGACATCCTGGGCAGCAGTCCCATGACGGTCAAGAAGCACCTGGAGCGTGTCTACGCCAAGCTGGGCGTGGAGACACGCACGGCGGCGGCGGCGCTGGCCCTGGGGCGCATACGGCAATTGCATCCGCAGTTTGAAGGCTGAGGATTCTGTGGTGGGGTGACCCTTTTGGGGACGGGCCTCGGGACGATCGCTTTCCTAGAATGCTATGCAAGTCTTACAGGCACTCCGGCCTGCATCGCGTTAGGTTCCTATGGACAAACCAACTAATCTTCACATCAGCGAAGTGCCTCAGGATTTTTGGGTTTGGGTGAACCCGTCGATTTGGCTTGTTAAACATCAAATCACGCTTACTGGCAGCTTCACGTCCGCTGGTAGCGTAGGACGCGGAGAAAGCAACCTGCCGTTTATTCCCAACCCAGAGTTCACAGGTGATGTTTCGCCATTCTCAATCGGCGTCTCTCACCACTATACGGCCGAGTACAACTTCGAGATTAATCGGAAACACTACTTCCCAGAGTATCCGAGCAGGCTCAATGCTATTTATCTACTGAGATCCGAGTCCGAAGCAATGGAGTACAAAGAGCGGCATATGAGCCATGTTGATGGCCGTGTACTCAAAAAGGTGCATACGGTTGGTCAATATGCATATTCAATTCACGATTCAAGTTGGGTCGATTTTCTCCGGCTTCCACACAGCTGTGATGAGCAAACAATTCATGACGTTACTCATGCTTATTGGCAAGGCGTAAATGTCGCAGATTGTCAATTGAGGTCAATGGGTACCCCGTGGACCGAGTCACCGATCATTGAGATTCTCTATTTGGGCCGAATTGACTTCTATGAGCGGAAATTGCTCCCATGAAAACCCAGTACTACACCGCCACCAGCCTCGACGGCTACATCGCCACCGTAGACAACTCCCTCGACTGGCTGTTCCCCCTGGGCGATGTGAACGACACCAGCTACCCGACCTTCATCACCGAGGTCGGCGCCCTGGCCATGGGTTCGTCCACCTACGAGTGGATGCTGCGCCACGCCGAGGTCGTGCAGAAAGAGACGGGTTCGCCCTGGCCCTACACGCAACCCGCCTGGATCTTCTCCAGCCGCAAGCTGCCAGCCATCCCCGGTGCCAATCTGCATTTCGTGCAGGGCGATGTGCGCCCCGTGCACGCCGCGATGCTCCAGGCCGCGGGTGGCAAGAACCTCTGGGTGGTGGGTGGGGGCGATCTGGCAGGGCAGTTCCATGACGCGGGCCTGCTCGACGAGATGATCGTCCAGGTGGCGTCCGTCACGCTGGGCCAGGGCAAGCCCCTGTTCCCGCGCCGGCTCACCAGCCCGCCGCTCAAGCTGGAGTCCGTGCGCCAGGTGGGCACGGGTTTTGCCGAGCTGCGCTACACGGTGCCCAAGCCGACGGCCTGAGCGGGAATCTCCCACCCATGTCCCTGGGTGGGTCAAGGTCATTTCATGTAACTAAAATAGTTGCATGAAAAGAAACAGTCAATTCTCCGATGTGCTGCACGTGCTGCTGCACATGGCCGAAAACGACGGCCCCTCCACTTCTGAAGACCTGGCCCGCGCCATGCAGACCAACCCGGTGGTGCTGCGCCGGCTCATGGCCGGCCTGCGCGAGGCCGGATTCGTCAGTTCTGCCAAAGGGCACGGCGGCGGCTGGGTGCTGTCCTGCCCGCTGGAGAGCATCACCCTGAGCGATATCCACCAGGCGCTGGGCGCACCGTCCCTGCTGGCCGTCGGTCACCGAGAGGAGGCGCCGAGCTGTCTGGTGCAGCAGGCCGTCAACAGCGCGTTGGACCAGGCATTTGAAGAGGCCGAGACCCTGCTGCGCCAGCGGCTCTCCGCTGTGACGCTGGCCGCCCTGTCTCGCGATTTTCATCAGCGCATGGTGGCCCACGGTCGCAGCGCCCACCGTCATCAGGAGCATGTCCATGGAAGTTGAATACGCCGTCATCGGCGGCAGTTACGCCGGCATGTCGGCCGCCTTGCAGCTGGCGCGTGCCCGGCGCAAGGTGGCCGTGGTGGACGCCGGCCTGCGCCGCAACCGCTTTGCGGCCGAGTCCCACGGCTTTCTGGCGCAGGACGGCCGGGCGCCGAGCCAGATTGCCGAAGAGGCCAGGCACCAGCTGCTGAAGTACCCGAACGTGCGCTGGGTTGCGGGGCAGGCGCAGACCGCGCGCCGCCTGGATGAAGAACATTTCGAAGTGCAGTGGGGCGGGCAGAGCCTGCAGGCCCGCCGCCTGATCCTGGCCACCGGGGTGGTGGATGAATTGCCGGCGGTGGAAGGCCTGGCCGAGCGCTGGGGGCGTAGCGTCTTTCACTGCCCCTATTGCCATGGCTACGAACTGAATGGCGGCGCCATCGGCGTGCTGGCCGCCAGCCCGCTGGCCCAGCACCATGCCCTGATGCTGCCGGACTGGGGCACGGTGACGCTGTTCCTCAACGGCACCTACACGCCCGATGCGGAGCAGCTGGCCGCCCTGCAGCGGCGCGGCGTGCAGATTGAGGCCGTACCCGTGGCGCGGCTCGGCGGCCATGCCGACGTGGTGCTGGCTGACGGACGCGTGCGGTCCATGGCGGGCCTGTTCACCCAGGCGCGCACACGCATGGCCAGCACGGTGGCTGAACAGCTGGGGTGTGCTTTCGAGGACGGGCCCACGGGCCCCTACATCCGCACCGACGGCATGCAGCAGACCAGCGTGCCCGGTGTGTTTGCCTGCGGTGACGCGGCACGGGCCGCAGGCAATGTGGCGATCTCCGTGGGCGAGGGGGCCATGGCCGGGGCCGCGGCCCACCGGTCCATGATGTTCTGAGGTCGCCGGGGATCTTTAGCGGCTGGCAGAATCAAACCATGCACCACCTCCCCGTCCCCATCCCACCCCAGCCCTTCGACGACGCTGCCGCCGCCCTGGCCCAGGTACAGCGTATCTACGACAGCAGCATCGCCCACCTGCGAGAGGGCATGCAGCGGTTTGTGGCTGGCGACGACAGCGCCGGGCCGGTGCGGGCTTTCTACCCGTTGGTGCGCGTGCGCACGGGCACGGTGCTGCGCCAACCCGCAGGTGTGCAGGAGCGGCTGAGCTATGGCTTCGTGGCCGGGCCCGGCGTGTACGAGACCACGCTCACCCGCCCCGATCTGTTTGCCAACTACTACCTGGACCAGTTCCGTCTGCTGCTGCTCAACCACGGTGGGCAGATCGAGGTGTCGACGAGCAAGCAGCCCATCCCCGTGCATTTCTCCTTTGCCGAGGGCGACCACATCGAGGGCACGCTGAGCGCCGTGCGCCGCCAGCAGATGCGTGACTGGTTCGACCTACCGGACCTCACGGCCATGGACGACGGCATCGCCAACGGGACCCATGAGCCGGCGCCGGGCCAGCCCTGGCCGCTCTCGCTGTTCACCGCGCCGCGCATGGACTACTCGCTGCACCGTCTGCGCCACTACACGGGCACGCTGCCGGAGCATTTCCAGAATTTCGTGCTGTTCACGAACTACCAGTTCTACATCGACGAGTTCATCCGCCTCGGGCATGAGTTGATGCAGGACCCGAAGAGCGAGTACGTGGCCTTCGTCGAGCCCGGCAATGTGGTGACGCGCCGCGTGGGCGAGTTGGCACGGCCTGAAGATGCCAACGGCAAGGCGCCACCGCGCCTGCCGCAGATGCCGGCCTACCACCTGGTGCGGCCGGACGGCAACGGCATCACCATGGTCAACATCGGCGTCGGTCCGGCCAATGCCAAGACCATCACCGACCACGTGGCCGTGCTGCGCCCGCACGCCTGGCTCATGCTGGGCCACTGCGCGGGCCTGCGCAACGGCCAGCAGCTGGGCGACTACGTGCTGGCCCACGCCTATGTGCGCGAAGACCATGTGCTCGACGAAGAGCTGCCGCTGTGGGTGCCCATCCCCGCGCTGGCCGAGATCCAGCTCGCGCTGGAGCAGGCCGTGGCGGATGTGACCGAGCTGCGCGGTGCGGCGCTCAAGCGCATCCTGCGCACGGGCACCGTGGCCACCACCGATAACCGCAACTGGGAGCTGCTGCCCGACAACCGGCCGCAGCGCCGCTTCAGCCAGAGCCGCGCCGTGGCGCTGGACATGGAGTCCGCCACGATCGCCGCCAACGGCTTCCGCTTCCGCGTGCCCTACGGCACCCTGCTGTGCGTGAGCGACAAGCCGCTGCACGGCGAGATCAAGCTGCCGGGCATGGCCAACCACTTCTACCGCGAGCGCGTGGACCAGCACCTGCGCATCGGCATGCGCGCGCTGGAGCTGCTGCGCGCGAGTGGTATCAATCAGCTGCACAGCCGCAAGCTGCGCAGTTTTGCGGAAGTGGCGTTCCAGTAGTTGCCCTGGCGTCGCGCTGTTCGCCAGGGCTGCTGCCGCATCTGGAACGCAGCGCACGGTCTGTGAGCTGGCGCACAGACCTGCGGCCACCCTGTCCCTAAGCTTCTGCTTGCGCGGCTTGGCCTTGCGCTGCACCGCCACCGCGGATGCGCATGAGGCTGGCCTGCCGGTCGACTGGCGTCGGTCGGCAAGACTCCCCCACACCAGAAGGCAGAACCATGAACACCACCCTGAGACTCATTGCCATTGCGCTGATCGTTGCCGGAGGGCTGGGCCTGCTCTACGGCAGCTTCAGCTACACCAAGGACACCTCCGCAGTGAAAGTCGGGCCCCTGGAGCTGTCCGTGCAGGAGAAGGAGACCATCAATATTCCGCTGTGGGCTGGCGTGGGCGCCATCGTGGCGGGTGGCTTGCTCCTGGTGCTGGGCGGCAGGAAGAGCTGAGGTCTGTACACCCACCTCGTGCGTGCTGCGCCGAGGGCGGGTGGGGGCCGCGCTGACCGACAGCGCGGGAGGATCGCAACGATCCATCTTGTATTTTTTTCCGTACAAGACGAACGGCAAACCCATCGCCGTCCTTTGGCACGCATGTTGCAAGTGTTCATGTATACAAGATCACATGCAGCAACATGGTGCACCCCACTGCCACAGACCGACCAGCCGCCGCGCGTACGCATGCCGAGGGCGCGCGCGCCTGGATCTCGCGTTATGAGCCCGCCTTGCAGGGGGCTGCGGCGGGGCCGCTGGCCGGCCTGCGCTTTGCGGTCAAGGACAACATCGATGCCGCAGGGCAGCGCACCACGGCAGCCTGCGAGGCCTTTGCCTACAAGCCAGCGGCGCACGCAACCGTGGTGCACAAGCTGCTCAGCGCCGGTGCGTCGCTGCTGGGCAAGACCAACCTCGATCAGTTCGCCTGCGGCCTGAACGGCACGCGCTCGCCCTGGGGCGCGGTGCCCAATGCCTTCGATCCCGCCTATGTCTCCGGTGGTTCGAGTTCGGGCTCGGCCTATGTGGTGGCCACGGGGCAGGTGGACTTTGCGCTGGGCACGGACACGGCCGGTTCGGGCCGAGTACCGGCGGGCCTGAACAACATCGTCGGGCTCAAGCCCTCCAAGGGTCTGATCAGTGCGCGCGGTGTGTTGCCGGCGGCACAGAGCGTGGACTGCGTGTCCATCTTTGCGCGCACCGTGGGCCTGGCAGCGCGTGTGCTCGACGCCGCGCGCGGCTACGACGCGCAGGACCCGTATTCGCGCGAGCTGCTGCTGGCGACGCAGCCTTTCCCGGCCGGCTTCCGTTACGGCGTGCCCCACAAGCTGGAGTTCTTTGGCGATGCCCAGGCCAAGGCCGCCTATGAACTGGCGCGCGCGCAGCTGCGTGCGCTGGGTGGGGTTGAGGTGCTCATCGACTTCGAGCCTTTTGCCCAGGCCGCGGCCCTGCTCTATGAAAGTGCGCTGGTCGCTGAACGCTATGCCGCCATCCGCGAATTCTTTGACGCGCACGAGAGCGAGGTCATGGAGCCCGTGCGCAGCATCATCGGCCGCGGCCGCGGTTACAGCGCGGCCGATCTCTACGCCGCCCAGCTGCAGCTGCGTGCACTGGGGCAGCGCGCGGCCACGCTCTGGCAGCAGATGGACGTGCTGTGTGTGCCCACGGCGCCCACGCACTACACCATCGCCCAGATGCAGGCCGACCCGGTGGTGCTCAACCGCAACCTCGGGGCCTACACCAATTTCGTCAACCTGCTGGACTATGCCGCGCTGTCGGTGCCCAGCAGCATCCGCCCGGACGGTCTGCCCTTCGGCATCACGCTGATCGGCCCTTGTGGCAGCGACTGGCAGCTCGCCGAGCTGGGCCAGCGCTACCACCACGCCACGGGGCTCACCCAGGGCGCCACGGTCGAGCCGCTGCCTGCACCGCGCCCCATCCCCGGCATTGCGCCTGCGGCCACCGTGCGCGTGGCCGTGGTCGGCGCGCATCTCACGGGCATGCCGCTCAATCCGCAACTGACCGAACGGGGTGCGCAGCTCGTTGCGCGCACCACCACGGCGCCGCACTACCGGCTCTACGCCTTGCCCGGCACGGTGCCGCCCAAGCCCGGGCTGCAGCGCGTGGCCGAAGGGCAGGGCGCGCGCATCGTGGTCGAGATCTGGGAGATGCCGCTCGGCCACTATGGCTCTTTCGTCGCGGCCGTACCCGCGCCGCTGTCCATCGGCACGCTGATGCTCGAAGACGGCAGCAGCGTGCAGGGCTTTCTCTGCGAAGCGCAGGCCCTGTCCGGCGCGCAGGACATCACCGGCTATGGCGGCTGGCGCGCCTTTGTGGACGCACAGCGCAGCAAGCAGGCATGAACCATGCATACCTTTCATCAACCACCCCGCAGGAGCCTTCCATGAAGCAAGCCAGCCCCTCCAACCTGAAGTCCACCGCCCTGTCGCGCCGCCAGATCGTGCAGGCCGGCGGTGCCGCCCTGATGCTCGGCACCCTGGGTGCGCCCGCGGTGCTCGCGCAGAGCGGCCCCAAGATCCGCATCGGCTACTGGCCGATTGCGGCCGGCCTGCCGTTTTACGCCGCCATCGAGCGCGGCTTCTTCAAAGAGGCAGGGCTGGACGTGGAGCCGCTGCGCTTCGCCGCGGCCCAGCAGGTGATGGAGGCGGTGCTCTCCGATCGCTCCGACGGCACGGCCAACGGCACGGGCTCGGCCAACATCGCCATCGGTGAGCTGGCGGCGCCCGGCACCTTCAAGATCTTCTGTGCCAACCCCAGCAACGTGAAGGACGTGCTGGACGAAGTCATCGTGCCGGTGGCGAGCACCGCCAAGACCATGGCCGATCTCAAGGGCAAGCGCATCGGCTGCGGCCCTGGCATCCAGAACGTCACGCTGGCCAAAACCATCCTGGAGCGCGGTGGTGCCACCGGCACCACGGTCGTGGAGCTGCCCATCGGTCAGCACGTGGCCGCGCTGGCCGCGGGTCAGCTGGACGGCTGCTACACGCTGGAGCCCACGGGAACCATCGGCCGTATGAACGGCACCACGCGCGTGCTCGAGGCCGGCGTGATCGCCAAGTACGTGCTCGGCGACCCGATGGCGCCCTGGTTCGGTGGCTCGGCCTCGCTGTCGTCCACCTTCATCAAGAAGAACCCTGAAGCGTCGAAGAAGTTCATCGCCGCCTATGCCAAGGGCGTGGACTACGTGCGCAAGAACAATGTGGAGGCGCGCCAGTACCTCAAGGGCTACACCGCCATCGAAGGCGCACTGACCGCCGAGGTACCGCTGGCGGCCTACACCATGTACAACGAGTTCAAGCCGTCGGACGTTGCCTACTTCCAGAAGTTCTTTGATCTCTTCTCGGAAAAGGGCATCTTCTCCTCGCGCCTCATGGTCGAGACCATGATCTACAAGGGCTGATGTCATGACGACCCCCACGTTCGCCGCGATGCGGCTTCTCTGCCCCCCGAGGGGGCCCATGGCGCCTTCGGGCGGCCCGGCGGCACCATGATGGCCGACACCACCACCCTCAAGGCAGCGACGCCTGCCGCTGCGTCGGCCACGCCCTGGGCGCAGGCAGCGGCGCAGATGCCGGCGCCGCCGCGCAAGCCCGGCTGGGGCAAGGCCCTGCCCTTCATCGGGCCGATCCTGCTCTTCATCGTCTGGGACCTGGTTGTACGGCTGGGCTTCGTCAAGCCCATCCTGTTGCCTTCGCCGGCTGACACCGTGACCACGCTGATCAACGGCCTGGCCGGCGGTCCGCTGCTCAAGGACTTCGGCATCACGCTGTGGCGCACCATCCAGGCCTTCCTGATCGCCGCGGTCGTGGGTGTGCCTCTGGGGGTGGTGCTCGGCAGCGCCGAGAAGGCCTACCGCAGCGTGGAGTTCCTGATCGACTTCTTCCGCTCCACGCCGTCATCGGCGCTGATCCCGCTCTTCCTCATGATCTTCGGTGTCTCCGACATCAACAAGGTGGCGATCGCGGCTTTCGGCGCGCTGCTCATCGTGGTGTTCAACAGCGCCTACGGCGTGATCAACGCCCGCAAGCAGCGCGTGATGGCCGCCAAGGTCATGGGTGCCTCGCGCTGGCAGATCTTCAAGGACGTGCTGGTGTGGGAAAGCCTGCAGCCCAGCTTCGTGGGCCTGCGCTCGGCCGTGTCCATGGCCCTGGTGATCGTGATCGTCGCCGAGATGTTCATCGGCTCCGACAGCGGCCTGGGCAACCGCATCATCAACGCCCAGCAGGTCATGAACGTGAAAGACATGTACGCGTCCATCCTGTCCGCCGGGGTGCTGGGCTATGCGCTCAACATCCTCTTCCTCGTCGTCGAACGACGCATCGTGCACTGGAGCGGTCGATGAACGCAGTCCTGAACGCCCCCGTGGTGGCCGACGTCCCGGTGCCGCCCTTCAAGCCCGGCCCGGCCGGCACCCACATCACCATCCGCGGCCTGACCAAGTACTTCGCGGGCTGGCCGTTGTACGAGAACTTCGACCTCGACATCCCCAAGGGCAAGATCGTCTCGGTCTTCGGGCCCAACGGCTGCGGCAAGTCCACGCTGATCAACATGATCGCGGGGCTCGTGCCCATCGACAGCGGCGAGATCCTGTTCGACGGCAAGTCGCTCAAGGACACCAAGATCGGCTACGTCTTCCAGAACTACCGCGAGGCCATGTTCCCCTGGATGCGCACCATCGACAACATCGCCTACCCGCTCAAGCTCGAAGGCAGGAGCAAGGCCGAGGTGGACCGCCGCATGCAGGAGCTGGTGGCCAGCTTCGACGTCAAGTTCGACCTCAACCGCTACCCCTACGAACTCTCGGGCGGCCAGCAGCAGACGGCGTCCATCATGCGCGCGCTCGCGCCCAAGCCCGAGGTGCTGTTCCTGGACGAGCCCTTCTCGGCGCTGGACTTCGAGATGACGCTCTTCATCCGCGAGAAGCTGCAGGAGGTCTTCATGCAGACCGGCACCACCATGCTGCTGGTTTCGCACGATCTGGAAGAGGCCGTCTACCTGGCGGACCAGATCCTGCTGCTGACCAAGCGCCCGACCAAGGTGGCGGAGATCCTGGACTACAAGGACGCGCGGCCGCGTACGGTGGAGACGCTGTCGACCCCGAGTTTTGTCTCCGCGAAGAAACTGAGCCTCGAAATCTTCCAGCGCGAGGTACGACGGTGATGGAGAACACCCCCCTGAGCGGCTGCGCCGCTTCCCCCCGCTCTCGCAGTGCTGCGCACTGCGGGCAGGGGGACGCAGCCAGTGGCCCGGCCAAGCCGGTTCCACGGCTGCCCTGGTGTGGGGAGATATCAGTTCTTGTTGCTGGAGGTGTATCGTGAGCGAAAGCGAAGCCCTGAGTTATGTGATCGCGAGCGCTGCGGCACTGGACCTGCCGCTGGACCAGGCACGCGCCCAGCGCGTGGCCGCCAACCTGCAGCGCACCGCCGCCATGGCCGTACCGCTCATGAAACTGCCGCTGGCGCCCGAGGCAGAGCTCGCGGAGATCTACTGCCCGGCGCCACCGCGCAACGGCCGGCCATGACCGGGCATCTCCTGCGGTCCCACGAGCTGGCGCGGGCCATCGCGGCCGGCGAGCTCAGCGCCGTCGAGGCGTTGGAGCAGAGCATCGCCTGCATCGTGGCCACCGATGCCCGCGTGAATGCCTTCACGGGCAAGACCTACGCGCGCGCGCGTGCCGAGGCCGCGGCCATCGATGCCCGGCGGGCACGCGGCGAGGCCCTGCCGCCGCTGGCCGGCGTGCCCTATGCCGTGAAGAACCTGTTCGACATCGAGGGCGAGGTCACGCTGGCGGGCTCCAAGATCAACCGCAGTCATGCGCCTGCCACGACAGATGCCGTGCTGGTGCAGCGCATGCAGACCGCGGGTGCGGTGCTGGTGGGCGCGCTCAACATGGACGAGTACGCCTACGGCTTCACCACCGAGAACAGCCACTACGGCGCCTGTCACAACCCGCACGACATCCGCCGCATCGCGGGTGGCTCTTCGGGTGGCTCGGGTGCGGCGGTGGCGGCGGGGCAGGTGCCGCTGGCCCTGGGCTCGGACACCAACGGCTCCATCCGCGTGCCATCTTCGCTCTGCGGCGTCTGGGGGCTCAAGCCCACCTTCGGTCGGCTCTCGCGGCGCGGCAGCTACCCCTTTGTGCACAGCATCGATCACCTCGGGCCCTTCGCCGATTCTGTCGAAGGCCTGGCGCTGGCCTACGACGCACTGCAGTTCCCCGATGCGCTGGACCCGGGCTGCCATGCCCTGAGGGTGGAGCCTGCGCTGCCCACGCTGGGGCAGGGCGTCGACGGGTTGCGCATCGGCATCCTGGGCGGCTACTTCCATGAACACGCCACGGATCCTGCGCGCGAGGTGGTGCGCCTGGCTGCGCGTGCCCTGGGTACGCACGAGGTGGTGGAGTGGCCCGATGCAGCGCTGGCGCGTGCGGCGGCCTTCATCATCACCGCGAGCGAAGGCGGTGCCCTGCATCTGCCAGACCTGCGCCGGCGCGCCCATGACTTCGAGCCTCTGTCGGTGGACCGTTTCATCGCCGGTGCGCTGCAGCCCGCGGCCTGGTACCTGCAGGCGCAGCGCTTCCGCCGCGCCTACCGTGACAAGGTCAACGCACTCTTTGCCCGCTGGGATGTTCTGTTGGCACCCGCCACGCCGGTGGCCGCGCCGCTGATCGGCACCGAGTGGCTGGAGATCAACGGCCAGCGCCATCCCTGCCGCCCGGCCCTGGGCCTGTTGACCCAGCCGGTCTCCTTTGCCGGCTGCCCCGTGGTGGCTGCGCCCCTGTGGCCCGATGGCACGGGTGGCCTGCCGATCGGCGTGCAGCTGATCGCCGCGCCCTGGCGCGAAGACCTGGCCTTGCGCGCGGCGGCCGTGCTGCAGCAGGCCGGGGTGGCCCAGCTCAAGGTGGCTGGCTGCTAGAGTGATTGCCGTGGACACCGTTGCCCGCCCCCGCCGCCCTGTCACAGGCACTGCCGAGCCCGCGCATCGCTCGCGCGCCGAGCTCGTCTACGCCCAGCTCAAGCAGGACGTGGCGGACTTCAAGCTCGTGCCGGGCGACCGCTTCACCGAGAACGAGCTCAGCGAACGCCTGGGCGTCTCGCGCACGCCCGTGCGCGAGGCCCTGCTGCGCCTGCAGCAGGAAGGCTGGGTGGAGGTGCTGTTTCGCAATGGCTGGCGCGTGCTGCCCTTCGACTTCGACCAGTTCGAGCAGCTCTACGACCTGCGCATGGTGCTGGAGACGGCCGCTGCGCAGCGCCTCTGTGCCGACGACAGCCAGGTGAACAGCGCGCTGCTGGAACGCATCGCCGCCATCTGGCTGGTGCCGGTGGCCGCGCGCAGCAGCGATGTGAAGCAGGTGGCGCAGTGGGACGAAGAGTTCCACTGCAGCCTCGTGGCCGCAGCCGGCAATGCCGAGATGACGCGTGTGCACCGCGATGTGACCGAGCGCATCCGCATCATCCGCCGCTTGGACTTCACGCAGCAGGCGCGCATCGCCGCCACCTACGAGGAACACGGCAAGATCCTGCGCGCCATCCAGCGCAAGCGGGCTGACCAGGCGGCGCTGCTGCTGCGCGCCCACATCCAGACCAGCCAGACCGAGGTGCGCAAGATCACGCTGCACCAGGTGCATCTGGCCCGCCAGCCCGGCTGAGGGTGGCGTCCGCGGGGCGTCAGCCCGGATTTCGCAAAAAGCGTGCGAGGACTTACACTGGGCGCACGCTCCACCCCCGCCTGTGCTCACGCCCACCATGAAGCGCCATCGCCTGTTCAACAGCATCGTCACGCGGCTGCTGGTGCTGGGCCTGGGCATCGTGGTGCTGACCATGGGCGTGCTCTACATGACGTTGACGCGCTTCATGCGCGAGGACATGGGTGCGGTGGTGGCCAGCCAGCAGCTGACCCTGGCGCAGTACGTCGCCAGCGATGTGGACCAGAAGATCGTCGAGCGCGTCCAGCTGCTGGAGCAGCTCGCCGCCGCCTTGCCAGTACAGCTGCTGCGACAGCCGCAGCAGCTGCAGCGCTGGCTGCAGCAGCGCTACGAGATGCAACCGCTGTTCAAGGGCGGTATTTTCATCGCCGATGCGCGCGGGGTGGCGCTGGCCGACCATCCGATGCTGCCCGGCCGACGGGGCGCCAACTACGCTGACCGCGACTACATCCAGGCAGCCTTGCAGGGCCGCGTCACCGTGGGCCGGCCCGTCTCCGGCCGCGCCGTGCGCGAGCCCATCGTGCCCATCGCCGTGCCCATGCGTGATGCGCGTGGACAGGTGGTGGGCGCGCTCGCCGGCATCACCCCGCTGTCCGACCCGAACTTTCTGGACCTGCTGCTGCAAAGCCGCATCGGCAAGGCCGGTGGTGGCCTCTTGCTGATCTCGCCGCGCGACCATCTCTTCGTCGCCGCGTCCCAGCCGGACCTGGTGCTCAAGCCCACGCCGCCGCCGGGCGTGAATGCGCTGCACGACCGCGCCATGGCCGGCTACCGCGGTACGGGCATCACCGTGAACGCCAAGGGCGTCGAGGAGATCAGCGCCATGGTCTCGGTGCCCAGTGCCGACTGGTTCGTGGTGGCACGCCTGCCCACGCAGGTGGCCTTCGCGTCGGTGCAGAGCACGCAGCACTTCCTGCTCAAGGCCTTTGCGCTGGTGCTGCTGGCCTATGTGCTGTGCTCCGCGCTGGGCCTGTACCTGCTGTTCCGGCCGGTGTTCAACGCGGCGGCGCACGCGCGGCGCATGAGCCGCGGGCGCGGGCCTTTCGAGCCGCTGCCTGTGGCGCGCCGCGACGAGATCGGCTACCTGGTCATGGCCTTCAACCGGTTGCTGGCGCGGTTCAACGACAAGCAGGCCGAGCTGGCGCGCATGGCGCATTACGACGCCCTGACCGGTCTGCCCAACCGGGCGCTGCTCTACGACCGCTTGCAGCAGGTGCTGGCGCAGGCGCGCCGCCGTGGCTCGCAGGTGGGGCTGCTGTACATGGACCTGGACGATTTCAAGCGCATCAACGACACCCTGGGCCACAAGGCCGGCGACGAGGCGCTGCGCCAGACGGCGGGGCGTTTCAGCGCCATCGTGCGCGATACCGACACCCTGGCGCGTGTGGGTGGCGACGAGTTCGTGCTGCTGCTGGCCGATCTGGAAGGCGACGCCGAGGCTGCGGTGCTGCGCGTGGCACAGAAGTACATCGAGGCCTTGCACACGCCCTTGCAGATCGCGGGCATGGACTGCCTGCTCGGCGTGTCCATCGGCATCGCCCTGGCCCCCGGCGATCAGACGGCCGATGCGCTCATGCAGACGGCCGACCAGGCCATGTACCGGGCCAAGGCCGCCGGGCGCAACCAGTACGAGGTGGTGCGCGTGGCGGGGACCGGCCGCTCGGAGCTGTTCAGCAGCTGAGCCGCATACCGGCCGGCTACGCTGTCCGGCGTATGGTGCACCGTCCTGTCTGCTGGCAAAGTCCTGCTGTGTCCAGATATCTCCTGCTTGCCATGTTCTTGCCGCTGCAACTGGGAGGCACTGCGCACGCGCAGGAACTTGCTGCGCTCTCCACCGTGGAGGTGCGCAGCCGGGTGGAAAACCGCGAGGGCATTGCCGCCGCCGCGAGCGAAGGCGTGGTGTCCGGCGAGCGCCTGGCCAGCGTGCCGCTGCTGCGCCCGGGCGAGGTGCTGGAGATGGTGCCCGGGCTCATCGTCACCCAGCACGCCGGCGACGGCAAGGCCAACCAGTACTTTCTGCGCGGCTACAACCTGGACCACGGCACCGACTTCGCCACCTATGTCAACGGCATGCCCGTCAACATGCCCAGCCACGCGCATGGCCAGGGCTATACCGACCTCAACTTCCTGATCCCCGAGCTGATCGAGCGCATTGATTACCGCAAGGGCCCCTACCACGCGGAGGAGGGTGACTTCTCTTCCGCCGGGGCGGTGCGCATCGACTATGCACGCGTGCTCGACGGCCCGCTGGCCCAGCTCACCCTGGGCCAGCGCGGCCAAGCGCGCACGCTGCTGGCCGGTTCGCCGCAGCAAGGCGATGGCCGCCTGCTCTATGCCCTGGAGCTGTACCACAACGACGGCCCCTGGCACGTGCCCGAGAACTACCGCAAGTTCAACGGCGTGCTCCGCTATAGCGAGGGCACGCGCGACGATGGCCTGGCCCTGAGCGCCATGGCCTACAGCGGGCGCTGGACCTCGACCGACCAGGTGCCCGAGCGCGCGGTGCAGAACGGCCAGCTCGACCGCTACGGCAGCCTGGACCCGACGGCGGGCGGTATCAGCTCGCGCTACAGCCTCTCGGCCGAGTGGGCTCGGCGCACGCGAGACACGCAGCGCCGTGCCACGGTCTGGGCGCTGCAGAGCGCGCTGGATCTCTGGTCCAACTTCCAGTACTGCGAGAACGACATCGCCAACACGGGGACCTGCAACACAGGGGACCAGTTTCAGCAGAGTGAGCGACGGCGCGCCGCGGGCTTTGCCGCATCCCAGGCGCAGCTCGGCACGCTGGGGGGCTACGAGGCCATCCACACCGTGGGCGTGCAGGGCCGTGCCGACCAGTTGCGGCCTGTGGGGCTCTACAACAGCCAGAACCGCCAGGTCTGGAACACGGTGCGCGAAGACCGCGTGCGCCAGAGCAGCCTGGGCCTGTGGGCGCAGAGCGAGCTGCGTTTCACGCCCTGGCTGCGCAGCATCGCGGGGGTGCGCGGCGACTTCTACCAGTTCCGCGTGAACGCCAGCCTGTCGCAGAACTCGGGTCGCGCTTCGGACCAGATGCTCAGCCCCAAGCTCGCACTGATCTTCGGGCCCTGGCGCCAGGCCGAGGTCTACGTCAATTACGGCCAGGGCTTCCACTCCAACGACGCACGCGGCAGCACCATCACCGTGGACCCGGCCGATCCGTCCACACCGGCGCAGCGTGTGAACCCATTGGTACGCACGCGCGGCAGCGAAATCGGCCTGCGCGCCGAGCCGGTGCGCGGCTGGAACACCACGCTCGCGCTATGGCAGCTGCGCGCTGATTCGGAACTGCTCTTCGTGGGCGATGCCGGCACCACCGAAGCCTCGCGCCCCTCGCGCCGCCATGGCCTGGAATGGACCAACTACGCGGCGCTGAGCCGCTGGCTGGCCGTCGACGCCGACTTTGCCTGGACCGAGGCGCGCTTCAGCGATGCAGCACCCGAGGGCGCCTACATCCCCGGTGCCGCGGCGCGCACGGCCAACCTGGGCCTCACGGTGGATCGCCTCGGCCCCTGGTTCGGCGCGCTGCGCTGGCGCTACATCGGGCCGCGCCCGCTGATCGAGGACGCGAGCGTGCGCTCGCAGACCTCGCAGCTGCTCAACCTGCGCCTGGGTTACCGGCTGGCGGCGCGCACGCAGATGGCGTTCGACGTCTACAACCTGCTGGACCGGCGCGTGAACGATATCGAGTACTGGTACAGCTCGCAGCTGGCCGGCGAGGCCGCGCCTGTCAACGACCGCCATGTGCACCCGGCTGAGCCGCGCACGCTGCGTGTGACGCTGACACATCGTTACTGACGCGTCATCACGATTTCAAGGGTTAACCCTATACTGGCCCGTGAGCGTGGCCGGTGCCGCGCACAAGGGCATGGCATGGAGAACGAAGCGAAGCCGGCGGCGACAGCAAGCTTGCAGGGCGGCCTGGACAAGCTGCGCCAGTGGCTCGGTGGCGGCCCTCGGCGCATCAACCTTGCCTTGCAGGGCGGTGGCGCGCACGGCGCGTACACGTGGGGTGTGCTCGATGCGCTGCTGGACGTGGAAGCACTCCATTTCGAGGGCCTGAGCGGCAGCAGCGCCGGTGCGATGAACGCCGTGGTGCTGGCCGAAGGCTGGCGCAAGGGCGGCCGTGCCGGTGCGCGCGAAGCGCTCACACGCTTCTGGACCGAACTGGCCCAGCACATGCCCTGGGGTCTGGTGCGCGGCAAGGGCGACAGCGTGGGCCTGGCGCCCGCGGGCAAGCTGCTGGCCAGCTGGGCCAGCCAGTTCTCGCCGGCGCAGCTCAACCCCTTTGACCTCAACCCCCTGCGTGATCTGCTGGAGAAGCAGATCGACTTCGAGGCGCTGCGCCAGCACTCGCCCTTCAAGCTCTTCATCGGCACCACCCAGGTCAACACAGCCAAGCTGCGCGTGTTTCGCGAGCACGAGCTCAGCGTGGACGTGCTGCTGGCCTCGGCCTGCCTGCCGCGCATGCACCGCACGGTGCTGATTGAGGGTGAGCCCTACTGGGACGGCGGCTACACCGCCAATCCTGCCGTCTTCCCGCTGTTCTATGAGTGCGAGTCACGCGACGTGCTGCTGGTGCTGCTCAACCCGCTGCGACGCAGCAGCACGCCGCACAGCATTGCCGAGATCGAGACCCGCATCGGCGAACTCGGCTTCAACTCCCACTTCATGCGCGAGATGCGCATGTTCGCCCAGGCCACGGAGTTCGCAGCCTCGGGCCTGGGCGGGCGGCTCGACGGCCGGCTGCGCGAGATGCGCTTCCACATGATCGGCGGCAGTGAACTGGAAAGCCTGGCGCGCAGCGAAAGCAAGCTGCTGCCCCATGCCCCCTTCCTGCAGCGCCTGCAGGCCCAGGGCCGCGCGCATGCGCAGGACTGGCTGCGCGTCAGCGCGCCAGAGCTGGGGCGGCGCTCGACGATCGATGTGAAAGGTTTGTTTGGCTGAGCTGTGGCGTCCTGACCCTTTTGGGGGATGGGCCGGTGATCAAGGGCTTCCTAGAATGGCGGCCACATCAGACCTGCTGATGTACGTGTCAGCATCATGCGTGAGGAGGCGCAGCTATGAAAACTCGTATCGAAAGTCTTTCCATCCACCAAAACGCCAAGATCTTCGCGATCCTGATCGCGTTGTCTTCCTTGGTCTTTGTTCTGCCCTTCATGGTGTTCTTCAGCCTTTCGGCGCCCGAGGAGGCCGCTCCTCCCTTGTACATGGCAATTGTCTTTCCCGTGTTCTATCTTGTGTTTGGCTATCTGATGACGGCTATCGGGTGCTGGGTGTACAACTGGATCGCCAGACATACCGGAGGCCTGGAGTTCGAATCTCGCAACGTGGACGCGTCCGTATAAGCTGGGTGTCGGATGCGAAGGATTCTTTTGACAGCCATCCGGGCCTATCAGCGCTATCTGTCGCCCTACAAGGGTTTTGGCTGTGCCTATCGACTTCATACCGGGCGGCTAGGTTGTTCGGCGTTGGGTTATCGGGCGATCCGGCGCTACGGCATTGTGAAGGGATTGAGCATCCTTCGGCGCCGTACTTATCTGTGTGGTGTGGCACATCGACGTTATGCAGCCTCACCGCAGCGCCCTCCGCGGGCCCAGCGGGGTGACTGCGACCTGGGTTGCGATCTGCCCATGGATTTCGCCGCGAATTTGCCCGGGGGCAAGTCCTGCTCCAATCCGGGCAGCTATGTCAGCTGCTGCGATTGCGGGAGCTGTGACTGGCCTGATCGCAAGAAGAACAAGGAACAGGAGAGGGGGATACACCTGCCACCACGTCGTCGTCCTGCGTCTCAACGAGGATAGTAGACGGGTATGCTGCTAGGCAGGTGTCGCTGGTGCGCCGACTCTAGGTACGAATGTGAGACGATCACATGTCAAAAGGGAGCTTGAAATGAAAAAATGGATGCTGTGGTTCTGCTGGGGTGTGTGGTTGCTGGGTGCGGGTGCTGCGCACGCCCAGGTGGACCGGGCCACGGCCGAGGGCTTGATGAAGAAGTCCGGCATGTGGGAGCAGCTGGGCAGCATCGCGTTGCAGGCGGATGCCAGTCTGGCCGGGGTCATCGGCCAGTCCGGCGACAAGCCGAGCGAGGCCGAAGTGGCGCGCATTTCACGCGTCATCCGCGAGGCCTACAGCGCCGACCGCCTGCGTTCCGTGAGCGTGGCGCTCATCGCCAAGAAGCTGCAGGCGCGCCATGTGCCCGAGCTGCAGCGCTGGTTCGACTCCACCCTGGGGCAGCAGGTTTCGAAGCTGGAGGAGCAGGCCTCTGCAGACACCCAGGATCCACAGGTGCAGATGCAGCAGGGCATGGCGTTGCTGGAAAAACAGCCGCCCGCACGCCGCCAGCTGTTGCAGGAGCTGCTGGTGGAGACGCAGGTGGTCGAGGCGATGACGCAGATCACCATCAACACCAGTCTGGCCGCCTACAGCGGCGCGGCCAGCGTGATTCCCCAGGCGCCGGCGATGTCCGCGCGTGAGCTCAAGGCTGCGCTCGAAGCGCAGCGGCCGCAGCTGGCACAAGGGTTTACGGCTCTGGCGCTCGCCGGCTTCGCGAAGACATATGACGCCCTGTCGACGGACCATCTACAGCGCTACGTTGCCTTCATGAAGTCCGCGGCCGGGCACCACTACAACGTCCTGGGTATCGAGGCGCTGGACGCCGCGCTGATCGAGGCCGCGGCAGAGCTCGGCCGCAAGCTGCCCAGCACGCGGGACCAGGCCAATACCTGAGCCGCTCGCAGCCATCGGGGGAGCATGGATCATGGACATCTACCCAGGTTACCGCCCCGGCTGCATCGGTCGCATCACCGAACTGCACGCCAGCTACTACGCGTCACACGTGGGTTTCGGGCTGGCTTTCGAGGCCAAGGTGGCTGGTGAGCTGGCGTCTTTCTGCGAGCGTTACACCGAGGGGCGCGACGGCCTGTGGCTGGTACTCGATGGCGAGGCCATCCACGGCTCCATCGCGATCGACGGCGCGCATTACGCCGAGCAGGGCGCACACCTGCGCTGGTTCATCACCTCGGATGCCACCCGCGGGCAGGGCCTGGGTGGCCAGCTGCTGGATGCCGCCATGGACTTCTGTCGCCAGCGCAGCTACCGGCGCGTGCATCTCTGGACCTTCGACGGGCTGCACGCGGCGCGCCACCTCTATGAGAAGCACGGCTTCCGTCTGGCCAGCAGCGAGCGCGGCGCACGCTGGGGCAAGGAAGTTCGGGAGCAGCTCTACACGCTGGGCGGCGCCCGATCGTGAACAGGCCTAGCTCTTCACCGGCGCAATCGGCTTGAGTGCGGTGCCGAAGGTCTCGCGCAGGGGTGGATGACCCAGCGGAGCGAAGGTCATGCGGGTCTGCGGCACCTTGCGGTCCGGGATGTGGTCGAGCAGATGGCGGATCAGCGTCAGCCGCCCGCGCCGTTGATCGTTGAAATCCACCAGCACCCAGGGCGTCTGCTTGTGGTGGGTGGCCTTGAGCATGGCATCACGCGCCTTGCCGTACTCTGCGTACTTGGTGCGCGCTTGCACGTCTATGGGGCTGAGCTTCCAGCGCTTGAGCGGGTCCGCCGCGCGCTCGGCAAAGCGCTCTTCCTGCTGCGCCTGGTCCACCGTGAGCCAGTACTTGAAGAGCAGGATGCCGTCGTCCACCAGCATGCGCTCGAACACCGGCACTTGTTTGAGAAAGGTCTCGGCCTCGGCCTCGCTACAGAAACCCATCACGCGCTCGACCCCGGCGCGGTTGTACCAGCTGCGGTCGAACAGCACGATCTCACCGGCCGCCGGCAGATACGGCACATAGCGCTGGAAGTACCACTGCGTCTTCTCGCGGTCGCTGGGCTTGCCCAGCGCCACCGTGTGGCACTGGCGCGGGTTCAGCGTGTCGGAGATGGCCGCGATCACGCCGCCCTTGCCCGCGGTGTCGCGCCCTTCGATCACGACCACCAGTCGCTTGCCCGTATGCTGCAGCCAGCGCGCCAGGTCGTTGAGCTCCAGCTGCAGGGCTTCGAGCTGCTCCGTGTAGGCGTTCTTGTCCAGCTTGTCGGCCTTGACGCGCTTGGCGTCTTTGCTGTCCTTGGGCTTGGGGGCTTTGGTTTTCTTCATCGGCCCATCGTAGCGGAGGCATGGCGCGGGCTCAAGCACGGGCGCGTACTGTGTGGACGTTCAGGCGCCCGTGGCCGCGTTGCCGTCGAGGGCCGTGCGCTTGCGCTCCACCTGGTAGACCGTCAGCACCTGGCTGGCCACCAGGTCCAGCGCGGGCCGGGTGTTGCCCTGCTTGTCGGTCCAGACCTTGGGCGTCAGCGCGCCGGAGACGGCCAGCGTGTCGCCCTCGTCCAGCGCCAGCAGCGCGGCGCAGGTCTCGGGTGCAAAGGCGATCACATTGACGGTCAGAGGCTCACCTTCGCCGGGTGTGGCCCTCACCTTGGCGAGGACAAACGTTGTGTCGTTCTTGCCTCGCCGCTGTTCTGCCAGGCCGGTCAGGGTGCCGGTAACAAGGCCTTCGATCATGGCTGTCCTAGAAGTTATGGGGAGATTGTCACTGCAAGGACGGCGCCGGTGCCCGCGAGGCCCGTTGTCGGCTAGGAGCAGTCGGTGGCGCGAAAAACACAAAGCGGACATCCCGTGCTGACGGGTTTCATGGATTTGTTATCACTGTCGAAATCCTTGAGGAGAGGGCTAAGCCCTTGATTCGAAAAGAATTTCAACCGTTTGCTCCGACTTTGTTATTCGTCAGTTGCTTTGTTAGTAAGACAGGTTTGCTGGGTTTATGGACTTTGTTTATAGACTGTCTACGTGGGGCCGTCTGGAAAAGGCTGTTGTAAAACAGGCACTTAGAACAAATCACGGGAGGAAGCTTGATGAGCTGCGGTTTTGGTATACAGACAGGTTTGATGTCCATATCACGTTAGAACGTAAGGCCATGTTCGAGCTCAATGTCGTTACGGCTATTCCTGTGGGTGCGCTTGCCGCTGCAATCTGGGCCGTAGTCGGCATTCGGAGGATGTTGCGCTCCGAGAGTGCTCTGGGTCTGTCGCGTAAGCAGAGAGTGATCGTCTGGAGTGTGGCGGTGGGGTCGTATCCACCAGCATTCTTTCTCGGTTTTGCGGGTGCGGCCATGCTGACGGACCTCACCGTTGAACCAAGTCCATGGAATGGCATCACCATGGATTTGACGATGGCGTTCGCATTAGGCTTTATCGGGGCGGCGATTGTCTGGGGCAGTGCCAAACTCGCCGTGGTGTCTTTTCGGCGTACTGGGGAAGCAAGGTGAACTCGCGCTCTAACTATCCAGTCAAGCGCCGATCGCCTACCGCGTCGGCTTACTTCAAACGTTAGATGAAGACAACTGCAACCCGATTTACCGCTGTGTTGGCTGGCATCTGGACTGGTGTGGGCGCACTGTGCTTTCAGGCCTGGGCGCAGCACTCGAGTGAAGACAGCAGTCTGCTTCCATTGGTGTTTCTGGTCGGTGCCGTACCGTTCTTTTTCGTTCCAATGTTCGTATTCGTTCTCGGTTCATCTCACGAACAACGTGGCTCTCTCATTCAGGGTATGTTCCAAGCGTCTGGTCGCGGCCTATGCTGGATGGCTGGGCTTCTAGCTGTTCTCTTTTCAGGCCTGCCGCTCATTTCCCGACTATATGCAAGCTGATTTATCGGCCAACACCGACGCCCAAACGCGTCCTGCCGCTTCGCAGCATTCTGGTTTTGGGCACTGGTCACTTTTGAGTTAGACCTCAGACAATGCGCAGTCGGCCTCTCATTTTGCTCTTAGCTATCTTGGCCGTGGGGGCTGCCATCCTTTGGCTATCTGCGAACTGGAAAGGGCGGAACATGCGTTCGGAGTGCAGTGCTCGATGTTTTCCGCGGACAGGCTACGTCGTCTCAGACCAGAGTCGTCCCTCTCCCGCTCAGGGCAAGCAGCCTCTGTTGAAGTGCGAATGCCAGTAGGAATTGCTCCAGATACATGACGTTTCGTGATCAGAGCTATATCGACGCAACAGCACTCACCTCAGAGTGCTCGTACGCCGGCTCTGAATCGGTGCCAGTTCAGACATCATGAGAGTTGGGGGGCATGGCAAAGGCAGTGTGCCGCGAGGCACATGATCACCTGCGGGCTTCTCGGCGCCCTGCCGGTGAGTACCGGTCCACTCCATCGTTGCACATACGCTTTCGAGGCTTGCGACTCGCCAATTCGGTCGTGAAATGCCACTCGCCGCCTGCCACCCGCTGACCCGTGCGGCCAACCCAGTACCCTCATACGCCGTCCGGCGTATTCCCGTTCCCCCCGCCCATCCCTAGAGTGACTCCATCGCTGTTGCACGTCCCGTGTCCAGCGACCCGGTTTCTGTTCAACCACCTGGAGTCACACACATGCAACGTCGTTTTACCCTCAAGGCGCTGGCTGCTGCCACCGCCGTTTCCACGCTGGGCCTGACCTCCCTGAGCGCCCATGCCGCCGACACCATCAAGGTCGGCGTGCTGCACAGCCTGTCCGGCACCATGGCCATTTCCGAGACGGTCCTCAAGGACACCGTGCTCATGGCCATCGACGAGATCAACGCCAAGGGCGGCGTGCTGGGCAAGAAGCTCGAGCCCGTGGTGGTGGACCCGGCCTCCAACTGGCCGCTGTTCGCCGAAAAGACCAAGCAGCTGCTGGGCCAGGACAAGGTGGCCGTGATCTTCGGCTGCTGGACCTCGGTGTCGCGCAAGTCGGTGCTGCCGGTCGTGGAAGAAATGAACGGCCTGCTGTTCTACCCCGTGCAGTACGAGGGTGAGGAGCTGTCCAAGAACGTGTTCTACACGGGTGCCGCGCCCAACCAGCAGGCCATCCCCGCTGTGGATTACCTCATGAGCAAGGACGGCGGCTCCGCCAAGCGCTGGGTGCTGCTGGGTACCGACTACGTCTACCCGCGTACCACCAACAAGATCCTGCGCGCCTATCTCAAGAGCAAGGGCGTGGCCGACAAGGACATCGACGAGAAGTACACCCCCTTTGGCCACTCGGACTACCAGACCATCGTGGCCGACATCAAGAAGTTCGCTGCCGGTGGCAAGACGGCCGTGGTGTCCACCATCAACGGGGATTCCAACGTACCGTTCTACAAGGAGCTGGGCAACGCTGGCCTGAAGGCCAAGGACGTTCCGGTGGTGGCCTTCTCCGTGGGTGAGGAAGAGCTGCGCGGCGTGGACACCAAGCCGCTGGTGGGCCACCTGGCTGCCTGGAACTACTTCATGTCCATCAAGAACCCCACCAACGATGCCTTCATCAAGCAGTGGGCCGCCTACGCCAAGGCCAAGAACATCCCGGGCCACAAGGACAAGCCGCTGACCAATGACCCGATGGAAGCCACCTACATCGGCATCCACATGTGGAAGCAGGCCGTGGAGAAGGCCAAGAGCACCGACGTGGACAAGGTCATCGCCGCCATGGCCGGCCAGACCTTCAAGGCGCCCTCGGGCATCGTGAGCAAGATGGACGAGAAGAACCACCACCTGCACAAGAGCGTGTTCATCGGCGAGATCAAGGCCGACGGCCAGTTCAACGTGGTGTGGAAGACCCCGGGCCCGGTCAAGGCCAAGCCCTGGAGCCCGTACATCGAGGGCAATGACAAGAAGAAGGATGAGCCGGAAAAGAAATAAGACGCCCCCGAAGCGGCCGTTGGCCGCCCGGTGCCACCGCCGGAGGCGGTGGCTCTTCGGGACCGTCCAAACCTGCGCAGGCAGGTTTGGAGCCGCGGCCCTCAGCCCCCACAGGGCTGTGATCCGCAAAGGTCTTGCAGCGTGGGCATGAACCCTCGTGCCCACCCTACAGGTTCTCTCATGATTCGAAGTTTCTTGCTGTCACTCGCCGCGCTCCTGTGTGCGGCCCAGGCCCAGGCCCTCACGCCCGCCGAGGCGCAGGCCATCGTCATCGGCGACACCGATGCCCGCATCACGGCCCTGCAGCAGGCCGTGCTCCAGCCCGACGAGGGCAAGGCCGCGCTGCTGCAGGCCCTGGCCGACGACGCCGTCAAGGTGGCGGGCGGCAAGGTCTACATCGTGCGTGACGGCCAGGCCACGGACGCGGCCACGGGCGAGAAGCTGGCCCTGCCGGATGACGCCGAGGACGTGATCAACAACAACCGCATGCGCGGCGAGATCGACACCGCGCTGGCCGTGCTCAAGCTCTTCAGCCCCGACAACAAGCTGCGCCTGCAGGCCGCCCGCGCCATGCTCAAGGAGCCGGATGCCGGCCGCCTGCCCCTGCTGGACCAGGCGCTGGCCGCCGAACAGGACGACAAGGTGCGGGGCGTGCTCACCCTGGCGCGCGCGGCCGTGCTGCTGGGCAGCGAGGACAAGGCCCAGCGCCTGGGCGCGGCCGGCGCCCTGGCGCAAAGCCGTACGCCCGACACCAAGCTGCTGCTCAACGAGCGCCTGGCCAACGAGAGCGACGCCGACGTGAAGGCACAGATCGCCTCGGCCATCCGCCAGATCGACGACGGCCTGGCCTGGGGCGAACGCCTGGGTGCGCTCTTCACGGGCGTGAGCCTGGGCAGCATCCTGCTGCTGGCCGCGCTGGGCCTGGCCATCACCTACGGGCTGATGGGCGTGATCAATATGGCGCATGGCGAGCTCATCATGATCGGCGCCTACGCCACCTATGTGGTGCAGGGCCTGTTCCAGAAGTACCTGCCTGGCGCTTTTGACTGGTATCTCGTCGCGGCCGTGCCCGTGGCCTTCCTGGCATCCGCGCTGGTGGGGGCAGTACTGGAGCGCAGCGTGATTCGCTTCCTCTACGGCCGCCCGCTGGAAACGCTGCTGGCCACCTGGGGCATCAGCCTGGTGCTCATGCAGGGCGTGCGTTCGCTCTTTGGCGCGCAGAACGTGGCGGTGGAAAACCCGGCCTGGATGAGCGGGGGCTGGGCGGTGCTGCCCAACCTCATGCTGCCTTACAACCGCCTCGTCATCATCGCCTTTGCCGCTGCGGTGCTGATCGGCATGGTGCTGCTGATCAGCCGTACCCGCCTGGGCCTCTTTGTGCGCGGGGTCACGCAGAACCGGCCCATCGCGTCGTGCATGGGCGTGAACACCGCACGTGTCGACACCTATGCCTTTGCCCTGGGCTCGGGCATTGCCGGCCTGGCGGGCTGCGCCCTGAGCCAGATCGGCAACGTCGGCCCCGACCTCGGCCAGGGTTACATCGTCGACTCCTTCATGGTCGTGGTGCTCGGTGGGGTGGGGCAGCTGGCCGGCACGGTGTACGCCGCGCTGGGCCTGGGGGTGCTCAACAAATTCCTCGAGGGCTGGACGGGCGCCGTGCTGGCCAAGATCGCCGTGCTGGTCTTCATCATCATCTTCATCCAGAAGCGTCCGCAGGGCATCTTTGCCATGAAGGGCCGTGAAGTATGAACACCCCCAGGCTTCGCTCCCTTCGTTCGCTGCGCCTCCCCCCTCAAGGGGGCAACGCCAGCGGCCCGGCGAAGCCGGTTCCGCGGCGTTCTGCGATGGGGCTCGTTTTGGCCTCCGGCTTCTGCGGTCTCCTGAGAAACTGACATGGTCACGAACATCTCTCTACCCCCACGCGCCCCGTTGCTCACCCGCAAGGGCTGGGGCGCCTTTCTTGTCGCGCTCCTCGTGGTCTGCGCGCTGGCGCCCGTGCTCAACCTGCTGGTGCCGCAAGGCAGCGTGTTCCACCTCAGTGACTACGCTGTGGCCCTGCTGGGCCGCATCATGTGCTACGCCATCTGCGCCCTGGCCATGGACCTGATCTGGGGCTACACCGGCATCCTCTCGCTGGGTCATGGCCTGTTCTTCGCGCTCGGTGGCTATGTCATGGGCATGTACCTGATGCGCCAGATCGGCCGCGACGGTAACTACAAAAGCGATCTGCCCGACTTCATGGTCTTCCTGGACTGGAAGGAGCTGCCCTGGCACTGGGCGCTAAGTGACAGCTTCGTGGCCACGCTGATCCTCATCGTGCTGGTGCCCGGCTTGGTGGCCTTTGTCTTCGGCTACTTCGCCTTCCGCTCGCGCATCAAGGGGGTGTACTTCTCCATCATCACCCAGGCCATGACCTTCGCGGCCATGCTGCTCTTCTTCCGCAACGAGACGGGTTTCGGCGGCAACAACGGCTTCACCGACTTCAAGCGCATCCTGGGCATCCCGATCGCCACGCAGAACATGCGCATGACGCTCTTCGTGCTGACCGGCCTGACGCTGCTGGGCTTTTTCCTGCTGGCGCGCTGGCTGGTGCGCGCCAAGTTCGGCCGGGTGCTGCAGGCCATCCGCGACGCCGAGAGCCGGGTCATGTTCTCGGGCTACAACCCCCTGGGCTACAAGCTGGCGATCTGGACACTCTCTGCCGTGATGTGCGGCGTCGCCGGCGCGCTCTACGTGCCGCAGGTGGGCATCATCAACCCGGGCGAGATGAGCCCGGCCAGCTCCATCGAGATCGCGATCTGGGCCGCCGTGGGTGGGCGGGCCACGCTGATCGGCCCCATCGTTGGCGCCTTCGTGGTCAACGGCGCCAAGAGCTGGCTCACCGTGGCCGCGCCCGAGTTCTGGCTCTATTTCCTGGGCGGCCTGTTCATCGTGGTCACGCTCTTCCTGCCGAACGGTATCGTGGGTCTGGTGCAGAAGCTCAAGGCCCTGAAGAAGAACCAGGCGACTGCGGAGGACAAGTCATGACGCCCGATCTGTTGGAACAGGGCGCCAAACGCTACGAAGCCCGTCTTACCGCGCTGGACGCCGCGCGCCTGAACACCGAGGCCGGTGGCCAGACGGCGAGTTACGGCCGGGTGGTGCAGGCCGGCGAGGTGGACGTGACCCACGGCCGCATCCTCTACCTGGAGGATGTGAGCGTGAGCTTCGACGGCTTCAAGGCCATCAACAAGCTCAGCCTCGATATCGCCCCGGGCGAGCTGCGCTGCATCATCGGCCCCAATGGCGCCGGCAAGACCACGATGATGGACATCATCACGGGCAAGACCCGGCCCGACGAGGGTACGGTCTTTTTCGGCTCCACCATCGACCTGCTGCGCCACAGCGAACCCGAGATCGCCCAGCTGGGCATCGGCCGCAAGTTCCAGAAGCCGACGGTCTTCGAGCAGCTCACGGTCTTCGAGAACCTGGAACTGGCGCTCAAGACCGACAAGGGCGTCAAGTCCTCGATGTTCTTCCGCCTGGACTCGGCCCATAGCGACCGCCTGGCCGAGGTGCTGCACACCATACACCTGGCCGACAGCGTGACGCGCCAGGCCGGCAACCTGAGCCATGGCCAGAAACAGTGGCTGGAGATCGGCATGCTGCTGATGCAGGACCCCAAGCTCCTGCTGCTCGACGAACCGGTGGCGGGGATGACCGACGAGGAGACGGCGCGCACGGCCGAGTTGTTCCTCACGCTCAAGGGCAAGCATTCGCTGATGGTGGTGGAGCACGACATGGGCTTCATCAAGACGATCTCAGAGATCGTGACCGTTTTGTGTGACGGGTCCGTGCTGGCGCAGGGGACGCTGGAAGAGGTGCAGGCGGATGAGCGGGTGATTGAGGTTTATCTGGGGAGATGAGCTTGCTGTCTCTTCTTTTTTCCTCTGTCCGTGGCTGGGTGGCTTGCCGGGTCTCGCCCCGGCGGGCGACCTACTTTTCTTGCGTCGCCAAGAAAAGTAGGCAAAAGAAGGCGACCCTGGTGTCTGTGACCCCGGCGTTGCCGGGGCAACCTGTGGTGCTCGACTTGGCCGGGGTCTGCGCAAACTCGCCCTCCGGGCTCAAACATGCGCAGCCCTTGATCCGTCCAAGCCTGTGCTCCTCGGCACATACACAAGGGTGGGGAGCGGGTACCGAAAACCCGCAGGCCTGCGTGCCCGTGGTATTCGGTTTGGGGTCTGCTGACTCCCACCGCCGTGTGCGGAGGCGAGTAGCGCAGGAGCGGGCGGAGAAAGGGGCGCGCATGTTTGAGCGCAGCGAGTTTGCGCGCACCCCGCCCGGTCCGAGCAACGCAGCGTGCCCTGCGCTTCAGCGCAGGGACGACGCACCCGGCTCGCCTTTCTTTGCTTACTTTCTTTGGCGAGACAAAGAAAGTGAGGCGCCCGCCGGGGCGCGACCCGGCACGCAGCCCCGCCAGGGACTGAAGCAAGTAGAAGTGAGCCAGACATGCTGAATGTCAAAAACATCAACCAGTACTACGGCGGCTCCCACATCCTGCGCGACGTCAGCCTGAGCGCCGAAAAAGGCAAGGTCACCGTCGTCCTGGGCCGCAACGGCGTGGGCAAGACCACGCTGCTCAAGTCCCTCATGGGCCTGGTGCCCATCAAGAGTGGCAGCATCGAGTTCGAAGGCCAGCCCATCCACAAGGCGACGCCCTATGAAAGAGCCCGCGCCGGCATCGGCTTCGTCCCGCAGGGGCGCGAGATCTTCGCGCGCCTCACCGTGGAAGAGAACCTGCGCATGGGCCTGGCGAGCAAGCCGGGTGGTACGCCCGTTCCGGCCGAGCTCTACGAGCTTTTCCCGGTACTCAAGCAGATGATGCACCGTCGCGGCGGCGATCTCTCAGGCGGGCAGCAGCAGCAGCTGGCCATCGCGCGGGCGCTGGCCGCCGGGCCCAGGCTGCTGATCCTTGACGAACCGACCGAGGGCATCCAGCCCAGCATCATCAAGGACATCGGCCGGGTGATCCGCATGCTGGCCGACCGCGGCGATATGGCCATCCTGCTGGTGGAGCAGTACTACGACTTTGCCGAGGAACTGGCCGACGAGTACGTGGTGATGGAGCGCGGCGCCGTGATTGCCGCCGGGCAGGGCAAGGACATGGAGGCCGACGGCGTGCGCAAGCGGGTAGCGATCTGAGCCCGGACTTGAAGCGACAGGCATGGTTTGGTCAAAAATTTTGAACTGACTCATCAACCCTGTTCACCACAGGGGCCGACGACGGGGCCTAGACTTGCTCCCCATGTCTGACCTGACCCCTGCTCGTTACACCCGCACCGCCATCGCCCTGCATTGGCTGCTGGCGCTGCTGCTGCTCGGGATGTTCGTGGTCGGGCTCTACATGACCAGCCTGCCGTTCTCGCCCCAGCGGCTCAAGCTCTACAACTGGCACAAATGGGCGGGCATCGTGGTGCTCACGCTGTCTTTCCTGCGCCTGCTCTGGCGCCTGAGCCACCGTCCGCCCGCTTTGCCCGACGCGGTGTTGGCAGCGATGCCGACCTGGCAGCGTCTGGCCCACCATGGCACGCACGGCGCGCTCTATCTGCTGTTCTTCGCCATCCCGCTGCTGGGCTGGGCCTACAGCTCGGCGGCCGGCTTCCCCATCGTGGTCTTCGGCGTGCTGCCGTTGCCGGACTTCGTGCCGGTGGACAAGGCCCTGGCCGAAGCCCTCAAGCCCTGGCACGCCTACGCCGCCTATGCGCTGGCTGCGCTCGTGGTGCTCCACGTCGCCGCCGCCCTCAAGCATCAGTTCGTCGATCGCGACAGCCTGCTCACCCGCATGCTGCCGCTTCGCCGTTGACCTTCCCACCCGGAACAGGAGTCCCCATGTCTTTGCTTCGCACCCTCACGCTCACCCTGGCCGCCCTGGCGGCCCTCCCGGCACTGGCCCAGCAGAAGCTCGTGCCCGCCCAGAGCGAGATCGTCTTCGTGAGCCGCCAGATGGGCGTGCCCGTCGAGGGCCGTTTCAAGAAATTCGACGCCCAGATCGCCTTTGATCCGGCCAAGCCCGCCACCAGCAAGATCGCCTTCACGGTGGATACCGGCAGCGCCAGCCTGGGCGTGCCCGAGACCGATGCCGAGCTGCCCAAACCGGTCTGGTTCAACGTGCCCAAGTTCCCGCAGGCCAGCTTCCAGTCCACGGCCGTCAAGGGCCTGGGCGGCGGCAAGTTCGAGGTGACAGGCAAGCTCACCATCAAGGGCAACAGCCACGACGTGCTGGTGCCGGTGCAGCTCACGCAGTCCGGCGCCACCACCACGGCCACCGGCAGCTTCACGATCAAACGCCTGGTCTTCAAGATCGGCGAGGCCGAGTGGTCCGACACCTCCATGGTGGCCGACGACGTGCAGGTCAAGTTCAAGCTCGCGCTGACCGGCGTGGGCAAGCTCTGACCGTTGTTAAACCAGAGAAGAGGAGACAAGCATGCGATCGATTTCCCTGGCCCTGCTGGCCGCTTCCACCCTGCTGGCTGGCGCCGCCTAGGCCCAGTCCGGTGGCACCTACAAGATGGACCCGCGCCATACCTTCGTGGCTTTCGAGATCGGCCACCGCGTCGGCAACGTGGACCTCTCCACCAACCGCGGCCGCTGGGACAAGAAGGAAGGCACGGTGCAGTTCGACGCCGCCACCAAGACGGGCAAGGTCAACCTCACGATCGACATGGCCTCTATCAACACCGGCACCGAGGGCTTCGAAAAGCACCTGCGCAGCGCCGATTTCTTCGACGTGGAGAAGAAACCCACGGCCACCTTCACGTCCGACAAGTTTGTCTTCCAGGGTGACAAGCTGGTGGAATTGGTGGGCAACCTGACCCTGATGGGCAAGACCCATCCGGTGACGCTCAGGGCCAACCGCTTCGGCTGCACCGACAACCCCATGATCAAGCGCGAGGTCTGCGGCGGCGACTTCGAGCCACTCTGGACCGCAGCCTCTTCGGCGTGAGCTACGGCATCCCGCGCGGTGTGGCCAAGGACGTGCGCCTGATCGTTCAGGTCGAGGCGATCAAGGAATAAGCGGCCGTCCACTTCGTGACAACCGGCCCCGCGTGGGCCGGTTTTGTTTTGGGGGCACGCGCTGGCCTGGCGAGGCGCTCGTTTCCTGGCGCTCTTCCTGCTCTGCGCTTCTGATCTGTTGCGGCGCTGCCGACTCATCAGGAAAAACCTCCCCTGGATTCTCCCGACCTTGCCAGCGCAGCCGGTATCGGCGAGACTGCATGGACCCATCGTCCCCGCCTCTGTAGCCTGGACCAGGATTCCGGGGGGATGCGGTCTTGTCCAACTCCCAGCGATCCATGAACCCAGTGCCGGCCCATCCCGATCATGACCCGCAGCGTTTTTTCCGGTGGGAAGATGCTGGTACCGACTTTCCGTTCTATGGCGGCACCCCCGTCGCTGTGAGCCACTGGCAGTGGGTGTTCGTGGTGGCTGCGGTGGTAGCGGCCTGCCTGGGCCTGGTGCTGTCCGCCTCGTTGACCCTGGAGGGCTGGATCTGGCCGTTCATTCCCGCGCTGGCGCTGGCGCTCGTGCCCCTGCTGGCGCTGGCCCGGGTGGCCCCCGGAAGCTGGACCTGCCTGTTTGGCCGGGTGGGTGTGCGCGAGGTGCGACTGATGCTGGGATTTGCCTTGCTCAACATCGTCGTCACGATGGGCCTGGGTGCCATCGTGCTGGCGCTTACCCAGGTCGCCCCCAACAGCAGCACCGGCCAACTGGCAGCGCTGGATACGGTCGGGCGCATCGCCTTCTTTGCCAAAACCCTGCCGCAACTTCTGGGGGAGGAGGTGATCACGATCCTGCCTTTCCTGGCGCTGCTGCATGGGTTCACGCGCGGTCTGGGCTGGGGGCGCAAAGCCGCTGTCCTGGCTGCTTGGGTGTGCACGTCGGTCCTGTTCGGCTTGTTGCATCTACCCACCTACGACTGGAACTGGGTGCAGTGCATCGTCGTCATCGGTGGTGCACGCATGGTGCTCACACTGCCCTGGCTCATGACCAAGAACCTGTGGGTGTCCACCGGCGCGCACATCGCCAACGACTGGATGCTTTTTGCCGTGTGGCTGTGGGGTGCGAGCCTGGCCGGCAAGGGCTAGAACCCTGGGCCTGGTCAACTGGAATGATCGAGAGGTTTCAATGAGGAAGTACGTTGCAGTGCGGTCCCGGGGCGCCTTCATGGGCCTGCTTGCCGGCACCCTGCTGGTCCTGGCTTCGAGCCCTCAGGCACAGCCTGCTGCACCGGAGCTGGGTTACTCCGCGGCCCATATGGACCGAAGTATCAGTCCACGCAAGGATTTCTATCGCTATGCCAACGGTGCCTGGCTCAGGAGTACCCAGATTCCCCCCAGCGAGGCGGATGTGGGCGGCTTCACCCAGCTGGCCGCAAACCTGGACCAGAAGCTGAGTGCGCTGATCCACGAAGCAGCCGCCAGCAAGGCGCCGCGAGGCAGTCCCCGGCAACAGATCGGCGATTACTACCGGGCCGCCATGGACACCGCGAGGCTCGACGCCCTGGGATTGCAGCCGCTGGCCGCCGACCTGCAGCGCCTGGAGGCGATCAACACCCCGGCCGAGCGCGGCGCCGTGTCGGCGCGCCTCGCACTGGGCTACGGCATCTCGCCGCTGGTCAATGCCTTCAGCACCGTGGATGCGAAGAACAGTGCGATGAACGTGTTGCTGATCCATCCCAGTGTGCAGCAACTCGAGCCGGGTGAGTACAACACACCCGCCGGCCAGCGCGTGCGCGAGCTGTACCAGGGCTTCGTCACCCGGATGCTGCAGGCGGCGGGTGACTCGCCAGCCGATGCAGCCAGAAAAGCCCAGGCCATCGTGGCGATGGAGGCCGAACTCGCCGCAGCCCGGCTCACGCCCCTGCAGATGCGGGACCCCGACATCACGTACAACAAGCTGCCTTTTGCCGAGGTGCAGGCCCTGGTTCCCTCGGTCGATCTGAACGCGCTGCTGGCCGGTCTCGGAGTGCCGGCACCCGAGACCGCCATCGTCATGGACGTGAACGGACTCAAGGCGGTGCACACTCTGCTGAGCACCCGCACGACGGAAGAGGTTCGCACCCTGCTGGCCTGGCATGTGCTGTCGAGCCGCGCCTCGGCCCTGGGGCGCCCGTGGAGCGCGCTGGACGAAGAGTTCAACAAGCAGCGCAAGGGCCTGCAGGCCTTGCCGACCCGCGAGCGCCAGGTCACGCAGGCTATCACGGCGCAGCTGTCGCATCCGATGGCGCAGCTGTATGTGCAAGCGCATTTCCCCGAAAGCACGCGCCGTGAAATCACGGAAATGGTGGGGCATATCAAGGACGAGTTCACGCAGCGCCTGCGCACCAATCCCTGGCTGGACGAGCCGACCCGTGCGGCGGCCCTGGCCAAGCTCGACAAGGTCGACATCCAGGTCGGCTACCCGCAGAACTGGATCGACTTCAGCGCCGTCGCCATCCGGGCGGACGACTACTACGGCAACCAGCAACGCCTGGCAGAGTTTGCCCTGCGTCGCGAACTGGCGAAGGTTGGCCAGCCTGTGGTGCAAGAGCGCTTTGTCGTCGGCCCCACCTTGCCCACCTCGGTGAACGCGGCCTACAACCCCCAGGCCAACACCATCGACATCACCGCCGCCATCGTGCAGCCGCCGTTCTACAAGCCTGGCGCCGATGCCGCCGTCAATTACTGCACCATCGGCGCCGTGATCGGGCATGAGCTGACCCACGGATTCGACAGCAATGGCCGCCGCTACGGGCCCGCGGGCAATCTGCGCGACTGGTGGACACTCCAGGCCAGCGCCGAATTCCAGAAGCGTACCGACATGCTGGTGCGGCAGTACAGCCAGTTCACCATCCTGCCCGGACTCAAGCACAACGGCTTGCTGACCCTGACCGAAAACATTGCCGACCTGGGTGGCATCACCCTGGCCCATGCCGCGCTGCACCGCGCACTGAAGGGCCAGCCCCAGCCCCGAATCGACGGCTTGACGACCGATCAGCGCTGCTTTGTGGCCTGGTCGCAGATGTGGGCCTACAAGGGCCGCCCCGAGCGCCTGCGCTTCCTGGTCGCCCGGGACTACCACGCCAACAGCAGGCTGCGCAGCTTTGTGCCCCTGCTGCACCTCGATGCCTTCCATCAGGCCTTCGGCACCCGCCCGGGCGATCCCATGTGGCGCGCCCCCGAACAGCGGGTCGCCATCTGGTAGGGCTGCCACTGAAGCCAAGAGTCCATCGCCATGAGCGGCCAGCCCTCGTCGAGTCTCATCACCGGAGTGACCATGACATCCCTGTTTCCCCGATCTGCAGCCCTTGCGGCTCTGGCCATGCTGTCCCTGCTGGCGGGGTGTGCCCTGCCGCGCCCGCCGGTGAGCGTGCCCATCAGTGCGCAGACGGCCCAGAAAGGCGTGAGCCTGCAGCGCTCCCTGCCCCAGGTGCTGCCGGACAAGGCGGTTCCCGTTCCGCACAGCCAGTTCGTGCTCATCCCCAGCGAGAGCGCTGCCGGTCTGTTGATGCCGATCCCTTTTGTCAGCGGGGCGATCGGCGCAGCCCTGGACCGGCAAAGCGCCGAGGCCTTTGAGAAAAGTTATGGCCAGGTATCGCCCTACAACATCGTGCTCAAAGAGATGCAGGCGAGCCCATTCTTTCGGGAGACGGGCGGGGCCCTGCAGCTGCAACCCTTTGCATTCATGACCGAATGCGTCGATGACAAATACCGCTTAGCGCTGGTCTTCCAGTTGCAGGGTGCCGGATGGACGGGACGTTATATGTACCACTTGCCGACGGCGTACGACATCGCCGAGTTCAAGGCACCATCGCCCCAAGTGTTGGCTGTCTTGCGCTCTGAAATGGTGTCGGGTGCCCGGATCCTGCGCCAGTTGCTGGAGCGGGCCGCGCTGGGCCGTCTGGAGTCACGGGGTGTCAAGGCCGAACTGGGTAGTCTGCATCTGGTGGGTGGCAAGGCCGCTGGCCTGGTTTCCCCCACGCTGCTGGTGTCCAGGGACGCCGATGTGCTGGAAGAAACAGGTGACCACGTCGTGGTACGCATGCCAGGGGATATGGCCAACGCCGGCACAGCTGGGGGCCTGTTCTTTGGCGTGCACTACCTGCTCAAGTCGCAGCTGCACACGTACAAGAAGCTGTAAGCCGACCACTATGTTGAATCGGTAATCGTCCACCCGGACCAAGCCGCACCGCTCGGCCTGCCTGGTCGATTCGGTCTCAAGAAGCCTTCAGCGCATTTGAATGGGGTCGTCAATCGGCTTCAAGCCCGTGTACGGCCGCACTCCATAGACTTCTCGCCATGACGATCCCGTCATTGCCTGAACCCTCTCCAACAAGGAAGTCTCACATGCGTAAAAATGCCATCGCCCTGCTGGCCGCCGCCGCCCTGACCGCCGGCGCTGCCCAGGCCCAGTCCGCCACCTACGCCATCGACCCGACCCACACCTTCGTGACCTTCGAGATCAGCCACTTCGGCACCTCGACCAACCGTGGCCGCTGGGACAAGAAGGAAGGCACCGTGCAGTTCGACAAGGCCGGCAAGAGCGGCAAGGTGGAGCTGACCATCGACGTGGCCTCCATCAACACCGGCACCGCCGCCTTTGACCGCCATCTGCGCGGCGCCGACTTCTTCGACGTCGAGAAGCACCCGACCGCCAAGTTCGTAGCCGACAAGTTCGTCTTCAATGGCGACAAGGTCAGCGAAGTCAGCGGCAGCCTGACCCTGCTGGGCAAGACCAACCCCGTGACCCTCAAGGCCAGCCAGTTCAACTGCTACCAGAACCCCATGCTCAAGCGTGAGGTCTGCGGTGGCGACTTCGAGACCACGATCGACCGTACGGCTTATGGCATGAACTACGGCATCCAGTGGGGCTTCCCCAAGGACGTGCGCCTGGTGGTGCAGGTCGAGGCTGTGAAGCAGTAATCGACAGACGTCTTGCGGAAACCCCCGCGGGTTTCGACGAAAGCCGGCCTGGCAACAGGCCGGCTTTTTTCATGTGCGCTCGCTATGATGTTTGCCTTCTCCGACAGCGGATTCAGGGAGTTGCCATGTCCTACATGCTCATGATGGTTGAACCCACGGGTCAGCGCCGTACCCGCACCGAAGCCGAAGGCCGCGAGGTCTATGGCCGCATGCTCAAGTTCGCCGACGAACTGCGTGCGCGCGGCCAGCTGCTGGCCGTGGAGTCGCTGGCCTCGCAGGAGCACGCCACGCGTGTGCAGGTGCGCGCCGGCCGTACCTCGCTCACGGACGGTCCGTTTGCCGAGGCCAAGGAAATGGTGGGCGGCTTTTTCCTGGTGAATTGCAAGACCCGCGAGGAGGCTCTGGAGCTGGCCCGGCAGTGCCCGGCCGCGGAATGGTGCACGGTGGAGGTGCGCGAGACCGCGCCCTGTTACGAAAACTGAGGTCGGCGGCGGACTCCGGGTTTTTACGGGGTCCGAAGCTGTCGAAATCGCGCGTCCTCCTTCGTCGTGCATGTATCAGCCGCCCATTCGGGGCTGGAAGACACACAAGGAGTCGACATGCGTTACATGATCATCGTCAAAGCCACGCCGCAGTCTGAAAGCGGCGTGTTTCCCGCCAATATGAGCGAGATGATCGCCATAATGGGGAAGTTCCACGAGGAGCTGGCCCAGGCCGGCGTGCTGCTCGATGCCACGGGTCTGGCGCCCAGCTCCCAGGGCTGGCGCATCCGATATGAAGGCAAGAACCGCCGGGTCATCGACGGCCCCTTCACCGAGACCAAGGAACTGATCGCAGGCTACACCCTGATCCAGGTGCGCAGCCGCGAGGAAGCGCTGGAGTGGACGCGCCGTTTTCCCAATCCCGTGGGCGAGGGCATGGCGGCGGAGATCGAGGTGCGCCGTCTCTACGAGATGGAAGACTTTGCCGACGTGATGCCGGCGTCCGCTTGAGGGAGGCTCATCATGGTCAAGAAGATCCTGCTCGGCATCGCCGTCTTGCTGGCCGGCCTGCTGCTCCTGCCCTTCACGCAGCCTGACACCTTCACCGTGCAGCGCAGACTCCAGATCCAGGCACCTGTCGAACAGCTGCATGCACTGATCAACGACATGCGTGCCTTCAACCGCTGGAACCCCTATGACAAGAAGGACCCAGCCATGCAGGGCAGCTACAGCGGCCCGGCCGCCGGGCCGGGGGCAAGCTACGACTTCCGAGGTAATGGCGAGGTGGGGGTGGGCCGTCTTACGATCACAGCCAGCACGCCGCAGCAGATTGCCATGCGCCTGGACATGAGTGCACCCTTGGAGGCGCACAACGACATCACCTTCACGCTGGCCCCCAAGGCCGGCGGTACCGAGGTGACCTGGGCCATGCGCGGCAACTGCCCTTACATCGCCAGGCTCATGGGCCTGTTCTTCGATATCGACGCCATGATCGGCCGCGATTTTGAAGCGGGCCTGGCCAGCCTGCAGCAACTGGCCGAACGCGGCTGAAACCCGAACCGGAGGACCTCACCATGAACCGTCAGATCTACGTCAACCTGCCCGTGCGCGACCTGGAGCGCTCCAAGACCTTCTTCGCCGCGCTCGGCTACAGCTTCAACCCGCAGTTCACCGATGACAAGGCCGCCTGCATGGTGGTGGGCGAGAACATCTACGTCATGCTGCTGAGCCAGCCTTTCTTCGCCGGCTTCACGGCCAAGCCTGTGGTTGATGCCCGCGAAGGCACCGAGGTGCTGGTCTGCCTGTCCTGCGAAAGCCGTGATGAGGTGGACGCCATGGTCAAGAAGGCCTGGGCTGCGGGCGGCAAGGTGCCGCGCACGGCGGTGGACCATGGCTTCATGTACCAGCACGGTTTCGAGGACCCGGACGGTCACATCTGGGAGCTGGCCTATATGGACGAGACCGCCTTTGCCGCCCAGACTGCCGCCACGCATTGACGCCCGCCCATGCACAGCGCCACCCATGACACCATCGCCGCCGTCTGGCGCATCGAGTCCGCGCGCATCGTCGCGGCCGTGGCGCGCATGCTGCGCGACATCGGCCAGGCCGAGGAGGTGGCACAGGACGCGCTGGTGGCCGCACTTGAACACTGGCCGCGCGACGGCCTGCCCGACAAGCCCGGGGCCTGGCTGATGACCACCGCCAAGCACCGCGCGCTCGATCTCTTGCGTCGCCACAAGGTGCAGGGCGAGGTGCTGCAACAGGTGGGGCTGGATCTGGAGGCGCAGGAGGCGTTGGTGGTGCCTGACATCAGCGAGGGCATCGACGCGAAACGCGCCGACGCCATCGGTGATGACATGCTGCGCCTGATCTTCACGGCCTGCCACCCCGTGTTGGTGCCCGAACAGCGCGCGGCACTCACGCTCAAGCTCATCGCCGGCCTCTCCACGCACGAGATCGCGCGCGCCTTCCTGGTCAGCGAAGCCACGCTGGCGCAGCGCATCGTGCGCGCCAAGCGCACGCTCAGCGAGGCCAAGGTGCCTTACGAGCTGCCGCGCGGCGAGACCCTGGGTGAGCGCCTGGCCTCGGTACTGGAAGTGGTCTACCTGGTTTTCAACGAGGGCTACACCGCCACCGCGGGCGAGGACTGGATGCGCCCCGCCCTGGTGGAAGAGGCCTTGCGCCTGGGCCGCATGCTGGCCGCGCTGGCCCCCACCGAACCCGAGGTGCAGGGCCTGCAGGCCCTGATGGAGCTGCAGGCTTCGCGCATCGCGGCGCGCACCGATGCCCAGGGTCGCCCCGTGCTGCTGCTGGACCAGAACCGTGCGCAATGGGACCCCCTGCTGATCCGCCGCGGGCTCGACGCGCTGGCGCGTGCCGAAGCCCTCTGTGCGCGGCACGGTGCATCTTTGGGGCCCTATGCGCTGCAGGCGGCCATCGCCGCCTGCCACGCCCGTGCCCACGAGGCCGCGCAGACCGACTGGGCCCGCATCGCGGCCCTCTACGAAGCGCTGGCGCAGACCGCGCCTTCACCCGTGGTTGAGCTCAACCGCGCCGTCGCCGTGGCCATGGCCTACGGCCCGGCGGCGGGCCTGGCCATCCTCGACACCCTGCGCGACGAAAAGGCCCTGCAAGCCTACCAATGGCTGCCCAGTGTGCGCGGCGACCTGCTGCAGAAACTGGGCCGCCATGCAGAAGCGCGCGCCGAGTTCGAGCGTGCCGCCGCGCTGACGCAGAACCAGCGTGAGCGCGAACTGCTGATGGCGCGGGCACAGGCTTCGGTCCCCGATTGAGGGCCGTTCTTTTCTTTTCCACCTCTGAGGAGCTGCACCATGAACAATCCCGTCGGCTGGTTTGAGATCTATGTGAACGACATGGCGCGCGCCAAGGCCTTCTATCAAGGCCTGTTGGGCGTGACCCTCACGCGGCTGGACAGCCCGGATGGCGACAGCAGCCTGGAGATGTGGGCCTTTCCCATGGACCAGAACGCCTATGGCGCCTCGGGCACTCTGGCGAAGATGCCCGGCATGAGCGCGGGCGGCAACAGCACCCTGGTCTATTTCAGCTGCACGGACTGCGCTGTCGAGGCTGCACGTGCCGTCCCCCATGGCGGCCGGCTGGAGCAGCCCAAGACCTCGCTCGGTCCTTACGGATTCATGGCGTTGGTGGTGGATACCGAGGGCAACCGGATCGGCCTGCATTCCATGCAGTAAGCCCGTCCCGGCCCGAAGCGGGCCGGCGACAGGATTTGACTTATGTCAAGAATACGACATCGCATTCCGTGGGGTGATTGACGGGCGCCAGACCCGTCTTGATACTGCAAGCATCAAGAAACTCTGGTGGCGTTCACCGGAGTCATGGAGGATGCGCATGCGTACCAATCTCCCGGTCACCGATCGCGAATATCCATTCCCTTCCGGCGAAACCCTGGTCTCGACCACCGACACCAAGGGCCGCATCACCTACTGCAACCCGCGCTTCATCGAGGTCAGTGGCTTTGGCAAGGACGAACTGCTGGGGCAGCCGCACAACCTGATCCGCCACCCCGACATGCCCGAGGAGGCCTTTCGCGACATGTGGGCCACGATCCAGGCGGGCAAGCCCTGGTCGGCACCGGTGAAGAACCGGCGCAAGAACGGTGACTACTACTGGGTCATGGCCAATGCGACGCCGCTGATGCAGAACGGCCAGCCGGTGGGCTATATGTCGGTGCGCACCGAGGCCACGCGCGAGCAGATCCGCGACGCCGAGACGCTCTATGCCCGCATGCGCGAGGAGCAGGCGAGTGGCCGGCAGAGCGTGGCGCTGCGTCGCGGTCGTCTCGTGAAACTGGGGCTGTGGGGCCGCATCTCGGAGGCGCTGACCCTGGGGCTCGAAGGCAAGCTGCTGCTGATTTTGCTGGGCCTGCTGCTGGCGGGCTATGCGCTGCAACTCATGCTGCCGGGCGTCTGGACGCTGGTCCTGCTGTTGCCCTTGCTGCTGCTCGCGTGGTGGTACCAGACGCGGCTGGTCGTGCGTCCGCTGGACGAACTCATCACAGCCGCCAACCGCATGGCCGCGGGCGATCTGACCGAGCGCGTGGCGCAGGACCGCCATGACAAGCTGGGCGAACTGCAGCAGGCCCTGAGCCAGCTCACGGTGAACCTGATGTCCATCGTGCGCGACGCGCGCGAGGAGAGCGGTCACATGCTGGTGGGCACGCAGGAAATCTCGCAGGGCAACCAGGACCTGTCGGCGCGCACCGAGTCGCAGGCCAGCAATCTGCAGCAGACCGCGGCTTCGCTGGAGGAGATCACGGGCACCGTGCGCAGCACGGCCGAGTCGGCCCGCATTGCGGCCGAGCTGACCCGCGAGGTCAGCGACATCGCCGAACGCAGCCGCATGGCTGTGGACGAGGTGGGTCGCACCATGCGCGAGATCGAGGTGTCGTCCACGCGTATCGGAGAGATCACCCAGGTGATCGACGGCATCGCCTTCCAGACCAACATCCTGGCGCTCAACGCGGCCGTGGAAGCGGCACGCGCCGGCGAGCAGGGGCGCGGCTTTGCCGTGGTGGCGGGCGAGGTGCGGGCCCTGGCCGGGCGCAGTGCCGAGGCGGCCAAGGAGATCAAAAAGCTGATCGAGGATTCCCGCGCGCGCGTGCGCGATGGCCATCAGAAATCGGAGGCCGCCCAGTCCACCATGGCCGAGGCCGTGGGTGGCGTGCAGCGCGTCAGTACTCTGGTGGGCGAGATCAGCCATTCGGCCAATGAACAGCTCTCGGGCGTGTCGCAGATCAATGCAGCGGTGGCCCAGATGGACACCATCACGCAGCAGAACGCAGCCCTGGTGGAGCAGATCGCGGCCTCGTCGCACGCGCTGGAGAACACGGCGCACGCGCTGACCGAGAGCGTGCGCGTGTTCAAGCTCGACCGACGCGAGGCCGGGGCGCAGCCCGACGCCGTCGCCCTGCGACGTGCCCACAAGGTGGCGCCGGCCCTGCCTGCGGCCTGAGACGGTGTACGGCAGCGTTCAGCTGCCGTACAGATGGACGATGTTCTTGCCGGCGTGCTTGGCGCGGTACATGGCCTCGTCGGCCTGACGCATGAGTACGTCCAGGTCCGTATCGCCGGCATTGAACAGGGTGATGCCGATACTGCCGCTGGACTGGTAGTCCAGGCCCTCCAGGTCGTAAGGCTTGGCCATGCTGACCAGGGCCTTGGCGGCGATCTGCCGCGCCTCGGTACGAGCCAGCTCAAGGTCGGCGTTCAGGTGCTCCAGCACGATCACGAACTCGTCACCGCCCAGCCGGGCCACTGTGTCGGATTCGCGCACCACGCGGCTCAGGCGGCTGGCGATCTGCTGCAGCAGCAGATCGCCCGCATGGTGGCCGTGCTCGTCGTTGATCTTCTTGAAGTTGTCCACATCCACGAAGAGCAAGGCACCATGCTGGTTGTTGCGTCGTGCTACCGCCAGCGCGCGCTGCAGCCGCTCCAGCAGCAGGCGCCGGTTGGGCAGGGCGGTGAGGTGGTCGTAGAAGGCGATGTGCCGGATCTCCTCCTCCTGCAGCTTGCGCTCGGAGATGTCGCTCATGGTGGCCACGTAGTGCGTCACCTGGCCCTGCTCGTTGCGCACGGCCGTGATGGTGGTCCACAGCGGCAACAGGTCGCCGCGTTTGCGCTGGTCCCAGATCTCGCCTTCCCACTTGCCCGTGGCGCGGATGCTCTCCCACATCGCCTCGTAGAAGGCCGCATCATGGCGGCCCGAGCGCAGCGTGCTGGTCTTGCGACCGATCAGCTCTTCGCGCGTGTAGCCCAGCAGATCCAGAAAGGCCTGGTTGACGCGTAGGATGTTGGTGTCGGCATCGCTGACCAGCATGGCCTGGCGCGACTCGAAGGCCACGGCTGCGATCCGGCGGTCCTGCTCGGCGCGGGCGCGCTCGGTGATGTCGCGGGCTGCAAAGACCACCGCGCGTTTGCCGTTGACCGGGATGTCCAGCGCCTGGGAGCGACCCTCGAACACGTGCCTTCCTCCCAGCGTGTCGAGCTCGTATTCCATCTTCTGCAGGGTACGCTCCTCCAGCGTGCGCTCCAGCATTTGGCGAAAGGGCTGCGCATACGCCGCGGGTAATACATCCTCCATCAGCTTGCCCAGGGTACTGCCGGCCGGTGCGTAGAGCAGCTTTTCGTCAGGTGTCACCACCTCCAGATAGCGGCCATCCTCATCCATCAAGATCAGCAGGTCGGGCGAGGCGCGGGTGATGGCACGGCGCAGGGCCTCGCTGCGCGCAAGTGCCTGGCGGGCCTGGCGTTGATCCTCCAGGTCGTGCAGCAGCAGCGCCAGCAGGGCGGTGCTCGGGCCCAGCACGAAGAGATAGGGCCAGGCCAGCGTTTCGAGCAGCTTGTAGAGGTGCTGCGTCGGCAGCAGCAGGAACCAGCCCAGGCAGGTGATGTGCAGCAGCACGCCGAAGATCAGGAAGTCCAGCAGCTTGGGCTGCGTCCAGCCGCGCCGCAGCGCCACGCGCATGAGCAGACCGGCCAGCACCGAGGTGCCGATCACCGCCACCCCCACCCAGGCCCCCGCACCACCCAGCCACAGCCGGTAGGCGCCCGCCGTCACACCGGCGATCACGGCAGGCACGGGCCCGGCAAAGATGCCGGCCACGCCCAGGATGACGGAGCGGCCGTCGAAGATCACGCCCGGTGCGAGCTTGGCCGGGTGCATCATGCCGAAGATGCAGATGGCGCCGAAGATCAGGCCGGCCGTGATGCCCGCGGCCCGGTGACGCTCACCCCAGAGGCGGATGTTGAACTCATACAGCGCCGACAGGGCCAGCAGCAGGGCCGTGCTGTAAATCAGATCGAGCGTCATGGGGCAGTATCCGATGAGGGGTGCGGAACGCGGGACGGGGCGGAACCATCATAGGCCAAGGGTTGTGCGGCGGGAGGCTATTTGCGCCCGGCCCTGTGCACAAATGCCCATGCAGGGGCATTCGTCCCGTTGTAAGCTGCGAACACACCGCGTTCAGTATCCGCATGAGACGTCGTTCACTTCTGCACACCCTGGCTTGCGCGCCGGTCTGGGCCGGCCTGTCGTCGGCCGCTGAGCGCGCCACCCCCCGCGCCCTCACGGCAGCGCCCGCGGTGTTGCCCCTGGTTGGCGAAGCGGCGCTACCCGTCTGGGCCTACGAGGCCCAGGCCCCCGGCCCCGTGCTGCGCTACCGGCGTGGTGAGGTGCTGGACCTCACCTTGCACAACCGCCTGCCCGATCCCACCACCATCCACTGGCACGGCATCCGCCTGCCCAACGCCATGGACGGCGTACCCGGCCTGACGCAGGACCCAGTGGCGCCGGGCGAGCGCTTTCGCTACCGCTTTGCGCTGCCCGACGCCGGCACCTACTGGTACCACCCGCACTGGGGCACGCCCGAACAGCTCGAGCGCGGCTTGGCCGGTGCGCTCATCGTCGAGGACGACGAGCCGCCGCCCGTGGACCGCGATCTGGTCTGGCTGCTCGACGACTGGCGGCTCGATGCGCAGGGCCGCATTGCCGAGAACTTCTACAACTTCCACGATGTGGCGCACGCCGGGCGCATGGGGCAGTTGCTCACTGTCAACGGACAGATCCAGCCCGTGCAGGCGCTGCGCACGGGCGAGCGCGTGCGTCTGCGTCTGGTCAACGCCGCCAATGCGCGCATCTTTGCGCTGAGCTTCGAGGGCTTGCCGGCGTGGCTGATCGCGCGCGATGGCATGCCGGCGGACGCGGCCGTGCCGTGGGAGGGCGAGCTGCTGCTGGGGCCGGGCATGCGTGCCGACTTCATCGTGGACGCCTCGGCGCCCGGGCGCTACACGCTCAAGGACACGGACCGGCGTGGTGAGCGTGTGCTGGCTGCGGTCGAGGTCAGCGGTGCGCCCGCCGCCGGCGCAGCCCGTCCCGCACCCCTGCCGGCGCCCTACGCGCCCCTGCCCGAGCCAGACCTGGGCGCTGCGCTGGTACACGATCTGGTGCTGGGTGGCGGCGCCATGAACCGCGAGGGCTGGCCGCAGGAGAGTGTGGCTGAGCGCGAGGCGCGGCGCCTGCGCCTGCAGGCCGGTGCGCGCGAGGCCGCCCCGGCCTGGACCATCAACGGCCAGGCCCATCTGCAGCACAGCCGCGAGCACGCCGCGCATGCGGCCGAGTTCCGCGTGCCGCGCGGGCGCAGCGTGCGCCTGCGTATCGACAACCGCACGGCCTGGTGGCATCCCATGCACCTGCATGGCCATCACTTCCGCGTGCTCTCGCGCAACGGCACGCCGCTGCCCGAGCGGCCCTGGCGCGACACCGTGCTCATGGGGCCGCGCGACCGCGTCGAGATCGCCTTCGTGGCCGACAACCCGGGCTGGTGGCTGCTGCACTGCCATGTGCTCGAACACCATGCCGGCGGCCTGGGCACGCTGTTCGAGGTGCAGGGCTAGCCTGGCACGAACTCAGGGCTGCAGCAGGATGGCGCCCTGGGTGGCGCGCGACTCGGCGGCACGGTGGGCCGCCGCTGCATCGCTCAACGCAAAGCGCGCACCGATTCGTGCGCTCACATGACCGGCTGCGATCGCCGCGAAGAGTTCCGCCGCGTTGGCGCGGAACACCGCCGGATCGGCGTTGTGCGGGAAGACCGAGGGCCGGGTCAGGAAGAGGCAGCCCTTCTTGTTCAGCAGCTCGGGCTCGATGGCTGGCGCCGGACCCGAGGCCGCACCGTAGATCACCACCAGGCCAAACGGTGCGGCCAGGTCCAGCGAGTGCAGGATGGTGTCCTTGCCCACCGAGTCGTAGACCACGCGAGCCTTGCGCCCGCCCGTGGCTTCGAGCAGCGCGGCCGGCCAGCCCGGCTGGCTGTAGTCGATGGCAATGTCGGCGCCCGCCGCGCGCGCGACGGCACATTTCTCGGCCGAGCCGGCCGTGCCCACCACCTCGGCGCCCAGGGCCTTGCCCCACTGACACAGGATCTGCCCCACGCCACCGGCCGCTGCATGGACCAGGATCAGGTCGCCCGCTCCCACGCGGTGCGTCTTGCGCAGCAGGTACTGCGCGGTCAGACCCTTGAACAGCAGGGCGGCGGCGTCCTCGTCGCTGACGCCGGCAGGGATGTGGACCAGGCGCGCCGCGGCCACGTTGCGGCGCTCGGCGTAGGCGCCGATGCCGGCGTTCATATAGGCCACGCGATCGCCGGGTGCGAAGCCGCTCACGCCCTCGCCCACGGCCTGCACCACACCCGCGGCCTCATGACCCAGGCCGGTGGGCAAAGGCAGGGGATAGGCGCCCTTGCGCTGGTAGACGTCGATGTAGTTGAAGCCGATGGCCGTCTGGCGCAGCTGCACCTCACTCGGGCCGGGCGGGGGCAGGGGCACGCTTTGCAGCTGCATGACTTCGGGGGCGCCGAGTGCGTTGAGGATGATCTGGCGGGTGCTGTCCATGCGGGTAGGTCTCCGTGTCGGTGGTCAGCCCGCATTGTGGTCCATCACGCGCGCCCCGGCCGCGTGAACAGGCTCTAAGATCGCGGCATGAAAATGACCTACATCTTCGCCGCCATCCTCATCGCCAGCGCCATCGGTGCGCTGGTCCCCACGCGCCTGGTCAAGACCCTGATGCTGGTCTTGAGCGGCGTGCTCTCGGGCTACGGTCTGTTCCGCTTGCTGGGCTGAACGCCCAAGGCCTCAGGCCGCTTCCAGCGCAAACGCATCCATGGCCAGCATGCCGTACATCACCTCGCGGCTGATGTAGTCGGGGCGTGCGCCCTCGGCGGCCGCACCCAGGGTGAAGAAGAGCGGCAGGAAGTGGTCTTCGCTGGGGTGGGCGCGCTCGGCGTGCGGGGCCTGGGCGCGGTAGTCCAGCAGGGCCGGCAGATCGCCCTGCGCGATCTTGCTTTCCACCCAGCGGCTGAATTCCAGCACGTAGGGCGCAGGCTCCGTCTGACCGCCGAAGAACTCGCCGAGGTTGTGCGTCATGCTGCCTGTGCCCATGAGCAGCACGCCGCGCGCGGCCAGCGGGCGCAGTGCGCGACCCAGTTCGTAGATCTGCGCCGGGCCGGCCTGCGCGGGCAGAGCCAGCTGCAGCACGGGAATGTCGGCCTCGGGGTAGAGGTGCATGAGCGGCACCCAGGTGCCATGGTCCAAGGGGCGGCGGGGGTCCTCGACGGCGGCGATGCCGGCGGCGTGAAGCAAGGCCAGCACCTCGTGCGCCAGTTCGGGCTGGCCGGGGGCAGGGTACTGCAGCGTGTAGAGCTCGGGCGGGAAGCCGCCGAAGTCGTGCCAGGTCTGGGGTGCGGGTGTGCTCATGACCGTGGCCTGGCGCGCCATCCAGTGGGGTGACATGACGACGATGGCTTGCGGCCGCGCGTGGGCCTGCGCCCAGGCGCGCAGGGCCGGGCCGGTGCGGCCGGCATCCACGGCGAACAGCGGTGCGCCGTGCGAGACGAAGAGCGGGGGCAGGGTGTTCATCACGCTTCCTTTCAATGCGGATTCAGTTCGTTGCTTCGCCCTCACCCGGCTTCAGCCAGAGACGGGCGGGGATGTGCTGCTGCAGTTTCTGCACGGCCAGCTCCATGAGTTCGGGATGCAGCTCGTGGCCGATGGACGGCAGCACGTCGGCCGTGAAGTCCGCCCCCAGGGTTCGCAGGCGCAGGGCGCCCTCGATCGTGTGGCGGTAGGGCATGACAGCGTCGGTCTTGCCGTGCAGCAGGTGCACGGTGCTGTTCTCGTGCAGGGGCTGTTCGGGCAGGCGCGCGAAGCGTCCACTGATGGCGATCACGCGCGCGGCCACCGGCTCGGGGCGCAGCGCGGACTCGAGCGCCATGATGGCACCCTGGGAGAAGCCCACGAGCGCGGTCCCGGCTGCGTCCACACCGCTTTGCTGCTGCCAGTGGCGCACGGCGAACTCGAAGGCCGGCAGGGCGGCCGCGACCCGCTGGGGCCGGTTCTCCTCGGTCACCTCGCGCACCGAGAACCACTGGCGCCCGCCGGGGGCCAGCTCGGATTCGTAGGGCGCGTCGACGGCCACCACCAGGGCTTGGGGAAAGGCCTGGGCATAGGCCTGGCCCAGCCCGGCCAGGCTGTGGGCGTTCGAGCCCACGCCGTGGAACAGCAGGATCAGTTGCGCGGCCTGGGCCGGACGCTGGAGGATGAGGGCTTGGGGCTGGTTCATGGTTTTTCCTGTCTGCGCCATCGGTTTGGCACTGAATGGACTTTATTGCGTGCTGTTTAATTGATAAATAACTGATCGATTGACTGATTGTTTACTCAAATAAGACAATCAGGTCGCAATGGACCAGTTCAAGGAAATCGAGGCCTTTGTGGCCGTCGCCCAGCTTGGCAGCTTTGTGAAGGCGGCCGACAAGCTGGGCCTGTCCAAGGCCATGGTCTCGCGCCAGGTCAGCGAGCTGGAGGCGCGCCTGGGCGTGCGCCTGATGCAACGCAGCACCCGCCGGCTCTCGCTCAGCGATGCCGGGGCCGAGTACCTGCAGCGCTGTGTGCAGATCCTGGCCGAGCTGGCCGATGCCAATGCCGCCGTCAGCGCGGGCGCGGTGCAGGCCCAGGGCCTGCTCAAGATCACGGCACCCGTGACCTTCGGCATCCGGCATCTGGCGCCGCTGTGGGGGGAGTTCCTGCGCGTGCACCCCCGTGTGGAGCTGGAGGTCAATCTCAACGACCGCGTGGTGGACCTGATCGAGGAGGGCTACGGCCTCGCCGTGCGCATCGGGCAGCTGGCGTCTTCGACGCTGGTTGCGCGCCGCATCGCGAGTGCTCGCCTGCTGCTGTGCGCCTCGCCGCGCTACCTGCAGCAGGCCGCGCCCATCCGCGAGCTGGCCGATCTGGTGCAGCACGACGTGATCGCCTACAGCTACCTGGCCACAGGCGAGCAGTGGCATTTCAGCGGGCCCGAAGGCGCGCGCAGCATCACGGTGCATCCGCGCCTGCGCAGCAACAGCGGCGACACCTGCCGCGCTGCGGCCCTGGCCGACCAGGGTGTGGTGTTCCAGCCGGGCTTTCTGGTGGGCGAGGACCTGAAGGCGGGCCGCCTGGTGCAGATCCTGCCGCAGTACGCGGGGCCCGAGCTCGACATCAGCGTGGTTTATGCCAGCCGGCAACACCTCTCGCACAAGGTCCGCGCTATGGTGGAGTTCCTGGCCACGGCTTTCGCCCAGGCCGGGCGCTTCTGACGCCGGCGCTGCGGACGGGCTACATCGCCCAGATGCGCGGCGGCACGGCGTCGAGTTGCCAGAGCTGCTGGCGCCAGGCCGCGCGCAGGCTCTTGAGCAACTGCATGGCCGGCTCCACCAGCGGAGCCAGCACGCGCACCACCAGCACCTGTGGGTGCGGGCTGGTGGCCCCGCTCGTGGCGCGCAGGGCATGGCCGTCGATCAGGGCGCGCACGCTCTCGAGCGCTGCGTCACGCCGCTCGCGCGCGATGGGTGAGCCGGCCACGAAGAACAGCGTGCCCAGGCAGCGCTGCCCAGCCAGGCCCAGCGGGCCGTCCATGAGGTGGGCGTCCTGCGCGGCGATGCGGCCCTGCTCCAGCCAGACACCGGGCACTTCGAGATGCTGCGCGAAGCTGCCGCGGATGTAGGGCTGCTCTGCGGCCGGCAGGCCCAGGGCGGTGACGTCCCAGCCCATGAGCTCGGCGCCTGGGGCCAGCTCGAACACCGCCCGGTTCTCTGCCTGGCATTCGTTGTAGGCCAGGGCTTCGAGCGGCAGCCATTCGAGCCGCGCGCCATCGGCCACCTGCGCATGCAGCCACTGGCGCGCGCTGTCACCCGTGCTGCGGTAAAAGCGTGTGGCGCCTGGCGTGGTCACCAGTCCGTGGGCGCCGGGCGCCACCGTGAGCCGGATGTCCAGCGTGTCGCCGCCCACCAGGCCGCCCGGCGGGTGCACGAGCACGTTGTGGCAGATCGCGTCGCCCTCGGGGTAGAGGCTTTGCAGGATACGCAGCGGCCCTTCGTGCCGGTAGCGTGCGACGCTGCGTGCGTCTTCCAGGGTGTAGTCGAGTTGCAGCGAGGCGTGCCAAGTCATGGCGGGGAGTCTAGCGTGTGCTGCTTTGCATCTGGCGGCCTGGCCGCGATGCGATCCGTGTACGGACCCCAGGCGTGCCCTGCAGTAACGCAGGAAACAAAATATGTTTTTTCTTGAGCACGGGTGCGCACCTCCCTAAGCTGGGCCTTCATCACACCATGGCCCATCCGCTCAAACTTCCCCCCGCCCTGATCCAGATCCTGGGCTTGCAACCGACACCCGCCGTGGTGGACGCGCCGCATTACCAGGGTTTTGTGCAGGAGGTCGCCCAGACGCTGCAGGTCTGGGGCCTGCTCGATGCCGGGGGCTGGATCTCGCTCACGCTCGAGAACGGTGAGTCCTGCCTGCCGGTCTGGTCGCAGCCGCACGACGCGCGGGCCTTCGCGCGCGGTGCCTGGGCGACCTGCAAACCCGGCCCCATCGACCTCTCCGATTTCCTCGACCACTGGCTGCCGGCGATGGACAGCCTGGGGGTGCAGGTGTCCGTGCAGCCGGAGGAGGCGACCCGCCTGCTGCCGGTTCCAGCCCGCGTGCTGGCCTGGCATCTGCAGGTGCGCTGCATCCACTTCCCGGCCGACGGCCTAGGCAATGAGCCCGGACCGGTGACCCTGTCCCCCACTGGAGAACCATGACTCCCAACGAGAACCTTCTGTCGGCCACGCAAAAGCTGTTTGCCCGCGGTTTCACCTTCATCTTCTTCGCCATCTCCGGTGCCATCGTCGCCACCACGGTGGTGGAGGCCATCGGCCACGTGCTCAGCGGCGGCGAGATCACCCAGATCATCGTCAAGCTGGTCAATGCAAGCGTGATTGCCATGGCGGTCTACGAAGTGGCCTTGGTCATCAGCAAGGAGTACGGAAAGGAAGCCGATCACGACGTCATCGTCATGCTGCGGCGCACGCTGCCGCGTTTCATCGGCACGGTCTGCGTGGCGCTCTCGCTCGAAGGGCTGATGATGGTCATCAAGTACAGCCAGCTGGATCTGGCCGGCAACCTCTACTACCCGGTGGCCATCATCGTGAGCGCGGCCTTGCTCCTGATGGCGCTGGGTGTATTCCTGCGTCTGGCACCGAGCCAGGCCGAACCCGTGCGCCCCGGCGGCGAGGCGCCCGCAGCCGGTGGCGGGGCCGTGCTGCCCATGCCGCGGCTCGATCGCCGCACGCCGGCCTAGCGGTCGGCGGTCGGCGGTCAGGGCATCAGTGCATCAGGGCATCAGGGCATCAGGGCATCAGGGCATCAGGGCATCAGGGCATCAGGGCATCAGGGCATCAGGGCATCAGGGCATCAGGGCATCAGGGCATCAGGGCATCAGGGCATCAGGGCATCAGG
>NZ_JAPZSV010000003.1 GCF_027532185.1 Hylemonella sp. | reverse complement strand
AGGTGGTCCCACTCCTTCCCATCCCGAACAGGACAGTGAAACGCCTCAGCGCCGATGATAGTGCGGGTTCCCGTGTGAAAGTAGGTCATCGTCAGGCTCTTACAGCAGAAAACGCCCCGTCATTCGACGGGGCGTTTTTATTTGTGCTCCAGGAACTGCGATGAGCTGTCGTTCAGCAAAGCTTGCCCAGCCGATAGGCGCGGTCGTTCAGGGGAGATCTCAGCACCTCCCAGGCTTGTTGCAGGCTACTTGCCGGCGCGCAGCTCCCGGCGCAGGATCTTGCCGACGTTGGACTTGGGCAGCTCATCGCGGAACTCGATGTACTTCGGGTGCTTGTAGCCTGTGAGGTTCTGCGCGCAGTACTTGGCCACATCGTCCTCGCTGAGGGTCGGGTCGCTGCGGACCACATAAACCTTGATGGCCTCACCTTGCTTGGCGTCGGGCACGCCGATGACGGCGCACTCCAGCACACCGTCGCAGAGCGAGATGACATTCTCGAGCTCGCTCGGGAAGACGTTGAAACCGCTGACCAGGATCATGTCCTTCTTGCGGTCCACGATCTTGGTGTAACCCTGGGCATCCATGATGCCGATGTCGCCGGTGCGCATGTAGCCATCGGCGGTGAAGGCCTTGGCGGTCTCTTCGGCTTGCCGGTAGTAGCCCGTCATCACGTTCGGGCCGCGGATGCAGATCTCGCCCGACGCGCCGATCGGCAGCGATTTGCCATCGTCGTCCTTGATGGCGATCTCCACCCCCGGCAGGGGCAGGCCTATGGTGCCGCTGAACTTCGTCGTCGTGACGGGGTTGTTGGTGCCGATCGCGCAGGTCTCGCTCATGCCCCAGCCTTCGACCATCGCGCAGCCGGTGACCTCCTGCCAGTGCTTGGCCGTGCCTTCGGAGGCCGCCATGCCGCCCGCCTGCGAAATGCAGAGGTGCGAGAAATCCACGGTGCGGAACTGCGGGTGTTGCAGCAGGGCGTTGAAGAGGGTGTTGACCGCCGGCAGCATGTGGAACGGCCGACGCTTGAGCACCTCGATGAACTTGCCGATGTCACGCGGATTCGGCACCAACGTCATGTGGGAGCCCCAGCGTATGGCCAGGAAGCACAGGGTGAGCGCGAAGATGTGATACAGGGGCAGGGCCGCAATGCTGTTGGTCTCACGCACATTGCCGACGCGGTCCAGTGCCGGCGTGAACCAGGCTTCGGCCTGCAGGATGGCTGCAACGATGTTGCGATGGGTAAGAACGGCCCCCTTGCTCAGGCCCGTGGTGCCGCCGGTGTACTGCAGGAAGGCGATGGAGTCGAGGTTCGCCTGGGAGGGCTTGAGGGTCAGGTGCGAGCCTTCGCCCAGGGCCTTGCGGAAAGCCGTCACGGTGCGCCCGTCGGTCAACGGGAGCTTGAAAGGCGGCACCATCTTGGCCAGGTGCCGGATCGCAAAAGTCAGCCAGCGGCCGTACCAGGGACCGAGCAGATCGCCGAAAGCGGTCAGCACCACATGCTTGACCTGCGTGCGTTCGATCACCTCTTCCAAGGTGTGGGCGAAGTTCTCCAGCACCACGATGGCCGTGGCACCCGAGTCCTTGAGCTGGTGCTCCAGCTCACGGGCGGTGTACAGAGGGTTGACGTTCACGCAGGTGTAGCCGGCGCGCAGGATGGCTGCCATGGTGACCGCAAACTGGGGCACATTGGGCAGCATGATGGCCACGCGCGCGTCGGGCTCCAGGCCGAGGCGTTGCAGCCAGGCACCCAGGGCGGCCGAAAGCTCGTCCAGCTGGCGATAGCTCATCCAGCGCTCCATGCACACCGAAAAGGGCTGAGTGGCATTCTTGCGGAAGGATTCCTCCAGCAGCTGGGCCAGAGAACTGTACTGACCCGGATCGATGTCCTGCGGGACGCCGGGTGGATAGCTTTGCAACCAGATTTTTTCCATCAATCACTCCATGACCGCGCTATTGAACCCCAGACTCGGGGGCACGGGACACCGGGCTTGTCCTAGGTAGGGCCGGAAACTGTCACCCGTGTGTCAAGCGCGGGCAGCCCCGGGCGTTTGGCGAACGGCAGAAATCACCTTACATTCGCAGCATGGATGCCAATCACGAAGGCGAGGAAAACAGCGGCAGCTCTGATTTGCTGCGCATGCTGCCCGCCGAACAAAGCGCGACGGCGCGTGCGCCCTGGGTGGCTGTGATCCGCAGGCTCGGCGCTCGGCATCGAGGACGCATTGCGCGCCATCTGCAGGCCCTGGACGAGCACGACCGCTATCTCCGTTTTGGCTACATGGCCAATGACGCCCAGATCCAGACCTATGCCGACAGCCTGGACTTCGAGAACGACGCCATCTTCGGCATCTACAACCGTCGCCTGGAGCTGGTGGCCATGGCGCACCTGGCCCACTCGGTCGATCGCAGCTACGACGCCTGTGCCGAGTTCGGTGTCTCGGTGCTGCCTTCGGTCCGTGGTCATGGCTACGGCAGCAAGCTGTTTCAGCGCGCCATGCGCCACGCCCGCAACGAGGGCGTCTACCTGATGTTCATCCATGCGCTGAGCGAGAACAAGGCCATGCTCAATATCGCGCGCAAGGCTGGTGCCACAGTGGAATACGACGGGTCGGAAGCGAGGGCCTACTTGCGTCTTCCGCCCGCTACATTCGAAAGCCAGGTCACGGAGATGTTCGAGGAGCAGCTGGCCCAGACGGATTACCGGCTCAAGGTCCAGGCCAAGCAGTTCTGGGACTTTCTGGCCGGCCTGCAGGACGTGCGCCGCGGCGTGCGCGCGGCGCGGCACAAATCCGCCCCCTGAACGCCGCCAACGCCCCGCCGTGAGCGGGTCAACGCGATCCGCTATCCTATGGGGATCGCAACAAAGCACCTCCGGTGCAACCGTCAGTGCCTGACCCTCATCCTGCGCGAAGTCCTGAAAAAGAGGACAAGCGCACCTTCCTGAAGAAGCTGGCCGAGTTCATCCACCCTGGACCGGACTCCACGGCCGAACTGATCGAAACCCTGGCCGAAGCCGAAGACAACCAGGTCATCGGCGCCGAATCGCGCTACATGCTCGAAGGCGTGCTGCGCATGGCCGACATGACCGCCGGCGATGTCATGGTCCCGACTCCCCGCATGGACCTTGTCGACATCAACGCGCCCTTCGACGAGCTGCTGCATCTGGTCATCGACACGGCCCACTCGCGCTTCCCGGTCTTTGATGGCGAGCGCGAGAACATCATCGGCATCCTGATGGCCAAGGACCTGCTCAAGCTGCAGCGCGCGCCCGAGCTCAACATCCGTGCCCTGCTACGCCCCGCCGTCTTCGTGCCCGAGAGCAAAGGTCTCAACGACCTGCTGCACGAGTTCCGCGGCAACCGCAACCACCTGGCCATCGTGATCGATGAGTTCGGCCGTGTGGCCGGCTTGATCACCATCGAGGATGTGCTGGAGCAGATCGTCGGCGAGATCGAGGACGAGTTCGACATCTCCGAAGACGAGGGCGACATCTTCGGCCTGGCCGACCAGACCTACCGCGTCAGCGGACGGGCGCCCGTGGAGCGTGTCAACGAAGCCTTCGATGTCACCATCACCGGCAGCGATCCGGACGAAAGCTTCGACACCATCGGTGGACTGATCGCCCATGAGATGGGGCACGTGCCCCGCCGTGGCGAGCAGCACGTGATCGCCGGACTCAAGTTCGTGGTGCTGCACACCAAGGGCGGCGCGGTGAAGTGGTTCAAGGTTTCGCCCGTGGCCCCGCGCAAGGCCGGACTCCATGGCTGAAAGCCGGGCGCGTGCCGGCGCCTGGGGCCTGAGCCTCCTCGCCGGCCTCGCCCAAGCCTGTTCGATGGGCTCCCCCTGGGATGGGCAGCCTTACTGGGGCCTGCAGCTGCTGGCCCTGGCCCTGCTGGCCTGGGGCGTCGAGCGCAGCAGACACTGGAAGCAGGCCGCTGTGGCCGGCTGGCTGTTTGCAACGGCCTGGCTTGCGGGCACCTTCTGGTGGCTCTACATCTCCATGCACACCTACGGCGGCCTGCCGGCGCCGCTGGCCGTGTTCGCCGTGTTCGCCCTGGCGGGCGCTTTGGCGCTGTACTATGCCGCGGCCTGCGCACTGTACCGGCGATACGCGCCCGATGCGCGCGCGCTGCGGGCCCTGTTGTTTGCCGCGCTCTGGCTGCTGGCCGAACTGGCGCGCGGCATCTGGTTCACGGGTTTCGGCTGGGGCGGCAGCGGCTATGCGCATGTGGAAGGGCCGCTGGCCGGCTATGCGCCCTGGCTCGGCGTTTACGGCATCACGGCCATCGCTGCCTGGCTGGCCATGACAGTGCCGCAGATCTGGGCCTGCGGCCACTGGCAGCGCATCGCCGTTCTCACCGTGATGGTGCTGCCTTCGGTGCACCAGATGGGGCAGCCGCAGACCACAAGGTCCACCGGAACGCTGAGGGTGGCCCTGCTTCAGGGCAACATCCCGCAGGACGAGAAGTTCCAGCCCGGTAGCGGTGTACCCCTGGCCCTGCGCTGGTACGGCGAGCAGCTGCTGGACAACCAGGCCCCGCTGGTGGTCGCGCCGGAGACTGCCTTGCCCCTACTGCTGCGCCAGCTGCCCGAGGGCTATTGGGCGGCGCTGCGTCAACGCTATGCGGCCGGTGAACAGGCGGCCCTGATCGGCCTGCCCCTGGGTAGTCTGGCCGAGGGCTACAGCAACGCAGCTGTGGGCCTGGCGCCGGGACGCGAGCCCTGGCGCTACGACAAGCATCACCTGGTGCCATTTGGCGAATTCATTCCCTGGGGCTTCAAGTGGTTCACCGCCATGATGAACATCCCCCTGGGGGATTTCAGTCGTGGTGATGTGGGCCAGCCCTCTTTCCAGTGGCAAGGTCAGCGTCTGGCTCCCAACATCTGCTACGAGGACCTGTTCGGCGAAGAGCTGGGCGCGCGCTTCAGGGACCCGGCCCAGGCCCCCACCGTTTTCGTCAACCTCAGCAACATCGCCTGGTTCGGCAATACCGTGGCCATCGACCAACACCTGCAGATCTCGCGCATGCGGGCGCTGGAGTTCGAGCGCCCCTTCGTGCGCGCCACCAACACCGGTGCCACCGCCCTGATCGATCACCGGGGGCAGGTGGTGGCCGAGCTGCCGCGCCACACCCGCGGCGTGCTGGAGGTCGAGGTGGAGGGGCGGGCCGGCCTCACGCCTTATGCACGCTGGGTGGCGCACACCGGTCTGTGGCCGTTCTGGGCGCTGAGCCTGGCTGTGTTGGCCTGGGCCATCGGGCGCAAGCGCCGCTGAGCCGCCAGACCCGGGGCGAAAAGGCCCCGAAGCCCCGTAAAATCGCGGGTTCACGCGGGAAACCGCCCCCACTGCGCAGCGGCGCGCGATCCGCCCGCCTGCGCCTGCCCAAGATGCTGACCTTCCAACAAATCATCCTGAAACTGCAGGCCTACTGGGACGCCCAGGGCTGCGCGCTCTTGCAGCCCTATGACATGGAAGTCGGCGCCGGCACCTCGCACACGGCCACCTTCCTGCGCGCGCTCGGCCCCGAGCCCTGGAAGGCCGCCTATGTGCAGCCCAGCCGCCGCCCCAAGGACGGCCGCTACGGCGAGAACCCCAACCGCCTGCAGCACTACTACCAGTACCAGGTCGTGCTCAAGCCTGCGCCGAGCAACATCCTCGAGCTTTACCTGGGCTCGCTCGAAGCCCTGGGCTTCGACCTCAAGAAGAACGACATCCGTTTTGTGGAAGACGACTGGGAGAACCCCACACTCGGCGCCTGGGGCCTGGGCTGGGAGGTCTGGCTCAACGGCATGGAGGTGACGCAGTTCACCTACTTCCAGCAGGTCGGTGGCATCGACTGCAAGCCCATCACCGGCGAGATCACCTATGGCCTGGAGCGCCTGGCCATGTACCTGCAGGGCGTGGACAACGTCTACAAGCTCAAGTGGACCGACACCATGAGCTACGGCGACGTCTACCTGCAGAACGAAAAAGAACAGTCGGCCTACAACTTCGAGCACAGCGACGCCGACTTCCTGTTCACGGCCTTCACCGCGCATGAGAAGCAGGCCAAGCACCTGATGGAACAGCAGCTGGCCCTGCCCGCCTACGAGCAAGTGCTCAAGTGCGCGCACAGCTTCAACCTGCTGGACGCGCGCGGCGCCATCTCGGTGACTGAACGCGCCGCCTACATCGGCCGCATCCGCAACCTCGCGCGCAGCGTTGCGCAGAGCTACTACGAGAGCCGCGAGCGTCTGGGCTTCCCCATGGCGCCACGCGAGTGGGTGGCGCAGATCGACAAGATGAGCGAGAAGAAAGCCGCCTGAGACCATGAGCATGAACAACCTTCTCGTCGAACTGTTTGTCGAAGAGCTGCCGCCCAAGGCGCTCAAGAAACTGGGTGAAGCGTTTGCCGCCGTGCTGGCTGATCAGCTCAAGGCCCAGGGCCTGGCTTCGGCGGCTTCCGCCGTGACACCCTACGCCTCGCCGCGCCGTCTGGGGGCGCACATCACGCAGGTGGCCCTCAAGGCCGCCGACAAGGCCGTGCAACAGAAACTCATGCCCGTGAATGTGGGTCTGGATGCAGCGGGTCAGGCCACCCCGGCCCTGATCAAGAAGCTGACGGCCCTGGGTGCCGATGTATCCAATCCGGCGCAGGCCGTAGCGGCGCTCAAGCGCGCACCCGACGGCAAGGCTGAGGCCCTGTACTACGACAGCGTGGTGCCAGGCGCCACACTCGAAGCCGGCCTGCAGAAAGCACTGGACGAAGCGATCGCCAAGCTGCCCATCCCCAAGGTCATGAGTTACCAGCTCGAGACCGATTGCGAACTGCCCGGCTGGAGCAGCGTGAACTTCGTGCGCCCGGCACACGGCCTCGTGGCCCTGCATGGCAGCACTGTGGTGCCGGTCAAGGCCTTGGGTCTGAAGGCCGGTCACACCACCCATGGCCACCGCTTCGAGGCGAAGAAGGACGTGGTCGTGCTCAAGGACGCCGACAGCTATGCCGCCACCCTGCGTGAAGACGGCGCCGTCATCGCATCCTTCGCCGAGCGCCGCGCCGAGATCGTGCGCCAGCTCGCTGCTGCGGCTGCCAAGGTCGGCGGCGGTGCACGCGCCATCGAGGACGAGGCCCTGCTCGACGAAGTCACGGCCCTGGTCGAGCGCCCCAATGTGCTGATCTGTGAGTTTGAAAAGGAGTTCCTGGCCGTGCCTCAGGAATGCCTGATCCTCACGATGAAGGCCAACCAGAAGTACTTCCCCCTGCTCGACGCCGCGGGCAAGCTCACGAACAAGTTCCTGGTCGTCAGCAACATCAGTCCGGCCGATGCGAGCGCCGTGATCGGCGGCAACGAACGCGTGGTGCGCCCGCGTCTGGCTGATGCCAAGTTCTTCTTTGATCAGGACCGCAAGAAGACGCTGCTGTCTCGTGTCGAAGGCCTGGGCAAGGTGGTCTATCACAACAAGCTCGGGACTCAGGGCGAGCGCATGAAGCGCGTATACGAGATCGCCAGCAAGATTGCGAACGCGCTGGACCCGAAGCTGGTGGCGAGCGCTCAGCGCGCTGCCGAGCTGGCCAAGACCGATCTGCTGACCGACATGGTGGGCGAGTTCCCCGAGCTGCAAGGCATCATGGGCGGCTATTACGCGCGCCACGATGGCCTGGGCGAAGAGATCGCCAACGCCATCGAAGACCATTACAAGCCGCGTTTCGCGGGCGACGAACTGCCGCGCAACACCGTGGGTCTGGTCGTGGCCCTCGCCGACAAGCTGGAAACGCTGGTGGGCATGTTCGGCATCGGCAATCTACCGACCGGTGACAAGGATCCCTTCGCGCTGCGTCGCCATGCACTGGGCGTGATCCGCATCTTGGGCGAAAAGAACTTGCCCTTGAGCTTGTCGGACCTGCTTACACAGGCGGCTTTGCCTGCCTTCGGCAGCAAGATCACGGACGCCACGCCCGCGCTGACCGATTTCATCTACGACCGCCTCGCCGGCAGCCTGCGCGAGCAGGGCTATAGCGCGCAGGAAGTCGATGCCGTACTCAGCCTGCGTCCGCAGCGCCTGGGCGAAGTGGCACACCGCCTGACGGCCGTGCGCGCCTTTGCCGCGCTGCCCGAAGCTGCCGCCCTGGCCGCGGCCAACAAGCGCATCAGCAACATCCTCAAGAAAGCTGAGGGCGCGGTGGAAGCCAAGGTCGACACCCAGCGACTCCAGGAGCGCGCCGAGCAGGCCTTGCACGGTGCGCTGCAAAGCGTGCAGCCGCTGGCTGACAAGCTCTACGCCAATGGCGAGTACGCGGCTTCGCTGCGGGAGCTGGCCGTGCTCAAGGCGCCGGTGGACGCTTTCTTCGACGGCGTGATGGTCAATGCCGAGGACGCGGCGCTGCGTGCCAACCGCCTGGGTTTGCTCAAGAGTCTGCATGACGCGATGAACCGCGTGGCGGATCTCTCGCGTCTCGCCGCCTGATATGCCGGGCACGCACACCATGAAACTGGTCATCCTCGACCGCGACGGCACCATCAACGAGGACAGCGATGACTACGTCAAGTCCGAGGCCGAGTGGAAGCCATTGCCCGGTGCGTTGGAGGCCATCGCCAAGCTCAACCACGCGGGCTGGCACGTGGTGGTCGCGTCCAACCAGTCGGGTCTGGGACGCGGTCTCTTCGATGTCGCGGCGCTCAACGCCATGCACGCCAAGATGCACAAGCTGCTGGCCACGGCAGGAGGCCGTGTGGAGGCCATCTTCTACTGCCCGCACGCCCCCGATCAGACCTGCCGCTGCCGCAAGCCCCTGCCTGGACTCTTCGAGCAGATCGGTGAGCGCTATGGCGTGACGCTCAAGGGCGTGCCCACGGTGGGCGACTCGGCGCGCGACCTCATCGCGGGCGCCGCCGCCGGCTGCGAGCCGCATCTGGTGCTGACCGGCAAGAGCGCCAAGCTGCATGGCCAGCCTCTGCCCGACAACTTCCCGGCCGGCACGCGCGTGCATGAGAGCCTGCTGGCCTTTGCCGATCATCTGGTGTCGCGCGACGGCACCGCCTGAAGGAAACACCACCATGGCCCTGCTTCGCTCCATCGTTCATGCCCTGTGGATGCTGGTCACCGTCATCCCCTGGGGCATCATCATGGTGGTGGCGTCCATCCGTATCCGCGGCAACCCGCTGTACTGGATGGCGGCGCGCTGGCTGGGCTGGGCCGTCGACGGTGCGCGCCTGATCCTCGGCATCCGGGTGCGCGTGGGCGGCATGGAAAATCTGCCCCAGGGCAAGACCAGTGCGGCCATCCTGCTGGTCAAGCACCAGTCCACCTTCGAGACCTTCCTCATGCCCACGCTGATGCCGCATCCGCTGGCCTATGTGTTCAAGAAGGAGCTGCTCTACGTGCCCTTCTTCGGCTGGGCCATGGGTCGGCTGGACATGATCCACATCGACCGCTCGCAGCGCACCGAGGCCTTCGCCAAGGTGGTGGCGCAGGGCAAAGAGTTGCTCGCGCGCGGCGTCTGGATCATCATGTTCCCTGAAGGCACGCGCATCCCGCGCGGCCAGAAGGGCACCTACAAGACTGGCGGTACGCGCCTGGCGGTGGAGACCGGGGCGCCCGTGATCCCGATCGCCGTCACCTCGGCCAAGTGCTGGCCGCGCAAGGCCTTCATCAAGCACCCGGGGGTGGTGGACGTGTCCATCGGCAAGCCCATCCCCAGCGTCGGCCGCGAGCCAGCTGAGCTGATGCAGGAAGTCGAGGCCTGGATCGAGGCCGAGATGCGCCGCCTCGATCCCGACGCTTATCGCTGATCTCGCTAAGATCAGCGCATGCGCAGCTTCCTCCAGCTCGCCCTTGATCTCTTTGATGTACCGGCTGCGGTGCAGGCGGAACCGCCTGCGCGGCGTCCCGATCCTGTCCCCGAACTGCACGGCCCGCAGCGACCGGCCGAGCCCCTGCCCAGTGTGATGGCGCCCGCGCAGTTTGCGCATCCGCGTGCCAACCGTCAGACCCGTCTGTGCGACGCGCACGTGGCCTATGAATTCAAGCGCGGCAAGCGCCGCACCATCGGCATGCAGGTGGGGGCCGATGGCCTGGTCGTCAGCGCGCCGCGCTGGGTGCCGCTGTACGAGGTGGAGGCCGCTCTGCAGGAAAAGGCCGAGTGGATCGTGCGCAAGCTCGACGAGATGCGCGAGCGCGAGCAGCGCCTGGAGTCCACCCGCATCGAGTGGCGCGACGGCGCGAGTTTCCCTTTTCTGGGTGAGACGGTCATCGTGGTGCTCGACCCGACGCATGCCTACCGCGCCGTGGGCGGCGGCCTGAAAGCCAACAATGTCGAGGTGGTGCTGCACACCGATGCCCAGGCGCCCAACCTCACACTCGATGGTGTGCCGCGCCTGACCCTGCACATCGGCCTGCCGCAGCACGCCGAGCCGTCGCAGATCCGCGACGCCGTGCAGGCCTGGCTCATGCGGCAGGCCAAGCGCCTGTTCACGGAACGGCTCAACCACTACGCGCCATTGCTGGGCGTGCATTGGCGTAAGCTGTCGCTGAGCAGCGCGGGCACGCGCTGGGGCAGCGCCAGCGCCGACGGCGCCATCCGGCTGAACTGGCGGCTGATCCATTTCCGCCAGAACGTGATCGACTACGTGGTGGCGCACGAGCTCAGCCATCTGCGCGTGATGGACCACAGCCCGCGCTTCTGGGACACGGTGCGCTCGGTCATGCCGGATTACCAGACGCAGCGCGATCAGCTGCGCGACGAGGCCATCCCCCGCTGGCATTGACTATGAACACCCCCAGGCTGCGCGCACTTCGTGTTGCTATGCCAGACGTGCCAGCGCTACAGGAGCGGGCTCTTCGGTCTGTCCACGCCTGCGCAGGCAAGCTTGGAGCCGCAGTCCTCAGCCCCTTGCAGGGCGCAACGCCAGCGGCCGGGCAAAGCCGACTCCGGGGCGCTCCCAGATGGGCGCTCCGCGCTCAACGCTGCTAACTTGGGCACGTGCTCGCTGTATGGATACGATCTCACTGACCAGCCTGGCCCTTGCCCTGGGTATCGGCCTGCTGATCGGCGTCGAGCGCGAACGGCGCAAGGGCCAGGGCCCGACGCGGCAGTTCGCGGGCGTGCGCAGCTTCACGCTGGTGGCCCTGCTGGGCGCGGGCACCGAGCTGCTGGGCCAGGTCTGGCTGACCGCACTGGCCGGCGCCCTGGTCGCAGCACTGGTCTTGGTGGCCTACTGGCGCGACCGTTCGAGCGATCCCGGCGTGACGACCGAGATCGCGCTCTTTCTCACCTTCGTTCTGGGCGTGCTGGCCGTACCTCACCCGGCTGTGGCGGCTGGGGGTGGCGTGGTGGTGGCCGGCCTGCTGGCCGCGCGCGGGCCGTTGCAGCAGTTTGCCACCCACACCCTGAGCGAGCAGGAGCTGCGCAACGCGCTCATCCTCGCTGCGGCGGCGCTGGTGGTGCTGCCGCTCATGCCCGACCAGCCACAGCCACTGCTGGCCGGCGTCAACCTGCGCCAGCTCTGGCGCCTGGTCGTCCTCATCCTGGCTGTTCAGGCTGCGGGCGACCTGGCCTTGCGACTCTTGGGGCCGCGTCTGGGGCTGGCACTTTCGGGGCTGGTATCAGGGCTCATTTCCAGTACCGCCACCATCGCCGCACTCGGCGTGCGCTCTCGGGAACAGCCCGAACTGCGCACGGCCTGCGTGGCTGGCGCGTGGTTTTCCACGGTGTCCACCTCGCTCATGCTGCTGGGGCTGGCCTTCCTGATTGGTGACCAGTCGCTGCGGCGGATCCTGCCCTTCATCGGCGTGAGCCTGCTGGCCGCAGCCCTGCTGGGTGCGCTGGCTTACCGGCGCAGTCCGCCCAGCGATGGGCGCGGGCTCACGCAGGGCCGGGCCTTCAATCTGCGCCAGGCCCTGTTGCTTGCCCTGTTGTTTGCCGCCCTGGCGGCCGGGGTGGCCTGGTTGCAGGAAACGCTGGGCAGCTTGGCCACGCTGGGCGCAGCGACGCTGGCGGGTCTGGCCGATGCGCATGCCACCTCGTCGGCCGCCATGGCCCTGGCGGCCCGCGGCGAGCTCAGCCCGGCCACGATGCAGCTGGCCGTGCTGCTGGCATTCAGCAGCAACACCGTGGCCAAGATGGTGGCCGCGTATGCCGCGGGCGGTGGCGACTATGGCGGGCGTGTCAGTGCCGGGCTGCTGCTGGTGGCACTGTCCGCCTGGAGTGGCTGGTGGTTCTGGAGTGATCTGGCCTGAGCGCAGCAGGCTCAGCCGCTGCTGCCGGCGCGGAACAACGCCGCCACCATATCGGACTGCGTGATCATGCCCACCACACGCAGCTGGTCGTCCACCACGGGCAGGTGGTGCAGGCCGCCATCGCTGAACAGGCCCACAAGGTCGGCCATATGGGACTCGGGTTTGGCCACGCGCACGCGCCGCGTCATGATGTCGGCCACATAACGTGCCGTGCTCATGACCGGCATCTTGCGCGGGTCCGGCGCGCCATGCAGCAGAAAGAAGTCGTGCAGGGAGACGATGCCCGCCAGCGTACCGTCGAGGCGGACCACGGGCAGGGCCTTGATCTTGTGGCGCGACAGCCGCTCCCATGCCACATCGACCGAGTCGAGCGGCCGCACCGAAACCACGTCGCGCGACATGATGTCGCCGCACAGCACATCGCCGAACTTGCGGCGGCTGACCTGCAGCTGCGCACGCACGAGGATGGCTTCCAGATCGTCGGGGGCAATTTCCAGTTGGGCCCCCTGGGCGTCGAGGGCGGCCAACAGGTCTTCGCGTGCCAGGCCGATGCGTGCGCTGGGCAGCGGGTCGCGTGTGCCATGGGGTTGCGGCGGAGGCAGGTGGGGATAGGGGCGGCGCGCCAGCCGGCTGTACAGCAGGGCGGTGGCGATCAGCAACACCGAGTTCAGCCCCACGGGGCTGAGCACGTAATGCCAACCCAGTGCCGTCACGGCTGGTCCGCCCAGCACGGCGGTCAGCGCCACGGCACCACCTGGAGGGTGCAGGCAGCGCAGCGCCGCCATGGCGGCGATCGCACCGCCACCGGCCAGACCCACGGCCAGTGCGCCGTGCCCCAAGAGCTGGGTCACGGCCACGCCGACCAGCGCCGACACCAGGTTGCCGGCCAGCATGGACCAGGGCTGGGCCAGGGGGCTGGCCGGCACCGCGAACAGCAGCACCGAGGACGCGCCCATGGGCGCAATGAACCAGGGATTGAATTCACCGAGCACGAGCTGGCTCAGGGCCGCGGCCAGACCCAGACCGAGGGCAGCACCGAGGCTGGCCAGTACCAGGTCGCGCCGGCTGACGGCGGGTTGAACGGGTTTGAACCCGCCCAGCCATACAAGCAAAGGATGTGGCACCACGCCAGACTCCGTTCAAACATCCAAGGGTGTTGATGGGGATGCCAGCGTTGGCACCAGGAGCGTGCATTCTAAAGGGGCCGGCAGCCCGGCCCGGCCGCGCGATCAGGCTGGGCTGAAGCGGTAGACACCCTCGGCGTCTCGGCCGCGCCGCAACTTCCCCTCGAACCAGAGCGCGTGCAGATGGGCCACGGCCTCGCCCATGGCGAAGGTGGTCTGGTGCAGGTCGAGCTTGCGCTTGAAGAGCACGGGCAGCACGTCGGCTGCGCTGCAGGGCTTCTCCGTGCAGGCTTGCATCACCTCGGCCAGGCGGTCGCGGTGGTGGTCGTGCAGCTGGCGGATGCGCTGGTACAGGCCCGTGAAGGGCTTGCCGTGGGAGGGCAGGGTCAGCGTGTCCTCGGGCAGCGCCTTGAACTTGTCGATGGACTGCAGGAAGAGCTGCAGCGGGTTGGCCTCGGGCTCCATGTCGAAGACGCTGACGTTGGTGGAGATGCGCGGCAGCATCATGTCGCCGCCGATCAGCAGGTTCAGCTCTGCGCAGTAGAGCGCGATGTGCTCGGGCGCATGGCCGTGACCGCTGATGCAGCGCCAGCCGCGGCCGCCGATGGCCACCACGTCGTCGTCCATGAGGCGGCGGTACTGGCGTGGCACACCGGGCACGAGCGTCGGGTAGTAGCTCGCACGCTCTCGGATCTTCTCCATCGACAGCGGGTCACGCAGACCGTGGGCCGCGAAGAACAGCGCGGCGCTGTCGCCGCCGAAACCGTTGCTGCCGGCCGAGCCGATGCGCGCCAGGTTGTAGTCGGTGGCGCTCATCCACAGACGGCAGGGGTGTTCGGGGGTGCTCCAGCGCGCGCAGAGCCAGTCGGCCAGGCCGATGTGGTCCGGGTGCATGTGGGTCACGATGACGCGCAGCAGGGGCAGGCCTTCGAATTCGTTCGCGAAGATCTGCTCCCACTGGCTGCGCGCCTCGTCGCGGCTGATGCAGCAGTCCACGACGGTCCAGCCCTCGCGGCCGTCCAGGGTGTCGCGCAGCAGCCAGAGGTTGATATGGTCCAGCGCAAAGGGCAGGGCCATGCGGATCCAGCGCACGCCATGGGCCACCTCCAGGGTGGTGCCGGGTGCGGGCAGGGTGTCGCCCAGGGGGTAGTGCAGTTCGCGTTCGAGTTCGTTCATCTTTGTGCCAGAATTGACGTTTACGTAAACGTCAATGAGCGGCCATTCTAGGCCGGGCGTTTGCCGTCAGCCTGTCGCCTTTGTTCAACCCACTGTAACGCAGACCCCTACATGGCAACGACCTACAGCATCAGCGATCTGGCCAAGGAGTTCGACCTCACGACGCGCGCCATCCGCTTCTACGAGGACATGGGTCTGCTGCAGCCCGAACGCAGTGGCCCGGGCGGGCGCATCCGCGTCTACAGCGGGCGTGACCGCACGCGCCTCAAACTCACGCTGCGTGCCAAGCGTCTGGGCCTGAGCCTGACCGAGGCCAAGGACATCATCGACATGTACGACAGCCCGCGTGACACCGGGCCGCAGCTGCGCAAGTTCCTCGACGTGCTGGCGGCGCACCGCGAGCAGGTCGAACAGCAGATGGCCGACCTGCAGGCCAACCTCGACGAGGTCAAGGCCCACCAGCGGGAAGCGCGTGCGCTGCTGACCAAGCTCGACAAGAAAAACGGCAAGTAAAGGCCGCTTTCACATCCACGGAGACCTTCATGAACCTGCCCGGACTCAACTTCCAGCTCGGTGAAGAGATTGACGCGCTGCGCGACGCCGTACGCGAATTCGCGCAAGCCGAGATCGCCCCGCGCGCGGCCGAGATCGACCGCAACGACCAGTTCCCCATGGACCTGTGGCGCAAGATGGGCGACCTGGGCGTGCTCGGCATCACCGTGGGCGAAGAATATGGCGGCGCCAACATGGGCTACCTGGCCCACATGATCGCCATGGAAGAGATCAGCCGCGCCAGCGCCTCGGTGGGCCTGTCCTATGGCGCGCACAGCAATCTGTGTGTGAACCAGATCAAGCGCAATGGCAACGCCGCGCAGAAGAAGAAATACCTGCCCAAGCTCATCAGTGGCGAGCACGTGGGCGCCTTGGCCATGAGCGAGCCCGGTGCCGGCAGCGACGTGATCAGCATGAAACTCAGGGCGGAAGACAAGGGCGGTTACTACCTGCTCAACGGCAGCAAGTTCTGGATCACCAACGGCCCCGATGCCGACACCCTGGTGGTCTACGCCAAGACCGAGCCCGAGCTCGGCGCGCGTGGCGTGACGGCCTTTCTGATCGAGAAGGGCATGAAGGGCTTCTCCATCGCGCAGAAGCTCGACAAGCTGGGCATGCGCGGCAGCCACACGGGCGAGCTGGTGTTCCAGAACGTGGAGGTGCCGGCCGAGAATGTGCTGGGCACGCTCAATGGCGGCGCCAAGGTGCTCATGAGCGGCCTGGACTACGAGCGCGCCGTGCTGACCGGCGGCCCGCTGGGCATCATGCAGGCGGTGATGGACAACGTCATCCCCTACATCCATGACCGCAAGCAGTTCGGCCAGAGCATCGGTGAGTTCCAGCTGATCCAGGGCAAGGTGGCCGACATGTACACCGTGCTGCAGGCGGGCCGCAGCTTCGCCTACACCGTGGCCAAGAACCTGGACCTGCTGGGCGCCGAGCACGTGCGCCAGGTCCGCAAGGACTGCGCTTCCGTCATTCTCTGGTGCGCCGAGAAGGCCACCTGGATGGCCGGCGAGGGCGTGCAGATCTACGGCGGCAACGGCTACATCAACGAGTACCCGCTGGGGCGCCTGTGGCGCGACGCCAAGCTGTATGAAATTGGGGCTGGCACCTCGGAGATACGAAGAATGCTCATCGGCCGCGAACTCTTCGCTGAGACCATGTAAGTGGGCCTTTTTGCCCGGACAATGTCGGGCATGCAAGTTTCTGAACCTTCCCGCGGCCGGCGCTGGCTGGCACGGCTGGCGTCAAGCACGCTGCAGTCCTGGGCCCTGGTGCTGTGCGTGGCCGGGGTCCTGTCGCTGCTGCGTCTGGCGGAGATGGCCTGGCATTGGCCCCAGGGGCTGGACGTTCCGCTGTCGGATCTGTGGGCCGTGGTCTACCAGGGCGCGCGTTTCGATCTCAAGGTTTGCGCCGCCGCAGCACTCCTGCTCTGGCCTATCTTCATGCTGCTGCCGCCGCGCTGGCATGGCGTGCCCGCGGGTGTGCTGGCGACGGTCTTCGTGATGGCCAGCCTGATCAACCTGCATTACTACGGGTTCTACAAGACGCCCATCGATCCCGTGGTCTTCGGCTTCTTCGAGGACGACACGAAAGCCATCCTGCAGACCATCTGGAGCGACTTCCCCGTGCTGCTCACGCTGGGGGTGCTCGTCGGGGCCAGCTGGGCGGCGATCGCCGCGCGGCGTGAGCTTTACGCGGCGCTGAGCCTGCGCCTCAACGCGGCCATCGCGATCCGGCGGGTGCCGACGGCCCTCGTGCTGCTGGGCGTGCTGCTGGGGCTCTTCCTGCTGGTGCTGACCACCAAGGGCACGCTGCGCGCCATGGCCCTGGGGCGGCAGAACGTCACGGTCACCACCTCGCAGTTCCTCAACGACATGGTGCCCAACGGGGTTATCGCGCTCAAGTTCGCCTGGGACGGGCGCAAGGCCTCGCAGAACTTCAGCGATCCGCTGCTGGGCCTGCGCCAGCTGGGCTATGGCTCGCCGCAGCAGGCTGCGCGGGTGCTGGGCCTGCCCGCGGGCAGTGAGGCCGAGGTGCGCCAGGCGCTCTTCGCCCAGGGCGGCACGCCTGTGCCCGGCCAGCGCAAGCACCTGCTCTTCTTCCTCATGGAGTCCTGGAGCGCCGAGCCCTTTCTCTACCACGATGACAAGCACTTCAACGTCCTGGGCCGCCTGGCGCCCACGCTGGAGCAGGCTTGCCATTTCTCCAACTTCGATGCGGCCCAACCCGGCACGCATCCTTCGCTCGAAGCCATCCTGTTCTCCACGCCCATCACCCCGCTGACGCTGGGCGTGCAAGGGCAGCGGCCCATCCCCTGGGCCGTGCCCCTGCTGCTCAAGCAGGCCGGCTACCGCACGGTCTTCGTGACCTCGGCCCAGGCGGGCTGGCGCGGGCTGGACCGTGTGCTCAAGACCCAGGGCTTTGACGAGGTGATCGACGCGAGCTTCCTGCAGCGCACCTACCCCGACGCGCAGATGGGCATCTGGGGCGTCTGGGACCACTATCTGTTCCGCTACCTGAGCCAACGCCTCCAGGAGCCACAGTCGCAGCCGCTCTTTGTCTTCGTGCTCACCGCCACCAACCATCCGCCCTACGACCTGCCGCCCGACCACCGGCGCGTGCCGCGTGACGAGGCGCGCTGGGGCGGCGAGCGCAACTCCAAGGACCTCTGGCCGAATCTGGACACCTGGCATTACGCCACCGACCTGCTGGGCGGCCTGGTGCAGCAGGTACGCCGTGGCCCGCTGGCGCGCGACACGGTGATCGCCGCCACGGGCGACCACAATGTGCGCAGCTTTGGCCTCTATGCCACGCCTGAACGTCGTCATCTGATGAGCCAGGTGCCCTTTGTCCTTTGGGGCGAGGGGCTGGCCTGCGGGTCGCAGCGTCGGCTGCCCGCCGGCCACGCCGACATGTTCCCCACGCTGTTTCCGCTGATCGGGGTGGAGGGCGGCTATGTGCGCAGCGGGCGCAATCTGCTGCGCGATCCCCCGGGCGAGGTTTCTGCAGCGCAGCCGCTGAGCCTGGGCTACTACGGCCGTGTGCGCAATGCCCAGGGCAGCTGGACGCTGGGTGATGCGGGCAGCTTTGTCTGCACACCGCCCGACCCGAAGCGGGCGGAAGAATGCCGCTTCGACGCAGCGTTGGACGCCCAGGCTCGCGCCCGGCTCGGCCTGCTGGACTGGAACGTACGCGCCGCCCTGCGGCAGGGCCGCTGAACTGCGGGAGAATGGGCCCATGAACAAAACCATCGACGAACTGTTCGCCCACAACCGCGCCTGGGCGGCGCAGATGGAACGCGAACGCCCCGGTTTCTTCAGCAACCTCAAGGCCCAGCAGCGTCCCAAGTACATGTGGATCGGCTGCTCCGACAGCCGCGTGCCGGCCAACCAGATCACGGGCCTGGAACCGGGCGAGGTCTTCGTGCACCGCAACGTGGCCAACGTGGTCGTGCATTCGGATCTGAATGCGCTGTCGACCGTGCAGTTCGCCGTGGAACACCTCAAGGTCGAGCACATCATGGTGGTAGGCCATTACGGCTGCTCCGGCGTCCAGGCGGCCCTGCAGGGCGCGCGCATCGGCCTGGCCGACAACTGGCTGCGTCACATCCAGGACGTGCGCGACCGCCATCGTGCCCTGCTCGACGGCATCGCCGAACCCCACCGGCACGATGCGCTGGTGGAACTCAATGCCATCGAGCAGGTGGTCAACATGGCACAGAGCACCGTGCTGCTCGATGCCTGGGGTCGGGGGCAGACCGTGACCCTGCACGGCTGGGTCTACGGCGTCCACGACGGCCTGTTGCAGGACCTGCAGATCAATGTGGACGGCGTCGAGGCGCTGGACGCTGCCTACCGGCAGGCGGTCGCGGCGGTGACGCAGCGCAAGCGCGCCTGAGTGGTGGCGCGGGGCGGGCCCGGATGTTTCCGCAGCGGCTCGATGCCTCGGTGGCCTACGGCATCGCGCGTGCGATGCTCGAAGGCTTCCAGCGCCACTACACGCTGTTCCGTGCCGAGTCGGCGCGTGCCCAGCAGCGTTTCGAGACCTGCGATTGGATGGGCCAGCAGCGCGCCCAGCGCGAACGCATCGCCTTCTACGACGAGCGCGTGCGTGAGTGCGTGGCCCGACTGGAGCAGGACTTCCAGGCCGGCACCCAGCCCATGGCCATCTGGCAGCAGGTCAAGCTGCACTACATCGGCCTGCTCGTGGGACACCACCAGCCCGAGCTGGCCGAGACCTTCTTCAACTCGGTGACCACGCGCATCCTGCACCGCACCCACTTCCACAACGACTTCATCTTCGTGCGCCCCGCGGTCAGCACCGAGTACCTGGAGAACGAGGAGCCGGCGGCCCGACCCACCTACCGCGCCTACTACCCGACGCGTGAGACGCTGGCCGCCACCCTGGAGCGCATCCTCGACAACTTCCGCCTGCGGTGCCCCTTCGAGGACCTGCCCCGTGACATCGCGCGTGTGCTGGCGGCCGTCCATGACCAGCTGGGTCGCAACCGCCTGCATGCCAACTTCCAGGTCCAGGTGCTGTCCAGCCTGTTCTTCCGCAACAAGGGCGCCTATGTCGTGGGCAAGATCGTCAACGGCGATGCCCAGCTGCCCTTCGCGCTGCCGCTGCTGCACGCACCGTCCGGCGGGCTGGTGATCGATGCCGTGCTTTTCGGCGAGGACGACCTGCTGCTGCTCTTCTCCTTCGCCCACGCCTACTTCCTGGTCGACACCGAGGTGCCCTCGGCCACGGTGCAGTTCCTGCGCAGCCTGATGCCGCGCAAGCCACGCGCCGAGCTCTACAACGCCCTGGGCCTGGCCAAGCAGGGCAAGACCCTGTTCTACCGCGACTTCCTGCACCACCTGCGACATTCGAGCGACCGCTTCCGCGTGTCGCCCGGCATCAAGGGCATGGTCATGCTGGTCTTCGACCTGCCCTCCTTCCCCTATGTGTTCAAGGTCATCCGCGACTGGTACCCGCCGCCGAAGGAGACCACGCGTGAGCAGGTGCGCGCCAAGTACCGCATGGTGAAGCAGCACGACCGCGTGGGACGCATGGCCGACACGCTGGAGTACAGCCTGGTGGCCTTTCCGCTGGAGCGCTTCGACGAGGCGCTGCTGGAGGAGATCCGGCAGTGCGCGGCCAGCCAGTTCGAGATCAGCGAGCGCGACGGCCGGCGCGAGATCATCTTCCGCCATGTCTACATCGAACGCCGCATGATTCCGCTGAACCTGCAGCTGCAGGAGCTGCTCGAAGCAGGTGCCGCGGACCCGGCCGATGCCGGGGAACAGGCGCAGCGCGCACGCCGCCAGCTCGAACGTCTCGTGGTCGAGTACGGCCAGGCTATCAAGGACCTGGTGGCGGCCAATATCTTTCCCGGCGACATGCTGTGGAAGAACTTCGGCCTCACGCGCCAGGGCAAGGTGGTGTTCTACGACTATGACGAGATCGAGTACCTCACGGATTGCAATTTCCGCGCCGTGCCGCCGCCGCCCACCGAGGAGGACGAGCTCAGCGGCGAACCCTGGTACCGCGTGGGCCCGCGCGACGTCTTTCCCGAGACTTTCGCCCCCTTCCTGCTGGGGCATCCCGTGGTGCGCGAGTTCTTTCTCAGGCACCACGCCGAGCTGCTGACGCCGGACTTCTGGCAAGGCCACAAGGAACGCATCCTGCAAGGCCATGTGCACGACGTCTTTCCGTATGCCCAGAGCCGCCGCTTCGCCGCGGCGCCTTGAAAAATTGACCGCGGTCATCTTCCGGGCCCGGTCGGCTGCGCTACAGTCCGTTCTGCCCGGGGTGCAGACCGGACCGTTGAAGGTCCGGATCTGCTGAGACGGTGATACCGAACCCGCGAACTTGATCCGGTTTGTACCGGCGTAAGAAGAGCCTGACCTGCAGTCCGTCTGCCGCGTCTGTCCCCGCTTGCTGGCCTCGTGCCATCCACGGTTCGCGTTCTGTGAGCCGTCCTCTCCGAGCATCCATCCACATGCAAGGAGAGAACGATGAACGCACCCGACAAGCTGAGCCAGTTGCTGTCCCTCACGCGCGCGCCTTTGCCCGCATCGCGCAAGATCCACCTTCACGGCAGCCGCAGCGACCTGCGCGTGCCCATGCGCGAGATCGCGCTGAGCAACGGCGAGCGCGTGGTGGTCTACGACACCTCGGGCCCCTACACCGATCCGCAGGCCGCCATCGACGTACGGCGGGGCCTGCCCCAGGTGCGCGAGGGCTGGATCGAATCCCGCGGCGACAGTGATTTCTACCGCGGCCGCGAACCCTATGCGCTGGACGATGGCCTCAAGCAGGGCGAGACCGACAGCCTGGCTGCGTTGCGTGCCCAGGCCGCAGGTTTGCAGCGCACCCCGCGCCGCGCAAAGAGCGGTGCCAACGTCACACAGATGCACTATGCGCGCCGCGGCATCGTCACCCCCGAGATGGAGTACGTGGCCATCCGCGAGAACCAGCAGCGCGAGTGGATGGCCGGCTATCTCGGGGACCCGCAGCGCGAGGCACGCCTGGCCGGCCACAGCTTTGGCGCGAGCATCCCCCAGGTGGTCACGCCGGAGTTCGTGCGCGACGAGGTGGCGCGCGGGCGCGCCATCATCCCGGCCAACATCAACCACCCTGAAGTGGAGCCCATGGCCATCGGGCGCAACTTCCTGGTCAAGGTCAATGCCAACATCGGCAACTCGGCCGTGACGTCGAGCATCGAGGAGGAGGTGGAAAAGCTGGTCTGGGCCACGCGCTGGGGTGCCGACACGGTGATGGACCTCTCCACCGGCAAGTACATCCACACCACGCGCGACTGGATCGTGCGCAACTCGCCCGTGCCCATCGGCACCGTGCCCATCTACCAGGCGCTGGAGAAAGTGGGCGGCGTGGCCGAGGACCTGAGCTGGGCCATCTTCCGGGACACGCTGATCGAGCAGGCTGAACAGGGCGTGGACTACTTCACCATCCATGCCGGTGTCCGTCTGCCCTTCATCCACCTCACGGCGAATCGCGTCACGGGCATCGTCTCGCGCGGCGGCTCCATCCTGGCCAAGTGGTGCATCGCGCATCATCAGGAGAACTTCCTCTACACGCACTTCGAGGACATCTGCGAGATCATGAAGGCCTATGACGTGAGCTTCTCGCTCGGCGACGGCCTGCGCCCGGGCTCGGGCGCCGACGCCAACGACGAGGCCCAGTTCGCCGAGCTGCGCACGCTGGGCGAACTCACACAGATCGCCTGGAAGCATGAGGTGCAGACCATGATCGAAGGCCCGGGCCATGTGCCCATGCACCTGGTCCAGGCCAACATGACCGAGCAGCTCAAGCATTGCGGCGAGGCGCCCTTCTACACCCTGGGCCCGCTGACAACCGACATCGCGCCGGGCTACGACCACATCACCAGTGGCATCGGCGCCGCCATGATCGGCTGGTTCGGCACGGCCATGCTCTGCTACGTCACGCCCAAGGAGCATCTGGGCCTGCCCGACCGCGAGGACGTGAAGACCGGCCTCATCACCTACAAGATCGCCGCCCACGCAGCGGACGTGGCCAAGGGCCACCCCGGGGCACGGGCACGCGACGACGCCTTGTCCAGGGCCCGCTTCGAGTTCCGCTGGATGGACCAGTTCAACCTCTCGCTGGACCCGGACACGGCGCAGAAATTCCACGACGAGACCCTGCCCAAGGATGCAGCCAAGGTGGCGCACTTCTGCTCCATGTGCGGCCCCAAGTTCTGTTCCATGAAGATCACGCAGGAGGTGCGCGAGTACGCGCAGGCCCAGGGTGTGGCCGAGGGGCGGGCGCTGGATGCGGGCATGGCACAGAAATCCGAGGAGTTCCGGCGCGCTGGCGGCGAGATCTACATCCCCATCGCGCCAGCGCCGGCCTCGGGAAACACCCCTACGTAGTCTTCCTGACCGCCGCCGGCAGGCCTGCGGGGCAGGCCGATCGGCGGCACAATCTGCGCATCCATTGCCAGATTCAGGAGCACACCATGTCCGATCCCATCGTCATCGTCGGCGCCGCCCGCACCCCCATGGGCGCTTTCCAGGGCGACTTCTCTTCCCTGTCGGCCCATGACCTCGGTGGCGCGGCCATCAAGGCCGCGGTCGAGCGCGCCGGCATCAAGCCGGAGCTCGTCAACGAAGTGCTCATGGGCAACTGCCTCATGGCCGGCCAGGGCCAGGCCCCGGCGCGTCAGGCCGGTTTCAAGGGCGGTCTGCCCAAGAGCGCGGGCGCGGTGACCCTGTCCAAGATGTGCGGCTCGGGCATGCGCGCGGCCATGTTCGCGCACGACATGCTGGTCGGCGGCAGCGCCGAGGTGGTCGTCGCTGGCGGCATGGAGAGCATGACCAATGCGCCTTACCTCATGCTCAAGGGCCGCGGCGGCTACCGCATGGGCCACGACAAGATCTACGACCACATGATGCTCGACGGGCTGGAAGACGCCTACGAGGCCGGCCGCTCCATGGGCACCTTCGGCGAGGACTGCGCGGCCAAGTACAAGTTCACACGCGAGCAGCAGGACCACTTCGCCAGCAGCAGCGTGCGCCGCGCCCAGGCCGCCACGCAGAACGGCGCCTTCAACGCCGAGATCACGCCCGTGACCGTCAAGACCCGCACGGGCGAGACCGTGGTTTCCATCGACGAAGGTCCGGCCAAGGCCAAGCTCGACAAGATCCCCGCGCTCAAGCCTGCCTTCAAGAAGGACGGCACCATCACCGCCGCCAGCAGCTCGTCGATCAACGACGGCGCCGCCGCGCTCGTGATGATGCGCGCCTCCACGGCCGCCAAGCTGGGCTGCAAGCCGCTGGCCAAGATCGTGGCCCATGCCATGCACGCCCAGGCGCCTGAGTGGTTCACGACCGCGCCTGTGGGCGCCACGCAGAAGGCCCTGGCCGCCGCCGGCTGGAGCGTGAAGGACGTGGACCTGTGGGAGGTCAACGAGGCCTTCGCGGTGGTGCCCATGGCGCTGATGGAAGAGCTCAAGGTCTCGCACGACATCGTCAACGTCAATGGCGGCGCCTGCGCGCTGGGCCACCCCATCGGCGCCTCCGGCGCGCGCATCATGGTCACGCTCATGCACGCGCTCAAGGCCCGCGGCCTCAAGCGCGGCCTGGCCACGCTGTGCATCGGCGGGGGCGAGGGCACGGCGGTAGCTCTGGAAATGCTCTGAAAAAACAGCGCTGATCGCTTGCTCGGATAGCCCTGGGGGTATCCACCTGGATACATAAGTGAGGGATGATATGGGCCTTGTTTCCAGGGAAGGTCCCTCATGAAATTCAGCGCCAAGCTTCTACTCTGCGCCGTGGTTCCCGCGGCGCTGTTCATGGTCGGTCTGGCCGGCAGCATCGGCGGTCTGGTCCATACGAAGAACCAGTTCAGCCGCTACATCCAGACCGAGCAGCGCATCAGCGCCGGCTTCAATGAAATGTATGCGCAAGGCCTGCAGATGGGACAGGCCCTGCGCAACATCGTGCTCGACCCGGCCAATCCGCGGGCCTTCGACAACTTCGAGACTGCCCGCAAGGCTTACGAGAAGGCCTACGCCGACACAGCCGCCACTGCCAAGGGCACGGTCTTCGCCCCCGGCCTGGACAGGCTGCCACCCTTGCGCGCCGCGCATGCCCAGGCGCAGGAGCGCGTGCTGACCTTGGCCAAGGAGCAGTCCGCCGAGACCGTCAAGTTTCTCAACAGCACCGAGACGCCGGCGTGGCGAAATCTGCGCGCCGAGCTGATCAAGCAGATCGAGGAGGCGGGCAAGGCGTCGGACGAGGTGCAGGCGGCGGTCGAGCGTCAGGCCAGCCGTCTGGTCTGGTTCTCGCTGCTGCTGGCTGCGCTGGCCGTGGCGGTGGCGGTGGGCTTCACGCTCTATCTGCGCCGGACCGTGTGCCAGGAGCTCGGGGGTGACCCGGGCGAGGCACGCGATGCGCTGTCGCAGATCGCCCAGGGCAATCTGGCCTATCCGGTGCCGCCCACCGAGTACCCCCAGAGCCTGATGCAGGAACTGGTGCGCATGCAGCAGTCGCTGCGCCAGCTCGTGGGTGAGGTGCGCCACTCCACCGACAGCATCACCACCGCCAGCAGCGAGATCGCCGCGGGAAGCCAGGACCTGAGCGCGCGCACCGAGAGCCAGGCCAGCGCCCTGCAGGAAACCGCGGCCTCGATGGAGGAACTCAGCTCCACCGTCAAGCAGAACGCCGACAACGCGCGCCAGGCCAACCAGCTCGCGCAGAGTGCCAGCACGGTCGCCGTGCAGGGCGGCGAGGTGGTGGCCCAGGTGGTCGACACCATGCAGGGCATCAATGACAGCTCGCGCAAGATCGCCGACATCATCAGCGTGATCGATGGCATCGCCTTCCAGACCAACATCCTGGCACTGAACGCGGCGGTGGAGGCGGCCCGGGCGGGTGAACAAGGCCGCGGCTTCGCCGTGGTGGCCAGCGAGGTGCGCAGCCTGGCCGGTCGCAGCGCCGAGGCGGCCAAGGAGATCAAGGCCCTGATCACCGACAGCGTGGGCCGGGTCGAGCAGGGCAGCGCCCTGGTCGATCAGGCGGGTCAGACCATGAACGAGGTCGTCGCCAGCATCCGGCGCGTGACCGACATCATGGGCGAGATCAGCGCCGCCAGCAGCGAGCAGAGCCAGGGTGTGGCCCAGGTCGGCGAGGCGGTGCAGAGCATGGACCAGGCCACGCAGCAGAATGCTGCCCTGGTGGAAGAGTCCACGGCCGCGGCCATGAGCCTGCGCGAACAGGCCCAGCACCTCAACCAGCTGGTCGGCACGTTCCGGCTCTGAACCATGTGGCCCCCACGCTCGCTCACAGGGTGTAGCTCGCTGCCCCCGAGGGAGTGCGCCCAGCGCCTTCGGACGGCCGGGCGGCGCTGACATGCACACCGTCCTGGTCATCGGCGCTTCGCGGGGCATCGGCCTGGAGTTCGTGCGCCAGTACGCAGCCGCAGGGGCGCGCGTGATCGCCACGGCCCGCGATGGGGCTGGCTTGGCGCGCCTACGCGAACTGGGCGCCACGGCCCTGAAAGTCGATGTGGCCGACCCGGCCAGCGTCAGCGGCCTGGCCTGGCAGCTGGATGGCGAAGAGATCGACATCGCGCTCTATGTGGCCGGTGTCTGGTCCGAGGGCGGCGCCACGAGCCCGCCCACCCAGCCTGAGTTCGACCGCGTCATGCACGCGAATGTGCTTGGGGCCATGCAGGTCATCCCTCAGGTCGCGCCGCTGGTGGCGGCGGCGCAAGGGCGCATGGCTTTCATCACCAGCGGTCTGGCGCAGATCTCCACCGTGGCGTCCAGCCTGGCCTGGACCTACCGCGTGAGCAAGGCCGCGCTCAATATGGCGGTGGCCGCGGCCCAGCCTGATTACCCTGACGTGATCATGGTGGCGCTCTCGCCGGGCTGGGTGCGGACCGATATGGGGGGCGCCAATGCCTCGCTGTCGGTGGAGGACAGTGTGGCCGCCATGCGCCGCACCCTGGCCGGCCTGACGCTGGCGGATCGGGGCGCCTTTGTGGGACACGACGGCAGCCGTTTCGAAGGCTGGTAGGCCGCACCGCGCATAATTGACGTTTACGTCAACGTCAATCGAAAGCCGGCCCATGCTGCTGACCCCCGACCAGGAAATGATCCGAGACGCGGTGCGCGATTTCGCGCGTGCCGAGCTCTGGCCCCATGCCGCGCGCTGGGACCGCGAGCACCACTTCCCGCGCGAGGCGCACCAGGGTCTGGCCGCGCTCGGCGCTTACGGCATCTGCGTGCCCGAGGCCCTGGGCGGCGCGGGGCTCGATTACCTGAGCCTGTCCCTGGTGCTCGAAGAGATTGCGGCGGGCGACGGCGGCACCAGCACGGCCATCAGCGTGACCAACTGCCCCGTCAATGCCATCCTCATGAAACACGGCAACGCGCAGCAGCAGGAACGCTGGCTCACGCGTCTGGCGCGCGGCGAGCTGCTCGGGGCTTTCTGCCTGACCGAGCCGCATGTGGGCTCGGACGCCTCGGGTCTGCGCACCACGGCCGTCAAGCAGGGCGACGGCTATGTGCTCCATGGCGTCAAGCAGTTCATCACCAGCGGCAAGCATGGCCATATCGCCATCGTGATCGCAGTGACCGACAAGGGCGCGGGCAAGAAGGGCATGAGCGCCTTTCTCGTGCCCACGGACACGCCGGGCTACATCGTCGAGCGCCTGGAGGACAAGCTGGGCCAGCACAGCAGCGACACGGCCCAGATCCGCTTCGAGAACTGCCGCGTGCCGGCCGAGAACCTCATCGGTGCCGAGGGCGAGGGCTACCGGATCGCCCTGGGCGGCCTCGAAGGCGGGCGTATCGGCATCGCCTCGCAAAGCATTGGCATGGCACGCAGCGCGCTGGAGGTGGCCATCCGGTACGCCAAGGAACGCGAGAGCTTCGGCCAGCCCATCTTCAACCACCAGGCCGTGGGCTTTCGCCTGGCCGAGTGCGCCACGAAGATCGAGGCCGCGCGCCAGCTGACCTGGCACGCCGCCGCGCTGCGCGATGCCGGCCGGCCCTGCCTCAAGGAGGCCGCCATGGCCAAGCTCTTTGCCAGCGAGATGGCCGAGCAGGTCTGCAGCGCCGCCCTCCAGACCCTGGGCGGCTACGGTTACGTGCAGGACTTCCCGGTCGAGCGCATCTACCGCGACGTGCGCGTGTGCCAGATCTACGAAGGCACGAGCGACGTGCAGAAGATCCTGATCCAACGCGCCCTCTGAACACCCCGAGCCCAGGAGATCGACATGCCCATCACCAAAGGATTCCGAGCCCTCGTCGACGAGGCCATGGCCCAGGTCCGTACCCTCAGCGTGCCCGAGGTCCTCGCCATGCTGGACGACCCCCAGGTGCAGATCGTCGATATTCGTGACGTGCGCGAGCTCAAGGACGGCACCGTCACCGGCAGCACGCACGCGCCGCGCTGCATGCTGGAGTTCTGGGTCGACCCCGAGTCGCCGTACCACAAGCCCATGTGGGCCGACGAGCGTAAGCACTTCATCCTGTTCTGTGGCGCAGGCTGGCGCAGTGCGCTGGCGGCCAAGACCTTGCAGGACATGGGCATGATCAACGTTTCGCATATCGAGGGCGGCTATGCCGAGTGGGTCAAGCACGGTGGCCCGACCGAGACGCTGGAAGAGCGCAAGGCGAAGAAGGGCGGCTGAGGCGTGAGCGACTGCCCTTGCGGCCAGGGCCTGCCTTATGCGCAGTGCTGCGGCCTGTACGTGGAAGACTTCGAGGGGCAGCCCGCACCCGACGCCGAAGCCCTGATGCGTTCGCGTTACAGCGCCTTCGTGCTGGAGCGCGACGACTATCTGCGTGCGACCTGGTACGCCAGCAAGCGGCCTTCGACCATCCGCTTCGATCCCGGCACGAAATGGCTGGGGCTGGAGGTGCGGGACTTCAAGGTACTCGACGACACGCATGCCGAGGTGGAATTCGTCGCGCGCCAGCGTGACAAGAGCGGCCGCGCCGTGCGCCTGCACGAGCGCAGCCGTTTTGTGCGAGAGGATGGGCGCTGGTATTACGTGGAGGGAGACTGGCTGTGAGATTCGAGGCCGTGCTCTTCGACTGCGACGGCGTGCTGGTCGATTCCGAGCCCATCGTGAACCGCGTGCTGCGCAACATGCTGGTCGAGCGCGGCTGGGCGTTGAGCGAAGCCGAGTGCATGCGCATCTTCCTGGGCAAGATGGTGCGTGACGAGCGCGCGCGCATCGAGCGCGAAACCGGCCAGCCGCTGACGGAGGAATGGCTGGCGGCTTTTCGCATGCAGCGCAACGCGGCGCTGGAGCGGGAGCTGGAGATCGTGCGCCATGCGCGCGAGGTCGTGCATGCGGTGCACGAGCGCCTGGACGGGCGCATCGCCTGCGCTTCCGGCGCTGACCGCCAGAAGGTCGAGCTGCAGCTGCGCAAGGTGGGTCTGCACGACTACTTCGCGGGGCGCATCTTTAGCGGCCACGAGATGCCGCGCTCCAAACCGCACCCCGATGTCTACCTGGCTGCGGCGGCGGCACTCGATGCCGCCCCCCGGCGTTGCGCGGTGGTGGAGGACAGCCTGATCGGTGCCACGGCGGGCCTGGCCGCCGGTGCCACGGTGCTGGCCTATGTGCCACATGGCGACACCACACCCTTCGAGCGCGCCGGCGTGGCCGCGGTGTTTCGCGACATGGCGCAGCTGCCTGCGCTGCTTGCTTGAAGTCAGCCCAGTGGCGCAAAGCCCGAGCTAGGGCGCGGAGTCGGTGCGGCGAGTACGCCGCCGGCCCGCAACAGCGCCGTGATCTCGTGCTCGCGCAGCGGGCGCGACAGCAGATAGCCCTGGAATTCGTGGCAGCCCTGGAAACGCAGGAAGTCGAACTGGGCCGGGTTCTCCACGCCCTCGGCCACCACGGTCTTGCGCAGGCTCTGGCCGAGGGAGATCACGGCGCGCGCGATCATGGCCACTTCCTCCTCGTGCTCGATGCCGGTGACGAGCGAACGGTCGATCTTGATGATGTCCAGCGGGAAGCGGCGCAGGTAGCTCAGCGAGGAGTAGCCGGTGCCGAAATCATCCATGGCCAGCTGCACGCCCAGGTCCTTGAAGTCACGCAGGGTGCCGACAACCTGCTCGCTGTCGCCCATGAACACGGTCTCGGTGATCTCGATCTCCACCAGGCCCGGCGACAGCTGGGCTTCCTGCAGCAGGCCGGCCACATGGGCCACGATATCGCCGCCGAGGAACAGCCGCGCCGAGAGGTTGACGGCAATGCGCAGCGGGGTAGGCGAGAGCTGGTTCCAGGCACGCGCGGCGGAGAAGGCGCGCCGCAGCACGGCCGTGGTCAGCGGCATGATCAGGCCGGTCTCTTCGGCAATGGGGATGAAGCGGTCCGGGCTGATGAGGCCGTATTCTGGATGGACCCAACGTGCCAGCGCCTCCACGCCCACGACGCGGCGGCGATGGTCCACCTTGGGCTGGTAGTGCACCTCCAGCGCGTCGCGCTCGATGGCGTGGCGCAGGGCCGCTTCAATGTTGAGGCGCTCGTCGGCCACGCGGTTGAGCTCGCGCGTGAAGAACTGGAAGGTGTTGCGCCCGCTGTTCTTGGCCGCGTACATCGCGGTGTCGGCATGCTTGAGCAGGGCGTCGCTGTTGTCGCCGTCGGCCGGATACATGGCCACGCCCAGGCTGGCGCCGACGTGAAACTCGCGGCCCGAGAGCATGACGGGCTGGCCGATCTCCGCCAGCACGCGCTTCAGTTGCGAGATCACGGTGCTGGCGCGGAAGTGGTCGCTCAGCAGCAGCACGAACTCGTCGCCGCCCAGCCGCGCCACAGTATCGGTGCCGCGCACGCAGTGCTGCAGGCGCGTGGCGATGGCCTTGAGCAGCTCGTCGCCGGCCCCATGGCCCAGGCTGTCGTTGATGAACTTGAAGTTGTCCAGGTCGATGAAGACCACGGCCAAGTAGTAGCCCAGGCGGTCGGCCCGCGCGATGGCCTGCTCCACGCGGTCGGCGAGCAGGATGCGGTTGGGCAGGCCTGTGAGCATGTCGTGGTTGGCCTGGCGCTCCAGTTCCTCCTGGTGGCGGCGGCGTTCCGAGATGTCCTGCACCGTGCCTTCGTAGTAGAGCACGCGGCCATCGGCATCGCGCACGATGTGCGCGTTCTCCGAGATCCACAGTCGGGTGCCGTCGGCGCGGTAGACCTCGGATTCGAAGTTCAGCACCTCCCCGTGCTGGTCCATGAGCTGCCGGAAGCGCTCGCGCTGGCTGCTTTTCACATAGAGCTGGCGGCCGATGTCGTCCAGGCCGCTCATCAGCGCCGCCGGGGAGGGGTAGCCGTAGAGACGCGCGAGCGCCGGGTTGGCGGCCAGGTAGCGACCCTCGGGCGTGGTCTGGAAGATGCCTTCGGACGCGTGTTCGAAGATGTTGCGGTAGCGCAGCTCGGCTTCTTTCTGCGCCTGCACCATTTCGCGTTGGGCCGTGATGTCTTCGATGAAGCCCTCGATCACCAGTTCGCCCTGCTCGTCGTGCACGGCGATGCCGCGCTCGTGCACCCACTTGATCACACCGGCCTGGGTGGTGATGCGGTACTCGACGGTGAAGCGCTGGCCGTTGTGCACGGCCTCGTCGATCTGGGCGCGCACGCGGCTGCGGTCCAACGGGTGGGTGATGTCTTCCCAGCTGATGACGGCGTTCTGCACCAGCGCCGACGGTCCGTAGCCAGTCAGGCTCTGGCAGCCCTGGCTCACGAAGATCATGCGCCAGGTCTCGTCGTGCCGGCAGCGGTAGGCCATGCCGTCCAGGTTGTTGACCAGGGTGTCCAGCACGCGGGCACGGTCGAGCTCGCCCACGCTCAGCAGGCTGGCGCGACGGATGCGTGCGGGGTGGACGGTCATGGCAGGAAGGATATGCGCAGGGCTAGCCTGGGGCAAGCAATCCCCGTGCCGGCGGGGTGCACCGCCGTGGTGCGTTATCGTGCCCCATGCGGCGCAGCCCGCCCCGAATCTGCCACAATTGACGTTTACGTAAACGTCAATCACCCGTCGACTCTCGAAAGCCCGCCATGCCGCTCCTGGAAACCCAGCTCAACGCCCGCTCGGCCGACTTCCAGGCCAACGCCGCCGCCATGCGCGCGGTGGTGGACGACCTCAAGGCCCGCATCGAGGAAGTGGCCCAGGGCGGCGGTGAGGCGGCGCGCGCCAAGCACACGGCCCGCGGCAAGCTGCTGCCGCGCGAGCGCGTGCAGCGCCTGCTCGATCCCGGCACGCCCTTTCTGGAACTGAGCCCGCTGGCCGCGTACCAGATGTACGGCGGTGACGCACCCTGCGCCGGCGTGATTGCCGGTATCGGCCGCGTGAGCGGCGTGGATTGTGTGATCGTCTGCAACGACGCCACGGTCAAGGGCGGCACCTACTACCCCATGACGGTCAAGAAGCACCTGCGGGCGCAGGAGATCGCCGAGGCCAACCGCCTGCCCTGCATCTATCTCGTCGATTCCGGTGGTGCCAACCTGCCGAACCAGGACGAGGTGTTCCCGGACCGCGATCACTTCGGCCGCATCTTCTACAACCAGGCGAGCATGAGCGCGCAGGGCATCGCCCAGATTGCTGTCGTCATGGGTTCGTGCACCGCGGGCGGCGCCTATGTGCCGGCCATGAGCGACGAGGCCATCATCGTCAAGAACCAGGGCACCATCTTCCTCGGCGGCCCGCCGCTGGTGAAGGCGGCCACAGGCGAGGTGGTGACGGCCGAGGACCTGGGCGGCGGCGATGTGCACACGCGCCTCTCGGGCGTGGCCGACCACCTGGCGCAGAACGACCTGCACGCGCTGGCGCTGGCGCGCGCGGCGGTGAAGAACCTCAACCGGCAGAAAGCGCCGCACGTCACGCTGAGCGAGCCCGTGCCGCCGCGCTACCCCGCCGAGGAGCTCTACGGCGTCATCCCGACCGACACCCGCAAGCCTTTCGACGTGCGCGAGATCATTGCGCGCATTGTCGACGGCTCGGAGTTCGACGAGTTCAAGGCCCGCTATGGCACCACGCTGGTCACGGGCTTTGCGCGCATCGAGGGCATGCCCGTGGGCATCATAGCCAACAACGGCATCCTCTTCAGTGAGTCCGCGCTCAAGGGCGCGCATTTCATTGAGCTCTGCTGCCAGCGCAAGATCCCGCTGGTCTTCTTGCAGAACATCACGGGCTTCATGGTGGGTCGCAAGTACGAGAACGAAGGCATCGCACGCAACGGCGCCAAGATGGTGACTGCCGTGTCCACGGCCCAGGTGCCGAAGTTCACCGTCATCATCGGCGGTTCCTTTGGCGCCGGCAACTACGGCATGTGCGGCCGCGCCTTCGGCCCGCGCTTCCTCTGGATGTGGCCCAACGCGCGCATCAGCGTCATGGGTGGCGAGCAGGCGGCCAGCGTGCTGGCCACCGTCAAGCGTGACGGCATCGAGGGCAAAGGGGGGCAGTGGAGCGCGCAGGAGGAAGAGGCTTTCAAGGCCCCGATCCGCCAGCAGTACGAGGAGCAGGGTCACCCCTACTACGCCTCGGCCCGCCTGTGGGACGACGGCATCATCGACCCGGCCGACACGCGGCGTGTGCTGGCCTTGGGCCTGAGTGCGGCGCTCAACGCGCCCATCCCGGACACGAAGTTCGGCGTCTTCCGCATGTGAGGTCTGCGTGAAGGACTACTTTGCCCTGCTGGCGCGTTACAACCTTTGGGCCACGCGCCGCCTCTACGACTCTCTCGACGCCTTGCCCGAAGCCGACTACCGCGGTGACGCCGGTCTCTTCTTCCGCTCCATCCACGGCACGCTCAACCACCTGCTGGTTGCCAGCGCGCGCGTCTGGTATCGGCGATTCGCCGAGGGCGTGTCGCCGCGCGACGTGCAGTTGTCCGACGAACTGGAAACGGACCGTTCGGCCTTGAGGGCCGCGCTGTTGCGCGACGCCGAGCGCTGGTGCGATCTGGTCGACAGCCTCCCGGTGGAGCGCTACGCCGGGATGATCGAGTACACAACCATGCGCGGCACGGCGGCCGTGCTGCCGTTTGCCGCGACCCTGGGACATGTGTTCAACCACGGCACCCACCACCGCGGCCAGATCACGGCGGCGCTGACAGCCTGCGGCCACGCCGCGCCCGAACTGGACTGGGTCTACATGCTGCAGCAGGAGCAGACGCGGCCTGCGGGCTGAGCTGTCAGAATGCGGGCCCTTTGCTGATGATTTCGAGCGTATGACGATGTCCCCCCCCGCCCAAGACGACTGGGTCGCGCGTAGCCTGCGCAGCGTCTGGCACCCCTGCACGCAGATGCAGCATCACGAAACCGTGCCGCTGATTCCTGTCAGCCACGGCCGCGGGCCCTGGCTGATCGACACGCAAGGGCGCGAGTACCTGGACGGCATCAGCTCCTGGTGGGTCAACCTCTTCGGCCACGCCAATCCGCGCATCAATGCCGCGCTCAAGGACCAGCTCGACCGGCTGGAGCACGCCATGCTGGCGGGCTTCACGCACCAACCCGTGGTGGAGCTGTCCGAGCGTCTGTCGGCACTCACCGGTGGGGTGCTCGGTCACTGCTTCTACGCCTCCGACGGCGCTTCGGCCGTGGAGATCGCGCTCAAGATGAGTTTTCACTACTGGCGCAACAGCGGCCAGAGCGACAAGCAGGAATTCGTCTGCCTCGCGGGCAGCTACCACGGGGAGACCCTCGGCGCGCTGGCGGTGACCGACGTGGCCCTGTTCCGCGACGCCTACGGCCCGCTGATCCAGCGCGCCCATGTGGTGGCTTCCCCGGATGCCAGGCTGGCCCGCGACGGTGAGAGCGTGGCTGACGTGGCGCGCCGTGCGGCCGCAGCGCTCGAGGCGCTGCTGCAGGCGCGCGCGGGCAAGGTGGCGGCGGTCATCGTCGAGCCCCTGGTGCAGTGCGCCACCGGCATGGCCATGCACGACCCCGAGTACCTGCGTCTTGTGCGCGCCCTCTGTGACCAGTACCAAGTGCACCTGATTGCCGACGAGATCGCCGTGGGCTGCGGGCGCACGGGCAGCTTCTTCGCGTGCGAACAAGCGGGTATCTGGCCTGACTTCCTCTGCCTGTCCAAGGGCATCAGTGGCGGTTACCTGCCGCTGTCGCTGGTGATGACCCGCGACCGCATCTACCAGGCCTTCTACGACCCCGACGTCACGCGCGGTTTCCTGCATTCGCATTCCTACACCGGCAACCCGCTGGCCTGCCGTGCGGCCCTGGCCACGCTGGATATCTTTGCGCAGGACGAGGTGCTGAAGACCAACCGCGCCAAGGCCGCGCAGCTCACGGCGGCCCTGCAGCCGTTGGCGCAGGACGCGCGTGTCCGGCATGTCCGCCGGCGCGGCATGATCTGGGCCTTCGACGCCATGCTTGACGATCCGGAGCGGGCCGCCACCTTCTCGCGCCGTTTCTTCACGGCCGCCCTGCAGCGTGGTTTGCTGCTGCGTCCCATCGGCCGCACGGTCTACCTGATGCCGCCTTATGTGCTGAACGATGGCGAGATCGAACAGCTCGCGCAGCGCACCCGCGCCACCTTCGAGGAGGTGATGGCATGACTGCGCTGATCGACGTGCTGCAGGCGCAGATCGAGCAACTCGACACCCAGGGCCTGCGCCGCCGCCGTCGCACGGCCGAAGCGGCCTGTGCGCCGCACACCGTCGTGGACGGGCGGCGCGTGCTGAGCTTCAACAGCAACGACTACCTGGGCCTGGCCGCAGACCCGCGCGTCACCGCGGCGCTGCAGGAAGGAGCGCGCCTCTACGGCGCGGGCAGCGGGGCCTCGCACCTGGTCAGCGGGCACTCGAAAGCCCATGAGGAACTCGAAGAACGTCTGGCCGATTTCCTGGCGCCGCATCTGCTGCAGCCGCGTGCCCTTTACCTCAGCACGGGCTACATGGCCAATCTTGCCGTGCTCACGGCCCTGGCCGCGGCCACGCCGGGCGAGGCCGAGATCTTTTCCGACGCACTCAACCACGCGTCCATCATCGATGGCACGCGCCTGGCGCGCGCCAAGGTCACGGTCTATGCCCACAACGACGTGCCCGCTCTGGAGGCGGCGTTGGCGGTAAGCAGCGCCAAGACGAAGATCGTCGTGACCGACAGCGTCTTCAGCATGGACGGCGACATCGCACCGCTGCCGCAGATCCTGGCGCTGTGCGAGCGTCACGGCGCCTGGCTGCTCGTGGACGATGCGCACGGCTTCGGCGTGCTCGGCGAGCACGGCCGTGGCGCGCTGGAGTATTTCAGCCTGACATCCCCGCAGCTGGTCTACATGGGGACGCTGGGCAAGGCCGCGGGCGTCAGCGGTGCCTTTGTGGCCGCGCACGCCACCGTGATCGACTGGCTGGTGCAGCGCGCACGCCCCTACATCTACACCACAGCTGCCGCGCCCGCCCTGGCCCATGCGCTGCTCACCAGCGTGGCGCTCATCGACAGCCGCGAAGGCCAGCAGCGCCGTGCTCAGCTGGAGCTGCTGCAGCACCAGCTGAGCGGGATGCCCTTGCACGCGGGGTGGAAACGCCTGGCCTCGGCAACGCCCATCCAGCCTCTGGTCATCGGCGGCAATGCCGAAGTCCTGGCCGCCGCCCAGGCCCTGCTGGAGCAGGGCCTCTGGGTCTCGGCCATCCGCGCGCCCACCGTGCCTGCGGGCACGGCACGCCTGCGCATCACGCTTTCGGCCACCCATACCCATGACGACGTGGCGCGTTTGCTGGACGCGCTGCACACCCTTGCGAAAGAATCCTGAATGCCTGCCTTTTCCTGCTTCGTCACCGGCACCGATACCGAGATCGGCAAGACCCTCGTCAGCGGCGCGCTGCTCCATGCCCTGGGGCAGGCCGGCGTGCGCGCGGCCGGCATGAAGCCTGTGGCCGCCGGGGCCGAAGAGCGCGAGGGCGTGCTGCGCAACGAGGACGTGGATTTCCTCTACGCGGCCGCGCCGCTCAAGCTGCCGCGCGAACTGACCACGCCCTATCTCTTCCGCACCCCGGCCGCGCCGCACATTGCCGCGGCGCTGGAGTTCCAGCCCATCGAGCCGCGCCGCATCGTCGCGGCCTACGAAAAGGTACGCGCGCAGGCCGAGGCTGTGGTGGTCGAAGGCGTGGGCGGCTGGCGCGTGCCGCTGACCAACAGCTACGACACCTCGGACCTGGCGCGCCAGCTGGGCCTGCCCGTCATCCTCGTCGTCGGCCTGCGCCTGGGCTGTATCAACCACGCCCTGTTGACGGCCGAGGCCATTGCCGCGCGCGGCCTCAAGCTCGTGGGCTGGGTGGCCAACACAGCGGACCCGGCCATGGAGCATGCGAACGGCAATGTGGAAGCCATCGCGGCCCGTCTGGATGCGCCGCTGTTGGGTCGCATCCCACGGCTGGATCAGCCCACCGCTGCGGCCGCCGCCGCCTACCTGGACCTCGGAAAGGTGAAGACCGATGTTTAAGAAGATCCTGATTGCCAATCGCGGTGACCAGCGGCATCACCGCGCAGCAGCGCAGCTCAATGGCTTGGTGCGCGCAGCGCACGCAGGCGGTTTCACCGCGATGGAGGCACGGCATGTTTAAGAAGATCCTGATTGCCAATCGCGGTGAAATCGCTTGCCGGGTGGCGGCCACGGCGAAACGCCTGGGCATCCGCACCGTGGCTGTCTATTCCGACGCCGATGCCAACGCCAAGCACGTGGCCGTCTGCGACGAGGCCGTGCACATCGGCGGCAGTGCGCCGGCCGAGAGCTACCTGCGCTGGGAGCGCATCATCGAGGCCGCCCAGGCCACAGGCGCCCAGGCCATCCACCCGGGCTATGGCTTCCTGAGTGAGAACGAGGCCTTTGCCGAAGCCTGTACCCAGGCGGGCCTGGTCTTCATCGGCCCGTCGGCATCAAGCATCCTGGCCATGGGCCTGAAGGCTGAGTCCAAGCGCCTGATGGAAAAGGCTGGCGTGCCCCTGGTGCCGGGTTACCACGGCGCGGACCAGGACCCGCAGCTGCTGCAGCGCGAGGCCGACCGCATCGGCTACCCCGTGCTGATCAAGGCCAGCGCCGGCGGCGGCGGCAAGGGCATGCGCGTCGTCGAAAAGGCAGCTGACTTTGCGGCGGCACTCGCTTCATGCCAGCGCGAGGCCGTCAACAGCTTCGGCGACGCGGCGGTGCTGATCGAGAAGTACGTCACGCGTCCGCGCCATATCGAGATCCAGGTCTTCGGCGACACGCAAGGCCATTGCGTCTACCTTTTTGAGCGCGACTGCTCGGTGCAGCGCCGCCACCAGAAGGTGCTGGAAGAAGCGCCGGCGCCCGGCATGACGCCCGAGCTGAGAAAGCAGATGGGCGAGGCTGCGGTGGCCGCCGCGCGTGCCGTGAACTATGTGGGCGCGGGCACGGTCGAGTTCATCGTGGAGCAACGTGAAGGGAAGATGAGCTTTTTCTTCATGGAGATGAACACCCGCCTGCAGGTCGAGCACCCGGTGACCGAGGCCATCACGGGCCTGGACTTGGTGGAGTGGCAGCTGCGCGTGGCGGCCGGTGAACCGCTGCCGCTGAAGCAGGAGCAGCTGCAGATCCGCGGGCACGCCATCGAGGCGCGCCTGTGCGCCGAGAACCCCGACAAGCAGTTCCTTCCGGCCACCGGCGCGCTGCAGGTCTACGCCCTGCCGCCGTGCAGCGAGTTTGCCTTGAGCGCTGTGCGCGTCGACTCCGGCGTGCGCCAGGGCGATGCGATCAGCCCCTACTACGACTCCATGGTCGCCAAGCTCATCGTGCACGGTGACACCCGCGAGCAGGCGCTCGCGCGGCTGGATGCCGCGCTCGCGGCCACACGCATCGTGGGACTGCAGACCAATGTGCAGTTCCTGCGCCATGTGCTGGCCAGCCGCTCATTTGCCCAGGCCGATCTGGACACCGCACTGATCACGCGCGAAGCCGCCGTGCTCTTCGATCAGGAAAAGGTGGGCCTACCGCTGGCCGCGGCTGCCGTGGTGGCCCAGACGCTGCTGCAGGAACAGGCGGCGCTGCCGGCCGCGGGCTGGGTCGATCCCTGGGCGCGGCGTGATGGCTGGCGCTCGCACGGCCTGACCCAGCGCCATGTCGATCTCGAATTTCACGGCGAACGCCACACGGCCGTGCTGACCTACCTGCACGACGGCGCCCTGCGCCTGCAGATCGAAGAGGTCGCCGCGCCCCTGTCCTTCAGCTTGGGTGCCGACGGCATCGTCTTGCAGTATGCGGGCCAGCGCGTCCTGGTGCAGGTGGAGCGCAGCGGCGAGGTGGCGCACGTCTACACCCCGCAGGGCGCGACCCAGATCACCGTGCTCGATGCCCTGGCCCACGCCGGCGAAACGCAGGCCGAAGGCGGGCGCCTGAGCGCGCCCATGCCGGGCAAGGTGGTGTCCTTCGCCGTCAAGGCCGGAGATACCGTGGCCAAGGGCCAGGTGCTGGCCGTGATGGAGGCCATGAAGATGGAGCACACCATCGCTGCGCCCAGCGACGGCGTGGTGGCCGAGCTGCTCTATGCCCCTGGCGACCAGGTGGCCGAGGGGGCCGAGTTGTTGAAGCTGTCCGCGGCGTGACCGCCCGCCCGATCCCGCCCCGTTAAGCTCCGCGCATGAAGATCTATTTCTGCGGCACCGATTTCAAACCCGAGCCCTGGCTCGCGGCGCTGCGCGCCGCGTTGCCGCAAGCCAGCATCGAGGCCTGGACTCCCGGTGCGGCACCGGGCGACTACGCCGTGGTCTGGGCGCCGCCGCAGCAATTCCTCGACGAGCAGCCGCAGCTCAAGGCTCTGTTCAACCTGGGCGCGGGCGTGGACGCGCTGACGCAACTCCGTTTTTCGACCGCGACCAAGCTCGTGCGCCTGGACGACGCTGGCATGTCGGTGCAGATGGCCGAGTACGTGCTGCATGCGCTGATCCGCCATTTCCGCGAGTTCGATGGGTATGACGCCGATGTGGCGCAGGGCAAATGGTCCTTCCGCAAGCCGCGTCTGCGTGAGGACTTTCCTGTCGGCATCATGGGTCTGGGCGTGCTGGGCCAGCGCGTGGCGCGCGCGGTGCAGGCCTTCGAGTTTCCGGTGCTGGGCTGGAGCCGCAGCGCCAAGGACGTGCCGGGTGTGCGTTGTTACGCGGGGCTGGAACAACTCGATGACTTTCTGGCTGAAACACGTGTGCTGGTCTGCCTGCTGCCGCTGACGGACGAGACCCGGGGCATCATGAACCGCCAGACGCTTTCCCTGCTGCGGCCGGGGGCCTATGTGATCAATGTGGCGCGCGGCGCCCATCTGGTCGAGGATGACCTGATCCCTCTGCTCGACAGCGGCCAGCTGGCCGGCGCGGCGCTGGATGTGTTCCAGCAGGAGCCTCTGCCGGCCGGTCATCCCTTCTGGCGCCACCCGAAGATCACCCTCACCCCGCACACGGCGGCACGCACCCTGCGCGACGAGAGTGTGGCGCAGATCGCGAGCAAGATCGCCCGGCTGGAGCGTGGCGAAACGATTGCGGGTATCGTGGACCCCGCCAAAGGCTACTGACATGAATTTCCCGACCCGCGTCCAGATCATCGATGTCGGCCCGCGCGACGGCCTGCAGAACGAGAAGCAGCCCGTGCCCGCAGCCGTGAAGATCGAGCTCGTGCAGCGCCTGCAGGAGGCGGGCCTGACGGAGATCGAGGTCACCAGCTTTGTGTCACCCAAGTGGGTGCCGCAGATGGGCGACAACGCCGAGGTCATGGCCGGCATCGCCCGCCAGCCGGGGGTGCGCTACTCGGTGCTGGTGCCCAACCTCAAGGGTTGGGAAACGGCCGTGCTGTCCAAGCCCGACGAGATCGTGGTCTTCGGTGCGGCCAGCGAGGCCTTCAGCCAGAAGAACATCAACTGCTCGATCGCCGAAAGCATCGAGCGTTTCGCCCCCGTGGTCGAGGCGGCGCTGGCGGCCGGCATCCGTGTGCGCGGCGCCATGAGCTGCACCGTGGGCTGCCCGTATGAGGGGGAGGTGGCGCCCGCGCGCGTGGGCATGCTGGCCGGGCTGATGAAGGACATCGGCGTGCAGCGCGTGGACGTGGCCGACACCATCGGTGTGGGCACGCCGCTCAAGGTGCAGCGTGCCATCGAGGCCACGCTGGCGCACTTCGACATCGATCACGTCTCGGGCCATTTCCACGACACCTATGGGCAGGCCCTCTCCAACGCCTATGCCGCACTCGAGATGGGGGTGTGGAACTTCCAGTCCTCCTCAGCGGGTCTGGGCGGCTGCCCTTATGCCAAGGGCGCCACCGGCAATGTGGCGACGGAGGATCTGGTCTATCTGTTGCAAGGCTTGGGCATCGACACCGGGATCGACCTCGACAAACTGGTGGATGCAGGCGTGTATATCAGTGCCGCGCTGGGCCGCAAGCCCAACTCGCGTGTGGCCACGGCCGTCCTCAACAAGCGCGGGTGAACAGGATGGAGTGGCTGGCCAAACAGGCAGTACGCGCCCAGCGCAAGGCGTGTGATCTGCCTTCGCCCTGCATCTCGGTCTGTCGTCTGGAGATCGCCACCGGCCTGTGCCAGGGCTGCCTGCGCACGCTGGAAGAAATCACGGCGTGGTCCAGGCTGGACGACGAGGGCAAGCGCGCCATCTGGGCGCAGATTGAGCAACGCGCGGCGCGTCTGCCGGCCGCAGAACGAGGAGATGCACCGTGAAGCAGATCACCTTCTACCTGGACTTCATCTCGCCCTACAGCCACCTGGCTTTCGAGAAACTGCCCGAGGCGCTGATGGGCCTGAGCTACTCGGTGGTCTACCGTCCCGTGCTGCTGGGGGCCATGCTGCGCCATCACGCCCTGCTGGGTCCGGCCGAGGTGCCGGCCAAGCGGACCTGGACCTACCGGCATGTGCAGTGGCTGGGCCACGCGCATGGGGTGCCGCTGCAGATGCCGTCGGTCCATCCCTTCAATCCGCTGCCCCTGCTGCGGCTGGCCATCGCCTGTGCCGACGCGGGTGACCCGAACCGCTATGTCTGCGAGACGCTGTTGCGCCACGTCTGGCAGGGCGGGCTCGATGCGGTGGACCCGCAGCGCCTGCAGGCCCTGCGTGAGCAGTTGGCGCCGCCACGCGCGCCCGAGGATGAGGCGGTGAAGAACCGCTTGCGCGCCAACACCGACGAGGCCATCGCAGCCGGTGCCTTCGGCGTGCCATCTTTCGCGGTGGACGGGCGCATGTTCTGGGGTTACGACAGCCTGGCCATGCTGCGCCGCTACCTGGAAGGCGATGCCTGGTTCGATGGTCCGGGCTGGCGCCCGCAGGTCGGCGACGCGGCGTGAGTGCGTGCCTGATTCGCAGCGCCGGTGACGCGAGTGCAGGCGGTGTTCGCTTGAATCAGGTCAGCTGAAGGTCAGGCCTGCGTCAGTCCCTGTTGGCTGCGCGTCAGAGCTGGGTCAGTGCGGTCTTCAAGAATGAAGACTGATCCCCGTGTCGGGGATTGGCTTATTCAGGAGACACAGCATGGTTCACGCCGCGGCCGACAGGCCCATGACCCCCGAGGAGAAGAAAGTCATCTTCGCCTCATCGCTCGGCACGGTTTTCGAGTGGTACGACTTCTATCTTTACGGCTCGCTGGCAGCCATCATCGCCAAACAGTTCTTCAGCGGTCTCGATGCGGGCTCGGCCTTCATCTTTGCGCTGCTGGCCTTTGCCGCCGGTTTCATCGTGCGCCCCTTCGGTGCCATCGTGTTCGGCCGCCTGGGCGACATGATCGGTCGCAAGTACACCTTCCTGGTCACGATCCTGATCATGGGCCTGTCCACGTTCATCGTGGGCATCCTGCCGACCTACGCCAGCATCGGCGTGGCTGCGCCCATCATCCTGATCGGGCTGCGCCTGCTGCAGGGCTTGGCCCTGGGCGGTGAGTACGGCGGCGCGGCCACCTATGTGGCCGAGCACGCGCCCCACGGCAAGCGCGGCCTCTACACCGCCTGGATCCAGACGACGGCCACGCTGGGTCTGTTCCTCTCGCTCATGGTCATCCTGGGCACGCGCACGGTCCTTGGCGAGGCGGCGTTTGCCGAATGGGGCTGGCGCATTCCCTTCCTGGTCTCCATCCTGCTGCTGGCCATCTCGGTGTGGATCCGTCTGTCCATGAACGAGTCGCCGGCCTTCGCCAAGATGAAGGCCGAGGGCAAGACCTCGAAAGCACCGCTGACGGAATCCTTCGGTCAGTGGAAGAACCTCAAGATCGTGATCCTGGCGCTGGTCGGTCTGACGGCGGGCCAGGCCGTGGTCTGGTACTCGGGGCAGTTCTACGCGCTGTTCTTCCTGACGCAAGCGCTCAAGGTCGACGGCGCGGCTGCCAACATCTACGTTGCCGTCTCCCTGTTGATCGGCACACCCTTCTTCATCGTCTTCGGTGCGCTGTCGGACCGCATCGGCCGCAAGCCCATCATCATGGCGGGCTGTCTGCTGGCCGTGCTGACCTACTTCCCCGTCTTTGAAGCGCTGACCAAGGCGGCCAACCCGGACCTGTACGCCGCGCAGCAGAAGAGCAAGGTCGTGGTCTATGCCGATCCGAGCGAGTGCTCCTTCCAGTTCAACCCGACGGGTACGGCGAAGTTCACGAGCTCCTGCGATATCGCCAAGCAGGTCCTGGCCGCCAACTCGGTCAGCTATACCAACGTCAAGGAGTCGGGCCCGGCCCGCATCCAGATCGGTGAGCAGACCATTGCTTCCTACACCAGCCACGGCATCTCGGTCGATGAGGCCAAGGCCAAGGATGCCGAGTTCAAGCAGGCTGTGACTGCCGCTCTGAAGCAACATGGCTACCCGGCCAAGGCGGACATGGCGAAGGTGGACAAGTTCATGGTCGTTGCCATCCTGACCTATCTGGTGATCCTGGTCACCATGGTCTATGGCCCGATCGCGGCCATGCTGGTGGAGCTGTTCCCCACACGCATCCGCTACACCTCCATGTCGCTGCCCTATCACATCGGCAACGGCTGGTTCGGCGGCTTGCTGCCCACGACGGCCTTCGCCATCGTGGCGCAGACCGGCAATATGTACAACGGCCTCTGGTACCCGATCATCATCGCCGGCATGACGGTCGTCATCGGCACCTTGTTCATCAAGGAAACCAAGGACGTGGACATCTACGCCAACGACTGATCCAGCGTCTGCCGCTGCGTCCCTGTCCCGGCCTGCCGGGGCAGGGCAGGCCCTCCCGCGAGGGCCTTTCTCATTGAGTGCTGCCCAAGGAATACATCATGTGGAAAATCATCATCGGCTTCATCGTGTTTGCGGCCCTGGCCCTGTTCGTCATCATCCAGGGAGGGGACCAGCTGGACATGGGGGGCGAGAAGCACGGCGCCGACGCCGTGCATACGCCGGCGCCGCCCGCCTCGGCCGCGCGCTGAGTCCGCGCCGGCACTCCGGGATCAGCGGCGGAAGCGTCCGTCGGCCGTGATGATGGACAGGTCGGCGAAGTCCAGGCCGCTGTGGTCCTGCGGGCTGAAGTTGACTTCCAGCCCGCCGATGTCGAACTTGTTGAGGCTTTCAAGGGCGGCCTGGATGCGCTCGCGCGTGGGCTTAGGGCCGGCGCGGCGCAGGCCCTCGACCAGCACCTTGGCCGCGGCAAAGCCTTCGAGCATGGCCGGGCTCACTTCGTTGATGCCCTTGGCGCGTGCCAGGTCCTGGGCCTCCTTGACCAGACCGTAAGAGACGGACTGTGGAAAGACCTGGGTCACGATCACGCCGCGCGCCTGTTCGCCCAGCTGTTTGATGAAGCCGCCTGAGGCGTTGTTGGACAGTGTGACCACCTGGGCCACGGAGCCTGCCGCGCGCATGGCCTTGACGCCCGCCACCACGGTGGCCCCCGAGGCGATGAAGATGACGGCCTGGGGCTGTTCCTGCATGACCCGCGCCGTCAGGCGCTCAATGTCGGGCTTGGCGCGGTCGAGCTTTTCCAGGAACAGGGGCTTGAGCTGGGCCTTCTCGAGGCCGCGCAGAGCGCCCTGCACCGAGTCGGCGCCAAAGCTGTCATCGGTCTGCAGCAGGCCGATGCGCGTGATGCCGATGGTGGCCAGGTGCTGGATGGCTTTTTCGGCTTCGCGCTGGTAGGTGGCGCGCACGTTGAAGAGATATTTCTTCACGGGCTGGTGCAGGACCATGGCGCCGGTGGAGGGGCCAATCAGGGGCACGCCATGCTTGTCCAGCAAGGGCATGATGGCTTCCGTGTGCGGCGTACCGCGGTTGAGAAACAGGGCCACCACGTTCTGGTCGATCAGCTTCTGGGCGTTCTCAGCCGCCAGCTTGGGGTCGAACTTGTCGTCCAGCGAGATCAGCTCGATCTTCTGGCCGCTGACGCCGCTCTTGGCGTTGACCGCATCGATGTAGAGCTTGGCGCCCTCGGTGGTCTCGTTCACTCCGGCGGCCACGATGCCGGTGAAGCCGGCGGTCTGGCCGATCAGGATCTGGGCGTGGCTGCTCAGGCTGGCCAGCGCCAACAAAGCGATGCCTAGGGTTCTGTAGTGCCGCATCGTGTCTCCTCGGACGGGGTCTTGTCCGCGGAGTGTATGCCCAAATTCCCACCTCGAAGGCAAGGGAATCCTGTCCCGGGACCCGATCCCCGGGGCACCAAAGCAGGGCGCGACCGCTCAGCGCCGGAAGCGGCCGTCGCTGGTGATGATGGACAGGTCGGCGAAATCCAGGCCCGAGTGGTCCTTGGCGCTGAAGTTGACCTCCAGCCCCCCGATGTCGAACTTGCTGAAGCTCTCCAGCGCGGCGTGCACCCGTACGCGTGTGGGCTTGTCGCCGGCGCGACGCAGGCCCTCGACCAGCACCTTGGCGGCGGCAAATCCCTCCAGCATGGCCGGGGTGACTTCGGTCAGGCCCTTGGCGCGAGCCAGGTCGCCGGCTTCCTTGACCAAGGGATAGGTCAGCGACTGCGGGAAGACCTGGCTCACGATCACGCCGCGCGCGTGCTCGCCCAGGCTCTTGATGAAGCCGCCCGATGCGTTGTTGGACTGGGTCACGATCTGGGCCGTGCTGCCGGCGGCGCGGATGGCCTTGACCGCGTCTGCTGCGGCGACGCCGGAGGCGATCAGCACGATGGCCTGGGGGTTTGCCTGAACCAGCGCCGGCGCGACGGTGGAGAAGTCGGGCTTGGTTCGGTCGTACTTGGCCACCAGCACAGGCTTGAGCTTGGCCTGCTCCAGACCGCGCTGTGCCCCCACCAGGATGTCCTTGCCGAAGCTGTCGTCGACATGCAGCACGGCGATGCGGTCGATACCAATCGTGACCAAGTGCTGGATGGCTTTCTCGGCCTCGCGCTGGTAGGTGGCCCGCACATTGAAGACGTACTTCTTCACCGGCTGGTGCAGCACCATGGCGCCCGTCGAGGGGCCGACCAGTGCCACGCCATGCTGGTCCAGCAGGGGAATGATGGCTTCGGTGTGCGGGGTGCCGCGGTTGAGGAACATCGCCACCACGTTGCGCTGCTCGATCAGGATGCGGGCGTTTTCGGCCGCCAGCTTGGGGTCGAACTTGTCGTCGAGCTGGATCAGCTCGATCTTCTGCCCGTTGACGCCGCCCCTGGCGTTGACCGCGTCGATGTAGAGCATGGCGCCATCGGTGATTTCCTTGACGCCGACGGCCGAGGTGCCGGTGAAACCGGCGGTCTGACCGACGAGGATCTGCGCCTGCACATGGAGGCCCAGCAGCAGGCCCAGCAGGGCTGCCGCGATACGTAGTTTTCTCATTTCAGCTACCTCTGCTGACCAACGACGGAGGGCATTCTATGCCCGTCGCCCTACGGCCAGATTACGGCCCTACGACTTAGCAGGCTTGCGCTTGCTCCTAGAATGTTCGGGCCTTTAGCAGCGAGAGCCACCATGACCCAGGGAAGCATCCGCATCCGCGGCGCGCGTCAGCACAACCTCAAGAACCTCGATCTGGATATCCGCACAGGGGAGCTCACGGTGGTCACCGGGCCCAGCGGCTCGGGCAAGTCCAGCCTGGTGTTCGACACGCTGTACGCGGAGGGTCAGCGGCGCTATGTCGAGACCTTCAGCGCCTATGCGCGCCAGTTCCTGGATCGCATGGACAAGCCCGCCGTGGACCGCGTGGAGGGCGTGCCCCCGGCCATCGCCATCGACCAGACCAATCCGGTGCGTTCCTCGCGCTCCACGGTCGGCACGATGACCGAGCTCAACGACCACCTCAAGCTGCTCTACGCGCGCGCGGCCCAGCTCTTCGATCGCCAGACGGCCCAGCCCGTCAGGCACGACAGCGCTGACAGCATTTACGCCGAGCTGCAACAGCGCGCCGAGGCGGCGCAAGACCCGCGCCTGGTGCTGACCTTCCCGGTCGAGCTGCCGGGCAACACCAGCCGCGAGGAGATCGAGCAGTGGCTCTCGGCCAGCGGCTTCACGCGCGTGCAGGCCGAGCGCGAGGTTGCCACACCGGCGGGGCCGCGCAAGATGCTCGATGTGGTGGCGGACCGTTTCCGCCTCGCCGGTACCGAGCGCGCGCGCGTGGTCGAAGCCATCGAGGTGGCATTGAAACGCGGCAGCGGGCGACTCAACGTCTACCGTCTGCAGGACGAGGGTGAGCCCGAGATCTGGAGGTTCTCCACGGGCCTGCACTGTCCGGACAGCGACCTGCGCTACGCCGATCCCATCCCGTCCATGTTCTCCTTCAACTCGGCTGTGGGCGCCTGCGAGGTCTGCCGCGGCTTTGGCCGGGTGATCGGGGTGGACTACGGTCTGGTGATCCCGAACGACAAGCTCACGCTGCGCGCCGGCGCCATCAAGACCATCCAGACCCCGGCCTGGGCCGAATGCCAGGACGACCTCATGCGCCACGCCGAGGCGGCAGGCATTCCGCGCGACACGGCCTGGAACAAGCTCACGCAGGAGCAGAAGGACTGGGTCATCTACGGCTCGCCCAACTGGAAGGGCAAGTGGAACCAGCAGTGGTACGGCATCAAACGCTTCTTCGAGTACCTCGAGAGCAAGGCGTACAAGATGCACATCCGCGTGCTGCTGTCCAAGTACCGTAGCTACACGCCTTGCGAAACCTGCAACGGCGCGCGCCTCAAGACCGAGAGCCTGCTCTGGCGCATCGGCAGCAAGGAAGACGCCGACGCCGTGCTGGCCCCCGAGAAGCGCTTCCTGCCCGCCGGCACGCAATGGACGCGCGCGCAGCTCGAAGCCCTGCCCGGGCTCTGTCTGCACGACCTCATGCTCATGCCGCTGGACAAGCTGCGCGACTTCTTCGACCGCATCCGCGCGCGCGAATTGAGCCTGCCCACCCACGGCGAGGGCGAGGCGCAGGCCCTCAAGCTGTTGTTCGAGGAAATCACCACCCGTCTGCGCTACCTCTGCGACGTGGGCATCGGCTACCTCACGCTGGACCGCCAGAGCCGCACGCTCAGCGGCGGTGAGGTGCAGCGCATCAACCTCACGACGGCCCTGGGCACCTCGCTGGTCAACACGCTCTTCGTGCTGGACGAGCCCAGCATCGGTCTGCACCCGCGCGACATGCACCGCATCATCGAGGCGATGCAGCGCCTGCGCGACGCTGGCAATACCCTGGTAGTGGTGGAGCACGACCCAGCCGTGATGTTTGCGGCCGACCGCATGATCGACATGGGCCCGGGCCCGGGCGAGCGCGGCGGGCAGATCGTCTTCGACGGCAGCACGGAAGACTTGCGCAAGGCCGACACCCTGACCGGCGCCTACCTGGGCGCGCGCAAGCAGATCGGTATGGGCTTCAAGCGCATGGTGGCCGAGAACACACCGCGTCTCATTCTTGAAGGTGCGCGCGAGCACAACCTCAAGAACGTCTCGGTCGATATTCCCCTGGGGCGCCTGGTCTGCGTGACCGGCGTCTCGGGCTCGGGCAAGTCCACGCTGATCCAGGACGTGCTGGCGCCCGCGCTCATGCGCCATTTCGGCCGGGCCACGGAAACGCCAGGCCTGCATGACCGCCTGCTCGGTGCCGAGCAGCTGGCCGACGTGGTCTTCGTGGACCAGTCGCCCATCGGCAAGACCGCGCGTTCCAACCCTGTGAGTTATGTGGGCGCCTGGGACGCGATCCGCGAGATCTATGCCAACGCGCCGCTCTCGCGCCAGCGCGGCTACACCGCGGCCAAGTTCAGCGCCAACAGCGGCGACGGCCGCTGCCCCACCTGCGGCGGCTCGGGCTTCGAGCATGTGGAGATGCAGTTCCTCAGCGACGTCTACCTGCGCTGCCCGGACTGCGACGGCAAACGTTTCCGTCCCGAGATCCTGGAGATCACGGTGGAGCGCGGTGGGCGTCTGCTCAATGTGGCCGACGTGCTGGAGCTGACCGTCAGCGAGGCTGCGGGCCTGTTTGCGAGCGACCGCGAGGTGATCCGCGCCCTGCAGCCCATCGTGGACGTGGGCCTGGAGTACGTGCGCCTGGGCCAGCCCGTGCCCACTCTCTCGGGCGGCGAGGCGCAGCGCCTCAAGCTCGCGGGCTTCCTGGCCGAGGCCGCGAAAAGCGCGAGCGCCAGCAAGCAGACTCTGGCGAAGAAGGGCACGCTCTTTCTGTTCGACGAGCCCACCACGGGCCTGCACTTTGACGACATCGCCAAGCTCATGCGCGCGCTGCGCAAGCTGCTCGACGCCGGGCACTCGCTGCTGGTGATCGAGCACAACCTGGACGTGATGCGCGCCAGCGACTGGCTCATCGACCTCGGCCCTGAGGGCGGCGAGGCCGGTGGCCAGGTGGTGGCCGTGGGCACACCCGAGGAACTGCGTGAGCACCCTAGCAGCCACACGGGCCGTGCCCTGCGCGAATACGCGCTGGCCATGGGCGAAGCGCAGGCGGTGCAGGAAGGCGCGGCGCGTTATCTGGGCTCGGCCTTCACGCCGGGCCACAAACCCGCGCCCAAGCGTGCGGATCTGAGCAACGACATCCAGATCGTCAACGCCAAGGAGCACAACCTCAAGGCGCTGTCGGTCAATATCCCGCGCGGCAAGTTCAACGTCATCACGGGAGTCAGCGGCTCGGGCAAGTCCACGCTGGCCTTCGACATCCTGTTCAACGAAGGGCAGCGCCGCTACCTCGAATCGCTCAACGCCTACGCGCGCAGCATCGTGCAGCCCGCGGGCCGACCCGAGGTGGACGCGGTCTACGGCATCCCGCCCACGGTGGCCATCGAGCAGCGCCTGAGCCGCGGCGGCCGCAAGTCCACGGTGGGAACGACCACCGAGGTCTGGCACTTCCTGCGCCTGCTGTACGTCAAGCTGGGTGTGCAGCATTGCATCCACGACGGCGCGGCTGTGGCGCCGCAGACGCCCGAGAGCATCCTGGCCCAGCTCATGAAGCAGTTCAAGGGCCAGGAGATCGGCCTGCTCGCGCCGCTGGTGATGAACCGCAAGGGCGTGTACACCGAACTCGCCGAATGGGCGCGCCCGCGCGGCTACACCCACCTGCGCGTGGACGGCAACTTCCTGCCTACCCAGGGCTTCCCGCGCATCGACCGCTTCAAGGAACACACCATCGAGCTGCCTGTGGCCAGCCTGCTGGTCAGTCCCGAGAATGAGGCGGCGCTGCGCCTGGCGCTGACGACAGCGCTCGAGCACGGCAAGGGCGTGCTGCATGTGCTCAGCAACCTGGGCGGCCTGCAGGAGGCCATGAAGAGCGGTGAATCCACCGCGCGCATCGGCACGCTGCAGGCGTTCTCCACCCAGCGCGCCTGCCCGGTCTGCGCCACCTCCTACGCCGAGCTGGACCCGCGCCTCTTCTCTTACAACAGCAAGCACGGCTGGTGCCCGGACTGCGTGGGCACGGGCGTCAAGCTCAGCAAGGAACAGCGCAAGGCGCTTGACGATTCGGTGCGCGACGACAAGGAGAAGGGCCGCGAGCAGACCTTTGCCGAACCGGAGGTCGAGGACGTGGCCGACGTGGCCTGTCCGACCTGCGAGGGCACCCGCCTGAACGCCACCGCGCGCGCCGTGAAGTTCAACGGCGTGGGCATCGCCGAGATCGCGCGCCTGAGCGTCAGCGATGTGCGGGCATGGGTCGAGACCTTGCAGGTGATCGGCCGCCTGAGCCAGCGTGAAAACGATATTGCGCGCGACCTGATTCCTGAAATCAAGAGCCGCCTCGAATTCCTCGAGCAGGTGGGCCTGGGTTACCTCACGCTGGACCGTGGCGCGCCCACGCTCAGTGGCGGCGAGGCGCAGCGCATCCGCCTGGCCGCGCAGCTGGGCAGCAACCTGCAGGGCGTGTGCTACGTGCTGGACGAGCCCACCATCGGCCTGCACGCGCGCGACAACCAGATCCTGCTCGACGCGCTGCACACGCTCAGCGAGCGCGGCAACACCCTGGTGGTGGTGGAGCATGACGAGGACACGATCCGCCGTGCGGACCATCTGATCGACATCGGCCCGAGCGCTGGCAAGCGTGGTGGCCGCTTGGTGGCGCAGGGCTCGGTGAGCGACCTCACGCAGGCCGATGACTCGCAGACCGGCCGCTACCTGTTGCACGCCATGAAGCACCCGCTGCAGCCGCGCCGCGACGTCAAGGCCAAGGATTTGCAGTGGCTCACGGTCGAGGGCGCCAGCCTGCACAACCTGCAGCAGGTCACAGCGAAGCTGCCGCTCAAGCGCCTGGTGGCCGTGACCGGCGTCAGCGGCTCGGGCAAGTCGACGCTGGCGCGCGATGTGCTGCTGGCCAATGTGGCCGCGGTGGTGGCCAAGCGTGCGACCAAGGCTGGGCGCGATTCTCTGGCGCGCGGCGTGGACTGGAGCGGCTGCGCGGGCGTGAGCGGCTACGAGGCCGTGGACCGCGTGCTCGAGGTGGATCAGACCCCCATCGGCAAGACGCCGCGCAGTTGCCCGGCCACCTACATCGGTTTCTGGGACACCATCCGCAAGCTCTTTGCCGAGACGCTGGAGGCCAAGGCACGCGGCTACGCGGCCGGGCGCTTCAGCTTCAACACCGGCGAAGGCCGCTGCCCCAGCTGTGAAGGCCAGGGTGTGCGCACCATCGAGATGAGCTTCCTGCCCGACGTGAAGGTGCTCTGCGAGTCCTGCAAGGGCGCGCGCTTCAATCCCGAGACCCTGGCCGTCACCTGGCGCGGCAAGAGCATCGGCGACGTGTTGCAGATGGAGGTGGACGAGGCGGTGGACTTCTTCGCCGCCATGCCCAGCATCGCGCATCCGCTGCAGCTGCTCAAGGACGTCGGCTTGGGCTACCTCACCCTGGGCCAGCCCTCGCCCACGCTCTCGGGCGGCGAGGCCCAGCGCATCAAGCTGGTGACCGAACTCAGCAAGGTGCGTGACGAGGTGGGGCGGCGCGGCCAGAAGGCCCCGCACACGCTCTACGTGCTGGACGAACCCACCGTGGGCCTGCACATGGCCGACGTGGACAAGCTCATCCGCGTGCTTCACCGCCTGGTGGACGGCGGCCACAGCGTGGTCGTGATCGAGCACGATCTGGACGTGATCGCCGAAGCCGACTGGATCGTGGACCTGGGCCCGGAGGGCGGCAAGGAGGGTGGCCGCATCGTGGCCTCGGCACCCCCCGAGGAGGTGGTGCGCCTGGGGACGCACACGGGGCAGGCCCTGGGGCCAGTGCTCGCGCGTGCCTGAAGGGCCAGCATTCCGTAGGCTGCCCGTCTAACAGGCAGACCGTGCCAGCCCAATGCTGGCGCGGTCTGCGCGACTTGTTCCACGACTTGTCCACAAGGTTGATCACGGCAGCATTGGATAACTAGGACGGCCTGCCCTGGGTTATTCTTCGCACGCCAGTCTGGCCCTGCACGGGCTGGCGTGCGGCAGTAAAGCCTGAAAGGGAGGCACATGAAATTCAAGCGGCTGTGGGCGGTCGCCCTGGTGGTAGCTGGCGTGGTCCTGGCGGGCGGCGCGTGGATGATGGGGCGGAGCATGCCCACAAGTGCGCCCGGTGCACCCGAGCCGGCGGCAGCCGTCGTGTCGATCGATCCTGTAGTGAGCGCGCAGGTCATGAGTGGTCTACGCGAGTTGCTGACAGGCTATCGCAAGATCATCGTTCTGCTGGCGGAGGAGGAGAAGCTCTCCGCGGCCGAGCGTGAGCACGCCAACCAGGCTGGCCTCAGCCTGTTCCATGACAACCTCAAGCGCGCGGCTGAGCTGGTAGCCCTGTTCGAAAGCGGTGCGGCTTCCTCACCCGTCCCGCGACAGACGCTGCTGGGCAGCCTACTTGATTACGTGGAGAGCGATCCCGACCTCTACGACGCCGACCGCCTGGCCTTCCGCGAAGTCTTGCGTAGCCTGCAGGGCATCGTCGCCAGGGATGGTTCCCTGCCCGCGATCAAGCTGCACAAGCGTATCAGCGAAGACCTTGATGCGCTGGCCGAGATCGAGCGCAATTACGAAAAGGAGATCCGGCAGGTTTTTGGTCGTTTTGAAACCCGTGCCATTGAGCTCAAGCGCGAGCGCTGGGCCGACTATGTGGCCAGCCTAAAGAAACGCTACAGTCGCGAGCAGATCCTCAAGGACCACGGCGTCGTGATGCCTTATCGGTCGAATACCGGCAAGCCGAAATACGAAGAGGATGGCGAGGTCTATGGTCTCAGCCTGCCACCCAAGACCTTGGTGCTGACCTTCGACGATGGCCCACACGGAACCTATACCGCGGAGATTTCGGCCATCCTCAAACAGTATGGCGTGCCGGCGGTTTTCTTCCAGGTGGGCAACAACTTGGGCAGCCTTGGCAGCGACGGCAAGCCCAGGCTCGGCGCCCGTGCCGAGGTGAGCCGCCAGCTGCTGGCCGCTGGGCATGTGCTGGCGAACCACAGCCAGACCCATGCGCAGCTGTCCAAGCGCAGCGGCGACGAGCTCAAGGCGGAGATCCTGCACACGGACGAACTGCTCAAGGCGGTCGATAAGCGTCGTTCGCCGTTGTTCCGCTTCCCCTATGGCGCGCGCAACGCCGAAGGCCTGGCCATGCTGGAGTCGGCACATCTACGCTCCATCATGTGGAATATCGACTCGCTCGACTGGGCCGATCCGGTGCCAGCCTCCATCACGCAGCGGGTCCTGAACACCGTGGAGAAGGAGGGCCGCGGTATCGTGCTCTTTCACGACATCCACGAGCGCACAGTCAAGGCACTGCCTAGCATCCTGTCGCGGCTCGTGGCCGAGGGCTACCAGTTCGCCAGCTGGGATGGCAACGGTTTTGCGGTGGCCAAGTCCGTCCAGGCGCCCGCGACGCCAGTCGTGACGGCTGGCAGCTATGGCAGCTCCTGGGCCATCGTTATCGGCATCGACGATTACGCCAAATGGCCCAAGCTGCAACACGCAGTGCGGGATGCCCGTGCCGTGCGGGAGGTGCTGATCCAGAAGTTCGGTTTCCAGCCGGACCATGTGATGACTCTGGAAAACGGCGAGGCCACGCGCGCTCGCATTCTGTCGGTCTTCCATGACAAGCTGCTCCATGGTGGCATGAAGAAAAACGACCGGCTGTTCGTCTTCTTTGCCGGCCACGGTGCAACGCGGCGTCTGAGTTCCGGGCGCGATCTGGGCTATGTGATTCCAGTCGATTCCGACCCCGAGCAGATTGCCACGGACTCCATCCCGATGACGGAATTGCAGAACATTGCCGAAAGCGTGACGGCCAAGCACGTGCTGTTTGTCATGGACGCTTGCTATAGCGGCCTGGGGCTCACGCGCGGCGCCGGTTTGAGCAGCTTCCTGCGCGACAACAACAAACGTATAGGTCGCCAGATGCTGACAGCGGGGGGGGCTGATCAGCTGGTGGCTGATGGCGGGCCCAATGGGCACTCCGTCTTCACTTGGACGCTGCTGCAGGGCCTGAACGGCAAGGGTGACCTTAATGGCGACGGCATCATCACGGCCACGGAGTTGGCGGCTTATGTCGCTCCTGCCGTGTCTTCCGTGTCCAGTCAGACGCCAGCATTCGGCAGCCTGCCAGGTTCGGAAGGCGGCGACTTCGTATTCGAATTGCCGGTAGAGAACGAATTCCTCAGCGCGCAGACCAATCAACTGCCAAACGACGCGATTGCCTTGAACAGCAAGCTCGACGCTACGCGACCTGCGGCTGCGACAGTGATGGTCGCGACGGGCGACAAGCCAGCCGCACCTGCGCCCGTGGTGATCAAGGACCTGCAAGGGCGCGAGCAGCAGATTGTGCCGCCAGCGGCTGTACCGCAATCCATGCGCCAGCAGGCCCAGCGGGCAAATGACCGCGGTCTGCAGCTCTACCGAGAAAAGCTGTACGAGCAGGCCGAGGTCCAGTTCACCGAAGCGCTCAAGCTGCGCCCCGATTTCGCTCTGGCGGCTAACAACTTGGGCTTCGTCTATTACCGGCAGGAAAAATACCGTGAGGCCGCGCGCTGGTTCGAAAACGCGATACGCATGGATCCGTCGCGTGCGGTGGCCTATCTGAACCTTGGTGATGCCTGGGCAAAGGCCGGTGAGAAAGACCGGGCGGCCAAGGCCTATAGGACCTACCTGGAACTGGCGCCCAACGGTGCCGGAGCCGTGCACGTCAAGGAGCAACTGACCAGGTTGTAGGTGGTCCGGGTGGTACGACACATTCTTGTCACGCACCATGCTGGGTCCCATATCCGTGTGATGCGCGGGACATCTCTTCCTGCTAGCCTCGACGGTCTTGATACAGGTCAAACAAGCATGAAGACAGCCAAGCTCTTCCCCATGTTCTTCGGCGCCCTGCTGGGTGGTCTGCAACCCGCGCAGGCGCAGCATTCGGGTCACCATCTCGTACCGGTGGCGACCGCTGCGCCTGCAGCTGCCGCATCCCAGTTGCCCGAGATCGTGCCCCATCCCTGGGTCACGTTGCCGCCCACACGGTCCCCCGAGTCCTACTTCACTAATCTCAAGGACGAGGAAGTCCGTGAGTCGCCCTTTGTGCTGCGTTTCGGTCTGTCCCTGCGTGGCCTCGTGCCGGCGGGCAAGACCGCGGGGCGCGCGGGGCACCACCACCTGCTCGTGAACCAGCCCTTGCCGCTGGACTTCACCAAGCCGCTGCCCTTTACCGAGCAGTACATCCACTTCGGCAAGGGCCAGATGGAGACCGTGCTCAACCTGCCGCCGGGCAAGTACGAGCTGCGCATGCTGCTGGCCGACGAGGGCCACATCCCATTTTTCGTCTACAGCAAGCCGCTGACGCTGACCATCAGCAAGCAGAACAAGGACGTGAACCCGGCCAGCCTGGCGGGGCCGGCGCGCGTCGAGATCCTGAGCCCGCCGGCGGGTGAGGCCTTGCGTCCGCCCTTCCGCGTGCAGTTCCACGCCAGCGGCTACAACATCTCGCATGTCGGGGCCAAGGTGCCCGACACCGGGCACTTCCGTCTGGTGCTGGAGCGCGCCGGACGCAAGCCCGAGGTGCTGAACTTTTTGGCCGGGCAGACCGAGGTCTGGCTCAATCCGCCGGCTGATGACTACGCGCTGCGCCTGGAGCTGGTCAACGGCATCACCGGCGCCGTCATGGCCCAGGCCGAGCCCCAAGCGCTCAAGGTTGTGGCGCGCTGAGGCTCTTAGGGGCGCAGCAGGGCCTGTGCCAGTTCGGCAAAGCCGGCGCCGCGCTCTCCCTGCGTGATGTAGCGCGGCTTGTGCTGCAGCTGCAATTCGAAGCGTCGGATGTTGGCCACGCCCACGCTGTGGGCGAAGTGCTGGAACATGGGCTGGTCGTTCCCCGAGTCGCCGACGAATACCCAGCGGTCCAGCTCCTGCGCCAGATCGCGCCCGTAGAGTTCGCGCACGATCCAGCGCGCACCCCGCCATTTGTTGAAGTCCTCAAAGCAGCCGTGGATGTGGATGCTGCTGACGGTGGTGTACATGCCGGCGCCTTGCAGGATGGCCAGGATCTGCTGCACGCTCTCGGGGGGAAGCTGCGTGTGTTCGTTGTAGTCGAACGCCAGGTCGGTCTCGCGCCCGCCCGCGTCGCGGGCCCGCAGCGCGCCCGGTACTTCGGCCAATACTTGGGCCGCCACCTGTTCCATGCGCGCCTGCAGTGCAGCCCGCGTTGCGGCGTCCTGTTGATACAGCCGGGAGACCGTCCTGCGGTGCTTGCTTGCTGTGTCCGGGGCGGGCACGAGCGCCAGCGCGCCGTTCTCGGCCACCATGGCGTCGGCGGGCCAGGGCGTCGAACTGCCGCCTTCCATCAGCGGCACACACCAGCCGATGTGCCGCCCGGTGATGGGCAGCACCACCAGGCCTGCCGCCTTCAGCTCAGCCAGCGCCTGCAGGGCCTCCGGGGTGATGGCGCCCTCGGTCGTCAGCGTGTCGTCGATGTCGGTGAACACGCCGGTGATACGGCGGCGCTGTTCGGCAGGCCAGTGGGAAAGAGGGAGCATGGGCGATGAAGCAAAATCGCAGCAACTTTAACTGAGTCTTCTCGACCGCCTCTATGCAAGACAAGGATCTGCCCGTCCAGGGCACGCAGCACTGGGTGCTTCAGGACGAGCTGCGCCTCTTCGTGTGGGAGAAGTGCCAGGGCGGTCCCCAAGGCAAGCCCGTGCTGGTGCTGGCCCACGGCTCGGCCACGGCCGGGCGCGAGAGCTTCGACCTCAAGGTGCCGGGCCGGCCCGAGTACAGCCTCATGGACTTCCTCGCCAAGCAGGGCTTCGACGTCTTTGCGCCCGACATGCGCGGCTTTGGCAGCTCCACCAAGCCCGAGGGCCACATCACCACCGAGCAGGCCGCGGCCGACCTCAACGCCGTGGTGGATTTCATCTGCCAGCTGCGCGGCGTGAAGCAGGTGCAGCTGCTGGCCTGGTCCTGGGGCACGCAGTACAGCGGCCAGTTCGTGATGGCGCACCCCGGGAAGGTGGCGCGCTACGCAGCCTATGCGCAGATGCACGCCGAGAGCCCGGATCTCAAGGCCCGGCGGGAAAGACTGGCCACCTTCCAGCGCGCGCCCTACATCCGCATCACGGAACAGGGCTGGAAACTGCGCTTCAACTCCCTGACGCCTCCAGAGGTTAACGACCCCGTGGTCATGGATGCCTTCGCCAAGGCGGCTGCGCTGGTGGAAACGAAATCACCGACCGGCCCGCAGGTGGATTTGCTCACACGCCAGCCGCTGATCGACGCGACGAAAATCACGGTGCCGACGATGCTGATCCACGGCCAGTACGACGACGTTGCAGATCTCGATGGCCTGTGGCCGTTCTTCAAGGCGCTGTCGAATCCAGACAAGCAGTACACCGTGATTCCCGAGGGCGGGCACATGTTGCATCTGCAGAAGGGGCACGCGCGCTTTCAGCGGGCGGTCGCAGACTGGTTTCTGCATCGGGAATAGGATGCGTTGATAGGGAGGAAGAACAAATGAGCGTCGATTGGAAGAGGCTACTTGTGTTCTGGGGGCTGGCGGCAGCCGGCCTGTTGGTGTCGGCGCAGGGTGCGCACGAGGTGTCCCTGGAATGCGGCGGTACGACGGTCGTTCTCACCTGTGGAAGAGCAGCGGACCCGGACGATCCGGGAGACCCCAGGGCCTGCAACGACAACAAGCTGACCTTCAAGTTGTCGACGGGAGGTCAGGTGCCGATCCTGCCGCCCCAAGGCTTTGATGCCAGCAAGACGCCGGTGGCCATGTCCTGCGACGTGGGCAAAGGCAACGGAAAGAACTACGTCTCCGTCGAGTTCAACAACGGCCACAGAGACTGCTTGCCTTGCATGACCTATCACCTCTTCGATCCCTCCGGCCGGCGCCTGACCGCGGACAAGACGAATGCCATGCGGCAGTTGGGCGAGTTCAGCAAGAAAGTCGGAGGCTTCCACTACGGGAAGCCGGTGGTGATCGAGAAGTAAAGGCTTCAGCGGGCTCAGCCCGCGCTCTGCAGCGCCAGTCCCGCATGCTCCCGCAGCGGATGGAAGTGGATCTTCGGAAAACGCTCCTGCGCCAGCCGCACGTCATAAGGTGAGGTGCAGAGATAGGCCAGTGTGTCGGCGGCATCCCGCGCCAGGCGCTGCGGGTAGGCGTCGCAGAAGGCTTTCAGCTCAGCCGGCGTGTCGGCCGTGATCCAGCGTGCGCCCGTGTACTGGCAGCCTTCGAGGCGCACATCGGCGTCGTATTCGCTCTTGAGGCGGTGCTGCACCACTTCGAACTGCAGCTGGCCCACCGCGCCCAGCAGCATATTGCCGCCCATCTCGGGGCGGAAGACCTGGATGGCGCCTTCCTCACCCAGCTGGGCCAGGCCCTGCTGCAGCTGCTTGGTGCGCAGCGGGTTCTTGAGCACCACGGTCATAAAAAGCTCGGGCGCGAAGAAGGGCAGGCCGGTGTACTGCAGGGCCACCGAGCCGTCGGTGATGGTGTCGCCCAGTTGCACGCCGCCGTGGGTGGTGAAGCCCACGATGTCGCCCGCGTAGGCTTCTTCCACGGCCTCGCGGCGCTGACTCATGAAGGTCACCACGGAGGTCGGGCGCAGCTCCTTGGCCGAGCGCTGCACCTTGAGCTTCATGCCCGGCGCGTACTTGCCCGAGCACACGCGCACGAAGGCGATGCGGTCGCGGTGGTTGGCGTCCATATTGGCCTGCACCTTGAAGACCACACCCGAGAAGGCGTTGTCGTCGGGCTGCATCTCCTTGACCACGGTCTGTTTATTGACCACCAGCGAGCTGGTACGCGGGCCCGGCGACGGGGCGAGGTCCACCAGCGCGTCCAGCACCTCCATCACACCGAAGTTGTTCACGCCCGAGCCGAAAAACACGGGGGTCTGCTTGCCGGCGAGGAAGGCATCGCGGTCGAAGGCGGGGGAGGCGCCGGTGGCGAGTTCCATGCTCTCGACCGCGGTGTCGTACTCGGTGCCGAAGCGGGCTTGCAGCGCGGCGGTGTCGCTCACGGGGATGGTTTCGAAATCCTGCGGGCGGCGTTCGCTGCCCGATTCAAAGACCGTCATGGCCTGGGTGCGCAGGTTGATGATGCCGCCGAAGCTCTTGCCCTGGCCCACGGGCCAGGTCATGGGCACACAGGGCATGCCGAGTTCGCGCTCCACCTCGTCCAGGATGTCCAGCGGGTCGCGCACCTCGCGGTCCATCTTGTTGACGAAGGTGATGATGGGGGTGTCGCGCTGGCGGCAGACCTCGATCAGGCGGCGCGTCTGCGCTTCCACGCCGTTGGCTGCGTCGATGACCATCAGCGCCGAGTCCACGGCGGTGAGCACGCGGTAGGTGTCCTCTGAGAAGTCCTTGTGGCCCGGGGTGTCGAGCAGGTTGATGACGTGCTCGCGGTACTGCATCTGCATCACCGAGCTGGCCACCGAGATGCCGCGCTGCTTTTCGATCTCCATCCAGTCCGAGGTGGCGTGGCGGCTGGCCTTGCGCGCCTTGACCGAGCCGGCGATCTGGATCGCGCCCGAGAACAGCAGCAGCTTTTCCGTCAGCGTCGTTTTGCCGGCGTCGGGGTGCGAGATGATGGCAAAGGTGCGGCGGCGCCGCGTTTCGGGAGCGTAGGACACGGGAATTCCAGCTTCGGTGGGGCGGGCCGGGGCGGCCCGCATCGGACGGCAGTGCCGGGCGCGGAGCGCGCCAAGACTGCGTGGGCGCAATTTTATCCGGCCGGGGCTATAGTCTGCGCCATGCCTCCGGAGGACACATGACGCTGCAAGACTTGCTGGGTACCGAGCTGCCCTTGATCCAGGCGCCCATGGCCGGTGTGCAGGGCAGCGCGCTGGCCATCGCCGTGTCGAATGCCGGGGGACTGGGCTCGCTGCCCTGCGCCATGCTCGCGCCCGAGGCGCTGCGCGCCGAGCTGGAAAAGATCCGTGCTCAGACCACACGACCCTACAACGTCAATTTTTTCTGTCACCGCGCGCCCGAGCCGGACGAGCGGCGTGAAGCGATGTGGCGACAGAGCCTGGCCCACTACTACCGCGAGCATGACATCGACCCGGCCACGATACCCGCCGGTCCCGGTCGCCGTCCCTTCGATGCTGCTGCGGCCGAGCTGCTGGCCGAGTTCAAGCCACCGGTCGTGAGCTTCCACTTCGGCCTGCCCGACGAAGCCCTGCTGGCCCGCGTGCGCAGCTGGGGCGCCCGGGTGCTGTCTTCGGCGACCACGGTCGAGGAGGCGCGCTGGCTCGAAGCGCGCGGGGTGGACGCCGTCATCGCCCAGGGACTCGAAGCCGGCGGGCACCGTGGGCATTTCCTGTCCGACGACCTCACAAGCCAGATCGGCACATTTGCGTTGCTGCCGCAGATCGTGCGCGCGGTGAAGGTGCCGGTGATTGCGGCTGGCGGTATCGCCGATGCGGCCGGCGTGCATGCGGCGCTGGCCCTGGGTGCGGCTGGCGTGCAGGTGGGCACGGCTTATCTTCTCTGCCCCGAGGCCACGACCAGCGCGGTGCATCGGGCGGCGCTGCAGAGCGAGTCGGCGCGCCACACGGCCCTGACCAATCTCTACACCGGTCGCCCGGCGCGCGGCATCCTGACGCGCCTGATGCGCGAGCAGGGGCCGATGAGCACGCTGGCACCGGCCTTCCCCTTGGCCACATCGGCCGTCGCGCCGCTGCGCGCCAAGGCCGAGGCAGCGGGTCTGGGTGACTTCACGCCTCTTTGGGCTGGACAGAACACCAGTGGCTGCCGCGCCCTGCCGGCGGCCGAGCTCACGCGCCAGCTGATGGACCGTTGATCGGCTGGCTTACGCGAAAGCGGCCGGCTTCGTATAATCACGGCTTTCCGAGGAGCGTTGCGGCTCGTCCCGCCTGATCACCAGGCCGACGGGTTAGGCTCGGATCCCAAGGCGGTTCGCCTTGCCTCCCAACTGCGCTCACCCACCAGTCTGCTGTGAGGTGAGCCTGTCTTCCCCCTGCTGACTCCGGTGGTGTCCCAACCGCTTTGTATTGGAGTTCACATGAGTGCCGTTCTCAAACCCGCCCAGGATTACGTCGTGGCCGACCTGTCGCTCGCCGACTGGGGCCGCAAAGAGATCAAGATTGCCGAGACCGAGATGCCCGGCCTGATGGCCATCCGCGAGGAGTTCGCAGCCAAGCAGCCGCTCAAGGGCGCGCGCATCACCGGCTCGCTGCACATGACCATCCAGACCGCCGTGCTGGTGGAAACGCTGGAAGCCCTGGGCGCCGAAGTCCGCTGGGCTTCGTGCAACATCTTCTCCACGCAGGACCACGCTGCCGCTGCCCTGGTGGCCAAGGGCACGCCGGTGTTCGCCTACAAGGGCGAGACACTGAAGGACTACTGGGACTACACCCACCGCATCTTCGAATTCGGCCCCAAGGGCGCCAAGGACGAAGGTCCGAACATGATTCTGGACGACGGTGGTGACGCCACCCTGCTGATGCACCTGGGCAAGCGCGCCGAAAAGGACGCCTCGGTCATCGCCAACCCTGGCAGCGAGGAAGAGCGCGAGCTGTTCGCCGCCATCAAGGCCAAGCTGGCCCAGGATCCGACCTGGTACAGCCGCAAGAGCGCCCAGATCATCGGCGTGACCGAAGAAACCACGACCGGCGTGCTGCGTCTCAAGGAAATGTCCGCCAAGGGCAGCCTGATGTTCCGCGCCATCAACGTCAACGACTCGGTGACCAAGAGCAAGTTCGACAACCTGTACGGCTGCCGCGAATCGCTGGTGGACTCGATCAAGCGTGCCACCGACGTGATGATCGCCGGCAAGGTCGCCGTGGTCGCCGGCTACGGTGACGTGGGCAAGGGCTCGGCCCAGGCCCTGCGTGCCCTGTCTGCACAAGTGTGGGTGACCGAGATCGACCCCATCAACGCGCTGCAGGCCGCGATGGAAGGCTTCAAGGTCGTGACCATGGAGTACGCCGCCGACAAGTGCGACATCTTCGTGTCTGCCACCGGCAACAAGAACGTGATCCGTTACGAGCACATGGCCGCCATGAAGGACGAAGCCATCGTCTGCAACATCGGCCACTTCGACAACGAGATCGATGTCGCCTCGCTCGAGAAGCTGCAGTGGGACGAGATCAAGCCCCAGGTGGATCACGTCATCTTCCCGGACGGCAAGAAGATCACCCTGCTGGCCAAGGGTCGCCTGGTAAACCTGGGTTGCGCCACCGGCCACCCCAGCTTCGTGATGTCCTCGAGCTTTGCCAACCAGACGATCGCGCAGATCGAGCTGTTCACCAAGCCCGATCAGTACGAGCCGGGCAAGGTCTATGTGTTGCCCAAGCATCTGGACGAGAAGGTGGCGCGCCTGCACCTCAAGAAGGTCGGCGCCATGCTGACCGAGCTGACGGACGAGCAGGCCGCGTATATCGGCGTGCCGAAGCAGGGCCCCTACAAGGCGGAGACCTACCGTTATTGAGCGCGACTGCGCGGGCGCATTGCGTCGTTGGGCGGTACTCGGAATCCTCACGTACCCCAAGGTACGTTCCGGTTCCTGTGCTCCGTCCGCCTAGCACTGCATCCCGCTCTCTACGCGCCGATACGGGCTGGTGTTCCTCTGTCTTCTTGCCTCCATGCGAGCTGATCAGCTTCTCGTCGAACGCGGCCTGGCCGCGTCACGCGCGCAGGCGCAACGGCTGATCGCCTCGGGCGTCGAATGGCGGCTGAGCGAGGCGTCGCCCTGGCGCAAGGTGGCCAAGAACGGCGACGAGATTCCCTCGGTGGCTGAGATCCACCTGCTGGATGCGGCCGAGGCGCGCTACGTGTCGCGGGGCGGCCTCAAGCTGGAAGGGGCGCTGAATCACGCGGGACTCAGGGTCCGGGGGCTGAGGTGCCTGGATGTCGGTCAGTCGACGGGTGGCTTCACGCACTGCCTGCTGGTGCATGGCGCGACGCAGGTCGTGGGTGTGGACGTGGGGCGTGATCAGCTGCACGCCAGCCTGCGCTCGGATCCGCGTGTGGTCTGCCTGGAGGGCTTGAACGCCCGTGCCCTCACGCCTGCGGCCCTGGCCGAGGCGTGGGAAGACGCGCTTTGCGAAACGGTCGCCGATGAAGAAGACAACGAGACCCAGCCAGAAGCGCCGTATGCCTGGATGCGCAATGGTGGCGAGACTGCCGACGATTACGACGACAGTGACGACGCCAAGGAGCACGAGATCGAGGCCTTCAAGGCCCAGCGCGCAGCGCGCAGGAAGGCCGCTGCAGAGGGCGCCTTGCCCGTGCACCGTCGTCGCAAGGCCGAGTTCGCGCACGTGCAGATCACGCCGGTGTTCGAGCTGATCACAGGTGACCTGTCCTTTATCTCGCTGACGTTGGTCCTTCCGGCCCTGGTGCCGCTGCTCGCACCAGGCGGACAGCTGCTCATGCTGGTCAAGCCGCAGTTCGAGCTGCAGCCAGGCCAGGTGGGCAAGGGTGGCATCGTGCGCGATGCCGCGCTCTACGCCGTGGTCGAGCAGCGCCTGCGCGAGGCCTGTGCCGCGCTGGGCCTGCAGGTGCGCGACTGGTTCGATTCCCCGATCGCCGGTGGTGACGGCAACCGCGAGTTTTTCATTCAAGCCATCAAGAAGAAGTGAGGTTCGCATGAGCGAACAAGCATTGCCGATCAGCATCGAGTTCTTTCCGCCCAAGACACCCGAGGGGGTGGAGAAGCTGCGTCTGGTGCGTCAGCAGCTCTATGCCTTGCAGCCCGAGTTCTGCTCGGTGACCTACGGCGCCGGCGGCTCCACGCAGGAGGGGACCTTTGCCGCGGTGCGCGAGATCCTGGCCGAGGGTCGGGATGCGGCTTCGCACATCTCCTGCATCGGCGCAACCAAGGCCACCATGCGCGAGAACCTCGCCACGCTCAAGGCCATGGGCGTCAAGCGCCTGGTCACACTGCGCGGCGACCTGCCCAGCGGCTATGGCGCCGGCGGCGAGTTCCAGTACGCCAGCGACCTGGTGGCCTTCATCCGCGCCGAGACCGGTGACCACTTCCACATCGAGGTGGCCGCCTATCCCGAGGTCCATCCCCAGGCTCGCTCGCCCGAGTCCGATCTGCAGGCCTATGTGGCCAAGGTGCAGGCTGGCGCCGATTCGGCCATCACACAGTATTTCTATAACGCGGACGCCTACTTCCGCTTTGTCGAGGAAAGTGATGCGCGGGGCCTGAGCGTGCCCGTGGTGCCAGGCATCATGCCCATCACGAGCTCCACCCAGCTGATGCGCTTTTCCGACGCCTGTGGCGCCGAGATTCCGCGCTGGATCCGCCTGCGTCTACAGGCTTACGGCGACGACACGGCTTCGATCAAGGCCTTCGGCCTGGATGTCGTCACCGCCTTGTGCGAGCAGCTGCGCGCCGGCGGCGCACCGGCCCTGCATTTCTACAGCATGAACCAGAGCGCGGCCACGCTGGAGATCTGCAAGCGGCTGGGACTCTGAGCCGCGCTCAGCGGGGGCCGGCGCGCGTCACCAGATAGATGCCGGGCAGCACCAGGGCCATGCCCCAGAGATGGTAGGTGCTGAGGCCTTCGCCCAGTACCACCCAGGCCATGAGCGCGGTGTAGATCGGGCTCAGATAGAGCACCACGCTGACCCGTGCGGCACCGAGTTCGCGCTGCATGAAGGAGTGGGCCAGGTAGGCGCCAAATCCCGGGATGACCGCAGCAGTCAGGGCCAGCATGCCGCCCTCCGCCGTGAGTGCCGGTCGCGGGGTCGAAAAGATTTCCCAGAGCGCAAAAGGCAGGTTGATCAGCGCGCCGGCCAGGCTGATGAGGGCCAGCTGGGCGCCCAGGCTCAAAGGGCTCTGCCATTTCTTGAGCAGCAGCGAGTAGAGCGTCCAGGAGAGCGTGGCGGCCAGGATCCAGCCATCCCCGGGGACGAACTGCACGGCCGCCAGCGCGTCCCACTGCCCCTTGAGCACCACATGCAGCACACCGGCGAGGGCCAGGCCGACGCCCAGGGCCTGACGCAGGCTGAACGGTTCGCGCAGCCACAGGGCCGAGGCCAGCACGATGAGCACCGGGGAGATGGCGTAGATCAGCCCGATGTTGGCGGCGCTGGTGGTGTGCCCGCCGATGTAGACCCAGGCGCCGCAGATCCACATGCCCAGCGCCCCGAGGGTCAGGTAGTGCTTGCTGTCGGTCAGGATCTGGCGGAGCTGGGCCCAGATTTCGGCATGCGCACCCAGGAAGAACAGGCCGCTGGCCATTAGCCAGCGCAGCATGGCCAGCAGGTGCGGCTCGATCACGCCCGGCGCCTTGCGGGCGATCAGGGCGTTGACGGACCAGAGCGCCGGCGTGATGAAGAGCAGGGTCAGGGCGAGACGGTGGCGCGTCGCGGTGTCCATGCGGCAGGGTCCGGCGCGGTCTCAGCCGCCGCTGTCCAGCGTGAAGGCGGCGTTGCGGTCCTGGCCGAGCAGCTTGACCAGCTGCGGCAGCGCGGGTTGCAGCAGGCCCTTGAGCGTGTGCGGCGGGTTGATGACGAACATGCCGCTGGCCGGCAGGCCCGGGCGCTTGGCATCTGCGCCCGCGGCCATCTTGCTGGACTTGACGGTCAGCGTCGCATGCAGCCAGGGCTTGCCGGCCTGGGTGGCCAGGGTCTTGAGCTTGCGTGGCAGACCATGTGCCTCAGGGCGCGGGATGATGGGGTACCAGACGGCGTAGGTGCCGGTGGCAAAGCGCTTGAGCGCATCGGCCACCAGGGTGGGCACGCGCGCATAGTCGCTCTTGATCTCGTAGCTCGGGTCGCACAGCAGCAGGGCGCGACGCGAGGGCGGCGGCAGGAACTTGGTGACGCAGCCAAAGCCGTCCTCGCGCAGCACGACCACCTGCCGGCCGGCTTGGAGCTGCGCCACATTCGCGTCCAGGGTTTTGGCATCGGTGGGATGCAGCTCATAGAGCTTGAGCAGATCGTGCTCGCGCAGCAGGCGCTGGACGATGAAGGGCGATCCGGGGTAGACGCGCGCACCGCCCTTGGCGTTGAAGCTGGCCACCAGTTCCAGGTAATCCTGCAGGGCGGGGGCCAGGGGTTCAGCGGCCGCGGGGGCCTGCAGGCGTCGGATGCCTTCTGCGGCCTCGCCGCTGGTCTCGGCAAATTCGCTGTCGAGCCGGTACAGGCCGGCACCGGCGTGGGTGTCGATGACGGTGAGAGCCGCCTCCTTCTGCGTCAGGTGACGCAGCATGGCAATCAGGACGGTGTGCTTGAGCACATCGGCGTGGTTGCCGGCGTGAAAGGCGTGACGATAGCTGAACATGGTAAGTGGATGTTAACGACGGGAGGCCCCGCAACCGGGACACCTGCTTTCCATGCAAGAATCGACCGTTATGGCTGAGATTGTCACGCATCCTGCACCGCCTGTCGAAAGCGCTTCGGCGCCTTCGGTCACGCACGTGGATGCCTTGCCGCCGGGCACGCGCCTGGCCGAATTCGAGATCCAGGGCCTGCTGGGCGTGGGTGGCTTCGGCCTGGTCTACCGCGCCTACGACACTTCCCTGCAACGCACCGTGGCGATCAAGGAGTACATGCCTGCCGCGCTGGCGGCGCGGTTGGATGGAACCACCGTCTCGGTGCGCTCGTCGGCAGACCAGGGCACCTACCAGTCCGGCCTGCAGTCCTTCATTGCAGAGGCCCGGCTGCTGGCGCAGTTCGACCATCCCTCGCTGGTCAAGGTCTACCGTTTTTTCGAGGCGAACAACACCGCCTACATGGTCATGCCGCTGTACAGCGGCATGACGCTCAAGCAGGCGCGCACGCTCATGGCCGCGCCGCCGCCCGAGGAGTGGTTGCGCACAGTGCTCTGGTCGGTGCTGCAGGGCCTGCATGTCCTGCACCGCAGCGAGGCGCTGCACCGTGACGTTTCTCCGGACAACATCTTTCTGCAGGACATCGGGCCGCCCGTGCTACTGGACCTGGGCGCCGCACGCCGCGCCATCACCGACAAGTCGCACAAGCTCACAGCCATCCTCAAGGTCAACTACGCGCCGATCGAACAGTTTGCTGAAGCGGACGATCTGAAGCAGGGGCCCTGGACCGATCTCTACTCCCTGGCGGCCGTGGTCTACAGCTGCCTGCGCAACGATCCGCCGCTGCCGGCGACCACCCGCGTGGTGCGCGACAGCCAGCCCTCGGTGCGCAGCGTGGCGGCCACCGTCAAGCAGCACTTCGGGTTGGCGTATTCCGACGAGTTCGTGCGAACCATCCAGCACGCTCTGTCGGTGCAACCGGCCGACCGGCCGCAGAGCTTGGCCGCTTTCGTGACCGCGATGAAGCTCAAGGCCCCGCCGCGCTTGAGCAAGTTCGACTGGCGTACCGAGCTCGGCAGCTCGCTGCGCAAGGACGAGGAGGACTACAACTCCCGCCAGTTCTGGCACACGCAGCCGCAGGATGCGGTCGAGGCGGTCCAGGCTTCCGCGCGCAGCGGACCGCGACGCCATGGCCGCAAGCTGGCCTGGGTCGCGGGCCTGGTGCTGGTGCTGGGCGCCGCTGCTCTGGTGCTGGACCGCGTGCTGCCAAAGGCCTCGCTGGTGGCTAGCCCGGAGCCGGCCTCTGTGCCCGCGGTGGTGGCTCCAGTCCCGGTTCCGGCACCGGTCCCTGAAAGTTCCGTGGCGGCAGACAGTGCGCCACTACCCGTGGCGGCTGAGCCTGTTCCGCGCAGGCCTGCAGCCGAGCCCAGGCCGCCGGTGGCCCGTCCAGCGCCTGCTGCGGTGGCCGAAGAGGAGCGCAAGCCGGTCGCCCGGCCATCCCCTCGGCCCGCGCCGCCGCCTGCTGCTGAGCCCGTGGCCGTTCCAGCGCCAGCGCCTGTCGCCCGGGAGTTGTGCGCAGAAGCGGGTTTCTTGAGCCGTCCCATGTGTCTGCACCAGGAGTGCCAGAAGGCCGAGAACAGGCAGCTGCCGGTCTGCGTCGAGGCCCGCAAGCGGGCGGCCGAGACGCCGCCAGTGGGTTCTCCGTGACTGACACCGGGAGCCCTCTGAGCCGGGAGTCGCTTCCGCGTCTGGGGTGATCCGTGCGGCCGGGAGTCCCGTGCGTCCATGCAAGAATCCAAGCCTATGCCAGCGATCCCTGACGCTCTGGAACCGGTTGCCCCGGCCGACGCCCCGGCCCCGCTGGCGCATGCGGACGCCTTGCCGCCTGGGACGCTGCTGGCTGAATTCGAGATCCAGGGCCTGCTCGGTGTGGGTGGCTTTGGCCTGGTCTACCGCGCCTACGACCACTCTCTGCACCGCACGGTGGCGATCAAGGAGTACATGCCGGCGGCATTGGCGGCCCGTCCTGCGGGTCTGAGCCTGTCGATCCGTTCTTCCGCCGACCAGGAAACCTACGACTCGGGGCTGAGGTCCTTCATGGCCGAGGCGCGCCTGCTGGCGCAGTTTGACCACCCCTCGCTGGTCAAGGTCTACCGCTTCTGGGAGGCCAACAACACGGCCTACATGGTCATGCCGCTCTACAGCGGCGTGACGCTCAAGCAGGCGCGGGCCCAGATGCTCGCACCGCCGCCTGAGGACTGGCTGCGCATCGTGCTGTGGTCCATCCTGCAGGCCCTGCAGCTGCTGCACGAGCACGACACCCTGCACCGCGATGTCTCACCCGACAACATCTTCCTGCAGGACGCGGGCCCCCCGGTGCTGCTGGATCTGGGCGCCGCCCGGCGTGCCATCACGGACCGTTCGCGCAAGCTCACCGCGATCCTCAAGGTCAACTACGCGCCGATCGAGCAATACGCCGAGGCGGACGATCTCAAGCAGGGGCCGTGGAGCGATCTCTACGCCCTGGCCGCCGTGGTGTACGGCTGCCTGCGCAACGACCCGCCGCTGCCCGCCACGACACGCGTGGTGAGCGACAGCATGCCTGCGGTGCAGAGCCTGGCGGATACCCTGGAGGCGCATTTCGGTTTGCGCTACTCCCCCGCTTTTGTCCGGGCCATAGACCATGCCCTGGCTGTGCAGCCGACGCAACGGACGCAAAGCGTGCACGATTTCGTGACGGAAATGGCGCTGCAGGCTCCGTCCGGGCTGGTCAAGTTCGACTGGCGCACCGCCCTGGGCGCCAACCTCGTGGCGACTCAGGTGTCTGAGTCCACAGACGGCTCAGACTTGCAAACCACCGTCCAAAACCCGGCCCAGACCCAGCCGGTGGACCGTCCGGCGTCCCCGGCCGTGCCGGAGCCGGTGTTTCCTGCGCGCTCGCGCTGGCGACCGCGCCGGGGGCTGGTGCTCATGCTGCTGTTCGCGCTCATGCTGTCGGCTGCGGTCTGGGTTTACGAGGAGACCCTGCGCAACACCCTGCTTGTCGAGGCCCCCGAGCGCCCGACCGTGCCAGTGATCACCACCAGCCCGCCGCCCGTTCTGGAAGAGGCACAGGGGGCCGCCGCCGAGGGGGCGCCGCTGGCCGAGTCGCCCCTCCAGCCAGCGCCCAGGCCCACAGGCCAGACTGCGGTGACCCGGTCCGCGCCCAAGAAGCCTGCGGCGCCCAAAGAATTGTGTGCAAGCGCTAGCTTTTGGCGCAAGCCTATCTGTATGTTCCAGGAGTGCCTCAAGCCGGAGAACACCAGCCACCCGATGTGCGTGGAAAGCCGACAGCGCAGCCCCTCTCCGGGGGAATGACGTTGGCCAAGGCCGGCGGGCCAGGTAAATAGTCCTCCGGACAGGCCGCAACTTTGTATAATGGCGGGCTTCGCAGCGCTTTTGTGGCCCCGCGGCGAAGCCTGTATTCACCACCTAAGAGATTCCCGACAGAGGAAAACCGACCGTGGAAAAGGGCTGCCCAAACCTTCTCTGAAGAGAAAACTCATGACCAAAACGATCAGCGCCAAACCCGCTGACGTGAAGCACGAGTGGTTTGTGATTGACGCCACCGATAAGGTGCTCGGACGGGTAGCCAGCGAAGTTGCCCTCCGTCTGCGCGGCAAGCACAAGGCCATTTATACGCCTCACGTCGATACCGGTGACTTCATTGTCGTCGTCAACGCAGCCAAGCTGCGCGTGACCGGCACCAAGTCGCTCGACAAGATTTATTACCGCCACTCGGGTTTCCCGGGCGGCATTTACGCCACCAACTTCCGCGACATGCAGGCCAAGCACCCGGGCCGCGCGCTGGAGAAGGCCGTCAAAGGCATGCTGCCCAAGGGTCCCCTGGGCTACGCCATGATCAAGAAACTCAAGGTGTATGGCGGTGCCGAGCATCCCCACACCGCCCAGCAGCCCAAGGCGCTGGAAATCTAAAGGAGCCTTGAGATGATTGGTGAATGGAACAATGGCACCGGCCGTCGCAAATCCAGCGTCGCCCGCGTGTTTCTGAAAAAAGGCACCGGCAAGATCACGGTCAACGGCAAGGATATCCAGGACTATTTCGGCCGCGAGACCTCGATCATGATCGCCAAGCAGCCGCTGCTGCTGACCAACCACGCCGAGACCTTCGACGTGCAGGTCAATGTGCACGGTGGTGGTGAGTCCGGCCAGGCTGGCGCGACCCGCCACGGCATCACGCGCGCGCTGATCGACTACGATGCGTCGCTCAAGCCCGTGCTGTCGCAGGCCGGCTTCGTGACCCGCGATGCCCGTGAGGTCGAGCGTAAGAAGGTCGGTCTGCACTCGGCACGCCGTCGCAAGCAGTTCAGCAAGCGCTAAGCCTGCCCCTTGCCCGCGAGGGCAACAAACTGTTGCAAAGCCAGAGCCGCCAGAATGGAAATTCTGGCGGCTCTGCTCTTGGTGGCTGCTAGACTCAATCGCTTATGCGAATGCGTCTGCTTCTTCGCCGCCTCACGGTCAGTGCGCCGCGCATGTCGGTGCGCAGCGCCTTGCCCTGGCCTCTGCGCTGGATCGGCGCGGCGGTGGTGCTTGGTTTCTGTGCGGCCATCGGTCTGTGGGCCTTCGAGTTCGGCAAGGAGATTGCCGGCATCGACGACAACCGGATCCTTGACCTCACGCGGCTGGAGCGCGAAGTGGTGGATCTGCAGAGCCAGCTGGCCACCATGAAGGAAGAGCGCGACAAGGCGCTGGCCCTGGCCAATACCTCGACCACCCTCATGACGGCCGAAAAGGCCGCGCAGGAAAGCCTGACGGCTTTGAACAAGCAGCTCGAAGCCGATAACCAGCGCCTGCGTGACGACCTCGGCTTCTTCGAGAAACTGATACCGACCGTGGGGACCGAGGCGCTGGCCATCCGTGGCCTGCAGGCCGAGGTGCAGGACGGCCGTCAGGTCAAGTGGCAGGTCCTGGTGATCCAGCCGCTCAAGAATGCGCCCGAGTTCAACGGCCGGCTCGAGCTCAGTTTCACCGGCCTGCAGGCCGGGCGGCCCTGGGCCTCGACCTTGCCGGAGGGGCCGCAAACGATTAAGCTGCGCCAGTACGCCCGTGCCGAGGGCGTCTTCGATCTACCGCCCCAGACCTTGCTCAAGGGCGTCAGTGTCAAGGTCATGGATGGCAATGTGGTCAAGGCCGTCCAGTCGATCAAGTTGTAACCAGGCCCGTTGGGGAAATCCAGATGTTCAGCCAGAAAAAACAGCCCGCCATCCGCAGCCTGATTGCCGATGGCAACCACATTGAAGGCCATGTGCATTTCACCGACGGCCTGCGGGTCGACGGCTCGGTGGTCGGGGATGTGCGCTCCAGCGAGGACAAGAACAGCATCCTCGTCATTTCCGAGACTGCATCGATCACGGGTGAGGTGCATGCCGATCACATCATCGTCAACGGCACGGTGAAGGGCCCGGTCTATGCCCGGCGCATGCTGGAACTCCAGCCCAAGGCGCGCATCGAGGGCGACGTCTATTACACCTCGCTGGAAATGCACCAGGGGGCCATCATCGCCGGCCTGCTGCGGCCGACGCCTTCCATGATGGAAGACAAGCCCACGCTCAAGCTCGCCGCGAACAACTGAGCCGTATCGTTTGCCGGCCCGACCGCCGGCGTGGGTACTGCGCGCACCGCTGAATTCCTGAGCGTCTTGGTGTAGTATTTGGGCAGTTTCTTACTTTCCGGAGTGTTCACATGAGCGCCGTTGCCGAATCCGTCCAGACCGAGATGCCCGCTCCCATTCTTTTCACCGACAGCGCCGCCGCCAAGGTGGCCGATCTGATCGCCGAAGAGGGCAATCCTGATCTCAAGCTGCGTGTCTTCGTGCAGGGGGGAGGCTGCTCGGGCTTCCAGTACGGCTTCACCTTCGACGAGGTGGCCAACGAGGACGACACCACCATGACCAAGAATGGTGTGTCCCTGCTGATCGACGCCATGAGCTACCAGTACCTGCTGGGTGCCGAGATCGACTACAAGGAAGACCTGCAGGGTGCGCAGTTCGTGATCAAGAACCCCAACGCCACCACCACCTGCGGCTGCGGTTCCTCTTTCTCCGTCTAAGTGCGCACCCGGCTCAGGCCGGGTAGATTGCACCCAGCACACGGGCGCCTCGGGCGCCCGTGACGCTTTCCAGGTTGCCCGTTTCGCCGGCCAGCGTCCTGCTGGCCAGCCAGGCAAAGGCGGCGGCTTCGACCTGCAGGGGGGGCAGACCCGCAGCCTGGGAGCTTTCCACCTTCACGTCGGGTAGCCGGGCCTGCAGGCGGCGCATGAGCTCATGGTTCAGCGCGCCCCCCCCGCAGACATGGAGCTGGCGGCAGCCCGGCCCGTAGCGACGCAGGTCGGCCGCGCAGACCTGTGCCGTGAGTTCGGTCAGCGTGGTCTGCACATCCACAGCGGAAACCGTGGCGTGGGCGGCAAGGTGCCGGGCCAGCCATTCGGCATGAAAGAGGTCACGGCCGGTGCTCTTGGGCGGGGGCTGGTCAAAGTAGGGTTCCTGCAGCAGATCGCGCAGCAGCGCCTCGTTGACACGCCCGCTGGCTGCCCACAGGCCGGCCGCATCGTAGGCCTGGCCGGTGTGCCGCTGGCACCAGAGGTCCAGCAGGGCATTGCCCGGCCCGCAGTCGAAGCCAAGCACGTCCGTGCCTGTCAGCACCGACAGATTGGAGATGCCACCAATATTGAGCACGGCCACCGCGTCGTCAGGGCGACCGAAGACCGCCTGGTGGAAGGCGGGCACCAGCGGTGCGCCCTGCCCCCCCGCGGCGACGTCGCGGCTGCGGAAATCGGCGACCACTCGGATGCCGGTCAGCTCGGCCAGCAGCGCTGGATGGTTGAGCTGCAAGGTGTAGCCCGTGCCATCGAACAAACCGGGTCGGTGACGTACAGTCTGGCCGTGGGCGCCGATGGCCTGGATCCCGGACGCGGGCACGCCGCTGGTCTGCAGCAGATCCTGCACCACCTGGGCGTAGAGCCGCACCAGAGCGTTGGCGGCCAGTGCCGAACGATGCAGCTCATCGGGACCGCTCTGGTTGAGTGCCAGGAGTTCGGCACGCAGTGCGTCGGGGAAGGGCCGATAGACGTGGGCCAGCACATGGGGTGCACCGACAAAGTCGGCAAGCACACCGTCTACCCCGTCCAGCGAGGTGCCGGACATCAGGCCGATGAAATACGAGGACATGCCGGAGGTCAGCGGACGGCGAGCAGCAACTCGGCCGCGGCCAGCTGGCGACGCGCCTGCTCCGCCATGCGGTTGAAGGCCGGGCGTGCGGCTGGCGAGACGGGAATCGACTCGCTGCGGCGCGCGACGGCCAGCGGATTCTCGTGACGGCCGTTGATGCGGAACTCGTAGTGCAGGTGCGGGCCCGTGGCCCAGCCCGTGGCGCCGACAGCGCCGACGGTCTGCCCCTGCTCCACACGCTGCCCGCGCCGCACATGGATGCGGCTCAGGTGGGCGTAGACGGTGACGTGGTTGTTGCGATGCCGGATGAACACCACATTGCCGTAGCCGCCCTGGGCGCCGGCTTGCTCCACCACGCCGTCGCCGACGGTACGCACGGGCGTGCCCGTGGGGGCGGCGTAGTCCACGCCCAGGTGGGCGCGCCACGTCTGGAGGATGGGATGGAAGCGCATCTTGAAGCCGCTGGTCACGCGCGAGAAGGCCAGCGGTGAAGCCAGGTAGGCGCGCTTGAGGCTTTGGCCTTCGAGGGTGTAGTAGCCACCGCGGCCCTGGGTGGGGCGGCCCTCGTTCAGTGCTGCCGCATGGGCTTCGTGGAACCACATGGCCTGGTAGGTCTTGCCGGCGTTGGTGAACTCGGCGCTGAGCACCCGGCCGGCGCGCAGCGGCTCGCCATCGCCCTCTAGCACTTCGTAGACGACGGAGTAGCGGTCGCCCTTGCGCAGCTCGCGGTGGAAGTCGATATCGCCGGAGAAGATCTCGGCCAGCTGGATGGCCACGGCGTCGGGGATGCCGGCTTCGTCGGCCGACGCGAAAAGCGAGCTGTCGATGACGGCGCTGGCAATCCGGATGGAGGCCGTCAGGGGCAGGGTTTCCAGTCGCGAGGCGTAACCCCGCTCCGACTTTTCGATCACCAGACGCTGGAAGCTGCCGCTGTCGTCGGCGCTCCAGCGGGCCGTCAGGCTCAGCAGGGTGTTGCGCTCGCTGGCCTCGGCACTGAGCAGGCGGCCCGTGCGGCCGAGCAGATGGCGGTGGACCAGCGCATCGCGACGCAGAAAGCTGGCGGCCTGGGGGTCGTCCAGCCCCAGGCGGCGCAGCAGGGTTTCTGCCGTGTCGTTGGCGCGCGAGATGTCCGAGCGGTAGAGGCGGTAGCGGTGGACTTCGAGCGCCGCAGCCTGATCCTGCACCGGCAGGGGCGTGACGGCCTCGCTGACTTCATGCACCGGCAGGCGGGCCGCGTCAGGCGCGAGCGTGACCACCGCCGCGGCGATGGCATAGGCCCCGCCACCGAGCAGAACCACGGACAGCAGGGCGGGCCCCAGATGGCGCGGACGCTGCTGCGCCCACTGGCGCAGTCGTGCCAGGGTGGGTTCGAGGGCGGCGGGCGGCTTGATCATCAGGCAGTGGGTCCAGTCGGGGCGCAACAGAGGGCCCCGCTGGCGGGGCCACTTAAAATCGTGGCCTCCGGGGACGCCCCAAGTATATCGGCCCGTGTACGGGCCTTTGCGAAAAATCCTTATGAATCAAGCTTCTGTGTCGACTTTTCCCGTCACCGACCGGGTCCGCGAGGCGCTGGCCGTGACGCTGCGCGGCTGCGAGGAACTGATCCCCGAGGCCGACTGGGTGCAGAAGCTGGCCCGTTCCGAGGCGACGAGGACACCGCTGCGCATCAAGCTGGGCCTGGACCCGACCGCGCCCGACATCCACATCGGCCACACCGTGGTGCTCAACAAGATGCGCCAGCTGCAGGACTTGGGCCACCAGGTCATCTTCCTGATCGGTGATTTCACCAGCCTGATTGGCGACCCCTCGGGGCGCAACAGCACGCGCCCTCCGCTCACGCCCGAGCAGATCAAGGCCAATGCCGAAACCTATTACAAGCAGGCCAGTCTGGTGCTGGATCCGGCGAAGACCGAGATCCGCTACAACAGCGAATGGTGCCTGCCGCTGGGCTCCATGGGCATGATCCAGCTCGCGGCCAAGTACACGGTGGCACGCATGATGGAGCGCAACGATTTCCACGATCGCTTCAAGGCTGGCAGCCCGATCTCGGTGCACGAATTCCTCTACCCCCTGATGCAGGGCTACGATTCGGTGGCGCTCAAGAGCGATCTGGAGCTAGGCGGCACCGACCAGAAGTTCAACCTGCTCATGGGCCGACATCTGCAGCTGGAGTACGGACAGGATCCCCAGTGCATCCTCACCATGCCCTTGCTTGAAGGGCTCGACGGTGTGGACAAGATGTCCAAGAGCAAGAACAACTACATCGGCATCACCGAAGACGCCAACACCATGTTCGCCAAGGTGCTGTCGATCAGCGACGAACTCATGTGGCGCTGGTACACGCTCTTGTCGTTCCGCTCGTTGGCCGACATCGAAGCCCTCCAGCGCGAGGTTGCCAGTGGCCGCAACCCGAAGGACGCCAAGGTGATGCTGGCCAAGGAGATCACGGCGCGCTTCCACAGTGCCGCGGCCGCCGAAGCGGCCGAGCAGGATTTCATCAACCGCAGCAAGGGCGGCATCCCCGACGAGGTCGAGGAGCAGTCCCTGGCCCTGGAAGCCGGCCCCATCGGCATCGCGGCCCTGCTCAAGCAGGCCGGGCTGGTGGCCTCGTCCGGCGAGGGCAACCGCCTGATCGACGGCGGCGGCGTGCGGGTGGACGCGGTCGTGGTCAGCGACAAGGGGCTCAAGCTGGGCGCCGGCACCTATGTGCTGCAGGTCGGCAAGCGCAAGTTCAAGAAGGTCACGCTGTCGGGGGCTTGATCTCCGGGGCGGCTTGCGATGCAATAGTCACCCAGAGCGCAGTCCTAGTGGAAACACGGGGGAGGGCGACAAAGAGGCGGTGAAATAATTCGCTAACCACAAAAAGCAGAGGTTGGGCGGCATGGATGCGCAAGCGATCTACCGGAAGTCCGATAAGGGAGCAGAGGCCATTGCGACCCGGGGGCATGGCGTGGCTGGCAAGCTTCGCATGCTGCTCATCCTCGTCGATGGCAAGAAGAGCACCGAGGAGCTGATCAAGCTGGCCGCTGGCATGGGCGAGTCTGTCCAGCTGCTCGAGCAACTGGAAGCCGAAGGCCTGATCGAGGTGGTCCCGGGCGCCGCGGCTGCCAAGCCGGCTGCAGCCGCTGTCGCTGTCGCAGGCCTGTCCGCCGGCGCGGAGCTGGGCAAGGCCCGATCATTGGCCACCCGTTTGCTGGCCGAACAGCTGGGGCCGCTGGCCGACGATCTCGCGATCCGGCTCGAAGCGGCCAAGGACATGCCCCAGTTTGTCGAGGCGATGAAGCGGGCTTACACCGTGGTCCGCGAAGTCAAGGGCCAGGCTGCGGCCGACCGTTTCGGTGCCGAGGTCGAGGCACAGCTGCAGAAAGCGTGACCCTTAGCGGCCCAGCCAGCGCTGTACCTTGTCGCGTTGTTCTGCGGCCAGGCGCCAGGTCGTGATCTGGCGCGGCAACTTCAGCGGCAGCGTCAGCAGGCGACGGTCACGCGCTACCAGGGCCTGCACGCGCTCCTGCTCACCGGCGTAGAGCAGCAGATCGTCCAGCTTGCCCAGGCGCCAGCTGCTGCGCGATCTGCCGCTGCCGACCTCCACCGCCAGCCATTCGTCACCGGCGGCCAGGCCGGCCTGCTCGGCCGCACCGCCGCGCAGCACGGTCTTGATCTGCACGCTCCCACCGTTCTCGGCCACCCGCAGCCCCAGGCGCTGTGCCAGTTGGGCGGGCTCGTCGTGAACGCGCACGCCATGCAGTTCCAGCAGCTCGCGCAGCGGCAGCTCGCCCGTGCTGTGTACCCAGCGCTGGATCTCGCGGCTCCAGCTGCGGCCGCTGAGCTCGCGCAGCACGGCCAGCAGGTCGTCTTCGCGCATGGGGCCGGCGGCGCAGCGTTGCCAAAGCGCGCGCATCACGTCGTCCAGGCTGTGGCGGCTTTCCGCGCGCAGGGTCAGGTCGATGCACAGCGCCACTAGCGCACCCTTGCCGTAGTAGCTCACGGTGGCGTTGGGGGTGTTCTCGTCGACCCGGTAGTACTTGACCCAGGCGTCGTAGCTGGCCTGTGCCACCGACTGCACGAGGCGGCCCGGCGTCTGCTGCAGCTGGTTGATGCTTTTGTTGAGCAGGCGCAGGTAGACCAGGTCGTCGATCAGGCCGGCGCGACGCAGCAGCAGGTCGTCGTAGTAGCTCGTGAAGCCCTCGAAGAACCAGAGCAGCTCGGTGTAGTTCTCCCGCGTGTAGTCGTAGCGCGCGAACTCGGCCGGGCGCAGGCGCTTGACGTTCCAGCTGTGGAAGTATTCGTGGCTGATCAGGCCCAGCAGCGTGGTGTAGCCCTCGCCGGGCTTGGCGCCAGCGCGCGGCAGGTCGCGCCGGCCGCAGATCAACGCGGTGGAATTGCGATGCTCCAGGCCGCCGTAGCCGTCGTCGGTGGCATTGAGCAGGAAGAGGTAGCTTTTGAAGGGCGGCTTGCCCGTGCGACCGGTGGCGCGCCCTTCGGCGTGCCAGAAGCGTATCGCGGTCTCGCAGATGCGTTGCGCATCGGCCAGCAGGCGGCTGCCGTCGAAGCTGGGTGGCGCGCCGGCTACGACAAAGTGATGTGGCGTGCCGCCAGCCTTGAACTCGCCGCGCCAGAAAGTGCCGAGTTCCACTGGGCAGTCGACCAGCTCGTCGTAATCGGCCGTGCGGTAGCGGCCCCAGCCGCGGCGCTCGGTCTTGAGGGGCGTGAGGCCAGTGGCCACTTCCCAGCCGACGGGCGCGGCGCAGGGCGATAGCGTCAGCTCATGGGGCCGGTCCTGCTGGCCTTCCGCGCGCAGGCACAGGCTGGTGCCGTTAAAGAAGCCGCGTTGCGCATCGAGCCAGGCGGTGCGCACCGAGTTGTCCCAGGCGTAGACCTCGTAGTCCAGCACCAAGGGCTGGTCCGGGTCGCAGGCGATCTGCCAGCTGCATTTGTCGATCTGTCTGGCCGCCAGAGTCTTGCGGCCTTGCCGCGCGACGAGCTTCTGCAGGTTCTTGGAGAACTCGCGCACCAGATAGCTGCCCGGAATCCAGACGGGCAGGCTGACGAGCTGCAAGGCTTCGGGCTGGGCAATGGTCAGCGTGACGCGGAAGAGATGGGCGTGCGGGTCGGCGACCTCGATGCCGTAGTGGATCGCGGTGGGGCGGGACTTCTGGGGCATGGGGCAGCGTGGTGGGTTCAGCGCGTGGCGGCGGCGAGCTGTCTTTCGATCTGGGCGAGATCAATCGCGCCGGGCACGCGACTGCCGTCGGCGAAGAAGAGCGTGGGCGTGCCCTGGACCTTGAGCTTCTGACCGAAGGCCAAGTTGCGCTGGATGGCCTGCACATCGCAGGCGGCGGACGAGGGCAGCTGGTCCTTGAGCATCAGGTCCAGCCAGGCCTGGGAGCGCTCCTTGGCACACCAGACCAGCTTGGACTTCTCGGTCGAACCCGGGCCCAGCACCGGGTACAAGAAGACGTGGATGGTGACGTTGTCCAGCTTGGCCAGATCACGCTCGATGCGTTTGCAGTAACCGCAATTCGGGTCGGAGAAGATGGCCATCTTGCGCTGACCGTTGCCGCGCACCACGGTGAAGGCATCTTTGAAGGGCAGGCTCTTGAAGTCGATGGCCAGCAACTTGTCGACGCGCTCTTCGGTCAGGTTGCGCTTCTGGCGCACATCGATCAGCTGGCCTTGGATCAGGTAGTGGCCTTCGGCGTCGGTGTAGTAGATCTCGTTGTCGTTGACGCGGATCTCATACAGGCCGGGGATGGGCGTCTTGCTGACCTCGTTGATCGCCGGCAGCTGCGGCAGGCGTTCGGCCAGGTTCTTGCGGATGGTGGCCTCTTGCGCACCGGCTCCCAGGGCCAGCAGAGCGGCCAGCAGGCCGGTGATCCAATGCTTCGTCGTCTTCATGTCCATCCTTCAAAAATTCATGGCCTTCTGCGCCAGCCAGTGCTTGAGCCAGCCGCTGCGCTCCACGCCCTGCAGGCCCCAGTTGCGCAGCGCGCTCCAGGCCTGGCCCTCGCGCGCGAACAGCAGCTGCAGCCCGTCCATGCCCATGTCCAGGGCCAGCATGCCGGCCTTGCGCGCGCGCTCGTAGCGGCGCAAAAGTTTCTCGTCGTCCACCCCACGCCAGTACTCGCGCCCGTGCAGCACCCGCGTGAGCTCGGCCACATCGGCCAGGCCCAGATTCAGGCCCTGACCGGCCAGCGGGTGCACGCTGTGCGCCGCATCGCCGGCCAGCACCCAGGCGCCGCCTGCGTTGCGGCCCGACCATTGCCGGGCTTGGGCTTTCTGCAACGGCCAAGTCTTGCGCTCGCTGATCAGGCTCAGCGGGCCCAGGGTCTGGTGGCTGGCTTGGGCGACCTCTGCACAGAAGACGGCAGGCTCCAGCTGCTGCAGCTGCGCTGCACGCTCTGAAGAGACAGACCAGACCACGGCCACGGAGTTCCCCTGCGGGCCGCCCAAAGGCAGAAAAGCGAGGATTTCGCCCTCGGCAAACCACTGGCGGGCGACCCCACCGTGCGGCTTTTCGCAGTGCAGGCGCGTGGCCAGGGCGTGCTGGGGGTAGGGGGTGACGTCGACATCGACGCCGAATTCGGCGCGGGTGCGGCTGGTGCGGCCTTCGCAGACCACGGTGAGTTTGGCTGCGACGGGGGCCGTCAGCACCTCGATCTGGGGCTGGTAGCGCACGGCTTCGGCCAGCCGCGCTTCGAGCACGGGCACGTCGACGATCCAGGTCAGGGCTGGCGAGCCCAGGGGCGCCGCGTCGAAGTTCAGCTCGCTGCCGCGATCGCCCCAGACCTGCATGTGGGTGACCGGGGTCGCGGCGGCTTCGTCTTCGGGCCAGGCGCGCACACTCTCCAGCAATTCGCGTGAGGCGCGGTTCAGGGCATAGGCGCGCACATCGGCGCTCGTTGGCGTGGTAGCTGGCTGTTCGACCAGGCCGACGCGCAGGCGTTCACGCGCCAGCAGCAGGGCGAGGGTGCGGCCGACGATGCCGCTGCCGCGTATGCAGATGTCCAAGGCTTGGGGCATGGAGCCATTGTAGAAGCGGGGGCGGACCGAGGCAGAATCAGCGTTATTGCCGTCAATTCAGGAAACCCTTCCGTGAGTGAGTCCACCGCATCTGCTGCCGACGTGCAGGCCCGTATCGCCCGTCTTTTTGTCTATCCCGTCAAGTCCTGCGCTGGCATTGAGCTGTCGGAGGCCGTACTGACCGAAACCGGTCTGGATCTGGACCGCGCCTGGATGGTGGTGGACGAGGAGGGCGAGTTCCTGAGCCAGCGCGAGGCGCCGCGCATGGCCCTGATCCAGCCGGCTTTCAAGCGCGGCGGCACCGAGCTGCAGCTGCGCGCGCCCGGCATGCTGGCCTTGCACCTGCTGGTGGACGCGGTCGAGGCGCCGACCCGCGTGCGTGTCTGGGACGATGTGGTGCCTGCCTATGACATGGGTGATATCGCCGCCCAGTGGTTCACCGATTTTCTGGCGCTCAACGACCAGGGCCTGCCGCGCGCCGATGCACCCAGGTATCGCCTGGCGCGCTTCGACCCCGAGCACCGGCGCCTGTCCAGCCTGCAGTGGACCGGTGGCGTCGAGGCGCCCAACCAGTTCAGCGATGGCTACCCCGTGCTGGTGCTGGGGCAGTCGGCGCTCGACGGTCTGAACGAGCGGCTCCAGGCGTCCGGCCACGGGCCTGTGGACATCCGGCGCTTCCGGCCCAATGTCGTGCTCGAAGGCCTGGAGGCGCACGACGAGGACCGTGTCGGCCCGCTGCGGATCGCGACGGCCGAAGGGCCGGTCGTGCTCACGCCCGTCAAGCCCTGTCCGCGTTGTCCCATACCCAACATCGATCCCCACACGGCCCAGAGCAGCCCCGAGGTCAACGACACCCTGCAGACCTACCGCCAGGACGCGCGCGTCAACGGCGCCCTGACTTTCGGCATGAACGCCATCGTCAGCGAGGGCGTGGACCGGGTGCTGCGCGTGGGGCAGACGGTGAGCGCGAACTACCGCTTCGATTGAGATCGCCCGGCCCTTCCCGTGCCGGGTCTTACAATGGCGGCAGTTTCAGGCGCCCGTGGGCGCCGCCCCTGTCCCGCAGGCCGGCCGCTACGCCGCGTCGTGCGGACGGCGCCCCCGGCGCCACATCCCAAGGAAGATCATGAGTCTCAAGTGCGGCATCGTCGGCCTGCCCAACGTCGGCAAATCCACCCTGTTCAACGCCCTGACCAAGGCGGGCATCGCGGCCGAGAATTACCCCTTCTGCACCATCGAGCCCAATGTGGGCGTCGTCGAGGTCCCGGACCCCCGCTTGGCCCAGCTGGCCGAGATCGTCAAGCCCGAGCGCATTGTGCCGGCCATCGTGGAGTTCGTGGACATTGCCGGCCTCGTCGCCGGCGCCAGCACCGGTGAAGGGCTGGGCAACAAGTTCCTGGCCCACATCCGCGAGACCGACGCCATCGTCAATGTGGTGCGCTGCTTCGCCGACGACAACGTGATCCACGTGGCCGGCAAGGTGGATCCGATCGCCGATATCGAGGTGATCCAGACCGAGCTCTGCCTGGCCGACCTGGGCACGGTGGAGAAGGCGCTGCAGCGCGTGAGCAAGACGGCGCGTTCGGGCGACAAGGAATCGATCAAGCTCGTGGCCATCCTGGAGAAGTGCATGGCCGCGCTGGACCAGGGCAAGCCCGTACGCACGGTGGACTTCAGCAAGGAGGAGCTGCCCCTGCTCAAGCAGTTCTTCTTGATCACCGCCAAGCCCGCCATGTTTGTGGGCAATGTCAGCGAAGACGGTTTCGAGAACAACCCCTACCTCGACCGTCTGAAAGACTACGCCGCGACGCAGAATGCGCCCGTGGTGGCGATCTGCGCCAAGATCGAGGCTGAACTCTCCGAGATGGACGACGCCGACCGCCTGGACTTCCTCAAGGAGCTGGGCCAGGAGGAGCCGGGCCTGAACCGCCTCATTCGCGCGGCCTACAAGCTGCTGGGCCTGCAGACCTACTTCACGGCCGGCGTGAAGGAAGTGCGCGCCTGGACCATCCATGTGGGCGACACGGGGCCGCAGGCTGCCGGCGTGATCCACACCGATTTCGAGAAGGGCTACATCCGCGCCCAGACCATTTCTTTCGAGGACTACATCGCCTGCAAGGGCGAGCAGGGCGCCAAGGATGCCGGCAAGATGCGCGCCGAAGGCAAGGAGTACGTCGTCAAGGATGGCGACGTGATGAACTTCCTCTTCAGCTCCTGAGGTTCTTCTTCCGTCTGGGCCTCAGCCCTCTTTCCACTCGATCCTGAAGATGGCCCCGGTCGCCGGGGCGGCGGGGCTGCGCAGCGTGAGCGTGGCGCCCTGCTGCTGCGCAATCTCGCGCGCGATGGCCAGGCCCAGACCGCTGCCGCGCACCGAGGCTGGCGCAGCGCGGTAGAAGCGTTCGAAGACATGGGCCTGGTGTTCGGTGGCGATGCCCGGCCCGTGGTCTTCCACCTCCACCCAGCGGGGCCCCACACGCACGGTGATGCGCGTGCCGGGCGGCGTGTGGTGCAGGGCGTTGTCGACCAGATTGCCCAGCGCGTCATGCAGCAACGCGGCCGTGCCCGGCACCCGGCATGCGTCCACCCGCGCTTCGAAACCGAAATCATCACCTTGCTGCAGGGCCCGCGGCAGATACTCCTGCGTGACCTGCCGCGCCAGCCCCAGCAGGTCCACCGTCTCGCCCTCGCTGCCGGCCGGCAGCGCGCTGGCGTGTTCCGCGCGGGTCATGGCCAGCAGCTGCTCGGTCAGGCGCACGGCGTCGTCGGTGGTCTGGCGTGCGGCGGCCACCGCCACAGGGTCACGGTCGGCCAGGGCCAGCTGGGTCTTGAGCACGGTCAGCGGCGTGCGCAGCTGGTGGGCGGCGTTGTCAAGGAAGCGCTTGCGGATGTCGATCAGGCGGCCCAGGCGTGCCAGGTAGCCGTTGAGCGTGTTCACGAGTGGGTGCAGTTCGCGCGGCAAGTCAGGCGGAGCGATGGGAGAGAAGTCATCGTCATCACGCGCGGCCAGACGTTGCCGAAAATGCTCCAGCGGCCGGATGCCGCGCTGCACGCCCACGACCACGAGCAGGGCTGCGGCCAGCAGCAGCAGGCCCTGGCTCACGAGGGTCTCGCGCAGCTGCTGGCGCACCATCTGCTGGCGCGTCTCCAGCGTCTCGGCCACGCTGATCTTGAGGATGTGGGGCCGGTCTTCTTCGTCCTCGAGCACATGGGTCAGGTGGGCCAGGCGTACGGGGCGACCGCGAAGCTCACCGTCCTCGAACTGCACCAGGGCGTGGTAGCGCACGCTGGCCGCCGGGCCGGCCTGCGGTGCGGGCAGGGTGGGGTCGCCGGCCAGGTGGCGGCCGGCCGCATCCCCCACGCGGTAGTAAAGGCGCGAACCGGTGTGGTTCTCCAGCAGATAGCCGGCCGCGCGCAGCACATTGACCTGCAGTGCGCCCTGGCGCCAGACCAGTTCTTCGGCCAGCGCGCGGCTGGCGAGGTAGAGCGCCCGGTCGTAGGCCTCGTTGCTGGCTTCCACGGCGTTGCCGTAGGCGACCCAGGCGTTGAGGGTGATGAGTCCGGCCAGGGGCAGCAGGATCCAGCCCAGCAGGCGGGCGCGGAGCGAGGCGACAGCCTGCGCCATCTCAGCCGTCCCCCGGGGCCGCAGGCATGAGCATGTAGCCCAGGCCCCGGACGGTATGCACCACGGGCGCCCCGCCCTGTTCGGGCGGAACGGGGCAGGCTTCGAGCTTCTTGCGCAGACGGTGGATCAGTACTTCCACGGCTTCGCGTTCCACGGCCTCGTCGCCGAAGACGGCCTGGTGCAGTTCGTCCTTGCTCACGGTCTGGCGCGCGCTCTCCAGCAGTGCACGCAGGGCGGCGGCTTCGCGCGGGGTCAGGGCAAGAGGCTGGTCGTACAGGCTGACCTGGCCTGAATCGCGGTCCATCTCCAGCGGGCCCAGGCGCAGACGCGTGTTGCGCGTGCGGCCCGGGCGGCGCAGCAGGGCCTGCAGGCGGGCTTCGAGTTCGCTGAGGTCGAAGGGTTTGGGCAGGTAGTCGTCCGCACCGAGGTTCAGGCCCAGCACGCGGTCGGGCACGCTGGCACGTGCCGTGAGCACCAGCACGGGCACGGGGTCGCCGCGCTCGCGCAGGGTCTGCAGCACGGTGAGGCCGTCGGGGCCGGGCAACTGCAAGTCCAGCAACACAGCGTCCAGGCCGTGGCCGGGCTGCAGCTGGGCCAGGGCCTCATGGCCGTCGCGGGCGAAGCTCACGCGCATGCCGGCTTGGCGCAGGGCGGTGCCCAGCCAGAGCGCGAGGTCCGGCGTGTCTTCAACCAACAGGAGGTGGGGGCCTAGGGTATACACGGAGGTGCTTTGACAGCCGTTTGAAAGCCTGTGGCAGGACCGCCGCCCAGAATGCATGCACGGGCGACGAGCCTCGATTGATCTTACACAGGAGATGACCATGCAGATGAACAAACGCGACTTCATGCGCCTGGGCGCCGCCGCCGGTGCGACCCTGGCCCTGCCGGCCTGGGCCCAGGGCAAGCCCCTGTTCGAGACACTCAACATGTTCGTACCGGCCGCGCCCGGTGGCGGCTGGGACGGCACGGCGCGCGCCATCGAGCGAGCGGCCAAGGCGGCGGGCCTGGTTGGCAACATGCCGTTTGAGAACGTGGCCGGTGCCGGCGGCATGGTGGGCCTGCCACGCTTCGTGAACCAGCGCAAGGGCCAGGGCAACAGTCTGCTGGTGGGCGGCTCGGTCATGGTGGGCGCGGCGATCGCCAACAAGAGCCCGGTGACCATGCGCAACGTCACGCCCATCGCACGCCTGACCGAGGAGGCCGGGGTGGTGGCCGTGCCGGCAGCCGGCAAGATCAAGACCTGGAAGGAACTCGAAGCGGCGTTCAAGGCCAACCCCAAGGCCGTTTCGGTGGCAGGTGGCAGCGCCGGCGGCACCGACCACGTGTTGCTCGGGCTCATCATCCGCGCCCTGGGCCGCAACCCGCGCGAGGCCGCCTACGTGGCCTTCTCTGGCGGCGGTCAGGCCAATGCGGCCCTGCTGGGCGCGCAGGTGGTGGCTGGCATCTCGGGCTATTCGGAGTTTGAAGAGCAGATCAAGGCCGGGCGCCTGATCCCGCTGGCCGTCTCGGGCAACAAGCGCATCCCGGGTGTGGATGTGCCCACGCTGACCGAGCTGGGTGTGCGCGTGACGGCGGCCAACTGGCGCGGTGTGTTCGCGCCGCCCGGCATCAATGTGACGCAGAAGGCCCAACTGGTGGACTTCATGAGCAAGGTGAATGCTTCCGAAGCCTGGCGCAAGGAGCTGGAGACGCGCAAGTGGACCGATGTCTTCCTCGCCGATATCCCTTTCGAGCGCGAGATCGAGGCCAACATCCGCGACACCGAAGAGGTCATGAAGGAACTGGGGCTGGCATGAGCGCGCACGGCCGTTCCGAAGCGCTCATCCCGCAGCGCGTAGCGCGGAGGGCAGGTCCAGTCAGCGCGCACGGCCGTTCCGAGGCGCTCATCCCGCAGCGCGGCGCGCGGAGGGGCTCGCGATGACACCGCTGATCCTGGCCATCCTGCTGGTCGCCATCGCCGCCGTGGCGGCCTGGCAGGTGACGGTCATTCCCGAGTCTTTGATGCAGATGGCTGTCGGGCCGGTGCTGGCGCCCGGTGTGATCGTCGCGGGTCTGGGCCTGCTGGCGCTGGTCTATGCGTGGAGCGCCTGGCGTGGCCGGCAGGTGGACGTCAGCCTGGACGACGAACAGGCGCCCCTGCCCGGCAGCGGGCGACGCCTGTTGTTCCTGCTTGGCGGCGGCGTGGCCTTCATGACGCTGGTGCAGCCCCTGGGTTTTGTCATCCCCGGCACGCTGTGCGGCATGGGGGTAGCACGTGCCTTTGAGGCGCCGCTGGGCTGGCGTTCGGCCCTGGTCTGCGGCGCGATTGCCGCGATCTTCTGGTTTGTATTCGCTCGCCTGCTCGGTGTGGGCCTGGGCCCAGCACTGAGCTGGCCGTTCTGAGGAGTCGCCATGCTCGGATTCGAAGCCCTGCTGGGCGGTTTTGCCAACGCCCTGCAACCCATGACCCTGCTCTGGGGCTTCGCGGGCTGCCTGCTGGGTACGCTCGTGGGCGTGCTGCCCGGCATCAGCCCGGCGCTGACGATTGCGCTGCTGTTGCCGCTGACCTACCAGGTGCCGGCGACCAGCATGTTCGTGATGTTCGCGGGCATCTACTACGGTGCAGCTTATGGCGGTTCGACCACGTCCATCCTGCTCAACACGCCCGGTGAATCGGGGGCGGTGGTGACAGCGCTCGAAGGCAACAAGATGGCGCGGCGTGGCCGCGCCGGGCAGGCGCTGGCCACGGCGGCCATCGGCAGCTTTGTGGCCGGCACCATCGGCACGCTGGCGCTGACCTTCTTCGCACCGTGGGTGGTGGAAGCCGCGCTGGCCTTCGGTCCGGCCGAGTATTTCAGCCTCATGGTGCTCTCGCTCGTCGCGGTGTCGGCGGTGCTGGGCAGCTCGGTGCTGCGTGGCCTGCTGAGTCTGTTCGCCGGCTTGCTCTGTGGCCTGGTGGGCATCGACCTGCAGACCGGCCAGCCGCGTTTCACCTTCGGTCGCCCCGAATTGCTCGACGGGCTGGAAGTGACAGTGGTGGCCGTGGGCCTGTTTGCCGTCGGCGAGGCGCTCTACTTGGCCTGGCAGGGGCGCGAGTCGCGCGGCGGCGAAGTGATGAAGATGTCGGGCAGCTTGTGGCTCAGCGCGCAGGACTGGGCGCGGTCCTGGAAGGCCTGGATCCGCGGCGCGCTCTTCGGTTTCCCCATCGGGGCCATGCCCGCGGGCGGCGCCGAGCTGCCCACCATGCTGTCCTATTACACCGAGAGGAAGCTCAGCAAGCACCCCGAGGAATTCGGTCACGGTGCCATCGAGGGCGTGGCCGGCCCCGAGGCCGCCAACAATGCGGCGGCGGCCGGCGTGCTCATGCCGCTGCTCACGCTGGGCATCCCCACATCCGCCACGGCGGCCATCATGCTCTCGGCCTTCGAGGGCTATGGCATCCAGACCGGGCCGCAGCTCTTCACCCAGCAGGGCGCCCTGGTGTGGACGCTGATCGCCAGCCTCTACATCGGCAACGTGATCCTGCTGGTGCTCAACCTGCCGCTCGTGGGCCTGTGGGTCAAGCTACTCAAGATCCCGCCGCCCTGGCTCTACGCGGGCATCATCGTGATCTCCACGGCCGGGGTCTACGGTGCGGGCAATTCGGTCTTCAACGTGGGCATGCTCTTCGTCTTCGGCCTGATCGGCTTTCTGATGCGGCGCTTCGACTTCCCCGCGGCACCGCTGATCGTGGGCATGATCCTCGCACCCATGGCCGAGCAGTCCATGCGCCAGGCGCTGACCATCAGTCAGGGCGACTGGTTCACCTTCTTCATGCGGCCGCTCTCGGGCAGTTTGATGGCGGTGTCCGTGGCCTTGCTGGTGTTGCCGCCCCTGCTGCAGCGCCTTCGCGCTAGAACGTGAAGCCACCTGGGAAGAACCACAGCAGCACCGCCGTCATCGTGACGTAGCGCGCGAGCTTGCCGATGGCCATGTAGAGCAGGCAGGGCCAGAACGGCAGGCGCAGCCAGCCTGCCACGGCGCACAGCGGGTCGCCGACGCCGGGCAACCAGCTCAGCAGGCAGGCTCGGGGGCCGATGCGCTGCAACCAGTCAAGCGCACGCAGATGCGTGTCCGAGTGCCGAACCCGGTCGACCAGCGTGTGCGAGCCCCAGCCCATGGCCCAGCTCACGGCGCCGCCCAGGGTGTTGCCGGCGGTGGCCACCAGGACCGCCGGCCAGAACAGTTCCGGGTTGAGCTTGACAAGGCCGAACAGGGCCGGCTCCGAGCCCATGGGCAGCAGGGTGGCAGAGACGAAGGCGATCAGGAAGAGGGTGCTCAGGCCATATTCAGGCAAGGCCAATAGTGCAAGCACTTGGTGCAACCAGGACTCCATAGCCTGACCAGTATAGGCAGGTCGACGCACACCATGGCGCCTGATTTCAATTGCTGAAATTTTGTGCAGCTAGAATACGCGGCCCGGCTGCAGCCTGATCTCAGGCCGCAGCATTTTTTCTTGCTGTCACTACCTCTCTGCATCCATGCGCATCGGTTCTTACGAACTGCCGAACCACCTGTTCGTGGCCCCGATGGCCGGGGTGACGGACCGGCCCTTCCGCCGCCTGTGCAAGGCGCTCGGGGCGGGTTATGCAGTGAGCGAGATGGTGACCTCGCGCAAGGACCTGTGGAACAGCCTCAAGACCTCGCGCCGTGCCAATCACGAGGGCGAGACCGGCCCCATCGCCGTGCAGATCGCGGGCACCGATGCGCCCATGATGGCTGAGGCCGCCGTCTACAACATCGAGCGCGGCGCGCAGATCATCGACATCAATATGGGCTGCCCGGCCAAGAAGGTCTGCAACAAGTGGGCCGGCTCGGCCCTGATGCAGGACGAGGCGCTGGCGCTGCAGATCGTCGAGGCCGTGGTGGACGCCTGTGCGCCGCATGGCGTGCCTGTCACGCTCAAGATGCGCACCGGCTGGTGCCAGACCGAGAAGAACGCCCTGACCATCGCGCGTGCCGCCGAAAGCGCAGGCGTGCAGATGGTCACGGTGCACGGCCGCACGCGCGAGCAGGGCTACAAGGGTGCGGCGGAATACGAAACCATCGCCGCCGTCAAGGCCGCGCTGCGCGTCCCCGTGGTGGCCAATGGCGACATCACCTCACCCGAGAAGGCCCTCGCCGTGCTGCGTGCCACCGGTGCCGACGCGCTGATGATCGGCCGCGCGGCCCAGGGCCGGCCCTGGATCTTCCGCGAGATCGCACACTATCTGGCCACAGGCGAGCAGCTCGCGCCGCCTCTGGTGGTGGAGGTGCGCCGTCTCCTGCTCGAACACCTGGAAGACCACTACGCCTTGTACGGCGAGTACACGGGCGTGCGCAGTGCGCGCAAGCACATCGGCTGGTACGTGCGGGCCCTGCCCGGCGGCGAGGTCTTCCGCGCGCGCATGAACGAACTGGACGCCGCCCCGGCCCAGCTGCAGGCCGTGGCGGAATATTTTGATGAACTGGGCGCCCGCATGGACCGCCTGCCCGCAGTGGTGGATGTGAGGGACCCAGAAGAAGACATGGAGCTGGCCGCATGAGCGCCGCGCGGCCGCCCGAAGGCGCTCGCACCGCGATGCGGAGCATGGAGGTTATTCAGTGAGCAAAAAACAGATCGAAGAATGCGTGCGCAACAGCCTGGAAGGCTATTTCAAGGACCTGCGCGGCACCGAACCCGACGGCATGTACGACATGCTGGTGCGCATTGTCGAGAAACCGCTGCTCGAAGTGGTGATGCAGCAGGCGGAGCAGAACCAATCGCGCGCTGCGCTCTGGCTGGGCCTGAACCGCAACACCCTGCGCAAGAAACTGGTCGAACACAAACTGCTCAAGTAAACCTTGCGGGTCGAGCCTTCAGCTCTGCCCCCAACTGATCCAACACAAGAATGAACGCACTTCTCTCCGTTTCCGACAAGACCGGCATCGTCGAATTCGCCCAGGCCCTGCATGCGCTGGGCGTCAAGCTGATCTCCACCGGCGGCACCGCCAAGCTGCTGGCCGAGGCTAAGCTGCCCGTGGCCGAGGTGGCCGAAGTCACAGCTTTTCCCGAGATGCTCGACGGCCGCGTCAAGACCCTGCACCCCAAGGTGCACGGCGGCCTGCTGGCGCGCCGCGACGTGCCCGAGCACATGGCCGCGCTGAAGAGCCACGGCATCGACACCATCGACCTGCTCGTGGTCAACCTCTATCCCTTCGAGGCCACGGTGGCCAAGCCCGGCTGTACGCTGGAAGACGCCATCGAGAACATCGACATCGGTGGCCCGGCCATGGTGCGCAGCGCGGCCAAGAACTGGAAGGACGTCGGTGTGCTGACCGACGCCTCGCAGTACCCGGCTGTGCTGGCGGAGCTCAAGGCCACGCATGCGACCGGATCCTGCAAGCTCTCGGACAAGCTGCGCTTCGCGCTGTCGGTGGCGGCTTTCAACCGCATCAGCCAGTACGACGCGGCCATCAGCAACTACCTGTCATCGGTGGACGTCGAAGCGGGCATCGCGGGCGGCGCGCCCACCCTGCTGCCTTTCTCGGGCCAGTCCAACAGCAACTTCGTCAAGCTCCAGGACCTGCGCTATGGCGAGAACCCGCACCAGTCGGCGGCGTTTTATCGCGACCTCTACCCGGCCCCCGGTTCCCTGGTGTCGGCCCAACAGCTGCAGGGCAAGGAGCTGAGCTACAACAACATCGCCGACGGCGATGCGGCCTGGGAGTGCGTCAAGACTTTCGAGGCGCCGGCCTGTGTCATCGTCAAGCACGCCAACCCCTGCGGCGTGGCCGTGGGCAAGGATGCACACGAGGCCTATAGCAAGGCCTTCCAGACCGACCCCACCTCGGCCTTTGGCGGCATCATTGCCTTCAACCGCACGGTGGACCTCGCAGTCGCGCAGGCCGTGAGCAAGCAGTTCGTCGAGGTGCTGATGGCGCCGGCCTACACAGCCGAGGCGCTGGAGCTGTTCAAGGCCAAGGCCAATGTGCGCGTGCTGCAGATCTCGCTCGATGGTGTCAAGCGTGACGGCAAGACGGCCTGGGAGCGTGGCCTCAACTCGCATGACGTCAAGCGCGTGGGCTCGGGCCTGCTGATTCAGACCGCCGACAACCACGAGCTGCAGCGCAGCGACCTCAAGGTCGTGACCAAACTCGCGCCGACGGCGCAGCAGATCGAGGACCTGCTCTTTGCGTGGAAGGTGGCCAAGTTCGTCAAGAGCAATGCCATCGTCTTCTGCAAGGACGGCATGACCATGGGTGTGGGCGCAGGCCAGATGAGTCGCCTCGATTCGGCGCGTATCGCCAGCATCAAGGCCGAGCATGCCAAGCTTTCACTGCAGGGCACGGCCGTGGCCAGCGATGCCTTCTTCCCCTTCCGAGATGGCCTGGACGTGGTCATCGACCATGGTGCCACCTGCGTGATCCAGCCTGGGGGCTCCATGCGCGATCAGGAGGTCATCGATGCGGCGAACGAGCGCGGTGTCGCGATGGTCTTCAGTGGTGTGCGCCACTTCCGTCACTGAGCGACGGTGTTGCCAGAAACAAAAAAGCGACCCGCGGGTCGCTTTTTTATTGGGATGCTTGCAGCGCTCAGCGCAGCGTCTTGAAGACCTCACGCGCCGCGGCGACTGTCGCTGCGATGTCCTCCTCACTGTGGGCTGCGCTCACGAAGCCGGCTTCGTAGAGCGCCGGGGCGATGTAAATGCCGCGATCGAGCAGGCCGTGGAAGAGCCGGTTGAACTTCGCGCCCTCGGTCTTCATGACCGTGGCGTAGTTCTGCGGCAGTTCGGCCAGCAGGAAGAAGCCGAACATGCCGCCTTCGCTGTCGGCGCAGAAGGAGACGCCTTCTGCATCCGCGGCGGCTTTCAGCCCCGCCATCAGCGCGCGGGTCTTGCGGCTCAGATCTTCATAGAAGCCAGGCTTGGCGATCTCGCGCAGCGTGGCCAGGCCGCAGGCCGTGGCCACCGGGTTGCCCGAGAGGGTGCCGGCCTGGTAGACCGGGCCCAGGGGGGCGAGCTGCTCCATGATGGCGCGCGGGCCGCCAAAGGCCGCCAGCGGCATGCCGCCGCCAATGACCTTGCCGAGCACCGTGAGGTCAGGACGGAAGCCGGGAATGAGTCGGGCATAGACGCTCTGGGCGCTGCCCAGGGCCACGCGAAAACCCGTCATGACCTCGTCGAAGACCAGCAGCGCACCGTGCTGGCTGCAGAGCTCGCGGCAGCGCTTCATGAACGGTACCGAGGCGCGCACGAAATTCATATTGCCCGCGATGGGTTCGATCATCACGCAGGCCAAGTCCTGGCCGTGCAGGGCAAACGCCTCTTCAAGCTGCTGCAGATTGTTGTACTCGAGCACCAGGGTGTGCTGCACCACCTCGGCAGGCACGCCGGCACTCGTGGGGTTGCCGAAGGTGGCCAGGCCCGAGCCCGCCTTGACCAGCAGGGCATCGGCGTGGCCGTGGTAACAGCCCTCGAACTTGATGATCTTGCTGCGGCCCGTAGCGCCGCGCGCCAGGCGCAGGGCGCTCATGCCGGCTTCGGTGCCTGAACTCACCAGGCGCACCATCTCCATCGAGGGCACGAACTTCAGGATTTCCTCGGCCAGCTCGACCTCGCGCTCGGTCGGAGCGCCGTAGGAGAAGCCGTCGACGGCGGCCTTCTGCACGGCTTCCAGCACGGCGGGGTGGCCGTGGCCCAGGATCATGGGGCCCCAGGACCCGATGTAGTCGATGTAGCGCCGGCCCTCGGCATCCCAGAAGTGGGCGCCTTGTGCGCGTTGCACGAAGCGCGGCGTGCCACCCACGGCGCGGAAGGCGCGCACGGGCGAGTTGACGCCACCGGGAATGACGCGCTTGGCGCGTTCGAAGAGGGTGTCGTTGCGGTCAGTGCTGGGTGTCATGCGGAGGCAGTTCCATGGTGGAGGCCGGGCCTTCGGCCTCATCTTCGTCGGTTTCGTCTTCGGTGTCGGCCTGGGCCCAGAACAGGCGATCCGGGATCACATGGCCCATGCCGGGGCGAAAGCCGCCGTCCAGGCAGTGGTCCAGATAGCCCAGGGCTTCGACAAAGGCTTCGCCCAGATCGCAGCCGCTGGCCACCAGGGCCGCCAGGGTGGCGCTCAGGGTGTCGCCGGCGCCGGAGAACACGGCCTCGAAACGCTCGAACTTCTCGCTGGCCAAGGTGGTCTGCGGGGAGGCCAGCACGTTCTCGATGTGTTGCTCGGCGGCCGGGATGCCGGTGACCAGGGTGTAGGGCACGCCGTACTCACCGGCAGCGCGGGCGATGTCGCGTGCCGTCGGGCTGCGCTCGCCCTCCCAGTCCGGCAGCAGCCAGCGCCACAGGGTGCTGTGGTTTCCGACCAACACTGTCGTCTGGGGCAAAACCAGCTCCTGAAAGGCATCCAGATAGAGGTCGATCTGCACCTCGCTCCACCACGAGAGGTTGGGCATGTAGGCGATCAGCGGCAGGTCCGGGTAGTCGGTGGCGATCTCGGCAATCGCACTGAGGTTCTCGGGGGTGCCCACGAAGCCCACCTTGATCGCCTGCATGGTCACGTCTTCAAGCAGGCTGCGGGCCTGCTCGGCCACGACCTCTTCCTCGAAGGGAAAGTGATCGAAGGTCTCGGCCGTGTCGCGGGCATAGGTGCCCGTGATCACGGGCAGCGCGTGGGCGCCGGCCGAGGCAATGGCGCTGACATCGCCGGAGAGTCCGCCGGCGCCGCTGGGATCGTTGGCATTGAAGACCAGCACGCAGGGCGGCTGACCGGAGTCGTGGGTGCTGTCCTCGGTGGCTGGGGTTTGCATGGGCTGGCCTGTGTGTGTACTCAGGCAGAATACGACAAGTCGTTGCGTGAAAGCCGTCGGAGGGCGCTTTTCACTTTGTACAATGTTGCATTCTATTCGAAGGTCTCGTAAGCTGTGAGCGACAACAAAACCTGGATGTGTCTGATCTGTGGCTGGATTTATGACGAAGCGGCCGGCGATCCGGAGCATGGCATAGCGCCGGGGACGGCATGGGCTGATGTGCCCATGAACTGGACCTGCCCCGAGTGCGGGGCGCGCAAGGAAGACTTCGAGATGGTCCAGATCTGAGACCGAGTCCACAGGATGTTGAACGTCATCGCCCGTTCGGTCGCCATCAGGAGTAGCCTTCAGTGAGCACGCAAGACACGCCCCTCAAGGTCCTCGTGATCGATGACAGCAACACCATCCGCCGCAGTGCCGAGATCTTCCTCAAGCAGGGCGGCCACGAGGTGATGCTGGCGGAGGATGGCTTTGATGCGCTGGCCAAGGTCAACGACTACCAGCCTCACCTGATCTTCTGCGACATCCTGATGCCGCGTCTCGACGGTTACCAGACCTGCGCCATCATCAAGCGCAACGCCAAGTTCACTTCGGTGCCGGTGGTCATGCTCTCGTCCAAGGACGGTGTGTTCGACAAGGCGCGTGGTCGCATGGTCGGCGCGCAGGACTACCTCACCAAACCATTCACCAAAGACCAGTTGTTGCAGGCCGTGCAGCAGTTTGGCATAGTCTCGCAAGGAGTAAGTTGATGCCCATCCGCAAAGTTCTGATCGTCGATGATTCCAAGACGGAGTTGATGTTTCTCACCGATCTGCTCCAGAAGAACGGCATGGCCGTCAAGACCGCGGAGGATGCCGATGACGCCTTCCGCCGTCTGGCCGAAGAGAAGCCTGACCTGATCCTGATGGACGTCGTGATGCCGGGGCAGAACGGCTTTCAGCTCACGCGCGCCATCAACCGTACGCCCGAGTACGCCGACATCCCGATCATCATCTGCACCAGCAAGAACCTGGAGACCGACCGTGTCTGGGGGATGCGCCAGGGTGCGCGTGACTACGTGACCAAGCCGGTGGACGAGGCCGAGCTGCTGGGCAAGATCAAGGCGCTGGGCTGACCACCACCCATGGCCAATCGCGAAGCTCTCAGGGACCTCCAGGCTCGTCTCGCCAACCGACTGCAGGCGGCCAAGGCCGAAGGTCTCTCCATTTCGTGGCTGGCCGTGCGCGCCGGTGGGCAGGACTACCTGCTTCCCCTGGCCCAGTCCGGTGAGATTTTTCCGCTGCCCTCGGTGCAGGCGGTGCCCTATTCGCAGTCCTGGTTCCTGGGCGTCGTGAACCTGCGCGGCGGCCTCTACGGTGTGGTGGACCTGGCGTCCTTCATCGTCGGCAAGGCGCCGCTGCGGACCGAGCAGTACTGGGCCGAGGCCAGCGTGGTGACCTTCAACGTCGCCCTGGACATCAATTGCTGCCTGCTGATTGACTCCCTGGCAGGCCTGCGCCACGTGGGGGCGTTTTCCGGTTCCGAGCCGCCCCCCGAAGATGCGCCGTCCTATTTCGGCAACCGCTACGTCGATGCCGACGGCAGCCGCTGGCAGGAAATCAACCTGCAGCAGCTGTCGCAGATGAGCGAGTTTTTGAGCATCAGTGCCTGAAGTCAGGCCACCCTAACGAACCTGAAGGTTGCAACATGTCCGTCCTCAACAAACTCTTTGGCAAGAAGAAGACGCCCGATACCGAGCAGAGCGTCGGGCTGAGCCTGGCCATGCCCGATGATCTGACGGCTTTGCCGCGCGGCCCCGGCGCCGAGAAGGCGGACACCCTGTTGCAGGACGCGCCCGAGCCGGTGGCCCTGGACCAGGACGATCTGGTGAGCGTGCCCCTGCTGGGTCGCCGCCCCATCGCCGAACAGCAGCGTCTGCTGTGGTGGCTGCTGGGTCTGGCGCTGGTGATGCTCGGTGCGATCGCCTTCGTGGCCCTGACGGCTGCTGACCGCGTGGCCCAGCAGCTGAACGCCACCGGCCAGTCCCTGATGCAGTCGCAGCGTCTGGCCAAGTCCGTGTCGCAGGCCCTGGTGGGCGTGCCGGCGGCCTTTGCTGAAGTGCGTGAAAGTTCGGACTACCTGGCGCGTACCCTGCGCGGCCTGAAAAATGGTGACTATGCCCAGCGTCTGGAGCCCATCGATGCCGACCTCGTCCCCGAGCTCGACAAGGTGCTGCCCCTGATGGAGCGTGCCGAGAAGAGTGCGGCGGCGATTCTGGCGCAGGAAAAGATCCTGACCCAGGTGGGTACGGCTCTGCGCACCATCAACCGCCAGTCTTCCGACCTGCTGGAAATCGCCGAGACGGTGTCGTCGCTCAAGCTGCAGCAGAACGCCAGCGCGGCCGAGATCTCGGCCGCCGGCCAGCTCGTGATGTTGACCCAGCGCATCGGCAAATCCTCCAACGAATTCCTGACGGCCGAGGGTGTGAGCCCGGAAGCCGTGTTCCTGCTGGGCAAGGACCTGAACTCCTTCAAGGAAATCGCCCAGGGTCTGCTCGACGGCAGCCCCGAGCTGCGTCTGAACGCCACCAAGGATCCGCAGACGCGCGAGCAGATCGATGCGCTGATCAAGCTCTACGAGCAGACCCGCACCCAGGCCGGCGCGATTCTGGGCAACCTGCAGGGCCTGGTCTCGGCGCGTAGCGCCCAGATCACCGTGATCAACGATTCCGAGCCGCTGCGTCGCGACCTGGAAGGTCTGCAGGCCCAGCTGGCCACGCGCACGGGCCTGGGCCCCACCTCGCTGCTGGCGCTGGTCGGTGCGGCCATCTTTGCCCTGATCTGCGCGGCCGGCCTCGCCCGCGTGCAGCTGATGGACAGCCGCCGTCGCCAAGTGACGGCCGAAGCGCAGCGACTCGAAGCCGAGCGCCAGGAGCAGGAGGCCAAGCGTGTGAACGACGCCAACCAGGCCGCCATTCTGCGACTGATGAACGAACTGCAGACAGTGGCCGAAGGCGATCTGACGCAGGAAGCCACGGTGACCGAGGACATCACGGGTGCCATCGCCGACTCGGTGAACTACACGGTGGAAGAACTGCGACTGCTGGTGGGCAACGTGCAGAACACGGCGGCCCAGGTGGCGCAGACGACGGCCGAGGTGGACCAGACCTCCACCGAGCTGCTGGCTGCCTCCAACGAACAGCTGCACGAGATCCGCGAAACCGGTCGCTCGGTCGTGGACATGTCGACCCGCATCAACCAGGTCTCGCATCAGGCGCAGGAATCGGCTGCGGTGGCGCGCCAGTCCCTGCAAGCTGCCGAGTCCGGTCTCAAGGCCGTGCAGGACGCCATCGGCGGTATGAACGCCATCCGTGACCAGATCCAGGACACTTCCAAGCGAATCAAGCGCCTGGGTGAATCCTCGCAGGAGATCGGTGAAATCACGGAGCTGATCTCGGACATTACCGAACAGACCAACGTGCTGGCCCTGAACGCCGCCATCCAGGCCGCGTCGGCCGGTGAAGCCGGTCGCGGCTTCTCGGTGGTGGCGGAAGAAGTGCAGCGACTGGCCGAACGTTCCGCGGATGCCACGCGCCAGATCTCGGCGCTGGTGAAGGCGATTCAGACTGACACGCAGGATGCCGTGGCCGCCATGGAGCGTTCCACGCAGGGTGTGGTCGAGGGGGCACGACTCTCCGACAACGCCGGTACCGCGCTGACCGAGATCGACCGCGTGTCGCGCCGACTCGCCGAACTGATTGAGCAGATTTCAGATTCGACCTCCAAGGAAGCCGCGATGGCCAGTGTGGTGGCCGACAACATCCAGCACATCTTCGCGGTGACCGAGCAGACGGGTGAAGGTACCCGCGCCACGGCAGCCCAGGTGCGCGAACTGTCGCGCATGGCCGAAGAGCTGCGCCAGTCGGTGGCGCGATTCAAGATTTCCTGATTCCCAGGTTCCCGCAGGAGCTCCGTATCCATGCAAGCCCTCGCAGCCGGAAGCGGCGACAACGATCAGCAGCTCAATGACCTGGGCCCCTTGGCCTGGGTGCTGGAGGAGCTGCGCAAGTCGCTCGATGGCGCGAGCAAGGCCATCCGTCGCTTCGTGCGCGACGCTGAAATGGCGCGCGGCTCGGACCTCGAATCGCTCGATGCCAGCCAGCTGCGCATTGCACGGCAGCAGCTGCACCAGGCCGTCGGAGCACTGGAGATGGTGGGCCTGCCCGAGCCAGCCAAGGTGCTGCGTTCCATGGAGGCGCTGGCACAGAAGTTCGTCGAGCGCCCCGAATCCTGCAGCGAAGAAGCTGCCACCAAGGTAGAGCGTGCCGGCTTCGCGCTGGTGGAATACCTTGAAGGGGTGCTCCGCGGCAAGTCGGGCTCGCCCGTGGCCCTCTTCCCTCAGTACCGCGATGTGCTTGAGCTCGTGGGCGAAGAGCGCATCCACCCGGCCGAACTCTGGCCCCATGCCTGGCGCTGGATCGATGTCGACGCGCCCTCAGCCGAGCCCCTGCGCTACGAGCCAGCGGTGCGCACGCAGCTGGACACCGCGGTGCTCAAGGTGGTCAAGAGCGGTAGCGTGTCCTCGGCCAAATCCCTGCGCGACGTCTGCCTCGGCCTCGCGGCCGGTCAGCAGACGCTGGAAGAACGCGCTTTCTGGAAGATCGCCGCGGCCTACTTCGAGGCGCTGGCGCTCAAGCTCTGTCCGCCGGATGTGTATGTGAAGCGCGCTGCCTCGCGCGTGCTCATGCAATACACCAGCCTGTCCAAAGGCTCGGCCGGGGTGTCGGACCGGCTGGCCCAGGACCTGCTGTTCTTCTGTGCCCAGGCCGTGCCCGCGGACGCCTCGGCGGCCCCGGTGCTGGCGGCAGTGCGCCAGGCTTATGGCCTGGCCGAGTCGCGCGCCGTCAATTACGAGACGCCCCAGTACGGCCGTTTTGATCCGGCCGTGCTGGTGCAGGCGCGCAAGCGCATCGCCACCGCCACCGAAACCTGGTCGGCCCTGTCCGGCGGGGACACCAACCGTCTCAAGGTCGTGTCCGAACAGTTCACCCAGGTCGGTGAATCCCTGCTCAAGCTGCACCCCGAGAACAAGGAACTGGCGCGTGGCCTGCTCAAGGCCGTGGACAGCACGGTGCGCTCGGGCGAGCCGCCCACCACACCGGTGGCCATGGAAGTGGCCACCTCCATCCTGTATCTGGATGCGGCTTACGAGGACATGGATCCGACCGAGACCGCCAATATGCGCGAGCGCAGCGACCGTCTGGCCCGCCGGCTGGACCATGTGATCTCGGGGGGGCAGCCCGAGCCGCTGGAGCCCTGGATGGAGGAGCTCTACCGTCGCGTCAGCGATCGCCAGACCATGGGCAGTGTGGTTGAGGAGCTGCGCACCGGCCTGACCGAAATCGAGAAATCGCTCGACACCTTCTTCCGCAACCCCAAGGACAAGGCACCGCTCAACGACGTGCCCAACCAGCTCGCGCAGATGCGTGGTGTGTTCTCCGTGCTGGGCCTGGATCAGGCCTCGCTGGCGACCGTGCGCATGCGTGACACGGTCGAGAAGTTCCTGGTCGACACCATCGCCGAGGACGCCGCGCGTTCGGGCGTGTTCGAGAAGTTCGGCAACAGCCTGGGCGCCCTGGGTTTCCTGATCGACATGCTGAGTTACCAGCGTGCGCTGGCCAAGAAGCTGTTCGTCTATGACGAGGAAGCCGGTGAGTTCAAGCCGCTGATGGGCCGGGAGCGTGAGGCCGCCGCCGTGGCGCCCGAGCCTCTCCCCCTGCCGGTGATCACGCCAGCGCCGGCTGCCGCCGCGCCCGCACCGGCGCCGGCGCCGGCGCGGCCCGCTGCTGCTGCTGCGCCTGCCGCGGCGGACGTGGGTGAGGACGACGGCGCCGAGTTGCGCGACATCTTCCTCGAAGAGGCACGTGAAGTGGTGCGCAACGGTCTGGACGCCGTCTCGGCCCTGCTCGAAGACCCGGCCGACCTGTCGCAGCAGACCACGCTGCGCCGTGCCTTCCACACCCTCAAGGGCAGCTCGCGCATGGTGAGCTTCAACGAGTTCGGTGAAGCCGCATGGGCCATGGAGCAGATGATGAACAGCTGGCTGGCCGAGCAGCTGCCCGCCCGGCCGGAGCTGCTGCAGCTGTCCAACACGGCGTTGCAGGGCCTGGGCCTGTGGGTGGAAGACATTGCCGCCGGCAAGGACGCCGGGCGCAGCGCTGCGGCCTTCCGCCAGTCGGCCGATGCCATGCGCCTGGAGGGCAAGCTCATTCCCTTGCCCGACACCTCGCCCACGCCCACGCTGGCCCTGCCGACCACGCCTGCACCGGCGGTTGCGCCTGCTCCGGAGGCGCCGGCCGTTCCTGATTTCGCGTCGACCCAGATGTTCGACTTCCAGCTGGCCGATGCGCCGGTGGGCACCCCCGCCCAGGCGCCGGCGGTGGACCCTGCGCTCGCACTTGGAGATGTCAGCGGCATCGATTTCGGCAGCCTGGCCCAGGTGCCGCCGGCCGCGCCGGTGGCACCCGCGGCACCCGCTCCCGCCACCGAGCTCAACCTGGACTGGCTGTCGCCCGAACCCGAACCTGCTGCGCCCGCGGCGGTCGAGCTCTCTTTCGACCTGGCCCCGGCCGCCTCGCCGGCACCGGCACCTTCCGAGCCTGCGCTGGAACTGCCCGAACTGCAGAACAACTGGGCCGACACCGCGACCGGCGCCTTCGAGGACTCCGTGCGTGGCAAGGGCCCCGACACCAAGCCTGCGGCCATCGAGGGTTTCGAGTTCGATCTGCCCACGCCGGTCCAGCCGCCCGCTCCGGCCGAGGAGCAGGTCAAGGTCATCGGTACCCTGCGCATCGGCATCCCGCTCTACAACGTCTTCCTCAACGAGGCCGACGAATGGTCGCGCCGCCTGCTGACCGAACTCAACGAGTGGTCGCTGGAGCTGCATAACCCTGTGCCCGACAGCGCGATCGCGCTGGCCCATTCGCTGGGCGGCAGCTCGGCCACGGTGGGCTTCAAGGCCCTGTCCGAAATTGCCCGCGCGCTGGAGCAGGCCATGCAGCATGTGCAGCTGCACGGCCAGGGCCAGCCCGAGCATGCCCAGACCTTTGTGGCGGCCGCTGACAACATCCGCCACCTGCTCCATCAGTTCGCGGCCGGCTTCCTCAAGAGTCCGGAACCCGGCCTGGTCGAGGCGCTGCAGGCCATCGTCGGCACCGAGTTCGGTCCGCTCGATGCAATGGACCGCCGTGCGGCGGCTGACATCACCGTGACCGAAAGCACGGACCTGGATCTCGGTGATCTCGATTTCGACTTCACGGCAGCGCCGGCCGCTGCACCGGCCCCGGTACCGGCTGCGCCGCTGCCGCCGGTCCAGCAGATCGCACCGATGCCCAAGCCGGCGCCCATTGCCCCCGTTGCACCACCCGCCGCCCTGCGCGGCGCGGTCCAGATCGTGGCCGATGACAGTGACGAGGACATCGATGCGGTCGACGTGATCGATCCTGACCTCTTCCCCATCTTCGAGGAAGAGGCGGCCGAACTCATGCCGCAACTGGCCTCGGCCCTGCGTCAGTGGTCAAGCAAACCCGACGACAGCGGCGCACGCCTGGACGTGCTGCGCGTGCTGCACACCCTCAAGGGCAGCGCCCGTCTTGCGGGCGCCATGCGCCTGGGCGAAATGGCCCACCGCATGGAGTCGGCCATCGAGCAGATGGGCAGCGAATTCGTGCAGTCGGCCCAGATCGAACCCATGCTGGGGCGTTACGACCGTCTGCAGGAAGTCTTTGACGAACTCTGCCACGGGCCTGCGCCCGAACCCGTCGCAGCGGCACCGGCACCGGCGCCGGTCCCTGCGGCTGCGCCCGTCGCACCGGTCCCCACCGCTGCAGCGCCGCAGGCGCCCAAGGCCGCCGCACCTGCGCCCGCCCCGCTGCCTGTGGCTCGGCCCGCCGCCGTGCCTGCGCCCGCCGCCCGGCCCGCCACACCGGCAGCGCAACGCGCGAGCTCGGGTCAGACCGTGCGCGTGCGTTCCAACCTGCTCGACCGTCTGGTCAACCAGGCCGGCGAGGTCATGATCACCCGCAGCCGTCTGGACCAGCGTCTGGGACAGCTGAACGGTTCATTGAGCGAACTCACGGCCAACCTGGATCGCCTGCGCACCCATCTGCGCGACGTGGAGCTGCAGGCCGAGTCGCAGATGCAGTCGCGCCTGGCTCAGGCCAAGGACACGGCCCAGGGCTTCGACCCGCTGGAGTTCGACCGTTTCACGCGCGTGCAGGAACTCACGCGCATGATGGCCGAGTCGGTCAACGACGTGGCCACCGTGCAGCGCAACCTGCAGCAGACCATCAGCGGCACGGAAGACGACCTGATCGCCCAGGGCCGCCAGACGCGCGAACTGCAGCGCGACCTGCTGCGTACGCGCATGATGGAATTCGAAGGCATCTCCGAGCGCCTCTACGGTGTGGTGCGCCAGGCGTCCAAGGAGGCCGGCAAGCAGGTCAAGCTCGACATCACCGGCGGTACGATGGAAATCGACCGCGGTGTGCTGGACCGCATGGCGCCGGCGTTCGAGCACATGCTGCGCAACTCGGTGGCCCACGGCATCGAAGCACCTCAGCAGCGCGAAGCCGCGGGTAAGCCCGCCGCAGGCACCATCACCATCAGCCTGCACCAGGAAGGCAATGACGTGTCCGTGACCTTCACGGACGACGGCGCCGGCCTGAACCTGCCGCGCATCCGCGAGAAGGCCGTGGCCAATGGCCTGGTGGCCCCGGGCCAGCCGCTGAGCGATGCCGACGCCGCCAACATGATCTTCATGCCGGGCTTCTCCACCGCGTCGAGCGTGACCGAACTCGCGGGCCGCGGTATCGGCATGGACGTGGTGCGTTCCGAAGTCCAGGCCCTGGGTGGCCGCATCGAGACCGCCACCACGGCCGGCGCCGGCACCAGCTTCAAGCTCGTGCTGCCGCTGACCACCGCGGTGACGCAGGTGATCATGCTGCGCATGGGCGAGCTCAGCGTGGGCGTGCCGGCCAACCTGGTCGAGATCGTGCGTCGCCTCAGCCGCAACGAGCTGGACCTGGCCTATCAGCAGGGCCAGATCGACTACGGCGGCGAGCTGGTGCCCTTCTTCTGGTCCGGCGCCTTGCTGCAGGCTTCGGCGCGCAGCTATGAGCAGGCCGGCAAGACCCAGCCTGTGGTCGTGCTGCGCAGTGCCGGTCAGCGTGTGGCCATCCACGTCGACGAAGTTCTGGGCAACCAGGAAGTCGTGGTGAAGAACCTCGGGCCCCAGCTCTCGCGTCTGCCCGGCCTTGCCGGCATGTCGGTGCTGGCCTCGGGTGCCGTGGTGCTGATCTACAACCCTGTGGCCCTGGCCACCGTGTACGGCGAAAAGGCCTACGAACTGCAGCAAGGCAGCGGCGAGGCGGTGGCGCCCGCAGTGGCCGTGCCGCAGGCCCGCAAGACCGAGGCCGAGCAGTCCCAGGCGCCCAGCGGCGGCGGCGAGCTGCCCCTGGTGCTGGTGGTCGACGATTCCATCACCGTGCGTCGCGTCACGCAGCGCCTGCTGCGTCGTGAAGGCTACCGTGTGGCCCTGGCCGCCGATGGTCTGCAGGCGCTGGAGCAGCTGGCGCAGGAACGCCCGGCCGTGGTGCTGTCGGACATCGAGATGCCGCGCATGGACGGTTTCGATCTGGCGCGCAACATCCGCGCCGACGCCAAGCTCAAGGACCTGCCCATCATCATGATCACCTCGCGCATCGCCGAGAAGCATCGCGAGCATGCGCAGCAGCTGGGCGTGAACCACTACCTGGGCAAGCCCTACTCGGAAGACGAGCTGCTGGCCCTGGTCAAGCACTACTGCACGCAGGACGTTCCGGCTTGATCCCGAAGCCGCGCGGCGTCAGCCGCGCGGGTCACTCCGGCTTCTCTCCCGGTTTCTTCACCACCGCGTAGCGCGACAGCGTGCGTTCGCGCGCCTCGTCATGTGCCACCAGCGGCTGCGGGTAGCCGCTGCCCAGGGTCACGCCAGCCGCGGCCAGCTCCACGGGGTTGGCCAGCCAGGGGGCATGCAGCGCCGCGTCGGGCAGGGCGCCCAGCTGGGGCAGGTAGCGGCGGATGAAACGGCCCTGAGGGTCGAACTTCTTGCTCTGGCTCACGGGGTTGAAGATGCGGAACCAGGGCTGGGCGTCGCAGCCGCTGGACGCGACCCACTGCCAGCCGCCGTTGTTGGACGACAGGTCGAAATCGTTGAGCTGTTCAGCAAAGTAGCGCTCGCCCCAGCGCCAGTCGATGCCGAGGTCCTTGACCAGAAAGCTGCCCGCGACCATGCGCAGGCGGTTGTGCATATAGCCACTCTGGTTGAGCTGCTGCATGGCCGCGTCCACGATGGGGTAGCCGGTGCGGCCCTCGCACCAGGCGGCAAACAGGGCCTCGGCATGCGCGCCCTGTTCCCAGCGGATGGCGTCATAGGCGGGACGGAAGGCATGCCCGTCCACATGCGGGAAATTGGCCAGGATCTGGACGTAGAACTCGCGCCAGATCAGTTCACTGAGCCAGGTCGCGGCCCCGGGGCTGCCGGCGGCACTACGCTGCTGGGCCAAGGCCACGAGACGGCGGATCGAAACCGTGCCGAAGCGCAGGTGCACGCTGAGGTAGCTTGGCCCCTTGAGCGCGGGGAAATCGCGCGATTCGTGGTACTGGTCGATGCGGTTCAGGAAGTCATCCAGCAGCGCTTGGCCGCCGCTGGCACCCGTGGGGATGCGCAGCTGGGCCAGATTGCTCGGTTCGAAGCCGATATCGCCCAGCGTGGGCACGGGCTGGCGCAACGGTTGGGGGCGTGCTGCCAGCGCGCCTGGAGCTGCCACGGTGGCCTGGGGCGTCACCGGGTGCGCCTGTAGCCGCGCCAGCCAGGCGCGCTTGTAAGGCGTGAACACCGTATAGGGCGTGCCGCCCCCCGTCAGGACTTCACGGCCTTCGAAGACCACATGGTCCTTGCAGGTCTGCAGTGCGATGCCGGCGCTGGCCAGTGCCCCGCGCACGCGTGCGTCACGGGCCTGGGCCCGGGGTTCGTAATCATGGGCCGCAAAGACGGCTTGCACACCCAGCTCTTGCGCGAGTGCGGGCACTTCCTCCCCCGCGCGGCCATGCCGCACGATCAGGCCCGCCTGATCGTTGCCGGCCAGGGTGCGCAGGGTCTGGTCCAGCTCCACGAGGCTGGCGCGGATGAATTCCACGCGCCGGTCCACGCGTGGCAGGGGATCGAGGATTTCGGTGTCGAAGACAAAGGCGCAGTACACGCGGCGGCATTGCCGCAGCGCCAGCTGCAGGGTGGGGTGGTCGTCCACCCGCAGGTCGCGGCGGAACCAGACCAGACCCGATTCGAAGGGTTTTTCCATGGGGGCCGTTAAAATCAACGTATGGCCGATGATTCTGCACCGATCAACCTGACGAATCATTTTCTGATCGCCATGCCCGGACTGGCGGACGAGACTTTTGCCAAAAGCGTGGTCTACCTCTGCGAGCACAGCGAGCGCGGTGCGCTCGGGCTCATGATCAACAAGCCCACGGACATCAAGCTGCAGAACCTGTTCGACAAGGTCGAGCTGCCGCTGGGCCGCGCCGACCTCAAGGACATCCCGGTCTTTCATGGCGGTCCGGTGCAGACCGAACGCGGCTTCGTGCTGCACGAGGCGCTGCTCAATATGCCGGCCCCGGCCGAGGGGGAGGACAAGCCCGAACCCGTCTACGCCTCGACCATGATGATCCCCGGCGGCCTGGAGATGACCACCTCGCGCGACGTGCTCGAGGCCCTGTCCACCGGTGCCGGTCCGGCCCGTGTGCTGGTCTCCCTGGGCTACTCGGCCTGGGCCCAGGGCCAGCTCGAATCCGAGATCGGTGAGAACAGCTGGCTCATCGTCCACGCCGACCCGGCCGTGATCTTCGAGACGCCCGTGGCGCAGCGCTACGACAAGGCCCTGTCCCTGCTGGGCCTGCAGGCCTGGATGCTCTCCCCTGAGGCAGGTCACGCATAGCAATGGAACACCCCCAGGCTGCGCTGCGCTCCATGCCAGGTGCTTGCGCCAGAGGCGCAGGCTCTTCGGCCTGTCCAAGCCTGTGCAGGCAGGCTTGGAGCCGCAGACCTCAGCCCATCGCAGGGGGCAACGCCAGTGGCCCGGCAGAGCCGGCTCCACGGCGTTCCGCGGCTTTCTTTCATCGCGCGGAGATGGTGTTGGCATGAGCACGGCAGCAACCATGACTGCCGTGCCTCTCTCTCATCAAACCTTTCTCGCTCTGGATTTCGGCCTCAAGCGCACCGGTGTGGCCGTGGGCAACCGGATGCTGCGCCAGGCCCAGCCGCGCCCCACGATCCGTGCCGAGGGCGATGCGCGCTTCGACAAGGTCGCCGCCTTGCTCAAGGAATGGCAGCCCGACGCCCTGGTGGTCGGTGTTCCCTTCCACCCGGACGGCGCGGCGCACGAGAATACGGCGCGGGCGCAGAAATTCGCGCGCCAGCTGCGCGGGCGCTTCGGCCTGCCGGTCTACGAGGTGGACGAGCGCTACAGCACCACCGAAGCCCTGGCCGATGGTGCAGCAGACGCGGACGCGGGCGCGGCCTGCGTCATCCTGGAACAATTTTTGAGGAACCTGGTATGAGCACCCTGGCACTGGATGCGGAAGCTCTCTACGCCGACCTGCTGCGTGGCGTGCGTGGCCTGTGCGCGCCCGAGACCCGTCTGGTCGGCGTGACTTCGGGCGGGGCCTGGCTTGCCGAACGCCTGCAGCGTGAACTCAAGCTGCCCGGTGACTACGGCACGCTGTCTTCGGCCATGCACCGCGACGACTTTGCCCAGCGTGGCCTGTCCAGCAGTGGCCAGACCGTGCTACCTTTCGACGTCAACGGCGCGCGCATCCTTGTGCTGGATGACGTGCTCTACACGGGTCGCACCATCCGCGCCGTGCTCAACGAGCTGTTCGACTACGGTCGCCCGGCCAGCGTGCAGCTGGCTGTGCTCGTGGACCGCGGCGGGCGCGAGCTACCCGTGCAGGCCGACTACGCGGCGGCCCGTGTGGCGCTGCCGCCCAATCAGCTGCTGGAACTGGCGCGCGACGCCGACGACCGCTTCCACTTCCGGGTCGAAGCCGCCTGAGCGAGAGAACACAAGGCACCAACATGCTCTACAAACGCAATCCCCAGCTCAACAAGCACGGCGAGCTCATCCACCTGCTGTCTACCGAAGGACTGCCGCGTGACATCCTCACGCACATCCTGGACACCGCGGCCAACTTCGTCAGCGTCAGCGACCGCGAGGTCAAGAAGGTGCCGCTGCTGCGCGGCAAGAGCGTGTTCAACCTCTTCTTCGAGAACTCCACGCGCACGCGCACCACCTTCGAGATCGCGGCCACGCGCCTGAGCGCCGACGTTATCAACCTCGACATCGCGCGCTCCTCGGCTTCCAAGGGCGAGTCGCTGCTCGATACCATCGCCAACCTCAGCGCCATGGCGGCCGACCTCTTCGTGGTGCGCCACAGCGAGTCGGGCGCGCCCTACCTGATCGCCCAGCACGTGGCGCCGCACGTGCATGTGATCAACGCTGGCGACGGGCGCCACGCACATCCGACCCAGGGCCTGCTGGACATGTACACCATCCGGCACTACAAGAAGGATTTCAGCAACCTCACGGTGGCCATCGTTGGCGACATCCTGCATTCGCGCGTGGCGCGCTCCGACATCCATGCCCTGACCACCCTGGGTTGCGCCGAGGTGCGGGCCGTCGGCCCCAAGACCCTGGTGCCCGCCAATCTGGCACCCATGGGCGTGCGCGTCTGTCACACGCTGGAAGAGGGTATCAAGGGCGCCGACGTGATCATCATGCTGCGCCTGCAGAACGAACGCATGAGCGGCGCGTTGCTGCCCTCGAGCCAGGAGTTCTTCAAGAGCTTCGGCCTCACGCCCGAGAAGCTGCAGCTCGCCAAACCCGACGCCATCGTCATGCATCCGGGGCCGATCAACCGCGGCGTCGAGATCGATTCGGCCGTGGTCGATGGCAAGCAGAGTGTCATCCTGCCGCAGGTCACTTTCGGCATTGCGGTGCGTATGGCGGTGATGAGCATCGTCGCAGGGAACGAGGCATAAGATGAAATTGTTGATCAAGGGCGGCCGCGTCATCGACCCCGCCAGCAACCGCGACGAGATCGCCGACGTGGCCATCGCCGCTGGCCGCATCGTGGCCATCGGCAAACTGCCGGCCGACTTCGCGCCCAACCGCACGGTCGAGGCGGCGGGCTGCATCGTCGCTCCGGGCCTGGTGGACCTGGCCCTGCGCTTGCGCGAGCCCGGTCACGAGCATGAGGGCATGCTCGAGTCCGAGATGGCCGCGGCCGTGGCCGGCGGTGTGACCAGCCTGGCCTGCCCGCCCGACACCGACCCCGTGCTCGACGAGCCGGGTCTGGTGGAAATGCTCAAGTACCGTGCCGAGAAGCTGCACCAGGCGCGTGTCTTCCCGGTGGGCGCGCTCACGCGCGGCCTGCAGGGCGAGATCCTGACCGAGATGGCCGAACTCACCGAATCGGGCTGTGTCGCCTTCGGCCAGGCCGACGTGCCCCTGGTCAACACCCAGGTGCTGCAGCGCGCCCTGCAGTACGCCAGCACCTACGGCTACACCGTCTGGCTGCGCCCCAACGACCACTACCTGGGCCAGGGCGTGGCGGCCAGCGGTGCGCTGGCCACCCGCCTGGGCCTCTCGGGCGTGCCCGTGGCGGCCGAGACCATCGCCTTGCACACCCTCTTCGATCTGATGCGGGCCACTGGCGCGCGCGTACACCTGTGCCGCCTCAGCAGCGCAGCTGGCGTGGCGTTGGTCCGGGCGGCCAAGGACGAAGGCTTGCCCGTGACCTGTGACGTGAGCATCAACTCCCTGCACCTGACCGACAACGACATCGGCTACTTCGACAGCCGCATGCGCCTCAACCCGCCGCTGCGCCAGCAGGCCGACCGCGAGGCCCTGCGCGAAGCCCTGGCCGACGGCACCATCGACGCCCTGGTCTCGGACCACACGCCCGTGGACGAAGACGCCAAGATGCTGCCCTTCGCCGAGGCCGAACCCGGTGCCACCGGTGTGGAGCTGCTGCTGAGCCTGGCGCTCAAGTGGGGCCAGGAAAGCGGCGTGGGCCTCACGCGCGCGCTGGGCGTGCTCACGAGTGAACCCGCACGCGTGCTCGGCAGTGCATTGGGCACCTTGCAGGCCAGTGCCGGCCAGCTCGTCGTGGGCGGTGTGGCCGATGTCTGCGTCTTCGACCCGCAGTCCGACTGGACCGTGCAACCCGAAACGCTGCGCAGCCAGGGCAAGCACACGCCTTTTGCCGGCTACGAGCTGCCCGCGCGCGTGCGCTGCACCATCGTGGGTGGGCAGATTGCGTACCAGCAGGACTGAGGTTTCTCGTCTTCGGGCCGCGTGGCGCCTTGCGCGTGCGCTTGCGCACATCGTCGCGGGCCTGCTGACCATCCTGCTGCGCTTTCCGCGCCTGAATGCCGAACAGCGTGCGCTGCGCGTGCAGGTCTGGTCGCGCGGCATGCTCGCGCACCTGGGCATCCGGTTGCAGGTCGAGGGTGAGGCCACGCTGCCCGGCCCGCTGCTGCTGGTGGCCAACCACATCTCCTGGCTGGACATCACCTCGCTGCATGCCGCACGCTTCTGCCGCTTCGTCTCCAAGGCCGACGTGGCGCGCTGGCCGTTGATCGGCGCGCTGGCCACGGGTGTGGGCACGCTCTTCATCCAGCGCGAGTCGCGCCGCGACGCCATGCGCGTGGTGCACCACATGGCCGACAGCCTGCGTGCGGGCGATGTGCTGGCCGTCTTCCCCGAAGGCACCACCAGCGACGGCGTGGACCTGCTCCCTTTCCACGCCAACCTGCTGCAGGCCGCCATCACGGCCGGCGCACCGGTGCAACCCGTGGCCCTGCAGTTCCTCGATGCGCGCGGCGAGCGCAGCCTCGCACCCTGCTATGTGGGGGATGACACCCTGCTCGGTTCCGTCTGGCGCACGGTGCGCGCGCGCGGCATCACGGTGCGCATCGTCTTCGGCACGCCGCAGGACGCGCAGGGCCGCGAGCGCCGCGCCTGGGCGCAGAGTCTGCGCGAGGATGTGATCCGCCTGCGCCGCTGAGGGCAGGCGGCGGCGCTCAGCGACGCTCGAAGGTCACCACGTGGTCGACCTCGGGCCGGATGCCGATCCATTCGCCGAGTTTGTGATCGTGGTGGCTGGGCACATGGGCCAGCACGGTCTGGCCGCCGGCCAGGCGCAGGGTGTAGAGAAACTCCGAGCCGCGGAAGGCCTTGCGGATGATCTCGGCCTTCACGGGGGCGTTATCGTCGTGCACGATGTCGTCGGCGCGCAGCAGCACGTCGCACTCGCCGTTGCAGAAGGCCGTGGGCAGCGGGCACTCGGCCATGTCGCGGAGCTCGCCCAGCGGCGTCTGCACCACGAGCTGGCCCTCGCGTTCCTTCAGCGTAGCGGGCGCGAACACACCGTGGCCGATGAAGTCGGCCACGAAGCGTGTGGCCGGGCGGTGGTAGAGCGTGTAGGCCTCGTCCCACTGGTGCAGCCGGCCTTCGTGCATGACGCCGATGGTGTCGCCGATGGCAAAGGCTTCCAGCTGGTCGTGCGTGACGAAGAGCGCCGTGGCCTGCGCGGCCTTGAGGATGTTGCGCACCTCGTGCGCCAGGCGCTCGCGCAGCTCCACATCGAGGTTGGAAAAGGGTTCATCGAGCAGCAGCAACTGCGGGCGCGGCGCCAGTGCGCGCGCCAGCGCCACACGCTGCTGCTGCCCACCCGAGAGTTCATGCGGGTAGCGCGCCTCGCTGCCTTGCAAGCCGACCAGGGCCAGCACCTCGCGCACGCGGGCCTCGCGCTCGGCGCGCGGCAACTGGTGGATGCCGAAGCCCACGTTGCGGCCCACGTCCAGGTGCGGAAACAGCGCGTAGTCCTGGAACACCATGCCGATGCGGCGTGCCTCGGGCGGCGTCTGCGTGTCAGCACTGCCGACCACCTGGCCCGCGAGCCGGATCTCGCCGCTGCTCACAGGCTCCAGCCCGGCCACGGCACGCAGCAGCGTGGTCTTGCCGCAGCCCGAGGGGCCGATCAGCACGCCGATGTCGCCCGCGCGCAGGCCCAGGGAGACATCGGCCACGGCGGCCTGGGCGGCGCCGGGGTAGCGGACTTGGAGTTGGCGGACTTCGAGGTACATGGACGGGTATCGGAGCGTCCATATTGTAGGTACTTACAATTCTCATTCCGTCCCCGGTCCGTTCATGCCCCCGACCCGCTTCCGCCATTTCCTGCTGCTGATCTTCACCGTGGCCCTGATGCTGCCGGTGCTGGCCCTGCTGGGCGCCTGGTGGCCGGGTGGCCCGGCTGGCGCCGAAGCGCTGGCCATCCTGCGCGAGATGGGGGCCACCGTGCTGCCGGACTATCTGGGCACCACCCTCTGGCTTTGCCTGCTGGTAACCGTGGGGGTGACGGTCGTGGGCCTGTCCACGGCCGCGGCCGTGACCCTGTTCGATTTCCCGGGCCGGCGCTACTTTGAATGGGCGCTGCTGCTGCCGCTGGCCATGCCAGCCTATGTGGTGGCCTATGCCTACACCGACTTCCTGCAATACAGCGGTCCGCTGCAGACCTGGCTGCGTGCGAGCGCCGGTTGGGAAGGACGCGTCTTTCCCGAAGTGCGCAACACGGGCGGTGCCGCCTGGGTCATGACCTTCACGCTCTACCCCTACGTCTACCTGCTCACGCGCGCTGCGCTGGCCGAACGGGCCGCGCACCTGATGGAAGCGGCCCGCCTGCTGGGCGCGCCGCTGGCACGCCGCATCCGCGAGGTGGCGCTGCCGCTGGCGCGCCCGGCCGTGGCCGCGGGCGTGGCCCTGGCGCTCATGGAGACCCTGGCCGATTTCGGTGTGGCCAGCTACTTCGGCATCCAGACCTTCACCGCGGGCATCTACAAGGCCTGGCTGGCCATGGACAACCGCATCGCCGCCGCCCAGCTGGCCACGCTGCTGCTGGGTTTTGTCGCCCTGCTGTTGTGGCTGGAGCATCGCTCGCGCGCCCGTCTGCGTTTTGTCAGCGCGCGCCTGGGCCGTGCGGCCGGCGCCGAAGCTCAGCCCGTGCGACTGCAGGGGCGGCAGCGGCTTGCGGCCTGGGCTGTGTGTGCCTTGCCCATCCTCATGGGCTTCGTCGCGCCCGTGCTCTTCATGCTGCGCCCACTCGTCGGTGAATCGGCCGGGCTGCCCTGGGAACGCTTCTGGGGCTGGGCCGGCAACAGCGTGCGCCTGGGCCTGCTGGCTGCTGGGTTGGCCGTGGCCCTGGCCCTGCTGCTGGCCTATGCCTTGCGCCGCCTGCCTGATGCGCTCACGCGCGCCGTGGTCTGGCTCGCCAGTCTGGGCTACGCCGTGCCGGGCGCGGTTGTGGTCGTGGGCCTGCTGCTGCCCGTGGGCTGGGTGCAGGCGCGCTGGCCCCAGGCCGGGCCGGCCTACTGGGTCACGGCCACCTCGCTGGGCCTGGTCTGGGCCTACCTGGTGCGTTTCGTGGCCGTGGCCCTGCAGTCGGTGCAGAGCGGCTACGCGCGCATTCCGGTCAATCTGGACGACAGCGCGCGCCTGCTGGGCAGCGGCGGCTGGGGGGTGCTGAGCCGTGTGCACTGGCCACTGCTGCGCCGCCCGGTCATGGCGGCCACGTTGCTGGTCTTCGTGGACGTGATGAAGGAGCTGCCCGCCACCCTGGTGCTGCGTCCCTTCGACAGCGACACCCTGGCGGTGGTCGCCTACCAGCTGGCACGTGACGAACGCCTGGGCGAGGCCGCGCTGCCCGCGCTGGCGCTGGTGCTGGTGGGTTTGATCCCTGTGCTGTTGCTCAGCCGCACCTTGCGCAGCAAAGGCAGCTGAGCATCAGGCTAGCCTCTATGTAGAATGCGCATGTACTGATATAAAGGCCCTGCCATGAGCAAACGTTCCATGCAGACGACCCCGGCCCCGGCTGTCACCGAGCCGGACCAGGTGTTCGAGCTGGCAGCGGAAGTGTTTCGCGTCATGTCGGCACCCATGCGTCTGAAGATCATCAGCCATCTCTGCGATGGCGAGCGCAACGTCAGCTACCTGCTGAGCAAGATCGACACCACCCAGCCCAATATGTCGCAGCATCTCACCACGCTGTATCAGGCCGGCGTGCTGGGCAAACGCCGCGAAGGCGTGCAGATCTATTACCGCATCGTCGACGACCGTGTGGCTGCGCTCTGCCGTGCCGTGTGCACCCAGATCGCCACCGACGCCAATTACCAGCCCGTGCAAGACAGCGCCGCCATCTCGCACCGCGCCGCCTGAAACGCCGGCCGCACAGCGCAAAAGCAAAGGGGCCTCGCGAGGCCCCTTGTGCATGGCGCGGCGTATGCGCTCAGGGCTTGAGGTAGACGAACCCCTCCTGGGCCTGCAGACGGGCCACCTCGGCCACGCCCGAGGGCACGATCTTGGCTTCCATCAGCAGCTTGTCGGCGCTGATGTTGCGCACCGTCAGCGTGTTGTTGCAGACGCGGAACTCCACGCCCTTGTTGCTGAGGTCCGAGACGGCGCCGCTGAATTCGCGGCCTTGGCTGTCCTTGGCGTCCTGCAGCAGGAAGTTGATGCCGGGGCCGTGCGTGACCACCACGATCTTGTCTTTGGGGGCCGCATTGAGGTGGTTGCGGATGTTGTTGAGGATGGCCGCCACCGTGTTGACGTCGGTGTTGACGTGGTAGACCGCCTTGACCTGCGGCGTGGCCTGTGCGTGCACGGGGGGGCTCAGCAGCGAGAAGAGGGTGAGGGCCAGGGTGGCCAGGATCTTGTACATGCGGGGTGTTCCGGAAAGAAAGAGGAAGGGCCGGCGCATGCGCCGGCCCAGCGGGGTCAGAGCAGCGAGTCGGCCCAGATGTTCTGCGCCCAGTTCATGGCGTACACGCCTTCGAGCTCGTTCGGCGCCGTCGAGACGCCGCCCGAGCCGGGCACGGTCTTGTAGGTCTTCTCGGCGGCCACGTACTGGTGGACCGAGGCGACGTGCACCACGAGCTTGTCGTTGACAAAGCTGTAGCAGGTGTTGGTCAGCAGCGGTTGCGGGTTGACCGGCAGGCCCGAGAGCTGGGCCACCACGGCCGCGGCGGCCACCTTGCCGTGCGAGTTGGCCATGTGACCAGACTTGGGCATCAACGGCGCGGCGAGCACCGAGTCGCCGATCACGTGGATGTCCTTGGCCGCCGTTGACTCGAAGGTCTGGTAGTCCACATTGCACCAGCGTGCGTTGGCATTGGCCAGGCCGGTCTGCATGGCGATGGTGCCCGCGCTCATGTTCGGCAGCACGTTGAGCACATCGGCCTTCACGTCGTCGGCGGTCTCGAACTTCACGGTCTTCGTGCGCGCGTCGACGGCGATGGCCTTGTGGTTGCCGCGGAACTCCAGTATGCCGGCGTAGTTCTCGGCCCAGAACTTCTTGAACAGCGGGCCCTTGGAGGTCACGTCCGGGTTGGCGTCGAGGATCAGCACCTTGGACTTGGGCTTGGCCTTCTTGAAGTAGCTGGCCACCTGGCTGGCGCGCTCGTAGGGGCCGGGCGGGCAGCGGTAGGGCGCCAGCGGCACGGCGATGGCGTAGACACCGCCGTCGGGCATGGCCTCGAGCTGCTTGCGCAGCGCCACGGTCTCGGCGCCGGCCTTCCAGGCCTGCAGGATCTGGCCCGCGGCACTGGCCTCCTTTAGCCCCTCGATGCTGTTCCACATCATGTCCACGCCGGGCGAGAGGATGAGCTTGTCGTAGGCGATGGTGGCGCCACCGGCCAGCGTGACGGTCTTCTTGGTCGCGTCGATCCGGCTGGCCATGTCGCGCGCATGGATCACGCCATGGTTGCTGCGCAGCTTGTCATAGGGCGTGGTGATGTCGCCCATGGTCTTGCTGCCGCCGATCACGAGGTTGGAGATCGGGCAGGAGATGAAGTTGTCGTTGGGCTCGACCAGCACCACGTCGATCTGGTAGTTGGAGAGCATGCGCACGTACTTGGCGGCCGTGGCGCCGCCGTAGCCGCCGCCGATCACGACGACCTTGGCCTTGGCGGGAATCGGTGCCGTGGTGGCGCAGCCCACGAGCGAGAGGGAAGAGAGCGAGCCGAGCGCGAGCGAGGCCTGGACAAAATTGCGGCGTTTCATGGTCAGGTCTCCTTCAGCGCTTGAGGGTGGAGAAATAGGCGGCGGTGGACTCGATCTGCTCGTCCGTCAGGCCCTTGGCCAGCTGGTGCATCACGGTGGCGGGACGCGTGCCGTTCTGGAAGGCCTTCATCTGCTGGATCATGTAGTCCTTAGGCATGCCGGCCAGCGAGGGCACGGCCGAGCCCGGCACCGTGCGACCGTCGGTGCCGTGGCAGTTGGCACAGGTGGCGGCCAGGGCACGCTGGTGCAGGCGGGCGGCATCTTGGGCCAGGACAGGGGTGGCAGCCAGGCCGCCGAGCAGCAGCGCGGCGAGTGAAGTTTTGAGGCGCATCGGAAGTCTCCTGCGAGGTTGCATAAATATCACCAGAGACGAATATAGAGATCGACTGATTTCCTGTCGCCGGTGTTTACCCGCACGATGTTAGCGCCTCAGCGGCGCAGACGTTCACGGGGCCTGCATGGTGGCCGCGGTCTGTGCCACGCGCTGTGCAGGCGCAGGCTGTGCATCGGCATCGAGCAGACGGTCCGTCAGGCCCGCACCGGCCCACATGCCCAGCAGCGCCAGCCAGGCCGTGAGCGCGAAGATCGCACCGCCCGTCATGCCCGCACCCACGGCGCAGCCACCGGCCAGCATGGAGCCAAAACCCATGAGCATGGCGCCCGCGATGTAGCGGCGCATGCTGTAGCCGTCCTTGAAACCTTCAAGCTTGAAGTCGCGACCCAGCAGGGCGCCCAGCAGCGAGCCCGCGAACACGCCGGGCAGCAGCCCGAAGTCGAAGCCTAGGGGTGGCGTGGGCGAGGCCAGCACGCGCATCAGCCACTCGGCCGAGGGGCCGCTGAAGGTCAAGCCCTGCACCTGTACCGTGTCGAAGCTCTGCGAGCCGATCAGGTGTGTCGCCCACCAGCCTGCGGCCACGGCCAGGCCCGTGCCCATGCCACCCACCCATTTCCAGAGGCTGCGGTCGCTGCGCAGCGCAAAGTACAAGGCCGCGGCGAACCAGACCAGTCCCACGGCCAGCCCACCGGCGTGGCCCAGGTGCGTGAGCGCCAGCAGGTCACGCGCCGTGCCGCCTTCGACCGTCCACCAGCCGCTGATGGCATGCCGCAGTGGGGCCAGTACGCCGCCGAGGGCGGCCTGGGCCGTGACCGCGAAGATCAGGCCCGAGAGCAGGGCGCGCAGATTGCCGTTGGCCGAGAGCACGAGCAGGCGGCTCGCGCAGCCGCGCGTCATCACCATGCCGGCGCCGAAGAGCAGACCGCCGATGATGGCGCCCGAGAGGCTGCCGCGCGTGGCGAGTTGGCGCGCCGTGCTCACGTCCAGCGCGTGCAGCAGAATCAGGGCCTGCACCGCTACCACCGCACTCGAAAACGCCAGCAGCCAGACCGCGAGCTTCTCGCCGAACTGCCGGTGCCAGAACTCCAGCGTGGCCGCGCGCAGGCAGAAGCGCGAGCGTTGCGCCAAGAAGCCGAACAGCAGGCCGATGCCCAGCCCGGCCACGGCCAGCAAGTGGCCGCTGCCGTAGCGCTCGATGAGGGAGGCGAGGTCCATGGCTGTTAATTTACTATTTGCTTATATACTAAGTTAATGCCGTCTGGCCGGCTTGATCTGGCTCAAACAGGCCCGTCCTTGATGAACACCTTGCACCTGCCATCCCTTGCCCGCCGCGCCTGCGCTGCGCTGGCTCTGTGTTGCGGCGTCGTTCACGCGGGCAGCGAGCCGCCCATGGTGGCGCAGCAGGTCGCGCCCAGCGCCTGGTACGTCGAGGGTGTCTCGGCCTTGGGCTCGCCGGCCAACCAGAACTTCATCTCCAACGCCGGCTTCGTGATCACGCCCGCGGGTGTGGTGGTGATCGACGCGCTGGGCTCGCCCGCGCTGGCCGAGCGCCTGCTGGCGCAGATCGCGCGCCTCACGCCCTTGCCCGTGACCCACCTCATCGTCACGCACTACCACGCCGACCACATCTACGGTCTGCAGACCTTCCGCGCGCGCGGCGTGCGCGTGCTCGCGCACCAGGCTGCGCGGCTCTACCTGAACTCAGACACCGCGCAGCTGCGCCTGCAGGCCTCGCGCACCGAGCTTGCGCCCTGGATCGACGAGGACACGCGCCTGATCCAGGCTGATGAGTGGCTGGCTGGCGACCGCGACCTGACCGTGGGCGGTGTGCGCTTCGAGATCCGCGCCGTCGGCCCCGCGCACACGCCCGAAGACCTCGTGGTCTATCTGCCCTCGGAGAAGGTGCTGTTTGCCGGTGACCTGGTGTTCCGCAGCCGCATCCCCTATGTGGGCCAGGCCGACAGCCGGCACTGGATCGTCGCGCTTGATCGCCTGCTGTCCTTCGACGCCACCGTCGTCGTGCCCGGCCACGGCCCGCTCTCGCAGCAGGCGCGCCAGGACATGCAGCTCACGCGCGATTACCTGGTCTACCTGCGCAAGAGCATGGGCCAGGCCGCCGCCAACCTCGAGCCCTTCGACGAGGCCTACCAGGCTACCGACTGGAGCGCCTTCGAGCACCTGCCCCTGTTCCGCGTCGCCAACCGCATGAACGCCTACAACACCTATCTGCTCATGGAGCAGGAAGCCGGCAAATGACGATCGCGCGTCGCACCCTGTTGCTGGCCGCCACCCTGCCGCTGATGGGCCGTGCGGCCACGCTGCCGCGTGCGCTGGACCTGCGGCGCGAGCTGGACGTTGCCCTCGCACGCCACCAGCCCCTGGTCGTGATGGTCAGCCTCGACGGCTGCGCCTACTGCCATATCGTGCGCGACCACTACCTCGCGCCCCTGCACCAGCAGCAAGGCCTGCCCGTGGTGCAGGTCGACATGCGCGGCCGCCGCCAGCTCAAGGACGTGGATGGCAGCAACATCGTGCACGACGAGTTCGTGCGCGCGCGCCGCATCACCGTCGCGCCCACCGTGCTCTTCCTCGGCCCCAAGGGCGAGGAGCTGGCCGAGCGCCTGGTCGGCGGCTCCTTGCCCGATTTCTACGGCGCCTACCTGGACCAGCGCCTGGAGCAGGCGCGCGCCAAGCTGCGCTGAACCACCAGAGCCACGCGGTATAAACGCCGCATGCTCGCTCTATTGCAACGTGTGAAGGAAGCCCGCGTCGAAATCGCGGGCGAAGTCGTCGGCGCCATCGGCGCCGGCCTGCTGGTTCTGGTCTGCGCCGAACGCGGCGACACCGAAGCCACGGGCGACAAGCTGCTCGCCAAGATCCTCAAGCTGCGCATCTTTGCCGACGAAGCCGGCAAGATGAACCGCAGCGTGCAGGACGTGGGCGGCGGCCTGCTCATCGTGAGCCAGTTCACCCTGGCGGCTGACACCACGGGCGGCAACCGGCCCAGCTTCACCAACGCCGCGCCGCCGGACGAGGGGCGTCGACTTTATGAGTACTTTGTTGAAAAAGCCCGGACCTCACATCCCGTGGTGCAGACGGGGCAGTTTGCAGCCGACATGCAGGTGCATCTGGTCAATGATGGGCCGGTGACGATACCGATGCGACTCTTGCCCAGCAGCTGATTAGTAGCGGATCTGGAGAGGAATGACATGGCGATTACAAACGATGAGCAGCTCGCGAACGCAGTGATCACAGCCGGGGCATTACTCCAAGAAATACAAGAGTATGTGGGGCGAGACTTCACTAAGCCTGCAAAAGTACGCTTTCCAAGAGGCTACTTGCGTACGGCAGCACAGGCTAGAGATCGATTGGGTTTCGTCGACGATCGGAACTTGCGAAGCAACATTGCATACACCATGATGCTGTCAGACGTGCAGCATTGGCTGCTAGCAAGAACCGACTTATCGGGTACAGCCAAAGAGATGATCATCAAGCTGCAATTATTCTTGCTCGGTAGCATCGTTGAAAGCATTACTAAAGTTTTGCTTCGCGGTAGATGTGGTGGGAGCTACAGCAAGAGGATTGATCACATGAGAGAGCACTCAATAATCTCGTCCGAGCTAGCGACCGACCTGAACTGGTTATGGGGTATTCGAAACAAGATGCACCTGTTTCAACTCGATGAGACCGAATGGCTCTCTACCGATTACACAGTTGCTAATCACAACCGGGCAGTGCGAGCATTTAAACAGTTGCTGGATATTTTGGACTCGAACCAAGATCGGTGATCAAAAATAGCGCACCTTACTCGTACGGATTCCCGTACCCCATCCCCTCCATCAGCAGGACCTCCAGCGCTTCCATCTCCAGCGCATCGACCTCGTTCGTCTCGTGCTCGTAGCCCTGGGCGTGCAGGGTGCCGTGCACCAGCAGGTGGGCGTAATGTTCTTCAAGGGTCTTGCCCTGTTCCTTCGCTTCCTTGGCCACCACCGGCGCGCAGAGCACCAGGTCGGCGCTGACCACGGGTTCCTGCATGTAGTCGAAGGTCAGCACATTGGTAGCGTTGTCCTTGTGGCGGTACTCGCGGTTCAGCGTGCGGCCTTCGGCCGTGCCGACGATGCGCACGGTGATCTCGGCGGGGCGCAAGAGCGCCATGCGCATCCAGCGGGTGACACGGGCCTTGCTGAGCAGTTTCTTGTGGGCTTCGGGCACGGCAGCGCCGAACTGCAGCGACAGGTCAAGCTCGGGCAGCCCGCTCATGCCGACTCTCCCGGCTTGCGCTGCTTGTCATAGGCATCGACGATGCGCGCCACCAGAGGGTGGCGCACCACGTCGGCGCTCGTGAAGCGGCAGATGGCGATGCCCTTGACGCGTTTGAGCACACGTTCGGCGTCGATCAGGCCGCTCAGTTGGGTCTTGGGCAGGTCGATCTGGCTCACGTCGCCCGTGACCACGGCACGCGAGCCGAAGCCGATGCGTGTGAGGAACATCTTCATCTGCTCGGGCGTGGTGTTCTGCGCCTCGTCGAGAATGACGAAGGCGTTGTTCAGCGTGCGCCCGCGCATGAAGGCCAGGGGCGCGATCTCTAGGGCATTGCGCTCGAAGGCCTTGGTGACCTTCTCGAAACCCATGAGGTCGTAGAGCGCGTCGTAGAGCGGGCGCAGATAGGGGTCCACCTTTTGCGTCAGGTCGCCGGGCAGGAAGCCCAGGCGCTCGCCGGCTTCCACGGCCGGGCGCGTGAGCACGATGCGCTGCACGGTGCTGCGTTCCAGCGCGTCCACGGCGGCCGCCACGGCCAGGTAGGTCTTACCCGTGCCGGCCGGGCCGATGCCCATGGTGATGTCGTGGCTGGCGATGCTTTCCAGGTAAAGCGCCTGGTTGGGCGTGCGCGCGCGTAGCTCGTGGCGGCGCGTCTGCAGCACGGTGCTGCCGTCGGCGCCTTCTTCCAGCGGCATGCTGCTGTCGCCGGCCAGCATGAGCTGCACATGGGCTTCCTCGACAGGGCGCTGGGCGATTTCGTACAGCGCCTGCAGCACTTCCATGGCGCGCTGAGCCTGTTTCTTGGCGCCGTCCACCTTGAACTGCTCATGGCGATGCGCGATCTTGACGTTGAGCGCGGTCTCGATGATGCGCAGGTGTTCGTCGGCCGGGCCACAGAGGTGGGCGAGGCGGGTGTTGTTGGGCGGGGAGAAGAGGTGGCGCAGAATCAACTGATAATTCCTTGAAAGATCCCCCAATGATAGGCACTTCACCAGGAACACCATGATCGGCAGACTCTCCGGCCTCCTCCTCGAAAAGAACCCGCCCCAGGTCCTGGTGGATTGCAACGGCGTGGGTTACGAAGTGCAAGTCTCCATGAGCACCTTCTACAACCTGCCCAATCTGGGCGAGAAGGTCACGCTGCTCACGCACTTCGTGGTGCGCGAAGACGCGCAGCTGCTTTACGGCTTTGGCACCGCGGCCGAGCGCGAGGGTTTTCGGGAGCTGATCAAGATCTCGGGTGTGGGTCCGCGCACCGCGCTGGCTGTGCTCTCGGGCATGAGCGTAGGGGAGCTGGCCCAGGCCGTGACGCAGCAGGAGGCCGGGCGCCTGGTCAAGGTGCCAGGCATCGGCAAGAAGACGGCCGAACGTCTGCTGCTCGAACTCAAAGGCAAGCTGGGTGCGGACATGGGTACGCCCCACGCGCACCCCGGCAGCGACGCGCAGGCCGACATCCTGCAGGCGCTGCTGGCCCTGGGCTACAGCGACAAGGAAGCGGCCCTCACACTCAAGACCCTGCCCAAGGATGTGGGCGTGAGCGAGGGCATCAAGCTCGCGCTCAAGGCGCTGGCCAAATAAGGATGGCCTGGCTGCAGGGGCTGCGGCAGCGCGCCCGCGCGCTCAAGGCCGAAACCCATGTGCTCTACCTCGCGGCGCGTCACCCCGGCACGCCCTGGTACGCCAAGCTGCTGGTGGCCGGCATCGTGGCTTACGCGTTCAGCCCCATCGACCTGATCCCGGATTTCATCCCCGTGCTGGGCCTGCTTGATGACCTGGTGCTGATCCCCCTGGGCATCTGGCTTGCCATCCGCCTGGTGCCGCCAGCCGTGCTGGTCGAGTGCCGCTCCCGCGCCCTGGAGCGAGGCAAGCGCGTGAGCCGCGTGGCGGGGGCCGTGATCGTGGCGATCTGGCTGGCGCTGGCCGCCCTCGGCCTGTGGTGGGCCTGGCGTCTCTGGGGCTGAACCTCAGGGCCGCCCGCCCGGGGCGATGAGCAGCGCGTCACGTACGGGCCGGCCGTTGAGTGACTGCACCGGGCGCGCGTTGTTCGGGTAGAGCTGGCCGAAGAGGCGCAGCTGCTCGGCGCTGATGCTCGCCGGCTGCTTGAGGATGAGCCAGAGCACACCCTCGGTGCAGGGCGGCGTGGTCAGTGAGCCCATGTACTGGTAATAGCGCTGGTCGCGCGGCAGGATCTCGCCCACGTGGATCAGGTCCGCGGGCAGCGGCACATGGTCTTTCACGTCCAGCGGCATGTGCGTCCAGACCTTCTGGATCAGCGGGTTGGGCGGGCCCTCCTCCAGCAGCACGGCCAGCACGGCGAGCTGTCCCGCATCGCTGCGGTGCACGAAGTGCGCCACCATGGGGTAGACGCGGCTGTTGATGCGCTCTTCCGCCGGGTGGTGGAAGTGGAACTGCTGCAGGCGGTAGGTCTGCCCACGCACCGTGAGGCTGTTCTCGCCGCTGAGCTGGACCTCGATGGTGTGGCCGTTGTTCACCACCGTGCCCGAGCTTGGCGCGTAGTTGAAGGCGATGGCCTCAGCCGGGCCCTTGAGCGTATCGGCATCGTCGATGGCGATGGGCGACTGGCGTTGTCCGCTGGCGCAGGTGGAGAACTCGGGCTTGAGCTGGGCCCAGCGGCCCGGGCCGCCTTCGCCTTCATAACTCCAGGGAATGTTCTTGTAGACTGGGGCCGCCGGTTTGGGTGCGGGCGCCGGTGCGCTGCGCTGCTGGCGGATCACGAGGCCCGGTTCGCGCTGCAGATGGTCCACGGGGTTCAGTGGCGGCGGCGAGCCCGGGGACAGGCCACCGGCGGCGCTCTTGCGGTCGATCAGCAGGTTGAGCTTCTTCTTGGTCGGGTCGCCGCTGTTCATGGCGTCGCGCAGCTGGGACTCGATGTCGATGCGCGTGCCCTCCACGCGTGCGGGGGGCGTCGCGGGCGCGGGCGCAGCGGCCGGTTCCGGCGTGGGCGCCGGTGTTGCTGGGGCCGGGTCTGCCGCGCGCACGGTGGCCACGCCACCGGCTAGCAGCAGGGCCAGCAGGGCCAGGCGGGCCGTGGGCAGTGGGAGGCGGGGGCTGGTTGTCATGGGCAGGGTGCGGGACTTCGTTTTCATGCTATCGGCAGAAAGAGGCTATCACTTGAGGTCGGCTATAGTCGGAAAAGACACCGATTCCCCCTGCATACCCAGCCCGCCGTGAGCATCCAGACCGACGATTTCGAAATGCCCAGCGGCCCGCGCGTGGTCTCGGCCGCACCTGTGTCGCCCGGCGAGGAGGCCATCGAGCGTGCGCTGCGGCCCAAGCTGCTCGACGAATACGTGGGCCAGGCCAAGGTGCGCGAGCAGCTGGAGATCTTCATCGGCGCAGCACGCAAGCGCGAGGAGGCGCTGGACCACGTGCTGCTCTTCGGCCCGCCGGGCCTGGGCAAGACCACGCTGTCGCACATCATCGCGGCCGAGCTCGGCGTGAACCTGCGCCAGACCAGCGGGCCGGTGCTCGAAAAGCCCAAGGACCTGGCTGCGCTGCTCACCAACCTGGAAAAGAACGACGTCCTTTTCATCGACGAGATCCACCGCCTCTCGCCCGTGGTCGAGGAAATCCTCTACCCCGCCCTGGAGGACTACCAGATCGACATCATGATCGGCGAAGGGCCGGCCGCGCGCAGCATCAAGCTGGACCTGCAGCCTTTCACCCTGGTGGGGGCCACCACGCGCGCGGGCATGCTGACCAACCCGCTGCGCGACCGCTTCGGCATCGTCGCGCGGCTGGAGTTCTACAACGCCGAGGAGCTGGCGCGCATCGTCACGCGCAGTGCGGGCCTGCTCAATGCGCCCATGGACGCTGAAGGCGGCTTCGAGATCGCGCGCCGTTCGCGCGGCACGCCGCGCATCGCCAACCGCCTGCTGCGCCGCGTGCGCGACTACGCCGACGTCAAGGGCACGGGCCGCATCACCGAGGAGATCGCGCGCAAGGCCCTGGCCATGCTCGATGTGGACCCCCAGGGCTTCGACCTCATGGACCGCAAGCTGCTCGAAGCCGTGATCCACCGCTTCGACGGCGGCCCCGTGGGTCTGGACAACATCGCCGCCAGCATCGGCGAAGAGGCCGGCACCATCGAGGATGTGATCGAGCCCTACCTGATCCAGCAGGGCTTTCTGCAGCGCACGCCGCGCGGGCGTATCGCCACCCTGGCCGCCTACCGACATCTGGGCGTGGCGCCACCCAAAACTGACGGCAGCTTGTTCGAGGTCTGACATGCTCCAGCATCTGACACTCTCCGGTCGGACCCGCTGGATCGCATTGGCCCTCGTGCTGTTACTGGCCTTGGCGTGGATGGCCGTCATGGCTTGGCGCGCGCCGCGGGCCGAGGCCTTGCTGGTGCAGTCCGGTCCCCTGCTGCGCACGCTGCAGTTCTCGGCCCGCGTGGCCACGCTCTCGCGGGTGGAGATCGGCAGCACTGTGACCGGAAGGGTGGCCCAGGTGCAGGTGCGCGAAGGTGCACAGGTCAGGCGTGGGGAGGTGTTGGTCCGTCTGGAGACCGAAGAGCTCCGGGCCGCCGAAGCCCAGGCTGTGGCAGCCGAGCGCCAGGCGGACGCCACGCTGCAGGCCGCGCGCGCCACCCTGGCCCGGGCCGAGCAGCTGGTCCGACAGAATTTTTACAGCGTCGCGCAGCTTGACGAAGCGAAGCGCGCGCTTGACGTGGCCCTGGCCCAGCAGGGCGCAGCGCGTGCAGCCGTCACGGCGGCACATGCGCGGCTGGAACAGACGCGCATCGAGGCGCCTGCCGATGCCCGGGTGCTGGCGCGCATGGTCGAGCCCGGCCAGATCGTCCAGCCGGGCAAGGCCCTGCTCAACCTCGCCCTGGCAGGTCCCACACAGCTGGTGGCCCAGGTCGATGAACGTTTTCTCGACCAGCTGCAAGTCGGGCAGACGGCGACGGTGGTGGCCGATGCTTTTGCCGGCGAGCGGTTTGCTGCGCGGGTGCAGAGCATCGCGCCGCTGGTGGATGCCCAGCGCGGCGCTGTCGAGGTGAAGCTCGGCCTGCTGCAGGAAGCTCCGGCCTTCCTGCGCGAGGACATGACCCTCTCGGTCGAGGTCGAGACCGCCCGGCGCGAGCAAGCCCTCGCCCTGCCGCTGGCGGTGCTGCGTCAGCCCACGGGGGACACGGCGCGGGTGCTGGTGGCCGTGGATGGCGTGGTGCAGGAGCGCACGCTGCGCCTCGGGCTGCACACGCTGGCAGCGGCCGAGGTGCTGGACGGCCTGCGCATCGGGGACGCGGTGCTGATTGGCTCCGCGTTCAAGATTGGCCAGCGGGTCACCGTGCTGGTGGTGCCCTGGCAGCCGACCCTGCGCGCCGCGCCGCGCGACGAGGCGAGCGGCAGTGCCGGCTCAGCCCTGACCAACGCCATGGGGCGGTGAGGCGGGCGAGGCATGGTGCCCTGGCTCGGCTTCGAACTGCGCGTCGCGCTGCGTTTCCTGCGTGAGGGTCGTATGCAGACCCTGCTCATCATCGTCGGTGTCGCAGCTGGCGTGGCGGTGGTGGCCTACATCTCCGCACTCATCTCAGGTCTTCAGGGCAGCACCCTGACCAAGACCCTGGGTGCGCAGGCGCACATCACGTTGCGTGCTCCCGATGACATGGTGACCCCGGCGCGTGCTGGCGACGGGAGCCTGGCCCTGACCGAGACCCAGCCGCGCGTGCAGCGCCTGCGCTCGGTGGCCAACTGGCAGGCCCTGCTCCCGCTGCTGGAGCAGATGGATGCGATTGCCGCGGTCTCGCCCATGGTCTCGGGGTCCGGTCTGGCGCTGCGCGGCGAGGCAGCGCAGGCCATCGCCCTCATGGGTGTGGAGCTCGACCGCTACGACCGCATCGTCGGCCTGCGGGGCAAGGTGGTCAGCGGGACGGCGCGGCTGGACCCGGGTGAGGCCATCCTGGGTCGTGACCTGGCAGCCGACCTGGGGGTACGCGTGGGTGACCGCCTGACGCTGCAGACCACGGTCGGTGGACGCAACGTCAGCGACGCGGTGCGCGTGACAGCCCTCGTGGACCTGGGGGTGCGCGACCTGAATCGCCGCACCGTCATCGTGCCCCTGCGTGCGGCGCAGAGCCTGCTGGGTCTGCCCGGCGGCGCCACGGTGCTGGACATGACGCTGAAAGACGTGTGGACCGCCAGCGAACTCGCACGCGAGCTGCGCGAACGCTACCCCTACCAGGTGGAGAGCTGGCAGGAGAACAACGCCCAGCTCGTTTCGGCACTCAATGCGCAGTCCGTCAGCACGGCGCTGATCCGCGGCGTGGTGATGGTGGTGGTGGTCCTGGGCATTGCCAGCGTGCTGGTGGTGTCGGTGGTGCAGAAACGCCGTGAGATCGGCATCCTTCGCGCCATGGGTGCCACGCGTGGCCAGGTGCTGCGGATCTTCCTGGTGCAGGGGGCGGTGGTGGGCGCCGTCGGTTCTGCACTGGGCGTCCTGCTGGCCGTGGGGCTGATCTGGCTTTTCACGCACTTCGTGCGTGGCTCCGATGGGCTGCCCCTCTTTTTCATCACGTTGCCTATGGGCACGGCCCTGCGGGTGGCGGTCATCGCCACCGTCTGCGGCGTGCTGGCCGCCATTGCGCCAGCACGCCGTGCCGCCGCGATGGATCCGGCGCAGGCCATACGTCTATGAGCGCCAGCGACACGCTCATCGAGCTCGACGGCGTACGCAAGAGCTACAACATCGGCCAGCCCAATGAGACCGAGGTCTTGCACGGCCTGGACCTGAGGGTCGCGCGTGGTGACTTCATGGCGCTGATCGGGCCCTCGGGCTCGGGCAAGAGCACGCTGCTCAATATCGTCGGCTTGCTCGAGCGCATGACCAGCGGCCGCTACGTGCTCCAGGGGGAGGAAGTCCAGGCACTGGACGACAGCGGGCTCACGCTGCGCCGGCGCAGCACCCTGGGTTTTGTGTTCCAGTTCCATCACCTGCTGCCAGCGTTCAGCGCGCTGGAGAACGTGACCCTGCCCGTGCTCATGGCCGAAGGCCGGGTCGCCGCGCGCCACGAACAGCACGCCCGCGAGCTGTTGGCCGCCGTGGGCCTGGCGCGCGCCTTCGACAAACGCCCGGCCGAGCTGTCCGGTGGCATGCAGCAGCGTGTGGCGATCGCGCGCGCCCTGGTCATGAGTCCTGCGCTGGTGCTGGCCGACGAGCCGACGGGCAACCTGGATACGGCTTCCTCCGACGAGGTCTTCGCGCTGCTGCGCCGCGTCCATGTGGAGCGCGGGACCTCGTTTGTCGTGGTCACCCACGACCCGCGCTTGGCCGCGCGCTGTGACCGGATTGTGGAACTGGTGGATGGGCGTATCGCCCGTGATGAAAGAGTGGAGCGATGAAAAGGTTTTCTCTGGGGCTGCTGGTCGGTCTCGCACTGAGCGCGCAGGCTGAACTTAAGCCTGAATGGGAGCTGGGCATGGGCGTGGGCGCAGTGGATTTCCCCATCTACCGCGGCGCCGATGAGCGGCGCACCTATGTGCTGCCCACGCCCTATGTGCAGTACCGCGGCAAGTTCCTGCAGGTCGAGCGTGAGCGCGTGCGCGGTTTGCTGTTCCGCCACGAGCGGGTGGAGCTGGACATCAGCGTCAACGGTTCGGTGCCCGTGAAGAGCAAGGACAGCAGTGCACGCCAGGGCATGCCCGACCTGGACCCCACGCTGGAGCTCGGTCCCGAGCTGCAGGTGCACCTCTATTACGACGAACGCAAGCACACCAATCTGGACCTGCGCCTGCCCGTGCGCGCCGTCTATGCCGTGAACTTCGGCCGTTTCGATCACGTGGGCTGGGTCCACCACCCGCTGCTCAATCTGGACCTCCGTAACTGGGTGCCCGGCGGTTGGGACCTGGGCCTGCAGCTGGGCTGGCTGCGTGGTGATCGCGGTTATCACGCCTATTTCTACGACGTGGCGCCGCAGTACGCCACGGCCACGCGCCCGGCCTACAGCGCCACGGGCGGCGCCTCGGGCCGGCAGTTCACCATCGGCATGAGCCGGCGGCGCGGTGATGTCTGGATGGGCTTCTTCGCCAAATACGACGACCTGCGCAGCGCCGTGTTTGCCGACAGCCCGCTGGTGCAGAAGCGCGAGAACTACTCGGCAGGCTTCGCCATCGCCTGGGTGTTCGCCAAGTCGGAGAAGCTGGTCGACGTCAGCGACGACTGAGCGGCAGGCGACCGGCCGGCATCAGCCAGCAGGCCGCGCACGATCAGCACCTGCGCGAGGTAATAGGTGGACAGCACCCACAGCTGTGACAGCGGCAGCGGTGACACGAACTTGTTGAGCGCGAGCAGCGTGTCGCTGAGCATGAAGAAGCCCGCGCCCACGGCCACCCAGACCGATCCCTTGCTGCGCAGCACCGCGGCGCGGCCCATGGCCTGCGCGGCCATGAGGGCAATCACCGTCACATAGGCTGCCACGGGCCCGCGCAAGGCCACCGGCAGGCCGCCGACCCAGAGCACGCCGTACATCACGAGGCCGAAGCCCAGCGTGAGCGCCAGCGCGCGCCGGTTCGGAAACCAGCCCAGGTCCTTCTTGAAGACCGCGATATAGGCCAGGTGGGCGCAGAGAAAGCTCACCAGGCCGGGGATGAAATAGCCCGGCAGCATGAGGAAGACGTCACCCGCCAGCGAGCCGATCAGGGCCAGCTGCAAAGGCAGGGCCGTCTTGAAAGACAGGCTGCGCGCTACCAAAACGATAGCTGTGACCATCGCCAACGGTTTGAACACGCGGTGCAACTCGACGTAGCCCGTGGTGGCACAGGCCGTGGACAGCGCTGCGGCCTCGATCAGCAGCACCTCGGTCAGCGAGAGCCGCCCCTGCAGCACGGCCCCCGTGCACCACAGGCCCGTGGCCAGCGCCAGCAGCCAGACCACGGCCTGGGCCGGCGGCAGGTCTTCCGAAAACCAGAGGAAGAGCACCGAGCCCGCGAGCATCAGGACGAACTGCAGCGCACCGAAGGCCTGCACGCCGCGGCTGGCGGGCGGGTCGTAGCGTTGCACGCGCGTGAGGTCGAAGGCCGGCTTGGGAAAACGCGCCGCCACATCGGCCGGCCGCCAGCCCGGGGGCTTGAACCAGACGCGCAGCTTGTCGGCCCAGCTACGCGCGTGCCAGCTGTCGTGCAGCAGACCCCAGTAGACCTCGGCATTGGCCCAGAGCGGGTCCCAGCTGTTGAGCGGGCTGCGCGTGCCGTAGACGCACTTCTCGTCCTCTTCCTTGAAGCTGCCGAAGAGCCGGTCCCAGACGATGAGCACGCCGCCGTAGTTGCGGTCCAGATAACGGTCGTTCACGGCGTGGTGCACGCGATGGTTGGACGGGCTGCAAAACCAGCGGTCGAACCAGCCCAGCTTGCCCACCTGCTCGGTGTGGACCCAGAACTGGTAGAGCAGGTCGATCAGCGCGACGATGCCGAAGACCAGCGGTGGCACACCGGCCAGGGCCATGGGCAGGTAGAAGAGCCAGCCCAGCAGCGCGCCGCTCGAGGTCTGGCGCAGCGCGGTGCTGAGGTTGTAGTCCTGGCTCTGGTGGTGCACCACGTGCGCGGCCCAGAATACCGCCACCTCGTGGCCAGCGCGGTGCAGCCAGTAGTAGCAGAAGTCGTAGAACACCAGGGCCAGCACCCAGCCATACCAGCTCTGCCAGAAGGCGTCGTTCTGCCACAAGGCCACATGGCTGTAGACCGCGGTGTAGATGCCGACCCGCAGCGTGCGGGTGAGCACGGCGCTGATCTGGCTCAGCATGCCCAGACCGATGCTATTGACGGCGTCGTTGAAACGGTAGGTGTTGCGCTTCTTCGCGACCCCCCAGGCGAACTCGGCCGCGATCAGCAGCAGGAAGACCGGTGTGGCGAGGACGATGATCTGGCTGGCGTTCATGGCGCCGATGCTAAAGGCTCGTGGCTTTGGAGCCACTGAGTGTCTACCCTGAGAGGGTTCCTGTTGCCAAGGCGAGTGCAGACTGGCGACGCAACGAAGTTCTTGAGCTATCTTACGTAACTGGCGAGTATCAAATTTACGACAGGGAGATATGAGATGCGACAAGATGAGGCGGTATGGAAGTTCCTGACGCTGTTCTTGGTAAGTGCGCTTGTGGCATCGAGCGCACTTGCAAGTTCGCCGCAGCTCTTGATCGAAACCTATCTTGGTAAATACGATGAGCTAAGCGGTAGGGGCTACACAGTTGAAAGCGGAATTGGTCTTGATGTCAAAAGAAAGCCGGTCGCCTCGGCCTTTTCTGTCTGCCGACCCTTTAGCAAAGCGAAGTCTTTCGATTGTGTTTTGGTCATCACCGAGATACTTGGAAACGATGTCTCGGGGAGGGCGAAACTGGCGACCCCTTCAGAAATGATCCATATTCAACTTCCGCAAGGTTGGGATTACTTCAACACGGGTGACACTGAGTGCAGGTCATCAAAGTATCCTGATGCAGAGATCATCGCAATTGGTAAATGGAGAGATCGAAAGAAGCCACTGCACGGTGGCTATGTCCATTCACTCAAGAAGGCATGGCGAATTGACTACAAAGGGCTGCGATTTATCGAGATTCCTACACAAGGTGTGTCATGTGGTTTCGATGACGATAGAAACTAGTCGTTGAGCAGACGACGCTGTCTCCCCTGGCGCAGCTGATGCTCACGCCTGTGATTCAAGTTGCGAGTCCAGCCGTCTGAGATGTGGTGGCTGGTCCGGTACGATCAGTCCAGGCAGCCGCGCGTATCGACTCGGATCAGCTCTTCCACCGTGCCCGCCTGCAAGCCGCCCCGCACACCGATCATCCAGTCGTGCAGATTGACCGTGGGGTCGCAGTGGCCCGGGATGAGCCAGAGCGTGCTTCCCAGTGCCGGCAGCGGTGCGCCACCCGTGGCGCGCAGCGTGGTGTGCTCGTCGCTGCAACCGGTGGCCTCCAGCGCTTCGCCATGCACGCGCGGCAGGCCGGAGTCGATGGCGTGGCTCTTGTGGCCGGCGTCGACGACCACGTGGCCAGCGCTGGCGCTCATGACCTGGGTCTTGACGAAGAGCGCGTGTTCGAAGACCGGTTGCGCGGGATCGGCCTCGTTGCGCGCGTAGTCGCCGTCCATGAAAAGGTAGGAGCCGGCCTGCAGCTCGCCGAAGACGCCGCTGGTGGCCTCTAAACCGAAGGTGCCGCTGCCGGCGCCCGTGACGAGGGGCAGCTTCAAGCCCACCGCCTCGACCAGGCGGCGCGTCTCCTGCACCAGGCGAACGACCTCGGCCAGCGCAGCGTGGCGCTCGGCCACGGTGCGCAGGTGCTGGGCGCGGCCGTTGTAGGCCTGCAGGCCGGCCAGGCGCAGGGCCGGGTGGCGGGCGATAGCCTGGGCCAGCGGCACGACATCCGCCGGGGTGGCGACGCCGCAGCGCTTCTGGCCGACGTCGAGTTCGATGTAGACGTCGATCAGGTTCTCTCCACGGCCCAGGGTCTGGGCCAGGTGCTCGATGCCCGGCAGGCTGTCCACGGCGATGGCCAGGCGGCCGCCCTGGGCGGCGAGCTGGCGGGCCAGCGTCGCCACGCGGGCCAACTTGGCTGGGGCGATGACCTCGTTGCTGATGTAGAGGTCATGCACGCCGGCCGCAGCCAGAGCCTCGGCCTCCGAGGTCTTCTGCACGCACAGACCCACGGCACCGGCCTGCATCTGGCGCTGGCCCAGGGTGGCGCTCTTGTGCATCTTGGCGTGCGGTCGCAGCTTCATACCGTGCGCCTTGGCGTAGTCGGCCATGCGCTGCAGGTTGCGCTCCATGGCATCGAGGTCCACCACCAGGGCGGGCGTATCGATGGCGGCCACGCCCTGACCGATCAGGGTCTGCAGGCGGGCGGGAGCGGACTCAGGTGCTGAATTCATCGAGGGCATCGTCTTCGAGGTGGGAGGTGTCGGCCCAGCCCACCAGGGACAGGCCTTCAGGCGTCCAGAGCAGGCGGTTGACGGCGGTGTTACCGAGCTGCCAGGTGCGCGGGGCCTGCAGGTCCTGGCCCGTGGCCAGGCGGTAGAGCTGGTCCATGACGCCGCCATGGGCGACCAGCACGATCTGCTGGCCCGCGTGCGGCGCGGCGAGTTCCTGCAGGGTCTGCAGGATGCGTGCGCGCACCTCGATCAGCGATTCGCCGCCCTGGGGCGGGCACCAGTCTGGCGTGCGACGGCGCCAGTGCTCGGATTCCGCGGGCCAGGTCTGCTCGATCTCGGCGTAGGTGCGGCCTTCGAAGATGCCGAAGCCGCGCTCGCGCAGACCCGTGTGCGTGCGCAGTGGCGCGCCGGTGGCCGCGGCGATGGCCTGCGCGGTCTCGTGCGCGCGCTGCAGATCGCTGCTGTAGACGGCGTGGATGGCGTCACGCGTCGCGAGCGCACGCGCCAGGCGTTGGGCCTGCCAGCGGCCGGTGTCGTTGAGCGGGATGTCCAGATGGCCCTGGATGCGTGTGTCCACGTTCCACGCGGTTTCGCCATGGCGGATGGCGAGGATGCGGGTCGTGTGCTCCATCTCGGGCGGCATCCTCAGCGCGGGATCTCGACCTTGACGCGGCGTGGCCCGGCCGGCGGTGTGGGGAAGTCCTTGAGTGCGGCGGCCAGCGTGGCGCGCAGCAGGTTGTAGCGGTCGTTCCACGGGCCTTCGTGCGTGGCACGGGTCTCGTAGACCACCTGGTTGCTCTGCAGGTCGCGGATCAGCAGCGTGACCTCGTGCCGGTACTGGCTGGGCGGCGGGAAGCGCATGCCCATGCCGATCATGGTGCCCGAGCCGTAGAAGCCGCCACCGCTACCGATGAAGATGGAGGTGCGGCCCGAGTAGGGGCGGCCCCAGTCGTCCACGTAGAAGGATTCCATACGGGTGGTGATCTGCACGCTGTAGCGCGCGGCCTTCTCGTCGCGCACCAGACCGACTTCCTGCAACTCTGCTTCTGCGATGGCGTCGATGGAGTCGTTCTCCACCGCGTCGGTCTGCGAGGGCAGGCGCTCGAAGCGGTAGCGCGCACCGGCTTCGATGGGCGCTGCCTCTGGTGGCGTGCTGGTGCGCACCTGGGATTCGACCAGGCGCATGCTGGAACAGCCGCCCAGCAGCAAGGCGGCGGTGAGCAGGGCGAGCAGACGCATCATGGGTGGGCCTTTCAGAGTTGCACCACCTGCACGCCGGGCAGGGCGGGCGTGGCGGGCAGCTCCTCTTCATCAAAGGCCAGATCGCCGTTGGCGTCGGGCACGCCCGTGGCCTTGAGGTTCTTGAAATCGTGCAGCTCGGCGTCCATCAGGTGCGAGGGCGCGACGTTCTGCAGTGCGGTGAACATGGTTTCGAGCCGCCCCGGGTACTTCTTATCCCATTCGCGCAGCATGTTGCCGATCTGCTTGCGCTGCAGGTTCTCCTGGCTGCCGCAGAGCGTGCAGGGGATGATGGGGAACTGGCGGTGCTCGGCCCAGCGGATCAGGTCCTTCTCGACCACATAGGCCATGGGGCGGATCACGATGAACTCGCCGTTGTCGCTGGTGAGCTTGGGCGGCATGCCCTTGAGCTTGCCGCCGAAGAACATGTTGAGGAAGAAGGTCTGCAGCATGTCGTCGCGGTGGTGGCCCAGGGCGAGCTTGTTGCACTTGAGTTCGCGCGCCACCCGGTAGAGGATCCCGCGGCGCAGCCGGCTGCACAGGCTGCACATGGTCTTGCCCTCAGGGATGTTCTTCTTGACGATGGAATAGGTATCCTGCGTCTCGATGTGGAACTCGATGCCCAGCTTGCCCAAGTACTCAGGCAGGATGTGGTCGGGAAAGCCCGGCTGTTTCTGGTCCAGGTTGACGGCCACCAGCGTGAAATCGATGGGCGCACGGGCCTTGAGCTTCATGAGGATGTCGAGCATGCCGTAGCTGTCCTTGCCGCCGGACATGCAGACCATGACGCGATCGCCCTCTTCAATCATGTTGTAGTCGATGATGGCCTGGCCGACGTTGCGGCACAGGCGCTTTTCGAGCTTGTGCGTCTCGCGCTCGATCTTCAGGGCCTTGTCATTGCTGACGGCGGGTTCGTGGTCTATCCAGACGGCACTCATGGTGTACTCGATTCAATCAGTGGGGGTCAGAGCCCTGAGGCACGGGTTTGGTTCCGTCGGTCACCACTGGCCGGTTTCGGCCCGGATGGCGACTTCGCAGTCATCGAAGATTTCCAGCTTAACGATCTTGACGCGCACGCCGATGACCCCGGGCAGCTGCAACAGCCGGTTGGCCAGCTTGCCGATCATGCTTTCCAGCAGGTTCAGGTGCTCGGAGCGGCATTCGTCGATGATGATCTGGCGCACCTTGCGGTAGTCCAGCACGTGGTTGATGTCATCGTCGTGCGGCTGCAGCGGCTGCGGCCCGAGATTGAGCTCGGCGTCGACCTGGATGGGCTGGGGCGCACGCTTCTCGTGGTCCAGGATGCCCAGGTTGGCATCGAAGCGCAAACCGGTGAGCGTGAGGATCTGGGTGCCGATGGATTTGGTCATGCGCGTGTCTGCGGGTGGCCCCGGCCTCACATCATCGAAAAATCGCGCGTGAAGCGCTGCAGGTGCTGGCCGCCGTCGACCAGCAGGGTGGTGCCGGTGATGGCACGGTTTTCCAGTGCGAACTTCACGGCGCCGGCCACGTCCTCGGCCGTGGACGAACGGCCCAGCGGCGAGAGCTTGTGCAGGGCCTCGAACTTCTCAGGCGTGAGGTAGTCGCTGGTCAGCGTGAGGCCGGGCGCCACGCCCACCACGCGCACATCGGGCGCCAGGGCCAGGGCGAGCATGGTGTTGGCGGCTTCGAGCGCAGCCTTGGAGAGTGTGTAGCTCAGGAAGTCCGGGTTCTGGTTCCAGAGTTTCTGATCCAGCAGGTTGACCACCACGCCGTCACCCGCGCGTTCCTGCACATGGGCGTGCAGGGCCTGGGCCAGCACGATGGGCGCAGCCGTGTTGGCCAGCAGGTGTTTCTGCAGTACGGCGTAGCTGAAGCTGGCCGCACTGTCGTGTTCGAAGAGCGCGGCGCTGTTGACCACGGCGTCCACCTCGCCGAAATGGGCGATCACGCGCGGCAGCAGCTCGCGCACTGCCGCTTCGTCGGCCAGGTCGGCGTCGAAGGGCGCGGCGCTCACGCCCAGCTGCTCGCAGTCGGCCACGGTCTGCATGGCTTCATCCTGTGAGCCGCGGTAATGCACGGCGATCTGCCAGCCGGCTTGCGCGAGCGCGAGCGCAATCTCTCGGCCCAGGCGCTTGGCTGAGCCGGTGACCAGGACCGTGCGTGCAGGGAGGGACATAATTCAGGGGGTGAGCAGTACAGCCCAGAGTTTAACGACCCCCCTTTCCACCCGCATGGCGCAGGCCATCCAGGCGGCCGGGGGCTGGCTGCCGTTCGACGATTTCATGCACCGCGCGCTGTACACGCCGGGCCTGGGTTATTACGCCAACGACCTGCGCAAGCTCGGTCTCATGCCCGGTTCCGGGAGCGATTTCGTGACCGCACCCGAGCTCTCGCCGCTGTTCGGCCGCGCGCTCGCGGCCCAGGTGGGTGAGGCGCTGGAGCGCACGCAGACCGACGAGATCTGGGAGTTCGGCGCCGGATCAGGCGCGCTCGCGCTGCAACTGCTGGAGATGCTGGGCCCGCGTGTGCGCCGCTACACCATCGTCGACGTTTCGGGTGCGCTGCGCGCGCGCCAGCAGCAGACGCTGCAGAAGTATGGTGAGCGCGTGCAGTGGGCAGCCGAGCTGCCCACGCGCATGCAGGGCGTGGTGGTGGGCAACGAGGTGCTCGACGCCATGCCCGTGCAGCTGTTGGCCCGCGTCGGGGGTGTCTGGCACGAGCGCGGCGTGGCCCTGGCACCCGACGGTAGCGAGCGCTTTGTCTGGGCCGACCGGCCGACGAAGCTGCGTCCGACCGTGGACGTGGAGGGACAGCACGACTACCTCTGCGAGATCCATTTTCAGGCCGAGGCCTTTGTGCGTACCCTGGCCGAGCGGCTGCGCCGTGGCGCGGCTTTCTTCATCGACTACGGCTTCCCCGAGGCCGAGTACTACCACCCTCAGCGCCACATGGGCACGGTCATGTGCCACCGCGCTCACCAGTCCGACTCCGATCCGCTCACGGACGTGGGCCTGAAGGACATCACGGCGCATGTGAACTTCACCGGCATCGCGTTGGCCGCGCAGGAGTCTGGCATGCAGGTGCTGGGCTACACCTCGCAGGGCCGCTTCCTGCTCAACTGCGGTCTGGCCGGTCTCATGGAAAGTGCGGAGCTGCCCGCGCGCGCCCAGGCCCACAAGCTGCTCATGGAGCACGAGATGGGCGAGCTCTTCAAGGTCATCGGCCTGGCCGCAGGCGAGCCCTGGGCGGCGCTCGGTTTCGTCGCGGGTGACCGCACGCACACTCTCTGACGTTTTCCAAGGCCACTCATGTTCCGCTGGCTGCTCGCCATCTTCATCATCCTGCTGCTGATCAATGCCGTCACGCCCTGGTTCAAGCGCATCGGCTTCGGCCGCCTGCCGGGCGACCTGAACTTCCGGCTGTTCGGTCGCGACTTCAATCTGCCTTTCACCACCACCATCCTCCTGAGCCTGGTGGCCGCGGGCATTGCGCGCTTCCTCTAGGACTCCGCCTGCGCGGGGCTTGAATTCGATACCCCCTACCCCTATCTGGGCAGGGAAAGGTCTATGCCATGAGCGAAACGCGTCACATCGTCTGTCCGCACTGCCACACCACCAACCGGGTCCGTACCGAGGATATGGGCAAGGCGCCCGATTGCGGCAGCTGCCACGAGCCCCTGTTCACTGGCCATCCGGTGGCGCTGGATGCGGCCTCTTTTGAACGCCACATCGCCCGCAGCGAGCTGCCCGTGCTGGTGGACTTCTGGGCGCCCTGGTGCGGACCCTGCCGCATGATGGCACCGGCCTTCGAGCAGGCGGCAGCGCAGCTGGAGCCCCAGGTGCGCCTGGCCAAGGTCAACACCGAGGATGAGCAGCAGCTCGCGGCGCGCTTCAATATCCGCAGCATCCCGACGCTGGCGCTCTTTGTGGGCGGGCGTGAGGTGGCGCGCCAGCCTGGCGCCATGACGAACCCGGCGCAGATCGCGGCCTGGGTGCGTTCGCGTCTGTCCTAGGCCTCGATGGTCCATTCCTGCCGGCAGGCGCGGCAGCGCACCACAATCTCACCGCTGCGCCGATCCTCAGCCATCACCTCGAAGCGCGCGTAGGTGCCGCAGGCGGGGCAGTTGGCCTGGTTCGCCACTTCCTCGGCGTGCATCAGCAGGTAGAGGTAACGCCGCAGCGACCACAAGCCGATGGCCCCGCTGGCGATGAACATCAGCACGTCCAGCAGCTTTTCCTCCAGTGACCCGCCCTTGAAGACTTCCAGCATGCCGACCAGCGCGATGGAGCACAGGATGGTCAGCAGCAGATGGGCGTGGCTGGAGAGCAGCTCGCGCTCGTACCACTTGCGAAAGCCGAAACGCCGTACGCCTTCGGCCAAGGGTGGGTTGAAAACATTGCGGGGTGGTGCGGACATGCAGCCATGATGCGCCTGCGCCGCCACTTCTGCCGGCGCGGGCCAGCAGCCGAGCGGCTTGCTCGGCTATTCGGCGTCCATGCCCAGATGACGGGCCAAGGCCTGCACGCGCGCGGCATGGATCAGCGCCCCGACCTGCTTCCCGCTGTGGCCCTGGGCCAGGGCGCGTTCGGCAATCTCGTGGGTGGGCTGGGCCAGCACCGCGTCCAGCACGCCTTGCAGACGCGCCGCCTGGGGATAGGGCTGCTGGTCCAGGCCCAGGCGGCCGCGGGCATCGCATTCACAGGCCAGCAGCACCTCGGCGAAACGCTGCGGCTTGCGGATGGCGTCGCAGCGCTCCAGCAGGCGCAGCAGGGCGGCTGGCCCCAGGGTGGCGCTGCGATGGATGTTGCCGTGCTCGCGTGCCACCACCTCGGCCAGCTCGCGGCAGTCGACGGGCACGCGTAGGCGCTCGGAAAAGCCGCGCAGCAGGCGCACACTGCGCTCCTCGTGGCCGATGTGGCGCGGCAGCACGTCGGCTGGTGTCGTGCCCTTGCCCAGGTCGTGGCCCAGGCAGGCGTAGCGCACGGTCAGTGGGGCCTGCAGCTGCGCGGCCATGTCCAGCACCATCATCAGGTGCACGCCGGTGTCGATCTCGGGGTGGTGCGCTTCGGGTTGCGGCACGCCCCAAAGGCGGTCGACTTCGGGCAGCAGGCGCTTGAGGGCGCCGCAGGCACGCAGCACGTCGAACATGCGCGAGGGTTTTGCTTCCATGAGGCCGCGGCTCAGCTCCTGCCAGACGCGCTCGGCCACCAGGTGGTCCACCTCGCCGTCCTCGACCATGTGGCGCATGAGGCTCATGGTCTCGGGCGCGACCGTGAAGTCGGTGAAGCGCGCCGAGAGACGTGCCACGCGCAGGATGCGCACCGGGTCTTCGCGGAAGGCCGGCGTGACGTGGCGGAAGATCCGTTGTTCGATGTCGCGCCGGCCCTGCCAGGGGTCGACGAGCTGCGCAGCGTCGAAGGAACCGTCAGGCCGGCAATGCTCGCGCGGCACGGCGATGGCGTTGATGGTGAGGTCGCGCCGGGCCAGGTCTTCTTCCAGCGTCACGTCGGGCGAGGTGTGGATGGCGAAGCCCTTGTAGCCACGCGCGGTCTTGCGCTCGGTGCGAGCGAGCGCGTGCTCTTCCTTGCTCTGCGGGTGCAGGAAGACCGGGAAGTCCTTGCCCACGGGCACATAGCCCTGCGCCACCATCTCTTCCGGGGTGGTGCCCACCACGACCCAGTCGTGGTCCTGGACCGGCAGGCCGAGCAGGGCGTCGCGCACCGCGCCGCCCACCATGTAGATCTGCATGGGTGGCAGTTTACCCAAGGGCGTGGCGTCGTCCCTTGTGATAGCGTCGTCCCTGCGGTTCAATCGCCAGGGCCGTTCACGGGAGAACAATCCACATCATGAAGCACAAGAGTGTCGTCTTTGCCGCGCTGGTGTGTCTCGGCGCACAGGCACAGCAGTCCAGCTTGAGCGAGTCCCAGCGCCAACTCATGGAGACCCCGATGAATGCCTACCGCTTCATCGGCAACTCGCTGGTATGTAAGTCAGATCAATCCGAGTTCAATTCCAACGCGTGCAACAGGATCGGGACAATCGCGGTTGGTGACGACTGGGCCAAGACGGCTGCCCGAATGGGGCCGCCTTCACGAGTCATCCCTGGACAGAATGGTGTCACGACGCATGTGTACTTTCTGCACGGACCCGATGGCGAGCGGGTCGCATACTGGGTCCTGGATAAGTCCGAGGCGCGCGGCAGAGTGGTCGCCATACAACTGACAGGCGCTATCAATGTTCCTGGGGCCTCGTTCTCTGCCATCGGACTGACCGACCCCGAGGACAAGGTGCGCAAGCTGCTGGGCCCTCGGTTTGCACTGCAGCCGATGCCGCAGATCAAGGGCGTGATGTGGGACTATGCGCCGTTCAAGTTCTCGATCCAGTTTGTCAACGGCCGGGTGTATTCAATACGCGTGGGTGAGGAGTCCTGAGCTTCGCTCGGCTAGCGCTTGAGGCGATAGGGTTCTTCGAAGGCGCAGAAATCCTGCTCGGCCAGTGCATCGCTGACCCAGGCGGCCACGCCGGGCAGTGCGGCCACGCGTTCCACATAGGCCGCGATCACCGGCGGCACGGGCAGGTGGTAGGTCTTGAAGCGCATGCAGACCGGCGCGAAGTAGGCGTCGGCGATGGTGAAGGGGCCGAACAGCATGGGCCCACCGTGCCGGGCCAGCAGCTCGCTCCACATGGCGACCAGACGCGCCACGTCGGCGCGCACGGCGGGCTGGTCGCGCCAGATCAGGGCGCCGACTTCGGGCAGCGAGGCTTCGATGTTCTGCGTGCAGTGCTGACGCAGCGCGCCAAAGCCCGCGTGCATCTCGGCGCAGACGCTACGGGCCCGTGCGCGCGCCGCAGGGTCTGCGGGCCAGAGCTGCCTCTCGGGAAAACGCTCGGCCACATACTCGGCAATCGCCAGCGTGTCCCAGATGACCAGCTCGCCGTCTGTCAGCACCGGCACCTTGCCCGCGGGGTTGAGACCGCTGATAGTCTGCTTGAACTGCGAGTTGGCCTCGAAGGAGTCGAAGCGCACCATCACTTCCTCAAACGGGATGCCGGCCTGGCGCAGCAGCACCCAGGGCCGCATGGACCAGGATGAGTAGTTCTTGTTGCCGATGTAGAGCTTGAGCATGGGGCCTCACTGGGTCGTGGCGAGTTGGTGCAATAGCGTATCTGTTTCCGGGTCCGAGGGGTAGAAGAGCTCGATGCTGAGTTCGGCCAGCGTGATGTCGCGCGGCGTGCCGAAGGAGGTCAGGGTGGTGAAGAGTGAAAAGCGTTGCCCGCCGAGCACCAGCACGCAGGGGATGAGCAGGCTGGGTGCGGTTTCGGGTGCCGGTGCTGCGGCCTGCAGCGCGGCCACATTGGGGTACTGCCGCACCTCCTGCAGCAGAGCGGCCATGTTGGGGTCGCGTGTGTCCTGTACCTGCTTGGTCAGAGCCTGCAGCAGGTAGTTGCCCCATTCGGGGAAATTCTGCGTCAGCGCCGCAAAGCCTTCCGGGTGCAGGCTGGCGCGAAACATATTGAGCTGGGGCTCGCGCAGCGCCGCAGGCAACAGGGCGACAAGGCGCTGCGCTGCGGCGTTGGCGCGCACCACGTTCCAGTGGCCGTCGAGCACGATGCCGGGGTAGGGGTCGTGCGCGTGCAGCAGCTTGTCCAGCGCGGCATGGATCTGCGCCATCTGGCTCGAGGCCAGGGGCTGCTCCGTGTAGCGCGGCGCGTAGCCGGCCGCGAGCAGCCAGGTGTTGCGCGTACGCAGTGGCAGCGCCAGGCGCTGGGCGATGGCCAGCAGCACCTCCGCGCCCGGTCTGGAGCGTCCGGTCTCGACAAAGCTCAGGTGGCGCGGCGAGATGCCCACGTCCAGCGCCAGATCCATCTGGCTCAGGCGGCGCTGCTGGCGGGCTTCGCGAATCAGGTCGCCAATACCGGTGGCGGTGGCGGGATGGGCTTGCAGTGTGGTCATGAGGTTTCCGTCAAGGCGGGGTGCACAGCATGCGCCATTGTGCGCACAGCGGCCATGACCTCGGAGGTAATCGACGCCATGCAGGTCGCGGCCGACACTGGCGCCACCTTCAACTGCATAGGAGTCTGACCATGTCCACCCTGTCCAATGTGCTGTCCTCGCCGCGTCTGCTGCACCTGACCCTGCGCGCCGATGCGGCCAGCGGCATCGCCATGGGCCTGCCCCTGGTGGCCTTCGCCGAGCCCCTGGCGGCGCTGCTGGGCCTGCCGGCACAGCTGCTGCTGGCCTGTGGTCTGGCGCTGTTTCCGTTCGCGGCCTTGATGCTGCTGGCCGCCCGCAGCGCGCGACCGCCGGCGGCCCTGGTCTGGCTCGTGATCGGGGGCAATGTGGCTTGGGTGCTGGGCAGCGCCTGGCTCTGGCTCGCCGTGCCGCTCACGCTGCTGGGGCAGGTCTTTCTGGTGGTCCAGGCCCTGGCCGTGCTGCTGCTGACCGAGCTGGAGTTCACGGGCTGGCGCCGCCTGTCCGCTGTGCGGCACTGGCCCGACGAGTGAGGTCAACGGCGCCGGTAGCGCTCGCGCAGCGTGAGCAGGCGATCCCCCGTGCCCAGATAGCCCGGCGCCACGGCGGCCGGGCCGCTGGCCGTGATGCCCAGCGCATCCAGGCCAGGCAGGCGGCCCGTGGCCACGTTGTCGGCCTTCATCGAGTCAAGGTTGTCGCGGCTCATCAGTGGCTCGCCCGGGGCGAGTTCCATGCACAGGGCCTGCAACCGACCCACGGCCTCGGGCAGGGGCAGCACGGGGCGCGGCACGCCGGCGGCACGGCCGGCGAGCTGCACGAGTTCGCGCAGCGTCATCACGGTGGGGCCGCAGAGTTCGTAGGTCTGGCCGATGCTGCTGCGGTCCTGCAGGCAGTGGGCGACGGCTGCAGCCACATCCTCCACCCAGACCGGCTGGAAGCGCGCGCTCGAACCCGCCAGCGGCATGACGGGGAAGATGCGTTGCAAGCGGGCGAAGAGGTTGAGGAAGCGGTCGTCGGCGCCGAAGATCACGCTGGGGCGCAGCACGGTGAGCTGCAGGCCCTGGCGGGCTGCCGCCTGGAGTGCGGCCTCACCGCGGCTCTTGCTGCGCAGGTAGCGCGAGGGGGCGGTTTCGGTAGCGCTGGCATCGGCGCCCAGGGCGCTGATGTGCACGAGCCGCGGCACGCCTGTGCTCAGGCAGGCGCGGGCAAGCTTCTCGGGCAGTTCGACATGGGTGCGCTGGAAGTCGGCCTCACGGCCGTGCAGGATGGCCACGAGGTGGACCACGGCGTCATGCCCGACCAGCAGGCGGCGCAGCGCGCTTTCGTCGTGCACGTCGGCTTCGAGCACCGTGAGGCCCGGCAGGTGCTGGACCGCGCTCGCGTTCTTGGCGCGGCGTGTGGGCACGGTCACGGCCCAGCCGAGGCGGGCGAGGTGTTCGCAGACATGGCGGCCCACAAAGCCGGTGCCGCCGAGCACCAGGACGCGTTTCATGGCAATTCTTCAGCGGGTTCGGGCTTGTCCACGCCCAGGGGACCGACGAAACCCAGGCGGGCCTTGAGCGACTGGGGTTCGCCCGTCAGCACGGCGGCGTAGTTGACGGTGTTGGCCAGCACCTTCTTGACGTAGTCACGCGTTTCGCCGAAGGGGATGTTTTCGGCCCAGACCGCGGCTTCGAGCACCGGGTCGCCGGTCTGGCCGCGCCAGGCCTTGGAGCGGCTGGGGCCGGCGTTGTAGGCGGCCGCGGCCAGGGGCATGGAGCCGTCGAAAGCGTCCATCACAAGCTTGAGGTAACCGGTGCCGATGGCGATGTTGGTGTCGCGTTCGGTGATCTGCTTGGGCTTGAAATTGGCCATGCCGATGCGCCTTGCGGTCCAGCGCGCCGTGGCGGGCATGACCTGCATCAGGCCGGCCGCACCCACGCCTGATTTGGCTTCAAGGATGAAGCGGCTTTCCTGGCGGATCAGGCCATAGACGAAGGCCGGCTCCAGGCCGGTGAGTTCGGCGCGGCGCTCGACCTCCTGCTTGTAGGGGGTGGGGAAGCGCTGCGCATAGTCCATCACGCTGCGGGTGCGTTCGCTGGCGTTGATGCAGCGGTCCCAGACCTGCTGTTCGCAGGCGATGGCGGCGGCGGCCAGCAGCTCGCGGTCGCTCATGCCGCCGCGCTGATGCAGATTGGTGCTGTAGTTCCACTCGCGCACGCCCTCCGTGCGCAGGCCGATCTGGATGGCAGCCAAGGCGCGCTTGAGGCCGGCGTTGTCACGTGCGGCCTGCAGCTCCTCCTCGGTGAGCGGGGCCGGCGCGGCGGGTGGCACGATACGCTGGCCCAGCTCTTCCATGGCCAGCTGCTCGTAGAAACCGCGCGGCGAGGCGATGGACTGCAGCAGGGTGCGCGAGCGCAGCTCGGCGTTGGGTGCCTGCAGGGCCAGCAGGGCGCGGGCGCGCCAGTAGATCCAGGTCGGGTCGCGCAGCTGGCTTTCGCTCAGCGCAGCGATGCTGTCGTGCACCTGCTGCCAGTCGTTGGCGCGCAGCGCAGCGCGCACCTTCCAGACCAGGTGGTCGCCGTGCATGAAGCGCTCGTCACCTTGGGCGTAATAGCCCAGCGCCTTGTCGGAGAGCATGCGCGCGGCACGCTTGCCGATCACGCCCCAGACCCAGCTACGCTCTTCCTGGGTGAGCTGGGCGCGCCAACGCAGCTTGTTGACCTCTTCGGCCGCGGCCTCGGGGTCGCCGGAGGCCAGGCGGATCATGGCCAGTGTGACCCATTCGCGCGTCTTGGGGCGGAAGGCCGTGAGCTTTTCGTCCAGGTAGCGCTTGGGGTTGGCGTAGAGGGTGTTGAGGCCGTTGGCCCAGTCGGGGCTGAGCAGGCCCACGGCCTGCTGGGCGATGCGCGGCTTGTCGAACTCAAAGCCCAGGCGGGCGCGGTGCCAGGCCACCATGGGATCGAGCCGCTCGTCGCGCAGCAGGCGCTCGGCCGCGGCAGCGCAGCCCTCGTCGGGCTCGCGCTGGGCCAGCCAGAGCTCCTGCACCTGGGCGGCCACGTCTTCACCCTGGGTGACGTAGGCCGCATGCAGGGCATGACAGCGCACCTCGGGGTCGTCCTGCATGCGGAACTTCGCATATTCAGCCTGGAAACGGCCCCAATCGCGACGCTTGCCCAGCAGCAACAGCCAGTCGTTGCGCAGGCGGTCTTCCTGGTAGGTGCCGGCGTAGCGCGTGAGGAAGGCTTCGATCTCGGCTGTCTTGGCCTCTTCGAGACGGGCGCTGAGCTCCCAGTAGGCCGCCCAGGGTTCGAGCACATGGCCCTGGACCTGGGGCAGCAGAGCACTCAGGCGCCGGGTGTCGGGCTTTTTGTAGGCCTCGGCCATGTCGGTAATCAGCGCGTCCTGGTTGGGCTGGACGCGCGCCTTGGACTTGGCCGGTGCAGCACCTGCGGGCAAGCCCAAAACCAGACCGAGGGCGAAGGATGTCAGAATGACTTGAAAACGCATGTCGAAATTATGGACACTCCAGCGGAAAAAAGGGCACAAGAGAAGAAAAACCTGCGCCAGCGACTCATTACGCAACGCCTGAACCTGCCCGATCGCCTACAGCGCGCGGCACTTTTGCAACAGGTGATGCGCATCTGGCTCGTGGGGCGCCATGATCTGGTGATCGGTGCGTATTGGCCGATCAAGGGTGAATTCGACCCCCTGCCGGCCCTGCACCGCTGGAAAGAGGACGGTGAACTGCTCGACAACCCGCAGCCACGCCGCATCGGCCTGCCCGTGATCGACAAGGTGCACAAGACCCTGACCTTCCACGCCTGGTACCCGGGTTGCCCGATGGAAGAGGACGCCTACGGGATCCCCAAGCCCAAGGACACCGAGGTCATCGTGCCCACCCTTCTGTTTGTGCCCTGCGTGGGCTACGGGCCTGGGGGTTACCGCCTGGGCTATGGCGGCGGGTTCTACGACCGCACTCTGGCGACCCTGCAGCCCAAACCCCACACCGTGGGGCTGGGCTACACCGTGGGCTACCTCGACGATTTCGAACCGGAGCCGCACGACGTACCGCTGGACGCCATCCTCAACGACAACGGCGTGGTGTGGCCCGTGCCGGGTATGGGCTGAGGCTGCTGAACGGTTTGCGCTAAACGTAAGAGATTACGCTTACGTAAAATCGTGGCGCCATTACCTAGGAGCCACCATGGGCAAAGCCTTCGCCTCGCAAGCCGACCTGACGGACAAGAAGACCACCTTCGAGCGCCTGAGCGAACACTGCTGGGCCTACACCACCGAAGGTGACCCGAATTCGGGCGTGATCATCGGCGACCGTTACATCCTCGTCAGCGACGCCACGGCCACGCCGGCCATGGCCCGGGACCTGATCGCCAAGATCCGTACCGTGAGCGACTTGCCCATCAAGTACGTGCTGCTCACGCATTACCACGCGGTGCGCGTGCTCGGCGCCTATGCCTATGCGGCCGAGGGCGCAACCGAGATCATCGCCAGCCAGGGCACGCTGGAGCTCATCCGCGAGCGCGGTGCGCAGGACATGAAGAGCGAGATGGAGCGTTTCCCCCGCCTGTTCCGCAACGCCGAGACCGTGCCCGGCCTGACCTGGCCCACCATGGTGATCGGCGGCGGCGACCCCGTGAAGGGCGAGGTGCCGGGCAAGCTGTCGATCAACCTGGGCGGCGTGGTGGTGCAGATCTGGAGCCCGGGCCCGGGCCACACGCGCGGTGACACCATCGCCTGGGTCGAGGAGGAGAGGGTGCTGTATTCGGGCGATCTCGTCGAGTACGAGGCCGGCGTCTACACCGGCGACGCCCAGCTGGCCGAGTGGCCGGCCACGCTCGAGGCCCTGCGCGCTCTCAACGCCGAGTATCTGGTGCCCGGCCGGGGCGAGGCCATGCGGGGCCGCGACAACGTGCACAAATCACTGGACTACACGAAACGCTGGGTGCAGACGCTGTACCGCGCCGCACAGGAGGCCGTGGCCCAGGGCATGGACCTCAAGGCGGCCATGGCGCACACCCGCAAGGCCATGGACCCGATCTTCGGCCACGTCTTCATCTACGAGCACTGCCTGCCCTTCGATGTCACGCGTGCCTACGACGAGGCCAGCGGCATCAAGCATCCGCGCATCTGGACCGCCGAGCGCGACCAGGCCATGTGGGCCGCTTTGCAGGGTTGAGTCCTCACTGGCAGGCTGCGGCCATGCCCTTCATCTGCTGCTCGCACTGGGCGCGCGAGGCCTCGGGCAGACGGGCGCAGGCGGCCTGCATGCGGGCCGGGTCCATCTGCTGGCACATGGGGCTGTTCTTGTCGAACTGCATCATGCTGTCACCCTTGCAGGCGCCCGCGTGGGTGTAGCGGACCTTGAAGTTGCGCGCCTTGCCATCCTTGCTGACCGTGGTGTCCATGAGGTAGCTCCTGTCGTTCTCGCGAGTCATCAGCATGCGCGAATGGCCGCCGTCCTTGCAGCTGACCTCGACCTCGGCTTGGGTGTCGGTGTTGCGCAGCACCTTGGGCGTGCACTGCGGGTTCTCGGCGGGCGAGCCCTGGGTCATGCGCCGTGCCACGTCCATGCACAGCGCCGTCTGGCCCATGGCGGCCGCACCGCGGGCCATTTGCGGGTCGTCGCTGGAGACCAGTTCCATGCGCCACAGGCCCTGGCCCAAGGGGCTGGACTTGAAGAGTCGCAGATCGGAGAGCGCATTGTTGGCCTGGGCAGCGCCGGCCAGCAGCAGGCCGCCGAGCAGGGCGAGGGGAGCGTAACGGGTCAGCATGGAGGGGCCTCCGGTGCAGGTGGGGTGCGGCCATTCTGGCAGACCCCGGCCCGTCGAGCCAGACCTCAGCGCGAGGCGATCAACGCGCGCAGATCGCTCTCATAGCCCTGCAGCTTGCTCGCCAGGCGGCGGCGCTGTTCCGGGCTGGTACCGTTGTGCAGCCCGGCCAGGGTCTGGCAACCCTGCTCCACAAGCCCTTTCAGGTAGGCCCGCGTCGTGAGATCGGGCGGCTCGAAGCTGCGCCGCACCCAAGCCATCAGCTCAGCTTCCACATGGGCCGGCCGCTCGCCGTTGCGGTGCTCCTGTAGTACGCGCAGCAGGTCGCGCTGGCGACGCAGGCGCTCGGCCCAGACGACGCGGGCGTCGTAGCCCACCTCGGTCAGCCGCTGGCGCAGGTACTGGCGCTGGGCCTCGCTGAGGCGCCCGTAGAGATCCTCGTAACGGTCCACGGTGCGCTTGAGGCGGCGCTGCAGTAGCTCATCGGGTGTGCCGTCCAGCCATTCCTCACGCCATTTCTGGTCGTGCTTCTCGAGTTGGCGCGCCAGGTGGCGCAACTGCTCCGGCTGCAGCGTGGGGATCAGCGGGGCCATGGACATGGCGGTCTGTGTGCCCAGACGTTGCAGATGGCTACGCGCCTGGTCCAGTTGGTTGCAGGCCTGTGCTGGCGTGACGTCCTGGCTGGCGTCCTGCTGCAGGCGTTGCAGCAGGGTGGCGTAGGCCGGCAGCTCCTCGCGGCGGTGCCAGGCCTGCAGCGAGACCAGGCTGTCACGCACGGGGTCGGCCTGTCCCGCGTTGAAGTCGATGTAGCCGTCCAACCACCAGTAGAGCAGCGAAGGCGCATTGTTGTAGCCGGTCTGCATGGCGCTGCAGCCCCCCAAAAGGAGCAACAGAACCAGCAGCGGCGCACCGATAATGCGGGGCAAGGTTGTCATCACAGGAAGGCGCATGAAGCAGAACGGACAGGCAGTGGATGTGGTCATCATGGCCGCGGGCAAAGGCACCCGCATGAAAAGCCGTCTGCCCAAAGTATTGCACCGTCTGGCCGGACGCGCTTTGTTGCAGCATGTGGTGGACACTGCCGTGGGGTTGAATGCGCGGCGCGTGGTGGTCATCACGGGCCACGGTGCGGCCGAGGTCGAGGCCGGTGTGGTGCACCCGGGCGGTGGCATGCTGCAGTTCGTGCGCCAGGAGCCCCAGCTGGGCACAGGCCACGCGGTTCAGCAGGCCGTGCCGGCGCTGCCCGATGACGGCACCGTGGTGGTGCTTTCGGGCGACGTGCCGCTGACCCAGGCCGAGACCCTGGGCGCGCTGATTGCAGCCTGTGGCGGCGACAAGCTGGCGCTGCTGACCATCGAGTTCTCCGACCCCACAGGTTATGGGCGCATCGTGCGCGATGGCTCGGGCGCGGTACAGGCCATCGTGGAGCACAAAGACGCCTCCGAAGCCCAGCGCCAGATTCGCGAGGTCTACAGCGGCATCATGGCCGTGCCCGCGCGCCTGCTCAAGCCCTGGCTGGGGCGGCTGGACAACAAGAATGCCCAGGGCGAGTACTACCTGACCGATGTGGTGAAGTTCGCGGTGGCGCAGGGCGTGCCCGTGGTGGGCCACAAGATCGCTGATGCGCTGCAGGTGGCCGGCGTCAACAGCCCGGTGCAGCTGGCGGAGCTGGAGCGTGCCTATCAGCAGCGGGCGGCGCGCAGCCTGATGGAACAGGGCGTGCGCCTGGCCGATCCGGCGCGCTTCGATGTGCGCGGTGAGCTGCGCTGCGGCCAGGATGTGGAGATCGATATCAACTGCGTCTTCGCCGGACGTGTGGAGCTGGGCGAAGGGGTGTGCATCGGCGCGCACTGCAGCATCAGCAACGCCACCATCGGCCCCGGGGTGGTCGTGCATCCCCACACGCACATCGAGGGTGGGGTCAGTGCCAAGGACCGCATCGAGGTCGGCGCTGGCGCGCTGATCGGCCCCTATGCCCGTCTGCGCCCGGGCGCCAAGCTCGGCGAGGAGGTGCACATCGGCAATTTCGTCGAGATCAAGGCCGCCACCCTGGCCCAGGGGGCCAAGGCGAATCACCTGGCCTATATCGGCGATTCGCAGGTGGGTGCGCGCGTGAACTACGGCGCGGGCAGCATTACGGCCAACTACGACGGCGCCAACAAGCACACCACGGTGATTGGCGACGACGTGCACATCGGCAGCAACTGTGTGCTGGTCGCACCTGTGACCATCGGTGCTGGCGGTACCGTGGGCGGCGGTTCCACCATCACCAAGGACACGGCGCCGGGTACATTGACCGTGGCGCGCGCCAAGCAGGTCAGCCTGGGCAACTGGCAGCGGCCGCAGAAGAACAAGAAGTAAGCACGGCATGAGCAACGACCTGCTTCCAGACCAGCCCCTTCCCGATCAGGAGATCGAACGGCTGCGCGCCGAGCTCTACGCGGCGCGTGGGGCGCTGGGTGACTTCGCCTACGCGGTCTCGCACGACCTGCGCGCCAGCCTGCGCCACATCCTGTCCTATGCCTCCTTGCTGCGCGAGGAGATGGGACCGGTGCTGCCGGGCGAGGCCGCGGGCTATCTCGACACCATCCAGGGCGCTTCACGTACCCTCGGTCAGCAGATCGACGGGCTCATGGCCTGGAGTCAGCTTGACCGCACCGAGCTGCAGGTGCAGGAGATCGATGCCGCGGCACTGATTGCCGAGGCACAGGCCCAGCTGACGGAAGCCTGTGCGGGGCGGTCCATCGTCTGGCAGATCCAGGACGGCTTGCCCGTCCTTTTTGGCGACGCGGCGCTGCTGCGCCAGCTCTTCGTGCACCTGCTGTCGAACGCGATCAAGTTCACGCGTGGCCGCGCGTCCGCAGAAATCGCCATCCGTGCCGAGCGGGTGCCCGAGGGCTGGGTGACCTACACCGTGGCCGACAACGGCGTGGGCTTCGACCCGGTTCGCCAGCACAAGCTATTCCATGTGTTTCAGCGCCTGCACGGCGCGAGCCAGTTCGAGGGCCTGGGTCTGGGGCTGGCGCTGGCGCGCAAGATCGTCGAGCGCCACGGCGGCAGCATCCGCGCCGAGGGCGCGCCCGAGGCCGGCTGCCGGGTGAGCTTCACGCTGCTGCGCGCCGTCTGATCAGCCGGGCAGCCTTGCCGGCAGCGGCACGCGCGTGCCGAACTTGCTGCGCTTGACGCTGAAGTAGCTCTTGACGTTGCGCACATTGGCGTCGGCCGTGAACAGGCGCTGCGCCAGCGCCAGATAGTCCGGCATGTCGCGCGCATGGACGATGAGCACGAAGTCCGGCCCCGGCGAGACGCGGTAGCACTGCTGCACGGCTGCGTCGGCGGCGACGCGCTGTTCGAAGGCCGCCTGCGCCTCTTCGCCCTGGCGCTCCAGCGTGATCTCGACAATGGCCGTGAGCCCGTGGCCCAGCAGGGGCGTGAGCTTGTCCACCCCGAGGATGGCGACCTGCTTTTCCACCAGCCCGCTGTCCACCAAGCGCTTGACGCGGCGCAGGCAGGTGGGCGGCGAGATGTGGGCGCGCGCCGCCAAGGCCTGGTTGCTCAGGCTGGCGTCCTGCTGCAGGGCGTCGAGCAGCAGCAGATCGGTCTGATCTATGGCGATGGATTCCATATTTTGTCGATTTCTGAAATATTTCCATGTATCAGTATTGTCGTGAAATTAAAGTTTGTTTTTTAAAGAAAATCAATCAGATATTTTTCAACAAGCCTTCTACCATCGCGGCATCTCGTCTTGGAGTGAACACCTATGTGTGGCATCGTCGGCGCCGTTTCCCAGAAAAACATCGTCCCGGTCTTGGTGCAGGGCCTGCAGCGGCTCGAGTACCGTGGCTATGACTCTTGCGGCGTGGCCGTGCACACCGCGGCCGGCCCGCAGCGTGCGCGCAGCACCTCGCGCGTGGCCGAACTGGCCGAGCAGGTGCAACGCGATGCCGTCACGGGCTACACCGGCATCGCCCACACGCGCTGGGCCACGCATGGCGCGCCCGCCGTGCACAACGCGCACCCGCACTTCAGCCACGGCACCGGCTCGGACGCCGCCCAGCGCGCCGCGCGCGTGGCCCTGGTGCACAACGGCATCATCGAGAACTACGAGGAACTGCGTGCCGACTTGCAGAAGCGCGGCTACGTTTTCGCCAGCCAGACCGACACCGAAGTCATCGCGCACCTGGTGGACTCGCTCTACAATGGCGACCTGTTCGAGGCCGTGAAGGCCGCGACCCAACAGATGCACGGCGCCTATGCCATTGCCGTCTTTCACAAGGACGAGCCGCACCGCGTGATCGGCGCGCGCGCCGGCTCGCCGCTGATCCTGGGCGTGGGGGCCGATGGCTCCAACTACCTGGCCAGCGACGCCATGGCCCTGGCCGGCGTGACGGACCAGATCGTCTACCTCGAAGAGGGCGATGTGGTGGACCTGCAGCTGGGCAAGTACTGGATCGTGGGCCGCGACCACAAGCCCGTGCAGCGCGCGGTGAAGACCGTGCAGGCGCACAGCGGCGCGGCCGAACTCGGCCCCTATCGCCACTACATGCAGAAGGAGATCTTCGAGCAGCCGCGCGCCATTGCCGACACGCTCGAAGGCGTGGAAGGCATCGTGCCCGAACTCTTCGGCGACGCTGCCTACAAGGTCTTCAAGGCCATCGACAAGGTGCTGATCCTGGCCTGTGGCACCAGCTACTACAGCGGCTGTGCTGCCAAGTACTGGCTCGAGAGCATTGCCAAGATCCCCACCCAGGTCGAAGTGGCCAGCGAGTACCGCTACCGCGATTCCGTGCCCGATCCCAAGACCCTGGTCGTCACCATCAGCCAGTCCGGCGAGACGGCCGACACCTTGGCCGCGCTGCGCCATGCGCAGAGTCTGGGCATGACGCAGACCCTGACCATCTGCAACGTGGCCACCAGCGCCATGGTGCGTGAGTGCAAGCTGCACTACATCACGCGCGCCGGCGTGGAGATCGGCGTGGCTTCCACCAAGGCCTTCACCACCCAGCTCGCGGGGCTCTTCCTGCTCACGCTGACATTGGCACAGCTGCGCGGGCATCTGGACGAGGCCGAGGAGGCCAAGCACCTCAAGGATATGCGTCACCTGCCCGTGGCCCTGCAGGCGGTGCTGGCGCTGGAGCCGCAGATCATGAGCTGGGCCGAGGACTTCGCGCGCATGAATAACGCGCTCTTCCTGGGCCGTGGTCTGCACTATCCCATTGCACTGGAAGGCGCGCTCAAGCTCAAGGAGATCAGCTACATCCACGCCGAGGCCTACCCCGCCGGCGAACTCAAGCATGGCCCGCTGGCCCTGGTCACCGCCGAGATGCCCGTGGTCACTGTGGCACCCAACGACGCGCTGCTCGAAAAGCTCAAGAGCAACATGCAGGAAGTGCGCGCCCGCGGCGGTGTGCTCTACGTGCTGGCCGACAGCGACACCCGCATCGAGAGCGCCGAAGGCCTGCATGTGATCCGCATGCCGGAGCACTATGGCGCCCTGTCCCCGCTGCTGCACGTGGTGCCGCTGCAGCTGCTGGCGTACCACACGGCCTGTGCACGCGGGACGGATGTTGACAAGCCACGCAACCTGGCCAAGAGCGTGACCGTCGAATGACCGTCACGCCCTTTCGGCGCATCGCGCCGGCCCGGAGGGCGCGAGATGGCGTGGCTTGGACGCCGCTCACTTCGCGCAGCGAAGTTATGCGGCGGCACAAGCCCTTACGAACAATCTGACCGTCACAAGATGAACTCCACCGCAACCTCCCAACCCGTCCTCATCGCCGGCGGCGGTATCGCCGGCATGGCCATGGCACTCACGCTGCACCAGATCGGCGTACCCTGCCGCGTCTTTGAGGTCGTGCCTGATCTGCAGCCCCTGGGCGTGGGCATCAATCTGCAGCCCAATGCCGTGCGAGAACTCTACGAGCTGGGCATCGGTGCGGAGCAGCTCGACACCATTGGCATCCAGGCGCGCGAGTGGGCGCTGGTGGGGCGCAACGGCAACGATGTCTATTCCGAGCCGCGGGGTCTGCTGGCGGGCTACAAATGGCCGCAGTACTCGGTGCACCGCGGCCAGCTGCAGATGCTGCTGCTGCGCGAGGTGCAGCGTCGCCTGGGCCCCGAGGCTGTGCAGACCGGCTGTCGCGTCACGTGTTACCGCAACGAGGCGCAGGGCGTCACCGCTTTCGTCGAGACGCAGCAGGGGCAACGGTTGGAAGTCCCCGGCCGACTCCTGATCGCGGCCGATGGCCTGCACTCCGCCATCCGCGCGCAGATGCACCCGGACCAGCCGCCCATTCAGTGGGGCGGCGCCATCATGTGGCGCGGCACCACGCCGGGCAAGGCCATCCGCACCGGGGCATCCTTCGTGGGCGTGGGCTCGCTGCGGCATCGCGTGGTGCTCTACCCGATCTCGCCGCCCGATCCGGTCACCGGCCTGGCCACCATCAACTGGATCGCCGAGATCACGGTCGACAACGCAGGGGGCTGGCGGCAGGGCGACTGGAACCGGCGCGTGAAGCTCGAAGAGTTCATCCACCACTTCGAGGGCTGGAACTACGACTGGCTCGACGTGCCCGCCATGCTGCGCGGCGCATCTGAGATCTTCGAATACCCCATGATCGACCGCGACCCGGTGCCCACCTGGGTGGACGGCCGGGTGGCGCTGATCGGCGACGCTGCGCATGTGATGTACCCCGTGGGCTCCAGCGGCGCGAGCCAGGGCATCGTCGACACGCGCGTGCTCGGCGCGGCCATGGTCCAGCACGGCGTCACGCCTGCGGCCCTGCAGGCCTACGACCAGAAGCTGTGCAAGGACATCTCGGCCCTGGTGCTGCGCAACCGCGGCTCAGGCCCCTTTGGCATCCTGGGGCTGGTGGACGAGCGTTGCGGTGGCGTCTTCGACGACATCGACGCGGTGATTCCCAAGGCCGAGCGCGACGAGTTCATGGCGCGCTACAAGCAGGCCGCGGGCTTTGCGATCGAGTCGCTCAATGCGGCGCCTTCCATCATCGCGCCCGGCGCGCGGGTGCGGCCAGACTGAGCGCAGGCCGCCCTGACCCTTCGGGGTTAACCCCAGCTAGGACTTTCCCCTGTGGGAACTACGTAGCCACAAACCTATGATGCGGGCTCGTTGGGTTATCCGGTTCCTACAAAAATGATGATGCTGAGCGCTGCGACACGTTTTCTCTCCACCATGCAGGAGATGCTCAATCCTCTGCGCGACTCGGCCTCCGGCGAGGCCACCTACCAGATCGATGACATCCGCCAGGCCATGCTCAAATGCCTGGACGAGGACTGTCTCGAGCGTTTTCCCCATGTGGAGCGCCGCATCCTGATGGCCTCCAATGTGCCCGCGCTCTGGTTTCTGCGGCCTGAACTGCTCATGGCACTCTCGGTCCGCTTGGGCGAGCAGGCCGCCCACGAAACCATCGACGAAATTTCGGCCATGTTCGACGGCCTGCTGCCCAAGAGCCTGAACTCCCGGCCCAGTCGCCTGCAACGCTGAGCGCGGTAGACCGCATGCCATGGCCCCTGCCCGCAAGGCAGGGGCTTTTCTTTTGAATGTCGTTATTTTGTGGTTGCGGCGACATACTCATGATGTTTTCGTTGGGGCCGTGGATAAAAGCTCAAAAATAGGCCTAAACCCTCCCGCTTATCTGCCGTTAACAAACGTACGTAACAGGATAAAAGCCTTCCGCTCGCGGGCGGGGCCCAAGCCCATCATGCAACTGCCTAACATCGACCGCATCGCCGCCCGGCCAGCCGGCACGGAGGTAGTTGCGCCCGCCGCCGCTCGGGTGATCCCGGTGGCGCCCGTGAACCCGCCGACACCAGCGCCTGAAACGGCGGGGGTGGTGAACGACATCAACCCCGTGGTACAGGCTCAGGCCCAGGAGGCCGCAGCCAAGGCCGATCCCTCGCGGGGCAGCCAGCCGGGCGAGCAGGACTGGACCCAGCGCCAGGAGGCTGCGCCCAAGCAGGAGGAGCCGCCCAAGGAGCCGCTGTCCAAGATGCTCATGGACCACATGACGGCGGTCTGGAGCGCGAGCGCGCGCGTGGTGGAGGTCTGGCTGCAGAACAATGCGGCGAAGAACCCCGCGGTCAGCCAGCAGATCCAGGCACAGAGCCAGGCCATCAACCGCCAGGTCGACCCAATGGCCAGCTCCGGCGTCGTGGCCAAGGAAGTGCTGACCTACTCGCCCACGCAGATCCGCAAGACCGAGAAGCCGGAGTAAGCGCTTCGGCCCCGGGATAATCGGGGCATGCATCACACGACCGCCCTCGTCCTGTTCTCCGGCGGGCAGGATTCCACCACCTGCCTGGCCCACGCGCTCCAAGCCTACGAGCGCGTCGAAACCATCGCCTTCGATTACCGCCAGCGCCACCACGTGGAGCTGGAAGCCCGCCTCAAGGTGCTGGACGAGATCCGTCGCCAGTTTCCGCAGTGGGCGCCCAGGCTGGGGCAGGACCATGTGCTGGACCTGGCCGTGCTGGGCGCGGTGAGCGAGACCTCGCTCACGCGTGACATGAGCTTCAAGATGGAAGCCAGCGGCCTGCCCAACACCTTTGTACCCGGGCGCAACCTGCTTTTCATGACCCTAGCCGCGGCCGTGGCCTACCGGCGGGACCTGCAAGTCATCGTGACCGGCGTCTGTGAAACCGATTTCTCAGGCTACCCCGACTGCCGTGACGACACCATGAAGGCCATGCAGCTCGCGCTCTCGCTGGGCATGGACAAGCGCTTCCTGATCGAGACACCGCTGATGTGGATCGACAAGGCCGAGACCTGGCGCCTGGCCGAGCGTCTGGGCGGCCAAGCTCTAGTGGACCTGATCGTCGAGCACACCCACACCTGCTACCTGGGCGACCGCGCCCACCGCCACGCCTGGGGCTACGGTTGCGGCAACTGCCCGGCCTGCGAGCTGCGCGCGCGTGGCTGGGAGCGCTACCGCGCTGCGCCGTCGGCCTGAGTTCAGGCCTGCTTCAGCTCGAAGCGCGCCACGGTCTCGTCGCTGTGCCTCTCGAGCGTCCAGCGCCGGCTGTGGAAGGCCGCCACCGTGTGGCGGTGCGCGATGGAAATGATCGCCCCGTTGCCGGCCTTCACCATGGCGAGCAGCCGGGTGTAAAGCGTTCTTTCGGCCTCTTCGTCGAGCGCACTGGTGGCCTCGTCGGCAAAGATCCAGGCTGGCTTCTTGAGGAAGGCGCGCGCCAGCGCCAGGCGCTGCTGTTCCCCACCGGAGAGCTTCTGGCTCCAGGCATCGGTCACGTCCAGCTGGTCGACGAGCTGCGGCAGCAAGGCATCGCGTAGCGCCTGTTGCAAGGTCTCGTCGTCGTACTTCGACGCCGGTTCGGGGTAGGCCAGGGCGTCACGCAGCGGCGCATTGGGGAAATAGGGACGCTGCGGGATGAACATGCTGGAAGCCGGCAGGGCCACGCGGCCCGAGGCCAGCGGCCAGATGCCGGCAAGCGCCCGGAACAGCGTGGACTTGCCACTGCCCGAGGGGCCACTGAGCAGGATGCTGTCACCCGCTTGCACCTGCAAGGCGGTGTGGGCCAGCAGGCGGCTCCCTGTGGGCAGGTCCAGATTCAGATCGTTGGCCTGCAGGCCGGCGGTGGCTTCGTCGTGCTGCAGCGGTGCGCCTTGCTGTGCCTTGCGGATGGCGGACTCGAAATGCGTGAGGCGGTCGGTGGTGGCGCGCCAGGCGGCCAGCGCGTCGTAGTTGTCGATGAACCAGGACAAAGAGTCCTGCACGCGGTTGAAGGCCGAGGCAATCTGCATCATGGTACCGAGCTGGATGGCACCGCTGAAGAAGCGCGGCGCCGCCACGATGAAGGGGAACACGGTCGAGGCCTGGCTGAAGGAGGCGGTGAACATGGTCAGGCGCTTCTGCGCGTCGATGAGCTTGACGTAATTGCTCAGCACATGACCAAAGCGCAGGTTGAGCTGCTGGTACTCCACTGCCTCGCCGCGATCCAGCGCGATGGCTTCGCTGTACTCGCGCACGCGGATCAGGTTGTGGCGGAAGTCGGCTTCACGGCGCTGCTGCTCGTAGTTCAGCGGGATCAGGCGGCGGCCCACATAGTGGGTCAGGATGGTGCCAACGGCGCAGTAGAGAATGGCCACCCAGAGCATGAAGCCGGGGATGGCAAATTCCTCGCCACTCCACGTGAAGGTGAATTCGCCACTGAGCGCCCAGAGGATGCCGACGAAGCTCGCCAGCGTCACGATGGCATTGAGCAGGCCCATGCTCAGGCCCACGGTGGCGGTGGTGAAGAGCTTGAGGTCTTCCTGCATGCGCTGGTCCGGGTTGTCGGGCGACTGGTCCGGCCCGAGCGCGGCGTAGCGCGTGAGCTCCAGGTGGTAATAGACCTGGTGGTCCAGCCAGCGCTGCAGGTAGTGCCGCGTCATCCAGGCGCGCCAGCCCATCTCCAGGTGCTGGGTCAGGTAGAAGCGGTAGACCGCGATGATGATGTAGATGAAGGCCAGCACCGTGTAGCGGATCAGCTGGTCGATGAAGACCGGGTAGTTCTTCTCCTGCAGCGCGTCGTAGAAGTAGCGGTTCCATTCGTTGAACAGCACCAGCGTGTAGACGAAGGCCAGGTTGAGCGCAATGATGGAGGCCAGCAGGAGGCGCGCCTTCCACTTTTCTTCCGACTGGAAGTAGGGCAGCGCCAGCGCCCAGGCGCGCCCGAGAAAGGCCTTGAACTCGACCGCTTTGCGGAGCAGGGACATGGGGAGGTCTCCCGGAGAGAAGTCTGGGTCAGTGATTCGCGATGCCGCTGGCCACATGCCCCGCGGGCACGTGCTGCGCGGCCGATTCGATGTGGCCGGTCTGGTCGTCGAAGAAGAAGTCGGGTTCGAATTCGCGCAGGAATTCGCCCTTGGGCAGGCCACCGAGGAACATGGCTTCGTCGACCTCGATGTTCCAGTCCATCAGCGTGCGGATGGCACGCTCGTGCGCGGGTGCGCTGCGCGCCGTCACGAGTGCGGTGCGGATGCGCATGGTCGGTGTGCCTTCCTGCTGCAGGCGGTGCAGGGCGGCGAGCAGGGGCTTGAAGGGGCCGTCGGGTAGCGGTTGATGCGCCTTGTCGCGCTCGTGCTGCTGGAAGGCGGGCAGGCCCGAGGCCTGGAACACACGCTCGGCCTCGTCGCCGAAGAGCACGGCGTCACCGTCGAAGGCGATGCGTACTTCGTTGGGGTGGTTGTCCCGGGCGCGTGCCGAGTGCGTGGCCACGGTGGCGGCCGGGAAACCCTGGGCCAGTGCCGCGCGTACGTCCTCGGGGTTGGCCGAGAGAAAGAGGTTGGCGTGCAGGGGCTTGAGGTAGCGCCAGGGCGACTGCCCGCGCGTGAAGCTGCCGCGCTCAATCGGCAGGCCGTAATGCTGGGCCGAGCGGAATACCCGCATGCCCGAGACCGGGTCGTTGCGCGAGAGGATGACCACCTCCACCCGCTGCGCGCGTTCGTCGTTGAAGGCCAGCAGTTTCTTGACCATGGAGAAGGCCACGCCGGGCTTGGCCGGTACATCCAGCTTCTCCAGCTGCAGCTTCATGTAGGCGCGGTCCTTGTGCGGGCCGTGGCCGTGCTCGAAGACCTGGTTTTCCTCCTCGAAATCGAACAGGGCCCGCGAGGAAATCGCGACGACCAGCTTGCCGTCCAGTGTTGCGCCCATGGGGTCTTTCTTTGAGGTTTCGTGCTTGAAGTTCAGGCGGCCCAGCGGCCCAGCAGTTCGACGTCCTCGGGGAAGAGCTGGCCCTTTTCGGCCTGCAGCACGCGTCCGTCGCGCCCGCGTACCAAGGTGATGGGCAGGCCCTTGGGCTTGGGGAGCGCGCGGTGGATCTGCGGCGTCACGAAGCCGGCGGGGAAGGTGTAGCCCTTCTTCTGCAGGTAGGCCAGCGCGTCCTCAGGCTTGCGGTCGATCGAGAGGCTGAGGAACTGCAGGCCCTGCGGCTTGCGCCGCTCTGCATCCCAGAGCTTCTGCATCTCGGGGCTCTGCAACGCGCAGAAGGGGCAGGTGCTGGCCCACCAGTAGACGACGAGTACGCGGCCCTCGGCCTGGGCCGGGCGGAACACCGAGCCGTCCAGCAGCGGCACCTCGGGCAAGGCGAGCGCACTGCCCACCTCGGGTAGCGGGCCGGCCTGGCGTTCGGCGGTGGCCGAGGAGGGGGCGGGCGTCAGGTTCAGGGTCTGGCCCCAGGCCGGCGTCAGGCCACCGGCTGCGAGAGCGGCACCGGCGAGCAGCTGTCTGCGTTGCGGATTCATGCGGCCATATTAGCGTTTGCCGCGCGCGGCCGTATCAGGGCCAGCCCTTGGATTCGGGGTGACGAGCCTCAGGCCCAGGAGTCGATCAACGGCTCGGCCTGCTCGACCAGGAACTTCTTGAAGGACTGGGCCGCGGGCGAGAGCTTCTTCTGGCTCAGGTGGGTCACGTACCACTTGCCCACGATGGGCATGCCGCTGATGTCCAGCAAGGCCAGGTGGCCGGCTGCCAGCTCGTGGCGCACGGTGCGCATGGAGAGGAAGGACAGGCCCATGCCGGCCATGACGGCCTGCTTGATGGTCTCATTGCTGGGCATTTCCATGGCGATCTTGATCGGGATCTCGTACTGCTCGAACAGGCGCTCCATGGCAGCGCGCGTGCCCGAACCATGCTCGCGCACGACGAAGGGGTGGTCCTTGACGATGTCGAAGGCCATGCGCTTGCGCCGCACCAGTGGGTGCTCGGGCGGCGCCACGATGCCCAGCGGGTTGCTGGCGAAGGGCGTGGCCTCGCAGTCGATGTTGGCGGGCGCCCGGCCCATGATCACCAGATCGAGTTCGTTGCGCTGGAGCATGCCAAGGATGTTGTCGCGGTTGTCGATGCGCAGCGCGATGTCGATGCCCGGCATGAGCTTGTTGAAACGCACCAGCAGCATGGGCACGAAGTACTTGGCCGTGCTCACGATGCCCAGCTCGATGCGGCCCTTCTTGGCGCCCACGTGCTCGGCCATGCTGGCTTCAAGGTCCTTGAGCTTGCCCAGCGCGGCGATAGCGTGGGTCAGGAACTCATGCCCGGCATTGGTGAGCTGGATGTTGCGGCCCACGGGTTCGATCAGCGCCAGTCCAAAAGCCTCTTCCAACTGGCGGATCTGCATGGACACGGCGGGCTGGGTGACGAAGAGCCGTTCGGCTGCCCGTGACACGGATTTTTCACGGGCCACTTCGATGAAGGTCTGCAGCTGCTTGAGGGTGTAATTTCTCACGATCAGATTTTCCTGATGTTTGTCTCTGGCGGCATTCTATGGTCTGATGAATGAGGGGTCTAGCGGGGCAGATCGAGCATATCCAGCGAGATATGGCGCCCGAACTGATCAGCCAGGAACTGCTCGCCGCGTTCCAGGATGTAGTAACGCAGGGCCTCCGCCGCGGGCGAGAGCAGCTTGGACAGGGTGTGCACCACGTTCCAGGCGCGCACCACGGGGCCGCCCTCGATCTCCAGTACGGCCAGGAGGCGGTTGTCCAGCTCCAGGCCGATGGTGTGCAGCGAGAGAAAGCCCAGGCCCATGCCGGCCATGACGGACTGCTTGATGGTCTCGTTGCTCGACATCTCCATGGTGTTGGGGTGTTCGAAGTTCTGTTCGCGGAAGAAATGGTCCAGCGCGGCGCGTGTGCCCGAGCCTTCCTCGCGCAGGATGAGCTTGTAGCCCTGCAGGGTCTGCAGCGGCGGGTGCCCGCGCCCCAGCAGGGGGTGGCCCGGCGGCGCCACGAAGACATGCGGGTGGGCGGCAAAGGGCTCGGCGCGCGTGGCCATCTCCCGCGGTGGGCGGCCCATGATGGCGATGTCCACGTCGTTGGCCTGCAGCATGCGCACGAGCTGGTCGCGGTTGCCGACGATGAGCCGGATGTCGATGCCCGGGTGCTCGGCCTGAAAGCCGGCCAGCAGGCGTGGCAGAAAGTACTCGGCCGTGCTGACCATGCCGATGGTCAGCGTGCCGACCTCCAGTTTCTGCAGCCGGGCGGCGGCGTCTTCCGCGTCCTTGAGCGTGGACAGGATGCGCCGGGCGTAGACCAGCATGTACTCGCCCGCGGTGGTCAGCGCGATCTGGCGGCCCTTGCGCTCGAACAGCGGCATGCCCACATGGCCTTCCAGTTCCTTGACCTGCATGGTCACGGCGGGCGGGCTCAGGTGCAGCTGCTGGGCGGCTTTGCTGAAACTGAGCAGGCGTGCCACCTCGCTGAACACCCGTAGCTGGCGGAAGGTGGCGTTTTTCATTAAGGTTTAGCTGAAGTATTATGTAATAAATATTGAATTTACCTTAGTTCACTGCCTTTTTATAGTGAGCAACGGCCCACCAGGCCGCCTACCCTATACCTACCTACGAGGCAGACCATGAACCATCCCACCCTGCAAGCCCTGATCTTCGACGTCGACGGCACCCTGGCCGACACCGAGGACCTGCACCGCGAGGCCTTCAACCACGCGTTTGCAGAACTCGGTCTGGGCTGGCACTGGGACGAGGCGCTGTACACCGAACTGCTCGACATCTCAGGTGGCCGCGATCGCCTGCAGCACTACTGGCAGCAGATGAACCCCGAGGTGCGGGCCATCGACGCCCAGGCCATGCAGCACACCATTGCGCGCATCCACGAGCTCAAGACCGCGTACTACGAGTCCGCCATCCAGGACGGCGCCGTCGGCCTGCGCCCCGGTGTGCTGGCGCTGTTCGACGAGGCTGCAGCGGCCGGTCTGCAACTGGCTATCGCCACCACCACCTCGCCGGTCAACATCGCCGCGCTGCTGCGCCGTGCCATGGGCCCAGCCTGGCGTCATTCCTTCGCCGCCATCGGTGACGGCTCTAGCGCGCCGCTCAAGAAGCCGCACCCCATGGTCTATCAGCAGATCCTGCAGCTCATGCAGCTCGACCCCGGCGAGTGCCTGGCCTTCGAGGACTCGGGCAATGGCCTCAAGGCCGCCACCCTGGCCGGTCTGGCCACGGTGATCACGCCCACGCGCTACACCCGCGCCCACGATTTCAGCCGCGCCCTGCAGGTGCTGCCTGATCTCGGCAGCACGCATCTGGCGGATCTGCGCGACTGGCATCAGGCCCACTGGAGTGGTGAGCGCCTGCTGGCCGTGGAGGTCTGACGGCAGCCATGCAGCGCACGCGGCCCGACGCTCCCAAAGATCTTGCGCCTGCACAGCCCGCGACGCAGGCGCTGGTTGCGCCCACTGCCGAACCTGCTGTCGCTGATTTCAGCGACAGCGAGGGCGGGCTCTTTGCCGGACCGGCCTCCTTGTTGCCTGAGGTCGAGCCCGCGCCCGGTGAGCCGCCGGTCCGCTCCCTCTTCGCCCCGCGCGGCCTCTTCCGTCCCTGAGCCTGGCACTAGCCAGATCCTGTTATACCGGCGAGTCCCGTGTCTGAACGTCATCCCATCATCGCCATCACCGGCTCGTCAGGCGCGGGCACGTCCACCGTCACGCGGACCTTTGCCAACATCTTTCGCCGTGAGGGCGTGAAGGCGGCTATCGTCGAAGGCGACAGCTTCCACCGCTACGACCGCGCCGAGATGGAGCGCCGCGCTGCCGAGGCCGAGCGTGCCGGCGACCAGCATTTCAGTCACTTCGGTCCCGAGTCCAATCTCTTTGCCGAACTCGAAGACCTGTTCCGCCGTTACGGCGCCTCGGGTCAGGGCCGCACGCGCCGTTATCTGCACCACGAAGCCGACGCGGCCGAATGTGGCCAGGCGCCCGGCACCTTCACACCCTGGGAGGAATTGCCGCCGGACACCGAGATGCTGTTCTATGAGGGTCTGCACGGTGCCATGGTCACGCCCGAGCACAACATCGCGCAGTACCCGGACCTGCGCATCGGTGTGGTGCCGGTGATCAACCTCGAGTGGATCCAGAAGCTCTGGCGTGACAAGCATCAGCGCGGCTACAGTACCGAGGCCGTGACCGACACCATCCTGCGGCGCATGCCCGACTATGTGCACTACATCGTGCCGCAGTTTGCGCACACCCACGTGAACTTCCAGCGCGTGCCGGTGGTGGATACCTCCAACCCCTTCATCGCGCGCGATATCCCCTCGGCCGACGAGAGCATGGTGGTGATCCGCTTTGCCAACCCCAAGGGCATCGACTTTCCCTACCTGCTCAACATGATCGACAACTCATGGATGAGCCGGGCCAACACCATCGTGATTCCCGGCGGCAAGATGGAGCTGGCGATGCAACTGATCTTCACGCCTTTCATCTGGCGCATGATGGAGCGACGCCGTCGCGTGCTGGGGCTGAGCTGATGGCTGACGCCGGCGCGCCCGGCGGTCGGACGCGGCATGCACGCTCTTCAGCGCTGCAGCCCCCAGGCGACGGCCTGTCGCCCTGGGTTCAGCCGAATTTTTCCAGCAGGCGCGTGGCCTGCTCGATCTCTTCCATGGCGCGCGCTTCGTCCTCGGCGCCGTTGACGGCCTCGATCATGGTGCAGGCCATCATGCGGTAGAAAGCCTTGTCCATGGCCTTGCGCGCGGCCGACATCTGCAGGGCCACGTCCTCGCAGCTGCGGCCTTCCTGGATCATCTCCACCACGCCGCGGACCTGGCCCTCGATGCGACGCAGACGGTTGATCACGTCTTTCTGGTGGTCCGCACGGAAGACGGCGGCGGTCGTGGCGGCTACGGCGGCGGGGGCGGGCTTGCGCGACATGATGGGCTCGAGTGTGACAGACGTGAAACCGGCAGTTTGCCAGATTCATCGCCGTTTTCGCTTGTTCGAGCCCACAGCTTTGTATAACCTTGTATCCATGCACCGCCCGTCCCTCCTCCTTATTGCAGCCGCCTGGGCTCTGAGCGCACAGGCCCAGGAACCGGCCATCTTCCAGGGGGCCGATCTGCGCCTGGGGGCGCAGCTGCTGGCCGAGCACAAGTGCGCGGCCTGTCACCAGCAGAAGGTGGGGGGTGATGGCAGCGCCATCTACCGGCCCAATGGGCGCATCAACAGCGCGGGCCTGCTGCGCGGCATGGTGGAGCACTGCAACACCGAGCTCAATCTGGGCCTGTTCCCTGAAGAGGTCACGGCCTTGGCTGCGGTGCTCAACCGCGACCACTACCGCTTCGCTCGTTGAGGCCCGCCCGGTCTCCGTAGAAACCCTGATCCATCCCGGTTTGATCTGTTATATATTAGTACTTGCTGATATTTTGATTTAACAGCCACAGGTGCCGTGCGCAGCGCGCCACCGCAGGAGCAGGACATGCACGATTCCATGAGTTCGGGCCGCCTACGCAAGGCACCCGAGAGTTTTCTCAAGCCCGACGGCATCCGCACCGTCATGGCCGAGGCCAAACAGGGCCGCCGCAACTTCATCCGCAACGCGTTTGCGGCGGCGGCGGCTGGTGCGACCGGTGCCCACGCGCTGGCGCAGAGCAACCCGGTGCCGGCCGAGGGCGGCGACCCCAACATCCTGAACCTGCCCGAGCACACGACGGGCCTGGGCCAGAGCGTGGCCACCGATGGCTACGGCAAGCCCTCGAAGTTCGAGAGCAATGTGCAGCGCCGCCAGAGCCCGGGCCTCACGCAGACCACGCAGGCTTCGGTGTCCTTCGCGCCGCTGCAGTCGCTGTTCGGCATCGTCACGCCCAGCGGCCTGCATTTCGAGCGCCACCACCAGGGCTGGTGGGACATCGACCCGTCCAAGCACCGCCTCATGGTCAACGGCATGGTCAAGGCCGCCAAGGTCTTCACGATGGACGAGATCATGCGCCTGCCCTCGGTCTCGCGCTTTCACTTCATCGAGTGCGGCGCCAACACCGGCATGGAGTGGGGCAATGTGGCCGTGCCCACCGTGCAGTACACGCACGGCATGCTCTCGTGCAGCGAGTTCACCGGCGTGCCGCTGATCACGCTGCTCGAACTCGCCGGCGCTGATCTGAAGAACGGCAAGTTCGTGCTCGCCGAGGGAGCCGACGGTTCCTCGATGACGCGCACCATCCCCATGGACCTGATCAAGTCGGGCGAGGTGTTCGTGGCCTATGGCCAGAACGGCGAGATGCTGCGGCCCGAGCAGGGCTACCCGCTGCGCCTCGTCGTGCCGGGCGTGCAGGGCGTGAGCTGGGTCAAGTACCTGCGCCGCATCGAGCTGGGCGACCAGCCCTGGGCGGCCAAGGACGAGGCCATCCACTACGTGGACCTCATGCCCAACGGCCTGCATCGCCAGTACAGCAGCATCCAGGAATGCAAGAGCGTGGTCACCACGCCCTCGGGCGGCCAGGTGCTGCTCGACAAGGGTTTCTACAACGTCAGTGGTCTGGCCTGGTCCGGTCGCGGCAAGGTCAAGCATGTCGACGTGTCGGTGGACGGCGGACGCAACTGGCGCCGCGCCCGGCTGGAGTCTCCCGTGCTGAGCAAAGCGCTGACCCGCTTCAACATCGACTGGGTCTGGGACGGCAAGCCAGCCATCATCCAGAGCCGTGCCACCGACGAGACAGGCTATGTGCAGCCCACCTACAAGCAGCTGCGCGCGGTACGCGGCACGCGCTCGATTTATCACAACAACGCCATCCAGTCCTGGCTGGTGCAGGAAAGCGGGGAGGTGAAAAATGTCCAGGTATCGTGAGCACCCCCAGGCTGCGCTCCCTGCGTTCGCTTCGCCACCCCCCTCCAGGGGGCAACGCCAGTGGACCGGCAAAGCCAGTTCCACGGCGTTCCTCGATAACGCTGTTTCTTGTGTCGCGCGTCGCGCCTCGCGTGGTCGCGTAGCGGAGATGCTGTTGGCGCTGGCCCTGTTTATTGCGCTCGGAACGGCGCAGGCACAGGGCAGCAAGTTTCCGGGTGTGGGACGCGATGCCACGGCCAAGGAAGTCGCGGCCTGGGACATCGATGTGCGTCCCGACTTCAAGGGCCTGCCCGCGGGCTCGGGCAGCGTGGCCAAGGGCCAGGAGGTGTGGGAGGGCAAGTGCGCGAGCTGCCATGGCATCTTCGGCGAATCGGGCGAGGTGTTCAGTCCGCTGGTCGGTGGCACCACGGCCGAGGACATCAAGACCGGTCGCGTGGCCAATCTCAAGCGCGCCGATTTCCCCGGGCGGACCACGCTGATGAAGGTACCCACGGTCTCGACGCTGTGGGACTACATCAACCGCGCCATGCCCTGGAACGCCCCGAAGTCGCTGAGCACCGAAGAGGTGTACGCGGTCACGGCCTTCCTGCTCAACCTGGGCGGCATCGTGCCCGACAACTACGTGCTGTCGGAGAAGAACATCGCCGAGGTGCAGCAGCGCATGCCCAATCGCAACGGGATGACGACCGATCATGCGCTCTGGCCCGGCCGGGAGTTCGGCAGCAAGGCGCCGCAGCCCGATGTGCGGGCGGTCGCTTGCATGAAGGACTGCGCAACCGAGGCGCGCGTGGCCTCCTATCTGCCCGACTATGCACGCGATGCGCACGGCAACCTCGCGGAACAGAACCGCCTGGTCGGTGCACAGCGCGGTGCGGACACCAGCAAGCCCGAGCCCAAGGGGGCGGGTGCCGCTGCTGCGGTGGTGGCTGCGGCACCGGCGAGGGCTGAGACCCGGCCTGGAGCAAAAGCCGAGGGCGGTGTCGATACCAAGGCGGTGCAGGCGATGCTGTCCAAGTACAGCTGTACGGCCTGCCACGCCATGGACCGCAAGCTCGTGGGCCCGAGCTTTGCCGAGATCGCCAAGAAGCACGCCGGCAAGAGTGATTACCTCGCGGGCAAGATCAAGAGTGGCAGCGCCGGTGTCTGGGGGCCCATCCCCATGCCTGCCCAGTCGCTGCCTGAGGCAGATGCAAAGACCCTGGCGCAATGGTTGGCCGCGGGTGCGGGAAAATAGCGTTGCAGTTTTAAGTACAAGTACCAATAGGGCAGGATAGTTTTTTTCATTAGCATGGACTTATTCAAGGAGAGACACATGCAAACTCGTCGCGAGACACTGAAACAGAGCGCCGTGGTGGCGGGTCTGCTGGCTTCCGCCGGTGGTCTGTTGCCGCAGCAGGCTCTGGCCTACGAGAAGGCTGCCTTCGATGCCAAGACCCCGGCCGACGTGGTCAAGGCCTTGGGTGGCGCAGCGCCCGTGGAGAGCAAGGACGTCACCATTGGTGGCCCGGATATCGCCGAGAACGGTGCGGTGGTGCCGCTGTCGGCCAGCACCACGCTGCCCGGCGTCAAGCGCCTGCTTCTGCTGGTCGAGAAGAACCCCAGCGCGCTGGTGGCGATCTTCAATGTGAACGACGCCGTCGAACCCAGCTTCGCCACGCGCGCCAAGATGGGCCAGTCTTCCGACGTCTACGCCGTGGCCCTGACGACCGACGGCAAGGCCTACTTCGCGAAGAAGGAAGTCAAGGTCACGCTGGGTGGCTGCGGCGGCTGATGGCCCCCGACATCCCCACACCGTTTTAATCAGATTCAGGAGTCATCAACATGGCAGATCCGATGCGCATCCGCGCGCAAGCCGCTGGCGACAAGGCCACCGTGCGCGTACTCATGAGCCACGAAATGGAAACCGGTCAGCGCAAGGACGCGGCTGGCAAGACCATTCCCGCCTGGTTCATCAGTGAAGTCACCGCCTCCCACAACGGCAAGGTCGTGCTGACCGCCGAGTGGGGGCCGGCGGTTTCCAAGAACCCCTTCATGCAGTTCGTGGTCAAGGGCGCCAAGGCTGGCGACAAGATCAGCGTGAGCTGGAAGGACAACAAGGGCGACAGCCGCACCGACGAAGCAACGGTGTCCTGATCCCCACGGGATGGATGGAGAAGGGCAGCCGTCCTTCTCCATTTTTTGCTTGCACAACAAAAGACGAGGTGACACACATGAAACGTTGGACCCTGGCCCTCGCGGCCACGCTGATCAGCGTCCCCGCGCTGGCGCAGAAATCCGCCGCCGACGGTATTGCTGAATACCGCGCCATGCTGGCCGACGGCAACCCCGCCGAACTTTTTGAAGCCAAGGGGGAAGACCTCTGGAAGCAGAAGCGCGGTCCCAAGAACGTGTCGCTGGAAAAGTGCGATCTGGGCAAGGGTCCGGGCGTGGTCAAGGGCGCCTTCGTGGAGTTGCCCCGGTACTTCGCTGATACCAAGCAGGTTCAGGATCTGGAGTCACGCCTCGTGACCTGTATGGAGACGCTGCAAGGCTTCAACGGTGCCGAGATTGCCAAGACGCCTTTCGGACGCGGCGAGATGGCCAATGTGACGGCGCTGGCGACCTGGATCGCCGCCGAATCGCGCGGCCTCAAGTTCAACCTGCCTCAGAGCCATGAGCAGGAAAAGGTCATGTACGAAGTCGGCAAGCGCATTTTCTACATGCGCGGCGGCTCGCACGATTTCTCCTGCGCGTCCTGCCACGGTGAAGACGGCAAGCGCATCCGTTTGCAGGACCTGCCCAACCTGACCAAGAACCCGGGCGACGGCATCGGCTTTGCCGCCTGGCCGGCTTACCGTGTGTCCAACGGCCAGATGTGGAGCATGCAGCTGCGCCTCAACGACTGCTATCGCCAGCAGCGTTTCCCGGCCCCGCTCTTCGGCAGCGAGGCCACTGTGGCCCTGGGCACCTTCATGGGCGTCAACGCCAAGGGCGCCGAGAACATCGCGCCGGCCATCAAGCGCTGAGTTGGAGACACGAACATGAAAAAACAGACGCAATACATCACCGCTGCGGCGGTCGCCGTGGCGGCCGTCTTCGTGGCCGGCTGTGCCAGCCTGCCCAGCAGCGCGGAACTTGACAAGAAGACGGCCGACATCATGCAGGCCTCTTTCCGCGACCAGGGCCAGGCCAAGATGGACCGCCTGGTGCTCGACGACGCCAACCGCGAGTGCATGAAGGCCGATGTGGCCGGCAAACCCATCGACGAAAAGTGGGCCAAGGCCATCGAGGCCCAGAACATGGCGACCATCAAGTGGCCCGCCGGTGGCCAGTACATCGGCGACTGGAAGGAGGGCGAGAAGATCGCCCAGAGCGGCCGTGGCATGACCTGGACCGATGCGGCCGGCAGCGAGAACGGCGGCAACTGCTACAACTGCCACCAGATCAGCAAGGAAGAAATCTCCTTCGGTACCCTGGGCCCGAGCCTCTACAACTACGGCAAGATCCGCGGCGTGAGCAATCTCTACGCGCCCGAGTCGGCCGCCATCATCCAGTACACCTGGGGCAAGATTTACAACGCACGGGCCTACAACGCCTGCTCGCAGATGCCGCGCGCCGGCCACAAGGGCGTGCTGACCGAGACGCAGATGCGGCACATCATGGCCCTGCTGCTCGATCCCAAGTCGCCCGTCAACCAGTAAGGTCTACCATCGGCCCGGGGCTGGTCCCCGGGCCTTTTTTTCTCCTACATATCAGTGAAGACTGAACTATGAATCTCTCCAAGCGCGAATTCATGCAGGTGCTGGGCGCCGGCACCATGGCGGGCATGGGCCTGGGTACCTACGCCGAGGCCGACGCGGCGACCGCGGCGCAGGGCCTCTATGACATCCCGAAATTCGGCAATGTGTCCCTGCTGCACATGACCGACTGCCACGCGCAGCTCAAACCCATACACTTCCGCGAACCCAATGTGAATCTGGGCATCGCCAGCATGAAGGGCCGCCTGCCGCACCTCGTGGGCGAGCACCTGCTCAAGGTGGCCAAGGTGCGCCCGGGCACGGCTGAGGCGCATGCGCTGACCTACCTGGACTTCGAGAAGGCCGCACAACGCTACGGCAAGGTCGGCGGCTTCGCCCACCTGTCCACCCTGGTGCAACGCCTCAAGGCCAGCCGGCCCGGCGCGCTGCTGCTCGACGGCGGCGACACCTGGCAGGGCAGCGCCACCTCGCTGTGGACCAACGCGAAGGACATGGTCGACGCCTGCAAGTTGCTGGGCGTGGACGTGATGACCGGCCACTGGGAATTCACCTACGGCATGGAGCGCGTGAAGGAAATCATCGAGAAGGACTTCGCGGGCAAGGTGGACTTCGTGGCGCAGAACGTCACCACCACCGACTTCGGTGACCCGGTGTTCAAGCCCTATGTGATCCGCGAGATCAACGGCGTACCCTGCGCCATCATCGGTCAGGCCTTCCCCTACACCCCCATCGCCAACCCGCGCTACATGGTGGCCGACTGGTCCTTCGGCATCCAGGACGAGAACATGCAGAAGGTGGTGGACGAGGCGCGTGGCAAGGGCGCGCAGCTCGTCGTGGTGCTCTCGCACAACGGCATGGATGTAGACCTCAAGATGGCCAGCCGTGTCAGCGGCATCGACGCCATCCTGGGCGGCCACACGCACGACGGCATGCCCGTGGCGAGCATCGTGAGCAACAAGGGTGGCAAGACCATCGTCACCAACGCCGGCTCCAACGGCAAGTTCCTCGGCGTGATCGACTTCCAGGTCAAGGACAAGAAGGTGGTGGACTTCCGCTACAAGCTCTTGCCGATTTTCGCCAACATGCTGCCCGCCGATCCCGCTATGGACGCACTGATCACCAAGATCCGCGCGCCGTATGAGGGCAAGCTCAATGAAGTGCTGGCCGTGACCGAAGGCACGCTCTACCGCCGCGGCAACTTCAACGGCACGGGTGACCAGCTGCTGCTCGATGCACTGATGGACGTGCAGGGCGCGGACCTGGCCTTTTCGCCCGGTTTCCGCTGGGGCACCAGCCTGCTGCCGGGCCAGGCCATCACGCGCGAGTGGCTCATGGACATGACGGCCACCACCTATTCCTACGCCACGGTGAGCGAAATGAGCGGCGCCATGATCAAGACCGTGCTCGAAGACGTCTGCGACAACCTCTTCAATCCCGATCCCTATTACCAGCAGGGTGGCGACATGGTGCGTGTCGGTGGCCTGAGCTACACCTGCAACCCCATGGCCGGCATGGGTCAGCGCATCGACAACATGACGCTCAAGGGCCGGCGCATTGAGGCGGACAAGCTCTACAAGGTGGCCGGCTGGGCGCCGGTGGCTGAGGAGGCACGCAACGCCGGCAACAAGCCGGTGTGGGACGTGGTCGAGACCTGGCTCAACGCGCGCGGCGGCAAGGTCGCGCCGCGTCAGCTCAACATGCCCAAGGTCGAAGGCGTGCTGCCCAACCCGGGTTACGCGGCCTGAGGCTTTCGGTGCACCATGAACAAGGGGGCCTGCGGGTCCCCTTGTTCATGGTGCGAGCGTTTCAGCGGATCTGCTCGATCGAGAACTTCTTGTCCTGCACGATGGCCGGCACCAGCGCATAACCCTGGTTCTGCCAGTGCACGAGCTCGGTGATGGCCGAGGGCGCCACTTCCACGAAGTCCTGCATGTCGGCCGGCGTATAGCCATAGTCCTGCAGCGCCAGGCCGCAGACGCGGAACTTCACGCCCATCTCGGCGTAATAGCGCATGCGTTGCAACACCTCCTCGTAGCGCGCGGCGTTCTTCTTCGCCAGCGCCACGATCTCGGTACCGTGCAGCAACACGATGACCTTGATGTCCTCCGGGAACATGCTGTAGGGCGCCTCGGTCAGCGGGTTCACGAAGCTGCGCACCCAGTAGAGCGCCGCGCCCAGCTTGGCGGGATCATCAAGGAAGATGTCGACCAGGGCCTTGGGGTTCTGGTAAGGCGTCTGCACCACTTTGGCCTGGGCCAGCGTCGGGGTCGGGGACAGCAGCAGGGCGGCGGCCAGCACGAGGCCGGCGCGGGCGCACAGGGGAATGGCGTTCAGACGCAACATGGGGGAACTCCTGATGGTCGGGGGCGGTGCAGGCCAGCCATGATAGTCGTCATGCGATATGGTGCAGGGTGCAGAGGGTGGGGGATGGGCATGGCGGCGCTGCTGCTCACGGGCTGTGCCGCCATGCTGCCCGAAACCCATACCAACACCACGAGCTTCAACAGCTTTGACGAGGCGCGAGCCGCCCTGGAGAAGCTCGAACCCCGCAAGAGTGACCGCGAGGCATTGGAGCGCAATGGCTTCGCCCCGGCGCATCATCCCAACATGACCCTGCTCACGCACGCTGATGTGGTGCGTCGCTTCGTGCCCAGCGCCCTGCTCAAGCGCGAGGATCTCGATCCCGGCATCCTGGCCTGCCTCGAAGCACGCGACGCCTGCCGGGGCGTGGAGGTGGTGGGGGGCCGGGTCTCCAAGGTCCGCACCGGCTCGTTCTGGCCGGATTTCCTCAACTTCCATCGCCGCACCGAGACCACGGGCTGGCGTTTCAACGCGCTGGTGCTGCTGATCAACGACGAGATCGTCTACCGCTCCTGGAGCGGTCAGCCCAAGATCGACGAGGTGGAGATCGTCAAACGCCCGATGGGGCCGCTACAGAACATCATCCCCTGAGGCGCAACCCGACGCTTAGCGGGGTGACAGCCGAGGATGTTGCGTGAACAGCTCCGCCACCCACTCCACAAAGGCCCGTACCTTGGCACTGAGATGCCGATTGGGTGGGTAGACCACGTGCAGCGGGATGGTGTGGCAGGTCCAGTCGGGCAGCACCTGCACCAGCTCACCGCGTTCGATCAGGGGCCAGGCCGTGAAGGCCGCGATCTGCCCCACGCCCAGGCCGGCCAGCACGGCTGCGATCATCGCGTTGCTCTCGTTGACCGAGAGCTTGTAGCGGCCCGAGATCTCCAGCGTCTGGCCGTCTTTTTCGAACTCGTTCGGATAAGGTCTGCCGTTGCGGGTGGAGAAATAGTTCACCGTGGTGTGTTCGTTCTCCAGCTGTTCCGGATGCGTGGGCGTGCCGTGCGCCCGGATGTAGGCTGGTGAAGCCACGGTGATCAGCGGCACGTTGGCCACGCGCCGCGCCACGAGCGACTGGTCCAGCAACTCGCCGCCACGGATCACGCAGTCCACGTTGTCCGCGAGCAGGTCCACGGAGCGGTCGGTCACGCCCAGGTCGAGCTGGATATCGGGGTAACGGCGGTAGAAGTCGGCCAGCGCAGGGATGATGACCTCGCGTGCCACCGTGGTGCCCACATCCACCCGCAGACGCCCGCTGGGCTTGGCCTGGGCATTGGTCATGCTGGCCTCGATGTCGTCCAGATCGTTGAGCACGCGGGCCGTGCGCTCGTAATAGGCCGCGCCGTCGGGCGTCACGGTCACGCGCCGGGTGGTCCGGTTGAGCAGCTTGACCTTGAGGCGCGCTTCCAGCTGCTGCACGAGCTTGGTCACCGTGCCCTTGGGCAGGTCCAGCGACTCGGCGGCCTTGGTGAAGGTCCCGGCCTCCACCACCCGCGCAAACACGCGTATTGACTGAATCTGGTCCATGGCCGAACTCCCGAATGTGTCAGTTTCAGGGCGGATTGTTCATGAATTGGAAACAGACCTCTGGTGGCAGCCCGCTTTATCCGCAGAAAAGCTACGTCTATAGTCACGTTCATGGTTGCAAACTCCAACACCTCCGCCTTGCCGGTCCCGGTACAGACCCTGTCTGTGCCCGGCCAGCCGCCGCTGGAATTGCGGGTCTGGGGCCGCAAGGTGCGCGGCCAGTCCTCGCCCCTGGTGTTGCACTTCCACGGCGGCGCCTTTGTCTCGGGTGATCTGGACAGCGGCGCCTGCCTGGCCGAGTTGCTGACCAGTGCCGGGGCCGTCGTGGCTTCGCTGGCCTATCCGCTGGCGCCCGCACATCCATTCCCGGAGGCGTTGGAAGCCGGTTATGCCGCACTGGAGTGGTTGTACAAGCAGCGCACGCGCCTGGCCGGGACGGGCGCCCCCCTGTTTGTTGCCGGAGAAGAAGCCGGCGGCAACCTGGCCGCGGCCTTGGCGCTGATGGTGCGCGACCGCGCCCATCCGCCGCTGGCCGGGCAGATCCTCGTCTCGCCCATGCTGGACCCGTGCAACGCCACGGCCTCGCTGCGGGAAACCATGGGCCAGGCCACGGGCTGCAAGTGGATCGACGGCTGGCAGCAGTACCTGCGCGGTCCCATGGACGCCGAACACCCGTATGCCGTGCCGGGGCGCGCGCAGCGCCTCGCCGGTCTGCCACCCGCGCTCATCCTCACGGGCGGCGACGACCCCATGCGTGACGAGGCCCTGGCGTATGCCGAGCGTCTGCGCGCGGCGGGCATCCACGTCAGCAGCGAGTTGCTGCCGCCTACCACGGGCTGGCCCGATTCGCTGGCTGAAACGCCGACCGAGTGCCCTTGCGCCGCCGAGGTGCGCGGGCAACTGCGTGCCTTCTTCCAGGCCGCAGCGCCCCCGCCCGCCTGACGGGCCCGTCCTCTCTCTCCCCGCTTTCCCAGACCTGCCAACCCCGGTGATCCGCCGGGGGAGGCTTCGCTCACCCTCAAAAAGGAAAAAACCATGTCACGTCTGCCTGTTCTGTCACGCCGCCGCCTTTGGTGGCCCACCTCTGCCGCCCTGGCCGCGATCACCATCGCCGTGATCGTGCTGGTCCAGAAATCCAGCCCCGCCCAGGCCAGCGCACCGCAGGGCGCACCGCCGCCCATGCCGGTCTCCGTGGCCACGGTCACCGAGAGCGACATCGCCGCCTGGGACGAGTTCTCGGGCCGGCTCGAGGCCGTCGAGCGCGTGGACATCCGCCCCCGCATCGGTGGGGTGGTGCTCGCCAAGCATTTCAACGAAGGGGCCCTGGTCGCCAAGGGTGATCTGCTGCTCACCATCGATCCCGCCCCCTATGAAGCCGATGTGGCGCGCGCCGAAGCGCAGGTCGCCGCGGCCCAGGCGCGCGCCACCTACACCGGCAGCGAATACGCCCGTGCCCGCCGGCTGTGGGACGACCGCGCGATCTCCCAGCGTGAACTCGACGATCGGCAGAACGCGCTGCGTGAAGCCGAGGCCAACCTCAAGGCCGCGCAGGCGCAGCTGCAGGTGAGCCATCTCAACCTGGGCTACACCCAGGTGCGCGCCCCCGTGGCCGGGCGCATCGGCAAGCTGGAAGTGACGGTGGGCAACCTCGTCGCTGCCGGCACCAATGCCCCCGTGCTGACCACCCTGGTCTCGGTCAGCCCCATCTACGCCAGCTTCGATGCCGACGAAAAGGTCGTGGCCCGGGCCCTCAAGGGCATCAGCGGCTACGGCAGCAGCGCGCGTCAGGCGCTCGGACGCATCCCCGTGCAGATGGGCACCTCCGACGTGAGCGACACCCCCTATACCGGCAAGCTGCAGCTGATCGACAACCAGGTGGACGCCCGCAGCGGCACGGTGCGTGTGCGCGCCGTCTTCGACAACAAGGACGGCCAGCTCATGCCTGGGCAGTTTGCCCGCATCCGAATGGGCCAGGCGCAGACCGCGCGCACCCTGCTGGTGAGTGAACGCGCCATCGGCACCGACCAGAACAAGAAATACGTGCTGGTTGTGGGCGAAGGCAACAAGACCGAGTACCGCGAAGTCACGCTGGGCGCGCCCGTCGACGGTCTGCGCACCGTGCACAGCGGTCTGCGCGCCGGTGAACGCATCGTCGTCAACGGCCTGCAGCGCGTGCGCCCGGGTGATGTGGTGCAGCCGCAGGTGGTGCCCATGAACGCCCGTGCGGGTGCCGCCGGGCAAACCGTGGCTTTGGCCAAGCCCTGAACTTCGCGCACGAATCGAACATCATGAACTTCTCGAAATTTTTCATCGATCGACCGATCTTTGCCGGCGTCCTGTCGCTGCTGATCCTGATCGCCGGCCTGGTTGCCTTGCGCGGCCTGCCCATCTCTGAATACCCCGAGGTCGCACCGCCCTCGGTGGTCGTCCGCGCCCAGTACCCGGGCGCCAACCCCAAGGTCATTGCCGAAACCGTGGCCACGCCGTTGGAGGAAGCCATCAACGGTGTGGAGGGCATGCTCTACATGGGCAGCCAGGCCACGACCGATGGTGTGCTGACGCTGACCGTGACCTTCAAGCTCGGCACCGACGCTGACAAGGCCCAGCAGCTGGTGCAGAACCGCGTCTCGCAGGCCGCGCCGCGCCTGCCCGAGGAAGTGCGCCGCCTGGGGGTGACCACGGTCAAGAGCTCGCCCGACATCACCATGGTCGTGCATCTGGTCTCGCCCAACGACCGCTACGACATCAACTACCTGCGCAACTACGCCGTGCTCAACGTCAAGGACCGCCTCGCGCGCATCCAGGGCGTGGGCCAGGTGCAGATCTTTGGCGGCGGCGACTATTCCATGCGCGTCTGGCTCGATCCGCAGAAGGTCGCGCAGCGCGGCCTCTCGGCTGGTGATGTGGTCAACGCCATCCGTAGCCAGAACGTGCAGGCCGCGGCCGGTGTGGTCGGCGCCTCGCCGGGCCTGCCGGGTGTGGACCTGCAACTGTCCATCAATGCCCAGGGCCGTCTGCAGAGCGAAGAAGAGTTTGGCGACATCATCGTCAAGACCAGCGCCAACGGCGCCGTGACCCGGCTACGCGACATCGCCCGCCTGGAGATGGGCGCTGCCGACTATTCGCTGCGTTCCCTGCTCAACAACGACCCGGCCGTGGGCATCGGTGTGTTCCAGGCCCCGGGCTCCAATGCGCTGGACATTTCCGCCCAGGTGCGCTCCACCATGGACGAGCTGCAGAAGCTCATGCCTGAAGGTGTGGAATACCGCATCGCCTACGACCCGACGCAGTTCGTGCGTGCCTCCATCCAATCGGTGATCCATACCTTGCTCGAAGCCATCGCGCTCGTGGTGCTGGTGGTGATCCTCTTCCTGCAGACCTGGCGCGCCTCCATCATCCCGTTGCTGGCCGTGCCGGTGTCGGTGGTGGGTACCTTTGCCGTGCTGCACCTGCTGGGCTTCTCGATCAACGCGCTCTCGCTGTTCGGCCTGGTGCTGGCCATCGGCATCGTGGTCGATGACGCCATCGTGGTGGTGGAGAACGTGGAACGCAATATCGAGGCCGGTCTGTCGCCTCGCGAGGCGACCTACCGCGCCATGAAAGAAGTGTCGGGCCCCATCATCGCCATCGCCCTGGTGCTGGTGGCGGTGTTTGTGCCGCTGGCCTTCATCAGCGGCCTGACCGGCCAGTTCTACAAGCAGTTCGCGGTGACCATCGCCATCTCGACCGTGATCTCGGCGATCAACTCGCTCACGTTGTCGCCCGCGCTCTCGGCCCTGCTGCTGCGCAGCCACGACGCGCCCAAGGACGCGCTCACGCGCGGCATGGACCGTGTCCTCGGCGGCCTGTTCCGCGGCTTCAACCGCTACTTCCACCGCGGCTCTGAGGCCTACAGCGGTGGCGTGCAGCGCGTGATCTCGCGCAAGGCGCTGATGATGGCCATCTACCTGGCGCTGGTGGTCGTGACTTTCGGCCTGTTCAAGGCCGTGCCCAGCGGCTTTGTACCGGCCCAGGACAAGCAGTACCTGATCGGCTTTGCGCAGCTGCCCGACGGCGCCACGCTGGACCGCACCGAGGAGGTGATCCAGCGCATGGGTGAGATCACCAAGCAGAACCCGAATGTCGAAGACGCCATTGCCTTCCCCGGCCTGTCGATCAACGGCTTCACCAACAGCTCGAACTCGGGCATCGTGTTCGCTACGCTCAAGCCCTTTGCTGAACGCACGCGTGCCGACCAGAGTGGCGGCGCCGTGGCCGGCCAGCTCAACCAGGCTTATGGCGAGATCCAGGACGCCTTCATCGTGATGTTCCCGCCGCCGCCGGTGGCGGGCCTGGGCACCACGGGCGGCTTCAAGTTGCAACTCGAAGACAAGGCCTCGCTGGGCTATGACGCGATGGACGCGGCGGTCAAGGCCTTCATGGCCAAGGCCTACCAGACGCCGGAGCTCGCGGGCATGTTCACGAGCTGGCAGGTCAACGTGCCGCAGCTCTACGCCGACATCGACCGCACCAAAGCCCGCCAGCTCGGCGTGCCGGTGACGGAGATCTTCGACACCATGCAGATCTACCTGGGTAGCCTGTACGTCAACGACTTCAACAAGTTTGGCCGCACCTACAGCGTGCGCGCCCAGGCCGACGCGCCCTACCGCGCGCGCGCCGAAGACGTGGGCCTGCTCAAGGTGCGCTCCAGCACAGGTGAGATGGTGCCGCTGTCGGCGCTGATGAAGGTGAACTCCAGCTTCGGTCCCGAGCGTGCCATGCGCTACAACGGCTACCTCTCGGCCGACATCAACGGCGGCCCCGCGCCCGGTTACTCCTCGGGCCAGGCGCAGGACGCGATCGAACGCATCGCTGCCGAGACGCTGCCCAAGGGCATAGGCTACGAGTGGACCGAACTCACCTACCAGGAGATCCTGGCCGGTAACTCCGCGCTGTGGGTCTTTCCCCTGGCCATTCTGCTGGTCTTCCTGGTGCTGGCTGCGCAGTACGAAAGCCTCACGCTGCCGCTGTCCATCATCCTGATCGTGCCCATGGGCCTGCTGGCCGCGATGACCGGTGTCTGGCTCTCGGGCGGGGACAACAATGTGTTCACGCAGATCGGGCTCATCGTGCTGGTCGGGCTTTCAGCGAAGAACGCGATCCTGATCGTGGAGTTCGCGCGTGAGCTGGAGTTCGCGGGCCGCACGCCGGTGCAGGCCGCCATCGAGGCCAGCCGTCTGCGCCTGCGCCCCATCCTCATGACTTCGCTGGCCTTTGTCATGGGCGTGCTGCCCCTGGTGCTGGCCACGGGTGCAGGCGCCGAGATGCGCTCGGCCATGGGCGTGGCCGTGTTCGCCGGAATGATCGGTGTGACCGCCTTCGGCCTCTTCCTCACGCCTGTGTTCTACGTGCTGCTGCGTCGTATGGCCGGCAACCGCCCACTCAAGCTGCACGGCGAAGTGCCGCACCTCGAAGGCTTTGCCTCTGGCGGTGGCGGCACGGCCCACGCCGTGCCCGCTGCCCCCCTGAAATTCTGAAGGTGACTTCCATGAAAAACATTCCTCACCTCCTGCCCCTGGTCGCGGCCCTGCTGCTGGCTGGGTGCGCCACCGCCTTGCCGCCCTTGCCGGCCACGCCCGAGACGCCCAGCCAGTTCAAGGAAAACAAGGAGCAGTGGACCATAGCCCAGCCCGCCGAGGCCCGCGACCGCGGCACCTGGTGGAAGGCATTCAACGACCCCGTGCTCGACGAGCTCGTCGAACGCGCCGGGGTCAACAACACCAGCATCCAGGAAGCCGCCGCACGGTTGAACCAGGCGCAGGCCCTGGTGCGCAACGCGCAGGCCAATCGTTTGCCCCAGGTCGGCGTGGGTGCCGAGGCCACACGCGGCGCCGGCGCCAACACCGCCAACGGTGCCACACCGGCCACCTTGCTGCAGGCCGGCGCCAACCTGTCCTACGAGGTGGATCTCTTCGGCCGCCTGGCCGGCCTGCGGGATGCGGCCGCGCTGGACGCGCAGTCGCGCGCCGCCCTGCTGCAGAGCACGCAGCTGCTGGTGCAGGCCCAGGTGGCGCAGACCTACCTGTCCCTGCGTGCGGTCGACACCGAGCGTACCCTGGTGCAGGACACTGCGACCGCCTATGCCGAGACCCTGCGTCTCACGCAGCGTCGATATGAAGCGGGCGATGTGGCCGAGCTCGACGTGATCCGCATCCAGACCGAACTCGCCGCCACCGAGGCCGAGGTGTTTGCGCTCAGCCGCAGCCGTGCAGAGCTTGAGAACGCATTGGCGGTGCTGGTGGGCGAGGCGGCCTCGGGCTTCTCGATGGCGCCTGCGACGGGCAGCACTGCCTTGCCCGCGATCCCGGCCGGCGTGCCCGCCACCGTGCTCTCGCGCCGCCCTGACGTCGCCGCGGCCCAGGCCTCGCTGCTGGCCGCCCAGGCCCGTGTGGGCGTGGCCCAGGCTGCGTGGTTCCCCAGCGTCTCGCTCACGGCGGCGGGAGGCTATGCCTCGCCGGACCTCAGCGACCTGTTCCGCTGGTCATCGCGTGCCTGGGGCGTCGGCGCCCTGGTGTCCGCGCCCTTGTTCGACGGCGGCCGCCGTGCCGCTGGCGTGCAGAACGCCGAGGCGCAGCTCGACGCCGCCGCCGCGAGCTACCGCGGCCAGGTGCTCAACGCTTTCCGCGAAGTGGAAGACCAGCTCTCGGCCCTGCGCCTCTTGCAGGAGCAGGGCCAGGCCCAGGGGCGTGCGGTGACGGCGGCGCAGCGTGCGAGCGCGATTGCCGAGACGCGCTATCGCAACGGCCTGGTGAGCCAACTCGAACTGCTGGACGCGCGTCGTAATGAGCTGCTCAACCGCCGTCTGGCGCAACGCGTGGAAGCGACGCAGCGGCAGGCAACGGTGCTGCTGATCCGTGCGTTGGGCGGGGGCTGGGAAGCGAACGGGGCGGTGACGTCGCCCGCCAGACCTGTGGCGCTTGGAATGGCGCCTGACTCTTGAGCGAGGGGCAAACTCGGGATCGAGGACCTGTCGCGGTGGTGGGTTGGCGCCCCCGACAGGAATCGAACCTGTATCTAGCGCTTAGGAGGCGCTCGTTCTATCCATTGAACTACGGCGGCAGACCGGTTGCCATTGTAATTGGCAGCCACCAGTCGCTTGCCGCCGGAGACACCGTCGCCGCCGGCGGTCGGAGCAAAGCGGCCGGCGGGCTGGGACTCAGCTGGCGTCCCGCGCATCGTCCTGCCGCAGCTTGCTGACCACCCAGCAGGCGATGGCGATCATGAGGATGGCACCGCTTTCGTACAGCAGGATGGAGGGGTCGCCCTCCTTGCCCTGCAGGATGATCAGCCGGCTCAGCGCGGTCATCGCGATGAACAGCGGGATGGTGATGGGAATGCGGTGGCTGCTGTAGAAGGCACTGAGCATGCCCAGCACCTCGGCATAGATGAACATCAGCAGCAGGTCCTTGAGCTCGACCCGTCGGTTCTCAAAGACCAGCGCGATCTCCTGCAGCATGGCCACCACGGTGAACAGCGCAATCACGACCAGAAAGGTCTTTTCGGTGGTGTCGATGGCACGCTTGACGTTCATGCGGACTCCCTGTGGGATGGTCGGGTCGCGAACGGAAGGGGCGCGCCGCCCCGGATGAACTTCCGACGCCCGCCTATTTTGTCAGCAGACGCATGGCTTCCTCGATCCCCTTGATCGTCAGGGGATACATGCGCTGGTTCATGAGCTGCTGCATGATGCTGATGCTCTGGCGGTACTGCCAGACGCCTTGCGGCTCGGGGTTGATCCAGACGAACTTGGGGAAGGCGTTGGTGAGGCGCTGGATCCATTCGGCGCCGGCTTCCTCGTTGTTGTATTCCACGCTGCCGCCGGGCTGCAGGATCTCGTAGGGGCTCATGGTGGCGTCGCCCACGAAGATCAGCTTGTAGTCCTTGTTGTATTTGCGGATGATGTCCCAGGTCGGGAACTTCTCGCTGTAGCGCCGCCGGTTGTTCTTCCACATGAAGTCGTAGACGCAGTTGTGGAAATAGTAGAACTCGAGGTGCTTGAACTCGGTCTTGGTGGCGCTGAAGAGTTCTTCCACGCGGGCGATGTGCTCGTCCATGGTGCCGCCCACGTCCATGAGCAGCAGCACCTTGACGTTGTTGTGCCGCTCGGGCCGCATCCGGATGTCCAGGTAGCCGGCGTTCTCTGCCGTCTTGCGGATGGTGTCTTCCAGGTCCAGCTCGTCCTCATGGCCTTCGCGCGCAAACTTGCGCAGGCGCCGCAGTGCCACCTTGATGTTGCGCGTGCCCAGTTCCTGCGTGTCGTCGTAGTCCTGGTAGGCGCGCTGGTCCCACACCTTCACCGCATTCTTGTTGCGGCTCTTGTCCTGACCGATGCGGATGCCCTGCGGGTTGTAGCCGTTGGCCCCGAAGGGGCTGGTGCCGCCCGTGCCGATCCATTTGCTGCCGCCCTCGTGGCGCTCCTTCTGCTCCTCGAAGCGCTTCTTGAGCGTCTCCATGAGCTCGTCCCAGCCCATCTTCTCGATGGCGGCCTTCTCCTCGGGACTGAGGTTGAGCTCCAGGTTCTTGCGCAGCCACTCCAGCGGAATGTCCTTGGTGAAGTCGGTCAGCAGCTCCACGCCCTTGAAGTAGGCAGAAAAAGCACGGTCGAACTTGTCGTAGTGCTTCTCGTCCTTCACCAGCGAGGTGCGGCTCAGGTAGTAGAAGTCGTCCACGCTGTAGCCCGAACTTCCGCCCTCGCCTTCGGGCGCAGCCTTGGGGCCGACCACGCCTTCCTTGAGCGCTTCGAGCAGGGTCAGGTACTCTTTGACCGAGACCGGCAGCTTGGCGGCGCGCAGGGTGTAGAAGAAATCGATCAGCATGACGAGCTCCTCAGCGCGGCTTGTCCAAGAGGTAGTTCAGGTGCGCGCGGACTTCGGGCCACTCGCCTTGCGCCAAGCTGTACATCACGGTGTCGCGGATGGTGCCGTCGCGACGCAGCGAGTGGCCGCGGATCACGCCATCCTTCTTGGCGCCCAGGCGCTCGATGGCGGCCTGCGAGGCATGGTTGTAGTTGTCGGTGCGCCAGCCCACCACGTAGCAGCCCAGGGTCTCGAAGGCGTGCTGCAGCATGAGCAGCTTGCAGCAGGTGTTGACGTGGGTACGCTGTACGCTTTTGGCGTACCAGGTGTAGCCGATCTCCACGCGTTTCACGGCGGGCAGGATGTCGTGGTAGCTGGTGCTGCCCAGCACGCGGCCGCTGAGCTCGTCTTCCACGGCGAAGGCAAAGCGGCTACCCTCGGCGCGCATCCGGAGCGCGGTCTCGATGTAGGCGCGGGTTTCCTGCGGCTCGGGCACCGAGGTCACGCGCAGTTTCCAGAGTTCGCCGTCAGCCGCCGCGGCGCGCAGGCCGGCTTCGTGCGCCAGCGCCAGTGGCACCAGGCGCACGCCGCGCAGGGCCAGGGTGACCGGTTCGACGAAGGCCATGTCAGTTGCCGCCGGGCCGCCCCAAGGCGACGACGGTCCCCTTGGGGGGCAGCGCAGCACACGAACTGAGCAGCGTGGGAGCCATTTCAGCCTTTCCGGCTGGCCACCTGCAGGCGCCAGGCCAGGCGCAGGCAGACGGCCCCGCCCAGCAGGGCGATCACCAGGCCGGCGGAACTGCCGGCCAGCGCGTCCATGCCCTGAAGACGTGCGATGAAATAGCCGATGACCGCGCCGGCCACGAAACTGCCAGCCAGCACGAGGGCGTCTCGGAGCAGGGGCTGCTTGGCCATCATCGGTTGTGCCTCTGCATGAAGACCAGCTTCTCGAACAGGCTCACGTCCTGTTCGTTCTTGAGCAGCGCACCCACCAGCGGGGGCACGGCCACCTTCTCGTCCTTGCTCTGCAGGGCCTCGGCGGGGATGTCTTCGGCCAGCAGCAGCTTGAGCCAGTCCAGCAGCTCGCTGGTGGAGGGCTTTTTCTTCAGGCCGGGCAGGTTGCGCACGTCGAAGAAGGTCTTCATGGCCGCGCCCAGCAGCTCCTGCTTGAGGCCGGGGAAGTGCACGGCCACGATCTTGGCCATGGTTTCGGCGTCGGGGAACTTGATGTAGTGGAAGAAGCAGCGGCGCAGGAAGGCGTCGGGCAGCTCCTTCTCGTTGTTGGAGGTGATGAAGACCAGGGGGCGGTGCTTGGCCCGGATCAGCTCCCGCGTCTCGTAGCAGTAGAACTCCATGCGGTCGATTTCCCGCAGCAGGTCGTTGGGGAATTCGATGTCGGCCTTGTCGATCTCGTCGATCAGCAGGGCCACGGGCTGGTCGGCCGTGAAGGCCTGCCAGAGCACGCCCTTGACGATGTAGTTGTGGATGTCCTTGACCTTCTCGTCGCCCAGCTGCGAGTCACGCAGGCGGCTGACCGCGTCGTACTCGTACAGGCCCTGCTGGGCCTTGGTGGTGGACTTGATGTGCCATTGCAGCAGGGGCAGGCCCAGGGCCTGGGACACTTCCTCGGCCAGCATGGTCTTGCCCGTGCCGGGTTCGCCCTTGACCAGCAGGGGGCGCTTGAGGGTGATGGCGGCGTTGACCGACAGCATCAGATCCTGGGTGGCGACGTAGTTGGAGGTACCTTGGAATTTCATGGGCGCAGGGGGCTGGAAGGCCGGGGGAAACCGGTCGATATAATGCGAGGCTGATTTATTCAACCACAGGCTGATTGTCCTCGCAAAATGAAGAATCTGTCGCTGACGCTCTCCTCGCTGCTTGTCGCTTCTGCGACGGTGTTTTCCGCCCACGCCCAGGAGCTCAAGGGTGACGCCAAGGCCGGCGAGGCCAAGGTGGCCATGTGCATCGGCTGCCACGGTATCCCGGGCTATCAGGCCAGCTTCCCCGAGGTCTACCGCGTGCCCATGATCTCGGGCCAGAACGCCAAGTTCATCGCCTCGGCCCTGACGGCCTACCAGAAGGGCGAGCGCAAGCACCCCTCCATGCGCGCCATCGCCGAGAGCCTGAGCGAGCAGGACATCGCCGACATCTCCGCTTTCTACGAAGGCCATGGCAAGACCGCCGCCACCGCCGTCAAGGCCGCGCCGGCCCCCTCGGCCAAGGTGGCCGAGCTGCTGAACAAGGGCGGCTGCATTGCCTGCCACGGCGACAACTTCAACAAGCCCGTGGATCCCAGCTACCCCAAGGTGGGTGGCCAGCCCGCGGACTACCTGTTTGTCGCGCTCAAGTCCTACAAGGTCGAAGGCCAGGCCAACTGGGGCCGTGCCAACGGCATCATGGGCGGCATCGCCAAGCAGTTCAGCAATGCCGAACTCAAGGAACTGGCCGGCTACATCAGCAGCCTGCCGCCGGAACTCAAGACCGTGCCGCAGCGCAAGTTCCGCTGAGCTGTTCCCCAGCTCGCACAAAAAAGCCGCTCGATGAGCGGCTTTTTTTATGCCTGGATAGAGGCGCGTCAGTCTTTCGTGGCCCTTTGCTGCACGCAATCGATGTAAGCCGCGCCGTCCGGCGGGCGGCCGGCACGCTGGCTTTCCCAGACCATGCGCCCCAGGCAGTCCATCACCTCGTGGTGGGCGGCATGCAGGTCCTTGCGGCGCGCGGTCAGCAGCTCCACGGCCTGGCGTATGCCGCGCGGCTGGTCGATGCTGCACTGCTCGCTGATCGAAAGGTGCATGGACAGGTGCAGGAAAGGGTTCTCGCGACCAGGCTCGGCCTGGGTCATGCGGGCCAGCGCGGCGTCCACGTCGGCGAATTCGGCGTGGTACTCGGGGTGCTCGGCGATCCACTGGCTGGCCAGCAGCTCGATGGCTTCCAGAGGCTGATTGGCGCGGGCTTTGGCGTAGACGCCGCAGAAGAAGCGGCGCACATCGGCCTGAGTGGGCTGGAACATCATGGGTGGGGTCTTGAAGAGGCGCTGATTATCCCAGCCGTTGCGAGATGGTGCGCGCTGCGCGCTGCAGCGCGGGCAGCAGGCTCTCCTGCGCCACCTTGGTGTTGGTGCGGTTGGCCTGGCCGCTGAGGTTGAGCGCGGCGATCACGCGGCCACTGCGGTCGGTGATGGGGGCGGCCAGGGAGATCAAGCCCTCTTCCAGTTCCTGGTTCACCAGGCTCCAGCCCTGGCGGCGCACCTGCTGCACTTTGGTCAGCAGGGCGTCCACATCGGTCACGGTGTGCTTGGTCAGCGCCTTGGGGCGCGAGGCCTTGAGACGGCGCAGCACTTCATCGTCGTCCAGCCCGGCCAGCAGCACCCGGCCCATGCTGGTGCAGTAGGCCGGCAGGCGCGAGCCCACGCCCAGGACTATGCTCATGATCTTGTGCGTAGGCACACGCAGCACGTAGACGATGTCCGTGCCTTCGAGCACGGCCGCCGAGCTCGATTCCTTGACCTCGTCGACCAGCGCTTCCATGACGGGCTCGGCCAGGTTCCAGAGGGGCAGGGACGACAGGTAGGCGAAACCCAGGTCCAGGATGCGCGCGGTCAGGCGGAAGTGCTTGCCGTCGCTTTCGACATAGCCCAGGGTCTGCAGCGTGAGCAGGATACGGCGGGCCCCGGCGCGTGTGAGGCCGGTGCGGGCAGCCACCTCGCTCAGCGTCTGCGCCGGGCTATGCGCGCTGAAGGAGCGGATGACCTCCAGTCCACGCGCGAAGGACTGCACATAGCTGTCGCCGGGTTGGGGGGCAGTCGCGGAGGTGGGCATGCGAAGGGGTGTCCGGTTTGTTCTAGAATTCATTATACGAACAAATGTTCGATATACGAACATCAAGGATTTCAAGCAGGAGCGTTCCCATGATCAACAAGATCGCAGCCTCGGTGGCCGAGGCGCTGGCCGGCGTCAAGGACGGGTCCACCGTCATGATCGGCGGCTTCGGTACGGCGGGCATACCGCTGGAGCTCATCGATGGCCTGATTGAACAGGGCGCCAAGGACCTCACGGTGGTGAACAACAACGCCGGCAACGGCGACACGGGCCTGGCCGCTTTGCTGGCCACGGGTCGGGTGCGCAAGATCATCTGCAGCTTCCCGCGCCAGGCCGACAGCCACGTCTTCGACGGCCTTTACCGCAGCGGCAAGCTGGAGCTCGAACTCGTACCCCAGGGCAATCTGTCCGAACGCATCCGTGCGGCAGGCGCCGGCATCGGCGGTTTCTTCACGCCCACGGGTTATGGCACAGACCTGGCCAAAGGCAAGGAGACGCGCGTGATCGACGGCAAGGGCTATGTGCTGGAAACGCCCATCCACGGCGACGTCGCCTTGGTCAAGGCCGAACGCGGTGACCGCTGGGGGAATCTGACCTACCGCAAGACCGCGCGCAACTTCGGCCCCAGCATGGCCATGGCCTGCCAGCAGACGATTGCCAGCGTGCACGAGATCGTGGAGTTGGGGGCACTCGATCCCGAGGCCGTGGTGACGCCGGCCATCTACGTGAGCAAGATTGTCAAGATCGAACGCCAGGCCACCCAGGCTGGTGGCTTCAAGAAGGCGGCATGACATGAGCTATCAAAAACGTAGCAAAGACCAGCTCGCCGCGCGCGTGGCCCAGGACATCCCCGAAGGCGCCGTGGTCAACCTCGGCATCGGCCAGCCCACGCTGGTGGCCAACCACATCCCCAAGTCGCGCGAGGTGCTGCTGCACAGCGAGAACGGCCTGCTGGGCATGGGCCCGGCACCGGCCGCGGGGGAGGAGGACTACGACCTCATCAACGCCGGCAAGCAGCCGGTCACGCTGCTGCCCGGTGGCTCCTACTTCCACCACACCGACAGCTTCGCCATGATGCGCGGTGGCCATCTGGACATCTGCGTGCTCGGCGCTTTCCAGGTCAGTGCCACGGGCGACCTGGCCAACTGGCACACGGGTGAGAAGGATGCGATTCCCGCCGTGGGCGGTGCCATGGATCTGGCCGTGGGCGCCAAGCAGACCTGGGTCATGATGGACCTGTTGACCAAGCAGGGCGAGAGCAAGATCGTGGCGGCCTGTACCTATCCGCTCACGGGCATCGCCTGTGTCAAGCGTGTCTACACCGACGTCTGTACGCTGGACTGCACGCCGCAGGGGCTCAAGCTCGTTGACGTGGTCGACGGTCTCACGCACGCCGAACTGGAAAAGATGATCGGTCTGCCCATTGCCAAATAAAGCCGAGTAAACAAGGACACACCATGAACCAGGCCTTCATCTGCGACGCCATTCGCACCCCTTTCGGCCGTTACGGCGGCGTGCTTTCCAGCGTGCGCACCGATGACCTCGGCGCCATTCCCATCGCCGCACTGATGGCGCGTAACCCCAAAGTCGACTGGGCCGCCTTGAGCGACCTGATCTACGGCTGCGTCAACCAGGCCGGCGAAGACAACCGCAACGTGGGCCGCATGTCGGCCCTGCTGGCCGGCCTGCCGCCCGAGGTGGCGGCCTCCACGGTGAACCGCCTCTGCGGTTCGGGGCTGGACGCGCTGGGCAGCGCGGCACGCGCCATCAAGTCGGGCGAGGCCAGCCTGATGATCACCGGTGGCGTCGAGAGCATGAGCCGCGCGCCTTTTGTGATGGGCAAAGCCGAGAGCGCCTTCAGCCGCAGCGCCGAGATCTTCGACACCACCATCGGCTGGCGCTTCGTGAACAAGCTCATGAAGCAGAAGTACGGCACCGATTCCATGCCCGAGACCGCGGAGAACGTGGCTGACGATTACAAGATCAACCGCGAGGATCAGGACAAAATGGCTTTGGCCTCGCAGCTCAAGGCCGTGGCCGCGCAGAAGGCCGGCTACTTTGACGCCGAGATCACGCCCGTGACCATCCCGCAGAAGAAGGGCGAGGCCATCGTCGTCAGCAAGGACGAGCACCCGCGCGAGACCTCGCTCGAAGCGCTGGCCAAGCTCAAGCCTATCGTGCGCGAGGGCGGCACCGTGACGGCGGGCAATGCCTCGGGCGTGAACGACGGCGCCTGCGCCCTGCTGCTGGCCGACGAGGCCGCCGCGAAGAAGCATGGTTTGACGCCGCGTGCGCGCGTGGTGGGCATGGCCGTGGCTGGCGTGGCCCCGCGCATCATGGGCATCGGCCCTGCGCCGGCGACGCAGAAGGTGCTGGCGCTCACAGGCCTGAAGATTGAACAGATGGATGTGATCGAACTCAACGAGGCCTTCGCGGCCCAGGGCTTGGCCGTGTTGCGCCAGCTGGGCGTGCGTGACGATGATCCGCGCGTCAACCCCAACGGCGGTGCCATCGCGCTGGGCCACCCGCTGGGCGCTTCGGGCGCGCGTCTGGCCACGACCGCTGTGAACCAATTGCACCGCAGCGGTGGCCGCTATGCGCTGTGCACCATGTGCATCGGCGTGGGGCAGGGTATCGCGGTGATCCTGGAGCGCGTCTGAGTCGGGGCTAACCCTGAGGAGGGCCAGGCCTAGTCTGGCCCTCTTTTTTTCGCCCATCGGAAAACTGATTTCCCCGCGGCTGCCTTGTACCGGCGGCGGCTTTGTCCAACACTGCGAGGCCTGGACAACATCAGAAACCCGAGGAGAGACAGGATGAGCAAGAAGATCGGCTGGATCGGCTTGGGCCGCATGGGCGAGGCCATGGTGACCAAGCTCCTGAAGGCGGGCCACACGGTCCATGTCTGGAACCGCACCGCCTCCAAGGCCGCCCACCTGGCCGAGTACGGCGCGAAGATCGAGGCGAACAAGATCGATCTCGCGGGTTGCGACGTGGTCTTCACCATGGTTTCCACCACCGACGACCTCAAGGAGGTGCTGTTCGGTCCTGGCGGCCTCGTGACCGGCGCGAAAAAGCCGCAGGTGGTGGTGGACAGCTCGTCCATCTCGCAGGAGGGCTCGGCTGAGATCCGCGCCCAGCTCGAAGGTCTGGGCGTGGCTTACCTCTGCGCCCCGGTCTCGGGTAACGCCAAGGTGGCCAAGGCCGGCAAGCTGCTGGTGGTGGCCTCGGGGCCGAAGAAACTCTACGAGATGGCCGAGCCCTATCTGCAGGCCATGTCGCGCAAGACCATGTGGGTGGGAGAGGGCGAACTGGCCCGCATCTGGAAGATCGCGCACAACACAATGTTCGGCGTCATCATCCAGAACCTGTGCGAGATCACCGTGCTGGCCGAGAAGGCGGGCATCCCGCGCAACGTCTTCCTGGAGAGCATCAATGACTCGGTGCTAGGCTCCATGTACACGCGCTACAAGACGCCGGTGCTGTGCAATCTGAATTGGGATCAGGTGACCTTCACGCCCAAGCTGCTGCTCAAGGACATGGACCTGGGCATGGGGGCGGCCAAGGCGCACGGCGTGCCCATGCCGGCCGCAGCCGCCACGCGCGAGTCCATCGCGCGCATGGTGGGCCATGGTCTGGACAACGTGGACTTCGCCATTCTGCTCGAAGAGACGGCCAAGGACTCCGGTCTGAAGATCCAGCCGCTGAACCTGCAGATCGGCGACGGACTGACAAGCTGAAATCATGGTCGCTGCAACGCGAACCTTGATCCGTGGCGCCACGGTCATCACCCTGGACAAGCAGGGCGACCTGCCGCGTGCCGATGTACTGGTGACGGGCGAGACGATCACCGAGATCGCGCCCACCTTGCACGTTGACGACGCACAGCTGGTGGATGCCACGGGCTGCATCCTCATCCCCGGCCTAGTCAACGCGCACATGCACACTTGGCAGACCGCGCTGCGTGGTCTGGCGGCCAACTGGACGCTGCTGGAGTATTTCCAGAAGATGCACGCGGGCCTGGCCACGGTGTTCGAGCCGCAGGATCTCTACATCGCCACGCTGGTGGGTGCGCTCAATCAGCTCAACTGCGGCACCACCACGCTGGCCGACTGGTGCCACAACAACAAGACGCCGGCGCACAACGACGCGGCCATCACCGGTCTGCTCGAATCGGGCATCCGTGCCGCCTTCTTCCATGGCACGCCCAAGCCCGACCCCAAGCCCGGCGAGCGGCCGTTCTGGGAGGTGCCACACCCCGGTGCCGAGGTCGAGCGTTTGCTGAAAGCCCATCAGGGCCGCGAGCTGCTCAGCGTGCATGCCGCCGTGCTCGGGCCGCACTATTCCACGCTGGACGTGGCCCTGCACGACTTTCGTATGGTCAAAGAGCTGGGCGTCGTGGGCTCGCTGCACCAGGGCGGTGGCGCGGCGCGCACGCCCGATGGCTGGGAAAGGCTGGAGGCCGCCGGCCTGCTGGGCCCGCAGATCAATATCGTGCACGGTCACGCGCTCAGCGACGCACAACTCAAGTGCTTCTGCGACCTTGGCATGAGCTTCTCGGCCGCCGCCGAGAACGAGATGACGCAAGGTCACGGTCATCCGATCACAGGCCGCCTGCGTCAGTTCGGCAAGGCGCCCTCGCTGGGCGCCGATCTTGAGAGCGTGCTCTGCGGCGACATGCTCACCCAGGCCCGCGTGGCCCTGGGCATGCAGCGCAGCCTGGACAACGTGGCGTACCGCGAGGCCCACGGCAGCATTCCGCCCACCTCCACCATCACCACGCGCGAGGCCTTGCAGTGGGTCACGGTGGAGGGTGCGCGCATGCTGGGCCAGCTCGACCGCATCGGCACGCTGGCCGCGGGCAAGCAGGCCGATCTGGTGCTGATCCGCGCCGACGATCTGAATATGCAGCCCGTGCACGACCCGGTGAGCACGGTGGTGATGCAGACCACGCTGGCCAATATCGACAGCGTGATGGTGGCGGGCCGCTGGAAGAAACGCCACGGCGAGCTGCTCGACGTGGACCTGGCCCCGAAGCTCGCAGCGCTGCAGGCTTCGGGCCGCAAGATCACGACGGCCCTGGGGCTGTCGCGTTAGGGCCTGTTCACACTATTTTCTTGAGATGCGTTGCGGAACAAAAAGGTCATGCGCAAGGCGCGAAACGCCGCCGGGGTGGGCCCCCGGCAAGGCTTCGCAACACCGCGCATGGCCTTTTTGGCCGCAACCCGAAGGGAACGGGGAGAAAACGGCGCCACTCGTCGTTGCACTCCTTGCCCAGACGGCCAGTCTGGGCTTCGTCGTGCGTCTAGATTGGCGACGTTTGCTCCCCGTTCGCACTCAAGAAAATAGTGTGAACAGGCCCTAGTGAGTAGAAAGAAGCGACGCCTGCCGCCAAGGGCAGAGGGTCGCCGGTGTGTTCCCCCATGCAACAACACAAGGAGACAGACATGAAACGCATCCTGACCCTGGCAGCCACGCTGCTACTGGCCGGCTCCGTGTGGGCCCAGGCCTACCCGAGCAAGCCTATCAAGTTCGTCGTGCCCTTCACCGCGGGCAGCGCCACCGACATCGTGGCACGCACCGTGGGCGAGGCCATGAGCCGCAGCATGGGCCAGCCCGTCGTGATCGAGAACAAGCTGGGCGCCGGCGGCACCATTGCCGCGGCCCAGGTGGCCAAGGGTGAGGCCGACGGCTACACCGTGCTCGTGCATTCCTCGGCCCACGCGCTCAATCCGGCGCTCTACAGCAACCCGGGCTACGACACCCTGCGCGACCTGACCGGGGTCACCGCCCTGGCCGGCATCCCCAATGTGCTGGTGGTGCATCCGAACAAGGGCTGGAAGACCCAGGCCGAGCTGATCGCCGCCGTCAAGGCCCAGCCGGGCAAGATGAACTACGCCTCGGCCGGTGTGGGCAGCGGCACCCATATGAACGCCGAGATCTTCCGTCTGCAGGCCGGCCTCGATGCCCTGCACGTGCCCTACAAGGGCACGCCCGATGCGATGAACAACGTGATCGGCGGCTCCAACGACTGGTTCTTCGCGCCGCTGGCCTCGGCCCTGCCGCTGATCAAGGACGGCCGTCTGCAGGCCCTGTCGGTCAGCACCAAGACCCGTGCGTCCACCCTGCCCGATGTGCCCACGAGCATCGAGGCCGGTCTGGCCGACTCGGACTACACCCTGTGGGTTGGCATGATCGTGCCCGCGGCCACACCGGCGGCCGTCGTGAAAAAGCTCAACGAAGAAGCCATCAAGGCGCTCAACAGCCCCGAGCTCAGGGAGCGCATGGCCAAGCTCGGCGCCGACCCCATGCCCATGTCGCCCGAGGCTTTCAACGCCTACATCAAGAGCGAGATGGACGTGGCCGCGCGCATCGTCAAGGTCGCGGGCCTGAAGGCACAGTGAAGGCACAGGTGACAGCGTGAAGATCCATTTCTGCGGCGTCGGCAAGATGGGCCTGCCCATGGCCGGCCATCTGGCTGCGGCCGGCCATGAACTCACGGTCAGCGACCCCAGCGCCGAGCGCCTCGCGCTGGCACGCCAGCAGGGCCTGAGCGTGGCCGAGGACGAGCGCAAGGCCATGGCCGCAGCCCATGTGGTCTTTTCCTCGCTGCCCCACGATGGCGCGCTGCGCACGGTGGCCGCTGTGCTGGCCGGTGCGGCGCGGCCCGGTACCACCTATGTGGACACCAGCACTGTCTCGCCCCAGGCCTCGGCCCAGGTCGCCCAGGTGCTGGAGGCGCGGGGCCTCGTCTATGTCCGTACCGCCGTCTCCGGCAACAACAAGATGGCCGAGTCGGCCCAGCTCACGGTGCTGGCGTCGGGGCCGCGCGCAGGCTATGACCGCATGCTGCCGTTGCTCGAGCGATTCGGGCCCACCCAGTTCTACCTGGGCGATGCCGAACAGGCGCGCCTGATGAAGCTGGTCGTCAACCTCATGATCGCGCAGACCAGCGCCATGCTGGCCGAGGCCCTGACCCTGGGCCGCAAGGGCGGGCTGGACTGGCAAGCCATGTGGCAGGTGCTCACCGCCAGCGCCGTGGCCTCGCCCATCCTCAAGGCCAAGTCCGTACAGCTCGCGCAGCGTGACTTCACGCCCACCTTCACCGTCGAGCAGATGATCAAGGACCTGGACCTGATCCTCGGCGCGGGCCGCGCCGTCGATGCGCCCCTGCCGCAGACCGCCATGACCCTGGGCCTCATGCACGAGGCGCTGACGCGCGGCCTGGGGCAGGAGGACTATGCTGCCATCCTCAAGGTGCTGGAGCAGGACGCGCGCCTGCCCGGCACATCCTGATCGTCTGAACCGGAGTCGCGTTGTGCTGCCCTTTGTCTACACCGCCCAGCCCGCGCGCGTCATCTTCGGCGCGGGCTCCCTGTCACAGCTGGCCCAGGAGATCGATGCGCTGGGCGCGAAGAAGGCCCTCGTGCTGTCCACGCCCGAGCAGCGCGCCTCGGCCGAGAACGTGGCCGACATGCTGGGCGCGCGCGCCGCGGGTGTCTACGACCGGGCCGTCATGCACGTGCCGCTGGAGACCGCGCGTGAGGCGCGTGAGATCGCACGCCAGCTCGGCGCCGACTGTGCCGTCGCCATCGGTGGCGGCTCCACCACCGGCCTGGGCAAGGCCATCGCGCTCGATTCGGGTCTGCCCATCCTGGCCATCCCCACCACCTATGCCGGCTCCGAGATGACGCCGATCTACGGGCTCACCGAAGGCGGTCTCAAGAAGACCGGGCGCGACCTGCGCGTGCTGCCACGCACGGTGATCTACGACCCCGAGCTCACGCTGAGCCTGCCCGTGCCCCTGAGCGTGACCAGCGGCATCAATGCCATTGCCCATGCGGCCGAGGGCCTGTACGCCGTGGACCGCAACCCCATCATGGACCTCATGGCCGAAGAGGGCATCGCCGCGCTCGGCCGAGCCCTTCCGGCCATCGTGAAGAGCGCCAGCGATGTCGATGCGCGCAGCGACGCGCTCTACGGCGCCTGGCTCTGCGGCACGGTGCTGGGGCATGTGGGCATGGCGCTGCACCACAAGCTCTGCCACACCCTGGGCGGCAGCTTCAACCTGCCGCATGCCGAGACCCACACCATCGTGCTGCCGCACGCCCTGGCCTACAACAGCGCGCATGCGCCCCAGGCCATGGCGCGCATCCGGCGCGCGTTGGGCGGCACCTCGGCGGCTCAGGCGGTCTACGACCTCGCGAAAAACAATGGCGCACCGGTGGCCCTGCGTGAGCTCGGCGTGCAGGCGGCCGACCTGGACCGCGCCTGCGAGATCGCGCTGCAGAACCAGTACCCCAACCCGCGCCCGCTGGAGCGCGCGGCCATCCGCGCGCTGCTGCAGAACGCCTGGGAGGGCGTGCGGCCGCAGACCTGACGCCGTCCGCTCGAACCCGTGCCCACGCTCTGGGTAGGGTCATGGCCAATTTAATTGCGCACAATCTAATTTGACGCAATAATTCAGCCCATGCCAAGCAAATCGATCTCCCCTGACCAGGCCCTGCGGCTGGACAACCAGGTCTGCTTCGCCCTGTATTCGGCATCGCATGCCATGTCCAAGGCCTACAAGCCGCATCTCGATGCACTGGGCCTGACGTATCCGCAGTACGTGGCCATGCTCGTGCTCTGGGAGCGCGACGGGCTGACCGTCTCCGAGATCGGGGAGCGCCTCTACCTCGATTCGGGCACGCTCACGCCCCTGCTCAAGCGCCTCGAAGGCGCGGGCTACATCAGCCGTCTGCGCGACGCGGCCGACGAGCGCCGTGTGCTGATCCAGCTCACCGCGGCCGGCCGCAAGCTCAAGGCCAAGGCCGTAGCCATCCCGGCCTGCATGCTCGAATCCATGCAGTGCTCGATCAACGAACTCACGGCCCTGACGCGTCAGGTCCAGCAACTGCGCGACCGTCTCCAGGCCGCGTGATCTTTCCCTTTCCAACCCCCAACCAGGAGCTCACCATGCCCACCGTCCTCGAAAAAGTTGTCTACACCGCCAAAGCCCACACCACGGGCGGCCGCGACGGCCGTTCCACCAGCGACGACGGCCTGCTCGACGTCAAGCTGTCCCCGCCCAAGGCCATGGGGGGTGCCGGCAACGCGACCAACCCCGAGCAGCTCTTTGCCGCCGGTTACTCGGCCTGCTTCATGGGCGCGCTCAAGCACGTGGCCGGCATGAAGAAGATCGCCGTTCCGGCCGACGCGTCCATCGACGCCGAAGTGGACATCGGCCCCATCCCCCAGGGTTTCGGTATCGCCGCGCGCCTGGCCATCAGCCTGCCGGGCATGGATCGCGCCGTGGCGCAGGATCTGGTGGACACCGCCCACAAGGTCTGCCCTTACTCCAACGCCACGCGCGGCAACATCGTTGTCGATCTGCGTCTGGTCTGAGCCGGCGTCAGCCGCCTATGAGAAAAGGGCCGCGAGGCCCTTTTCTCATGGGTCAGTCGGAACCCGACCGCTGGCGCGCTTCAGTACGTAGGCCGCTTCCTCGGCGCCGTGGCCGCGCCAGGCCACGATCTGGTCGGGCCGGATCAGCGCCAGCGGCGCCTCGTAGAGCGCATGCAGCTCGGGTGCCTCATGGCGCACCACACGCAGGTCCAGGCCCAGGGCCTGCGCCGCCTGCGCGAAGGGCTTCGTGTCAGGTGCCTGAGGGCCGAGTGCAAGCAGGGTCCATTCGAAGTGCAAGCTGTCGTAGAGCGAACGTCCATCAGCCAGCCAGGCGTGCGGCGGGCGTCCGCCAGGACAGGCCGTGGGCGTGTAGCTGTTGGCTGCGTCGGGCGGCGGCGTGCTGCCGTCGGGCACGATCAGGGGCGAGCCGTCATAGCGGCCGCCGAAGGTCACGCCGGGGATGTTGAACTCCAGCCGCACATGGCGGTTCAGGTAATCGCTGGCCGCCGTGCGTGCGGCGGCGCCGGCGGGCGTCTCGGCCTCGAGTTCGGGCGTGGCCGCAAACAGGCCCACGCTGTCGGCGAACTGGCGTGCATAGCCCGTGTTGCGCTGTGCCAGCGGCCGGCGTTCGGTCTCGTAGCTCGCGAGCAGCTGCGCCGGCGCCCGACCCTGCAACACATGCGCGAGCTTCCAGCCCAGATTGACGGCATCTTCCACTGCCGTGTTGTAGCCGAGACCGCCTGTGGGCGTGAAAAGATGGGCCGCATCACCGCCGATGAAGACGCGCCCGTGCTGAAAGCGCTCGGCCACCAGGGCATGGCCCGCGGTCCAGGTGAGCACCGACAGCACCTCGATGGGAATCTCGCGGCCCTGGGCCTCGGCGAAGATGCGGCGCGCGTCCTCGGCCGTCCAGGCGTCCGCATCCTCGCCTTCGTGCACCGCGGCATGGAAGGCAAACTCGGTGCGGCCGTCCACCGAGGCCATGAAGGCACGCCGTTGGGCGTTGACCGAAACATACATCCAGGCGCGGGCGTGGGGAAAGGCTTCGTAGAAGCCGGGCGCGCGCAGGTAGACCGCGAACATCTTGCCGCCCATGAAGTCGCGCTTGAAGCCCGTGGCCCCGCCCCAGGCGATGCCGAGCCGCTGGCGTACCAGGCTGCGTGCGCCGTCGGCGCCGACGAGGTAGGCCGCGTGCACGTTGCGGAGGGCGCCGCTGTCGAGCGAGCGGATGCGTGCCTGGACGCCGTCGCCGCCGTCTTCGAAGCTGTCCAGCGTCCATCCGTGCATCAGCGTCACGCTCGGCAGCCGGCGGGCCTGTTCCACCAGGATGGCCTCGACGAACTTCTGCGAGACCCGGTGCGGCAGCTCAGCCGCGCTCCAGGAGCCGCCCATCGATTTGACAGTCTGACTGGCCTGCGCGGCTGTGGGCAGCTGCAGGCGCGCGAGCTCGTAGCCGCAGTAGCGCGTGAAATAGGCGATGTCGGTCGGATGGTCGGGCGGCAGGCCCTGGGCTCGCACGGCGTCGGCAAAGCCGTGGCGACGGAAGTGCTCCATGGTGCGCGCCTGGGTGGCGTTGGCCTGCGGGTTGAAGGCCGTGCCCGGTTTGGGCTCGACCAGCAGGCAGCGCACGCCGCGCCTGCCGAGCTCCAGCGCGAGCATCAGGCCGAAGGGGCCGCCACCGGCGATCAGCACCTCGGTGGTGGTGTCGCTGTCTGCGCCTCGGGACGATAATGGTGCCGTCATCGCCTATCCCTATTTAGTTAGGTAGCCAAAGTATTGTGAGTGTAGCGAAAAAGACATCGGCTGTCCGCAAGACCGCCCCCGACGGCTGGCGTCTGCACAACGCGGGTCGCATCCTCGGCAACGCCCTGATCCGTTTCGAGACCCGGGTGCTGGCCTTGATGGAGCAGGCCGGCCACACGGGCACCCGGCTGTCGCACGTGAATCTGACCCGCCACCTGGATCTGGAGGGCACGCGCATCACCGAGCTGGCCCGTCGTGCGCGCATGACCAATGCCGCCATGACCGAACTGATTGACCAGTGCGAGCAGCTGGGCCTGGTGCTGCGGGTGGCCGATCCGGCCGATGCCCGTGCGCGCGTGGTGCGTTTCACCGCGCAGGGACGCTTGTGGCTCGCCGATTTCGGCAAGGCCTTGCGCAAGGCCGAGCGCGAGCTGGTCCGCGAGATCGGTGAGCCGGCCGCGCAGGCCCTCTATGGGCCGTTGGCGACCTATGCCGATGGCGTCCAGTCGATCGGGGCCCCGTAGGACTCAGTTCACGCCGAAACGCCCGGTCCACTTCTGCTCGTAGTTCATGCGCAAGAAATGCTCGGCCATGAAGTCGATGAAGGTGCGGACCTTGGCCGACAGGTGCTTGCGGCTGGGGTAGGCGAGATTGATGGTCAGGCGCGGCAGGTCCCAGTCGTCGAGCACGGGCACCAGCCGGCCGGCCACCATGTCCTCGTAGACGATGTAGGTGGGCTGCACCAGGATGCCCAGGCCGTCGAGCGCCGCCGCGCGCAGGATCTGGCCGTCGTTCGATTCGAGCAGGCCCTTGACCTGCAAGCTGGTGGTTTCGCCCTCCCGGGTGAAACGCAGCTCGTTGGGGTTGTTGGCGTGGGTGTAGATCAGCAGCTGATGCTGCAGCAGGTCTTCCAGCGTCTTCGGCCGACCGTGGCGGGCCAGGTAGCGCGGCGCGGCGACCAGGATGCGGCGCGTGGCGCCCAGTCGCCGCACGGTGATGTTGGAGTCCGGCTCGAACTCGCGCGTGCGGATGGCCACGTCGATGTTGTTGTCGATGATGTCCAGGTAGCGGTTGGCCGCCTCCACGTGCACGCTGACATTGGGGTAGCGCTGCGTGTACTCGCGCAGCAAGGGCGCGATGTGCTGCATGGAAAAGGACAGCGAGGCCGTGATGCGCAGCGTGCCCGTGGGGTTGAGCGTGCTCGCGTTGACGGCGTCTTCGGCGTCCTGGAGGTCGGCCAGCAGAGTCTTGGCGCGGCTGAAGAATTCCTGGCCGGTGTCGGTCAGAAAAAGGCGACGCGTGTTGCGCTCCACCAGGCGTGCGGCCAGGCGGTCTTCCAGCGCCTGCAGGTGGCGGCTGGCGGCGGCATTGGACAGACCCAGCGCTTCGGCCGCACGGCTCAGGCTGCCGGTCTCGGCCACCTGAACAAAGAGCTGGATTTCTGCGAAGCGGTCCACGGGGTCTCCTGCCCGGCACTGTAGCCCGGGTTTATTTCGCTGCGCGGAAAAGTCATTTGCGGCAGCGCGCTTCCCCAAATTGTCGGGGACTTTTACAGTCCAGCCGATAGAGAGAACCCGCAGGAGACCCGCGCATGCGCAACCTCAACGAGGACACCATCACCCAGGCCGTGATCGAGCGTTTCTCGAAGACGCCCGATCCCCGACTCAAGGAAATCCTGACCAGCCTGATCCAGCATCTGCACGCGTTTGCACGCGAGACCCAGCTCACCGAGGCCGAGTGGTTCCAGGGCATCGACTTCCTCACGCGCACGGGCCATATGTGCGATGACAAGCGGCAGGAGTTCATCCTGCTGTCCGACACCCTGGGCCTGTCCATGCTGACCGTGGCCATGAACAACAAGAAGCCGGCCGGCTGCACCGAGGCCACGGTGTTCGGGCCCTTCTATGTGGAGGGCGCGCCGAAGTACCAGAACGGCGACGACGTGGCCAACGGCGCCAGCGGCCAGCCCTGCGTGGTGCGCGGCACCGTACGCGGCCTCGATGGCAAACCCGTGCCGCACGCGACCATCGAGGTCTGGCAGGCTGACGCCGATGGCAACTACGACGTGCAGTACGCCGAGCTGGCCCATCCACAGGCGCGCGGTGTGCTGCAGGCCCGTGCCGATGGCAGCTTCGACTTCCGCACCATCGTGGCCGAGGCTTACCCCATTCCCACCGACGGTCCGGTGGGCGAGATGCTGCGCGCCAGCCAAAACCATCCCTGGCGCCCGGCCCACCTGCATTTCATGATCAAGGCCGAGGGCTACGAGACCCTGATCACCCATGTCTTCCGCGACGGCGACCCCTACCTGGACTCGGACGCCGTGTTCGGCGTACGCCAGTCCCTGGTGGCCGACTGGGTGCAACAGGCCGACAGGAGCTGGCTGCTGGCGTTCGATTTCGTGCTCAACCCGAAGAAGTGAGAGATCGCCACAGAGCGATCGCGACCCAAACTACCACCGAGGAGACAGACATGCAGAAGCGACAGATGATCAAGGGCGCCCTGTGCGCCGCCGCCCTGGCTGCCACGGCGCTCATGCCGGCGCAGGCCCAGCAGACCTTCAAGCTGACCATCGCGTCGAGCCACCCCGTGGTGCTGCCCTGGGTGGGACTGATGAGCACGCTCTTCGTGCCCGAGGTCAACAAGCGCGTCGAGGCCCTGGGCAAGGGCTACAAGATCGAGTGGCGAGAGGCCTATGGCGGCCAGCTCTACAAGATGAACGCCACGCTGACCAGCGTGGAGCAGGGCGTGACCGACATCGGCTGGGTCTTCCACAACCTGGAAGCCGCCAAGATGCCGCTCTCGCAGTTCGGCACCGTGACGCCCTTCACCACGGACGATGTGCGCGTCATCCTGGACGTGGCCAACGAGATGAACGAGAACGTGCCCGCGCTCAAGCGCGAGTGGGACCGCAACAACATGGTCTTCCTCGGCGCCACCGGCGTGGACACCTACCACCTCTTCACCAAGACGCCGGTCAACGCCTACGCCGACCTCAAAGGGCGCAAGATTTCCGCCCCCGGCTCCATCGGGCTGTGGCTCAAGGGCTCGGGGGCTGTGCCCGTGGACGGCTCGCTGACCAGCTACTACACCGACATCCAGAGCGGTGTGTCCGACGGCACGGTATCCATCTCCACCGGCATCCTGCCCAACAAGATCTACGAGGTGGCGCCCTACGTCACCAAGGTCAACATCGGCGCGCTCTACATCGGTGGCATGGCCATGAACAAGGACAGCTATGCCAAGCTGCCGCCCGAGGTGCAGAAGATCGTCAAGGACGTGGGCAAGGAGTACTCGCGCGCGCTGGGCGAGACGCTGATGCAGCGCTACGAGGGCGCGCTCAAGACCATGGCCGAGGTCGGTGCCAAGCAGGCCGTGCCGGTGAAGATCAGCGAGCTCAGCCCTGCCGAGCGCGCCAACTGGGTCAAGACCATGCCCAACCTGGCGGCCGACTGGGTCAAGGCCAATGCCTCCAAGGGCCCGGCCAAGGACATCGTGAGCACCTACATGAACGAGTTGCGCAAGCGCGGCGTCAAGCCCGCGCGTGACTGGGATAAAGAGTTGTGAACACCCCCAGGCTTCGCTCCCTGCGGTCGCTGCGCCACCCCCCTCAAGGGGGCGACCCCAGCGGCCCGGCGAAGCCGGTTCCGCGGCGTCCCTGAACAAGGTCGCTGCTTAGCCTGCATTCACTGAGGTTTTTCTTGTCCTACGAAGCCAACACGGACCTTGAGTCCGCTCCGTCGCCGTCCGCGCCCGACAGCTGGTTTGGCCGGCTGGTTGACGCGCTCAACGCCGCGGGTTCGGTGCTGATCGGCGCCGTCATGCTGCTGATGTGTGCCGACGTGCTGCTGCGCGATCTGGCCAACCGCCCGATCGACGGCGTGGCCGAACTCGTGGCCACGAGCATTGTCATCATCGTCTTCCTACAGCTGCCGGCCACGCTGCGCCACGGTCGCATGTCGCGCGCCGATCTCTTCATCGATCCTTACATCGCGCGCCGCCCACGTGCCGGCCGGCGCCTGCGGGCCCTGTTCTCGCTTGCGGGAGTGTTCGCCTGCGGCGTCATCGCCTATGCCACCTGGAAGCCGCTGGCGCGCGCCTGGACCGATCAGGAGTACCTGGGTGTGGAGGGCGTCTTCACCTTCCCGACCTGGCCCATGCGGGCCGTGGTGCTGTTGGGTGCCGCGCTGGCGGCCGTGCAGTACGTGCTGCTGGCCGTCCAGGACCTGAAGGAGTCGTCCGGTGACTGATCTCCAGATCGGCCTGTTGGCCATCGTGCTGATGCTCGCGGGCATCTACTTCGGCATGCACATCGGCGTGGCACTCATCGTCACGTCCTTCGTCAGCGTGGCACTGATCAAGTCGCCGGATGTGGCCGCGCGCTTTGTCGCGGCCTCGGCCAACGACGCGATTCGCGACTACCTCTTCGGCGTGATCCCGCTCTTCGTGCTCATGGGCATGCTGGTCAGCGTGAGTGGGGTAGGGCGCGACACCTTCGACGTCTTTCAGTGGCTCATGCGCCGCATCCGCGGCGGCCTGGGCCTGGCGACGGTGGGCGCCAATGCGGTCTTTGCCGCCATCACCGGTATTTCTATCGCGTCGGCCTCGGTCTTCACCAAGGTGGCCGTGCCCGAGATGATCCGCCACGGCTACACGCGGCGCTTCGCGGTCGGCGTGGTCGCCGGCTCCTCGGTGCTCGGCATGCTGATCCCCCCTTCGCTGCTGATGATCATCTACGGCGTGCTGGCCGAGGAATCGGTGGGGCGCATGTTCATCGCCGGCATCATCCCGGGCATCGTGCTGGCCACGGGCTTCGGCCTGCTCATCGTCGGCATGGCCTATCTGCGCCCGGGCATGATCATGCAGAACCCGGCCGACATTACCCGCACGGACGGCCACCACGAGACCTGGCGCAGCGCCACGCGCAAGTTCCTGCCCATCCTGCTGCTCATCACCCTGGTGCTCGGTGGCCTTTACGGCGGCCTGTTCACCCCCACCGAGGCCGGTGCCGTGGGCGCGGCCGGTGCGCTGGTCATCGCGCTGCTGCGCCGCCGGCTCGACTGGAAGAAGCTCTGGAACGTGCTCACCGAGACCGGTTATGTCTCGGTCTCGGTGCTCTTTCTCATCATCTCGGCCATGCTTTACAGCCGCATGCTGGCATTGACCGGCATGCCCGCGGCGGTGACCGAGGGCATCACGGCCTTGGGCTGGGGGCCTTACGGCTTTCTGGTGGCCTACCTCGCGATCGTGATCGCCATGGGCTGCATCATCGACTCGGTGTCCATCATGCTGATCATGCTGCCCATCGTGCTGCCGATCGCCCGCAGCTTCGGCATGGACATCGTCTGGTTCGGGGTGATCACCGTGGTGGCGGTGGAGATCGGCCTGCTGACCCCGCCTTTCGGCGTTTCGGTCTACACCGTTAAGTCCGCGCTGAACGATTCCCGCATCACCATCCGCGACATCTTCGCGGGGGCTTTCCCCTTCGTGCTGGCCATGACCGCGATTCTCGGCTTGCTGATCGCCTTCCCTGCGCTGTCCACCTGGCTGGCCTATCTCTGAGGACTTCGACATGCTGTTCGCCTTCATCCTGATCGACAAGCCGGACCATGGCGCGCTGCGTCAGCGCGTGCGCCCCGAGCACAAGGCCTACCTTGGCGCCATGGCCGATCGCATCGCCTTTGCTGGCCCCTTCACCCACGACGACGGCCAGACCATGCTGGGCAGTCTGCTGGTGATCGATTTCCCCAGCCGCGACGCGGCACACGCCTGGCTGGCCGAGGAGCCCTTCACCCGGGCCGGGCTCTACGCCAGCACTACCGTCCATGCCTTCGCCAATCTCTGGCCGCAGAAGGCCGGCTTTCCGCCTGCCGCCTGAGATGACGGAGACCATGATCAAGCACATCGTCATGTGGAACGTGCGCGGCGCGACGCCGGCCGAGAAGGCGCAGGGCGTCGATCGCCTCAAGCGCAGCTTCGAGAGTCTGCGTGGCCGCATCCCCGGCCTGCTGCATCTGGAGATCGGCGTGGACAGCAGTCGCATCGATTACGCCTGCGATGTGGTGCTCTACAGCGAATTCGAAAGCCAGGCCGCGCTCGACGCCTACGCCGAGCATCCCGAGCATCTGCGCGTGAAGCGCGAGGTGGCCGACCTGCGCATTGCGCGCCACCAGGTCGACTACGCAGCCCCCTGATTTTTATCTTTGATCCAGAAGGAAGAAGCATGAACGGCACATTCAACGACGAACTCCAGATCCGCCAGATGGTGGAGCGCTGGGCCGTCTGGCGCGACGCGGGAGACTGGGAGCGTTTCGCCACCGTCTGGCATCCCGAGGGCGTGATGATGGCCACCTGGTTCCAGGGCCCGTTCGCCGAATTCATCCGCGTCACCAAGGAGGGCTGGGCCAAGGGCGTGAGCATCCTGCATTTCCTCGGCGGCTCGGCCATCGAGGTGGTGGGAGACCGCGCGATTGCCCAGACCAAGATGACCATCTCGCAGCGCGGCATGGTCGAGGGCGCCGACGGCCCCGTGCTCTGCGACGTGGTCTGCACCGGCCGCTTCTACGACTTCGTCACCCGCCACAACGGCGAGTGGAAGCTGATCCATCGCCAGCCCATCTACGAGAAGGACCGCATCGACCCGGTGGACTCCACCGCTGTGCTCAAGCTTGATCAAAAGGCCCTGGCCACCTTCCCCGAGGGCTACCGGCATCTCGCCTACATCCAGACCCGCATCGGCTACACGGTGAAGATGGACATGCCCATGCTCAAGGGGCCGGTGGTGGACGAGCTCTACAAGCGCGGCGCGCGCTGGCTGGCCGGTGGGCCGCTGGAGCGCTGAGACCCAGGAGTTTCAAAACGAGGAGACAAGCATGAACAACATCCTATCCCTGAAGCGACGACAGCTCGTGCAGGCCATCCCCGCCCTGGCCCTGGGCGGCCTGGCGCCAATGGCCGGGGCCCAGGCCTGGCCCAGCCGTCCGCTGCGCGTCATCGTGCCGCAGCCGCCGGGCGGCGGCTTCGATTTCGTGGCGCGTGCGCTCGGCGACCGACTTAGCAAGCAGATCGGCCAGAGCGTGGTGGTCGAAAACAAGCCGGGCTCCGGCACCCTGGTCGGCACCGATGCAGCCGCCAAGGCCGACCCCGATGGCTACACCCTGCTCATGGGCTCGGTCTCCAACATCGCGCTCAACATGGGCCTGTACGACAAGCTGTCCTACGACAGCCTGCGCGACTTCGAACCCGTGGGCCTGGCCGTGAGCTACAGCTATACGCTGATGGCGCGCAAGGACCTGCCCTTCAACTCGCTGCAGGAGGTGGTGGCCCACGCCAAGGCCAACCCGGGCAAGCTCAACTACGCCTCGGCCGGCAACGGCTCGGGTCAGCACGTGCTGGCCGCGGCGCTGTGGCACCTGGCGGGCGTCGACATCACCCACATCCCCTACAAGGGTGCGCAGGCTGCCTATCAGGACATGCTGGGCGGGCGCGTGGACCTGTTCTTCGACCTCTCGTCCACGGCGCGCCCGCAGGTGGACGGCGGCAAGGTCAAGGCCCTGGCCCTGTCGGGCGCCGAGCGCAACCCCATGCATCCGGATGTGCCCACCATCCTCGAAAGCGGCGTGGCCCAGCTCGACCTGGAGTCCTGGTTCGGCTACTTCGTGCCTGCCAAGACGCCAGCCGCCGTGCAGGAGCGTCTGCGCAGCGAGCTGGCCAAGGTCATCGCCCAGCCCGAATTGCAGGAGAATTTCCGCAGTCGCGGCGGCAAGCCGCTCAACCTCAACGCCGCGCAGACCAAGGCCCTGGTCAAGCGCGACGTCGAGCGCTGGACCAAGCTGGTGCGCGACATTGGCATCAAGGCTGATTGATTCTGTTCCAAGGAAAAACCATGAAAGTTATCGGTATCACGGGCAGCCTGCGCAAGGCGTCCTACAACACCCTGGCGCTGCGTGCGGCGCAGAAGCTCGGCGCGGCGGCCGGCGTGGAGCTCGCCATCGCCGATATTTCGCAGGTGCCCCTGTACAACGACGATGTGCGCCTCGCCGGTGAGCCTGCGGCGGTGACCGCGCTCAAGGCCCAGGTGCGCGCGGCCGACGCCGTGCTGATCGCCACGCCGGAGTACAACTTCTCCATCCCCGGCGTGCTCAAGAACACGCTGGACTGGCTTTCGCGTCCGCCCGAGCCGCCCTTTGACGGCAAGGTCGTGGGCATCCTGGGCGCCTCGCCCGGCCAGGTGGGCACGGCGCGCATGCAGTACCACCTGCGCCAGGTCATGGTGTTCATGAATGCCTTCGTGGTCAACAAGCCCGAGGTCTTCATCAATCACTGTGCCGGCAAGTTCAATGCCGAGGGTGAACTCACCGACGAGGCCACGGCCAAGGTCATCAGCGAGCTGCTGGTGGCCATGAAGAACCTCAAGGCCCGCGTGGGCTGAAGGCGGCGCACCGCCCGTCCGTCTCTTACACTTCAGGCCCGCTCTGCATCGGGGCGGGCCTGAAGAAAGCGTCTCTTGAGTTTTCCCGTCATCACCGACCCCTATTTCTATCTGGTGTCGGTCCCCGCGGTGCTGCTGCTGGGCATCAGCAAGAGTGGTTTCGGCGCCGGTTTCGGTTCGCTGGCCGTGCCCATGATGGCGCTGGCCGTCACCGTGCCCCAGGCTGCGGCCATCCTCATGCCCGTGCTGCTGCTCATGGACCTGCTGGGCATCGCCGCGCTGCGCAAGGATTTCGATCGCGGACTGCTGAAGTTCATGTTGCCCTGGGGCCTGCTGGGCACGTTGATCGGTACCCTGCTGTTCAAGCTGCTGGCGGCCAACATCGTGGCCGGCATCGTGGGCGTGTTCACCTTGCTCTTCCTGGCCCAGCGCCTGCTGTTCCCGCCGCGTGCCGACAGTGCGCCGCCGCCGCGCTGGCTGGGCGCCGTGCTGACCACGGCCGGCGGCTTCACCAGCTTCGTCGCTCACGCGGGCGGGCCACCCGTCTCGGCCTATGTGCTGCCGCTCAAGCTGCGGCCCATCGTCTTCGCGGCCACGCTGTCCTGGTTCTTCTTCTTCATCAACCTCTCCAAGTGGGTCCCCTACGCCTGGCTGGGCCTGCTGGACTGGCGCAACCTGGCCACCTCCATCGTGCTGCTGCCGCTGGCGCCCGTGGGCGTGTGGGTGGGCGTGCGCATGGCCCGGCGCATCGATCCCCAGCTGTTCTACCGCCTGATCTACCTGGGCCTGCTGCTCACTGGCATCAAGCTGGTCTGGGACGCTTTTCATTGAGAACTTGCGAGTGAATCCACGGCGATTGCCCGTCGCTGCGTTGGGCGATGTTGGCTCCGGCCGCTCGCTGCGATTTCTGCGCAAGTTCAGAGTGCGTTGCAGAGGTTGATCTGCAAGAATCCTCTCCATGATCACCCTCATCTACGCCCATCCCTACCCCCTGCATTCGCGCGCTAACCGTGCCTTGCTGGAGGCGGTGCGGGACCTGCCGGGCCTGCAGGTCCGTGATCTGTACGCGCTCTACCCGGATTTCCACATCGACGCGCGCGCTGAGCAGGCCGCGCTGGCCGACAGCGGCACCGTGGTGCTCCAGCACCCGCTGCACTGGTACCACGCGCCGGCCCTGCTGAGCCTGTGGTTCGAGAAGACCCTGGCCTACGGCTGGGCCTACGGCCACGATCCTGCGGGCCAGCCCACTCGGGCGCTCGAGGGCAAGCGCCTGCTCTGGGCCGTGAGCACGGGGGGCGCGGAACGTGCCTACCAGGCGGAGGGCTACAACCACCACACCATGGTGCAGATCGCCACACCGATCCGCCAGACGGCGCTGTATTGCGGTCTGCAATGGCTGGATCCCCACATCGTGCACGGCGCCAACCGCCTTTCGGCACAGGAACTGGCGGCGGCGGCGCAGGGCTATCGCGCGCGCCTGCAGGTCGAACTTGATGCCCCATCCCCGCAGGAGCGCTGACATGGCCACCGAAGGACCCAATCTCATCCCCGTGGTCACGCTGCTGGCCGCGGCCGTCGTGGCCGTGCCCCTGTTCAAGCGCCTGGCCCTGGGTGCCGTGCTGGGCTATCTGGCGGCCGGCGTGCTGATCGGTCCCTCGGGGCTCAGGCTCATCGCCGATCCCGAGACCATCCTCCACACGGCCGAGCTCGGCGTGGTCATGTTCCTCTTCATCGTCGGGCTGGAGATGCGGCCCAGCCATCTGTGGCAGATGCGCCGGCAGATCTTCGGCCTGGGCTCGCTGCAGGTGCTGGTGGCCATGCTGCTGCTGGCGCCGGTGGGTGTGATGTTCGGCCTGGGCTGGGCCCAGGCCTGGGTGGTGGGCACCGGCTTCGTGCTCACGTCCACGGCCATCGTGATGCAGATGCTGCAGGACCGGCACCAGATGGGCAGCCCCGCGGGCCAGCGCGTGGTGTCCATCCTGCTGCTGGAGGATCTGCTCATCGTGCCCTTGCTGGCCCTGGTGGCCTTCATCGCGCCGGGTGGCGAGACCAGCACCTGGCTGGACCGCGCACAGAGCATCGGCCTGGCCCTGGGGGCCACGGCGGTGCTCGTGGCCGTGGGCCGCTGGCTGCTCAACCCGCTCTTCGTGCTGCTGTCGACCACGCGCTCGCGCGAGGTCATGACGGCCGCGGCCCTGCTCGTGGTGCTGGGCTCGGCACTGTGGATGGACCTCGGTGGGCTCTCGGCTGCCATGGGGGCCTTCCTGGCCGGGGTCATGCTGGCCGAGTCGTCCTTCCGTCATCAGCTGGAAGCCGATGTCGAGCCTTTCAAGGGCTTGCTGCTCGGCCTGTTTTTCCTGGCTGTCGGCATGTCCATGGACCTGGCCATCATCGCGGCCAACTGGCAGGAGGTGCTCATCAGCGTGCTGGCCTACATGGTCCTGAAGTCCGCGGCCATCTATGGCGTGGCGCGGCTGGCCCGGGCGAATCACGACGACGCGCTGGAGCGCATGGTGCTGATGGCGCAGGGCGGCGAGTTTGCTTTTGTGCTCTACGCCGCGGCCGTGTCGGCAGGTGTGCTGGATGCGCGTATCAACTCCGTCTACACCGCGGTCATCATCCTCTCCATGGTGCTCACGCCCATCCTGCTGCTCGCGCACGGGCGCTGGGTGGCGCGCTGCAAGCGCCGCGACATCAATGAGGAGCGGCCCATGGACACCGAGATGGACCACAGCCCGGTCATCATCGCGGGCTTCGGCCGCTTCGGCCAGGTGGTGGGGCGCTTGCTGATGTCCAACGGCATCGTGAGCACCATCATGGACAACGACGCTGTGCACATCGAAAGCATGCGCCAGTTCGGCTTCAAGGTCTATTACGGCGACGCGACCCGGCTCGATCTGCTGCACGCCGCGGGGGCATCGAAGGCCCGCGTGCTGGTCGTAGCCGTGGATGACCGGGAGGATGCCAAAACCATCGTCGAGATCGCGCGGCATTCCTTCCCGCACCTCACGGTGCTGGCGCGCGCCTATGACGTGCCCCACTACTACGAGCTCAAGAAGGCCGGTGCCCATGTGATCCAGCGCGAGGTCTACGAGAGCTCCCTGCGCCTGGGCCGCCACGCCCTGGAGACCCTGGGTTTCGGCGCCTATGAGGCCCGGGAGATGGCCGATGCCTTCCGGCGCGGCAACCAGAAGCAGGTCGACGACTTCGCACAGCTGCGTGAGCAGGTGCAGCCCAAGGACTATGCGCGGGTCATCCGCGAGAGCCGCGAAGAGCTGGAGCGCCAGCTGCGCGAGGAGACCCGGCGCGGCAAAACGCCCTATGGCTGGCAGGCGGCCGAGTTGCGAGCCCGCGACGATCAGCCTTGAATCGTGCGGGCTTCCCGGTGGGTCTGCGCTAACATGGGGCAGGTCCAACTAACAGGAGCGCGTGATGCCGGTCGTTGTGGTTGCCAATCCCAAGGGCGGCGTGGGCAAGTCCACCCTGTCCACCAATGTGGCGGGTTACTTCGCCAGCCAGGGGCACAAGGTCATGCTGGGCGACGCCGACCGACAGCAATCCTCGCGCCTGTGGCTGGGCCTGCGGCCTGCGACGGCACGTCCCATCGTGAGCTGGGACGTGGGCGAGGACAAGCTGGCCAAGCTGCCCAAGGGCACAACCCATGTGGTGCTCGACACCCCGGCCGGTCTCAAGGGGGCGCGCATGAAGGAGGTGCTGCAGCACGCCGACAAGGTCATCGTGCCCCTGCAGCCCAGCGTCTTCGACATCTTCGCCACGCGCGATTTCCTCGACGAAATCCGGCAGCACGCCCACAAGGGCATGCAGGTGGGCATCGTGGGCATGCGCGTGGACGCGCGCACGCTCTCGGCCGACAAGCTCAAGGCCTTCGTCGAAAGCCTGGGCCTGCCCGTGCTGGCCTACCTGCGCGACACGCAGAACTACATCCATCTGGCCGCCCATGGCCTGACCCTCTTCGACGTGGCGCCAAGCCGGGTCGAGAAGGATCTGGAGCAGTGGCAGGGGCTCTGCCGCTGGCTCGACCGTTAGAACTTACGAATAAATCTACTGCGCAACCCGATCGCGGCGTTGGGCGGTACTCGGAATCCTCACGTACCTGAAGTACGCTCCGGTTCCTGCGCTCCGTCCGCCTTGCGCTCGGGCCGCTCGCTACGATTTCGTCGCAAGTTCTTGTGGACGTCGCATGCATGACAGGGCCGCCCACGGGCGGCCCGCTACATTGGCGGCATGAAAACCTTCCAGTCCCTCCAGGAGTTCCCCGCACTCGTGGGCCAGGAAGTCGCGGTCAGCGACTGGCTCACGATCACGCAGGCACAGGTCAACCAGTTTGCCGAGGCCACGGGTGATCACCAGTGGATCCACGTCGACGTGGAGCGCGCCAAGGCCGGGCCGTTTGGCGCGCCGATCGCCCACGGCTTTCTCACCCTGTCCCTGCTGCCGCGCTTCTTCGAGACCACGATGGAGATCGTCGAGTCGCGTATGGGCGTGAACTACGGCCTCAACCGCGTGCGCTTCATGGCCCCGGTACCCGTGGGCAGCCGCCTGCGTGCGCGCATGAAGCTGCTGGCCTGCGAGCCCATCGCCAACGGCGGCATGCAGATGACCTGGGAAGTGACGATCGAGCGCGAGGGTGAGGCCAAGCCGGTCTGCGTGGCCGAGTCGATCGCGCGGCGCTACCCCTGAGCCGCTTCAGTTCGCCGCAAAACCGTTCTGCCGCCAGGCCTCGAAGACCGTCACCGCCACGGCGTTTGAGAGGTTGAGGCTGCGCTGGCCCGGGCGCATGGGCAGTTTGAGCTGCTGCTCCGGGGCGAAAGCCGCGCGCACGGCGTCGGGCAGGCCGCTGGTTTCCGAGCCGAAGACCAGCCAGTCCCCGGGCATGAAGGCCACGTTATGCACAAAACGCGTGCCGCGCGTGGTCAGTGCAAACAGGCGCGCGCTGTCCGGCTGTTCGGCCGAGTGAAAAGCCTCCCAGCTGGCATGGCGCTTCACTTCGGCGTATTCGTGATAGTCCAGGCCGGCGCGACGCATCAGCCGGTCTTCCATCGAGAAGCCCAGCGGCTCGATCAGGTGCAGGGTGCAGCCCGTGTTGGCCGCCAGGCGGATGACGTTGCCCGTGTTGGGCGGGATCTCGGGGTGGACCAGGACGATGTGGAACATGGGCGTTATTTTCGTCGGCCCGGCAGGCGGGACTGGAAAAAAGTGCGTCGCTTCCTAGAATGAAGCGATCCGGACCCAGGAGACCAAGCATGAAACCACTGGATCAGCTGCACCGGGACTTCGGCGCCTTTTTCCCCACGGGCCACATGGTGGTGGCCTTCCACCAAGCCGAGGACGCGCACCGCGTCGTCCATGAGCTGGAGGCGATGATGCACCGTACCCCGGACGTGCTCGAAGTCGCGCCCGAGGACATGGCCGCCTTTGCCGAAAAGAATCTGCACGAGGCCGGCTTCATCGCCAACCTGGGCACCAGCCTCACCACGGTGCAGGCCTTTCTGGACGCAGCGCGTGCCGGGGCCACTTTCCTGATCCTGCCCACGCCCAACGAGCAGATGGCCGAGCATGTCTCGCAGGCCATCCACCACGTGCCTTTCATGCTGGCCGAGCGCTACCACCGCATGGTCATCGAGACCGTGCACTGAGGCGCGCGTTCATTCGGTCCGGGCCAGGACCAGACCCGTGACGTGGTCTGCGCCCGCCGTGCGCAGCAGCCGGGCGGCGGCGTGCAGCGTGGCACCGCTGGTCATCACATCGTCGACGAGTACCAGGCGTCGACCCCGCAGTGCGCGCTCTGCACCCGCGGCCAGCCCGAAGGCGTCCTGCACATTGCGCAGGCGCCGCTCCAGCGGCAGGCTGCTCTGGGCCGGTGTATCGCGCAGGCGCAGCAGCAGATCGGCGCGTGTCTTGCCCGGTGTCAGCTGGCGTGCCAGCTCCAGGGCCTGGTTGAAGCCGCGCTCGCGCAGGCGCTGGGTGGACAGCGGCAGGGGCAGCAGCAGATCGGCCGCGTCGAGCGCAGCCGCGACGCCGGGGCCGTCCCGCATCAGTCGCGCCAGCGCGGCCGACCAGCCGGGGCTGGGGCCGAACTTGTAGCGCGCGATCAGGCCGCTCCAGGGGTATGCATAAGCAACGACGGCCAGGCACTGGTCCAGCGGTGGTGGGTCCTTGATGCAGGCGCCGCAGCGCGCGACACCGGCAGGCAGGGGCAGGGCGCACAGGTCGCAGCGCGGCCGTGGCTGGGCAAAGCGCGCCGTGCAGGCGGGGCAGATGGGGCGGGTCGGCCAGGCATGGCAGAGCGCGCACTGCCCGGGCAGCGCGGCGCTGAGGCGATGGAGCAGGGCGCGCAATGTGGTCTCTTCGAGTCTGCAGGGGAGGGCTCAGGGCCAGTCAATATACTCGCCGCTTCCCATGAACGATCGCCGCCCGCCCACCATCGACCCCGTGGCTGCCGCACGCTGGCAGCAGCGGCCGCAGCCGGTCTCGGCCTGGTTGCACGAGGAGGTGGCGCGTCGCATGGAGCAGCGCCTGGACTGGATCGTGCGCCAGCCGTGCAGCTGGCTGCACTGGGAGCCGGTGCGTGGCGGCCTGCAGGCTCAGAAGCTGCTCGCACAGCGTTACCCCGCGGCGCGCTGCGAGATCCGCGCACGGGTGCCGCAGGAGCAGGCGCTCGCCTCGCGGTTGGCAGCACAGCCCTGGTGGCGCTCGCTCAAGACCGCTTTTCGCCCCGCGCCCGTTCCGGCCCCCGAATTGCTCTGGGCCAATATGAGCCTGCACATGAGTGCCGACCCGCAGGCCCTGATCGGGCAGTGGCACGAGGCGCTGGCGGTGGACGGCTTCCTGATGTTCTCCTGCCTCGGGCCGGACACCCTGCGCGAACTGCGCGCGCTGTATGCCGAGCTGGGCTGGCCAGCACCCGCCCACGAGTACACCGACATGCACGACTGGGGCGACATGCTGGTGAGTGCCGGCTTCGCAGAACCCGTAATGGACATGGAGCGTATCGAGCTGAGCTTCGAGACGCCGCAGCGCCTCCTGCAGGAACTGCGCGAACTGGGCCGTAATCTGCACCCGGCGCGTTTCCCCGCCCTGCGCGGGCGGGCCTGGCAGGGCCGGCTGCACGAGGCCCTGGGCCGGCTGGCGGCTGAGGACGGGCGCTTGCGGCTGAGTTTCGAGATCATCTACGGCCATGCCTTCAAGCCGCAACGTCGCTTGACCGTGGCGCCCGAGACCCGGCTGAGCCTGGATGAAATGCGTGGCAGCCTGCGCCGTGGCCGGGGTGGCACGCCGGGCTGAGGGGCACTGCGTCGCCGACCGGTCGCCGAAAAGTGCTGGGCTACAATAAGCGGTTGCTGAATTTTGCGATTCAACGGCAGCTTGCCGCCTGTATCCGTCATGGGTGCGAGGCACATCGGTCACAAGCCGCGTGCGGTGCGAGCCTCTGAGCAGTCCTGGAATATTTAAGACATTGAAGAAGTGAACATGATGAAGAGCATTTCTAATAAATTGGCTTCACTGCTGCTCACGGCTGGCGCATGGGCCGGCTCGGCGGCCTTCACCGCGGCCCAGGCTGTCAACGATCTGCCTGGCGGTCCTGCGGTCAACCAGCTCAATCTGGGCCCCGCGGCCACCAAGATCGCGGCCGAACAGCAGTGGCTGCACTGGTTCATGCTCATCATCTGCACCGTCATCTTCGTCGGCGTGTTCGGGGTGATGTTCTATTCCATCATCAAGCACCGCAAGTCCGTCGGCCACAAGCCCGCCGACTTCCATGAGTCTGTGGCCGTGGAAATCGCCTGGACCGTGATCCCCTTCATCATCGTGATCCTCATGGCCCTGCCGGCCACCAAGGTGGTCGTGGCCCAGAAGGACACCAGCAACGCCGACCTGACCATCAAGGTCACGGGCTACCAGTGGAAGTGGGGTTACGACTACCTCAAGGGTGAAGGCGAGGGCATCGGTTTCATCTCCACCCTGGACAACAACCACCGCGTGATGTCCGAGTCCGGCAAGCCCCCGGCCACCGACGATTACCTGCTCAAGGTGGACAACCCGCTGGTCGTGCCCGTGGACAAGAAGGTCCGCATCATCACCACCGCCAACGACGTGATCCACGCCTTCATGGTGCCGGCTTTCGGTATCAAGCAGGACGCCATCCCCGGCTTCGTGCGTGACACATGGTTCCGCGCCGAGAAGACCGGTGACTTCTATGGCCAGTGCGCCGAGCTCTGCGGCAAGGAGCACGCCTACATGCCCATCCACGTGAAGGTGCTGTCGGCTGAAGACTATTCCAAGTGGGTCGACGAACAGAAGAAGGTCATGGCCGCCAAGGCCGACGATCCGAACAAGGTCTGGGTGCTGGACGAGCTGGCCAAGCGCGGCGAGAAGGTCTACGCCGCCAACTGCGCGGCCTGCCACCAAGCCAACGGCAAGGGTGCCGGCCCGATCAAGGCGCTCGATGGCTCGGCCCTGGTGCTGAGCGGCGACAAGTCCAAGCAGATTGACATCATGCTCAATGGCAAGGGCGCCATGCCGGCCTGGAAGCAGCTGAGCGACACCGAGATCGCCGCTGTCATCACCTATACCAAGAACAACTGGTCCAACAAGACCGGTCAGCTGGTGCAGCCAGCCGACATCAAGACCGCCCGCAAGTAAGCAGCTGTCGTCAGACGTAGAGAATTCAGAAGGAAATCACGATGAGTGCCGTTCTTGACCATCACGATCACCACGCCCATGACGACCACCACCATGCCCCCACGGGCTGGCGGCGCTGGGTCTTCGCGACCAACCACAAGGACATCGGTACGCTGTACCTGTTGTTCGCCTTCACCATGCTCATGGTGGGCGGCGTGCTCGCGCTGCTGATCCGCGCCGAGCTGTTCCAGCCCGGCCTGCAGGTCGTGAACCCCGAGCTGTTCAACCAGCTCACTACCATGCACGGCCTGATCATGGTGTTCGGCGCCATCATGCCGGCCTTCGTGGGCTTCGCGAACTGGATGATCCCGCTGCAGATCGGCGCATCCGACATGGCCTTCGCCCGCATGAACAACTTCAGCTTCTGGCTGATGATCCCGGCGGCCGTCATGCTGGTGGCTTCGTTCTTCATGCCCGGCGGTGCGCCGGCAGCCGGCTGGACGCTGTACGCCCCGCTGACGCTGCAGATGGGTCCCTCGATGGACGCCGGCATCTTCGCGATGCACATCCTCGGCGCCTCCTCCATCATGGGCTCGATCAACATCATCGTGACCATCCTGAACATGCGCGCGCCCGGCATGACGCTGATGAAGATGCCGCTGTTCTGCTGGACCTGGCTGATCACCGCCTACCTGCTGATCGCCGTGATGCCCGTGCTGGCCGGCGCCATCACCATGACGCTGACTGACCGCCACTTCGGCACCACCTTCTTCAACCCCGCCGGCGGCGGTGACCCGGTGATGTACCAGCACATCTTCTGGTTCTTCGGCCACCCCGAGGTGTACATCATGATTCTGCCGGCCTTCGGCATCGTGAGCGCCATCGTGCCGGCCTTCTCGCGCAAGAAGCTGTTTGGCTATGCCTCCATGGTCTACGCCACGGCCTCCATCGCCATCCTGTCCTTCATCGTGTGGGCCCACCACATGTACACCACCGGCATGCCGGTGACCGGCCAGCTCTTCTTCATGTACGCCACCATGCTGATCTCCGTGCCCACGGGCGTGAAGATCTTCAACTGGCTGGCCACCATGTGGAAGGGTTCGATGACCTTCGAGGCCCCGATGCTCTGGGCCGTGGGCTTCATCTTCGTGTTCACCATGGGTGGCTTCACCGGTCTGATCCTGTCCATGGCTCCGATCGACATCCAGCTGCAGGACACCTACTACGTCGTGGCCCACTTCCACTACGTGCTCGTGGCCGGCTCGCTGTTCGCCATGTTCGCCGGCATCTACTACTGGCTGCCCAAGTGGACCGGCGTGATGTACAGCGAATTCCGCGGCAAGCTGCACTTCTGGTGGTCGATGATCTCCTTCAACATCACCTTCTTCCCGATGCACTTCCTGGGTCTGGCCGGCATGCCGCGTCGTTACGCCGACTACCCCATGCAGTTCGCCGACTTCAACGCGATTGCCAGCGTCGGTGCCTTCGGCTTCGGTCTGGCCCAGGTCTACTTCTTCGTCTTCGTGATCATCCCGGCGATGCGCGGCCAGGGCGAGAAGGCCCCGCAGAAGCCCTGGGAAGCTGCTGAAGGCCTGGAGTGGGAAGTCCCCTCGCCGGCGCCTTTCCACACCTTCGAGAACCCCCCGAAGCTTGACGCCACGGCCACCAAGGTCATCGGCTGAGCCACGGACGGAAAGCCTGCGCCATGACGACGCCTGAACAGAAGAAAGCCAACCTGCGACTGGGCCTGGTGCTGGCCACCGTGGCGCTGGCCTTCTTCCTGGGCTTCCTGGCCAAGTTCCTCCTCTTCGGCAAGTGAGCGGGCCATGAACCTGCGGCACGAGAACGTGAAGATGGTGGGCAAGCTGGCCATCGTGGTGGCCGGCATGTTCGGCTTCGGCTATGCGCTGGTGCCTATCTACAAGCATCTCTGCGAGGCGCTGGGCATCAACGTGCTGGCCGTGGGCGAGCAGGACCGTAGCCTGCGCGCCGTCAACACCCAGGTCGATACCAGCCGCACCATCACCGTCGAGTTCGACGCCAATGTGCGCGGCCCCTGGCGTTTCAAGCCGGCGCAGGCCTCGCTGCAGGTCCACCCAGGCGAGATGGCCACCGTGATGTACGAGTTCGAGAACGTGCAGAACCGTCGCATGGCGGCCCAGGCCATCCCGAGCTACGCGCCGCGCCAGGCTGCCGCGCACTTCAACAAGCTCGAGTGTTTCTGCTTCAACGAGTACACGCTGGAGCCCGGCGAGAAGAAGCAGTGGCCCGTGGTCTTCGTGGTCGATCCCAAGCTGTCCAAGGACGTGAGCACCATCACGCTGTCCTACACCTTCTTCGAGGTCGGCAGCAAGACGCCGGCCGCACCGACGGCGGCTCGCAAGACGGCATCGACGGAGGCCGGCGCATGAGCAAGTCCACCACCGTGCAGCAGGGTTCCGTCTGGGCCACGGTCAAGGCTGTGGCCTGGTCCTTCCTTGGCGTGCGCAAGGGCAGTGGTTTCCAGGAGGACATCAGCCGCCTCAAGCCGTACCACATCATTGCGGTGGGTCTGGTCGGTGGCATCCTCTTCGTATTGTTTTTGATTGGATTGGTGAACTGGATCGTTGCCGCTTGAGGCCAGGGTCCAGCGTTCAGCATTGAAGAAAACCAGAACCGGAAGTAATGGAGTAAACATGAGTTCTACGACCCACGGCGGCACCCCGTACTACTATGTGCCCGGCCCGTCCCGTCATCCCGTGATGGCGTCGATCGGTCTGTTCTTCGTCATCCTGGGCGCCGGCCAGTGGATCAACGGTTCAAGCTGGGGCAAGTACTCCCTGCTGCTGGGCCTGGTGTGGTGGCTGTTTGTCCTGTACCAGTGGTTCCGTGAAGCCATCGCCGAGAGCGAAGGCGGCCAGTACGGTCACAAGATCGACATCTCCTATCGCTGGAGCATGACGTGGTTCATCTTCTCCGAGGTGATGTTCTTCGGTGCCTTCTTCACCGCCCTGTGGTGGGCCCGTGCCCACTCGGTGCCGGCGCTGGGCAGCCTGGACAATGCGCTGCTGTGGCCTGACTTCAAGGCCGTCTGGCCCAGCGTCGTGGCCGGTGCCACCGCCTCTCCGGCCGGCATCATCGAGCCCTTTCAGACCATGGGCCCCTTCTGGCTGCCCACGATCAACACGGCCCTGCTGCTGACCTCGGGTGTCACGCTGACCATCGCCCACCACGCCCTGCGTGATGGCAACCGCGGCAAGACCATCGGCTTCATGTGGATCACGGTGCTGCTGGGCCTGATCTTCCTGTTCGTACAGGGCTACGAGTACTACCACGCCTACACCGACCTGAACCTCAAGCTCTCCTCGGGCATCTTCGGCTCCACCTTCTTCATGCTGACCGGCTTCCACGGCTTCCACGTGTTCGTCGGCATGCTGATGCTGCTCTTCATCACCCTGCGCCTGCAGAAGGGCCACTTCACCCCCGAGCGCCACTTCGGCTTCGAGGGCGCCGCCTGGTACTGGCACTTTGTGGACGTGGTCTGGCTCGGCCTGTATATCCTCGTCTACTGGATGTAAAGGGCTACTGCGCGGGCGCATTGCGTCGTTGGGCGGTGCTCGGAATCCTCACGTACCCCAAGGTACGTTCCGGTTCCTGCGCTCCGTCCGCCTAGCACTGCATCCCGCTCGCTACGCCCCCACGGCGTGGCAATAAAAACAAAAGCCGCATCGCGCGGCTTTTGTTTTTGTTCGAGGTGTGTTGCTTACTGCCCCGGCTTGATGCCCGTGGGCTGGATGTAGCCGAGCTGCCAGGCGATCAGGATGCAGATGAAGATCAGGACGGAGAAGCCCACGCGGAACGCGAGGGCGCGCGCCATGTTGCTGGTCTTGGGTTTGCCGTCCCGGCCGTCGCGCAGCATGAAGAACAGGGCGGAGCCCAGGCTGGCGATGATGGCCAGGAAGGCCAGGGCGACGAGGTATTTCATGGACAGGATTATCGCGTGAGCGAACGCAGTCGTTTCTGGGTGGTGACGCTGGCCGCTGTGATGGGCATGGCCGTCACGGCCGCGCTCGGGCGCTGGCAGCTGGGACGTGCGGCCGAGAAGGAAGCGCTGCAGGCCGCCATTGATGCACGCGGCAGCCAGTCCGTGCTCGACGCGCGCAGTGCCGCAGGGCTGGACGCCCAGCTCGACCTGCTGCACCGCCGGGTCGAGGCCCGCGGGCAGTGGGTGGGCGAGCGCACGGTCTTCCTCGACAACCGTCAGATGAACGGACGCCCCGGCTTCTTCGTCGTCACCCCACTGCGGCTGGAGGGCGAGGCCGGCGTGCTGTTGGTGCAGCGCGGCTGGGTGCCGCGCAACTTCGAGGACCGCACCCGCGTGCCGACCATCGACACGCCCGCGGGGTCCGTCGTGGTGCAGGGGCGGCTGGCCGCACCGCCTTCACGGCTTTACGAGATGGGGCCGGCCGAGGCCGGGACGATCCGGCAAAATCTCGACCTGGCGCAGTTCCGCGCGGAAACCGGCCTGCCGCTGGCAGGCCTGTCCATCCAGCAGACCGGTCCCGCCACCGACGGCCTGCTGCGCGACTGGCCGCAGATCAACACCGGCGTGGACAAGCACTACGGCTACGCATTCCAATGGTTCGGGCTCTGTGCCCTGATGGCGATTCTTTATGTCTGGTTCCAAATTGTCCGAAGATTCCGTGGCCGCCGGCCCTGAAGCTGCACGAGACCACGTGCTCGGGCTCACCGTGCACAGCCTGCCCGAGCCCGGCCAGGTCCTGGCCGAGGACGCGGCGCGTACACGTTCGGGCCGCTGGAAGATGATCGCGCTGATGCTGGTCTGCGCTGCGCCCGTCATCGCTTCCTATTTCACCTACTACGTGATCCGCCCCGAGGGCAAACGCAGCTTTGGCGAGCTCATCGATCCGCAGCGTCCCCTGCCTGAAATGCTGGCACTGGACCTGGCAGGTGCCACGCACCGCCTGCCCGAACTCAAGGGGCAGTGGCTGCTGCTCAGCGTGGGCCCGGCCGCCTGTCCCGAGGCCTGTCAGCAGCAGCTCTACTTCCAGCGTCAGCTGCGTGAACTCATGGGCCGCGAGAAAGAGCGCGTGGACCGCGTCTGGCTGATCCAGGATGCCGCGCCGGTGCCCGAATCCCTGCAGGCGGCGCTGCAGGGCGCCACCGCGCTGCGCGTTCCGGCCGACGAACTGGCGCGCTGGCTCGTGCCAGCAGCCGGACAGCGTATCGAGGACCACCTCTATGTGGTCGATCCCATGGGCAACTGGATGATGCGCTTTCCTGCCCACATGACCGTGGAGACCGCGGCCAAGGCCAAGCGCGACCTCGAGCGCCTGCTGCGCGCCTCGTCCTCCTGGGACCAGCCGGGACGTTGAGCATGGACACGCAAGCCCTCTACGATCTGAGCCCGGCGCTGCGCCTCATGGGTATGGGCCTGGTGCTCGCGGCCGGCCCGCTGGCCTGGGTCTGGCTGCGCAACCGCCAGGCCGGCAGTTCGCGTCGCCTGCAGGCCCTGACCCTGCTCACACTGTTCCTGACCTTCGACCTCGTGCTCTTCGGCTCCTTCACACGGCTGACCGATTCGGGGCTGGGCTGCCCTGATTGGCCCGGCTGCTACGGCAAGGCCAGCCCGATGGGCGCGCACGCCGAGATCAGCGCGGCGCAGCAGGCCATGCCGACCGGCCCCGTGACGCACGGCAAGGCCTGGGTGGAGATGATCCACCGCTACCTGGCCACGGGCGTGGGCGTGCTCATCCTCGTGCTCGCCATCAGCACCTGGGCCGAGCACCTGCGCCAGCGCCGTAGCAGCGCGAGCATCGTCGCTGTGCCCAGCCCCTGGTGGGCCACGCTGACCCTGGTCTGGGTCTGCGTGCAGGGCGCCTTTGGCGCGCTCACCGTGACCATGAAGCTCTTTCCTGCCATCGTCACCTTGCACCTGCTCGGTGGCCTCTTGCTGCTGGCCCTGCTGGCCTTGCAGGCCGTGCGCTACGCCCAGCTGCACAGCCCTTCGGCCACACGCCCGCTGCCCGCGCGCCTGTACACCTTGATGAAGATCGGCCTGGGTCTGCTCACGCTGCAGATTGCGCTGGGCGGCTGGGTCAGCACCAACTACGCCGTGCTGGCCTGCACCGAATTCCCCACCTGCCAGGGCAGCTGGTGGCCCGAGATGAACTTCGCGCAGGGCTTCGAGCTCTGGCGCGAGCTCGGGCTCACCGCGGCCGGTGAGCACGTCAGCTTTGCCGCGCTGACGGCCATCCACTACGCGCACCGCCTCGCGGCCTACCTCGTGATCGCCGTACTGGTGCTGCTGGCCTGGCGCCTGCATGCGCTGCCGGCTTGGCGTGGTCCGGCGCGCTGGCTCGCGGGCCTGCTGCTGCTGCAGTTCCTCACCGGTCTGAGCAATGTGGTGCTCGATTGGCCCCTGTTGGCCGCCGTGCTGCACACCGGCGGCGCCGCGGCCCTGGTGGTCCTGCTGACCTGGGGGCTGGCGGGCAGCAAGACCCACCGCGCCGTTGTCCGCACCGCTTCTGCCCCCGTCCCGAGTTCCGCCGCATGAGTGCCACCGTTTCCGCTCCGACGTCTTCCGTGTTCAGCCAGTTCTATGCGCTGACCAAGCCGCGCGTCGTGCAGCTCATCGTCTTCTGTGCCCTCATCGGCATGGTGCTGGCCGTGCCCGGCCTGCCGCGTTGGCCTGAGTTGCGCCTCATGCTCATCGCCTGCCTGGGCATCTGGCTGGTGGCCGGCGCTGCCGCGGCCTTCAACTGCATTGTCGAGAAGGGCATCGACGCCAAGATGAAGCGCACGGCCTGGCGTCCCACGGCCAAGGGCGAGCTCAGCGATGTGCAGACCCTGCTGTTCTCGGCCGTGCTCTGCGCCGCCGGCTCGGCGTTGCTCTACGTCTGGGTCAACCCGCTGACCATGTGGCTGACCTTCGCGACCTTCGTCGGTTACGCGGTGATCTACACCGTCATTCTCAAGCCGCTGACACCGCAGAACATCGTGATCGGTGGCGCGTCCGGCGCCATGCCGCCGGTGCTGGGCTGGGCCGCCATGACCAACCACGTCGGCCCCGAGGCGCTGATCCTCTTCCTCATCATCTTCCTCTGGACGCCGCCGCACTTCTGGGCCCTGGCCCTCTACCGCGTCGAGGACTACCGCAAGTCCGGCCTGCCCATGCTGCCCGTCACGCACGGTAACGAGTTCACGCGCCTGCAGATCCTGCTCTACACCCTGGTGCTGTTCGCGGCCTGTCTCATGCCTTTCGCTTACGGCATGAGCTCCTGGCTCTACCTGGCGGCTGCCGTGGTGCTCAGCGTGGGTTTCTTCACCTACGCCTTCAAGCTCTGGCGCAGCTACTCGGACGAACTCGCCCGCCGCACCTTCCGTTTCTCGCTCATCCATCTCAGCGTGCTGTTCGCCGCGCTGCTGCTCGACCACTACCTGCTCTGAGGACCGTCATGGACCCACGCCGACTGCTCCGTTCCATCCTGCTCGCCGTGCTGGCGGGCAGCGCGCTGCTGCTGGGCGCTTGCTCCGAGGGTGGCAAGGCCAGCTTCAACGCGATCGACGTCACTGGCGCCGACTACGCCAAGGACTTCGCTCTGACCGATCACAACGGCCAGGCGCGCACGCTCAAGGATTTCCAGGGCAAGGTCGTCGTCATGTTCTTCGGCTACACGCAATGCCCCGACGTCTGCCCCACCTCCATGACCGAGCTTGCGGCCGTCAAGAAGCTGCTGGGCAAAGACGGGGAGAAGGTGCAGGGCCTGTTCGTCACCGTCGACCCCGAGCGCGACACACCCGAGGTCATGAAGGCCTATATGGCCAACTTCGACCCGAGCTTCCTCGCGCTCTATGCGGCTTCGCCGGATCAGCTCGCCGCCGTGGCCAAGGACTACAAGGTCTATTACAAGAAGGTGGCCGGCAAGACGCCCACGAGCTACACCATGGACCACTCGGCCGGCATGTACATCTACGACACCCAGGGCCGTTTGCGTCTGTACTCGCGCTACGGCAGTGGCGCGGGTGCGCTGGCCGACGACATCCGCCTGCTGCTCAAGTCCTGAGCTGCAGGCCGCGGGCTGGCCTCACTCGACCTTGATGCCGCGCTCGGCGATGATCCTGCCCATGGCCGCGGTGTCCGCAGCGATGCGGCGCGCCAGCGCTTCCGAGCTGCCGCCGGCCACCTGCCAGCCTTGCTGGTACAGGCGCTGACGCACCTCGGGGCTGCGGGCAATTTCGCTCAGCAGGGCCGAGAGCTTGGCCACCACCGGCTTGGGCAGCGAAGCCGGGCCGGCCACGGCGTTCCAGATCTCCAGCTGAAAGTCTTTCACGCCGGCCTCGGACAGGCTGGGCACGCCCGGTGCCAGTGTGCTGCGGCCGGCCGAGGTCACACCCAGCAGACGTACCTTGCCCGCAGCGGCCTGCGCCTGGGCCAGGCCCGGGGGCAGCATGGAGAGCTGGATGTCGCCGCCCACCATGGCCGTGACCACCTGCGGGTAGCCGGGGTAGGGCACGTGCACGGGCTCGGCACCGGTGCGCGCCTTGAACAGTTCCATGCCGATGTGGCCCACGGTGCCAACGCCCGGCGAGCCATAGCTCCATTTGCTGCCGCTGCTGCGCGCTGCAGCCAGCCAGTCGGCCGTGCCGCTGCCCGGTGCACCAGCCGGCGCCGAGAGCACCAGCGGCGCGGTGCCGATCAGGCTGATGGGGGCCAGATCCTTGGCTGGGTCGTACGGCGTCTTGGGGTTGAGCAGTTTGGCGATGGTGAGGTTGCCGTTGATCATCACGCCCAGGGTGTGGCCATCGGTCGCCTTGGCCACGAGGTCGGCCGCGATATTGCCGCCGGCGCCCGGTCGGTTCTCCACCACCACGGGCTGGCCCAGAGCCTTGGAGAGCGGTTCGGCCAGCGTGCGGGCCACAAGGTCGGGCGAGGTACCGGCCGGAAAACCCACCAGCAATTTGACCGGCTTGCTGGGCCAAGGCTCGGCGGCCTGGCTGCCCAGGGCGAGGGAGGTGAGCGCCAGCGCCAGCAGGGCACGACGCAGCGGGGACGAGGGGATCAAGCGCATGCTTGCAGCTCCAGAAATGAAAAGGCCCCGGACTCTGGACAAGTCGGGGCCGGTTGCGGCGGGTGCCAGGTCAGGCGTATTCTGCCAGCGCGGCCTTCATCTTCTTCATGGCCGCCACCTCGATCTGGCGGATGCGCTCGGCGCTCACGCCGTACTCGGCGGCCAGCTCGTGCAGCGTCATGCCGCCCGAGTTGTCGTCGTTGACCTTGAGCCAGCGCTCCTCCACGATGCGGCGGCTGCGCGCATCCAGTGTGGCCAGGGCGGTGCTGATGCCGTCGCTGGCCAGGCGGTCGCGCTGGCGGGCTTCGATCATGGCCGTGGGCTCGTGGTTGGCGTCGGCCAGGTAGGCGATGGGGCCGAAGCTGTCCTCGCCGTCGTCGCCCGGGCCCGGGTCCAGCGCCACGTCGCCACCGGACAGACGCGTTTCCATCTCGATGACTTCCTCGCGCTTGACCTTGAGCTCCTGGGCCATGAGGTCGATTTCCTGCTCGCTCAGGGTCTCGCGGTGGGTGGCGGCATCCGCGGCGGCGGCATCGGCCTTGTAGCCCTGCTTCTTGGAGCGCAGGTTGAAGAAGAGCTTGCGCTGGGCCTTGGTCGTGGCGACCTTGACCATGCGCCAGTTCTTCAGGATGTACTCGTGGATCTCGGCCTTGATCCAGTGCAGCGCATAGCTGACCAGACGCACGCCCTGGTCGGGGTCGAAGCGCTTGACGGCCTTCATCAGGCCCACATTGCCCTCCTGGATCAGGTCGCCATGGGGCAGGCCATAGCCCAGGTACTGGCGCGAGACGGAGACGACCAGACGCAGGTGAGAGAGCACCAACTTACCGGCTGCCTCAAGATCCCCAGTGTCCCGGAACTTGCGCGCGTACTCCTGCTCTTCCTCGTGGGTGAGCATGGGCATGCGGTTGACGGCCGTGATATAGGCGTCCAGATTGCCCAGGGGGGGCACCAGGCCCCAAGGGTTGGCAACGGCCAGGGCGGAACCGGAGTTAGCAGTCAGAGCGGTCATTCCAGGACTCCTTTCGGAAGCAGGCACAAATATTAGCACTCTCTTTGAGAGAGTGCTAAACACAAAGTTCCTGGGGTTTTGGCCAGTTCTGACGGATCGATACCCCTGACCGGGCAGGGGGATGGGCTTGGCATTTGTAGTACGAACCATTATCATTTGCGAAGCTTTTAACCCGACCCTGTCCCGCCATGATTGTTTGCGTCTGTCATCGCGTCTCTGACCAGACCATTGCGCGCGCCGCCCGTGCCGGCGCTGCGTTCGACGACATCCAGCTCGAGTTGGGCGTGGCCACCCAGTGCGGCAAGTGCGAGGGCTGCGCCCGCGCGCTCTGGTCCGAATGCCGCAGCGGCGGCCCCAAGATCGCCCACCTGAGCCAGGAGCTCGGCGTCGGCCGCAGCATCCCGCTGGCCGTGGCCGCCTGATCAGTTCCATCCCCAGCAAAAAGGGCTACGCACTGCGTAGCCCTTTTGTTTTGGAGCGCCTGGCGCTTCAGGAGATCTCGCCCATCTGGCTCTGCAGGTAGTTCTGCAGACCCACCTTCTCGATCAGCTCGATCTGGGTTTCGAGGAAGTCGATGTGCTCCTCGGTGTCGTCCAGGATGTCCTGCAGCAGATCGCGCGAGACATAGTCGCGTACCTTCTCGCAGTGGGCGATGCCGTCCTTGATGGTGGCCTGCGCGCCGGTCTCCAGCGCCAGATCGCTGCGCAGGATCTCGGGCACGTTCTCGCCGATGTTGAGCTTGCCCAGGTCCTGCAGATTGGGCAGGCCGTCGAGCGTGAAGATGCGGTCCATGAGCTGGTCGGCGTGCTTCATCTCGCCGATCGACTCCTCGTATTCCTTCTTGGCCAGCTTGTCCAGGCCCCAGTGCTTGAGCATGCGGTAGTGCACGAAATACTGGTTGATGGCGGTCAGCTCGTTCTTGAGCTGGGCCTGCAGATGGGCGATGGCTTGGGCGTCACCTTTCATGGGACCTTCCTTTTCTTTGTTGTGGCAGACCCCTGCATTGTCGTGCAAAGTGAGCAGCTTGCAAGCCCGTGGTCTTGAGGAATCTGATTGCAAACCAGACGCAGTAAGGCTTTTCAAGGGTTACTGGTTTTATCAACAGTGTTATGGCAAGATGCGTTTCCGGGCTGCGCAGGCCGTGCCTCGCCCCGGATGCCGTCTTCACTGCCATGCACATTCCCGCCCGCCGCCGCCCCGAATTCGACGAGGCCCGCATCTATGAATACCCCGAGCATCTGCGCGAGAGCGTGGAGGCCTTGCCGCCCCTGCCCGGCGTCTACACCTTCCACGGTGAGCCCACGGACCAGCTGCCGCTCTACATCGGCAAGAGCGTGAACCTGCGCGCGCGCGTGCTCTCGCACCTGCGCAACCCCGACGAGGCGCGCATGCTGCGCCAGACCCGCCGTATCACCCACCAGCGCACCGCGGGCGAGGTGGGCGCGCTGCTGCTCGAAGCCAGCCTCATCAAGCAGCAGCAACCGCTCTACAACCAGAAGCTGCGCCGCAGCCGCCAGCTCTGTGCCCTGCGTCTGGGTGAGGCGGGTCGCCCCGAGGTGGTGGACGCGCGTACCCACAACTTCGCCACCACGCCCGACCTCTTCGGCCTCTACAGCAGCCGCCACGCCGCGCTCGACGGCCTGCGCCACCTGGCCGACCTGCACAAGCTCTGCTACGGCGCCCTCGGCCTGGAAAAGCTCGCCCCGGGGCGCGGCTGCTTCCGCGCCTCGCTGCACCAGTGCGCGGGTGTGTGCCGTGGCGACGAAACCCTGGCCGCACACCAGCAGCGCCTGATCGAAGCGCTTGAAACCCTGCGCGTGGCCTGCTGGCCGCATGCCGGCGCCATCGGCCTGCGTGAGCGTGATGAGGAAGGCCTGGCGCAGATCCACGTCATCCGCAACTGGTGCTACCTGGGCAGTGCCGACACCCTGGCCCAGGCGCGCGCGCTGGACCAGCCCGCCGCCGGCTTCGATGCCGACGGCTACAAGATCCTCTGCCGCCCGCTGCTCTCGGGCACGGCCGAGCTGCTGCCGCTGTGAAGGCGTGCTATGGCTGCCGTGCTGCGCTCCCTCCAGGCCCCGCCGTCCCCGGATGAACTCGCGGGCGTCTGGCGCGCCGACCAGCTGGCCCGCACGCCGCAGGCCGTGCTGCCCAGCGGCCACGCCGCGCTCGACGCCGAGCTGCCCGGCGGCGGCTGGCCCTTGGGCCAATTGACAGAAATCCTGCAAGCCCAAAGCGGCCAACACGAATGGCGCCTGCTGCTGCCCGCGCTGCAGGCCGCCGCCCAGCGCGGCCCACTGGTGCTCGTGGGCGCGCCGCATCTGCCGCACCTGCCCGTGCTCGCGGCCCTCGGCATCGCCCCCGATCGCGTGCTGCGCATCGAGGCCCGCACCCCGGCCGAGCGCCTCTGGGCCGCAGAGCAGGCGCTGCGCTGCAAGGACATCGGCGCGCTGCTGGCCTGGCTGCCGCAGGTGCGCAGCGAACAGCTGCGCCGCCTGCAGCTCAGCGGCAACACGTCCCAGGCGCTGGTGTTTGCCATGCGCCCGCTGGATGCGCAGCGCGAATCCTCGCCTGCACCACTGCGCCTGGCCGTCCAGTGCGGCGAGGGTACGCAGCTCGCGCTGCAGCTGCTCAAGCGCCGCGGCCCGCCGCGCGATCAGCCGCTGGCGCTCGATGCCCCGCTGCCCGTGCTGGCCGCACTCAAGCCCGTGCGCCGTCGCACAACGGAAACCGATCATGCTGTGGATCGCCCTGCGCGCGCCCGCATCCGCCAGCTCACCGCCGCATGATGCCGCCGACCCCGCGCCTGAACAGCTGGCCCTCGCCTGGTGGGCCCTGCAGTTCAGTCCCCGGGTCTGCATGGTGGAAGAGGCGGTGCTGCTGGAGGTGCAGGACAGCCTGCGCCTCTTCGGTGGCCAGCGCGCGCTGCTGCAGCGTGTGCGTAGCGAGGCGACACAGCAGGGCGCCAGCGCCCTCGCGGTAGCGCCCACCGCGCTGGCCGCTCTCGCGCTGCTGCGCACGCTACCTGTGAAAGAGGCGGCGGCGGAAGATGAAGCTCATGCGGAACCCATCCCCGCGAAATCCTGCACCCTTGCCGCCCTGCAGCGCACGCTCGATGCTCTGTCCATCGCCGCGCTCAGCGTCACGCACGTGCATGCCCCTACACTGCAGCGCCTGGGTTGCCGCAGGCTGGGGCAGGTGCGCGCCTTGCCGCGCGGTGGCGTGTCGCGCCGCTTCGGCGCCGCGCTGCTGGAGGCGCTGGACCGTGCCTACGGCCAACGCCCCGATGCGTTTGAATGGATCGCACTGCCCGAAACCTTCAGCGCCCGGCTGGAATTCATGGGCCGCATCGAGGTGGCCGAGGGCCTGCTCTTCGGCGCGCGTCGCCTGCTCGTGCAACTCGGGGCCTGGCTACTAGCACGCCAGCGCGGCGTGGTGGCGTTGACGCTGCACTGGGAACACGACCTCGTGCGCCGCGGCGATGCCTGCAACGGCAGCCTGCACATCCGCACCGCCGAAGCCACGCGCGACATGGCACATCTCACGCGCCTGCTGGGCGAGCACCTCGCGCGCACCACGCTGTCCGCCCCTGTGGTGGCCATCCGCCTTGAAGCGCCGCAGACGGAAGCGCTCGCCACGCAGTCCATCAGCCTGCTGCCGGAAGAACGGCGCGAGGGCGAAACCCTGCAGCAGTTCATCGAGCGCGTCTCCGTGCGCTTAGGCGCGGAGCGAGTGCTGCGCGGGCAATTGATCGCCGACCACCGCCCGCAGCACATGCAACGCTGGTTGCCCGCGGCCACGGCGCCTGTGAGCCCGCGCAAGAGCAAGCCGAAGCTGCCATCCCACCTGCGCCTGCACCCACCCTGGCTGCTGCGCGAACCGCTGCGCCTGGCCGTGCAAGGCGAGCGCCCCATCTACCAGGGGGCACTCACCCTGCTCGCCGGCCCCGAGCGGCTGGAGGCCGGCTGGTGGAGCCTGTTATCGAGTGCGGAAGCAGAAGGCGAGGAACTGGCCCTGCGCGACTACTACGTGGCTCAGAGCCCGCACGCGGGCCTGCTGTGGGTCTACCGGCGCCGCAGCGCGGGCGAGCCGGCGTGGTTTCTGCAGGGGGCTTATGGTTGATCCATCAATAGTCAGTAATGCGCTGCCGGCCTACGCCGAGCTGCATTGCCTGAGCAACTTCAGCTTCCAGCGCGGGGCCTCGCACCCGGAGGAACTGGTGGCGCGCGCGCATGCGCTGGGCTACAGCGCGCTGGCGATCACGGACGAGTGCAGCATGGCCGGCGTGGTGCGTGCGCATGGCGAGGCGAAGCGCCTGGGCCTGCACCTGCTGATTGGCACCGAGTTGCGGGTGGAGGTAAGTGACGACACCGCGCACTTCACGCTGGTGCTGCTGGCGCGCAGCCGTGCGGGCTATGGCCAGCTGTGCGAGCTGATCACGCAGGCACGTGGACAGACCGTGACGCTGCGCGAACGCGAGCGCGGCCTGCGCTACCGGCTGCGGCTGGATACGTGGCGCCAACTGGCCTTCGACGGCCGCGAGGTACTGGCCCTGCTGGCGCCTCAGCGCGACGGCCTGCGGCCCGAGGAGCCTGGCTTTGCGGCGCAGCTCGATGCCCAGCTGCAGTGGCTGAACCAACATTTTCCGCAGCGGGGCTGGCTGGCGGTGGAGCTGCTGCACCGGCTGGACGATGACCTCTGGCTGCGCCAGCTGCGCGCGGCGGGGGCGCGCTGCGGCGTGCCGCTGGTGGCCGCCGGCAATGTGCACATGCATGTGCGCTCGCGCAAGCCGCTGCAGGACGTGATGACGGCCATCCAACTCGGCCAACCGGTGGCCGAGTGCGGCTACGCGCTGCAGCCCAATGCCGAGGCGCACCTGCGCGCGCGCCTGCGCCTGGCCGCGCTGTACCCGGAAGAGCTCTTGGCCGAGACGGTGCGCGTGGCGCAGCTCTGCACCTTCAGCCTGGACGAGCTGCGCTACGAGTACCCGCAGGAGGTGGTGCCCGCGGGCGAAACGCCTTCGACATATCTACGCCGCGCTACCCAAGAGGGCGCGGGCCGGCGCTACCCGCAGGGCGTGCCGGCCAACGTGCAGCAGCAGGTGGAGCACGAGCTGGCGCTGATTGCCGAGCTGGGCTACGAGAAATACTTTCTCACCGTCTACGACCTGGTGCGCTTTGCGCGCACCGAAAACATCCTGTGCCAGGGCCGCGGCTCGGCTGCCAACTCGGCCGTGTGCTACTGCCTGGGCATCACTGAGGTGGACCCGGCGCGCGCCAGTGTGCTGTTCGAGCGCTTCATAAGCCGTGAGCGCAACGAACCGCCGGACATCGACGTGGATTTCGAGCACCAGCGGCGCGAGGAGGTCATTCAATACCTCTACGCCAAGTACGGGCGCGAGCGTGCCGCGCTCACCGCGGCCGTGCACACCTACCACGCGCGCGGCGCCATCCGCGACGTGGGCCGGGCACTGGGCATGGACGAGGCGGTGCTGGACGCACTGGCCAAGGCGCACCAGTGGTGGGACGGTGGCGCGGTGGACCTGGCGCGCCTGCAGGAGCTGGGGCTGGATGCAGAGAGCCGGCAGATCCGCCTGCTGATCGAGCTCACGCGCACGCTGCTGCGTTTTCCGCGCCATCTCTCGCAGCACAGCGGCGGCTTCGTGCTCACGGGCGACCGGCTCAGCTCCACCGTGCCCGTGGTGCCGGCGGCCATGGCAGGGCGCACCACCATCGAGTGGGACAAGGACGACATCGACGCGCTGGGCCTGCTCAAGGTGGACGTGCTGGCCCTGGGCATGCTCAGCGCCATCCGCCGCACGCTGCAATTGGTGGGCCAGTGGCGGGGCAAGGCGATGCGCCTGCAGGACATCCCGCCCGAAGACCCCGCCACCTACGAGATGCTGTGCCGTGCCGATACGGTGGGCGTGTTCCAGGTGGAGAGCCGCGCGCAGATGAGCATGCTGCCGCGCCTGCAGCCGCGCTGCTTCTACGACCTGGTGGTGGAGGTGGCCATCGTGCGGCCCGGGCCCATCCAGGGGGGCATGGTGCACCCCTATCTGGCGCAGCGCGAGGCCCAGCGCCGCGGTGAGCCCTTTACCCTGCCGAATGAGGCCTTGCGCCCGGCGCTGGAACGCACGCTGGGCATCCCGATCTTCCAGGAACAGGTGATGCAGATCGCCATCATCGCCGCGGGCTTCACGCCGGGCGAGGCCGATGCCCTGCGCCGTGCCATGGCGGCCTGGCGGCGCCGCGGCGGGGTGGACAAGTTCCAGCAACGCCTCATCGAGGGCATGACGGCGCGCGGCTACGCGCAGGAGTTTGCCGAGGCCATCTTCCGGCAGATCGAGGGCTTTGGCGAATACGGCTTCCCCGAGAGCCACGCCGCCAGCTTTGCGCTGCTGGTCTATGCCAGTGCCTGGCTCAAGCGCCACGAGCCGGCCTGCTTCCTCGCCGGGCTGCTCAACTCCCTGCCCATGGGTTTCTACGGCCCGGCGCAGCTGGTGCAGGACGCGCAGCGCCACGGCGTGGAAGTGCGGCCGCCCGATGTGCAGCACAGCGACTGGGACTGCACGCTGGAACATGGTGAGAGTGATCAGCCGGCTGTGCGCCTGGGCCTGCGCCTCGTGGGCGGCCTGGGCGAAGCCAGCGTGCAGCGCATCATGGCCGCGCGCGCGGCGCAAGGCTTCCGCAACACCGAAGACCTGGCCCTGCGCGCCGGGCTCGACGCCGTAGAGCTCAAGGCGCTGGCGAGTGCGGACGCACTGCTCAGCCTCAGCGGCCACCGCCGCCAGCAGGTCTGGGATGCCTCGGCCCTGCACGCTGCGCCGGCGCTGCTGCGGGAAGCGCCCGTGGACGAAGAGGCGCTGGCGCTGCCGCCCGCACCGGAGGGCGAGGAGGTGGTCTTCGACTACGCAGCCACGGGGCTCACGCTGCGCCGCCATCCGCTGGCGCTGTTGCGCGAGCGGCTGCGTGCCCAGCGTCTGCTGACTTCCGAAGAGTTGCAGCAACTGCCCGATGGCCGGCCGGCGTATGCCTGCGGCCTGGTGCTCACGCGCCAGCAGCCGGGCACGGCCAAGGGCGTGGTCTTCGTGACGCTGGAGGACGAGACGGGCAGCGTGCAGGTCATCGTCTGGAAGGACTTGCGTGACCGGCAGCGCGCGACGCTGCTACGCGCACGCCTGCTGGCCGTGTACGGCACCTGGCAGCGCCAGGGCGAGGTCTGCCACCTGATCGCGGGGTATCTCGAAGACCTGACGCCGCTGCTGGGCGGGCTGATGACGGAGAGCCGGGATTTCCGGTAAGGATGGGCCTCAGCCGCCCGGCCACTGGCCGCCGCTGCAGCGCTCGATGCCCGCGAGGTCGTGGCGCGATTGCACCTGCACAAAGCCGGCCTGCGTGAGCAGGGCGCGCACGGCTTCGGCCTGTTGCCAGCCGTGTTCGAGCAGCAGCCAGCCGCCGGGCTGCAGATGGGCTGGGGCCTCGGCGATGATGGTGCGGATCGCGTCCAGGCCGTCGGCGCCCGAGCTCAGCGCCATGCGTGGTTCGTGGCCCAGGTGGTCCAGGTGCGGATCGTCTTCGGCGATGTAGGGCGGGTTGGAGACGATGAGGTCGAAGGGGCCGCGCACGCCGCTGAGCCAGTGGCCTTGCAGGAAGTGCACGGGCAGGTGCAGGCGTTCGGCATTGGCGCGGGCCACGGCCAGGGCTTCGGCGCTGGCGTCCACCGCACCCACGAGCGCTTCAGGGCGCTGGCTCTTGAGCGCGATCGCGATGGCGCCACTGCCCGTGCCCAGGTCCAGCACCGAGCCCTGCGGCGGCAGGTGTTCAAGTGCCCAGTCGACCAGGGTTTCGGTGTCGGGCCGCGGGTCGAGCACGCGCGCGTCGACGTGCAGGGTCAGGCCATAGAACTCGCGCTGGCCGGTGAGGTAGGCCAGCGGTGTGCCGGCGGCACGGCGACGCGTGAGGTTGATGTAGCGCATCTCCGCATCGGCGTCGAGCGCGTCGCTGTCATGGGCCAGCAGCCAGGCGCGGTCGTTCTGCGGCCGGCCCAGGGCATGCAGCAGCAGCAATTGCGCGTCCAGCCGCTCCAGCCCGAGGGCGGAGCAGGCCGCGTTCAGGGCTTGCTGGATCTGCATGAGGGTCCCGACGACGTGGTGTGCTACTGAAAATGTAGCTGCATTCTAGGGCGCCGGCCTATTTCCGGGGGATTCAGGCGCTCAGCTGTTGCCCACTTCCAACTCCGCCAGCTGTTCGGCCTCGCGCGCCTGGCGCAGGGCGGCCACCACCTCGTCGAGCTCGCCTTCCATGATGCGGTCGAGCTTGTAGAGCGTGAGGTTGATGCGGTGGTCGGTCAGGCGTCCTTGCGGGAAGTTGTAGGTGCGGATGCGGTCGCTGCGGTCGCCGCTGCCGATCAGGCCCTTGCGCATCGCCGCGTCCTTGGCGGCGCGCTCGCTGCGCTCTTTCTCCTGGATGCGCGCGGCCAGCACCTGCAGGGCCTTGGCCTTGTTGCGGTGCTGGCTGCGGTCGTCCTGGCACTCGGCCACGATGCCGGTGGGCAGGTGGGTGATGCGCACGGCCGAGTCGGTCTTGTTGATGTGCTGGCCGCCGGCGCCGCTGGCACGGAAGGTGTCGATGCGCAGGTCCGCCGGGTTGATCTGCACGGCCTGGGCTTCGTCGGGCTCGGGCAACACGGCCACGGTGCAGGCGCTGGTGTGGATGCGACCCTGGGTTTCGGTGGCGGGCACGCGCTGCACGCGGTGGCCGCCCGATTCGAAGCGCAGATCGCCATAGACGTGGTCGCCCTCGATGCGCAGCACCACTTCCTTGTAGCCGCCGAGTTCGCTGGGTGACTCGCTCATGAGCTCGGTCTTCCAGCCGCGCGTGGCGGCGTAGCGCGTGTACATGCGCAGCAGGTCGCCGGCAAACAGCGCGGACTCGTCACCACCCGTACCGGCGCGGATTTCGAGATAGGCCGGGCGAGCATCGTCCGGGTCCTTGGGCAGCAGCATGCGCTGCAGCTCGTCCTCCAGCTGCGTGAGCTCGGCGGTGGCGGCGGCGATCTCCTCGCGCGCCATCTCGGCCATGTCGGGGTCGGCCTGCATCTCCTGTGCGCTCGCGAGATCGGCCTCGCGCTGCTGGTAGCGCGCGTAGCGGCCGGCGAGGGCGGTGACCTCGTTGTGCTCGCGCGAGAGCACCAGGAACTGGGCCATGTCGGCCATGATGTCCTCGCGCGAGAGCAGGAAGTTCAGCTCGTCAAGCCGCTGGGCGTAGCGTTCGAGTTGTTGCCGGAGAAACGGTTTCATACAAAGAGGCGTTGGGTGGACGGCCCACGGCACGGCGGTGCGCGCGGGAGGACTGCAGCGTGACGACCGCCGCTAACGCTCTTTGCGCAGGAAGAAATGCTGGATGGCCGCGCCTGCGCGCTCGCGTGCGGCGGCATCGCCCGTGTGCAGTTCGGCCAGGGCGCCGTGCAGCATCTTCTGCGTCAGGCCCTTGGACAGGGCTTCGAGCACCGTGTCCACGTCCTCACCCTTGGCGAGCAGCTTGCGCGCGCGGGCGATCTCGGCGGCGCGCCACTCATCGGCCTGGGCATTGAGCTGCTGGATCAGCGGCACGGTGCTGCGCTGGTCCATCCAGTGCAGGAAGCTCTGCACGCCAGCGTCGATGATGACCTCGGCCTGGGCCACGGCAGCCTGGCGGTTGGCCTGGCCGGTCTGCACCACGGCGGCCAGGTCGTCCACGGTGTAGAGGTAGACATCGCCCAGGTGCTTGACCTCGGGTTCGATGTCGCGCGGCACGGCCAGATCCACCATGAACATGGGGCGGTGCTTGCGCTGCTTGAGGGCGCGCTCCACCGCGCCCAGGCCGATCAGCGGCAGGGTGCTGGCGGTGCAGCTGATGACGGCGTCGAACTCATGCAGGCGCTCGGGCAGCTCGGCCAGGCGCATGGTCTCCGCGCCGAAGCGGCTGGCGAGCTTCTCGCCGCGGTCCAGCGTGCGGTTGGCGATGACCATGGACTTCGGCGTCTTGGCAGCGAAGTGGGTGGCGGCCAGCTCGATCATCTCGCCGGCACCGACGAAGAGGATGCGCACCTGGCGCAGGTCTTCGAACAGATGGCCGGCCAGGCGCACGGCCGCAGCGGCCATGCTGATGGAATGCGCGCCGATCTCGGTGGAGCTGCGCACTTCCTTGGCCACGGCAAAGCTGCGCTGGAACAGCTGGTTGAGCGTGGTGCCCAGGGCGCCGGCCTCTTCGGCCACGCGCACGGCGTCCTTCATCTGGCCCAGGATCTGCGGTTCACCGAGCACCATGGAGTCAAGCCCGCTGGCCACACGAAAGGCGTGGCGCGCGGCTTGGCCGCCTTCGAGTGTGTAGGTGTGGGTGCGCAGCTCTTCAGCGCTGACGCCGCCGCTACGCGCCAGCCACTGCAGCGTGGGGGCGATCTCCAGCTGTTCGCTGGCGCAATAGATCTCGGTACGGTTGCAGGTGGAGAGGATGGCGGCCTCGGGCGCGCGTGAAAGCGCGCCGCGCAGACCCTCCAGCGTGGGGGGGAGCTGTTCGAGCGCAAAGGCAAACCGACCGCGCAGATCGAGCGGTGCGGTCGTGTGATTGATGCCCAAAGCCCAGACTGCCATGGCCCGCATTATAAAATTTGCCGCTGCCAGCTCCGATCCCGGGGTTTCTGGCAGCCCATGGCATGAACCTGCACGACATCCTGTTCCACCTGTTCAACTTCGCCGCGCCGGCCTTGGGGCTGGCGCTGCTTCTGCCTGTGCTGGGCCGTCTTCTCCTCAGGCCGAAGGCCGCACTGCTGCCCTGGTGGGGGCAGATGCTCGTGAATTTCGTGGTCGGTGTCGCTGCGCTGGGGCTCGCCCTCTGGTGGCTGGGGCGCGACGGCAAGATGATGGGCTATGCCCTGCTCGTGCTGGCCACGGCCAGCAGCCAGTGGCTGCTGGTCCGCGGCTGGCGGCGCTGATCAGAAGTTGTAGGCCAGACCGATCGACAGACGGTCCATGTCTGCGGTCTGGTTGCCCGGCAGCTGCGTGCGGCCCAGGCTTTCATACTGGGCGCGCAACGTGAACTCGCGATCCAGACGCACTTGTATGCCGAAACCGTAGATCAGGTCGTCGGGCAGGCCATTGATCTCGCCGTCGTGCACGCCCACGCCGGCCTTGCCGAAGAGTGCCACCTGCTGGTTCAGCGGTACCTTGCCGATGGCCACGGCGTGCACGATGTGCTCACTGAGATCGACCCGGCCACGGCCAGGAATGTCGGCGTTGGCGTTGCCCACGAGGGTGATGCCGGCCTCGAAGTCCAGGTTCTCGCGGTAGCGGTAGCCGCCCGAGATGGTGAGGGCGCCCGGGCTGGAGTAGCTACCAGGGCCGCTGTAGTCGACGGTGCCGACATCGACCGCGCCGTAGTAGCGCGAGCTTTGGGCCGCGGCGGGGCTCAGCACGGCGCCGCAGAGCAGGAGTGCGGGTAGCAGTTTTTTCATGGCATTCCTTGTCGTTGTTGAAGAACACGTTGCCGCTGGTGCAACGCGGGCCGCATTGTCCTGCCCTGAACCCCGAGCGATGTAAGCAAATGTGATGCCCCCAGACCCTGCGGGCATAAAGAAAAAGGCCGGGCAGAGCCCGGCCTCGATGTGCATGGCGTGCTATCAAAAGTTGAGCACACCACCGACCGAGACGCGGCTGATGTCCGCGCCCGAGTCGTTCTCGCTGGACTTGGCTTTGCCCAGGTGCTCGTACTGGATGCGCATGCCGAAGCGCTGGTTGAAGTTGAGCTGGATGCCCGCGCCCACGATCACGTTGGTGGTGGTGTGCGGGCCCGTGGTGCCGTCGTAGGCACCGCTGCCGCGCACGCGTGCTGTGTGCAGGCCCAGGCCGGCCTTGCCGAAGAACTCGAAGTTGGGGTTGATCGGCAGGAAGCCGACTGCGAGGAAGCGCATGTCGCCCTGGCGTGCGGTGCGGCTGCCGTTGTTGTTGACGAAGGTCGTGTCACCGATGGCGGTCACGCCGGCTTCCGCACCCAGGTTGGGGCTGAAGCGGTAGCCCCCCGAGACCGTGACCGAGCCCGGGTCGGCGTAGATGGTGTTGCGCATGTTCAGCGTGCCGATGTCGACGGCGCCGTACCAGTGCTGGGCCAGTGCGGGGCCGGCACTGGCTGCGCACAGCGCGAGGGTGAGGAGGGCTTTTTTCATGAGGAACTCCTGTGGTTGGCGGGCACGGTGCGGCGAGCGCACCGGCCCAGTCCAGACAACGCGGCGCGCGGGCCGGCCGTTGACCTGGCTCAGGCCGGGCTGAACAGGTCAACGCGGTCGGTGATGATGCCGTCGATGCCCAGGGCCAGCAGGCGCTCGGCGGCCCACTCGTCGTTGACGGTGTAGCACAGGCAGCGCAGACCGGCGCCGCGCGCCTGCGCCACGGTGCTGGTATCCCATAGCGCGTGGTTGCAGACCACGGCCACGCACGCCAGGTCCTGCGCCTTCTGCAGCCAGCCGTTCCACAGCGTGTCCAGCAGCAGACCACGCGGCAGCTCGGGTGCTGTGCTGCGTGCACCCTCAAGCGCATCCGGCTGGAAGGAGGTCAGCAGCGGCGGCACGTCCGCACCGGCCCAGAGCTGCGCCGCGCTGCGGGCCACGACTTCGCCCGTGTGGCGTTCGGTGCCCGGCGTGGGCTTGATTTCGATGTTGAGCAGATGCTGGTTGCGCAGGCAGTGTGCCGCGATGGCCTGCAGCGTGGGCAGGGGTTCGCCCGCATAGGCGCGGCTGTGCCAGCTGCCGGCGTCGAGTTGCGAGAGTGCGTGCCAGGTCTGTTCCCCAGCAATACCGCGGCCGCTGCTCGTGCGCTCCAGCGTGGCATCGTGCAGCAGAAAGGGCACACCGTCGGCGCTGAGCTTCACATCGCATTCGTACATGCGGTAGCCGTGAGCCGCGCCCAGGCGAAAGGCGGACAGCGTGTTTTCGGGGGCTAGCTTGCCGGCACCGCGGTGCGCGACCCAGCGCGGGTAGGGCCAGGCGGTTGTGTGCTTGCTCACAGCCGTTGGCCCGTGGTGGCGTCGAAGCGGTGCAGACAGCCGTCTTGCGGCCGCACATGCAGGGTGCTGCCCAGGGCCGGTGGCGGACCGGCGCGCTCGTCCATGCGCACGATGATCTGCTCGCTGTCGACGCGGGTGTAGAGCAGGCGCTCGGCCCCCAGCATCTCCACGGCCTCGACCTGCGCGGTCCAGCCATGGGCGGCCGGCTGCGGCACGATCTGCAGGTGCTCGGGACGCACACCGAGGATGGTGCCGGGTTGCACCTGCGGGGCACTCGAGAGTAGGTTCATGGGCGGTGCGCCGATGAAGCTGGCGACGAACGTGGAGGCCGGGCGGTGGTAGACCTCTTCGGGCGTGCCGAACTGCTCCATCCTGCCGGCGTTCATGACGATCATGCGTTGCGCCAGGGTCATGGCCTCGACCTGGTCGTGGGTGACAAAGAGCGAGGTGATGCCGAGTTCGCGGTGCAGTTTCTGGATCTCCAGGCGGGTCTGAGCGCGCAGCTTGGCGTCGAGGTTGGAGAGCGGTTCGTCAAAGAGGAAGACCTGGGGCTGGCGCACGATGGCGCGGCCCATGGCCACGCGCTGGCGCTGGCCGCCCGAGAGCTCGCGCGGTTTGCGTGCCAGGTAAGGCATCAGCTCCAGGATGCCGGCGGCCTTCTCGACGCGGGCGCGGATCTCGTCCTTGGGCACCTTGGCGATCTTCAGGCCATAGGCCATGTTGTCGTAGACCGTCATGTGCGGGTAGAGCGCGTAGTTCTGGAACACCATGGCGATGTCGCGCTCGGCCGGTTCCAGGTTGTTGACGACGCGCTCGCCGATGCGGATCTCGCCGCCGCTGATCTCTTCAAGGCCGGCGACCATACGCAGCAGCGTGGACTTGCCGCAGCCCGAGGGGCCGACGATGACGATGAATTCGCCATCGGTGATGGCGGCGTTGACGCCATGGATGACCTGGTTGGCCTTGGGGCCGTGGCCGTAGCGCTTGATGACGTTGGTAAGGGTCAGGGATGCCATAACTTCTGCTCTTTATTTCTCGGTGTCGACCAGGCCCTTGACGAACCATTTCTGCATGAGGATGACGACCAGCGCCGGCGGAATCATGGCGAGCATGGCCGTGGCCATGACCACGTTCCACTCGGTATAGGCCTCGCCGGCGATCAGGCGCTTGATACCCAGCACGATCGGGTACATGGATTCGTTGGTGGTCACCAGCAGCGGCCAGAGGTACTGGTTCCAGCCGTAGATGAACTGGATGACGAACAGCGCCGCGATCGAGGTGGCCGACATGGGCAGCAGCACGTCCTTGAAGAAGCGCATGGGGCCGGCACCGTCCACGCGAGCGGCCTCCACGAGCTCGTCGGGCACCGTGAGGAAGAACTGGCGGAACAGGAAGGTGGCCGTGGCCGAAGCAATCAGCGGCACGGTGAGGCCGGCGTAGCTGTTGAGCATGCCCAGGCTGGAGACCACCTCGTAAGTGGGTCCGATCCGGACCTCGACCGGCAGCATCAGCGTGATGAAGATCATCCAGAACACCAGCCCACGTGCCGGAAAGCGGAAGTAGACGATGGCAAAGGCCGACAGCAGCGAGATGACGATCTTGCCGATGGCGATCACGAGCGCACTGATCAGGCTGACCATCATCATCGGCGCCCCCGCCGGCAGCTTGCTGCCCATGCTGGTTTCGCCGCCGAACAGGGCTAGGCGATAGGTCTCCCAGAAGTGCGTGCCCGGCAGCAGCGAGAGCGGCCGGCTCTGGGCGATCTCCTGGGCGGACTGGGTGGAGGCCACCAGGGTCAGGTAGACCGGGAAAGCCACGATGGCCACACCGCCGATGAGGATGGCGTGGGCGAGGAGGTCGAGGAGGGGGCGTCGTTCGATCATGGTGGCTCTTTCAGTACTGCACCTTGCGTTCGACGTAGCGGAACTGGATGACGGTGAGCACGATGACGATGGCCATCAGGATCACCGATTGCGCGGCCGAGCCGCCCATGTCCAGCGCCTTGAAGCCGTCGTAATAGACCTTGTAGACCAGGATGGCCGTGTCCTTGCCCGGGCCGCCCTGGGTGGCCGCGTCGACGATGGCAAAGGTGTCGAAGAAGGCGTAGACCACGTTGATGACCAGCAGGAAGAAGGTGGTGGGCGAGAGCAGCGGGAACACGATGGTCCAGAAGCGGCGCGAGGGCGAGGCACCGTCGATGGCGGCAGCCTCGACCAGGCTTTTCGGGATGGATTGCAGGCCGGCCAGGAAGAAGAGGAAGTTGTAGGAGATCTGTTTCCACACCGCGGCCATGACGATCAGCGCCATGGCGTGGTCGCTCTTGAGCATGTGGTTCCATTCCACGCCCATGAACTGCAGGGCGTAGGCCACCACGCCCATGGGCGAGGCGAACATGAACACCCACAGCACACCAGCGACGGCTGGTGCCACGGCGTAGGGCCAGATCAGCAGGGTCTTGTAGACGCCGGCGCCGCGGATCACCCGGTCGGCCATGACGGCCAGCAGCAGCGCGATGCTCAGCCCGCAGACGGCGACCAGTACGGAGAAGAAGGCGGTGGTCTTGAACGACGCCAGATAGGTTGCGTCGGCGAAGAGACGCTCGAAGTTCTCCAGACCGACAAACTCGGTCGTGGTGCCAAAAGCATCCTGCTGCAGCACACTCTGGTACAGCGCTTGCGCGGCAGGCCAGAAGAAGAAGACCAGAACAATGGCCATCTGGGGCGCCACCAGCAGCCAGGGCAGCCAGGCGGAGCGAAATCGGACGCGTTTTTCCATAAGTCAGGAATCAAAGGCAACACCGCCCGGGAACAGCGTTACCGGGCGGTGTCACGAGGCACGGAAGGTCAGCCGGAACTGTAGCGCCTTCCGGGGACGATTTATATCTTGCCCTGGTTGGCTTTCTGGAAGCGCTCCAGTTGCTCGTTGCCGCGCTTGACGGCCGTGTCCAGGGCTTCCTGGGCCGTCTTCTTGCCGGCCCAGACCTGCTCCAGCTCTTCGTCGTTGATGGTGCGAATCTGCACGAAGTTGCCCAGGCGGATGCCGCGCGACTTGTCGGTGGTCTTGCGGATCATCTGCTCCACCGACACGTCAGTGCCGGGGTTCTGCTTGTAGAACCCGGACTTTTCGGTCAGCTCGTAGGAGGCCTTGGTCAGGGGAAGATAGCCGGTGCGCTGGTGGCTCTTGGCGGCTTCCTCGGCCTTGGACAGGTGGGCGAAGAACTGCGCCACGCCCTTGTACTCTTCGGCCTTCTTGCCGGCCATGACCCACAGGCTGGCGCCGCCGATGACGGTGTTCTGCGGGGTGCCGGCTACGTCGGGGTAATAGGGCAGGGTGGAAATGCCGCTCTCGAACTTGGAGTTGCGCTTGATGTTGCCGTACAGGGCCGAGGAGCCCGTGGTCATGGCGCACTCACCCGAAACGAAGGTGGCGTCGGCGGCGTTGCCGCGGCCCTTGTAGACGAACAGGCCCTGCTTGGCCATGTTGCCCAGGTTCTCGATGTGGCGTACGTGCAGCGGCGAGTTGAAGCTCAGGCGGGCGTCGATGCCACGCATGCCATTGCCCTTGGTGGCGAACTCGGTGTTGTGCCAGGCCGAGAAGCTCTCGAGCTGGGTCCAGCTCACCCAGCTGGTCGTGAACGGGCACTTGTGGCCGGAGGCCTTGAGCTTGGCCGCGGCCAGCGCCACTTCCGGCCAGGTCTTGGGCGGCTTGCTCGGGTCGAGGCCGGCGGCCTTGAAGGCGTCCTTGTTGTAGTGGAAGACGGTGGTCGAGCTGTTGAAGGGGAAGCTCAGCATCTGGCCGTTGGGGGCGGTGTAGTAGCCCGCGACCGCCGGCACATAGGCATTGGGATCGAAGGTGACGCCGGCCTTCTTCATGACCTCGGCCACGGGCACGATGGCGCCCTTGCTGGCCATCATGGTCGCGGTGCCGACTTCGAAGACCTGCAGGATGTGCGGGGCGTTGCCGGCACGGAAGGCGGCGATGGCGGCCGTCATCGATTCGTCATAGCTGCCCTTGAAGGTGGGGACGATCTTGTAGTCCTTCTGGCTGCTGTTGAAGTCCTTGGCCAGGTCATTGACCCATTCGCCCAGGGCGCCGCCCATGGAATGCCACCACTGGATTTCCGTCTGGGCCTGCGCGGCGGGGGCGAGCAGCATGGCCGAGAGGGCGGCTGCGGTCAATTTGGCGCTGAGTTTCATGGGTTCTCCTGATAAATAAAGCCGTCAGGCTAGGCCTGAAATGTGACAAAGCGATTAAGCCCGCATGACGCCCTCTTGAGGATTCGGGGTTTCCATGAGGGGCTATACCGGGGGGCGTTCTGCCCATGTTGCACTGCGGTAACATCTGGCCTCAGCCGGTGTTCTGGCTGAAATATCAGGTTTCCATGAACGCACCGACTCCGCTAGACCAATTTGTGGACACCGCCGGCCAGGCGCTGCACGGCCACGAGCGCATCCGCGAAATCCCCTACAACTACACCTCTTTCTCCGACCGCGAGATCGTGATGCGCCTGCTGGGGCGCCGCGCCTGGGAGGTGCTCAACCAGTTGCGCGAGGAGCGCCGTACCGGCCGTTCGGCCCGCATGCTCTACGAGGTGCTGGGTGACATCTGGGTGGTGCAGCGCAACCCCTATCTGCAGGACGACCTGCTGGACAACCCCAAGCGCCGCCAGCTGCTGGTCGAGGCCTTGCACCACCGCCTGGGCGAGGTGCAGAAGCGCCGCACGCCCGAGGCCGATCCGCAGCGTGACGCCCTGGTGGGCGAGCTGCTGGACGCGGCCCGCCGTTCGGTGGAGGCTTTCGATCTGTCCTTCCGCGAGATCGCTGCCCTGCGTCGCAAGGCCCAGCGCGTGCTGAGTCGTCTGACGGCCAAGGACAACGTCAAATTTGACGGACTCTCACGTGTCTCGCACGTGACGGACGCGACCGACTGGCGCGTCGAGTACCCCTTCGTCGTGCTCACGCCCGACAGCGAGGCCGAGATGGCCCGCCTGGTCAAGGGCTGCATCGAGCTGGGTCTGACCATCATTCCGCGGGGCGGCGGCACGGGCTACACCGGTGGCGCGGTGCCGCTGAGCTGGAAGAGCGCGGTGATCAACACCGAAAAGCTCGAGGCCATGACCGAGGTCGAGATGCTGCAGCTGCCCGGCCTGGACAAGCCCGTGCCGACCATCTGGACCGAGGCCGGTGTGGTCACGCAGCGCGTGGCCGATGCGGCCGAGCGTGCGGGCTTTGTCTTCGCGGTGGACCCCACGTCTGCCGAGGCCTCCTGCGTGGGCGGCAACATCGCCATGAACGCCGGCGGCAAGAAGGCCGTGCTCTGGGGCACGGCGCTGGACAATCTGGCGAGCTGGCGCATGGTCACGCCCGACGCGGGCTGGCTCGAAGTCACGCGCATCGGCCACAACCTCGGCAAGATCCACGACGCGGATGTGGCGAGCTTCGAGCTCAAGTATTTCGAGGCCGACGGCAAGAAGCTCGTGAAGACCGAGCGCCTGGACATCCCGGGTCCGAGCTTCCGCAAGGAGGGCCTGGGCAAGGACGTCACCGACAAGTTCCTCAGCGGGCTGCCCGGTGTGCAGAAAGAGGGCTGCGACGGCCTGATCACCAGCGCGCGCTGGGTGGTGCACCGCATGCCGGCGCACACGCGCACCGTCTGTCTGGAGTTCTTCGGTCATGCGCGCGATGCCGTGCCGAGCATTGTCGAGATCAAGGACTTCATGTTTGCCGAGCAGAAGCGCAGCGGCGTGCTGCTGGCCGGCCTGGAGCATCTGGATGACCGCTACCTGCGCGCCGTGGGCTATGCCACCAAGAGCAAGCGCGGCGGCCTGCCCAAGATGGTGCTGATCGGCGACATCGTGGGTGACGACACCGACGCCGTGGCGCGCGCCACCAGCGAGGTGGTGCGCATCGCCAACTCGCGCAGCGGCGAGGGCTTCATCGCCATCAGCGCCGACGCGCGCAAGAAGTTCTGGCTGGACCGCAAGCGCACGGCTGCGATCAGCAAGCACACCAACGCCTTCAAGATCAACGAAGACGTGGTGATCCCGCTGCCGCGCATGGCCGAGTACACCGACGGCATCGAGCGCATCAACATCGAGCTTTCGCTGCGCAACAAGCTCAAGCTCTGCGACGAGCTGGAACTGTTCTTCGGTGAGGGTGGCCTCACGCACCTGCTGGACATCGGCAAGCTCGACGAGGCCAATGAGGCGCCTTCGGCCGAGCTCATGGAAGAGCGCATCACCCAGGCTCGCGAGCTGGTGCGTCGCGTGCGCGCCCAGTGGCAGGACTGGCTGGACCGCGTGGACGAACTCTTCCCCCAGCTGCAGGACCACACCTTGCGTGCGAGCTGGAAGACGCAGATCCGCGCGCCGCTGCAGGACATCTTCACCGGCCGCGCTTTCGAGCCCATGCTGGCCGAGTGCAACGCCATCCAGCAGCGCGTGCTCAAGGGCCGGGTCTGGGTAGCGCTGCACATGCATGCCGGTGACGGTAATGTGCACACCAACATCCCCGTCAACAGCGACGACTACGAGATGCTGCAGGCCGCCCACGGCGCGGTCAAGCGCATCATGGCGCTGGCGCGCTCGCTGGACGGCGTGATCTCGGGCGAGCACGGCATCGGCATCACCAAGCTGGAGTTCCTCAGCGACGCCGAGCTGCAACCCTTTGCCGACTACAAGCAGCGCGTCGACCCGCAGGGCCGCTTCAACCGCGGCAAGCTGCTGCGCGACGCCGAGCTGCCCGCGGACCTGAGCCAAGCTTATACGCCGAGCTTCGGCCTCATGGGCCACGAGTCGCTGATCATGCAGCAGAGCGACATTGGCGCCATCGCCGACAGCGTCAAGGACTGCCTGCGCTGCGGCAAGTGCAAGCCCGTGTGTTCCACGCACGTGCCGCGCGCCAACCTGCTCTACAGCCCGCGCAACAAGATCCTCGCGACGTCCTTGCTGGTCGAAGCCTTCCTCTATGAAGAGCAGACCCGCCGCGGCGTCTCCATCAAGCACTGGCAGGAGTTCGAGGACGTGGCCGACCATTGCACGGTCTGCCACAAATGCCTGTCGCCCTGCCCGGTGAAGATCGACTTCGGCGATGTGTCGATGAACATGCGCAACCTCTTGCGCAAGATGGGGCAGAAATCCTTCCGCCCCGGCAATGCCGCGGCCATGTTCTTCCTCAACGCCACCAACCCCGAGACCATCAAGCTGATGCGCTCGGCCATGGTGGACGTGGGCTTCAAGGCCCAGCGTCTGGCCAACCAGCTGTTGCGGGTGGTGGCGAAGAAGCAGACCGCCCGCCCGCCGGCCACGGTGGGCACCGCGCCGATCAAGGAGCAGGTGATTCACTTCATCAACAAGAAGATGCCCGGTGGTCTGCCTAAGAAGACGGCGCGGGCCCTGCTGGACATCGAGGACGCCGATTACGTCCCCATCATCCGCGACCCGCAGGCCACCACGGCCGAGACCGAGGCGGTGTTCTATTTCCCGGGTTGCGGTTCGGAGCGCCTGTTCAGCCAGGTGGGCCTGGCTACCCAGGCCATGCTCTGGCACGCAGGCGTGCAGACCGTGTTGCCGCCGGGTTACCTGTGCTGCGGCTACCCGCAGCGCGGCAGCGGCCAGTTCGACAAGGCCGAGAAGATGATCACGGACAACCGCGTGCTCTTCCACCGCGTGGCCAACACCCTGAACTACCTGGACATCAAGACCGTGGTGGTGAGCTGTGGTACCTGCTACGACCAGCTGCAGGGTTACAAGTTCGAGGAGATCTTCCCGGGCTGCCGCATCATCGATATCCACGAGTTCCTGCTCGAGAAGGGCATCAAGCTCAGTGGCGCCCAGGGCGGCTATCTGTACCACGAGCCCTGCCACAACCCGATGAAGCAGGGCGACTCGATGAAGACGGTCCGCACGCTGCTGGCCGGCGACGCGAAGGACAACGTGCTCAAGAGCGACCGCTGTTGCGGCGAATCCGGCACCCTGGGCGTGACGCGACCCGATGTGTCGACCCAGGTGCGCTTCCGTAAGGAGGGGGAGATCCGCAAGGGCGAGGTCGCGCTGCGCGAGGCCGGTCTGGTCGGGGCCAAGGACAACGTCAAGATCCTGACCAGCTGTCCCAGCTGCCTGCAGGGCCTGAACCGCTACGGCAACGATCTTCAGAACGGCCTGCTGGAGGCCGACTACATCGTGGTCGAGATGGCGCGTCAGATCCTCGGTGAGGACTGGATGCCCGAATACGTGGCCGCGGCCAACGCCGGCGGCATCGAGCGCGTGCTCGTTTAAGCAGAACGGAGACCCTCATGGCAGGTTTGCAAGCCGATACCCCGACACCACAGGACCTCACGGTGCACAGCAAGTCGCGCGTGCTGGAGATCAGCTTTTCCGATGGCCAGACCTTTCGCATCCCCTTCGAGCTGATGCGCGTGTACTCGCCCTCGGCCGAGGTGCAGGGCCACGGCCCGGGCCAGGAAGTGCTGCAGACCGGCAAGCGCGAGGTCGGCCTCGTTGGCCTGGAGCCCGTTGGCAACTACGGGGTCAAGCCCACGTTCACCGATGGCCACGACAGCGGCATCTACACCTGGGACTACCTTTACCAGCTCGGCGCACAGCAGGACCGCTTCTGGGCCGACTACGAGGCCCGCCTGCAGGCGGCGGGCGTGGATCGCGATGCGCCCATGCCCGAGAAGGCCGGCCACGGCTGCGGCCACCATTGAGCACGACCATGAGCCAGACGCATTTCGGTTTCGAGACGGTGGACGAGCGCGAGAAGGCGCGGCGCGTGCGCGGCGTGTTCGACTCGGTCGCGTCCAAGTACGACCTCATGAACGATCTGATGTCGGGCGGCCTGCACCGGCTCTGGAAAGCCTACACCGTGACGGTGGCCCATCTGAAGGAGGGCGACCGCGCGCTGGACATCGCGGGCGGCACGGGCGACCTGGCCCTGGCTTTTGCCCAAAAGGTCGGCAAGACCGGTCAGGTGGTGCACACCGACATCAACGAGGCCATGCTGCGCGTGGGGCGCGACCGCCTGCTCGACGCTGGCGTGGTGCTGCCCACCGTGGTCTGCGACGCCGAAAAGCTGCCCTTCCCCAACCAGCATTTCGATCTGGTGAGCGTGGCCTTCGGCCTGCGCAACATGACGCACAAGGACCAGGCCCTGGCCGAGATGTGCCGCGTGCTCAAGCCCGGTGGCAAGCTGCTGGTGCTGGAGTTCTCCAAGGTGGCGCCGCCGCTGGAAAAGGCCTACGACTGGTATTCCTTCAAGGTGCTGCCGCAGCTGGGCCGGCTGGTGGCCGGCGACGCCAGCAGCTACCGCTACCTGGCCGAATCTATCCGCATGCATCCGGGGCAGGCTGAACTCAAGGCCATGATGCTCAAAGCCGGATTCGGCCATGTGGATTTTCACAACATGACTGGCGGTGTGGTGGCGCTTCATGTTGGAATCAAGTGCTGACACACCTGTTTTGCGTTACTTTCGGGGTGTGGCACGACCGTCGGATTCTTCTGGAGCACGTATGAAATTCCTGTCTATCGCCCTGTCGCTGGTGCTGGTCCTGAGTGCCGTGGACGCCGAGGCCAAACGCCTGGGCGGTGGCAAGTCGGTCGGCAAGCAATCGAGCAACGTGACGCAGCGCGAGGCCACGCCTCCCGCGGCGCCAGCCGCGCCGACCCAGAATGCCGCGGCGGCCGCGCCCGCCAAACCCGCCGCGCCTGCGCCTGCTGCTGCGCCTCGTAAGCCCTGGGGTGGCATGCTCGCCGGCTTGGCGGCTGGTTTGGGCCTGGCCTGGCTGGCCAGCTCCCTGGGTCTGGGCGAAGCCTTCGGCCAGTTCATCCTGATCGCCCTGGTCGTCATGCTGGCCATGCTGGCGTTCGGCTGGTTCATGCGCAGCCGGCGTCCGGCCCAGGCCCGCCATGCCTACGCCTTCCAGGGTGCGGGCGCCGCCGATGCGGCGACGGCCCAGCCGGGCTACCGCCCCGAAAACGTGGGCAATGACGCCTCGGCCCGCCCGTGGGAGCGTTCCCAGACCGCCTTTGACGGCTCGGCGGGGCGCGGGGTGGTGATCGGCTCGGCGCTGGCCAGTGACTGGAGCGTGCCGGCCGGTTTTGACGCCGAAGGCTTCCTCAAGGCCGCCAAGAGCAACTTCATCCTGCTGCAGGCCGCCTGGGACCAGGCCGATATGGCCACCTTGCGCGCCATGATGACGGACGAGATGCTGGACGAGATCAGCGCCCAGCTGGCCGAGCGCGAGCAGCACACCGGCGGCGCCCTCAACCTGACCGAAGTGCAGATGCTGCAGGCCCAGCTGCTGGGCATCGAGGAACTCGGCGGTGAGTACATGGCCAGCGTGGAGTTCTCGGGCATGATCCGCGAGGACCGCCATGCCGGGCCCAGCCCCTTCCGCGAGGTCTGGAACATGACCAAGCCCAAGGACGGCAGCCGCGGCTGGCTCGTGGCCGGAGTGCAGGCCCTGCAGTAAACGGCCTTCTTTCAATCAATAATCGGGGACTATGGCAACACAGTCCCCTTTTTCTTTGCTGGAAGACGCCTTCCAGAAGCTGGTCACCACCGTGCAGCCGCCCGCCTGGGCCGCGCAGGAGGTACAGCGTCGCATCGTGCTGTTGCTCAACCATGTGCTGATGCAGGAACAAGAGGCCATGAGTCGCCTGGCCCGTCAGAAAGGCCGGGTGGTGCTGTTCCAGTGGCGCGAGTTCGGCTTCAAGCTGCAGCTCACGCCCGCCGGTCTGCTGGACCTGGCGGCCACGGACACGCCTTCGGACCTGACGCTGGCCATCATCGAAAACTCTCCCGCCGCCCTCGTGCAGGCCGCCCTGGCCGGTGACAAGCCACCGGTGCGCATCGAAGGCGATGTGCAGCTGGCGGCCGAGGTCAACTGGCTGGTCGACCATGTGCGCTGGGATCTGGAGGAAGACCTGGCCCGCATCGTCGGCGATGCCCCGGCCCATGGTCTGGCCCAGGCCGTGCGCCGCACCCTGGAGGTCCTGCGCGGCTGGGTGAAGAAAGCGGCCCCCGGAGCCGCCTCATGACCCGGCTGCTGCGCGGCGCCTACATCGTCTGGATCGTCCTGCGCTACGGCCTGGACGAGCTGGTGCTGACCAGCTTCCAGAAGCCCTGGCTGCGCGTGATCGCACGCATCGTCTCGGTCGGGCGCAACCTGAATGCACCGCGTGGCGTGCGCCTGCGCGAGGCGCTGGAACGGCTGGGCCCCATCTTCGTCAAGTTCGGCCAGGTGCTCTCGACCCGGCGCGATCTGCTGCCCCCCGACATTGCCGACGAACTGGCCAGGTTGCAGGACCGCGTCCCGCCTTTCAGCTCCGACATTGCCGTCGCCACCATTGAGCGCGCCTTCCGCAAGCCGGTGGGGCAGATCTTCAGCCAGTTCGAGCGCGAACCGGTGGCCAGCGCCTCCATTGCCCAGGTGCATTTCGCCAAGCTGGTCGGGCGTGACGGCGCCGAGCGCGAGGTGGCCGTCAAGGTGCTGCGCCCGGGCATGCTGCCCGTGATCGAGAAAGACCTGAGCCTGATGCGGATGATGGCCGGCTGGGTGGAGAATCTTTCGGCTGACGGCAAACGCCTCAAGCCGCGCGAGGTGGTGGCCGAGTTCGACAAATACCTGCACGACGAGCTGGACCTCGTGCGCGAGGCCGCCAGCGCCGCCCAGCTGCGCCGCAACATGGCGGGGCTGGACCTGGTGCTGATCCCCGAGATGATCTGGGACTATTGCCAGAACGAGGTCATCGTGATGGAGCGCATGAAGGGCATCCCGATCAGCCAGACGGCGCGTCTGCGCGAGGCCGGGGTCGACCTGAAGAAGCTGGCGCGCGACGGCGTCACCATCTTCTTCACCCAGGTTTTCCGCGACGGCTTCTTCCATGCCGACATGCACCCGGGCAACATCTTCGTCAGCACCGATCCGGCCACCTTTGGGCGCTACATCTCGCTCGACTTCGGCATCGTGGGCACGCTGACCGAGTACGACAAGGAGTACCTGGCGCAGAACTTCACGGCCTTCTTCCGCCGCGACTACAAGCGCGTCGCCGAGCTGCACATTGAATCGGGCTGGGTGCCGCCGCAGACCCGGGTCGACGAGCTCGAGGCCGCCATCCGCGCCGTCTGCGAACCCTATTTCGACCGCCCGCTCAAGGAGATATCCCTGGGCATGGTGCTCATGCGTCTGTTCCAGACCTCGCGCCGCTTCCATGTGGAGATCCAGCCGCAGCTGGTGCTGCTGCAGAAGACCCTGCTCAACATCGAGGGCCTGGGGCGAGAGCTCGATCCGGACCTGGACCTCTGGAGCACGGCCAAGCCTTTTCTGGAAAAGTGGATGGCCGACCAGATCGGCCCGCGCCGGCTGTTCGAGGAACTCAAGAACCAGGCGCCGCGCTATGCCAAGCTGCTGCCCGACCTGCCGCGCCTGCTGCACGACTACCTGCGGCACGGCGCCCGTGGCCGCGATCGGCGCGAGCTCGAGGAACTGCTGGCCGAGCAGCGCCGCACCAATCGGCTGCTCCAGGCCATCATCTACGCGGGCATCGGATTTGCTTTGGGTCTGATCGTGGTCCAGATGCTGATCCGCTTCCAGCTGTTCTAGGGATTTGACTGTTCCGTCAGGCAGGTTCTGGGGATAATCTCGGCCCATCGCATACGACTAGCAACAAGGAGAACACGGTGCTGCTGACCCTCGTCATCGTCTACCTTCTGGTGACCATTGCGGTCGGCCTGTGGGCCGCCAAACGGGTCAAGAACTCGGCTGATTTCGCCATTGCCGGGCGCAAGCTGCCGCTGTTCATGATCGTCACCACCACTTTCGCCACCTGGTTCGGCTCCGAGGTGGTGCTGGGCATCCCGGCCAAGTTCGTCGAGGGCGGCCTTGGCAGTGTGGTGGAAGACCCGTTCGGGGCCGGCTCCTGCCTGATCCTGGTGGGGCTGTTCTTCGCGGCCAAGCTCTACCGCATGACCCTGCTGACCATCAGTGACTTCTTCCGGGAGCGCTATGGCCGCAGCGTGGAGATCGTCTGCTCGCTCATCATCATGCTGAGCTACCTCGGCTGGGTCTCGGCCCAGGTCACGGCCCTGGGTCTGGTGTTCAACCTGCTGTCGGGCGGGACCATCAGCATTCCGGTGGGCATGGTGATCGGTGTGGTGTCGGTGCTGGCCTACACGCTGTTTGGCGGCATGTGGTCGGTGGCGCTGACCGATTTCATCCAGATGATCATCCTGGTGCTGGGCCTGAGCATCCTCGCGGTGTTTGCCGGCAACATGGTGGGTGGGGCCGACAAGGTGGTGGCGCTGGCGGTCAGCCGCGACATGTTCGCCTTCTTCCCTGAGCCGACCTTCAAGGACATCGTCTTCTTCATCGCCGCGGCCATCACCATGATGCTGGGCTCCATCCCCCAGCAGGACGTGTTCCAGCGCGTCATGTCGGCCGACAGCGTCAAGTCGGCCTCGCGCGGGGCCATGATCGGTGGCGCGCTCTATATCCTGTTCGCCTTTGTGCCCATGTTCCTGGTGGTCAGTGCCCTGATCATCATGCCCGAGCAGGCGGACAAGCTGATCCAGGAGGACCCGCAGAAGGTGCTGCCCACCCTGGTCATGGAGAAGATGCCCTTCATCATGCAAGTGCTCTTCTTCGGCGCGCTGCTCTCGGCCATCAAGTCCTGCGCCTCGGCGACCCTGCTGGCGCCCAGCGTGACCTTTGTCGAGAACATCTGGCGCCAGTTCAACCCGCACATGGGTGACAAGCAGGAGCTCAAGACCATGCGCATCACGGTGCTGGTCTTCAGTGTGCTGGTGCTGATCTACGCCATCCAGATGCAGGGCACCTCGATCTACGAAATGGTGTCCGGCGCCTACCAGATCACCCTGGTAGGGGCCTTCATCCCGCTGACCTTCGGCCTGTACTGGAAGAAGGCCAGCACCCAGGGGGCGCTGTTCTCCATCGTGCTGGGCATCCTGACGTGGGGGATTTTCCTGATCACCCCGGCCGGCGAGGAATTCCCGGCCCAGCTCGCCGGCGTGCTGGCCGCTCTGGCAGGCATGCTGATCGGCTCCCTTGGCCCGCAGGCCATTGCCAATCGCCACGCCGGGCACCACAAGCTGGCCGGCGTCGAGTAAGGCCTGGGCTCGGGCCGGCGACGGCACTTGATTCCGGGTGCCCCGCCTATAATTGACGGTTTTCCATCGGTACCCGCCCCTGAGGGGCGGGCTGCCTTTGATTCGACCCTCCACCTCCTTCGAGCCATGCCTATTTACGCCTACAAATGTGAATCCTGCGGCGCCGCCAAGGATGTGCTGCAGAAAATTTCCGACCCCGCGCTGAGCGACTGCCCGGCCTGTGGCCAGCCCACCTTCCGCAAACAGGTCACGGCGGCCGGCTTCCAGCTCAAGGGCAGCGGCTGGTACGTGACCGACTTCCGTGGCGGCGCCTCCGCGGCTTCCGGTTCGGCCGCTCCTGCTGCCGCCTCGGCGCCGGGGACGACCAGTGAGGCCGCGCCTGCGGCCGCGCCCGCTGCCGGTCACAGCTGCGGCACGGGCTGCGGTTGCGCTTGAAGCCGATGGCCAAATTCCGCAAATGGCTGCTCTCGGGCCTGCTGGTGCTCGCTCCGCTGGGCATCACGGTCTGGGTGCTCGAGTGGGTGATCTCCACCCTGGACCAGACCCTCAACATCCTGCCCGAGGCCTGGCAGCCGGATCGCTGGCTGGGCCTGCACATTCCGGGGCTGGGCGTGATCTTCGCCCTGGGCGTGGTGTTGCTCGTGGGCGCGCTGACGTCCAACTACATCGGCAACCGCCTGCTGGGCTGGTGGCACGCGCTCCTGCACCGCATCCCGGTGGTGCGTTCCATCTACTCCGGTGTCAAGCAGGTCTCGGACACGCTGTTTTCCGAAAAGGGCAATGCGTTTCGCCAGGCCGTGCTCGTGCAGTGGCCGCGTGAGGGCATGTGGACCATCGCCTTCGTCACGGGTACCCCCGGCGGCGATCTGGTGAACCATCTGCCCGGCGAGTACCTCAGCGTCTACGTGCCGACCACGCCCAACCCCACAGGCGGGTACTTCGTCATGCTCAAGAAAAGCGATTGCATCGTGCTCGCGATGAGCGTGGACGAGGCGCTGACCTATGTGATTTCCATGGGCGTCATCGTCCCCGGCGGGCCGAAGAACCCGCATATGAAGCCGGCTGCGCAAGAGCCGGCTGCCTTACCCTGAAAGAGAAAGCCTTATGGCCATGCGTTCCCACTACTGCGGTCTCGTGACCGAGGCCCTGCTGGGTCAAACCGTCACCCTGTGCGGCTGGGTCAACCGCCGGCGCGACCACGGTGGCGTGATCTTCGTCGACCTGCGCGACCGCGAAGGCTATGTGCAGGTGGTCTGCGACCCCGATCGCCCCGAGATGTTCAAGGCCGCCGAGGACCTGCGCAACGAGTTCTGCATCCAGGTCAAGGGCCTGGTGCGCGCGCGTCCGGCCGGCACCACCAACGACAGCCTCAAGAGCGGCAAGATCGAGGTGCTGTGCCATGAACTGACGGTGCTCAATCCTTCGGTCACGCCGCCCTTCCAGCTCGACGAGGACAACCTCTCCGAGACCACGCGACTCACACACCGCGTGCTGGACCTGCGCCGTCCTTACATGCAGAACAACCTGATGCTGCGCTACAAGGTGGCCATGGAGGTACGCAAGTTCCTCGATGCCAACGGATTCGTGGACATCGAGACGCCCATGCTCACCAAGAGCACGCCCGAGGGCGCACGCGACTACCTCGTGCCCAGCCGCGTGCACGACGGCCAGTTCTTCGCGCTGCCGCAGTCGCCCCAGCTCTTCAAGCAGCTGCTCATGGTGGCCGGTTTCGACCGCTACTACCAGATCACCAAGTGCTTCCGTGACGAGGACCTGCGCGCCGACCGCCAGCCGGAGTTCACGCAGATCGATATCGAGACCTCTTTCCTGACCGAGCAGGACATCCGCGACATGTTCCAGGGCATGATCAAGAGCGTGTTCCAGAACGTGCTTGGCGTGGATCTGGGCGAATTCCCGGTCATGGCCTACGCCGAGGCCATGCACCGCTATGGCTCGGACAAGCCCGACCTGCGCGTCAAGCTTGAGTTCACCGAACTCACCGACGTCATGGCCGATGTGGACTTCAAGGTCTTCTCCACCCCTGCCACCATGAAGGGTGGCCGTGTGGTGGCCCTGCGCGTGCCGCGCGGCGGCGAGATGAGCCGTGGCGAGATCGACGCCTACACCGAGTTCGTCAAGATCTACGGTGCCAAGGGTTTGGCCTGGATCAAGGTCAACGAAGTGGCCAAGGGCCGTGACGGCCTGCAGTCGCCCATCGTCAAGAACCTGCACGACGCGGCCATCGCCGAGATCCTCAAGCGCACAGGCGCCCAGGATGGCGACCTGATCTTCTTCGGCGCCGACAAGGCTAAGATCGTCAACGACGCCATCGGCGCGCTGCGTATCAAGATCGGCCACAGCGAGTTCGGCAAGAAGAACGGCCTGTTCGAGAGCCGTTGGGCGCCGATGTGGGTGGTGGACTTTCCCATGTTCGAGTTCGACGAGGAAGCCCAGCGCTACACCGCCGTGCACCATCCCTTCACGGCGCCGAAGGACGGGCACGAGGACTGGATGGCCACCGACCCCGAGAAGTGCATTGCCAAGGGCTATGACATGGTGCTCAACGGCTGGGAGATCGGCGGCGGCTCCGTGCGTATCCACCGCGCCGACGTGCAGCAGAAGGTCTTCGACGCGCTCAAGATCACGCCCGAGGAGGCCCAGCTCAAGTTCGGCTTCCTGCTCGACGCGCTGCAGTACGGCGCCCCGCCGCACGGCGGCTTGGCTTTCGGCCTGGACCGCATCGTGACGCTGATGACGGGCGCCGAGTCGATCCGCGACGTGATCGCCTTCCCCAAGACCCAGCGCGCCCAGTGCCTGCTCACGCAGGCGCCTAGCCCGGTGGACGAGAAGCAGCTGCGCGAGCTGCACATCAAGCTGCGCAACCCGCAACCGGCCTGAGCGCAGGCCGCTCCAGGCTCCACCCGGGCTTGAGGCAGAATCAAAGGGCGCCCTGCAGGGGCGCCCTTTGTACATGGACGCTGCCCCTTACAAGATCCCGCAATCCGTGCTGGTGGTGATCCACACCCCGGCGCTCGATGTACTGCTGATCCGCCGCGCCGATGCCGACGAGTATTGGCAGTCGGTCACCGGCTCCAAGGACCATCCGGACGAGTCCTACGAGAGCACGGCGGCGCGGGAGGTCCTGGAGGAGACCGGCATCGATGTGCGAGCCCCGGGCCATCGTCTGGTCGACTGGGGTCTGGAAAACGTCTACGAGATCTATCCCCGGTGGCGCTGGCGCTATGCGCCCGGCGTGACCCACAACACCGAGCACCTGTTCAGCCTCAGCGTGCCGGCCGGCACCCCCGTCACACTGAGCCCGCGCGAGCACACCGCCAGCTGCTGGCTGCCCTGGCGTGAGGCGGCCGAGCGCTGCTTCTCGCCCAGCAACGCCGAGGCCTGCCTCCTGCTGCCACGCTTCGCCACAGCTCCTGCGCTGAACTGAGACCCCATGCAGACCCTGCGTGTCGCCACCTACAACATTCACAAGGGCGTGCAGGGCCTGGGGCCGCGCCGGCGATTGGAGATCCACAACCTTGGCCTCGCCGTGGAACAGCTCGATGCCGACATCATCTGTTTGCAGGAGGTGCGCAAGCTGCACCGGCGTGAAGAGGAGTACTTCAGCCGCTGGCCCGAGATGCCGCAGGCCGACTTCCTGGCGCCCGAGGGCTACGAGGCGGTCTACCGCACCAATGCCTACACGCGTCACGGCGAGCACGGTAACGCCATGCTCTCGCGCTGGCCGGTACTGGCGCATCAGCACGAGGACATGTCGGATCACCGCTTCGAGCAGCGCGGCCTGCTGCACAGTGAGGTGGTCATCGATGGCCGGGCCCTGCACGTGATCGTGGTGCACCTGGGTCTGATCCGGGCCAGCCGCGAGCGGCAGGCGGCCCAGCTGGACCGCTATATCGCCCGCGAGGTCCCGGCCGATGCACCGCTGATCGTGGCGGGCGATTTCAACGACTGGGGCGAACGGGTGCATCGGCATTTCACGGCCATGGGCTTGCAGACCTTCCGCCCGGCCCGGCACCCGACGTTTCCGTCCCGCCTGCCCCTGGTGCAGCTGGACTACGTCTACGCCCGCGGCCTGCAGCCCCTGCGCGTGGAGGTTCCGCGCGGCCGCGTCTGGTGGCGCATGTCGGACCACCTGCCCCTGATCGCCGAATTCGGCCTGCCGGCATGAGGGACCGGCGCCTGCCTTCCATGCAAGCGGGGCACCATGTGCATCTGCTGCAAGGCTGGGAAGAGCTGTTCCCGGCGCTGGTCGAGGCCATCGCGCGCAGTGCACGGGAAGTACGGATCGAAACCTATATCTTCGCGGCTGACTCCGCCGGCGAGCAGATGGTGGACGTGCTGGCCCAAGCCGCGCGGCGCGGCGTGGCTGTCCATCTCGTGATGGATGGTGTGGGCACGCCGACGCTGCCGGCCGACTGGGCGCAGCGCCTGGACGCTGCGGGTGTGCAGTGGCGCATCTTCCAGCCCCTGGGCCGGCTGGGCCTGTTGATCCCTAGCCGCTGGCGCCGCCTGCACCGCAAGCTCTGCGTGGTCGACGGCCGCGTGGCCTTCTGCGGCGGCATCAATGTGCTGGATGACTGGTACGACCCCAACCATGGCGTGCTGACGGCACCCCGGCTGGACTTTGCCGTGCGCGTCACTGGGCCGCTGGTGCGTGAGGTGCACGAGGTCATGGTGCAGTTCTGGTGGCGCGTGCAGGCCGGCCGCAAGGCTCGCGAGGCCGACTGGATCACCGCTTGGCGCATGCTCGAGCAGGAGCGCCAGCAACTCGACGCTCCGCACGGCACGCCACCGGCGGCGGGCCGTCCCGCGGGGATGCGCGCGGCCCTGCTGCTGCGCGACAACCTGCGCCACCGCACCCGCATCGAGAAGGCCTACCGCAAGGCCATCGCCGAGGCCCGTGAGGAAATCGTGATTGCCAACGCCTATTTCCTGCCCGGGCGCAAGCTGCGCCGGGCCCTGGCGCTGGCGGCACAGCGTGGGGTGCGCGTGCGCCTGCTGTTGCAGGGGCGTTACGAGTACTTCATGCAGTTCCATGCCGTTCGGCCGGTCTACGCGCCGCTGTTGCGGGCCGGCGTGGAGATCCACGAATACTCGCCGAGCTTCCTGCATGCCAAGGTGGCCGTGATCGACGGGCGCTGGGCCACGGTGGGCTCGTCCAACCTTGATCCGCTGAGTCTGCTGCTCGCACGCGAGGCCAATGTGGTGATCGAGGATGCGGCTTTTGCCCAGCAGCTGCGCGCCCGTCTGATCCGTGCCATGGACCACGAAGGTCGGCGCATTGATCCTCAGGAATATGCGCACCGGCCCTGGCAGCAGCGCCTGCTGGACCGGCTGGCTTTCGGTGCGCTGCGCCTCGCGCTGTTCCTGATCGGGCGACGCTATTGATTTGATAGCTTTGATGGCTTGCCGGGATTGACTCTGAGCCAAGTATGGGGGTATTGGATTCGCTGTTACCATAGCGTCATGCTGAAGAAGAGCCTGAGCCCCATGACCCCGACGGATGCCGCCAACGAAGGCACGCCGGTCTCCGTGAAGATCCGGGAGCGGCTGCAGGCTGCGCGGCGCCGTTTCTATGCCAACGACAACATCGCCGAGTTCATCGAACCCGGTGAACTGGAAAAGCTGCTCGACGAGGTCGAACAGGGCATGCGGCAGGTGCTCGACAGCTTGGTCATCGATACCGAGAACGACCACAACACGGCCAATACCGCACGTCGTGTGGCCAAGATGTATGTCAACGAGGTATTCAAGGGCCGCTATGTGCAGGGTCCGAGCATCACCGAGTTCCCCAACGCCGAGCATCTCAACGAGCTCATGATCGTCGGCCCGATCACGGTGCGCAGTGCCTGCTCCCACCACTTCTGCCCGGTGATCGGCAAGATCTGGATCGGCGTCATGCCCAACGAGCACACCAATGTGATCGGCCTGTCCAAATACGCGCGCCTGGCCGAATGGATCATGGGCCGGCCCCAGATCCAGGAAGAGGCCGTGGTGCAGCTGGCCGACCTGATCCAGGAAAAGACCCAGCCCGACGGCCTGGCCATCGTCATGGAGGCCAGCCACTACTGCATGGCCTGGCGCGGAGTCAAGGACATGGACAGCAAGATGATCAACTCGGTCATGCGCGGTGTGTTCCTCAAGGACCCGACGCTGCGCCGCGAATTCCTGTCGCTGATTCCTCAAAGGTCCTGAACATGTTGGTCCGTCTCCTTTACGCCAGCCGCGCCGTCGACGCCAGCCCGGCGGCCATTGAAAACATCCTCACCCAGTCGCGCCAGTACAACCCGACCTGCGGCATCACCGGCATCCTCTGCTATGGCGGCGGCATCTTCCTGCAGGCCATCGAGGGCGGGCGCAGTCCGGTCAGCGACCTGTACGGCCACATTCAGCGTGATCCACGCCACAAGGACGTGGTGCTGCTGCATTACGAGGAAGTCACGGAACGACGTTTTGGCGGCTGGACCATGGGCCAGGTCAATCTGGCGCGCATCAACACGTCCATCGTGTTGAAGTACTCCGAGAAGCCCGAGCTTGATCCCTATGCGGTGTCGGGCAAGGTGTCGCTGGCCCTGCTCGAAGAGCTGATGGCGACAGCCTCGATCATCGGTCGGAGTTGACGGCCCCCGCCGGGGAGGTCAGCGATGGAGGCGGCTCTGGCCGCCTCAGCCGTTTTTGGGGATGACCGTGTCCTCGATCTTGCCCGCCAGCTGTACCAGGGCCAGGCCGGCAGGGCAGCCCGGTGTGACCTGCATCAGCAGCTGACGGCGCATGATGGCCTGACGCACCGATGGATCGACCGGGATGTCGCCCACGTGCACCAGCTTCACCGGCTTGCCAGGCTCGCCCGGCACGAAGCGGTCCACCACCTGCTGCAGCTGCACGGTGATGGCGCGGCCGTCGCCGGGGCGGGCGGTCTGGTTGACGATCATGCGGATGTTCTGGCGCTTTTGCTGGCCCACGAGCACCTTGATGGTGGCGTAGGCGTCGGTCAGCGAAGTCGGCTCGGGCGTGACCACGAGCAGCACCTCGGAGGCCAGTGAGACCGCGAACAGCACCACGTCGGAGATACCGGCGCCGGTGTCCAGCAGCACGACGTCGAAGCGCGGCACCAGGCTTTCCATCACGCGCAGGAATTCGTCGCGCACTTCGGGCGTGAGACGCGAGTACTCGACCATGCCCGAACCCGCGAGCAGCACCGAGAAGCCGCCCGGCGCCTTGATGATGGCGTCTTCCAGCTTGGCCTTGCCGGTGAAGACGTCGTGCAGCGTGGTCTTGGGGTAGAGGTTGAGCACCACGTCGAGGTTGGCCAGGCCGAGGTCGGCATCGAGCACCAGCACGCGCAGGCCGCGGCGCGCCAGCGCAGCGGCCAGGTTGGCCGACACAAAGGTCTTGCCCACGCCGCCCTTGCCACTGGTGATGGCCAGGACCTTGCCCAGGGGCTTGAGGGGGACGGCCGTCGGTGCCGCTTTGTCCTTGTTCAGTTCCTCGCTCATCAGCTGAACCTCGGTGTGTGGTTGTCGCCCAGTTCACCCCAGGCGCTCTCCGTTGCGGCCAGGCTGCCGAACAGCAGGCTCTTTTCTTCTGCGCTGACAGAGATCACCTGCTGGTGGTCGATGCAGACCTGGTTGCGGCCCTGGGCCTTGGCCAGGTAGAGCTGGGTGTCGGCGCGTTCGATCCAGATGTCGGCGGTGGAGCGCACCCAGACCGGGGCGAAGGCACCGCCGACGCTGGTGGTGATCTGCAGATTCAGGATGGGGGAGACCGGGATGTCCAGGGCAGCGATCGACTGGCGGATGCGCTCGGCCACGGTCTCGCCGTAGGCGGCCTGACAGTCGGGCATGACGATGGCGAACTCTTCACCACCGTAACGCGCCACGGTGTCCTGCGGCCGCACGCAGCTGCTGATGCACCTGGCCACGGCCTGCAGCACCCGGTCGCCGGCCACATGGCCGTGGTTGTCGTTGATCTTCTTGAAGTGGTCGATGTCGAGCATCAGAAGCAGCGCCGAATTGCCCGAACGCGCGACGATTTCGATCTCGCGCGAGAGCACGGCGCGGAAGTGACGCCGGTTCGCCAGGCCGGTCAGGGGGTCGCGCAGCGAGAGCTCGCACAGGCCGTCGATGATGCTCTGTAGATAGGCGGCGGCGCCCTGTTCCGGCGCGGGCAGCTCCGTACCACCGTGCTCGAGCAACGCGTGCGCGTCGTCCAGGCGCAGAGCGTGCAGATCCAGCGAGGGGGAGGCGGGGATGGTCACGGGGATGTCCGGCTTCGGGTGACAAAGTCTAACAGGAGCCCCGCCCGGCAGGACGGCGAATTCGCCGGCTTCAGGCCCGCAAATCGGGCCTTCGCCACAGCGCACCCACGCTCAATGGGGTTGGCCGCAGACAGGGCAGGCCGGGTTGCGTGGCAGCTGGACTTCGTTGAAGGCCATGTGCCGGCCGTCGAGCATGAGCAGGCGACCGGTGAGAGGTGTGCCGGCGCCGCTGAGCAGTTTGAGCGCCTCGGCGGCCTGCAAGGTGCCGATGATGCCCACGAGCGGCGCGAACACGCCCATCGTGGCGCAGAGGGCTTCCTCGAAGTTCTCGCGAGGGTCGAAGACGCAGGCGTAGCAGGGGGAGGTGGCGTCGCGCGGGTCGTAGACCGCCAGCTGGCCGTCGAAGCGGATCGCCGCGCCTGAGACCAGGGGCTTGCCCTGCTGCACGCAGGCGGCGTTGACGGCCTGTCGCGTGGCGTAGTTGTCGCTGCAGTCCAGCACCACGTCGGCCGCTGCCACGAGCTCGGTCAGCAGCGTCGCATCGGCCCGCTGCTGCACGGTCTGCACTCGCACCTCGGGATTCAGTGCTGTCACGGCCTGACGGATGGAGTCGACCTTCGGCGCGCCCACACGGGCCATGGTGTGGGCAATCTGGCGTTGCAGGTTGGTCACGTCCACCGTGTCGTGGTCGACCACGGTGAGCCGACCCACGCCGGCCGAGCCGAGATAGAGGGCCACGGGCGAGCCCAGCCCGCCGGCACCAATCACGAGGGCATGGCTGTCAAGGATACGCTGCTGGCCCTCGACCCCGATGTCATCGAGCAGGATGTGCCGCGAGTAGCGCAGCAGTTGGTCGTCGTTCATGGTGGGCATCCTAACCGCCGCGAGGGTTGGCATTCAGTCGCGGGGCATGGCGGAACCGGCTTTGCCGGGCCGCTGATGCCGCCCCCTGGAAAGGGGGTGGCGGAGCGAACGGGAGGGCAGCCTGGGGGTCAGTTCTCTTTCGTCTCTTCCTTGCGCTCGGTCAGCGTCTTGCTGACCAGCACAGGCAGGCCCTTGAGCTGGTTGAGCGCCTGCTGCAGCTGGAAGTCCTTGTCGCTGCCGAACTCGGGCAGGCGGCGCTCGGAGGCTGGCTTCTTGGCATCCTCTTCCAGCTTTTTGAGGGCGGCGTCACGGGCCTTCTCGCGCGCCTCGTCCTTCTGCTCCGGTGTCTGGCCGTTGCTCAGGTGCTTGTCGAGATCGGCTTCGCGGGTGCGCAGCACGGAGAAGACATTGCCTTCGGCGGTCTCGTCGATCATGACGTCGGGCAGGATGCCCTTGGCCTGGATCGAGCGGCCAGCCGGCGTGTAATAGCGCGCCGTGGTGATCTTCAGGCCCGTGTCGGGGCCGAGCGGTCGCACGGTCTGCACCGAGCCCTTGCCGAAGGTCTGGCTGCCCATGATGGTCGCGCGCTTGTGGTCCTGTAGGGCGCCGGCCACGATTTCGCTGGCGGAGGCAGAGCCTTCGTTGACCAGCACCACCAGCGGCACCTTCTTGACTGCAGCGGGCAGGCGGCGCAGCGGGTCACCGCTGCCGCGGCGCTGGTAGTACTCGGGCGCGGCCTTGAAGGTGTACTTGCTCTCGGCCAGCTGGCCGTTGGTGGACACCACGGTCACGTTCTCGGGCAGGAAGGCCGCGGAGACGGCCACGGCCGCGTCGAGCAGGCCGCCCGGGTCGTTGCGCAGGTCCAGCACCAGGCCCTTGAGAGCGGGGTCCTGTTTGTACAGCTCTTCCACCTTGCGCACGAAGTCCTCGACCGTGCGCTCCTGGAACTGGCTCAGACGGATCCAGCCGTAACCAGGCTCGACCATCTTGCCCTTGACCGACTGGGTCTTGATCTCCTCGCGGATGATGGTCACCGGGAAAGAGCGGTTCTCTTCCTTGCGGAAGATCGTCAGGACCACCTTGGTGTTGGGCTCGCCGCGCATGCGCTTGACGGCCTCGTTGAGCGTCAGGCCCTTGACGGCGGTGTCGTCGATGCGGGTGATTAGGTCGTTGGTCTTGAGGCCGGCGCGGTAGGCGGGCGAGCCCTCGATGGGCGAGACGATCTTGACCAGGCCGTCTTCCTGCGTGATCTCGATGCCCACACCCACAAATCGGCCGGCCGTGCCTTCACGGAATTCCTTGTAGGACTTCTTGTCGAAGTACTGCGAGTGCGGGTCGAGGCTGGAGACCATGCCCGAAATCGCGTCGGTGATGAGCTTCTTCTCATCGACCGGTTCGACGTAGTCGGTCTTGATCATGCCGAAGACCGCGGCGAGCTGTTGCAGTTCTTCCAGCGGCAGCGGTGCCACGCTGTTGCGCGCCACCGTCTGCAGCGAGACGGTGGTGAGCGCGCCAGCGAGCACCCCCAGCGAAATCCAGCCTGCAATTTTCAGTTTCTGACCCATGGATATACCCTCGTCGCTTCAATATACACGCTTGGAAGCGTCCTGGCCGCCGGGGTTCCGGCCGCTGGTGACAATTTGTGTGAGTTGGCGCTGACCTGCCCCAAATGGGGGCGGGCCAGCACCCTGCAAGGCCGCTGGGGGACGACGCTTCAGGCCTTTTTGCCCTGGGTGGCCACCGCTGCCGCCGCACGGGCTGCGGCCTCGGCGTCGCCCAGGTAGTAGTGGCGGATGGGCTTGAGCTGGGCGTCGAGTTCGTAGACGAGGGGGATGCCGTTGGGGATGTTCAGGCCCACGATGTCCTGGTCGGAGATGCCATCCAGATACTTGACCAGCGCACGGATGGAGTTGCCGTGCGCTGCCACCACCACCCGTTGACCGGACCGGATGGCCGGGGCCAGCGACTCGTTCCAGAAGGGCAGCACACGCGCCACCGTGTCCTTGAGACATTCGGTCAGCGGGATCTGCTCTGGCTGCAGGCCCGCGTAGCGTCGGTCGCTGCGCTCGCTGCGCGGATCGCTCGCCTCCAGTGCTGGCGGAGGGGTGTCGTAGCTGCGACGCCAGACCAGCACCTGCTCCTCGCCATACTGCTGGGCCATGTCGGCCTTGTTCAGGCCCTGCAAGGCACCGTAATGGCGCTCGTTGAGGCGCCAGTGCTTGACCACGGGCAGCCAGGTGCGGTCCATCTCATCCAGGCAGTACCAGAGCGTGTGGATGGCGCGCTTGAGCACGCTGGTGTAGGCGACGTCGAAATCATAGCCCTCGGCCTTGAGCAGTTTGCCAGCCGACATGGCCTGTGAGACACCAGTGGGGGTCAGGTCCACGTCGGTCCAGCCGGTGAAGCGGTTTTCCAGGTTCCAGGTCGATTCGCCGTGGCGGATGAGCACGAGTTTGTACATGAGCGCGTGGGGAAAGAGGTTACGAAGCGGTGACGGGCAGGGCGGATGCGGGTAGGGGTTTGCGGCCCGGGCCCTGCGGCCGCCAGCCCGCCATTTTAGAATCACGCTTTCCCCTGTCGGCAACCTGCAAGGAAATCCGTGAAATTCATCCTCGACAACTGGGCCCTGATTCTGCTGGCCCTGAGCTCCGGCCTCATGCTGGCCTGGCCCACCATCCGCAGCGGCGGTGGCGGTGCCTTGACGGCTGCGGCGGCCGTGCAGCTGATCAACCGTGAAAAGGCGGTCGTGATCGACGTGTGCGAACCGGCCGAGTACGCGGCCGGTCATGTGGGCGGTGCCAAGAACATTCCCCTGGCGCAACTGGCCCAGCAGCTGCCGGCGGTCGTCAAGAACAAGGACCTGCCGGTGATCTTCGCCTGCCAGAGCGGTTCGCGCTCGGGTAGCGCGGCCCGGATCGCCAAGGGCCTGGGCTATGCCAAGGCGCAATCCCTGGGTGGGGGGCTGGCCGGTTGGCGTGCCGCCAGCCTGCCGGTCGAGAAAGGCTGAACCATGGCTGCCGTCAAGATGTACACCACCGCGGTCTGCCCCTATTGCAACCGCGCCAAGCAGTTGCTCAAGTCCAAGGGCGTCGTGCAGATCGAGGAGATCCGCGTGGATGCCGACCCGGCCGCGCGTGAGCAGATGATGAGCATTACCGGCCGTCGTACCGTGCCGCAGATCTTCATCGGCGCCACCCATGTGGGGGGGTGTGACGACCTCATGGCCCTGGACGCTCAGGGCGGCCTGCTGCCCCTGCTGCAGGCGGCCTGAGATAATCGCCGCGATCCGATCGCAAGCCCGCTCGGTATCCACCGGGCGGGCTTTCATTTTTTGACCTTTCATTTTTCAAGGCAGATCCATGGCCGAGCAGCAAGAACCCGTCTTCCAGATCCAGCGCGTCTACCTCAAGGAGGCCTCGCTGGAGCAGCCCAATTCCCCGGCCATCCTGCTGCAGGGCGAGCAGCCCGCTGTCGATATCCAGCTCGGCGTCGAAGCCCAGCCTGTGGCCGAGGGCGTGTTCGAAGTCTCCGTCACCGCCACCGTGCAGACCCAGATCGGCGACAAGACGGTCTTCCTAGTCGAGGCCAAGCAGTCCGGCATCTTCGAGATCCGCAACCTGCCCGATCACCAGATGGGGCCCATCGTGGGCGTGGTCTGCCCCCAGATCGTCTTTCCCTATCTGCGCAGCAATGTGGCCGACATCGTGCAGCGCGCCGGCTTCCCGCCCGTGCACCTGCAGGAGATCAACTTCCAGGCCCTGTACGAGCAGCAACAGCAGCAGGGCAACGGGGCGGCCCAGGTTCAGTAAGGCATCTGCGCCGCAGGCAGCACACAGACCATGAAGATACTTGTGCTCGGTGCCGGGGCCTGGGGCACGGCCTTGGCCGTGAGCGCCAGCCAGAACGCCCAGGGCGGTCATGCGGTGGCGCTCTGGGCCCGGGACCCGGCGCAGGCGGCCGCCATGCGGTCCGCGCGAGTGAACACGCGCTACCTGCCGGATCTGCCCTTGCCGGCGGCCCTGCAGGTGCTGGACGGCCCGGTCGATGCTCTGGCGGAACTCTGCCGCAGGCAGGACCTCGTGGTGATCGGCACGCCCATGGCCGGGCTGCGCGGTGTGCTGCAGCAGATCGCCCCCGTGGAGGCCCCCGTGGCCTGGCTGTGCAAGGGCTTCGAGCCCGCGGGCGAGGACGCCCAGGGCCTGATGGCCCACGAGGTTCAGGCCCAGGTGGCACCACAACTGCGTGCCGGTGCGCTCAGCGGTCCGAGCTTTGCGCAGGAAGTGGCGCGCGGCCAGCCCACGGCCCTGGTGGCGGCCAGCGCCCATGCGCTCGTGCGCGAGCGTCTGGTCCAGGCCTTCCACAGCCCCAGCCTGCGTGTCTACGAGAACGACGATCTGGTGGGCGTGGAGGTCGGCGGTGCCGTCAAGAACGTGTTGGCCATTGCCACCGGTCTGTGCGACGGCCTGGGGCTGGGCCTGAATGCGCGTGCCGCGCTGATCACGCGTGGCCTGGCCGAGATGACGCGGCTGGGCCTGGCGCTGGGCGCGCGTGCCGAGACCTTCATGGGGCTGTCGGGCCTGGGTGATCTGGTGCTCACCGCCACCGGCGACCTGAGTCGCAACCGCAAGGTGGGGCTGCTCCTGGCCCAGGGGCAGACCCTGGCCCAGGCCGTGGCCTCGCTGGGCCATGTGGCCGAGGGCGTCTATTGCGCGCGCACCGTGGTGCAGCGCGCGCAGGATCTGGGTGTGGAGATGCCCATCGCCCAGTGCGTGGTGGCCCTGCTTGATGGCCGCATGCGGCCAGCCGAGGCGGTGGCAGCCCTGATGGGCCGCACACCGGGCACCGAAGTCCGCTAGGCGTCGGGTCTCAGGCGCCGTCGCGCGCCACGCGCGCCGCGATGTGGGCGAGGGCTTCCTCGACCTGATCGACGAGGATCAGGCAGAGGTCACCGGCTTGCAGCCTGTCCATGGCGGTGTCGATGGCCTTGAACTCACCGTGGATTTCGTGGACCTCGCGCGCGCGCCGGGCTTCGCCCAGGCCGGCACGCAGCAGGGCCAGCACCTCGCCGTCGGCGCGGCCCCGCTGGCAGGCATCCTCGAACAGCACGATGTGGTCGAAGGCGTCCCCCAGGATGCGGGTTTGCTCGCGGATGTCCTCGTCGCGTCGGTCACCGGCGCCGCTGATGACCACGGCACGGCGCTGGGCCGGCATGGCCCCCACGGCCTGCACCAGGGCCTGCATGGCGTCGGGGTTGTGGCCATAGTCGGCGATCACCGTCGCGCCCTTGTAGCGGAACAGGTTGAAGCGCCCCTGAGCGTTGTTGGCATCGTTGTCGAAGCTGGCCAGACCTTGGCGGATCAGCGACCAGTCCAGGCCCAGGGCCCAGGCCGCGCCCACGGCAGCCATGACGTTCTCGACCTGGAAGCCGATGCTGCCGCCCAGGGTCAGCGGCACCTCGGCCAGGGGCAGGGTGTGGCGCGTACCGCCTTCGGCGGCGACCAGGTGGCCCTGATCCACATAGACCACGCGTTTGCCCTGGGCCAGATGCGTGGCCATGACCGGGTGGTGGGGGTCGGCGGCGAAATAGGTGATCTTGCCGCTGCGGCAGTGGCTGGCCATGGCCGCGACGATGGGGTCGGCGGCGTTGAGCACGGCGGTGCCGGTCTCGGAGATGTTCTGCACGATCACGCGCTTGAGCACCGCCAGGTCCTCGACCGTGGTGATGAAGTTCAGGCCCAGATGGTCGCCCTGGCCCACGTTGGTGACCACGGCCACGTCGCAGCGGTCGAAGGCCAGGCCCTCGCGCAGCATGCCGCCACGCGCGGTTTCCAGCACGGCCGCGTCCACATCCGGGTGCTGCAGCACATTGCGTGCACTCTTGGGGCCGCTGCAGTCGCCGGTGTCGATGCGGGCGCCGTCAATGTAGACACCATCGGTGCTGGTCATGCCCACGCGCAGCTGCTTCTGCCGCAGCAGGTGGGCGATCAGGCGCACGGTGGTGGTCTTGCCGTTGGTGCCGGTCACAGCCACCAGCGGGATGCGTCCGTTCTCGCCTTCGGGGAACATGGCGTTGATGATGGCTTCACCCACGGGGCGGCCCTTGCCGTAGGAGGGCGAGAGGTGCATGCGTAGGCCGGGCGCTGCGTTCACCTCGACGATGCCGCCGCCCTGTTCTTCCAGCGGCTTGAGGATGCTGTCGCAGACCATGTCCACGCCGCAGATGTCCAGGCCCACCATCTTGGCCGCGACGATGGCGCGGTGTGCCACTTCGGGATGCACGTCGTCGGTCACGTCGGTGGCGCTGCCGCCGGTGGACAGATTGGCGTTGTGGCGCAGCGAGACACGGCGGCCCTTGGGCGGCACGGAGTCCGCATCCATGCCCTGACCGGCCAGGCAGGCCAGGGCGATGTCGTCGAAACGGATCTTGGTCAGCGAGGTCGAGTGCCCGGTGCCGCGGCGCGGGTCCTTGTTGACCTCTTCGACCAGCTCGCGGATGGTGTGCTCGCCGTCACCGACCACGGTGGGGGGGTCACGGCGTGATGCGGCCACGAGCTTGTTGCCCACGACCAGCAGCCGGTAGTCGTTGCCGGGCAGGAAGCGCTCCACCAGGATTTCGTTGTCGAATTCGGCGGCGGCGGCAAAGGCCCGCAGCAGATGCTCGCGGGTGGTGATGTTGACCGTCACGCCCTTGCCCTGGTTGCCATTCTTGGGCTTGATCACGACGGGCAGGCCGATTTCTCCGGCGGCGGCCCAGGCTTCATCTGCCGAGGTGATCTCGCGGCCCAGCGGCACGGGTACGCCCGCGCTGGCCAGCAGCTTCTTGGTGAGCTCTTTGTCCTGGGCGATCGATTCGGAGATGGCGCTGGTGACGTCCATCTCGGCCGCCTGGATGCGGCGCTGCTTACTGCCCCAGCCGAACTGGATCATGCTGCCGCGCGTCATGCGGCGGTAGGGGATGCCGCGGGCCAGGGCCGCATCGACGATGCAGCCTGTGCTCGGGCCCAGGCGTTCGTCCTCGTCGAGCTCGCGCAGCCTGGACAGGGCGGCATCGAGATCGAAAGGCGTGTCTTCCAGTGCGGCCTTGCACAGCTCCTGGGCCAGTTCCAGCGCCAGACGGCCGACGGCCTCCTCGCTGTACTCGACCACCACCTGGTAGACGCCGGGCTCCACGGTGGGTGTAGTGCGGCTGAAGGTCACGGGGCAGCCCGCCTGGGCCTGCAGGCCCAGGGCCGCAAGCTCCAGCACATGGGCTAGCGGCACGGTCTCATCATGCCCCGTGGGATTGAGCGGCAGGATCTGCGGGAAGCGCGCGCGCAGGCGCAGGCCGAAGTTCTGGCGCGGGCTTAGTTCGCACTCGGCGGGGGTGCAGTGCACCACGGCTTCGATGGCGGTGTGGTGGCTCCACAGATTGGGGCCGCGCAGGGCGCGGATGCGTTGGACTTCCATGTCAGTGATCGCTGGAGAGGTTGGCCTTGAAGGTGCGCAGGCCTGCGCCGATGAGTTCGGGTTTGACGTCCAGGGCCCAGGCCGCGGCCACGGCGGCCATGACCATCTCGGGACGGGCGGCCTTGGTCGGGGCCAGGCTGTCGAGGGGGATGGCGCTGATCTCGTCCTGGCCCTGGGCCAACACGATGTGGCGCTCGCGCAGGTAGACGCTGCGCAGCCCCGCCTGACGTTGCGCGGCAATGGCCGGCAGCTGGGCGTCGGGCCCGTAGAAGATGACCTGGCCGTCGCACAGGTCCGCCATCTCGACCACGCGCGGATCCGCGGCGTTGAGCACGGCCGTGCCCGTGGGCAGCACCACGTCGACCTGGGTGCGCACCACCTTGTAGAGCTGGTCGATATGGTCGATGTAGAACTCGCCAAGTTCTTCGAGGCCGTCGAGGTCGGTCACCACGCCCACGGTGCAGCGGTCGTAGGCCAGGCCCTCGCTCAGGATGGCCTGGTGGGTGTGTTCGAAGACGGCGGCATCCAGCGACCGGTTGATCAGCAGGCGCTGGCCGGTCTCCCAGTTGGCGCTGTCCTTGGCGTCGACCTGGCGCTCGCCGAGGAAGTAGCCGTCGCGGCAGGCCAGGCCGACCTGTGTGCCGCTGATATGCAGCAGCCAGTTGACCAGGCGCGCGATGCGCGTGGTGTGGCGCGTGCCCGTGATGCCCACGATGGCGATGCGCCCCTGGTCGTTGCCGGGGAACAGGTGCTCGACGATGGCTTGCCCCACATTGCGCGGCCGGCCCTCGGCTGGCTTGAGGTGCATGAGCAGGCCGGGGCCGGCGTTGACCTCGATGATGGCGCCGCCCTGCTCGGCCAGGGGTCGGGCGATGTCGGGCGTGACGAGGTCGATGCCCGCGATGTCCAGGCCCACCACACGCGCAGCCAGCGCCGCGGCAGCGGCGACCTGGGGGTGCACGAGATCGGTGACGTCATAAGCCAGGTCGCCGTGGCGGCGGATCAGCACGACCTGGCCGGAGGGGGGCACGGACTCGCCCGTGTAGCCCTGGCGCGCGAGTTCGAGCTGGGAGATCGGCTCCTTGTCCAGAATCAGCGGCTCCAGCGGAAACTCTTCCTCCTCGCCGCAGCGCGGGTCGCTGTTGATCTGCGCGTCGATGAGCTGCAGGATGGTGGAGCGGCCGTCACCCGTGACGGTCTGCACCTTGCCCTTGGTGGCCGCCACCACGCGCCGGCCGACGACGAGCAGGCGGTGGGCATCGCCTTCGATGAACTTTTCGACCAGCACGCCGCTGCCCTCGGCGTCGGCGGCGCGCCAGGCCTTCTCGATGTCCTCGCGCGTGTGCAGGTCGGTGAAGACGCCGCGGCCGTGGTTGGCATCGGTGGGCTTGACGGTGACGGGCAGGCCAATGTCCTGCGCCACACTCCAGGCCTGCTCGGGACTGTCGACTTCCTCACCCTCGGGCACGGGCACGCCGGCGTTGGCCAACAGTTCCTTGGTCATTTGCTTGTCGCTGGCAATGCCTTCGGCGATGGCGCTGGTCTGGTCGGTCTCGGCCGTCCAGATGCGACGCTGGCGGGTGCCATAGCCGAGCTGGACGAGGTTGCCATCGTTCAGGCGGATGTGCGGGATGCGGCGATCGGTCGCGGCGTCCACGATGTGTGCCGTGCTCGGCCCCAGGTAGTGGCGGTCACAGAGCTCGCGCAGGCGGGCCACGGTGGCGGCGACGTCAAAGGGTTGATCTTCGATGGCGGCGGTCAGCAGCGCGTGCCCAGCCTGCAGCGCGGCGCGGCCCACTTCTTCCTGCCGGGTGCGAAAGGCCATCTTGTAGACGCCGCGCTGCGAGGTGCTGCGGGTCTGGCCGAAGCCCGTGGCCATGCCGGCCAGGGTCTGCAGTTCCAGGCAGATGTGCTCCAGGATGTGGCCGGCCCAGGTCCCCTCGCGCAGGCGCTCGAGAAAGCCGCCGATCTCGCCCACGCCGCAGCGGTGCTGCAGCAGCCCGGGCAGCAGGGTCGTCAAACGCTCGTAAAATCCGGGGATCTTGTTGGAGGGCTTGTCCTCCAGCGCTCCCAGGTCCAGCCAGGCTTCGATCACCGGCCGGTAGGTCCATATGTTGGGGCCACGCAGATGGCGGACTCGCAGAATTTGAAGTTGGTTCTTGCTCATGAAACTAGGCAGGGGCTGGCGCCGGCCTGCGGTGATCTTGCTCTCTGACATGGCCGTCTCTACAGCACATGCAATGAGTCTCCGGTATGGAAAACGTAAAACGGGGACAATCGGTGTGAGCAAATCTCTACCCAGGCTCTGGATTCCATGACCCGCGCGACACCGTCGGCCTTCCCATTATCTTTCACCGACCTTCCGGCAGAAGGGCTGGCCAACATCAAAACACAGTTGCACCCTGGGGAGAACGTCCAGGCCGTGCTGGAGGTTGACCTCGACAGCCGTTTGTGCTTTGGCCGCGGCCTGCTGGTGGCCACCGAAAGCCGTCTGCTGGCCCGCGAACCCGGGCAGACCGCCTGGCAGAGCTGGGACTACCGGGCCGGCCTCCAGCTGACCCGGCATGACCATGCCGGGGTCGGCCATCTTGAACTGTCGGATGCCCAGGGCCGCCTGGCCCACTGGTGCCACACCCTGGGCCAGAACCTGCACGCGGCGCGCCTGGCCGAGCAGGTGCAGCGCCGCCTGCACAGCCTGAGCACGGGCCAGCCGCTGCCGCCGCCCATCACCGACGAGGGCCCGATCGATGTCGAGCCGATGCCCGTTCCGGCCTCGACCTGGACCCTGCTGCGCCTGTGGCGCTTCGCCCGGCCCTACAAGGGCCAGCTTTTGCTGGGTTTTGTGCTCACGCTGCTGGGCACGGCGGCCAGCCTGGTGCCGCCCTACCTGACCATGCCGCTGATGGACAACGTGCTGGTGCCCTACCAGAACGGCCAGGCCATCGATCCCATGCTGGTGGGCTGGTACCTCGGCGGTCTCTTCCTGGCCGCGCTGGTGGCCTGGGGCCTGACCTGGGCCAAGACCTACATCCTGGCCCTGGTGTCCGAGCGCATCGGCGCCGATCTGCGCACCACGACCTACGACCACCTGCTGCGCCTCTCGCTCGAATACTTCGGCGGCAAGCGCACCGGCGATCTGATGACGCGCATCGGCAGCGAGACCGACCGCATCTGCGTCTTCCTCTCCCTGCACCTGCTCGATTTCTTCACCGACCTCATCATGCTGCTGATGACGGCGGTCATCCTGTTCTCGATCAACCCCTGGCTGGCCGTGGCCACCCTGGTGCCGCTGCCCGTGATCATGTGGCTGATCGCCGCCGTGCGGCGCAAGCTCAAGACGGGCTTCGAGAAGATCGACCGGGTCTGGTCCGAGGTCACGAGCGTGCTCGCCGACACCATCCCCGGCATCCGCGTGGTCAAGGCCTTCGCCCAGGAAAAGCGTGAATCCGCGCGTTTTCACGAAGCCAACCGCCAGAACCTCGCCGTCAACGACCGCATCAACCGCATCTGGGCCCTGTTCTCGCCCAGCGTGTCCTTCCTGACCGAGATCGGCCTGCTGGTGGTCTGGGCGTTCGGCGTCTGGCTCGTGGCGCACGAACAGACCACGGTGGGGGTGCTCACGGCCTTCATCGCCTACATCAGCCGCTTCTACGGCCGGCTCGATTCCATGAGCCGCATCGTCTCCTGGTCCGAGAGCACGGCTTCGGCCACCAAGCGCATCTTCGACATCCTGGACCATGTCTCCAGCGTGCCCGAGCCGGCCCAGCCCGTGCATCTGAAGGAGGTGCAGGGCCGCATCGAGGTACGCAACGTGGGCTTTCGCTATGGCAACCGTGAGGTCAACCGCGGCATCGACATCACCATCGAGCCCGGCCAGATGGTGGGCCTCGTGGGGCACAGCGGCTCCGGCAAGAGCACCCTGGTCAACCTGATCTGCCGCTTCTACGACGTCACCGAAGGTTCCATCCGCATCGACGGCGTGGACATCCGTTCCCTGCCCGTGGCCGAGTACCGCCGCAACATCGGCCTGGTCCTGCAGGAGCCTTTCCTCTTCTTCGGCACCATCGCCGACAACATCGCCTACGGCAAGCCCGAGGCCACGCGCGAGCAGATCATCGCCGCAGCCCGTGCCGCCCACGCGCACGAGTTCATCCTGCGGCTGCCCCAGGGCTATGACTCCATCGTCGGTGAGCGCGGCCAGGGCCTGTCGGGCGGCGAGCGCCAGCGCATCTCGATCGCGCGCGCGCTGCTGATCGATCCGCGCATCCTCATCCTCGACGAAGCCACGGCTTCGGTGGACTCCGAGACCGAGAAGGAGATCCAGAAGGCCCTGGACAACCTGGTGCAGGGCCGCACGACCATTGCCATCGCGCACCGCCTGTCCACGCTGCAGCGCGCCGACCGCCTGATCGTGCTGGACCGCGGTCAGGTGGTGGAGGAGGGCACGCACGACGAGCTCATGGCGCGCCAGGGGGCCTACTACAACCTCTACCAAGCCCAGGCCCGCAACGTGGACACCGATATGGACGATGCTGATCCCGGCCCCAATCCCGACCGCAAGGACGACGCCAAATGAACCCTCGCACGGTTTCCGATCTGCGCAGCGTGGCCGATGGCCTGTCGCGCAACGCCTGGGGCAAGCTCGTGTTGCGCGGTGCCGACGGCAGCGTGCATGAGGGCGTGGTGCCTGTGCGCGCCTTCCCCATCCAGGCGCCCGAGCAGGACATTTCCTTGCTCGATGCCGACGGTCACGAGCTGGCCTGGATTCCCGAACTGGCAGCCCTGCCCGAGCCGGCTCAGGGCCTGGTGCGTGCTGCGCTGGCCGAGCGTGAATTCATGCCCGAGATCCAGGCCATCCTGTCGGTGAGCAGCTTTGCCACGCCCAGCACCTGGCAGGTGCGCACCGACCGCGGTGAGACCCAGTTTGTGCTCAAGGGTGACGAGGACATCCGCCGCCTCTTCGGCCACACCCTGCTCGTCACGGACTCCCATGGCGTCCAGTACCTGATTCGCGACATGACAGCGCTGGATCGCGAGAGCCGGCGCCTGCTCGATCGCTTCAAATAGACCCCCATGACTGCCGTTTTCGATTTTTCTGAACCCGTGCTGCGCCGTCTCGCGCAGGACGATGTGGCACGCGCGCTGGCCGAGGACTTGGGGGCTGGTGACCTGACCGCGGGCCTGATCGATCCTGCGCAGCAGGCGCATGCCCGCATCCTGGCCCGCGAGAGCGCGGTGATCTGCGGCGCTGCTTGGGCCGAAGCCGCCTTGCAGCAGGTGGTGCCCGGGGCACAGGCCAGCTGGTGGGTGCGTGATGGTCAGCGCTGCACGGCCGACCAGGTGGTGCTGGAGATCACCGGGCCGGCGCGCGGTCTGCTGACGGCCGAGCGTACGGTGCTGAATTTCCTGCAACTGCTCAGTGCCGTGGCCACCAAGACTGCAGAGTACGTGGCGGCCGTGAACAGCGTCCCGGGCAACCGTGCCCGCATCGTCGACACGCGCAAGACCCTGCCGGGTCTGCGCATGGCGCAGAAGTACGCCGTGACCTGCGGTGGTGGACTCAATCACCGCATCGGTCTTTACGACGCCGTGCTGATCAAGGAAAACCACATTGCCGCCGCAGGTGGTGTGACGGCCGTGCTGCGACGCGCCGCGGCGGTGGCGCCGACGGCCAAGTTCGTCGAGATCGAGGTCGAGACCCTGGCCCAGTTGCAAGAAGCCCTACAGGCAGGAGCCTCCATGGTGCTGCTGGACAATATGGACTTGCCGACCTTGCGCGAGGCCGTGCGCATCAATGCTGGGCGCGCCATCCTTGAAGTCTCGGGTGGTGTGAACCTGGGCACTGTGCGCGACATCGCGGCTACCGGCGTGGACCGCATTTCCATCGGTGCACTGACCAAGGATGTGAAAGCGGTGGATTTCTCCATGCGCTTCAGTTCAGACTAACTTGCGTGCAGGCGAGTCTCCACTGAAACCGCGTTGTGCGGAGCTGTCATGAATATCGAAGCCAAAGTGATCGACGTCGAATACGAGCAGCCCGAGGGGGCGGTCTGTTCGACGCACCACGCCTGGGCGCGCGTGCCTGTCGAGCCCTCACCCACCGAGCGCGCCGCGCTCAAGGACAGGATCCGCCGCCTGCTCAAGGAGAAGAACGCGGTCATGGTCTCGCACTACTATGTGCACCCGGACCTGCAGGACCTCGCCGAGGAGACCGGCGGCATCGTCAGTGACTCGCTGGAGATGGCCCGCTTCGGCCGTGACCATGCTGCGCAGACCCTGGTGGTCTCGGGCGTGCGCTTCATGGGCGAAACGTCCAAGATCCTCTCGCCGCACAAGCGCGTGCTCATGCCTGATCTTGATGCGACCTGTTCGCTGGATCTGGGCTGCCCCATCGATGAATTCAGCGCCTTCTGCGATGCCCATCCCGACCGCACGGTGGTGGTTTACGCCAATACCAGCGCGGCCGTGAAGGCACGTGCCGACTGGCTGGTCACCTCCAGCTGCGCGCTTGACATCGTGCGTGCGCTCAAGGACCAGGGTCACAAGATCCTCTGGGCGCCGGACCGCCACCTGGGGGGCTACATCGAGCGCGAGACCGGTGCCGACATGCTGATGTGGAACGGCTCCTGCATCGTGCATGACGAGTTCAAGGCCTTCGAACTGGAAGAGCTGAAGAAGGAACATCCCAAGGCCAAGGTGCTGGTGCACCCCGAGTCGCCCGCAGCGGTCGTCGCCCTGGCCGATGCCGTGGGCTCCACGTCCGGCATTCTCAAGGCGGCCCAGACCTTCGACGCGCCCGAGTTCATCGTGGCCACCGACAAGGGCATGATGCACAAGCTGCGCACCCTCAACCCGGGCAAGACCTTCATTGAGGCCCCGACGGCTGGCAACAGCGCCACCTGCAAGAGCTGCGCGCACTGCCCCTGGATGGCCATGAACGGTCTGGCAGGCGTGGCCCAGGTGCTGCAGCAGGGCAGCAACGAGATCCATGTGGATCCCGCGCTGATCCCGCGGGCCCGTGTGCCCATCGACCGCATGCTGGCGTTTACGGCCGCGCTCAAGGCCGGCCAGCCCGTGAGCGGTCTGGTGCCGAACATCGGGGCGGCATGACAGGGCGCACCCCCGAGACGCTACGCGTCTCCCCCTCAAGGGGGCGCTCCCAGCGGCCTGGCGTAGCCAGTTCCGCGGGAGCCCTGGGAGCGCCGGCCATGTGGCTTTGCTCCTTCCCTCCTGATGGCGCTCCTCGCTAACGGGCTTGGAACGGCATAATCGGCGCGAACAAGGAGTCGCCCCATGTCCCGCAGCGTGCTTGCCGTCTATCCCGGTACTTTCGACCCCATGACCCTGGGGCATTCCGATGTGATCCGCCGGGCGGCCCAGCTGTTTGACCGGGTCATCGTGGGCGTCGCGGCGGCGCACCACAAGAAGACCATGTTCACGCTGGAGGAGCGTATCGGCATGGTGCGCGAGGTCATGCACGACCAGCCCAATGTTTCGGTCGAGAGCTTCACCGGCCTGCTGCGCGACTTCGCCGTCGGCCGCGGGGCCAAGGTGGTGATCCGCGGCCTGCGCGCCGTGACCGACTTCGACTACGAATTCCAGCTGGCCGGCATGAACCGCAGCCTCATGCCGGATGTGGAGACGGTCTTTCTCACCCCTGGAACGGCCTACCAGTTCATCTCCAGCACGCTGGTGCGCGAGATCGCGACCCTGGGCGGCGAGGCCGAGAAATTCGTCGACCCCATCGTGGCCACACGCCTGCAGGAAAAGATCCGCAGCCTGGGCCGCGGCTGAACCGGAAGCATCCGGTTGCAAAGCCGTGGTCCGGCTGTCATCGGGCTGCCATGCCTGCGTCGCATAATTGACGCATGACCGAACTGATCCTGATCCGCCACGGCGAGACCGACTGGAATCGCGAGCTGCGTTTTCAGGGTCAGCTCGATGTGCCGCTCAATGCCACGGGCCTGGAGCAGGCGCGCCGTGTGGCCGAGCGTCTGGCGGCCCAGCCGATGGACGCACTGGTCAGCAGTGATCTCCAGCGTGCCCTGCAGACGGCTCAGGCGCTGGCGCAACGCGCCGGCCATGCCGAGCCTGCGCTGGAGGCCGGCTTGCGTGAGCAGCACTTCGGGATGGTCGAGGGCCTGCGCGTGCCCGAGATCCAGCAGCAGCACCCCGAGGCCTGGGCCCAGTGGGTACGCTTCGACGAGCACTACGCCTTTGACGGTGGTGAATGTGTCCGGGACTTCCATGCCCGCGTGCTGGCCGCCGTGCAGGGCCTGGCGCAACGGCATGCAGGCCAGACCGTGGCCGTGGTCACGCATGGCGGCGTGCTTGACATGGTCTATCGCAGTGCGCGCGGCCTTTCCCTGTCGGGGCCGCGTGTGAGCGAGATTCCCAACGCCGGGATCAACCGTGTGCGCCTGCGCGACGGGCGCATCGAGATCTTGGACTGGGCCGATACGCGTCACCTGGCCGATCTGCCGCCCCAGCCGGTCTACGACCAGCAGCGCCTGGCGCGTGCGTGCGACGCGCTGCCGGCTGCCGATAGCGCCTGAACCCACCGTGGTCTTCGCGTCGGGCGGATAATCGGGGGCACCATGGCCCTGATGATCACCGACGAATGCATCAACTGTGATGTCTGCGAGCCCGAGTGCCCCAACCAGGCGATCTACCTCGGGCCGGAGATCTATGAGATCGACCCGTCGCGCTGCACCGAGTGCGTGGGGCATTTCGAGCAGCCGCAGTGCGTGCAGGTCTGTCCCGTGGCCTGCATCCCCGTGAATCCTCAGCACGTGGAAAGCCGGGAGACCCTGTGGCAGAAATATCAGCGTCTCACGGCTGGTGCCCAGACCCCAGGGGCCGACAAGCCTGCGACCACCTGATCAGTTCTTGGCTGGCGGCGCCCGGTAGGCCGGGATCTTTTCCTTGCCGCTGCTTTTTTTCTTTTCGGCAGTTTTCTGTGCCGCCTTGTCGGCATCGCGCTGCGCCTTCTCGGCCTGCTCGAGCGCCTTGCGCGTGGCGGCCTCTTCCTTGAGCCGGGTTTTTTCCAGCGCATCGCCGGTGCGCCTTTCCTGTTTCACGCTGGCTTCATGGGCCTTGCGCTGTTCGGGCGTGCGGCTGTCCGTGGTGTCGATGGCGTTGCCGCCAGGGCAGGGGGTCTGGCTGTAGCTGTTGCCGCAGCGGTAGACGGTCTCGGCCTGCAGGCCGGTGCAGAGACCGAGTGCGATGATCGCGAGCAGGTGTGACAGCGTCTTCATGCGGGCTCTCCTTCCTTGGGGGGCAGATCGGCCGGTCGCGCAGGCTTGGGCCGCGGGGGCTTGCTGGTGTGGATCAGCATGGTCGCTTTGGCCACGTCACCGGCCAGCAGATCGGGCAGAGCCTTGAGAGAGCGGGCGATGCACTCCTCGATGGCCGTACGGTGCTCGGGCGAGGGTTTTTTCAGCACCCAGTTGACGACTTCGGACTTCACGCCGGGATGTCCCACCCCGATGCGCAGGCGCCAGTAGTCGTCGGTGCCGAGCTGGGCATGGATGTCGCGCAGACCGTTGTGTCCGGCGTGACTGCCGCCGAGCTTGAGTTTGACCTGGCCGGGCACGATGTCCAGCTCGTCGTGGGCGACCAGGATCTCCTCGGGCTTGATCTTGAAGAAGCGCGCCAGTGCCGCGACCGATTTGCCCGAGGCGTTCATGAAGGTTTGGGGTTCGAGCAGCCAGACCGTCTGCCCCTTGACGGTGGTGCGCGCGAGCAGGCCGTGGTAGCCCTTGTCCATGCTCAGGTTCACCTTGAGCTCGCGGGCCACGGCGTCGATCCACCAGAAGCCGGCGTTGTGGCGGGTGGCCTCGTACTCGGGGCCGGGGTTGCCCAGGCCGACAAACAGTTTGATCATGCGCGGATTATCGATGGATCGCGGCGACTGCCGCACCAAAGACAACGGCCCGCCGAAGCGAGCCGTTGTCAGCAAGCGCAGAGGGCTTACTTCTTGGCGGCGGGGGCCTTGGCAGCCGGAGCGGCGGCCTTGGCATCTGCAGCCGGAGCAGCTTCAGCCGCCGGGGCGGCTTCAGCCGCATCGGCGCCAGCGACAGACACGACAGACACCACAACCGGGTTGGCCTTGCCGTGGGTCACGGCGGTCACGCCCTTGGGCAGCTTGATGTCGGAGAGGTGCAGGGACGTACCCTTCTTCAGGCCGCTCAGGTCCACAGCGATGAACTCGGGCAGGTCGGCCGGCAGGCAGAGCACCTCGATTTCGGTCATCACGTGGTTGGCGATACAGCCGTCGGTCTTGACGGCCGGCGAGTTCTCGTCGCCGCTGAAGTGGAACGGCACCTTCATGTGCAGCTTGGTGTTGGCGTCCACACGCTGGAAATCGATGTGCAGCACCAGGGCCTTGTAGGGGTGCATCTGCACGTCGCGCAGCAGAACCTTGTTGCTCTTGCCATTCAGTTCCATGTCCAGGACGGACGAGTGGAAGGCTTCCTTCTTCAGGGCATGCCACAGCGCGTTGTGATCGACTTCGATCAGTTGCGGCTCGGCGGTGCCACCGTAGACGATACCGGGCGTGCGGCCCGTGTTGCGCAGACGGCGGCTCGCACCCGTACCCTGCTTGGCGCGCTCAAAGGCGACGAATTTCATAACTTACTCCATCAGGAACCCACCGCGACCAGTGTGGCTCCGGTTCAACAAAAGCCCGCACGCGAGGCGCGGGCCGCTTCTTGCCTCAGAACAGGTCGTCCTGCTCCGAGAACAAACTCATGACCGACTCGCCCTTGGCGATGCGGTGGATGGTCTCCGCGATCAGCGGCGCCACATTGAGCTGCCGTATCTTGCCGCAGCCAGCAGCGGCCGGGCTCAGCGGGATGGTGTTGGTCACCACCACCTCGTCCAGGGCCGTGCCCTTGGACAGGCGCTCGATGGCCGGGCCCGAGAAGATGGGGTGCGTGCAATAGGCGTAGACGTTCTTGGCGCCACGCTCCTTGAGCACCTCGGCCGCCTTCACCAGGGTGCCGGCGGTGTCGATCATGTCGTCCATGATCACGCAATTGCGGCCTTCGATCTCGCCGATCACGTGCATCACTTCGCTCACATTGGCGCGCGGGCGACGCTTGTCGATGATGGCCAGGTCGCAGTTGAGCTGCTTGGCCAGCGCGCGCGCGCGCACCACGCCGCCCACATCGGGCGAGACCACGATCAGGTCCTCGTACTTTTTCTGGCGCAGGTCCCCCAGCAGCACGGGCGACGCATAGATGTTGTCAACAGGAATGTCGAAGAAGCCCTGGATCTGGTCGGCGTGCAGGTCCATGGTCAGCACGCGCGCCACACCCACGGCCTGCAGCATGTTGGCGACGACCTTGGCGGTGATCGGCACGCGGGTGGAGCGCGGGCGACGGTCCTGGCGGGCGTAGCCGAAGTAGGGGATGACAGCGCTGATGCGCTCGGCCGAGGCGCGCTTGAGCGCGTCGACCATGATGAGCAGCTCCATCAGCGAGTCGTTGGTCGGCGCGCAGGTGGACTGCACGACGAAGACGTCGCGGGCACGCACGTTCTGGTTGATCTCGACCGTGACCTCGCCGTCCGAGAAACGGCCGACGGTGGCAGCCCCCAGGGAGATGCCGAGGTGTTTGGCGATGTCGGCGGCCAATGCCGGATTGGCATTGCCCGTGAAGATCATGAAATCCGGGGACGGAGCGACCTGCATGAACGATCCAGCGATGAGCGACTAGTGACCCAGAAAAATTTGGCAGGGGAGGAAGGACTCGAACCCTCGCATGCCGGAATCAAAATCCGGTGCCTTAACCAACTTGGCGACTCCCCTACACAGGTTGGCAACCGGAACCGGCTACCCACCGAAACTATCGCTGGCCGCCCAACCGCAAAGCGGGTGAGCCTCCAGGCTGCAGCACAACCGGGCCTGCATCGTGTCCGGCGCCTTCGGAACACTTAGCTCGGGCGGTGCCCACGCAAACACGGCACTTCCTGAGCCTGTCATCCGTCCCTCAAGCCCCAGCGTGGCGAGCCAATCCAGTGCTTGCGTGACACCCGGGCAGAGCCGCTGGGCGACAGGCTGCAGGTCGTTGCGGGCTTCGTTCAAGAAAGCCTGCGGGTCTGCAGCAAAGCCTGTGATTGTAGCAGGAATACTGTCGCGCTTCAACGCGGGGTCTGAAAAAATGGCCCGGGTTTCGAGCCCCGCCTCCGGTTTGACCACCAGCACCGGGCGTCGAGGCAGCTGCACGGGGGTGATCTGCTCGCCGATGCCCTCGACCCAGGCGTTGTGGCCGCGCAGGAAGAAGGGCACGTCCGCGCCGAGTTGCAGGCCGATGGTGCAGAGCTGGTCCAGCGTGAGGCCCAGGCTCCAGAGGCGATTGAGTGCCAGCAGCGTGGAGGCGGCGTCTGAAGAGCCACCGCCCATGCCGGCCTGGGCCGGGAGGCGCTTTTCGATGCCGATGTGTGCGCCCTGCGGGGTGCCGGTCGCGGTTTGCAGCGCGCGTGCCGCGCGCAGGATCAAGTCATCCGCAGGCAGCGGGTTCAGCAGATCTTCGCGGCTGAGTCGGCCATCCGTGCGCCGCTCGAAGTGCAGGGTGTCGGCCCAGTCGATCAGCATGAAGACCGATTGCAGCAGGTGGTAGCCGTCGGCGCGTCGCCCCGTGATGTGCAGGAAGAGGTTCAGCTTGGCCGGAGCCGGAATGTCGTGGAGCGACTGCATGGCCGCGATTATCGCGGCCATGTCTCAGGGTTCAAGGATGAGGCGAAGTTCGGCGACCGGGGTGGGCTGCGCGCGGCGCGCCAGCAGGCGGCCCGCCGGGAGCTGGGTCAGATCAGCTTGCCAGCCGTCGGCGAGGGCATCGCGACCTTGCAGCCATTCGAACAGGGCGGCGATCGGGATGGCGGTGCCGGTGGCCTCGACGGCCAGGGCGTCGAGGCTGTCGAAGGCCCGGGTCTGGCCGTTGTTGCGCAGCAGGGCAGACTGCGGACTCCAGCGCAGCTGGGCCAGGGTGGTGCCTATGGGGCTGGACAGCAACAACTCGCCAGCGTCGGCAGCACCGCTGAGTTCGAAGTTCGCAAAAAAGGACGTAGGTTCGGGCAGGGCATCGATCCGCAGGGCCAGGCGGCCGCGCCAGTAGCCCCGGGACGCGTCCTGCGTACGCAGGACCGGTTGCGCGCAGCCCGCCAGCCACAGGGTGGCCAGGCTGGCCAGCGCGGCGTTCAGCCGACGGCGGTGGGGACTCACGGTTTGACCCGCAGACGCTTGAGGGTCTCCACCAGGGTCTCGTTCTCGGCGTTGAGCTGCAGGCCTTCGCGCCAGACGCTCAGAGCCTGCTCGCGCTGCCCCAGGCTCCAGTAGACCTCGCCGAGATGCGCGGCGATCTCCGCGTCCGGGCGGGCCCGGTAGGCCTTCTGCAGCACACGCAATGCTTCATTCTTGTTGCCCTGGCGGAACTCGACCCAGCCCAGGCTGTCGGTGATGAATGGATCGTCGGGCGCGAACTCCAGTGCCTTGAGGATGAGCTTGCGCGCCTCGGCCAGGCGCACATTGCGATCGGCCAGAGAGTAGCCCAACGCGTTGTAGGCGTGGTGGTAGTCGGGCTTCTCGGCGATGATGCCGCGCAGGATGCGTTCCATCTCGTCGGTACGCCCCAGCTTCTCGGCCAGCGTGGCCTTGTCGTAGAGCAGGTCATAGTCCCGCGGCTCGCGTTGCGTGACTTCGGCCAGCAGCTCGTAGGCCTGGGCGTAGCGTTTGTTGTCGCGCAGCAGTTGCACTTCGGTCGAGAGCTTGACGCGTGCATCGGCTGGCGAGCGCTCGGGCAGGTTGCGGATCAGTTCGCGTGCCTCGTCGATCTTGCCCTGGCGTGCCAGGATGCCGGCGCGCCGGCTCTGGGTACGGACCAGGTCCTCGGGGCTGCTGATCCTCGACAGCCAGGCCTCGGCCTGCTTGTAATCCTTGCGCTGCTCGGCAATCTGGGCCAGCGCCAGGTAGGCTTGGGCCAGGGCTCGGCTCGGTTCCTCCACGCCTTGGGCATTGCGGCGCGATTGCATGAGATCAAGGAACTGCAGCAGCGATTTCTCTGCGGCGTCGAGGCGGTTGTCCTGCAGTTCCAGCGTGCCGCGGATCAGCCAGGCTTCCGCGTGGTCGGGCTTTTCGGCCGTCACGGCCTGCACCTGGGTACCGGCTTCGGCGTAGCGTTGTGCGTCGAGCAGCGCGCGCGCGTAGGCCAGGCGCACGGCCGGTTGGGGCCGGCCTTCCATGTGCTTGCGCACGATGCCCTCAGCCGCGGGCAGCTGCGGGGACATCAGCGTCAGCGCGAGCAGGACCGGCCCCTCGGCGCGCGCATCCAGGGCCTGGCCACGGCGCGCGGCCTCCAGCGCAGCTGCGGGGTCGCCCGCTTCCAGCCGCATGCGGCCCACGGCACTCCAAGCCGGGGCGCCGGTTTGTGTGCTGCCCAGATGGTCCGCCAGGGCCTGTTCCAGCAGGTCGGCCGCGAGCTTCTTGTCGTTGGTGCGCGCGAAATAGGCGGGCAGGGTGACGATGACCAGGTTGCGCTCCCGGGCTTCGGCCAGCGCGACCTCGCGCTTGAGGGGCTCGACGATCTCTCCCAGCCGGTTCAGGCCGATCAGGATCTGCAGCACATAGCGGTTGGCATCGCGCGAGGCCGGCTGCGCCTGCTTCCAGGCCCGCGCGGCCTGCAGCGCCGACTCGCCAGCGCGCGATTGCAGGGCGATCTCGACCGCACGCTGGTAGAGCCTGGCATCGTTGGTCTTGCGGGCCGCGTCGAGCACCAGGGAGTAGCCCACCCCGGCCTCGCCGCGCTGGGTGCTGAATTCCCCCAGCAGCAGCTGGTAGAACAGTTCGCCATCCAGGGCTGAATTGGCGGGCGGGCTGGGTGGGGCGGAGGTCTCCTGCTGTTGCGCGTGCGCGGTCAGGGCAGCGGCCAGCAGCAGGGGAAGGAGGCGCAGGCGTGAGGACATATTGCAACCCATAATAATCCAAGCCTTGTTTCCCTTGCCTCCGTGTCCCATGCCCGAATTGCCGGAAGTCGAAGCCACACGCCTGAGTTTTGCAGACCGCATCGCGGGTGCGCGCATCCAGTCGGCCTGGCTGGGCAAGCCCTTGCGCTGGCCACTGGGGGTGCCACCGGCGCGGTTGGCCGGGCAGACGGTGCGTGGTGTGCGCCGGCGCGGCAAGTACCTGCTGCTCGACCTGGACGAGGGCTTGCTATTGCTGCATCTGGGCATGTCCGGCAGCCTGAGCTTTGCGCCGGTATTGCCGCAACGTGGTGTGCATGACCATTTCGAGCTGGCCACCACGCGCGGCCTGCTGCGCCTGAACGACCCGCGCCGCTTCGGGGCCGTGGTCTGGGCCGATGGTGAGGAGGCCTCCACAGCGCGCAAGTTGCTGGGCGGGCTGGGGATGGAGCCTCTGGGCGAGACCTTCGATCTGGAGGCCTTCGTCGCAGGGCTCAAGGCACGCCGGGCTGCGATCAAGCAGGTGCTGCTGGCCGGCGATGTGGTGGTGGGTGTGGGCAATATTTACGCTTCAGAGGCGCTGTTCCTCGCGGGCATCCGGCCCACGCTGAGCGCGGCGCGCATCAGCCGCCCGCGTGCTGGGCGCCTGCACGCGGCGATCCGCGAGGTGCTGGGCCGGGCACTGGCGGCCGGCGGCACCACCCTGCGCAACTATTCGAACGCGGTGGGCGAACGTGGCACCTTCCAGTTCGACGCCAAGGTCTATGGCCGTGAGGGCCTGCCCTGCAAGGTCTGCGGCACCCCGATCAAGGCCATCCGGCAGGGCCAGCGCGCAACGTTTTTCTGCCCTCATTGTCAGAAAACATGAGGACTATCAACAAGATAGGTGTTATATTGAATGTTTGCAAAATGACCTGAAGTGCGTCTAGGGGACAGATTTGGCTACCTCTTTCAACGAACAGTTTGACCAGCACGGGAACTGGCGGCGCGAGTTTGCGCTGCGCCTGAAGCTGCTGGGCGAGTGGATGAAGGACCACGATCTGCTGGACGCTGCTGTCGAGGAGCGCCTGCACCGCCTGGAGATGCAGGTACGCGCCGACAAGGTCATGGTGGCTTTCGTCGCTGAGTTCTCGCGCGGCAAGTCCGAACTGATCAACGCGATCTTCTTCGCCGGCTACGGGCGGCGCATCATGCCGGCCAGCGCCGGGCGCACCACCATGTGCCCGACCGAGATGGGCTACGACGCCGAGGTGCCGCCCTGCCTGCGCCTGCTGCCCATCGAAACCCGCCTGCAGCCGCAGTCACTCATGGAGTGGCGCATGGTCCCGGAGAAGTGGACCCGTGTCGATCTCGACGTCAACGATCCCCAGCAGCTGGCCATGGCGCTGGAGAAGGTCTCCGAGACCCGCCGCGTCTCGCTGGAAGAGGCGCGTGCCTTGGGTTTCTGGAGCAGCCAGAATCCGGGCGATACACCGTTGCAGGATGCCCAGGGCCGGGTCGAGGTGCCCAAGTGGCGCCATGCCCTGATCAACATCGCGCATCCGTTGCTCAAGCAGGGTCTGGTCATCCTGGACACGCCGGGGCTCAACGCCATCGGCGCCGAGCCCGAGCTGACGGTGAGTCTGGTGCCCCAGGCCCATGCCGTCGTGTTCATCCTGGGCGCCGATACCGGGGTCACCAAGTCCGATCTGGAGATCTGGCGCGAGCACCTGATCACCGAGTCGGCCGTCGGTACCGACACACGCCTGGTCGTGCTCAACAAGATCGATTCGCTCTGGGATGCGCTGAGTTCGCCGGCCCAGATCCAGATGCAGATCGACCGTCAACGCGCCACCACGGCCGAGATCCTCGGCCTGTCCCGCGAGCAGGTGCTGCCCGTGTCGGCCCAGAAGGGTCTGGTCGGCAAGGTCACCGACGACGCCAAGCTCTTGCAGGCCAGCTGCCTGCCCGCGCTGGAGGAGGTGCTGGCGCAGCGCATCATGGGTCAGCGCCAGCGCATCCTGGGCGCTGCCGTGGCCGTCGGCATTTCCGATCTGCAGCTGGAGGTGGGTCGCGTACTCAACATCCGCCGCCGCGATCTCAACGAGCAGATGCTCGAGCTCAAGGGCCTGCAGGGCAAGAACGCGGCCGTCATCAAGCACATGCGACTGCGCATCTCGCAGGAACAGGCCGAATTCGACCGCGCTGGCGCCAAGATCCACGCCGTCCGCTCGGTGCACCTCAAGCTGCTGCGCGATGTGTTCGGCCTGCTGAGCAGCAAGAACCTCAAGCGCGAGATGAACCAGCTCATGCAGTCGCTGCTGCAGACGGGCCTCAAGCTCGGCGTCAAGAAGTCCTACGGTGATACCTTCGACCGCCTGCGCGAAAACCTGCGCCATGTGCAGGCGCTCACGGCCGAGATCCAGACCATGCTGGATGCCTCGTTCAAGCAGCTCAATGCCGAGCAAGGCTTCTCCCTGCAGCCGCCGGCGGAGCCGAAGATGCAGCCCTATATCGACAGCCTCGACCAGGTCGAGCGCGGTCATCTGCAATACCTGGGCCTGGGCAACGCCTTCCGCCTGGCCCAGCCCGAGTTCGCCGACCGTCTGGTACGCGCCTTGGCGACGCGCCTGCGCAGCGTCTACCAGGCCGCGCTCGGTGATGTCGAGCTCTGGAGCAAATCGGCCGCGGCCCAGCTTGACGCGCAGCTGCGCGAGCGTCGCCGCAATTTCAGCCGCCGCCTGGAGGCCATCGATCGCATCCAGCAGGCCGCCGGCGGCCTGGACGAGCGCATCGGCGAGATCGATGGCCAGTTCAAGGCCCTGAACCAGCTGGACACCAAGCTGCTCGAGCTCACGGCCTACCTGATCCGCGCCCAGGACGTCACCAAGCCCAAGGACACGGTGGCGGCCGAGTTGCAGGCCTCGTGAGCCGACCGCGTTCTCCGGCGTCCCTTTTCCGTGTGAAACTGCCCGAGGGCTGGGCCAAGCAGCTGCTGCGCTGGCAGGCCCGCCACGGCCGCCGGGATCTGCCCTGGCAGGGCACGCGTGATCCCTACCGCGTCTGGCTGTCGGAAATCATGCTGCAGCAGACCCAGGTGGTCACGGTGCGTGACTATTACGCGCGCTTTCTGCAGCGTTTCCCCGATGTGCAAGCCCTGGCCGCGGCCGGGTTGGATGACGTGCTGGCGCTCTGGAGCGGCCTGGGCTACTACAGCCGTGCGCGCAACCTGCACGCCTGTGCCGTCCAAGTGGTGGCGCGGCATGGCGGCGTCTTCCCGCACACGGCGGCGCAGCTGCAGGAACTGCCGGGCATCGGCCCGTCCACGGCGGCAGCCATTGCCTCGATCTGCTTTGGCGAGCGGGTCGCCATCCTCGATGGCAATGTGAAGCGCGTGCTCACGCGGGTGCTGGGCTTTGGTGCTGATCTGGCCCAGGGGGCGAACGAACGCGCGCTGTGGCAGCTCGCCACCGAGCTCCTGCCGCAGCGCGATCTGAGCAACACCATGCCGCGCTACACCCAGGGGGTGATGGACCTGGGCGCCACCGTCTGCCTGCCGCGCAAGCCGGCCTGTACGGCCTGTCCTGCGGCCGGGTTCTGCGTGTCCCTTCAGGAAGAGCGGCCCGAACACTATCCCGTCAAGACACGCAAGCTCAAGCGCACGGCCCAGTCGCTCTGGCTGCTATGGGCGCAGACACGCGATGGCGCGGTCTGGCTGCGACAGCGGCCTGCGCCGGGCGTGTGGGCCGGGCTCTACTGCCTGGAGCTGTACGACAGCGATGCCGAGCTGCGTGCGGCAGTGCCGGCGACTTACCGGGGCCGGCTGGAAGATCTGCCCGTCTTCACCCATGTGCTCACACACAAGGATCTGCATTTGCATCCTGTGCGTGTGCAGTTGCCGGCCCAGGTCAAGTTGTCGGAACTCGGTGGCTGGCAGTCGGCCGACACCTGGCCTGTTTTGGGTTTGCCTGCGCCTGTGCGCAAGCTTTTGCAGCAGGGTTGAGGTTCAGCCGAGCTCGCGGTGGCGCCGCAGGGTCTGCCAGCGCGCGCCGAAATGCCGCGCCAGCTCCTCCACCAGATAGACCGAGCGGTGCTGGCCGCCCGTGCAGCCGATGGCCACGGTCACATAGCTGCGGTGGTTGTGCGAGAGCGCGTCCAGCCACTGCTCCAGAAAAGACAGTATGTGCTCGCGCATGCGCAGGACCTCGGGCTGGGCGCGCAGGAAGTCCACCACAGGTGCGTCCCGGCCCGTGAGCGGGCGCAGCTCGGGTTCGTAATGCGGGTTGGGCAGCATGCGCACGTCGAAGACATAGTCTGCATCCACCGGGATACCGCGCTTGAAGGCGAAGGACTCGAAGACCAGGGTCAGCGGGCTGCCGGGCAGGCGCATCACGTCCTTGACATAGCCCTGCAGCTGCGAGGGGCGGATCAGGCTGGTGTCGATGACCTGGGCCTGCTCGCGCAGATCAGCCAGCAGCTCGCGTTCGAGTTCGATGGCCTCGGTCAGCACGCGGCTCAGATCATCGGCTTCGCCCACGGCTTGCGACAAGGGATGCCGGCGCCGCGTCTCCGAGTAGCGGCGCATCAGGGTTTCGGTCGAGGCGTCGAGAAACAGAGGCTTGACCGTGATGCCCTGCTGGCGCAGCGCCGTCAGTTGCGCCGGTACCAGGGGCAGCGAGGTGGCGCTGCGTACGTCCATCGCGATGGCCACCCGCTTGGCGGCATGCTGCTGCTCCAGCGTGACCAGGGCCTGCAGCAACTCGGGCGGCAGGTTGTCGACGCAGTAATAGCCCGCGTCCTCCAGCGCATGGAGCGCCACCGACTTGCCGGAGCCGGACATGCCGGTGATGAGGACGATCTCCATCGTGTGCTCAGCCCTGGCCCTGCAGCATTTCCTTGGCGTGGGCCAGCGTGGTGCTGGACAGGCGCTCGCCGCCCAGCATGCGGGCAATCTCGCCCACGCGGGCTTCGCCCTGCACCAGGCCGACCTGGCTCAGCGTGGTCTGCCCCTGGCGCTGCTTGGCCACGACCAGGTGGTGGTCGGCACAGGCGGCGACCTGGGGCAGGTGGGTCACGGCCAGCACCTGTCGGTCGCGCCCGAGCTGCTTCATGAGGCGGCCCACGGTCTCGGCCACGGCCCCGCCCACGCCTGAATCCACCTCGTCGAAGATCAAGGTCTGGGCCGAGCCCAGCTGGCTGGTCGTCACTGCGATGGCCAGTGCGATGCGCGAGAGCTCACCGCCCGAAGCCACCTTGCCCACCGGGCGTGGTGTGCTGCCGGCATGGCCGGCCACGAGGAAATGCACGTCTTCCAGGCCGCTCTGCATGGGATGTTCGGCCTTGTGCAGCTGCACCTCGAAGCGCCCGCCTTGCATGCCCAGGCCCTGCATGGCCTGGGTGATGGCCTGGGCCAGCTTGGGCGCGGCCACGGCGCGGGCCTGCGAGACGGCCTGCGCTGTCTTCAGATAGGCGGCCTGGGCCTGCTGCTCCGCGGCTTCGAGGCTGGCCAGATCAGCCGCTGCGTCGAGCCGGGCCAGCTCTTCTTTCCAGCCGGCCAGGGTCGCGGCGAGTTCCTCGGGCGCGCGTTTGTAGCGGCGCGCGAGCGACATCCACTGCGTCATGCGGGTATCGAGCTCGGCCAGGCGCTCCGGGTCCAGGTCGGTGCGGCGTAGGTAGGCGCGCAGCGTGTGCACGCTGTCTTCCACCTGGGCCAGGCTGGAGTTCAGCACCTCGACGAGAGATTTGAATTCAGGCTCCAGATGCTCCTGATTCTGTAGCGTCTGGCGGGCCTGGTCGAGGGCTTGGTTGGCGCCGCCTTCTTCACCGTCGAGCGCGTCCAGTGCGCCTTGGGCCGCATCCATCAGGGCCTGGGCATGGGCCAGGCGGCTGTGGTCGGTGTTGAGCGTGTCCCATTCGCCGGGCTGGGGGGCAAGCTTCTCGACCTCGCCGATCTGCCAGCCCAGGCGTTCGCGTTCACGCTGCAGCGTGTCCTGGGCCTTGCGCGCTTCGTCCAGTGTGTGCAGGGCGGCGCGCCACTGCGTCCAGCATTCTGTGAGGGCACTGGTGTCGAGCTGTGCATAGGCGTCGAGCAGCCCGCGCACGGCCTCGGCACGCGTCAGGCTCTGCCAGGCATGCTGGCCATGGATATCGAAGAGCCGCTCGCCGAGCTCGCGCAGCTGGGTGGCAGTGGCCGGGCTGCCGTTGATCCAGGCGCGACTTTTCCCTTGGGTATCCACCGTGCGGCGCAGCAGCAGCGTGGCGCCCGGGTCGAAGCCGGGATCGAAGCCGGCTTCTTCGAGCCAACCCTGCAGGGCCGTGCAGTCGTCGAACTCCACGCTCACGTCGGTCCGTCCGGCGCCTTCGCGGATCAGGCCGGTGTCGGCGCGTGCGCCGGTGACGAGCTGCAGCGCATCGATCAGGATGGACTTGCCCGCACCGGTCTCGCCCGTGAGCACGGTGAAACCTTTGTCGAGCTCCAGATCGAGCTCGTCGATGATGACGAAATCGCGCAGAACGATGCGTTTGAGGCTCATGGTCCCGTGATTCCCTCGTTCCAGTGCAGCTTCTGCCGCAGGGTGTCGAAATAGCTCCAGCCACGCGGGTGCAGGAAACGCACACTGTGCTCGGAGCGGCTCACGATGATGCGGTCCCCCTGCTGCAGCGCAGCCAGGGACTGCATGTCGAAATTGGCAATCGCCTCACGGTCCGAGGCGATCTCGATGGCCACCTCGGAGTCGCTGGACAGCACCACGGGGCGGTTGGACAAGGTGTGCGGGGCGATCGGCGCCATCACCCAGCCCGGGATGGACGGGTGCAGGATGGGGCCGCCAGCTGACAGCGAATAGGCGGTGGAGCCGGTGGGTGTGGCCACGATCAGACCGTCGGCGCGCTGGTTGGCCACGAAGTGGCCGTCCACCTCCACTCGCAGCTCCACCATGCCCGAGGTGTTCCCGCGGTGCACCACCACATCGTTCATGGCCAGGGTATCAAAGACGCATTCGCCTTGCCGCAGCACGCGTGCGCGCATGAGCTGGCGGCGCTCCTCCTCATACTCGCCGCGCAGCATGGGCGGCAGCACCGTTTCGAAGCTGCCGAAAGGAATGTCGGTCATGAAGCCCAGGCGGCCATGGTTGATGCCGATCAGCGGCACCCCGGAACTGGCCAGCTTGCGGCCGATGCCCAGCATGGTGCCGTCACCGCCCACCACCAGACCCAGGTCGCACTGACGGCCGATGGCTTCCAGATCCTCTGTCGCGTAGTCGTTCAGCCCGGCGTTGGAGGCGGTCTGCTCTTCCAGTACCACGGTGCAGCCCTGGGCTTGCAGCAGGGCCGCGATATCGGCCAGGGCCGGCCGGCTGCGGCTGCCCGTCCCGGCGGCGCTCGCGGTCTGGTATTTGCCGATCAGGGCCACCTGGCGGAATGTCGAAGTCATGGGGAAATTAGATCATTAAAATGATTCCATGCTCGATGACCGCGCCAAGTTGTTGCTGAAAACGCTGGTGGAACGCTACATTGCCGAAGGGCAACCGGTCGGCTCGCGCACGCTGTCGCGCGCTTCGGGTCTGGAGCTCTCGCCGGCAACCATCCGCAACGTGATGTCCGACCTGGAGGAGCTGGGTCTGATCGCCAGCCCGCACACCTCGGCCGGGCGCGTGCCCACGGCCCGCGGCTACCGCCTCTTCGTCGACACCATGCTGACCGCGCAGCGTGAGCACATCGCGACGCCCAGCCTGGCACCCGACCAGCCGCAGAAGGTCATCTCCAACGCTGCCAACCTGCTGTCCTCGCTCTCGCAGTTTGTCGGGGTGGTCATGACGCCGCGTCGCTCCTCGGTGTTTCGCCACATCGAATTCCTGCGCCTGTCCGAGCGACGCATCCTGGTCATCCTGGTGTCGCCCGAAGGCGATGTGCAGAACCGCGTGATCTTCACCGAGACCGACTACGCATCCTCCCAGCTGATCGAGGCCGCCAACTACCTCAACGCCCACTACATGGGCCTGACGCTGGAGCAGGTGCGCGAGCGCCTGCAGGGCGAGGTGGACAAGCTGCGCGCCGAGATCGCCACCCTCATGCAGGCGGCCGTGACCGTCGGCACCGAGGCCATGAGCCAGGCCCAGGACGAGGTGGTGATCGCTGGAGAGCGCAACCTGCTGGCGGTGTCCGATTTTTCGAGCGACATGAGCCATCTGCGCCGCGCCTTCGATCTCTTCGAGCAGAAGGCCCAGCTCATGCGTCTGCTCGACATCGCGGGCCAGGCCGAGGGCGTGCGCATCTTCATCGGTGGCGAGAGCCAGGTCGTGCCCTACGAGGAGCTCTCCGTGGTCAGCGCCCCCTACGAAGTCGACGGCCAGGTGGTGGGCACGCTGGGGGTGATCGGCCCCACGCGCATGCCTTACGACCGCATGATCCAGATCGTGGACATCACGTCCCGGCTGCTGGGCAACGCCCTGAGCCAGAGCAAGTAAGGGCTGGGGAGGCCCGTACAATCCCGGCTTCGGTCGGGGCGTTAGCTCAGTTGGTCAGAGCAGGGGACTCATAATCCCTTGGTCGCTGGTTCGAGCCCAGCACGCCCTACCACTTCCGGCCCTCACTGCTTGCGCCGGATCACTGTCGCGCGCTTCTCGTCTTCCTTGTAGTGATAGGCGCGCTCCCCGTTGCGCCAGGTACCCAGCCAGAGCATGTTGGGGGTGATGGCGTCATGGTCCTTGTCGGAATAGGGGCGATCGTAGGTGGTGACCACGCCGCGGTAGACGCTGCTGGGGTTTTCCAGCGCCTTCTTGATGCCGGGGCCGCTGAGGGCACCCTGTGTGTCGTACAGGGCGCGTACCAGCAGGTTGACGGCATCGTAGGTCTGTGCGGCCGACATCATCGAGCCGATGGGCTGCTCCTTGCGCAGCTTGCCGTAATTGCGCAGGAAGGTGCTGTTGCGCTCCATGAAGATGTTGGGCAGCACGGTCTGTACCATCAGCGCGCCTTCGACCTTGCCGCCGGACACGTTGAAGGCCGATGCGTGAGAGAGGCCCCAAGGCCCGAACTGCGGCACTTTCCAGCCCACGGCCGCGCGGCTGGCGGAGATCACACCCTGCTCCGGGCCCACCGTCCAGCCGATCAGGGCATCTGCGCCGCTGTCACGCAGTTGCCGGATCTCTTCCTCCAGCGACTTCACGCCGACCTTGAAGCGCACCACGGCCTGGGGTTTGAGTCCGGCGCGCCCGAGCGCCGCCTCGAGGTCCTTGAGGCCAGCGTCGCCGTAGCCGCTGGTGTCGACCAGCAGGGCGACCTTGGTCAGCCCGCGCTTGACGATCTCGTCGATCAGAAACTGCGTCTGGTGCTGGTCTGGCGCCGAGGTGCGGAAGATGAAGCTCTGGGCGGCCGGATACTTGGCGGTGATGGCCGAGCCCGTGGCGCAGGTCACAAACAGGGGGTGCTTGTTTTCCTGGAAGACGTCGAGCGCCTTCATGGCGACGCCGGTGTTGCAAAAGCCGATGGTGGCGATCACCTTCTCTTTCAGCACCAGATCCTGTGCGTGTTTCAGTCCGACGTCGTTGTTGGCCTCGTCGTCACGCACCACGAGTTCGATGGGGCGGCCCAGATAGCCACCGACCTGATTGATTTCCTGCACCGCCACCTGGGCTCCGACCAGAGCGCTGTTGCCCATGTCCGAGGATCCGCCTGTGAGCGGAAAGATCAGCCCGATGCGTACCGGTGTCGTGTTGATCTGGGCCTGCGCCGGGGCTTGAAGCAGGCCCAGGCAGAGTGCGGCCAGCAGGCTGGCGCGACGGGGCAATCCATGCATGTGAAGGTCTCCTTTTGATTTTTATGCAAGCCTAGCGCATGCGCGCCAGGCTGTGGGGAATTTCCGCACGTTCCTGTGCGCTGGCGGGGTCTGGGCGGGCCTGCGCAAGCGTTCAGAAAGTCGTGCTACAATCTCGGTCTTCGCGGCTGTAGCTCAGTTGGATAGAGTACTTGGCTACGAACCAAGGGGTCGTGGGTTCGAATCCTGCCAGCCGCACCAAAACGGAAAAGCCTGCAACTGCAAAGTTGCAGGCTTTTTTCTTGCAGCCCAGACTATCCGGTTCCAGGAACCCGCCATGAGCAAGGCCTTCACCCGCGAAACCGACACGGACGACGACGAGGACGGCCAGCTGCCGGCCCTGCCCGCTGGCGGCAAGAACTACATCACCCCGGCTGGCTACGCGCGCCTGCGCGCCGAGTTGATGGCGCTGATCGACGTCGAGCGGCCCAAGGTGGTCGAAGTGGTGCACTGGGCGGCGAGCAACGGGGATCGCTCCGAGAATGGCGACTATCTGTACGGCAAGAAACGCCTGCGCGAGATCGATCGCCGCATCCGCTTTCTGACCAAGCGGCTGGAGATCGCCGAGGTCACCGACCCCAGCGTGCACCACGGCAGCGATCAGGTGTTTTTCGGCGCCACCGTGCGCTATGCCGACGCGGCGGGCACCGAGCGCACCATCACCATCATGGGCATTGACGAAGCCGACAGTCTGCAGGGGCAGGTGAGCTGGATCGCCCCGGTGGCCCGTACCCTGCTCAAGGCACGCGTGGGCGATGTGCTCAAGCTCGTCACGCCGGTGGGTGTGGAAGAGATCGAAGTGCTGGCCGTGCAGTACCCGGCACCGGCCGCGCCAGCCTGAATCAGACGTTGGCGCTGCCGCGCCGCGCGCGCAGCACCGAAGGAGTGCGCTTGAGGGTGCGTAGCACATCGGCCAGATGCACGCGGTCGCGCACGGCGATCACGAAGCGCAGGTCGATGGTTTCCATGGCGGCTTCCTGCCCCATGTCGATATGGGTGATGTCGGCTTCCGCGCCGGCCAGGGCCGAGGCCACCCGGGCCAGCACCCCTTTGCCGTTGTTGAGCGTGACCACGACTGCCGTTTCGAAGGGGCGTGTCGGCTCATCCGACCACTCCACACCGATGAAGCGCTCGCTGTCCTTGTGGTGCAGCTTGCGTGCAATGGCGCAGTCGGCTGTGTGTACGACCAGACCTTCACCACGACCCAGATAACCCACGATGGCGTCGCCGGGTATGGGGCGGCAGCAGGTCGCGTACTGGACGGAGGCGTTCTCGCTGCCGTCGACCGTGACCGGGGCGTGGCCTGCCGATTCCTGTGCGATGAAACGCTCCCGGCTCAGCAGCACGGCATCGGGCTTTTCGCCGCTTTCGGCCAGCAGGGTGGCCATGCGTTTGGCGACGATGCTGGCAATGCGCTTGCCCAGACCGATGTCCATCAGCAATTCGGAGCGGCTGCGGTTGCCCGTGAAGCGCAGCAGCTTGTCCCAGATGCCGGCGCGCGCGCTATCGTCGTCGGTGGGGAAGCGGTCAATGCCTTCGGCGCGCAGGGCCTGCAGCAGCAGCTTTTCGCCCAGGCCTTCGGACTCGGCCTGGGCCAGGGTCTTGAGATGGTGCCGGATCTTGGACCGCGCGCGGCCCGTGCGTACAAAGCTCAGCCAGGCCGGGTTGGGGGCGGACACGGAGGAGGTGACGACCTCGACCACGTCGCCGTTCTTGAGCTCGGTGCGCAGCGGCACCTGTTCGCCGTTGATGCGCGCGGCCATGGTGCGGTCGCCGATGTCGCTGTGGATGGCATAGGCAAAGTCCACCACCGTGGCGCCACGCGGCAGCGAGATGATCTTGCTCTTGGGCGTGAAGACGTAGACCGCCTCGGGAAACAGGTCCACCTTCACGTGGTCCCAGAACTCGGCCGCGTCGCGGGTTTCGTTCTGGATGTCCAGCAGGGACTGCAGCCACTGCGCGCCCAGACGCGCGGTCATCAGGCTGTCGGGCTCATTGGCCTTGTAGAGCCAGTGCGCGGCGACGCCGGACTCGGCCACCACGTGCATGGCCTCGGTGCGGATCTGGAATTCCACGTTCACGCCCGAGGGCCCGACCAGGGTGGTGTGCAGCGACTGGTAGCCGTTGACCTTGGGGATGGCGATGTGGTCCTTGAACTTGCCGGGCACCGGCTTGTAGAGCTGGTGCAGCGTCCCCAGGGCCGTGTAGCAGTCGGCCAGCGTGGGTACGACGATGCGAAAGCCGTACATGTCCGTGATCTGCGCGAAGCTCAGGTGCTTCTCGTCCATCTTGCGGTAGATGGAGTACAGCGTCTTCTCGCGCCCGGCGATGCGGATGGGCATGCCCGCCGTCTCGAACGCGGCCTCGACCTCCTTGTGCACCTTGCCGATCAGATCGCGCCGGCGGCTGCGTGCGCGCTCCAGGGCCTTGGACAGGACGTTGTGACGCCAGGGACGCAGGTGCTGGAAGGAGAGTTCCTGCAGTTCACGGTAGGTCTGGTTCAGGCCCAGGCGATAGGCAATCGGGGCGTAGATCTCCAGCGTCTCGGAGGCGATGCGCGCCCATTTGGCGCGTGGTACGTCCGAGAGCGTGCGCATGTTGTGGCTGCGATCAGCCAGCTTGATCAGGATGACGCGCACGTCGCGCGCCATGGCCAGCAGCATCTTGCGGAAGGACTCGGCCTGGCTTTCCTCGCGGGTGTCGAACTGCAGCTTGTCCAGCTTGGTCAGACCGTCCACCAGTTCGGCCACCGGCGATCCGAAACGCTCGATGAGCTCGGCCTTGCTGATGCCGCAATCCTCGAGCGCATCGTGCAGCAGCGCGGCCATCAGGGCCTGGGCGTCGAGCTTCCAGTCGGCGCACTGGGCGGCGACGGCAATCGGGTGGGTGATGTAGGGCTCGCCGCTGTTGCGCAACTGGCCCAGGTGGGCCTCGTCGGCATAGCGGTAGGCCTGGCGCACCTGCTCGAGATCCACGGGGCTGAGGTAGTCCAGCCGGGCGGTCAGGCTGGCAAAGCTGGCCGCCGCCGCGTTGGCCGCAGCCGGATCCGCCTGGTCGGTCAGACCCGGGGCGACGGGGGCGGCAGTAGGGGCGTGCAAGAGAGCGCTCACCCCTCGAATATATAGCGCCAAGCGGTCGGCTGCCGCCGGGCAATAAAAAAGCACCGCGAACGGTGCTTTTTCAGCGGGTGAGGGCCGGACTCAGGTCGGGACCTTCTTGAGCATTTCCAGGCCGACCTTGCCTTCGGCGATTTCGCGCAGGGCGGTCACGCCGGGCTTGTTCTTGCTCTCGATCTTGGGCGCATGGCCCTGGCTCAGCATGCGGGCGCGGTAGGTCGCGGCCAGCACGAGCTGAAAGCGGTTCGGGATCTTCTCAAGGCAGTCTTCGACGGTGATACGGGCCATGTTGTGTAACTCCAGTGGGCCGGGACAACCGGCATCAGGGCAGGCGCAGCGCCTGGAAAGTCTCGGGACGGGACCGGCGCTGGGCCGGATACCGCAGCCGCTGGGCGTTGACGACCAGCTGCAGGTCGGCCAGGGCACGCTCGAACAAGTCGTTGATTATAACGAAGTCGAAATTCGGCGCCTGGGCCATCTCCTCGGCCGCATTCTTGAGGCGCAGGGCGATCACGTCCTCGGCATCCTCGCCGCGCTTGACCAGTCGCGCGCGCAGCTCTTCCCAGCTGGGTGGCAGGATGAAGATGATGGCCGCAGCCGGGAATAGCCTCTTGATCTGCATGGCGCCCTGGTAGTCGATCTCCAGCACGATGTCGGCGCCGGCGAGGATCTGGTCGGCAATGGCCTGGCGCGAGGTGCCGTAGCGGTGGTTGTGCACATGGGCCCATTCGACGAAGGCGTCGGCCTGGACCATGGCGTCAAAGGCGGCCGGCGAGACGAAGTAGTACTCGCGCCCGTTCTGCTCCTGCCCGCGCGGTGCGCGGGTGGTGTGCGACACCGAGAGCTGCAGCCGCGCATCCTGGGCCAGCAAGGCCTTGACCAGGCTGGACTTGCCGGCCCCGCTGGGGGCAGCGATGACGAAGAGGTTGCCGGGGTAATCCATGGTGAGGTCCTACTCCAGGTTTTGCACCTGCTCACGCATCTGCTCGATGAGCACCTTCATGTCCACCGAGATGCGGGTCAGTTCCAGCGTGGCCGACTTGGAGCCCAGGGTGTTGGCCTCGCGGTGCAGTTCCTGGATCAGGAAGTCCAGGCGCTTGCCGACTTCGCCACCTTTTTTCAGCAGGCGTTCGATTTCGTCCAGGTGCGAGGCCAGGCGCGTGAGCTCCTCGGCCACGTCGATGCGGATGGCATAGGCCGTGGCCTCGGTCAGAGCGCGTTCCTGCGCGGCCTGCGGCGGGGTAGCGCCGTCCGTCAGGGCCATGGCTTCCTGCCAGCGCTCGAGAAAGCGTTGTCTTTGCTGTTCCACGAGCTGCGGCACCAGCGGCCCGGCCTGGGTGGCCAGCTGCCGCAGCTGGCCGATGTGGCCCAGCAGCATGCCGGACAGGCGCTCGCCCTCGCGTCGGCGCGCCTCGACCAGTGCGTCCAGTGCCTGCGTGGCCAGTTCCTGTAAGGCTGGGCCCCAGTCCTGGTGGCCACCGCGTTCGCCCGCGGCGAGCTTGAGGATGTCGGCCACGCTCAGCGCGCGCGCATCGGGCAGCCAGGCCTGCACGCTGTCCTGCAGCGCGCCCAGGCGCTGCATCAGCCGCGGGCTGGGTTCGGCCACGGCGTTGTCGCCCGCGCTTTCGAGAAAGGCGCGCAGTTCGACCTTGCCGCGCTTGAGCCGGCCCTGCACCATTTCACGCAAGGCAGGTTCGTGCGCGCGCAGCTCTTCGGACAGGCGCAGCGTGAGGTCGAGGAAGCGGCCGTTGACCGAGCGGATTTCCAGGCCCAGACGTGCGGAATTGCCGGACTCGGCCTGTGCTGCCGCGCCGCGCTGGGCGCTGGCGTAGCCGGTCATGCTGTAAACTGGCATGGCGTATTCTTGATCTGTCAGACGACCCCGAGAATAACCGGATTGGGCCCGGGCTCCGGGCTGCAACCCCATAAATATGTCCAAGGTCAAACCAGCACCGCTATCCCCGGAAACCCAGATCGGTGGCTACCGCATCGTGCGCAAGGTGGCGGCCGGCGGCTTTGGCGTCGTCTACCTGGCCATCGATCCCGAGGGCCAGCAGGTGGCCATCAAGGAATACCTGCCGGCATCGCTGGTGACGCGCGCGCCCGGCGAGTTGCTGCCCCAGGTCACGACCGAGAAGCTCTCGCTCTACCGTCTGGGTCTCAAGAGCTTCTTTGAGGAAGGCCGCTCGCTGGCCCAGATCTCGCACCCCTCCGTGGTCAGCGTGCTGAACTTCTTCCGCGAGAACGAGACCGTCTACATGGTGATGAACTACCTGGAGGGCGCCTCCCTGCAGGACTTCATCATCACCGCACGCGACCAGAAGCAGCAGAAGGTGTTCCGCGAATCGACCATCCGTTCGCTGTTCGACGAGATCCTGCGCGGCCTGCGCATCGTGCACCAGCACAAGATGCTGCACCTGGACATCAAGCCGGCCAACATCTTCATCACCGACGACAACCGTTCCGTGCTGATCGACTTCGGCGCCGCGCGCGAGGTGCTGAGCAAGGAAGGCAACTTCATCCGCCCCATGTACACGCCCGGTTTCGCCGCGCCCGAGATGTACCGGCGCGACGCGGCCATGGGGCCCTGGACCGACATCTACGCCATCGGTGCCTGCATCTATGCCTGCATGCAGGGCTACCCGCCCAACGAGGCGCCGCAGCGCCTGGAGAAGGACCGCCTGACCACGGCGCTGGCCCGTCTGCGCGGCGTCTACTCCGACAACCTGATCGAGGTGGTCGAGTGGACCATGGCGCTGGACCCGCTCTCGCGTCCGCAGTCGGTGTTCGCCCTGCAGAAGGAACTCAGCCGTGAAGGCGAGCGACGCTATACCAAGCTGTCCATGGCCGAGAAGGTGCGCCTGCAGTTCGACACCATGGTGGCGGATACCAAGAAAAGCGTCAAAAGTGTGACCGGCGTCGCCGCGGCCAGACCGAAATGAAATTCTCCGTCTTCCAGGTCAGCCGCAGGGGTGGCCGCGCCACCAACGAAGACCGCATGGGCTACTGCTACACGCGGGATGCAGCACTGTTCCTGCTGGCCGACGGCATGGGGGGGCACCCCGAGGGCGAAGTCGCCGCGCAGCTTGCGCTGCAGGTCGTGTCGGCCGCCTTCCAGCAGGAAGCCAAGACCGGCATCAAGGATCCGCGGGCCTTCCTGGCCTCCTCCGTGCTGCTGGCCCACCGCCAGATCCTGGCCTACGCTGCGCACAACCACATGCTGGACACGCCGCGGACCACCTTTGTCGCGGCCCTGGTCCAGGGCGATCGTGTGAGCTGGGTGCATTGCGGCGATTCGCGGCTGTACATGGTGCGTGACGGCGAGATGCTCGCGCGCACGCGTGACCACTCCTACATGGAGCAGCGCCAGGACGAGGTTCCGCCGGGCGCCAAGACCGGCGACAAGACCAATCGCAACGTGCTCTTCACCTGTCTGGGGTCGCCGGCCAACCCGGTGTTCGACGTCATGGGCCCGGTCAATCTGCAGCAGGGCGACCGCATCCTCCTGTGCTCCGACGGCCTGTGGAGCGCGCTGTCGGACGTGGAGATCACCTACGACCTCGGCCTCAAGCAGGTCTCGCGCGCCGTGCCCGATCTCGTCGAGAAGGCACTGGAGAAGGCCGGCAGCGCCAGCGACAACGTGACGGTGATCGCCATGGAGTGGGAGACGCCCGACAGCTTCGAGGAGACTCAGGGCAGTGTCTCCACCGACAGCATCAACGACGGCGTCTTCGCCTCCACCGTGCAGGCCGGTGTGGTTGATTCCTCGCTGGTTGAAGATCTGGACGACGAAGCCATCGAGCGCTCGATTGCCGAGATCAACGAGGCCATCCGCCGCACGGCCGCGCGCCGCAACGGCTGACATCCCGGGCTCCGTGGCCCGGTCTTCTTACCCGCAGGAATGCCATGAGCTCATATCTCCGTCAGGGCGGCCGCGCCGCCGACCAGCTGCGCCCCGTGCGCATCACGCGCCACTACACCATGCACGCCGAAGGCGCGGTGCTCATCGAGTTCGGCCACACCAAGGTGTTGTGCACGGCATCGGTGGAAGAGCGTGTGCCGCCGCACAAGAAGGGCAGCGGCGAGGGCTGGGTCACGGCCGAATACGGCATGCTGCCGCGCGCCACCCATACACGCAGCGACCGTGAGGCCGCACGTGGCAAACAGAGCGGCCGCACGCAGGAGATCCAGCGCCTGATCGGCCGCTCCTTGCGCGCTGTCTTCGATCTGGCCAAGCTTGGCGAGCGCACCATCACCCTCGATTGCGATGTGCTGCAGGCCGATGGCGGCACGCGCACCGCCGCCATCACGGGCGCCTTCGTCGCCGCGCAGGACGCGGTGAGTACTTTGCTGGCTGCCGGCAAGATTCAGGCCTCGCCCATCACCGGCCAGGTTGCGGCCATCTCGGTGGGCATCGTGCAGGGAACGCCGCTGCTGGACCTGGAATACACCGAGGACTCGGCCTGCGACACCGACATGAACGTGGTGATGACCGGCGCCGGTCACTTCATCGAAGTGCAGGGCACGGCCGAGGGCGCGGCCTTCAGCCGCCAGGAGATGGATACCTTGCTGGCCCTGGCGGAAAAGGGCGTGAACGAGCTCGTGCGCCTGCAGACCGAAGCGCTGAAGACATGAAGAAGATCGTCCTCGCCTCCAACAACGCCGGCAAACTGCGCGAGCTGCAGGACATGTTCGCGCCGCTGGGCCTGGAGCTCGTGCGCCAGGGGGACTTGAACATCCCCGAGGCCGAAGAGCCGCACCGCACCTTTCTTGAAAACGCACTGGCCAAGGCGCGTCACGCGGCCAGGCTCAGCGGCCTGCCCGCTGTTGCCGACGACGCGGGCCTGTGCGTGGACGCCTTCGGCGGTCTGCCTGGTGTGGACACGGCGTTCTACGCCACGCAATACGGCTACCCCAAGGGTGACGACAACAACGTCACCGCCCTGCTGGAGCAGATGAAGGACATCAGCAACCGCCGTGCCGCCATGGTCAGCACCCTGGTGGCCCTGCGCTCGGCCGACGACCCGGAGCCCCTGGTGGCCGTGGGCCGTGTGCGCGGCGAGATTGCGCGCGAGCGTCTGGGCTCGAACGGCTTCGGCTTCGATCCCGTGATGTTCATCCCCGAATTCGGCCAGACCTTCGCGCAGCTGCCCATCGAGGTCAAGAATGCCAACAGTCATAGGGGCCGCGCCGCGCGCCAGATGGTCGAACTGATCCGTGAGCGTTGGTTGTGATGCGCGATATCCAGCACTACCTGCGTCCCGGCACACTGCAGCTCACCAGCCTGCCGCCGCTCTCGCTCTATGTGCACCTGCCCTGGTGCCTCAAGAAATGCCCTTACTGCGATTTCAATTCGCATGAGATGCGTGATGGAGAAATGCCGGAGCAGCGCTACCTCGACGCATTGGTGGCCGACCTCGAGGCTGCACTGCCCCTGATCTGGGGCCGCAGCGTGCACAGCATCTTCATTGGTGGGGGCACCCCCAGTCTGTTCAGCCCTGCATCCATCGACCGCCTGCTGGCCGACATCCGCGCCCGTCTCAAGTTGCCGGCCGACTGCGAGATCACGCTCGAGGCCAACCCCGGCACGTTCGAGAAGGAGCGCTTCCGCGCCTTCCGCGATGCGGGTGTCACGCGCCTGTCGGTGGGGGTGCAGAGCTTCGATGATGTGCATCTGAAACGCATCGGCCGCGTGCACGACAGCGCCCAGGCCATGGCTGCGCTGGAGGAAGCGGCGCGCAGCTTCGATACCTGGAACCTGGACCTCATGTACGCCTTGCCGGGCCAGACGCTCGACGGCCTGCGTGCCGAGGTGGACCAGGCCCTGGCCTTCCAGCCGCCCCACCTGTCGATCTACCACCTCACGATCGAACCCAACACCTATTTCGCCAAGCACCCGCCCGAGGTTCCCGAGGACGACACCGCCTATGCCATGCTGGACCTGATCACCGAGCGCACGGCCGCCGCCGGCTTGAACCGCTACGAGGTCTCCGCCTATGCGCGCAGCGGCCATCACTGCCGCCACAACCTCAACTACTGGCAGTTCGGTGACTACCTGGGCATCGGCGCCGGGGCACATGGCAAGCTCAGCTTTGCGCACCGCGTGGTGCGCCAGGTGCGCACGCGCGATCCGCGCCTGTACATGGAACGCGCGCTCGCGGGCGACGCCATCGCGCAGGAAGAAGAGGTGGCACGCGCCGACCTGCCCTTTGAGTACATGCTCAACGCCCTGCGCCTACGCCAGGGTTTTGCGCTCAGCGAGTTCAGCGAGCGCACCGGCCTGGCCATCACCGCCATCGCCCGCGCACTGGAAGAGGCCGAGCGCCAGGGCTGGATCACACGCGATCTGCAGCGCGTGCAGCCCACGGCGCGTGGTTTCGACTTCCTCAGCGATCTGCAGGCCCTGTTCCTGCCCGAGCCCTCCGCGGCCTGATTGGCGGGCAGGCCGCTGCCCGCTATAGTCGGATCAGGCAGTGCAGAGGAGGAACGGCATGTTCTCGATCTACGGCGAAAGCGGGCGCATCTTCCGTGGCGCCATGGAAGACCTCTGGCGTGTCGATGCCTTGCGCTCCGTGATGCGCGCACGCCGCCTGCAGGCCCATGAACAGACGGACGGGACCGAGCCGAGCGGCAGCCCGAGGGTGGCCCCCGTGCAGGCGCGCAGCTACGCGGCCGGCGCCGCGCTCTCGGCCTATGCCCAGGCCAGCGGTCAGGGGCCGGAACGCCATCCGCTGAGCCGCGTGGCCGACGTCATGAGTCGGCGGGTGCAGACCGTGGGCCCGGACATGACCGTGCTGGAGGCCTGGCAGCTGCTCGGTGCACGGGGCATGGGCCAGGCGCCTGTCCTGGCTGCAAGCGGTGAACTGGTGGGGCTGCTGACACGTGCCGAGCTGCTGAACCTGGAGCGCCTGCCCCAGCCCGATGCCCCCACCCTGGTCTGGCGTGCCCTGCTCATGGAGCCGGTCTCGGCCATGATGATCAGTCCGGTGCCCGCCGTGAGCGAGGACACCGATCTGCGCCGCGTGGCCCGTGTCCTGCTCGACACCCGCCTGCCCGGCCTGCCCGTGGTGGCCGAAGACGGCAAGCTCACGGGCTTCATCTCGCGCAGCGACATCCTGCAGGCCGTGGTACACGACCCGCCGCTCGATCTCTGGAGCTGAGGGGCGGCGATCGGCTACCATGCCGCCATCACTTCCACGCCCTGAGCAAGCGATCAGCAACGATGCTGGACCAGCTGAAGACCTATCTGCAGCGTGACGGCCGATTCCTCGTGCCGGCCCTGCTGATTTTCGTGGGCGCGATGGCGCTGCCGCCGTTTTCCCTGTTCGAGGACCGCGCCGCCAGCATGCTGCAGCTGCACCTGCTGCTGGAACTCTTCGCCGTCATCGTGGCCATCCTCATCGCCGTGGTGGCCTGGCACGACTTGCGCAGCCAGGGGCGCCCCGAGTCCGGCATCCTGCTGGCCGGCTTCACCGTGGTGGCTTTTGTCGATCTGGTGCATGCGCTCACCTACGACGGCATGCCCAAGCTCGTGACGGAGAGCTCCACCCCACGCGCCATCTTCTTCTGGCTCGCCGGGCGCACCCTGGTCCTGTGCACCTTGCTGCTGGTGCTGCTGCGCCTGCGTCTGCCGTGGTCGCGTAACACCTGGCTGGGCATCGCGGCGCTGCTGTGCGTGGGCCTGTTCTGGCTGGGCACCTGGGGTCTGCACCTGGTGCCGCCGACCTTCGTGGCGGGGGAGGGCGTCACGAGCTTCAAGCGCCACGTCGAATACACGCTGTTTCTGGGTTATGTGCTGCTGGGCCTGCTCTTCATCCACCGCGCCGATGCGCAACAGAGCGCACGCCACCATGCCTTCGCCTCGTCCTGCTTCATCATGGCCATGGGCGAGATCGTGTTCTCCAATTACAAGGCGCCTTCGGATTTCCTGAACATCTTCGGCCATGTGTTCAAGATCGTTTCCTATACCTTCCTCTACCGCAATATCTTCGTCGCGGCCGTGCGCCAGCCCTACGAGGCCCTGAGCCAGAGCGAGGGGCGCCTGCGCACGCTGACCGGGCTGTCAGCCGATGGCTACTGGGAGCAGGACGCCCAGTTCCGCTTCACCCAGATCTCCCATGGCATGCTGGGGCTGGACCAGCGCATGATGCTGGGCAAGGCGCGCTGGGAGCTGCCCGTGCATGGGGTCAGCCCCGAGCAATGGCAGGCGCACCGCGGCCAGCTGGAGCGCCACGAGACCTTCCGTGACTTCGTCTACCAGATCGAGTCGGCCCCAGGCGTCTTTCGCACCCTGGTGGCCAGCGGCAGCCCGGTCTTTGGCCCAGGGGGACAGTTCCTGGGTTACCAGGGCGTGGGCCGCGACATCACGGACCAGCTTGCCGCCGAGAAACGCATCGAGTTCCTGGCCTACCACGACACCCTGACCGGCCTGCCCAACCACCGTCTGTTGCAGGAACGGTTTCTCCATGCGATCGGGCCCGCGGCGGCACCGCAGACGCGTGCCGTGCTGCTGGAGCTGGACCTGGACAACTTCAAGGCCATCAACGACAGCCTGGGACACGAGGCCGGCGACGCGTTGCTGCGCGAGGTGGCAAGGCGACTGACTGCCTGCGTGCGCGATACCGATGTGGTCAGCCGTCAGGGCGGCGACGAGTTCTACGTCTTCATGCCCCAGCTGCAGCACGCCGACGACATGGCACTGCAGGTCTCCGCCCTCATGGAGGTGCTGCAGGAACCGGTGATGCTGCAGGGGCAGGAGTTTGCGATCTCGGCCTCGGCCGGGCTGGCCATCTACCCCGACGATGGACGTGATCTGGACACCCTGCGCAAGAAGGCCGAGCTTGCGATGTACCAGGCCAAGCAGGCCGGGCGCAACACCTACCGCTTCTTCGACGCGGCGATGAACAGCGAGGCGTCCGAGTACCTGAGCCTGCGCAACGGCTTGCACCGTGCGCAGGAACGCGGGGAGCTGGCCCTGCACTACCAGCCGCAGATCGATCTGGCCCGCGGCGAGGTGGTCGGGGTCGAGGCTTTGCTGCGCTGGCGGCACCCCGAGCGTGGCTTCATCCCGCCGGCCCGCTTCATTCCCGTGGCCGAAGACAGCGGCCTCATCGTGCCCATCGGTGTCTGGGTGTTGCGCGAGGCCTGCCGCCAGGCCGTGGCGTGGCAGCGCATGGGCCTGCCGGTCATGACCATGGCGGTCAACCTCTCGGCGGTGCAGTTCAAGCGCGGTGATGTGGAGCAGTCCGTGTCGCGCGCGCTCGAGGAATCGGGACTCGAGCCGCGTCTGCTCGAACTGGAGCTGACCGAGTCCATCCTGATCCAGAACGCCGAGGGTGTGCTCGCCAGCCTCAAGCGTCTCAAGCAGATCGGCGTCAAGCTCTCCATCGACGACTTCGGTACCGGCTACTCCAGCCTGTCCTACCTCAAGCGTTTCGACATCGACAAGCTCAAGATCGACCAGAGCTTCGTGCGTGAACTCTGCACCAACGCCGACGATGCAGCCATCGTGCGCGCTGTGGTCCAGATGGCGCACAGCCTCAGCCTCACCACCATCGCCGAGGGGGTGGAGACCGCTGAGATGGCGCAGGCACTGCTCGCCTATGGCTGCGACGAAGCCCAGGGCTACCACTACGGCCGGCCTATGCCGGCGGAAGAGCTCTCGGCTTTCCTGAAAGGTGTGCGCTCACAACGCCTGGCGCCTGTCTGAGCGCGGGCTCGGCGCCCTCGCCGCGGCCCTGGCCCTTGAATCCGGCCCGCACCGGCCCCATCTCGGGGGCCGAAAGGAGATCGGATATGCACACCCAGAATCTGGCCGAGGTAGCGCGTGCGATGGTGGTCGCGGACGTCGAAAGCCTCGATCCCGACGACCGCTTCAAGCTCAGTCTGCAGGAAAAGTTCGCCGTCCATGACGCCTTCCACGCGGGCGGCATCGCCGGTGCAACGGCAGAGTTCTACATGGCGGTCGCCAAATCACGCCGCCGTCTCGTGGTACCCGTGGAAAACCATGGCGAGCGCATCCTGGTCGATGTGGAGGCACTCTATGAAAGTGCCAAGGCCCTGGGGAATCTGGATGCTGCCTTCCGACAGGCCTTCGCGCGCCAGCGCGCGGCCCATGAGGTCCGCGGGCCCTTCGTCTGCAACTTCGCCTATGCGCACTGGGCGGAAGGGCCGATGGACTGACAGGTAATCTGGCGGAGGCGGCGTCCTGAGAGACGGTGCCCGCCATCCAGCGCACTCTCTTCCGATGTGAACGGCTTCGAGCTGGTCCCCGTGTCGTGCCGTCGGTTACAGTTCCGCCGATGAAGCTTCTGCTGATCGACGATCATCCGCTCTTCAGTGTGGGTTTTGCCCACGCCTTGAGCCAAACGGGATCTGGCATCGAGGTGCTCACGGCGCCGACCATCGTGGACGGTCTGGCCCAGGCTGGCGCGAGGCCAGACCTCGACATTGTGCTGATCGACTACCGCCTGGGCCACACCGACGGCTTGGCTGGACTGCGGCATTTCGGCGAGCGTTTTCCGATGATTGCGCGCGTGCTGATCTCGGGAGATGAAGATCCGGCGCTGGCGCTGCGTGCTCGGGCGGCCGGAGCCAGCGGCTTCCTGGGCAAGTCAACATCCATCCAGGCGCTGTTAGTGGCGTTGCAACGCGTAGCCGACGGCGAGGAAGTGTTCGACGAAGCGGCCCGACGCGTCACAGACGGGACCGGGCCTACGGCCCGTCAGATGGAAGTGCTGGCCCTGCTGGCGCAAGGCCAGCCCAACAAGCGCATTGCGCTTGAGCTGGGCATTGCCGAGCGCACGGTGAAGCTGCATGTCACGGCGCTGCTGGAGGCGCTGGACGCGCGCAACCGCACCCACCTGCTGGTGCGGGCACGCGAGCAGGGGCTGCTCTAGATGGGGGTCGCACGCGTGCAGGCATGGCTAGATCGGCTGGAGCCTGAGCTGATCGACTGGCTGTTCCGTTACACGCCCATGGTGTCGGTGATGAGTACAGTCGGCGCGGCCATTGTCTATACGGGTTTTCGCAGTGATGCGGCCATAGACGCAGCCTCGGTATGGCTTGCGATATACGCGCTGGTCAGTCTGGCACGTATCGTCGGTGCGCGCCGCTATCTGCTCGCACGCCCGGCACATCGGCGTGGCTGGAAAATCTGGGCCTTTGGCACCACGCTGCTGCACGGCCTGCTGCTGGGGGCCTTCTGCCTGTTGTTCCTTGAGCCAGCGACACCAGAGGCCGAGTCGCTGCTGCATATCGTGTTGGCGTCGACCGCCGTCGGCGCGGCGGTGCACCTGCCATCCTTCTACCCGGTGTTCGTTGTCTATGTCGTCTCGGTGATGGGCCCGCTGGCCTTGCGTGATCTTTGGATTGGTGGCGCCTACCACCTGACGATGGCAGTGATGGTTGTGGCCACGGCCTTGTACGCGCTGCAGGGCGGCAGGCGACAGGCGCAGGCTCTTGCACAAACGCAGGCCGAGCGGCGCAAGAACGCGGCGCTGATCGAGGCCTTGCGGCTGGAGAACCAGCGCGCCGAGCGGGCCCAGGACGCGAAGACACGCTTCTTCGCCGCAGCCAACCACGACTTGCGCCAGCCCCTGCATGCTATGGGCTTGCTCGTGCACACGCTGAACGAGGACGGTGCCGCAGCACGCGCTGACGAGGTGCCGCTGCGCCTGGTTGAATGCGTCGACAGCATGACGCAGATCGTTGACGAGCTGCTCGAGCTGGCCCAGGTGGATGCTGCGGGCGTGGTGCCTCGGCTGGAGGCATTTGCGCTTGACACGCTGCTGCGCGAGGTGGCGCGAACGTATGAGCTGCAGGCCAGGCACAAGGGCTTGAAGCTGGACATCGACAGCACCGCACTGACCGTGCTGAGCGATCGCCGTCTGGTAGCCCGGGTGCTAGCCAATCTGCTGTCCAACGCACTGCGCTACACGGAGCATGGCGTGGTGCGCCTGGCTTCCCGAGTGCAGGGCGATCGTGTGGAGGTCCGTGTGGAAGACAGCGGTATCGGTATCGCCGAGCACGAGCTGCCGCGCATTTTTGAAGAGTTCTATCAGGTGGGTAACCCGGGGCGGGACAGACGGCTGGGCGTAGGCCTGGGTCTGGCGACCGTCAAGCGCCTGAGCGAGCTGCTGGACTTGCGTGTGCAGGTGCAGTCCACGCTCGGGCGAGGCAGCGTATTCCATATCACGCTACCGTTGTGCGATGTCGCGCCAGCGGCCATCGTCGCGCCAGCAGCGCCGCACGGGACCTTGCTGACACGACGCCGAGTGCTTGTGGTTGAAGACGACGCCGACTCGCGTGCTGCGCTAACGGGTCTGCTGGCTGCATGGGGGTGTGAGGTACGTTCGGCGGAGGACGTGGCCAGCACGCGCCAGCAACTAGCCGATGGCTTTCAGCCCGAAGTGGTGTTGGCCGACCTGCGGCTCGCAGGGGGTGCGAGCGGTATCGATGCCGTGATCACTGTGCGCGCCTTGTTGGGCCGAGAACTGCCTGCGCTGCTGGTCACTGGTGACGTGGGTGATGCGCAGGCAAAACGTGCCGAGGTTGCGGGCCTGAGAATTCTGGCCAAGCCCGTCAAACCGATGCAGCTGCGCGCCTTTCTGGGCCAAGCCTTCGGTACATAGCAGGGCACCGGCGACCTGCCCTTTGGGTCTATTCAAACCCGGTTGCCTGCTGCATACCATCGGTTCGATTACCGTAACAACCACAAGGAACGACCCGAATGGCTCAGATCAAAGCCCTCACACTTGCATTCGCCACGCTCATGTCGCTGGGCGGCTGCGGCAGCATTGCAGGCTCTACCAACAGCCTCTCCGATGACCGCCTGAAGTCTGAAGCCGCAGGCGTGCTTGGCCTGTCGCCAGGCCAACTGGCGCTGCTCAACCGTCGCACGGAAGGTACCAACACCTTCTACGCCGTCAAGGCGCGCGATGGCAAGGAGTACAACTGCGTCATCAACGGCGGCAACCTGCTGAGCTTCGGCATGACCAATCCGCCCAGTTGCAAGCGCAAGGGTAGCTGAGTCCCCAAGGCAGCGCATGCCTGACTGGAGCTTCGCGATGAGTCATAGATCCAAACTGGCAGGCCTGTGCCTGCTGGCTGCCTTGACCAACCCCGCTTCGGGAGGCTGGGTTCTGTTTCACCAGCAGGGCGAATCAGGCCGGCGAGAGGCGTACTTCGCCGAGATCACCCGCACCACCGAACGAACCGAGGTGGACGCCATGCTTGGAAAAGACGGCGACATCATGGCCAAGACGAGCGTCTGGGAAATGCCCGTGTTGGTGGTTCACGAGTCCGCCACGGCGCCCGAGTGGACCGAGCTGAAACTGCAGTTTGAATGCCTCAACAAGTACCGGGTCTTGTCCTACAGCGAAGCCCAGAAGGCTGCCAAGGCGGCCAGGCAAGAGGGCAGACCGTACAGTTCGTCCGTCGTGGTGGATGGCTGGAACGACCCGGCCAGGTGGGGCGACCCGGTCCGCATGCGCGTTGCGGCCCGCAGCTACACGGTGCCCAGGGTCGATCTGTCCAACCGGCCGTTGCCGGAGACCGGTTGGGCCAAGGATGCCCGTCCACCGATGATCAAGGCGCAGAAGTTTGCCTGTCAGGGGGAAGACGTACGCAACGCCATGCAGGCAGCTCTCAACAACGGCCAGTTCGACGCAGGCCGCTTCAACGCCGAGCTGCAGAAGATCGGCTTGCTGGAGCCGGTGCATGCGCTCGAAGCCAAGACCGTCAACGACCTGCTGAACCTGAGCTGGAACGTGCTGTGGAAAGACAGCAAGCGGCCCGATCCTTCCGGACTCTGGGCGAAAAAACTGAGCCCGCAAGAAAAGGCCCGCAACGAGGCCCAGTACGCCGCCCTGCAGAAGCAGATGGACGACGCCGTGCAGAAAACGAACGAGAAACACCTGCCTCAGCTCAAGAAGATGCAGGCTGAACGCGAGTTTGTGGAGGCGGCGGCCAAGGTGCGCGGCAAGCGTGGGCTCAGCAACATGGAAGCCTCGGCTTTGATGGTGTGGCTGGCCCGCGAGGAAAGCGAGGTGGCCGCGAAAATGGGCGCTCCCGCCATCACGCAGTCCGGCAACCTGAAGTTCTTGGGCTACGGCCAGTCTTTTGACAACACGTCGGCCATGGTGCACATACCGAGCGGACGGGTTGTGGAGCAAGGTGTGCGCACCAGTTGCGAGGCGCAGTTCGTGATGCTGCAGGACAAAGAGAAGCTATGGCGGGTGGCCGATATCCGCATCGCTGGTTCGTCTAATCAACTGGGTGTCAATCCTTGCCACGGCCTGTTGACCGTGCCGGATGTTCCTGCAGCCGGGAAGTAGGCTTGGTCGAAACCTGAGCAACCCGGTACGGTGCCCGCTTCCGGGTGCACGGCTCGCGTCGCCTGCGGGGTTGGCCGCACGGTCCCTCCCGCTTCTGGCGGTGGATCGGGCAAGCACTGCCTTAGTTGCCTCGTGCCAGCAGTTGTCAGAGGGCAGCACCACAGTAGTCACCAGATTCACGCGGACACGCGAATTTGAGCCGCGACCGTCGTCGCGTTGGCTGATGTACTCAGGCACGCTGTCTTGATTTCGTTCGGCGCACACAAGCGGCACACCCGCCCTAAATAGGTCCTTGAGCCACAAGGACTTATGGGGGAATCAATGACTTGCGAAATTTTGGCGGAGGCGGTGAGATTCGAACTCACGAACGGTTGCCCGTTGCCGGTTTTCAAGACCGGTGCAATCGACCACTCTGCCACACCTCCGGAGGGCTAGATTCTAGCCGGCCAGGGCTTCACGAACCTGCTGGCGCGTCGTCGGCCGGGGGGGACTCCATGGCGATGGCCACCGCCACCTGGTGCATGGCTTCGGCGGCGGCAAAGATGGCCGCCGGCGAGCCATCGGTCTTGGCTGGTGCGCGCAGGTTGAGCGCGCCGGGGGCGCGGCCCTGTTCGGTCAGCGCGGGCCGTAGGCTGGGGTTGCCGTACTGCTGGCGCCATTCCTGCACGGCAGTTTCGAATTCGAGTGCTTCGGGGATGCGGCCCTCGTAGCGCTGCAGCACAAGACGTGCGGTCTCGATGAGCTTGGCGTTGAGGGTCTGGTGCCCGTGGGCCAGCAGGTCGCGCACGGCGCCCGAGGGGTTGCCGCCCAGGCTCAGTGTGAGGGCCGTCTCGGCCAGCTTGAGCACGTGGCTACCGGCCACGCGCAGGCGATCGGCATAGGGCGGATGCACGCCGGCCGCACCGGCCAGCAGCTCGTTCATCGAGCGGCCGGTCGAAAAACGCATGCCGATGGCGTCCACCGCCGGCTCCACGTCGTCGAGCTGGATGGCCTTGTTGGCCAGCTGGGCCATGAGGGCGATGAGGTTGGTGGCGGACTCGACGTCGAAGTCCGGGGCCTTGACCTTGCCGGCCTGGGCTCGCACCGCCTCGACGGCGCGCGCGAACTGGCGGTCCAGGATGAGGATGAGCGCGTCCACCGTGGCGGCCAGGCGCTGCAGGCGCGGGTTCTTCTCGTCGCGGTCGATGAGCTTGACGAAGTCGTCGCGGCAATGCTGCAGGCCCTTGCGGTCCTGCGCCTCCAGCCGCGCGAAGGCCAGCAGCACCAGCGTCTGCGGGTCGAACATCTTGGAGTCCAGGCCCAGGCGTGCGCACTGGCCCAGGATCTTCTCGGCCTCGGCGCGCTCGCCGCTGTAGAAGCACATATGGCCCAGGTTCTGCAGCCGCGTGATGGAGTAGGGCGTGACAGCGCAGGCCATCTTGTAGGCCGCCAGCGTCTGCTCGTGGTTGCCGAGCTCGAACTGCGCGCGGCCCAGCACATCGTAGGCGTCGGCGTAGCGCGGGTCTTCGCCGATCAGATTCTCCAGCGTGCTGATGGCGCGCATGGGCTCGCCCTTGTCGAGCTGCGAGCGCGCGACGCCCAGCTTGGCCCAGGGCAGGGTCTTGGCGGCGATCACGGCTTCGTAGAGTTGCTGAGCCTCGTCATAGCGTTCGATGCGCATCAGCAGCTCGGCGCCGATGCGCGCGGCATAGAGCCAGAAGGGCGCGCGGGCCTCGAAGCGCTGCAGGCACAGGCGCGCGCCGCGCTCGTAGTCCTCGGCCTCGATGGCCGCAAAGATGTCGGCCAGCGCGGCCTTGCGCTGGCGCGCGAGATGCAGGCGCTCGGCCAGGCCGGTGGCCGTGTGGGGTTTGATCAGGTAGCCGTCGAGCGCCGACTCGGCGGCCTCGGCCACCTTGGCGTAGGTGGCCTCGCCCGTGACCATGATGAAGACGGTGGCGAAAGGCAGCAGCTGGTTGCGGCGCAGATCGTCGAGCAGATCCTGGCCGGTGGTGGTGCCGGGCTGGAAGTACTGCTCGCACAGCACGATGTCGAAGGCCTTGAACTCCAGGACCTTGCGGGCGTCGACGGCGCGCGTGGCCTGCTCGACCGAACCCACGCCGAACTCGCGCAGCTGGTTGACCAGGATGGCGCGCGAGGTGGGGTTGCCGTCGACGACCAGCGCCCGGGTGTTGGAAAGATCGTCGTCGTACAGGCCCATGCCAGTCTGTCACTCCACTGGAGAGGAGCCGAAATGATACCCCGCCATGTCCCGGGCCGACAGCTGTCGCGCAGGCGCCGGGCCCGGCTTGCGCCGGGCGGTGCAGCGGTTTAAGGTCGGCCCATGGACACTCTCGACTTCCTCGTCCGCAAGGACCAGCTCGGCAGCACGACCCTGCGCCGCGGCACGCCGCCGCCCCTGGCCGAAGGGCAGGTGCGCGTGGCGATCGAACGCTTTGCGCTCACCACCAACAACATCACCTACGGGGCCATGGGCGAGGCGATGCAGTACTGGCAGTTCTTCCCCGTGGCGGATGACGCGGCCTGGGGCCGCATCCCGGTCTGGGGCTTCGGGGTGGTGCAGGCGTCGCGCCATGCTGCGCTGGCGGTGGGCGAGCGCGTCTACGGCTACTTCCCCATGGCCAGCAGCGTGGACCTGACGCCGGGCAAGGTGTCGGCGACGCACTTTTTCGACGAGGCGCCGCACCGCGGCGGCCTGCATGCGGTCTACAACCAGTACATGCGCTGCGCGGCCGATCCCTTTTACACAGCCGATACCGAGGACCTGCAGGCCTTGCTGCGCCCGCTCTTCATCACGTCCTGGTTGGTCGACGACTTCCTGGCCGACAACCGGTACTTCGGCGCGGCGGATGAGCCCGGCCGGCGGGCCTTGATGCTGCTCTCCAGCGCGTCAAGCAAGACGGCCTACGGTACAGCCTTCCAGATGGCGCGGCGTGGCGAGGTCGACGTGATCGGGTTGACCTCGGACGCCAACGTGGCCTTCTGCGAGAGCCTGGGCTGCTATCAGCAGGTGCTCAGTTACGCACAGCTCGCGCAGCTGCCCGCGGATGTGCCCTGCGTCTATGTGGACCTGGCGGGCAACGCCGCGCTGCGGCGCGAGATCCACACCCGCTTTGTGCAGCTGCGCTACAGCTGTTCCATCGGGGCCGCGCATCTGTCTGAACTCGGTGGTGCCAAGGATCTGCCGGGCCCGCGCGCCACACTCTTCTTTGCGCCGGCGCAGATCAAGAAGCGCAGCGCGGAGTGGGGCGGACCGGTGCTGAACCAGCGCATGCTGCAGGGCTGGCAGGATTTCATCGGCACGGTGGCAGATCCACAGCGGCCCTGGATCCAGGTGCAGCAGCACCGCGGCCCCGCGGCCGTGCAGGCGGTCTACGCGCAGTTGCTCACAGGCCGCAGCGATCCGCGCCTGGGGCACATGCTCTCGCTGGCTCCCGATGCGGCCTAGCGTCTGAAGCACGCAGCGGCCGGGCCTGTACCCGGCCGTGCACGTTCAGGCGTCGGGTGCGACCTTGTGGTTGGCCAGGGCCTCGATGGCCTTGACCAGGGCCGAGTGGTCGGCCTGGTCGTGACCCAGGGCGGCACAGGCCGACATCAGCTGAGCGGCGTTGGCCGTCTGCGGCAGCGCCATCTTGAGCGTCTTGGCGCCTTGCAGCGCGAGGTTCAGGTCCTTCTGGTGCAGCGCGATGCGGAAGCCCGGGTTGAAGGTGCGCTTGACCATGCGCTCGCCATGGACTTCGAGGATGCGCGAGGAGGCAAAGCCGCCCATGAGGGCCTGGCGCACCTTGGCCGGATCGGCACCGGCCTTGGACGCGAAGACCAGGGCCTCGCTGACGGCGGCGATGTTGAGTGCCACGATGATCTGGTTGGCCACCTTGCAGGTCTGGCCCGCGCCGTTGCCGCCGATCAGGGTGATGTTCTTGCCCATGAGCTCGAACAGCGGCTTCACCCGCTCGAACACGGCTTCGTCGGCGCCGACCATGATGGTCAGGCTGGCGGCCTTGGCACCGACCTCGCCACCCGAGACGGGCGCGTCCACATAGTCGCAGCCCAGGGCGTTGATCTTCTTTGCGAATTCCTTGGTGGCCATCGGGTCGATGGAGCTCATGTCCACCACGACCTTGCCCTTCGCGCCCTTCAGCCCCTGGGCCACGCCGTTCTCGCCGAAGAGCACCTTCTCCACATCGGGGGTGTCGGGCACCATGGTGAAGATGATGTCGGCGCGCTCGGCCACGCCCGCGGGCGTGGTGCAGACGGTGGCGCCGGCGTCCACCAGCTCCTGCGGCACCTTGCTGCGCGTGTTGACGAACAGCACGTGGCCGCCCTTGATGAGGTTCAGGGCCATGGGGTTGCCCATGATGCCCAGGCCGATGAAGCCCAGTTTCAGTCCGGATTTGGTCATGTCTCTGCTCAGGTCAGTCTCTTACTTGGTCAATGCTGTGATCCAGCCCAGGCCGTCGACGGTCTTCGTCTTGGGCTTGTACTCGCAACCGATCCAGCCGGTGTAGCCGATGGCGTCGAGATGGCGGAACAGGAAAGGATAGTTGATTTCGCCGGTGCCCGGCTCGTTGCGGCCCGGGTTGTCGGCCAGCTGGACGTGGGCAATGCGGGCCAGGTGCTTCTGCACCGTGGCGGCCAGTTCACCTTCCATGCGCTGGGCATGGTAGATGTCGTACTGGATGTAGAGGTTGTCGCTGCCCACGGCGTCCAGCACCGCGGCGGCCTGGGCCGTCGTGTTGAGGAAGAAGCCGGGGATGTCGTAGCTGTTGATCGGCTCGATCAGCAGGCGCAGGCCGGCGGCCTTGAGCTTGTCGGCGGCGAACTTCAGGTTGGCCACGAAGGTGGCGTGCGCCTGCTCGCGGCTGACGCCATCCGGGACCTTGCCGGCGAGGCAGTTGACCTGCGGGCAGCCGAGTGCCGTCGCATAGGCGATGGCCTGGTCGACTCCGGCGCGGAACTCTTCCACGCGGTCCGGGTGGCAGGCGATGCCGCGCTCGCCACCGTCCCAGTTGCCGGCGGGCAGGTTGTGCAGCACCTGTTTCAGGCCGTGGGTCTTGAGCAGCCCGGCCAGTTCTTTCTTGTCGTAAGGGTAGGGGAAGAGGTATTCCACCGCCTCGAAGCCGGCCGACTTGGCTGCCGCGAAACGCTCCAGAAAGGGCACTTCGTTGAACAGCATGGTCAGGTTGGCAGCGAATTTGGGCATCTTGTCAGTCTCCGATGATCTGTCTGGGGGAGCCCCTGGTTCACAGGGGGCTCCCATTGTCGCGGATTACTCCAGCAGGCCGGCCAGTTCCAGGCCTTGACGGCCTTCGGGGTGGCGGCAGTCGATCTCTTCGAACTCGTTGATCTTGTCGATCTCGACGCCCATGGCGATGTTGGTCACTTTCTCCAGGATCACTTCCACCACGACCGGCACGCGGAACTCCTGGGCCATCTTCTGCGCCTGCTTCATCGCCGACTCGATCTTGTCCGGATCGGTCACACGCAGGCTCTTGCAGCCCAGGCCCTGGACCACGGCCTGGTGGTCCACGCCATAGCCCTTGAGCGCCGGATCGTCGACGTTCTGGTTGTCGAAGGCCAGCTGCACGCAGTAGTCCATGTCGAAGTTGCGCTGCGCCTGACGGATCAGGCCCAGGTAGCTGTTGTTCACCAGCACCTGCACATAGGGCAGGCGGAACTGCGCGCCCACGGCCAGCTCCTCGATCAGGAACTGGAAGTCGTAGTCACCGGACAGGCCGACCACGGTGCGGGTCGGGTCGGCGGCCACCACACCCAGTGCGGCGGGGATGGTCCAGCCCAGCGGGCCAGCCTGGCCGCAGTTGATCCACTGACGCGGGCCGTAGACGTTGAGGAACTGCGCGCCGGCGATCTGGGAGAGGCCGATGGTCGTGACGTAGATCGTGTCGCGCGGGAAGACCTTGTTCATCTCCTCGTACACGCGCATGGGCTTGATCGGCGTCTCGGTGTAATGGGTCTTGCGGTGCATCAGGCGCTTGCGCTCGGCGCAACGGAAGGCCCAGTCGGAGCGGTCTTTGAGCTTGCCAGCGGCCTTGCGCTCGCGCGCCACCTCGACGAAGAGCTGCAGCGCGGCCTTGGCATCCGAGACGATGCCGAAGTCGGGCATGAAGACGCGGCCGATCTGCGTGGGCTCGATGTCCACGTGCACGAACTTGCGGCCCTTGCAATAGACCTCGGTGCTGCCGGTGTGGCGGTTGGCCCAGCGGTTGCCGATGCCCAGCACGAAGTCGCTGGCCAGCATGGTGGCGTTGCCGTAACGGTGGCTGGTCTGCAGACCGCACATGCCGGCCATCAGCGGGTGGTCGTCAGGGATGGTGCCCCAGCCCATGAGCGTGGGGATCACGGGCACGCCGGTGAGTTCGGCGAACTCGACCAGCAGGTCGGAAGCATCGGCATTGATGATGCCGCCACCGGCCACGATCAGGGGCTTGTCGGCCGCCTGCAGCATGTCCAGGGCCTTCTCGATCTGCTTGCGCGTCGCGGCGGGCTTGTAGACCGGCAGCGGCTCGTAGGTGTCGATGTCGAACTCGATCTCGGCCATCTGCACGTCAAACGGCAGGTCGATCAGCACCGGGCCCGGACGGCCCGAGCGCATCAGGTGGAAGGCCTGCTGGAAGGCGCGCGGCACGAGCGCCGGCTCGCGCACGGTGACGGCCCACTTGGTGACTGGCTTGGCGATGCTCTCGATGTCCACGGCCTGGAAGTCTTCCTTGTACAGACGGGCGCGCGGCGCCTGGCCCGTGATGCACAGGATCGGGATCGAGTCGGCCTGGGCCGAGTACAGGCCCGTGATCATGTCGGTGCCTGCAGGACCCGAGGTGCCGATGCAGACGCCGATGTTGCCCGCCTTGGCGCGGGTGTAGCCCTCGGCCATGTGGGAGGCACCCTCGACGTGGCGGGCTAGCACGTGGCTGATGCCGCCGGTCTGGCGCAGGGCCGCGTACATCGGGTTGATGGCGGCACCCGGAACGCCGAAGGCCTGGGTGATGCCTTCCTTTTCCATCACGCGGACGGCGGCTTCGACGGCTTTCATTTTGGCCATGGTGGAACTCCTCGAAATATAAAAGTGATGGGGTGGACTGTAGGAAGACCGGCCCTCTTGCGGAAGGCGGCTGGAGTCCATAACATCTATTCCGTAATGGAATAAATAAGGCGGAGACATGGACCGTTTGCAGGCGATGCAGGTGTTTGTGCGGGTGGTGGAGACGGGCAGTTTTTCCAAGGCTGCAAAAGAGTTTTCCGTCACCCAGCCCACGGTGACCAAGCTGGTGGCGGCCATCGAGGAACGGCTCAAGGTGCGCCTGCTCAACCGCAACACGCGCGGCGTCAGCGTGACCGAATCGGGTGCGCTCTATTACGAGAAGTGCAAGTCCATCGTGCGCGAGGCCGAAGAGGCCGACAACATCGTGCGCCTGCGCCAGACCCAGGCCCAGGGCCTGCTGCGGGTGGGCACCTCGGTGGCCTTCGGGCGGCGTGTGGTGACCCCGCTGGCGCTGGAGTTCATGGCCAAGCATCCGCAGGTGCAGCTGGACCTGAGCTTCGAAGACCGCTACACCGACCTCGTGGCCCACGGCATCGACGTGGCCATCCGCATGGGCAAGCTGGCCGATTCCACCCTGGGTGCGCGCTTCCTGGGTGTGAACCCCTGGCTCATGGTGGCCTCACCCAAATACCTGCGCAAGCACGGTACGCCCAAGCAGGCGTCCGACCTGAGCCGCCACCCGGCCCTGATCTACAGCAGCGTGCTGGGTGACGACGTCTGGCGCATGACCACCCCCAAGGGCGAGACGCTGACCGTGCCCGTGGCCGGCCGGCTGCGTTCCAACAACCTGTCGGCCGTGCTGGCTGCGGCGCGTAACGGCTACGGCATCGCGGCCATGCCGCACTATGTGGCCAGCGATTCGCTCAAGTCGGGCCAGGTGGTGGAGGTGCTGCGCGGCAATGTGCTGCCCGAGCAGGAGATCCATGCCGTGTTCCCCAGCCCCAAGCTGGTGCCGGGCAAGGTGCTGGCCTTCATCGCCTACCTGCAGTCCCGGCTGGGGGCGCAGTGGTGGGACGATCTACCGAAGGCTTGAAGATTCAGCGGGTGGTGGTGCCGGGCGCCGATACCAGGCGGATGCCGCGTGGGGCCGGCATGGCGCGGCGCGGCTGGCCCTTGGGGCCTTGGCCTTCGCTCAGCGTGTGCAGCTGGAAGTTGCCGCTGATGTCCCAGAGCCAGGTCTCGATGTAGCTGGCGCTGCCGAGCTGGACCGGCGCCGGGAAAGGCGCGGCCTGGCGCACGGTGCGCTCGATCTCGGCGATCACCTCGGGGGCGTGCTCGGGGGCGCGCATCCAGTTCAGCGCCAGCAGATTGCCGCGCGGGTCCACCTGCACTTCGAGCACGCCGATGGCGTAGAGGAAGTGCGGCATCACGCCCTGGTAGATGCGTCCGTTGTTCTTGCCGTAGAGGTGGTAGGCCGCATCCAGGCGGTAGTCCGTGGCGCTGAGCGCGCCCGAGGGCGGGCCCATGGGAGGCTCGGGCTTGGGCTGCGGGGTCATGGCCACGGGCGCGGGCGCCGGTACGCTGGCAGCCGGCGGCGGGGAACTGGCGCAACCGGCCAGCAGGCCGAGCAGCAGGACCAGGGACAGCGGCAGCAGGGTGCGTGGGGACAGGATCGATTTCATGGCAGACAGAACAACACGGGGCTGACGCGCAGCCCGGAAACATTTGCTTACTGTGCCACAACTGGCGGTTTTCGCCCGGTCCATGTGCATCCGCTGCGTGCATTTCGCGGCCCTGGGTCCGGGGGGTGTGCGCATGGCGCAACACCCGGCACCGGCTCGGGCAGGAGGGTATGGTGGGTTACGGCCGGGTTACGAGGTCACAATGCAAGCCGGAGACGACAGAACCGAGTGACACAGAACAATGAGCACCCCCGATCCCCGCACCGAGCCGCGCGCCTTCCTTATGCACCTCTACCAGGCCGCGGTGCGCCGCGCCCTGCCGCTGCACAACACCGCGCCCCATCTTCCCGCGCCACCCAAGGGCCGCACCATCGTCATCGGTGCGGGCAAGGCCGGTGGTGCCATGGCCCAGGCCGTCGAGTCGCTCTGGCCGGCCGACAAGCCGCTGTCGGGTCTGGTCATCACGCGCTATCACCACACGCCCCCGCGCCCCGCGGGTCTGCCGCAGCGCATCGAGGTGGTCGAGGCCTCGCACCCGGTGCCCGATGCAGCGGGGCTGGCCGCCTCGCAGCGCATCCTGCAGCTGGTGCAGGGGCTCACCGAGGACGACCTGGTGCTCTGCCTGATCTCGGGCGGCGGCTCGGCGCTGCTCACGCTGCCGGCCGAGGGGCTGACGCTGGCCGACAAGCAACGCATCAACAAGGAGCTGCTCAACAGCGGCGCCAACATCGGCGAGATGAACTGCGTGCGCAAGCACCTCTCGCGTATCAAGGGCGGGCGTCTGGCCGCGGCCTGCGCGCCGGCCCGGGTGGTCACGCTGACCATCAGCGACGTGCCGGGTGACGACCCTTCGGTCATCGCCAGTGGCCCAACCGTGCCTGACGCCACGAGCTGCGCCGACGCCCTGGCCATCCTGCGGCGCTACCGCATCGAGCTTCCGGCACCGGTGCTCGCAGCGCTGGAGCGCGGCGAGCTGGAAACGCCCAAGCCCGGCAGCCCGGTGTTCGCGGGTCAGACCGTGCACATGATGGCCACGCCCCAGCAATCGCTGGAAGCGGCGGCCGAGGCCGCGCGCGCGGCGGGCCTCAACGCCTACATCCTGAGCGACGAGATGGAAGGTGAATCGCGTGAGGTCGGCAAGGTCCACGCGGCGCTCGCGCGGGCTGTGGCCCGGCAGGGCCAGCCGTTTGCCAGGCCCTGTGTCATCCTCAGCGGCGGCGAGACCACGGTCACGGTGCGCCCGCACTCGGCCGATGCGCCGCGCGGCAAGGGCGGGCGTGCCGGCGAGTTCTGCCTGGGCCTGGCGCTGGGCCTGCAGGGCCAGCCCGGGGTCTGGGGCCTGGCGGCCGACACCGATGGCATCGATGGCATGGAGGAGAACGCCGGCGCCTGGGTTGAACCCGGCACGCTGGCGCGCGCGCAGGCGCTGGGCCTCAAGGTCGAGCGCCACCTGGATCACAACGACGCCTATGGCTATTTCCAGCCCCTGGGCGACCTCGTCGTGACCGGGCCCACCCACACCAATGTGAACGATTTCCGGGCCCTGCTCGTGCTTTGAGCTGCGGGTTGCACCGACCTGCGCGGTCTTTGATGTGGCTCAAGACCGCCGCCGCGCCCCGGCGGCAAAGTGGCGCCCATGTTGCCCCCGGAATTCATGGACATCCAGGCCGAACGCCGCCACGTCGCGGCCGGCACCGTGCTGCTCAAGCGCGGGAGCACCCCCACGGCCGTGCTGCACCTGGCTTCGGGTCGGGTGGCACTGGGCCTGCTCGACGGCGAGGTGCTGGTGCACCAGCTTGGCGAGATCCAGGGGCCGTTCTGGCTGGAGGCCACCTCGGCCGTGCTGGGGCTACCCGGCGTGGTCGACGCCGTGGCCGAGACCGAGGTGGTGCTGCGCCGCATTCCGCTGGCACGCTTTCGCCAGTCGCTCGCCGCGCTGACGCCGGCCGCGCGCACGGTGCTGCACGATGTGGCGCTGGCGCACCGGCGCCAGACCGAGCTGGCCGTGAGCCGCCTGGCCAAGGACGCCGAGGCGCGCTGCGCCGAGTGGCTGCTGCGTCACGCCCGGCCGGCCGGCGAGAAGGGCACGCTGGCCGTACCGCTGGAGCAGCGCAAGCGCCTGATTGCGGCGCAACTTGGCATTGCGCCCGAGACCCTGTCGCGCGTTCTGCGCCAGTTGCGTGAGCGCAGCCTGATCAGCGGCACGGGGCGCCTGCTGCAGGTGACGGACCCGGGCGGCCTGCGCGCGCTGGCCGGGGTCTGAGCGCTGCACGCCCTGTGGCGTGCCTACCACCCAGAAGACGCGGGGGGACTGACGCGCTGTCCTGCGACCTTGGCTCCGACGACCTACACTGGCGTCGGCTCTTTGCTTCAAATGTCAGAGGCCCGCCGCAGGGACGACCTTGCCGGCGATCCAACCATTCCGGGACGGCCTGGACACGTGGGAGAGAAATGTCATGGCCTGGATGATCCTGGTGGTGGCCGGTCTGTTCGAGATCGGCTGGGCGATCGGTCTGAAGTACACCGAAGGTTTCACGCGCCTGTGGCCCAGTGTGGGCACGGTGACGGCCATGGTGCTCAGCGTGGGCCTGCTCGGGCTGGCCATGCGGACCCTGCCCGTGGGCACGGCCTACGCCGTCTGGACCGGCATCGGTGCGCTGGGCACCGTGATCCTGGGCATCGTGCTCTTCGGCGAGCCCGCCACGGTGGCGCGGCTGGTCTGTGTGGGGCTCATCCTTGCGGGCATCGTGGGGCTCAAGCTCACGGCCTGAGGCTGTGCCGGCGGGGGCTGTGTCTGCGCCGCACCGCGGCCTTCCGTCCTGCGTCGTGTGCGCTGCTCAGGGGCGCCGGGGCGACGGGCGACCGATCCAGCGCCACGCCCGCAGCAGCAGCTGCGAGAGGGCGTACAGACGCGACAGGCTGTCCAGCGCCCGCTGTGGGCGTTTCAGTTTCAGCAGGGCCAGCATGAGCAAGGGCAGGACCGGATGCCGACCGAGCCAGTCGATGACGACGCGCAGCTGATCCAGCAGGGCCAGCGGCGCCTTGAGCGTCTGGCTCTGCCGCCCCAGCGCGTCGCGCAAGCCTGCGCTGCGCTGCAGCAGCGCCTGTTCCCCCAGTGCCAGCGCAAGTTGGTGGCGTCTGTGCATCCCTACTCTCCGGCGCCCAGGGCGGCACGGTCGCGACCGAGCTCTTCCACACTGCTGTGGAACAGCCCCCCGGGCTTGCGCAGACGCGTGTAGGCCGCCGCCAGCAGACCGCCGCCAGCGCCCAGGAACAGCAGAGCCATCAGGCCCAGGGCCTGCAGACGGTAGCTGTCCCAGAACAGCACCACGACGAAGGCGGCCAGCAACAGCGCCCCCAGGCCCAGCAGCAGCAGGGCCAGTCCGGCCCAGAGGAGGCCATCGAAGAGACGCAGCTTTTCCTGCTCGATCTCGTTGCTGAGCAGGGCGAGCCGGTTCTGCACCGAGGCCAGCACCGTGTCCAGCAGGCGGCGAGCGGAGGCGAACAGCCCCAGGCCCTTGCGGGTGTCGCTCATGCCGCGCGTTCAGTGACGGCGGGCAATCACCAGGCCCAGGACCAGTCCCAGGGCGGCGCCGACGCCGATCGAGGCCCAGGGATTCTGGTGCACGAAGGCGTCGGTGGCGTCGCCGGCCGCCTTGACCCGGGCGAGGGCGGCCTGCTGCAACTGGTTCAGCTCCGCCTGGGCTGATTGCAGGCGGTCCTGGATTCTTCGGCGGATATCGGCCACGCTGTCGCCGGTCTGGTCGGCCGTGACCTGCAGCAGCTCCTCGGCGTCGTTGATGACCTGCCGGAGATCTCCGATCAAGCGGTCTTTCTGGGGGGCGATGGATTCAAACATGGCGATCTTTCTGGAGACGGGTCGGCGCAGCAGGGGCTGCGCCAGGAATCCCGGGCCGCTTCAGCGGCCCGGGCACAGGTCGGGGCGGATCAGTACAGGTAGCGCAGGCCCAGCGACAGATTGGAGATGCGGTCGCTGCCGCCGCCGGCGAACTTCACGTTGTAGTCGTCGTACTGCACAACGGCCGACCACTGGCGTGCGAAGGCGAACTCCATCCCCACGCCATAGGTCCAGTCCAGCCCGCTCTCGCTGCCGCTGCTGATGCCGGAGCCCGGACGTGAGGACACATCGGTGCGGGAATAGATGCCACCGACCTTGCCCAGCAGATTGAAGGAGCTGCCGATCGGTACGCGGCCGATCAGGTTCAGGTGGATGCCGTGGGCCTGGGTGCTGCCACCGCCGCGCGAGACATCACCGAAGTCGGTGTAGCCGAACTCCATGCCCAGGTTGCTGTCGCGGAAGTAGCTGCCCATGGTGATGCCGTAGGCCGTGTTGCTGTCGTCCGAGCCATACAGGCCGGTGCCGTTGCCGACCTTGAAGTCGGTGCGGCCGACGTTCAGGCCGAGGTAGCTGTTGCCATCGCGGTAGGCGCTGCTTTGCGCCACGGCGCCGGTGCTCAGGGCCAGGAGTGAAGCCAGGGTGAGGCTGGAGAGAAGAATGCGTGCTGGGGTCATGGTGAGTCCTTGGTTGGATCAGCGAGTGGTCCGGGGTGTCAGTTCCCACGGTTGCTGCAGGGGGACGGGCCGTCCCGGAGGTCCTGCAAGCCCCACCTTAGGACCGCGCGCCGCCTCTGACCGTGCGCCGGCATACATAAGGCCTGTTGCAGCACCCATGCGCGCGTTTTGGACCGCTGCTGTGGTTTTTCCGCCCGACGCAGGCGGTGTGTGCGCGACAGCACAGACAGACCGATGGCAGGCCTCGATCGGGTTGCAAGACTGCCTCGGCGCCCGCTCTCAGGAGGTCGTTACGGAGGGGGGCCGCGGTTGACGCTCACCTGGCGAGCGGCTAATGTGCGGCAGCGCACAGGAACCCCCGTCGGTATGCCTTATGGTGAGGTCGGGTGAGACTTCGGGCCCAGATTGCCAGGGTGGACCCGACGGACGCGACAGCAGGCATCGAAGCCAGGTTGGAGGCCCGAAGCCTGGCGGTAAGGACAAGGGAGCCGTATGGACACGTTGAATCCGAGGATCGGGACATGCAGTTCCCGTGAGGCGCTTTGCGACAGGGCCTGGCCCGAAGCACCCCAGGCAGGCAATCACCTCCTGGAGGCCTTGCCGCGGGAGACCTGCCATCCCTGGCTGTCGCAGCTGGAGCCGGTGAACCTGGCCCGGGGCCAGGTCCTGCGCGAACCCGGTCGCATCCAACCCCACGTCTACTTCCCCACCACGGCCATCGTGTCTCTGCTGCATGTGACGCTGGAGGGCGGCTCGGTGGAAAGCGCCGTCATCGGGCCCGAGGGCATGGTCGGCCTGTCGCTCTGCATGGGCGGCGAGAGCGCTACCCACCAGGCGGTGGTCCAGAACCCGGGGCAGGGTCTGCGCCTGAGGTCCCGCGCGTTCCAGGAGCTGTTCAGTCGCTCCCAGACGGGACGGCGGGTGCTGCTGCGCTATGCGCAGGCCCTGATCACCCAGATGTCGCAGACGGTGGTCTGCAACCGCCACCACGGTGTCGACCAGCAACTCTGCCGCTGTCTGCTGATGCGGCTTGACCGCATGCCGGGGCAGCCGCTGCAGATGACCCATGCCCAGATCTCGGGGCTGCTGGGCGTGCGACGCGAAGGCGTCACCGAGCACGCGCACCAGCTGCAGAATGCCGGCCTGATCCGCTATGCCCGGGGGCATATCGAGGTGCTGGATCGCGCCGGCCTGGAGCGGCGCGTCTGCGAGTGCTACCTCGTGGTCCGGCGTGAATACGATCGCCTGCTGCACACCGCGATGAAGGCATAGGCGCCGCGGCGGGGGCATGCGCCCCGCCGCGTGCGCCCGGACTCAGCGTGCGGGAATGGGACCGCTGTCGTTGGAGACGATGATCTCGACCCGTCGGTTCAGCTGCCGTCCGCCGGCTGAACCGTTGTCCGCGACCGGATGGGACTCGCCATAGCCCCGGGTCGCGATGCGCTGGGGGTTCACGCCCCGATCGACCAGGGCCGTGCGCACAGCCTCGCTGCGTCGCGCCGAGAGATCGAGGTTGCCGCTGTCGCTGCCCGTGCTGTCGGTGTAGCCCTCGATCAGCACGTGGCGTTGCGGGTTGCGCTGGAGGAACTCCGCGAGCTTGTCGACGCTGCGCAGGTTGCCGCTCTTGAGGCTGGCCTGGCCGCTGCCGAACAGCACGTCACCCAGCGTGATGACCCAGCCGCGCGGGGTGGCCCGGGCATTGAGTTCCTTGATCTGGTCCTGCAGCTCGCGGTTGCGCTGCTCGGCGGCCCGGGTCTGATCTTCCGCCATGCGTGTCTGGTCCTGCGCACTGCGGGTCTGCTCCTGGGCCGCCAGGGTCTGTTGCCGGGCGGTGTCCGCTTCGTGGGTGCGGGCCTCCAGCTGCATGCGGTCGCGCACGGCGTTGGCGTCGCTCACGCGCTGCTCCGCGGCCTTCTGCCGGCCGACTTCCTGCGCAATGGTGGCCCGCTGACGCGCCAGATAGGCCAGGTGGGTGATGGTGGCCTCGGGCTCGCGGGCCGCCTCGGCCTGGTTGGCGCGTTGCATGGCGGCGTCGGCCTGCTGCAGCTCGCTGGGAGCGAGCGAGGCGGTTTGCGGGTTGTCGCGGGCGGCCTGGTGCTCGCTGCGGGCCAGGGCCAGCGGGGTCTGGTCGGGCGGCAGCGTGCTGCAGGCGCTCAGGGTGGCCAGGACGATGGCCGCCAGGGGGAAGGACAGGGGGTGTGTCATGGGGAACCTTCGGAAAGGGGTTAACGCTGGTTGCGCTGGATTTCTTCACGCAGGATGCGACGGTCTTCCTGCAGGGCGGCGGCGGCCTTCTCGGCCTTGGCGGCGCGCGTGCGGGTGACAGCCAGCTGGGCATCCGCCTGAGACTGCTCGGCCAGCATCAGGGCCTGGGTGTGGTCACGGGTGTTCATGGCCACGCGGGCGCGGTCCAGCTTTTCGCGGGCCATGGCCAGCTCGGCGGGTGCCAGCTCTGCAGCACCGGCGCTCACGGCCTGATCAATCGCTGCGGCCGAGACGGCGAGCTGCGCGGTGGGCGGTGGCGGGCCCGAGGCGCAGGCGGCCAGCAGCAGGGCGGCGCTGGCGATCCAGAGGGCCAGGCCGGGCCATGGGGCAGAACTCATGGGCTGGGGTGTCGGTAGGAACTTCATATGGGGTCCTGTGGTGCGTGAGCTGTCGTTTCAGGGGCCGCCACCGGGGTGTCGGAGGAAGGCCGAGCATGGGCGCCTTGCACGGGTGGGTCCGTGCGTCAGCGAACACAGGGTGAGGGTGCGGCCGCAATGTGCGCTGGCGAACCGACCCGGAGAGTCCCGCCGCTTAAGGTCGGGCCTCGGTCGATCACATCGTTCGACCACCGATGAAAGGGAGCGACGCTCATGCATGCCCGTTTCGAATCCACCGCCTTCGGTGCCCTGTCCGACATGCGTCAGGAACCCGCGCCCAGGCCCCGGCAGGTCGGCGCCTTGCACCCACAGGCGCCGGGTGTGCCCTGGCGCGAGCAGGTCCTCACCCTGCTCAAGGACTCGCTGATCAAGGAGCTGCTGTGCGTCGTGCGCTACAACCACCTCTCGGACGACACCTGCATGCTGCCGCTGCTCAGCGCCGAGTTCCTGCTCCATGCGAACGAGGAGCTGTCCCACGCGTACAAGCTGGCCCGCCATATCGTCGAGCTCGGTGGCGAACTGGACTATTCGCCCGATCTGCTGATGCGCATGGGTCGTGCGACCCATGACCGACACCAGGACCTGAAATCCATGATCTCGGCCCATCTGGGTTCGCAGTACCGGATCATCGTCAAGTACAGCGAGATCATGTCGGGCATCGACCCGCGGGACATGGTCGCACGACATCTGCTCGATGGCCTCTTGCAGCAAGAGCGTGAGCACGCCGAGGAGCTCCGATCCTGGCTCGTCAACTGAAACCCAACACGTCCTACTGGATGTCCTGTCAACCCACCGAGAAAATCACCATGAAACACCACCCCACATTTGCCGTCGCCATCCTCGCCACCACCTTGACCATGCTGCTGGCCTCCGGCTGTGCCGTGACCCGGGATCAGCAGACCGTCGGCGGCTACGTCGACGACACCGCCATCACCTCGTCCATCAAGGCGCGCTTTGTCGACAACAAGCAGGTCGATGCCTCCAGCATCAGCGTCGAGACCCTGAACGGCACCGTGATGCTGTCCGGTTTTGCCAAGAACGCCACCGAGAGATCGACCGCCGAAAGCATCGCGCGCAACGTCAAGGGCGTGAAGTCCGTCCGCAACGAGATCGTCGTCCGCCCCTGAGCGGCCGGTGTCCGGGCGGAATTTTTTTGTCACATAGCAAGGAGTCGATATGAACTGGGATCGCATTGAAGGCAACTGGAAACAGCTCAGCGGCAAGGTCAAGGAGCAGTGGGGCAAGCTGACCGACGACGATCTGGACGTGATCGCCGGCCGGCGGGACCAGCTGGCCGGGAAAATCCAGGAGCAGTACGGACTGGCCTCGGATGTCGCGGAAAAGGAGCTGGCCGACTGGCAGCACAAGGCCAGCGAGTCATGGCTGGATGCGAGCCGCAAGAAGTAGGCCGCAGACGGCGGGGCGGATGCCCGGAAGTCTCTTTGTGCGCTAGCGCACATAAATTCCGAGCCGCCCTGCCTATACTCACCGACGGTTCGATCCTGAGCCTGGCGCCGGACCTGTCCGGAGAGGAGGCCCTTTGGTGAGAGATCCGCACAACCCCTTGAGCAATCAGCTGCTGGCCTCCTTGCCTGAGGAGGAGTGGGCGCGCTGGTTGCCCCAGCTCGAACCCGTGGAGTTCAAGCTCGGCCAGGTGCTGTATGAGTCCGGCAGCCCGCAGCGCTACGTGTACTTCCCCACCTCGGCCATCGTTTCCCTGCTCTATGTCACCGAGAACGGCTCGTCGGCCGAGATCGCCATCGTGGGCTTCGAGGGCATCATCGGCATTGCGCTGTTCCTTGGGGGCGAGACCTCGCCGAGCCGCGGGGTGGTACAGAGCGCCGGCCATGGCTTTCGCCTGCGGGCCCGCGTCATCCAGGAAGAATTCAGCCGCTCACTCCCGGTCATGCACCTGATGCTGCGCTATGCCCAGGCGCTGATTGCACAGATCTCGCAGACCGCCGTCTGCAACCGCCACCACTCGGTGCAGCAGCAGCTGTGCCGATGGCTCCTGATGAGCCTCGATCGCCTGCCGGGCAATCACCTGCGCATGACCCAGGAGCTGATCTCCAACATGCTGGGCGTGCGGCGTGAGGGCGTGACCGACAACGCCAACAAGCTGCAGCAGGCAGGGCTGATCCGCTATGCGCGCGGGCAGATCGAAGTGCTGGACCGGCCAGGTCTGGAGAAGGTGGTCTGCGAGTGCTACAGCGTGGTCAAGAAGGAATACGAGCGCCTGCTGCCGCCGCTGGTCGCAACCTGACGTTCTGCGCTCGGGCGTCGGGGCTGGCCCCGCGTGCAATAAATCTCATGGCTATGTGTGCTGCAACACAGTCGCCTGCCACTTCCGTCTGCAAACTGCAAGACTGAGCCAGGGTCTTGGATGGGGCGTTGGACGGTACGCGTGTCGATGACTCTCGCCAGGTTTTCAACCTCACGAAAGTCTGCATGACCAGCTCCGCCAACCATCTGCTCCATCTGTTGACGCGCAAGGATCGGGACCGGCTGCTGTCCGACTGCCAGTCGGTCGATCTCAAGCTCGCCGAGGTGATCTGCGAATCGGGCGAGCGCATGCGCTACGTCTACTTCCCTGAGGACTGCTTCTTTTCCTACGTCGCGCTTAATGAAGGCAAGCCCAGCCTGGAGATCGGCATGGTGGGCAGCGAGGGCATGCTGGGCGAGCAGCTCATGCTCGGCGAGCTCGCCGCCCCTTTCCACGCCGTGGTCCAGGGGCCTGGCCTGGCCTGGCGGATCAGGAGCGACGCCTTTCTGCGCCAGCTCCGCGAGAGCCAGCCCCTGCAGCGTGTGCTCAAGCGCTATCTGCACGTGCGCCTGTTGCAGCTGGGCCAGCTGGCCGTCTGCGTGCATTTTCACCAGGTCAATCCACGACTGGCCCGCTGGTTGCTCATGAGCCAGGACCGCGCGCATGCCGACAGCTTCCACATGACGCATGAGTTCATGGCCTATCTGCTGGGTGTGCGCCGTGTCGGCATCACCAAGGCCGCGGGCAGCCTGCAGCGTGACGGACTGATCGAGTATCACCATGGCTTCATGTCCGTGCGGGACCGCCCGGGCCTGGAGGCCGCCGCCTGCAGCTGCTACGCCCGGGACACCGAGGTGTACGACCGGCTGCTGCGCTGAGGGCCGGCGCTGTCGTCTGGCAGACGCTGCCGACTGTGCGCCAGCGCACCGAGGCACTGCGCCGAGACGCCTAAGCTGGGCCGTGTCACCAACCGGAGAACCTTATGAGCCTGGGCACCATTCTGCTGATCGTCCTCATCCTGATGCTGATAGGCGTCGTTCCCACCTGGCCGCACAGCCGGGGCTGGGGGTACATGCCGAGCACGGCACTCGGTATCGTCGTGCTGGTCATCCTGCTGCTCCTGCTGACAGGACGTCTCTGACAGTTCGCGCGGTGCGTCGCGGACTCGTGAGAGCACCCATTGGTATCCCGGCGCACCCTTCGCTGCCTCTGTGTGTGGCAACGAACAGACCCCGCCTGTGCGCTGACGAACACTGTGTATGTGATGCACCGCACCTACAAGCGGGTGCGCAACGTCAGCGATACCGGCACCAGCGCCGGTGCTGCTGACCCCAAAGGCTTGTTCAGATCAGACGAAGAGGTGAGTACATGAAGATACCCCGCGCAAATCAGCGTGCTGTCCATAGGCTTCTGTTACCTGTGCTGGTGGTCCTGCTGACCGCCTGTGGTGGCAGCGATGGCGGACGCGATCCCATCTTTGGTGGCGGCACCAGCGGGGGCGGCATCCCGGGCGCGCCTGCCGGCGCCATCGTTCCCGGCGCAACCTGTACCCTGGGCGCCGGCCCGACCATCCCCACGGTCACCAGCTCGGACCCCACCCACGCCAACCAGTTTGTGCCGACCAGCACCACGGGCGTGGCCGGCGGGGGCAAGCGGATCGCCGCGACCTTCAGTCTGGCCATGAATGCGGCCACGATCAACGCGACCACCTTCACGCTCACGCCACTGGCCGGCGTGGCACTGACGCCGGCCTCGGTGAGCTACAACGCATCGACCCGTGTGGCCACGCTGACCACCAGCGCTGCGCTGTTGCCCGACACCACCTACACGGCCGTCATCACGGTGGGAGTGCTGACCACGCCCGGCGCGGTGGCCCCGGCCTGCAGCTATGCCTGGACCTTCAAGACCTCAACGCCTGCGTCATCCGGCGTCGGGCCCGTGAACCTCGGGCTCGCCACACCGTTGGCGATAGCTGCCGCGGCCGGCGTCAGCAACACAGCGACCGCGCCCCTGACCCACCTCAACGGTGATGCGGTGCTGGACCCGACGGCGACCTGCAATGCGGCATCGATCGGCGCGACCGGAACCTTCGGTGCCTGTGGTGGCTTTGCGCCGACCCTGACCGGTACCGTGAGCAGCCCCTTGTTCCCCGATGCGGGCGTGACCTCGGGCGCGATCAAGACCGACCTCAACGCCGCCTACCTCAGCCTGACGCCGGCCAATCTGCCCGGCGCCACGGTGCTGGGCTGCGGCATCATCGGCACGGGCGGCGGCGCCGGCGCCGGCGTGGGCTGTGCCGGCAATGCCACGCTGTCGCCTGGCGTCTACATCTCGGCCACGTCCTCATCGATCGGCGTGACAGGCGTGCTGACGCTCAATGGCGGCGGTGACGCGAACGCGCGCTTTGTCTTCCAGGCCCCAACGACGCTGACCACCGCTGCCGGCGCCCCCGGCGTGCCGGGCAGCCAGATCGTGCTGACCAACGGCGCCAAGGCCTCCAATGTCTGGTGGCAGGTCGGCAGCAGCGCCACGGTGGGCACCTACGCCGACTTCAAGGGCAACATCCTCGCGGACACCACGATCTCCCTGGGCACCAACGCCACCTCCTGCGGTCGCCTGCTGGCCGGGGCCGTGACCACCAGTGGTGCCTTCGTCTTCGACAGCAATGTGGTGTCGGTGCCCGGTCACCCCAGTGCGCCGCCCGGATGCAACTGATGCGCCCGCCCGCATCCCTCCCAAGCGACCCGCCCCACGCAACCCTCACTGGAGAACATGATGAAACTCGCAAGAACGACGCCCCACTGGAGCCTGCTGGCCTGCACCCTCTTGTTGAGTCCGCCCCTGCTGGCGCAGGAGCTGCTGCTGGTGCCGGGCTGGTACGGCGGGCTTGGCGTGGGCCCGTCACGGTCGAACATCGATGAAGGGCGGATCACCAGCCGCCTGCTTGGCGGTGGCCTGACGGTCACCGGCATGGAGAAGGACAACAGCGACACCGGCTACAAGCTCTACGGTGGCTACCAGTTCGGCCCCCACCTCGCGCTCGAGGGGGGCTACTTTGACCTCGGGCGCTTCGGCTTCAACGCCAGCACGACGCCGGCCGGCACCTTGCATGGCGACATCCGCCTCAAGGGCCTGAACCTGGACCTCGTCGGACGCCTGCCCTTCACCGAGCGCTTTTCTGCCATCGGCCGCGCCGGACTGACCTATGTGGACACGGTGGACCGCTTCAGCAGCACGGGGGCCGTCACGGTGGCGGACCCCAGTCCCGACAAGCGCGAAGGCGGCTACAAGGTCGGACTCGGGCTGCAGTACGAACTGAGCCGGGCGCTGGCGCTGCGCCTGGAGGCCGAACGCTACCGCGTCAACGACGCGGTGGGCAACCGTGGTGACATCGATCTGATCACGGTCGGTCTGGTGTTCCGCTTTGGCGGCCCGCAGCCCGAACCTGCCCAGCCTGCGCCCGCCCCCGCGCCCGCGGCCGAACGCGCTGCGCCGCAACCGGTGGCCGCGCCGGTACCCGCACCTGTGCCGCCACCGCGCGTGCTCAAGCGCGTCGTGATAGCCGCCGACAACGACTTCGGCTTTGACAAGGTCAGCCTGAGTCCCTCGGGCAAGCGCACGCTGGACGCTTTTGCGCGCGATCTGCGCGGCCTGACCTACGAGCGCATCACCGTCATCGGCAACACCGACCGCTTTGGCACCGAGTCCTACAACATGAAGCTGTCACAACGGCGTGCCGATGCGGTCAAGGACTACCTGGTCGTGAGCGGTGGCGTGCCGGCGAGCAAGATCGTGGCGACCGGTGCCGGTGAATCCGACCACCGCACCGTCCCCAGCGACTGCGTGGGCCAGGTGGCCACCACCCGGATGATCGAGTGCCTGCAACCGGATCGCCGGGTGGACATCGAGGTGATCGGCACACGCTGACCCCGTCAACGTCCGTCGCGCCGGGCGGGTAGCGGTCAGCCAGTGACCGCTACCCGCCCGTTTCGCTGACGCTACGTTCGCGCCACAGGATCCGGACCTCCTGCTCCTGGCGTTCCACGACGCTGAGTTCGCGCACGGTCGCTGTGCCCAGGCGCAGGCGACCCTGGATCTCGAAGTAGTGTGAGGCCACCCCCAGCCCGCCCACCGGCCAGCGGTCGGCGGGCAGTCCCGTTTCGCGCAGGGCCTCGGGCACGCTGCGGAAGGCCGCGGTGCTGCGTCGCTCGACCAGACGCCGGGCCTGGGTCATGTCCAGCGGTGGCAGGCTGGCCTGGATGACTTCGGCGCTGGCCGTGTTGAGGTTGAGTGTGGTGCGCACGGGCAACAGGGTGATGTAGGGCCGCAGGACCGCGAGACTGCGTGCGGACAGGCCCAGCCAGACCAGATGACCGACACGCTGAGGTGGCAGCGGCGTTGCCGCTGCGGGCTGTGATGCGTCGCTGACGCGCTGCAGATTCGTCGCCAAGGCAGCGAGTTCGGCTTCGGGCAGGCTCAGCTGCGCATAGAGCCGGCGCCAGGCCTGCAGATCGGGCTCCGAGAGCTGTCCGCCGACGACCAGGTTGTTCACGTTCATGCGCCCCTGCAGATCGCTGATGCGACCCGAGAGATAGACCTCATCCGCCTGTTCGGCGGCATCGCTGTCCAGCGACAGAAAGCTGGACAGGCGCGACTCCTGCAGCGGCAGCGCCCAGGGCTCGGACAGGTGATCGATGGGGCCGCTGCGTGCGTCCTCGCGCAGGATGAGCCGGGCCCAGTCCAGTGCGCCCACCAGCACCCAGGCCTGCTGCGAGCGGGCGCGCTCGGCGGCTTCCACCTCCAGGCCGCGCGACTGCTGCCACAGCGCAGCGGCCGCGTAGCTGGCCACCAGGGTGACGGTCAGCATGGCGGTGAGCAGGACAGCGCCTTGCTGTGGGGCCGCGCGCTTCATGATCGATGGCCCGCCAGGGTCGGGCGCGCCCAGTCGCGCGTGACCTCTCCGGTCACCGCTGGGCCAGGTGGCAGGCTCAGCACGAGGCGCACCCCCTCGGGGACGGCGCTGCCTGCGGACGGCGTCGCCGGGCTGCCCGCGGTGGCGCTGGACAGGGGATGGCTCCAGCTGTTGTCGCGGTAGTAGTAGATCTGCCAGCGCGTCAGTCCCGTGATCTGCACCTCGTCCCTGCGGGTCTCGGCACCCGGACTCTGAGCCCAAAGCGCGGCCTGCAGCCAAGCGGTCTGCCATTCGCCCCGAGTGCGCAGCACGCCCGACTGCCAGCGCAGCCACTTGCCTTGGCCCGCCTCTTCGCGCTGGGTCCAGGCCACCACGCGCCAGCCCGCGGGCGCTGGCGCTGCGCTCTCACGCGTCATGCGCAGCACCTGGCCATTCCAGTCCAGCGACCGGGGCGCATCGGCCGCGGCGCCGGCTGGGGTCGGCAGACTGACCAGCGCGTCCAGATCCGCGTTCCACTGTGCCAGCCCGGTCTGCAGGGTCAGCAGGGCGTCGGAGCGCTCGCGGGTCTGGCCCTGCACGCGCCACATGCCGTCGAGTCCACGCCAGCTCATCAGGGTCATCAGGGCCATGATCGAGAGGGCCACCAACAGTTCGACCAGCGTGAAGCCGGCCTTGCGGTCCCGGCGCATCAGTCGCGTCCCAGCACGGTGATGAGCTGCAGCAGGGGAACACCGTCGCGTTCGACCCGGGCCTCGACGCGCATGAAGTTGGGATTGGGGGTGGGGCGTGTCGACAGCCGCAGCCCGAAGGGCTGGCCGCCCTGCGCGCAGGCGAGCTGCAGCTCACCGGTGCCAGGCATCTGGTGCGCCAGGCGCAGGCCGATCAGCGCGTTCTCGGCACAGAGCTGTGCCAGCATCACATCGGACTGGCGCTGGGCCCGCTGGCTCAGGGCGCCCATGGCGCTCAGCCCCGTCATTAGAGCGATCGCCACGATCGCCAGCGCCACCAGCACCTCGATCAAGGTGAAGCCGCGTGAGCGACGGCGGTGCGGCCCCATCAGCCGCCTGCCCCGACGGTGGCGGGCGCCACGGCAAAGGGACGCAGGCCATCGGTGGCGATGTGCCAGCCCGGGCCGGCCTGACGCCTGGACACCAGCGTGACGCTCTGCGGCTCGATCAATGGCTCGGGCCCCAGGTTCAGTGCCGCCGGGTCGCTGACCGCGGTGTCGGCGTCGAGCCAGTGCTCGGGCAGCATGCTGTCCGGCAGGCCCTCGAAGCGAAAGCCTTGCGCCGTGGCCTGCCAGCGCACGGGTACACCGCGCGTGCGCGAGAGGCTGCGCGCCGATTCCAGCAGGGCCGCCAGGCGCTGGGCCTCGCGCTCGAGCTGCACCGACGCGTGGTCGCGCATCGTGAGGGAGACGCTGGCCGTGGCCATGGCGATGATGGCGACCACGATCAACAGCTCCAGCAGGGTCAGGCCGTGATGATCTCGTGCCGGGGCCAAGCCCCGCCTATTGCCAGCTGCCCACATCCGCGTCCCTTCCCTCGCCGCCCGGCTTGCCATCGGCACCGAAGGACAGCACATCGATTTCACCCTGCAGGCCCGGGTTGAGGTACTGGTAGGGCTGGCCCCAGGGGTCGTTGGGCAGCTTGTCCAGATAGGGCTTCCAGTTCGGCGGGGTGGGCGGCGTGCCCGGTCTGAGCACCAGGGCCAGCAGGCCCTGGGCTGCGCTTGGGTAGCGCTGGTTGTCCAGCTTGTAGAGCTTGAGTGCCTGCACCAGGTTCGCGATGTCGGTGCGCGCGGCCGTGACCCGTGCGTCGGCGGCACGGTCCAGCACATTGGGCACGATCAGCGCGGCCAGCACGCCGATGATGGCCAGCACGACCATCAGCTCGATGAGCGTGAAGCCGCGCCGGTGCGGGCTGCGTGATGGAGAGCGACCGTTCATCCGCATGAGGGCTTCCCCGTGCCGCATGGGCGCGTGATAATGGTCCGCATGAGCTCCAGTCCTTCACCGATGGCATGGCCGCGCCTCACGGCCTTCGGTCTGGCCGCCTTGCTGGCCGGCAGTGCGGTGTACTGGGTGCTGCGCTGGCCGGGCTTGCAGCCGCAGGCCGATGCGGTGCAGGCTGTGTCCCTCGCGCCCGCAGCCACCGTGGCCCCCGAGGAGCAACGTCGTCTGCTGGCGCAGCTTCTGGGAGCGGGGGCGCGCGTGCTGGAACAGGCACCCGCCGGCCTGGCCGCGCGTCTGGTGCTCTCCGGGGTGGTGGCCAATGCCGCCGGTAGCGGCGCCGCGCTGATCTCGGTGGACGGCAAGCCAGCCCGCGCGTACACGGTGGGCAGCGTGGTGGTGGAGGGGCTGGTGCTCCAGGCCGTGGCACCGCGACGTGCCATGCTGGCCACCGATCTGCAGGCACCTGTCGATCTGACGCTGGAGCTGAAACGCCCCGTGCGGTAAGAGAGGCCGGTTGGCTTCATCATGCGGCTCCTGTCTGCCGGCGCTGAGCCGGTATCGAGGACAACACCGCGGCACTCAAGGCCTGCATCACCGTCCGCCCTGCGGCGCAGGACCGGGTGACATGGGCACAGCGTAGCGGCTGGCCTGCATCAGGTATGTGCGACACCGAACAGATGGTGCGGCGTGCCTGCAGGATAGTGAAGGCTCGACGAAGCGGCGTGACCACAGCGCCTGCCTTCGATGCAGTACACCTTCCACGAAAGCCATCATGAACATCCATACCTTGACGCCGCGGCTGGGCTGGCCGCTGGCCTGCGCGCTGGCACTGGGGGGCGTCGGCTGCGACCTGCGTGAATCCACGCAGAGCGCCCCCGTCACGAGCGGCACCACCGTCGGGACGGAGATCGACGACAGCGTCGTGACCACGCGCGTCAAATCGGCCCTGCTGGCCGACCCTGAGGTGAAGAGCTTCGACATCCAGGTCGAGACGCGCAAGGGCCAGGTGCAGCTCAGCGGTTTTGTCGATACGCGCGAGCGCATGGACCAGGCCCTGGCCCTGGTGCGCCGCGTCTAAGGCGTCAAAGGGGTGGACAACGGCATGACGCTCAAGCTGGGCGACGCGACCCTGGGCAACGCGGTCGACGACAGCGTCATCACGACGCGCGTCAAGTCGGCGCTGTTTGCCGTGCCCGAGATCAAGAGTTTCGACATCGCCGTCGTCACCCGCAAGGGCGAGGTCCAGCTCAGCGGCTTCATCGACAGCCCCGAGCAGGTCAAGCGCATCCTCGCGATCACGCGCAGTGTCGAAGGTGTGCAAAGCGTGACCAACGAAATGACGCTCAAGAAATAAGGGCGTGCCTCCCGCACCGTGCGGTCATGGCGGTGCGACGGGGGCCGGGCCACCACATGTCCACCCTGATCGTCACCCTCGCGTTTCCCACGCCGACCGCGGCGTCGGAGCACGACTACGTGCTGTCGTCCGACGGCAGCAGCCTGTCGGCCCAGGGCTGTGCGTCGCCGGCCCTGCTGGCCACCGGCTCGGGGCGCAGCAAGCGGGTGGTGGCGGTCGTGCCCGCGCGCGCCCTGTCCTGGCACCCGCTCACCTTGCCGGGGACCCTGGGCCGTACGCTGCGCAGCCGGCGGACCGAGCCCCTGCGCCTGCGTGCCGTGCTGGCGGGCCTGCTGGAGGAGCTGCTGCTCGACGAGCCCGAGCAGCTGCATTTCGCCGTCTTCCCTGGCGTCAGCGCGGATGCGCCGGTCTGGGTGGCGGTCTGCCAGCGAGCCTGGTTGATGCAGGCCCTACAGGTGCTGGCCGTCCTGCCCCAGCGCATCCAGCGCATCGTCCCCGAGTTCGCGCCGCTGCGCGACAGCCATGCCACCTCCACCGCCGATGTCACGGCGGATCTGGCGCCGGCCCAGCTGGTGCTGTGCACGCCGCAGGGCGTGACGCTGCTGCCCCTGGGCGAGGCGGCCGTCGCGCTGCTGGCGCTGGCCGCGCCGGCCGCGATCGACGCCGAGCCTGCGGTGGCTCCGCTGGCCGAGCAGGTGCTGGGGCAGCCGGTGCGCGTGCGCACGCGGGCTGAGCGCCTGCTGCAGGCCATGCACTCACCCTGGAACCTGGCCCAGTTCGAATTCAGTGCCAGCCGCCGCAGCCGCGCCTTCAAGGCCCTGGCGCTCGGGGGTGGACGGCTGATCCGGGAGCCGCAATGGCGTGCGCTGCGCTGGGGCCTGGCGCTGCTGCTGGGCGTCCAGGTGATCGGCCTCAACATCCTGGCCTGGCAGACTCAGTCCCTGCTGGAGGAAAAAGAGCAGCGCATGCACGCGCTTTTCACGCGGGCCTTGCCCGAGGTCCGCGTGGTGGTCGATCCACCGCGACAGATGGAGCGCGCGCTGGCGCTGCGGCAGGAAGCGGCCGGGCTGGGCAGCGGACCCGGCCTGGTGGACCTGTTGCTGTGGATGGCCGAGGCGGCCCCGGGCCCGACACCACCGACGGCCATCGCGCTGAGCGACGGCGAACTTCGCTTGCAGGGACTGAAGCCTGACCCGCAGACCCTGGCCGCGCTCTCCGACCGGCTGGCGGCGCGAGGCTGGCAGGCCCGCGTGCAGGACGATCTGCTGGTGATCCAGCCACAAGGCCGGCCATGACGGGTCTGCACGCCCTCTGGCCCGATCGCTGGCATGCCTTGCCCGCACGCGACCAGCGCCGCTGGCGCATCCTGGCCCTGGGGGCGGGCGCGCTGCTGCTCTGGTTGGTGCTGCTGGCGCCGGCCTGGCGCACGGTGCAGGGGGCGTCGCAGCGCCATGCGCTGCTGGACCGGCAGCTGGAAACGATGCAGCGCCTGCAGCGGAGTCTGGAGCAGCTGCGCGATCAGCCGCGCGCCAGCCCGACGGCGCGGGTGCAGGCCCTGGAGGCCACGCTGGCACGCCTGGGGTCCGGTGTGCAGCTGCGCGTGGCGCAGGGGCAGCTCACCCTCACGCTCAGGCAGGTACCGGCCGGCGTGCTGGCCGACTGGCTGCTCGAGTCACGGGCCCAGACCGGCATGGAGGCGGTGGAGGCCAGGCTGACACGCCAGGGGCAAGGCACAGCCGCCGTCTGGGACGGCGTGCTGATCTACCGCCTGCCCCAGCCGGAACCGGACGCAGGATGAGCGCCATGCAGTCCTCGCACCCCCACGCGGCGCACGGCTTCTGGCGCTGGGCCTGCGCGGGCGCCTGCCTCGGGGCGGTCATGGCCGTGCTGCTGCTGGCACCGGCGCGCTGGCTCGCCTGGGGGCTGGAGCGGCTCAGCGCGGGTCAGCTGCAGCTGCGGCAGGTGCAGGGCACGCTGTGGGACGGCTCGGGCGAACTCGTGCTGACCGGCCCGCCAGGCAGCCAGGGCGCCACGCGCCTGCCGGGCCGGGTGCAATGGCGCGTGCAGGCGGCCTGGGATGGGCTGGCCCTGCGCGTGCAGGCCGACTGCTGCATGCCGCAGGCCCTGCGCGTGCGCGTGCGAGCGCAGGGCCGGGGCCTGCAGTTCAGCGCCGAGGACAGTGCGTCGACCTGGCCCATGGCGCTCTTCAGCGGCCTGGGCAGCCCCTGGAACACGGTGCAGCTCGAAGGCGAGCTGCAGCTGCGCAGCCGTGGCCTGCAGGCCGCGTGGGCTGGCGGCACGCTGCAGCTGCAGGGCGAGCTCCAGCTGGAGGCCCGTGATCTGCGCTCGCCACTGTCCACCCTCAAGCCTGTCGGCAGCTACCGCGTCACGCTCGATGGCGGGACCCGCCCGCGCCTGCAACTGGAAACGCTGAGCGGCAGCCTGCAGCTCAGCGGCCAGGGCCACTGGAGCGGCTCGCAGCTGCACTTCGACGGTGTGGCCCAGGCGATGCCATCGCACGAGGCCGAGCTGTCCAATCTGCTCAACATCATCGGGCGTCGGGACGGCGCACGGTCCATCCTGAAGGTGGGCTGAGGCCATGCACCCCCTCGCTGTGTCTCGCCTGTGCCGTGCACTGGTCCTGGGTCTGTGGCTGCTCGGCCCGGCCATGCCCTTGCACGCGCAGCCCGCCGAGGGGCGCAACGCGCCGGTCACGCTGAACTTCGTCAACGCCGAGATCGAGGCCGTGGCGCGCGCCATGGCCAGCATCACCGGGCGGCAGCTGGTGGTGGACCCGCGCGTCAAGGGCACCATGAACCTCAGCAGCGAGCTGCCGCTGCCGCCCATGGTGGCCTACAACCACTTTCTCGCCACCCTGCGCCTGCAGGGCTACACCGTGGTCGAATCGGGCGGGCTCTACAAGGTGGTGCCCGAATCCGAGGCCAAGCTGCAGGGCAGTGTGGTGACCGCCGGGCCGGTGGCGCCGGCCGGCAACCAGATCGTGACGCAGATCTTCAAGCTCAACCATGAGCTGGCCGCGAACCTGGTGCCGGTGCTGCGCCCGCTGATCAGCCCGAACAACACGGTCAACGTCAACCCGGGCACCAACGCGCTCATCATCACGGACTACGCCGACAACCTGCAGCGCCTGGGCCGCATCATCGCGGCCAACGATGTCGCGGGCGCCGCGCAGATCGAGATGCTCGTGCTGCGCCACGCCACCGCCACCGATCTGGCACCGCTGGTCACGCGCCTGCTCGAATCGGGCGCCGGGCCGACCGCGGGCCAGGGCCAGGTCGACACCCTGTACAAGACCGTGGTGCTGGCCGAACCGCGCAGCAATGCGCTCATCGTGCGCGCCGCCAACCCGGCGCGCGTGCAGCTGGTCCAGGCCCTGGTGGCCAAGCTCGATCAGCCCACGCAGCAGGGGGAGGGTGGCAACGGCAACATCTACGTGGTCTACCTGCGCAACGCCGATGCCGGCAAGCTGGCCGTGACCTTGCGTGCGGTGCTGGCGGGCGAGGTGCGTGCCCCGGCCAGCACCAGCCCGAGCGCTGCGGCGGCCCCATCGGCGCAGGTCGTTCCGCTCGGCACCACGACGGGCGGGCAGGTGCAGGCCGACCTGGCCACCAACTCGCTGATCATCACCGCGCCGGAGCCGCAGTACCGGCAACTGCGCGCGGTGATCGACAAGCTGGACGCGCGCCGGGCCCAGGTCTTCGTGGAGAGCCTGATCGCCGAGGTCAATGCCGACAAGGCGGCCGAGTTCGGCATCCAGTGGCAGGGCCCGATCGGGCGCGCCGGCGACGCCAACATCGGCCTGATCGGCACCAACTTCGGGGCCGGTGGCAGCAACATCATCACCCTGGCCACCCAGGCCGCCACCGGGGGCGTGGTGCCCAGCCGCGGCCTCAACGTCGGTGTGGCGACACAGCACAACGGCATCTACGTGCTGGGCTTCCTGGCCCGCTTTCTGGAGCAGAACGGCGACGGCAACATCCTGTCCACGCCCAATCTGCTGACGCTGGACAACGAGGAGGCCAAGATCGTGATCGGGCAGAACGTGCCCTTCGTCACCGGCCAGTACACCAACAACAATGTCGGCGCGAGCGGCACCGTCAATCCCTTCCAGACCATCGAGCGCAAGGACGTCGGCCTGACGCTGCGCGTGAAGCCGCAGATCAGCGAGAACGGCAGCATCAAGCTGGCGATCTTCCAGGAGGTCTCCAGCGTGCAGGCCAGCTCGCTGAACTCGCCCAGCGGCCTGATCACCAACAAGCGCTCGATCGAATCGAACGTGCTGGTGGACGACGGCGCCATCGTGGTGCTCGGCGGCCTGCTGCAGGACGAATACGCGGGCAACCAGGAGCGGGTGCCGGGCTTGGCCGACCTGCCACTGATTGGGGGCCTGTTCCGCAGCGAGACGCGCGCGCGCAAGAAGACCAACCTCATGGTCTTCCTGCGCCCGGTGGTGATCCGTGACGCCGCGGCGGCCGAGGACCTCTCCATGGGGCGCTACGACCAGATGCGCGCCGCGCAGCAGGCGGTGCAGCCCGCCGCCAGCGCCGTGCTGCCGATCCAGGCCGGCCCGCTGCTGCCACCGCGCGACGATCCGAGCGCCTACCCCGGTGAATCCCCGGGCAACCCGCTGCCATCGCGCTGAGCGAACCGCCATGCGCTACCCGCTGCCTTATGCCTTCGCCCGCAATCAGCAGCTGCTGCTGCAGGAGGACGGCCCGGTGCTCACGCTCTATCTGCACCGCGGGACCCCCAGCGGCGGCATCGGCGAGGTGATGCGCCGCCATACGGTGCAGCAGGTGAGTCTGCAGGCGCCTGAGGCGCTGATGCAACGCATCAGCGAGGCCTATGCGCGCGGTGAGTCCAGCGCTGCCACCGTCGTGGGTGAGGTGGAGAGCCACGCCGACCTGCAACGCATGATGCAGGAACTGCCGGCGGTGGAAGACCTGCTGGAGACCTCGGACGACGCGCCCATCATCCGCATGCTCAACGCGCTGCTGACGCAGGCCGCGCGCGACGGTGCCAGCGACATCCACATCGAACCCTATGAGCGCCATTCGAGCGTGCGCTTCCGTGTCGACGGCACGCTGCGCGAGGTGGTGCAACCCAACCGCGCCCTGCACGCGGCGCTGATCTCGCGCCTGAAGATCATGGCCGAGCTCGACATCTCCGAGAAGCGCCTGCCGCAGGACGGCCGCATCAGCCTGCGCATCGGCACCCGCGCCATGGACGTGCGCGTCAGCACCCTGCCCAGCGCGCATGGCGAGCGCGCCGTGCTGCGCCTGCTGGACAAGGGCGAGCACCGGCTGAGCCTGGAGGCCGTGGGCCTGCAGGGCGGGGCGCTGGCGCGCCTGCAGCAGCTGATCGCCCAGCCACACGGCATCATCCTGGTCACCGGCCCAACGGGCTCGGGCAAGACCACCACGCTGTATGCGGCGATCAGCCGCCTGGACGCGGGGGCCTGCAACATCATGACGGTGGAAGACCCGATCGAGTACGAGCTGCCGGGTATCGGCCAGACCCAGGTCAACGCCAAGATCGACCTGACCTTCGCCAAGGCCCTGCGCGCCATCCTGCGGCAGGATCCGGACGTCATCATGATCGGCGAGATCCGCGATTTCGAGACCGCGCAGATCGCCATCCAGGCCTCGCTCACGGGCCATCTGGTGCTGGCCACTCTGCATACCAACGACGCCGCCAGCGCGGTGACGCGCCTGATCGACATGGGCGTGGAGCCTTTCCTGCTGAGTTCCAGTCTGCTGGGCGTGCTCGCGCAGCGTCTGGTGCGCAAGCTGTGTACGGCCTGCCATGGTGCGGGTTGCGCGGACTGCGGGCAGACCGGCTACCAGGGCCGCACCGGCGTGTTCGAGCTGCTGGTGACCGACGACGCCATCCGCGCGCAGATCCACAACCGCGCCTCGGAAGCCGACATCCGTGCGGCCGCACTCAAGGCGGGCATGGTGCTCATGCGCGACGACGGTGAACGCCTGGTGTCGGGTGGCATCACCTCGCGCGCCGAGCTCCTGCGCGTGACACGCGACTGATCTCCCACCGTCAAGGCACCACCCTATGCCCGCCTATGCCTTCGAAGCCCTTGATGCCCTGGGCCACACCCGCAAGGGCCAGGTCGAGGCCGACAGCGCCAAGTCCGCACGCAGCCTGCTGCGCGCGCAGACGCTGGTGCCCCTGCGTGTCGAGCCCTTGCAGGCAGAGGCGGCGCGGGCGTCGGGCCTCGCGGCAAGGCGCGTGCGCTTCGCACGCCGCGTCTTCAGCGCCGCCCAGCTCACGATCTGGACGCGCCAGCTCGCCGGCCTGGTGTCCGCCGGTCTGCCGCTCGAGCGCGCGCTGGCCTCGCTGGGCGAGGAGGCAGAAGACCCGGCCCAGGGCCGGCTGGTGGGCACCTTGCGTGCCGAGGTGAACGGAGGCTCGACCTTTGCCAAGGCCCTGGGCCAGCATCCGCGCGAGTTCTCCGCCATCTACATCGCCGTGATCGGCGCCGGCGAGCAGAGCGGTCACCTGGGGCTGGTGCTGGAGCGCCTCGCCGACGATCTGGAAGAGCGCATGGCCTTGCGCGCACGGCTGATCGGCGCGGCGCTCTATCCCCTGATCGTGACGCTGGTGGCCATCGCCATCGTGATCTTCCTGGTGACGTATGTGGTGCCGCAGGTGGCCACGGTGTTTGCCGGCAGCCATCGCACGCTGCCCTGGCTGACCCGGGCCATGCTGGGCCTGAGCAGTGCGGTACGCAGTCATGGCGGCTTGGCGCTGCTGCTGCTGGGCGGGTGCGCGCTGGCCCTGCGTTACCTGCTGACCCAGTCTACTTTCCGGCAGGCCTTCGATGCCGCCTGGCTGGAGCTGCCGCTGCTCGGCCGGCTGGCGCGCGGCTACAACGCGGCGCGTTTTGCCAACACGCTGGCCATGCTGACCGCAGCCGGCGTGCCCATCCTCAAGGCGCTGTTGGCGGCCGCCGGTACGCTGAACAACCAGGCGATGCGGGCCGACGCCATGGAGGCCATCGTGCTGGTGCGCGAGGGCACGCCGCTGGCGGCGGCGCTGGGACGCAAGAAGCGCTTCCCGGGCCTGCTGGCCATGTTCGCGCGTCTGGGCGAACAGACCGGGCAGTTGCCGCTGATGCTCGGTCGCGCGGCCCAGCAGCTCAGCACCGAAGTGCAGCGCCGTGCCCTGCACCTGGCGACCTTGCTGGAGCCGCTGCTGATCGTGAGCATGGGAGCCGTGGTGATGCTGATCGTGCTGGCCGTGCTGCTGCCCATCATCCAGCTCAACCAGTGGGTCCGTTAGCACGACCTGAGGCATCGGCTGCAGAGGGGGCCGATCCTTGCGCGGCCATCGTCGGCCCATGAAAAAAGGAGCGTTCTCACGCTCCTCTTCTCAACGGGACCGGCTCGGGATCAGGCCGGCACTTTCGCCGTGCTGGCGCTCTTGCTGGCGGCCTGCACGCCATGTTCACCCGCTTTGGCGGCGTGCGCCTTGGCTTGCTCCGCATGGACTTGCGCGCCTGTCGAATCGCCAGCCATCAGCAGGCGTGCGGCATCCTTGTGGCACTTGGCAGCCTGCTCCAGCAGTTCGGCGGCCTGCACATGATGCTGCTGGGCCGTGAGCGGTGCGGCGTTGTTCTGGATCGAATTGGGGGTGAGTGTCATGGTGGTCTTTCAGTGCGATGGAGAGGAGACGGTGGAGTTGCACGCCATGGCATGGCGTCCCGGTCATCTTGGTCCATCGGGCGCATGTTCTCTGTCTGTCGGCACACAGACAGCAAAGAGATGTGTCCTGGCTCCCGATGTGTCTGTCAGCGCACAGATCATTGCCGTCCGAAGGCGCACAGTGGGTCATCGATGAATGGTTTGTTCCCAGTTCATCCGGACGCACTCCAGGCCTACACGCTGCAAAGTGCCGACGCACCGTCTGCCGGGGCTTTCCGGTCCAACCCCTAGGGGAAGAAAATGAACACTGCTCACAACACAAGCCGATTCCTCCGCGTGGCGCTCGCGCCCCTGCTTGCGGCGGCCCTGCTCTCAGCCTGCGGGGGCGACAGCACCACCGATTCGGGGCCAGCGCCGGCACCGGTGAACTCCGGCCCGGCGGGCGCCTCACCCGTGCTGGGGACTTCCTCCACCTATGGCATCTTCGCCAGCAGCGCGGCCATCACGCTGGCAGCCAACTCCTCGGTCAACGGAGATGTGGGCCTGAACCCGGCCGCTGCCTGCAACAACTGTGTGGTGGGCGTCACCGTGCTCAACGGCGTGGTGCACAACGGCGACCAGGCGGCCATCGATGCGCAGACCGCCTTCAACGCCGCCTATGTCGATGCGGCCAACCGCACCACCAATGCCTGCACCCTGGTCAACAGCGAACTCTCCCAGGCCCAGGCCGCCTGCGCGGGGGTGACCAACGGCCCGGTCTATGTGCCCGGCCTGTACCGCAGTGCCAACCCGATCGGGGTGGGGAGCACGTTCAACATCACGCTCGATGCCGGGGGCAATCCGGATGCGGTCTTCATCTTCCAGACCAATGCGGCCCTGACCACGGGCACCAGCAGCACGGTGACGCTGGCCGGCGGGGCCCAGGCCAAGAACGTGTGGTGGATGGCGGGTAGTGCGGCCACGCTGGGCGTGAGCTCCACCTTCAAGGGCACCGTGATTGCCAACGGCGCCGCCGTGCAGGTGCTCGGCGGCACCGCCCTGAATCCGACGGTGGTCGAAGGGCGTCTGTTCTCGCACGCGGCGGGTGTGGTTCTCGACACGTTCTCCACGGTGACCGTGCCCCAGTAAACCGCATGTGCATCCGCCACGCCCGTGCTTCACGGGCGTGGCTTTTTTTTGCGTGCCCGACAGCGTCACCGCGTCACGCTCTCTCTCCTGTGTGCGCCATCAGACAGCAGGCGCCGCGCACAAGGTCTACAAACAATAGACCCAGGCCTCTGGGACACAAGGAAACACATCATGAACCCTCTCCCGAAGTCTTTCAATCCTCTCGGTCTGCTGGCGGGTCTCTTGCTGGCAACGGCCACGCCGGTCTGGGCGCAGGTCTCCCTGGGCAGCGCCTCCGGCTTCTCTGTTCTGGGCGGCAGCAACGTCACGTGCACGGCAGGTGTGGTCACCGGTGACATCGGCGTCTCGCCCGGCAGCGCGGTGCCCTATACCAACACGGGCTGCACGGTGGCCGGCGCGACACCACCGGCCACCAACGCAGCGGCCGTCCAGGCGCGGGCGGATTTCCTCAGCGCCTATGCTTCGGTCCAGTCGCTGCCCTGCACCCAGGTGCCGGGCAATCTGTCCGGCCAGAACCTGGCGCCCGGTGTCTATTGCACCGACGCGGTGGCCAAGGCCGGTACGCTGACGCTGACCGGTCCAGCCAACGGGGTCTGGATCTTCCTCGTGAACGGCGCGCTGACAGGCACCAACTTCTCGGTGGCCATGGCCGGCGGCGGTCAACCCTGCAATGTCTACTGGGCGCCCACCGGGGCGGCTACCCTGACCGATTCGGCGCTCAAGGGCAACATCCTGGCGGGTGATGCCACCATCGGCTCCATCACCCTGACCCGCGGCACCCTGGCCGGTCGCGCCCTGTCCAATGTGGCCCTGACCATGACCGGCGCCAGTGTCATCGGGTGTGGCGCACTGACCGAGCCGGGCAAGCCGGGCTGCCATCGCAAGGATCACCATGGACATCATGGACACCACGGTGACAAGGATCACGAGGACTGTGGCCGCCACGGTGACAAGCATGACCGTGACTGTGATGTGCCGCGTTCCGGGCACCACAGTCCCTTCAAGCCGAACGACAAGGACCATCGAGATGGTCGCGGCGGCAGAAGTTGAGCCATCGATGCCCGCTCAGGGCGTCCCTGCAAACGGGTCTGAGCCCGCATGAAAAAACCGCCCCTGGGGGCGGTTTTTTTCATTGGCACATGGCCTTGATGTCGGCCGGGATGGGGATGGCGCGTATGCCCTTGCCGTCTTCGCGGTGCGCCGCGAAGATGCGGACCTCGTCGCACTCCATGATCAGGTCCACGCTGCCGTCCCTGTTCTCGCGCTTGATCTGGTAACGCTGCACAAAACTCTTCTCGCGCCACTCGGCCACATGCACATGGATCTGCAGCGTGTCGCCGTAGCTCGCGGTCTTGACGAAGCGCGCGTGCGTGTCGACCAGGGGCGTGCCGATCAGGCCGGTGGCCTGCTCGGTCTCGTTCCAGGGCGGTACGCCGCACTGGATGAAGAAGTGGCGCGAGGCCGCGTCGATCCAGCGGAAGAAGTTGGGAAACCAGACGATGCGCGCGGGGTCGCAGTCGCCAAACTCGACGCGCTGGGTGTAGACGATGGTGCGGGGGGAGGGGGTGTCGCTCATGGGGTGCACAAAAAAGCCCCTGCGCGGGCGCAGGGGCTGGTCAGTCGGACGGGATCAATCACCCGTGATGCCGCGTTCCTTGATCAGCTTGCCGAAACGCTTGGAGTCCTCGGCCGCCTTGGCCGCGAAAGCCTGCGGGCTCATGGGCACGGCCTCACCGCCGAGGGCGGCGATGCGTTCCTTGGTGGCCGGGGTGCTGAGGATCTTGTTGATCTCGGTGTTCAGGCGCGTGACCACGGCCGCCGGCGTGCCGGCCGGTGCGTAGAAGCCGAAGTAGGTGTCGGCGTCAAAGCCCTTGAGGCCGGCTTCCTCCACCGTGGGCACGTCAGGGAACAGGGATGAGCGCTTGGGGCTGCCCACGGCCAGCAGCTTGAGGCGGCCGGCGCGCACATGCGTCAGGCCGATGCCCGGATCGAAGGCGTAGTCGATCTGGCCGGCGAGCAGGTCGTTGAGGGCCGGGGCGGCGCCGCGGTAGGGCACGTGCACGGCAAAGGTGCTGCTCATGCTCTTGAACATCTCGCCAGCCAGGTGCGGCGAGCTGCCGTTGCCCGGCGAACCGTAGGACAGCTTGCCCGGGTTGGCCTTGAGGTAGTCGATGAACTCCTTGGCATTGTTGACCGGCAGGTTGTTGCGGGCCAGCAGGAAGACGGCCACGCGCGCGACCGAGGCCACGGGCACGATGTCCTTGTTCGGATCAAAGGGCATCTTGGGGTAGATGTGCGGGTTCACCGAGACGGTGCCGCCCGAGCTCATCAGCAGGGTGTAGCCGTCGGCTGGCGACTTGGCCACGGCGTCGGCGCCGATGTTGCCGCCCGAGCCGGCGCGGTTCTCGACCACCACGGGCTGGCCCAGCGCATCCTGCAGCGGGGCCGCCACGAGGCGGGCCAGCACGTCGGCCACGCCACCGGGCGGGAAGCTCACGATGACCTTGACGGGCTTGCTCGGGTAGGCCTGCGCCTGGGCCTGGGCCATGGGCAGCAGGCCGGCGGCGGCCACCAGGGCGCCGAGCGCGGTGCGTCGCAGCACATGGGAAGCAATCTTGAATGGCATGGGAGTCTCCTTCTCTTTGTGGGTCAAGGGGTCTTCTGCAGGTGCGGCTTGCGCACCCAGCGGATGGGCTGCGGCTTGACCGGGCGGGCCGGTACGCCGTGTTGTACCAAAGTCTGATCCAGGGTTTTCCCGGCGTCGTCAGCCAGTGCGGCTTGGCGTGCCGCCGCAATGGCCGCTGCGCGCGCGGCGTCGTCAGCGAAATGCGTCGCCGGCGCGAGGTGCTGCACCACATGCAGCAGGTTGTCCTTGCCGCGCTCGTTGGTGCTGCCATAGCCTTTGATGAGGCGGCCGCAGAGCGCGATCTCGTGGCCCGTGGCCCAGTGGCGCGCGGTGCCCTGGACCACGGCGACCAGCCACTGCTCGATCAGCTGCTGCTCGGTGGCGTAGCGGCTGCCATGCGGGCGCAGCCAGCGCAAGGAGGCCAGACCGCGCAGCGCGAGCATGCCGAAGACCGAGTGCGTACCGATCTTGAGCGGCAGCGCCCAGGGCGTCTTGCCGGCCAGCACGCGCTTGCGGTCCCAGGCCAGCAGGCGGTTGGCCGGGCCTTGCGGCAGCAGGGCCGCGAACTCGGGCACGCCGGGTTTGAAGTGGTCGTAGAGCTTGAGCAGGTCGGCCTCGCCCGCCTTGACCTCGCCGATCACGCGCTGCCAGCGGCTGGCACGGCTCTTGAGATCGGCCACGCGGACGATGTCGTCAAACGCCATCCACAAGGCGAGCCAGCGCGCCATCTCGCGCGTCACGGCCCAGCCGCGCGTGCCCTGCGGGTCGCTGGTGCGCTCGGCCTGCAGCACGCGCTGCAGGCGTTCGATGTAGAGGCGGGCATAGGACGCGCCCTGGTATTCGACCAGGCGCGCATGGCCCAGGGCGATCAGTTCGTGCAGCACGGAGGGAAAGCCCTGGGCCACGTCGGCGGCCAGGGCCGGGACCTGCTCCACGGGTGCAAGGGCCTGCGGCTTGGGCGCGAGCACCTGTTCGATGTACTGCGCCTGCGTGCGCTGGGCCTGCACCGCTTCATAGCCCAGCGCGAAGCCGCGCAGGCTGGCCTTGGCGCTGCCGCTGCCGTCCTGCAGCACGTGTTCGTAGTCCTCGCGCTTCATGGGCAGCAGGCCGCTGGCGGCGATGCTGCCCAGCATCACCGCGCTGACGATGGTGCCGGCCTGGCGCGTGAGTTCGGCCATGTCGAGGATGTGGTGGGCACGGCTGTGGGCGGCCACGAGCTGCATCAGCCCCTGCGCATCACGGCGGCCGTCGCCCATCTGCATCTTCTCCATCGTCGTCAGCGCGCGCGCCGAAGAGGTGAGCACCAGCGTGCGGTCTCGGCTGGCATGGCCCAGGCTGATCTGGCGCACGGTTTCCAGCAGCTCGCTGGAGAGCAGGGCGTCGAGCCGGCCCGGCACGGGGTAGAGGCCCAGCACCGGGCGCTTGCCGCCGAGCTCGTTGTGCGGCACGGGGAAGAACTCGAGGTAGTAGGTGGTGGCGCCGGTGCGTTGCGCGACGCCGGGGATGGACGTAGCCTGTACCGGGTAGCCCGCGTGGCGCGCAGTCTCCACCAGCCACTCGGTGAGCACACCGCCGCCTTCGCCGCCGAGGGCACAGACGAGGAGGGAAATGGGTTGTTGGGTCATGTGTTTTGGTTCTGTTTTTGGTGGGGCTCTGCTTTGTGGGTCTGCGACGCTTGTTTCGCCCCCCACACTCCCCCCCGCCCCTCTCTACCCCCGCCGGGGTAGAGAGGGGAGCCTGGATCTGGCTTCTGGTTTCTGGACAGGCTTCTATGGATCGAGGCGTCGCCGCTGCCGTTTGGGCACCAGCATTTCACGCCTGTGGTCGTAGTCAATGGTTGGGCGTTGGCGTGCCAACGACAGCGGTCGCTGCGCGACCAGCTGTGAGCGAGACATGCCTCGTTGCTGGCTGGCGCAGCCGCCAGTGGTGATGTGGAGATCGGTGCGAGTTCTCTACGACCGTCGGCTTGCCAGTCGGCGAGTGAAGAAGCAGTGGCGACAGTACGCGCCTTAGAAGCGTAGCCGGCGCGAAGAAACAAAATCCAGGCCCCCCTCTCTACCCCGGCGGGGGTACTGAGCAACGGCTCCGCCGTTGCGTACCCATGGGGGGCGAATCGGCCCGCACGCGCGACCGCGCGTGCTCGGGGCGGGGGGGAGTGTGGGGGGAAAGAGAGGTTGAGGAACAAAAGAAACCTCAAGCCGGTTGCAGCACACGCACCACGGAGCGGCGCAGGCCCGCGAGCAGGCGCTCGTGCCAACGCGGGTTCTGCACCACCTCCGCACGGTAGAAAGAGGGGCAGAGCGTCGCCGCGTGCGCATTGGCGCCGCACAGACCGCAGCCCACGCACCCATCAATCACCGTCGCCACCGGATCCACCTTCAAGGGATCCGGGTTGTCCTTGAGCGTCAAGGTGGGGCAGCCCGAGAGGCGGATGCAGGCGTGGTCGCCATTGCAGACGTCTTCGTCCACGCCGTACTTCACGCGTTCCACACGCTTGCCCTGCTTGAGCAGGCTGGACAGCCAGGGCTTGATGCGGCGCTGGCGTTCAAGCTGGCATTCGCCCTCGGCGATGATGACCTTGAGGCCGTTGAAGTCCGAGGTGAAGGCGTCGACCAGGGTCTTGCGCACGGTGTCCACCTCGTAGGTGGTCACGGTGCGCAGCCACTGCACGCCCAGGCCCTTGAGCGTGCTCTCGATGGTCTGGTTGGTGTGGACCACGCTGGCGCGTTTGTCGCTGGCGCTGGTCTTGGCCTCGTCACCCGGTGTCGAGATGATGTCCTGCGTACCGGTGGCCGAGGTATAGCCGTTCTTGAAGATCAAGAGCACCGCATCGTCGCCGTTGAAGAGCGCGCTCTGCACACCCGTCAGCAGGCCGTTGTGCCAGAAGCCGCCGTCGCCCATGACGGAGAGCACCCGGCGGTTCATCATGGGCGAGACGCCGGCGCGGCTGGCCAGGGACATGCCGTAGCCCAGGATGGAGTGGCCGAAGGAGAAGGGCTCGAAGGTGGCCAGTGCGTGGCAGCCGATGTCGCCAGCCACGTGCACATCGCCGACCTGCTGCTGCGCGATCTTGAGCGCGGAGAACACGGGGCGCTCGGGGCAGCCGATGCACATGCCCGGCGGGCGGGCCGGCAGAGGCGAACCCAGTTCCTTGGCGATGGTGGTGCGGCGTTCGCGGTTGTCGTTGAGCCACTCGGGTACGGAAGCGCTCAGCAGCTCACTGCGGTACTGGCGCAGAAACTTCTCCAGGCCGCCGGCCATGACCTCGGCCGAGTACTCGCCGGCCGCCGACAGCATGTCCTTGCCGTGCAGCGGCGTCTGGATGTCGGCGCGGCGCAGCATCGTGGCCAGCTCCTGCTCGATGTACTCGGGCTGGCCTTCTTCCACCATGAGCACCGCGCGCTTGCCGAGGCAGAACTCGGTGAGCTCCTCGGGCACCAGCGGGTAGGTGACGTTGAGCACCAGCAGCGGGATATCGGTCTGGCCAAAGGCGTCGGCCAGGCCGAACTGCTGCAGGGTGCGGATCAGGGTGTTGTACAGGCCGCCCTGCACCACGATGCCCAGATCGCTGTGCTTGCCGGCAAAGAGTTCGTTGAGCTTGTGCTCGCGGATGTAGGCGCGTGCGGCCGGCAGGCGCTGCTCGATCTTGAGCTTCTCGTGGCGGAAGGTCACGGGCGGGTGGGCCAGGCGCTCGTAGTTGAAGGCCGCGGGCTCTTCCATGAGCGCGCGCGTGGAAATCTTCGGAGCGCGGTTGTCGCGGGCCGCGAAGCTGCCGCGCACATGGCAGGCGCGGATGCGCAGTTCCAGTATGGCCGGCATATTGGAGGCTTCGGAAAGCGCGAAGCCGTGTTCCACCGTGTCCACCATGCACTGCAGGTCCGGGCGCGGGTCGAGCAGCACCATGCCGGACTTGAGCGCGTAGGCGTGGGTGCGTTCCTGGATCACGCTGGCGCCCTCGCCGTAGTCCTCGCCCACGACGATGAGTACGCCGCCCGTGACCCCCGGCGAAGCCAGGTTGGACAGCGCGTCGGCGGCCACGTTGGTGCCGACGATGGACTTCCAGGTCACGGCGCCGCGCAGCGGGTAGTGGATGGAGGCGCCCAGCATGGCCGCGGCCGAGGCTTCGTTGGAGCAGGCCTCGACGTGCACGCCGAGCTCGTCCATATAGCCCTTGGCCTGCACCATGACGTCGAGCAGGTGCGAGACCGGCGCGCCCTGGTAGCCGCCCACATAGGACACGCCCGACTGCAGCAGCGCCTTGGTGATGGCCAGGATGCCTTCGCCATGAAAGGTCTGGCCCTGACCGAGCGCCAGGGACTTGATCTCCTGGCTGAATGAAACTTCCACTTGCTTGTCTCCGTTGATCAGCCAGCGAGTTTCGTTTGACCTGGCTCATCAATCAATAAAATAATATGACTATCAATTATTAGAAATATGAATATCAAGGACCTGGACCTCAACCTGCTGCGCGTGTTCGACGCCGTCTACCGCGTGCGCAAGGTGGGTCGTGCGGCCGAGCTGCTGGACCTGACCCAGCCCGCCGTGAGCCAGGGCCTCACCCGCCTGCGCCTGCTGCTCAAGGACCCGCTGTTCGTGCGCGCCGGGGCCGGCGTGCAGCCCACGCCGCGCGCCGAGCGCCTGGCCCCCGCCGTGCGCAGCGCCCTGGTCACGCTGGAGCAGGCCCTGGGCGAGGCCGCGCAGTTCGACCCGCTGCAGACCAGCAAGACCTTCCGCATCCACATGAGTGATATCGGGGAAGGGCGTTTCCTGCCCGACCTCATGGTGGCGCTGCGCGAACGCGCGCCGGGCCTGCGCATCGAGACCCTGCCCGTGCCCGCGGCCAGCATTGCCGATGCACTGGACAGCGGGCAGATCGATTTCGCCTTCGGCTTTCTGCCCACGGTCAAGGACACGCAGCGTGTGCAGCTGCTCACCGACCGCTACATCGTCATGCTGCGCGCCGGCCACCCCTTCGCCGCGGCAGCCAAGCGGCGCAAGGACAAGGCCCTGCTCGACGCCCTGCACGAGCTGGAGTTCGTGGCGGGGCGCACGCACTCGGACACCCTGCGCATCCTGCAACTGCTCAAGCTCGAAGACCGCATCTGCCTCACGGCCGAGCACTTCATGGTGCTGCCGGCCATCGTGGGCGCCACCGATCTGGCCGTGGTCATGCCGCGCAACATCGCCCAGGGCTTTGCGGCCGGCGGCGGCTACACCCTGATCGAGCCCGCCTTTCCGCTGCGCGACTTCACGGTCTCGCTGCACTGGAGCCGCCGCTTCGAGGCCGACCCGGCCAACCGCTGGCTGCGTGAGGTGCTGGTGGAGCTGTTCACGGCCCCCTGAGATGTTGACCCCCACGCTTGCTCACTGCGTGTAGCCGCTGCCCCCCGAGGGGGCCGTCGCCGCCTTGGGAGCGGCCCGGCGGCGGCGAGCCTGTTCGACTCCCTACAATCTCCCGATTCCCAGGAAAACACCATGAGCATCAAGAGCGACAAATGGATCCGCCGCATGGCCGAGCAGCACGGCATGATCGAGCCCTTCGAGCCGAGTCAGGTGCGCCATGCCCCTGACGGCCACAAGATCGTCAGCTATGGCACCAGCAGCTACGGCTACGACATTCGCTGCGCACGCGAGTTCAAGGTCTTCACCAACATCCACAGCACCGTGGTGGACCCAAAGAACTTCGACGAGAAGAGCTTTGTGGACATCGAGAGCGACGTCTGCATCATCCCGCCCAACAGTTTCGCGCTGGCACGCACCGTGGAGTACTTCCGCATCCCGCGCAGCGTGCTGACCATCTGCCTGGGCAAGAGCACCTATGCGCGTTGCGGCATCATCGTCAACGTCACGCCCTTCGAGCCCGAGTGGGAAGGCTATGTGACGCTGGAGTTCAGCAACACCACGCCCCTGCCGGCCAAGATCTACGCGGGTGAAGGCTGCGCCCAGGTGCTGTTCTTCGAGAGCGACGAGGTCTGCGAGACCAGCTACAAGGATCGCGGTGGCAAGTACCAGGGGCAGCATGGGGTGACGCTGCCGAAGACCTGAGAACTTGCAAATAAATCTACTGCGCAACCCGATCGCCGCGTTGGGCGGTGCTCGGAATCCTCACGTACCTGAAGTACGTTCCGGTTCCTGCGCTCCGTCCGCCTTGCGCTCGTGCCGCTCGCTACGATTTCTTCGCACGTTCTCGGCGTTCAAGCTGGGACGGCCAGCCGCGCGGCAGCCAGATCCCAGCCGGCCCAGCCGCAGCTCTTGAACAGAACCGGTCCTTGCGACCGGTTTTTCTTTGTGCGCAACACATCTTGCAAGGTGGCGAAATGCGATAGGTGCAGCCCGGCCTGCAGCAGGTCGCCGGCCTCGTGATCCGCGTCGCGGGTGTCGACGATCACGGTGCCGTGATCGGCCATGTGGCGGCAGAGTTCGGGCGCCAGCTCCACCATGCGAGGCGTGAAGGCGCCGACGGCGGCGATGAACGTATCCGGCCGGGGCGTGGCACGCAGCACCACGCCGCTGGCCGGGGTACAGGTCACGACCAGGGGGCAATTGGCCAGGGCCTCGTTGGGGTCTGTGACCACTTCGGCCTGCAGGCCCAGGGTGCGCGCGTGATCGGCCAGGGCCTGGGCACTGGCTGCGCTGCGCGAGGCGATCCAGACGCTTTTTGTGCCCAGCCCGGCGGCGAAGGCCTCCAGGTGCGAGCGGCCCTGCACACCAGCGCCAACGATGAGCAGCGGCCCGCGCGGATTCGGCGCCAGCGTCTGCGCCGCCAGCAGGGACACGGCTGCCGTGCGCCGGGCCGTGACCGTGGGGCCGTCGAGCACGAGGCGGCGTTCGCCCGTGGCGATGTCGAAGACCACCACATCGCCCTGGATCGCGGGCCGGCCCGTGCCGGCGTTGGCCGGCGTGTAGCTGATGAGCTTGGTGATGGCCAGGCGTCCATCAAGCGCGGGCATCACGAAGAGGCTGCCGCCCCCGGGCAGGGGCTGGACCAGACGGGGTGGCACCTGCACGGCGGGGTCGGCCAGCAGGGTGGCGATCTCGCGGGCGAGGTCGGGATAGGGCAGGCGGGCCGCGGTCTGGGCCGGGCTGAGCAGGGTGTCGGGCATAGCCCGGCACTGTAGCGGGCCGTCGGCCCTGGGGCCGGGATATCAGGGATAATACGGGTCTGCCCAAAATTTGAGCAATCCGCCGTCCGGGTCTGGTGCCCGGGCCATTGCGCAGCCGTCGCGTCGACGGCCCACTACCGAAGACCTGATGAGTTCTGATTCCCCCGAAGCCCTGCCCCAGCGTTATGCCGATCTGACCCTGGCCGAGCCCCTGCGGCGCGCCGTGGCCGACATGGGCTACGAGTTCATGACCCCCATCCAGGCCCAGGCCATCCCCGTGGTGTTGACGGGCAAGGATGTGATGGGCGCGGCCCAGACCGGCACCGGCAAGACCGCCGCCTTCTCCCTGCCCCTGCTGCAGCGCCTGCTGAAACACGAAAACGCCTCCACCTCCCCGGCCCGCCACCCGGTGCGCGCCCTGGTGCTGCTGCCCACGCGCGAACTGGCCGACCAGGTGGCGCAGCAGGTCAAGATGTACGCCAAATACACCAACCTGCGTAGCGCGGTGGTGTTCGGCGGCATGGACATGAAGCCGCAGACCGCCGAGCTCAAGAAGGGCGTTGAGGTGCTGGTGGCCACGCCGGGCCGCCTGCTGGACCATATCGAGGCCAAGAACGCCGTGCTCAACCAGGTCGAGTACGTGGTGCTCGACGAAGCCGACCGCATGCTGGACATCGGCTTCCTGCCGGACCTGCAGCGCATCTTGTCCTATCTGCCCAAGCAGCGTACGACCCTCTTGTTCAGCGCCACCTTCTCGCCCGAGATCAAGCGCCTAGCCAGCAGCTACCTGCAGGACCCGGTGACCATCGAGGTCGCGCGCTCCAACGCCACGGCGTCTACCGTGGAGCAGCATTTCTACAGCGTGGGCGACGACGACAAGCGCCACGCCTTGCACCAGATCCTGCGCCAGCGCGGCATGAAGCAGGCTTTTGTGTTCGTCAACAGCAAACTGGGCTGTGCCCGGCTGGCCCGTTCGCTGGAGCGTGAAGGCCTCAAGACCACGGCCCTGCACGGCGACAAGAGCCAGGACGAGCGCCTCAAGGCCCTGGATGCCTTCAAGAAGGGCGAAGTCGACCTGCTGGTCTGCACCGATGTGGCCGCGCGCGGCCTGGACATCAAGGACGTGCCGGCGGTGTTCAATTTCGACATCCCCTTCAACGCCGAAGACTATGTGCACCGCATCGGCCGCACCGGCCGTGCCGGCGCCTCGGGTCTGGCCGTGAGCTTTGTGGCCCCCAAGGACACGCGCCTGGTGGCCGATATCGAGAAGCTGATCAAGACCAAGATCGAGATCGAGGCCGTCGAGTACGACGAGGACAAGCCGGACATCCGCCGCCAGGGCCGCTTCAACGAGGGCCGGCGCCTGTACGAGCAGAACGAGGAGCGTGGCGGGGAGCGCCGCGAGCGTCGCACGGCGCCGCGTGACACGCCACGCCCCGCGCCGGTCAAGGCGGCCGACCCTTTCTTCAACCAGCCCTACGAGGCGCCGACCGAGGTGGCTGAGCCCGCCCCCTGGGAGGCGGTGGCCAAGCCGGCGGGCCGCGTCATCTCGGCCAATATCAAGCCCAAGCGCAAGGTCGCGGCGCTGTTCAAGTCGGAATAAGTCCAAGGGCCCCTCGGGGCCCTTGCTGTTTCAGGGCGTGCCCGGGGTCTGCGCGGCCTCGCACTTCACGGCTATGCGTTCATGCGCGCCTGGGCTGAGCAGGCGCAGCGCCGTGAGGCAGCCGCCCCAGACGCAGCCCGTGTCCAGGGCCAGCACATCGGTGCGCGCCAGCGGGCCCAGCGTGGACCAGTGGCCGAAGGCCACGGTGACGCCGGCCGTGCGCCGGTCCGGCACCTCGAACCAGGGTCGGTAGCCCGGCGGTGCAGCGGCGACCCCCTCCTTGGTGGCGAACTCCATGGTTCCGTCGTCCGTACAGAAACGCAAGCGCGTGAGCGCGTTGACGATGACGCGCAGGCGCGCATCGCCCTGCAGATCGTCGTCCCAGCATGCCGGTTCGTTGCCGTACATGCGCTGCAGAAAACCGGGCAGGTCTGGCCCGCGCAGAACGGCCTCCAGTTCAGCAGCCAGCGATATCGTTTTCGAAGCATCCCAGGCGGGTAGCACCCCTGCGTGCACCATCAGAATCTCTTCGCCGGCGTGCGTGTGGCGTAAGGCCAGGGACTGTCGGCGCAGCCAGTCCAGCAGGGCCGCACGGTCCGGCGCCTGCAGGATGTCGGCCACGGTGTCACTGCGGTGGGGCGGGCGCACACCGTGCGCTACCGCCAGCAGGTGCAGGTCGTGGTTGCCCAGCAGGCAGCGCGCCGCGTCGCCATAGCCCATGAGGCGGCGCAGCACGCCGGCCGAGTCCGGGCCGCGGTTGACCAGATCACCCAGCAGCCACAGCGTGTCGCGGCTAGGGGAAAAAGCCAGGGTGTCGAGCAGGCGCTGCAGCGCGTCGTTGCAGCCCTGTACGTCGCCGATCAGGTAGTGGGCCATGGTTGTCTCAGGGGAGTGACAGCGATTCTCGCATTCCGTGTGCCCGTGCTGGGCGTTGGCCGAGCTGTGCATTAGACTGGCCGGCGGCGCAGACCCGGGGATGACAATGAAACGAATCGCGTGGTGGCAGAAGGACTGGCTGGTGGGCCTCACGGTGGCCGTGGTGCTCTTTCTGGCCGCGGGCAGCGACCTGATGCAAAGCCTGGAACGCAAGGCCTATGACCTGGGGGTGCGCGCCAAGGCCCATGCGCCCAGCGACAAGATCGCCATCATCGCCATCGATGACACGAGCATCGCCAACCTGGGTCGCTGGCCCTGGCCGCGCGAGATCCATGCGCGCATGATCGATACGCTGGCGGCCGGTCAGCCCAAGGTCATCGGCCACACGGTGCTGTTCTCCGAACCGCAGGTGGATGCGGGGCTGAACTACATCCGCCAGGTCCGCGCCTGGCTCGACGACTCAGGGGTGCGCCGCAGCGTCAAGGGAACCGAGCTCGATCGCCTCGACGCCCTGCTCGACGAGGCCACGCAGAACCTCGACAACGATCGCAAGCTGGCTGAGAGCCTGGGCCGCGCGCGCAACGTGCTGCTCTCGCTGTACTTCGAGCCCGGCGAGCCCCAGGGCAAGCCGGACCAGCCGCTGCCCGACTTCGTGCAGCGCAACCGCCTGGGCACGGTGGCGGCCGGCGAGGGCCTGCAGCCGGACCCTTCGCAAGGCGTGCTCATGCCCATCCCGGCGCTGGGCAGCCAGGCCCTCGCCCTGGGCCACCTGAACTTCTCGCGCGACGTCGACGGCGCGGTGCGCAGCGAGCCACTGGCCATGGACTACCACGGCGAGCTCTATCCCTCGCTCTCGCTGATGCTGGCCGCGCGTAGCCTCAACCTGGGCGTGGGCGACATCCGCGTGCAGGCCGGCGGCGTACAGCTGGGCAAGCTGGGCATCACCACCGACGCCAGCCTGCGCATGCAGACCTACTTCTACCCGGACAGTCAGGGCAAGCCCGCCTTCCCGGTCGATTCCTTCTACGACGTGCTCAGCGGCAAGATCCCGGCGGCCAAGTACAAGGACAAGATCGTGCTGGTCGGTGCCTCGGCCGCAGGCGTCGGTACGCTGCAGGTCACGCCCGTGTCCTCGAGCATGCCTTCGGTGGTGACGCTGGCGCACACGGTCTCCAGCCTGCTGCAGGGTCACTATTTCGTCTCGCCGTCCTGGGCCACGCTGGCGCAGCTGGGCATCTTCGCTGCCGTGGCGCTGTACCTCGTCCTGCTGCTGCCGCGGCTGCGCGCGGCGCATGGCGCGCTGGTCACCGGCGGGCTGTTCGTACTGCTGGTCGGTGCGCACTTCATGCTCATGAGCTCGCAGGCCTTGTGGCTGCCGCTCATGCTGCCCGTGACCTTGCTTCTGGTGGGCCATCTGCTGCTGACCACCAAGCGTTTCCTCGTGACCGAGGAGCACAAGGAGAAGTCGCAGGCCGAGTCGGCCGAGAGCAACCGCATGCTGGGCCTGGCCTTCCAGGGCCAGGGCGCCCTGGACATGGCCTTCGAGAAGTTCCGCAAGGTGCCCATGGACGATGCGCTCATGGAGCTCATGTACAACCTCGGCCTGGATTTCGAGCGCAAGCGCCAGTTCAACAAGGCCGAGTCGGTGTTCCGCTACATCGCCGACTACAACCGAAAGTTCCGCGATCTGGAGGAACGCCTGGCGCAGAACAAGGCCATGGCCGAGACGGTCATTCTCGGGGGCGGTTCGCGCGGCAACGACAGCACCCTGGTGCTGGACCGCCCGGGCGTGGCCAAGCCCATGCTGGGTCGCTACGAGGTGGAGAAGGAGCTGGGCAAGGGTGCCATGGGCACGGTCTACCTCGGGCGCGACCCCAAGATCGGCCGCCAGGTGGCGATCAAGACGCTGGCGCTGGCGCAGGAGTTCGACCTCGACATCCTGGCCGAGGTCAAGCAACGCTTCTTTGCCGAGGCCGAGTCGGCCGGGCGTCTGAACCACCCCCATATCGTGACCATGTACGACGCCGGCGAGGAGCATGACCTGGCCTACATCGCCATGGAATTCCTCAAGGGCCGCGACCTCGTGCCCTATGTGAAACCCGGGGCCCTGTTGCCCCTGCCGGTGGTCATGGGCATCGTGGCACGCGTGGCCGATGCGCTGGACTATGCGCACCGCCAGAACGTGGTGCACCGCGACATCAAGCCGGGCAACATCATGTACGACCCGGGCAGCGACACCGTCAAGGTGGCCGACTTCGGCATCGCACGCCTGACCGATGCCAACAAGACCAAGACGGGCATGGTGCTGGGCACGCCCTCCTACATGTCGCCCGAGCAGCTGGCCGGGCGCAAGGTGGACGGCCGCTCCGACCTGTTCTCGCTGGGCGTCATGCTTTATCAGCTGGCCAGTGGGCGGCTGCCCTTTGACGGCGATTCCATGGCCCAGCTCATGTACCGCATCACCAACGAGGAACCGGTGGACATCCTCAGCGTGCGCCCCGATCTCCCGCCCTGCCTGGTGGCCATCCTCGCGCGGGTGCTGGCCAAGACGCCCGAGCAGCGCTACGCGAGTGGCGCCGAGCTGGCCCAGGCCCTGCGCGATTGCGCGTCGACGCTGCCCAAGGCGGTCTGGGACGCCACGGTGCCGGCCGACCCCGAGAGCGCCAACAAGGGCTGGTCGGACACGGTGCCGGGCCAAAGCTGAGGGGCACGCAGACCCTGGGCAGGCGCTCGGGGTACAGTCCCGAGGTGTTGTTCACTTTCCCGGCCCCATGGATTTCCTGCTGATCGCGCTGCTCATCGTTCTCAACGGCCTGTTCGCCATGTCCGAGCTGGCCCTGGCCGCCAGCCGCAAGTCGCGTCTGCTGGCCATGGCCGAAGGCGGCGACGGTGGCGCGCAGAAGGCACTGGAGCTGATGGACAAGCCCAACCAGTTCCTTTCGACCATCCAGGTCGGCATCACCTCCATCGGCGTGCTCAACGGCATCGTGGGCGAGGCCGCTTTCAGCGACGACCTGGCCGCCTGGTTGCTGGGCATGCACCTGGGCCTGAGCGAGGGCGCCGCCGCCATCACGGCCACGGCCCTGGTGGTGACCATCATCACCTTCATCACCATCATCTTCGGTGAGCTCGTGCCCAAGCGCATCGGTCAGCTCTATCCCGAGCCGGTGGCGCGCTGGATGTCGCGGCCCATGGCCTGGCTGGCCGTCGCTGCCAAGCCTTTCGTCAAGCTGCTCTCGGCCACCACCCAGGGTGTGCTCACGCTGCTGCGCATCCCGACCGATGTGGAGCGCCCCATGACCGAGGAGGAGATCCGCCACAGCCTTGAAGAGGGCGTGGACGCGGGCGTGATCGAGCAGCAGGAGCACCAGATGGTGCGCAACGTCTTTCGTCTGGATGACCGGCCGCTGACCTCGCTGATGGTGCCGCGGGCCGACATCGACTGGCTCGACGCCTCGCAGACCGTGGCGCAGTGCCTGCAGCATGTGGGCCGGGCCGGACAGACCGGCGCGCACTCCTGGTATCCGGTCTGCCGCGGCTCGCTCGACGAGGTGCTGGGCCTGATCAGCGTGGGCCAGCTGCTGGGCCTGGGCACGGACGCCGAGGGCAGCATCGAAGCCCACGTGCTGCCGGCGGTCTTCGTGCCCGAGACGCTCTCGGGCATGGAGCTGCTGGAGCAGTTCCGTGAGCGCTCCGGGCGCATGGTCTTCGTGGTCGACGAATATGGCGTGGTGCAGGGCCTGCTGACCCCGGGAGATCTGCTGGAAGCGATCACCGGCGAGCTGCAGCCCGTGGCCCAGATCGACGCCTGGGCCACGGAGCGTGACGACGGTTCCTGGCTGCTCGACGGCACCATCCCCGTGGACGAACTCAAGAGCCGGCTCGACATCCGCGAGCTGCCCGGCGAAGAGAAGGGCCGCTACAACACCGTGGCCGGCCTGCTGCTGGCGGTCAGTGGCCACCTGCCACGCACGGGTGAGAAGATCGTCTGCGCGGGCTGGGAGTTCGAGGTGGTGGATCTGGATGGCCGGCGCATCGACAAGGTGCTGGCCGTGCCGCTGGGCACGGACGCCCGGATCAGTCGGCCGTGACGATGCGGTCGCGCCCGGCGCGCTTGGCCGTGTAGAGCGCCTCGTCGGCCTGCTTGATCAGGGTCTCGGCACTGCTGCCCTCCTGCAGCAGGGACACGCCGATCGACAGCGTGGCCGTGCACCAGGTCTCCTGGTAGGGATGCCGGATGCGGCCGAAGTCCTGCCGGATGCGGTCCAGCACCTCCACGGCCTGGGGCCCATCGGCCCCGGGCAGCACCACGAGAAACTCTTCGCCGCCATAGCGGCCGATCAGGTCGGTGCGGCGCAGGCGCTGGCTCAGGAACCAGCCCAGGTTGCGGATCACCTGGTCACCCATGGGATGGCCGTAGCTGTCGTTGATCTTCTTGAAATGGTCGATGTCGACCATGGCCACAGCCAGCGGGCGGCCGTCGGCGCGGGCCTGCTGCAGGGCCACCGCCAGTTTTTCCTTGGACGTGCTGTGGTTGTACAGACCCGTGAGGCTGTCGCGCTGCATGGCGCGGCGCAGGGTGCGGTAGCGCTCGATCTTGCTTTGCACCACGGCATTGAGGATGACCGGGTTGTAGGGCTTGGTGAGAAAGTGGTCGCCGCCCAGGCGCAGCGCTTCGACCTGCATGGGCACGTTGGCGTCACCCGAAAGGTAGACGATGGGGATGGAGAGGAACTCGGGGTGCTGGCGGATCACGCGCGCGGCCTCCACGCCCGTGCAGCCCGGCATGAACATGTCCATGAGGATGAGGTCGGGCTGGAACTGCGCCAGCCGCGCCAGCACGTCGTGCGGCTTGGCGATGACCTGCGTCTCGATACCGCACATGGCCAGGGTGCGCTCGATGGATTTGCTGGCGGTGATCGAGTCTTCAACCACCAGGGCGCGGTAGGGCTCTTCCAGCTTGCCGCTGCACAGCTCGATGAGGCGCGCGAGGATCAGGGGCTGGGCCGTGCCCGCGGGGAAGCAGTAGTCGGCGCCGGCAGAGAGCGCGGCCAGCTGGCTGTCGAAGTTGCTGGCGAGCTCATGGACCAGCAGGGTGGCGGCGGCGAAGCGCGCGCGCAACAGCGCGATCTGCTCGCTGGTCTGCTGGGTGGTCAGGCTGGCCGCGTTGAGCAGCACGATGGCCGGCTCTTCGGTCTGCGCGGGCAGGTTGCGGACCTGGTGGAACTCGGCGTCGATGTTGAAGTAGCCCAGCTGCAGAACGAGCGCCTGCCAGCTCGCACCGCTGCTGCCGAAGAGCCAGACCCGGTGGCGCGGCCCGGCCTCCAGGGCGGCGGGCTGCTCGGGATGGGCGCGACGTTCGGCGACGGGCTGGTGCTGGGATTCGATGTAGTCACCGACCCGCTGCGCCAGCTCCTGCAGCCGCGTGTTGAGCTCGGTCAGGGTGCCCTGTGCGATCTCCGTGGTGGCGCTGTTCTCGAACAGGGCCAGGACCTGCTGCTCCAGGCTGCGCGAGATCTGGTGCAGGCCCGAGAGACCCTGACCGTGCAGGAACTCTGTGAAGCTGGAGATCGACACCGCAAACTCCACCAGCAGGTCGCTGCCCGGCGCCGCGGCAAACGTGCGCCAGCTGGCGCTCAGGGCGTCAGTGCGTTTGCGGAGGACGTCGGGGGAGGTGGACATGGGCGCAGAGGGCGTCGCAAGGAGTATAGAGGGCGGCCCGGCGCGGACAGGCCTGGACTTGTCGCCACCTGTATCAGGCGCGCCCCGTGAACCGGTAGACCCAGAGCCCGAGCAGCTCATGCAGCGCCGTGTGCCACTTGAGCGCGCCCTGGGACAGGGAGTATTCGGTCCAGGGGGTGGACAGGCCCGCACGATAGTCGGCCGGCCAGGGCGTGACGTTCCAGCCGGCCTTCTCGAAGGTGGCCATCGAGCGTGGCATGTGCCAGGCCGAGGTCAGCAGCAGCCAGGGCCGGGACTTGTCCACGCCGGGCAGGGCGGCACTGAGCACGGCGTTTTCGTAGGTGGTGCGCGCGGCGTCTTCGAGGATCAGACGCTCGGCCGGCAGGCCCAGGCCAGCGTAGAAGCGCCGCGCGCGTTCGGCTTCGGTCAGTCCCTCACCGCGCAGACCGCCCACGCCCCCGGTGTAGAGCAGGCGCAGCTGCGGGGCCTGCTGCATCAGCGGCAGGGCCGCGGTCAGGCGTTCCGCGGCGTGGTTGAGGGCGGGCTGCGCATGGCCCTCCCAGACGTAGGACGCCTCGGTGGCGCCACCCAGCACGATGACACCGGCGTAGCGGCTGAGGTCGGGCTGGGCGGGCGCGGGATGCTGTTGCTCCAGCTGGCGCAGCACGGCGTCGGGCAGCGGTTCCCAGCCCTGCAGCAGCAGCACGGCCAGCGCGCTCCAGAGCAGGGCACGGCTGCTGCGCGGCCAGCGCCTGGGCAGCCACAGACCCAGCAGGAGCAGCAGGACGACCCAGGCCAGGGGCTGGGTCACGAAGTCAAGCAGCTTGGCGAGAACAAACATGGGTCCGTATTGTGGCGGCGCTGGCGGGGGGCGCGGCGGAGGATGCCGAGGTCGCCCTGGCGATGTCATGCATCTGCCGCGCTTTTGCGGTGCAATAAGCAAGTTTTCACCCTTGCAGTGCCCGAAATTTGTGCGCCGCAATAAATCCTCTCTATGCTTAGTATTGATAAATCACAAAGTAAAAGTGAATAGATAAAAGCTACAATCACGCCATCGGTTCCAAGAAGCCGGTTGTTTTCACTGTTTTCCCTTCAACCATCACAGGAGTTCCACCATGTCCCTGATCAATACCCAGGTCCAGCCCTTCAAGACCACCGCTTTCCACAACGGCAAGTTCATCGAAGTGACCGAGGCTTCCCTCAAGGGCAAGTGGTCCGTGCTGATCTTCATGCCGGCCGCTTTCACCTTCAACTGCCCGACCGAGATCGAGGACGCGGCCGACAACTACGCCGAGTTCCAGAAGACCGGTACCGAGGTCTACATCGTCACGACCGACACCCATTTCTCGCACAAGGTGTGGCACGAGACCTCCCCCGCTGTGGGCAAGGCCAAGTTCCCCCTGGTCGGCGACCCCACGCACCAGCTGACCAACGCTTTCGGCGTGCACATCCCCGAAGAGGGCCTGGCCCTGCGCGGCACCTTCGTGATCAACCCCGACGGCATCATCAAGACCGCTGAGATCCACAGCAACGAGATCGCTCGCGACGTCAAGGAAACCCTGCGCAAGCTCAAGGCCGCCCAGTACACCGCCGCCAACCCCGGCCAGGTGTGCCCGGCCAAGTGGAACGAAGGCGCCAAGACCCTGACCCCCTCGCTGGACCTGGTCGGCAAGATCTAAGTCCCGCGTCACGTCAGACCCCTGACAGTTCCGCAGTCCGATGGGCTGCGGCCCCACCCGGGCCGCGGTCCATCCCGCTGCGGCATTGCCTGTCCGCCCGAGTTTCCAGGAGTACACCATGCTTGACGACACCCTCAAATCCCAGCTCCAGGCCTACCTGACCAAGCTGCAGCGCCCGATCCGCCTGATCGCCTCGCTCGACGGCGGCGAGAAATCGGCCGAGTTGCGCGAGCTGTTGCAAGAGATCGCCGGCCTCTCGGACCAGGTGAGCTTTGATGAGAGCGGCACGGATGCGCGCAAGCCTTCCTTCGTGATCGCCCGCGAAGGTGAGACCACGGGCGTGCGCTTCGCGGCCATCCCGCTGGGCCACGAATTCACCTCTCTGGTGCTGGCCCTGCTTTGGACCGGCGGCCATCCGCCCAAGGTTGAGCCCCAGGTGATCGAGCAGATCAAGGCCCTGGACGGTGACTACAACTTCGAGGTCTACATGTCCCTGAGCTGTCACAACTGCCCGGACGTGGTGCAGGCGACCAGCCTCATGGCCATCCTCAATCCGCGCATCAAGACGACCATCATCGACGGCGGCCTCTACCAGGCCGAAGTCGACCAGCGTCAGGTCATGGCCGTGCCCATGGCCTGGCTCAACGGCCAGGTCTTCGGCTCGGGCCGCATGCTGGTGGAAGAGATTGTGGCCAAGCTCGACGTGAAGTCGGACGAGCGCGAGGCGGCCAAGCTCTCCGCCAAGGATCCCTATGACGTGCTCATCGTCGGCGGTGGCCCGGCCGGTGCCGCGGCTGCCGTGTACGCGGCGCGCAAGGGCATCCGCGTGGGCGTGGCGGCTGAGCGTTTCGGCGGCCAGGTCAACGACACCATGGGCATCGAGAACTACATCTCGGTGCTGGAGACCGACGGCCCCAAGTTCGCGGCCGCCCTCGAAGCCCAGGTGCGCCACTACGAGGTGGACCTCATGAACCTGCAGCGTGCCGACAAGCTGATCCCGGCCGAGGAGCCTGGCGGCCTGGTGCGCGTGCAGATGGCCAACGGCGGCGTGCTGGCGGCGCGCAGCGTCATCCTGTCCACCGGCGCACGCTGGCGCAATGTCAATGTGCCGGGCGAGCAGACGTACAAGAACAAGGGCGTGGCCTACTGCCCGCACTGCGACGGTCCGCTCTTCAAGGGCAAGCGTGTGGCCGTGATCGGTGGCGGCAACTCGGGCGTGGAAGCGGCCATCGACCTGGCCGGTGTGGTGCAGCACGTGACGCTGATCGAGTTCGCCGACCAGCTCAAGGCTGACGCGGTGCTCGTGAGCAAGCTCAAGAGCCTGCCCAATGTGAGCATCCACCTCAACGCGCAGACCACCGAGATCACGGGTGACGGCTCACGCGTCAACGGCCTGAGCTACAAGGACCGCGTGAGTGGTGAGTCGAAACACGTCGAACTCGAAGGCGTGTTCGTGCAGATCGGCCTGGTGCCCAACACCGAGTGGCTCAAGGGTACCGTGGAGCTCAGCCGCTATGGCGAGATCGTCGTCGACGCCAAGGGTCACACCAATGTGGCGGGCGTGTTCGCCGCCGGTGACTGCACGACCGTGCCCTACAAGCAGATCGTGATCGCCGCCGGCGAGGGGGCCAAGGCCGCGCTCAGCGCCTTCGACCACCTGATCCGCACGCCCGCAGCCGAGGCTGTGGCCGCGTAAGAAGTACGGCGTCGCCAAAAAGGGACAGCGCCGGCAGGCCTGTCCCTTTTTTTCTTGCCGCGGGCCGTGCCGTGAGGCCCCGCTCGTATGATGGCCCTCCGTAACTCAAGGAGGGCTTGCATGTCCATCGGTTCCGTGATCTTCTGGGGTGGGGTGGCGGTCGTCGTGATCTACGTGATCATGCTCTACAACGGCCTGGTGCAGCTCAAGCACAACGTGGCCAAGGCCTGGGCCAACATCGACGTGGCCCTCAAGCAGCGCCATGACGAGCTGCCCAAGCTGGTCGAGGTCTGCAAGCAGTACAAGCAGTTCGAGCAGGCCACGCTGCAGGCCGTGATCGAGGCGCGCAGCCGCGTGCAGAGCGCGCGCGAGGCACACGACGTACCGGCGCTGAGCCGCGCCGAGGGCGCGCTGCGCACCGGCCTGGGCCAGATCTTCGCCGTGGCCGAGGCCTATCCCGAGCTCAGGGCCAACGAGCACTTCATGCAGCTGCAGCAGCGCATCAGCTCGCTCGAGAGCCTGATCTCGGACCGGCGCGAGCTCTACAACGAATCGGTCAATATCAGCAATGTGCGCGTCGATTCCTTCCCCGACACGGTGGTTGCGCGCCTCTTCCGCTTCCCGCACCACCCGCTGCTCGAATTCGCCGACCACGAGAAGGCCGACGTGGACGTGCGCCAGCTCTTCAACAGCTGAGCGCCGGTCGTCGCGCGCGGCCATGAGCTGGCACATCTCGTTCGGCCGCGGGCTGGGTTCCCTGCATGCGGGCATCGCCTTCGTGCAGTTCATGCTGCTGGCCGTGGGTTTCCACACGGGGCAGCGTGAAGCCTGGCTCGGGGTGCTGGCGATCGCCGCCGTGCTGGCCCTGCTGGGCTGGGTGCTGGCGCTGCGCCGCCGGCATGCGATCACGGGCACGCCGACCTCGCGTATCGCGAGCGCGGCCCAGGGCTATGTGGAGCTGCATGGCACGGGCCGGCCGCTGGACCTCAATCCCCTGCAGTCGCCGCTGAGCGGCGCGGCCTGCCTCTGGTACCGCTACCAGGTCGAGCACCGGACCGACAACGACAAATGGGAGCTCGTGGAGCAGGGCCAGAGCCAGGCCAGCTTTGTGCTCGATGACGGCAGCGGGCGGTGCCTGGTGGACCCTGATGGCGCCGAGATCGTGACGCGCCATTGCCAGCGCTGGAGCCGTGGCGACTACCGCTACGTCGAATGGACCCTGCGGCAGCAGGACCGCATCTACGTGCTGGGCCATTTCGTGACGCGCCATCCGCACCAGGGCCTGGACGCCGGGGCCGATGTGCGCGACCTGCTGGCCGACTGGAAGCGCGACCAGGCGGGTCTGCTCAAGCGCTTCGATCTCAACCACGACGGTCAGGTCGACGACCGCGAGTGGGAGCTGGCGCGGCGCCTCGCGCGGGGGGAGGTGGAGAAGAAACACCGCGAGCTGCGGCGCCAGCCTGAGCTGCACCTGGTCGAGGGCGCGCCGTCCAGCCTCTACCTGATCAGCAACCACGAGCCTGACAAGCTGGCGCGGCGCTTCCTCTGGATGGCGCTGGGGCAGCTCTTCGTCTTCTTCGCGGCGCTGGGCTGGCTGGCCTGGTGGTGGCGCCAGCCCGCGCTTGTCTAGGCTTCGAGCGCCTTGCGCAGGGCGCGCTGCTGGGCCTGGCGTTCGTTCTTCTGCGACTTGCGGTGGGAACCCGCCTTGCGCTGCAGCGCCGGCACCACCAGCGGGTTGCGCGGCGGGTGCTGCTTGAGCTTGAGTTTGGTCTTGCGGGCGGAGTTCATCTGCAAACCCGATTATCGGCGTGCCATGGAGCCCCGCCTACAATGGGCGACCCCGCGCACCGCGGGCCGGATTTCAGCCTCCTGTGAGCCCCCACCCATGCAAGTTTCCGCCTCGATTTTCAAGGCCTACGACATCCGCGGCATCGTGCCGTCCACCCTCACCGAAGCCGTGGCCGAGGCCCTGGGCCGAGCCTTCGGAACGGCCGCGCGCCAGGCCGGCGAGACGCGCGTGGCCGTGGGCCGCGACGGACGCCTCAGCGGCCCGGCCCTCAGTGCCGCGTTGATCCGCGGCCTGGTGGCCACGGGCATGGAGGTCATCGACCTGGGCATGGTCACCACGCCCATGCTCTATTTCGCGGCCAGCACGGTCTGCGGCAGCGGCATCCAGGTGACGGGCAGCCACAACCCGGCCGACTACAACGGCTTCAAGATGGTGCTGGCCGGACGCGCCATCTATGGTGAGGAGATCCAGGGCCTGCGCCGCACCATGGAGGCCGAGTCCTGGGAGCTGCGCGAAGGCGGCCAGGTCACCAATCTCAACATCTACGCGCCTTACCGCGACCGCATCGTCGGCGACGTCAAGCTGGCGCGGCGCATGAAGATCGTGGTCGACTCGGGCAACGGCGTGGCCGGTGCCTCGGCGCCGGCCATCCTGCGTGCGTTGGGCTGCGAGGTCATCGAGCTCTACAGCGAGGTGGACGGAACCTTCCCCAACCACCACCCGGATCCGAGCAAGCCCGAGAACCTGCGCGACCTGATCCAGACCCTGCAGAGCAGCGATGCCGAACTGGGCCTGGCCTTCGACGGCGACGGCGACCGCCTGGGCATCGTCACGAAAGACGGCCAGAACATCTACCCTGACCGCCAGATCATGCTCTACGCGCAGGACGTGCTGAGCCGCGTGCCCGGCGGCACCATCGTCTACGACGTCAAGTGTTCGCAGCGTCTCGCACCGGCCATCGAGGCCGCAGGCGGCCAGGCCCTGATGTTCAAGACCGGCCATTCGCTGATCAAGGCCAAGATGAAGGAAATCGACGCGCCGCTGGGTGGCGAGATGAGCGGCCACATCTTCTTCAAGGAGCGTTGGTACGGCTTCGACGACGCCACGTACTCGGCCTGCCGCCTGCTGGAGATCCTGAGCCGCTCGGCCGATGTCGGTGCGGTGCTCAACGCGCTGCCCACCAGCCATTCCACGCCCGAGCTCAACGTACCTTGCGCCGAGGGCGAGCCACACCGTGTGGTGGCCGCGCTGCAGCAACAGGCCCGCTTTGCCGCGCCGGCCACCATCAACACCATTGACGGCGTACGCGTGGACTGGCCCGACGGCTTCGGCCTGATCCGTGCCTCCAACACCACGCCCGTGCTTGTGCTGCGCTTCGAGGGCCACACCCCGCAGGCCCTGCAGCGCATCGAGGGCGAGATGCTGGCCCTGCTGCGCAGCGTCAAGCCCGATGCGTCCTTCGCGGCCGCCGCGCATTGAGACAGAACGGATCGCGCGCTTGAACATCCTCATCGTCAAGCTGTCGTCGCTCGGTGACGTCGTGCACGCCATGCCGGCGGTGCAGGACATCCGCCGCGCCTTTCCGCAGGCCAACATCGACTGGGTGGTCGAAAAAGGGTTCGCGCCGCTGGTGCAGCGCTGCGTGGGCGTGCGTCGCGTGATTCCCTGCGAGCTGCGGCGCTGGCGCAAGACGCCCTTCGCAGCGACCACGCGGGCGCAATGGAAGAACTTCAAGACCGAACTGCAGGCCGAGGCCTATGACGCCGTCATCGACCTGCAAGGTCTGACGAAATCGGCGCTCGTGGCCTGGCTGGCGCGTGTGACGCCGGGCGGCAGGCGTTATGCGCTCGCCAACCGGACCGAAGGCTCGGGCTATGAGGCACCGACGCGTTGGGTGGCCGATGTGGCGCTGCGCATCGAACCGCATGTGCATGCGGTGCAGCGCTCGCGTCTGCTCTGTGCCGGTGCGCTGGGCTATGCCCTGCCGGCTCACGAGACCTATGGCCTGCAGCCCCAGGCCGGGCACGAGCGCGTGGCCCTGGGCACGCTCACGGCCCGGCCCAGCGTGGCCCTGGTGCACGGCACTTCGCGTGCCGACAAGCAGTGGCCGGCCGCGCAATGGATAGCGCTGGCCAAGTGGCTCGACGCGGCCGGCTACGACGTGGCCCTGCTGCATGGCAGTGACGAAGAGCAGGCACGCAGCGAAGCCATGGCCCGTGCCATGCCGCATGCCGTGGTCTGGCCACGGCTCGCGCTCGACGCGCTGACCGATGCACTGGCCGGCTGCGCCGGCGTGATTGGCGTGGACAGCGGCCTGAGCCACATCGCCGTGGCGCTGGACCTGCCCCATGTGCAGCTCTACAACTTCGACACCGCCTGGCGCACGGGGCCTGTGGACCGCGCGCGCCAGCGCTGCGTTTACGCCCAGCCCACGCCCTCGGTCGAGGCGGTCTGCCAGGCTTGGCTGGCCGTCACGGGGCGGGCCGGCTGATGGTGCGCGCCCTCTACTCCCTGCTCGTGCGCGCCGTGCAGCCCCTGCTGCGCCGCAAGCTCGCGCGGCGCGGCCGGGCCGAGCCCGGATATCTGCTGGGGGTGGAGGAACGCTTCGGCCACTACGACATGCCTGCGCTGCCGGCCGATGGCCGCACGCTCTGGGTCCACGCGGTGTCGCTGGGCGAGACGCGCGCCGCGGCTGTGCTGCTGGCGGCGTTGCGTGCGCAGTGGCCGGGCTACCGCCTGCTGCTCACGCATGGCACGGCCACCGGCCGTGCCGAAGGGGCCGGCCTGCTGCGTGAAGGCGATGTCCAGGTCTGGCAGCCCTGGGATACACCTGAGGCCGTGCAGCGTTTTCTGGCGCATTTCCGTCCGCGCCTGGGCATCTTGATGGAGACCGAGGTCTGGCCCAATCTGGCGGCCGCCTGCGCGGCGACCGGCGTGCCGCTGGTGCTGGCCAATGCGCGCCTGTCCGAAAAATCCCTGCGCCAGGCGCTGCGCGTGGCCTGGTTGTCGCGGCCGACCTACCGCAGTCTGGCGGCGGTCTGGGCCCAGACCGAGGACGATGCGGCCCGCCTGCGCCAGCTCGGCGCCCCGGTGCAGGCCGTCTACGGCAACCTCAAGTTCGATGCCACGCCCGACGCCGCGCTGCTGGCGCGTGGCCAGGCCTGGCGCGCGGCGCTGGGCCGACCCGTGGTGATGTTCGCAAGCGCGCGCGAGGGCGAGGAGCAGATGCTGCTCGATGCGCTGCGGGCCGCCGGTGAGGCCGCGCGCACGGTGCAGTGGCTGATCGTGCCGCGCCATCCGCATCGTTTCGACGAGGTGGCGCAGCGGATCGAGGCGGCGGGCTGGAGCTTGGCGCGGCGTAGTCTGTGGGGCGCGCAGCCCACGCTGGTGGAACAGTCCGCCGATGTGTGGCTGGGCGATACGCTGGGCGAGATGGCCTTGTACTACGGCCTCAGCAATGCGGCCCTGCTGGGCGGCAGTTTTGCGCCGCTGGGCGGGCAGAACCTGATCGAGGCCGCGGCCTGTGCCTGCCCGGTTTTCATGGGGCCGCACACCTACAACTTCGACGAAGCCGCCAGCCTGGCGCTGGAGGCGGGTGCCGCCCTACGCTGCGCCGACATGGCGACCGCCGTGGCCGGCGTGCTGGCCTTGCTGCGCGAACCGGGCCGCCAGGAGGCCATGGCCCGCGCGGCCAGCCGCTTTGCCAAGGCGCACCGCGGCGCCGCCGCGCGCACGCGCGACGCACTCGCCGTCTACCTGGGCTGATTACTTCGCGGGCGTGGCGGCCGGGACCGATGCGGGGGCCGGTGCCAGCAGGGCGTTGACGCCCTGCAGGTCCTCGCTCTTGAGCGTGCCGTTGGCCTGGCGCAGCTTGAGGCCGCCGACCAGCACGTCGTAGCGCGCCTTGGCCAGATCGCGTTTGGTCTGGAAGAGCTGGCTCTGCGAGTTCAGCACATCGATGTTGATGCGCACCCCCACCTGGTAGCCAAGCTTGTTCGCGTCCAGTGCGCTCTGGCTGGAGGCCTCGGCCGCTTCAAGGGCCTTGACCTGGCCCAGGCCCGAGACCACGCCGAAGTAGGCCGTGCGTGTCCCTTGGGCCACGGTGCGCTGCGCGTTCTCCAGATCGGCGCGGGCTTTCTCTTCGAGCGCCAGCGTTTCGCGCAGGCGGTTCTGGGTGGCGAAGCCCGCGAACAGCGGTAGGTTGAACTGCACGCCGACCGTGGTGTTGTAGGTCTTGGAGTCGGTGGGGAAGAAGGCCGTGCCGCCGATGTTGCGGTTGATGGTGTGGCTGGCGTTGAGGTCCAGCGTGGGCTTGTGGCCCGCCGAAGCCTTCTCTGTTTCCAGATCGGCGATCTCGCGTGCGATGCGCGCCTGGCGGATGGCCGGGTGCTGTTCCTGACCCTGCTGCACCCAAAGGTTGACGTCCTCCGGCAGCAGGCCGGGCAGGGTGGCGGCCGGGGCCAGGGGATGGGGGCGGGCGTCGGTCTTGCCCACCAGCTGGTCGAGCGCGAGCTTCTTCACACGCAGATCGTTCTCGGCGGCGATCTCCTGGGCGATGACCAGGTCGTAGCGGGCCTGGGCTTCTCGGGTGTCGGTGATGGTGGCCGTGCCGACCTCAAAGTTGCGTCGTGCCGAGGCCAGCTGTTCGGCCACCGCGGTCTTCTGCGCCTGCACAAAGGTCAGGCTGTCCTGCGAGGCCAGCACGTCGAAGTAGGCCTGGCTCACGCGCACGATCAGGTCCTGCTCGGCGGCCAGCAGCTGGGCCTCGGCCAGATCGGCCTGACGTGTGCCTTGCTGGTAGCTGGCCAGGTTGTTGGGTCGGTACAGCGGTTGGCTGGCGTTGAGGCCCACGTTGCGGTTGTCGAACTCGCGCGTGCTGGTGCCGCTGCTCTGTTCGGTGCGCAGACTGGAGGTGGAGGCCCCAGCCGTGAAGTTCACTGTCGGCAGCAGCGCCGCCTTGGCCTGGTCGGCCTTGTAGAGGTTGGCTTCGTACTGCGAGCGCGCCGCCTGGTAGGCCGCGTCGTGGCCGCGTGCTGCCTCATAGAGCTCCTGCAGGCTTTGTGCCTGTGCAGGCAGGGCCAGGGCGGCGGCGATGGCCAGGGTCAGAGGCGGCAGGCGAAAGGCTTTCATGGGCATCCTTGAGGCAAGAGCGCGAGGTGGGTGAGGAGGGCAGGCCAGTCAGTAGCGCGGCACCGTGGGGTCCAGCTGGATCGCCCAGGCGTTGATGCCGCCGCTGATGTTGGCCACATGGCCGAAGCCCTGGTGCTGAAGGAACTCGGCCACGCGTGCGCTGCGCGCGCCGTGATGGCACAGACAGGCCACGGGCCGGGCCGGGTCCAGCTCGTTCAGGCGCGGCGGAACGGCGGCCATGGGGATATGGACCAGGTCATAGTCTGCCGAGGGCCGGATGCTGGCCTGTTGCAGCTCCTGCGGCTCGCGCACGTCGAGCACGAGCGGGCGGCCATGGGCCTGGACCTTGCGGATCCAGGCCTGGAGGTCACCGGGGTGGACATGATCGATCATGATGCGCTCCTCTCGGATGGCTCAGAAACTGAAGCGGGGGTGCTCCGGGAAGTTCAGCAGGCGCGGTGCCAGCGTGTCCCAGCCCTGGGTGCTGAGGTACTCGACGGCGCTGGTGCGCGTGATCAGCGTGGCGCGCATCACGGGCGCGTTGCCCACGATGGCCATCAGGCGGCCACCGGTCTTGAGCTGCTCCAGCAGCTTGTGCGGCACTTCGGCCACCGAGCCGCTGAGCACGATGACGTCGAAGGGGCCGTCGGCCGGGATGCCTTTGGCGCCGTCGGCCTGACGCACGTCCACATTGGTGATGCCGGCCTTGCCCAGGTTGCTGCGGGCCAGGTTGGCGAGTTCGGCGTCGATCTCCAGCGTGATCACACGTTGGGCGCGCTGCGCCAGCAGGGCGGCCATGTAGCCCGAGCCGGTGCCGATCTCCAGCACCTTCTCATGCTTCTGCACGGCCAGGTCCTGCAGCATGCGGGCCTCGACCTTGGGGGCCAGCATGCACTGCCCGTTCTCGCCGCTGCCGCGCAGGGGCAGTTCCAGGTCCGCGAAGGCCAGGGACTGGTGGGCGACGGGCACGAAGGCCTCACGGCGCACCTGCGAGAGCAGGTCCAGCACTTCGCCATCGAGCACGTTCCAGGGGCGGATCTGCTGCTCGATCATGTTGAAACGGGCTTGTTCGAAGTTCATTGTGTGTACTCCATGGGGTGTAGTAGGGCTCTGGAAATTTTACTTGGCGCCCGTTTTTTCGCCGCGCCAGCGCCGGACCATCCAGCGGCCCAGGTCGTCCATGTAGCAGTAGACCACGGGCACCACCACCAGGGTCAGCAGCGAGGAGGTGATGACCCCGCCGATCACGGCCTGGCCCATGGGCGCGCGCTGCTCCGAGCCCTCGGTAAGCGCGAAGGCCAGCGGCACCATGCCGAAGATCATGGCCAGCGTGGTCATGAGGATGGGGCGCAACCGGACCTTGGCGGCCATCAGCAGCGCCTCGGCGCGCTCCATCCCGTCTTCTCGGGCGCGGATCGCGAAGTCCACCAGCAGGATGGCGTTCTTGGTCACCAGGCCCATGAGCATCACCACGCCGATGATGGAGAACATGGACAGGGTGGAGCGGAACATCAGCAGCGCCAGCACCACACCGATCAGCGTCATGGGCAGCGAGGTCATGAGCGCGATGGGCTGCAGAAAGCTCTTGAACTGGCTGGCCAGGATCATGTAGATGAAGATGATGGCCATGGCCAGCGCCGAGAGCGCGTAGCCGAAGGATTCCTGCATGTTCTTGGTCGAGCCGCCGAACTGGTAGCGGTAGCCCGGCGGGAAGGTGACACCGTCGAGCGCCTTGCGAATGTCAGCCGACACCTCGCCCGCCGAGCGGTTGTAGACGTTGGCGTTGATGGCCACCTCGCGCATCAGGTCGCGCCGGTTGATCTGGTTGGAGCCTGTGTCGGGCGTCAGGCGCGCGACCTGGTTGAGGCGGATCACGCGCGAGCTGCCGTCGCTGTTGCTGCCCAGCGCGAAGGGCAGGCGCTCCAGATCGGCCATGCTGTGGCGCGCCTCGGGCGCCAGGCGCACGTTGACGTCATAGGTCTGGTCGTCGCTGGCGCGCCAGTTGCCCACGGTCTGGCCGGCGATCAGGGTGCGCAGCGAGGTGGCGATCTGGTTCACGCCCAGGCCCAGATCGGAGGCCGCCTCGCGGTTGACCTGCACCGCGATCGTGGGCTTGCCCGGTTTGACGCTCGAATCCAGGTCCACCAGGCCCGGGATGTCGCGAATCTTCTCCATCACCAGCTGGCTGAGCCGCTCAAGCTCCTGCAGGTCGCTGCCCTGCAGCGAGAACTCGATCTGCTTCTGCCCGCCTACAGCATCAAGCAGGCCGGCGTGCGTCACCGTCATGCCCGGCACGCGGGCCAGGCGCTGGCGCAGCTCGGCGGAGATCTGGTCCACATTGCGGCTGCGCTCCTTGCGATCGATCAGCCGTATGTAGACACTCGCGTAGTTCTTGCCCTGCGCATTGCCCGTGTTGATGGTGGCCAGCGAGTAGCGCACCTCAGGGTACTCCTTCAGGATCTCCTGCACCTGGCGCGCCTTGGCCTCGGTGGCCTCGATGGACGAGCCCACGGGGGTGTAGAAGCTGATGCTGGTTTCGGAGAAGTCGGCCTTGGGCACGAATTCCGTGCCCAGCAGCGGCACCATGAAGATGCTGAGCACGAAGATGGCGAAGGCGATGCCCATGGTCGCGAGCTTGTGCACCAGCGACCAGCGCAGGATGGCCTGGTAGAAGTCCGCCAGCCGGTCGGTGGCCTGGTCGAACCAGCCGGTGACGCGGCCGATGGTCTTGTCGTAGAAACTCACGGGCTGGGTCTTCTGCCCATGGCTGTGGATGCTCGGGTCGTGCCAGACGGACGAGAGCATGGGGTCGAGCGTGAAGCTCACGAACATCGAGATCAGCACCGCGGCCACGATGGTGATGCCGAACTCGTGGAAGAACTTGCCGATGATGCCTTCCATGAAGCCGATGGGCAGGAACACGGCCACGATGGAGAAGGTGGTGGCCAGCACGGCCAGGCCGATCTCCTGGGTGCCGTCCAGCGAGGCCTGGTAGGGTTCCTTGCCCATCTGCACATGGCGCACGATGTTTTCGCGCACCACGATGGCGTCGTCGATCAGCAGGCCCACGCAAAGCGACAGCGCCATCAGCGTGATCATGTTGATCGTGAAGCCGAACCAGTGCATGAAGAGAAAGGTGCCGATCAGCGCGATCGGCAGCGTCAGCCCGGTGATGACGGTGGAGCGCCAGGAGTTCAGGAACAGGAAGACGATGAGCACCGTGAGGATGGCGCCTTCAATCAGGGTGCGGCGCACGTTGTCCACGGCCACGCGGATCGGCCGCGAGCCGTCCTGGATGGCTTCGAGCCGCACGCCCGGCGGCAGTTGGCTCTTCATCTCGGCCACGGTGCGCGTGAGGCCGTCAATCACGGCAATCGTGTTCTCGTCCTGCGCCTTCTGCACCGACAGCAGCAGGGTACGCGTGCCGTCGTAGAGCGCCAGGGTCTCGATCTCCTGCGGACCGTCCTGCACCGTGGCCACCTGGGCCAGGCGGATGGGTGTGCTGCCCTTGCGCGCCACGATGATGCGGTTGAAATCCTCGGGGCGCTGCATGCGTGCGTCGATCTGTACCGCGAGCTCCTGGCTGCTGGAGCGGATCGCGCCCAGCGGCAGATCCTGGTTCTCGGTGCGCACCGCGTTGGCCACCTGCTCGGGCGTGACGCCATAGGCTTCCAGGGCCTCGGGGCGCAGGTAGATGTTGATCTCGCGTTTGGTCGCGCCCACCAGGTTCACGGCGCCCACGCCGCGAACGTTCTCCAGCCGCTTCTTGAGCACCTGGTCGGCCCAGCTCGTGAGCTCGACCGCGCTCGGGGCCTTCCCCGCCGAGGTGTCGGGCAGCACGGCCAGTGACCAGATGGCGCGGCTGGCCGGGTCGAAACGCAGCACGCGCGGCTCTTCCACCTCGTCGCGCAGATTGGGGCGGATCGACGCGACCTTCTCGCGCACGTCCTCGGCAGCCTTGCGGCCGTCGATGTGCAGCTGGAATTCGATGATCACCAGCGACTGGTTTTCATAGCTGCGCGAGGTCAGCGCGTTGATGCCGGCGATCGAGTTGACGCCTTCCTCGATCTTCTTGGTGACCTCGCTCTCCACGATCTCGGGGGAGGCGCCGGGGTAGCTGGTGCTGACCACGACGACGGGGAAGTCGACGTTGGGGAACTGGTCCACCTGCAGGCGCTGGTAGGAGAACAGCCCCAGCACCACAAAGGCCAGCATGACCATGGTGGCGAAGACCGGGTTCTGGAGGCTGACGCGGGTGAACCACATGGGGTGTTGATGCGTGTCGTGTCGAGGGTGGTCGGTGCTGGAACGCGGCGGGAGCCCAGGTTCAGGGCTGCGCGCCCAGTTTCACCTGTGTGCCTGCACGCAGCGGTCCCACGCTGCCGGCCAGCACGCGGCTGCCTTCGGGCAGGCCGCTGACCGCCACCAGCTCCCGGTCAGCCACGCGCCCACGCAGACCCAGGCTCACGCTGACATGGCGGACCTGGTCGCCGTCGACCAGCTGCAGATAGGGTTGGGGCTTGTCGGTGCGCACGGCCTCCAGAGGCACGGCCAGGGTCCTGATCTTCTCGGTGCCCAGCGTGCCCTGCACGAACAGGCCCTGGCGCAGGCCCGGCACGCTTTGCAGCTGCAGATAGACCAGCACGCTGCGGCTGCCGGCCTGGGTGCTGGGGTTGATGCGGACCACGCGCGCGGGGACGGGCTGGGCCTGGCCTTCCACCATGAGTTCGGCACGCTGGCCCACACGCACGCTGGCGGTGTCGGCAGCGCTGAGCGCGGCCTCCAGCTCCATGCGACTCAGGTCCACAATCTCGACGATGCGCGTGTCCACCGCCACGCGCTCGCCGGGCTGCGCGAGGCGCTGCGAGACCAGGCCGCCCATCGGCGCCTTGAGGGTGGTGTCGGCCATGCTCTTGCGGGCCACATCGGCCGCCGCCAGTGCCGCGGCGTGGGTGGCCTGCGCCGCATGGAGGTTGGAGAGCGAGGTGTCCAGCGCGGTGGTCGAGATGAAGCCCCGGTCCACCAGGGCCTTGTTGTTGTCGTACTGGCGCTGGGCGATCTCCACCTGTGCGCGCGCCGAATCGGCCTGCAGCTGGGCCTGGCGCAGGCGGGCCTCGTACTCGGCCGGGTCGATGCGCGCGATCACCTGGCCGGCCTGCACCGCATCGCCTTCACGCACGGTCAGGCCCTGCAGTTCGCCTGGCACGCGGGCCTTGACGTAGGCCGAATTCGCGGCCTTGAGCGTGCCCGACACCGGCAGGCCGCGCAGCAGCTCCTGCGGCTGCAGCACCAGGACATCGGCCGCCGCGAGCTCCACCACCGTTTGCGCGCTGCGTGTCGTCTGCTCGACCAGCGCCGCCTGCTGCGCCTTGCGCGTGCCCATGGCACGCAGCACGCCCGCGGCCAGCAGCACGACGATCAGGGCGCCCAGCCCCCAGGTGATCCAGCGTTTCATGAACTCAGGTCTTTCCTTGCGACGTGGGCTGACGGGCCGTGTCCGGGGCGCACAGGCCGTGCAGCAGGATCTGCAGCTGCTGTTCGAGGTAGCGCTCCGGTACCAGCAGATGGGCGCTGCTCACGCAGGCGCCGAACGAATGCTTCCAGGACATGAGGAAGATCATGGGCGCGAGCACGCCATAGATGGCCTGCTCCATGTCCATGGGGCGGAACTCGCCGCGGTCCACGCCACGCTGCAGGATGCGGCGGATCAGCTCGTGGCCGGGCTCGATGACTTCCTGCTGGTAGAAGGCTGCGAGCTCGGGGAAATTGACCGCCTCGCTCATCATGAGCTTGGTGATGCCCGCGGCTGGTGTCTTGCCGATGCGCTCCCACCACATCATCAGGGCGTAGCGCAGCATCTCGGGCGTGCTGCCCTCGAAGACCTCGAACTCGGTGTTCCACTCGGCAAAGCGGCCCGCGATGTTTTCGCGCACCACGGCCTTGAACAGCTCTTCCTTGCTGGCGAAGTAGAGAAACAGGGTGCCCTTGGAGACGCCGGCGCGGCGCGCCACTTCTTCCGAGCGCGTCGCCGCGTAGCCTTTTTCGACGAACAGCTCCAGCGCCGCGGCCAGCAGCTCGCCCGGACGGGCTTCCTTGAGCCGCTCGCGCCTGGGGCAGTTGGTGGAAAAGATCTTGCCGATCATGGCGATCGATATTAATGACTGACGGGTTAGTAATGTAATCCAGCCTCAGGATGGGCGTCAAGCCGAGATGCTGCCAGTTCCCGGTAAAGCCGCAGTAAAGGCCGGGACCGCAAGCTGGCTCTAAGATGCGGGTCCTTCTTCCCGGCGAGCCCATCATGTCCAACGATCATCCCATCCTGGTTCTCGGCGGCGGCTGTTTCTGGTGCACCGAAGCCGTCTTTGACCGCGTGCGCGGCGTGCTCGACGTCGAGAGCGGCTACAGCAACGGCCATGTGGAGCGTCCGAGCTACGAGCAGGTCTGTACCGGAACCACGGGCCACAACGAGGTCGTGCGCCTGGTCTACGACCCGGCTCAGGTGAGCGTGCGCCAGCTTCTGGGCATCTTCTTTGCCACCCACGACCCCACCACACTCAACCGTCAGGGCAATGACGTGGGCCCCCAATACCGCAGCGCCGTGTATTTCACGACGCCCGAACAGGAGCAGGAGGCCCGCCTGCTGATCGCCGAACTCGAGCAGGGGGCCATCTTCAATGGGCCCATCGTGACCGAGGTGCTGCCCCTGGCCAACTACTGGCCGGCCGAGGCCTACCACCAGGACTACTACGAACAGCACCCCAACCAGGGCTACTGTGCCTTCGTTGTCGGGCCCAAGGTGGCCAAGTTCAGAAAACAGTTCGCGGAATTGCTCAAGCCGGAGTCCGCGGCGTGATTGCGACGCGGGGTCTGGCCTGCCAGTACCCAGGTGGCACACGTCTGACCTTTCCCGATCTGTCACTCGGCCAGGGTGAAACGCTGCTGCTGCGCGGCCGTTCGGGCAGCGGCAAGTCCAGCTGGCTGGCGCTGGCCGCTGCCCTGATGGCACCCGCCGCGGGCGAGATCATCGTGGCGGGCCAGTGTCTAGGGGCGTTCGGCCCCGCGCCGGCCGATGCCTGGCGCGCACGCCATATCGGCTTCCTGCCGCAGAAGCTGCACCTGAGCACGGCCCTCACCGTGGCCGGCAACCTGGAACTGGTCTATTACGCCGCCGGCCTGCCCCTGGACCGTGCGGCCATCACCGCGGCCCTGCAGGCTCTGGGCGTGGCCGAGCTGGCCGCGCGCTGGCCCGCGCAGCTCTCGGGCGGGCAGGCGCAGCGCGTGGCGTTGGCGCGTGCCGTGCTGCTGCAGCCCAAGGTGATCCTGGCCGACGAGCCCACGGCCAGCCTCGACGACGAAGCCGCGCGCGATGCCCTGGCCTTGCTGCAGGCCAGCGCGCAGCGCTGCGGCGCCACGCTGGTCATCGCCACCCACGACGCACGTGTTCGTGCGGTCTATCCTGAGGCCCAGGTGCTGGACCTCGATCGGGCGCGGGAGGCATGATGTTCCCCGCAAGCTCACTTCGTTCGCTGCCCCCCAAGGGGGCGCAGGTCTCCCTTGGAGCGGCCCGGAGGGAGATCCTGGCATGAGCACCCTGTCCCTGGCCTGGCGCTACCTCTGGGCGCGGCCTCTGGCCACCGTGCTCAACCTGCTGCTGCTGAGCCTGGGGCTGGCGGCCATCACCTTGCTGCTGCTGGTGCGCGTGCAGATCGACCGTGCCTTCGAGCGCGATCTCGCGGGCATCGACGCCGTGGTCGGCGCCAAAGGCAGCCCGCTGCAGCTCATCCTCTCGGGCGTGTTCCATCTGGACGTGCCGACCGGCAACATCCCCCTGGCCGAGGCGCAGGCGCTCGCGCAGGACGCGCGCGTGGCCCAGCTCATCCCCCTGAGCCTGGGCGACAGCTACCGGGGCTTTCGCATCGTCGGCACCACGCGCGATTACCCGGCGCACTACGCCGCCGACCTCGCGCAAGGGGCCTGGTGGCAGGCGCCCATGGAGGCCGTGCTTGGGGCCCAGGTCGCGCGCAGCACCGGCTTGGCCACGGGCGGCCAGTTTGCCGGCGCCCACGGCCTGGGGGCGGGCGGCGAGGAGCATGGCGACGAGCCCTACCGCGTGAGCGGCGTGCTGGCGCCCTGCGGCTGCGTGCTCGACCGTCTGGTGCTCACCTCCAGCGAGTCGGTCTGGCGCGTGCACGAGGGCGAGCCCGAGGACGAGGCCGAGCGCCAGGCCCTGGAGGACTCGCGCGAGATCACCCTGGCCCTGGTGCGCTACCGCAGCCCGCTGGCGGCCGTGACCTTCCCGCGTTATGTCAACAGCGCCACCTCCATGCAGGCCGCCGCGCCCGCGCTGGAGATCACGCGCCTGCTGCGTATGGTGGGCGTGGGCACGGACGTGCTGCGCGGCTTTGCCGCCGTGCTGCTGCTGACCGCGGGTCTGAGCGTGTTCATCGCCCTCTGGAGCGCGGTGCGCGAGCGCCGGGCCGACCTGGCCCTGCTGCGCATGCTGGGCGCACCGCCGCGCCGCGTGGCCGGCCTGCTGCTGGCCGAAGCCCTGTGGCTGGCCGCGCTGGCCACCGTGCTGGGCCTGGCCGCCGGCCATGGCTTGACAGGCCTGCTAGGCTGGATGCTGGACAACGATCGATCCGTGCCCTTGCGCGGGGCTCTGTGGCTGGCCGAGGAACTCTGGGTGCCGGCCCTGGCTCTGACCGTGGCTGCGCTCGCATCGGCTTTGCCGGTGCTGGCGGCCTATCGCAGCAGCGCGGTGTCGCTGCTCAATGAACGATGAGAGGAATGACGATGAAGAAACTGCTGAGCTTCGTGCTGCTGGCCCTGCCGCTGCTGGCCGTGCAGGCCCACGAGAACGACGCCAAGGCCGTGGCCGAGGACATCCAGCGCCACCGCGCCATGGCCGCGGCCCACGAGGCGGCCGCGCGTTGCCTCGAATCCGGCAAGAAGCACGACGTCTGTCAGAAGGAGCTGCAGGCCGCCTGCAAGGGCCTGGCCCTGGGCAAGTACTGCGGGATGCGCCATGTGCACTAAGGCCGCGCTGTCCTCCCTGCTGCTGGCGCTGGCCTTCACCGCCCACGCCCAGCTGAGCCCGCCCATCGAAGGCGGTGTGCCCAGCGGCCCACCGGGCAGTGGCGCCGGTGTGCACGGCGCGGGCAGCCCCTTTCCGCCGCTGAAAGAGCGCGGTGACGTGCTGCCCTGGTCCTTCCTCACCAATGTGAAGACACGGGTGGAGAAGAACCGCGTGCTGCCCGTCTTCCCGCCCGAGATCCAGGCGCTGGACGGCAAGCCGCAGCGCGTGCAGGGCTTCATGATGCCGCTGGAACCCGGTGAGAAGCAGACGCACTTTCTGCTGAGTTCGGTGCCGCTGACCTGTTCCTTCTGCCTGCCCGGCGGGCCTGAGAGCATGGTCGAGGTGCGTACCAAGACGCCCATCCGCTACGGCATGGAGCCCGTGGTGGTGCAGGGCCGCCTGTCTGTCCTGCGGGACGACCCTTATGGCCTCTACTACCGCATCACCGACGCCGTACCCGTGAAATAATCCGGCCTTCGTCCGCGTTTGCCATGCCCCGTACCCAGACCACGACCCGCCTCCCGCTCCGGCATCTGCCGGGTACGGTGCTGCTCGTGCTGGCCCTGCTCTGGGCCCAGTTGCTGGGGCTGGCGCACGGGGTGCTGCACAGCCATGACCCGCAGGCCCCGGCCGTGGCCCAGGTGCAGGAGCATGACCATGCGCATGCAGCACACGGCGGGCTGAGCCAGCTGCTGGCCCACGCGGCCGGCGACAGCGAATGCCGTCTGTACGACCAGCTGGGCCAGGGTGGCCCGGTGGCCGTGTCGCACATCGCTCTTCCCACGGCCCTGCCGCTGTTGCCCGCCTGGGTCGTGCTGAAGGCGCTGCAGCCGCGCCCCTGCGTGGCCTTTGCCGCGCGCGCGCCGCCGGCCTCTCGCTGAATCCCTGTTTTTGATGCTTCACCGCGACGCAGATGCGCCACGGTGTGCCGCTTTTCGATTCAACGAGACTGCCATGAAAAAAACTTCGATTTCCTCCTTCCGCCTCAGCGCCATCGCCAGCCTCAGCCTGCTGGCCTGCAGCAGCTGGGCCCAGGACAACGCCACGCTCACGCCCGTGATCGTGACCGCCAACCCCCTGGGTGCCACCGAACTCATCGCGCCCGTGGACCAGCTCAACAAATTCGAATTGCTGCAGCGCGGCCAGACCACGCTGGGCGAGACGCTCAACGGCCTGCCCGGCGTGAGCAGCACCTATTTCGGCCCCAATGCCAGCCGCCCCGTGATCCGCGGCCTGGACAGTGACCGCATCACCATCCTCAGCAATGGCAGCGCCAACCTGGACCTCTCGGCCCTGAGCCCTGACCACGCCGTGGCGCTGGACCCGCTGCTGATCGAGCGCATCGAGGTGCTGCGCGGCCCGGGCGTGCTGCAGTACGGCGGCAGCGCCGTGGGTGGTGTGGTCAATGTGATCGACGGCCGCATCCACCGTGAGCCACTGTTCGGCGAGAAGGGTGGCGTCGCCGGTCGTCTCGACGCCGGCTTGGCCACCGGCAACAAGGAGCAGGGCGGCGCCGTGGTTCTTGACGCCGGCACCAACCGCTACACGCTGCATGTGGACGCCATGTCGCGCAAGACCGAAGACGTCTCGGTGCCGGTGAGCCTGGATTGCACCAAGAACGGCGTCACCACGACAGACCGCCGCATCTGCAACTCGGCCAGCGAGACCTATGGGGGTGCCGTCGGCGGCACGATGTTCTTCGACCGCGGCTACCTCGGGGCCTCGCTCTCTACCTATGACAAAAACTACGGTGCCGTGGCCGAGGACGAGGTCACGATCCGGATGCGCTCCAACCGTTACGCGCTCGAAGGCGAGCTGCGCGAACTGGGGTCTTTCCTCCAGAGCGTGAAGGCCCAGTACAGCCTGACCGACTACGCCCACACCGAATTCGAGGGCAGCGAGGTCGGCACGCGTTTCAAGACCCGCGGCCAGGACCTGCGCCTGGAAGCCCGGCACGCACGCATCGGCCAGCTCGACGGCGTGATCGGCCTGCAGTTCGACAGCAGTGATTTCTCGGCCAACGGTGACGAGGCCTATGCCCCCAACAGCCGCACGCGCAGCAGCGCTGCCTTTGTGCACGAGGAATTGGGCACGGGCTGGGGCAAGCTCAGCGCCGGTGCGCGTGTGGAGTCTGTGCGTGTGGAATCCCTGGGGATTGATGGCAACGCGGCCTTCACGCCGGGCTCACGCAACTTCAACCCCGCCAGCTACGCACTGGGCGCCTTGTGGAACGTGGCGCCCGAGTGGCAGCTGACGTCCAACGTCTCGCTCAACGAGCGCGCTCCGCGGCATTACGAGCTCTACGCCAATGGCGAGCACGTGGCGACCAACTCGGAAGAGGTCGGCAACCCCAATCTGGCCAAGGAACGCTCAGCCAATGTGGACATCGGTGCGGCCTGGAGGCGTGGCGCGCACAAGGCCAGGGTGCAGCTCTTCCAGCACCGCTTCAGCAACTACATCTCGCTCGAGGGCACGGACCTGGCCGCCTCGCCGCCGCAGTACACCTACACCCAGGTGCAGGCGCGTTTCACGGGCCTGGAGACCAGCGGCAGCGTGCGCCTGGTCGACACGCTGCACAAGCTGGACCTGGGCCTGCGGGCCGACACCGTGCGCGCCGAGAACACCAGCACGGGCCAGCCGCTGCCGCGCATCGCCCCGCACCGCGTGGGCGCCAGCCTGCAATGGAGTCGCGCAGCGTGGAATGCACGTCTCGGTGTAGACCGTTATGCGGGGCAGGATCGGGTGCCGGACGGCCAGCGCACGACCGAGGGCTATACGCTGTGGAATGCGGCCCTAAGTCTGCGGGACAAGGTGGGTGGTTTGCCGGCGCTTTGGTATGCGCGGTTGGACAACCTGACCAATACCCTGGCTTACTCGTCTTCGTCGATCTTGACGCAGACGCGGCCGGGGGGTGTGCCTTTGCCGGGGCGGAGTCTCAAGGTGGGGTTGCAGTTGAGCTTCTGACCGTCTCGGGTCTTTGATCTACACCAGGGCTTGCCTGCTTGCCGGGTCTCGCCCCGGCGGGCGAGTTCCTTTTCTTTGCGTCGCCAAAGAAAAGGAACCAAAAGAAAGGCCACCCTGGTGTCTGTGACCCCGGCGTTGCCGGGGCAACCTGCGATGCTCGCGCCAGGCGGGAGCCGCGCAAACTCGCTGCGCTCAGACATGCGCGTCTCTTGATCCGCCTGCCGCTGCGCTTCTCGGCACAGACACAAGGGAAGGGATACAGAAAACCGGATGCAGATAACGAGAAGGGCACGCTGCCGCGTGCCCTTCTCATATCGATTGCAGGAAATTGGATTTATCGGCGTTCAATCCACTTTCGGCTTGCAGGGGATGGCAAAGTCAACGTGATAGTGCTCATCATGACGCACCCAAGGCTTGCCCTTCATGAAAGGCAGGTTCTGCCGCAAATAAGCGCCGCGTGGTGTAGCGAACAGTTTGGGGAGGTACTGCGTATCGAAGATGACCAGTGCGATGCCCACACCTTGGGCCTTGGCTGCTTGATGCAAGTGGTACAGGTGCTCTGCGGTGGCAATGAAGTCGATGGTGTACTCGCCATACTTGCCGGCACCGTCAAACTCGATGTCGTAGCCGAAGCGGGTAAGGGTGCTGGTTGGTAGCGGAACAGAAGCCTTTGCAGCATTGCGCACGGGGACAAAGAAATCGACTGAAAGACCATTCTGATGGGTGCGATGCGGCCGAAAACGCCCCCCCGAGGCCCAGCCAGTCTCGCCGTATACATAGACCGTTGAAGGCGCCGCCGTATGGAGGGCGCTATAGGCGGCCGTGATGACTTTGGCAACCTTGGAGTGCACGTGCGTTCGGCCAGCGGCAGCTGCGAGGCCGCTGTACGAAGTGAAATTGGGTCCGCTGGTGGGAAGTTTGACGCTGTCCTCGATGCGTCCATTGCTGACCGTGCCATAACACTGACTCTCACCGGCGATCGCCAGCTGAGCAAGTAACAGCAGAGGAACTACTGTAAGTCGTCGCACTTCAGTTGCTCTATCTGGCAAAAACTCTTGAGATGGCGCCAAGGGTTGCGCCGACTGCGCATGTGGACATTAGCCAAATACCGGTGCGCGCGAGAAGTTCTTGAGACTCTTGCCACTGCTTTCGGAAACTCAGTCGGTCGCTGCTGCGTTGGAAGCTAACGCCGATCACCCACTTGAAGTAGGGTATGGTGCTGATCGCGCCAATGGCCAGTACGTTGGCACACCAGAGCACGATCTCATGAAATCCGAAGAGGTGATCGGCTATCAATGCATAGGTGGCTATGCCTGCACCGGACCACACTCCAGCAATTGCAGCCGATCGGTTTGTGGCAGAGGTCGACATATTGCTGCCTATCGCGATGTGGAGTGGGAAGGATCAGAATTCCACGGCTGCGCAATCATGTGTGTTTCCTTAATTGCGGATTTATATCTGAATTCACCGCCGCCGCCACGAAACGATGAAGTTAAAGGTGACGCCGATATTCCGGTGTTGGAATCTGGTACCGACCGCCGTGTGCGGAGGCGAGTAGCGCAGGAGCGGGCGGAAAAAGGGGCGCGCATGTTTGAGCGCAGCGAGTTTGCGCGCACCCCGCCCGGGCCGAGCAACGCAGTGTGCCCGTAGCGTGGCGGAGGGACGACGCACCCGGCTCGCCTTCTCTTTGCTTACTTTCTCTTGGCGAGGCAAGAGAAAGTGAGTCGCCTGCCGGGGCGAGACCCGGCTTGCAAGCGTGCCAGGCACACAAATCAACGAAACCCCGGATGCCCGTGGGGATGGGAAATCCCCTAAGCTCCCCCTCATGAACATCACCTTCTGGCAACTCGCCTGGAAAACCCTCTGGCGTGACCTGCGTGCGGGACAACTGCGCCTGCTCATCATCGCCGTCACCCTGGCCGTGGCCGCGCTCACCGCGGTGAGCTTCTTTGCCGACCGGCTCAAGGGCGGCATGCAGCGCGATGCGCGGCAGCTCTTGGGGGGCGACGCCGTGGTGGTGAGCGACCAGGCCACGCCGGTGGCGCTGCAGGAACTGGCGAAGAAGAGCGGCTTGCAGGCCTCGGCCTCGCTGAGTTTCCCGACCATGGCGCGGGCGGACGATGCGCATGGCGGGGCGACGCGGCTGGTGTCGCTCAAGGCGGTGGAGGCGGGCTATCCGCTGCGTGGCAACCTGACCGTGAGCCTGCGTGCCGGCGAGCCGGCGGCGCGCACGCGGGACATTCCGGCGCCGGGTGAAGTCTGGGCTGATCCGGCCCTGTTGGACGCGCTGGGCCTGCAGGTGGGTGACGCGCTGCTGCTCGGTGAATCGTCGTTTCGTATCACGCGCCTGATCGGCATCGAACCCGATCGCGGTGCGGGCTTCATCAACTTCGCGCCGCGCGCGCTAATCCACCAATCCGATCTGGCCGCCACCCAGCTCGTGCAGCCGGCCAGCCGCCTGACCTACCGCTACGCCGTCGCCGGCGAGGACAGGGCGGTCAACGCCTTCGTTAAGGCTGCCGATGCGCTGATCGAGCGGGAGCACCTGCGTGGCGTGCGGGTCGAGGCCCTGCAGGGCGGGCGGCCCGAGATGTCGCAGACGCTGGACCGGGCCGAGAAATTCCTCAACCTCGTGGCCCTGCTGGCCGCGCTCTTGAGCGCCGTGGCCGTGGGTCTGGCGGCGCGGGCCTTTGCCAACCAGCACCTCGATGACTGCGCCATGCTGCGCGTGCTGGGCCTGTCGCAGGCGACCATTGCGCGCAGCCATGCGCTGGAGTTCCTGCTCATCGGGCTGGCCGGTGGGGTGCTGGGCGTGGCGCTGGGCTGGGCCGTGCACCACGTCTTCGTACTCCTGCTCGCGGGCCTGGTGGACGCGGCCCTGCCGGCTCCGGGCCTCTGGCCGGTGGCTTTTGGCCTGGGCGTGGGGCTCACGCTGATCCTGGCCTTCGGCCTGCCGCCCGTGCTGCAACTGGCCCAGGTGCCGGCGCTGCGTGTGATCCGGCGCGACCTGGGCACGCTGCGGCCCATGTCCATCGGCGTGCTCGCGCTCGGTGTGGCGGGGTTTGCCGTGCTGCTGCTGGCGGCGAGCAGTGATCTGAAGCTCGGGCTCATCACCGTGGGCGGCTTTGCCGGCGCTGTGGCCGTCTTCGCACTGGCCAGCTGGGGCGCTGTGGCCGTGCTGCGCCGTGTGGTGCGCGAGAACACCGCGCCGCGCTGGCTGGTGCTGGCCACGCGCCAGCTCTCGGCGCGGCCCATCTATGCGGTGCTGCAGGTCAGCAGCCTGGCCGTGGGCCTGCTGGCGCTCTTGCTGCTGGTGCTGCTGCGCACCGACCTCATTCAGAGCTGGCGCCAGGCCACGCCGGCCAACGCGCCGAACCGCTTTGTCATCAACATCCAGCCCGACCAGGGCGAGGCCTTCCAGCGTCAGCTGGAGCAGGCGGGTGTGCAGGGCTACGACTGGTTTCCCATGATCCGCGGCCGGCTGGTGGCCGTGAACGGCAAGCCCGTGCAGGCCCAGGACTACACCGACGAGCGCGCGCAACGTCTGGTCGAGCGTGAGTTCAATCTCTCGCACAGCGCGCAGCTGCCGGCGCACAACCCCATCGTGGCGGGGCGCTGGACGCCCGAGGACCGCGACGGCATCAGCATGGAGGACGGCATCGTCAAGACCCTGGGTCTGAAGCTGGGTGACAGACTGCGCTTCGACATCGCAGGCGTGCAGCATGAGACCACCATCACCTCGCTGCGCAAGGTGGACTGGGGTTCGATGCGTGCCAACTTCTTTGCACTCTACCCGGTCAGCCAGATGCCGGAGCTGCCGGCCACCTACCTTGCGGCGCTGCGTGCGCCATCGCAGCCGGGCTTCGACAGCGCGCTGGTACGGCAGTTTCCCAATATCACCGTGGTGGACCTCAGCGCGACGCTGGCCCAGGTGCAGCGGGTGCTGGACCAGGTGAGCCGCGCGGTGGAGTTCCTCTTCGGCTTCACGCTGGCCGCGGGGCTGGTCGTGCTGTTCGCGGCGGTGACGGCCACACGCGAGGAGCGTGCGCGCGAATACGCGGTGATGCGTGCCGTGGGCGCCGGCAGTGGCCTGCTGCGCCAGATGCAGCGTGCCGAGCTGGCCGGTGTGGGCCTGCTGGCCGGCGGGCTCTCGGCCGTGGTCTCGGGCGTGGTGGGCTGGGCGCTGGCGCGCTATGCCTTCAATTTCGAGTGGACCGTGAGCTGGTGGCTGTTGCCCGTGGGGGCGCTCAGCGGCGCACTGCTGGCCTGGCTGGCCGGCTGGTGGGGCCTGCGCGCCGTGCTGCGCCGGCCCGTGGTGCAGACGCTGCGGCAGGCGGCGAGTTAAGAGTGACACCCCCAGGCTAGGCTCCCTACGTTCGCTCCGCCACCCCCCTCAAGGGGGCAACGCCAGTGGACCGGCAAAGCCGGCTCCACGGCGTTCTTCGCGGAAATCCTGTGGAGTGAGGCGGGACCCTGAAAGGTTCAGCCTAGGTGGGGACGGATAATCCAGCCATGACTTCCGAAGAGCAAACCAAGCCCGCCACCCCTTTCGAATGGATCGGGGGCGAGGCCAAAGTCCACGCCCTGGTCGAGCGCTTCTACGACCTGATGGACCTGGAGCCCGGCTACCGCGAGCTGCGCGCCGCGCACGGCAGTGAGCTCGGCGATGCGCGTCAGAAGCTGTTCTGGTTTCTCTGCGGCTGGCTCGGTGGCCCCAACCACTACATCGAACGTTTCGGCCATCCGCGCCTGCGCGCGCGCCACATGCCTTTCAAGATCGGTATCGTCGAGCGTGATCAGTGGCTGGCCTGCATGGACCAAGCCATGGGCGAAGTCGGCATCGATGAAGTGTTGCGCGGCAAGCTGCGCGAGTCTTTCGCCGGCACCGCCGACTGGATGCGCAACACACCTGGCTAGCCAGGTGTGTTGCGCTACGCGCCTGTTGACGCACACCCCTCCCCACCCTCGCCAACATGGTGAGGGCTCAGGGACCACGCCGCAGATTTCTTCTTTAGGCCAGCGTGCGCGCCATGGCTGTGGCCGCCGCGTGCAGCTGCGGCACCTGCTCGATGGCGCGCGCGAGTGACATGCGTGCCGCAGGCGCCTGCAGGGCCAGCGCGGATCGCACCGCACGGCTGCCGCTGGCCTTGACGGGCACGGCCGCGCAGACCAGGCCCTCGACGAACTCTTCCGCATCCACCGCATAACCCTGGCGCACGATCTGCGCCAGTTCTGCTTCGAGTGCAGCGCGCGCGGTCAGCGTGGTGGGCGTGTAGCGCGTGAGCGGCAGGGTGTCGAGCAGGGCCTTGCGTTGCGCAGCCGGCATGTAGGCGAGGAAGAGTTTGCCGCTGGCCGAGCAGTGGATGGGCACGCGCGTGCCGGCCTTGAGCTCCATGCGCAGGGGGAAGGCGGCTTCCACGCGGTCCAGATAGATGACCTCAGCGCCGCTGAGGGCGGTGAGGTTGCAGCTCTCGCCCACGTCGCTCACCAGCTGGCGCAGCACCGCGTGGCGCACGCCGCGCTGGGTGTTGGCGCCCAGCACGTTCTCGGCCAGCGTGACCAGGCGCGGGGCCGGCGCGTAGAGCTTGCTGCCCGGCTCACGCGCGAGCAGACCGCCGGCTTCGAGCTGCGTGAGCATGCGGTGCACGCTGGGCTTGGGCCAGCCGGTGTGGCGTACGGCGTCCATCAGGCTGAAGGGCTCGCCGCTGGCGCAGACCTGGTCCAGCAGTTCCAGCACACGCAAGGTAGGGGCCAGCTTGTCGCTCTCTTTGTCCATAGTTTCGATATTCGAGACGAATTCAAATATTTTTCGAGATTAGATGGATGTGGAGTCTATGCTCACGGCAAACAAAGACAAGTGGAGACCATGACCTTTCCGTTCCGAAACGCCGTGCTCACGGGCGCCTGTGGGGGCCTAGGCCAGGCGCTGGCGCGCGAGCTGATCGCCCAGGGCGCGGCTGTCGCCCTGGTGGGGCTGAACCGCGCGGTGCTCGATGAACTGGCTGCCTTGGCACCCGAGCGTTGCACCGTCTACACGCCCGATGTGGCCGATGCCGCGGCCATGCAGGCCTGCGCGCAGGACTGGACCGCGCGCCACGGCCTACCCGATCTGCTGATTGCCAACGCGGGCGTAGCCGGCGGCTTTGACACCGCGCAGGCCGACGACCTGGCCGTGATGCGCCGCATGCTGGAGATCAATCTGCTGGGTGTGGCCACCACCTTCCAGCCCCACCTGAGCGCCATGCGTGCGCAGGGTCGCGGCGCCCTCGTGGGCGTGGCCAGCATTGCGGGCTGGCGCGGCATGCCGGGCAACGCTGCCTATTGCGCCAGCAAGGGCGGCCTGATCCGCTACCTGGAGAGCCTGCGCGCCGAGCTGCGCGGCACGGGCCTGAGCGTGCATACCGTGAGCCCCGGCTATCTGCGCACGGCGCTGACCGCGGGCAACCGCTTTGCCATGCCGGGCCTCATGGAGCCTGACGATGCGGCGCGCGCGTTGCTGGCCGGTGTGGCGCGCGGGCGTGAACACATCGTGCTGCCACGGCGTATCGGCTGGCTCGCGCGCGCCCTGTCACTGCTGCCTGCATCCTGGCACGATCGTCTTCTCCTCGGCCAACCGCGCAAGCCCCGCGTGGGCGAGGCGGGTGCCACGGCCATTCCTGGCCTGCCAGCTGGCGATACATCCTCCTCCGAACCCCGAAGCTGATTCCTGCTGTCATGACGACCCCCGACACCCGCTCCCAGATCGCCCTCATCGGCGCCGGCCCCAGCGGCCTGGCCGCCGCGCGCAACCTGCAAAAGCTAGCCATCCCCTTCCAGGGCTTCGAGGCCTACACCGATGTGGGCGGGCTGTGGAATATCCACAACCCGCGCAGCACGGTCTATGAGTCGGCCCATCTGATCTCCAGCAAGACCACCACCGAGTTCAGCGAATTCCCGATGAAGCCCGAGGTGGCGGATTACCCCAGCCACCGTGAGATGCGGCAGTACTTCATCGATTTCGCCGAGCACTTCGACCTCAAGCGCCACTACCGCTTCGGTGCCCAGGTGCTGCGCGCCGAGCCGGTGGGCGAGGGTGCCTCGCCCTTGTGGCGCCTCACCTGGCGCGACGCGCAGGGCGAGCACAGCGCCGAGTTCAAGGGCCTGGTCATCGCCAACGGCACGCTGGCCGAACCCAATCTGCCGAAGTTCGAAGGGCAGTTCAGCGGCGAGCTCATCCACACGGCGGCCTACAAGAGCGCCGAGCAGTTCCGGGGCAAGCGCGTGCTCGTGGTGGGGGCGGGCAATTCCGGCTGCGATATCGCGGTGGACGCCGTGCACGCGGCCGACAGCGTGGACATCTCGGTGCGCCGCGGTTACTACTTCGTGCCCAAGTACGTCTTCGGCAAGCCAGCCGACACCCTGGGCGGCAAGCTGCGCCTGCCGGTATGGCTCAAGCAGAAGATCGACGCCCTGGTGCTGGGCTGGTTCACGGGCGACCCCGCGCGCTTCGGTCTGCCCAAGCCCGACTACAAGATGTACGAGTCGCACCCCGTGGTGAACTCGCTCATCCTGCACCACCTGGGCCACGGCGACATCCACGTCAAGCCCGACATCGCGCGCCTGGATGGCCGCACGGTGCACTTCAAGGACGGCCGCCAGCAGGACTACGACCTCATCCTCTGCGCCACGGGCTACACGCTGCACTACCCCTTCATCGCGCGTGAGCTGCTCAACTGGCAGGGCATGGCGCCGCGGCTCTACCTCAACATCTTCTCGCCGCGCTTCGACAACCTCGCCGTGATGGGCATGATCGAGGCCAGTGGCATCGGCTGGCAGGGCCGCTATGAGCAGGCGGAGCTGGTGGCGCGCTACTTCAAGGCCCAGGCCGAAGGCAAGGCCGCGGCGCAGGCGCTCAACGCTGCCAAGCGCGGCCCTGCGCCCGACCTCAGCGGCGGCTTCAAGTACCTCAAGCTCGAACGCATGGCCTATTACGTCCACAAGGACACCTACCGCGCCGCCGTACGCGCGGCCAGCGCGGCGCTGGCCTGAGCTGCACCGATACCAAGGGAGACACACATGCTGCCTGTCGACGAGATCCGCCTCAACTTCAACCCGGCCTCGCTGGTCGTGCTCAACATCGTGCTGGGCTTCTTGATGTTCGGCATTGCGCTCGACACGCGCGTGGCCGACTTCAAGCGCGTGCTGCGCATGCCCTGGGCCATGGCGGTCGGCATCGCGGCGCAGTTCCTCGTGCTGCCAGCCGTGACGTATGTGCTCACGCTGGCGCTCAACCCCGGCCCCAGCATTGCGCTGGGCATGATCCTGGTGGCTTGCTGCCCGCCGGGCAATGTGAGCAACATCCTGACGCACCGCGCGCGCGGCAATGTGGCGCTCTCGGTGTCGATGACGGCCATTTCCAACGCGCTGGCCATCGTGCTCATGCCGCTGAACTTTGCCTTCTGGGCTGGCATGCACCCCACCGCCGCGCCGCTGTTTCGCAGCATCGCGCTCGACCCTTTGGAGATGGCGGGCCACATCGTGGCCATCATCGGTATTCCCTTCGTGCTGGGCATTGCCTGCGCCGAAAAGCTGCCGGGCATCACGGCGCGCATCCGAAAGCCGGCGCGCATCCTGAGCTTTCTTTGCCTGATCGGCTTCATCGTTGGTGCGGTGATCGGCAACTGGCGCTACTTCCTCGACTACGTGGGTCTGGTGCTGCTGGCCGTGGTGATCCACGATGCGCTGGCCTTCTTCACAGGCTACGTCTGCGCGCGTGCCAGCGGCCTGCAGGACTACGACCGCCGCGCGGTGTCCATCGAAGTCGGCATCCGCAACGCCGGCCTGGGCCTGGTGCTGATCTTCAGTTTCTTCGGTGGCCTGGGGGGCATGGCCGTCGTGGCAGGGGTCTGGGGCTTCTGGGACATCATCGCCGGCATGGCCCTGGCCAGTTGGTGGGGCCGCAAGCCCGCTGAAGGGACTCCAGAACATGTGGAGTCCACGGCATGAGCGAGGGCTTGAGTGGCGCGCGCCGTGTGTTCATCACCGGTGCCGATGGTTTCCTGGGCCGCGGCCTGCTGGCCGAGCTCGTGCGCGTTGGCGGCTTTGAATGCATCGTCGCCGCCGATGTACGCGCCGTGCCCGTGCGGCAGCGCCGGCCTGGCGTGGTCTACATGGAGCTTGACGTGCGCGACCCGGCGCTGGGCGAGCAGCTCGCGAAGCACCGCATCGACACCGTCGTGCATCTGGCCTCCATCGTCACGCCAGGGCGCAACTCCAGCCGCGCCTTGGAATACTCGGTCGACGTGCTGGGCAGCCGCAACGTGCTGCAGGCCTGTGTGGCCAATGGGGTACAGCACATCATCGTGAGCTCCAGCGGCGCGGCCTACGGCTACCACCGCGACAACCCGCCCTGGCTGCGCGAGAGTGATGCGCTGCGCGGCCACCCGGCCTTTGCCTACGCCGACCACAAGCGCCAGGTCGAGGAGATGCTGGCCGACTACCGCATCAGCGCGCCCGCGCTGCGCCAGACCGTGCTGCGCATCGGCACCATCCTCGGTGAGTATGTGGACAACCAGATCACGGCGCTGTTCGAGAAGCCGCGTCTGCTGGCCATCCGTGGCAGTGAGAGCCCCTTCGTCTTCATCTGGGACCGCGACGTGACGGGCGCCATCCTGCACGCGCTGCACACGCGCCGGGCCGGTTGCTACAACCTGGCTGGCGACGGCGCGTTGACGCTGCGCGAGATCGCGCAGCGCCTGCACAAGCCGCTGCTGGCCCTGCCGGCCTGGCTCCTGCAGGCCGCGCTGGCCGTGGCCCGGCCGCTGCGCCTGAGCCGTTACGGCCCCGAGCAGCTGGACTTTCTGCGTTACCGTCCCGTGCTGCTCAATACCGCGCTCAAGACCGAGTTTGGCTACGTGCCTGCCAAGACCAGCAGCGAGGCCTTCGACGCTTTCGTCGCCGCACGTGCGGCCCAGGGCCGGCCGCTGGTGGTGCAAGGATGAGCAGCGTGCAAACCTGGGGTCGCGGCGACTGGCTGCGCGCACTCGCCGTGGTGGTGCTCTGGGGGCTGAACTTCGTCGTCATGAAGGTCGGCCTGCAGGGGCTGAGCCCCATGCTGCTGGGCGCTTTGCGTTTCACGCTGGCGTCTCTGCCGTTTCTCTTGTTCGTAGGGCGTCCGCCCTTGCCCTGGCGTTTCCTGCTGGCCTATGGCCTGGCGCAGGGTCTGGGCCAGTTCGGTCTGCTGTTCTGGGGCCTGCAGCTGGGCATGACGGCAGGCATGGCCTCGGTGGTGATGCAAATGCAGGCCTTCTTCACGCTGCTGCTGGCCTTGCCCTTGCTGGGGGAACGTGCGCGTGCCTGGCAGTGGGCCGGCCTGCTGCTGGGGCTGACGGGCCTGGGGGCGATTGCGCTCGCGCACGGCGAAGGCCCGGGGCAGATGACGCTGATCGGCCTCTTGCTTACCGCGGGTGCGGCCTTCATGTGGGCCTGCTCCAACGTCGTCGTGCGTCTGGCCGCGCGTCACGGCTCCTACGAACCCTTCCCCTTCATCGTCTGGACCAGCCTCGTGCCCGTGCTGCCCTTCTGGGTCTGGGCGCTCTGGGCCGAGGGGCCACAGCGCGTGGGCGAGCAGCTCGTGGGCCTGAGCTGGAGCGCCATCGCCTCGGTGGCCTACCTTGCCTGGCTGGCCACGCTGCTGGCCTACACGCTGTGGACCCGCCTGCTGCAACGCCATACCGCTGCCAAGGTTACACCGTTCTCGCTGCTCGTGCCCGTGGTTGGCCTGGCTGCGGCGGCGCTGGCGTTCGGCGAGATTCCTGTGTTCTGGCAATGGGTGGGAACGGCGGCCGTGCTGCTGGGGCTCGTCGTTAACCAGGCCGGGTGGTGGTGGACGAAACGTCGACCCGCAAACTGATCTTCCCTACCCGTTCAACCAAGAGGTTTGGCCGCGCTTTCGGGGGTCAGTCCGCTTCTTGAGCCTCGGCTTGTGACGTGCTGCTCCCGCCACCCAGAGTATGGTGGTCGGTTCCACCGCTTTGCTGGGTCTGAGAGCGCCGGCCTTGGGAACGTATATTCCGATCTGCTCTCTGCTGGCCCGGAAAAATGACATCTTTCTGGAGCCAGTTGCGGAATTTGATGGTCTCCAGTTGCCGGGAGTTGGAGAGCAGGCGGTCCAGCGTGTCTGCGCGGACCCTCATGCTCTGCTGTGCCGTGCGATCGGGTGCAAGGCCGTCATCACACAGCTTGAGCAGAACGCCGTCACGCGGGAAGCTGGGTAACAAGGTGCGCACATCCGCGGTCTTCAGCCAGAGCTGTTGCTGTTCATCCTCTTGGACGTCAAAGCGCACACCCCTGAAGGCAAAGTATCGGCCCTGGAACTCCTGCAGGGCCGATGCCTTGGCACCGTAGTAGAGGCCTGCCATCTTTTCGAGCAAAGGCCTGGCCAGGCAGATCCCGGCGATCGGCGAGAAGAAGACCACGCCAGACAGCCCCATGAACATCCAGCCTGCAGCCAGTGCGGCCACGGCCAGCAAGAGCCTGAACGTCAGGCTGATGGCCACTTCTTTCACTTCGCCTCCCCCCGTCCTGTTATCGGGCGTCGTGTGGCGCTAGCCACCGGGCTGCAACAACACCACCAGCGCCCCTGCACCACCCTCAGCCGGCCGGGCCTGCACAAAAGCCAGCACTTCCTTCTTCTGCGCCAGCCAGCCCTGCACGCGGCCTTTGAGCACCGGCGTCTTGCCCGGTGAGCCCAGGCCCTTGCCATGGACCACGCGCACGCAGCGCAGGCCCTGCTTCTGCGCTTCGCGGATGAACTGGCCCAGGGCTTCGCGTGCGTCTTCGGTACGCAGGCCATGCAGGTCGAGCTGGCGCTGGATGGCCCAGTCGCCGCGGCGCAGCTTGCGCGTGACGTCGGGGCCGATGCCAGGGCGGCGGTAGCTCAGGTGCTCGTCAACCTCCAGCAGGGTGCTGGCGTCGAATTCGTCGCTGATCGTCTCCTGCAGCGCGGCCTCTTCATCGCGCTGGCGCTGCAGGGGCAGGGGCTGGGGCTTCTCGGTCTTCAGTGCTGCTTTGGCGGGCACGGCGAGGGGCTGTACCTTGCCTGCGGCCTGCCGGAACAGATCGCGGTCGGCCGTGGCCTGGCGCGCGCGGCGCTGGGCCTCGGCCTTGCGTTCAGCCTCGGCCTGCGCCTGGGCTTCGATGGCTTTCTTGACCTGTTTGAGGTCGGCCAGGGATTTCACGGTGACCATCAGAGCAAACCTTTTTCCGCCATCGACAAGGCCAGGCCCGGTGCCACGATCACATGGTCCAGCACCCGTACATCGATCAGAGCCAGCGCGGCCTTGAGGGCCTGGGTCAGCGTTTCATCAGCGCGCGAGGGCTGGACGGTGCCACTCGGGTGGTTGTGCGCCAGCACCACGGCCGCGGCATGGTGGTGCAGGGCGCGCAGCACGACCTCACGCGGGTAGACACTGGTCTGTGCCAGCGTGCCGCGAAAGAGCTCTTCCAGTGCCAGCAGCCGGTGCTGGTTGTCGAGGAAGAGCACGGCAAAGCATTCGTGCTTCTTGCTCGCGAGCTGCAGCTGCAGGTAGTCCTTGACGGCCTGGGGCGAGTCGAGAGCGGCGCGCTCGCGCAGCTGTTCGGCCAGGGCGCGACGCGCCAGTTCCAGCACGGCGACGAGTTCGGCGCGTTTGGCCGGCCCCAGGCCCTTGATGCTTTCCAGGGCCGCCGCGTCGGCGTGCAAGAGGCCGGACAGACCGCCGAAGTGGTCGAGCAGCTCCTGGGCCAGTTGCAGCACGCCCTTGCCCGCCAGGCCGGTGCGCAGCAGCAGGGCCAGCAGTTCGGCGTCGGACAGCGCCCCCGGGCCGCGCGCCAGCAGCTTCTCGCGCGGTTGTGCGTCAGGGGGAAGGTCCTTCAAAGGCATGCCGGAGCCCGAAAAATTACAATGAGGGCAGTTTATCGGGACTTCCATGACCTCCACCCCTGCCCGGGTCCAGCCCGGCTCCTTCCTGACCCTGCATTACCGCCTGGCTGGCCCGGCGGGTGACATCATCAACACCTTCGGCGGCAAGCCGGCCACCTTGACCATCGGCACGGGTGAGCTGGCGCCGGGCGTCGAGGCGGCGCTGATCGGGCTGGAAGAGGGCGTACACACCACGCTGCAGCTGCCGGCCGGTGCCTATGGCGAGAAGAACCCGGACATGCAGCAATGGCTCTCGCGCAAGGAGCTGCGCGAGCTGGGCGACCCGAACGAGGACTACCGTGTGGGCGACGTGGTGCATTTCCCTACGCCCGACCGTAAAGGGCAGTTCGGCGGCGTGGTCGTCAAGCTCGGCGAAGAAGCCGTGCTTTTCGATTTCAACCACCCGCTGGCAGGACAGCCCGTGAGCTTTGAAGTGCAACTGATCGGGGTGCTATGACCATGAGCAAGCAGGCAGAGATCGTCCTGGCCGAGCCGCGCGGCTTCTGCGCCGGCGTGGATCGCGCCATCGAGATCGTCGAGCGCGCGCTGGCCAAGTACGGCCGCCCCATCTACGTGCGCCACGAGATCGTGCACAACACCTATGTGGTCAACGATCTCAAGGCCAAGGGCGCGATCTTCATCGAGGAACTGAGCGACGTGCCGCCTGGTGCCACCCTGGTCTTCTCGGCCCACGGCGTGAGCAAGGCCGTGCAGCAGGAGGCCGAGCGACGCGGTTTCCAGATCTTCGACGCCACCTGTCCGCTGGTGACCAAGGTGCACGTGGAGGTGGCCAAGCTGCACAAGGAAGGCTACGAGTTCATCATGATCGGCCATAAGGGCCATCCGGAGGTCGAGGGCACGATGGGGCAGCTCGATTCGGGCATCCATCTCGTGGAAGACGAGGACGATGTGCTGCGCGTGCAGCCCGCGCAGACGAGCAAGCTGGCCGTGGTGACGCAGACCACCTTGAGTGTGGACGACGCGGCCAGCATCATGGCAGCCGTGAAGGCGAAGTTTCCCCAGGTGCGCGAACCTAAGCAGCAGGACATCTGCTACGCCACGCAGAACCGCCAGGATGCGGTGAAGATCCTCAGCCCGCAGGTGGATGTGGTCATCGTGGTGGGCAGCCCCACCAGCTCGAACAGCAACCGCCTGCGCGAGGTGGCCAAGAAGCTCGGAACCGACGCTTATATGGTGGACAGTGCGGACGAACTGCAACCCGAGTGGTTCGAGGGCAAGACCCGTGTGGGCCTGACCGCCGGCGCCTCGGCGCCCGAGATCCTGGTGCAGCAGGTGATCGAACGCATCCGGGCCCTGGGGGCGGTGGCGGTGCGCAAGATGGACGGGATCGAGGAGACGATCAAGTTTCCTTTGCCCAAGGGTTTGAAGCTGGACGCTTGATTCTTGTGTCTTCCTGTCTTTTTTGCCTGACGGCGCTTTTTCTCTCCCCCCCTATCCCCCCAACCCCCTTCCCACCCCCGCCGGGGCGGGAAGGGGGAGCCCAGATTTGATCTCCTCGCGCCGGCTACGCTTCTATGGCACGGACCGTCGCGACCTGGGTTTGAGGGCCTGCACTCACCGCAGACGGTCGTAGTGAACGGCTCTGGACTTGGACGCTCCCGGCTGGTAGCTACGCGCCAGCAGCGAGAGAAAAAACCTGGCTCGTTCGCGGCAGGTCGGCACGACCGCCGCTAGTGGCACACCGTTATCGACCCGTTGACTACGACCGGCGCCCAGAAATCTTGGCATACGGTGGTGGTGGCGACGGCTCGCGTCGTGGTAGCGTAACCAGGACACCAAAAGCAGAATCCAGGCTCCCCTTCCCACCCCGGCGGGGGTGGGAAGGGGCGGGGGGATAGGGGGGGAAGAAAAAGCGCCGTCAGGCAAAAAAGCAGGAGGATAAAGACAAGAAAACGAAAACTACAATACCGAAATGCTAGACCTGACCCTCCTCCGCAAAGACCTCGACGGCGTCCTCGCCCGCCTGGAAACGCGCAAGAAGCCCCAACCCTTCCTCGACGCCGGAAAATTCCGCGCCCTCGAAGGCGAGCGCAAGACGATCCAGACGCGTACCGAGGAGCTGCAGAACAAGCGCAACACCCTGAGCAAGCAGATCGGCGCGCTCATGGGCCAGGGCAAGAAGGACGAGGCCGAAGCGGCCAAGGCCGAGGTCAACGCGCTCAAGGGTGAACTCGACAGCTCGGCCGCGCGGCTGGACCAGATCCAGGCCGAGATGCAGGCCATGCTGCTGGCCGTGCCCAATCTGCCGCACGAGAGCGTGCCCGTGGGCAGCGACGAACACGGCAATGTGGTGGTGCGGACCTGGGGCGAGCCCAAGAAATACGACTTCGAAGTCAAGGATCACGTGGACGTGGGCGAGCCCCTGGGGCTGGACTTCGATACGGGCACCAAGCTCACGGGTTCGCGCTTCACGGTGATGAAGGGGGGCATCGCCCGCCTGCACCGCGCCCTCGCCCAGTTCATGCTGGACGTGCAGACACAGGAGCATGGCTACACCGAGTGCTACACGCCCTACATCGTCAACGGCGACACGCTGCGCGGCACGGGCCAATTGCCCAAGTTCGAGGAAGACCTGTTCGCTGCCAAGAAGGGTGGCCAGGAGGGCGCGGCCGAAGACGTGGCGCTCTACCTGATCCCCACCAGCGAAGTCACGCTGACCAACTTCGTGCGCGACGAGATCGTGGCGGAGGCCGACCTGCCCATCAAGCTCACCGCCCACACGCCCTGCTTCCGTTCCGAGGCGGGCTCCTACGGCCGCGACACGCGCGGCATGATCCGCCAGCACCAGTTCGATAAGGTCGAGATGGTGCAGATCGTGCACCCCGAGAAAAGCTACGAGGCGCTGGAAGACATGACGCGCCATGCCGAGGCCATCCTGCAGAAGCTGGGCCTGCCTTACCGCGTGATGAGCCTGTGCACGGGCGACATGGGCTTCGGCGCTGCCAAGACCTATGACCTGGAAGTCTGGCTGCCGGCGCAGAACACCTACCGCGAGATCAGCTCGGTTTCCAATTGCGAGGCCTTCCAGGCGCGTCGCCTGCAGGCGCGTTTCAAGAACGCCCAGGGCAAGAACGAGCTGCTGCACACGCTCAACGGCTCGGGTCTGGCTGTGGGGCGTACCCTGGTCGCGGTGCTGGAAAACTATCAGCGCGCGGACGGAACCGTTGAGGTTCCGGCCGTGCTGCAGCCCTATATGGGCGGCCTCAAGGAGCTGCGCGCATGAAGCTGCGTCGCCGCGCCCTGAACCAGCTGCTGCTGGGCGGTGCAGTGTTCGGCGTGAGCGCTGCACAGGCCGTCACCCTGGAGGTGGGCCAGGCGGCCCCGACCTTCACGCTGCCCGACCAGGACGGCAAGACCCGTCAGCTGGCCGACTGGCGCGGGAAGTGGCTGGTGCTCTACTTCTATCCCAAGAACGACACGCCGGGCTGCACCACCGAGGCCTGCAACTTCCGTGATGACTGGCTGTTGCTGCAGGAGCTGGGCGCCGCCGTGGTGGGCGTGAGCGTGGACACCAGCGCCGCGCACGCGGCCTTTGCGCAGAAGTACAAGCTGCCTTTCCCGCTGCTGGCGGACGCCAAAGGTGAGGTCGCCTCAAGCTACGGCGCTCTGTCGGACTGGTGGGTCTACAAGTTCGCCAAGCGCCAGACCTTCATCGTCGATCCGCAGGGCCGCATCGCGCGTATCTACCGATCGGTCGACAGCGACAAGCATTCGGCCGAGATCGTGGCCGACCTCAAGCAGCTGCGTCAGGCCCGCTGAACAGGCCTGCGACTGTTGCCGGACGGGGGCGGTTCAGGACCCCTTGACCTTGGCCAGCAGCGCGCGAATTTCCTCACGTCGGCCTGCGTCGGCCAGCGGTCGACCCGGGCGCGCGGGCGCCTGCAGCGCACGTTCGAGGTGGCTCACGCCTTCGGCGGTGCGATCGTTCTCGATCAGGAACTCACCGTAGAAGAAATTGGGGTCGATGCCTGCAGGGTTGATGGCCAGCGCCTTCTTGAGCATGTCCTCGGCCTTGGCCTTGCTGCCGAAGGCGATGGGCCAGCCGGGTACCTTGTAGTACAGCACGCCCAGGCTGCCGTAGGCAGAGCCGTCGAGCACCTGGCCGTCGATGGCAATGGCCTGCTCGTAGAGCGCCTTGGCCTGCTTGACCAGTCCCAGCGCGCCCAGGCCGCCTTTCTCGCCGGCCAGCGAGCTCACGATGATGCCTTCCCAGACCAGCGGCTCGCTGCGCCCGGCGTGCGCCATGCTCACCTGGTGCGCCTTGTCGGCCAGGGCTTCAAAGCGCTTGACGCGCTCGGCAGCTGGCGCCTGGTAGCGGATCACTTCCCAGTCGCGCTGCAGCTCGGCAACGGCATCGTCGACTGGCGCTGCAAAGCCCAGCAGTGGCAGGGCCAGGCCCAGGGCCAGCAGGCCCAGACGGATCTTCTTCATGATGTCACTCCTTCGGTGGGGGTTGAGGCCGCCAGCTGGCGGCGGTGTTTTTTGAAACTGCCGTCGAGCAGCGGTGGGAAGGCGCCGTTGAGGCGCACGCCCAGGCGCTCGGGCCAGCCGATGTAGCGTTCGGCGGCCTCGCTCTCGATCAGCTGGAGCAGGGCCTGAGCGACGCGTTCAGCGCTGTCGCTGGCGGTGCCCGTGGCACGGTTGTAGGCTTCGGCTTCGGTCGTGTTGAAGGCGGTGCGCGTGCTGCGCGGCGCGAGCAGCTGGACTTGCACCGGGGTGTCGGCCAGCTCGCGCCGCAGCGCTTCGGCAAAGCCGTGCAGGCCGGCCTTGCTGGCGGTGTAGAGGCTGAAGCCCGGCAGGCCGATGCGGCCCAGGGCCGAGCCGACGAACACGATCTGCGCCCGGGGCTGGCGCAGCAGCTGGGGCAGCAGGGCCTGGGTGAGCTGCATGGGAGCCAGCAGATTGGCCATCAGCACGCTCTGCATCTGCGCCGGCGTCAGCTGGGACAGGGCGCCGAAGCCGGGCAGGCCAGCCGCGTGGATGACCACGTTGGCCCCCCAGCTGCTGGCGGCGCGCACGATGCGCTCCACGCCCTCGTGCGTTCCAAGATCGGCTTGCACCCAGCGCAGGTCGGGCGCGTCCTGCTGCGCGCTGCGGCTCACACCCAGCACCTGGGCCCCGGCCTGCTGCAGGGCCGTGACCATGGCCTGGCCGATGCCCCCGCTGGCGCCGGTGATCAGCACACGCGCCTGGGCGGGCTTCATGCGGCCACCTCTTCGGCGTGCGGGGTGGTCTGCGGCAGAGGAAGGCCGCGGAACACGTCGCCGTAAAGCCGGTAGAAGGCGCGCGCGGCGTGCACGATGTCGGCCTGATCCTGGGGCCGTTCGATGCGGTCCATGAGCAGCGCGAAGTGCGCCGTGTGCTCCTGGTCCAGTGTGCCGTGCGAGCGCAGGTAGCTGAAGGCGCTGTCGGGCAGGCGCAGCGGCTTTTGGATGGCGTCGGCGGCCTGCAGGGCCAGGGCCACGCTGGTGCCTTCGAGTACATGCACCATGCCGAAGAAGCCCAGCGGGTTGCGGCGGGCGATGGTGTCGTAGGCGTAGGCGACCATGACCTCGGTCGCGTGCGCGGGCTGGCCGTGTCGCACGGCCTCGGCGTCGCCGCCGCAGGCGCGGATGTCGTCGAGGATCCACTCGTCGTGCCCAGCCTCCTCAGCGATGTACTCGTCCATCGCGTCGTTGAGCCAGGCGTGGTGGGCGGGCAGCGCCGCCTTGGCGGCGTGCAGCAAGGGCACGGTGTGCCTGACGTGGTGGTAGGCCTCGGTGAGGAAGGCGACGTAGCTGGGCAGCGAGACTTCGCCGCGCAGCAGCACGCCCTGGATGATGGGCGCGGCCAGCAGACTCTGGCGCGCGTGGGCGGTGTCGGTGATCAGTTGGTGGTGAAAGCTCATGGTCAGGTCCGTCAGGAAGGAAGGGCAAGGGGTTCGGTGAAGTCGGCGTGCGCGGCCAGGATGGCGGCGCGCTGGGGCCGGCCGTTGGCGGTGGCGTAGCCGGTCTCGGCGCTGAAGGCGGCACGGCCACGCGTCCAGCGTGTGATGCGGGCATAGTCGGGCAGGGTCGCGTTGGCGGCGTCGACGGCAGCCTGCAGCGCGGCGTCGGATGTGCTGTCCTGCACGGGCCAGAGCACTGCCCACAGGCGGGGCTCGCCGTCGCCAAAGACCACGGCCTGGCGGATCACGGCCTGCTGGCCCAGTGCGGTCTCCACCCATTCGGGCGAAATGTTGCGGCCGTAGGCGCTGATGAGCACGTTCTTCTTACGCCCGCGGATGTGCACATAGCCTTCGGCGTCGATGTGGCCGAGGTCACCGCTGGGCCACCACTCGGGCATGTCCTGGGTGTCACCCAGGTAGCCGGCCATCAGGCTGCCCGCGACCTCGATCTCGCCGTCCGCCGCGACGCGCAGGCGTGCATGCGGCAGGGGCCGGCCCACGCTGCCCGGGCGCGTGGCACCCGGCAGGTTGAGGGTTTGCACCGAGGCGCCCTCGGACAGGCCGTAGCCCTCGTAGGCGGGAATGCCCAGAGCCTGGGCCGCAGCGATCAACGGCGCGCCGGCGGCAGCGCCGCCCACGGCCACGAACTTCAGGCCGGCCGGCGCGCGCTGGCCGCTCTGCAGGAGCAGGCCCACCCAGGCGCGCAGCATCTGGGGCAAGAGGATCAGGCTGTCGGGCTGGTGGCGCAGCACGGCGGCGTGCAAGGTTGCCGCGTCGAACTGTGAGGAGCCACGCCAGCCGAGCTCGGCCAGCGGCAGGGTGATCAGTGTGGCGCCCTGGCGGCGCGCGGCCATCTGGCCTGCGACGTTCTCCAGCAGCACGGCGTAAGGCAGGGCACTGAGGTGGCGTGCGATGCCCAGCGGGCCCAGGGCTTGCACCACGCCGTCGGCCACGCGTTCCATCGCGCTCTGGCGCAGGCACACGCCCTTGGGCGCGCCCGTGCTGCCCGAGGTGTAGGTGATCTTGGCCGTGCCGCGCGGCATGGCCAGACCTTGCGCCGGCAGGCGGGCGTAGCGCAGCTCTTGTTCTGCGATCTGCACTGTTTGCCAGGGCAGGGTGGGCCAGGCTGCGGCTGCAGCCGGTGGTGCGAGCAGCGTGTCGACGCCTGCGCTTCGCAGGGCATGCTGGATCTGGGCCGGTGTGAAGAAGGGGGGCAGCGGCACGTGCACCAGGCCCGCCCCTGCCGCGGCTTCGTCCAGCACCACGAAGGCCGCGCCGTTGTCCAGCAGCGTGGCGAGCACGCGCGTGCCCTGGGCATGCAGCCAGGCCTGGGCCGAGTCCTTGGCCGTGGCAAGTTCGGCGGCACGCCAGCCGCGTGGGCTGTCTTGCAGCGCGGGCGTCATGCGGCGCTCCGGCGGCGGTCGAGCATGCGCAGGGCCAGGTCGATGCGGCCCGCGACGACCACCGGTCGGTGGTCGTAATAGCTGCCCCAGTCCGCGGCGGCAGCGCCCAGCAGGGCCGGGTCGGCCACCCCCAGGGCCAGCGGCGTGATGCCCAGGCGCACAAAGAGATGTTGCAGCTCCTGCGTCAAGGTGCTGACCACCCAGTCCAGGCCCAGGCTGGCCAGGTGCGGCCCCATGAGGTGGATCAGGCGCTTGCCCGCACCGGCCTGGCTGGCCGAGAGATGCCCGACCTCGACGATGCGCGCGCGCGCCACCCGCGGGGTGGCGTCGCTGGCGAGCAGCGCCTCGACTGGCTGGGACAGGTAGCGTTCCAGAAAGAGTGGCGCTGCGTCCGCGATACGGTAGCCGGCGGCGGCGATGATCTCGTGGTCTGCGTTGCGCAGGCTCACGAGCATCGGGGCGTAGTGCTGCACACGCGCGCCGTAGCGCTCGCGGTAGACGCTGTGGATGAAACGCTCGACCTCAGCGCGTGCTTCGTCCTGCACGGTGTGGAGGTGCAGGTGCTGTCGGCGGTCCGGCAGGGCGGTTAGGGCAGGGTGGGAAGTGGCCAGGGCCAGCATGCAAACTCCTTGTAGCTCCATCGAGCCTGTGCATGGAGGCCATCTTGGTGGGCGTGCATTAAGCCGGCCTTAAGCCGGGTGCCGAGATGGTGAACATTTGTTAACGCGGGCCCGTGCGTTACAATCCCGCCCATGCCGCGCATCCGCGGCTGACTCGATCGGGAGAGACTGCCCAAATGGCAGCGCCGAAGGAGCAACCGCCCCGGAAACTCTCAGGCAAAAGGACCGATCGCGTGGCTTGAACTCTGAAGAGCGGCCGGATTTCGTCACCCGGCCCACCGCAGGAGCAAGCGCCATCAAGAGGGTGGCGTGAATCTCTCAGGTACCAAACAGAGGGGGCGTGCATGGCACATGGTGTGCCGCGCACCCCACCCCCATGACGTTTGGAGCCTGATCTCATGAAGTCGATCGCCGTCATTGGCGCCGGTATCACCGGCGTCACCACTGCCTACGCCCTGTCCAAACGCGGCTTTGCCGTCACGCTGTTCGAGCAGCACCGCTACCCCGCGATGGAGACCTCCTTCGCCAACGGCGGCCAGCTTTCGGCGTCCAACGCCGAAGTCTGGAATCACACCTCCACCATCCTCAAGGGCCTCAAGTGGATGCTCAAGAGTGATGCACCCCTGCTGGTCAACCCCAAGCCCAGCTGGCACAAGCTGAGCTGGTTTGCCGAGTTCATCGCCAACATCCCGAACTACCGGCGCAACACCGTCGAGACGGCGCGCCTGGCCGTGGCTGCGCGCCAGCACCTCTTCGCGTGGGCCGAGGCCGAGGGCGTGGACTTCGATCTGAAGCAGCAGGGCATCCTGCACATCTACCGGGACAAGGCGGGCTTCGACCACGCGGCCGAAGTCACAAAGCTGCTGGTCCAAGGCGGTCTGTCGCGCCGTGCCGTCACGCCCGATGAAATGCGCGCCATCGAGCCCACGCTGGCCGGCAAGTACTACGGCGGCTTCTACACCGAGAGCGATAGCACGGGCGACATCCACAAGTTCACCCACGGTCTCGCGGCGGCTGCCGCGCGCCTGGGCGTGCAGACGCTCTATGGTCAGGAGGTCGTGCGCCTGCGCAGCGATGGCAACAGTGCCAGCGTGACCCTGCGCGGCGAGCTGGGTGAACAGACCTTGCGTTACGACGGTGTGGTGGTCTGTGCCGGCGTGAAGAGCCGAGAGTTCGCCGCCCAGCTGGGTGACCGCGTCAACGTCTACCCGGTCAAGGGTTATTCGATCACCGTGAACCTGCTTGATGCGCAAAGCCAGGCGGCTGCACCCACCGTGAGCCTGCTGGATGACGCGACCAAGCTGGTCACGAGCCGTCTGGGCGCAGACCGTTTCCGCGTGGCGGGCACGGCCGAGTTCAACGGCTACAACAAGGACATCCGCGCCGACCGCATACGCCCGCTGATTGAATGGGTCAACCAGTGCTTCCCTGGCGTGAGCACGCGCCAGGTGGTGCCCTGGGCTGGTCTGCGTCCCATGATGCCGGACATGATGCCGCGCGTGGGCCGTGGTCATGCTGCCAATGTGTTCTACAACACGGGCCATGGCCACCTGGGCTGGACGCTCTCGGCCGTGACGGCCGACATGGTGGCCGGCGTGGTGCAGCAGGCCTATGCGGGCAGCACGCCCGGCGTGCGCATGGCCGCATCCGTGCTGCCGCAGCAGGGCTGAACCGGCGGGCTTATCTGCGGCCCACGAGGTAGCTCACGCCCTCGGGGCCGTAGCTCTCGCTGTGCGGCTGGCCGTGTGCGAGGTGAAAGACCTCGCCCGGCCGGTAGAGCTTTTCTTCCTCACCCTCGCAGCGGATGCGGATTTCGCCCGCGAGGATCAGTGCCCGCGCCTCGAAGGGGTGGGTGTGCACGTCCAGGCGGCCATCGGCCGTGCGGGTGACCGTGCTCATCTCGTAGCCTTGGGATTGCAACTCCTGTTCGAACCGTGCGCGGTCCATGGCGGGCTTCCGTGTCAGCGCTGCAGCGCCGCCTCGATGGCGGCCGTGAGCTCACGCCCCATGGGCTCCACCGCACTCGCATAGCTCTGCACCTGCTTGCCGTCGCGGCCGATCAGGTACTTGTGGAAGTTCCACTGCGGTGCAGCCTTCGTGGCATTGAAAAGCTGGGTGTAGAAGGCATTGCGCTGCGGGCCCACCACGTCCGTCTTGTTGAACATGGGGAACTTCACACCATAGGTGTTGAAGCACAGGTCCGCGATCTGCTTCGCGTTGCCGGGCTCCTGCTGGCCGAAGTTGTTGGCCGGGAAACCCAGGATCACCAGACCGCGCTTCTCATATTTGGCGTACAGCGCCTCCAGGCCTTCGTACTGTCGGGTGTAGCCGCAGTAGCTCGCGGTGTTCACGACCAGCACCACCTTGCCAGCGTATTGGCAGAGGTTCTGCGGCGCGTCGTCCTGCAGGCGGGTGAACTGGTGTTGCAGCAGGGAGGGGCAGGCCGCAGCCGGGGTTTGGGCAGAGGAGGTCATGGGCAGCAGGGCCGCAAAGGCCGGGATCATCCAAAGAAGTGGGCGCATGAAGTTCATGGGCCCATTCTGCGGCAGCCGATTCAACCCTGCTGCGGCGGGGGTCAGGCCTTACTGGCTCATCTTCTGCACGAACTGATCGCCACAGAGGAGCGGGCTTGACGCCGAGGCCGGCAATCGCCATGCGGCTTGGGAACTCGGGCTGGGCCGCGATCCTGCGAGGCGCGGGATTGCTCGAAATCCGTCTTGCGCGGATTTCTCGGGGGCTCTGCCCCCCGCGCTGCGCGCGTCCTAGAACAGTCCCCCGGACTGTTCTAGAGCGAACCCGGCGTGGGCTCTCACCCACCCGATCCACAAAAAACAAACCCCGCATCAGCGGGGTTGGTTTTTTGGCGGAGAGGGTGGTTTCCGCACAACAGATGCAAAGGCCGGCGTGCCGGACTTTATTCACGCAGTCAACGTGCCAGAGTCGAATGGATAAGCCAACTCGAGGGCATACCGCAAGGTCTGCAATTTCACTGGCTAGCTTGCCAAAGAAAGTAGAAGTCACTGCTGCGAGCTTGCTGCTTGTCCTTTAGTGTCTTGTTCCAATCCATTAGAACACCTGCGGCAGCGGATGTGCCCCCGAGCGCCGCAACAAGTTGCCCGATATCCGAAGGAAGTATCCCTGCGTACAGGCCCAAGGTGACGGCGCCGGTACCGAAAATAATCCTCTCCCCGATCTGACTCCTGGCATTGGATTTCCAATCACGAATCCTTTTTTCGATTACCGCAATTTCTGGAAGAACTTCGTCTCTGAAGACCATCGCAAGCTCTGTCTCATCCCAGGAAGGTGCTGCCTTCAGCATTCTTCGTAACTTGTCCCTATACACAGCGAACGCTTCCGATTCTCTTTCGCGAAGGGCTAGTAGAACAGTAGCGTCCTGGGAGTAGATCTGTGGAAGGTAGTGCTTTAGCCCACTAGAAAAAGCCGCCGAGTTCGCAGCGAATGACTCATTATTAATGAGCGACACCAGCTCCATATGGTCTCGGCTATCAGAAAGATACGAGGTACCATTGAGAGCCGTGTGCCACTCCTGCAGGAGGATGTCCTGCACAATCGGTTGAACCACCATCTTTAGAACACCGCCATCTTCGATCTCTGATTTGGTGAGTGTGTGGACAGGCCCCATGCGACGATAGCGGCGAAACTGCTGTGGAAAAGGGCGGTAAGCGTGAAAGTAAACCGTACCATGCTCGACTATCCCCTCCGGCCCTGACACCTCAAAGAAGGGATCCTCTGGATTACTTTGGTCGAATTTCACGCTGCAGCATTCAAGAAGCCTGCGCGTTATCTCCTCGGAAAGCTCATCCGACTTAGCCGCCAGTCTTCGAAGAAGAGGGGCGGCAACGGTCGCGCTGTGATGATCGCAAAAGGGATTCGCATCGTGGGCATACTTGACGATTCCACCTTCGATAAGCGGCCGGAGCATTTCATAGGTTTGGATACCTGCGATCAAATCATGCCGATGGACCTCCATGATCTGCGATGGATCGCTCAATGCAATTCTCTCGAAAGGCTGCTGGATATAGACCTCATCCGCATAGAGCGAGGCGAACGTCGTGAGACTTTCTACTCTACGCACACGACACGCTGGCGAGGCGCATGGATGACCGCCACCGCTGAGTGCAGAATTTGCCGTAAAAGAAAAATTCTCATTCTTCGCTGCAAGAGATGAGCAGTGATGCCGGCTGATCATCATGAGCACTTCCGCGAACTCAAACACTTCATCTTTAGTCGAGCAGAGAACAGTCTCTTCAAGACCTCGTCCATTGCACCACAGTCGAATTGCTGTGTCGATCTCCGATACGAGTTCTGTGCTCATAGTGTGACCTGTCGGCGCTGTTGACGTCTAACGCAGAAAGTAAGGAATGGTGCGCTTTAGCGAGGCGTCCCGTTCGACTTCAGGGTTAGAGCGTACGGACTCAAATACTGACGTCATGGCTTAACTCCAGATGTGGCCGTAACAGGAGGCTCCTTGAGCTCAACAAGCTCACCAGTACATGTGTTGAGTCGAAAAGCACGCTTATCAATGATTTGAACTTGCCAACAGGCGACCGTCTGGATTTTTGACTTTTGCATTGTGTAGTACAGGGTCATTACGCCAAGAATTACGGCTGCTGGAACCGCAAATGCTAATACGAGCCCTGAAAAAACACCCACCATTTCTCTCAAGTCAGACGGGATGAAGGAAAACAGAGCGTGAATGACGCTGGTAATACCCTTTGTCTTTTCTGTTTCGTCAGCCATGAGAGAGTCTCCGTGGAAGTGTGAACTCTAAAGTGATGTAGATCTCAGGATCAGCAAATTTAAACGATGCTTGCGTAATAACGGGCACATATTGATTTACGCTAAGCACGTGCCACCGAAGTGCTTAATCTTTCAGAGAGCGTCTAACAAAGCGGATAACGATACCGATAAACGCCTAAGACAGCTACAGTAATTCTAGGGATACGACCGAAGCTGGCATATCCCCCAAAAGGGTCATCCAATTCACCTGAGGCTGGAATGACCTGGCTTGGTGACACGGTAGATGGCGCGTTTGGTCGTGGCCAGGCTCACGCCGAACACATTGGCCAGCGCCTGCATTGAGTAGAAGCCATCGCCCTCGAGGTACATGCGCACCAGGTCGGCTTCGTCTTCCGGGCTGAGGTTGCGGTAGCGGCCGAGCCTGGCGCCGCGGTCGACGGCCGCGCGCATGCCGGCGATGGTGCGCTCACGAATCATCCCGCGTTCGAACTCGGCGAAGGCTCCGAGCATCTGCATCATCATGCGGCCGGCCAGGGTCTCGGTGTCAATCGGCTCTGTGAGGCTGCGGAAGCGGGCATCAGCGGCCTCGATGCGGTCGAGGATCTGCAGCAGATCCCGCAGGCTGCGCGCCAGGCGGTCCATCTTGTAGACCAGGACGACGTGCCCCGGCTGCAGCTCCTGCAGCATCCTCTCCAGGGCAGGGCGATAGCTGACCGCCGAGCGCTTCTCCTGATAGATCTTGATGGCTCCAGCCCGGTCGAGCGCGTCGAGCTGGAGGTGCGTCTCCTGTTCATTCGTGGAGACCCTCGCATATCCCACAAACACCTTGTTCTAACTCCCTCTCAGGCCGAAGTGTAGGCGTTGGCCCCGCCCACTCCGCGACAAGGCCCGCGCCAGTCGCTTTGCTTGGTGTCACGTGCCTTGCTGCTGCGTGGGCTACGGGGTGGAAAAGGGCCTTTGCGGCCCGCACCCCCACCAAGCGCCCCGATCAGGTGTGCCGGGGGACTTGGTGGGGGTGCAAATACATGGGCCGCAAAGGCCCTTTTCCCGTGCTCGGCGACCCCCATCCCCTCCGCCCCTTCCCCATGGGAAGGGGAACACCAGGAGCCAAGCGAGAGGGTACTTTTTTGAAGCCCTCGAACTTCGCCACCACCCTGAAAGGAGCCACCATGGAAACCATCGACCTGAGCAAGCCTGCTGTCCACTTCATCCCGCTGGACCTGATCTACACCGCGCCCCAGGTGCGGACGACCTTCAACGACGACCGCCTGGCCGAGCTGGCCAGCTCGATAAAGACGCACGGCATGCTGCAGCCGTTGCTGCTGCGTGCGATCCCGGGCGAGGACACGTTCATGGTGATCGCCGGAGAGCGCCGACTGCGGGCGGCCAAGCTGGCGGGCCTGACCCACGTGCCGGCTTTCGCAGGCGAAATCGCGCCGGAGGCCATCACGGAGATGCAGCTGATCGAGAACATCCAGCGGGAGGAGCTGAGCATGCACGACACGGCCGCGGCGGTGTCTGGCCTGGTCAAGAAGCACGGGGCGCTGCAGCCGGTGGGGGCGTTGCTGGGCAAGTCGGTGTCCTGGGTCAGCAAGCAGATCACGGCCTCGGAGAAGCTGGGCTACTACACGCAAGAGGCGGCCGGCGACATCAATGACCTGGAGACGCTGCTGGTGATGAACCAGATCGAGAAGCTGGGCAAGTGGTTTCCGCGTGGCATGAACCTGGCGGAGAAGATCGGCAAGGGCAAGGCCGGGCGCCAGGAGGCCCGCGAGCTGCTGGCGAAGATGAAGGAGGAGGCGGCGCAGGAGCGCAAGGACAAGAAGGCCAAGGCACAGCAGCGGTCCCTGGCCCTGGAGCAGGGTGCAGAGCCGCCGGCGCCGAAGTGGAGCGCGCACCAGGAGCTGGCTGATCTGCTGGCGAGTGCGGTGGAGAACACCGAGGCACCGAACTTCGAGCAGATGGGCAGCGCCCTGGACAAGAAGCAGCTCAACCAGGTCCTGGCCATCTGCGAGGATGAATACGACGACGGCAAGGCGCTGGCGACCAAGGACGAGCTGACGAAGCTGTGCGCATTGAGCCGGTTTGGTAACGACTATCCCAGCCAGGGGGAGACTGCCGCCTACATCCTGGGCATGACGGGTCAGGCGTACACGCTGCCGGCGCTGCTGGAGATGGCGCGGCGGGTGGCGCATGGCTGATTTCGCGTGCGAAAAGTCAGGACGGCGCCGGCTCCGCTTCGACAGCGGGCGGCGTCGGTGCTGGTTCTTGCTTCACAGCCTGGACGCCCTGGGGCATAGGCAATTTCCAATCCATGAAGTAGCCGCCTGCGACGATCTGGCGGCACAGGTCCTGCGGGGTCTGCAACCTGGTGGCCTGCTGGCTGTAGCAGGTGCACTTGTCGGCCATCTGGACGCACGCGGCAGGGTAGGGCGCATCGAGAGGCTTGGTGATCTCGTCGTACCTCGGTGCAGTGTGCGGCATGCCGGGGATGCGGGGCATGTGGCTGGCCACGTATTCAATGGCCGTCATGGGCCCCGCCTTCGGAGTCGCGGCAGAGGCCGTAGACGGCCCTGCAGCGGTCTTTTCGGCCTGGCCTGACGCCTGGCGCTTCATAACGCTGCTGGAGCCGCCTGGCAGCATGGAGAAGGCCATGTAACCGAGGGCCGGGACGAGCAGGGCGGCAGCGGACAGGACGTACACCTGACGCGGGATCTTGCGCTTGCCGGTGTGCAGGCTGGCCGATCTGTACCAGGTGTAGACCTCCTTCCGGTACGGGACCATGCTGACAGTGGCGCGCTCACCGGCACCAGGTTCCTCGCACTTGACATCGACGGTGCCGAACTTCAGCTCGGAAACGACATCGGCGCCGAAGGCGCGTTTAAGGTGACGATGCCAGCTGGGGGAACCGACCAGGCGGCGAACGAAGGGCGACACCAGCGAGGGATGTGGCGCGATCATCCAGAAATCAAAGCCACGCTTGCGCCGATGCACCGCCATGGCCTGGACCCACTGCGGTTCGTTCGCGGCAGTCTTGCCGGCAGGCATGTCGGCCTGGCACTCGTCAAAGATGCAGATGGAGCCGTCTGGCAGCTCTTGCCACTTCGCTGGCTCGAACGGTTGCCATCCGAATTCAACGGCTTTGGCCGGGTCCATGTCAAAGCCATGGAAGTAGACCGGGCGGTTTTCCTTGAGCTGCTGCTGCCGAACGTCCCAGAGGGTGAGCAGCGTCTTGCCGGCGCCATTGGCGCCCGTGGTGAAGTAGATCATTTCAAGATCCAGCGTTTGATGCTGCCCGAGGCCATGCCCTGCCAGAGCATGCGAACGGCGACAGCACTGGTGACGATGCTGATGCACTCGCCGACCTTGAGGAAGACGAGAAGCTGCAGCAGCTCGGACGGCAAAGAATTGGCCGAACTGATCGCCTGATCTTTCAACCAGGTCAGCGACAGATCGATGCCGCTATAGGTGACGACCGAAAGGCCGAGGGCCAAGAGGACGCGGCCCACAAGTGAGCCGACGAGCTGGAGGAGCATGCCGCCAATGGCGGCGATGAAAACAGGCATGACTTACCCCCTTGAAACGATTCGGTAGGCGACCAAGAAGCTGATAAACATCAGAACTGTCCCGAGGTGCTGCAGCGTGCTGCAGACCTGAGAGAAGGGCAGGACAATGGACTGACCGGCGACAGTCACGGTCCTATCCGTGATGCACTGAGCGGCTGCGCCTAGCGCGTTGACCTGGCTGAAATTAGACGGCGACAGGTTGACGTCCTCGGAGGTGTACTGCGGGCCGGTCTTGCCCTTCTCCGACTCGTACAGATCGGACTCTGCAGAGGTCTCCACGAACAGTTGACAGTTGCGCCTGTGCTGCTCAAGGGCAACGGCGCACATGATGGCGTCTCCATCGCAGGAGAACGCAGCACAGGAGCCGCCGAACCTTGACGGCTCTTCCTCTTCATCGCCACAACCCGGGGAGCCCCGGGTACATGTGCCGCTGCTCGTGGTGGTCTCCGTGCTGGGTGCGCCGCCACCGGCTGGCGTTGTCGTGGTCGTGGTGGTGGTCGTTGTGGTGCAGGTAGGGCCTGCGCAGTTGGTCGTGGTCTCTTGCTGGGTCTGGGTAGTGGACCCATCGGGGTTAGTGGTCGTGTTGGTGTTGGTGCTTTTCTTGGACGTAGGGTCGGACGTGCCGGGGTCTACGCAGACTTGCGTGCCGTTGACCGTGCCGGGAACCTTGCCTGGGGGGCAGTTGGAGGGCTGGCCGTTGTCGGGGGATGTAGGCGGCGCAGGCTCTCCGTCTGATGCAGGGGGCGCACCAGGATCAGGGGAACATTTGGCGCCCGTGAATTTGCCGATGCCGACCCAGGTTCGATTGCCATCGGGGCCAACTGCAAAGTTAGCTTCGACCTCGATGACACACCCAGGCATGGCCGAATCGCCGGAGCTGGAGACGCCGGCTGTATCGCACAGCCGATAGGTGCCTACGCCGCCTTTGCCGGAATACTCACCAGTGGGCGTATTGGCCGCAGCAAGGTCCGTGCATTGATTGACAGGGGCGGGGGGAACGCAGGTATTGCCGGACTCGGTGTAACCGGAGGCGCACTCGCACATGGTGCCATTGAGGGTGGCATTAGCAGGACAAGAGTAAGTCGGCGGATATGGCGTGTAGGTCTCACTGATACGGGCAACGACACCGTAGTAGACGTAGCCACCCGGAAGAACGTAGTTGTAGGAGGTGGACGACTGCTGCACACACGAGCCGCTCTGCTGGTAGAAGGCAAAGGCAGCGGCGCAGGCCTCGGCGACGGTCTCCCAGGTAGATATGGTCGTGCTGCCATTCGCGCCATAAAGGCGCCACTTGTAGCAGGGCGCAGAGGTGCAAACGTCCGTATTGGTCTGAGTGGCAGGAAACGCGGCGTTTGCCTGGGGCGTGAGCAGGAAGAGCGCGCCGACCAGCGCTATCAGGCGGTAAAGATGATCCATGCCGCCCCCAGGATTGCGATAAGTACAAAAATGCCCATGGTGTGCCCTCGATGAAGCGCCAGGAGGTGGCGCTTTAGCGAGGACCCCGGATGACTCCGAGATCCTCAGACGCGCTTAGAGGGCGCGACGGACCCACTTGAAGGCCTTGATGCCGACGATCAGGATCAGCACAGCAGCACCGATCGCGGCGATCGGGGCGGCCTGGGCGGCGATGTCAGCGGTGACGTCCGTCACATCGATCGCAGCAGCGAAGGACGAGACGGAGGCCAGCGAGGCGAGGGCCAGGGCAGACAGTTTCTTGAACATGTGGAACTCACTTTCTTTCGAAAGGTGTTCCCGCAAGATTGCGGGTTTACACCGGTCAGCCCACGACGTTTCACAACGCTGGCGGGCTGAACGCTGCAAACTCAGTCAGAGCTGCTGCTTTCCTCCTTCCGATCCACGTTCAAGGCCCTGATGGCCATGCGGAAGGCCCAAGCAGCCGCCCAGAGAAAAAGGATTGACGCTGCAACCTGGCCACCTTCCTCAGGGGTGAGCTGCAGCGGTGGCAATGCCAGGTCATGCACGACCGTGATCGTGCAGGCGCTGGTGCACTCGATGACGACAGGATCAGCCATAAAGGTGCAAAAGAACCGCATGAAAGCCGCGAATGAGCCCGTACGAGCAGACCACTACGCCAACCGGGAATGCGAGCATGAGGAAAAGGTTTTCCATGATCAGTCCGTGTAATCGTTGGCCGTGCCCAGACGGTCGAGATCGACGACCTGGGCGTAGTCGTCCACGTCCAGGCAGTCAATCACGAGCTGGTGCGCGGCCTCAAGGTCAGAGACAACACCGCCGCCAGCTTCCCGCAGGGAGCGAACCCAAATGGGTTCACCCCCGTCAGAGGAGGGCACCAGGAAGCGCCCCGTAACCGTGGACTGGACGACCAGGCGCATGGTTAGGCCGCAGCGCGTGCCGGCGACTGTTGCGCAGGCGAGATGCCGAGAAGGACGAGCTTGCTGGTGTTGTCAGCACCGGCCACAACCTCGAACTCTGCTTCACAGGGCAGGCCACCGGGAGGCCAGGCTTTGCCTAGGTGCGCCCACTTCTCGAACTCAGTGGCGTCGCCGTACTTGAAGGGACGCGTGACCTGGCCGATGGATCGACCCGCGCTGTTCTCGGCCACGTCCACAATCAAGTGGAACGTGGTCGAGCTGAACGCCTTGCCTTCCATCGAGCCGGCGGACTCTTTGATGCCGGTGCAGAGCACCCGATTCTTGAATTTCATGTGATTACTCCTTTGCCCTGATTGCGGTCATGCGAAGGCCGGGCTTTGCCCTTCGACCGATGAAACAGACTCGAACGCCTGGCGGAAAACACGCTTCAACTCGGAAGGGTTGAAGCGCTGCAGACGACCAGGAAGCTTGTGATTCGTGCAGAGCTGCAGGAACTCGTCGCCGAGGTTTTGGAAAGCAACGGTGATCGTTGGAGCCGCCACCGACAGCGCCCAGCGAACATTGCGGGCCACTTCAGCCTCAATGGTCTGGATGGCAAGGCGGGGGGTGGTTTTGACGGGCTCAGGTGTGACGGCCTGGTCAGCTTCACGCAACATGGCCGCATGCCAGTCACTTGCGCCTGCGAAAAATTCAGCAGGGCGGCGCAGCAGATCCACGGACAGGAAGCGCAGTTTGTTGCCGTAGCGCAGCTCGATGCGGACCCAGGGTGAGCCAGCATCGGGACCATAGAGCTGGTCGCCCTTTTCATAGATGTTGGTTTGCTTGCCGGCCTCGCGGCTGCCGATGTAGAACGAGCGCTCAGCGCCGTTGCACCAGTCACCGGCCTGGCTGCACTTCAAGCGCTTGCCGCCGCTGTCCATGAGGCCGGCCATGTAGTCCTGGCGGATGCTTTCCATGTCGCGGCCACCTGAGAGGCCGTCAAAGAAATCCAGCGCGAGATCGGCGCGGGTCAACTTGCCGTCGTGCTGGTCGATCAGATCCGCAAGACGGCCATTCCAACCACGGTCCGCGAAGGTGCAGGCGGCGCCGTACAGATTGCAATGAAGGGTTTGCGCCTGCGAAACCTGGCGCGGGCTTTCGCTGCTGGAGAGGAAACCGACCCAGCCGACTTCGCAGCCGTTGCGCTCGATGCTCCAGCGGCAGCGGTAGAAGTCGTGGCCCTTGCGGATCTCAGCATTAACGCTGTACGACTCGCCAAGAGCTTCGCATACCTGGTGCGCGAGGTCATACGCCTGGACAGACGCCGAGTAATCGGGGTCCGGTATCTGGCTCAAGGTCTTAACGAGCTCGGCTTGGCGGTTGGTCTCGTCCCAAATGTTGTCGGTCCGGGGAAAGAGCAGCTCCGCAGAGGGCATCGGCGCATTGCGGAGCAGGGTGGTGAAGCGCACCCAATCCACATGAACCGGAGTTTTGGTGTCGGTACGCTCAGACTGGAGCCGCAGCTTGATCTGATCGCCATCGAGGACCAGGGGGGAGAGGTTCGGCCGGGTCACTTTGCAGCCCCCGGGAGGTTATCCCCGTGATTACCATCGGGGTGCCTTGTCAGGCATGCCGCCGCGCCGGCCGCGCTTACGCCAGCGGCCGGTGCGACGGCTTTCCGACCAACACGAGAGGGAGAAGAAATGAGTGTGAGCGCAATGCAGGGTGAAATGGCACGGCTCGGGGCGTGGTTCTTTGCCGTAGAGCTGATAGTCCTGGTGATCGCGCTGTTCGTGCTGTACCTGGTGATCAAGTCAGCAGTACGGGACGGCATCAAGGAAGCCGGACTGACAGACGCCATATTGGCGCTGAGAAAGCCGATCGAGGAGCCCAAAGGACCGCCGATCCGGGCTGAGCGCTGAATAGAAGAGGGTTGTTGCATGCGTCTAACGAGTAGTTAGGTGGCAAGGCTAACGACCCGTTAGACACCGGGCAAGCATTTCATGCTAAAAACCCGTTATATATAAAGGGGTTTTAGCATGCATTCGACGATGAATTTGTTCGAAAAAGCGCTTGCGGTGAAGCACGCTTCCGCATGGGCAAGAGACTTCAATATCACCCCGGAAGCGTTCTCCATGGCGAAGAAGAAAGGGCGGCTAAGCCCCGTGCTCGCTGGGAATATTGCTATGGAATTGGGAGAAGACCCGGAGCACTGGATAGCGATCGCAGCGCTGGAAGCTGAGAAAGACAACCCACTGTTGAAGCGACTCAAGAAGAGTCAAGCAGGCTGGCGGAGAGGGTGGGATTCGAACCCACGGTAGGGTTGCCCCTACGCCTGATTTCGAGTCAGGTACATTCGACCACTCTGCCACCTCTCCGGCTTTGTGGAAGCGCGTATTGTAGCAGCGTGAGCGGGGGGCTGCGGCTCAGGCCGTGGCGGCGCGCAGCAGGCGGTGCGCAGGGGCCGTGCGCGGCAGTGCCGGCTGGCCAAGCCCGCGACGCTTGCGGATCCAGGCCATGGGCGTGGTGCTGAGGAACTTGAAGAAGAGCGCGTTGAGGGTCTGGTGGTCCAGGCCGCTCTGGGCCATGAGTTCCTGCCAGCCTATGGGCTCGTCCAGATGGGCTTCGATCCAGGCGCACAGTTCATCGAAAGTCTGGCGATGGTCCGACAAGGCGGTTTGCTTGCGCATGACGGCGGGGCGGGCGGCGGGCATGGGTACGGCACTCCTCTGAGCTGGGGTAGCCGCAATTCGCAAGAACCGTACCCGCAGCTCGCTGGGTCACGGTCGCAGGGCTGGAATCAGTCCCGGGCGGCCAGCAGCTGTTGTAGCGCAGACTCCAGCTCCTGAGCCGTAACCAGGTGTTTCACCGGTATCTCTTGGAGCAGCGCCGCCAGCGGTTGGGAGAGCTCCTGCAGGCGTTTGACCGCCTGGCCGGCCTCCTTCGGGCTGGCAAAGCCCTCGCTCTGCAGCAGCAGCTTGCCCTGGGCGTCGACCAGCTTGAAATAAAACTGGCCATCGCTTTCACGGTATTGCTTGAAGCTGGGCAGCGCGGCCTTGTCTTTTTTGTCACCTTTTTTGTCAGCCGCCTGGGCGCGCAGGTCGCGCAGGCCCACGGCATGACGCACCTTGGCGGTGAAGGGTGTGGCCATTTTTCGGGCCTTGGCTGCACCGGCCTGGAGCAGGGCTTCCAGCTTTTCGGGGTGGGCGATCAGGTCTTCGTAGGTGGCGCGCATGGGCGCGATCTCGGTGTCGATACGCTCGAAGAGCTTGAGCTTGGCGTCGGCCCAGGAAATGCCGGCGGCAAAGTCCTCCCGCAGCCGGGCCGTTTCAGCCGGGGTGGCGAAGGCCTGGTAGATCTGGAATAGCGCCGAACCCTCCGTGTCCTTGGGTTCGCCTGGGGCGCGCGAATCGGTCTTGATGCTGGCGATGAGCTTCTTCAGCTGCTCCGGCGGCGCAAACAGCGGGATGGTGTTGTCGTAGCTCTTGCTCATCTTGCGGCCGTCCAGGCCGGGCAGGGTGGCCACGCTTTCCTCGATCTGGGCCTCGGGCAGCACGAAGTGCTCGCCGTAGAGATGGTTGAAGCTGGACGCCATGTCGCGCGCCATCTCGATGTGTTGCACCTGGTCGCGCCCCACGGGGACGCGGTGGGCGTTGAACATCAGGATGTCCGCCGCCATCAGCACCGGGTACATGAAGAGGCCGGCGGTCACGTCGGCGTCCTCGTCCGCACCGGCGGCGTGGTTCTTGTCCACCGCGGCCTTGTAGGCGTGGGCGCGGTTGAGCAGGCCCTTGCCGCAGACGCAGGTGAGGAACCAGGTGAGTTCGGGAATCTCGGGGATATCGGACTGGCGGTAGAAGGTGACACGCTCCGGGTCCAGGCCCGCGGCGATCCAGGTCGCGGCGATCTCCAGCGTGCTGCGCTGGATGCGGGCCGGGTCGTCCACCTTGATGAGGGCGTGGTAGTCGGCCAGGAAGTAGAAGCTCTCCACGCCCGCGGCACGGCTGGCGGCAATCGCCGGGCGGATGGCGCCCACATAGTTGCCCAGGTGGGGCGTGCCCGAGGTGGTGATGCCGGTCAGGACGCGGACGGTGCTCTTGCTGCTCATGCGGGAGGCCTCAGCGGATCAGGTAGGTGAAGGGGGTCAGCAGGATGTCGAGCAGGCCGTAGGTCAGGCCCATCACGGGTTTCATCCACAGCGCGCTGACCACGCCGGCGATGACCAGGCCCATGACGATGAAAAAGCCCCAGGGCTCGATGCGCGAGACCAAGGCGGCCTGCTTCCAGGGCAGCAGGCCGACCAGGATGCGTCCGCCGTCGAGCGGCGGCAGCGGAAACAGGTTGAAGGCGAACATCACCACATTGACCAGCACGCCGGCGCGGCACATCTCAAGAAAGAAGCGCTCCTGCAGCCCCGAGCCGATCAGCACATAGAGCAGCGCGCCCCAGAGCACGGCCTGGGCCAGATTGGCCCCGGGGCCGGCGAGCGCCACCCAGACCATGTCGCGCTTGGGATGGCGCAGGCGGTCGAAGCGCACGGGCACGGGCTTGGCATAGCCAAAGAGAAAAGCGCCGGCCGTGGCGAAGTAGAGCAGCACCGGCATGGCGATGGTGCCCACCGGGTCGATGTGCTTGATGGGGTTGAGCGTGATGCGGCCCATCATGGCCGCGGTGTTGTCCCCGAAATAGCGGGCGGCATAGCCGTGGGCCGCCTCGTGTACGGTGATGGCAAAGAGCACCGGCAGAGCGTAGATCAGGACGGTTTGTATGAGGTTGGCGGTATCCACAGGGGGAATTGTCTCAGAGTGCTTGCGTGCCCTTGGCGAGCACCGCGAAAAATGAGGGCTCAGAGACCCAAGTCCGACGGGTCGCCGCGACCATGGCGCAGCACCTCGGGCTGGTCGCCGCTGAGGTCGATCACCGTGGTGGGCTGATGCGGGCAGGCGCCGGCGTCGATCACGGCGGCCACCTGGTGCTGGTAGCGCTCACGGATCTCCTGCGCGTCGTTGAGCGGTTCGCTCTCGTCCGCGGGAATCAGGGTGGTGGCCAGCAGCGGCCCGCCGGTGTGCAGGGCCAGCAGGGCCTGCAGCACCTTGTGCTCCGGCACGCGCAGGCCGATGGTCTTGCGTGCGGGGTGGCTCAGGCGGCGCGGCACTTCCTTGGTGGCTTCGAGGATGAAGGTCCAGGGCCCGGGCGTCGCGGCCTTGAGCAGTCGGTACTGCTGGTTATCGACGCGCGCGTAGCTGGCCAGTTCGGACAGGTCACGGCACAGCAGGGTGAGGTGGTGTTTCTCGTCCACCTGGCGGATGCTGCGCAGGCGGTCGGCTGCGGCCTTGTCGTCGAGGTGGCAGACCAGGGCGTAGCTCGAATCGGTGGGCACGGCGATCACCTGGCCCTGTTCCAGCATCGCCACGGCCTGCTTGAGCAGGCGGATCTGCGGGTTCTCGGGGTGGACGTCGAAAAGTTGGGCCATCAGACTTCCAGGGGTTCGAGCTTGACGCGGCTTTCGCGCACGGCCAGCCAGGCACTGGCCGCACCGCAGAAGGCGATCAGACTCATGCCGACCAGCGACCAGCCGTCGGGCACATGGTCGAAGACGATCCAGCCGGCCAGCATGGCAAAGGCGATCTGCGCATAGAGCAGGGGCGTGAGCGTGGCCGCGGGCGTGCGCCGGAAAGCGAGGATGAGCATGAAGTGGCCGATGGTGCCCATCAGGCCCATGAGCGTGAGCGCCGTCCACTCGGTGGCGGTCTGCGGCGTGACCCAGATGAAGGGCAGGGCCACAGAGGCCAGGAGGGCGCCGACCCAGCCTGTGTAGACGTGCATGGTGACGGCGTCTTCGGTCTTGACGAGCTTGCTGGTGATGATCTGGAAGGCCGAGTAGCTGGCCACCTGGGCCAGAGGCAACAGCGTGAACCAGCCGAACAGATCACCGCCCGGCCGGATGATGAAGAGCGTGCCTATGAAGCCACCGGCCACCAGCACCCAGCGCCGGCGCGAGACCTGTTCACCGAGCAGGGTGGCCGCGAGCAGCGTCACCACCAGCGGGGTGATCATGGCAATCGCGGTGAATTCGCCCACCGGCATGTACTTCACGCTGAGGAAGGTGAACAGGCTGGTGATGGCGAGCAGCAGGCCACGCAGCAGCTGGGCCCCGAGGCGTTGGGTGTGGAAGAGCGAGCGCCCGCGCCGCGGGAACATCACGGCCGTGGTGATCACGGCCTGGAAGATGTAACGGAACCACAGGCCCAGCAGGACCGGCAACGTGAGCGCCACCACCTTGGCCGAGGTGTCGAGCGTGGCGAAACAGGCCAGCGCGGCAAGCGCGAGCAGCATGCCGCTGAGCGGGTGGTAAGGGGTCATGCGTGGATGCGGTCCGCCAGCAGCTCCCACACGGGGGTGAGCGCGCCGGGCAGGTAGGGCAGGGCGCCCAGATCGGTGTGCGACTCGTCCGGGCTGTGGAAGTCGCTGCCGCGCGAGGCGGCCAGGCCGAATTCGCGCGCCATGTCGGCGTACTTCACGTACTCGGCGGCCGTGTGGCTGCCGGTCACGACCTCCACCGCCTTGCCGCCATGGGCCTTGAACTCCGAGAACAGCGCGTACTCTTCCGTGGGGCTGAAGCTGTAGCGCGCGGGGTGGGCGATCACGGCCACGCCGCCAGCGCTGCTGATCCAGTCCACGGCGTCGCGCAGCGTGGCCCAGCGGTGCGGAACAAAGCCGGGCTTGCCTTCGGTCAGGTATTTGCGGAAGACCTCGTTGGTCTCGCGACAGACGCCGGTTTCGACCAGCCAGCGCGCGAAGTGCGTGCGCGAGATCAGCTCGGGGTTGCCGGCGTACTTGAGCGCGCCCTCAAAGGCACCGTGGATGCCCACAGCCGCCAGGCTGGCCGCCATTTCCTGGGCGCGTTCGCCGCGGCCGCCGCGCGTGGCGCGCAGACCGGCCTTCATGCGTTCGTCCTCGGCATCGAAGCCCAGGCCCACGATGTGCACCGTCTGGCCAGCGAAGGTGATGGAGATCTCGGTGCCTGTGAGGTAGGGCAGACCGTGCGCGCGGGCGGCCGCCATGGCACGCTGCTGGCCGCCGATCTCGTCGTGGTCGGTCAGGGCCCAGAGCTCGACGCCATTGGCGCGTGCGCGGGCCGCCAGTTCCTCGGGCGTCAGCGTGCCGTCCGAGACCACGGAGTGGCAATGCAGATCGGCGTTGAGGATGGCGCTCATGCGGACCATTTTAGGCCCGCGCGCCGGCACTTGCTGGACGGCGACCCGCTGGCACAATACCTCCATGCGGTATCCCTGCGTCCCTTCCCTGTCCTCGCGCTGAGCCGCGGCATGGCGACGATCGATCTGCGCTCCCTGGTGCTGATGAGCGGACTGATGGGCCTGCTGCTGGCCTTCATGCTGTTCTTTCTGCGTCTGAGCTACCCGCGCAGCATCCGGGGCCTGGGTCTGTGGTCCGCGGCCCATGCCTGGGTCTTCCTCTCCACCCTGCTGTTCGCCGGGCGCGGCTTCTGGCCGGACTTCGTCACCATCGTGCTCGCCAATCTCGTCCTTCTGGCGGGCATCGTCAGCTATCACGCCGGCGTCGCACGCTTCTTTGGCCGCCAAGTGGTCTGGTGGCGCTGGGTGGCCCTGCTGCTGGTCCTGGCGCCCGTGCTCTATTGGTACGGCCTGGTCGATCCCAACTACAACGCGCGTCTGATCGTGGTCTGCCTGGTGTGGTCCGGCATCTTCCTGTCCATGGCCTGGCTGATCTGGCGCCACGGCCCGCGCACCTTCCCCACGCGCTTCACCGTCGCCACGCTGCTGCTGCACGTGACGGTGCTGTTGCTGCGCTTCTTCTCGGCCTGGGTGCCGATGGCGGAGGAGGGCCTGCTCACGCCCACGCGCGTGCAGTCGCTCTACGTCGGCTCGAACGCCCTGATGCTTCTGGCCCTGGGCATGGGCATGATCCTGCTGGCAGGCGACCGTTTGCGTGCGGAGTTCGAGCACATCGCCTCGCACGACCCACTCACCAATGTCCTGACCCGGCGGGTGTTCATGGACGCCTGCGCGCAGGAACTGGCGCGCTGCCGGCGCCACGGCCGCAGCATGGCCCTGCTGCTCATGGACATTGACCACTTCAAGGTCGTCAATGACACCCATGGCCACCAGATGGGCGACCGTGTCTTGCTGGACTTCGCGCAGCGCATCACGGCCCTGCTGCGTCGCCCGGACCTGCTCGCACGTTTTGGCGGTGAGGAGTTCGTCCTGCTGCTGCCCGAGACCTCGCAGGAAGAGGCCGTCGCCGTGGCCGAGCGCATCCTGGCACGTGTGGCCGAGCCCGCCGACGGCTTGCCGTCCATCACCGTGAGCATCGGCTTGGCGACCAACCGCCCCGACGAGGCCGAGATCGATACCTTGCTGGCGCGCGCGGACCGCGCGCTCTACAAGGCCAAGGACGAAGGGCGCAGCCGCGTCGAAGTCGCCTGACGGCCCTCAGACCTCTGCGCCCTCGACGAGGAATCTCACGCGCCGCGTGCCCTGCCACTCGTCGGCGTCGAGCCGGAAGGCCAGCAGCACACGCGGCGGCAGCGGCTCGGTGCGGCCGAACCAGATGCCGTCCACGGGCTGGCCCTGGTGCTTGAGCTTGAGCGCCAGGTGCTTTTCGCCGACCAGGCGCTGCGACAGCACCTCCACCTCTTCGCTGAAGGTCGGCGGCGCAAAACCCTGGCCCCAGACTTCGCGCTGCAGCGTGTCCACCATGTCGGCGCGGCGGTACTCCACGGGCAGGGCGCCGTCGGTCTCCAGCTTGCGGGTCAGTGTGGCGGCATCCAGCCATTCCTGGGCCACCTCGGCCAGGCCCTGCTCGAAGGTTTCGAAATGCTCTTCGGCGATGGTGCAGCCCGCTGCCATGGCATGGCCGCCGAAACGCAGCAGCACACCGGGGTGGCGCTTGGCCACGAGGTCCAGGGCGTCACGCAGGTGGAAGCCGGGAATGGAACGGCCCGAGCCCTTGAGCTCGTGCTCCTTGCCCGGCGCCTGGCTGGCGGCGAAGACAAAACTCGGCCGGTGTAGCTTGTCCTTGAGGCGCGAGGCCACGATGCCGACCACGCCCTCGTGGAAATCGGGGTCGTAGACACAGAGCGCGGGTGGGGGTTCGTCCTCGGGGTCGTAGAGCGACTCCACGATCTCCAGCGCCTGTTCGCGCATTTCGCCCTCGATCTCGCGGCGCTCCCGGTTGATGCCGTCCAGCGTCTTGGCCAGCTCGGTGGCGCGCGCCGTGTCGTCGGTCAGCAGCAGCTCGATGCCCAGCGTCATGTCGGCCAGACGACCGGCGGCGTTGATGCGCGGTCCGAGCGCGAAGCCGAAGTCGAAGGTGGTGGCCACGGCCGCCTTGCGCGCGGCCACTTCAAACAAGGCGGCCAGGCCCGGCGGCAGGGCGCCGGCGCGCACGCGCTTGAGCCCTTGGGCCACGAGGCGGCGGTTGTTGGGGTCTAGCTTGACCACATCGGCCACCGTGCCCAGGGCCACGATGGGCAGCAGCGCGTCCAGCTTGGGTTGTGTGCTCGCATCGAAGACGCCGCGCTGGCGCAGCTCGGCACGCAAGGCCAGCAGCACGTAGAACATGACGCCCACGCCGGCGATGGACTTGCTCTCGAAGCCGCAGCCCGGCTGGTTGGGGTTGACGATGACCTGCGCGTCCGGCAGCGCCGGGCCGGGCAGGTGGTGATCGGTCACCAGCACCTGCAAGCCCAGCTCGTTGGCAGTGCGCACACCCTCGACGCTGGCGATGCCGTTGTCCACCGTGATCAGCACATCGGCGCCGCTGTCCTTGACGCGCCGCGCGATCGGCGGTGTCAGGCCGTAGCCGTCGACCACACGGTCGGGCACGAGGTAGTTCACGTGCTTTGCGCCCAGCATGCGCAGGCCGCGGATGCCCACGGCGCAGGCGGTGGCGCCATCGCAGTCGTAGTCGGCCACGATACAGAGCTTCTTGTCGTCGCGGATGGCGTCGGCCAGCAGCACGGCGGCATCCAGCGCCCCCTTCATGGTCGTGGGAGGCAGCAGGCGCGCGAGGCCGTCGTCCAGTTCTTCCTTGCTGCTCACGCCGCGGGCGGCGTAGAGGCGGGCCAGCAGGGGGTGCACGCCGGCCTGTTCCAGCGCCCAGGCGGCGCGCGGCGGGATGTCGCGGGTGACGATTTTCATGCGAGCGTGAGTATGTCAGAGGGCTGCTGCGGTCTGAAGCGCTGCAGCAGGCGCTGCCAGGCGCTGCGCGGGGCGCGGGTGTAGCGGCGGGCCACGAGTTCGCTGCAGAGCGTGAGCGTCACGTCCTGGCCCGCAGCCAGTGCGGCCTGCAGGGGCGCGAGTGCCTCATCGAGCGCCTGCCAGGCACGGGCCCAGGCCGTCCAGTCGCCGCGCACGGCAGGCTGGGTCAGGGTGTCGAGCAGGGTCAGCGTCTGCGCGGGAGCAGGTACGGCGCCCAGCGCCCCGCAGGCACTGAGCCAGAAGGAGTTGACGGCTAGGGCGCCACGTTCTGCGCGCGCCTCGCTCACGGCATGGGTGTAGAGCAGCATCTGCATCTCGTTCTGCAGACGGCGTAGCAGGGGAGAGGTAGGCAGCCAAGCCGCCACGTCGCGGCCGATCACTCGCTCGGGGGGTGCGCTCACCACGCCGCGCAGCGGCTCGCCGCTGACCAGCCAGCGCAGCGGTTGCTCGTAGTGCAGCGTGAGGCCGTCCTCCCTGAAGAAAGGCTGCATGGCGGCCAGCAGTGCGCGCGCCTCGTCCTCGCGCAGGTCCAAGGCCTGCGGGTCACGCAGGCTCACGCGGGCCTGGCCGATTTCCCAATGCGCCGGGGTCAGGAAGCCCCAGGCGGCGCTGCCGGCGCCGGGCAGCTGGAGCTCGTGCGCGCGCAGCGCCGCCCAGGCGGGGGCTTGCGGGTCCAGGCCCTGTGCGCCGGCCAGCAATTGTTCATGGGCGCTGATCGGGCTGTGCTCCGGCAAAGCGAGCAGAGTGTGCGGTGCCATGGCCTGCAGCAGGGCCTGCAGGCGGGGCAGGGACTGGCCCTGCAAGGCGGGGCGGGCGGCCTCGTCTTCGCTCAGGGCGTAGGGAATCAGAACGTGCATGACCGGTATTGTCGCGCGTGGAGAGCCTGCTAACGACCCCTGCGAGGCCATGAGCAGGCTCTCGCTCATAATCCCGGGAGCAAAAACAGGACCCCATGCAAATCCCTTACGAACTGCTGCTGGGCTGGCGCTACACGCGTGCCGGCCGCGCCACGCGGCGCAATGGCTTCATCTCCTTCATCTCGGGCGTCTCCATGCTGGGCATTGCGCTGGGTGTGGCTGCGCTCATCATCGTGCTCAGCGTGATGAACGGCTTCCAGAAGGAAGTGCGCGACCGTATGCTCAGCGTGGTCTCGCACATCGAGATCTTCTCGCCCTACGGTCAGGCCCTGCCCGACGTGGCCAAGACCCTGGCCGAGGCCAAGGCGAATCCGCAGGTCGTCGGCGCTGCGCCCTTCATCGGCACCCAGGCCCTGCTGGCGCGTGGCGAGGATATGAAGGGGGCCATCGTGCGCGGGATCGACCCGGCACTCGAGGGCGAGGTCACGGATCTGGCTGCGGCCCTGCGCGGTGGTGCGCTGGACCAGCTGGTGTCGGGCGAGTTCGGCGTGGTGCTGGGGCGTGATCTGGCACGTCAGCTTGGCGTGCGGCCCGGCGACAAGGTCACGCTGGTGGCGCCCAGTGGCCAGGTCACGCCGGCCGGCGTGGTGCCACGCATGAAACAGATGACGGTGGTGGGAACTTTCGACTCCGGCCATTACGAATACGACGCCGGCCTCGTGCTGCTGCATGTGGACGATGCCGCGCGCATCTTCCGCCTCGAAGGCCCCACCGGCATCCGCCTCAAGCTCAAGGACCTGCACCAGGCGCGCGACGTGGCGGGTCAGCTGGCCGCCACACTCAGCGGGGACTTGCTGATCCGTGACTGGACGCGGCAGAACCGCAACTGGTTCGCCGCCGTGCAGCTTGAGAAGCGCATGATGTTCATCATCCTGACGCTCATCGTTGCCGTGGCGGCCTTCAATCTGGTGAGCACTCTGGTGATGACCGTGACCGACAAGCGCGCCGACATCGCCATCCTGCGCACCCTGGGCGCGAGCCCGGGCAGCATCATGGGCGTCTTCGTGGTGCAGGGCGCCACCGTGGGCGTCATCGGCACCCTCGTGGGCCTGCTGCTGGGCCTGGGCGTGGCCTTCAACATCGACGTCATCGTGCCGGCGCTGGAGGGTTTGCTGCAGGCCAGCTTCCTGCCCAAGGACATCTACCTGATCAGCCGCATGCCCAGCGACCCGCAACCCAGCGACATCGTGCCCATTGCCGTGATCTCCCTCGTGCTGGCCTTTGTGGCCACGCTTTATCCCAGCTGGCGCGCCAGCCGCGTGAACCCCGCGGAGGCGCTGCGTTATGAATAACAAAATCGTGTTGCAGGCCCAGGGCCTGGAGAAGCGCTACACCGAAGGCCGGCTCGATGTGAACGTACTGCGCGGCGTGGATCTGCAGGTCCATGCCGGCGAGATCCTCGCCGTGGTCGGCGCCTCGGGCTCGGGCAAGAGCACGCTGTTGCATCTGCTCGGCGGACTCGACGCACCGACCCAGGGGCGCGTGCAGCTCATGGGGCAGGATTTCTCGACGCTCTCGGCCGCGGTTCAAGGTCAGCTCCGCAACCAGCACCTGGGTTTCGTCTACCAGTTCCACCACCTGCTGCCCGAGTTCAGCGCGCGTGACAACGTGGCCATGCCCTTGTGGATCCGTCGCATGGACCGCGCCGCAGCCGGCGAGCAGGCTGCGCGCATGCTGGAAGCCGTGGGCTTGAAAGAGCGTTTGCACCATCGCCCGGCCGAATTGTCGGGCGGCGAACGCCAGCGCGTGGCGATTGCGCGTGCGCTGGTGACCCAGCCGGCTTGCGTGCTGGCCGACGAGCCCACAGGCAATCTGGATCGCGGCACGGCCGAAGGCGTGTTCGAGCTCATGCTCCAGCTGGCGCGCGAGCAGGGCACAGCCTTCATCGTCGTGACGCATGACGAGACGCTGGCAGCGCGGTGTCAGCGGACGTTGAGACTGGATCGCGGCCTGCTCGTCTCCTGACGAAGCGAAGGCGTCTCTTGCCGGTTGATAATCTTGACTGCACTCGAATCCAGACTTCAGGCCGCTCAACAAGGCCAGTGCTCTGCCCCCGAACTTTTCGACGAGATGTTGGCCTCGCAGATCATCGTGCTGCTGGACAAGCCGATCGGCGCAGACGGGCGCTGGGACGCGACGGCCAAGCCGCTAACGCTCAACAGCCCCAACGGTTTCGCTGTGATGGCCATCTTCACCACGCATGAGAAGGCCGCGCCCTGGGTGCAGCAGGCGCCCGCCCATGTGCATGCGCTCTTTGTGGATTTCGCCTGGATCGTGCGCGGCCTCGCGCCCGGCGTGGGCCTGGTCCTCAACCCCGGTGACGCGCTGGGCCTGGAACTTCAGCCCGAGACGGCGCAGAAGCTGGCGGTGGCCGCGCGCCACTTGCCGATGGCCTGAAACTGCCGGTCTGGGTCAGGCGACCCGGTGGTACCAGAGCAAGGACAGCCCGGCCCCGGTGATCAGGAACAAGGCCCCCAGCAGGGCCAGCAGCGCCGAGACCTCGGTCTCCTTCTTCTCCACACTCACGCGCGAGCTCAGGGTCTGGTAGACCTTCTTCAGGTCTTCGGCCGTGGCAGCGTGGAAGTACTCGCCCTGGGTGCGGTGGGCGATGGCCTTGAGGGTTTCCTCGTCCAGGCGCACGTGCATGGACCAGCCTTCGAAGCCGATGGTCTCGCCGTCCACCGTGCCTACACCCACGGTGTAGACGCGCACGCCGCGGTCCGCGGCCATCTTGGCGGCTTCCATGGAATCGATGCCTGTGGTGCGCTGGCCGTCGGTGAGCAGGATGATGGCGGCCGAGCCATAGGAGCCGGGGGCCACGGGGGTGAACTCCTTGGTCGCTGGCGGCTGGTCCAGCGAGATGCCGCGTGAGCGGCCATAGGTGAGGTTGCCGATATCGATCCCTGCATCCGGGAACAGCGTGGCGAGCGAAAGCACGATGCCGTTGCCGATGGCGGTGCCGCGTTGCAGCTGGAAACGGTCGATGGCGGAGTTGAGGTCTTCGCGGTTGACGGTCGGGATCTGCGCCACCTGGGCCGAGCCGGCAAAGGCCACGATGCCCACCTTCACGTTGCGCGGCAGCTCGGCGAGAAAGGCCTTGGCCGCGTGCTGCGAGGCTTCAAGCCGGTTGGGCTTGACGTCGGCCGCGCGCATGCTGCCCGAGACGTCCATGGCCAGCATGATGGTTTCCTGCTGGGTGGGCAGCACGATGGTGGCCAGCGGCCGTGCTGCGGCTAGCAGCAGGGCCGTGATGGCCAGCAGAAACAGTGCAGGCGGCACATGGCGCCGCCAGGACGCACCGCCCATGGCCTGCTTCACCAGGCCCAGGCTGGCGTAACGCACAGCGAATTTTTTCTTGCGTTGCAGCAGCCAGAGATAAAAAAGCAGCAGCAGGGGCACGAGCAGCAGCAGCAGGAGCATGCTGGGCCAGAGGAAATTCATGGCAGAGCCTCCACGGGCGTCAGAGGTACAGGGGGCACCAGCCGCAGGTGCACGGGCGGCGGTACCGCGCGGGCGCGGCCACGCTGGCGCCGCAGTTCGGCAAAGCGCAGCAGCGCCTCGACCAGTTCGTCATCGGCGGCCAGTTCCAAAGTGTCCACGCCGGCGCGCGCCAGGGCCCGTCGCAAGGCCTCTTCGCGTTGCGCAGCGAGCTGGGCGAAGCGGGCACGAAAGCCGGCGTCGTGCGTGTCCACCAGCAGCAACTCACCGGTCTCCGCGTCCTGCATCGGAACGAGGCCAAGATCTGGCAAGGCGTGTTCCAAAGGGTCGTAGAGGCGCACGGCCACCACCTCGTGGCGCAGCGCCAGGCGCGTGAGCGGTTGCTCCCAGCCCTCTTCGCTGATGAAGTCGGAGAGCACGAAGACGGTGCTGCGCCGGCGCATGAGATGGGCCGCGCTGTCCAGCAGGTCCTGCAGACGTGTGAGGCCGGGGTGGGCGTCGTCCGGCGGCGCGGCCTGCACGCGTTGTAGCAGTTGCAGCACTTGGCGGCGGCCGCTGCCCGGCGGCAGCACGGCCTGTACGCCGCCGTTGTAGAGCACGGCGCCCACGCGGTTGCCATGGCGCGTCAGCAGGCGGGCAAGTACGGCCACGAAGTCGGCCAGCTGCTCGCGCTTGCTGCGTGTGCCCGAGCCGAAGTCCACCGAGGGGCTCAGGTCCAGCAGAAACCAGGCGCTCATCTCGCGGTCTTCGGTGTAGACGCGCACATGCGGCACCTGTAGGCGCGCGGTGACGTTCCAGTCGATGTGGCGCACGTCGTCGTGCAGCTGGTATTCGCGCAGATCGGCCAGGTCCAGGCCGGTGCCGCGCAGCAGGGTGCGGTAGTCACCCTGCAACAGACCATCAAGCCGGCGCAGCACCGTCCATTCGAGCCGGCGCAGGGCCTGCTCGGTGCTTTCGCCGGTGGTGACCTGTTGCTTAGCCATGATATTTGTGCAGGCTGTGCTTGCGTGTCCCTGCGGCCGAACGCCGTGGAACCGGCTTGGCCGGGCCACTGGCGTTGCCCCCTGGAGGGGGGTGGCGCAGCGAACGAAGGGAGCGGAGCCTGGGGGTGTTCATGCTGCTTGTTCGTGCTCCAGCACCTTGGCGGGCAGCGGCACGTGCGCCATGAAGCGGTCGATCAGGGCGTCGGCCGTCAGCCCTTCGGACAGGGCCTCGTAGGACAGCACCAGGCGATGGCGCAGCACGTCGTGCACTAGGTCACCCACATCTTCGGGCAGGGCGTAACTGCGCCCGCGCAGCAGGGCCAGGGCGCGCGCGCCTTCGATCAGGCTGATGGTGGCGCGCGGGCTGGCGCCGTAGCTCAGCATGCGGGCCAGTTCCTTGAGACCGGCACGGGCCGGTTCCCGCGTGGCGGCGACCAGCTTCACCGCGTACTGCACCAGGGCCGGGTCGACATAGACCGCGCGACAGCGCTGCTGCAGGCCCGCGAGCTGGTCCGTGGTGGCGACGGCGGCCACGGCCTGGGCCGCACCCGTGACGCGCTGCACGATGACGAACTCCTCCTCTTCCGTGGGGTAGTCCACCAGCACCTTGAACATGAAGCGGTCCACCTGGGCCTCGGGCAGGGGGTAGGTACCCTCGGTCTCGATGGGGTTCTGCGTGGCCATGACGACGAAGGGCTCGGGCACGCGGTGGCTGGTGCCGGCAATCGTCACCTGCCGCTCCTGCATCACCTCCAGCAGCGCACTCTGCACCTTGGCCGGCGCGCGATTGATCTCGTCGGCCAGCAGCAGGTTGGCGAAGACCGGGCCCAGCGCGGTGCTGAAGTCGCCGCTTTTCTGGTTGTAGATCCGCGTGCCCACGAGGTCGGCAGGGACCAGGTCGGGTGTGAACTGGATACGGCGGAATTGGCCCTGCACCACCTGGGCCAGGGTCTTGACGGTCAGGGTCTTGGCCAGGCCTGGCACGCCTTCGACCAGCAGATGGCCCTGGGCCAGCAGGGCGACCATGACACGTTCGAGGAAGCGGTCCTGGCCGACGACCACACGTTTGACCTCGTAGAGGATCTGTTCCATCAGGCGTGCCGTTTCGGCGGTGGAGGAGCTGCTCATGCGGAAGTCCTTTTGTGTCCGGATTCAGAAGGGATGCATGCCCACGGCCGAGGCCGCGTTCTCGATGGGCACGGCGAAACCGATGCCCACGAAGGTGCGTTGTTCGTTGGGGTTGAGGATGGCGGTGACGATCCCCACCACCTCGCCGTCCATCGTGACCAGCGGACCGCCCGAGTTGCCAGGGTTGGCCGCGGCGTCGAACTGGATCAGGTTGCCGATCTGCTGTCTTCCCTCGGGCGAGCGGAAGCTGCGCTTGAGCCCAGAGACCACGCCGCTGGAGACCGAGGGCCCGATGCCGAAAGGAAAGCCTACGGCCACCACGCCGTCGCCGGGCTGCAGGTCCGCCGTGGAGCGCATGGTGGCGGCCTTGAGGTCGTCGGGCAGCTTCTGGGCCTGCAGCACGGCCAGGTCGTTGTGGATCTGGCCGCCCGTCATCACGGCCGGCGACTGCGTGCCGTCATGAAAGGTGACTTCGATGCGGTTGGTGCCCGCCACCACATGGAGGTTGGTGAGGATGATGCCGCTGTCCACGATCACCACGCCCGTCCCCAGGCCGTGCTCTTTCTCCTCGCCGTCCTGGTCGGTGACGAAGCCGTTTACACGCACCACCGAAGGCGCCACGATGGCCGCGGCGCGCGCGGCGGGCGAGGGCAGCACGGCCGTCTCCAGTGTCTTGAGCACGGCCGCATCGATGTCTTTCTGGGTCAGCTGGCGTTGCTGCGCCCCCGGCCAGAAGGCCTGGGCCAGAAGGATCAACAGCGCAGCCAGGGCCAGCCAGCGCCAGTGGCGCTCCTGCCAGTGCGGCAGACGTGCGTGCCAAGTGCGGCGGAGGGGCGGGCGGGACGTGGGGGGCGTTTCGGGCAAGACCGCGTCCGGCGCGGCGGCAGAGCCACGCGGTGAGCGGCTGTACAGGGCAGGCTGGCGCATGCATCCCCCCGGGTTGGGGCCACCGGTATGGCGGCGTGGAATTGACGGTAGCACGGCTGGCTTTTTTTTGCATGCGCGTCAGCCCTGCCCGGGCGCGCTTTGCGGCATCATCTGCGCCATGCCTCTGACTGGATGGATCGACACCCACTGTCACCTGGACGCGCCCGAGTTCGCGGCCGACGTGGCCGACGTGCGGGAACGGGCGCGCGAGCGCGGGGTGGTGCATTGCGTGCTGCCGGCCGTGCAGGTACGCGATTTCGAACGTGTGCGAGCGCTGGCCCACCAGTTCGGCGACAGCTACGCCCTCGGCATCCACCCGCTCTATGTCCAGGACGCCGTGGAGGAAGACCTGGCCCGGCTGGACGCGGCCCTGGCGCAATACCGCGACGACCCGCGCCTGGTGGCGGTGGGCGAGATCGGGCTGGACTACTTTGCGCCCGCGCTCTGCGAGCCCCCGCTGCGCGAGCGGCAGGAACACTTCTACCTGGCGCAGCTCAGACTGGCGCGCCAGCATGGGCTGCCTGTCATCCTGCATGTGCGCCGGTCTGCGGACATGCTGCTCAAGGGGCTGCGCGCGGTGGGCAAGGCCGGCCACCGCTGGAGCGGCATCGCCCATGCCTTCAACGGCAGCCTGCAGCAAGCGCAGGCCTTCATCGACCTGGGGTTCAAGCTGGGTTTTGGCGGTGCCCTGACCTATGAGCGTGCCAGTCATCTGCGCAAGCTGGCCACCGAGCTGCCGCTCGAGGCCGTCGTGCTGGAGACCGATGCGCCCGACATGCCACCGCACTGGCTGTACACCACGGCCGAGGAACGTGCGCGAGGCATGCCGCAAGGCCGCAATGAGCCGGGCGAGCTGCCGCGCATCGCGCAGGTGCTGGCCGAGTTGCGGGGTGTGCCGGCGGAGCACTTGCAGATGCAGACGCGTGCCAATCTGCAGGCGGCCCTGCCAGGTTGCGTTCTGGCATGACAGGGTCACGCCTGCAGGGTCTGCCGCCCGTGGTCGGCCCCGACACCCGTCTGCTCATCCTCGGCAGCTTTCCAGGTGTGGCTTCCCTCAAGGCGCAGCAGTACTACGGCCACCCGCAGAACCATTTCTGGAAGATATGGCAGGCCCTGTGGCCTGACGATCCCCTGCCGCGGCCTGAGCACTATGACGCCCGCTGCGCCTGGGCGCTGAGACATGGACTGGGCATCTGGGATGTGTACGCGAGCTGCGAACGCGAGGGAAGCCTGGACAGCGCGATTCGCAACGCAGAAGTCAATGACTTCGCGGCGCTGCGGCGGCGTTGCCCCCAGCTGCAGCTCATCGCGCACAACGGCGGTGAGAGTTTCCGGCACGCCAGGACGGTGCGGGCGGCACTGGAGGCGGGACACCTTCCGCTTGTGAAGCTGCCCTCGACGAGCCCGGCCAACGCCAGTTGGAGCTTCGAGCGCAAGCTGGCGGCCTGGCGCGAGGCCGCGGCGCAGGCGGGGATAATCAGCGCATCTTGAGCAAACGCCCGCTGCCCCTGCCCGAAGTCCAGTTCTCCGACGAGGGCCCCATCCGTCACCTGCACCTCGATTCGATCTGGATCCAGGGTTCCATGGACACGCGGGATCCAACGCGTCTGGTGCATGAGTACATCGAGCGCATGATGGCCTGGACGCTGTTTGTGGAGCCGGACACCGTGTCCAGACGTCAGGCCCTGCAGCTGGGCCTGGGCGCCGGCTCGCTGACCAAGTTCTGTGCCAAGGTGCTGCGCATGAAGACCACGGCCATCGAGCTCAACCCGGGGGTGCTGCACGCCTGCCGCGGCTGGTTCAAGCTGCCGGCGGACACGGCAAGAATGCAGGTGATCCTGGGCGATGCGGCCGAGGAGATCCGCAAGCCGGCGTGGCTGGGTGCGGTGGACTCGCTGCAGGTGGATCTGTACGACCGCGAGGCGGCTGCGCCCGTGCTCGACAGCCCCGACTTCTATGCCGACTGCCGCCGCCTGCTGACCGACGATGGCTGCATGACGGTCAACCTCTTTGGCCGCTCCTCCAGTTTCACCAAAAGCGTGGACAAGATCGCTGCCGCCTTCGGGCGCGAGGCGATCTGGGCCTTCAAGGCGACGCGCGAAGGCAACACCGTGGTGCTGGCACAGCGCACGGCGCAGCGTCCGGCACGCGCCGCGCTTGCCGAGCGCGCGGAAATCATCCAGACTCGCTGGGGTCTGCCCGCGCCCAAGTGGTTGCGCGGCTTCAAACCCATCGCCGATCTGTAACTCTTTCCCCCTATGAGCGCCCAGCTGAAACCCCGCAGCCTGTCCAAGTCCGAACACATGGGGCCGCTGAGCTGGCGCCTGCTGGTGGAGTGGATGCAGGCCGATGGCGTGATCAGTGAAGAGGAAGCGCAACGCACCATCGCCCGCTGCGCCCAGGCCGAAAGCGCCCAGCATCCGCTGTTGCGCCTGGCCAATGTCTCCATGCGGCGCGCGAGCGACAACAAGGCGCTGGACGTGGAGCTGCTGACGCAGTGGCTGGCCGGCCGCGCCGGCCTGGACTACCTGCGCATCGATCCGCTCAAGGTGGACGTAGGCAAGGTGGCCGACACCATGAGCGCGGCCTATGCGGAACGCCACAAGGTGCTGCCAGTGCAGGTGCTGCCCAATGAAGTGGTGGTGGCCACGGCCGAACCCTACATCAGCGACTGGGTGGCCGAGGTCGAGCGCCAGACCCGGCGCAGCGTGCGTCGTGTCATCGCCAGCCCGGGCGAGATACACCGCTACACGGCGGAGTTCTTCGCCCTGGCCAAGTCGGTGCGCTCGGCCATGAAGTCGGGCGGCAACTCCGGCGGCGCGAGCTTCGAGCAGCTGGTGGAGCTGGGCAAGAGCAACAAGCAGCTCGACGCCAACGACCAGAGCGTGGTGCAGGTGGTGGACTGGCTCTGGCAGTACGCCTTCGACCAGCGCGCCAGCGACATCCACCTCGAACCCCGGCGCGAGCAGGGCGTGATCCGTTTCCGCATCGACGGCGTGCTGCACCCGGTCTACCAGATGCCGATGGGTGTGCTCAACGCCATGACGGCGCGCATCAAGCTGCTGGGCCGCATGGACGTGATCGAGAAGCGCCGACCGCAGGATGGCCGCATCAAGACGCGCAACCCCTCGGGTGACGAGGTGGAAATGCGTATTTCCACGCTGCCCACGGCCTTCGGCGAGAAGATGGTGATGCGTATCTTCGACCCGGACAACGCGGTCAAGAGCCTGGACGAGCTGGGTTTTCCGCCGCACGACGCGGCGCGCTGGGAGCAGCTGGTCAAGCGCCCCCACGGCATCATCCTCGTGACCGGGCCCACGGGCTCGGGCAAGACGACCACGCTGTACTCCACGCTCAAGCGGGTGGCCACCGAAGAGGTCAACGTCAGCACGGTGGAAGACCCGATCGAAATGATCGAGCCGGCCTTCAACCAGACCCAGGTGCAGCCGCAGCTCGATTTCAACTTCGCCCAAGGCCTGCGCGCGCTGATGCGCCAGGACCCGGACATCATCATGGTGGGCGAAATCCGCGACCTGGAGACCGCCGAGATGGCCGTACAGGCCGCCTTGACCGGCCACCTCGTGTTCTCGACCCTGCACACCAATGACGCGCCCTCGGCCATCACGCGCCTGATGGAGCTCGGCGTGCCGCCCTATCTGCTCAACGCCACCGTGCTGGGCGTGCTGGCGCAGCGCCTGGTGCGCACCTTGTGCAAACAATGCAAGGTGCGCGACGAAGCCGCGACCAAGGAGCAGCTGGCCGAGGTGGTCAAGCCCTGGAACATCAGTGGCGGCTACAAGCCCTTCAAACCTGTGGGCTGTGTGGATTGCCGCATGACGGGCTTTGCCGGTCGCATGGGTCTGTACGAGCTGCTGGTGATCACCGAGGCCTTCAAGGAAAAGGTCAGCCGCGAGCCCAATATCGATGCGCTCAAGCGCCAGGCCATCGCCGATGGCATGCGCCCGCTGCGCCTGGCCGGGGCCTTGCGCGTGGCCGAAGGGCACACCGTGATTGACGAGGTGCTGGGGGCCACGCCGCCTCTGAGCTGATCGCGCGTGGTCTGTCGCCCCTCCGGCTGACCGCTGCCTGACCCCTTTGCGCCACGGCGGTTCATGCGATCGGGTTACCTAGGGAAATCCCTGACCGGCTTCCTCGCTTCACTCGCGAGGTAGGTGTAATCCACATCCGGCGCGAAGGACATTCCGGGGCAGAATCCCGGGTGTTTCGGACCCCGGGTCCGCAGGAGACCGTTTGTGAAATTCATCAAGAGTGAAAAAGACTTCTACTCAGGCCTCATGTTCGTGATCGTCGGCGCGGCTTTCGCCATCGGCTCGACCAACTACAACATCGGGACCGGCGCCCGCATGGGGCCCGGCTACTTTCCGCTGCTCCTGGGCGTGCTGCTGGCCCTGCTGGGCGGCCTGATCATGTTCCAGGGTGTCGTGTCCAAGTCCACGACCGGCGACAAGATCGGCAAGGTGGCCTGGAAGCCCTTGGGTTTCATCATCGGCGCCAACGTGATCTTCGGCATCCTGCTGGCCGGCCTGCCCTCCATCGGTCTGCCCGCCATGGGCCTGATTCCCGCCATCTTCGGCCTGACCATCATCGCCAGCCTGGCGGGAGAGAAGTTCAAGCTCGGTGAGGTCCTGATCGTTGCGACCATCCTGGCGATCATCAGTTACGGCGCTTTCGTGAAGCTGCTCAATCTGCAGTTCCCGGTGTGGCCTGCTTTCATCACCGGCTGAGGAATAGAACAACATGGAACTCTTTGACAACCTCGCGCTGGGCTTCGGCGTCGCGTTCACCTTCCAGAACCTGCTGTACGCCTTCATCGGCGTGGTGCTGGGTACCTTGATCGGCGTGCTGCCGGGCGTGGGCCCCGTGGCCACCATCGCCATGCTGCTGCCGGCCACCTATGCGCTGCCGCCCGTGGCTGCGCTCATCATGCTGGCGGGCATCTACTACGGCGCGCAGTACGGCGGTTCGACGACCGCCATTCTTGTGAACCTGCCCGGGGAGTCGTCCTCGGTGGTGACCGTGATCGACGGCTACCAGATGGCCCGCAGGGGTCGCGCCGGTCCCGCACTGGCCGCTGCCGGCATGGGTTCCTTCTTTGCCGGCTGCGTGGGCACGCTGATCCTGGCGGCCTTTGCCGCGCCGCTGACGGAAGTGGCCTTCAAGTTCGGCCCGGCCGAATACTTCTCGCTCATGGTGCTGGGTCTGATCGGTGCCGTCGTGCTGGCTTCGGGCTCGCTGCTCAAGGCCGTCGCGATGATCATCCTGGGCCTGCTGCTGGGTCTGGTGGGCACGGACGTGAACTCCGGCGTGGCACGTTTCTCCTTTGACATTCCCGAGCTGACCGACGGCATTGGTTTCATCGTGATTGCCATGGGCGTGTTCGGCTACGGCGAGATCATCCACAACCTCTCGCATCCCGAGGACAAGCGCGAGGTCTTCACGGGCAAGGTGACGCACATCTACCCGAGCAAGGAAGACTTCAAGCGCATGGTGCCCGCGGTGCTGCGCGGCACCGCCCTGGGGTCCATGCTGGGCATTCTGCCCGGTGGCGGCGCCCTGCTGTCCGCCTTTGCCGCCTACTCCATCGAGAAGAAGACCAAACTCAAGCCGGGCGAGGTCCCCTTCGGCCAAGGCAATATCCGCGGCGTGGCCGCGCCTGAGTCGGCCAACAACGCCGGTTCGCAGACGTCCTTCATCCCGCTGCTCACCCTGGGCATTCCGCCCAATCCGGTGATGGCCCTGATGGTCGGTGCCATGACCATCCACAACATCCAGCCCGGCCCGCAGGTGATGACCAACAACCCCGAGCTGTTCTGGGGCCTGATCGCTTCCATGTGGATCGGCAACCTGATGCTCGTGGTGCTGAACCTGCCGCTGATCGGTATCTGGATCAAGCTGCTGACCGTGCCCTACCGCTGGCTGTTCCCGGCCATCGTGCTGTTCTGCGCCGTCGGCGTGTACTCGACGAACAACAACACCTGGGACATCTGGATGGTCGCCATCTTCGGCGTCATCGGCTACGGCTTCATCAAGCTCGGTGTGGAACCTGCGCCGCTGCTGCTGGGCCTGATCCTGGGGCCGATGATGGAGGAAAACCTGCGTCGCGCGCTGCTGCTGTCGCGCGGCGACTGGAGCGTGCTGGTCACGCGTCCCCTGTCGGCCACGCTGCTGGCCATGGCCCTGCTGCTGCTGGTCATCGTGATGCTGCCGGCCGTGAAGTCCAAGCGCGAAGAGGCTTTCGTCGAAGAGTAAACATCGCCGCTGGCCTTTGGCTACACTGGGACGGCACCTGCGGGTGCCGTTTCCGCTCTTGTACCGGGAGTATTCATGTCATCCTTGTTCCGTCGTGCCCTGCTGGTCTGTGGCCTGTCCCTTGCGCTGCCGCTGGCGGCCCAGACCTGGCCATCCAAACCCATCCGTCTGCTCGTCCCCTTTCCAGCAGGTGGCGCCACCGACATCCTGGCGCGCGCCCTGTCCCAGGAGATGGGCCGCAAGCTGGGCCAGTCCGTGGTGGTCGAGAACAAACCCGGCGCCGGCGGAACCATCGGCGCCCAGGCCGGCGCGCAGGCTGCACCTGACGGTTACACCCTGCTGCTGACCACCTCCAGCACGCACAGCATCGGCCCGGCTATCAACCCCAAGATCCCCTACAACGCCGAGACCGATTTCACGCCCATCGTCTATGTGGCGAGCTCCCCCCAGGTCATCCTGGTGCCGCTGAGCTCCCCGGCGAAAAACCTCAAGGAGTTCATCGACTACGCGCGTCAGAACCCGGGTCGGCTCAACTACGCCTCGAGCGGCAACGGCACGATTTCCAACCTGTCCACCGAGATCTTCAAGGCCCAGTCCGGCACGTTTCTGGTCCACATCCCCTACCGTGGCACCGGCCTGTCGATTGCCGACCTCGTGAGCGGCAAGGTCGACGTGCTGTTCGACTCCGTGGTTTCGGGCATGCCGCATGTGCGCGATGGCAAGCTGCGTGCGCTGGCCGTGACCAGCCCCAAGCGCAGCGCGCTGGTGCCCGAACTACCGGCCGTCGCCGAGTTGCTGCCGGGCTTTGAATCGGTCACCTGGTTCGGCGTCTACGGACCGCGCGGCCTGCCGCCGGAGATCGTCAACCGCGTGAACCAGGCCGTCAACGCCGCGCTCGCCGAGGCCGATCTCAAGGACCGTTTCGCGCGTCTGGGGGCCGAGCCCGCGGGCGGGACGCCGCAGCAGTTCGCGGCCGTGGTACGTGCCGAATCAGCGAAATGGAAGAAAGTCATCACCGAGCGGAAGATCACCGCTGACTGATGGATCCACCCCTGAGTCGCCCCGAAGGGCGCCTCGGTACCTTCGCCAGAGGCGAAGGCTCTTCGGGCCGTCCAAGCCTGCGCAGGCAGGCTTGGAGCCGCGGCCCTCAGCCCCTGCGGGGGACAACGCCAGTGGCCCGGCAAAGCCGGATTTGCGGCGTTACCGCATGACAGTTTGTAGGCCTGATGAGCAGGCGATGTGAGAGAGAACCCATGAACTTCAACTACAGCAACCCTTATCCCAGCACGCGCCTGCCTGTGTTCGCGCGCAACGTCGTGACCACCTCGCATCCGCTCGCGGCGCAAGCCGGTCTACGTATGTTGCAAAAAGGCGGCAATGCGGTGGACGCGGCTATTGCAGCGGCGGCTGTCATCACGCTGACCGAGCCGGTGAGCAACGGCCTGGGCAGTGACGCCTTTGCCATCCTCTGGGACGGCAAGGCACTGCACGGCCTCAACGCCTCGGGCCGCGCGCCGCAGGGCTGGACCCCCGAGTACTTCCACCGCAAGTACGGTAAGGACGCGAAGACGCCGCCCAAGCGCGGCATCGATTCGGTCACCGTGCCTGGCGCCGTGTCGGGTTGGGTGACCCTGAGCGATCGTTTCGGCAAGCTGCCCTTTGCCGATCTGCTGGAGCCGGCCGTCGAGATCGCCGAGCGCGGTTACCTGATCCCGGTGGTGGTGCAGCAGAAATGGGCTGCGGCCACGCCCGAGCTGCAGGGCGTGCCCGGTTTCGCTCAGAGCTTTCTGCCCTGGGGCCGTGCGCCTCAGGTGGGCGAGTTGTTCCAGTTCAAGGCGGCGGCGCGCGCGCTGCGCCTGATCGCCGAGACCAAGGGCGAGGCCTACTACCGCGGCGAGATCGCCCAGGCGCTGGAGAAATTCGCCAAGGAATGCGGCGGCGCGCTCAAGGCCAGCGACCTGGCGGCCTACCAGCCCGAGTGGGTGCAGCCGCTGGCCAAGAACTACCGCGGCTACACCCTGCACGAGATTCCGCCCAACGGTCAGGGCATTGCCGCGCAGATCGCGCTGGGCATCCTCGACAAGTTTGATCTGGCTTCCATGCCCGTGGATGGCGTCGACTCGCAGCACCTGCAGATCGAGGCCATGAAGCTGGCCTTCGCCGACGTCTACCGCTATGTGGCCGAGCCCTCGGCCATGCACGTGACGCCCGAGCAGATGCTGGACGACGCCTACCTGGCCAGCCGCGCCAAGCTGATCGACATGAAGAAGGCGCAGGACTTCAAGGCCGGCAACCCCGTCAAGGGCGGCACCATCTACCTCACGGCCGCCGACGAGAACGGCATGATGATCAGCTTCATCCAGAGCAACTTCATGGGCTTCGGTTCGGGCTGCGTGGAGCCCAGCTTCGGAATCAGCCTGCAGAACCGCGGCCACGGTTTCAACGTGCACCCGCAGGGCCACAACACGGCCAACCTCGTGGCGCCGGGCAAGCGGCCCATCCACACCATCATCCCGGCTTTCCTCACCAAGGACGGCCAGCCCGTGATGAGCTTCGGCGTGATGGGCGGCAATATGCAGCCGCAAGGCCATCTGCAGACCGTGGTGCGCATGCTGGACTACGGCCAGAACCCGCAGGCGGCCTGCGACGCGCCGCGGTGGCGCTACAACGCGGGGCTGGAGATCAACGTCGAGGCCGCGCTGGACAAGACCACGGTGCAGGGTCTGCAGGCGCGCGGTCATCGCGTGGAGGTCATCAACGACTCCTACCAGGACTTCGGCGCCGGCCAGTTCATCTGGCGTGCGGGTGACCCCAAGGTCGAGGGCTATGTGGCGGCCAGCGATCCGCGCCGTGATGGCCTCGCTGCGGGCTTCTGAGCATGGCGTCGGGTGCTCGTGAAAAAGTAGCAACCGGTTTTGCGTTCGCCGTCATCGGCGCCATCGCCTTCAGCGGCAAGGCCATCATCGTCAAGCTGGCCTACCGCTATGGTGTGGACGCGGTCACGCTCATCATGTACCGCATGCTGTTCGCGCTGCCCCTGTTCGCCGGCATGGCCTGGTGGGCCAGCCGCGGCCGGCCGCCGCTGGCGTGCCGCGACTGGCTCGGCGTGCTGGGGCTGGGCTTTTCCGGCTACTACCTCGCGAGCTTCCTGGACTTCGCGGGCCTGGCCTATATCACGGCCTCGCTGGAGCGCCTGATCCTCTACCTCACGCCCACGCTGGTGCTCATCATCGGCTGGCTGCTCTATCGCAAGCGGGCCAGCCGCATGCAGCTGCTGGGCACAGTGATCAGCTACGCAGGCGTGCTGCTGGTCTTCGGTCACGAGCTCACACTGGCCGGTGCCGACGTGGCCTGGGGCTCCGCGCTGGTGTTTCTCAGCGCCGTGAGCTACGCCTTTTATCTGAGCTATAGCGGCGAGCTGGTGCAGCGCCTGGGTTCCTTGCGCCTCGTGGGGCTGGCCACCAGCGTCGCCTGTGGGCTATGCATCGTGCAGTTCCTGCTGCTGCGTCCGCTGTCGGCTGCGCAGGTGGCACCCGAGGTGGTCTGGCTGTCGCTGCTCAATGCCATGGCCTGCACCGCGGTGCCCGTGCTGCTGGTCATGATGGCCATCGAGCGCATCGGCGCTGGCGCAGCGGCACAGGCCGGCATGGTGGGGCCCATGTCCACCATCCTGCTGGGCGTGTGGCTGCTGGAAGAGCCCTTCACGCTCTGGATCGTCGCGGGCACCTGTCTGGTACTCGCGGGGATCTTCGTCTTCGGCCGTGCCGCGCGCGCGGCTGCGGACTGAAAGTCCCGCGCCGGCAGGGACGGGGCGGTCTTCGTATCATTCCGGTCGTACGGATTTCAACCAAAAGGAAACATCATGGATCTCGGAATTGCAGGCAAGTGGGCGCTGGTCGGTGGCGCGAGCAAGGGCTTGGGCTACGGTTGCGCGCAGGCGCTGGCGCGCGAGGGCGTCAACGTGGTGATGGTGGCGCGCGGCGCAGAGGCCCTGCAGGCTGCCGCCGCGAAGCTGCGCGCGGAGAACAAGGGCGTGGAGGTCATCGCCGTGCCGGTGGACATCACCACCCCGGCCGGTCGCGAGGCCATCTTCGCCCAGCGCAAGGACTTCGACATCGTCGTCACCAATGCCGGCGGGCCGCCGCCCGGCGACTTCCGCGACTGGGACCGCGAGGCCTGGATCAAGGCGGTGGATGCCAACATGCTCACGCCCATCGAGCTCATCAAGGCCACGGTGGACGGCATGGCCGCGCGCGGTTACGGCCGCATCGTCAACATCACCTCGAGCGCCGTGAAGGCGCCGATCGACATCCTGGGCCTGTCCAACGGCGCACGCAGCGGCCTGACGGGCTTTGTCGCTGGCGTGGCGCGCAACCCCAAGATCGCCGCCAAAGGCGTGACCCTCAACAACCTGCTGCCGGGTGCCTTCGACACCGACCGCCTCAAGGCCACGATGGAAGGCGCGGCCAAGAAGACGGGCAAGAGCATCGACGACATCGCCGATGCGCGCCGTCTGACCATCCCCGCGCAGCGTTTCGGCACCGCCGAGGAGTTCGGCGCCATCTGCGCCTTCCTCTGCAGTCAGTACGGTGGTTACATCAATGGCCAGAACGTGCTGGCCGATGGCGGCGCCTACCCCGGCACGTACTGAGGGAGCACCCCCTGAGCGGCTTACGCCGCTTCCCACTCTCTCGCCTGCGGCGGTAGGGGGACGCACCCAGCGGCCTGGCGAAGCCAGTTCCGCGGGTGCTCTGGTTTAAGTCATCGACTTGAGGTGAGTGGATCAACGTCTCACCGATGACACCACGATGCCGGCGACGATGAGCACGAAGGCGGCGGCGTGGTAGAGCTGCGGCAGCTCGCCCAGCAACGCGGCTGACATCAGCGCAGCGAGCAGGGGCGTGAGGTTGCCGAAGAAGCTGGCCACGGTGGGGCCGGCGCGCTGAACGCCGATACCCCAGGCGCGGTAGGCCAGCACGGCGGGGCCGACAGCGACGAAGACCAGGGCCGCAACCAGCGGCCAGCCCCAGACCGTGGGCTGGTCCGTCACCAGCCATTCACCACCGGCGAACAGCGCCGACCAGGCCAGGCCGTAGACGATCTGCGCCATCAGGAAGGCCGCCCAGTCGCCGCGGATGGCAGCGGGCTCGTCGCCTGGGCGCGCCAGCATCCAGCTGTAGAAGGCCCAGCAGACGGCTGCGATCAGGATGTAGATGTCGCCGGGCAGCAGCTTGACCTGCAGCAGCGTCTCCAGATGGCCACGGCTCAGCACCAGCAGCACCCCCGCGATGGACAGCACCGCCCCCATCATCTGACGGCGCGAGACCGGGGCCTCGAAGAAGAGGCGGCCGATGAGCTGCATCCAAATCGGCATGCTGGCTGCGACCAGGGTGACGTTGATGGGCGAGGAGGTCTTGAGCGCGAGGTACTGCAGCGCGTTATAGGCGCCTACGCTGAGCAGGCCCAGCCAGGCGAAACGCCGCCAGTGGGTCCAGAGCCCGCTGTCGCGTCGCAGCACCCAGGCCGCCAGCGGCAGCAGGATCAGCCCGGCCAGGGCCCAGCGCAGCAGGTTGAGCATCATGGGCGGCACGAGTTCGGCCACCATGCGGCCGACGACGGCGTTGCCGGCCCACATGAGCGGCGGAATGGTCAGGAGCAGGGCGGTGGAGGGCGAGAGGCGCGTGTGCATGGGAAGCACTTTAGCAAGCCGCTTGCGCCCTTCCCGTCCCGGGTGTTTTGCGGCGCGCCGCGTGCAGGCCAGCGAAGCGCTCACGTAGAATTTCCAGCCATCTTCAGGAGACCCTCATGACCCAGTCCCGTTTCCGTGCCGTGCGCATCCAGCAGCATGGCGGCCCCGAGCAGATGCAGATCGTCGACGTGACGGTGGGCGAACCCGGGCCGGGCGAGGTGCGCATCCGTCACCAGGCCTGCGGCCTGAACTTCATCGACGTCTACCAGCGCGAAGGCGTGTACCAGCTGCCCATGCCGGCCCAGCTGGGCATGGAAGGTGCGGGCGTGATCGAGGCTGTGGGTGCGGGTGTGACGCACCTCAAGGTGGGTGACCGCGCTGCCTACGCCAGCCAGCCGCCCGGTGCGTACTGCGATGTGCGCGTGATGCCGGCCAAGTGTGTCTGCAAGCTGCCGGACAACATCTCCTTCGAGACCGGTGCGGCGATGATGCTCAAGGGCCTGACCGCCCAGTACCTGCTCAACAAGACGCGGCCGGTCGAGGGCCTGCAGCCCGGTGACCATGTGCTCTTCCACGCCGCTGCCGGCGGGGTAGGCCTGATCGCCTGCCAATGGGCGAGGGCCCTCGGCCTGCAGCTCATCGGCACGGCGGGCTCGGACACCAAGTGCGCGCTGGCCAAGGCCAACGGTGCGGCCCACGTGATCAACTACAACACGGAAGACTTCGTGGCGCGCGTCAAGGACATCACGGGCGGCAAGGGCGTGAAGGTGGTCTACGACTCGGTGGGCAAGGACACCTGGGACAAGTCGCTCGACTGCCTGCGGCCTTTCGGCCTGATGGCCAGCTTCGGCAACTCCTCCGGCGTGGTGCCGCCCTTTGCCCCCGGCGCCCTGGCGGCCAAGGGCTCGATCTACGTCACACGCCAGACCTTGTTCACCCACATCGCCACGCGCGAGAGCACCCAGGCCATGGCCGACGATCTGTTCGCCATGGTGGGCAGCGGCAAGGTGCAGATCCACATCGCCCAGCGCTACCCGCTGGAGCAGGTGCAGCAGGCCCACCGCGACCTCGAGGCCCGCAAGACCACAGGCAGCACCATCCTGACGCTCTGAGCCTCGCGGCCCCGGGGATCACAACTCGTCGTCCTCGTGGCGACGGCTGCGCGAGATCGACCGGACCAGCCAGAAGGCGCCGATGCCGGCGCCGAGAAAGCCCAGCAGGCCGAAGGCCGGCAGCCCCAGCAGGGTGGGGCCGCCGCCCACCGTCATCACGATGGAGGAGCCGATGATGAGTGCCGCGATGATCAGCGCCAGCGAGAGCCGGTTGGCCGCGCGGTCGAGCTGGTCGCCGACGCGGCGCAGCGAGCGGCTCTCGATGTCCAGGCCCATGCGGCCCTGACGCGCGCGGCGCAGCAGCTGACCGAGGTCCTGCGGCAGCTGCTCAGCGAGATCCAGCACGCGCCGCCAGGAGCCCCAGACCCGCTGCGCCAGCGCGCGGGGCCGGTAGCGCGCACGCACCACCTGCTGCAGCAGGGGCAAGGCCTCGGTCGTCATGTGGAAGGCCGGGTCCAGGCCGCGGCCCAGGCCCTCGAGCGTGATGAAGGTCTTGATCAGCAGGGCCAGGTCCGGCGGCAGGGCCAGCCGGTTCTCACGCAGGATGGCCGTCACGTCGACCAGCATCTGCCCCAGGCTGAGCTCGGCCAGCGGCGTGCCGTGGTACTGGTCGATGAAGGCCTCGACCTCGGACTCGAGCCGTTCCTGGGCCACCTCCTGGCCGTTGCGCGTCCACTCCAGTAGCACATCCACCACCCCCTGGGGCTCGCGCTGCACCAGGCCCAGCAGCAGCTTGAGCAGCTGCTGGCGGCGTCGCTGCGTGAGGTGCCCGACCATGCCGAAGTCGATGAAGGCAATGCCGTGATCCGGCAGGTAGAAGACATTGCCCGGGTGCGGGTCGGCGTGGAAGTAGCCGTCCTCGACGATCATCTTGAGTACCGCCTGCGCGCCGCGCTGGGCCAGCAGCCGACGGTCCAGGCCGGCCGCGGCGAGCTGGTCCAGTGATTGACCCGGGATGCCGTCCACCAAGTCCTGTACGTTGACGCGCTCATGCGTCCAGGCCCAGTGGATGCGCGGGATGCGGACCCACGGAAAGGCCGCCATATTGCGCGCCAGGCGTTCGGCGCTGCGGCATTCGCTGGCCAGGTCGAGCTCGCGGTGCAGCGAGCGGCCGAACTCGCGCAGCAACTGGCGCGGGCGGTAGGGGGCCAGCGCGGGCAACTCGGCCTCGGCCAGGGAGGCCAGACGGTCGAGCAGGCGCAGGTCGGCGTCGATCACCTCGCGGATGCCCGGGCGGCGAATCTTCACGACGACCTCGGTGCCATCGTGCAGCCGGGCGCGGTGCACCTGGGCGATGGAGGCCGCGGCCAGCGGCTCGGGATCGAACCAGGCAAAGACCTCTTCGGGCTCGCCCCCCAGGTCTTCGCGCAGCTGCGGCCGCAGGCTCTCGAAGGGCACGGCGGGCACCTGGCTGTGCAGGCGCTCGAACTCGGCGATCCATTCGGGGCCGAACATGTCGGCGCGTCCGGCCAGGATCTGGCCGAGCTTGACGAAGGTGGGGCCCAGCTCTTCCAGCGCCTTGCGCAGTTGCACGGGGGGCGGCAGCTGGGCCAGGTCGGCCGCGTGCTCCCAGTGCAGTCGGTGGCCGGCCTTTTCCAACGCACCGGCCAGACCCCAGCGGCGCACCAGCTCGCCCAGGCCGTGGCGCACCAGAACGCCTGCGATTTCCTGCAGGCGGCCCAGATTGCTGCGTCGGATACCGGGTTGCGTCGGGGCGCTCATGGCGCCAGTATCGCCGACCGTCGGCTCAGTGGCGAGAGCGGCGCACCCGCAGGATCTCGTCGAGCAGCAGCAGGATCACGCCCAGGGTGATGGCGCTGTCGGCCAGGTTGAAGGCCGGGAAGTGCCAGCTGCCGATGTGGAAGTCCACCATGTCCACGACGTAGCCGTGAATGAGACGGTCCAGCACATTGCCCACGGCGCCACCCATGATGCAGGCCAGGGCCAGGCAGAAGAGCTTCTGGGTGGGGTGGCTGCGCATGAGGTAGATCATGAAGACGGTGGCGGCGGCACCGATGCCGACGAAGAACCAGCGCTGCCAGCCACCCGCTCCGGCCAGGAACGAGAAGGCCGCGCCGCTGTTGTGCACGCGCACGAGGTTGAGCCACTCGGTCAGGTAGGTGCTCTCACCCAGCTGGTAGTGGAGCAGGATGGCGACCTTGCTGAGCTGGTCCAGCACCAGGATCAGGAAGGCGACACCCAGCCACTGCAGCAGACCGCCGGTGTTGGTCTTGCCCATCAGGCAACCTTGCGCGTTTCGCCCGCGCCGTAGAGGTTGCTGGTGCAGCGGCCACAGAGCGTGGGATGTGTGGCATCGTGGCCCACGTCGTCACGGTAGTGCCAGCAGCGTTCGCATTTCTGTGCGCTGCTGGGCTCGACCTGGACCGTCAGCGCCGAACCCGCTTGCAGCGTCACCGCCGAGGTGATGAAGACGAACTTCAGGTCCTCCCCCAGGCTGGCCAGCAGTACATGGTCTTCGGCGTTGGCAGCCAGCGTGATGTTGGCCTGCAGCGAGGCGCCCACCTTGCCCTCGGCACGCAGCGCTTCGATGTCCTTGTTCACGGCGTCGCGGATCTCGCGGATGCGGTTCCACTTGGCCAGCAGCGCCGTGTCGGGCCGGGCGAGGTCCGCGTAGGTTTCCAGGAAGATGGATTCGGATGTGCCGAACACCTTCCAGGCTTCCTCGGCCGTGAAGCTCAGGAAAGGCGCCATCCAGCGCAGCATGGCGTGCGTGATCTGGTGCAGCGCGGTCTGTGCGCTGCGGCGGGCCAGCGACTTGGGCGCCGTGGTGTAGAGCCGGTCCTTGAGCACGTCGAGATAGAACGCGCCCAGGTCCTCGCTGCAATACACCTGCAGCTTGGCGACCACCGGGTGGAATTCGTAGACCTCGTAGTGCGCCAGGATCTCGGCCTGCAGCTCGGCGGCGCGCGCCAGCGCATAACGGTCGATCTCCAGCAGCTGGTCCGCGGGAACCGCGTCTTGGGCGGGATCGAAGTCGCTCACGTTGGCCAGCAGGAAGCGCAGGGTGTTGCGGATGCGGCGGTAGGCGTCGACCACACGCGCGAGGATCTTGTCGTCGATGCCGAGATCCCCCGAGTAGTCGGTGGCCGCGCACCACAGGCGGATGATCTCGGCGCCCATCTTCTCGCTGACCTGCTGCGGAGCCACGACGTTGCCCACGCTTTTGCTCATCTTGCGGCCCTGGCCGTCGACGGTGAAGCCGTGGGTCAGCAGACCGCGGTAGGGTGCGCGGCCGTACATGGCGCAGGCGGTCAGCAGCGACGAGTGGAACCAGCCGCGGTGCTGATCATGGCCTTCGAGATACAGATCGGCCTCGGGACCGCCGTCCTCGTGGCCGCTGTGCGGGTGCGAGGTCTTGAGCACCGTGGTGTGCGTGGTGCCGGAGTCGAACCACACCTCCAGGATGTCGCTGCTCTTGCTCCACTGCGCGGGGCTGCTGGTGTCGGCTATGCGCTGCAGGATGTCGGCGCAGGAGAGCTTGCTCCAGGCCTCGATGCCGCCTTGCTCGACCACCTCAGCTGCGAGGTCGATGATCTCGGGTGTGCGCGGATGCGGTTCGCCGCTGTCCACGTCGAGCAGGAAGGGCAGGGGCACGCCCCAGCTGCGCTGGCGTGAGATGCACCAGTCGGGCCGGTTGGCGATCATGTCGCGCAGGCGGGCCTTGCCGTTCTCGGGGTAGAAGCTGGTTTCCTCGATGGCTGCCAGGGCTAGCTGGCGCAGGGTCTGCGGCGCCTTGTCTTTCGTGAAGATGCCCTCGCCCTCGTCCATGCGCACGAACCACTGGGCCGCAGCGCGGTAGATCACCGGCGTCTTGTGGCGCCAGCAGTGCGGGTAGCTGTGCGTGATGTCCTGGGTCGCGAAGAGGCGCCCGGCTTTCTGCAGCGCTTCCAGCACCACCGGCACGGCCTTCCAGATGTTGAGGCCGCCGAAGAGCGGGAAGTCGGCCGCGTAGCTGCCGTTGCCCTGCACGGGGTTGAGGATGTCCTCGTAGGCCATGCCGTGGGCCACGCAGCTGTTGAAGTCGTCCACGCCGTAGGCCGGGGCCGAATGCACGATACCCGTGCCGTCTTCTGCGGTGGCGTAGTCGGCGAGGTACACGGGCGAGAGCCTGCGATAGCCGGGGTCCACGTCGTAGAGCGGGTGCTTGAAGTTGATAAGGCCCAGCTTTTCGCCTTTGACGGTGGCCAGCACCTGGCCTGTGAGCTGGTAACGCGCCATGCACTTTTCGACCAGCACGGCGGCCAGCACCAGCAGGCCGCGCTCGGTCTGCACCAGCGCGTACTCAAGCTCAGGGTTCAGGTTGAGCGCCTGGTTGGCGGGGATGGTCCAGGCGGTGGTGGTCCAGATCACGGCGTAGGCGGGCTGGTCCAGCTTGCCCAGGCCGAAGGCGGCGGCCAGCTTCTGGGGCTCGGCACACTCGAAGCCCACGTCCAGCGTGCTGCTCTTCTTGTCTTGGTACTCGATCTCGAATTCCGCCAGAGACGATCCACAGTCGAAGCACCAGTAGACGGGCTTGAGGCCGCGGTAGACGAAACCACGCTCCATCACACGCTTGAAGGCGCGGATCTCGGCGGCCTCGTTGACGTAGTCCATCGTCTTGTAGGGGTTGTCCCACTGGCCCAGCACGCCCAGGCGCTTGAAGTCGGCCATCTGCTGGGCGATCTGCTCGGTGGCAAACGCGCGGCTCTTGGCCTGCATGGCGTCGCGCGGCAGGTTGCGGCCGTGCAGCTTCTCGATGGCGTTCTCGATCGGCAGGCCGTGGCAGTCCCAGCCCGGGATGTACTGCGCATCCAGGCCCTTGAGCTGGCGGGCCTTGACGATCATGTCCTTGAGGACCTTGTTGACGGCGTGGCCGATGTGGATCTGGCCATTGGCGTAGGGCGGGCCGTCGTGCAGGATGAACTTGGGCTGGCCGCAGCGCGCGTCGCGCAGCTTTTTGTAGATGCCTTTTTCTTCCCATTCCTGCACCCAGCCCGGCTCGCGCTTGGGCAGGTCGCCACGCATGGGGAAGGGCGTATCGGGCAGGTTCAGCGTGGCGCGGTAATCAACTTTTTCGGACATGGCAGGCTTTTCGAAAGACGGGGCGGCCGCGGGAGGCGGGCCAGGCTAGGCTTCGGGAGGCGCGGGGCAAGGTGCGCCGGTGATGCCCCGTCAAATTCGCCGGGCAAACCAGGCGCGTGCGGCATCACAGTCCTGGTGGATGCCCTGGGTCAGGGCTTCCAGACTGTCGTACTTGAGTTCGTCGTGCAGTTTGTGCAGCAGTTCCACGCGGATGATTTTACCGTAGCCCCCCTCGGCGCCCAGGACGGCCGGCCAGTCCAGGCAATGGGTCTCCAGCAGCACCCGGCCGCCATTGACGTCGTTCGGGTCCAGCGAGGGGCGTACGCCCAGATTGGCCACGCCGCGCAGGGGTGCGTCCGACAGGCCATGCACCAGCACAGCAAAGATGCCGCTGGCGGCCGGCTTCCAGTGGGCGAAGCGCAGGTTCAGGGTCTTGAACCCCAGTTCGCGGCCGAGCTTGCGCCCGTGCAGCACATGGCCCGAGATGTGGTACGGATGGCCCAGCAGGCGGGCGGCGTCGTCCATGCGGCCCTCGGCCAGGGCCATGCGCACCGCCGAGCTCGAAACGCGCAGGCCATGGACTTCGTAGCTGTTCATGCGCGCCACGTCGAATCCCCGGGTGGTGCCTGCGGCGTCCAGCATGGCGTAATCGCCCGCGCGCTTGGCACCAAAGCGGAAGTCGTCGCCGACCAGCACATAACGAACGCCCAGCCCGCGCACCAGCACGTCGTCAATGAAGGCTTGGGGGCTGAGGCCGGCCAGGCGGGCGTCGAAGGGCAGCACCACGACCTGGTCGATGCCGCAACGTTCCAGATCACTGAGCTTGTCGCGCAGCGTCGCGATGCGTGCCGGGGCCAGCGCCGCGTTCTTTGTCACCCCGGCGAAATAGTCGCGCGGATGCGGCTCGAAGGTCATGGCGCAGCTCGGCACGCCGCGCTGGGCCGCTTCGCCGCGCAACAGGGCCAGCATGGCCTGGTGCCCGCGGTGCACGCCATCGAAGTTGCCGATGGTCAGGGCGCAGGCGGGCGCGATGCCAGGATGGTGAAAACCGCGGAAGACCTTCATTCGATACTTTTTTGATAGCGCCCGAGCTTGCGCTTACAAGCTGAGACAGCAAACCGTCATCAATTCAGGGTATATTGTGTCCGAATGGCGAGGCAGTTCCGGCCCGGCCGGCTGCCGCAGACGCAAGCGTTCCGTTTGAATGGCTTTTAGCTGGTCAGGAGGCGTGTTTTGAAGGTCTTGAAGCTGTCGGCCCAAGGGCTGCCCCAGTCGTGGATCTCGCTCGAAGAGGCGGTGCTGCACTACGCCGCCGACGAGGTGCGCTGGGAGGCCGGGGGTGAAATCGCCGTCTTTCATGGCGGGCACAACGCCGTCACGGGCGAGCAGTCCATCATCACGGTCAACAGCATCATCGGCACCAAGGGCGTGCCCAACATCAATCCCTTCGAGCTGCGCCCCAGCCTCACCAACAGCAAGCTCTTCGCCCGCGACCGCAACGTCTGCGCCTACTGCGGTGAGCATCATCATGAGACCGAGCTCACGCGCGAGCACATCATCCCCTTTGCCCAGAACGGGCAGGACCACTGGATGAACGTGGTCACCGCTTGCCGCGCCTGCAACCACCGCAAGAGCAGCCGCACCCCCGAGCAGGCGGGCATGCCGCTGCTCTACGCGCCCTACGTGCCCAGCCTCTGGGAAGACTTCATCCTGCGCAACCGCCGCATCCTGGCCGACCAGATGGAGTTCCTCATGGCGCATGTGCCGCGCTCTTCGCGTCTGCTCTCCTGACTTTCTTTGGCTTGCGCTTCATCGCGGGACACCGCGGAACCGGCTTGGCCGGGCCGCGGGTGTCGCCCCCCTGAGGGGGAGGCGCCGCAGGCGCCTCGGGGGTGGGCCCCTCCTTCAGGCGAAGACGCCCGCCGTGTCCTGCATGCGCGCCGAGACCTCACCGAGCTGGTGCAGGCTGTCGCCGAAGCTCATTTCCAGCTGGGTCAGCTTCTTGAAGTGGTGGCTGACGATGTACTCGTCGGTCACGCCGATGCCCCCATGCAGCTGCACGGCCTGCTGGCCGACGAAGCGCATGGATTGCCCCAGCTGGTACTTCGCACGCGCCATGGCGCGGCGGCGTTCCTCGGCCGGGGCGTTGAGCTTGAGGCTGGCGTAATAGCTCATGGAGCGGGCCAGCTCGAGCTGCATCTTCATGTCGGCGGCGCGATGCCGCAGGGCCTGGAAGCTGGCGATGGCCACACCGAACTGCTTGCGCGTGTTCATGTAGTCCAGGGTCACAGCCAGAGCGGCATCCATCACGCCCACGGCTTCGGCGCAGGCGGCGGCCATGCCGATGTCCACCGCATGCTCCAGCGCGGTCAGGCCGTCGGCACTCACGAGTTGTGCCGAAGCCTGGCTGAGCAGCACATCGGCCGCACGGCCGCCATCCTGCGTGCCGTAGCCGCGCGTGCTCACGCCCTTGGCGCCGCGCTCGACGAGGAAGAGCGCGAGCTTGCCGCCGGCCATGGCCGGCACGAGGAAGGCATCAGCCTGGTCGCCCGCGGGCACCAGGTTCTTGGTGCCGGTCACAGCCCAGCCGCCGCCGGCCTGCACGGCCGTGGCGGTGCAGACATCGAGGCGGTAGCGCGCCTTGCGTTCCTGCTGGGCCAGCACCACCAGGGCCTCGCCGCTGGCGATCTTCGGCAGCCAGGCGCTCTTCAGATCGGCGCCGGCGTAGCCCGAGAGCACGGCGCCGGCGATCAGGCTCTGCGCCAGCGGTTCCAGCACGATGCCGCGGCCCAGTTCTTCCATCACGACCATGCCCTCGACCGGGCCCATGCCTAGGCCGCCCTCGGCTTCGGGGATGTAGAGGCCGCACAGGCCCAGTTCGGCCAGTTCGTTGTAGGCCTCGCGTGAGAAGCCGCCCGCAGCCTCGATGTCGCGTCGGCGCTCGAAGCCGTAGCCCTTCTCCACCCACTTGTTGACGGCATCGCGCAGTTGCTGCTGGTCATCACTGAAATCGAAATCCATGGTCTGTCTCCTTGTGCTCAACCCAGGATGGTTTGAGCGACGATGTTGCGTTGCACTTCGTTGCTGCCACCGTAGATCGTGGTCTTGCGCATGTTGAAGTAGGTCGAGGCCAGCGGGGCGTTGGCGGTGACGCCGCCGGGGAAGTCGCCTTGCCAGCCGGCTTCCATGGCTTCGCGGATCAGGGGCAGGGCGTAGGGGCCGGCGGCCAGCATCATGAGTTCGCTGTAGCGCTGCTGGATTTCGCTGCCGCGGATCTTGAGCAGACCGGCGATGTCCAGCGAGTTCTTGCCCGACTTCTCGGCCGACAGCACGCGCAGCACCAGCATTTCCAGCGCGACCACGTCCACTTCCAGCTTGGCGATCTCGTCGCGGAAACGCACATCGTCGTAGACGCCCTCGGCCTTGGCGATACGCTTGAGGCGCTCGAGCTCGCGCTTGGCGCGGTTCACATCGGCGATGTTGGTGCGTTCGTGGCTCAGCAGGTGCTTGGCATAGGTCCAGCCCTTGTTCTCCTCGCCGATCAGGTTCTCGGCCGGCACCTCGACGTTGTCGAAGAAGACCTCGTTGACCTCGCACTCACCGTCGAGCAGACGGATGGGGCGCACGGTCACGCCCTTGGACTTCATGTCGATCAAGAGGAAGGAAATCCCGGTCTGCGGCTTGCCCTCGTTGCTGGTGCGCACCAGGCAGAAAATCCACTCGCCGTACTGGCCCAGCGTGGTCCAGGTCTTCTGGCCGTTGACGATGTACTTGTCCCCCTGGCGCTCGGCGCGGGTCTTCACGCTGGCCAGGTCCGAGCCCGAGCCCGGCTCGCTGTAGCCCTGGCTCCACCAGACCTCGCCGCTGGCGATGCCGGGCAGGAACCGTTTCTGCTGCTCGGCGTTGCCGAAAGCCATGATGACCGGGGCCACCATCACGGGGCCGAAGGGCACGATGCGCGGTGCACCGGCCAGGGCGCACTCTTCCTCGAAGAGGTGCTTCTGCACGGCCGTCCAGCCCGGGCCGCCGAACTGCTTGGGCCAGCCATAGCCCAGCCAGCCTTTCTTGCCCAGGATCTTGGCCCAGCGCTGCATATCGTCGCGGCTCAGTTGCAGGGCGTTGTGTACCTTGTGCGCAATGTCTGCGGGCAGGTTCGCGCGCACCCAGGCGCGGATCTCCTCGCGGAAAGTCTGTTCTTCAGGGGTGAATGCCAAATCCATGGATGTCTCCGTTTGGGGCGTCGGTTTGCAATGCCCCGGTTTTAGCACGCTCGTTCGCAAACGGCTGTCCAAACCGTGACAAGCCCATAATCTCGCCATCCCATGAAAAACATCGTGATCCTCATTTCCGGAGGCGGCTCCAACATGGCCGCCATCGTGCAGACCGCCGAACGTGAGCGCTGGCTCGACAGGTATGGCGCCCGTGTGGCGGCCGTGCTCAGCAACAAGGCCGACGCCAAGGGCCTGGTCTTTGCGAAGGAGCAGGGCATCGCCACGGCCGTGTTGGACCACAAGGCCTACGTCAGTCGCGAGGAATTCGATACCGCCCTGATGGCCGCCATCGACACTCACCAGCCCGCGCTGGTGGTGCTGGCCGGTTTCATGCGCATCCTCACGCCCGGCTTCGTCGCGCACTACACCGGGCGGCTGCTCAACATCCATCCTTCGCTGCTGCCGGCCTTCACCGGCCTGCACACGCACCGTCGTGCCATCGAGGCCGGCTGCAAGTTTGCCGGCGCCACCGTGCACCAGGTCACGGCCGAGTTGGACCATGGCCCCATCCTGGCCCAGGCCGTGGTGCCGGTGTTGCCCGGGGACGATGAGCACACGCTGGCGGCACGCGTGCTCACGCAGGAGCACCTGATCTACCCGCGCGCCATCGCTGAGTTGCTACAGAAACTGTAGCTTCAGGCCTTCTCGCCTGTCTCGCCCACCCAGGTGAAGCGAGGCTGGCGGATCCCGTCGATCACGACCTCTTCGTTGAACATGGCCGCCGGCCGCACCCAGAGTCCGTGCTCGCCGTAGAGCGCGCGGTACAGCGTCATGGGTTCCAGCGTCTCGCTGTGGCGCACGGTGGCGATCACCTCATAAGGCATGCCCTTGTAGTGGCGGTAGAGACCCGGGCGGGTCTCGATCAAGGGAGGGAGTTTTTCATCGGACATCGTGTGGGCGTTCGCGCTGCGCGCTCCGGTCGTCGCCTTGGGAGCGACCCGGCTGCGCATGGGACAATCCTATCCTATGCACCCCCAAGCCTTGCTGGACGTCTGTACCGAACTGGTCCGGCTCACCCTGAAATTCGACCATCCGGCCGACGCCATCGTCTCGCGCTTTTTTCGCGACCACCGTGGCCTGGGCCCGCGCGAGCGCGCCACCCTGGCCGAGACGGTCTACACCGTGCTGCGCAAGAAGCTGCTGTTCGAGAAGCTGGCGCTCTCCGGCAGCGGCCCGCGCGAGCGGCGCCTGGCCATCCTGGGTTTTTATGGCCCGCGCGACTTCATCAAGAGCGTGCTGACCGAGCAGGAAAAGCAGTGGCTGGACCACTGCGACCGCGTCAAGCCCGACGAACTGCTGGACATGCACCGCCACAACCTGCCCGAATGGCTGGTGCAGCCACTCAAGGAGCAGCTGGGCGAGGGCTTCTGGCCGTTGGTCGAGAGCCTGAACCAGGGCGCGGGTCTGGACCTGCGCGTCAATACCCAGCTGGCCAAGCGCGAGGCCATCCAGAAAGAACTGAAAGAGGCCGGCATCAAGGCGCTGCCCACGCCTTACTCGCCTTGGGGCCTGCGCATCGAGGGCAAGCCGGCCCTGAACAAGCTCGATGCGTTCACCCGCGGCGCCATCGAGGTGCAGGACGAGGGCTCCCAGCTGCTGGCCTTGCTGCTTGACGCCAAGCGTGGCGAGATGGTGGTCGATTTCTGTGCCGGCGCCGGCGGCAAGACCCTGGCCATCGGCGCGGCCATGCGCAGCACCGGCCGGCTTTACGCCTTCGATACCTCGGCCCACCGGCTGGAGGCGCTGAAACCCCGGCTGGCGCGCAGCGGGCTGTCCAATGTGCACCCGGCCGCCATCGCCCACGAGCGTGACGAGCGCATCAAACGCCTGGCCGGCAAGATCGACCGCGTGCTGGTCGATGCGCCCTGCTCGGGACTGGGTACCTTGCGGCGCAACCCCGATCTCAAATGGCGCCAGACCGAACAGGCCGTGCAGGAGATGACGGTCAAGCAGGCCGCCATCCTGGCCAGCGCGGCCCGCCTGCTCAAACCCGGCGGACGTCTGGTCTATGCCACGTGCAGTGTGCTGCCACAGGAAAACGAGGCCATCGCCGTCGCTTTCAGTGCCGCCCACCCGGATTTCCAGCCTTTGCCGGCCGGCGAGCTGCTCCAGCAGCTCAAGGTGGACCGCGCCGAGCGTCTGTGCAGCGGGGGCGACAACGGCGCCCTATACCTGCGTCTATGGCCCCATTTGCATCAAACGGACGGCTTTTTCGCTGCAATCTGGCAAAAAAGATGAGCAATTGACTTGAATTAAGGTTTTCCACCCTAAAACCTTGGAAATGTTGGCCCAAAGCCGGGGCCAGCCTTTAAAATCGGCGGCAAGGGTGTGGCGTCTGGCTGCACCTATTTTTTATTTGAGAGAGACCCGCATGTTTCTACCCGACTGGGCGGTGCTGAACGCAACCATTGACTGGCTTGCGCACGGCCTGCTGAATCTGAGCTGGTGGCAGATCGTCCTGGTGGCGCTGGCGCTGACGCACGTCACGATTGCCAGCGTGACCATTTTCCTGCACCGCCATCAGGCGCACCGTGCTCTGGATCTGCACCCGATCCCGTCCCACTTCTTCCGTCTCTGGCTGTGGCTGACCACGGGCATGGTGACCAAGGAATGGGCCGCCATCCACCGCAAGCACCACGCCAAGTGCGAGCAGGAAGAGGATCCGCACAGCCCGCAGGTCTACGGCATCAAGAAGGTCTTCTGGGAAGGCTCCGAGCTCTACCGCGCCGAAGCCAAGAATAAGGAAACCATGGCCCGCTACGGCCACGGTACGCCCGACGACTGGATCGAGCGCAACCTCTACACCCGTTACTCCTGGCAGGGCGTGGGCGTGATGCTCATCATCGACCTGGCGCTGTTCGGCGCTGCAGGTGCCGCTGTCTGGGCGGTGCAGATGGCCTGGATTCCCGTGACCGCGGCCGGCATCATCAACGGTTTTGGCCACTACTGGGGCTACCGCAACTTCGAGGCGCCCGATTCGAGCACCAATATCTCGCCCTGGGGCATCATCATCGGCGGTGAGGAGTTGCACAACAACCACCACACCTACCCGACCTCGGCCAAGCTGTCGGTCAAGCCCTACGAGTTCGACATCGGCTGGCTCTACATCAATGTGCTGAGCGCCCTGGGTCTGGCCAAGGTCAAAAAGACGCCGCCCAAGCTCGCGCTGGGTGACATCAAGCCCGTTGCCGACGACAAGACCCTCGAGGCCCTGATCGCCCACCGCTACGAAATCATGGCCGGTTACGCCCATGGCATGCAGCGCGCCTTCCAGCAGGAAATGGCCGCGCTCAAGGCCCGGGCCGTGGACACCGCCGTGGTCAAGGCCGCCGACCGCTGGCTGCACCGCGACGAAGACAAGGTGCCGGCCGAGGCTGCGCCCAAGCTGGCTCAGGCCCGTGCCGCTTCGCCGGTACTGGACAAGATGGTCACCATGCGTGAAGAGCTGCGCCAGCTCTGGCTCAACACCTCGCTGTCCCGTGAGCAGTTGATTGCCGATCTGCAGGCCTGGTGCCATCGCGCCGAGGAAAGCGGCATCGCCGCGCTGCAGGAGTTCTCCATGAAGCTGCGGATGGCGCGCGCCTGATCGCCGTTTTCCGTTGCTGAGGGGCCCGCTTTCGAGCGGGCCTTTCTTTTTCCCGTCTGCTGTGGCCGGCCTGGCCTGGGCAGGCCGGGGCCCTGACAAGCAGCGACAATCGTCCCTACCTTCCCAGTACGAAAGCAAGTTCCGCCATGACCGTCCAGTGGTTCCCGGGTCATATGCACCTGACCAAGAAGACCATCGAGGAGCGCATCAAGCATATTGATGTGGTCATCGAGATGGTGGACGCACGCCTGCCGGGATCGAGCGCCAACCCCATGCTGGCCGCGCTGACCAGCAAGCGGCCCAGCCTCAAGGTGCTCAACAAGCAGGACCTGGCCGACCCCGTGCGCACGGCACTCTGGCTCGCGCACTACAACGCGCGCGAGGGCACGCGCGCCATCGCACTCGACACCACCGACGGCAACGCCGCCCGGCGGCTCATCGCCCCCTGCCGTGAACTCGCGCCCACGCGCGGCGAGAGCCTGGCACGTCCGTTGCGCGTGATGATCTGCGGCATCCCCAACGTGGGCAAGTCCACGCTGATCAACCGGCTCGTGGGCAAGAGTGCTGCCAAGGCGGCGGACGAGGCCGGTGTGACACGCAATGAGCAGCGCATCGTGCTCGAGGACGCTTTCCATCTCTACGACACCCCGGGCATGCTCTGGCCGCGCATCATCGTGGCGCAAAGCGGCTACAACCTGGCCGCCAGCGGCGCCGTGGGGCGCAATGCCTTCGACGACCAGGAGGTGGCGTTGGAACTGCTCGACTACCTCAAGCCCTCGTATCCGGCCCTGCTGGCGGCGCGTTACAGCCTCAAGGGCTGGGAGGCGCTGCAGAGCGAAGAGCTGCTCGAGGCCATCGGCCGCAGCCGCGGCGCGCTGATGGCCGGCAACCAGGTCAACCTGCAGAAGGCGGCCGAGCTGCTGATCCACGACTTCCGTTCCGGCGCGCTGGGCCGCATCACGCTGGAGACGCCCGAGGAGTACGCGCGCTGGCTGGCCGAGGGCAGGAAGCTCGACGCCGAGCGCCAGCTGCGCAAGGACGAACTCCGGCGTGAGGGGCATATCCGCGCCAAGCCCGCGGCCAAGAGCCCTGCCGCCAGGAAGACCGCATCCCGCACGAAACGACCCACCCGATGAACACTCTGCTGCCCCAGCAACTGCTGGTCCACCCCGACCGTCACGACCCCGATCCGCTGGTGATCTACCACGCGCGTTGCGCTGACGGCTTTGGCGCTGCGTTGGCCGCCTGGCTTTACTACGAAGGCCGCGCCGAGTTCAAACCCTGTGACCATGGTGATGTGAAGACCCTGGCCGACCTGCCCGCGCTCGACGGTCGGGCCGTCTACATCCTCGATTTCTCCTTTGGGCCCGAGATCCTGCGCGAGATCGAGCAGCGCGCGGCCAAGCTCGTCATGCTCGATCACCACAAGAGCGCGGCCGAGAAACTCACGGGCTTTGCCTGCCGCTGCGGCGTGGTGCACTTCGACATGGGCAAGTCCGGCGCCCGCCTGGCCTGGGACTTCTTCCAGTCCGACCGCGCCTTGCCCGACCTGGTGCGTTACATCGAGGACCGTGACATCTGGGCCTGGCAATACCCCGAGAGCGCGGGTTTCCTTGCCGCGCTGGACATGGAGCCCATGGACTTCGAGCGCTGGGCGCAGATCGCCTCCTGGTCCGAGGACGAGCTCGCCACCTTCATGCTGCGGGGCCAGGCCATGGACGAGAAGTTCCGCAAGATGTGCGAGGACATCGCCGCCGGCGCCGAACCCGTGGTCTTCAACGGCCAGACCGGCCTCATGGTCAACGCGCCCGGCATGTTCCACAGCCTCGTGGGCGAGCTGCTGTCGAAGAAAAGCGGTAGCTACGCGCTGATGTGGACCGCGAGCAAGGGCGGGGTGATCAAGGTGGGCCTGCGCTCGCAGCGCAGCTTCGACTGCATCCCCCTGGCCGAGAGCATGGGCGGCGGTGGTCACGCCCAGGCCTGCGGCTTCCGCATGGGCGTGGAGCGCCTCCCGGAGCTCCTGCGCGGCAAGCTGGACGCCTAGAGGCGCTCAAGTTTCCTGCTGCCGTGTCGATATGGGTAAAAACACCCGGATTTCGCATGGACGGCATCAGCAATCAGATCATGGCCATCTCCAGCCAGATGGCTTCGGCGCGACTGGCGCAAGGCGTGCAGGCTTTCGTGCTGCGCGAGTCCATGCAGATGCAACAAGCCACCCTCAACACCCTGCTGCAACCCGCGCCAGGGCCGCAAGCCCTGGCCACCTCCGGCGCGCTGGGCACCCAGCTCAACGTCTTTGCGTGAACCAGGGCCTGTTCACACGCACTTGAGAAATGCGTGTGAGCGGGCCCCGGGTCAATAGCCTTCGCTCAGCACCACGTCCGAGCAGGGGTGAGCCACGCAGGGCAATACATAACCCTCGGCCTTCTCTTCCGGCAGCAAGCCGGGCCACTCCATGTCATAGCGCACCGTGCCGCTGACCAGCTTGCCGATGCAGGTGCGGCAGTTGCCCGCGCGGCAGGAACTGGGCCAGCTTACGCCCCCTTCCTCCATGGATTGCAGCAGGGGACGGTCGGTCCAGGCGTCGAACTGCTCGCCGAAGGCTGCAGTCTTGCCGATGTAGAAGAGGGGGGTGTCGTTCGGTTTCATGGCGAATTCAGGTCTGCCCGGATTCTAGGTCCCGGGTATGGACCTCGCGTTTCGGGGTGTATTCAGATTGCTATCAAAAGCAGAGCATTGCGCCAGATCAAGGAAGACGCCGGGCGTCTGTTGCAAGATCAGGTTCCAGGAGGTCCCACCATGGAACGACGCCGCATCCTCATCCTCCAGGGCCATCCGGACCCCACCGGTGGCCACCTCGGGCACGCCCTGGCGCAAGCCTATGCCAAGGGCGCGCTGGCAGCCGGGCACGAGGTGCGCACCGTCACGGTCGCCCGGCTCGACTTTCCCCTGCTGCGCAGCCAGCACGAATGGGAACACACGCCCTTGCCCGCGGGCCTGCAGGCCGCACAGGACGACATGGCCTGGGCCCAGCACTTCGTGATCTTCTTTCCCCTGTGGCTGGGTGACATGCCCGCGCTGTTCAAGGGATTTCTGGAGCAGGTGGCACGTCCCGGCTTTGCGTTCACGGGCGATGCGGCCGAGCGCGCCAGCAACCCCTTCATCCATCAAGGTCTCAAGGGCCGCAGCGCGCGCATCGTCGTCACCATGGGCATGCCGTCCTGGGTCTATCGCTGGGTCTTCCGGGCCCGTGGCGTGGGCCTGCTCAAGCGCAACATTCTGGGTTTCGTCGGCGTCTCACCGGTGCGTGACACGCTGATCGGCGGGGTGGAAAAACTCGGCGCCAGTGGTGTGCGTCGGTGGGAGGACAAGCTGCGCACGCTGGGAGCGCGGGCGCGCTGACGCTCAGCGGGCGCGGCGCAAGCAGTCCATGCGCGCATCCAAGATGCGGGTCTCGGCTTCACGGTAGGCGCGCTGCTGCTCGAAACTGGGCTGGGGCGGCAACTTGATCTGGTCGAGTTCGCGCTTGGCCATGTCCGTGCACTGCTGCTGCTTCGCCGCGATGGCCTGTGCGGCCGCGCTTCCCGGTTGAGGCCGGGTGGCCGCCTCGCAGGCCTCAGCGCGGGCCGCCGCGGCCTGCAGTTGCGCATGCACGCCCTGCATGAAGCGCTGCTGGGTGGCCTGGTCGCTGCCGGGTGCCGGTGCCCGGGCCATGGCCTCACGCTCGATGCGCGCCTGCTCGGCCTTGAAGTCCTGGGTGCAGCGCGATTCACCGGTTTGGGCTTGCGCTGCGGCGGCCAGCAGCAGGGCACTGGCCAGGGCGAGAGCGGTTTTCATCAGCATCTGCTCCCTGAGGGTTGGGATGGCTGGCATTGTGCCGCATGGACGCCCTCCCACATTCCGGGGATGACGCCACGGCTGCTTGCCGCTAAAGTCGCGCGAATTCGAAACAGGGAGACCCCATGAAAAAACTCGGCCCCATCCTGCAATTCCTGGGCTGTGAGCAGGACCGCTGGCGCGTGAGCGCGCTCTGGGTCCAGGACAGCGCCGACGCACCCCCGTCCTGCGCGGCAGGCGGTCTGCCGGTGCAGCTCACGCAGGCCCCGGTGCCTGGTACGGCCTGCACGGCCTGGCGCTTCGAGATCTCGGTGCCGCAGACCGCTGTGGCGCAGGAAGTGGCCTACACCGTGGGTGGCGAGTCGCATGCCTTCCATGTGCCCGCGCGCGGCAGCATGCCGGCGCTGGCGTACGGCTCGTGCAACGGCTATTCCGATCCCAAGCTCATGAAGAAGGTGGCGCAACCCAACGCGCTGTGGTCCCGCCTGGCCCGTCTGCATGCCCAGCAGGACCGCGTGGACGCGCAGACCTACGGGCCGCTGCACCTGCTGCTGCTCGGCGGTGATCAGGTCTACAGCGATGCGATGTGGGTCGTGATTCCCGAGCTCAAGGCCTGGACCGCCTTGCCCTGGGCCAGGCGCCACAAGGCGCCGTTCACGGCCACGCTGCGCCGCAAGCTGGAGGAATACTTCAGCAAGATCTACCTCGAGCGCTGGTCGCAGCCCGAAGTGGCCGCGGTGCTGGCGCGTCTGCCCGCCGTGATGATGTGGGACGACCACGACATCATGGACGGCTGGGGCTCCTACCCGGCCGAGCAGCACCACTGCCCCGTCTACCAAGGCATCTACGAGGTGGCGCGAGCTGCCTTCGCCCTGTTCCAGCGCCAGGCCCTGGCCGGCCCGGCGGCGGGCACGCTGCCCGGGCAGGCGCATTTCAACAGTGGCTGGCGCATCGGCCCGCTCGGGCTGCTGATGCTGGACATGCGCAGCGAACGTCGGCCGCGTCGCCTGGAGTCCACGCCCGGCGGCGAGCTGCTGCATGCCGAGCAGGTGCTGAGCCCGCAGAGCTGGAGCGCGGTCTACCAGTGGCTCGCGGCGCAGGAGGCCGTGGGGGGCATGAAGCATCTGTTCGTCATGAGCAGCATCCCTGTCGTGCACCCGAGCTTCGAGCTGCTGGAGAAGCTGCTGGGCATCCTGCCCGGCCAGCAGGAGCTCGAGGACGACCTGCGCGACCACTGGACCAGCCCGCCGCACCGTGCCGAGCGCCTGCGCCTCATCCACCGCCTGCTGCAGGTGGCGGGGCAGGGCACGCGCGTCACCATCCTGTCGGGCGATGTGCATGTGGCGGCCGTCGGCGTGATCGAGTCGGTGCGCGAGGGCAGCACGCGCGTGCTCAACCAGCTCACCAGCAGCGCCATCGTGCATCCGGCGCCCTCGGCCGTGCAGCTCTTCTTCCTGGAGCAGGTCTGTCGTCATGTCGAAACGATCGACCGTGGCATCACCGGGGCGCTGCACGAGTTCCCCACCACCGGGCACCGCATGATCGGCGCGCGCAACTTCCTGACCCTGCAGCCGGATGCCCCCGGCGGCGCCGACCGCTACTGGGCCAACTGGTGGGTCGAGGGTGAGCCCCACCCCTATACCAAGGTGGTGCACCCCGTGGGCTGATGGCGCCGCTCAGCGGTGCCAATGCCCGTGCCCATGTCCGTGATGATGCGGACGATGGTCGTGCCGGTGATGGTGGTGATGGCCGCGCCCCAGCCGCAGGTGCAGGCCGATCGAGGGGTAGACGGTGTAGGGCTGATAGGGGTAGTAGTTGCGCGAGTGGATCACCACAGGCGCCGGCACGTAGACCGGTGCCGTCACGATGACCGGCGCGGGCAGCGTGCCGGGCTCGCCCAGCCGACTTGCATCCACCTGCAGGGCCAGCGTCGGACCCGGGTCGTGGGGCAGCTGTACCGTGTGTTCGCGCCCCTCGTGGAAATAGACCACGGTGTAGCCCGTGGTACGGGTCTCATGGAAGGTCAGCCGCCCGCAGTGGCCGTCCACGCTGCAGACCTGGCGTTGCACGGCCATCGGCTGCACCACCGGGGTGACCGAGAGCACCGGCGCATATTCCAGCAGCGGGGAGGCGCCCAGGTTGGTCGTGGCCAGCAGCAGGCCGAGCCAGGGCAGGCGTTTCATGATCCGGCAATGCAGAGCTTCCATCTTCCTGCAACGCAGCCGGGGGCGGTGGCGCCGACCTGAGTCGGCTTGCGCTTTGTAAAGTCAGCGGTTCTTGTCCTTGCCGCGCGGAATCACCGTGGTGACAGGCGGCATGGGCCGGTCCGAACTGCCGGGCTTGGGGGGCGAAGTGTCCTTCTTGGGCTTCTTCACCATCTTGTTGCTGCGCTGTTCGCCTTTGGCCATGGGAGCCTCCGTGGTCTAGGTCCCGGGATGCGACCTCTGGGGCGATGGTATGCCAAAACAAGGGCGCGTCGTGCCAGGGTCACGACTAATTTTGGGCCATGCGCTTGCGTTCCAGCTGCGCGTCCACCAGCGCCACGACCTCGTCCACGGCCTGCACCAGCCGGTCCACCCGTTCGATGTGCAGCGCACCGCCATACAGGGCGCGGGCCGCCGAGGAAGGGTGGGTCAGGCCCTGCGTTGCCGCGGCGTATTTCTCGAAAGGCACCAGATCGTCCGCGGCCGCACCCAGGGTCTTGCACAGCGTCATGCGCGCGGCGTCGAAGCCGTCCCAGACCGAGGGGGCGGTGTAGGCGCCGCGGCAGGCCGTCATGTCCAGGCCGGGCAGGCGGACCGGGGTCACGCGGTGGCCGGCCATCACGAGCTTGATGCCCAGCAGCGAGCCATAGGACGCGCCGAGGATGAGCAGCGGCTGGGGCGGTTCATGCGTGCTCCTTGGAGTCCGCAGCCATTGCGGCCCGTCAGCGCTGCCCCCACACGCCGCAGTGCAACACGACCGGGCTGCACAAAGGGGGCCTTGCGGTGCTAGCATCGCCCTTTGAAGCCTGCTTGCTGCCGCCGAGATCCATGAACAAAAGTCGCCTTGCCCTCGCGCTCCTCCTGGTCCTCGTGCTCCTGGGTGCGGCGGCGTGGTACTACCGGCCCCAGCTGGATGACAACCTTGCGCCCGTCGTGCCCCAGGCCCAGCCGGTACAGCAGCCCGTGGTGGCGGCCGCGCCCGTGCCCGCCGCCGAACCGCCGGCACCGCCCCCCATCCAGCACCCCGTGCAGGCCATCGAGGCCGTGCCCCCGCCGCCAGCCGTGCGCGCCCTGCCGCCCCTGGGCCAGTCCGATGCGCGCGCGCGCGAAGACCTCAACACCCTGCTGGGCCGCAAGAAGGTCGAGCAGTTCCTGCTGGTCGACAGCTTCGTGCGTCGCGCCGTCGCCACCATCGACAACCTGGGTCGCGAGCACGCCGCGCCCAGCATGTGGCCCGTGCATCCCACGCCGGGGCGCTTCAGCACCCTGCGCCGCGCCGAAGGGGAGATCATCAACCCCGACAACGGCCAGCGCTACTCGCCGCTGGTGCAGTTCATCGAGACCGTCAACAGCCGCCAGATCGTGCAGCTCTACGTCAGCCTCTACCCGCTGTTCCAGCAGGCCTACGAGGAGCTGGGCTATCCCAAGGCCTATTTCAACGACCGCCTGATCGCGGTCATCGACCTGCTGCTGGCCACACCCGTGCGCGAGGACCCGCTGATCGTGGGGCTGGTCGAGGTCAAGGGCCCCATCCCCTCCGAGCGTCCCTGGACGCGCTATGAGTTCGAAGAGGACGAACTGCAGTCCCTGGCCGCGGGCCAGAAGATGCTGCTGCGCACCGGCCCGGTCAACCACCGCCGCCTGCGCGCCAAGCTTATCGAATACCGCGCCCTGCTGACCAAGGCCGCTCTGCCCAAGGGCATCAAGCCCTGAGAACTTGTGAATGAATCTACTGCGCAGCCCGATCGCGGCGTTGGGCGGTGCGCGCCATCCTCACGTACCTGAGGTACGTTCCGGTGGCTGTGCTCCGTCCGCCTTGCGCTCGGCCTGCTCGCTACGATTTCTTCACAAGTTCTGAGCGCTGGGTTCACTTCGCGCGCAGGCCCTGCACCAGCGCGCCCAGGGCGATGCCGACCAGGACCCACAACAGATCGAGGTTGCCCGTGCCCAGGCCTGCGATGGCCGGTCCGGGGCATACGCCGCACAAGCCCCAGCCCACACCGAACCAGGCCGCACCCACGGCCGTATCGCGGTTCCAGGGCCGGTTCTGCTGCTCGAAGCCGCCGCCCAGCAGTGGGCGCTGCAGCAGGCGCGGCGCGCCCTGGTAGGCGATCAGCACCACGGCCACCGCCCCGCCCATCACCAGCATCAGGCCCCAGTCCTCGAAGCGCAGAAAGCTCAGCACGACCTCGGGCCGCACCATGCCCGAGAGCGAGAGCCCGAAGCCGAAGAGCGCGCCCGCAGCCAGCGTGGCCAGGGCCTGCTTGATGTTCTGCATGTTCATGCGAGCCACCTCGCTGCGAGGTTGGCCGTGAGAAAGGCCGTGGCCATGAAGGTCAGCACCGCGTACAGCGACGGCAGCTGCAGCGACCCCAGGCCGCAGATGCCATGGCCCGAGGTGCAGCCGTTGCCCAGCCGCGCGCCATAGCCCACGAGGAAGCCGCCCACCAGCAGCTGCCAGGCCGGTACCCGCGTGGCCAGCGGCGTGCCGTCGGTCCAGCCCAGCCACCAGACCAGGGCGCCCACGATGAGCCCGGCCGCGTAGACCAGGCGCCAGCCGCGTGTCTGCACATAGCGTGCGGCCTGGAAATAGGGCCGCTGCACCAGCCAGGACCAGCTGCTCGAAAACACCGAGCTCATGCCGCCGACGCGGCCCGTGCAGACATAGAGCAGGGCGGTGCCCAGCCCCACCAGCAGGCCGCCCAGCAGGTAGTGCTGCCAGCCCAGGGGAAAGAGGATGTCGAAGTTCATGGCCGGGGATTATCGGCCTGGGTGCCTCCCCCGCAAGTGGGGGACCCGGCCGTCAAACGAAGGGCGCGGGCGCCGTGGGGATGCCTTCCTGCACGGAAGGCGGCGGTGGCGGAGCCGGCGGTTGCTGGCTGTCGGTGATGAGCGCGCGGCGCTCGGCCTCGTGGATCACGTCCAGCGGCGTGGCCCGGCCCGGCTGCTGCAGCGTCACGCTGCCCAGGGCCAGTTGCGGCAGGAACTCATGACGCGTCTGGTCGCGGCCGATCACGGTCAGCGGCCGCCCCACCAGCATGCGCATGCGGTTGACCGTGTCCTGCACGTACTCGCGGCGCTTGTCGGCAGAGATCACCACCACAAAGCAGCGCGGCTGGTACAGGCCCACTACGCAGCGGAAACCCGCGGAACGGCGGATGCGCGCAGCCAGCGCCACCAGGATCTGCTGCTCCACGCCGTGGCCGGCGGTCTGGCCCAGCTCGTAGAGATTGCGCACATTGAGGCAGACCACGGTGCACTCGCCGTGGATACGTGCCGTACGCCAGAAGGCATGGCCCACCTCGCTCAGCAGCATGGACCCCGTGGGCAGGCCGGTGGCCGGGTCGGCGCCGACCTGCAGACGGGCCAGTCGCGTGAGGTGGCGCTGTTCGCGGTTGCGCTGGATCACCAGCACGATGCAGGTCAGGAAATAGAGGACGGTGAGCGCCGCCGTGACGATCCAGGTGCCCAGACCGAAGCCCGGCACATTCAGGCCCTTGAGGTAATGGCCGATCACCAGCAGCACCAGGCCCACGCAGGCGATCGCCATCCAGCGCGCCAGCGGGTCGCCCAGGGCCGCGGCGCGCAGCGTGGCCACCAGACCCATCATGGCAATCGCCACGTTGACCGAGGCAGTGGTCACCAGCAGCTGGCGGAAATCCGCGGGGCTGGACCACGCGGCCTGCAGTCCCAGCGCCACGCCGGCCAGACCCATGACCAGCGCGCCCCAGGCCGTGATGTGGTGCACGGTGCGGTCTTCACGGCTGCCGCCCATCCACAAGCCCAGGTAATACAAGGCCACGGCGCCGGCCACAGGACCGAGTCCGCCCTTGAGCATCTGCACCATCCAGACCGGCAGCAGGCCGGGCCAGAGTTCGCCAGGCAGGCCGGTCATGACCACGCAGGCCGTGCTCGTGACGAGCACGAAGACCACGTTGCGCAGGGCGCCGCGCTTGCGGTTGACCAGCGCGTCCGAGAACGCCAGTGCGGCCAGGGTCAGCAGACCCCCCAGCATGGCAGACCAGACAGCGGTTTCTGCAGAGGACATGGCCGCCATTATGAAGCCGCCGCAGCGGCTGTCGAGCATGAATTTTTTGGTGCCCGGCGGACCGCTGCCGGCCCGGCCTTACCAGGTGGTGTCGCGGCTGTCGTCGGGCACCGTGTCGCCGTCGTATTGCGAGGGGCTGGTGCGCCGCACCTCGTCCATGGCCTGGTGCTCGGCCTCGTTGAGCACGTCCAGCGGCTGCACCAGATCGGGCAGTACCGGCAAGGCCGACAGGCCGACCACCGGCTGGAACTGCTGGCGCTGCTCGCGGCTGCCCACCACCTGCAGCGGCTGCGTGACCAGGTGGCGGATGCGTGCCAGCGCCGCCTCATCGAAGCTGCGCTTGCGGTCCAGCGTGAAGACGATGATGAAGCAGCGCGGGTGGTAGACCCCCACCACGCAGCGAAAGCCCGCTGCGCGGCGGATACGCGCCGCCGTGGCCGCCAGGATCTGGTTGTCCGTGGTGCGGCCCATGGAGTCGCCCAGCTCGTAGAGATTGCTCAGGTAGACGCAGACCACCACGCACTGCCCGCGCAGGCGGCCGGCGCGCCAGAAGGCATGCTCCACATCGCTCAGCAGGCGCGCGCCCGTGGGCAGGCCCGTCACCGGGTCGCTGCCCGCATCGAGCCGGGCCAGGCGCGCCAGCTCGCGGTTGGCGCGGTTGCGCACGATGATCAGCACCATCACGATCAGCACGAACAGCAGCGCGGCACTGGCCGTCAGCAGCCACCAGACCAGGCCCAGGTGCACCTTGAGCGCGTGCAGGTACAGCCCCGTCATCATGCCGGCCAGCAGCAGGCTGGCCAGCACCAGCCACAGCGCCAGCGGATCGCCCATGAGCGTCGCGCGCACCGAGACCAGCAGGATCAGCAGCACGGTCACGGCATTCACCGTCGCGGCCAGCAGCAGCAGTGACCGGAAGTCCTCCACCCGGCTGATCATCGCCAGGATGGCCAGCACCGCAGCGGCGATCAGCATCAGGTGGCAGCCCCAGACCGTCACCGCATAGAGCACCCGGTCCTCGCGCGCGCCGCCGATCCAGATGCCCAGAAAACGCAGGCCCAGCGCACCCGCCAGCGGGCCCAGCGAGGCCTTGAGCACCATGAGCAGGCGCTCGGGAATATCGGGGAAGAGCAGCTCGGGCAGACCCGACATCAGCACGCAGACGCTGCCGATGAAGCTCACCAGCAGCACGTTGCGCACGGCGCCCAGGCTGCGGGTGATCAGGGCGTCGGCCCCGGCCAGCAGGGCCAGCGACAACAAGCCACCGGCCATGACGGACCAGACCGTGTTTTCGGCCATCTCCATGGTTCTTGATTATCTCTGGGGGGTGCGCAGCCCGCCTGCTGGCGCAGCCGCGAAAGGGATCGAAGAGTTGGCGCGCCGCAACGGCAGGCCGCCGCGGGTCGGGCAGGACATCGCCGCGTACGGGCTCACAGCGGGGCGGGCCCGGTGGTCGTGAGCCGGTCGCTGGGCATGGTCACGATGTCGTCTTCCGACTCCACCCGCCCGCGCGGCGGCCCGAGGGCCTGGCGCTCGGCATCGTGCAGGGCCTCCATGGGCGAGGCGGTGGCCGGGTCCACCGTGACCACGCCGACCCCCAGGCGCGGCTGGAACTCGCCCGCCACCCCGTCGCGGCCCACCACCGTGAGCACTTGCGCGACCAGCGAGCGCAGCCGCGAGATGGTGATGTGCACGTACTGGCGGCGCTTGTCCGCCGAGATCACCACCACGAAGCAGCCCGGGTGGTAGAGACCCACCACGCAGCGAAAGCCCGCGGCACGGCGGATGCGCGCGGCCATGGCCGCCTGGATCTGCTGCTCCACGCCGTACTGCGCCGCGTCGGCGCCCTCGTACAGATTGCGAATGTGCAGGCAGACCACGGTGCAGATGCCGCCCAGGCGCGCGGTGCGCCAGAAGGCGTGCGTCACCTCGCCCAGCAGCACCGAACCCACGGGCAGGCCCGTGGTGCTGTCGGTGCGTGTCTCCAGCGCCGCCAGGCGTTCAAGCTGGCGGTTCTGGCGGATGCGCTTGACCACCACCACCGAACCCACCAGGAAGTACAGCACCGTGGACACCGCCGTCAGCGCCCAGGTGCCCAGGCCATAGCCCGGCACGCCCAAGCTGTAGACGCCCAGACCGAAGATCTCGATCGCCAGGCAGACGCCGGCCAGCGCCACCCAGGGCGCCAGCGGGTCGCCCAGCGCCGCCGCACGTAGCGCGATGCCCAGGCCCAGCATGACGGCCAGCACGGTGAGCCAGGCCGTGATCTGCAGCAGACCGCGCAGCTCCTCGGTGGTATCGGCCTGCAGTACCAGCACGCCCAGCGCCAGCGCGGTCAACAGGAAGAAGCGGGAACTCCAGCCTGTCAGGCGCCAGGCCAGCGGGTCCTCCTGCGGCCCGCCCAGCCACAGGCCCAGGAAATGCAGCGTCAGTGCCGCGCTCAGCGGGCCGGCACAGACCTTGGCCATCCACAGCAGGCCCAGCGGCAGGGTCGGAAACAGCGTCTCGGGCAGACCCGTGCGCACCAGGCTGCTGGCGCCGGTGACCGTGACGAACAGCAGGTACTGCAGCGAGCCCAGGTTGCGGCTGTACAGCGCGTAGAGCAGGGCCAGCAGCGCCAGGGTCAGCAGACCGCCCGCCATGCTGGACCAGATCACCAGTTCGTGAAATTCCATAAATCGAGATTATTGATGCACCGCAGCGCTCCGGACGGCCGGGCCAGTGCGGTTCACCGTCATTTTTCACGGCCGGACCGCATGAACTCGGGCCCGGGTGCGCTGGCGTGTCAGTCCTGCTCCCGTTCCGCACGCCACACCAGCAGCAGATTGTTGGCCGGCATCTCGTGGCGCTCGCTCAGGTGCAGGCCCGCTTGCTTGGCCAACTCTTCCAGGTCCTCGCGCCGGCGCAGGCCCCAGGCCGGATGGCGCGCGCGCAGGCTCTCGTCGAAGGCCAGATTGCTCGGCGTGGTCAGCACCTCGTCCTCCAGGTAGGGGCCATAGGTGACCAGCATGCCCTCCGGCGCCAGATGGCGCGCCGCGCCTTGCATGAGCGCACCGCTGCAGGCCGGCGGCGAGATGTGCAGCAGGTTGGCGCAGAAGATCAGCTCGTACCGCGCATCGCCCAGAGGCCAGGGCTGCTGCAGCACGTCCAGCGCCCGCGCCGGCAGCACATTGGCCAGCCGCGCCTCGCTGCTGCGCGCGTCGATGCTGGGCAGCATGCGTGCATCCCCATCCGTGGGTTGCCATTGCCAGTGCGGCAGGTGGGCGGCGAACCACGCGACATGCTGGCCCGTGCCGCTGGCAATCTCCAGCGCGCGGCCCTGCTCGGGCAGCAGCAGCTGCAGCATCTCAAGGATGGGCTGCTTGTTGCGGTCGGAAGCAGCGCTGAAGGCGATTTCTTTCATGGCAGCCCGGCATTGCACCCGGGCCGGCGGTGCGCGTCAAGGCATCGGTCCCTGTGCTCCCATGTTCATGGGAGGCGAGAGCGACGACCGGTCGCCTCAGGCCGGCAGATCGGCCGAGACCAGGTGCCCGCGGCCCGCGTGCTTGGCGCGGTAGAGCGCTGCATCGGCGCGGGCCATCAGCGTCTCCAGCGTGTCCTGCGGCGCGAGCTGTGCATGTCCGGTGCTGAAGTCGATGCGGTAGTTGCGCGCCTGCGGCGTGGCGTGCACCAGCTCGGCGCGCAGGCGACGGTCGAAGGCCTGTGCCGCCTCGGGGCCGGCCTGGGTCAGCAGCACGCAGAACTCCTCGCCGCCCAGGCGCGCGCTCACGTCGCCGGCGCGCTGGCAGCGTTGCAGCAGCGCACCGAAGAAGGCCAGGGCCTCGTCGCCCGCTTCGTGGCCGTGGGTATCGTTGATGCGCTTGAAGTAGTCCAGGTCCAGCATCAGCAGCCCCAGCGGCTGGCTGTGGCGTTGTGCGTGGCGCAGGGCCTTGTCGGCACGCTCGGCCCAGCCGCTGCGGTTGAGCAGGCCCGTGAGCGCGTCGGTGATGACCAGCGTGCGCAGCTGCTGCTGCACCTCTTCGCGCCAGGCCGCGAGGATGGCGATGTTGCCCAGCACCAGCGTCACGTTGGCTGCCACCAGCGCCGCCAGGTTGACCGGCGTCGGGGCGCGGAAATAAGGGTAGAGCTCCGTGAACCACGCCCCCAGGATGCCGCGCGCGCCCGTGAACACCGCCATCACACTCACGCAGCCGAACAGCAGGTAGCGCCAGGCCCCGCGCCCAAACTCGGTCTGCGGCCACAAGGCCGCGCGCGCCAGGATCAGCAGCTGCGCCGCGATCAGCAGATTGGCCCAGCCCACACGCACCGGGTAGCTCTGGAAGCTCAGCGCGTAGCCCACGGGTGTGGCGATCACCAGCACCCAGAGCAGGCGGCCCAGCGGGCGCGGCCCCAGCCAGTGCGACAGCGCGCGGAAGATCAGGTAGTTGGACAGGCTCAGCAGCGCCATGGCCAGCGTCGACAGCAGCCAGTCTGGCCACTGCTCGCGCCAGAAGCCCGCGAAGATCAGGGCCAGCCAGGCGCTGGCATGGATCATCAGGGACAGCCGCGCGTCGTGCGCGCCGCGGCTCAGGTTCTGCCCCATCACCAGCGGCAGGGCCATGGACATCGCCAGCAGGTTGGCGATGTTGAGAAAGATCAGGGTGGTCGGGTCGAACTGCACGGCGGGCAGGGCGGTCAGGTGCGGGCGAAGGCCGTCAGTTTATGCCACCCCGGCACCGGCGTCGCTGCGGCTAGTGCGTACCTGCCGCCCGCGGCCCCGCCGGGGCTCAGCCTGTCTGCGCCATCGGCAGCATGTGGCGGCAGCGCGGGTAGCTCATGCAGCCCCAGTAGCTGCCCTCGGCGCCCGATTCGCGCTCCACCATCTTGGTGCCGCAATTCGCGCAGGTGGGGCGCCAGTACTCGCCCTCGTAGGCCGCGTCCAGCAGGGCCTGCTGCTGCTCGGGCCGGCGCTTGGCGATCAGCGCCAGCAGCGCCTGGCCGTCGAGCAGGTTGATGCCCTCGCGGTGCGCGAACTCCAGCGCCTCGCGCGTGTAGCCGCCGCTGGTCACATAGCTGCCGCGGCGCAGCTGGTGCGCTGCCAGCTTGCCCTGGAAGTCCTTGAGCTCGCGCAGGCCCACCGGCCGCTCCAGCCAGTGGCGGCAGCGCGCCAGCGCCACCGGCCCCTGCGCGTGGCGCGAGTGCAGCCACAGGTCTACCCCGCCGCCCGCGCCCAGGGGCTGGGCGCGCGGCTGGAAGCCCGCCTGCGTGAACAGCGCCAGGCAAACCGTCTCGAAGCGCCGCCACTCGATGTGGCCGTACACCTCCGGCCCCCAGGCCGTGGCGCGCACACGCGTTGCAGGTGCGGACAGCGGGTCCAGCGTCGAGGGCATGGTGGACGGACCGCCCAGGGTAGACGGGATGGTCGAGGGCGGGTCCGTGGGCGAGCCCCAGGCATCGTCGGGCTCGGCCATGGGCTCCAGGCGGATGCGCGTGGGCGGGTTGAGCAGCTCTTCGGGCAGCACCGAATGCTGGAAGCGAGAGGCCGGCGCCTCGTCCTCCAGCGGCATCGTCGCCTGCCGGCGCTGGCGCAGCATGTGCAGGCCCATGAGCAGCAGGCCCAGCGCCAGGGCCACCCAGCCCAGGGGCTGGATCTGGGCAATCACCGCGTTGACCGCGGCTGAGCCCTTGAGCAGATAGGGGCTGATCAACAGCACCACGCCAATGGCCGTGGCGATGAAGCCTTTTTCGTTCAGACTCGAAGGGGGAAGGCGGTGCTCAGACAGGCGTCCCGGCTGCGTTCTCATTCTTGTGCTCCCAACAGCTGTTTTTGTTCGCCGGGCAACTGTAGCCAAGAAAGCGCGCCGGGCCACCCCTGTGGGGCCTCGCTTCGCGACAAAAGCAACAAGCCTGGGCCGCCGCGCGCTCTTGCGAGGGAAAACCCGGGGCTGCGGGCCTCAGAACGACGAGCCCGGCTGCTGCAGAAAGACCAGCTCCTCGGGCGTGGAGGGGCGGCCCAGCACCGCGTTGCGGTGCGGGTAGCGGCCAAAGCGGCGCAGGATCTCCGTGTGCCGGTGCAGGAAGTGCAGGTTGTTTTCCAGCCCTGGCTGGCTGAACAAGGGCAGGGCCTCGGCATGCGCCGCCAGGTCTTCGCTGTGCATATAGGGCATGTAGGCAAACGGCTTGTGCGGCGTGGGCAGGGCTTGGTCCAGCCCCAGGGCCACCAGCTCACGCGCCAGATCCAGCGCCAGCGCATCGCAGGCAAAGGCCTGTGGCGTGTCGCGGTGGATGTTGCGCGCAAACTGGTCTAGCACAATGATTTCGGCCAGCCGCCCCGGCGCGTCCGTGCGCCAGGGCTGCAGCGCGCCGCGCGCCGCGGCCTGCAGCGTGGCGCCAAAGCGCGCGCCGATCTGCGCGTCCAGCGCGGCGTCCTTGGCGAAATGCTGCTTGGGCGTGAGCTCCTCAAACCAGAAGCGCAGCACCTCCTGCGCCGAGTGCACCGTGGGCATGGGCGACTCAGCCGGCCACGAACTCGTAGCTCACTTCCTCGCTGTCCACCATGTCCAGGAACTCCTCGAGCTCCTCATCGCTCTCGGTGCTGCTCCAGTCGCCCTCCGGGTCGGCGGCGTAGAGCGGCTCCACGGCCACGTCCAGGTAGGTGCCGCCGGGCATGCGGATCACCGGCGTGCCTTCGGAAGTTTGCACCAGCTCCCAGCTGTCGGGCACGGACATGTCGAGCTGGATGGTGACCTTGAGTTTTTTCATGGGGGTTCCTTGGGTATATCGCGCGAGCTTAGCCCAGCAGCCGGCGGTTGACTTCGGCCGCATCGGGCGCGGCAAAGGCCAGGTTGTGCCGCCCGGTCAGCGGCCCGCCACCGGGCTCCACCTGACCGGCGGCGTCATAGCCGATGGCCTTGAACTTCCAGACCGCGCCCACGCGCTTGAGGTTGCCCACGTGCAGGCCCTCGGCACTGTGCACGCCGTACACGTCCGGGCTCAGGGGGTGCAGCGTCAAGGGGGCCATATCTTGCCGCGCTTCAGGCCTGCCACACCCCGAAGCCCGCCGAGCGCAGATCGATGCCGATCTCCACCTCGCGCGCCTGCGCCTCCTCATAGCGCATGGGGTTGAAGCCCTCGTAGAGATCGGGCAGCAGGCGCAGGCCGTATTGCGTGACATAGCGGTTGGCCTGGATGCCGGCCTTGTGCTTGTCGAAGCGCACATCCGGGTCCAGCCCCGTCATGCCCACGTAGACGCAGGGCTGGCCCTCGCGGTAGTTGGGGTTGCTCTTGCGAAAGCGCGGCTCCTCGAGCACTTCCTTGGAAAGCTCGATCACGTAGACGTGGTAGTGCGGGCGGCGGGCCATGATGTTGGGGCGGAACCCGCTGATTATTCATCGCGCGCAGGGGCGCGCCAGAGCGCGGCCTGCCGGCGTGGACTCCGGTGATATTTCACGGCGCATGCCTGCGTCGGCCAAAGCGGTAAAAGTTGGCAGCGTTTATCGGGCGGCACCGTGAACTGTGCACGGGCGGAGTGATGCCAGATGGGTGCGCGCCTTCGATACTGCTTTCCACCATGAACCGCAAGCCCACGATGAAGGTCACCGCCCTCCTGCTCAGCCTCGCCGCACTGGCCGCCGCGGCCCCGGCCTGGGCCGACAACGCCACCTTGCCCGGCTGGCAGACCCGCCGGCTCTACCTGGAGCAGCAGGACGAGGCGCGCTACCGCGTCTGCGACGCCCAGCGCGCCGACAACCCCGCCACGCGCACCCTGGACTTCACCGCCGCCGGCCGCCGCTGCCTGATCGACGCGCTGGGCCAGGCGGCTTCCGTGCAAGGCACGCTGGTGCTGCTGCGCAATGCCTCGGCCACGCTGCGCAAGGCCCCGGACGACGCGGCCCTGCGCCAGGCCGCACTGCGCGCCGTGGCGCGCGCCCGCGTGCAGCTGGCCAGCGACCTGATGCACCTGCGCGAACGCTTCCGTGAAGAAGCCGCCGCGCTGGACTTGGCCGAGTTCTCCATCCACCTGCCGCAGCTGCACTACGAGCAGCAGCAGTGGCGGCTGGAGACCTACGCCAGCCAGGGCCCCAACGCGCGCAGGGACTGAGCCGGCGCACCCGCGCTCATTTGCGGCGCAGCGTGCCCGCCAGATCGGTGCCCGGCGCCACGGTGTTGAACACCGTGCCGTACTTCTTCACGTTCTCGTGCAGCAGCGCCAGGCGCTGCTCGCTCTCGTCTGTGTCCACGATGATCTCGTAGCGGATGCTCTCCATCTTGGGTGGCACATCCTGGCGCGCGCCGTCTACCACCACCTCCACGCCGCGTAGCTGGAACTTGAGGATGGGCACCACGCGCTCGATGCCTTTGACCATGCAGGCCGACAGCGCGGCCAGCAGCAGCTCGGCCGGGTTGAAGGCGGCGGGGTTGCCGGCCAGGTCCGTGTCCAGCGCGATCTCGGCCTGTTTGCAGACGGCGCGGCTGCTGTGCGCGTCCACGCGGCGGGTTTCCACGTGGAAAGTCATCTTGGCGGGGGTAGGGTTCATGCGGTCCGTCCTTTCCTCAATCTGATGACTCCGCCTGGATTCAGCAGCCCAGCTGCTCAGCCAGGTGCAGCAGGTCGCGTGCGTGCAGGGTATTGGCGGGCTCGGGCGTGTCGTCCTTGCCGTGGCCGCCGCCGTGCTCCAGCGGGCGCTCGATGTAGGCCGTCTGCAGGCCGCAGGCGCGCGCCGCGGCCAGATCGTCCTGGTGGGTGGCCACCAGCATCACCTGCGCGGGCGGCACGTCGAAGACGCGCGCCACGCCCAGGTAGGTGGCCGGGTCCGGCTTGTAGGCGCGGAACACCTCCGCCGAGAGAATGCAGTCCCAGGGCAGCCCCGCGCGCTTGGCCATGTTGGTGAGCAGTCCGATGTTGCCGTTGGACAGCGTGCAGATCGTGAACCGGGTCTTGAGGCGGGTGAGGCCGGCCACCGTGTCGGGCCAGGGAGCCAGCCGGTGCCAGGCTTTGTTGAGATGACGCCGCTCGTCCTCGCCCATGTCCTGCAGGCCGAAGCGCGGCAGGATCTCGTCCAGGATCATGCGGTGCAGGTCGTCGATCAGCGTCCAGCCCAGCTCCCCGCTCATCACGCGCGCCATCGCCGGCCGGTAGCCCGCGCGCCAGGCGCGCGCAAAGGCCGCGCCGTCCACACCTGGCCGCAGGGCCTGCACCTCGCGCGCAATGCTGCCGTGCCAGTCCACGACGGTGCCGAAGATGTCGAAGGCCAGCACCTGCGGCGCGGTCACGACGCTCATTCCTCGATCTTTACGCCCTTCCAGAAGGCCACGCGGCCCTGGATGAGGTGGGCGTCGGCCCGGGGCTCGGGGTAGTACCAGACGGCGTCGGGCAGCATGTCGCCGTTGACCAGCAGGCTGTAGTAATGCGCCTCGCCCTTCCAGGGGCAGGTGGTCTTATGGTTGCTGAAGGTGACGTACTCGCGCTTGAGTGTGTGCTCGGGGAAGTAGTGGTTGCCTTCTACCAGCACGGTGTCGTCACTCTCGGCGATGACGGTGTTGTTCCAGGTGGCCTTCATTCAAACTCATTTGTATGCTTAATGCGATCGCTCAGAGTTGGCAATTTTTTCGCTCGGCTGAATTCCGAGGAACTCGCAAAGAATTGCGGTGCGCTCTCTGATTGACGCCGAGTCATTCGTTCCCTGCTGCGTCATTCGCTCATATTCAAGTAAGCGATAGTTGGCTCCAGCAAGGTCTGAGGCAGCCTTTACACGGTTCTCGTCCAGTAGTTTGTTAAATTCAATTATCCGTTCACGCGCTAGGAGATTAAGCGAGCCGGCTTGAATTGCACTTTGAGCGCATAGATAAAAAATTGGGATAGTTGCTTGTGTATTAAGTAACTCATCCCTTGTATGAAAAATACCAGCAAGACCATCAAGAGTCATGATTGCTGGACCGGTGACGCTGTCCATGGTGATTTCCTCGTCGTCCCGGAAACTCTTCACCATCGAATCGAGGTATGGTTTTTTTGTGTCAAGTATGCGCCCATACTTTATGAAGGCGTATTCAATAAACAATAGCCTGGCTGCAATTTCTCGATGTTGAAATCTTCGATTGCCCAGTCGAATGCAGCGAACGAAGAAATCATGTTCCGAAACGTTACGTATGGTACCAACCATCGGTCCGCCGAGTGAGTTTCTCTTCTCTGCAGCATTGAGCGGCACAGCCTCGTTGAGTCGGCTGAACATGTCCTCGATCAAATCAAGATCATCTGTTTCTACAACTGTTATAGGTAAGTTGAATGAGTCAAAAAAGACCTTGAGTTCTGGATACTTTCGAGCGAGATCGCTATAGCGCAACCCAGCAGCCTGCACGTTGGGATCTGCTAGGTATTCAAAGTCATCAGCCAGACTCCACTCATCGTTCATGAATCCCCAGATTGCCTCTAATCGCTGCCTACCATCGATGATTGCGTAGTCAAAGCTACGTTCGCCAGAGGTCGAGGAGCTGCCAGTCAGCACATGAAAGTAGAGCTTTGGAATATCGTAGTCATTCAGAATTGAGTCAATAAGGAGCTGTTTTTTTTCCAGAGTCCAGACATCACCATTCCTCTGGTAAGTGGGATCTTTTTGAATGCGGTTTTTAAGAAAATTCAGTCGCAAAATTGCGCTGCTGGTCATCGGATAGGTGCGAATGGTTGCCATTTTTAGACTCCATCCAATGCATGAGGTAGCTCAGGGAAGAGCTGAAATTTTGAAAATCCTAGAGACTTAAGCTGGCTTTTGAAAGTTGTCTTTGCATCTGCTGGGATTACGTATCGCCAAACATGATCCGATTGATAGTTTTGCGGCAAATTGTCAACGCTTCCTTCGGCGCGATGACTGATGGTAAATACGCCTTGCTGTGCCTGTATGCGGCGGTTATTCCGAGAGGCAATAGCTGCCATAGGAATCAGATGCGATCGCTTTTCTTGTTGCAGAGAGGTAGGGCTGTATGAGTTCAGAGTTGAGTCCGCAAACGAAGGTATTGAGCCGTCAAATTCAGCCCGAAAATTTGCGTATTGGTTTAAAACTGTTGGTAGTAGGCACCAGACGGCCGCTGGCTGGTCTTCGGTGTTGTCGTCGTGAATCGCAAACCACAGTGCTATGAGTGGAGATTCGCTCCAATCTAGTAATCTGGTGGGGCCGCCATAGTGCTGGATCAAAAAAAGCCAGTCAAAATCGCTTGTCGGATTACGTTCGACTAGTAGCGTCGCATTTTGCTGAAACCGTCCGATGATGTCCCATTCAGGGCGGTTGGGCCCGCGTAGCACTTTGGGCTGCAAGTTCCACGCTGCATTGGTCTGCCCTCTAAACCACATCGGGCTGTCGTTTGTTTGTTGACGGTCTATAGTCAACTGGGCAAGAAGATCACTAATGCTTGTGATTTGTCTGTCGCCGAACCTCATATATGCCTCCCTTTTTCTTGATCACTTCCCCCAACTATCCTTCAAACCGGTGACACGGTTGAAGACGGGCTTACCCTTGGTGTGGTCCTTGCGGTCCGCCACAAAGTACCCATGCCGCTCGAACTGGAACTTGTCGTCTGCCTCGGCCTGAGCCAGTGAGGGCTCCACATAGGCGGTGACGGTCTTGAGGCTGTCCGGGTTCAGGCTGGCCAGGAATTCCTTGCCACCCGCGTCGGGCTGCGGGTCGGTGAACAGGCGGTCGTACAGGCGCACTTCGGCGGCCACGCCGTCGGCGACGGCCACCCAGGTGATGGCGGCCTTGGCCTTGACGCTGTCGGCGCCGGGGGTGCCGCTCTTGGTGCCGGGGATGACCTTGGCGTGCACTTCGGTCACCTGGCCATTCGCATCACGCGCGCAGCCCGTGCACTCGATCACGTAGCCACCCTTGAGGCGCACCACATTGCCGGGGAACAAACGTTTGTAGCCCTTGGGCGGCACTTCCTCGAAGTCCTCGCGTTCGATCCAGACCTCGCGGCCGATGAGGAACTGGCGCGCGGGCGGGGTGGGCTGGCCCTCCGCCACATGGGGCCGGGCGGGCTGGGTGCAGACTTCGGTGTAGCTGTCGCTGCCAAAGGCTTCGGCCCAGTTGGTGAGCACCAGTTTCACCGGGTCCAGCACGGCCATGCCGCGGTGGGCGCGGTTTTCCAGGTCCTCGCGCAGGCAGCCGTCCAGCGTGCCGTAGTCGATCCAGGAGTAGTCCTTGGTCACGCCGATGCGCTCGGCAAAGAGCTGGATGCTCTGCGGCGTGTAGCCGCGGCGGCGCAGGCCGACGATGGTGGGCATGCGCGGGTCGTCCCAGCCGCTCACATGGCCTTCGTTCACCAGCTGGGCCAGCTTGCGCTTGCTGGTGATCACATAGGTGAGGTTGAGGCGCGCGAACTCGTGCTGGTGCGGCAGCAGGAAAACGTTGGGGCGCTGGCCGTCCAGGGCGTGGGCCAGCAGGGGGGTGAACTGCGCGGTTTCCTTCTTCAGCAGGGCGAGGAAGGCGGGCAGGTCTTGCAGCACGGCGCTACGGTCGTGTTCCCACTTGGCGAACAGGGCGCGCATCTTGCCCTCGGCTTCACTCGCAAACAGCTTGTCGGCGCGGTTGAAGCAGTGCAGCGCAAATTCTTTCTGCGCTTCCAGGCCCTGGCCTTCGATCTTGTCGATCAGCTGCTTGGCCTGTTCAAACTGCGGCGTACGCAGGATGGGCACGATGCGCTCGAGCGCCCAGTCGTAGAACGGCCGCTGGTCTTCAAACTCCAGCGTGCAGATGCTGTGGGTGATGTACTCCAGTGCGTCCTCGATGGGATGGGCAAAGGTGTACATGGGGTAGATGCACCAGGTGTCGCCCGTGTTGTGATGCGTGGCGCGGCGGATACGGTAGATGGCCGGGTCGCGCAGGTTGATGTTGGGGCTGGCCATGCTGATCTTGGCGCGCAGTACGGCGGCGCCGTCGGCCAGCTTGCCGTCGCGCATCTCACGAAACCTCGCCAGGTTCTCGGCGGGTGTGCGCGTGCGGTAGGGGCTGTCCTTGCCGGGCGTGGTGAAGTCGCCGCGGTTGGCGCGCATCTCGTCCGGCGTCTGCTCGTCCACATAGGCGTGGCCGGTCTCGATCAGGTACTCGGCGGCGCGGTACATGAAGTCGAAGTAGTTGCTGGCGTAGTACAGGTGGCTGTCGCCGTGCGCGTCCCAGCTGAAGCCGAGCCATTTCACGGCGTCGGTGATGGAGTCCACGTACTCCTGCTCTTCCTTCTCGGGGTTGGTGTCGTCAAAGCGCATGTGGCAGACGCCGCCGTAGTCGCGCGCCAGGCCGAAGTTCAGGCAGATGCTCTTGGCGTGGCCCACGTGCAGGTAGCCATTGGGCTCGGGGGGGAAGCGGGTGCGGATGCGGGCCGGGTCGGGGCCGGCGCCCGGGGCCTGGGCGTGTTCGGTGGCGGTGCCGGGCTTGTGGCCCCAGGTACGGCCGCTGTAGGTGCCGGCGGCGAGGTCGTGCTCGATGATCTGGCGCAGGAAGTTGCTGGCCTTGGGGGCTTCTTTGTTATCAGGGGTGCTGGGCTTGCTCATGGACTCATTTTAGATGCCGGTCTGCGCGCCCGACCGCAGGCCAAAAGGGCTTGCTACCATGGGTGCCCCAAGAGCTAGAACAGGTGCCTGCCATGAGTCTGGTCCGCAACGAACGCATCACCCTGACGGCCGCCGAGCTGAGCGCCGCCGCCCGTGACGGCCTGATCACCAACACCCAGGCCAAGCTGCTCTGGGCGCGCTGGACCCAGCAGGAGCAGCTGCAGTCCCCGGCGCCGGCCGATCTGGCCGGGCCGCGCTTTGGCTTCACCAACGTGCTCTATTACTTTGGCGGGCTGGTGGCCATCGGCGCCATGACGCTGTTCATGACCCTGGGCTGGAGCCAGTTTGGCGACTGGGGCTTGCTGGCCATCGCCCTGGGCTACCTCGTGGGCGCGCTGCTGGTGGCGGACCACCTCAAGGGCCGTGGCCTGCGCACGCCCGCGGGCCTGCTGGCCACGCTGGCCGTGTGCCTGGTGCCGCTGGCGGTGTGGGCGCTGCAGAGCGGCCTGGGCCTGTGGCCGCCCGGCGGGCCCAGCAGCTACCGGGCCTATCACACGCAGATCGACTGGCGCTGGCTCACGCTGGAGTTCGCCACGCTGGCCGCGGGCGTGGTGATGCTGTGGCGCTACCGTCTGCCTTTCATGGTGATGCCCATCGCGGTGACGCTCTGGTACCTGTGGATGGACGTGGCCCATGCGCTGATGCAGCACGCCGGCTTCGAGTACAAGTTCATGCGCGACCTGTCCCTGGTCTTCGGCCTCGCCACCTGCCTGATCGCGATGTGGGTGGACGTGCGCAGCCGCCGGGCCAGCGGTGAGTGGCGGCAGGACTTTGCCTTCTGGCTCTACATCTTCGGCGCGATCATGTTCTGGGGCGGTCTGAGCCTGCAGGATTCGGGCACGGAGTGGGGCAAGGCGGTCTATGCGCTGATCAATGTGGGCCTGGTGTTCCTGGGCGCGGCCATCGGCCGGCGGGTGTTCACGGTCTTCGGGGCCCTGGGGGTGGCGGGCTATCTGGGCTATCTGTCCTACCGGGTGTTCCGCGACAGCCTGATGTTTCCGTTTGCGCTCACTCTCCTGGGGCTGGCCGTGATTGCCCTGGGGATCTGGTGGCAGCGGCATGAAAAAGCCATCGAGGCGCGGCTGGGCGCCTGGTTGCCCGCGGGCCTGCGGCCACGGGACGCCTTTTAAAGAGCGCGTCCCGCCTCGGTTACATCTGCTTACGGGCTTCACGGGCGCTTTGCGGTCAGCTGGGGGTCAGCTGCGTTGTAGGGACAGGGCGGCCCTTTGGCGGCTCTTTAAGGAGACCTCTCATGACGAAGCTAGTGAAGACTTCCAAATCCCTGCTGGCCGGCATGGCCCTGGTGGCCGGGCTGGGCCTGGCGGGCGCCGGCAGTGCCCAGGCAGGCACGGACGTGTTCTGGTCCATCGCCATGTCGCAGCCGGGCATCCATGTCGGCGTGTCCAATGGCCCCGTGCTGGTGCACGCACCGCGCGTCTATGTGCCGCCGCGGGTGGTCTATGCCCCCGCCTATCCGGTCTACCATGTCCATTCGGGCCATGGCCACAAGCACTGGAAGCATCACCACCACCACGGCCACGCTTACGGCCACGGCCACGACCGGCATCATGACCGCCACCATGGCCGTGGGCACGACCGCCATGACCGCGACCACCACGCCCATCGCGGCGGCGGACGGGATCGCCATGATCTGCACATGGGCAATCGACGCTGATACAGTGTTCCCTGCTGCGGACCTCCCCCGCAGCCGACCGTGTGCCTTTACACGGTCATTACACGGCGCTCACAGAGCGCCGTTTTTTGTGTTCCTACAATCCTTGGCATGAAGAAGAGCTATCTCATCGCGGCGGGCGCCGGCGCCGTGCTGCTGGCCGTGGCCCTGGGCTGGTGGTGGAGCCAGCGCGGCGGCGCCACGGACGTGCAGTACCGCACCGGCAAGGTCGAGCGCGGGCCGCTGCAGTCGGCCGTGTCGGCCAGCGGCGCGGTGAGCCCGGTGACCCAGGTGACGGTGGGCACCCAGGTCTCGGGACAGATCAAGGATCTGTACGTGGACTTCAACTCCGAGGTCAAGGCCGGGCAGCTGATTGCCGTGATCGACCCGGAGACGTTTGAATACCGCGTGCGCTCGGCCCAGGCCGATGTGGACGCCGCGCGCGCCGTGGTGCAGACGGCGCTGGCCAATGTGGTGGCGGCCAAGGCCCAGGTCTCGCGCGCGCAGACCGATCTGGCCGAGGCGCGCCGTACGCACGAGCGTAACCTCATGCTGGTGGACAAGGGCTTCATCGCCCAGAGCACGGCGGACCAGTCCAGCGCCCTGGTCAACACCAGTGCCGAATCCGTGAAGGCGGCCGAGGCGCAGCTGGGCGTGACGCAGGCGCAGGTGCAGAGCGCGCAGGCCAGCGTGGCACAGCGCGAGGCCGCGCTGGCACAGGCGCGAGTGGACCTGGCGCGCACGCGCATCACCTCGCCGGTCAGCGGCATCGTGATCAAGCGCACCATCGAGAAGGGCCAGACGGTGGCGGCCAGCCTGCAGGCGCCCGAGCTCTTCATCATTGCGCGCAATCTGCGCGACATGCAGGTGGAGGCCAGCATCGACGAGGCCGATGTGGGCCGCATCCGCAGCGGGCAGAAGGCCAGCTTTACCGTGGACGCGTTTCCGGGCCGCACCTTTGAAGGCCAGATCAGCCAGGTACGCAAGGCCGCGCTCAATGTCTCCAATGTGGTGACCTATGTGGCCGTGGTGACCTTCTCCAACACCGACGGGCGCCTGCTGCCGGGCATGACCGCCAACGTGCGCGTGATCACCGACCAGCGTGACAACGTGCTCAAGGTGCCCAATGCGGCGCTGCGTGTGCGCATCGCAGGCGTGGAGCCCGCTGCTGCCGCTGCGCCGGCACCCCAGGACGCACCGCCCGCGGCCGCCCCGGCGGCCGGCGGCAACAACCCCATGACCGAATTCCGCAACCGCCTGGTGCGCGAGCTGCAGCTCGACGCCGCGCAGACCGAGAAGGTGGACGCCATCTACGCCAGCGCACGGCCCCGCTTCATGCAGCTGCGCGAGCTGCCCGAGGCCGAGCGCACCAAGGCGCGCGAACGCATCACGGCTGACATCCGCGCGCGCATCGCCGAGGTGCTGACCCCCGAGCAGAAGAAGCGCTACGCCGAGATGCAGGCCGAGCAGGCCGGCCGCACCATCACGCGCGGGCGCATCTACGTGCCCGATGCCCTGGGCAGGCCCAAGGCGCTGAACGTGCGCCTGGGCATCACCGACGGCACGCAGACCGAGCTGATCGTGGCGCCGGGTTCGCCCGAAGCGGCGGACCTGCAGGAGGGCGCGTCGGTGATCACGGGCGTGCTGGGCGGCAACGCGGCCTCGGCGCCGCGCCCCGGTGGCGCGCCGCGCATGATGTTCTGAACCCGAGGGTCTGCCCGTGGCTTTGATCGAAGCGCGCGACCTGGTCAAGACCTACGCCATGGGCGACAACACCGTGCATGCGCTGCGCGGCGTGTCGCTGGACATTGCCGAGGGCGACTTCGTGGCCATCATGGGTGCCTCGGGCTCGGGCAAGTCCACGTTGATGAACATCCTGGGGTGCCTGGACCAGCCGAGCGCGGGCCATTACCGCCTGGCGGGCGAGGCGGTGGAGGCGATGAAGCCGGAGCAGCTGGCCTCCATCCGCAACCGGCGCATCGGCTTCGTGTTCCAGCAGTTCAACCTGCTGCCGCGCACCAGCGCGCTGGAGAACGTGGAGCTGCCCATGGTCTACGCGGGCGTGAAGTCCGCCGAGCGCAAGGCGCGCGCCATGGAGGCCCTCCAGACGGTGGGCCTGGGCGAGCGCTGGCAGCACACGCCCAGTGAACTGTCGGGTGGTCAACAGCAGCGCGTGGCCATTGCGCGCGCGCTCGTGAACCAGCCGCAACTGATCCTGGCCGACGAGCCCACGGGCGCGCTGGATACGAAGACCAGTGACGACATCATGCGTCTGCTCACCGACCTCAATGCGCGCGGCATGACGGTGGTGCTGGTCACGCATGAGGCTGACATCGCGGCCTGGGCGCGCCGGCGCCTGGTGTTCCGCGACGGGTTGATCGTGGAGGATGTGCGCCAGAGCGGACACCCAGGGGGGCCGATCCCGATGCAGGACGCACCTCGGTCCGGAGCTACAGCCTCTGCGACGACATCGGGCTCTGGTCCCCGTTCGCAGCCGGAGAAGATGGCATGAGCTGGCTCGCTGCCCTGCGCACGGCCTGGCGCGCGCTGGCCGCCAACACCCTGCGCAGCATCCTGACCATGCTGGGCATCATCATCGGCGTGGCCGCGGTGATCACCATGATCGCCGTGGGCAACGGCGCGACCGAGCGCGTGCAGGAGCAGATGAAGGGCCTGGGCTCCAACGTGATGCTGGTGCTGCCGGGCAGCCTCTCGGCCGCAGGCGTGCGGCAGGCGGCGCAGACGCGCTCGCGCTTCACCGAAGAGGACGCCGAGGCCATCGCCCTCGAGATCCCCGAGGTGCAGGCGGTGGCGCCCTCGTCGCGCACCACGGCGCAGGCGGTGGCGCAGAACGCCAACTGGAACACCAACATCTGGGGCACCACCAACGACTACCTGGAGGTGCGCGACTGGTCGCTCGAGAGCGGGCGCCTGTTCGAGCCGGCCGAGCAGGCCGGTTCAGCCAAGGTGGCCTGGCTGGGCCAGACCGTGGTGCGCGAACTCTTCGGCGACGAGGACCCGATCGACCAGGTGATCCGCGTGCGTGGCGTGCCCTTCACGGTGGTGGGCGTGCTCGCACGCAAGGGCCAGAACAGCATGGGGCAGGACCAGGACGACGTGGTCATCATGCCCATGTCCACCTTCCGCAACCGCATCTGGAACGCGGGTGGCAATGTGCGCCGCATCTGGACCATCCACGTCAAGGTGCGCGAAGGCCAGAGCATGAAGCTGGCCGAGGAGAGCGTGCGCGAGCTGCTGCGCCAGCGCCTCAAGGTGCCGCCCGGTGGCGACGACACCTTCAGCGTGCGCAACCTCTCGGAGATCCTGCAGGCGCAGGAGGAGGCCAGCCGCATCATGACGCTGCTGCTCGCCGCGGTGGCGGGCATCAGCCTGATCATCGGCGGCATCGGCATCATGAACATCATGCTGGTCAGCGTGACCGAACGCACGCGCGAGATCGGCCTGCGCATGGCCGTGGGCGCACGGCCGCAGGACATCCTGGCGCAGTTCCTGATCGAGGCGGTGACGCTCTCGCTCTTCGGCGGCGCTCTCGGCGTGGTGCTGGGCGGCTTCGCCACCTGGGGCGTGGGCGCGCTGGCAGGCTGGAACGTCAGCATGTCCGCCGGCGCCATCGCCCTGGCCGTGGGCTTCTCCGCCCTGGTGGGGGTGTTCTTCGGTTTCTACCCGGCGCGACGGGCCTCGAATCTGCTGCCGATCCAGGCGCTGCGTTACGAGTGAGTTTTCGTCGCGGCCTTTAGGCGGCGCAGGCGCGCGACGCGGATCGCAGCGGCCACCAGTCCCAGGGGCGCCGCGATGAAATGCGGCCAGATGAAGATGGCCGGCTCGTAGCTGACCCAGCTGAACGGCGGCTCGCCGGTCGAGAGCGAGTCATAGACGCCGTGGGCCACGAGGTAGAGCAGATAGGGTAGCACGGCGGCGATCACGACGTCGGCTCCGGTACTGCGTAGCAGCTGGAAAATGCCGTGACCCAGGACCAAGGCCAGCAGGAAGATGGGGAGATGCCGGATACCGATCAGCCCCAGGACGGCACGCAACTCGTCCTGTTCCATGATCTGGACGTCCCAACGTACCAGTGCGGGTGGATTGAGCAGGGGGCCAATGAGGGCCAGGATCAAGGCAAATCCGATCCCCAGTGCAAAAGCGGCCGTGCATCGGGTGAGCGCGGACTGAAATACGGGGGGTGCGTCGGAAGCGATCCGGTGTGTCATGGCGTACCTGTCTCTGCACTGTACTGGATTCAGGTCCACGCCAGCGACAGCGATCACCCACCGTCTTCATGGGAGTCTTCGCGGGCCTCGTCCCGTGGGCCGCCGCCGCGCGCGACGGGAACCCATATGCCTTCCTGATATGGGATTTGCTACGCTGCGGCCATGACATCGACAGGATCTGCCGCGTCCTCTTCCGCCATGCGTTGGGTCTGGGTGGCCCTGCTGCTGGCCGCAGCCACGGGGCTGGGGCTGGTGCTCGAGGGGCATGTGCACCTGATCAGCCAGGCCATGCTTTATGTGCTGGTGGTGGTGATCGCCGCCTATCGCCTGAGCGCCCAGGAGTCGGTGGTCTGCGCCGTGTTCGCCGTCATCGCGCTCAACTTCTTTTTCATCCCCCCGCGCTGGACCTTCGAGGTCGACAACCGCGAGCACCTGATTGCGCTGGGCGTGATGCTGATCGTGGCGCTGGTGATCAGCCGGCTGGCCACGGGCCTGCGGCGCGAGACCGATACCGCCCGTCTCAACGAGTGGCGGGCGAGACAGTTGCAGACCCTGGCTGGCGAGCTGGCCGTGGCCGCCTCGGCGCAGGAGGTCCAGCGCCTCGGGCAAGCGGCGCTGGATGCCGCTTTCAGCGGGCCGAACCTGCTCTTGCTGGCCGACGCGCATGGCGAGCCTGTCGCCGCCATCGAGCTGGTGCCCATGATGCGCGACGGCCTGCGTAGTTGCATCAAGGAGCGTGCCGTGCTGGGGCCAGGCACCGGACGCTGGCCCGGCCTGGACGCCTGGTACCTGCCGCTGGCCAGCGATGGCGCGGCCTGCGTGCGTCCGGCCCGAGCCGACGACGAAGGTGGCCGCGAGCATGCGCAGGCCCTGTGCGCCCTGCTGGCGCAGGCCCTGGTGCGCCTGCGCCTGGGCCAGGCCATGCACGCGGCGCAGCACGAGGCCGACCGCCAGCAGATGCAGAGCACCTTTCTGGCGGCGATCTCGCACGATCTGCGTACGCCGCTGGCGGCCATCGTGGCCGCGGCATCGTCCTTGCAGACGCAGCGCGAGCGTCTGGACGCTGCGGCGCAGGCGCGGCTGCTGCAGGGCATCGTGAACGAGGCGGACTACCTGAGCAGCATGAGCGACAACACCTTGCAGCTGCTGCGCCTGAGCGAACCGGGGCAGACCTTGCAGCTCAACTGGGAATCGCTGGAGGAGATCGTGGGTGCGGTGCTGGCGCGCGTGCGCCAGCACGATCCCGCGCGACGTATCCGCTCCCAGGTGCCTGAGGGGCTGCCCCTGCTGCGCGCCGACGCCGTGCTGCTGGCCCAGTTGTTGAGCAATCTGCTGGACAACGCGCTCAAGTACAGCGAGGGCGAGGTGGAGCTGGTGGTGGCCCGGCAGGGCGAGCTGCTGGAGCTCTGCGTGCACGACCGCGGTCCGGGCATCCCCGAGGCGGAGCGCGAGGCCGTCTTCCAACCCTATGTGCGCGGCGACCGCTCGGGCCGTCGCGGCACAGGCCTGGGCCTGGCCGTGTGCCGAGCCATCGCCCGGGCGCACGGTGCGCAGCTGCTGCTGCGCGCGCGCGAAGGCGGGGGTAGCAGTTTCTGCCTGCGCCTGCCCATCGAGGCGCAACCTGACACGCCGGAGTCTGTTGCATGAGCCTGCGCGTGCTGGTCGTCGAAGACGACAAGGAAATCCGCGCGCTGGTGCAGTCTGCGCTGGCGCTCGAAGGCTTCGAGGTACAGACCGCCGTGTCGCTGAGCGAGGCCCAGGCATTGGTGCAGCACAGCCCGCCCGCGCTCATCGTGCTCGACCTGGGCCTGCCCGACGGTGAGGGCCTGCAACTCGTGCAGGCGGTGCGCCGAGGGTCCAGCCTGCCCATCGTGGTGATTTCGGCCCGGCACCAGGAGGCCCAGAAGATCGCCCTGCTCGACGCCGGAGCCGACGACTACCTGAGCAAGCCCTTCAGCGTGGCCGAGCTGCTGGCGCGCATGCGTGTGGCCCTGCGTCACCGCGGCACGGCGCTGGCCCCGGCCGTGACCACGCATGTGCTGGACGACCTGCAGGTGAACCTGGGCACGCGCAGCGTCACGCGCGCGGGTGAGCCTGTGCACCTCACGCCCACGGAGTACGCATTGCTAGCCTGCCTGGTGCGCAGTGCAGGCAAGGTGCTCACGCACCGCCAGCTGCTGGCCGAGGTCTGGGGACCCGAATACACCGAACACACGCATTACCTGCGCCTCTACATGGCCCAGCTGCGCGCCAAGATCGAACGTAACCCGGCCGAGCCGCGCCACCTGCTCACCGAGACCGGCGTGGGCTATCGCCTGGCCGCAGAGTAGGACCCTGCCGCCCAGCGGCACGCGGCGCCTTCCATATGCGTTCCTGATGCCCGCGGGGCGACAGTGGCATCCCTGTTCTTTTTGCATGGATGACCATGAACACACAGACCCACGGCCGTGAAGGCCTGGCCGCCCTGACCTTGGGCGCACTCGGTGTGGTGTACGGCGATATCGGCACCAGCCCGCTGTACACCATGAAGGAAATTTTCAGCCCGCACACAGGTATCCCGCTGGACGCGGCGCATCTGATAGGCGCGACCTCCACCATCTTCTGGGGGCTGATGCTGGTCGTCACGCTCAAGTATGTGCTGCTGATCCTGCGCGCAGGCAATCGCGGCGAGGGCGGCATCATGGCGCTCACCGCGCTGGCGGCGCAGGCGGCGGGCAAGACGCGCCAGCGGCGCGTGGCCCTGCTGCTGACCGGCGTGGCCGGGGCGGCGTTGTTCTACGGGGACAGCGTGATCACACCGGCCATCTCGGTGCTCAGCGCGGTGGAGGGCTTGGAGGTGGTGACACCGCTGCTCAAGCCCTATGTGCTGCCCATCTCTGTTGCCGTGCTGGTGACCTTGTTCGCGGTGCAGCGCTATGGCACGGGCCTCGTGGGGCGGCTCTTCGGCCCCATCATCCTGCTGTGGTTCAGCGTACTGGCCCTGACCGGCGTGCTGCAGATCGTGCAGGAGCCGGGCATCCTCGCGGCGCTCAACCCGCTGGAGGCGCTGGCGTTCCTGCGTGCGCAGGGCTGGCACATGTTCGTGGCGCTCGGCGCCATCGTCTTGGCCTTCACGGGTGCCGAGGCGCTGTATGCCGATATGGGCCACTTCGGCAAGCGGCCGATCCAGCTGGCCTGGACCGGTCTGGTGCTGCCGGCGCTGGCGCTGAACTACATGGGCCAGGGGGCCTTGCTGATGCGTGACCCCGCGGCGCTGGCGCACCCCTTCTATCACCTCTTCCCCGTCGCCTGGCTGATCCCCGCCGTGGTGCTGGCCACGCTGGCCACGGTCATCGCTTCGCAGGCCGTCATCTCGGGCGCTTACTCCATGACCAAGCAGGCCATGCAGCTGGGCCTGTTGCCGCGCTTGCAGGTGCGCTACACCTCGAGCAAGGAGGTGGGACAGATCTACATGCCCGAGGTCAACTGGTTGCTGCTGGCGGCGGTGCTGCTGGCGGTGCTGGGCTTCGGCAGTTCGTCGGCACTGGCCTCGGCCTATGGCATCGCCGTGACGGTGACCATGCTGATCACCACGGTGCTGACCTTCTTCGTCGTGCGTCACGCCTGGCACTATCCGCTGCCGGTGGCGCTGGCTGCCACGGGCTTCTTCGTCCTGGTCGACGCGATGCTGGTCGTGGCCTGCATGCTCAAGTTCCTCGACGGCGGCTGGTTCCCGCTGGCCGCTGGCGTGCTGATCTTTGCCGTGATGGCGACGTGGCGGCGCGGGCGTGAGCTCCTGCTGGACAACATCCGGGAGGGAGATCCGGAGCTGCTGCCCTTCGTCCGTGGTCTCTCCAACGATCGCATCCAGCGTGTGCCGCGTACGGCCGTCTACACCGTGGCCAACCCGGACACGGTGCCCCAGGCTCTGATGCACAACCTCAAGCACAACGCGGTGCTGCACGAGCGCAACATCATCCTCACGGCGGTCTTCCACGACGTCCCCTGGGTGCCCGATGCCGAGCGGGTGCAGGTGACGCCCCTGGTGTCGGGTTTCTGGAAAGTGCAGGTCAACTACGGCTTTCAGGACCAACCGGACATTCCCAAGGCGCTGGAGCTCTGCCAGGAGCAGGGCCTGGCCATCAACCTCTTCGAGACCTCCTACTTCCTGAGCCGTGAGATCGTGGTGCCCACGAGGGGGCGGGGCATGGCGCGCTGGCGCGAGGTGCTGTTCACCTGGATGTCGCGCAACGCCGGCAATGTGGCGGACTACTTCCGCCTGCCCAACAACTGCGTCATTGAGCTCGGGACGCGGGTGCAGATCTGAGGAGGGCCGGGTGATAATCCACGGTCTTCATTGGAGTCTCCGTGGATCTCACCCTGCTGATCAAGGCCGCCCTCATGGGCATCGTCGAAGGCCTGACCGAATTCCTACCCATCTCCAGCACCGGCCACCTGATCCTGGCCGGCACGCTGCTGGGTTTTCATGACGAGAAGGCCAAGGTCTTCGACATTGCCATCCAGACCGGCGCCATCCTGGCCGTGATCCTGGTCTACTGGCAGAAGATCCGCGACACCGTGGTGGCGCTGCCCAGCGAGCGGCAGGCGCAACGCTTCGCGCTCAATGTGCTGATCGCCTTTGTCCCGGCCGTGCTGCTGGGCCTGCTGTTCGGCAAGGCCATCAAGGCCAATCTGTTCACGGCCGAGGTGGTGGCCACGACCTTCATCATCGGCGGCTTCATCATCCTCTGGGCCGAGAAGCGGCAGGCGCGTGCCGAGACCGCGCCGCGCATCCACGACGTGGACCAGATGGGCTGGCAGGACGCGCTCAAGCTCGGCCTCGTGCAGTGCCTCGCCATGATCCCCGGCACCAGCCGCAGCGGCGCCACCATCATCGGCGGCATGCTGCTGGGTCTGTCGCGCAAGGCAGCGACCGATTTCTCCTTCTACCTGGCCATCCCCACGCTGATCGGCGCCGGGGCCTACAGCCTGTACAAGGAGCGCGCGCTGCTGTCCCTGGCCGATCTGCCCATGTTCGGCGTGGGCCTGTTCTTCTCTTTCGTCAGCGCCTGGCTCTGCGTGCGCTGGCTGCTGCGCTTCATTTCCACGCACAGCTTCGTGGGCTTCGCCTGGTACCGCATCGTCTTCGGCATCGTGGTACTGGCCACGGCCTGGAGCGGGGTGGTGGACTGGCGTGGCTGAACGCAAGCTATTGATTTGATAGCAAACTAGGCAAGGAGCCGATCATGAGTGATTTCCATCAGCTGAGCGCCGAGAGCCTGGGTGGCAAGCCCGTGGATCTGGGGCAGTACAAGGACAAGGTGGTGCTGGTCGTGAACACCGCCAGCCATTGCGGCTTCACGCCGCAGTACACAGGGTTGGAGGCGCTGTACCAGAAGTACAAGGATCAGGGCCTGGTGATCCTGGGCTTTCCCTGCAACCAGTTCGGTGGCCAGGAGCCGGGCGGCGCGGAACAGATCGCGCAGACCTGCCAGATCAACTACGGCGTGACCTTTCCCATGTTCGCCAAGGTGGAGGTCAACGGCCCCCAGACGCACCCGGTGTTCCAGTGGCTCAAATCGAAGCTGCCCGGCTGGTTCGGCGCCAAGGTGCGCTGGAATTTCACCAAGTTCCTCGTGGGCCGCGACGGGCAGCCGATCAAGCGCTTTGCGCCCGTGACCAAGCCCGAGCGCATCGAGTCGGCGGTACGCGCCGCGCTCGGCCTGCGCTGAGTCAGCCCGCGCTCTTGAGCTCGCGCACGCGCTGCAGGTTGAGCAGCGCGGCCTCAATGGCGGCCGCCGTGGCGATGGGCTGTTCCATGGGGAAGAGGTGGGAGCCGTCGAGCATCATGATGCGGCCCTTGGTGACCTTCTCGGTCATGGCCATGCCCACCTGCTTCATCTCCACCGAATGCCGCCCGCCGATGAAGGCGGCCGGGCATTTGAGCGGATGACGCTTGAGCAGGCCGTCCAGGTGGTGGGGGATGGTGTTGTAGATCGCGGTCTCGACCTCGCGCGTGAAGCTCAGCACACGCTTGCCGTCCTCGTCGTGCATGCCGTGCTCCACATAATCGCGCAGCACCTGCTCGTCCCAGTGGGCAAACGCTTTTTTGTGGCGCAGGTGTTCGAAGGCAGCATCGGCGTCGGGCCAGCTGTTGCGCCGCGCCTTGCTGACGGCGCCCGGTGAGACGGCGCCGATGAGCTGCGTGCGTTTGGCCACCTTGACGCTGGCCGCACGCCAGCCGCCGAGGATGGGCGAATCGATCAGCAGCACACCGCAGGCCAGTTCGGGGTGGCGCGCCGCGGCCATGAGGCTGAGGAAGCCGCCGAGCGAATGGCCAACCAGAAAGGCGGTCTCGCCCGTCTTCTGCTGTTCGGCCGCAGCGAAGTCGGCCAGCTGCTGCACGAGATGCGGCCAGTTGCTGGTGACAGGGTAACGCTCGTCGTGCCCGAACTTCTCGATCGCCTTGACCTTGAAGCCGCGCCGGCGCAGGTCGGTGAAGAGCTTGCGGTAGGTGCTGGCCGGAAAGCTGTTGCCGTGCGAGAAGATGATGGGGGGCAGGTGGCTGTTCATAGGGATCAGGATTTTGCCGCCAGTTTCTTGAGCGCGTACAGCGCGTCGAGCGCATCGCGCGGGCTTAAAGCATCGGGGTCGATCTCGGCCAGCTGCGCCTCGACGGCGCTGGGCCCGGCGGATTCGACGACAGGCGGCGGCGCGAACAGGTCGACCTGGGCCTGGGTCTGGCTGGCGGAATCTTCCAGCGCTTCGAGCGCATGGCGTGCGTGGTTGACCACGGCCGCGGGCATGCCGGCCAGGCGCGCGACCTGGATGCCGTAGCTGCGGCTGGCCGGGCCAGGCTGGATCTCGTGCAGGAAGACGATGTCGTGCCCCGACTCGGTGGCACTCACGTGCACGTTGACGGCACCGTGATGCTTGGCCGGAAACTCGGTGAGCTCGAAATAGTGCGTGGCGAAGAGCGTGAAGGCCTGGGTCTTGTCGTGCAGCTGGGTGGCGATGGCGCCGGCCAGCGCCAGGCCGTCGAAGGTGGAGGTGCCGCGACCGATCTCGTCCATGAGCACGAGCGACTGCGGCGTGGCCGCGTGCAGGATCTGCGCCGCCTCGGTCATCTCCAGCATGAAGGTGGACTGGGCGTTGGCCAGGTCATCGGCTGCGCCGATGCGGGTGTGGATGGCGTCGATGGGGCCGAGGCGGCAGCTTGATGCCGGCACGTACGATCCCATGGAGGCCAGCAGCACGATGAGGGCCACCTGGCGCATGTACGTTGATTTACCGCCCATGTTCGGGCCGGTGATGATCTGCATGCGCTGCTTGACGCCCAGGCGCGTGTCGTTGGCGATGAAGGCGCCGGCACTCGTTTCGGCCAGGCGGGCCTGTACCACCGGGTGGCGGCCGGCCGTGATCTCGATGCAGGGCTCGGCCGCAAAGACCGGCGCGCACCAGTCCAGCGTGAGCGAGCGCTCGGTCAGCGTGCACAGCACATCGAGTGTGGCCAGGGCACGCGCGGTGCGCGTGAGCGCGGGGATATGCGGTTCGAGCTGGTCCAGCAACTGTTCGTAGAGCCACTTCTCGCGTGCCAGCGCACGCTCCTGGGCGGAGAGCGCCTTGTCCTCGAAAGCCTTGAGCTCGGGCGTGATGAAGCGTTCGGCGTTCTTCAGCGTCTGGCGGCGGCGGTAGTCCTCGGGGACGCGGTCCAGGTTGCTGGACGTGACCTCGATGTAGAAGCCGTGCACCTTGTTGTACTGCACGCGCAGGTTGGCGATGCCGCTGCGCGCGCGTTCACGGGTTTCGAGATCGAGCAGGAAGCCGTCGCAGTTGGTCTGGATGGCGCGCAGCTCGTCGAGCTCGGCATCGAAGCCGTGGTTGATCACGCCGCCATCGCGCACCAGCGCGGCCGGCTCGGGCAGGATGGCGCGCGCCAGCAGCTCGGCGCAGCCTGCGGGGGGCAGCAGCTGCCCGGCGATCTGACCGAGCAGACCCGTCTGGCCCTCCAGCACCGGCGCCAGCTGCTCTGTTTTTTGTAGCGTCTGCTGCAGGGCCACCAGCTCGCGCGGGCGCACCTGGCGCAGGGCGATGCGCGCGGTGATGCGTTCCACATCGCTGCAGCCCTTGAGCTGTTCGCGCAGCCTGGTCCAGGGCCCCGAGCGAAGCGCGGTGATGGCATCGAGCCGGGCCTGGGCCGGGCCGCGGTCGCGCGCGGGTTCAAGCAGCCAGTTCTTGAGCAGTCGGCTGCCCATGCCGGTCATGCAGGTGTCGAGCAGGGAGAACAGGGTGGGGCTGTCCTCGCCGCGCAGGGTCTGCACGAGTTCGAGGTTGCGGCGCGTGGTCTGGGGCAGGGCGATGAGCTGGTCGTGACGCTGCACGCGCACGCCATGCACATGGCTGAGCGCGCGGCCTTGGGTGTGTTCGGCATAGGCCAGCAGGGCGGCAGCCGCAGCATGCGCCTGGGGGAGGTCGGTGGCGCCCCAGGCGGCCAGGCTGGCGGCCCGGAGCAGTTCCAGAAGCTTGCCCTGGCCGAGGGTCGCGTCGAACTGCCATTCGGGCCGCAGTGCCAGGGCGATGCCGCTGTTCTGTTGGAGGGCCTGCAGGCGTTGCTCGAAGACGGGCGTGCAGCCCGCGCTGTAGATCAGCTCGCCTGGGGCGATGCGCGCCACCCATTCGGGCAACTCCTCGGGCGTGCATTCGGCCAGCTGTACTTCCCCCTGGGTCACGCTGAGCCAGGCCAGGCCCACGCTGTTGCGCGGGCCCTGGTGCACGGCCAGCAGCAGGGACTCGCTCTTTTCATGCAGCAGGGCGCTGTCGGTCAGTGTGCCCGGCGTGACCACGCGCACCACCTTGCGCTCGACCGGGCCCTTGGATGTGGCCACGTCGCCCACCTGCTCGCAGATGGCCACCGACTCGCCGAGCTTGATCAGGCGCGCGAGATAGGTCTCGACCGAATGAAAGGGCACGCCCGCCATGACCACGGGCTGGCCAGCCGACTGACCGCGCTGCGTGAGCGTGATGTCGAGCAGGCGCGCAGCCTTCTCCGCATCGGCATAGAAGAGCTCGTAGAAGTCGCCCATGCGATAGAAAAGCAGCGTGTCGGGGTACCCGGCCTTGAGGCCCAGGTACTGCTGCATCATGGGGGTGTGGGAGGCGAGATCGGCCGGGTTGGACATAAGCGTTCGAGTCTATCAACACCGGGGTGCAGACCTCTGCGTGACAGTTGAACTGGCCGGAGGCACCGATCGCGCCGCTACACTTGCAAGCTCGGCTGCACGGCGGTGCAGCGTCTTGATACCGGTGGGGGTTCCATGGGCCTGAGACTCAAATTCAATCTGGTGCTGGTGGCAGTGTTTCTGGTCGGATTCGCCGCGGCGGGCCTGATCTCGCGACAGCTGCTGCAGGACAACGCGCGCGATGAAGTGGTGCGCAACGCCCGTCTGATGATGGAGGCGGCGCTGGCCGTGCGCAGCTACACGGTGGACCAGGTCAAGCCGCATCTGGACCCGATGCTGGCCGAGGTCTTCCTGCCGCAGACCGTACCGGCCTATGCCGCGACCGAGACCCTGCACTCGGTGCAGAAGAAGTACCCGGGCTACAGCTACAAGGAAGCGACGCTGAACCCGACGAATCCGCGTGACCGCACCACGGACTGGGAAGCCGACATCGTGCACCAGTTCCGCAATGACGAGCAGACCAAAGAGGTGATTTCCGAGCGCAACGCCGCCACCGGCCGCGTGCTCTACATCGCCAAGCCTATCCAGATCACCAACGCGGCCTGCCTGAGCTGCCACAGCGTGCCGGCCGCGGCGCCGGCAAGCATGCTGAAGATCTACGGCGAGGCCAATGGCTTCGGCTGGAAGCACAACGAGATCATCGGCGCGCAGGTGGTGACCGTGCCCATGGATGTCCCGATCCAGAACGCCGACCGCGCGCTCAAGACCTTCCTGCTCTCGCTGGCCGGCGTCTTCCTCATGGTCTTCATCGTGCTCAACCTCATGCTGAGCTGGCTCATCGTGCGGCCTATCCGCCGCATGGCGCAAGCCGCCGACCAGGTGAGCACGGGCAATTTCGATGTGCCCGAGTTCTCCGAGCGCGGCAAGGACGAGGTGGCCGTGCTCGGCGGTGCCTTCAACCGCATGCGCCGCAGCCTGGACAAGGCCATGCAGATGATCGACCGCGGCGAATGAGCGCCGTGCCGATGATCGGGGCGACAGGGGGAGGGGCAGCGTGAGCGCGGGCGAGGAGGCCGGTCGGGCGCGTGTTCCGGACATGGCGGCACTGGCGCCGGGCCAGGCCATCCACGAGTACCGCATCGAGCGCGTGCTGGGCGGTGGCGGTTTCGGCATCACCTATCTGGCGCAGGACGTCAACCTCCAGCTGCCCGTGGCCATCAAGGAATACTTCCCGGCCAATGTGGCCGTGCGCGGCAGCGACAACGCGGTGAGCGTGCGTTCCTCGGAGGGTACGGAGCGCTTCGACTGGGGCTTGGAACGCTTCATCGACGAGGCGCGCGCGCTGGCCTCGTTCCGTCATCCCAACATCGTGCGCGTGCTGCGCTACTTCAAGGGCAACGGCACGGCCTATATCGTGATGGACTACGAGTCCGGCGACCCGCTCAAGCACTGGGTCTCGCGCCAGCCAGGCCTGGACCAGGCCGCGCTGCTGCGCCTGGTCTTCCCGCTGCTCGATGGGCTGGAGGCGGTGCACCGGCTCAACTTCCTGCACCGCGACATCAAGCCCGACAACATCTACATCCGCGCCGACGGCAGCCCCGTGCTGCTGGACTTCGGCGCCGCGCGCCGCGTCAGCCAGGAACACGACATGACCAATATCGTGAGCCCGGGCTTTGCACCTTTCGAGCAGTACCACAGCAAGGGCAACCAGGGTCCCTGGACCGATCTCTATTCGCTGGGCGCCGTGCTGTACTGGCTGGCCACCGGGCGCAAGCCGCTGGAGGCCGCCTCGCGCGTGCGCGAGGACGGCATGCCCAAGGCGGTGGATGTGGCCAGCCGCGCGGCCTTTGGTGAAGGGCTGCTGCGCGCGATCGACTGGGCGCTGGAGCCCCACGAGCAGAACCGCCCGCAGAACGTGGCCGCGCTGCGCGAGGCCCTGCGGACGGCCGAGCGCGAGCGCGGCAGCGAGCCCACGGCGCTGGCGACCCAGGTCCAGACCCAGTTGCAGACGCAGGTCATGGATCTGCCGCGTAGCAGCGCACGCGGCGACGACACGACGCGCAAGAACGTGCTGGGCACCATCATGTTCCTGGACCTTGTGGGTTACTCCAAGCGCAGCGTGGACCAGCAGGTGGCGATCAAGACCCAGTTCAACGAGCTCGTGAGCCGGGCCATCGACGGTGTCGACGCCTCCTCGCGCATCATGCTCGACACGGGTGACGGCGCCGCGATCTGTTTCCTGGGCGACCCCGAGGAGGCCCTGGTCTCAGCCCGCCTGCTGCGCGATCTGCTGCGTCACAAATACCACGAGAAACTCTCGCTGCGCGTGGGCCTGCACCTGGGGCCGGTGCGCATGCTCAAGGACATCAACGATCGCGTGAACGTGGTGGGCGATGGCATCAACGTCGCGCAGCGCATCATGGATTTCTCCACGGCGAACCAGATCATGGTCTCGCGCGCCTATTTCGACGTGATCTCGCGCATCAGCGACGGTGCCGACGGCCTGTTCGAGTTTCTCGGCGAGCGTTACGACAAGCACCAGCGGGCCCACGAGATCTACCGCCTGCTCGACCAGCCGGGCGCCCGCGCACCCGTGGATGACGCGGCCACGACGCTGCTTGCCGCGGATCTGCCCTCGATTCCCGCCGACGAGGTCCAGGGCATCGAGGCCGAACTCACGCGCGCCATCGGCCCGCTCGCCCAGGTGCTGATGAAGAAGACCCTGGGCCGCGCGAGCGATGCGCAAGGCCTGCGCGAACTGCTCGCGGTCTCCATCCAGGACGCGGCCGCGCGCGAGGCCTTCATCCAGGGCCGTCACAGCGCCTCGGTGCGCAGCCAGCCGCTGAGCCAGCCCATGACCCAGCCGCTGACCACCCAGCCGCCGTCAGGGGTAGTGTCCGGCGCGCGCGGCTCGCGCACCATTCCGATCTCGGGGCGCGGCCCCGCGAGCGGTGTGCCGAATTTCGAGCCGGCCCAGTTGGAGGCGCTGGAGCGCGCGCTGAGCCAGCACATCGGCCCTCTAGCCCGCACCCTGGTGCGGCGCGAGGCCGCGAAGCACCAGGGCTGGAACGGGCTGGTGCAGGCCCTGGCGCTGGAGATCGACAAGGCTGAGGACCGCCAGCGCTTTCTGGCCACGGTGGGCAAGCTGTCGCACTGAGGGGCGGCGGTGGCGGCTGGCGGTCAGGAGCGCACGTTGCTTGGTGAGGCGCGTTGCGACAGGCCTCGGACGTTTCAGGATTCACGCGAAGCCTATGGTCTGGAAGAGGTGTCACGTGGCCCCGTCGACTGTTTTCTCCAGTAAGCACTTTGTGAATCAGACAGGTTTGACATCGATATCAAGTCAGGCGGCGCCAAGAGATGACATCTAGTCCCCACCGCATCAGTCGGATCGGTCTGGCACTTTGCATCTTGTATGTCGTCGTCTCGTCTGCCTTGGTTGCCATCGGGATCGTCGTTGCGGACGATACGAAGAGCCGAGTGGTGTTGATGCAAATACCCATCGCATTGCAAGGCGGCTTGCTGTCCGCAATGGGCTTGGGTGAGTTCTTGCGCGCGCTCTCCTGGCCAGTTGCCTACCTCCTGCTTGGCGTTCCCACCCTTGGGCTGATCTACGCTGCCGGTGCGCGCGTCGAACGAGCAATTCAAGGAGGCGATGATGTGGTCTAGCCAGCCCATCGGGGGTGGATCGCCGGTGCTTCTCACTTATCTCCAACATGAGCGCTCAGCGTCGTCGCCACGTGAAAATCAAGCCCGCCTTTTTCGGAATCGCTCTGCGCGGCCTCCCGCAACGCACGCTCCAGCACCTGGGCCGACTGCACGCCGGGCAGCCAATGCCGCCCGATGCGGAAGGCCGGCACCGCGCTCACGCCCTGGGCATGTGCCAGGGCCAGCGCCTGCGCGTGGGCTTCACGGTAGCGGCCCTCGCGCAGGGCGGCTTCGAAATCCACCGCATCCAGGCCGGATTCCAGGGCGATCTGCGTCAGCACCTCGATGCGCCCGATGTCCCGGTCCTGCTGGAAGAAGGCGCGCAGCACCCGGTCGTTGTACTCATGGCCGCGGCCGTGGGCACGGGCGAACTGGTAACCCTGCCAGGCCAGCGCCGTGTAAGGCTGGGGCGAGACGGTGGGCAGCTTCAGCGCCACGCCGAAGCGCGCTGCCACCGGGTAGACCGATTGGGGCCAGACCGTCTGCAGGTAACTGTCTTCAGGGCGCAGCGTGGGGGTGGGATGAGGGCGCAACTCAAAGGGCATCCATTCGATGTCCACCGGCCCGCCGTAGGCCTGCACGGCCTCCAGCAAGGGCTGCTCGGCAATCATGCAGAACGGGCAGACGAAATCAGACCAGACCTGGACCTTGACCAACTTGGGGACTCCTGTGACATGAAAGGGCGCGCGGCCCCTCGCCGCGGTATGCAGTGGGCGCCGACGTTTGCCGAGGCGCCGAGGTTAGCGCATCGGGGACGTCCTTGCCGGCTGTGCTCCGCTCACGCCTTGCGACTGCGGCCCTTGTCCGAGACCGCCTGAGCCTGGGGCGCTTCGCGCAGGGCGATGGACTGCGCCATGGCATGCCCGATCATCTCGCGCAGATGGTCCGGGACACGTCGGCCGACTCCCGGGGCCAGGCCCAGGTGCGACATCACGCTGGATTGCGCGATCGAGGCCATGCCATGCATGTTGGACCAGATGAAGAGCGCGTCCAGGTCCACCTGCGGGCGTTGTGACTTGTCGGCCCCGTGGATGCGCCGCAGCACCGCGCGCAGCACGTCGAAGGCGTGGGTGGCCTCGGCGGCCAGGCCGCTGTCTTCGCCCGCCTGCGGCCAGGGTGTGTTGAACATCAGCCGGTACTCCACCGGGTGGCTGGCGGCGAAGGCCTGGTAGCGTCGGCCCAGGGCCGCCAGGTCCTCCCACGGGTCATCGTGTTGACCGCGCGCGTCGAGGTAAAGCGCGAAGTCGCGGTAGCAGCGGCGGATCACCTCGGCCAGCAGATGGTCGCGGCTCGGGTAATGTTTGTACGGCGCCTGGTGCGAAACGCCCAGGCGGCGTGCCACTTCGCGCAGGCTCAGCTGCTCCACCCCCTGCTCGGCGATGAACTCGTGTGCTGCGCGTACGCAGGCTTCCTTCAGATCGATCGGGGTGTCGCTTGTTTTGGGCATGGGCGGGGCTTGCGTCGCACGGTCAGGCCGCACACGCAGCGGCCCGGCCCATTCTAGGCGGCACGGCCCGGCTCCACGGGCGCTGCCGCCATGCCGCGCATGATCCGGCCCATGATGGCCACGCGCAGTCCGCGCGGCGCTGTCGCCAGTGACCAGCCCAGCACTTTGGACAGCGTGCCGGGTCGCACCGTGTGGCGCCGGCCCAGCAGCGCCAGGGTGCGCTCGGCCACCACCTGGGGACGGTCGGCGCGCGCCATCTGCATGCCCGCACGTCGCGCGAAGCCGCTGGCCACCGGCCCGGGCGCGCAGGCGATGACGTCGATGTGCTGCGACTGCCACTCATGGGCCAGGGCTTCGGCGAGGGACTGCACATAGGCCTTGGTGGCCGCGTAGTTGGCCGACCAGGGCGTGCCGTGGAAGGCCACCAGCGAACTCATGAGCACCACACCGCCACGCCCGCGTGCAGCGAAGCGCCGCCCGAAATGCCAGCACTGCTGCAGCACGGCGCGGCAGTTCACATCCACCATCGCAGCCTCCGTGGCCGCCTCCTGCTCCAGCAGCGGCCCGGCCGAGCCGAAGCCGGCACAGGCCACCATCAGGCCCACGTCCAGCTCCCAGGTGGCGTCCTGCAGCTGCAGCATGGCGTCGCGGTCCGCCAGATCCACCGCCAGCACGCGGCAGTCGATCGCGTGCTGCGCGGCCAGCTCACGCGCCAGGGCTTCCAGCTCATGCGCACGCCGCGCGACCAGCACCAGGTTCAGGCCCGCGGCCGCCAGCGCCCGGGCAAAGGCGCGACCGATGCCGTCGGACGCGCCCGTCACCACGGCCCAGGGGCCATAGCGCTCTCGCTGCGCGGTGGCAGCCGTTCGCACCGCTCCGATGGGCGGCAGTTGGGCGGTGGCGCCGCTCGGCGTGCCGGGTGGTCGGGTCAACGGTGGGGTGTTCATGGCGGTGTTCCTGGGGTTGGTTGACAGTGTCTACCATTGTGCGTACAGTGGTAGACACTGTCAACCCATAGCCCATGTCAGGGCGACGACGCCGGTGCGTCGGGCCAGCCCGGCCGGGGTGACACCACCAGGAGCCCAGGCATGAACCCTGCAAATGCTTCCCCATCTCCCGCCTCCCGCGGCCTCGGCTTGCACCGTCGCCCGCTGCTGCTGGGGGCCGCGCTGTCGCCCCTGGCTGCTCTGGCAGGCTGCAGCGCCTTCAACTACGCGCAGCCCGATGCCCCGCAGGCCCTGGCCGAAGTGGGGCCGCTGCAGCCGCGGCCACGCATCGCGGTGGTGCTGGGCAGCGGCGGGCCGCGCGGCTATGCGCACTTGGGCGTGCTGCGTGTGCTGGAAGACGCGGGCATCACGCCCGATCTGGTGGTGGGCAGCAGTGTGGGCTCGCTGATCGGCAGCTTCTGGGCCAGCGGACTGAGCGCCGCGCAGATCGACACGCTGTCCTGGCAGGGCGGGCCGCTCACCGTCTTCGATCCCTCTCTGTTTGCAGACCGCGGCTGGATCCGGGGGCAGCGGCTGCAGGACTACGTGAACCAAGGCCTCGGCGGGCGGCGCCTGGAGGACTTGCCGCGCCGGATGATCGTGGTCGCCACGCGCCGCGAGGATAAGCAGGCGCGCTACTTTCTGCAAGGCAACGCCGGCGTGGCCGTGCGCGCCTCCAGCGCCATGCCCGGCATCATTTCGCCCGTGGGGATCGCGGGCGTGGAGTACGAAGACGGCGACGAGTCCTATCCCGTGCCGGTTTCGGTGGCCCGAGCGGCCGGCGCCCATTTCGTCATCGCCGTCGATGTCTCGGCCCGCCCCGGCAGCACGCCGGAGGAAGCCTCTCCCGCTCTGCGCGAGCGCGACCGGCGCCGCCGCCTGCGCATCGATCCCGAGGTGGCCCGCGCCGATTTCCTGATCCACCCCGACATGGATTACTGGGCCGGCCCGAACCGGCGCTACTTCGTGCAGGCGCGCGCCCAGGGCGAGGCCCACGCCCGGGTGGTGCTGCCGGAGCTGCTGGCGCGTCTGCGCCAGCACGGGGCCCTGGCATGACGGTCGCTGACGCGGCCCTGCCGCTCGAAGCCTGCTTCTCGGTGGCCAGGCTTGGCGCAATCGTTCTATCCACCGCTGCGCGTCCCCGGCATCCTCATGGCAAACGAAGGAGTGGCCATGGAACTGCAGATCAACGGCCGGCGCCATGCGGTGGCCCCGGAGTGGCGCGACGAAACCTTGCTCCACGTGCTGCGCGAACACCTGGGCCTGGTCGGCACCAAGTTCGGTTGTGGCGCGGGGCAGTGCGGGGCCTGCACCGTACTGCTCGACGGCACGGCCGTGCGCAGCTGCGTGCTGCCCGTGGCCAGCGTGGGCACGCAGGCTATCACCACGGTGGAAGGCCTCGCTAAGGCGGACGGCACCCTGCACCCGCTGCAGCGCGCCTGGCTGGAGCAACAGGTGCCGCAGTGTGGCTACTGCCAGGCCGGGCAGCTCATGTGCGCAGCCGGTCTGCTGCACCGCACGCCCCAACCCTCGGACGCACAGATCGATGAGGCCATGGGCGGCAACCTCTGCCGTTGCGGCACGCAGCATCGCATCCGCCAGGCGCTGCAGGCGGTGGCGAAGGAGGGCGCATGAACACCGCCGCGCTCTCACGCCGCCACTTCATGCGCCTGGCCGGCGGCGGGCTCACCGTGGTGCTGCTGCCGGGCTGCGCCATCCCCGTCATCCCCAAGCGCCCCGCGCCGGATCTGGACGCTGCCCTGGGCTGGGTCCGATATATCGATGGGCGCTACACCCTGTGGCTGCCGCGTGTGGAGATGGGACAGAACGTGCTCACCGCGCTCAAGCAGATCGCCTGCGCCGAGCTGGGGGTGTCCTGGGAACTATTGGACGCCCGCCTGCCCTCCACGCGCGACATCGGCCGCGTCAAGGCCACCGTGGGCAGCGACTCCATCAAGGACTACGCCGTGCCCCTCGCCCAGGCCTGCGCGCTGCTGCGCGAAGCCGTGGCACTCGGCGGCTTTGACGCCAAGGCCGAGGCGCCACCCGCCACGGCCCTGCGTTTCCTGCAGCCCGGCGCGCTGGCCCAGCATGTGCCGCTGGAGCAGGGGCCCGCCATCGTCACGGGGCAGGCGCTGTATGCGGCCGATGTACGGCGGACCGGCATGGTCTATGGCCGGGTGCTCTACGCACCGTCCACGCCCGAGTTTGAATCTGCGCCCCTGTCCTGGGACGAGGCCGCCGCACGCGCCGTACCCGGTTTCGTCGCCCTGGTGCGTGACGACGGTTTCTCGCAGGGCCGGGCGCAGGGCCTGGGCATCGTGGCGCGCACACCGGGCGCGCTGGACCGCATCGAACAGGCCCTGGCCCTGCGCTGGCAGATGCAGGACGTGAGCGCCCGCCCCAGCTGGCAAGAGCAGCTGGACGTGGACCGCGCGCTGGCGCGCCACGGCAAGCTGCCCCACGGCGTGCACGACGAGACCGTGGCGCTTGACGGTCCCTGGGACCTGGACCTGCGTTTTGACATCCCGCCCGCTGCGCATGCCGCCATCGAGCCGCGCGCCGCCGTGGCGGAGTTCCATGCGCGCGGGCACTTGCAGCTCTGGGTGGGAAACCAGGATGTGTTTTATGTGCGTGACGTGGTCGCCAAGCGCCTGGGTCTGGGGGAGGACGAGATCACCGTGCAGGCCCAGCGTGTGGGCGGCGCCTTCGGCGGCCGGACGATCTGCACCGTGGAGCTGGAGGCCGCCTTGCTGGCGCGCGCCGTGCAACGGCCGGTGAAAGTGCAATGGACCCGCGCGCAGGAATTCCGCCAGGCCTTCCACCGCCCCCCATCCAGCCACCGGGTGCGCGTGCGCCTGCAGGACGGGCAGTTGCAGGACTGGTGGCACGCCTTCGTGAGCGGCCACATCCTGTTCACCAACGCCGCCATGCCGCCCTGGCTGCAGAGCATCAGCCACTTCCTGGGGGACAACGGCGTCGCCCGCGGCGCGCGCCTGCCTTACCGTGCTCGCAGCAAGGAAACCCGTTTTGCGCTGGAACGCCTGCCCCTGCTCAGCGGACCCTGGCGGGGTCTGGGCGCCGGTCCCAACCACTTTGTCACCGAGTCGGTGCTGGACGAATGCGCGCGTCGCGCCGGGCGGGACCCCCTGGCCTACCGGCTCGCGCACATCGAAGACGCGCGCCTGGCCCGTGTGCTGCAGCGTGTGGCCCAGCTGGCCCGCTGGGGTGAGGCGTCGCCCACCCGCCGCGACGGCCTGCGCCACGGCCGCGGCCTGGCCTGCGGCATCTACAAGGACATGAGCTACGCCGCCGTCGTGGCCGACGTCACGGTGGACGCCGCCGGTGGGGTACGTGTGCGTAAGCTCTGGTGCGCCCACGATTGCGGCCGGGTCATCAACGCCGAGCAGGTGCGCGCCCAGTGCGAAGGCAACCTGGTCTGGGGGCTGGGCATGGTACTGGTGGAGGGCCTGCGTTTCGAGGGGCAGGGCGTGGCCGCCACCAGCTTTGCCGCCTCACCCATCCCGCGCTGGGACGACGTGCCCGAGCTGGAGGTGGCACTGGTGGACCACGGCGAGCCGCCCACGGGTGCCGGCGAAACCGCCATCGTCGCCGCTGGCGCGGCCATCGCCAATGCCATCCGCGCGGCCACGGGCGTGCGCCTGTTGACGCTGCCCTGCGCGGCTGACCTGCTGCGCGCTTGAAAGGCACAATGCCGCATCGTCCACCCGCCGCTGATCGCCGTGCCCGCATCACGCCCTCGTATCGATGGTGACTTCGCCAGCGCCGCCATGCTGCGCGTGCTTCGCCAGGGCCTGCTGGATCTGGGGCTGGCGCCCGCGCCGTCCGCCGAGCCGGCACAGGGTGCCGTGGTCAGCCTGGACAGCAAACGCGCGCTCCTGACGCACGCCGTGCAAGTGGGCGGCCTGGGCTGCCTGGCCCTGCTGGGCCGGGGCCTGCACCATCTGGCCCACGAACCCCTGCACAGCGCCCTGGCCGCCGCAGCGGATGCGCAGGACCTGCTGCAACGCTGGGCCCGGCTGGAACGCTACATTCACTCCCGCCATCGCGTGCAGCTGGCGGACGTGCAGGCCCGCCACGCCCGTCTGGCCCATGTGTCGTTACGTCCGCAGTCTCCGCCCCTGCCCGTGGAAGACCTGGTGGTGCTGGGCGTGCTGGCCGCCTTTCTTGAGGCCAACGGGCACCTCGGTGTGCGCTGCCTGGCGGGTGGCGCTCAGGTCTATCCCGTCTGCGACGAGGCTGCGCTGGCGCGCGCCATCCAGCAGGGCCGCACGCATGAATGGCGCATCGACTGGACGGGGCGCGATGCGCCATCGCAAGGCGCGCTTTTGCTGCCGACTCAGGGTGACGCGCGCTGGCCCGCCTGGGTACAGGAGGCCTACGCCGCCCTCGCGCAGAACCTCACCGCGCCGTGGACGCTGGACCAGCTGGCCCAGCGCCTGGGCCAGTCGCGGCGCAGCCTGCAGCGCGGCCTGCTGGCGCAGGGCACCGGCTTTCGGCAACTGCAGGCGGAGGCGCGTTACCGCAGTGCGGGCGCCTGCCTGCTGCAAGGCACGCTGCCCCTGGCCGAGATCGGTTTTCTGTGCGGTTATGCCGATCAGTCGCATTTCACGCGCGAGTTCAGGGTGCGCAGCGGGCTGACGCCCGCGGATTACCGGCGGGAGTTCGGGCGCGCATGACGTCTGCGCGAAAAGCTCGCGGAAGGCCCAGGCCTCTGTGCTCTCAGCTGACACCCGCGCCGCGGACGGTCTGCTCTTGGCACCGAGGAGCGAGGGATGCGACCTCCGTGGTCCTCTCGACGATAGACTTCCAGTCACCGTGCCAGGTCCGAAGCGCGGTTTCGTCGCAGTGGAAGACCGAGTTCAGGAATGCCATGGACAGGCTGGCCGTGGCGGCTTTGACGGCAGGGTTGAGGGAGACGCCCCCGGTGAACGCACGATCGGTAAAGATGCTGTGCGAGCCGCCCCGAAAGATGGTCAGAAACTTTCGGGGATCGGCCATGGCGTCGAAGATGGCGATCCGGTCTTCCACACCTGAGACGAAACCAGGAATCTGGATGACGTCGTCCGAGCACGTGATGTGCAGCGTTGGCACCGACACCGCGCCCAGCACCGTGGCCAGACTGGATTCACCGTAGAACGGCGGCGCCGAGATGAGGATGGCGGCGCTCACCCGGGCGTCCCGGTAGCTCACCGCCACGTCGTTGCGCATCACCTGCGCTCCCGCGGTCAGCAGTGCCGTGTTCGCACCATAAGAGTGACCTGCCGCGGCGATGCGTGACGCGTCGATCGCCGCCGGATCGCGCCCCGCTTCACCGGCCAGCATCTGATCCAGGGCGAACCGGATATCCACGGCACGAGCGATGGCCTCCTTGTCCTGAGCAGCGTTCTGCAGGCGCCCGGTGACGCCAAACGGATTGCCGCGCCACAGTGAAGAATCACTGCCGACATGCTGTACGTGCAGGCTCGCAACGCCGCGCGCAGACCAGTGCTGCCCCAGGTAGCTGTAGCCCGCGCGTGAGCCTCCCATGCCGTGTGAGAACAGCACCAGCGGTACCCGCCCGTCCTGCGCCGTGCGCGTTGGCCAGTAAAGCCGCGCAGGCACTGGTCGGTCACGCGCCGTGTCGATCCAGTCATGGTCAGAAACGGTAAAGGCGGGCGTCGCAGGTTCTGCCCAGGCCAAGGGATGAGCCGCGGCGAATGGAGCCGCGAGCAGCAGGGTGTTGAACTGTCGGCGATTCGTTTGCATAGGGGTGCCTGATGGGGGGCGGAGTTCAGGAGATGAGCCGGTGAAAGACTCGCCCCTTCGCAGAGAGTTCCTTCATCCGCCCGGCTTCACGCTGAATTTCTGAGCTCTGATCAGCCCACGGATGAAAGGTCTCAGGTCTTGGATGCCGTCACCGGAGTTGCCAGCAGGCGCTTTGTGTTGGCAAGGCAGACATCCATATAGCCGCGCCACAGCATCTGTGTGATGCCGGACAAAGGCAGCGCAGCTGCTGCGTTGCGCGCCGTGAAGGTGTAGGTCCACGTCACTTGGGTGCCGCCATCCACCGGCTCGAAGGTCCACGCACCGCGTGCCTGCGTCGCCAGTCTCTTCAGCACGGGGTTGCCGAAGTCCCACACCCGATAAGCGAAGGCCGAGGGTGCGGCGTAGTGCGTGACCTGTTCCTGTGCGGTGGTGCCATCCGCCAGATGAACGACGCGGGATGACCCCGCCTGGGTCCAGGGGCCGGTATTGCCGGAGGTTCGCACCACGGCAGGCAACGGTCCGTAGCCCGTCAGGACTTTGGGTAGCACGTCCTCAGCGACGATAAAGGCAAATACCTTGTCCGGCGTCTCGGCGATCAATGCCGTGCGCGTGATGGCCACCTCGTAGGTTTTGGCGCTCGGGTCGTTCGCGTCGTTGCTTGTGGTGCTGATGGACGCGCATCCGGTGATCGCGGTCGCGAGGCTGGCCATGCCGGCCGCCAAGAACCCGCGGCTGGCGCGATTTCGGTTTCGGAGGGGTGAGGTCTTGAACATCGGGATTCCTTTGGTTGTGTGAGGCGTATGATATGAAGCTTCATTCAGTTTATGAATTCGCATTCGCTCATGCGCCCCAAGACATCCCTTTCCCCAAGAAAGAAGCCGGTTCAGAGCCGATCCACGCACACAGTCGAGGCCATTTTCGACGCCACTATTCAGGTTTTGTTGGCGGTGGGCGTGGAGGGTTTGACCACAACGCGTGTCGCGGAGCGCGCCGGCGTGTCGGTGGGAACGCTGTATCAGTATTTCCCCCACAAACAGGCGCTCCTGGCGGCGGTGCTGGAGCGGCATCTCTTGGGTGTGGTCGAGGCTGCCGAGCAGGCGTGTCGCGCCAATCGAGGTCGCACGGTGCTCGAAATCTCGGCGGCGCTCGTCGAAGCGTTCGTACGGGCGAAGTTCAGTGACGCAGACGCTTCCCGGGCTCTTTACGCGGTTGCGCCAGCGGTCGGAGGGGAAGAGCTGGTCACGCGGCTGACCCAGCGGGGGCAGATCATGCTGTGCGAAGTGCTGGCCAGCGCAAGTGATCGGACCTTCAACCAGTTGGCGACCGTCAGCTACGTGGTGTCAACGGCCCTCATCGGGCCGATCCAGGGTCTTTTGACCTCTCATGCCCAAACGACCACGGTGGAGCACGTTCGAGACCAGCTGTCCGCGATGATCGGCGCTTACCTGATGGCCGTCGGCTCGCCACGGGAATCCGCGTAGGCTTCGCGTACCGTGCGCCGAGTTACAGTGCCTTCTTACTCGCAACACTTCTTGCTCATGGCATTTCGCTGCCGCATGCCGTGGCCAGCTTGGGACGAGGGCGTCCTTTTTACACGTCAGCCCGCATGAACACCGCCGCCGCTTACTACGAGTCACTCTTCGCACCCCTGGTGGCTGAGGTCGGTCCTCTGGGTGAGGCCACAGCAACTGGAGTCGTCGGTTTCAGCGCGGGCGGCCCCGTGAGCATGGTTCAGGCGGGTGTGCGAGGCTACATGACATGCGAGCTGTCGCTGTATCCGGAACAGCGGCTCAGCGCCGAAGGCGATCACTATGAGTTGTTGTGTCGCCTGGCACTCTCGGCGTCCCAGGCGCAGGCGCTGCTCACGGGCCTGGGCCGTCTCTCCATGGAGGCCACGCTGGGCCATGGGCACACCATCGATGTCACCGCACTCAAGGCAGCGCCTGGGCTGTCTGTCATCACGCTGCGGCATTACGCGTCGGTGCTTGTCGAGGAGAAGCGCTGTAGCATCTACGAAGTGACCAGCGAGTAGGGCGCCATGCGGCCTGCCTCTTCGCTGCAACTGCAGTCTGGCGGGCTTGGCCCGCTTCCGTAACCGAACCAGCGCAAACGCCAGGGCTCACCGGAAGGAAAACATGACCGACAACCCAGAACTCGCCGCCATGTCTGCCGGCCTGACGCAATCGCTTCAGCGGCGGCTCGTCTTGTGTGCCGTGCGCTGGCTCATCGGCTTCGGCATCGTCGCCGCGGTGGCCCACTTCTGGCCGTCTGCCGCGTGGCTGTGGTGGGCGGCTGCGGCCGCCGCCGGCCTATCGCTCGTCACGCTGTTCGCCACGCACTTCCTTGTCCAGAGGCGCATCGGGGTGGCTCAGACGCGCATCGCCGAGGCAGAGCGGATGGCCCAACAGGTGGCCGGCGCGGACCGCGGCCGTGAGGACTGACGCAGGTCTTGGGCGGTGATGTGAGTACCACGCACCCTTCTCACAACACCCTGCTGGCAAGGGCCGCAAAGCAGCACCTGGCCGGCATGGGCATGCAGCGCAAGGGCCAGTCTCGCGTCTGGTTCGTCGATCGCGGATGGTGGCTGGCCGTCGTGGAGTTTCAGCCCAGCGCCTGGAGCAAGGGGAGCTACCTGAACGTGGCCGCGATGTGGTTGTGGAACGCCAAAGACTATTGGTCGTTCGATGAAGGTGGCCGCGTCGAAAGCTTCCGCGAGTTCAAGGACGCAGAACAGTTTTCTGAGGTAGCAGAGGCTTTGGCCGTCAGGGCGCGAGAGGAAGTACAGGTGTTGCTGCAACGCTTCCCATCGATGGCGGCCGTTGCATCGCATCTACGCCGACACTCTGATGACAACCCCTGGCACACCTACCACGCGGCCATGGCCGCTCTGGCCATCGGCGATGTCGATCATGCGCAGAAGCGCTTCCGCGCGCTACTTGCAGTACGTGATGAAGCACCGTTCATGATCGCTCTCCAGGAAAAGGTGAAGAAGTTTGCCGAGTGCTTGGCGTCGGGCGCGGAGCCTGTAGCGGTCGTCGCCCAGGAAGTCGAGAAAGCGCGTGCGCTGCTGAAGCTGGGCCCGCTTGACACGACATCCTCTGACCACCGACAAGGTGACGCTCATGTCCAACGGTAGCCGCCATGGATGAGCGCGAGATCGCTGCAAGCGGGGCCGCCTACAAGGCCAGGGTCACGAACCTCTACAGCTTCCTGGTGGATGAGTTTGGTTTCGAGCCGCCCATTGATGCGGGCGGGCAGTACCGGCACGCCTTGGCCTACACGCACCGCGGACAAAACCTGGCCTTGCTGGTGGCAAGCGCCTTCCACCCGGTGGACTACGGCTTCGAGATCACCCTCTATCCGGCCGACGGTCCCTGGCACGGCGACTGCGCGGACCTGATCTTTCATACGCTCAAGGAGCAGCAGGACCGGGACTTGCAGTTTCTGGACCAGGGTGCCTCAGCGCTTCGCGCCACCCTGGCGGCACGATTAGCCGCCCACGGCTCATACAAACCGCTGCCGCCCTCTGGCGCGGCTTGATTCAGGCCTTGAAACGCGGCCCTTGCGGTGCCGCCCGAGCGCTGTTTCTCGGTGGCTCAGGCAAGGGGTTGTTCAGCGCGCGGAGAGCCGCGCGGACAACTTGCCATAGAGCCAGCCCGCCAGCACCGCACCCGCTGCCATGGCCAGCAGGCCGGGCAGGCCACGCGTGGCGTCGATGAACACCGGCATGGGCGCCGCGGCGTCCACCGCGCGCACCGCGGCCACCATGCCCACGCCCGCAGCTGCGGCCAGCAGGGCGCTGCGGCCCGTCGGCCACCAGCGCGCCAGGCCGCTGGCCACCGGCAGCGCTACCAGCCAGCCCGCGGCCAGGATGCCGCCGTAGACCGGCGCAAAACCCATCAGGTCCTGCCCCAGCACCCGCAGCCAGTCGGCGGCCGGGATGTTGACGCCCACGTCCACCAGCGCGCGCAGGTTCCAGACGGTCTGCACCACCGAGCCCCAGGCCGCAGCCAGCACCCAGGCCCCCAGCAACAGCCCTGCACGTCGCGTCCAGCGGGGCCTTGGGGCATCATGGCGGGCATCGTTGTTCATGCGTGGGATTATGAAATACCTGCTCGCTTTGCTGCTGACGGCATTCGCCATGGCCACACCAGCCCAGACCGTGGCCTACCGCGTCGAGACCGTGGCCAGCGGCCTGGTGCACCCCTGGTCGCTGGCCTTCCTGCCGGGTGGCAGCCTGCTGGTGACGGAGCGCGCCGGCCGCCTGCGCGTGATCGAGCGCGGGGCCGACGGCCGCTTGCAATTGCGCCCCGAGCCCGTGGCCGGCGTGCCGCCCGTGCTGGCGCTGGGGCAGGCCGGTCTGTTCGACCTCCTGCTCGATCCCAACTTCGCCAGCAACCAGCGCCTGTGGCTCTCTTACGCCCACGGTACGCGCGAGGCCAACCACCTGCGCGTGGCCAGCGCCCGCTTTGATGGGCGCCAGCTGCTGGACGTGCGCCCCGTCTTCACCTCCAAGCCCGCCAAAGCCGACACCCAGCACTTCGGCGGCCGCATGGCCTGGCTGCCCGACGGCACGCTGCTCTTCGGCATGGGCGACGGCAACCACGAGCGCACCGATGCCCAGCGCCTGCACACCCACCTGGGCAAGTTCCTGCGCATCCACCCCGACGGCCGCGTGCCCGCCGACAACCCCTTTGTGGGCCGCGATGGCGCCCTGCCCGAGATCTACAGCATCGGCCACCGCAACCCGCAGGGCGTGGTGGTGGTGAACGGCGTGCCCTATGCGCACGAACACGGCTCGCGCGGCGGCGACGAACTCAACCGCCTCGCGCCCGGCGCCAACTACGGCTGGCCCCTCACCACCGGCGGCGTGGACTACACCTACGCCCGCATCACCCCCTACCGCAGCCTGCCCGGCATCACCGAGCCGCTGACGGAGTGGACGCCCTCCATCGCACCGGCCGGGCTGGCCTGGTACGAGGGCGCGTTGTTCCCCGCCTGGCGCGGCAGCCTGCTGGTGGCCGCACTGGCCGAGCGCAGCGTTCGCCGGGTGCCCATGACCAACGGCACGCCCGGCCCGCAGGAGCTGCTGTTCAAGGAGCTGGGCGAACGCCTGCGTGACGTGCGGGTGGGGCCGGATGGTGCGGTCTATCTGTTGACGGACAGTCCGCAGGGGCGGGTGTTAAGGGTGGTGCCGGCGGGGTCTTGAGGGGCTGTTGTAGGTTGGGAGCTGTTGCATAAGTTCCGCCGGCGGATGACAAGTCTGGTTGATACCTAACGTTCGCCAGTTTTGAGGCTTAAGGTCCACTCTTCTCGCTTGTTGACATGTAACAAAATGTGCGGCATATTGGGTCGGTCGTAAAGAAGGGGGACAAATGAAAAAATTCATGCTCGCGTTCGCCGCTGTTGCAGCTGGTTTTGCCAGCCAGACAAGCAATGCTGCGATCGCGCCCGCCACGCAAGAAAAGTCGCTCGATTCGAACCAGGCAACGGTCGAGCCAAATCAGATTCGGCCTGACGGCTTGGTATCTGTCGTAGACGAAAAAGGCGATGCTTTTGAGTTCGTTCTCAAACGCTCTACTGAGACGGGAGCCATGATGGCCTACCACCGTTCCCATTCCTCGCATCGCTCACACTCTTCACACCGTTCGCATTATTCAAGTCGGTAATGCGTACTGCGTAGGTTAAATATGGCCGGCCAATGTAGCCGGCCTTTCCATTAATTAGGGGGACACAATGTCGCATACCGTGACGTTGGACAAGTCGGTCTATCCGTTAGAAGTCGTCGAGAAGGCCGCTTACCGGTTCATTGATCGATTGACTATCGTGATCTCGCAGACCGAGAGCCAGATCATGTGTGATGTCAGTGACCTGACAGGCAATGACACATCGGTTGAAATCGTGATCGCGGACTTCAAGCGAGAACTACTCGACCAAAAACTCCGCCACCAGATCAAGCAGGAGACAGAACCTGTCCGCAATCTGATTTTGTCGCTGGCTTTCTCCAGATCGGGACTTCAGCAGTGAGTCAGTTCAAGTCGATTGAGGCGTACAGGTCAGACTTGGGAAGCTACTCTCTTCTGCCTTTTCGTTTTGAACGCTTTGGTGAGGATGAGGTTGTCCTGACAAACGCCGTTGGTGAGTTCACGTTCCTGAAACGAGACAAGCTGGACAATTTCGTCGCTAAACGACTACCCTCATCCGATCCCAGCTATTCAGAGCTGCGAGCCAAGCACTTTCTTCAAGAGCCTGGCGATGCGGCTAGCGTTCAACTCCTGGCGCTGAAAAATCGCACAAAGTATCAAAACCTCCGCAACTTCACAAACCTTCACATCTTTGTAGTCACCCTACGCTGCGACCATAGCTGCCCGTATTGCCAAGTGTCGAGGCAATCGGAAAACAAAGCCGCCTTCAACATGAGTAGCGAAACGGCTCAACGGGCGCTGGACCTGGTATTTCGCTCCCCTAATCCCGCCATCAAGATCGAATTCCAAGGTGGTGAGCCTCTGCTCAATTTTGATCTGATTCGTGAGATTGTCGAGGCTGCAGAAGAAAGGAACTTGACTGAGGGGCGCGAACTGCAATTCGTGATTGCCACGACGCTTTCACTGCTGACTGACGACATCCTTGATTTTTGCCGCGATCATCAGATCTACCTTTCGACGTCCTTGGATGGCCCCGAGGATCTCCACAATACCAATCGACCTCGTCCGGGCCGAGATAGCTACGCCCGGTTCGCCGATGGTCTTCGACGAGCCCGAGACTATCTGGGATATGACTCCGTCTCAGCCCTGATGACAACGTCGCCGGCCAGTCTGGACCGGGTCAAAGAGATCATCGACGAATACGTCCGCCAGGGATTCACCAGTGTCTTTCTGCGGAATCTGTCTCCCTACGGCTTCGCACTCAAGACCAAGAGTTACCAAGCCTATGGCTCGGCGCGTTGGCTGGATTTCTACCGAGAAGGAATGGACTACATCCTGGATTTGAATAAGAAAGGTATCCCCTTCTCCGAGCAATTTTCATCGGTTCTCCTGACCAAGATGCTGACTTCCAATGACCCTGGGTACGTTGATCTCATGAGTCCAGCTGGAGCGGGCATTGCTGCCGTAGTTTTCAACTACGACGGTGGAGTTTACGCATCCGATGAAAGCCGCATGCTTCAAGAGATGGGGGATGCAAGTTTTAGGCTGGGTGATGTCCACACTGACAATTACACCGACATCTTTACGTCTACCAAGCTGCTCGATGCGTTAGAAGACTCCTTCACGCTTTCTGCGCCGATGTGCTCGGACTGCGCCTTTGAACCTTGGTGCGGTGCAGATCCTGTCTTTCACCATGCAGTCTTTGGCGATGTACTGGGCCGCAAGCCTGAATCCGATTTCTGTAAGCGCACGATGGGAGCGGTTCAATACCTGCTCGAAACCATGCGTAAGGACCAGGAAGCCCACGACATCTTCCGAGGTTGGGTGCAGAAATGCTGACACTGTCTGGCCGAGTCATCCGGATAGAGTCGGAAGCGCCGAAGCCACTGGGGCTAAAGCGCGACGGAAGAGGTCTTTATAGCCTGACAACTAACGCCGATCTCCCTCCTGGGTTGCGAAGCCAGAAGGCCCTACTTGTTCAAGATAGATTCACGGATATCCCGACTGGCTATTCGCACTACTTTGCCTTCGGCCCTAAGCCTGAAGGATTCTCTGGAGACTGGACGGTTATGGGCGCCGAATTCGGCTACCTGGCGGAAGGTGACGTGGTGGCCTTGTCGGAAGGACATCTCCGATCATTATTCCGCGCGAATTCGGAGCACAACAGCATTCTGCTAACTGAGCAATGCAACAACTACTGCTTAATGTGCTCACAACCCCCAAAACGCATCGATGACAAGTGGCTACTTGACGAGGCTATGGATCTCGTTCGTCTCATTCCCAGAGATACACGGACTCTGGGAATCACCGGAGGTGAGCCCACTCTATTTGGCGAAGACTTCATCGCTCTCGTGCGGCATGTCAAAAACTGGCTGCCAACTACTTCGCTGCACATTCTGTCTAATGGACGCTACTTTTCTAATCCTGCGTTCGCCGATGCCTACGCTGCCGTCAACCATCCTGACGTCATGCTTGGCATCCCCATCTACTCAGAAGATCCCGCTCTTCACGACTATGTTGTTCAAGCAGATGGCGCATTCGACGAAACTGTTCGTGGTGTTTTAAATCTCAAACGACTCGGGCAGAAGGTGGAAATCCGGGTGGTACTTCACAAGCAGACAGCCGCCGGTTTGCCCAAGCTTGCAGAGTACATAGCTCGCAATTTGCTGTTCGTTGATCAAGTGGCACTAATGGGCTTGGAGATGATGGGCTTCACCCGCGCCAATCTGGATGCGCTATGGATTGACCCAATCGAGTACAAGAGAGAGCTGAGTCAGGCTGCTCGTATTCTTTCTGCACACAGGATTCCTGTTTCGATATACAACCTGCCGCTCTGTCTCGTTGATCCGGATGTTTATCCGTTCTACGTCAAATCGATTTCTGACTGGAAGAATGAATATGCGCCGGAATGCGAACCATGCAAAAAGAAATCTGAGTGTGGCGGCTTCTTCTCGTCAGCAATCAAGTACGGCTATAGCAAGTCAATACGGCCGTTTTGTGATTGATGGCTGGGTGAGGTTGCTTGTAGCTTGAGGGCTGCTACGCGGCTGATATCGCTATGTCACGGCGCCATCAATGGCGGTAGCAAGCGCTCAATTGCAGCCGCCCAGCTTCACCCCAACCCCAACAACTTCGCCAGACTCTTCTCATCCCCCGGCGACACCAGCATCAGGTGTTCTTCCAGCTCGCGCAGATGCTGGTCCATGAGCTTGACCGCGCCTTCGGCGTCGCCCTTGGCGATGCAGTCCACGATGCGTTCGTGTTCGTCATGCTCACACGCCGCGTTGCCCGGGGGCTGGTGCACGGCGACGATGAGGGAGCAGCGCGAGACGATTTCGGCCAGGTAGCGCTGCAGGATGGGGTTGCCCGAGAGTTCGGCCAGGCGCAGGTGGTAGGCGCTGGCGAGTCTGGCCCAGGCGGGCTGGTCGAAGCGGTGCATGGCCTCGTGTTCGGCGCGCAGCTGTTCGCGCAGGCCCTTGAGGTCGCGCGCGGTGGCGCGTTCTGTCACCAGGCGCACGATGGCGGCTTCCAGCGCGCGGCGGGCTTCGAAGATCTGGCGGGTTTCCTCGCGCGTGGGCACGGCCACGATGGCGCCGCGGTTGGGGCGCAGCTGCACGATGTGGTCGTGCGCGAGCTTCTGCAGCACCTTGCGCACCACCGAGCGGCTCACCTTGAAGAGTTCGCATAGCGGCGCCTCGGGCAGCTTGGTGCCGGGCTTGAGGCGCTGGCTCATCACGCTCTCGAACACGGCGCGGTAGATGCGGGCCTCTACGTCCGCGCTGTCGCCCTCGGCGCTGTCCTCCACGGGCGGCGCGGGCGTGCGCTGGCGCGGCGGGGGTGCGCGCCGGGCAGGTCGTGCAGCGGTGCTACGAGGCGGAGACGATTTGGGCATGCAGGCGGCGTGCGAGTTGGATCAGGGCCAGGTCGCTGCCGGCCGGTCCCAGCAGCGAGACGCCAAGTATGTCACCGCCCGTGGTGGGCACCGGCAGGCTGATCTGCGGCAGGCCGCACAGGCCCGCGATGCAGGTGATGGCCATGGTGCGCAGGCGCACGGCATCCACGTCAGCCGGGTTGGCGTTACGCAGCGGCGCCAGGCTGGCGGCCGAGGGCAGCAGCAGCAGGCCGTCGGTGCCCAGCAGGTGGTGCACGTGGGCGCGGATCTGTGCCTGCGTGGCGCGTGCAGCGGCGGAGGCTTCGGCCGTGACCTGGCTTGCGGCCTTCCAGCGGCCGGCGATGGCCGGGGAGAAGACGGGCTGCGCCTTCGTGATCCACTCGCCGTGCACCTGCCAGCCTTCATAGGCGCCGGCCGTCACATAGGTCTGGCGCCAGGCGGGCAGGCCCGTGTCTCCGGCGATGCGCAGGCCCTCGGGCACGCAGGCCAGCTGGTGGGCCAGCGCGTCACGGGCGCGTTGCAGCGGCGCCTGGAAGATCTCGTCGGCCAGTTCCCAGGCGTCCAGCGGCAGCAGCAGGCGGCGCGGGGCGTGGTGGCTGGCGGGCAGCAGCACGCGGCCCACACGCTCAAACACCTCGGCGTCCTGCGCCAGCCAGGTGGCGGTGTCGAAGCTGGGGTGCAGGGGCACGAGGCCCTGGGCCGACACCAGGCCGTGCGTGGTGCGCAGGCCCCAGAGGCCGCAGTAGCTGGCGGGCACGCGGGTGGAGCCACCGGTGTCGGTGCCCAGCGCAAAGTCCACCAGGCCGGCGGTGACGGCGGCGGCCGAGCCGCTGGACGAGCCGCCGGTCACACGATCGGGGTAGCGCGTGTTGAGGGGCGTGCCGTAGTGCGTGTTGTCGCCGTGCAGGCTGTAGGCCAGCTCGTCGGTCAGCACCTTGCCCATGAGCGTGGCGCCGGCTGCCAGCAGCTGTGCGACCACGGCGCTGTGCTGCGTGGGCACGGGGTGGGTGGCGAGCCAGCTGGGGTTGCCAGCGCCCGTGGGATGGCCGGCCACGTCAAACAAGTCCTTGGCCGCGAAGGTGAGGCCACTGAGCGGGCCGCCGGGCTGGCCGGCAACCGTGAATTTGCCGTGTGGCACCCAGGCGCCCACGGTGTCGTTGATGGGGAAGGGCAGGGGGGCGTTCATGCGACGGTCTCGGGGTTTTGAACAGCAAGCTTGTCCATGTGCTGGCAGATGGCGCCGGGGGTGGCGAACCAGACCTCGCCGCGATCCCGTGCGGCCGCCAGGTGCTGCAGCGCGCGGCGCAGGTGGCGCAGGCGGTAGGGCTGGCCCACCAGATACGGGTGCAGGGCGATGCCCATGACCAGGGGCTGCTGGCGCGACTGCTCCAGCATTTCGTCGAAGTTGTCGACGATCATCTGCGCGAAGTCCTTGCCGTCCATCTGGCGGGCCACGATCATGGGGATGTCGTTGAGCTCCTGCGGGTAGGGGATGGACCACAGGCCCTGGCCCTTGCGCGTGCTCATGCGCACGGGCTGGTCGTCGTGGCACCAGTTGAGCGTGTAGCGGTAGCCGGTCTCGGCCAGCAGGTCGGGCGTGAGCTTGCTCTCGCTGATCCAGGGCGAGAGCCAGCCCGCGGGCGCGGTGCCGCTGCGCGCGCGGATGCGGTCGCGGCAGAGCACGAGCAGCTCGCGCTCGGCCTCTTCGTCGAGCACGCCCTGGCGTTCGGCGTTGCTGTGGCCGTGGCCCACGAGTTCGTCGCCACGTGCGGCGCAGGCGGCCACGAGCTCGGGGCAGTGGTCGTAGAGCGCGGTGTTGATGAGGGCGGCCGCGGGCAGCTTGAGCTGGTCGAAGAGCTCCAGGCAGCGCCAGGCACCTACGCGGTTGCCGTACTCACGCCAGGAGTAGTTGAGCACGTCGGGCTGCGGCGAGGCCGGGCCGATCATGGCGCCCAGGCCTTCACCGAACGCGAAGTGCTCGATGTTGAACGCCAGGTAGACGGCCAGGCGTGCGCCGCCGGGCCAGTGGTAGTCCGCGCGGCGGGTGATGGGGCGGTAGGGGAAGCGCCCGTGGTCGGGAAGGAGGCCAGGGTAGATCGCCGGCATGGTGCTGTACCTCACAGTGTTGCAAGACCCGCGCGCACCAGCAGCCATTCGGCGCTGTCGTTCCAGACGTCCATCTGCGTGATCAAGCCCTGCTTCACCACATAGCGGTCCACATAGCGGTTGCCTTCGAAGAGGGTGCCGTCGGGCCAGGCGCCGTAGAGCGTGCCGCGGCTGTAGACGATGGTTTCGTCTTCCGTGCCGCCAGCCACGGTCTCGGTGGCGTCGATCTTCTTCTTGACCCACTGGTAGCGCGTGGCGTTGAAGGTGGCGCATTCGGCCGGGGCCTTCATGGCGCGGCCGCCGGTGAAGCGGATCTGCAGGCCGGGCGCCACGTACTGGCTGGCGGCGGCCGGGTCCGGGATCATCAGCAGGCGCAGGTACTCGTCGACGATGGCGCCAGGGCTCATCTTGGTGCTGGACATCTTCAATTCCTCTCGTTTCGTCCCCGCTTTGGTGCCACATGCACCAGACGGGTCTGCCGGGGACGGTCCATCCAAGTGCGTGCAAAGAGTGTGCCATCTTGTCAACAATCTGAATATCAGTATGAAAACAAAGAGATAGCCGCCGTGGCGACACTGGCACGGCCCTTGCATGGCAGATGGGGCCCGCGGGCTTGCCCGCATCCACCCCCATCACAGGAGTCCTGCCATGACCCGTTCTTCCTTCTCCTTCGGTCGCCGTACCCTGCTGGCCGCCGGCCTGGCGCTGGCCGCCGCCACCCCGGTGCTGGCCAATGAACCCATCAAGATCGGCCTGGTCACCGCGCTGTCGGGCCAGTCGGCCCTGGCCGGTGAGGCCATCACGCGCGGCATGCAGATCGCCATCGACGAGATCAATGCCAAGGGCGGCCTGCTCGGCGGCCGCAAGCTGGAGCTGGTGCGCCGTGACGACGAGGCCAACCCCGCCAAGGGTGTGGTGGCCGCGCGCGAACTGATCTACCGCGAGAAGGTGGCGGTGGTCTTCGGCGGCCTGGACACGCCGGTGTCCATGGCCATCGTGCCGCTGATGAACCAGGAGAAAGTGCCTTTCATGGGCCCCTGGGCCGCAGGCACGGGCATCACCCAGAACGGCGCCAATCCCAACTTCGCCTTCCGCGTCTCGGCCGTGGACGAGATCGTGGACGTGGGCATGCTGGCCTATGCGCAGAAGACCTTCAAGACGCAGAAGCCCGGTCTGATTCTGGTGAACAACCCCTGGGGCGAGAGCAACGAGAAGGGCCTGAAGGCCGCGATGGCCGCCAAGAACGTCACGCCTGCCGGCGTGGAGAAGTTCGAGGCCAATGACGTGGACATGGTGCCGCAGCTCACACGCCTGAAGGCTGCGGGCGCCGACACGCTGTTCATGGTGGGCAACGTTGGCCCCTCGGCCCAGGTGGTCAAGTCGCTGGAGCGCATGGGCTGGAAGGTGCCGGTGGTTTCGCACTGGGGTCCGGCCGGGGGCCGCTTCACCGAGCTGGCCGGTGCCATGGCCAAGGACGTGCACTTCGTGCAGACCTACAGCTTCTTCGGCAAGCAGTCGCCCGTGGGTGAGCGCGTGATCAAGGCCATGATGGCCAAGTACCCCAACGTCAAGGGCCCGGGCGACATCACCCCGGCCGTGGGCGTGGCCAATGCCTACGACGGCATGCACCTGACGGCGCTGGCCATCCAGGCCGCCGGCTCCACCAAGGGCGACGACATCCGCCAGGGTTTCTACAAGATCGACAAGTACGAAGGCCTGATCAAGACCTACGTCAAGCCCTTCACGCCCACCGTGCACGACGCCGTGCAGGCCAACGACTACGTCTGGGCGCAGTTCGTCGACAACCGAATTGTTCCGGTCGGCCTGAACTGAGTGCCTGAGTAAATAGAGGAGACGCGACGATGCTGGTGTTATCCGCGCTGGTCAGCGGCCTGGGGCTGGGCAGCATGTACGGGCTCATGGCCCTGGGGTTCTACGTGACCTATGCCGTGAGCGGCACGGTCAACTTTGCCCAGGGCAGCTCCATGATGCTGGGCGCGGTGCTCACCTACACCTTCGCACAGACCTTCGGTTGGCCGGGCTATGCAGCGGTGCTGCTGGCCCTGGCCCTGTGTGCGCTCTATGGCCTGCTGGTCGAGTGGCTGGCGGTGCGGCCCTTCGTCAACCGCGGCTCGGACGCCTGGCTCATGGCCACGGTGGCGCTGGGCATCGTGCTCGACAACGTGGTCATGGCGACCTACGGCAAGGAGCCGCGCAGCCTGCCCTCGTCGCTGGCGCAGTCGCCGCTGGAAGTGGGCGGCCTGGGCCTGGGGGTGTACCCGCTACAGCTGCTGATCCCCATCGTGGGCCTGGCGCTGGCGGCGGCGCTGCACTATGTGTCGCGCCGCACACGCTGGGGCACGGCCATGCTGGCCGTGGTGCAGAACCGCGCGGCCGCGCGCCTCATGGGCATCCCGATCCGCCGCGCGGTGGCACTGGCCTTTGCGCTCTCGGCGCTGTTCGCGGGCATCGCGGGTGTGCTGATCGCGCCGCTGATGAATGTGCACTCCGACATGGGCACGCTGTTCGGCCTCAAGGCCTTTGCGGTGGCCATCCTCGGCGGCATCACCAGCGCCTGGGGCGTGATGATCGCCGGCCTGATCTTCGGCCTGGTGGAAGCCACCATCACCTCGACCCTGGGCTCGGGCTACACGCAGATCCTGACCTTCGCGCTCGTGATCGCGGCGCTGGCCTGGCGGCCCAACGGCCTCTTCGGCCGCGCGGAGGTGAAGAAGGTATGACGATGAAAAACAAGAATGCTGCCCTGCTGGGCCTGGGTTCGCCGCTGCAGATCCTCGCCTTCATGCTGGTGCTGGGCCTGGGGGCCAGCCTGGCGCTCGCGCTCAACGGCTACTGGGTCTTCGTGCTGGCCCAGGTGGCGCTGCTGGTCATCGTGGGCGTGGGCCTCAATGTGCTCATCGGCCTCACGGGCCAGATGTCGTTCGGCCATGTGGGCTTCTACGCCATCGGCGCCTACACCGTGGCCATCCTCACCACCAAGGCCGGGGTGAGCTTCTGGCTGGCCTGGCCGCTGGCGGCCTTGCTGGGTGCGGTCTGCGGCGCGCTGCTGGCGCTGCCTGCGCTGCGCGTCAAAGGCCCCTATCTCGCGATGATCACCATCGCCTTCGGCTTCATCGTCGAGCACAGCATCGTCGAGGCCGGGGCGCTCACGGGTGGGCAGAACGGCATCATGGGCATCACCGGCCCGGCGCTGGGCGGCCTGGCCCAGGGCGAACGCGCCATGGCCCTGCTGGCCATCGCTGCCGCCGGTCTGGCGCTGGCGGTCTATGCCTGGCTCTCGCGCGGCACCTGGGGCGCCGCCATGCGCGCGGTGCGCGACGCCGAGACGGCCTCTGAATCCATCGGCCTGAACCCGCTGGCGATCAAGACCGTGGCCTTTGCGGTCTCCGCGCTGTGCGCGGCGGCGGCGGGTGCGCTGTTTGCGCCGCTCTCGGGCTTTGTCACGCCGCACACCTTCGGTTTCATCCAGTCGATTCTGTTCGTGCTCGTCGTCATGCTCGGCGGCGCGGGCTCGGTGGCCGGCCCGCTGGTGGGCGCGGTCATCGTGGGCCTGCTGCCCGAGCTGCTGGCCGGCATGGAGGAATACCGTCTGCTCTTCTTCGGCGTGCTGCTGCTCGTCGTGCTCTGGGTGGCGCCGGATGGCGTGGCGGGCCTGGCGCGGCGTCTCAAGCTGCGCCTGTGGCCGGCACTGCCGGTCAGTGCGGTGGCCGCCCGGGTGGAGACGCTGAGCCTGCCGCAGCGTCCGCGCCAGTCCCTCGCCGCCCAGGGCCTGACCATGCAGTTCGGCGGCGTGCGTGCCGTGTCCGAGCTGCACTTCAGCGCACCGGCCGCGGCCGTGACCAGCCTGATCGGGCCCAACGGCGCGGGCAAGTCCACCGCGCTCAATATGCTGGGTGGCTTCTACCTGCCCACGAGCGGCGCGTTTGCGCTGGGCGATGCGCCCCTGACCGGCCAGAGTGCGATGCAGATCGCGCGCCGCGGCGTGGCGCGCACCTACCAGACCTCGCAGCTCTTCGGTTCCTTGAGCGTGCTCGACAACGTGGTGCTGGCCATGCACCGCGGCCGCCTGGGCCCGCTGCTGGGTGCGGCAGGTCGCGTCGATCCGGCGCTGACGGCGCGCGCCCGTGAACTCATCGCGTACTGTGGCTATACGGGCCACCCGGACACGCTGGCGGCCGACCTGCCGCATGTGGACCGGCGCCTGGTGGAGATTGCGCGTGCGCTGGCGAGCGACCCCGAGGCCCTGCTGCTCGACGAGCCCGCGGCTGGCCTCTCGCGTGAGGACAAGGAGCGTCTGGGCACGCTGCTGCGGCGTATTGCCGACGCGGGGGTGACCGTGCTGCTGGTCGAACACGACATGACGCTGGTGATGGGCATCAGCGACCAGGTGGTGGTGCTCGACGCCGGTGTGCGCCTGGCCGTGGGCACGCCCGCCGAGGTGCAGGCCAACCCGGCGGTGCAGCAGGCTTACCTCGGTGAGTCCCTGGAGGGCGGCGGACCGCGCGCAACTGACACGACGGAGCGCCCGGAGATGCTGGGCGTGGGCCAGCTCGTGGCCGGTTATGGCGCCGAGCCCGTGCTGCACGGTATCGATCTGCAGGTGCGCCAGGGCGAGGTCGTGGCTCTGCTGGGTGCCAACGGCGCGGGCAAGTCTACGCTGATGAAGGCGCTGGCCGGTCTGCATAGGCCGGTGCAGGGTGGCATCCATCTCGAAGGGCGCGAGCTCAAGAACCTGGGCGCCGAGCAGGTGGTGGCCCAGGGCGTGGTGCTGGTGCCCGAAGGCCGCCAGGTCTTCCCCGAACTCAGCGTGCTCGACAACATCCGCCTCGGCGCCTTCCTGCAGCCCGCGGACCGCGAGGCGCGCGTGGAAGAACAGCTGCAGCGTTTCCCGCGCCTGCGCGAGCGCCTGCACCAGCGTGCAGGCCTGCTCTCGGGCGGTGAACAGCAGATGCTGGCCATCGCGCGTGCGCTGATGTCGCGCCCGCGCATCCTGCTGCTGGACGAGCCCTCGCTGGGCCTGGCGCCCAAGATCATTGCCGAGCTCTTTGCCGCACTGGACCAGCTGCGCAAGGAAGGCATGACCCTGCTGCTGGTGGACCAGATGGCCGGCCTGGCGCTGGCCCTGGCCGACCGCGCCTATGTGATCGAAGGTGGGCGCATCGTGGCCCAGGGCACGGCGGCGCAGATCGCGGCCGATGGGGCGCTGGCCCAGGCCTACCTGGGTGAGACCGCCGAATCGGCGAAACTCGCCGCATGAACACCGCCATGGACATCAATCTGCCCGAGGTGCTGGCCGAAATGCAGGCCGCCTTCGCCCGTTACGAAGACGCACTGGTGCACAACAAGGTCGAGGTGCTCGACGAGCTGTTCTGGGACAGCCCGCACACGCTGCGCTATGGCGCCACCGAGAACCTGTATGGCTACAAGGCGATCCAGGACTTCCGCGCGGGCCGCCCCTCGGCCGGGCTGATGCGCGAGATCTACAACACGGTGATCACCACCTACGGACGCGACTTCGCCACCGCCAACACCGAGTTCCGCCGCGAGGGCAGCACGGCCACGGGCCGCCAGAGCCAGACCTGGATGCGCACACCCGCGGGCTGGCGCGTGGTGGCCGCGCACGTGAGCCTGCTCGCCGCGCCTCGCTGAGTCTGGGGACGGTTCAGGCCTGTGCGATCAGCACGGCCAGGGCCAGCACGGCACCGCTGCTCAGACGCAGACGCAGCGGCAGGTACCAGGCGGGCAGCGCCTGCCGGCGCGTCAAGCGCCGGTCCTGCAGGTAGTGCGCGGCATAGGCCACGATGAGCAGCGCGGCCGCGAGCACCGTGCCTGAACGCAGATCGCTGCCCAGCAAGGGCAGCACGCCGGGCAGCAGCAGGGCCACCCAGCCCAGCAGCGCCGGCACCACGCTCCAGCTGTAGAGCCCGGGGGCGTCGGCCGCGGAGGCGCTCATGGCGAAACCCCAGTGCAGGGCGCCGACGAAGCTCAGGATGATGGCGGCATAGCCCAGCAGCATGGCCTGCCAGAGTGCGTGGCCCTTGGGCATGAGCAGCAGGCCCAGCGCGCCCAGGGCAAAGGGCAGCAGGCCACCGTAACCCAGCAGTGCGACGACGCGAGGGGGCTGGTTCATGGCTGGCTCGGCTGGCGCTGGTATTCGTGCGCGCGCAGCTGCGCGATGGTGACGTAGTCCAGCGCGCGTGCGTGCGTGCTCTCGAGCACCACCGGGGGCGCGACACCGGCCTCGAAGGCCTCTTTCCAGCGCAGCGCACACAGGCACCAGCGGTCACCGGCCTTGAGGCCCGGGAAGCGATGCTCGGGCCGTGGCATGAAGAGGTCATTGCCGCGAGCCGAGGAGAACTCAAGGAAGGCTTGTGTGACGCGGGCACAGATCACGTGGGAGCCGCTGTCCTGTGCGTCGGTGTTGCAGCAGCCGTCACGGAAGTAGCCGGTCAGCGGGTCGTAGGAGCAGGGCACGAGCGGCGTGCCCAGGACGTTTTTCGCGGTCATGGTCCGGATGAGGGTTGGGAGCGGGGCAGAGGATAGTCCAAAAGTGCAGCCTTGCGCGCGCCGTGGTCTTGCAGCAGCTCGCTGGCCTGACGCCGGCCGCGGGTGGCGCGGGTCCACCATTGCGAGAAGGAGTCGCAGCGCCGCGGCTCGGGCGCGAACAGCGGCACGGGCTGGCGCAGCTGTGCCACCTGGCCCAGCCAGTGGGGCAGATGGGGCTCGGCCCAGGCCAGCACCTGCCGTGCGCCGGCCAGCAGGGGCTGCAGTGTCCGGGCGTCGGCGAGACAGCGCCAGGGCGTGAGTTCGGCCATGCCGGCATCGACGAAATGCCAGCGCGCGGACGACCAGGGATGCTGCCGGTGGAAGTCCGCCGGGTAGACGCCGAGCAGCACGGTGTCGGCGGGCAGGTCGTCGGGCGGCGCCGACAGCGACCACGGGTGGATGAGCCAGACGCTGCAGCCCTGCAGCGCCGCGGGATCGGGCGGCGACAGGGCCAGCGTGGCAGGCGCTTCAGTGCAGAGCGCCGGTTCGACGACGCCCGGCGCGTCCGTGTGAGCAAGCACCAGCTGCGCATCGCGCGCCCAGGCCTGCAGCTGCTCGTAGGAGGTGTCGAGGGCGGAGCCCGCGCAGTGCCAGGCCGCCGGCGCGTGGCGTGCCACGTTTTCGGCGTTGAAGAGATAGGGCTGGTGGCTGCCGGTGCCCGCCACCCACTGCCAGCTCAGGTGGTTGCTCGCGAGGTCGCCGTCGAGCAGGTGGGCGTAGAGCCAGTCGGCGCCGGCGCGCCAGTGCACCTTGCGCAGGTGCACCACATAGCTGGCCAGCCACAGGCGCGCATGGTTGTGCAGCGTGCCCGTGGCGTAGAGCGTGCGCACTGCCTGGTCGATCACGGGCAGGCCGGTGCGCGCCTCGCGGAGGTCGGCGGGCAGCGCGCGCGCGTAGGCGGCATCGGGCAGCGGCCCTGGGTGCAGCGACTCGAAGATGCCCGCACCGCGGTGCGCCCAGACATGGCGGAAGTAGGCGCGCCAGCCGAGTTCGAAGACCAGCTTGTGCTGCACCGGCAGCTCCTCACGCGCCAGCACGTCGGCCAGGACCTCGGGCAAGGTCAGCAGGCCGTGCGTGAGGTAGGGCGAGAGGCCGGTGACGGCACCGTCGAGGTGGTTGCGCGTGCGCGCGTAGTCCTGCGGGCGCACCGCGGCCAGCCGCGCGCGGGCGGCGGCCTGGCCCGGGGGCGCGTTCATGGCAGTGCCCCGACCTCGCCGCGGCGGATGGCGTCGGCACGCTGCTCGATGGCCTGGCGTTCGGTGGCGTCGAGCCGCGCGAGGTTCTTGACCTGCAGGGCGGTGCGCGGGTTGGCCGCGAGCCGCGCCTCGTGGCGCAGCAGGAAGTCCCAGTACAGCGTGGTGATGGGACAGGCAGTTTCGCCCGTGCGCTGCGCCGGGTCGTAACGGCAGCCGCGGCACAGCGGGCTCATGCGTTCGATGTACTTGCCGCTGGCGATGTAGGGCTTGCTGGCCATGAGGCCGCCGTCGGCATGCTGGCTCATGCCCAGGGTGTTGGGCAGCTCCACCCATTCCACGGCATCGACGTAGACGCCGAGGTACCAGGCGTGCACCTCCTTCGGCTCCACACCGAGCAGCAGCGCGTAGAGGCCGGTGACCATGAGGCGCTGGATATGGTGCGCGTAGCCGTGTTCCAGCGTCTGGGTGATGGCGTCGCGCAGGCAGGCCAGGTCGGTGCGGCCGTCCCAGTACCAGGCGGGCAGGGGTTGATGGGCGTCGAGCGCGTTGTGCTCCAGATAGTCCGGCATCTGCGTCCAGTAGATGCCCCGCACGTACTCGCGCCAGCCCAGGATCTGGCGGATGAAGCCTTCGGCGCTCGCCAATGGCACCCGGCCCGCGCGGTAGGCGGCCTCGGCGGCGGCCACGACCTCGCGCGGGTTCAGCAGCTTGAGATTGAGCGCCGCACCGAGTTGCGCGTGGTAGAGCCAGGGTTCACCGGGCCAGATGGCGTCCTGCCAGCGACCGAAATCGGGCAGGCGCTGCGTGATGAAGTCGTCGAGCGCCTGCAGGGCCTGGGCGCGTGTGACAGGCCAGGCAAAACTCTCCAGCTCGCCCGGGTGCGAGGCAAAACGCTGCTGCACCAGGGCCATGACCTCGCGCGTGATGTCGTCGGGCTCGAAGCGGCTGCGCGACGGCACGAAGCCCGGGCCCTGGGGGCCGAAGGCCTGGCGGTTTTCGGCATCGAAATTCCACTGGCCACCGGCGGGCTGGTCGCCCTCCATGAGCACGCCGTGCTTCCTGCGCTGCTCGCGGTAGAAGTACTCCATGCGTAGGCTCTTGCGCCCCTTGGCATGGGCGGCGAAGTCGCGCACCGTGGTGTAAAAGTGGCGGTCGTCGCGCAGCTCCAGGGGCAGGCCGGCCGCTGCGGCCGTGGCCTGCAGGGCCTTGAGCACGCGCCAGTCGCCCGGCGCGGTCAGGATCAGCTGCTGCGGCCGCAGTTGCTTCAGGTCCTGCGCCAGCTGGGCGGCCAGGCTGCCCCGGTTGGCGGCATCGTCGAGCCGCACATAGTGCAGCGGCCGGCCGGCCGCGGCGAGTTCCTGCGCGAAATGGCGCATGGCGCTCAGGAACAGCACGCTGCGCGGCTTGCCCGAGGGGATGTGGGTGGATTCCTCGGCCACCTCGGCCATCCAGACGCGGTCCTGCGCGGGATCAAAGCCGTCGAAGGCGGCGGCCTGCAGGTCGAGCTGGTCGCCCAGCACGATGACGAGGGCGCGCAGCGGGCTCATGCGGACGGGCGCACCGCGCCGGCACGGCGGCAGGCTTCGGAGCAGTACTTGACCTGCTCCCAGTTCTTTTCCCACTTCTTGCGCCAGCTCATGGGCCGGCCGCAAGCTGTGCAGGGCTTGCTGGGCAGGGACTGCTTGTTGCCTTTGTGGCCGGTGGGCTTGGACATGGTGGGGACGGGATCCTCGGGCGTCACTCTAGCCGCTGGGCCGCGCACTGTCGTGCGGGGCACGGCATGCCCCTGCGCCGCGAGCGGGTAGATGGATCCACCGCAAGGCGGCAGGAATACCGGCTTTGCGCATTTATTGGGCCCGCGCGGACCGAGGGGCGGGAGTGGTCGATTAACATGCACCATGCACGGGTGACCCGTGCCGCGTCCTGACGCGGCGGCGAGCCGTGCGCATCGATACACATGGGTTCTTCAGACGACAAGGGTGAGCTGGAACGACTGCGCGCACAGTTGCGTGAGGCCGAGGCACGCCTGCAGCTGCGCGAGCGGGACTGGGAGTTGCTGGAGCGCCAGCGTCGCCACACGGAGCAGCTGTTCACGGCCGCTTTCGACGAAAGCCCCGAGGCCATCGGCCTGTCGCGCCTGGAAGACGGCCTGATCGTTGACGTCAATCGCGAGTGGCTGGCGCTCACAGGGTTCACGCGCGACGAGGTCATCGGCCACACGGTGGTGGAGATCGGCTATTGGTCGGATCACGACACCCGCGACGCGGCCCTGGCCGAGCTCAGGGTCAGCGGCCGTCTGCGGGACCAGGACGTCATCGTCTCCTTCAAGGACAAGGGCAAGCGCCTGGTGCGTCTCAACGGCACCCTGATCGATGTGGCGGGCGAGAAGCACATCCTGATGTACGTCAAGGACGTCACGATCGAGCGCATGGCCGAGGAGTCCTTGCGCGCGGGCGAGCTGGCGCTGGCGCAAGCCAACGAGCAGCTGAGCCAGCAGCTGGCCCTGCATGAACTGACCGAGCGCCTGGCCGGCGTTGGTTACTGGATCGCCTCGCCGGATGGGCAGACGATCGTCTGGTCCAAGGGCTTGCGCATGATCCGTGGCCTGGACCCGGACAGCACGTCGGTGATGAGCAGCGAGCAGGCCCGGCGATCCATCCACCCGGATGACTTGGCCATGTTCAGCGAAGAGCGTCTCGCGATGCGGGGCGTACCTTTCGAATACCGCGCCTTCCGCGTCGACGGTGCGCAGGTGTGGCTGCGCTCCAGTCTGCACCGCCAGTTCAACGCCCGGGGTGAGCCCATCGACTTTGGCGTGATCCAGGACATCACCGCCGAGCGCCAGGCTACCAGCGCACTGCAGGACAAGCTGGAGTTCATCGAGAAGCTCACCAGCCGCGTGCCGGACGTGCTGTTCCAGTACCAGCAGCGCGACGACGGCCATGTGAGCTTTCCTTTCATCAACGAAAGCGTGCGCAGCATGTTCCACGTCCGACCTGAGGCGGTACGGCAAGATGCGCGTACGCTGTTCGCGTCGATCGAGCCCGAGGACATGCCCGCGCTGTTCGAGTCCATGCGCGCCTCGCATCATGACGGTGGGGTCTGGCAGCACGAGTTCCGCGTGCGCCAGCCCGGGGGCGGCACCCGCTGGGTGCGCGGCAATTCGGTCACGGTGCGCGAGGCCGACGGCAAGCTGGCCTCGTATGGCGCGGTGCGTGACATCACCGAGAGCAAGCTGGCCGAGCAGCGCCTGCAGGAGAGCGAGTCCCGCTTCCGCAGCCTCACCGACCTGTCGTCCGACTGGTACTGGGAAACCGACGCGCAGTTCCGCTTCACGAGCTTTGCGGGCTACCGCGAGGGCAAGTCCATCATGACCCAGGCTGACAGCATCGGCAAGACGCGCTGGGAGCTCGGGGCCATGAACCTGAGCGAGGAGGACTGGGCCCTGCACCGCCGGGTGCTCGAATCGCACCAGCCCTTCCGCGATCTGGAGATGCAGCGCCTGGACGCTGAAGGCCAGACCTACTGGGTCGCCGTGAGCGGGGCGCCTTTCTTCGACGAGCGCGGCGTCTTCAAGGGCTACCGCGGCATCGGGCGTGACATCAGCAAGCGCAAGCGCGCCGAAGACGAGACCCAGCGCCTGGCCTTCTACGACACGCTGACGGGCCTGCCCAACCGCCGCCTGCTGATGGACCGGCTGGCCCACGCCCAGGTCACGAGCGCGCGCAGCAAACGCTATGGTGCGCTGCTCTTCATCGACCTGGACAATTTCAAGGACCTCAACGACACCCTGGGCCACGATGTGGGCGACCTGCTGCTCGAACAGGTGGCGCTGCGCCTGGTGTCCTGCCTGCGCGAGGGTGACACGGCCGCGCGCTTTGGCGGCGACGAGTTCGTGGTGATGCTCGAAGACCTCAACGAGAGCGACACCGATGCCGCGCGCCAGGCCGAGCTGGTGGCCGAGAAGATCCTCAAGCGCCTCAACGCGCCCTACGAGCTGGTCGGTCGCGAGCACAACAGTTCGCCCAGCATCGGTATCACGCTGTTCTCGGGCGCCATCCTGGGTGTGGACGAGCTGCTCAAGCGTGCCGATGTGGCCATGTACCAGGCCAAGGCGGCCGGGCGCAACACCCTGCGCTTCTTCGATCCGCAGATGCAGGCCACCGTGCTCGCGCGCGCGGCGCTCGACGCCGACCTGCGCACGGGCCTGCAGCGCGACGAGCTGCTGCTGCACTACCAGCCCGTGGTCGACGGGCGTAGCCGCATCCTGGGCTACGAGGCCTTGCTGCGCTGGCGCCATCCGCGGCGCGGCCTGGTGTCGCCGGCCGAGTTCATCGCCCTGGCCGAGCAGAGCGGCCTGATCCTGAACATCGGCCAGTGGGTGCTGCGCACGGCCTGCCGCCAGCTCGTGGCCTGGGCCGGTGAGCCGGCCACGCGCGAGCTGAGCCTGGCGGTCAATGTGAGCGCGCGCCAGTTCCGCCAGAACGACTTCGTGGCCCAGGTGCAGGCCGTGCTGGAGGAGACGGGCGCCGACCCGCAGCGCCTCAAGCTCGAACTCACCGAGAGCGTGCTGATCTCCGACGTGGAGGACGCGATCCGCAAGATGGGGGCGCTGCGCGAGCGCGGCGTGCGCTTTGCGCTGGACGACTTCGGCACCGGCTACTCATCGCTGAGCTACCTCAAGCGCCTGCCGCTGGACCAGCTCAAGATCGACCAGGGCTTTGTGCGCGACGTGCTGACCGATCCGAACGACGCGGCCATCGTGCGCACCATCCTCGCCCTGGCCCAGAGCATGGAGCTGCAGGCCGTGGCCGAGGGGGTGGAGAGCGAGGGGCAGCGCCAGTTCCTGCTGGACAACGGCTGCACCGTGTTCCAGGGCTATCTGTTCGGACGGCCGGGGCCGCTCGGGCACACGGTGATCCCCGCCTAGCTCGCGCGACCTGGGACGGCGGACTTACTCGAAGTTGCCCTGATCCCGCTCGTCGCCGGCTTCGCTGCTGTTGCCGGACAGCGTGAGCTTCTCGGCGTTCTGGCGCGCCTGGGCTTTTTCACCGGCACCGGCAAACTTGCTGTACTTGTGCAGGATGGGCACGAGCTGGCCGTAGATGCGCGGGTTGCCGGCCAGGCATTCCTTGTGTTCCATGAACTCGGGCTCACCGGTGAAGTTGCCCACCAGGCCGCCGGCCTCGGTGACCAGCAGCGAGCCTGCGGCCACGTCCCAGGGGCTCAGGCCGGTCTCGAAGAAACCGTCGGTGAAACCCGCAGCCACATAGGCCAGGTCCAGCGCGGCGGCACCGGGGCGGCGCAGGCCGGCGGTGCGTTGCATGACCTCGCCCATCATGGCCAGGTAGGCCTGGAAGTTGTCGCCCTTGCGGAAGGGGAAGCCGGTGGAGATCAGGCTTTGCGAGAGCTGGGTGCGCTTGCTCACACGGATGCGGCGCTCGTTGAGGAAGGCGCCCCGGCCCTTGGTGGCGGTGAAGAGGTCGTTGCGGGTGGGGTCGTAGACCACGGCCTGCTCGACCTTGCCCTTGACGGTGAGCGCGATGCTCACGCAATAGACCGGGAAGCCGTGGATGAAGTTGGTGGTGCCGTCCAGCGGGTCGATGATCCAGACGTGGTCTGAATCCTTGGCGCCGCGCGTGCGGCCCGTTTCTTCACCCCAGATGCCGTGGCCCGGGTAGGCGGTGAGCAGGGTGTCGATGATGGCTTCTTCGCTGGCGTGGTCGACCTCGGTCACAAAGTCGTTCACCTGTTTCTGCGAGACGCGCACCGATTCGACATCGAGAGCGGCGCGGTTGATGATGGCGCCGGCGGCGCGGGCGGCCTTGATGGCCACGTTGAGCATGGGGTGCAGATTGGGGGACGACATAAATTGTGAGGCGTTGAGGGGGCCGCGAACATGCCGCGTCCCCCGGTGAGCGAAGAACAAAAACGCCGTCCGGCGATGCGGGCGGCGACAATAGACGAGATTCTACCCGTCTTGCCTGTTTTTGATGCAAACCGACCCGTCCAGCCCCGGATTCCGCACCCGCTTCGTCCTGATCCAGACCAGCCATGCCGGCAATGTGGGCGCGGCGGCGCGGGCGCTCAAGGTCATGGGCTTTGATGAACTGGTGCTGGTGGCGCCGCGCTGGGCCAATGTGCTGCGGCGCCAGGAAACGATCGAACGCGCCAGCGGTGCCAACGATGTGCTGGAGAAAGCCCGCATCGTCGAGACCCTCGATGAGGCGCTGGAGGGCATGACGCATCTGTGCGCCACGGCCATGACCCCGCGCGACTTCGGACCGCCCACGCGCGCGCCGCGCGAGCACTTCGCCCAGCTGGCCCAGACGGCCACACCCGAGGCGGGCGCGCAGGGCGTGGCGTTTCTCTTCGGGTCCGAACGCTTCGGCATGCGCAACGAAGACGTGTACCGTTGCCACACCTGTCTCAGCATCCCGACCAACCCGACCTTCGGCTCGCTCAACCTGGCCGCGGCCGTGCAGCTCATCGCCTACGAATGGCGGATGGCCCTGGGCGGTTTTGCGGTGCAGGAGGCCACGGCCCCGCCCGTGCGGGCCGACGCGCCCCAGCTGGCCGGCCTGCTGGCGCATCTGGAGCAGGCCCTGGTAGCGGTGGATTTCCTCGACCCGCAGGCGCCCAAGAAACTCATGCCGCGCCTCAACGCCTTGTTCAACCGTGCGCAACTGACCCAGGAGGAAGTCCATATCCTCAGAGGTGTTGCCAAGGCCATGCTGGAAACAGCGTCTCGTGCCAAGCGCTAGACTAGCTCCCATGTTTGCCCGCCTTCGCTCCGACATCCAGTGCATCCTCGACCGTGACCCGGCCGCGCGCAGCGCCTGGGAGGTGCTGACCTGCTATCCGGGTCTGCACGCCATCGTGATGCACCGCTGGGGCCACTGGTGCTGGACGCACGGCCTGAAGTGGCTGGGGCGTTTCATCTCGCACATGAGCCGCTGGCTCACGGGCATCGAGATCCACCCGGGCGCCAGGATCGGGCAGCGCGTCTTCATCGACCATGGCATGGGCGTGGTCATCGGCGAGACGGCCGAGGTGGGCGATGGCTGCACCATCTACCACGGTGTCACGCTGGGCGGTACCTCGCTCTACAAGGGCACCAAGCGCCATCCCACGCTGGGCAAGGACGTGGTGGTGAGCGCGGGCGCCAAGGTGCTGGGCGGCTTCGAGGTGGGTGACGGCGCCAAGATCGGCAGCAATGCCGTGGTGATCAAGCCCGTGCCCGCGGGCGCCACGGCGGTGGGTATTCCGGCGCGCATCATTCCGTCCAAGGAAGGGCAGAGCGCCGACGTGACCGCGCCGGAAAAGAAGTTCACGGCTTACGGCATCACGCTGGAAGATGATCCGCTGAGCCAGGCCTTGCGCGGTCTGGTCGACAACGCCTCAGGCCACGAGCACCAGATCGCGCTGCTCTGGCAGGCCATCGAGAAGCTCTCGACCAGCAAGGCCGCTGCCGACTGCGTGCCCTGCGATGCGGCGCGCGAAGAGCAGTTCGAAAAAGACAAGCTCAACCAGCTGATCGGCAAGTGATCAACGGGCGCGCCACCGCGCGCCCAGCACGCTGACCGCTAGTCCGGCCATCACCAGCGCCGCCGCGCCCAGCTTCCAGGCCTGCAGCGGTTCACCCAGGATCAGCGCCGAGCTACCCATGCCGAAGACCGGGATCAGCAGCGCCAGGGGCGTGATGGTGGCGGCCGGGTGCCGCGCCAGCAGCCAGCCCCAGGCGCCAAATCCGAACAGTGTGTTGCCCAGGGCCTGCCAGAGCATGGCCGCCCAGGCGGCCAGGCTGGCGCGTGGCAGCGCCTCGGTGATGGCAGCCACGCCTTCGAAGCTCAGGCTCAGCACCAGCAGGGGCGGCACGGCAAAGATCGAGCTCCAGACCATGAAGCCCAGCATGTCGACCTTGCCGATGCTGCGTGAGACCACGTTGGCGCAGGCCCAGCAGAAGGCGCCGCTCAGTGCGAGACCCAGGCCCAGCGGCGTGACGTCGTGCGCCTGCGTGAATCCAGCCCAGGCGATCAGCGCAAAGCCCGTGGTGGCCAGGCTCAGGCCGGCGAACTGGATACGCGGCATGCGCTCGTGCTGCAGCCAGGCCACGAGCAGCAGCGTCATGAAGACCTGGGACTGCATGAGCAGCGAGGCCAGGCCCGGCGTCACGTCGCTGCGCATGGACAGGAAGAGCAGACCGAACATGAAGCCCATGAGCACGCCGTAGCCCACGAGGTAGCGCCAGGCCACGGCGGGTCGGCGGATGAAGAAAAGCCAGGGCAGGGCGCTGAGCGCAAAGCGCATCGTGGCCAGCAACAGGGGCGGCAGCTCGGTGAGGCCGAACTTGATGACGACGAAATTGCTGCCCCAGACCGCGACCACGGCCAGGGCGAGCAGCAGGTGCGTCAGGGGCACAGGAGTTCAGGCCCTGGGTGCGCGGATGGCTGACTTGGGACGGAAGGCCTTGCAGACCTCGTCGTTGGTTTCCATGTAGGGGCCACCGATCAGGTCCACGCAGTAGGGCACCGCCGCGAAGATGCCCGCCACCACCGATTTGCCCTCGGCATCCTTGAGTCCTTCGAGCGTTTCCTGGATGGACTTGGGCTGGCCCGGCAGGTTGATGATCAGCGATTTGTCGCGGATCACGGCCACCTGGCGCGAGAGGATGGCGGTCGGCACGAACTTCAGGCTGATCTGGCGCATCTGCTCGCCGAAACCCGGCATCTCCTTGTGCGCCACGGCCAGCGTGGCCTCGGGCGTGACGTCGCGCAGGGCCGGGCCGGTGCCACCGGTGGTGAGCACCAGCGAACAGCCGGCATCGACCAGCTCGATCAGCGTGGCGCTGATGCGTGCCTGCTCGTCGGGGATGAGCCGTGGTTCGAAGGTGATGGGGTTCCTGAGGGCACGCGTGAGCCAGTCCTGTAGCGCGGGCAGGCCCTTGTCTTCATAGACGCCGCTGGAGGCGCGGTCGCTGATGGAGACGATGCCGATCTTGAGGGGGTCGAAATTACTCATCGGGGTTCTCGGGGGCGTGTTCAGCATCGGACGCGTCGACGGCAGCGAGCAGCTCCCGCACCAGCTGGAAGATCTCGCGGTAGGCGCGGCCCTGGCGCGGTGCCAGGCCCTGCGACACCTCGGCCTTGCCCACGGGCGGGGCGTCCTTGCGCGCCTGGCGCACCAGGGCGCGCAGTTGCTGGCTGTCGGTCTGCGGGAAGTCAGCCATCCACTGGGCCAGCGCGTCATCGCTGGCGATCAGTCGGTCGCGCCATTGCTCGGCCGTGTGCAGCAGGGCGGTCTCGCGGGCCGAGGGCATGTGTTGTTCCACCAGCGCGGCGCGTGCGGCTTCGCGTGCCTCGGGGTCGAGCTGGCGCATGAGCTTGCCTACATACTGCATCTGGCGACGCTTGCCCTCGAAGTTGGTGATGCGCTTGGCTTCGGCCAGGGCGTCGACCAGCTTGTCCGGCAGGTCCAGCTTTTCCATGAGGTCGGCGCGCAGCGTCAGCAGCTCTTCACCGAGTTTCTGCAGCTCGGTGCTTTCGCGCTTGAGGTCGGTACGGCTGATGTCCACGTCACCCTTGAGCTCGCGCTTGAGTTCCAGGTCGAGTTCGCTGCCTTCGGCGACGAACTGGCCTCTGACGTAATAGCCTTTTTTGGGTTTGCGCGACATGTCTGGGGGATATTGGAGGAGGCGCCGTTTCCAGGCGCACGGGCAAGTATCATAGCCTCGCCATGAACAAACCCGATCCCCGTGCCCACACCGGCGCTGACAGCGGTTTCAGCTACAGCCGCGACACTTTTGAAGAACTGGTGGATGCCGCCCTGGCCCACGCCAAGAAGCTCGGTGCCACCGATGCGGGGGCCGAGGCCTCCGAAGGCTGCGGCCTGAGCGTCTCGGTGCGCAAGGGCGAGCTGGAGAACGTGGAGCGCAACCGCGACAAGTCCCTCGGCGTCACCGTCTACCTGGGCCAGCGGCGTGGCAATGCCAGCACCTCCGATTTCTCGCGCGCGGCGATCGAGCAGACCGTGCAGGCCGCCTACGACATCGCGCGCTTCACCGCCGAAGACCCGGTGGCCGGTCTGCCCGACGCCGAGGACATCGTGCGCCACGACGAGGCCGGGCGCGAGCTCGACCTCTTCCATCCCTGGGCCATCCGCAGCGAAGAAGCCGCCGAGCTGGCACGTGCCACCGAGGCCGCTGCCTTCCAGACCGACAAGCGCATCACCAACAGCGAGGGCGCAGCCGTCTCGGCCCAGCAGTCGCATTTCTTCAGCGCCCACACGCGGGGTTTCCGCGGCGGCTACGCCAGCTCGCGCCACTCCATCTCGGTCTCGCCCATCGCGGGCAAGGGCGAGGACATGCAGCGCGACTACTGGTACAGCTCGCACCGCCACCCCGAAGACCTGGCCCTGCCCGAAGCCATTGGCCGTTACGCCGCCGAACGCGCGCTGAGCCGCCTCAAGGCGCGCAAGATCAGCACGCGCGAAGTGCCCGTGCTCTTCGAATCTCCGCTGGCCGCCGGGCTGATGGGCGCGCTGGTGCAGGCGCTCAGCGGTGGCGCGCTCTACCGCAAGAGCTCCTTCCTGCTCGACTCGCTGGGCACGCAGGTGCTGCCCGGCCACATCGATGTGCTGGAGGATCCCTTCCTGCTGCGCGGCAAGGGCAGCTCGCCCTTCGACGAGGAAGGCGTGCGCGTGCAGGCGCGTTCGATCATCGAGGCCGGTCGCGTGCAGGGCTATTTCCTGAGCAGCTATTCGGCGCGCAAGCTGGGCATGAAGACCACGGGCAATGCCGGTGGTTCGCACAACCTGATCCTGAGCTCGCGCCAGACGCAGCCGGGCGACGACCTCGACGCCATGCTGCAGAAACTGGGCACGGGCCTTTTTGTGACCGAACTCATGGGTCAGGGCGTGAACTACGTGACGGGCGACTACTCGCGTGGCGCCAGCGGCTATTGGGTGGAGAAGGGCCGCATCGCCTACCCGGTGCAGGAGATCACCATCGCCGGCAATATGAAGGACATGCTCATGGGCATCACTGCCGTAGGGGCCGACGCCTACAACTACGGTGCCAAGACCGTGGGCTCGATCCTGATCAACCGGATGAAGGTGGCGGGCAGCTGACGCCGCGCCGCGTAAAAAACAAGGGCCGCCCATGGGCGGCCCTTTTGCATACGGGACAGCCGCGGCTCAGTCCAGCTTGATCTGGGCCTCGTTGACCACGGCCTGCCAGCGCGCGCGTTCCTTGTTGAAGAACTTGTCCTGCTCTTCAGGCGCCATGGTCACGACCTCGGCGCCCTGGGCCGTCAGGCGGCTGCGCACCTCGGGGCTACGGATGACCTGCACCAGGGCGGCGTTGAGCTTGTCGACCACAGCCTTGGGCGTGCCCGCGGGCACGAGCACGCCTTGCCAGGTGCCGGACTCGAAGCCCTTGAGACCCTGCTCGGCCAGCGTGGGCATGTTGGCCACCAGGGGCATGCGCGAGCCCTTGGAGATGGCCAGCACCTTGAGCTTGCCGCTCTGCACATGGGGCAGAGTGGCCAGCATGCCGTTCATGGTGACCTGGGTCTGGCCGGCGATGGTGTCGGTCACGGCCTGCACGCCGCCCTTGTAGGGGATGTAGGCCCAATTCGCGCCGCTGGCGCGCTGCACCGACACACCCGCGAGATGCGGCGCGCTGCCCATGGCCGTGACGGCGAAGTTGAGCTCCGACTTCTTCGACAGCTCAACGAGCTCCTTGAGGTTGTTGGCCGGCACCGAGGGGTGGACCACCAGCATGTGCGGCGAGTAGGCCAGCATGGTCACACCACGCAGGTCCTTGGACGGGTCAAAGGGCAGCTTGTAGATCGAGGGGCTGATGGCCAGCGCGCCGGTGTCGCACAGCAGCAGGGTCAGGCCGTCGGCCTTGGATTTGGCCACCAGATCGGCGCCCAGGTTGCCATTGGCGCCGGCGCGGTTCTCGACGATGACGGGCTGCTTGAGCGCGTCGGACAGGGGCTGGCTGATGGCGCGCGCGATGATGTCCGACGAACCGCCGGGCGGGTAGGGCACGACGATCTTGATGGGACCGGTCTGGGCGGTGGCGCCCAGGCCCAGGGCGGCCAGTAGGACGCCGGCCCAGGTTTTGCGGAAGGTGGACAGCATGGGGGTCTCCTTGATGGTTTTGAAAATCAGGTGCTCTGGGGTTCAGGTCACGGGTGCGGGATTAAATAGAACGAGCGCGTTGTGCAGCTTCCACTGCTCGGCCCAGGTCTTCTTCCGCCCGCTGGCGACGTCGAGCAGCAGATGGAACAGTTCCCAGCCGGCTTGCTCGATGTTGATCTCGCCATCAGCCACGCGGCCGGCGTTCACGTCCATGAGGTCGTGCCAGCGATTGGCCAGCTCGGTGCGCGTGGCCACCTTGACCACCGGGCACTCGGCCAGGCCGTAAGGCGTGCCGCGGCCGGTGGTGAAGACGTGAAGGTTCATGCCCGCGGCCAGCTGCAGCGTGCCGCAGATGAAGTCGCTCGCGGGCGTGGCGGCATAGACCAGGCCACGCTGCTCACGGCTCAGCTTGTTGCCAGGCGAGAGCACGTGGGCAATCGGCGCGGTGCCGCTCTTGATGATGGAGCCCATGGCCTTCTCGACGATGTTCGAGAGACCGCCGGCCTTGTTGCCGGGCGTGGTGTTGGCCGCGCGGTCCACACGGCCGCGCTCCAGGTACTGGTCGTACCAGCCCAGTTCGCGCACGATGGACAAGGCCACCTCGGGCGTAGCGGCGCGGCTCGTGAGCTGCTCCACGGCGTCGCGCACCTCGGTGTTCTCGCTGAACATGATGGTGGCGCCGGCGCGCACCAGCAGGTCGGCCATATAACCCACGGCCGGGTTGGCGGTGACGCCGCTGAAGGCATCGCTGCCGCCGCATTGCACACCGACCACCAGCTCGCTGGCGGGCACCGTCTCGCGGCGACGTGCATTCAGGCGTTTCAGGTGCACGTCGGCCTGGGCCACGACGTGGTCGATCATGCTCATGAAGCCCACGTGTGCGGCGTCCTGCAGGCAGACCACGTCCAGCGCGGTGTCCTTGCCGTCGCCGCTGATGGGGATGCTGCCCGGGGGCAGCAGGCGCTCGGGCTGCAGCTTCTCGCAGCCCAGGCTGATCACCATGACCTCGCCGCCGAAGTTGGGGTTGAGGCTGATATTGCGCAGAGTGCGGATCGGGATCGGCGCCTCGGGTGCGTCGATGGCCACGCCGCAGCCGTAGGTGTGTTCCAGGCCCACCACGCCGTCGACGTTGGGATACTTGGGCAGCAGCTCCTTGCGGATGCGTTCCACGGCCACGTCCACCACGCCGGCCACGCACTGCACCGTGGTGGTGATGGCCAGCAGGTTGCGCGTGCCCACCGAGCCGTCGGCGTTGCGGTAACCCTCGAAGGTGTAGCCCTCCAGCGGCGGCAGCGGCGGTGGCTTGACCGTGGCCATGGGCAGGCCCTGCAGTTCGCGCGCCGCGGGCATGTCCAGCAGGCGTTCGTGCACCCAGCTGCCGGCCGCGATGGCGGTCTTGGCGTAACCGATGGGCACGCCGTAGCGCAGCACCGGCGCACCGGCCGCGATGTCGACCAGCGCGACCTTGTGCGCCTGCGGCACCTTGTCGCGCAGGGTGATGCCTTCGGCGGGCAGGGCTGTGCCGGCAGGCAGTCCGCCCTCGTTGGCGACGATGGCCACGTTGTCGGTGGCCTGCATGCGGATGATGATGGGCTGGGGATTCATGTCGGGATGGGGTGTCGTCCGCGCGGGCTGCAGATGTGGGGTGCTGGAAACGGCGTGCGGGGGCGGATCGGCTACAGTGCTGTTACGACTTGCATTTTGTCGTATGTTGTCATACAACTATCTTCGAGCTTCGTTGTGTCGATGTCAATTGCCAAGAATCAAGGGTAAACCCTAATGAGTGCATCGCTGTCCCAGCCGGTCCGTCGCCGTCCCCGGACCCTGGCGCTGGAGCTGGTGGAGTCGCTGGGCGACCGCATCCGCGACGGGCGCATCGCCCCGGGTGACAAGCTGCCCACCGAGGCGGCCATCATGGAAGAGTTCGGTGTCAGCCGCACCGTGGTGCGCGAAGCCATCTCCAAGCTGCAGGCCTCGGGCCTGGTGGAAACGCGCCACGGCATCGGTACTTTCGTGGTGGGGCTGGGTGACGGCGCGGCCTTTCGCATCGCGCCCGAGCAGATGGGCACCTTGCACGACGTGATCGCCGTGCTGGAGCTGCGCATCGGCCTGGAGACCGAGGCCGCGGCGCTGGCCGCCCTGCGCCGCACGCCGGAGAACCTGGTCCAGATGCGCTCGGCGCTGGACGCCTTTTCGGCCGCCCTGGCCCAGGGGCGCGACGCCGTGGGGCCGGACTTCCAGTTCCACCTCGAAGTGGCGCGTGCCACCCAGAACCCGCATTTCGCCGAACTCATGGGCACGCTGGGCGCCATGATCATCCCGCGCGCGCGCCTGGGGGCGGAGGCGGGGGCGCAGGAGGCCCAGCGCAACTACCTGCAGCGCGCCAACGCCGAGCACGAGAACATCTACGACGCCATCGCCAGCCAGGACGTCGAGGCCGCCCGCGCAGCCATGCGCACCCATCTGGCCAACAGCCGCGAGCGCCGCCGCCGCGCCGCCGGCCTGTCACCGCAAACCGGCAAGTAAGCGGGCCCGTCGCGGATTCCGAGCCGCCTGAAGGGGTTTGACAGCTTCATGCAAAGTTGTATGATGACTGACAACAAATTCAAAGGCTGCCACTACTTGACGGTCTGACTACCACCCGCCGATTCCACAGGAGACCCATGAATCCGCAAGAGCTCAAATCCATCATGTCCCATGGACTGCTGTCGTTCCCGTTGACGGATTTCGACGCCCAGGGTGACTTCAATGCCAAGGGTTATGCCGCCCGCCTCGAATGGCTGGCCCCTTATGGCGCCAGTGCGCTGTTCGCCGCCGGCGGCACGGGCGAGTTCTTCTCGCTGACGGCCGATGAGTTTCCGAAGATCATCAAGACGGCGGTCGACACCTGCCGTGGCAAGGTACCCATCATTGCCGGTGCCGGTGGCCCGACGCGCTTTGCCATCCAGTGCGCGCAGGAAGCCGAGCGCGCCGGTGCCCACGGCATCCTGCTGCTACCGCATTACCTGACCGAAGCCGGCCAGGAAGGCCTGATCGCCCATGTGGAGGCGGTGTGCAAAAGCGTGAAGTTCGGCGTCATCGTCTACAACCGTAACGTCTGCCGCCTCACCCCCGAATCGCTGGCCATCCTGGCCGAGCGCTGCCCCAACCTGATCGGTTTCAAGGACGGCATCGGCGACATCGAACTGATGTCCTCGATCTACATGCACATGGGCGACCGTTTCGCCTACCTCGGCGGCCTGCCCACGGCCGAGGTCTATGCCGCGGCTTACAAGGCCCTGGGTACACCGGTGTACTCATCGGCGGTGTTCAACTTCATCCCCAAGACGGCGATGGACTTCTACCACGCGGTCGCCAAGGACGACATGGCCACCCAGCACCGCCTGCTGCGCGACTTCTTCATGCCCTATCTGAAGATCCGGAACAAGGGCCACGGCTATGCCGTGAGCATCGTCAAGGCTGGCGCCAAGCTCGTGGGCCACGACGCTGGCCCCGTGCGTGCACCGCTCACCGACCTCAAGCCCGACGAGATGGACGAACTCGCCGCGCTGATCAAGAAGCTGGGCCCCCAGTAAAGACGTCCGCCTTTGCATTCTTACAACCATGAAGGAGATGACCATGAAGAAGTTGCTGACCACCCTGACGCTGGCGGCTGCCGCCTGCAGTGCCTGGGCCTGGCCGGACAAACCGGTGACCCTGCTCGTGCCTTTCCCGCCGGGTGGCTCGACCGACCAGATCGCGCGCGTGCTCGCGCCCAAGCTGCAGGAAAAGCTCGGCGGCACCTTCGTCGTCGACAACAAGGCCGGTGCCACGGGCACCATCGGCGCCAGCCAGGTGGCGCGCTCGGCACCGGACGGCCACACCCTGCTGGTCGCTTCGCTCGGCCCCTATGTGATCGCCCCGCACCTCATCGCCAAGGTGCCCTACAACGCGCTCACCGACTTCGACTACATCAGCGTGGCCGTGCAGGCGCCGAATGTGCTCGTGGTGCCCGCGGCCTCGGCGCACAACTCGATCAACGACGTGCTGGCCTTCCTGCGCGCCAATCCGAACAAGATGACCTTCGCGTCCTCGGGCAACGGCAGCAGCGACCACCTCACGGCCGAACTCTTCTGGCAGCAGACCAGCACCACTGGCATCCACGTGCCCTACAAGGGCGGCGGCCCGGTGATGAACGACCTGCTGGGCAACCAGGTGGACTCGTCCTTCATGAACATCAACACCGCCATGCCGCAGATCAAGGCCGGCAAGCTCAAGGCCCTGGCCATCACCAGCGCCCAGCGTTCGCCGCTGCTGCCCAATGTGCCGACGCTGGAAGAGTCCGGCATCAAGGACGCCAACGTCTACTCCTGGCAGGCCATCGCCGGCCCCAAGGGCCTGCCGGCTGACGTCAAGACCAAGCTGCACGCCGCCATCGCCGCTGGCCTGAACGACCCGCAGATCAAGGCGCGTCTGCTGGACGTGGGCTTCGAGATCGTGGCCAGCACGCCGGCCCAGTTCACGGCCTTCCAGGCGGCCGAGTTCGCCCGCTGGAAGAAGCTGATCGAAAGCCGCAAGATCACGGCTGACTGATCCCGGTCCGGCACCCGCCCGCGGCCCAGACAGCCGGGGCGGGTTTGTTTTTTCGCTCTACGCTACTGTCCATGCCCAACGCTACGACCCCCATCGTCACCGAGCTGCGCGTCATCCCCGTCGCCGGCCGTGACGGCATGCTGCTCAACCTCAGCGGCGCCCATGCGCCTTTCTTCACCCGCAACCTGCTGATCCTGCGCGACAACGCCGGCCGCACCGGCGTGGGCGAGGTGCCCGGTGGCGAGAAGATCCGCCAGACGCTGGAAGACGCGCGTGCGCTCGTCGTGGGCCAGCCCATCGGCGCGCACCAGCGCGTGCTGCAGCAGATGCAGGCCACGTTTGCCGACCGCGACGCCGGCGGCCGCGGCCTGCAGACCTTCGATCTGCGCACCGCCATCCATGCCGTCACCGCGGTCGAATCGGCCCTGCTCGATTTGCTGGGCCAGCACCTGGACGTGCCCGTGGCGGCCCTGCTGGGCGAAGGGCAGCAGCGCGAGTCCGTGGAAATGCTGGGTTACCTGTTCTTTGTGGGAGATCGCAAGAAGACCGATCTCCCCTATGCCAGCGAGCCGGATGCCGACAACGACTGGTTCCGCCTGCGCCACGAAGAGGCCATGACGCCCGAGGCTGTGGTGCGCCTGGCCGAGGCCGCCTATGCGCGTTACGGCTTCAACGATTTCAAGCTCAAGGGCGGTGTGCTGCGCGGCGACGAAGAGGTCGACGCGGTCACGGCGCTGCACGAGCGCTTCCCACAGGCGCGCGTGACCCTGGACCCGAACGGCGGCTGGCTGCTCAAGGACGCGATCCGTCTGGGCCAGCGCATGCGCGGCGTGGTCGCTTACGCCGAGGACCCCTGCGGTGCCGAAGACGGCTTCAGCGGTCGCGAGGTCATGGCCGAGTTCCGCCGCGCTACCGGCCTACCCACCGCCACCAACATGATCGCCACCGACTGGCGCCAGCTCGCGCACGCTTTGGCACTGCAGAGCGTGGACATTCCGCTGGCCGATCCGCATTTCTGGACCATGGCCGGTTCCGTGCGCGTGGCACAGACCTGCCGCGACTGGGGCCTGACCTGGGGCTCGCATTCCAACAACCATTTCGACGTCTCGCTGGCCATGTTCACCCACGTGGGTGCCGCGGCGCCCGGCAAGGTCACGGCCATCGACACGCACTGGATCTGGCAGGACGGCCAGCGCCTGACCAAGGAGCCGCTGCAGATCGTCGGCGGCCATGTGCAGGTGCCCAAGAAGCCGGGCCTGGGCGTGGAACTCGACATGGTCGAGGTCGAGAAGGCGCACCAGCTGTACATGCAGCACGGCCTGGGCGCGCGCGATGACGCGATGGCCATGCAGTACCTGATCCCTGGCTGGAAATTCGACCACAAGCGTCCCTGCCTGGTGCGCTGATTCCTGAGACACGACATGAGCACCACCTTCTCCTCCTACAACGCACGCACCGGCGAGGTGCTGGGTACGCTGACCGCCTCCACGGCCGCCGACATCGATGCCGCCGCCAACGCCGCCGCTGCGGCCTTTCCGCTCTGGCAGGCCAGCAGTGGCGCACAACGCGCCACGCTGCTGCGTGCCCTGGCTGCCGGTCTCGAAGCCGGTCGTGAAGCCCTGGTCGCCCTGGCCGACCAGGAGACCGCGCTGGGCCCGGTGCGCCTCAACGGCGAACTCGACCGCACGGCCTTCCAGCTGCGCCGTTTCGCCGACATCGCCGAGCGCGGTGTGCCATTTGAATATGTCGACGATCCCGCCGTGGCGGGCGCTCCGCCCGCAGGTCATCCCGCCATGCAGCGCTGGTCCGTGCCCCTGGGCCCGGTAGCCATGTACGCAGCCAGCAATTTTCCCTTCGCCTTCTCGGTGCTTGGTGGTGACACGGCTTCCGCCTTGGCGGCCGGCTGCCCGGTCGTGATCAAGGGCCATCCGGGTCATCCGCAGCTCACCCGCCAGACCTGGGAGTTGATCCAGCAGGTGCTCGCGGCCCAGAAGCTGCCGGCCGGCCTCGTGGGCCTGGTGCAGGGGGCGAGCAACGAGGTAGGCGTGCAGCTCGTGCGCCACCCGGCCATGGCCGCGGCGGCCTTCACGGGTTCCACGCGCGGCGGTGCCGCGCTGGCGGCCGAGGCCGCAGCGCGTCCGCGCCCCATTCCCTTCTTCGGTGAACTCGGCTCCATCAACCCCGTGATTGCCTTGCCGGCTGAACTCCAGGCCAAGGGCGCCGAGCTGGCCACCACGCTGGCCGGCTCCATCGCCCTGGGCTGCGGGCAGTTCTGCACGAACCCGGGCGTGGTCGTGCTGCTGGATGTCGACGCAGAGGCACGTGGCATCAACGACGCTTTCGTGCAGCAGCTGGCGCAGGCCCTGGCCGGCCAGAACCCGCACGCCATGCTCACGCAGGGTATGCGCAGCAATTTCGAGAAGGGCATCGCCCATTGGGGCGAGGCCGGTGCGAGCTTCGTCATGCACGAGGTGGCCGCGGCCGGCCAGCCGCCGCGCCCGGTGCTGGCCCAGGTCGGTGCTGAAGCCTTCATCGCCAAGGCCGCGCTACGTGAAGAGGTCTTCGGTCCCAGCAGCCTCGTGGTGCGTGCGGCCAGCGTGGCCCAGGCCCTGCAGGTGCTGCAGGCCGTGGGCGGTTCGCTGACCGTCACGGTCTGGGGCGCGCAGACGGAGAGTTCGGATGCGCAGGCGCTGGTGCGCGGCGCTATGGCGATTGCCGGCCGGGTGCTGTTTGCCGGTGTGCCCACGGGTGTGGCCGTCACAGCGGCGCAGCAGCACGGCGGCCCCTGGCCCAGCAGCACCCGGCCCGAGAGCACCTCGGTAGGTGATGCGGCGCTGGCGCGCTTTCTGCGCCCGGTCAGCCTGCAGGACGCGCCAGCCTGGCTGGTCGCGCGTCAGGGTCGCCCTTTGTAAAGGGAGGCCGGGGCGGGCGTTCAGCCCGCCAGCGCGGCCTTCACGGCAGCCGAGACCTGGCCCATCTCGGCCTTGCCGGCCAGACGGGTCTTGACCACGCCCATGACCTTGCCCATGTCGCCCGGGCCCTTGGCGCCGAGTTCGGCCACGATGGCCTTCACCTCGGCGGCCACTTCCTCGGCCGAGAGGCGCTGGGGCAGATAGGCCTCGAGCACCTTGATCTCCGCGCTCTCCTTGTCGGCCAGGTCCTGGCGCGCGGCCTGCACATAGGCGGCCACCGAGTCCTTGCGCTGCTTGATCAGCTTGTCGACGATGGACACCACGGCGGCGTCATCGAGCGTGACACGCTCGTCCACTTCCTTCTGCTTCATCGCAGCCAGCAGCAGGCGGATGGTGCCCAGGCGCTCGCTGTCCTTGGCGCGCATCGCGGCCTTCATGTCGTCGTTGATCTGGTCTTTGAGGGACATAGGAAATCTCCGGAGAAAAACAAAACCCGCGCCTGGCGTCCCGGGCGCGGGTTCTTGGATAGCTTGAGGTCGAGGACCCCGCTGCGCCGATCAGTACAGCTTCTTGGGCAGCTGCATCGAGCGGATGCGCTTGTAGTTGCGCTTGACGGCGGCGGCCTTCTTGCGCTTGCGCTCGGCGGTGGGCTTCTCGTAGAACTCGCGGGCGCGCAGATCGGTCAGCAGGCCCAGCTTTTCGATGGTGCGCTTGAAGCGGCGCAGAGCCACGTCAAACGGCTCGTTTTCTTTTACACGGATGGTCGTCATTACGTAATGGTTTCCGAATTGTGCGGACAGAGGGTGGCTGGGAAGATCGGGCCCGGACGCCGTGTACGCGAAGTGCCCCGCCTGTAACTAGTATTTGGCCGGCGGGGCTATGCCAGCAAAGTCCAACATTATAGCGACTCAGCCAAACCCGGCAACCCGACCCCGGAACCCTAAAGCCATGGCCGCCGCAGGCGGCCTGCCCCCGGGAGGGGGCAGGGCCCTACACGCAGTGAGGGCCCTGGGGGTGGAACTCATCAGGCCCCAGTGGGCTGGGCGAGCGCCACGCCGCAGGCGTGAGCGCTTGCCCAAGCCCACTGGAAGTTGTAACCGCCCAGCCAGCCGGTGACATCCACCACCTCCCCGATGAAATACAGCCCCGGCTGCTTCTGCGCCTCCATCGTCTGACCCGAGAGCTCCCGGGTGTCGACCCCGCCGGCGGTCACCTCGGCTTTGGCATAGCCCTCGGTGCCCGTGGGCGTGAGCTCCCAGCGGCTGAGTTTCTCGGCCAGCGCAGCCAGGGCCTTGTCGCCGGCCTCGTTGACCGGGCGCTGCCAGGCCGGGTCCTGCCCCGCCCAGGCCTCGGCCAGTCGGCTGGGCAGCAGGGCGGCGAGTTCGTTGACGATGAGCTTGCGGGAGCGGGCCTTGGCCTCGGCCAGGCGCGCGGCCAGATCCTGATCGGGCGCCAGGTTGATGCGGATGGGTGTCTGGGGCTTCCAGTAGCTGGAGATCTGCAGCACCCCCGGGCCGGAGAGGCCGCGGTGGGTGAACAGCAGGTCTTCGAGGAAGGCCATACGCTCCTTCTTGCTGCCGGTCTCGATCTGCACGGGCAGGGCCAGTCCGGACAGGCCGGCGCAGGGTGCCCAGGCCGCGCCGTCGAAGGTCAGGGGCACGAGTGCCGGGCGCGTCTCGACGATCTTCAGGCCGAACTGCCGGGCGATGCGGTAGCCGAAATCCGTGGCGCCGATCTTGGGGATGGACAGGCCGCCGGTGGCGATCACCAGTGCACGGCTCTGCACCGGGCCCCGTTCGGTGTCGAGCTCGTAGCCGCCCGAACCATGGCGCACGGCCTGCACGCTGCAGGGCTGCCAGCGCGTCACGCCGCCCTTGTCACACTCGCGCAGCAGCAGCTGGATGATGTCGTCCGCGGAACGGTCGCAGAAGAGCTGTCCCTTGTGCTTCTCATGGAAGGCAATGCCGTCGCGTTGCAGCAGGGCGATGAAGTCGGCCGGGGTGTAGCGGCTCAGCGCCGAGCGGCAGAAGTTCGGGTTCTCGCTGAGAAAGTGCTTGTGCGGCTGGCGCACGTCGATGTCGCGGTTGGTGAAGTTGCAGCGCCCGCCCCCCGAGATGCGGATCTTCTCGGCCACCTTGGCCGCATGGTCGATGACCAGCACCTTGAGGCCACGCTGCCCGGCCACGCTGGCACAGAACAGGCCGGCCGCACCCGCGCCGACCACCACCACGTCAAACTGTTGCATGGCCCAGAGTGTAGGACCTCGCGTATCGGCTGGCTCTGATGTCCGTCACCGAGACTTCCAACGACCGTAATCTCAGTGAAGACGAGCTGCAGGGCACTGCTCTTTTCGGCGTAAGCTACGCCACGGTAAGCCGTGTGGTGAACGCGACCGTGAGGAGGGGATGACGTCAAATGTAAGGCGCGGCCCCGTTCTATCCCGTTTCTGCGAATCCAAATGGAGGATTTGGCACTAGTGCGGCGTTACCTGTGTATGTAGTTCCAGGAATAGGCAGCGATGATTAAACGGATGGCTGTTAATAAGCGAACTTTTTTTACCGGTCTTTTTTTGCTTGCAGTAGGGTGTGTCCTCTACCTTGCACTTAAGAAAAATCCAACTGATTCAGAGGAGAAAATTCTCCGTATGCGAGTCGATATCGCTCGCATGCTGGAAGCTGGGGGGACTGTGATTGAAAGAACGGAGAATGCCAAGTATGGCAGCGCTCATGTGCTTTTGGTAATGAGCGACGTCGGTTGGAGCGAAATGCTGACAGATAGATATGAAGCGGTGCTTCTCGCGAACGGCTGGACCAAACGAAAGGATTTGAGTGGTTATTGCCTGAATGGCATGAGACTCGCGATAAAGAGACACGACGGAATGAGAGATGGCGCGAGTGTCAACTTTATTGGCGCGACTTATAACGCGCAGACGATACGAGACTGCTCGTGAGAGAGCGGGGGATAGCAGGTCTTGGTCAGGCCTCACATTTCACATAACCGCCACGACGCCATGGCTTGTTGATATCCTGCTTCTCGCCATCAAGCTCAGATTGCGTACTGTGCGTGGACCATGCCTCTCGGAAGGTGGTTCGGGGTGATTCTGGAGCGGTTGCAGTCCCATTGCTGTGATGGGTGAACTAGCCAGTGCGGGAGAAATAGGTTTCAAGCCGCGAGCTTGTTCCGGTCCGCCAGCACCGCCGCCTTGCGCGTCAGCCCGTCGATCTCCCCTGTGATGTCCGAGAGCACGTTGGCGACAACGGCGAACTCACGGCCGTGCTGGCCGGCGCGTGCCGCCATGATCTGGGCGTTGAAGCTCACCACCTTGGCTTCCTTGGCCACGCTCTGGATGTCGCCCACGATGCCCGCGAGCTCCTTCATCATGGCCTCGGACTTGGCCTTGGTGACCTCGTCGAAGGCCGTGGTCGCGGTGTTGAGCGCATCGAGGATGCGGTCGGTCAGGCCCACGAGCTCGATCAGCGATTCGGCCACGCTGGAGGCCTTGCGTTCGATTTGCTCCAGCGTGCGCTGCATGAGCTGCATGAATTCCGTGATCACGGGGCCGACGCCGCGCGGGCCGTGGTAGGTGGCATCGATCTTTTCCGCCGCGGCTTTGTCCAGCTGCTGGATGGTGCCCAGCAGATGTTGCTGGCTTTCGCTGAAGATCTGCAGGCTGCGCCGGGCCGCCTCGAATTTCTGTGCGTCCCCGCGCGAAGCCAGCAGGGTCTGCAGAATCATGCGCTGCGAGAGCATACGCTGGCGCGCGGCCAGGTTGACGAGGGAGAGGCCCTTGATGTGCGCGGGCAGCTCCGTCTTCTGGAGCGTGGTGAGGGTGCGCGGGGTGTAGGTCGTGAGCGAGGTAGGGCTTGTGTTCATGGCAGGCACCGGCTGGAGCACCGGACGCTCACCTTGAGCGCCCGGTTGCACTAGCTCTAGCAAGCTGCGGGCCAGTTCGCAGCGGCGCTGCGGCGCACGGCGTGGTGCACCCCGCACCAGCGTGGCGCGGGATTCAGCCTTTCCAGGTGAAGGGGAACTTCAGCTGCTTGAAGAAGCCGTCGGGCACGTAGTCACCCAGCACGCCGTAACGCTCAGGCCAGAGCTTGGTGCTTTTCACCGCGGTGCCGAAGAGGTAGTCCAGGAAGGCGAAGTGCGCCGCGTAGTTGCGGTCCAGCGCCTCCTGGTCCTGGCTGTGGTGCCAGTGGTGGAAGTTGGGCGTGACGATGACATAGCGCAGCGGGCCCAGGCGCACGCTGACGTTGGCGTGGTTGAACACGGCCTGGAAGCCGACGATCACGATGTAGGTGTCGATGACTTCCTTGGAGAAGCCCAGCACGAAGATGGGCGCCAGCACCAGGGTGCGGGTGATCAGCAGCTCCAGCAGGTGCTGGCGCGAACCGGCCAGCCAGTCCATGCTCTTGGCGCTGTGGTGCACGGCGTGCAGGCGCCAGAGCAGGGGGACCTCGTGGTAGGCGCGGTGCGTCCAGTACTGCACGAGGTCGGCCACCAGGAGGATCAGCAGCACGGCCGCCCAGAAGGGCAGGTCGCGCACCCAGGCCTGGATGCCGTCGGCCGCGGCCCAGCCGAAGAGGCGGTGCACCAGCAGGTTGGTGGCCAGCAGGATGAAGCCCACCACCATGTGGTTGACGATGAAGTGGTTCAGGTCGGTCTGCCACTCAGGGCGGAAGATGGGCTGCTCCTTGCGCAGGGCGAAGAGTTTCTCGACGAAGATGAAGATCAGCGAGGAGCCCAGCAGGTCCAGGATGAACCAGTCCAGGCCGATGTAGGGCGTGTGGTCGGCGAAGTCGGTGACCGGCACCTTGTGGCCGCCCAGCAGGGCCGTCAGCGCCACCAGCAGGAAGGCGAAGGCCGAGAGCCAGCGTGAGCGGTTGAAGAGCACGTTGACGAGGGACAGGCCGCCGGCAATCACCATGGCGACGAACATGACGGTGCGCAGGGTGTCGACGTCGTAGCTCTTGCGCAGCTCGGGCGTGGTCAGGTATTCGGGGAAGTGGAAGGCCAGGACACCCAGAAAACAGAGAAAAGCCAGCGTGAGCGCCAGCACGCCCGTGACCAGGCCGGTGCCGGGTTGGAGCGGGCCCGAGCCCTCGGCGAGTTCGTTGAGATCCTTGAGCATGTCGCCTCCCCTGTGGTGTGCGCCGTCGTGTCGCGGCTGGCTCGCAGTGTAGCTGTGGCGGCCGGTGCGGCCAGAGCCGCGGGGGTCAGACCGCCATGCGCCGGGCCAGTTCGGGTACGTTATTGGCGGCGCAGGCCACGCCCCGCAAGACATCCCCCACCACGATGATGCAGGGGCTGCCCAGTTCTTCACGCACCAGGGTGGCGTGCAACTGATCCAGCGTGGTGAGGGCCTGGCGCTGCGTGGGCAGGCTGGCGTGCTGCACCAGGGCCGCGGGGGTGCTGCCCGGCAGGCCGCTGAGCAGGCCGGCCTCGATCTGCTGGGCGCCACTCACGCCCATGTAGATCACGAACGTGAGTTGTTCGGCATGGGCCGTGGCCGCCAGAGCGGCCCAGTCGGGCATGCGACCGCCGGGCTTGGCGTGGCCGGTGATGAAGAGCACGCCATGGGCATGGTCGCGGTGCGTGAGCGGCGCGCCCAGGCTGCTGGCAGCGGCCAGGCCCGAGGTGATGCCGTTGACCACCTCGACGCGGATGCCGGCTTCGCCCAGGTGCTGCACCTCTTCGCCGCCGCGGCCGAAGACGTAGGGGTCACCGCCCTTGAGGCGCACCACATGTTCGCCTTCGCGCACCGCGGTGATCATGAGCTTTTCGATGAAGGACTGCGGCGTGGAGCTGCAGCCGCCGCGTTTCCCCACGTGCACGATGCGCGCGCCGGGCTGGGCGTGCACGAGCACGGCCTCGTTGACCAGATCGTCGACCAGGATCAGGGTGGCGCGCGCGATGGCCTTGACGGCCTTGAGCGTGAGCAGCTCGGGGTCGCCGGGGCCGGCGCCCACGAGGGTGCAGGAACCGGTCAGCGGGATGTGTGGGACTTGCATACGGAATGCCTTGCAAGCTTCATGCCGCCTGCTTGAGCGGGAGGGTGCGGCGCACGAGGCGCTGCAGCTCGGGCACGCAGGAACCGCAGTTGGTGCCGCACTTCAGGGTCTGCTGCAGCGCGGCCAGACGCTCGCTGTCGCTGCCGCTGCATTGCGCCAGCGTGCCGGTGATGGCCTCTTCGCTGACGTTGAAGCAGGTGCAGACCTGGCGGCTGCGCGCGGGCATGGCCACCGGGGCCTGGGCGCCGGGCAGCAGGATCAGGCGGCCATAACTCTGCGCGGGCAGCTCCTGCTGCAGCAGGCTGCGGATCCAGCTCTCGGCGCTGGTGTCGCCGGCCAGCAGCACGGCGCGCAGCGTGGTCTTGTCGCTCTGGCGATCCAGCAGGGCGGCCCGGCGCTGGCCGCGCTTACGGTCGGCGTAGCGCAGCGCGCCCGCCGCATCCAGGCCCAGCAGGGTTTCGATCTCGGCCAACAGTTCATCGGGCACGGGCTCGTGTGCCGCGGCGCGGAACAGCAGGCCCGTGGGCTGCGCACCGGCTTCGCCGTCGAGGGGCGCAGCATTCGCAAACGGCACGCAGCTTGCAAAGGGGAAGCGTGTCATCAAGCGGCGCAGCGCCTCGCGTGCAGCCAGTGCGCGTTCGGCCGGCAGCCAGGCCATGGCCAGCAGGGTCCAGGGCAGTTCGGCTTTGAGGATCTTGACGGCGGCGTGCTTGAGCTCCGGCTGCTTGGATGTGGGGCAGTAGCTGGAGGTGGTCAGCGCGTTGACGCCGGCCAGCGGCTGGCCTGCGCTGCTGACGCCGCTCACGAACTCGGGGCCCCAGTGCATGGCCATGAAGGCCTGGCCGCTGGCCAGTTCTTCGCTGGCCTGCAGGGGCACGACGATGGAGCCCCGTTTGCTGGTCACATGGACCAGCTCACCTTCCTTGAGGCCGCGTCGCACCATGTCGCCCGCATTCATCTGCACCACAGGTTCGGCCACATGGCCGAAGAGGCGGCCCAGGGTGCCGGTGCGGCTCATGCCGTGCCACTGGTCACGCAGACGGCCTGTGGTCAGTGCGAAGGGGAAACGCGATTCGCGCGCCTCGGCCACGGGCTGGTAGGCGACGGCGGCAAAGCGCGCCCGGCCATCTGCGGTGGGGAAGACGCCGTCTTCGTAGAGGCGTTGCTTGCCCGCCGTGGCACCTTCTGGCAGCGGCCACTGCTGCGGTGCTTCTTCAAGCTGCGTGTAGCTCATGCCGGTGATGTCCAGGTCGCGCCCGCGTGTGGATTCGCGGTGCTCGTTCCAGACCGACTCCGGCGTCTCGTAGGGGAAGAGCGCGCCGCGCGGACCGATGCCCTGCGCCTGCAGACGGCGCGCGAAGTCCACGCCGATCTGCCAGTCGTGTCGGGTCTGACCCGGTGCGGCCACGGCGGGTCGTACGCGGCTGATGCGACGCTCGCTGTTGGTCACGGTGCCATCCTTCTCGCCCCAGGTGGTGGCGGGCAGCAGCAGGTCGGCGTAGTCGCAGGTGCTGGTGGTGAGGAAAGCCTCCTGCACCACGACGAACTCGGCGCGTTGCAGGGCGCGGCGCACGGTGCTCAGGTCCGGCATGCTCTGCGCGGGGTTGGTGCAGGCTATCCATAGCGCCTTGATCTCGCCATCGGCTGCGGCCTGGAACATTTCCACCGCGGTCTTGCCCGGCTTCTCGGGTACCGAGGGCACGCCCCAGAGCGCGGCGACTTCTGCACGGTGCTGCGGGTTGGACAGATCACGGTGGGCACTCAGCAAATTGGCCAGGCCACCCACTTCACGGCCGCCCATGGCATTGGGCTGGCCGGTGAGCGAGAAGGGGCCGGCACCCGGCTTGCCGATCTGGCCCGTGGCCAGGTGCAGATTGATGAGCGCGGCGTTCTTGGCCGTGCCGCTGCTGCTCTGGTTGAGCCCCTGGCAGTAGAGGCTCAGCGTGGCTTTGGAGGTGGCGAAGAGGCGGGCGGCTTCGTACAAGGTGTCCTTGGGGATGCCGCAGGTCTGCACCACCATGTCGGGCGTGTAGTCGCGCACCAGGGCCTTGAGCGCGTCGAAGCCGTTGGTACGCGTGGCGATGTAGTTCGCGTCGGTCCAGCCCTCCCAGAGCATGAGGTGCAACATGCCGTGGTAAAGCGCCACGTCGGTGCCGGGCTGGATCTGCACAAAAAGATCGGCCGTGCTGGCGGTGTCGGTGCGGCGCGGGTCCACGACGACGACTTTCATCTCGGGCCGCTGCTTCTTCGCATCCTCGATACGTCGGAACAGGATGGGGTGAGCCCAGGCTGCGTTCGAGCCGGTGATGAACAGACAGTCGGCGTGGTTCACGTCCTCATAGCTGGCGGGGGGCGCATCGGCCCCCAGCGTGAGCTTGTAGCCGGCCACGGCGCTGCTCATGCACAGGCGCGAGTTGGTGTCGATGTTGTTGGTGCCAATCAGGCCTTTGGCCAGTTTGTTGTAGACGTAGTAGTCCTCGGTGAGCAGTTGCCCGCTCACGTAAAAGCCCACCGCGTCGGGGCCATGCGTGCGGATGGTGTCCGCAAACCGCGTGGCCGCCAGGTCCAGCGCGGCGTCCCAGGCCAGGGGCTGGGGCGCGGCATCGCGCTGCAATCGTTGCATCGGTCGCAGCAGGCGGGTCTGCAAGGTCACCTCGGGCGTGGCCGTGAGGTGCAAGGTGGAGCCCTTGGAGCAGAGGCGGCCGAAGTTGGCCGGATGATCGGGATCCCCGCGCACACCGATGATCTGGTCGCGCCGCGACTCGATGATCACGCCACAGCCCACACCGCAGTAGGGGCACGTCGAACGTGTTTCCTTATGCATATCAGGCCCCTACGGAGGTGTTCCCAATACTCGCAAAGCGATCCGCGGCGCCAGCCGCGAGATCACAGTAGGGGCAGGTGGAGCGCGTTTCCTTGTGCATGCGGGGGCCTCGATAGCGTCGTGACTCAGGCGCAGGACGCCGTCTTTCGCGTGCAGGGCCCGGCCACGGGCGGCGCCATGTCCAGCGCCAGGGTGGCGAGCTCCCTGCCGTCCAGCTGCACCACACCGTCCACCACCTTCACGGCGAAGCGGGGTGTGCTGCCTTCATCGGGTGCGCGGGCACAGCCGGTATCGAGGCCGATGGTCCAGTTGTGCAGCGGGCAGGCCACGCTGGTGCCGAAGACGATGCCTTGCGAGAGCGGGCCACCCTTGTGCGGGCAGCGGTCGAGCAGGGCGAAGACCTGGTCCTGGTCGTTGCGGAACACGGCCACGGCCATGCCCTGCGGGCGCGCGACACGGCGCGAGCCCAGCACGGGGATGTCCTCGACGCGGCAGATGGGTTTCCATTCACTCATATCCATACTCCTCAAGCTTTCAGACCGGCGTACAGACCGGTGATGCGATCCATGACGCTCAGCAGGTTCTCGCTGGTCACGAACATGTCGGACAGGGCCTTGGGGCCTGCGGTGTTGATTTCCTTGAGCGCCATGTCAAAGAACAGCCACTGGTTGTCGGCCAGGGCCAGCTGGTCCTTGATGGGCGCCGTGGCCTCGGGCGCATTGCGCAGCAGCTCCATGGCGCTCAGGAACTCGGTGCGCGCCTTGCCGATCTCGGTCTGCGCCTGCGCGGGCTCGACCTTCAGGGCCGCGGCATAAAAATACTTGGCCATGCGCTGCGAGAGCATGCGCTGGCGGCCTGCCACGTTGACGAGCTTGCCGACGGGTTTGTTGGAGACGGCCTCGTACTGCACCGTGCCCTGGTGGGCCAGCGCCAGCACACGTGCGTCGGTATTGAGCAGGCCGGCAGCGCCGTCCTGCGAGGGCAGCTTGCCCACCAGCAGGGCCTTGTAGTCGCTCCAGGCGGTTTCGAGGTCGGCATAGGTCTTGCGCAGCTCGGCGTTGGGCGCATAGGCCTTGAGCTCCACCAGTTGGCGGTCGAACAGGGCCATCGAGCGTTCCAGCACCGCCTTGGCCGTGCCGCTCTCCGTCTTGTGCACCAGGGCCAGCCAGGCCTTGGCCATGCGCTGCGAGAGCATGCGCTGGCGCCCGGCCTTGTTGATCGCGTCGTTCAGATCGAGCACCTGGGCCTGCGCAGCAAAGGGCGCGGCGGCAGCCAGAAGCAGCAGTTCGCGTCGTTTCATGCATTGACTCCTTCCACCTTGATCGGGATGAACTGGCGCGTGTCCACCTGTGCCTTGGTCGTCTCGAACCAGGGATCGGGCTCACCGTCCAGCGCGAACTGCAGGCGCTCCCACAGGGCCTTGCGGCCTTCGTGGTCGTCCAGAATCTTCTTCTTCACGTAGTCCAGGCCCACGCGGTTCACGTAGTGCACCGTGCGTTCCAGGTACCAGCCTTCCTCGCGGTAGAGCTGCATGAAGGCACCGGTGTACTCCAGCACTTCCTCAGCCGTCTTGAGCTTGGTGAAGAAATGCGCCACCTCGGTCTTGATGCCGCCGTTGCCGGCAATGTGCATCTCCCAGCCGGAATCGACGCCGATGATGCCCACGTCCTTGATACCGGCCTCGGCGCAGTTGCGCGGGCAGCCCGAGACGGCGAACTTGACCTTGTGCGGCGCGTACATGCGCCACATGGCGCGCTCCAGGTCCTTGCCCATCTGCGTGCTGTCCTGCGTGCCCATGCGGCACCATTCGCTGCCCACGCAGGTCTTCACCGTGCGCAGGGCCTTGGCGTAGGCGTGGCCGCTGGGCATGCCGATGTCGTTCCAGACGGCCTGCAGGTCTTCCTTCTTCACGCCCAGCAGGTCGATGCGCTGGCCGCCCGTGACCTTGACGGTGGGGATCTTGTACTTGTCCACTGCGTTGGCGATGCGGCGCAGCTCGTCGGCCGTGGTCTCGCCGCCCCACATGCGCGGAATTACGCTGTAGGTGCCGTCCTTCTGGATGTTGGCGTGGCTGCGCTCGTTGATGAAGCGGCTCTGCGGATCGTCCTTGGCCTCCTTGGGCCAGCTGCTGATGAGGTAGTAGTTGACGGCCGGGCGGCAGCTGGCGCAGCCATTGGGCGTCTTCCAGTTCATGGCCTTGAAGACGTCGGCGATGGTCAGCAGCTTGTGGGCCACGATGGCCTCGCGCACGGCCTGGTGGCCGTGGTCCGTGCAGCCGCACATGGCCTTGGTCTTGGGTGTGGCCGAGTAGTCGCCACCGGCCGTGAACATGAGGATCTGTTCCACCAGGCCGGTGCAGGAGCCGCAGGAGGCGCTGGCCTTGGTGTGCTTGCGCACCTCGTCCAGCGTGAACAGGCCCTTGTCCTTGATGGCCTTGCAGATCGTGCCCTTGGTCACGCCGTTGCAGCCGCAGACCTCGTCGCTGTCGGCCATGGCAGCGGCCTTGCTGTGGCCCTCGTGGCCGGCGTCACCGATATTGGATTCGCCAAACATCAGCTTGTCGCGGATATCGCTGACCGTGCGGCCGTCGCGCAGCAGCTTGAAGTACCAGGAGCCGTCGACCGTGTCGCCGTAGAGGCAGGCGCCCACGAGCTTGTCGTCCTTGAGCACCAGCTTCTTGTAGACGCCGCCGGCCGGGTCGCTCATCACGATCTCTTCGGTGTCCTCGCCGCCCATGAAGTTGCCGGCGCTGAACAGGTCGATGCCCGTGACCTTGAGCTTGGTCGAGGTGAGCGAGCCGGTATAGCGACCGATGCCGAACTCGGCCAGGTGGTTGGCCAGCACCTTGCCTTGCTCGAACAAGGGCGCCACCAGGCCGTAGGCGATGCCGCGGTGGGCCGCGCATTCACCCACGGCGTAGATGCGCGCATCGGTGGTGGTCTGCAGGGTGTCGCTGACCACGATGCCGCGGTTCACGTGCAGGCCCATCTTCTCGGCCAGCGCCGTGTTGGGGCGGATGCCGACGGCCATGACCACCAGGTCGGCCGGCACCTCGCTGCCGTCCTTGAACTTCACCGCCTTGACGCGGCCGTCCGCGCCGCCCACCAGTTCCTGCGTCTGCGCGCCGATCAGGAACTGCATGCCGCGGTCTTCGAGCGACCTCTGCAGCATCTTGCCCGCCACGTCGTCGAGCTGGCGTTCCATGAGCCAGGGCATCACATGCACCACGCTGACTGTCATGCCGCGTTTCATCAGGCCGTTGGCGGCTTCCAGGCCCAGCAGGCCGCCGCCGATGACCACCGCGTGCTTGTATTTGGCGGCCGCTTCGATCATGGCCTCGGTGTCGGCGATGTCGCGGTAGGCCAGCACGCCTTTCAGGTCTTTGCCTGGCACGGGCAGGATGAAGGGGTTGGAGCCCGTGGCCAGGATCAGGCGGTCGTAGCCGGTGCTGATGGTCTTGCCCTGGGCGTTCGTGGCGTGCACCACACGCTTGACGCGGTCCACGTCGGTCACGGTGTAGCCCGCGTGCAGGGTGATGCCGTTGTCCTGGTACCAGGCCCAGTCATTGAGGATGATTTCCTCCAGCTTCTGCTCCCCTGCCAGCACGGGCGAGAGCAGGATGCGGTTGTAGTTGGGGTGGGGCTCGGCCCCGAAGACCGTGATCTCGTACAGATCGGGCGCGATCTTCAGCAGTTCTTCCAGCGAGCGCACACCGGCCATGCCATTGCCGATCATCACCAGTTTTAGTTTTTTCATCGCCAACTCTCCGTCTATCCAAATGAGGCGTGCCAAACAAAAAAGGCGTCCACAGATGGACTGCCGCTGGGCAGTGCATGTGTGGACGCCTTTGTCCTGTCTGCTTCCGATCCGCCTTTGCACCGGAAGAGTGATAGTGGGCCAACTTTGGCCGGGTACGCCGAGAGCTATGCAATTGCCATGCCAGGCTGGTGCAATGCAGCAAGCCGGCCTTCACCGGCACAGAGGCCCCCCGCCGGATGCACCATCACCGGCATCAAACTTGCACAGAGAACAGGCATGAGCCTCGCCATGGACATTGCCTACACCTCGCTGGCCGGTGCCAAGCCGGTCAATGAAGACTTTGCGGGCGCCATGCTGCCCGAGGAGGGGCAGGAGGCCATGGGCGTGATCGCCGCTATCGCCGACGGCGTCAGCGCCGGTGGTCTGGGCCGAGATGCCGCCCAGACGTCGGTCACCACCTTGGTGCGCGACTACTACGGCACACCCCAAAGCTGGGATACCCCTCTCGCGCTGGACCGGCTGATCACCGCGCAGAACGCCTGGCTGGCCGCCTCGAACCGGCGTAGCGCCCCCGCCGTCGGCCTCACCACGCTCACCGCCCTGGTGCTGCGTGGCGCGGCCTGGACTCTGGCGCATGTGGGGGACACCCGGGCCTACCTGCTGCGCGAGGGACAGGTCACCCAGCTCACCGTGGACCATGTCATGTCGCGCCGCGACGCCCCCTACCAGCTCACGCGCGTGCTGGGCGCCGAGGACCCTCTCGTGGTGGACTTCATGCAGGGGGAGCTGCAGGTCGGTGATGTATTCATCCTCCTGAGTGATGGCGTCCATCGCTCGCTGCGTCTGCGCCAGCTGGCCGAGATGGCGGAGTTGGCCCAGGCCCAGGCCATCGCCGACAGCTTGGTGCAGGCCGCAATCCGTGCCGGCAGCCATGACAACGCCACCGCCCTGGTGGTGCGTGTCCTCGGCCTGATGGACGCGACCCTGCCCGGCGCACCGCGACTGCCCGTGCCTGTGCGACTGAACCCAGGTGACGTGATCGATGGCCTGCGGGTGGAAGAACGGGTGGCCGACAACGGCGTGCGGCTGCTCTACCGGGTCCACGACCAACGCAGCGGCCAGGACTACGCCCTCAAGACCCTGCACCCCTCACGCGCCTACGACGCCGACCAACTGGACGCCCTGGGCCACGAGGCCTGGCTGGGGCGCCATCTGCAGCACACGGGCGCTGCCGGATCCTTGCGGCGGCTGCACGCGGGGCCGCCGGGCGGCAAGGGCCAGACCGCGCTGTACCTGCTCTACGACTGGTACCCGGGTGAGACCCTGGCGCAGATGCTGGCGCGCAAGCACCGCTTTGCACCCGCGCAGGTGGTGGATCTGGCCACCCAGGTGCTACAGGCCCTGGGCCGCCTGCACCGCCAGAGCGTGGTGCACCGCGACCTCCAGCCCACCAACCTGCACCTGGGCACCGATGGCGTGCTGCGCCTGCTGGACCTGGGCGTGGCCTTGAGCGGGCGCGAACCCGCCGCCCTGCGCGAACTGCACGCCGGCACCCCCAGCCACGTCAACCCCGAACAATGGGGCTTTGCCCTGCGCGCGGGCGGCGTGGACACCAGCGTGCCGCCCGAGGCCCCCGACGCGCAGAGCGACCTCTTCGCTGTGGGCGTCACGCTCTACCAGCTGCTCACCGACGGCAAGCTGCCCTACGGCGAGGTGCTGCCCTACCAGAGCGGCCGCTACTACCGCGACCCGCAATCCCCCAGCCGCTATAACCCTGAAGTGCCCATCTGGCTGGACCACGTGGTGTTGAAAGCTGTGGCGCGCGACAAGCGCCAGCGTTTCGAGACGGCGGAGGAGTTTCTGCTGGCGCTGGAGCGTGGGGCCTCGCGCCCGCTCACGGCACCACCGGCGTCACCGCTGATGCAGCGGGACCCGGCCTTTGTGTGGAAGCTGTTGTTTGCTGTCAGTGCTTTGTTCAACGTGCTGTTGATCTACTGGTTGTTGTTTTTGCCGAAGTAGGGTGGTGCATTCAGTTTTGTGGGAGGGCTGCTATAAAGCAGGCACACCCACATCACAAAAGGGGGGAGCGGGTGAGCTCAATTGACACGTAGATACTCCTTTCGCGTCACATTAGGTATCACAAGCCCTGTCATGTCTACAAAGCAAACAACTGTCAAAGCTGTTGCGGATGCTCCGCTTTCCTTTACGGACGCTGCTGAACAACTACTGCGCGCTGCTGGCAAAGCGCTAAGCCATAAGGAGCTCACCAAGCGGGCTTTGGCGCAAAAGCTTGTGGCTACAGAGTCGCAGACTCCTCATATATCGATGCACGTATCGATTCGCAGCGACATGAAGCGGCGGGAGCAGCGCGGTGAGCCTCAGCGGTTTGTGTTTTTGGGGGATGGCCTGTTCAGTCTTGTTGACCTAGAGGCAGGCACGCCAACTGCAGCCGCAAAGTCTGCGCTAGATCAGATTCGCGAGTCTCGACAAGCGGCGACTGCCGACTTGCACAAGCGTCTGACCTCGGCAAACAATGGGCCTAACTTTGAACTAATGGTGGCTGAGCTACTTGTGGCTATGGGATATGAAGCTGTTGAAGTCATCGGTGGCAAGGACGACTAAGGAGTTGACATTGTTTGCGAGAAGCGCGATGGGATCCTGAAGACTCGGATTGCCATCCAATGCAAATGCAAATCTACAAACTTGAAGATTGGTCCCAAGGACGTTAGTACGCTACGCGACAACCTTTCGTCTTATCAGTGTCAGCAGGGGATTCTTGTCACAACAACGCATTTGAACGAGGTTGCGCGTCAGAAGGCCATGGAGTCCGGTAAGGCTCCCGTTCATTTCATCGAGCAGGAGGAATTAATGGATCTCTTTGCTGAGTATGGAATTGGCGTACGTAGTGAACCGGTCAAGTTCTATCAAGTTGATGCTTCCAAGTACGATTTCCTAAAGTGACGCCTGCCTTTAGCTCGAGATGAAACCCAATAGGTTGCCTGGTACGCTGTGCAAATCAAACGCTTGAATGCCTGAACTCCACATCTCCGACGTCCGCCCCTTCATTCCCGCCCAGGACTTCGCCGTCTCCAAGGCCTTCTACGAAGCGCTGGGGTGGAAGATCACGTGGTCCGACGAGACCCTGGCCCTGCTGGAGAACGGCGGGCACAGCTTCTATCTGCAGGCCTACTACGTGAAGGACTGGGCCGAGAACACCATGTTGCACCTCACGGTGCAGGACGCGCAGGCCTGCTACGCGCAGATCAAGCCGGTGATTGGTAGCGGCCTTTACCCTGGCGCCCGCGTAGTCGAGCCCAGGCAAGAGCCTTATGGTGCGCTGGTCACCTATGTGTGGGATCCGTCCGGCGTGCTGCTGCATCTGGCGCAGTGGACGCGCGGCTGAGCCTGTCTCCATGCCCCTGAGCCCGTGAGCGGGTACCTACCCCGGCAGGGCACCTCCCCAGTTTGTGGGATGTTCATCGCGCGGCGGCCTCACTAGACTGCGCCGCTTGCATCGCAGAAGGCTGCGTTGCAGCCGGGCCCGGTCAGGGCCGACATCACAACAAGGGAGCAATGCAATGAAGGTGTACTGGATGGTCACGGTGCCGCGGGTGGTGCTGGGCTTGATTTTTCTGGCAGGCGCGATCGACGGTTTCTTCTTCGTCGCCACGGGCTCGCATCTGATGCATCCGCCCACTTCCGAGCGCGGCCTGGCACTGGAGGCGGCCCTCAAGGCCACGGGCTTCTTCTGGCCCTTCATGAAAACCGTGGAGCTGGTCGGCGCTCTCTGCCTGCTGAGCAACCGCGCCCCGGCGCTGGGCCTGGCCCTGCTGGCGCCCATCATGGCGGTGGTCGTGCTGTTCCACTTCTTCCTGAACCCGCAGGGCATCCCCCTGGCCCTGCTGCTCATCGTCTGCGGTGGTCTGCTGCTGCGCGTGTACGCACCGCGTTACGCCGTGGCTTTCAGTTCGGAACTGGCGGTGCAGATCCGCGGCTGAACGGCTGCGTCGATCAAGCACTTGCCGCAGGCGCGGCTCAGGGGGAGCTTGTTCAGGCGGCCTTTTCCACGTGCCCCTGCCGGGTGTAGAGAAAGTCGATCACTGCCTTGCGGCAGTGCAGGTAGTGCGGGTCTTCGGCCAGCGCCACGCGCGAACGCGGGCGCGGCAGATCCACCTTGAGCACCTCGCCGATGGTGGCGGCGGGCCCGTTGGTCATCATGACGATCTTGTCGGACAGCAGCACGGCCTCGTCGACGTCGTGCGTGACCATGACCACGGTGCTCTTCGTGCGGGCCACGATCTCCAGCAGCTCGTCCTGCAGCTTGGCGCGCGTCAGGGCGTCCAGCGCGCCGAAGGGCTCGTCCATCAGCAGCACCTGGGGCTCCATGGAGAGGGCGCGGGCGATACCCACGCGCTGCTTCATGCCACCCGAGATTTCGCCCGGGCGCTTCTGCGCAGCGTGCGTCAGGCCCACCAGGGCCAGGGCGGCTTCGGTGCGGGCCTTGAGCTGGGCCTTGTTCTCGGCCGGTGCTCCTGTGCTCTTGCTGGCCGCGCCGAAGACGCGTTCTACCGCAAGGTAGACGTTCTCATAGCAGGTCAGCCAGGGCAGCAGGGAATGGTTCTGGAACACCACCGCGCGCTCGGGGCCGGGGCCGGCGATCTCGCGGTTGGCGCAGATCAGCGCACCGTTGGTGGGCGTGGTGAGGCCAGCGATCAGGTTGAGCAGCGTGGACTTGCCGCAGCCCGAGTGGCCGATCAGCGCCACGAACTCGCCCTTGGCGACCGTGAGGTTGATGTCACGCAGCGCAGGGAAGAGGCCCTTGGCGGTCTTGAAGGTCTGCTCCACGCCCTGGATCTCGATGTACTTGGTACTCAGCGATTCGCTCATGATGTTCTCCGTGCTTGTCCGGGGGCCACCGAGGAACCGGCTTTGCCGGGCCGCTGGTGGCGCCCCTTTGAGGGGGTGACGCGCCCTGGGGCGCGGCTCAGGGGTGGGCTAATTTTTGACTTCTTCGAAGGTGAAGGCGGTGGCGAGTTTGATGAGAGCAAATTCGAGTACCAGGCCGACGATGCCGATCACGAAGATGGCAATGATGATGTTCTTGACGTTGAGGTTGTTCCACTCGTCCCAGACCCAGAAGCCAATGCCCACGCCGCCGGTCAGCATCTCGGCCGCGACGATCACCAGCCAGGCCGTACCCACGGCCAGGCGCACGCCGGTCAGCATATAAGGCAACACGGCGGGGAAGAGGATCTTGGTGACGATCTTCCACTCGGAGAGCTGCAGCACGCGCGCGACGTTCATGTAGTCCTGCGGCACGCGCTGCACACCCACGGCGGTGTTGATGATCATGGGCCAGATCGAGCAGATGAAGATGGTCCAGATGGCGGCCGGGTTGGCGCCCTTGAAGACCAGCAGGCCGATGGGCAGCCAGGCCAGCGGTGACACCGGGCGCAGCAGGCTGATCAGCGGGTTGAACATGCGGCTCAGGAAGGTGAAGCGCCCGATCATGAAACCGGCCGGGATGCCGACCAGCGCCGCCAGGCCGAAGCCCAGGGCCACACGCTCGAGCGACATCAGCACGTTCCAGCCTACGCCCTGGTCGTTCGGTCCCTTGCGGTAGAAGGGGTCGCTGAAAAGCGTGAGCGCCTGCTTCCAGGTCTCGGCGGGGCTGGGGATGCTGCTGCCGCTGGTGGCCGAGATCAGGGACCAGATGCCCACCAGCAGGGCCAGGCCCAGCAGCGGCGGGACGACCCGCAGGAACAGGCCGCGCCAGTCGTAGCCGGGGGCCTTGACGAGCGACGGCACCGCGGTGGCGGCGGCCGGCTTGCGCTCAGCCGGGGGCGTGGACTCGGCGCTGAGGCTGGCGGGGGGGTGAAAGACGGCGCTGACCATGATGGTCTCCTTGCTGGTGCCCTCAGGCCTTGATCTTGAAACTGTCGGTGTACTTCTTCGGGTCCTTGCCATCCCAGACCACGCCGTCGATCATCTTGCTCGTGCGCATATCGCTCTTGGGCAGGCTGGCCTTGGCGGCGGTGGCGGCCTGCTTGTAGATGTCGATCTGGTTGACCTGTTTGGCCATGGCCAGGTAATCGGGGTGTTCTTTCAGCAGACCCCAGCGCTTGTGCTGGGTCAGGAACCACATGCCGTCGGTGAGGTAAGGAAAGGTGGCGGCACCGTCGTTGTAGAACTTCATGTGGTTGGGGTCGTCCCAGGTCTTGCCCATGCCGTCCTGGTAACGACCCAGGATGCGCTGGTTGATCGCGTCGACGCTGGTGTTGACGTAGCTCTTGTCAGCCACGGTCTCGGCCATCTTGAGCTTGTTCTGCAGGCCGGCGTCGATCCACTTGCCCGCTTCGATGATGGCGGCGGTGACAGCGCGCGCGGTGTTCGGGTACTTCTTGACGAACTCGGCCGTGGTGCCCAGGGCCTTCTCCGGGTGGTCCTTCCAGATGTCCTGGGTGGTGGCAGCGGTGATACCGATGCCGTCGATGATGGCGCGGTGGTTCCAGGGCTCGCCCACGCAGTAGCCATCCATATTGCCCACGCGCATATTGGCCACCATCTGGGGGGGCGGCACGGTGATGACCTTGGCGTCCTTCATGGGGTTGATGCCGGCCGAGGCCAGCCAGTAATACAGCCACATGGCGTGCGTGCCGGTGGGGAAGGTCTGGGCGAAGGTGTATTCGCGTTTGTCCGTGGCCATCAGCTTGGCCAGGCTGGCCGCGTCCACCGCGCCCTTGTCGGCGAGTTTCTTGCTCAGGGTGATGGCCTGGCCGTTGTGGTTGAGGTTCATCAGGATGGCCATGTCCTTCTTGGGGCCCGAGACCCCCATGTGCACGCCGTAGATCAGACCCCAGAGCACGTGGGCCATGTCGAGTTCACCGTTGACCAGCTTGTCGCGCACGCCGGCCCAGCTCGCTTCCTTGGTGGGGATGATCTTGACCCCGTATTTCTGGTCGATGCCCAGCACCGAGGCCATCACGACGCTGGCGCAGTCGGTCAGCGGGATGAAGCCGATCTTGACTTCCTTCTTCTCGGGGGCGTCCGAGCCCGCGGCGTAGACGGCGGCACGCAGGGCAGGTGTCAGGCCCACGGCGCCGACGGCGGCGGCCTGAAGAACGGTGCGGCGGGACGGACCGGCGGCGTTGGCGATCACGGGGTCTTGCATGATGAACTCCATTACGGACGAGGCACAAACAAAAAACGGCACCCATTCCACCGCCGCCCATTCGGGTGGCAGGGAATGGACGCCGTTGTCCAGAGATGTCTCTGAGAGACCTGGGTCAGGCCGCCATTGGCCGGACTTGGTAGGCATCAAGCAGATACCGTGCCAGGCTGAGTCCCGTGTGGGTGTTTCAGGAGAAAGTTGTTTGAAAACAAGGACTTGTTTTCATCCGGTCAGACCCACTTGCGGCCGCTGTGCGGGTGCGTAGGCACTCTTATTGTGCGTCGCACCATGAAGTGCGCGGGCGCCGCGGTCAGAGGTAGTCGGACATGGCGAGCACGGTCTTGGCCACATCCACCAGGCGCCGGCCCTGGTTCATCGCGGTCTGGCGCAGCATCTTGTAGGCCTCGTCTTCGCTGAGCTTGCGCGAGGCCATGAGCAGGCCCTTGGCACGCTCGATGACCTTGCGCTCGTTGAGCGCGGCGCGCGCGGTTTCGAGCTCGTCGCTCATGCTCTGCAGGCGGCGCGACTGTTCCTGCACCATGCCCAGGATGGAGCGCTCCAGGTGCGGGCCCAGCAGGGCCGGGGGCTCGTTGCCGGCGTCTCCGGCCTGGCGCTGCAGCGCGTCCAGGATGGCCTGCTGGTCGCGCAGGTCGGCGTGGGCCTGGGCGATGCGCTCGTCGCAGAGCAGGCGCAGATTGGCGGCCAGCTGGTCCTCGAAGGACTTCATGGCGTCGATGCGCAGGGTGCAGGCCTCGTACCAGGTGGCGCTGGCATTCGGGTCCAGCGTGCCATGGGCATTGGCCGAGGCCACACGGCGCATGCGTTCGAGCGTGTTGACGGCCTCCACTGGCAGGCTGGCCTGCCAGGCGCTGCGCACGGCTTCGTCGGAGAAATCGCGGAAGACCTGCAGGCAGGCCTCTTGCGCCTCGATCAGGTGCTGCCACTGCTGGCGGTGCGCCGCGTCGATCTGGCCCGAGGCGTAGGCCGCGCCGCCGAAGGCGCGCTCCTGGCCTGCGTATTCCTTGCCCTGCAGGAAGTGGAAGAGGGCCACCAGGGCGCGCGAGATCTTGGGGTCGGTGGCGCTGTCGGCGGCCTCGAAGACCACGTTGAGCAGGCCGGCGATTAGGCGGGTGTAGGTGGCCGTGGCCTCTTCGGCCGGCACGCTCTGGGTGCTGACGCGCTGCCGCAGCGCCGGCAGGCCCTCGAGCGCGTGCAGCACGAAGGCGATGCGGCTGAACAGGCGCGCTCCGTTGCGCACGCGGCGGGCGTCGGTGTCGAGCGCGTCCAGCCGCGTGAGCACCTGGGCCTGCACGGCCTCGCAGTCGGCCACCTGCTGCTGCAGGGCATCGCCAAAGCGCGCGCCGCGCGAAGCCAGGTAGACGTTGGAGATGCCGCGTTCGCGCTGCAGCGCGTGCACGAGACGGCCGATCACGCCGACCAGTTCGCTGGTCAGCGCCAAGTGTTCGAGCTCGCTGATCTCGCACTGGCGGGCGGCGACGAGGAAGTTGAGTCCGGAATTCATGACGACGGAATTGTCCAGCAACTGTTCATCTCTGGCGCAAGCACCGCATTGGGGCGCGGCGCACACAAGCAATACATCAGGTTGGCGGCGCCCAGTCATCAGCCGGGTGCATGGCATAGAATCAGCCCTGCTCCGGGGTGTTGTCCACGTGGTGGACAGCTGAGATGGTGGGACCCGATCCCGATACCGAACCCGTGAACTTGACTCGGATCATACCGACGTAAGAAGAGCTGTCTGCAGGCCCCACCCGTCCTGCCACACCTTTCGGAGCACATGTGCATGGCACAGAAAGAAAGGACGTCGTGGCAGAGACTCTCCAGGCATCGTCGCCAACCGCAGCCGGACCCGTGCCGGAGCTGCTCGCCTTCATCGCGCGCGATGCGGTGAGCGAGGCGGATTTCAATGCCCTGGCCCTGCGCCTCTACGCGCACCAGTTCCAGCACAACCCGGCGTTCCAGAAGTTCTGCCAGCAGCGTGGCCGCACGCCGCGCACGGTGAAACGCTGGCGCGAGATTCCGGCGGTTCCCATCAACGGCTTCAAGGACCTGACGCTGAGCTGCGTGCCGACTGATCTGTGCGCGCGCGTCTTCCAGACCAGCGGCACCACCCGCGGCGACGTCAAGGGCCGGCACTGGCACCCTGACCTCGCGGTCTACGATCTTTCCATGACGCGCAACTTCCAGGCACGTTTCATGGCCGGGCGGGAGCGCATGCGCATGGGCATCCTCTTCCCTGACGAACAGCTCATGCCCAACTCCTCGCTAGCGCACTACCTGGCCCTGGCTTTGCAGACCTTCGGCACGCCCGACAGCCGCTACTACCTGGACAACGCGGGCCTGCAGCTCGACGCGCTGTGCGCCACGCTGGCCCAGGTGCAGGAGAGCGGTGAGACTTTTGCGGTGCTGGGCGCGAGCTACAGCTTCGTGCACCTGATGGATGCGCTGCGTGAGCGGGGCCTGCGTTTCCAGCTGCCTGCGGGCAGCCGCCTGCTCGACACCGGCGGATTCAAAGGCCAGTCGCGCGAGATGGCCATGGACGAGTTCTACGACCAGCTCACGTTCACCTTCGGCGTGCCGCGTAGCGCCTGCATCAATATGTACGGCATGACGGAACTCAGCACGCAGTTCTACGACGCGGGCAATGCCGTGCTGCCGGCCGTCAAGTCCGGCCCGCACTGGATCCGCTCCCGCGTGCTGGACCCGCTCACCGGGCAGGACGTGCCGAAAGGTGAGCGCGGCATCCTCGCCCACACCGACCTGGGCAACTACAACTCGGTCACCACCATCCTGACCGAAGACGTGGGCGTGGAAGTTGACGGTGGCTTCCTGCTGCTGGGCCGGGCCCAGGGCGCGCAGGCCAAGGGTTGCTCGCTGGCAGTGGACGAATTTCTCAGGGCGGCACGCGCATGAAGATCGCTGCGGCTTATCTCCCCGGTCTGAAGGCCGAAGAGCTGGCCTGGCACACGCTGATCTTTGGCGAGGGGGGGCAGCGCCTAGAGGTGAGCGTGCCGCAACTCACGCCCGGACAGCTGCAGGCGCTGGCACGCCATGTGCGCACGCAGGGCGGGGCGCAGATCCGGGCGCTCTCTGTTTCACAGATCATCGCCGCCGTCGACCGCGCCATCGCGCGCCTGCTCGACGCGCAGGACCCCTACCGCCAGCAGCTCGACCAGCTGCTGCCGCGCATCACCGGCTTCGACGCCGAGATGGTGCGTCTCGGGCTCAACGCCTACCTCAAGACCTTCCGCGCGCCGCAGCTGCAGCGCTTCGTGGCCGAGGACTTTGCCAATCCCAAGCTGCTCGATGAATTCCAGCCGCGCGTCAAGGGCGGCATGGCGCGCGCGCTCGGTCCCGAGCTGCTGGTGCACGTCTGGGCCGGCAATGTGCCGGGCCTGCCGCTGTGGAGTCTGGTCTGCGGCCTGCTGGTCAAGGCGCCGGCCGTGGGCAAGGTGGCCAGTGCCGAGCCTCTTTTTGCGGCGCTGTTTGCGCGCCTGCTGGCCGAGGTGGAGCCGAAGCTGGCCGACGCGCTGGCCATCGTCAGCTTCAAGGGCGGTGACACGGAAAGCGAGCGTGCGTTGTATGCCGAGGCCGACACCGTGCTGGCCTACGGCGGCAACGAGACCCTGGCCGCGCTGCGCCAGCAGTTGCCCGTGAGCACGCGTTTCCTGCCGCACGGCCACAAGCTCAGTGTGGGGCTGGTCTCGGCCGCTGCGCTGGACGCGCAGCACCTGCCGGCGGTGGCACGTGCGGCGGCGCTGGACGTGGTGCGCTATGAGCAGCAGGGTTGTTATTCACCGCACACCTATTACGTCGCCCGTGGCGGCCGCGTGAGCCCGCGCGAGTTCGCCCAGGCCCTGGCCGGCGAGCTTTCGGCCCTGCAGCACAAGTTTGCACGTCGCGCGCTGAGCCTGGAAGAGGCTGCCGGCGTGGCGGGCTGGCGTCAGGGGCAGGAACTCCAGGGCCAGGATGGCTCGGTGGAACTGATCGGCGATGCGAGTGCCCCCTGGGCCGTGGCCTACGCGGAGCAGGCCGGCCCCTTGCTGCCCTGCGCACTCAATCGCACGGTCCAGGTGCAGGCCGTGGCCGTGCTCGACGAAACGCTGCCGCCGCTCGCTGCGCAGCGCGACTATCTGCAGACCGTTGGTATCGCCGCCGCACCGCAAGAGCTGCACGCCCTGGCCGAAGGCCTGGGCCGCGCTGGCGCCACACGCATCTGCGCCCTGGGTCAGATGACTGCGCCCGAGGCCGGCTGGCATCACGACGGACGTTTCTCGCTGCTGGACCTCGTGCGCATGGTCGAGCTGGAGCAGTCGGCCGAAGATGCGGCCGAGCAGCACGCTGCGTATCGGGACTGAAAGTTTGACGATGAGTGCCGCGCCCTTTCTCGACATGCGCCGGGTGAGCTACACCTTCCCGGGCTGGCCGCCCGTGGTGCAGGCCGTGGACTGGGACATCGCGCCGGGTGAGTTCCACTGCCTCGTGGGTCGCAGCGGCTGCGGCAAGACGACCCTGCTCAAGCTCGCTGCGGGCCTGCTGCGTCCGGATGCAGGCACCGTGCTGCTGCAGGGCCGGCCGCTGCCGGCGCCCGGGCCGCACATCGGTTTCGTGTTCCAGCAGCCCACGCTGCTGGACTGGCTCAGCGTGCGCGACAACGTGCTGCTGCCCCTGAGCCTGCAAGGCAAGGTTGGCGCGGACGACATGGCGCGCGCCGAGGCGCTGCTCACGCAGCTGGGCCTGGGCGCGCACCTGCAGCATCGCCCGCGTCAGCTGTCGGGGGGGCAGCAGAGCCGCGTGGCGATTGCGCGTGCCTTGCTGCCCGGGCCCTCCATCCTGCTGATGGACGAACCCTTTGCCGCGCTGGACGCGATCACGCGCGAGGAGCTGCAGGACGCATTGCTGGCCGTCTGCCGCGAGCGCGGCACGCCGGTGTTTTTCGTCACGCACGATATCGCCGAGGCGGTCTACCTGGCCGACCGTGTGGCCGTGATGGATGCAGGCCGGATCCGCCACGATGTGCGTGTCGACTTGCCGCGCCCGCGTGTGCAGGATGTGCGCTACGGGGCGGCTTTCAATGCCCTGTGCGCCGAGTTGAGGCATGCGATGGACGGGGAGAGCGTTGCATGACGAAGTACCCACGTCTGCTCGCCCTGGCGCTTCTGGTGTTGCTCCTGCTGGCCTGGGAATGGGCTGTGCAGGCCTTCAGGTTCTCGCCCCTGGTGCTGCCTGCCCCCAGCGTGATCGCCGCCGCGCTCAGCCGTGGTCTGGCCACGGGTTACCTCTGGCCCCATATCGCCCAGACCCTGCTGGAGCTGGGTCTGGGGCTGGGGCTGGGCGTGCTGCTGGGATTTGCAGGCGGCGTGCTGCTCGGTGAATCGGCCGTGCTGCGCCGTGTTCTCATGCCTTATGTGGTGACCAGCCAGGTGGTGCCCAAGCTCGCGCTGCTGCCGCTCTTCATTGTCTGGTTCGGCTTCGGGACCACGCCCACGGTGGTCATCACGGCGCTGATCTGCTTTTTCCCGCTGCTGGAGAACACGCTGACCGGCATCGCGCAGGTGGACCCCGCGCGCCTCGAATTGTTCCGCATGCTTGGCGCCACACGCGCCCAGACCCTGTGGCGGCTCAAGCTGCCGGCCAGCCTGCCCGCCATCCTGGCCGGCCTGCGCGTGGCCGTGGTGCTGGCACTGGTGGGCGCCGTGGTGGGCGAGTTCATCGGCGCCAGCCGCGGGCTGGGTGCGCTCATCATCGCCGCGCAGGGCTCCATGGACACGCCGCTGATGTTCGCCGTGCTGCTACTGATCACCGCCATCGGCCTGCTGCTCTACGAGGCCACGCTGTGGCTGGAGCGCAAGCTGCTGAGTACCTATTTTTTTTCTTCGAACTGAGGATGACACCATGAAACGACACACCCTGCGTGCCCTGCTGGCCCTGGCCGCGCTGAGCCTGCTCGGGCCCACGGCCGGTGCCCAGGACGCCAAGCTGGAAAAGATCACCATGGCCAGCTGGGGCGGCCCGATCTCCGAGGTGACCAACCTGCTGGTCGAACCCGACAAGGGCTTCTTCCGTGCGCGCGGCATCGAGCTGGTCTACATGCCGGGCACGGGCGGCGGCGACGCGGTGCGCAACCTGCTCAGCGGCCAGGCCGACGTGGCCTTCACCGACCCCGGTTCCTTCTACGCCGCGCTCGACAAGGGTGAGAAGCTGCGCGCCATCTACGACATCTATCCGCAGAATGTCTTCAACGTGGTCTCGCTCAAGAGCGCCAACATCCGCAAGCCCGCCGACCTCAAGGGCAAGAAGATCGGTGTCTACAGCCTCTCCAGTGGCACGCTGGCCAATCTGCAGCTGCTGCTGAACCAGGCCGGCCTGAGCACCAAGGACGTGACCATCGTCGTCACCGGCCTGCTCAACTTCGCGCCGCTGATGCAGGGCCAGGTGGACGCCACCGCCGCCACCGACACCGGCCTGTTGGTGGCACGCGCGCGCGGCGTGGGCGAGGTCAACGTGATGGAAGTGCGCGATTCGCTCAACCTCTCCAGCGACCTGTTCGTGGTGCGCGAGGAGACCTATCAGAAGCGCAAGGACGTGCTGCGCCGTTTCCTCGCCGCCTACCGCGACAGCGCACAGTGGATGATGGACCAGCCGGACGAGGCTGCGAAGCTCGCCGTCAAGCGCGCCATCAACGGCCAGAACGAGGCCGTGAATCTGGAAGTGATCAAGCTGCGCAATGCCACCAGCGTCTCGCCGCTGACCCAGCAGAAAGGCCTGGGCGCCATCGACGTCGAGATGCTGCAGAAAGGCGCCGTGGCCTGGAAGCAGATCGGCCTGATCGAGCGCGACCTCGACATGAAGGCCGTGGTCAGCCAGGACCTGCTGCCGGGCAAGTCGAAGTAAGCCGCAGGGCCAGACCATGAAATTCCAGGGCCAGGTCATCCTCGTCACCGGCGCCAGCCGCGGCATCGGCGCGGCGATTGCGCGTGCCTTCGCGGCCGAAGGCGGCTTTGTGGTCGTCAACTACCTGCGCAACGAGGCAGCGGCCGAGGCCGTGGTGGCCGACTGCAAGGCCGCCGGTGGCGATGCCTGGGCGATCCGTGCCGACGTGAGCGACGCAGCCCAGGTACAGGCCATGGTGGCGCAGATCCAGGCGGAGCTCGGCCGCATCGACGTGCTGGTCAACAACGCCTTCGCGCCGTATCGCTTCGACCCCGAGCAACGCAAGCGCTACTGGGAAACCGACTGGGCCGACTACCAGGCGCAGTTCGAGGGCGCGGTGCGCACCACCCACCACGTCTGCCAGGCCGTGCTGCCCGGCATGCGCCAGCGCGCGCAGGGCAATATCGTCAATCTCGCAAGTGATCTGGTCGAGCGGCCCGTGGTCCCGTACCACGACTACGCCACGGCCAAGTCCGCGCTCGTGGGCTACTCGCGCAACCTCGCGGCCGAGCTCGGCCCCCTGGGCATCCGCGTCAACTGCGTGGCGCCCGGTCTGGTGTATCCGACCGACGCGAGCCGCGCCACCAAGGAAGACGTGAAGGAAACCATCGTGGCCCAGACGCCGCTGCGCCGCATCGCGCGGCCCGAGGATGTGGCCGGTCCCGTGCTTTTCCTGGCCTCGGACTGGAGCCGTTTTGTCACCGGGCAGGTGCTGGTGGTGGATGGCGGTTTGGTCATGAAGTGAGCCCCGGCGCGGGCACAGGGCAGGGGCCTTGGCCTACACTCGCCGCATGACAGATGTGGCACCCCTGATCCTCGGCATCGAATCCTCCTGCGACGAAACGGGCGTGGCCCTGGTGGAGTCGCGAGGTGTGGGCGTGCCCCGTCTGCTCTCGCACGCGCTCTACAGCCAGATCGAGATGCATCAGGCCTACGGCGGCGTGGTGCCCGAACTCGCCAGCCGCGATCACATCCGCCGGGTGCTGCCGCTGACGAACCAGGTCATGGCCGAGGCCGGCAAGACCTTGAAAGACATCGATGTGGTGGCCTACACCCGCGGCCCCGGCCTGGCCGGCGCGCTGCTGGTCGGTGCGGGCGTGGCCTGCGCCTTGGGCGCAGCCCTGGGCAAGCCGGTGCTGGGCGTGCACCACCTCGAAGGCCATCTGCTCTCGCCCTTCCTCAGTGTCGACCCGCCGGAGTTTCCCTTCGTCGCTCTGCTGGTTTCGGGTGGCCATACCCAGCTCATGCGCGTGGACGGCGTGGGCCGCTACGAGATGCTCGGCGAGACCATCGACGATGCCGCGGGCGAGGCCTTCGACAAGTCGGCCAAGCTCATGGGCCTGGGCTACCCCGGTGGTCCCGCGCTGGCCAGGCTGGCGGAGCAGGGCGACGGCGCGGCCTTCAAGCTGCCGCGCCCGCTCTTGCACAGCGGCAACCTCGACTTCTCTTTCGCCGGCCTCAAGACCGCCGTGCTCACGCAGGCGCAGCGCCTGGGGGATGAACTGGAAGTGCGCAAGGCGGACCTCGCCGCGTCCACGCAGGCCGCGATCGTCGAGGTGCTGGTGAAGAAATCACTCGCCGCGCTGGACGCCACGGGCATGAAGCGCCTGGTCGTGGCCGGCGGCGTGGGCGCCAACAAGCTGCTGCGCGAGCAGCTCAATGCCGCGTGCATGAAACGCAAGGTGCGCGTGCACTACCCCGAGCTGCACCTGTGCACCGACAACGGCGCCATGATCGCCATGGCCGCTGCCATGCGCTTGCAGGCGGGCCAGCAGGAAGCCACCCGCGCCTACACCTTCGAGGTCAAGCCGCGCTGGCCGCTGGATGCGATCAGTCAGTCTGTCTGACGCCACTGTATGCGCCATTGTTGAGTGAATGACGTGAATCAGTCCAAACTAGCTCTGACAGAGGCTGACAGAACCAGGCTTTTTGCTGCAATCGGGCACATCGTTGTAAGGTTTCAGCAGATAGAGCTATGGGTTGCGGAGATATTGGCTGACTTGCTTGGACTAAATCCGCTCGACGATCGGTATTCTGTGATGGCGGCGATGAGTTATCGGCAGAAGGTAGACCTTCTCGTTGCTTTGTTTCCAAAGAAGGCAAAGAATCACTTTGACTTTGAAGCTGATATCGAGCTCGCTCGACGAGCGCTTTATGTCGCTGAAGAATTTAGGAACCGTGTGGTTCACTCTGTATGGTCCGTTTCCGAAGAGGAGAATTCTTGGATCAGAGAAAAAGGAAATCTGCGGAGCAAGGCGGGTTTTGCTAAGCAAAGCGTCTGCGTCGATATAGATATGCTCGAAAGTGCTGCTGAATCGCTTCGGGTTATTACAGAGTGGTACCTGACCCCCGCACCCAATCTAGAGGCGGCTATTACTCAGTTAAAGAGGTGTGAAAGCTTTACCTGACAATCCTCTTGCTATTGCTTCATTTCAGTCTCTTCGAGCTGATGCTCTAGGCGCGAAAGGCCTGGGACGTCTGGTGTTGAAGTAAAAAAAGGCCGCGAACTTCGCGGCCTTTTTTCATGCATGAGTGCGGGATCAGTTGATCGCCAGCTTCACGGCCTTGCTCTCGGGCAGCACCTTGGCCAGCTTGAGCGTGAGCACGCCGTTTTCCAGCTTGGCTTCGCTCTTGCTCACGTCGATGTCCTGCGGCAGCTCGTAGGCGGCCTTGTACTGGCGCTTGGCTTCGGGTAGGGTCTCGATGCGGATCACATTGCCTTCGATGCCGATGGACAGCTGCTCGCGGCTGACGCCGGGCACGTCGAAGGTCAGCTCGTAGGCCTTGTCTTCCACAGTCGTGGTGGCTTGCTCGGTCGGGGTGTTGTCGCCGAAGAAGCGGTCGAAGGCGCGCAGCGAGGGCACGAGGGCGGAACGGCGGATGACGGGGACAAACAGCATGGTCTTACTCCTTGGAGGTTGATGGGGGTCCGGGAGCGGGTGCGTCGCCGGCCGTGGGGGATAGCTGGGCCTGGGCTGCAAGTTTTTCAAGAGTGGCGAGAGCGGGGAAATTTTTTGCGCCTGAGCTCTTGAAATGGTTCCTGGCAGCGCTATCTCACCTGGCCCTGCAGTCCGCGCGCGGGGCGGCACAATGGATGGCTGCTGTCAACCCATCACCGTTTTCCCATGCGCCAAGTCATCCAAGACCTCGAAGAATCCAAGATCCGTGAAGTGGCCAATGCCGGCCTGGGCCGCAGCGATGTGCTGGCCTTCTGGTTTGGCGAAGGCGACGAGGTCACGCCGGACCTCATCCGCCAGGCCGCGATCGACTCACTGCAAAAGGGCGAGACCTTCTACAGCCACAACCTGGGCCTGCCCGAGCTGCGCGCGGCGCTGGCCCTGCACCTGACGCGCCTGCACGGCACGGTGGCGCCGGACCGGCTGGCCATCACCTCCGGCGGCGTCAACGCGCTGATGATCGCCATGCAGGCCCTGCTGGAGGCCGGCGACGAGGTGGCCATCGTCACCCCGGTCTGGCCCAACCTCACGGCGCAGCCGCGCATCCTGGGCGCGCGGCTCAAGCCTGTGCCGCTCCAGCCGGTGGCTGGGGCCTGGACGCTGGATCTGGATGCCCTGCTGGCGGCCGTGACGCCGGCCACCAAGTTGCTGGTGCTCAATGCCCCGAGCAATCCCACGGGCTGGACGCTGACGCGTGCCGAGCAGCAGCGCATCCTGGACCACTGCCGCCAGACCGGCACCTGGATCCTGGCCGACGAGGTGTATTCGCAGCTTTATTACGAGGATGACCGGGCCAATGGCTGTGCGCCGAGCTTCCTGGACATTGCCTCGTCCGAAGACCGGCTCATGGTCGTGGGCAGTTTCTCCAAGGCCTTCCTGATGACGGGCTGGCGCCTGGGCTGGCTGGTGCTGCCGCCGGCCAGCACGCACGATGTGGGCAAGCTCATCGAGTTCAACACCTCCTGCGCCAGCGTCTTCACCCAGCGTGCGGCCGTGGCGGCCTTGCAGCGGGCAGGGGAGATCACGCCGCGCGTGGTGGCTCACCTCAAGACCTGCCGGGACACCCTGCTGCCTTTGCTGCAGGCCGTGCCGGGCGTGGAGCTGGCCAAGCCGACGGCCGGCATGTACGCCTTTTTCCGGCTAGCGGGCTACCCGGATGCGGTGGACACGGCCAAGCGCCTAGTGCGCGAGGCCGGCCTGGGCCTGGCGCCCGGCGAGGCCTTTGCCCCGGAATCGGCGGGCTGGCTGCGCTGGTGTTTTGCGTCCCAAGACCCGCAGCGTCTGGCCCAGGGCGTGGCGCGCTTGCGGGTCTGGCTGGAGCGTGCGAAGTAAGTAGCTGCTCGCAGATCAGGGATTGGGCTATAATTCGACGGTTTTGCGGCCTGAGAGGGCTGCGAATCGCACGCCGGCAGCAGTTCCAGCCACCGGCGCAAGTTGAAACCCCTGGGACGTTCCGGCCGCATGGACCGGCGTTCCGCTTTACAGGAAACATGAAATGATCGCCTCCAGCGTCAAGGCCGAAGTTGTCAAGGCCAATGCCCGCGCCGCCAACGACACCGGCAGCCCCGAAGTCCAGGTCGCTCTGCTGACCGCCCGTATCAACGAGCTGACCCCCCACTTCAAGACCCACGCCAAGGACCACCACGGTCGCCGCGGCCTGCTGCGCATGGTGAGCCGCCGCCGCAAGCTGCTGGACTACCTGAAGGCCAAGGACGCCGACCGCTACACCGCGCTGATCACCAAGCTGGGTCTGCGCAAGTAAACGCCGTAAGGCAATGAGTAACAGCGCCTGAGTTAGCACGACTGGCTCAGGCGCTTTGCACTTCGGAGCAGGCAAAAACAGAGCGAAGCTGTGTCATTCCAGAGGAAATCGGGCCGATCTCCTCGATGTTCTCTGGAATGGCATCGTGTTCTGTGATGCGGGCTCCGGGCCGTAAGGGGAGGCGGCACTGTCCTCCCCGACAACGAACAGGAGAACTCACATGAGCATGTTCAACAAAGTCAGCAAGACCTTCCAGTGGGGCCAGCACACGGTCACCATGGAAACCGGCGAGATCGCGCGCCAATCCAGCGGCGCCGTGATGCTGGACATCGACGGCACCGTGGTGCTGGCCACCGTGGTCGCCAAGACCGACGCTAAGGCCGGCCAGGACTTCTTCCCCCTGACCGTCGACTACATCGAGAAGACCTATGCCGCCGGCAAGATCCCGGGCAGCTTCTTCAAGCGTGAAGGCCGTCCCAGCGAGCTGGAGACCCTGACCAGCCGCCTGATCGACCGCCCGATCCGCCCGCTGTTCCCCGAAGGCTTCTTCAACGAAGTGCAGGTGGTGATCCACACCCTGTCGCTGAACCCCGAAGTCGACGCCGACATTGCCGCCATGATCGCCACCTCGGCGGCCCTGTCGGTCTCCGGCATCCCCTTCAACGGCCCCATTGGCGCCGCGCGTGTGGGCTACATCAACGGCGAATACGTCCTGAACCCGGGCCAGACCCAGCGCAAGGACAGCCAGATGGACCTGGTGGTCGCCGGTACCGAAGCCGCTGTGCTGATGGTGGAATCCGAAGCCCAGCAGCTGTCCGAAGAGATCATGCTGGGCGCCGTGGTGTTTGGCCACGAGCAGGGCAAGATCGCCATCAACGCCATCCATGAGCTGGTGCGCGACGCCGGCAAGCCGGTGTGGGACTGGAAGGCCCCGGCCAAGGACGAGGCGCTGATCGCCAAGGTCCAGGGTCTGGCCAAGGCCAAACTCGAAGCCGCCTACCAGATCCGCAACAAGCAGGCCCGTACTCAAGCCTGCCGCGCGGCCTACGCCGACGTGATGGCCGGCCTCAAGGCCGACGGCGTGGAATTCGACAGCGTGGCCGTGGAAGGCCTGCTGTTCGAGATCGAAGCCAAGATCGTGCGTGGCCAGATCCTGGCCGGCGAGCCGCGCATCGACGGCCGCGACACCCGCACCGTGCGTCCCATCGAGATCCGCAACGGCGTGCTGCCGCGTACCCACGGCTCCTCGCTGTTCACGCGTGGTGAGACCCAGGCGCTGGTGATCACCACCCTGGGCACCGAACGCGACGCCCAGCGCATCGACGCGCTGGCCGGCGAGTTCGAAGACCGCTTCATGCTGCACTACAACATGCCTCCCTTCGCCACCGGCGAGACGGGCCGCGTGGGCAGCCCCAAGCGCCGCGAGATCGGCCACGGCCGTCTGGCCAAGCGCGCCCTGGTGGCCGTGCTGCCGACCAAGGAAGAGTTCCCCTACACCATGCGTGTGGTGTCCGAGATCACCGAGTCCAACGGCTCCTCGTCGATGGCTTCGGTCTGCGGCGGCTGCCTGTCGCTGATGGACGCCGGCGTGCCGATGAAGGCCCACGTGGCCGGCATCGCCATGGGCCTGATCAAGGAAGAGAACCGCTTCGCCGTGCTGACCGACATCCTGGGTGACGAAGATCACCTGGGCGACATGGACTTCAAGGTGGCCGGTACCACCAACGGCATCACCGCCCTGCAGATGGACATCAAGATCCAGGGCATCACCAAGGAAATCATGCAGGTCGCCCTGGCCCAGGCCAAGGAAGCACGCATGCACATCCTGGGCAAGATGCAGGAAGCCGTGGCCGAGGCCAAGACCGAGGTGTCGCAGTTCGCCCCGCGCCTGTACACCATGAAGATCAACCCCGAGAAGATCCGTGACGTGATCGGCAAGGGCGGCGCCGTGATCCGTGCGCTGACCGAAGAGACCGGCACCCAGATCGACATCGCGGAAGACGGCACCATCACCATCGCCTCCACCGACGGCGCCAAGGCCGACGAGGCCAAGCGCCGCATCGCCGAGATCACGGCCGAAGTGGAAGTGGGCAAGGTCTACGAAGGCCCGATCACCAAGATCCTGGACTTCGGCGCCCTGGTCAACCTGCTGCCCGGCAAGGACGGCCTGCTGCACATCAGCCAGATCGCGCATGAGCGCGTCGAGAAGGTCACGGACTACCTGTCCGAAGGACAGATCGTAAAGGTCAAGGTGCTGGAGACTGACGAGAAGGGTCGCGTCAAGCTGTCCATGAAGGCGCTGCTGGACCGCCCGGAACAGCAGCAGGCCCCGGCCGGCAGCGAGCAGGGCTGATTCCCGTTCATTGCGACTGAACCGGGCACCCCGCCGCCGCGTCGGCGGGGGCCGGATGAGAAGACCATGAAAGCCATCGAAATCACTTCCTACGGTGCGCCCGAGGTGCTGCGTCTGGGCCAGCGCCCCGACCCGGTGCCCGCGGCCGGCGAGCTGCTGATCCGCGTGGCCGCCAGCGGCATCAACCGCCCCGACGTGTTCCAGCGTCAGGGCAACTATCCGGTGCCGCCGGGCGCTTCCGACATTCCCGGCCTGGAAGTGGCCGGCGAGATCGTGGGCGGTAACGCCACCGAATTGGCCACGGCCGGCTTCAAGCTCGGTGACAAGGTCTGCGCCTTGGTGGCCGGCGGTGGCTATGCCGAGCTCTGCACGGCACCCATTGCGCAAACCCTGCCGTACCCGAAGGGCCTGAGCGACGTGGAGGCGGCCTCGCTGCCCGAGACCTTCTTCACCGTCTGGAGCAATGTCTTCGACCGCTGCCATCTGCAGCCGGGCGAGACCCTGCTGATCCAGGGTGGGTCGAGCGGCATCGGCGTGACCGCCATCCAGCTGGCCAAGGCCTGGGGTGCCAAGGTCATCGTCACGGCCGGCAGCGACGACAAGTGCGCCGCCTGTGTGAAGCTGGGCGCCGACCATGCCATCAACTACAAGACGCAGGACTTCAAGGACGAGGTCAAGCGCCTGACGGATGGCAAGGGTGTGGACGTGATCCTCGACATGGTGGGCGGCGAGTACGTCGCGCGCGAGGTCGAGAGCCTGGCCGAAGACGGTCGCATCGTCATCATCGCCGTGCAGGGTGGCACCAAGAGCAATTTCAACGCCGGTCTGGTGCTGCGCAAGCGCCTGACCATCACCGGCTCCACGCTGCGTCCGCGTCCGGTGGCCTTCAAGGCCGCCATCGCCCAGGCCTGCCTGAAGCACGCCTGGCCGCTGATCGAAGCCGGCAAGATCAAGCCCGTGATCCACAGCACCTTTGCGGCGGTCGATGCAGCCGATCCCACCGGCAGCGGTGCTGCCAAGGCGCACGCGCTGATGGAATCGAACCAGCACATCGGCAAGATCGTGCTGACCTGGGGGAAGGCATGAGCCGTAAGCTGATAGCCGGCAACTGGAAGATGAATGGCGGCCTCGCCGCCAACCAGACGCTGCTCAAGGGCATCCTCTCCGGGCTGAAAGACCCGGCCTGCGACATCGCGGTCTGCGTGCCCGCGCCGTACTTCGCGCAGTGCCAGGCGTTGCTGGCCACGAGCCCGGTGGAGCTCGGTGCGCAGGACGTGTCGGCGCACGAGCTCGGTGCCTACACCGGTGAGGTCTCGGTGGCCATGCTCAAGGACTTTGGCGTGCGCTACGCCATCGTGGGCCATTCGGAACGCCGCCAGTACCACGGCGAGACCGATGCCGCCGTGGCCGCCAAGGCCCAGCGCGTGCTGGCCAATGGCGTGACGCCCATCGTCTGCGTGGGCGAGTCCCTGGCCGAGCGTGAAGCCGGCAAGACGGAAGAAGTGGTCAAGCGCCAGCTGGCCGCGGTGATCCATCTCAACGGCCACTGCATCAGCGAGATCGTCGTGGCCTACGAGCCCGTCTGGGCCATCGGCACCGGCAAGACCGCCACGCCCGAGCAGGCGCAGGCTGTGCATGCGGTGCTGCGTGCGCAGCTCAAGGCGGCCACGCCGCATCCTGAGCGCGTGAAGATCCTCTACGGCGGCAGCATGAATGCGGCCAATGCCGCACAGCTGCTGGCCCAGCCCGACATCGACGGCGGCCTGATCGGTGGCGCCTCGCTCAAGGCCCCGGATTTCCTGACCATCATTTCTGCTGCAGGCTGACATCGCTGGCAGCCTGCATCCCCCTCTAGGAGTCAACATGAGTTTCGTCGTATCCATCCTCATCACGGTGCAGATCCTCGCGGCCGTGGCCATGATCGGTCTGGTGCTGGTCCAGCACGGCAAGGGTGCCGACATGGGCGCGGCCTTCGGCAGCGGCTCCTCGGGCAGCCTGTTCGGTGCCAGCGGCAGTGCCAACTTCCTCTCGCGCACCACGGCCGTGCTGGCCACGGTGTTCTTCCTCTGCACGCTGGCGCTGGCCTACGTCGGCAATGCCAAGCCCGCAAGCTCGGGCAGCGTGCTGGAGAATCCCGCGGTGACCGCGCCGGCTGTGCCTGAAACAGCATCCCAGATTCCGGGAGCTGCGCCCGCCGGCACGGCGCCCGCATCCGAGCCCGCGGCTCCTGCCGCACCGGGCCCCGCGCAGATTCCGGCGCGATGACCTGAGTCAAGATTTCCCGAATTTCTCCTCGGGGAGAGGGGGTAATTCGGGGTAAACTCTGAGGCTGCCGGTTGAGCCGAAATCAACCCTCATGCGAGGCCGGCATCAGAGACTAGCCGTCGTGGTGAAATTGGTAGACACGCTATCTTGAGGGGGTAGTGGCGAAAGCTGTGCGAGTTCGAGTCTCGCCGACGGCACCAGATAACGACCGGCCGGGCAGCGCCCGGCCGGCACCAACGGTGATCAGCATTTCAAGATGAATCTCGATCAGTACCTCCCCGTCCTCCTGTTCATCTTGGTCGGCATCGCCGTCGGGGTCATCCCCCAGGTGATCGGCTACATCCTCGGGCCCAACCGTCCCGACGCAGCCAAAAACTCCCCTTACGAATGCGGCTTCGAAGCGTTTGAAGACGCGCGCATGAAGTTCGACGTGCGCTACTACCTCGTGGCCATCCTGTTCATCCTGTTCGACCTGGAAATCGCCTTCCTCTTCCCCTGGGCCGTGGCGCTCAAGGACGTGGGCGCGGTCGGCTTCTGGGCCGCCATGGTGTTCATCGCCATCCTCGTCGTGGGCTTTGTCTACGAGTGGAAAAAAGGCGCTCTGGACTGGGAATGAACTGAACTCTTGACGAGGAAGCAGCCATGATTGAAGGCGTGATGAAAGAAGGCTTCGTCACCACCAGTTACGACACGGTGGTGAACTGGGCCAAGACCGGCTCGCTCTGGCCCATGACCTTCGGTCTGGCCTGCTGCGCGGTGGAGATGATGCACGCGGCCGCGGCGCGATACGACATCGCCCGCTTCGGCTCCGAGGTGTTCCGTGCCAGCCCGCGCCAGTCCGACCTGATGATCGTGGCCGGCACGCTGTGCAACAAGATGGCGCCCGCGCTGCGCAAGGTCTACGACCAGATGAGCGAGCCGCGCTGGGTCATCTCCATGGGCTCCTGCGCCAACGGTGGCGGCTACTACCACTACAGCTACTCCGTCGTGCGTGGCTGCGACCGCATCGTGCCGGTGGACGTCTACGTGCCGGGCTGCCCGCCCACGGCCGAGGCGCTGATCTACGGCATCATCCAGCTGCAACAGAAGGTCCGCCGTACGCAGACCATCGCACGCGTCTGATCGGAGCCTGTCGATGACTGCTGTTGCCGTGAACCCCGAAACCATCAAGAACACCGTCGCAGCCGCGCTCGGCGACAAGGTCCGTCGCATCGAGCTGCGCCTGGACGAGGTGACCGTCGAGGTCGCCGCCAAGGACTACCGTGCCGCCGCGCAGATCCTGCGCGACGCGCCCGGCTGCCAGTTCGAGCAGCTGATCGACCTGTGCGGTGTCGACTACTCCACCTACGGCGAGGGTGCCTGGGAGGGCGCGCGTTATGCCGTGGTCTCGCATCTGCTTTCCGTCAGCCTGAACCAGCGCCTGCGTCTGCGCGTCTTTGCGGCTGATGACGATTTTCCTGTCGTCGATTCGCTGGTCGATGTCTGGCGAGCCGCCAACTGGTACGAGCGCGAGGCTTTCGACCTCTACGGTATCGTTTTCGAAGGCCACGACGATCTGCGTCGCATCCTGACCGACTACGGCTTCATCGGCCACCCTTTCCGCAAGGACTTCCCGCTCTCGGGTCACGTCGAGATGCGTTACGACGCCGAACTCAAACGCGTGGTCTACCAGCCCGTGACCATCGAGCCGCGCGAGATCACGCCGCGCATCATCCGTGAAGACAACTACGGCGGAATCAAATGAGCACACCCCCAGTCTTCGCGCACTGCGTGTCGCTCCGCCACCCCCCTTGCAGGGGGCAACACCAGCGGCCCGGCCGAGCCGGTTCCGCGGTGTTTCACGATTTTCAAAACCATGCTCGCATGCGCCGCGAGCTGAAGTCGGGCAATTGATATGGCCGAGATCAAGAATTACACGCTGAATTTTGGTCCCCAGCACCCGGCCGCCCACGGCGTGCTGCGCCTGGTGCTCGAGCTCGACGGCGAGGTCGTCCAGCGTGCCGATCCGCACATCGGCCTGCTGCACCGCGCCACCGAGAAGCTGGCCGAGAGCAAGACCTACATCCAGTCGCTGCCTTACATGGACCGCCTGGACTATGTCTCGATGATGTGCAACGAGCAGGCCTACTGCCTGGCCATCGAGAAGATGCTGGGTTTGGAAGTGCCGCTGCGCGCCAAGTACATCCGCACCATGTTCGGCGAGATCACGCGCCTGCTCAACCACCTGATGTGGCTGGGCTCGCACGGCAACGACTGCGGCAGCTCCACCATCCTGATCTATACCTTCCGCGAACGCGAGGATTTGTTCGACATGTACGAGGCGGTGTCGGGCGCGCGCATGCACGCGGCCTACTTCCGTCCGGGCGGCGTCTACCGCGACCTGCCCGACAGCATGCCGCAGCACCAGGCCAGCAAGGTGCGCAGCGCCAGCTCGCTCGCAGCCCTCAACGCCAAGCGCAGCGGTTCGCTGCTGGACTTCATCGACGACTTCACGCAGCGCTTCCCCAAGTGCGTGGACGAGTACGAGACGCTGCTGACCGACAACCGCATCTGGAAGCAGCGTACGGTGGGCATCGGTGTCGTGACGGCCGAGCGGGCGCTGAACCTGGGCATGACCGGCCCCATGCTGCGTGGCTCGGGCCTGGCCTGGGATCTGCGCAAGACCCAGCCCTACGACGCCTACGACCGCGTGGACTTCGACATTCCCGTGGGCAAGACCGGCGACAGCTACGACCGCTACCTCGTGCGTGTGCAGGAGATGCGCGAGTCCAACCGCATCATCAAGCAGTGCGTGGACTGGCTGCGTGCCAACCCCGGCCCCGTCATCACCGACAACCACAAGGTGGCACCGCCGGCCCGTGAGGCCATGAAGTCGAACATGGAAGAGCTGATCCACCACTTCAAGCTCTTCACTGAAGGGTTCCGCGTGCCCGCGGGCGAGGCGTATGCCGCGGTCGAGCATCCCAAGGGCGAGTTCGGCATCTACATGGTGAGCGACGGTGCCAACAAACCCTACCGCCTCAAGATCCGTGCCCCGGGCTTTGCCCATCTGGCCACGCTCGATGAGCTGGCGCGCGGCCACATGCTGGCCGATGCCGTCGCCATCATCGGCACCCTGGATATCGTGTTTGGAGAGATTGACCGATGATCTCTGAGTCCACCAAGGCGCGCTTCGCCAAGGAAGTCGCGAAATACCCGCCTGAGCAGAAGCAGTCGGCCGTCATGGCCTGTCTGTCCATCGTGCAGCAGGAGCAGGGCTACGTCAGCACCGACAGCGAGGCCGAGATCGCCGCCTACCTGGGCATGGCGCCGATGGCCGTGCATGAGGTCACGACCTTCTACAACATGTACAACCGCCGGCCGGTGGGCAAGTACAAGCTTAACGTCTGCACCAATCTGCCGTGCCAGCTGCGCGACGGCAGCAAGGCGCTCAAGCACCTGGAGCAGAAGCTGGGCATTGCCATGGGGCAGACCACGCCCGACGGGATGTTCACGCTGCAGCAGAGCGAGTGCCTGGGCGCCTGCGCCGACTCGCCCGTGATGCTGGTCAACGACCGCACCATGTGCAGCTTCATGAGCAACGACAAGCTCGACCAGCTGATCGACGGCCTCAAGAAGGCGGAGGCCCAGTGATGAAAGCTGAACAGATCCTCGCGCAGTTTGCCGCCACCGGCGTGCAGACCTGCTTCCACGACCGCCACATCAACCCCCAGATCTACGCCGGCCTCAACGGCAGCAACTGGCGCCTCAAGGACTACGAGGCGCGCGGCGGCTACCAGGCCCTGCGCAAGATCCTGGGCAAGGATGGCGGCGAAGGGCTCACGCAGGACCAGGTGATTGCCACCGTCAAGGAATCGGCCCTGCGCGGCCGTGGCGGCGCCGGTTTCCCCACCGGCCTGAAGTGGAGCTTCATGCCGCGCCAGTTCCCGGGGCAGAAATACCTGGTCTGCAACTCGGACGAGGGCGAGCCCGGGACCTGCAAGGACCGCGACATCCTCATGTACAACCCGCACATCGTGATCGAGGGCATGGCCATCGCGGCCTATGCCATGGGCATCACGGTGGGCTACAACTACATCCACGGCGAGATCTTCGAGGTCTACGAGCGCTTCGAAGAAGCGCTGGAAGAGGCCCGTGCTTCCGGCCTGCTGGGCAACAACATTGCCGGCAGCAGCTTCAGCTTCCAGCTGCATGCGCACCACGGTTTCGGCGCCTACATCTGCGGCGAAGAGACCGCGCTGCTCGAATCGCTTGAGGGCAAGAAGGGCCAGCCGCGCTTCAAGCCGCCGTTCCCGGCCAGCTTCGGCCTCTACGGCAAGCCGACCACGATCAACAACACCGAGACCTTCGCGGCCGTGCCCTGGATCATTCGCCACGGCGGCCAGGCCTACCTCGAATGCGGCAAGCCCAACAACGGCGGCACCAAGATCTTCTCGGTCAGTGGTGACGTCGAAAAGCCGGGCAACTACGAGATCCCGCTCGGCACGCCTTTCAGCAAGCTGCTCGAACTCGCGGGCGGCGTGCGCAAGGGCCGTCAGCTCAAGGCCGTGATCCCCGGCGGTTCTTCCGCCCCGGTGCTGCCCGCCAACATCATGATGGAGTGCACGATGGACTACGACTCCATCGCCAAGGCCGGCTCCATGCTGGGTTCGGGCGCCGTCATCGTGATGGACGACAGCCGCTGCATGGTCGAGTCGCTGCAGCGCCTGTCCTACTTCTACATGCACGAGTCCTGCGGCCAGTGCACGCCCTGCCGCGAAGGCACAGGCTGGCTCTCGCGTGTGGTCGACCGCATCAAGGAAGGTCAGGGTCGCCCCGAAGACCTGGACCTGCTGGACAACGTGGCCGAGAACATCCAGGGCCGCACGATCTGTGCGCTCGGTGACGCCGCCGCCATGCCGGTGCGCGCCATGATCAAGCACTTCCGGCACGAATTCGAAGCCCACGTGGCCCACAAGTCCTGTACGGCCGGGACCCACGTCTGAGCGAGCACACCATGATTGAAATCGAACTCGACGGCAAGAAGGTGGAGGTGGCGGAAGGCAGCATGGTCATGCATGCAGCCGAGAAGGCCAAGGTCTACATCCCCCACTTCTGTTATCACAAGAAGCTCAGCATCGCGGCCAACTGCCGCATGTGCCTGGTCGACGTGGAGAAGGCGCCCAAGCCCATGCCGGCCTGCGCCACGCCCGTGACCCAGGGCATGGTGGTGCGCACCCAGACCGACAAGGCCCTCAAGGCCCAGAAGTCGGTCATGGAGTTCCTGCTGATCAACCACCCGCTCGACTGCCCCATCTGCGACCAGGGCGGTGAGTGCCAGCTGCAGGACCTCGCCGTGGGCTACGGCGGTTCCTCCTCCCGCTACCAGGAAGAGAAGCGCGTGGTCTTCCACAAGGACGTGGGCCCGCTGATCTCCATGGAGGAGATGAGCCGCTGCATCCACTGCACGCGCTGCGTGCGCTTCGGCCAGGAGATTGCCGGCGTGATGGAGCTCGGCATGAGCCACCGCGGCGAGCATTCCGAGATCGAGACCTTTGTCGGCCATTCGGTGGACTCCGAGCTTTCGGGCAACATGATCGACATCTGCCCCGTGGGCGCGCTGACCAGCAAGCCCTTCCGCTACCAGGCCCGCACCTGGGAGCTGGGTCGTCGCAAGTCCGTGTCCCCGCACGACTCGACCGGTGCCAACCTGATCGTGCAGGTCAAGAACAACCAGGTCCTGCGTGTGGTGCCGCTGGAGAACGATGCGGTCAACGAGTGCTGGATCGCCGACCGCGACCGTTATTCCTACGAAGCCCTCAATGGGGCTGATCGCCTGACCCAGCCCATGCTCAAGCAGGGGGGGGAGTGGAAGGAAGTCGACTGGCAGACCGCCCTGGAATATGTGGCCAACGGCCTCAAGGGTGTCAAGGACCAGCACGGCGCTGCCGCCATCGGCGCGCTCGTCAGCCCGCACAGCACGCTCGAAGAGCTGTACCTTGCGGCTGGCCTGATCCGCGGTCTGGGCAGCGACAACATCGATTACCGCCTGCGCAACGCCGAATTCGGCAAGAGCGAAGGCGTGCGCTGGCTGGGCCTGCCGATCGCCGCGCTCACGCAGCTGCAGCGCGTGCTCGTGGTCGGCTCCAATCTGCGCAAGGACCATCCGCTCTACGCGCAGCGTCTGCGCCAGGCGGTGCGCCACGGTGCGCAGCTCAACACCATCACCTCGAAGAGGCTGCTCAAGGACGCCGATGCGTGGGCCATCAAGCTGGCCAACGCTGTCGTGAGCGAAGCAGGGCAGTGGGCCCAGGCCCTGGCCAATGTGGCCGCCGCCATCGCCGCCGAGAAGGGCGTGAGCGCACCAGCCGCCGGTCAGGCGACGCCTGAAGCCAAGGCCATTGCCGCGTCGCTGATCGGCGGCGAGCGCAAGGCCGTGCTGCTGGGCAATGCCGCCGCGCACGCGGCCAACGCCTCCAGCCTGCTGGCCCTGGCCAACTGGATCGGTGCCCAGACGGGTGCCAGCGTGGGCTACCTCACCGAAGCTGCCAACACCGTGGGTGCGCAGTGGGTCGGCGCCCAGCCGCAAGGCGCGGGCCTGAACGCCGGCCAGATGCTGGCCGGTGGTCTCAAGGCTGCCGTGCTGCTCAATGTGGAGCCCGAGGACACCGCCGCCGGTGCCGCCGCGGCCGCCGGCCTGAACCAGGCCGAGATGGTCGTGACCCTTAGCCCCTTCAAGACCAACCTCGCGTTCAGCGACGTGCTGCTGCCCATCGCGCCTTTCAGCGAGACCTCGGGCAGCTTCGTCAACGCCGAAGGCCGCGTGCAGAGCTTCCACGCCGTGGTCAAGCCCCTGGGCGAGACGCGTCCGGCCTGGAAGGTGCTGCGCGTGCTTGGCAATCTGCTGGGCGTGAGCGGCTTCGACTTCGAGTCCTCGCAAGAGGTTCTCGCTGCGGCCACGGCTAAGGCGGCGAACCTGTCGAATGCGACCCAGGCTGCGATCCGGCTCGACGCCCCGGCGGGCGAGCCCGTGTCGGCGGCCATCTACCAACTCGACGGCCTGGTCCGTCGCGCGCCGTCGCTGCAACTGACGGCCGACGCCCGTGAAGGAGTGGCGGCATGATCGACGCCTTCTACAACTGGGGCCTGAACCTGCTCGCCGCCGGCTGGTGGGCCGAGCTGGCCTGGCCCGTGCTCTGGAACCTGCTCAAGATCGTCTGCGTGCTCGCACCGCTCATGGGCGCCGTGGCCTACCTCACGCTGTGGGAGCGCAAGCTGCTGGGCTTCATGCAGGTGCGCCTGGGTCCCAACCGCGTGGGCCCCATGGGCCTGCTGCAGCCGATTGCCGACGCGCTCAAGCTGCTGACCAAGGAAATCATCCAGCCCACGGCCGCGGCCAAGGGCCTGTTCGTGCTCGGTCCCATCATGGCCATCATGCCGGCGCTGGCCGCCTGGGTGGCGATTCCCTTCGGGCCCGATGTCGCGCTGACCAACGTCAACGTCGGCCTCATGCTGATCATGGCCATCACCTCGATCGAGGTCTACGGCGTGATCATCGCGGGCTGGGCCTCCAACTCCAAGTACGCCTTCCTGGGTGCGCTGCGTGCCTCGGCACAGATGGTGAGCTACGAGATCGCCATGGGCTTTTGCTTCCTGGTGGTGCTCATGGTTTCGGCCAGCATGAACATGACCGACATCGTGGTGGGGCAGGGCCAGGGCTATTTCGCCGACATGGGCCTGAACTTCCTGTCCTGGAACTGGCTGCCGCTGCTGCCCATCTTCATCGTCTACCTGATCTCCTCCGTGGCCGAGACCAACCGCCACCCCTTCGACGTCGTCGAGGGCGAGGCCGAGATCGTGGCCGGCCACATGGTCGAGTACTCGGGCATGGGCTTTGCCATCTTCTTCCTGGCCGAATACGCCAGCATGTGGCTGGTCTCCATCCTGGCCGTGGTCATGTTCCTCGGTGGCTGGTACCCGCCCATCGACAGCGCCCTGTTCAACGCCATCCCGGGCTGGATCTGGCTGGGTCTCAAGACCTTCGTCGTCGTGTCCATGTTTATCTGGATCCGCGCCACCTTCCCGCGTTTCCGTTACGACCAGATCATGCGTCTGGGCTGGAAGATCTTCATCCCGGTCACCCTGGTGTGGCTGCTCGTCGTCGGCATCTGGATGCAGACGCCGTGGAACATCTGGAACTAAGGGGACGACATGCAAGCCGCATCCGCCTTTTCCCTCAAGGACTTCTTCAAGAGCTTCATGCTCGTGGAGCTCGTCAAGGGCATGGCCCTGACAGGCCGCTACACCTTCGCCCGCAAGGTCACGCTGCAGTACCCGGAAGAGAAGACCCCGCTGTCGCCGCGCTTCCGTGGCCTGCATGCCCTGCGCCGCTACGAGAACGGCGAAGAGCGCTGCATCGCCTGCAAGCTCTGCGAGGCCGTCTGCCCGGCCATGGCCATCACCATCGAGTCCGAGGTGCGCAGTGACGGCAGCCGCCGCACCACGCGTTACGACATCGACCTGACCAAGTGCATCTTCTGCGGTTTCTGCGAAGAGAGCTGCCCGGTGGACTCCATCGTCGAGACCCATATCCTCGAATACCACGGCGAAAAACGCGGCGACCTGTACTTCACCAAGGACATGCTGCTGGCCGTGGGCGACCGCTACGAGCCCGAGATCGCTGCGGCCAAGGCGGCCGACGCGAAGTACCGCTGAGGCGCCACGAACAAGCGAAACAAGACCATGGACGTCAAAACCGGTTTCTTCTTCCTGTTCTCGGCGGTGCTGCTGTTCGCGGCCTTCCGGGTCATCACGGCGCGCAACCCCGTGCACGCCGTGCTCTACCTCATGCTCTCCTTTTCGCAGGCCTCGGCCATCTGGCTGCTGCTCGAAGCCGAGTTCCTGGCCGTCGCCCTGGTGCTGGTCTACCTGGGCGCGGTGATGGTGCTGTTCCTCTTCGTCGTCATGATGCTGGACATCAAGATTGACCAGATGCGCCAGGGCTTCTGGAAGCATCTGCCTCTGGCCGCCACCCTGGGCGCCGTCGTGGTTTTCGAGATGGCCGCCGTGCTGCTCACGGGCTTCCGCGTCACCGAGGAGCCCGCTGTCGCACAGGCCATCGGCCAGGCCGTCGAGGTGGACAACGCCAAGGCCCTGGGCATCCTGCTCTACACCGAGTATGTGTACCCCATCCAGGTGGCTGCGGCCATCCTGCTGGTGGCCATGATCGCCGCCATCGCGCTGACCCTGCGCGAGCGCAAGGACAGCAAGGCCATCGACCCGGCCATCCAGGTCCGCGTGCGCGCCGCCGACCGTCTGCAGATCGTCAAGGTGGCGCCCACCCAGGCCGCACCCGCTGCGGCCCCCGAGGAGAAGAAAGAATGACGCTCACGCTCGGTCACTACCTCACGCTGGGCGCCGCGCTGTTTGCCATCGCGGTCGTCGGCATCTTCCTGAACCGTAAGAACCTCATCGTCCTGCTCATGGCCATCGAGCTCATGCTGCTGGCGGTGAACCTGAACTTCGTGGCCTTCTCCCACTACCTGGGTGATATGCACGGCCAGGTCTTCGTGTTCTTCATCCTCACCGTGGCCGCGGCCGAGTCTGCCATCGGCCTGGCCATCCTGGTGCTGCTGTTCCGCAACAAGTCCAGCATCAACGTGGACGAACTCAACGAGCTCAAGGGTTAAAACAAGATGAGCGCAACCCTGAACGCATCCACCCTGCTGGCCATCCCGCTGGCGCCGCTGGCCGGGGCCATCCTGGCCGGCATCTTCGGCACCAAGATGGGCGGCAACTGGATCGGCCGCCGCCTCTCGCACACCTTCACCATCCTGGGCGTGCTGATCGCCTTCATTCTGTCGGCCATGACGCTCAAGAGCGTGGCCATGGACGGCGCGCGCTTCAATGCCACCATCTATGAATGGATGGTGGTCGGCGGCCTGAAGATGGAAGTCGGCTTCCTGGTCGACGGCCTGACGGCCATGATGATGTGCGTGGTGACCTTCGTGTCCCTGATGGTGCACATCTACACCATCGGCTACATGGAAGAGGACGAGGGCTACAACCGTTTCTTCGCCTACATCTCGCTCTTCACCTTCTCCATGCTCATGCTGGTCATGAGCAACAACCTGCTCCAGCTCTTCTTCGGCTGGGAGGCGGTGGGTCTGGTGTCCTACCTGCTGATCGGCTTCTGGTTCAACAAGCCCACGGCCATCTTTGCCAACATGAAGGCTTTCCTGGTCAACCGCGTGGGTGACTTCGGCTTCATCCTGGGCATCGGCCTGATCGCGGCCTACACCGGCACGCTGAACTACAGCGAGATCTTCGCCAAGAGCGGCGAGCTTGGCGCCCTGATCTTCCCCGGCACCGATTGGCTGCTGATCACCGTGATCTGCATCTGCCTTTTCATCGGCGCCATGGGTAAGAGCGCGCAGTTCCCGCTGCACGTCTGGCTGCCCGATTCCATGGAAGGCCCCACGCCGATCTCCGCGCTGATCCACGCCGCCACCATGGTGACGGCCGGCATCTTCATGGTGGCGCGCATGTCGCCGCTGTACGAGCTGTCCGACGTGGCGCTGAACTTCGTCATGGTCATCGGCGCCATCACGGCCCTCTTCATGGGTTTCCTGGGCATCATCCAGAACGACATTAAGCGCGTCGTGGCCTACTCCACGCTCTCGCAGCTCGGCTACATGACGGTGGCGCTCGGCGCCTCGGCCTATTCGGTGGCCGTGTTCCACCTGATGACGCACGCCTTCTTCAAGGCCCTGCTGTTCCTCGCGGCCGGCTCGGTCATCATAGGCATGCACCACAACCAGGACATCCGCTGGATGGGGGGCGTGCGCAAGTACATGCCGATCACCTGGATCACCTCGCTGCTCGGTTCTCTGGCCCTGATCGGCACGCCGCTGTTCGCCGGTTTCTACTCCAAGGACAGCATCATCGAGGCCGTGCACTTCAGCAACTTGCCTGCGGCCGGCCTGACCTACTACGCGGTGCTGGCCGGCGTCTTCGTGACCGCCTTCTATTCCTTCCGCATGTACTTCCTGGTCTTCCACGGCAAGGAGCGCTATGACCAGAACCCCGACGCACACCATGACGACCATGGCCACGGCCATGACGATCACCACGAGCCGCACGAATCGCCCTGGGTGGTGACAGTGCCGCTGGTGCTGCTGGCCATCCCCTCGGTGGTGATCGGCTACCTCACGCTGACGCCCATGCTGTTCGGGGACTTCCTCAAGGACGCCATCACCGTCAACACCGCGGCCCACCCGGCCATGGCCAAGCTGGCCGAGCTCATCCACGGCCCCCTGGCCATGGCGGGCCATGCCTTCAGCACGCCGCCCTTCTGGCTGGCGCTGGCCGGCGTGGTGACGGCGTACTACATGTACATGGTCAACCCGGCCCTGCCGGCGGCGATCAAGCGCATGGCCCAGCCGGTCTACACCCTGCTGGAAAACAAGTACTACATGGACTGGATCAACGAAAACATCCTGGCACGCGGCGCCCGTCTGCTGGGCGTGGGCCTGTGGAAGGGCGGCGACCAGGCCGTGATCGACGGCACCCTGGTCAACGGTTCCTGGAAGGTCGTGGGCTGGGTGGCCGGCATCGTGCGCTGGTTCCAGTCGGGCTACCTCTACCACTACGCCCTGGCCATGATCATCGGCATTCTGGTGCTCATGTCCTATTTCGTGACCTGGCCCACCCTGCGCGCCGCGCTCGGACTGTAAGGAGAAGAAGAACATGGGTCTGCTGAGCCTGGCCATCTGGTTGCCGATTGCTTTCGGCGTGCTGCTGCTCGTCCTCGGACGCGACGAACAGGCGCCCGTCGTGCGCTGGGTCGCACTGGTCGGCGCGCTGGCGAGCTTCCTCGTCACCATTCCGCTCTACACGGGCTTCCAACTCGGCACGGCCGAGATGCAGTTCGTCGAGGAACTGGTCTGGATGGAGCGTTTCAACGTCTACTACCACCTCGGTGTGGATGGCATCTCGCTGTGGTTCGTGCTGCTGACGGCCTTCATCACCGTCATCGTGGTCATCGCCGGCTGGGAAGCCATCACCAGCCGCGTCAACCAGTACATGGGTGCCTTTCTGATCCTCAGCGGCCTCATGATCGGAGTGTTCAGCGCGCTCGACGGCCTGCTGTTCTACGTCTTCTTCGAAGCCACGCTGATCCCGATGTACCTGATCATCGGCATCTGGGGCGGCCCGAACAAGATCTACGCGGCCTTCAAGTTCTTCCTCTACACGCTGCTCGGTTCGCTGCTGCTGCTGGTGGCGCTGATCTTCCTCTACGTCAAGTCGGGCGGCAGCTTCGACATCGCGACCTGGCATGCGCTGCCGCTGGACGGCACCACGCAGACGCTGATCTTCTTCGCCTTCTTCGCGGCCTTTGCCGTCAAGGTGCCGATGTGGCCCGTCCACACCTGGCTGCCCGACGTGCACGTGGAGGCGCCCACGGGCGGCTCCGCCGTGCTGGCGGCCATCATGCTCAAGCTGGGGGCCTATGGCTTCCTGCGTTTCTCCATGCCCATCGCCCCCGATGCGGCGCACGAGTGGGCCTGGCTCATGATCACGCTCTCGCTGATCGCCGTGATTTACGTGGGCCTGGTCGCCATGGTGCAGCAGGACATGAAGAAGCTCGTGGCCTACTCGTCCGTGGCGCACATGGGCTTCGTGACTCTGGGTTTCTTTATCTTCAACGACCTCGGCGTGGCCGGCGGTCTGGTGCAGATGATCGCCCACGGCTTCGTCTCGGGTGCCATGTTCCTGTGCATCGGCGTGCTCTACGACCGCGTGCACTCGCGTGAGATCGCGAGCTACGGCGGCGTGATCAACACCATGCCCAAGTTCACGGCCTTCGCGCTGCTGTTTGCCATGGCCAACTGCGGCCTGCCGGCCACCGCCGGTTTCGTGGGGGAGTGGATGGTGATCCTGGGTGCCGTCAAGGCCAACTTCTGGCTCGGCCTGGCCGCGGCCACCGCGCTGATCTTCGGCGCCGCCTACACCCTTTGGATGTTCAAGCGCGTCTATCTGGGCCCGGTGGCCAACGACGACGTCAAGGGCCTGAGCGACATCAACAGCCGCGAATTCCTCATGCTCACGCTGCTGGCCATCGCGGTGCTGTGGATGGGCATCCATCCCAAGCCCTTCACCGACGTGATGGACAGCTCGGTGGCCGAGCTGCTGCGTCACGTGGCGCAGTCGAAGCTGAATTGAATCAAAGAGAACCAAGATGACTGACCTACTCAGCTGGATCGCGGTCTTTCCCGAGGTCATCCTCCTCGTCATGGCCTGTGCCGTGACGCTGCTGGACCTGCTGGTCAAGAGCCGCCTGCGCACGGGCACCTATGTGCTGACCCTGGCCACCCTGGCCGTCGTCGCCGCGCTGCAGGGCATCTATGCCAGCACCGGTGGCACGCTCTATGGCCTGAACAATATGGTGGTCAGCGACCCCATGGGCAACTGGCTCAAGTGCTTCGCCACCATCGCTGTCATGGTGACCCTGGTCTACAGCCGCCCCTACGCGGGCGACCGTGACATGCTGCGCGGCGGCGAACTCTTCAGCCTGAGCCTGTTTGCGCTGCTGGGCATGTTCATCATGATCTCGGGCAACAACTTCCTGCTGATCTACCTGGGCCTGGAACTGCTCACGCTGTCCAGCTACGCCCTGGTGGCCCTGCGCCGCGACCACGCCCCATCCACCGAAGCGGCGATGAAGTACTTCGTGCTGGGCGCGCTGGCCTCGGGCTTCCTGCTCTACGGCCTGTCCATGATGTACGGTGCCACCGGCACGCTGGACATCAACAAGGTTTTCGACAACATCTACTCCGGCCAGATCAACCAGCAGGTGCTGGTCTTCGGCCTGGTCTTCGTGGTGGCGGGTCTGGCCTTCAAGCTTGGCGTGGTGCCTTTCCACATGTGGATCCCCGACGTCTACCAGGGTGCTCCCACCGCCGTCACGCTGATGATCGGCGGCGCACCCAAGCTCGCGGCCTTTGCCATCGTCATGCGCCTGCTGGTCGAGGGCATGCTGCCGCTGTGGTTCGACTGGCAGCAGATGCTCATGCTGCTGGCCATCGCCTCGCTGCTGGTCGGCAACCTAGCCGCCATCATGCAGACCAACCTCAAGCGCATGTTGGCCTTCTCGACCATCGCGCAGATGGGCTTTGTGCTGCTGGGTCTGATCTCGGGTGTGGTCAACGGCAACGCCCTGTCCACCGTCGACGCCTACAGCGCGACCATGTTCTATGTGGTCACCTATGTGCTGACCACGCTGGCCGCTTTCGGTGTCATCCTGCTGCTGGCCCGCGAGGGCTTCGAGAGCGAAGAGATCGCCGACTTCGCCGGCCTCAACCAGCGCAGCCCGCTGTACGCCGCCATCATGGGCATCTGCCTGTTCTCGCTGGCCGGCATCCCGCCCATGGTGGGCTTCTACGCCAAGCTCTCCGTGCTGCAGGCCCTGATCGGCACCGGCCAGGGGTTGTATATCAGCCTGGCGGTCTATGCGGTCATCATGTCGCTGATCGGCGCCTTCTACTACCTGCGCGTCGTCAAGGTCATGTACTTCGACGAGCCCATCACCGCCACCACGGTCTCGGCCCCGCTGGACGTGCGTGCCGTGCTGTCCATCAACGGCCTGCTGGTGCTGGGCCTGGGCATCCTGCCCGGCGGTCTCATGGCCCTGTGTGCCCAGGCCGTGGCGGCCATGATCACGACCTGAGTCCATGACGCCGTCTGCCGCCGTCACGGTGCTCATCGTCCTGGCCCTGCTGGCGGCCAACTTGCCTTTCCTCAACGACCGCCTGCTGGCGGTCGTGCCGCTGAAGTTCCCCAAGAACCTCGCCATCCGCCTGCTGGAGCTTGTCGTGCTCTACTTCGTGGTGGGTGGTGTCGGCCTGCTGTTGGAGCAGCGCCAGGGCCGCATTGCGCCCCAGGGCTGGGAGTTCTACGCCATCACGGCCACGCTCTTTCTCACCCTGGCTTTCCCTGGCTTCGTCTGGCGTTATCTGTTCAAGCGCAGCGCCTGAGGGGTTGGCGTGGCTGATGATCGTCACCTGATCGAAGTGCGCGAGAGCAGCACCGAGCTGCTCAAGGGCAAGTTTCTGCACGCCTTCCGCGATATCGTGCGCCTGCCCGACGGCAGCAGCGCGGTGCGCGAATACGTGAAGCACCCGGGTGCGGTCATGATCATCCCGCTGCTGCCCCAGGCTGACGGTAGCCTGCGTGTGGTGATCGAGCGCCAGTACCGCTACCCCGTGCAGCAGGTCATGATCGAATTCCCCGCCGGCAAGCTCGATCCGGGCGAGGACGTGCTGGCCTGCGCGCAGCGCGAGCTGCACGAGGAGACCGGCTACCGCGCCGCCGAGTGGGCCCGCGCCGGCCTGCTGCACCCGGTCATTTCCTATTCCACCGAATTCATCGAGGTCTGGTTCGCACGCGGCCTCACGGCCGGCGAGCGCCAGCTCGACGCCGGCGAGTTCCTCGACGTGACGACGGCCACCCCGGCCGAGCTGCTGCAGTGGAGCCGCGAAGGCCAGCTCACCGACGCCAAGACGCTGACGGGCCTGCTCTGGCTGCAGAACGTCCTCTCGGGCGCATGGTCTCTGGACTGGAAGCCGGCAGCCTGAGCCGCCGCCTGCCAAGATACGGCCCATGAAAGTCTTCAACCTCCAGTGCAGCGCCTTGCATCGCTTTGAAGGCTGGTTCGCGTCCGAGGAAGACTACGCCAGCCAGGTCGAACGCGGCCTGCTCGAATGCCCGCTGTGTGCCGACAAGACCGTGCACAAACTGCCCAGTGCCCCGCGCCTCAACCTCGGTGCCAGCGAGGCACCGGCTGCCTCCAAGGCGGAGGGCCAGACATCCCTCGTTGCCGGTGACGCTGCCCAGAAGCTGCAGGCTGCCTGGCTTCAGATGGCGCGCCAGATCGTGAGCCAGACCGAAGACGTAGGAGAGCGCTTTGCCGAGGAGGCGCGCAAGATCCACTACGGCGAGAGCGAGGAACGCGGCATCCGCGGCCAGGCCTCGCGCGAGGAGACCGAGGCGCTGCTGGAGGAGGGCATCGCCGTGCTGCCGCTGCCTTTGCCTGAGGGGCTCAAGGGGCCGCTGCAATAAAAAACCCGGCCTGGCCGGGTTTTTTATTGCAGGAGCTAGACGGCTGCAGATCACCGGTTGTTTACTTGGTCTCTGCCAGGTTGCTCTCGAGCACACCCTTCTTGCCCGTGGCCTCGTCCACCAGATGCAGCTTGGTGCGAGCGGACATGATGCCCATCTTCACTTCCTGCCAGATGTAGTAAAGGACGCCGGGCTTGGCATCGATTTCCAACGAGTCGGTGTTCTCAGCTTTGGAGGTGATGGTGTGCTTGCCGGGGGTAACTTCCTTGTACAGGTAGGTCTTGGCGCCTGTTTCTCCCAGCGTCCTGCCGTCGAGGTCCACATGCATCTTGGCGGCTGCGCCCATGGTTTCGTTGCGATAGACATAGATGCCGGCATTGCCCTGAGGTGCCTTGAAAGTCTTGGCCGCAGCATCCTGTTTGGGATCACCCATGTTCACGGAGGCACAGCCGACCAGGCTGAGAGCGAAGAATGTAGCGAGAAGAAGTCGTTTCATGGAACAGGGCCTTGCTTGTGATGTGGAGGAAGTGTTGGTAGGTGCAAGACGTCTGTGAAGACATCCTGCGCGGAGAATTCTGTGGCGACATGATGGCCCGGGCTATCCCCCGAAGGGGTTAAGTGGAAACCCGGGATTGCACCGATGAATGGTCAACATGGCAGGACGTGGGCTGCTATGGCTAAGGCTTGAACTGCAACGCCGCCAGCCGCGCATACAACCCATCGGCCTGCACCAGCGCCGCATGCGTCCCCTGTTCCACAAGCCGCCCCTGGTCAATGACCACGATGCGGTCGGCCTGCTGCACCGTGGCCAGGCGGTGGGCGATGACCAGCGTCGTGCGGTCACGCATGGCGCTTTCCAGCGCGGCCTGCACCATGCGCTCGCTCTCGGCGTCGAGCGCACTGGTCGCCTCGTCCAGCAACAGCAAGGGCGCATTCTTGAGCATGGCGCGCGCGATCGCGATGCGCTGGCGCTGGCCGCCTGACAAACGCACGCCGCGCTCGCCGAGGAAGGTGTCGTAGCCCTGGGGCAGGGCGCGGATGAAGTCGTCGGCGTAAGCCGCGCGGGCTGCGGCGCGCACCTCCTCGTCACTCGCGCCGGGGCGGCCGTAGCGGATGTTCTCCAGCGCGCTGGCCGAGAAGAGCACGGGTTCCTGCGGCACCAGGGCCATGCGCGCCCGCAGGTCCTGCAGCTTCAGGTCCGTGATGGGCACGCCGTCGAGCACGATGCGGCCGGCCTGGGGGTCGTAGAAGCGCAGCAGCAGCTGCAGCACCGTGCTCTTGCCTGCGCCACTAGGGCCGACCAGGGCCACGGTTTCGCCGGGACGCACGTCCAGCGTGAAATCCTGCAGCGCGGTCTGGGCCGGGCGCGAAGGGTAGTGGAAGGTGACGGCCTCGAAGCGCAGGGTGCTCGGGCCTTGCGCCGCGGGGAGTGTCGCGGGCTGCGCGGGCGAGGCAATGGGCGAGCGCAGTTGCAGCAGCTCCATCAGGCGTTCGGTGGCGCCGGCCGCGCGCAGCAGTTCACCATAGACCTCGCCGAGCACGGCGAAGGCGCCGGCCAGCATGAGGATGTAGACCACGGTCTGGCCCAGGTGACCGGCGCTGATCTCGCCGGCGATCACGGCCTGCGTGCCCTGGTAGAGCCCCCAGAGCAGGGCGCCGGAGGTGGCGACGATGATGAAGCCGATGAGCACGGCGCGCGCGCCCACGCGCCGGCGTGCGGTGGCGAAAGCGCTTTCGGTGGCGGTGTCGAAGCGCTGCGTCTCCCGCGCTTCTGCGGTGTAGCCCTGCACCACGGGGATGGCGTTGAGCACTTCGGCGGCGATCGCGCTGGAGTCGGCCACGCGGTCCTGGCTGGCGCGCGAGAGGCGGCGCACACGGCGGCCGAACCAGACGCTGGGCGCCACCACGAGCAGCAGCACGCCCAGCACCTGGGCCATGATCAGCGGGTTGGTCCAGATCAGCATGGCCAGCGCGCCCATGCCCGTCACGCTGCTGCGCAGGCCCATGGAGAAGGACGAGCCCACCACGGTCTGCACCAGCGTGGTGTCGGTGGTCAGGCGCGAGAGCACCTCGCCAGTCTGCGTGGTCTCGAAGAACTCGGGGCTTTGCTGCAGCACATGGGCGTAGACCGCGTTGCGTACGTCGGCGGTGACGCGCTCGCCCAGCCAGCTCATGAGGTAGAAGCGCACCGCCGAGAAAACGCCCATGGCTGCGGCCACGGCGAAGAGCAGGGCGAAGTGCTCACGCAGGGCCAGCAGCTGGGTGCCGCGGTCCTGAGGGACCAGGCCACCGTCAATCAGCTCGCGTAGCGCGAGCGGAAAGACCAGCGTGGCCGCGGCAGCCAGGAGGAGAAAGAGAAGGGCCAGCGCGATCTGCAGGCGGTAGGGCCGCAGAAAGGGCCGCAGGCCGCTGAGGGAGCGCGGATGGGCGCGGGGGCGGGAGCTGTCGACGGGCATGCAGCAAGCATACCCGGCTGGGGGCAGCCGGCTTCAGCTGCGCAGGGCCAGCACTTCGCGCAGCTTGTCGGCCAGCTCGTCGATGTGGAACTTGGCGATGTAGGCGTCCGCCCCCGCGCTCTGGGCCTGCAGCTCGCTGGCGCTGCCCGTGAGCGAGGAGTGGACCACGACGGGGATGCCGGCGAACTGCAGGTCGGCCTTGAGCTGGCGGGTCAGCGTGAAGCCGTCCATCTCGGGCATTTCCAGATCGGTCAGCAGCAGCGCCACCTTGTCGCGGGCGGTCTTGCCCTCGGCCTTGGCCTGGGCCGCCAGGCCCTGCAGGCGCTCCCAGGCCTCCTTGCCGCTGCGCGTCGTGATGAAGTTCACGCCCAGCGAGCCCAGGCCTTTCTCGATCAGGCTGCGCGCCATGGCCGAGTCGTCGGCCACCACCACCACGCTGCCCGGCGGCAGTTCGATGCGACCGCCCGAGGCTTTCTCGAACTTGGCGGTATGGTCGGGCATCACGTCCTGCAGGATGCGCTCCACGTCCAGGATCTGCGCCAGGCGAGAATCCTCGGCGTCACCGTCGATGCGGGCGATGCTGGTCACGAGCTCGCCGCCACGGCCTTCGGCCGAGAGCACGTGCTTCCAGTCCACCTGCACGATCTCGGTGACCTCCTCCACGGCAAAGCCCTGGGTGGTGCGTGCGAACTCGGTCACGAGCAGGATGCCGTCGTCCGACTTGCGGGTGCAGCCGGTGAGGGCCGGCAGGTCGATCACGGTAATGATCTGGCCGCGGATATTGGCCACGCCCAGCACGTGTGGCGGCGCGTTGACCATCTTGGTCAGCGCGGGCATGACCATGATCTCGCGCACCTTGAAGACGTTGATGCCGAAGAGCTCGCGCCGGTCGGTGCCGTTGGCCTCGCCCAGGCGGAACAGAAGCAGTTCGAACTTGTTGCTGGCCTGGCTGGCGCGCGGGTCGCCGCCGCGGGCGGAGCTGGAGGTGGGTGCGTTCATGGGGGCGGTCCTGTAGGCTGTTGCGTGAGAGCGTAGCCGTTAGTGTCGCAGACGGCAAGCCGGGGCCGCGATGTGCCCGTGCACAAGTGCGCAAGAATCGGGTGGCCGCGGCCCGCGCCAGACCTCAAAATGGGCACCATGTCGACCACCAGCCTGATCCAGCTCCTTTCGCTCGCCGCCATCTGGGGCGCCTCCTTCCTTTTCATGCGCGTGGCCGTGCCCGTGCTCGGGCCGGCCTGGCTGATCGAGGCCCGGGTGCTGCTGGGCGCGCTGCTGCTCTGGGCCGTGGCGCGCTGGCTGCGCCAGCCCCTGGTCTGGAAGGGCCAGGGCCGGCATTACGCGGTGCTGGGCCTGTTCAACACGGCACTGCCCTTTCTGTTCTTTGCCTACGCGGCGCGCACGCTGCCGGCTTCCCTCCTGTCCATCCTCAATGCCACCGGCCCGATCTGGGGGGCGCTGATCGCCGCGCTCTGGCAGCGCACACCGCTGAGCCCCCGCGCCGCGCTGGGCATGCTGCTGGGTGTGGCGGGGGTGGCGCTGCTGCTCGGGGTGGACCCGGCCGCGCTGCAGGCAGGCGCGGGCTGGGCCATCGCCGCCACGCTGGCGGCCACCGCCTGCTACGGCCTGGCCAGCAACTACGCCCGCGTGGCGCCCACCCAGGGGCCGCTGGCCAATGCGCACGGCAGCATGTGGGCCGCCGTGCTCTGGGTCCTGCCCCTGCTGCCTTGGCTGCCGGCGCCGTCCACCCCCGGCCCCACGGTGCTGGGCATGGTGGCTGCGCTGGGCCTGCTGTGCACCGGCGTGGCCTATCTGTTGTACTTCCGGCTGGTGGCCGACATCGGTGCCGCGCCGGCCTTGACCGTGGGCTTTCTGATCCCGCTCTTCGGCGTGCTCTGGGGCTGGCTCTTCCTCGGCGAGTCCGTGGGCTGGCACACGCTGGGCGGCGGCCTGGTGGTGCTCGTGGGCACGGCGCTGGTGACGGGCTTCGACCCGCGCACGCTGTGGGCGCGCAAGGAGCCGGCCCATGGATGATGCCGTGCTTGCCCAGCCCGCACGCCAGTACGCGCTGGTGGCGCAGGCCATCCGCTACCTGCGTGCGCACGCCCAGCAGCAGCCCACGCTGGCCGAAGTCGCCGCTGCCGTGCACCTGAGCGAGCACCATCTGCAGCGCATCTTTGCGGCCTGGGCCGGCATCTCGCCCAAGCGCTTTCTGCAGTACCTGAGCAAGGAGCACGCGTTGGCCGCCCTGCGTTCGGAGCAGGGCGTGCTGGGTGCGGCCCAGGCCAGCGGCCTCTCGGGCCCGGGACGCCTGCACGACCTGCTGGTGAGCTGCGAAGCCATGACGCCCGGTGAGATCAAGAGCGGCGGTGCCGGGCTCGTGCTGGGCTGGGGCCAGGCCGAGACACCCTTCGGCATCGCGCTGGTGGGCTGGACGCCGCGGGGCATCTGCTATCTGGCCTTTCTCGACGACGACGCGGCCCAGCGCCTGCAGGAGTTGCGCCGCGCCTGGCCTGCGGCCGAGCTGCGGCAGGAGGAGGCCCAGGCGCAGCGCCTGATGGACCAGGTCTTTCCCACCACGCCCCAGCCCGGTCGCCTGCACCTGCTGCTGCGCGGCACCAACTTCCAGCTCAAGGTCTGGGAGGCCCTGCTGCGCCTGCCGCCGGGGCGGCGTGTCTCCTACACCCAGCTCGCCGCGCTCGCGGGCCGGCCCAGGGCCCAGCGCGCCGTGGGCAGCGCGCTGGCGGCCAACACCATCGCCTACCTGATTCCCTGCCACCGCGTGATCCGCGAGAGCGGAGAGAGCGGTCACTACCGCTGGGGCGACGAACGCAAGCGCGTCATGCTGGCCTGGGAGGCTGCGACCTCTACATCCATGACCGTCGAGCCTGCATAGGCCGCGCCAGAACCCGCACGCCACCCCCGTGTTCTGTGGCGCGGCCTGCAGCAACACGCCTGCTGGGGCAAGATCAGCGGGTCTTTTGTCTTCCCCTCCCTTCGCATCCCATGACCACCCTGTTCACCCCCCTGCAAGTGGGCGCATTGAATGTGCCCAACCGTGTCTTCATGGCACCGCTGACGCGCGCCCGTGCTGGCGAAGCGCACCTGCCCAACGCCTTGATGGCCGAGCACTACGCGCAGCGCGCCAGCGCCGGCCTGCTGATCGCCGAGGCCACCATGGCCATGGAAGGCAACTCGGCCTTCTGGAAGGAGCCGGGTGTGCACTCCCAAGCCCAGGTGGAAGGCTGGCGTCTGGTGACCGATGCCGTGCACGCGGCGGGCGGCCGTATCTTCCTGCAGATCTGGCACGGCGGCCGCGCCTGCCACCCCGATCTGAACGGCGGTGCGCAGCCCGTGGCGCCCAGCGCCATCGCCATCACCAGCGACATGGTGCATACGCCCCAGGGCAAGGTGGCCTACGCCGTGCCGCGCGCCCTGGGTGACGACGAGCTGCCGGGCATCGTGGCCGGTTTCAAAAAGGCGGCCGAAAACGCCAAGGCCGCGGGCTTTGACGGCGTCGAGGTGCATGGTGCCAATGGCTACCTGCTCGACGAATTCCTGCGCGATGGATCGAACCAGCGCAGCGGCTCCTATGGCGGCCCGCGCGAGAACCGCGCGCGCCTGCTCTTCGAGGTGCTCGAAGCCACCTGCGCCGTCTGGGGCAGCGAGCGCGTGGGCCTGCGCCTGTCGCCGCTCAACAGCTTCAACAGCATGATCGACAGTGACCCCGTGGGCCTGACGACCTGGCTGGCCGGCGAGCTCAACCGTTTCGACCTGGCCTATCTGCACCTGATGCGCGGCGACTTCAAGGGCCTGCAAAAGGGCGATGTCATGACGCCGGCGCGCGCCGCCTACAAGGGGGTGCTGATCGGCAATATGGGCTACAGCGGGGAAGAGGCGGCCCAGGCCATCGCCAAGGGTCAGCTCGACGCCGTGGCCTTTGGCGTGCCTTTCCTCGCCAATCCCGACCTGCCCGAGCGCCTGCGCCTGGGGGCGCCGCTGAACAAGGCCAACCCGGCGACTTTCTACACCGAAGGTCCGGTCGGCTATACCGACTACCCACGCTGGCAGGGCGAGACGCAGGCCGCCTGAGCCCGCGCCTTTGATCTGCGTCAACGAGGCTGCCCCCGGCTCTTGAGAAGCCGGGCGGTGGTTCCTATATTTTTTGCAGGGCCGTGCGCGGTGCGCGGCCTGCATGACATGTAGGAGGACACCATGAACGCCCTGATTTCACATGGCAGCCTGTTCGACGATTTCTTCCGCGACGTGGCGCCGGGCTTCTACATCAAGCCCCTGCACGGTGATTCCCTGCCCCATCCCGGTTCGATCAAGATCGATGTCAAGGAAGGCGGCAGCGCCTACACCGTCTCGGCCGAGATCCCTGGGGTGCGCAAGGAAGACATCCACGTCACCATCGAGGGCGGCACGGTCATGGTGCGCGCCGAGGTCAAGCAGGAGGACACGCAGACCGAGGGGGACAAGGTCCTGCGCAGCGAGCGCTACTACGGCTCGGTCGCCCGCGGCATCCAGCTGCCGCAGGACGTGGACGAGAGCCAGGCCAAGGCGAAGTACGACAACGGTGTGTTGACGCTGACGCTGCCCAAGAAACAGGTGCTGGCGGGGCAGAAGCTGCGCATCGAGTAGGGCGCTACATCATCGCGTAGCGCTTCTTGGTCTGGACCGCATTGGCGATGTAGCCCCGCGTCTCCGCGTAAGGCAGCCTGCTGCGCAGCGCGGCGTAGACATCGTCCGGCCGCAGGGTGTTGACGGCGTCCAGTGCCTCGTCCTGGCGCGCCCGACCGCTCTTGCTGCTGAAAGCGCGGTAGACGTTGCTCGGGCCGGTGTTGTACGCGGCGATGGCGCAATACTCGCGAGAGAGCGGGTCGCGGATCTCGCGCAGCGGGCTGTCGAACAGCAGCACGCCGAGATACGCGGTGCCGAACTCGATGTTGTTTTCGGGTGCGAAGAGAAATTCCTTGGTGGGGATCACGTCTTCGCCGCGGGCCTTGCGATAGGCCTCGCGCCCGCCGCTGGTGGGCACGAGCTGCATCAGGCCGTAGGCCGGGGCGCTGGAGACCGCGTAGGGGTTGAAGGCGCTCTCGATCCGGATGATGGTGTAGATCAGACTCCGGCTTACGCCGGTCTTCTCGGCGTTCTCGCGCACCAGGCTGGCGTACTGCAGCGCGCGCTTGTCGATGAAGGTGTTGATCATCTTCATCTGCACGGAGTACACCGTGCGGGGCCTGCCGTTGGCGTCGATGCTGCGCTGCTGCAGGCGGTTGTCCACCAGCCAGGCGGCGTAGCGCTCCACGTCCTCACGCGTCTTGATGACGGCGTTGTTCTCGTCCACCACGAGCTCTTGCAGATAGGGCTGGCCGGTGAGCTCGATCTCCTTGTCCGAGAACAGGTCCACGGCGCCCGGGTCGCCCGGCGTGAGCAGGGCCACGACGGTGGCGCGGCGCAGCTTGTCCTTGACCTGCTCGTCTTCGAGGTGCTCGATCAGGATGGTGCCCGCGTCGTAGTCCACCACCACACGGTTCTTGTAGTTCTCGGTGTACTTCACATAGCGCGTGCGGCTGGGCAGTGTGCCCGACTCCCGCTTGCCCCATTCCTGGCTGCTTTCCTTCTGCAGATTGCCCATGAGCTTGTCGTACTCATTCTTGATGCGTCGCAGGTCAGCGAGGGCGAGCTGGGGGTTGTAGGTGTAGGCGTTGACCCGGCTCTGGGCCAGGTTCTTGACAGCAGCTTCCGGGCTTCTGGACAGCGCCACGTTGATCATCTGCTGGGTGCTGCAGGCACTCAGGGTCAGGGCGCCGGTGGCGCCGAGCAGCAGGCGTCGGTTCAGACTCATGGGCTCATGTCCTCCTGGGGCCCGGTCTGCAAGGCCGGGCGTCCCGCACATGTTAACGAATGGGCCAGGCTGTGGCCCAGTCCCGCGCCAGCTGCAGCACCTGGCCCAGCGCATCGGGTGCGTCGCAGGCCACGACGCGGCGCTGCGGCATGCTGCGCAGCCAGGTGATCTGGCGCTTGGCCAGCTGGCGCGTGGCGGCGATACCCCGTTCGCGCAGTTCGTCCATGGGGAAGACACCGTCAAGGGCTTCCCAGGCCTGGCGGTAGCCCACGCAGCGCATGGACGGCAGGTCCGCGTGCAGGTCACCGCGTGCGCGCAGGCGCTGCACCTCGTCGAGCAGACCGGCGGCGAGCATGGTGTCAAAGCGCTGCGCGATACGCGCGTGCAGCCAGGCGCGCTCTTGCGGCTCCAGCGAGATCAGCGTGGTGGCACGCGCCGCGGCCGAGGGCTGGGCGTCGTCGCTGCGCGTGTGGAAGGACGAGAGCGGACGGCCCGTGAGGCGGAAGACCTCGAGCGCACGCTGGATGCGCTGGCTGTCCCCGGGCGGCAGGCGTGCGGCCGTGGCCGGGTCCACGCGCTGCAGCTCGGCATGCAGTGCGGGCCAGCCCTGTGCGCGGGCCTCGGCCTCGATCCGCTCGCGCACCGTGGCGTCGGCCGGCGGCATGTCGTCGATGCCGTCGAACAGGGCCTTGAAGTAGAGCATGGTGCCGCCGACCAGCAGCGGGTGCCTGCCGCGCGCGTGGATGGCGTGCACGAGCTGCATGGCATCGCGCACGAACTCGGCCGCGCTGTAGGCCTGCAGCGGGTCGCGGATGTCGATCAGGTGGTGGGGCACGGCGGCCAGTTCCGGCGCGCTGGGCTTGGCCGTGCCCACGTCCATGCCGCGGTAGACCAGGGCCGAGTCCACGCTGATGATCTCTACCGGCAGCACGCTGGCGATGGCCAGGGCCGCGGCGGTCTTGCCGCTGGCCGTAGGACCGGCAATGGCCAGGCAGGGTGGGAACTCAGTGCTCGGGGTTGCCATGTTTCTGCACCACGGTCCAGGCGGCCAGCGCGATCAGCGCGCTCCAGAACCACACGCCGTACAGCAGCGGGCGCGCCGTGCCGTCCATGATCTCGCCCAGTACGGTGCCCATGAGGAAGGACACCAGGGCCATGCCGAAGCCGTTGAGCGCCGAGGCCGCGCCCGCGGATTGCGGGAAAGGCCCCACGGCACCGCTCTGGCTGCAGGGCTGGTGCACGCCGTGCGCCAGCATGAACAGGTAGAAGGGCCCCATGATGGTCCAGCCGTTGTGCCAGCCCAGCAGGCCGAACACGCCCATGAGCGTGCCGCCCGTGAGCGTGAAGCGCGCGGCCAGGGCCACCGTGCGTTGCAGGCCGTAACGCGGCAGCAGCCAGCGGCAGAGCACGGTGCCCGCGAGATACGTGAAGGACACCGAGGCCATGATCAGGCCATAGGCCCAGCGCGAGACGCCCAGCAGGTCGATGAAGACGAAGGGCGAAGTGGCCAGCACCGTGAACAGCCCGCCGTAGGAGCCCGCCGACAGTGCCGACCAGGCCCAGAAGGTGCGATGGCTGAGGATGCGACGCCAGGTGGCCAGCAGCGTGGCCGGCTGCAGGGCCTGCGGGTTCTTCTGCGGCACCGTTTCCTCGAAGCGCCAGAAGAGCAGCGCCAGGGTGGCCGCCCCGAAGATGGCCAGCACGAGCAGGGCCGCGCGCCAGCCCGCCACATCGGTCATCAGACCGCCCAGCGGCCCGCTGAGCGCGGCGATCACGCCCAGCCCCGTGAGGCCCTTGGACATCACGCGTGCACCTTCCACCGGGCGATAGAGATCACGCACGATGGCGCGCGCGCACATCACGGCCGCACCCATGGCCGCGCCCTGCAGGGTGCGCGCTGCGATCAGCCAGTCCATGCTCGGGGCCAGCGTGCTGGCGATGGAGGCCAGCACATAGACTGCCAGGCCCCACAGCAGCACGGGCCGACGGCCCCAGCGGTCCGAGATCGGGCCGCAGACCAGCTGCGCCACGCCGAAGGCCAGCAGCAGGGCCGTCAGGGTGAGCTGGGCCTGCGGCAGCGTGGCGCCAAAGCCCGCGGTCAGCGCGGGCAGGGCGGGCAGGTAGAGATCGGTGGTGATCGGCTGCAGTCCCAGCAGCAGGGCCAGGAAGAGCACGGTCAGGGCCGGGGACATGGGGACGACAGCAGGGGAGGAAGCCGGGGCAGACATCCGGTTGAGGGTAGCAGATCGCGGTCTGGCTGCCGTAGCGATAGCGTTAGGATCAGTGTGAAATCGATGACGGGAGATGACGAGTGGCGCCCAAGAAAATTGGTTCAGAAGTGAGGGAGGCATCCTGGATAGCGATTGTTATTGCTGTGCCCCTCGTGCTGCTGATCTGGTTCTTCTGGAGCTTCAAGTACCCCAGTCATACTGCGGAGCCCTTTGATGCCAAGGCTTGGAAGAGCGCCGCACCTGTCTATGGCGCGTCGAATGATCCAGGCTGTGTGAGGGGAGGCATGGCGCTGACTTTGATCGAAACCGAGTTGTTGGCCGAGAAGAGCCCAGCTGCCGTGACCGAGTTACTGGGGGAGCCGGAGAGAAAAAGCGCAAGCTCTTGGCGCTATCAGCTCGGGCAGTGCTCGGGCTACGGCTGGAGCGATAGTGAGTTATGGGTGGATTTCGATCCAGACGTCAGCCGGGTGCTGCGCGCACGCTTCCGGCATCTCGATCCTCGTGACGGGTTCTGATCGGACTGAGCTCGCTGAGTCGCTCAACGCAACCCGAAGAGCTCGTTGAGCGCCACCCGGTACTGCGGCTGCCCCACCGAATTCGTGTTGTGGTGTGAGCCGCCTTCGACGAGCACAAAGGCCTTGCGGCCGGTGGCGGCTTCATAGAGCTTGCGACCGAGTTCGGGCGGGATCAGGCTGTCGTTCGAGCCGTGCACCACAAGCAGGGGTGAGCCCACGCGGTCCACGCGTTTGACGGCCTCGAAGCGCTGGGTGATCAGCGGGCCTACGGGCAGCCAACCCCACTTGAAGTTGCTCACGACGTCGGGGATGGAGGTGAAGGTGCCCTCGACGATGGTGCCGACCTCGTCTTCCACCCGGGTGGCCAGATCGATGGCGATGGCGCCGCCCAGCGAATGGCCGAAGATGTAGCGCGGGCGCTTCGGGTACTGCTGTGCCAGCCAGGCCCAGGCGGCGCGTGCGTCCTCGTAGGCCATGGCTTCCGAGGGCAGTTCCTGCGAGGTCTTGCCGAAGCCGCGGTAGTCGATGGTCAGCACCGAGAAACCCAGCTCCTGCATGCGCCGGGCGCGAAAGGCCGAGCCCACGACGTTGAAACGTGCGCCGTGCAGGTAGAGCAGCACAGGCGCATCCGCTCGGCGCGCGAAATCAGGGTGGGCCAGCCACAGGCCGTGCAGTTTCACGGGTTGTCCGGTCTCCTCGGAGTGGAAGGGGATCCAGACATCCTTCATGCCTTCGGCGGCCTGCTCCCCGCGCCACCAGCTGCGGTCCGAGGGCTGGAAGATCCAGCCCCGCTGTTTCTCGTCGAGGGTGGCGCAGCCTGTGACCAGACCGATGGCGGTGAGCAGGGCGAGGAGGAGCAGTAACCAGCGTTTCATGGCGAACTATGATGCGCCCGACCCCTTAAAAGTTCAGGCCGCGCTCACAAAGCCCCGTGCGGCCGCACGCCTATCTGCCCCATTGGAGTGCCCATGTCCGACAGCGTCTTCACCCGCATCATCCGCCGCGAGATCCCAGCCGTCATCGTCCATGAGGATGCGCAGGTCATCGCCTTCATGGACGCTGGCCAGGTCAACCCCGGCCATGTGCTGGTGGCCACGAAACGCGAGGTCGAGACCGTGATGGAGTTGGAGGAAGCCGAGGCCGCCCATCTGTTCGCCATCGCGACCCGCGTGGCCAAGGCCGTGCAGGCCGCCTTTGCGCCCGAGGGCATGACCCTGCTGCAGACCAACAAGCCCGCGGGCTGGCAGACCGTTCCCCATGTGCACATCCATGTGCTGCCACGTTACGTGGGAGATGGTGCGGAGCTGATCTGGCCGCGCAAGGAGCCGGGGCTGGCGCAGCTGCGGGAATACGCGGCGCGGATCCGGTTGTAAGTCTCAGCGGCCTCGTAGAAACAGCGCGTCCAGATCCTTGAGCGTGACCTGCCGCCAGGTCGGGCGGCCATGGTTGCATTGGTCGGAGCGCTCGGTTCGCTCCATGTCGCGCAGCAGGGCGTTCATCTCTTCGAGTGTCAGCTTGCGGTTGGCACGCACCGCGCCGTGGCAGGCCATGGTGCCCAGCAGCTCGTTGCGCGCGCGCTCGATCACCGTGCTGCCCTCGTGCTGGCCCAGCTCGGCCAGCACGCTGCGCGCCAGCTCCACGGCATCGCCCTGGGCCAGCGTAGCCGGCACGGCGCGTACAGCCAGGGTCTTGGGCGAGAGCGGGCTGATCTCCAGGCCCAGTGTGGCCAGGGTGTCGGCGTGGGCCTCGGCCGTGGCCACTTCCTGCGGGGTGGCAGCGAAGCTGGCGGGAATCAGCAGAGGCTGGCTGGTGATCTGGCTGACATCGAGCTGGTTCTTGAGCCGCTCGTAGACGATGCGCTCGTGCGCGGCATGCATGTCCACGACGATCAGTCCCTGGGCGTTCTCGGCCAGGATGTAGACGCCCTGCAACTGCGCCAGGGCGCGGCCCAGGGGCCAGGTCTCGTCGTCTTCGTTCCGGGGCGCTACGACCGGCGCGGGTTCGCGCAGGGCCCAGGGCGCGGGTGCGGTGGGCGTCGGCGCCGCCTGCCACAGCGCCGCCAGGTCGCGGACCTCGTGGCCACGTACTGGCGCCTCGTTCGCTCTGAAATTGATAGCGGGCTGGGTCCAGGCGGCAGACGCCGGCTGTGCCAGAGGCTGCGCGATCTGGCTCAGGCTGGCGGCGACGGGCTGGGCCATGCCTTCGGCCACGGCCTGGGCGCGTGGTGCGGCCAGCGCGTTTTCCACGGCATGGCGCACAGCCTGATGCACCTCGCGGCTGTCACGGAAGCGCACCTCGATCTTGGTCGGGTGCACGTTGACGTCCACACGCGCGGGATCGATCTCGATGTAGAGCGCATAGACCGGCTGCTTGTGGCCGTGCAGCACGTCCTCGTAGGCGCTGCGCGCGGCGTGGGTGAGCACCTTGTCGCGCACGTAGCGGCCGTTGACGTAGCAGAACTGGTGGTCTGCCCGCGAGCGCGCGGCGTCGGGGATACCGGCGCGGCCCCAGATCCGTACGCCATGGAAGACGCCGGGTGTTGCAGCGGTCTGGAAATCCACCGCGACGGATTCGGCGATGAAGTCCGGACCCAGCACATCGGCCAGGCGCTGCTGCAGGGCTTCGGGGCCGCTGCAGGCGCGCCACTGCTCGACCAGCTTGCCTTCGTGCCAGATGGCGAAACCCACATCGGGTCGGGCCAGCGCGTGGCGGCGCACGGACTCGATGCAGTGCGCCAGTTCGGTGGCGTCGGTCTTGAGGAACTTGCGGCGTGCGGGGGTGCTGAAGAACAGCTCCTTGACCTCGACCGTGGTACCCGTGCTGCGCGCCACCGGCTTGATCTCGCCCGTGCGGCCGTCCAGCAGAAAGGCGCTGGATTGCTCGGTCGTGCGCGAGTGGATGGCCATGTCCGCAATCGAATTGATGGCAGCCAGCGCCTCGCCACGGAAGCCCATGGTGCCCACGGACTCCAGATCGTGCAGGCTGGCGATCTTGCTGGTGGCGTGGCGCTTGAGGGCGATGGGCAGCTCTTCGCGCGGGATGCCGCCACCGTTGTCTTCCACCGAGATCAGGCGCACGCCGCCAGCCAGCAGGCGCACGGTGATCTGCGTGGCCCCGGCGTCGAGTGCGTTGTCCACCAGCTCTCGCACCACTGAGGCGGGCCGCTCCACCACTTCGCCCGCGGCGATCTGGCTGATCAGCTCGTCGGGCAGTTCGCGGATGGGGCGGCGCGGGGCAGGGGAGAGGACGGCGTTCACGCGGACATTGTAGGTGCCGCTCAGAAGTTCAGCTGGACCCGGATGTCGAAGCGCTCACGCCCTGGCAGCAGCGAAACCTGCAGGGTCTCGGCCCGCGCCGGCCCCAGGAAGGCGTGGGTGAAGAAGCTGCCCATGAAGTGGCCCAGGCCTAGACCCACGAGCACGTCCGAGGGGTAGTGCTGGTTGGCCTCCACACGCGCCCAGGCCGTGGCGCCGGCGAGCACATCCAGGCCCAGCTGGGCGCGCGCCACATTCTGCGTCGACCAGCCCATGCGCTGCAGGTTGTAGACGCTCATGGTGTTGTAGAGCGAGGTGCGCGTGGCGTGGTCCGAGGGCATGCTGGTCTCGCCCGCGCCATTGGGGCGCATGCGCGAGGTCCCGTCCTTGAGGTCGCCGGTGAGCTTGCTCGTGACCAGGCGCGCGCTGCCCTGCGCCAGCACCACCCGGCCCTTGGCGGCGAACCAGCCCTCGGCGGGTTCGTCCTGCCAGGGGGCCAGCGCCGTCACGACCCAGATGCCCTGAGACAGGCTGCGGAAATCGTCGCTGAGTTCGTCGGCGCGTTGCTGTGACCCGAAGACGGGCGTGTGATCGGCCATGCGGGTCTGCAGCTTGCGGTCGGCATCTCCGATCTGCAGGGCCACGGCACCCAGCAGCGGTGCCCAGGTGCGCGGGGCGCTGGCTGCCGCGTGGGCGGCCCGCCCGATCCGGTCCCAGAAGCCTTCTTCGGCCTGGGCTGGCAGCGCTGGTAGGAGGGCCAGCAGGAGGGCAGATAAGCAACGCGGCATGCTCATGGGCGTGAGTGTAGGGCGAGCCATTACCATGTGTCCCGAAAGGACACACCATGGCCGGAACCACCTTGCTCGCGCTCATCGACGACATCGCCACCATCCTGGACGACGTGGCGACCATGACCAAGGTGGCGGCCAAGAAGACGGCTGGCGTGCTGGGCGACGATCTGGCGCTCAATGCGCAGCAGGTCACGGGGGTGCGGGCCGACCGTGAACTCCCCGTGGTCTGGGCCGTGGCCAAGGGCTCCATGGTCAACAAGGCCATCCCGGTGCCGGCAGCGCTGCTGATCAGCTGGCTGCTGCCGTGGCTGATCACGCCCCTGCTGATGATCGGCGGTGCCTTCCTCTGCTACGAAGGTTGCGAGAAGCTGGCTCACAAGTGGCTGCACAGCCCCGAGGAGGACCAGGCCTTGCACCAGAAGACCCTGCAGGCCCTGGCCGACCCGGCCGTGGATCTGGTCGCCCTGGAGCGCGACAAGATCAAGGGCGCCGTGCGCACCGACTTCATCCTCTCGGCCGAGATCGTGGTCATCACCCTGGGCGCCGTGGCTGGCGCCTCGCTGGCGCAGCGCGTGGGCGTGCTCGTGGGCATCTCGCTGCTGATGACGGTGGGGGTCTACGGTCTGGTCGCCGGCATCGTCAAGCTCGACGATCTGGGCCTACGTCTGCAGGGCTCGGCCTCGGGTTTCCCGCGCGCCGTGGGCACGGGCCTGCTGCGTACCGCGCCCTGGCTCATGAAGACGCTCTCGGTGGTGGGCACGGCCGCCATGTTCATGGTGGGCGGCGGCATCCTGCTGCATGGCTGGCCCGCCCTGGCCCATGCGGTCGAGGCCTGGGCCGTGGGCTGGGGCAACCTGCTGGCCGCGCTGATCAACACCGCGGCAGGTGCCGCTGTGGGGGTGGTGGCTGGCGCCATCGTGCTGGGCGGGGTGACGGCGGTGCAGCGCCTTCGTCGGGATTAGGTTGCCCGCCCCTCGCGCTCGAACGCTTCGGCAACGAAATCGATCAGCGCCTTGACGCGCACCGAGGATTTGTGGCGCTGGGCGTAGACGGCATAGATGTCCGCATCGGGTGTGTCGTAGTTCTGCAGCACCTGCACCAGGCGGCCGCTACGCAGGTAGCGCGCCACATCCCACTCGGCGCGCAGCAGCACGCCCAGCCCGTCCAGCGCCCAGTTGACCGCGATCTCGCCGTCATTGGTCGTGAGGTTGCCGCGGATCTTGACGTTGGTGCTCGCATCGGCCTTGTGCCGGGCCTTCTGGTTGCTGAAACGCCAGAGTCCGTAGGCTTCGTCGCCCTGGCGAATGCCGATGCAGTTGTGCTTGACCAGATCACCCGGCGTCTTTGGCTCGCCGAACTTGCGCAGGTAGGCGGGTGAGGCCACGACGATACGGCGGTTGGACGCGATGCAACGCGCGATGGCGCGTGAATCTGGCGGGTGGCCGAAACGGAAGCAGACGTCGTAGCTGTCGTCGGCAATGGGTGGCGGGCTGACCGATAGCTGCAACTGGATGTCCACCTGGGGGTGTTTGCGCACAAAGGCCGAGACCAGGGGGGCGATGCGGATGCGTCCGAAGCCCAGCGTGGCGTTGACGCGCAACAGGCCCTTAGGTGCCGTCTTGGCACCCCAGAGCTGATGTTCCAGATCGTCGATGTCGGCGAGGATTCGGCGCGCATGCTCCAGATAGACCTCGCCCTCAGGCGTGAGACTCATGCGTCGCGTCGTGCGGTTGATCAGTGTCAGGCCCAGGCGCTGTTCCATCTGGGCCAAGCGCTTGCTCACGGCGGGGGTGGTGACGCCGAGTTCAAGTGCCGCGCCGCCCAGGCTGCCGGCGAGCACCAGTGTGGAGAAGAAGCCGAGATCGGCAGGATGCACACCTTGGGTCATGGCACATTGTTAAATCAAAGTTAACAACGATTTTACTTTCGGCATAAGTTTTAAGTTTCGGTGGTTCTACAGTTCCTCCACACCGATGGAATCCAGACCTGTCGGATGCACCACCGAGGAGACACAAGATGCTGAAATTTCTCACCCGATATGCCGCAGCGGCCCTGCTGGGCGCAGGGGCCAGCTTGGCGGCTGCCCAAGGCTGGCCTGCCAAGCCCGTGACCATCGTCGTGCCCTTCCCGCCGGGCGGCACCACCGACGTGTTGGCCCGTGCCGTGGCCCTGAAGCTCTCCCCCGCGCTGGGGCAGCCGGTGATCGTGGAGAACAAGCCCGGTGCCGGCGCCACGCTGGGCGCGGCCCTGGTGGCCAAGGCCCCGGCCGACGGCCACACCCTGCTCATGGGTGCCGTGCATCACACGATAGCCCAGAGCGTGTTCAAGAAGCTCTCCTACAACTTCGAAACCGACTTTGCGCCCATCACCACCGTGGCCCTGGTGCCCAATGTGCTGGTGGTGAGCGCCAAGACACCGTATATGAACGCGCAGGATCTGGTGGCGGCGGCCAAGGGCAAGGCTGGCAAGATGTTCTACGGCTCCAACGGCAATGGCACGGCGCAGCACATGATCGGCACGCAGTTCCAGCAGCTCACGGGGACACAGATCACCCATGTACCTTACAAGGGTAGCGCCCCGCTGACCACCGACCTGCTGGGCGGCCAGGTGGACCTGTCCTTCGACACGGTCACGCCTGTTCTGCCCTTCATCAAGGAGGGCCGCCTGCGCCCGCTGGCCGTGACCACGGCCAAGCGTTCCTCCACGCTGCCAGATGTGCCCACGCTCCAGGAAGCCGGCATCCCCGGCATCGCCATCGGCACCTGGTTTGGCCTGTTGGCACCGGCTGGCACGCCGCGGGACGTCGTGACCAAGCTCAATCACGAGATCGTGAAGATCATCCAGTCGGTTGATTTCAAGAAACAGATGTTCGACATCGGCGCCGAGCCCGTGGGTGACAAACCCGAGGAGATGGCCCGCCAGATCAAGGAGGAGAGCGCGAAGTTCGCCAGCCTGGTCAAGAGCGCCAACATCACACTGGACTGAAGAATTCTTTCCCCTCGCATGGAATCTCAAATGAACAAAGAAGCGGCGGTGGCCGACCTGACGAACCTGATGGCCAAGTTCACGTCCTACATCGGCAAGCGTCTGCCGGTGGATGTGACGCAGAAGCTTGGGCAGCTGCGCGAACAGGAGGTGAATTTCCTGGCCAAGGAGGTCTACGAGTCCATGCGCGCCAACCAGGAGGCCGCCGACAAGCTGGACCGGCCGAGCTGCCAGGACACGGGGGTGATCCAGTATTTCCTATCGGCTGGGGCACGCTTCCCGCTGCTGGGCGAGCTGGAGGACATCCTGCGTAACGCCACGCTGGGCGCCACGCGTGACGGTCCGCTGCGCCACAACGCCGTGGAGACCTTTGAGGAAAAGAACACGGGCACCAACACCGGCTCCAAGATTCCATGGCTGGACTGGGAGATCGTGCCCGACGACGACAGCGTGACCATCGACGTCTACATGGCAGGTGGCGGTTGCACCCTTCCGGGCGCAGCCAAGGTATTGATGCCGGGCCAGGGCTACGAGGGCGTGGCCGAATTCGTGTTCGACGTCATCACCTCGCGCGGCGTCAATGCCTGCCCGCCGCTGCTGGTCGGAGTGGGCGTGTCGACCTCGGCCGAGACGGCGGCGCGTCTGTCCAAGAAGGCCATCCTGCGCCCCGTCACCTCGCGCAATGCCAACGACAACGCGGCGTTGATGGAAGAGCTGCTGGCCGAGGGCCTGAACGAACTGGGCCTGGGCCCACAAGGGCTCACAGGCAATGCCAGCGTGATGGGCGTCAACATCGAGTCCTCGGCGCGCCATCCCTCCACCATCGGCGTCGCCGTGTCCACGGGCTGCTGGGCGCACCGCCGCGGCAAGATCAGGATCAAGGCCGATATGTCGTACGAAGTTCTCTCGCATCAAGGATTCAAGCTGTGAAAAAAATCCTGACCACGCCCATCAAGGACGAGGACCTGGAGTCGCTCAACATCGGCGATGTCGTCTACCTGACCGGCACCCTGGTGACCTGCCGCGACGTGGCGCACCGCCGCCTGATCGAGCTGGGCCGCGAGCTGCCTGTGGACCTCAGGGGCGGTGCCATCTTCCATGCGGGCCCCATCGTTCGCGACAAGGGCAATGGCGAGTACGAGATGGTTTCCATCGGGCCGACGACGAGCATGCGCATGGAGAAATTCGAGAAGGAATTCATCCGTCAGACAGGCGTCAAACTCATCGTGGGCAAGGGCGGCATGGGCCCCGAGACGCAGGAGGGCTGTGTGGAGAACAAGGCGGTCCACGCCATCTTCCCCGGCGGTTGCGCGGTGCTGGCTGCGACCAAGGTCGAGAAGATCGAGGCCGCGGAGTGGAAAGACCTGGGCATGCCCGAGACGCTGTGGGTCAACCGCGTGCGCGAGTTCGGGCCCCTGATCATCTCCATCGACACCAAGGGCAAGAACCTGATCGAGGAAAACAAGGCGGTCTTCAACCAGAAGAAAAAGCCCATCCTGGAGCGCATCAATGCCCAGGTGCGCTTCATCAAGTGAGCGTGACCCTCGCATGAAAGTCCCCACGCCACCTGCGGGTGGCGTTTTTCATGGGCGGGGATAATCACCCCCCATGGAAATCATCACCTTTCTGATCGACTTCATCCTCAACGTGGATGAACACCTCGAGACCTTTGTGCAGAACTACGGCACCTGGGTCTATGCGCTGCTCTTCCTGATCGTCTTCGTCGAGACCGGGGTGGTGGTCATGCCTTTCCTGCCCGGGGACTCGCTGCTCTTCGTGGTCGGCGCGATGACTGGCGCCGGGATGATGAGCTATCCGGTCGCGGTGACGGTGCTGCTGGCCGCGGCCATCCTGGGCGACCAGTGCAACTACAGCATCGGGCGCTATTTCGGGCCCAAGGTCTTCCAGTGGGAAGACTCACGTTTCTTCAACAAGCGGGCCTTCCAGCGCGCCCACGATTTCTACGAGACCTACGGCGGCATCACCATCATCCTCGCGCGCTTCATGCCCTTCTTGCGCACCTTTGTGCCCTTCGTGGCGGGTGTGGCCGAGATGAGCCGCGTGAAGTTCACGCTCTACAACATCGTCGGCGCGTTCATCTGGGTGCTGGGCATTTGCACGGCCGGCTACTTCCTGGGCAGCCTGCCCTGGGTCAAGGCCAATCTGGACAAGATCATCTGGGGCCTGATTTTGGTCCCCGGCCTGATCGTGATCTTCGGGGCCTGGAAGGCGCGCCGCGCGGCCTTGCGCCAGGCGCCGGCCGAGTAGGCGCTTGCGCCCGGCGGGGTGGATGAATCACCAGCTTGCCGGGGCCGGCCGGCTGCGTGCATCATAGGACCGGGTTGATGCTGGCGTCCGTCGTACGGAGCCCGTGTGAGCCCCGGAGATGTGTTCCAGCCGGCCGCCATCACGCCGGCGTCCAGAGCGCAGGAAGGTGTCGACATGCCACGCAAGAAAGCCGCAGAGAGTCCGCCGGCCCCGGCCCGTGAGACCGCCAGCATGAAGGCGGTGCCCGAGGCCGATGAGGTGCTGGTGGGGCAGGTACTCAAACGCCCGGGCGGCTACTACTGGAGCCTGTCCGACGGCGGCCGCGAGTTCGGGCCCTACGACAGCTTCGAGGAGGCCCAGGCCGATATGGAGGCAGCGGCCGATCTGGATGCGCCCGAACCCGGCGAGAGCCTGCAGGAGGCGGAGAGCGAGCTGGGCATCTCCGACTGGATCGACCCCGAGACCGGCGAGCCGGCCGAGGGCATGTCGCGTCCGCATCTGGACAACGACTGATCACTCGCGAATCAATCGACGGCGCGAACCGATCGCCGCGTTGGGCGGTGCTGGCTCTGGCCGCGGCGCTTGAGTTTCGCTTCGCAAAAGTTGGCCTGCACCGCCACTGCGTTGTCGGGATCCGCACCTCCCTGAGATACGTTCCAGCACCTGCGTTCTGCCCGCCTTGCGCTCGGGCTGCTCGCTACGAATTCTTCACAAGCTCTCAAGCACCCCAGCTGGCAAAGATGCCCCAGGGCGAGCGCGTGAGCGCCACCGATACGATGAAGCCGTAGCAGGCCAGCGCGCCCAGGTAGCACAGCGCCCGTAACTCATGCTGGCGCGCGAACCTGAAGGCGCATAGGCCCAGCACGATGTACAGCGGCAGCACGGCCAGCTTCATCTGTAGCCAGGGCATGACGAGAGGGTTGAGCCGCAGCTCCCAGAGCAGGCGCAGCGCGGTGATGAGCAGGCCGGTGTCGATGATCACGCTCAGGCGGCGCAGCGCGACGTGCTGAGACCAGCGCTGGCGCGCCAGCAGACCCGCACCGCGCAGGGCGAAGAGGGCGCCGCTCGTCAGGGCCAGGCCCAGGTGCAGGTGGTGCAGGGTGCGGTAGTGGATGACCCAGTCCATGGGGTTCAGACTTTGGGAGGCGGCGGATTCAGACGCTGCGGCTGCGCGCCAGCGGCGGGTTCTTGGCGAAATAGCCCTGGATGCCCCGCATCAGCGCGTCGGCCAGCTGCTCCTGATAGCGGTCGCTGTTGAGCTTGGCCTCTTCCTCGGGGTTGCTGATGAAGGCGGCTTCGACCAGCACGCTCGGGATGTCGGGCGCCTTGAGCACGGCAAAACCGGCCTGCTCCACACGCGGCTTGTGCAGCTTGCCCACCCGGCCGATCTCCTGCAGCATGGTGCTGCCCAGCTGCAGGCTGTCGCGGATCTGGGCGCTGGTGCTCATGTCCAGCAGGGCGCGCGCGACCTGTGCGTCCTTGGCCTGTACGTTGACGCCGCCGATCAGGTCGGCCTTGTTTTCCTTGGCCGCCATCCAGCGCGCCGCGCTGGAGGAGGCTCCGCCATGGCTGAGCGCGAAGACGCTGGCGCCCTGCGGGCGCGGGGTATAGAAGGCATCGGCATGGATGCTCACGAAGAGGTCGGCCTGCACCTGGCGTGCCTTCTGCACGCGCATGTGCAGGGGCACGAAGAAGTCGCCGTCGCGCGTGAGGTAGGCGCGCAGGGTGTGGCCGTTGACGCTGCTGGCGTTGATGCGGTCGCGCAGGCGGCGTGCGAGGCGCAGCACCACATCCTTCTCGCGCGTGCCGTTGCGCCCGATGGCGCCCGGATCCTCGCCGCCGTGGCCGGGGTCGAGCGCGATGATGATCAGGCGGTCGGTCTGGCCGCCACCGCGCGCCGGCACGGCGGGTGCCGGTGTGGCGGCCTTGTCGGCGTGGCGTGCGATCAGATCACCCAGCGGATCGATCTCCGCGGGAGGGGCTGTTGCCGCGGGGGCTGGCGTCTGCGGGCCCAGGCGCTGGGCGATCAGCTGGGCCAGCGGGTCGGGCGGGGTGGTGGGGTAGAGGTCGAAGACCAGGCGGTGCTGGTAGGGCTCGATGGGCTTGAGCGTGAAGACCTGGGGTTTGATGGGCTGTTTGAGGTCGATCACCAGACGCACCACCCCCGGCGCGTACTGGCCCACGCGAATGCCGGCGATGTTCGGGTCCTCGGGCAGCACCTTGGCCACGAGCTCGCGCAGCGCGGGGTTGAGCTCGATGCCCTCGATGTCCACGGCTAGGCGCGGCGGCTGGCTGATGAAGCTCTGCTTCGCTTTGAGCGCGGTGTCCGATTCCAGCGTGACGCGCGAATAGTCCTCGGCCGGCCAGACTCGCACTGCCACGATGGTCGCACCGCTGGCGATCTGGGCCCGGCCCAGCAGCAGCACCAGGCTGCCGGTCTGCAGCAGTTCGCGGCGCTTGATCATGGCTGCAGCTCCTTGAGCCCCTGCAGCAGCGCGGCACCGGTGGCGGTACCGGCCTCCAGCGTGGCCAGGCGGCTTTCGTCGGCGCGCGCCTCCAGCGTGAGGGACAGGTCGGCCACCGGCAGCAGGCCGGCAGCCTTCTCGGGCCATTCGCAGAGCTTGAGACCGGGGCTGGCGAAGAGGTCGCGCAGGCCCGCGTCTTCCCACTCGCGCGGGTCGTTGAAGCGGTAGAAGTCGAAGTGCCAGATGTTGAGGCCGGGCAGCTCGTGGGGTTCGACCACGGCGTAGGTCGGGCTCTTGATGCGGCCCTGCACGCCCAGGGCCCGCAGCAGGTGGCGCACGAAGGTGGTCTTGCCGGCGCCGAGGTTGCCGTGCAGCGTGATGCAGGCATGGCGCAGGGCCGGCTGCCGGGACAGCGCATCGGCCAGGGCCTGCGTGGCGGATTCGTCGCGCAGGACGCGTGTTTCTACAATGGTTGCGTGGCGTTCAGCAGCAGTCAATTCGTTTCCCAAGTACGGGCCTGGGCCCGTCAGCTGGGATTTTCCCAAATCGGCGTGTCAGGTGTCGATTTGTCGTCTGCGGAAGAGGGATTGAGGGACTGGCTGTCGCGTGGTTTCCACGGTGAGATGGCCTATATGGCCGCGCACGGCATGAAACGCGCCCGCCCCGCCGAGCTGGTGCCCGGCACCGTGAGCGTGATCACTGCGCGCATGGACTACCTGCCGCAGGCCACGCCCGAGGGCTGGCAGGCCGTCGAGTTCGAGCGCCTGGAGCGCCCGCGCGAGGGCGTGGTCTCGCTCTACGCCCGCGGGCGGGATTACCACAAGATCCTGCGTGCGCGGCTGCAGCAGCTGGCGGACCGCATGGCCGAAGTGACGGGGCCTTTCGGCCACCGCGTCTTCACGGACTCGGCCCCGGTGCTCGAAGCCGAGCTGGCCGCGCGCAGCGGGCAGGGCTGGCGGGGCAAGCACACCCTGGTGCTCAACCGCGAGGCCGGCTCCATGTTCTTCCTCGGCGAGATCTATGTGGACTTCGCCTTGCCGGTGAGCGAGCCTGTGAGCAGCCATTGCGGCAGCTGCAGCGCCTGCATCGAGGTCTGCCCCACCCAGGCCATCCTGGGCCCGGGCCGGCTCGACGCACGCCGCTGCATCTCCTACCTCACCATCGAGCACCCCGGGGCCATCCCGGTGGAGTTGCGGCCCCTGATAGGCAACCGCATCTACGGCTGCGACGACTGCCAGCTCATCTGCCCCTGGAACAAGTACGCGCAACGCAACCCGCTGCCTGATTTCGCACCGCGCGCGGCCCTGGTCGGCGGCGATCTGCTGGCCCTGCTGGCCTGGAGCGAGGCCGAGTTCCTGCAGCGCATGGAGGGCAGCGCGATCCGGCGCATCGGCCATGCACGCTGGCAGCGCAACATCGTGGTCGCGCTGGGAAATGCCTTGCGCGTTGCAGATGACCCTGCGATAGTCGAGGCACTGCAGCGCCAGCTGGAGCAGGGCAGCGAGTTGCTGCGCGAACACGCGGCCTGGGCCCTGGCGCAGCGGCCCATCTCCCCCGCCTGAAGGACGGTCCATGAGCATCCAGTACACCTACGTCGCCCCGCATCTGCCCGAGAACAAGATGCGCCTGTACCCCACCAAGGTGATCAACATCATCGGCGGGCCGGGCAGCGACAAGTCGCTCTTCACCGGCGCCATCCTGCTCTACCTGCACCTGCACCACAAGACCGTGGAGCTGATCCCCGACTACGCCAAGTCCCTGGTCTGGCAGAAAGACTTCGACGCCCTGCGCAACCAGTACCGCATTGCCCAGCAGCAGTTCCAGATGCTCAGCCTGCTCGACGGCCAGGTGCAGTACCTGGTGACCGAGTCCTCGCTGCCGCAGGTGCTCTACTACAACGAGTTCTATCCCGAGAACATCTGCGACGTGGGCAAGACGCGCAAGCAGATCGTCGAGTGGTACCGCCAGTTCAACAACGTCAACATCCTGGTCGAGCGCGCTGATGAGCGCAAATACATCCACACCGGCCGCTTCCAGGACGAGGAACAGGCCAAAGAGGTGGACCGCGGCATGCGGGCCCTGCTGCGTCGTGAAGGCCTGCCCTTCACCCCACTCAAGCCCGAGGTCGAGGCCATCCACAGCTTTATGGCCGAGCTGCTCAAGGCCTGAGCGGCGTCTGAATATTTTTGTTACAGCGGCGGGGTGTGGCCCTGCTATGGTGTGGCCTTTCAATCTGGAGGTCATACCACGATGACAGGTCGTTCGCAGTTTCTTTCCCGCGGTGTGCTCGCCCTGGCCGCCGCACTGTCCTTGAGCGCCTTCCCCGCGGCGGCGCAGTACAGCGGCTATGGCAGCCAGACCAGCGCCTCGTTCTCGCTGGGCTCGGGTGAACAGTTCGGCAAGGACTACACCGTGCTCAGCGGTCGCTATGGACGCTTCTTCGTCGAGCAGTTCGAGGCCAGCATCGGCCTGGAGCTCTAGCGCGGCAACAGCCCCAGCATCTACAAGATCATTCCCGAGCTGCGCTATGTGTCCGCCACGGGCCAGACCTTCAAGCCCTATGCGGCGGTCTTCCTGTCGCGCACCATCTACAGCAACGACGTCTCCAGCCACAACAGCTACGGCGTGCGCGGCGGTATGTACTACGCGCTGGACCGCAGCGCCTACATCGGCGCCGGGCTGGTCCACGAGCGGCAGGAGTCCTGCGACCGTACGGTCATGACCGACTGCAACGAGACGCGCCCGGAAGTCACGCTGCACTTCCGCTTCTGAAGCGTGGCGGCGCCGGCAGGCGCCGCCCTCCTCAGCGTAAGACGCCGAGGGCGAACGACAGGCTGGCCACGCCCAGCAGCGTGGACAGGGTCACCAGGCCAGCCACATAGGCGCCGTCATAGCCCATGCGCGCGGCCAGCACATAGCAGCTTGACGCCGTGGGCAGGGCCGAGAAGGCCAGCAGGATGGTGGTCTGCACAGCGCTCAGGCCCAAGGCCTGCGACAGGCCCAGCGCCACCAGTGGCAGCAGCAGGTGCTTGATGCTCAGCACCGCCACGGCCAGGGTCTTGGCCTGGCCCAGGCTCGCAAAGCGCAAGCCGGCTCCGGCGGCCATCAGGCCCAGGGCGATGGAAGCCGCACCGATGCGGTTGAGCGTGGGATCGGCCCAGCTGGGCACCTTGAAGCCCAGCACATTGGCAATCAGGCCCGAGGCCGTGGCGATGATCAGCGGGTTGCGCAGCAGCTCGCGGCCCACGCTGCGCTGGGCGTGGCGCGCCATGGGCCAGACGGCGCCCACGTTGAACAGTGGCACGCAAAAGCCGATCAGCACGGCCAGCAGCAGCAGGCCCTGGGCGCCGGCCAGACGCTCGGCCAGGGCCAGACCGATGAAGGAGTTGAAGCGGAAGGCCACCTGCGCGCTGGCCGCGTGCAGGCGCGTGTCGATGCGTCGCCCGATGATGGGCAGATGGGGCAGGGCGTAGGCCAGGGCGATGCCGACCAGGCCCATGCTCACGCCAGCCGCAATCAGGCTGGAGGCACCGGCCAGATCCAGCGTGCTGCGCACGATGCTGTGGAACAGCAGCACGGGGAAGAGGAAGTAGTAGACCAGCACCTCGACCTGGTCCCAGACCGGGCGGTTGAGCGCGGTGTAGCGGCACACCAGATACCCGCACAGGATCAGGGAGAAATCGGGGAAAAGCAGTTGCGCGTAGTTCACCCGGGGAGAATACCAGCCTGCTGTGGCGCGCCCGATGCTGCGCCTGTCGGCGCCCGGGGGCGTTGCCGCGTTGTAGCCCTATGCGTATCTCCCTGCTTTCCTCCCTCTTGCTGGCCGGTGCACTGGCCGCTTTGCCCGCGCGTGCCGTGGTGCTTGAGGGCCAGCGCTTCGAGGAGCGTGTGCGCCTGGCCCAGCACGAGCTGCAGCTCAACGGCCTGGGCGTGCGCGCAGCCTGGATCTTCAAGGCTTTTGTGGCCGCCCTCTACGTGCCCGAGAAGACGCGCGAGGCGCAGCAGGTCCTGGACCGTGATGCGCCGCGGCGTCTGCAGCTGCGCATGCTCATGGATGTGGGGTCGGCCGAGATCAAGAAGGCCCTGGTGCGCGGCATGCAAAAGAACGCCAGCGAGGCCGAGTGGGCCGCTCTGCAGGCGCGGGCCGAGGCCTTCTCACGCACCATCGACAGCATCGGCATCGCGCGCGAGGGCGACACCATCAACCTCGATTACCTGCCGGGCCAGGGGCTGATGCTGGCCGTCAACGAGGTGCCGCGCGGGACGGTCATCGCCGGTGCCGACTTCTATCAGGCCCTGCTGGGGATTTTCGTCGGCCCCCACCCCGTGGATACCCGACTTAAAAGGGGATTGCTGGGGCAATAGAATCGCTCACACTGTTAACTCTCAGGAGATCGTGACCATGCAGCGACGTGCCCTTTTCGCTCTCAGCCTGCTGGCTGCCGCCGGTACCGCCTTCGCACAAGGCTATCCCAACAAGCCCATCAAGCTCCAGGTGCCTTTCGCACCCGGCGGCACCACCGACATCATCGCGCGCGTCATCTCCGAGCCCCTGGGCAAGGCCCTGGGCCAGCCCGTGGTGGTGGAGAACAAGGCCGGTGGCGGTGGCGTGGTGGGTGCCAACGAGACGGCGAAGTCCGCGCCCGACGGCTACACCCTGGGCATGGCCACGGTCTCGACCACGGCCGCCAACCCGGCCATCAACCCCAAGATCCCCTACAACGCCGCGACCGATTTCACGGCCATCATCAACATCGCGGCCACGCCCAACGTGATCGCCGTGCACCCGAGCTTCCCCGCCAAGGATCACAAGGGCTTCCTGGCCGAGCTCAAGAAGTCGCCGGGCAAGTACTCCTACGCATCGTCCGGCACCGGCGGCATCGGCCACCTGCAGACCGAGCTGTACAAGAGCCAGACCGGCACCTTCATGACCCACATTCCCTACCGCGGTGCGGGTCCGGCCCTCAACGACACCGTGGCCGGTCAGGTGCCGATCATCTTCGACAACCTGCCCTCGGCCCTGCCCTTCATCCAGAGCGGTCGCCTCAACGCCGTCGTGGTCGCCGCGCCGCAGCGCCTGGCCGTACTGCCCAACGTGCCGACCTTCAAGGAAGTCGGCCTGGAGCCCGTCAACCGCATGGCCTACTACGGCATCCTCGGCCCCAAGGGCCTGCCCAAGGAGGTCGTGGACAAGGTCAACGCCGCTGTGCGTGAAGTCCTGAAGGACCCGGCGGTGCGCAAGCGCATCGAGGACACCGGCTCCATCGTGATCGGCAACTCGCCCACCGAGTTCGCTGCCCAGATGAAGGCCGAGTACGAGGTCTACAAGAAGGTGGTGGATACCGCCGGCCTCAAGCTCGACTGACGCGACGGCCCCGGGGCATGGACGATGCCGAGATCGACGCCTTCGTCGATGCCCTGTGGCTGGAGGAAGGCCTGTCACGCAACACGCTGACGGCCTACCGCCGTGATCTCACGCTCTACGCCCGCTGGCTGCAAGGCCGCGGGCGTACGCTTTTGCAGAGCACGGAAGCTGATCTCAACGCCTATTTCGCGGCGCGCCATGCGGCCACCCGCGCCACCACGGCCAACCGCCGGCTCACGGTCTTCAAGCGTTTCTTTCGCTGGGCCTTGCGCGAGCGCCGCGTCGACGCCGACCCGACCCTGCGCCTGCAGGCCGCCAGGCAGCCCCTGCGCGTGCCCAAGACGCTCACCGAGGCCCAAGTCGAGGCCCTGCTGGCTGCGCCGGGCGAAGACACGCCGCTGGCCGTGCGGGACCGCACGATGATCGAGCTTATGTACGCCAGCGGCCTGCGGGTGAGCGAGCTCGTCGGGCTCAAGACCTTCAATATCAGCCTGTCCGAGCATGTGCTGCGCGTCTTCGGCAAGGGCAGCAAGGAACGTCTCGTGCCTTTCGGCGAGGTCGCCAGCCAGTGGCTGCAGCGCTACCTGCAGGAGGCCCGGCCCGCGCTGCTGGCCGGCAAGCAGACCGACGATCTCTTCGTCACCGTGCGCGGCGCGCGGGCCGGTGAGGCCATGACGCGCGTGATGTTCTGGCAGCTCGTGAAGAAGTACGCCGCCGTGGCTGGCATCACCGCACCGCTCTCGCCCCACACCCTGCGCCACGCCTTCGCCACCCATCTGCTCAACCATGGCGCCGACCTGCGCGCCGTGCAGATGCTGCTGGGCCATGCCGACATCTCCACCACCACCATCTACACCCATGTGGCGCGTGAGCGACTCAAGACGCTGCACGCGCAACACCACCCGCGCGGATAATGCAACCCATGCTGACCGTCCACCACCTCGAAACCTCCCGTTCCCAGCGCGTGCTCTGGCTGCTTGAAGAGCTGGGCCTGCCCTATGAGCTCAAGGTCTATGCGCGCGACCCGCGCAGCCGCCTGGCGCCGCCCGAGCTCAAGCAGATCCACCCGCTGGGCAAGTCACCCGTCATCACCGATGGCGACGAAGTCATCGCCGAGTCCGGCGCCATCCTCGAATACCTGGCCGAGCGCTATGGCGCCCAGGCCCCGGCCGAGCTGGCACAGCTGGTACCCGCCGTGGGCACGCCAGCGCACCGGCAGAACCGTTTCTGGATGCATTACGCCGAGGGTTCGCTGATGAACTGGCTGGTGATGAAGCTGGTCTTCATCAGCATCCCGCGCCAGCGCATGCCTTTCTTCGTCAAGCCTATCGCGCGCAAGCTTTGCGATACCGTCATCCAGAAGCTGATCGAACCCAATGTGGTCGGCGGCCTGGCCTATATGGAACAGCACCTGGCTAAGAACGCCTGGTTCTCGGGTGAGGCCATCAGCCTGGCCGATTTCCAGATGAGCTTTGCCGTCGAGGCCGCGCTCTCCCGCGGCACCGACACCACGCCCTACCCGCATGTGCGTGCCTGGCGCGAGCGCGTGAATGCGCGCCCGGCCTACCAGCGCGCGCTGCAGCGCGGCGGCCCCGTGCTTGCCCGGCTCTGAGGCGCCGGCCCTTCAGGCCGCGCTGTCCAGGCTCTCGGCCCAGGCCAGGGCCTGCAGATGGGCCCAGTTGACCTGATGGTTCGAGAGCTGCAGCTGCGTGGCCGCGCGCGCAAAAGCCTCGTCGTCCGCCGACTCACAGGCCAGCGTGAGCTCCAGGAAGGGCGCGTACATGCCCTTGCGCTGCAGCAGCGCGTCCGTGATGTTGGAGGAGAGCGAGATCGATTCCAACGCCTGTTCCATGGGCAGGCCCAGCATGGTGTCGAGCAGGGAGAAGATGCCGACCACAAAGGCGTCGTCGGCGTGCTCGGGCGGCAGCAGCTCAGCGACCAGCAGCTCCATGAGGCGGCCACGCACCACGGCCATCTTGCCCACGGCCGGCGCGGTCTCGCCCATGCGCGAGGTGGTCATGAGCAGCGCCGCCCAGCGGAACAGCTTCTGCAGGCCCAGCAGCATCACGGCGTGGCGGAAGGACGAGATTTCCACGTTGAGCCCGAAGCCGGCCGAGTTGATGAAGCGCAGCAGGTTGAAGGACAGCGTGGGGTCGCGCTTGAGCAGCTCCTCGATCTCGCCCACCTCAGCGGGCTTCTTGATCAGGTTGATCAGCTGGATGATGTTCGCCTGGGCCGGGCGCAGGGTCTGGCCGCGCACCAGGATGGGCGTGGCGAACCAGTAGCCCTGGAAGAGGCGGATGCCCACCTGGGCCGCCAGCTCGTACTGTTCCACGGTCTCCACCTTCTCGGCGATCACCTGGGCCTTGCTGAACTTCTCGGCAAAACGCACCAGCGGCTCCAGCTTCTCAGCCGGGATCTTCTGCAGGTCGATCTTGATGAAGCTCGCCAGCGGCAGCCAGGCCGCGTACTGGCGCGCCAGGGTCTGGTGCCCGAAGGCCAGGCGGAAACCCCGTGCCTTGACGGCCTCCATGGCCGGGATGCGCGCCTCGATCTCGGCCGCGCTGTGGTCGGCCACGGGCGGAACCTCCAGCACCACTCGCTCGGGGTGGATCAGCTCCAGATGCTTGCCGCTCAGGCTCTCGTGCGTGCAGTTGAGGTACATGAGCTTGCGCCCGATCAGCGACTGCAGCTCGGCGTGCGAGAGCACGTTGAACAGCATCTCCGCATCGCTGGCGGCCGAGTGCTCGCTGAACTTCTTGGAGCGGTCGTAGAGCTCGTAGGCGATGACATTGCGGCTCTCGTCCAGGATGGCCTGGCGGGCGATGGCGGTCTGGTCGCCGGTGTCCGGTACGTCGGAGGCTGCGGTGGGCGTGGTCATGGGCAGTACGGAGGAGTTGCCGGCCATTCTAGGGGGATAATTTCGGCCCATGGAACTGCGCGCCGCCTGCCTCGAACTGCTGGCCCTGGCCGACCCCGTGGCCAAGGCCGCGGGCGTGGCAGCGCTGGACCGCGTCGGGCCCATTGATTGCGCGCGCGTCTTCGACGAGCCGCTCGGTGTACCCGGTCGCAGCGATCGCCCGCCCTTGCTCCCCCACACCCAGATCAAGCCGGGGTCGCTCGCGACCGCGCGCGGCCATGCGGCCCTGGTGCACAGCATCGTGCACATCGAACGCAATGCCATCGACCTGGCGCTGGACATCTGCTGGCGTTTCGCCGGATTGCCCGAGGCCTTCTACCGCGACTGGTTGCAGGTGGCGTTTGAGGAGGCCTATCACTTCACGCTTTTGCGTGAGCACCTGCTGACGCTGGGTTACGACTACGGCGATTTTCCTGCGCACGATGGTCTGTGGGAGATGGCGGAGCGGACCAAGGGCGATCTGCTGGCGCGCGTGGCCCTGGTGCCGCGTACGCTGGAGGCGCGGGGGCTGGATGCCTCACCGGCAGTGAAGACCAAGCTGGTCTCCATCGGAGATCACCGGGCGGGAGAAATTCTGGACATCATCCTGCGCGACGAGATCGGGCATGTCGCGACGGGCAACCATTGGTATGCCTGGGAATGCGCCCGACGCGGTATTGAGCCGGTAGCCACTTATGCCGAGTTGACGGTGAAGTATCAGGCGCCGAAGTTGAAGAAGCCGTTCAATCTGGATGCTCGGCGGGCGGCGGGTTTCAGTGATGCTGAGTTGTCTGCTTTGCAGGCTGACTGAATTGCTCTTTGGCTGAGGTCCTGGTGGACGTGGCTTTGCCGGGTCTCGCCCCGGCGGGCGCCTCACTTTGTTTGTCTCGCCAAAGAAAGTAAGCAAAGAAAGGCGACCCTGGTGTCTGTGACCCCGGCTGCGCCGGGGCAACCTGCGATGCTCGCGCCAGGCGGGAGCCGCGCAAACTCGCCCTGCGGGCTCAAACATGCGCGTCTCTTGATCCGCCTGTCGCTGTGCTTCTCGGCACAGACACAAGGGCGAGGAAAACCGAACAGCCGGGCTCCACAAGGACGCGCCATGGCGCGTCCTTGTGGGTTTCGGTATTCGGTTCCCTTCGCCGTCATGAGGAGGCGAGTAGCGCAGGATCGGGCGGATCAAGGGGCGCGCATGTCTGAGCGCAGCGAGTTTGCGCGCACCCCGCCCGGGCCGAGCAACGCAGCGTGCCCGTAGCGCAGCGGAGGGTCGACGAATCCGGCTCGCTTTTCTTTTGGGTACTTTTCTTTGGCGAAGCAAAGAAAAGTACCTCGCTCGCCGGGGCGAGACCCGGCCTGCCACCGTACCAAACCCGCAACCGGCGCGTGCAGGACCATGAACCCTACAATCGACCCCATCGCCCCAGGAAGAGAACAAATATGGCCCTCTACGAACTCGACGGACAAGCCCCCCAACTCGGCAAAAACGCCTGGGTCGCCGACAGCGCCCAAGTCATCGGCAAGGTGACCCTCGAAGAAAACGCCAACGTCTGGTTCGGCACCATCATCCGTGGCGACAGCGAGCACATCCACATCGGCAAGAACACCAATGTCCAGGACGCCAGCGTGCTGCATGCCGACCCGGGCGTGCCCCTGACCTTGGGTGAGAACGTGTCCATTGGCCATCAGGTCATGCTGCATGGCTGTACCATCGGCGATGGTTCGCTGATCGGCATCGGAGCCATCGTGCTCAACCACGCGAAGATCGGCAAGAACTGCCTAGTGGGCGCGGGTGCGCTCGTGACCGAGGGCAAGGAATTCCCGGATGGCTCAATGATCCTGGGTAGCCCGGCCAAGGCCGTGAAGCAGCTCAGCCCGGAGCAGATCGCGGGACTGCAGCGCATCGCTCAGCACTACGTCGAGAACGCCGAACAGTTCCGCAAGGGCTTGAAGAAAATCGGCTGAGCCCCAACTCCTTGCATGTCTGAACTCCACAAATTCCTCTTCGAGGGCCTGCCCGTCCGCGGCATGGTCGTGCGCCTGACCGACGCCTGGACCGAGATCCTCAAGCGTCGTGCGCAAAGCAGCTCCGGCCCCTATCCCGCGTCCGTGCAGGCCCTGCTGGGCGAGATGGCCGCGGCGGGTGCGCTGATGCAGTCCAACATCAAGTTCGATGGCGCGCTGATCCTGCAGGTCTTTGGTGACGGCCCGGTCAAGCTGGCCGTGGCCGAGGTGCAGTCCGACCTGAGCCTGCGGGCCACCGCCACGGTGCAGGGCGAGGTGCCGGCCGGTGCGGGGCTGGCCGCCATGCTCAATGTGCACGGCCAGGGGCGCTGCGCGGTCACGCTGGACCCGCAGGGGCGCCAGCCCGGGCAGCAGCCCTACCAGGGCGTGGTGCCGCTGACGGATCCGGATGGGCATGCCCTGCAGAGCCTGTCCCAGGCCTTGCAGCTCTACATGCGCCAGAGCGAGCAGCTCGAGACCACGCTGGTGCTGGCGGCGGGTGACCATGTCGCTGCCGGCCTGCTGATCCAGCGCCTGCCCGTGCAGGGCATGGCCAATCTGGCGGGGCAGAACCCGGGCGAGGCCGAGCTCTATGAGGCCGAGCAGTACGAGCACTACAACCGCATCGCCACGCTGGCGGCCAGCCTCAAGCGCGAGGAGCTGCTGACGCTGGATGTGGAGACCATCCTGCGCCGCCTGTTCTGGGAGGAGAAGCTGCAGCGCTTCGAGCCGCAGATGGGTGAGCACGGCCCGCGCTTTGCCTGCACCTGCAGCCGCGAGCGTGTGAGCGGCATGATCCGCGGCCTGGGCGAGGTTGAGGCGCGCGAGATCCTGGCCGAGCGCGGCGTGATCCAGGTGGATTGCGAGTTCTGCGGCGCAGGCTACCGCTACGACGACATCGACGTGACGCAGCTCTTCACGCAGGCGGGCGACCGGCCGCCTTCGAGCTCTTCAGTGCAGTAAAGAGCCTGAACTCACAGTCCGGGTCGGCGCATTTCTCGCAGACACCTGTCCAGCGCGGTGCCGGTCCGTCCTGTGGCTCGATGAGTCGCAGGGCGGCACGCAGGCGCTCTTTTTCATCTCTGCCGTAGACCACGCCGAAGGCCCCGCCCGCGGCAGCGAGCTGTAAGCGCAGAGCGGCATCTTGCAGCTGTTGTGTGGATGTGATGTCGGGCCGGTCCAGACCCATGAGCAGCACGCGGTCGTAGTGGCCGCTCTGCAGGGTGTCAGGCGAGGGCGCGTCGCTGACCTGCAGCGTGTCCAGGTGCAGAGCGAGAGCGTTCGACAGCGTGGTCTTGCCGGTGGCCGGAGCCCCGAGCACAGCGATCTTCACTTGGCGATCTGGACGTAGATCTCATTGGGCTTGACCATGCCCAGCTCCAGCCGCGCCTTCTCTTCCACCATCTCCAGGCCTTCCTTGAGGTCCTGCACCTCGGCGGCCAGGCGGTCGTTGGCCTGCTGGGCCTGGGCGTTCTTCTGGCGCTGCAGGTCCAGCTCGGTGGCCAGGCTGGCCACCTTGGGCACGCTGCCCCGGCCAAACCACAGCTGCGCGTGGAGCACCACGAGCAGGGTGATGAGGATGGCCGGGACGATGCGTGCGCCCATGCGGTGGCTTACTTGAGGTTATAGAAAGCTGCGCGGCCAGGGTACTGGGCGATATCGCCCAGATCTTCCTCGATGCGTAGCAGCTGGTTGTACTTGGCCATGCGGTCCGAGCGGCTCAGCGAGCCGGTCTTGATCTGGCCGGCGTTGGTGCCCACCGCGATGTCGGCAATCGTGCTGTCCTCGGTCTCGCCCGAGCGGTGGCTGATCACGGCCGTGTAGCCGGCGCGCTTGGCCATCTCGATGGCAGCGAAGGTCTCGGTCAGGGTGCCGATCTGGTTGATCTTGATCAGGATCGAATTCGCGATGCCCTTGTCGATGCCTTCCTTGAGGATCTTGGTGTTGGTGACGTAGAGGTCGTCGCCCACCAGCTGCACCTTTTTGCCCAGGCGCTCGGTCAGCAGCTTCCAGCCGTCCCAGTCCCCCTCGTGCATGCCGTCCTCGATGCTGATGATGGGGTACTTGTCGCACCAGCTGGCCAGCATGTCGGTCCATTCGGCGGCGGACAGCACCAAGCCTTCGCCTTCGAGGTGGTACTTGCCGTCCTTGTAGAACTCGCTGGCGGCGCAGTCCAGGCCCAGGGCGATCTGCTCGCCGGCGGTGTAGCCGGCCTTGTCGATGGCCTGCAGGATCAGCTGGATCGCGGCCTCATGGCTCTCGACGCTGGGGGCGAAGCCGCCCTCGTCGCCCACGGCGGTGCTGATGCCCTTGTCGTGCAGGATCTTCTTGAGCGCGTGGAAGACCTCGGCGCCCCAGCGCAGGGCTTCGCGGAAGTTGGGCGCACCGATCGGCAGGATCATGAATTCCTGCAGGTCCAGCGTGTTGTTGGCGTGGGCGCCACCGTTGATGACGTTCATCATGGGCACGGGCATCTGCACGGCACCCATGCCGCCGAAGTAGCGGTACAGGGGCAGGCCGGCTTCCTCGGCCGCGGCGCGGGCCACGGCCATGGAGACGGCCAGCATGGCGTTGGCGCCCAGGCGGCTCTTGTTCTCGGTGCCGTCCAGGTCGATCAGGGTCTTGTCCAGGAAGGCCTGCTCGGAGGCATCCAGGCCCAGCACGGCCTCGCTGATCTCGGTGTTGATGTGCTCGACGGCCTTGAGCACGCCCTTGCCCAGGTAGCGGTTCTTGTCACCGTCGCGCAGTTCAATGGCCTCGCGGCTACCGGTGGAGGCGCCCGAGGGCACGGCCGCACGGCCCATGGTGCCGGATTCCAGCAGCACGTCGCACTCGACGGTGGGGTTGCCGCGGCTGTCCAGGACTTCGCGGCCGACGATATCAACGATTGCGCTCATGTCTTACCTTTCCATTTCAAACAATCTATCTCTGCTCCCTCCCCTCGAGGGGAGGGTTGGGGTGGGGGGCGTCCCATACCCACCGGCGGTGTGGGCGTCAGCCCACACCTTCGACCACGATCATGCGCATGACCGCCGCACCCTGGCGCGCGCTGCGCGCCTTGCCGTACTCGGGCGAAGCATCAAAGGCCTTGGCGGCCGCGACGCTGGGGAATTTGAGGATGACCAGGCGATCGGGCGTCCAATCGCCCTCGATCACCTCGACCTTGCCGCCCCGCACCAGCACCTCGGCGCCATGCACGCGCATGGCTTCGGAGGACCACTTTTTGTAGTCCTCGTACTGCGCCGGGTTGGTGACGGTGACGTTGGCGATGATGTAGCCGGCGCTCATCTCAGGCCACGACCTTGAGGTTCTTGCTCTTGCCGGCGCCCTGGTGTTCCAGCGCCGCCTTGACGAAGGCATTGAACAGCGGGTGGCCGTTCCAGGGGGTGGACTTGAACTCGGGGTGAAACTGCACGCCGACGAACCAGGGGTGCACGCTCTGCGGCAGCTCGACGATCTCGGTGAGCTGCTCGCGCTGGGTCAGCGCCGAGATCACGAGACCGGACTTGCGCAGCGTGTCCAGGTAGTTGACGTTGGCCTCGTAGCGATGGCGGTGGCGCTCGGTGACCACGTCGCCGTAGATCTGGTGCGCCAGCGTCCCCTTGGCCACGTCGGAACTCTGCGCGCCCAGGCGCATGGTGCCGCCGAGATCGGAGTTGGCGTCGCGCGTCTTGATGGTGCCGTCGGCGTCCTTCCACTCGGTGATCAGGGCGATCACGGGGTGCTGGCAGTGCGGCTCGAACTCGGTGCTGTTGGCGTCCTTGAGCCCAGCGACGTGGCGCGCGAACTCGATGGTGGCAACCTGCATGCCCAGGCAGATGCCGAGATAGGGTACCTTGTGCTCACGGGCAAAACGCGCGGTGCTGATCTTGCCCTCGATGCCGCGCTTGCCGAAGCCGCCGGGCACCAGGATGGCGTCGTACTTGGCCAGGCGCGCCACGGTGTCTTCGGTGATGGTCTCGGAATCGACGTGCTCGATCTTCACGCGCACATGGTTGCGCATGCCGGCGTGGCGCAGCGCCTCGTTGACGGACTTGTAGCTGTCGGTCAGGTCCACGTACTTGCCCACCATGGCGATGGTGACCTCGCCCTGCGGGTGCTCGGTCTCGTAGACCAGCGAGTCCCAGCGCTTGAGGTTGGCCGGCGGCGTGTTCAGGCGCAGCTTGTCGCAGATCAGGCCGTCCAAGCCCTGCTCGTGGAGCACGCGCGGCACCTTGTAGATGGTGTCCACGTCGGGCATGGAGATCACGCCCCAGCTCTGCACATTGGTGAAGAGGCTGATCTTCTCGCGCTCGTCGTCGGGGATGGTGCGGTCGGCACGGCAGAGCAGGGCGTCGGGCTGGATGCCGATCTCGCGCAGCTTCTGCACGGTGTGCTGGGTGGGTTTGGTCTTGAGCTCGCCGGCGGCAGCGATCCACGGCACATAGGTCAGGTGCACGAAGGCCGCGTTGTTGGGGCCTAAGCGCAGGCTGAGCTGGCGCACGGCTTCGAGGAAGGGCAGGGACTCGATGTCGCCCACGGTGCCGCCGATTTCGACGATGGCCACGTCCACCGCTTCGGGGGTCTCGTAGCCTGCGCCGCGCTTGACGTATTCCTGGATTTCGTTGGTGACGTGGGGGATGACCTGCACGGTCTTGCCCAGGTAGTCGCCACGGCGCTCCTTCTCGAGCACGCTCTTGTAAATCTGACCGGTGGTGAAGTTGTTGGTCTTCTTCATCCGCGTTTCGACGAAACGCTCGTAGTGGCCCAAGTCCAGATCCGTCTCGGCCCCGTCATCGGTCACGAACACCTCGCCATGCTGGAAGGGCGACATCGTCCCCGGGTCGACGTTGAGGTAGGGATCGAGCTTGATGAGGGTGACTTTGAGGCCCCGCGATTCCAGGATCGCGGCCAGAGACGCTGAGGCGATTCCCTTGCCCAGGGAGGACACCACACCGCCGGTGACGAAGACGAATTTGGTCATGTCGGTTCGGACGTGCAGTCCGAGGAGGTGGTAAAGCGAGATTATAGACCTGTGCCTTTGAATCAAGGCCTTGCCGGGGTACGAAGCGGGTACAGGTGCTACATTCCGTGGCCATGAACGACCTCGCCGGAAAACACATCGTCCTGGGGCTCACGGGCGGCATCGCCTGTTACAAGGCGGCCGAACTCTGTCGTGCCCTTGTGAAGGAGGGCGCCACCGTGCAGGTGGTGATGACCGAGGCCGCAGGCCAGTTCATCACGCCCGTCACGATGCAGGCCCTGTCCAACCGGCCGGTCTATCACTCTCAGTGGGACGCGCGCGAGCCCAACAACATGGCCCACATCAACCTCAGCCGCGAGGCCGACGCCATCCTCATCGCCCCGGCCAGCGCCGATTTCATGGCCAAGCTGCTGCATGGCCGTGCCGACGACCTGCTGAGCCTGATGTGCCTGGCCCGGCCCATCGAGACCGTGCCCCTGTTGATCGCGCCGGCCATGAACCGCGAGATGTGGGCCAACCCGGCCACGCAGCGCAATGTGGCCCAGCTCAAGGCCGACGGTGCCCATGTCTTCGAGGTCGGTTCCGGTGACCAGGCCTGTGGTGAGGTCGGCGACGGTCGCATGCTGGAAGCCGACGAATTGCTGGCGGAGGTGATCGCCTTCTTCCAGCCCAAGACCTTGCGCGGCCAGCGTGTGCTCGTGACGGCCGGTCCCACCTACGAGGCCATCGATCCGGTGCGCGGCATCACCAACCGATCGAGCGGCAAGATGGGTTTTGCCATCGCGCGCGCCGCGCATGAGGCGGGTGCCGAGGTGACCCTGGTGGCCGGCCCGGTGCACCTGCCCACGCCGCGTGGCGTGCGCCGTTTGGATGTGCGCTCGGCACGCGACATGCAGCAGGTGGTTGAGGCGGAAGCGCAGATTGCTACCGTTTTTGTAGCGACGGCTGCGGTGGCCGACTGGCGTCCGGCCACGTCCGCCGAGCAGAAGATCAAGAAGGACGGCTCCGGTTCGGTCCCCGCGCTGAGCTTTGTCGAGAACCCGGACATCCTGGCCGCCGTGGCCCAGGGGGCATGCGCAAAGACCGGCAAGCTCTACTGCGTGGGCTTTGCGGCCGAGAGCCATGACCTGCAGGCCCATGCCCAGGCCAAGCGCGAGCGCAAAGGCGTGCCCCTGCTGGTCGGCAATATCGGCCCGGCCACTTTCGGCCAGGACGACAACCAGCTGCTGCTCGTCGATGAAAAGGGCGTGAGCGAACTGCCGCGCGCCGACAAGCTCACGCTGGCGCGCCAGCTCGTGGCCGAGATCGCGCGTCGTCTGCCGGTTCTGCTCTGAACGTTTTCCGTTTCTTTTTTCCCGACCCATGAACATCGACGTCAAGATCCTCGATCCGCGCCTGGCGGATCAGCTGCCCACCTATGCCACGCCCGGTAGCGCGGGCCTGGACCTGCGCGCCTGCCTGGACGAAGCCCTGACCCTGCAACCCAATGCCTGGCAACTGATCCCCACAGGCATGGCCATCCATCTGGCCGATCCGGGCTACGCTGCGCTGATCCTGCCGCGCTCGGGTCTGGGCCACAAGCACGGCATCGTGCTGGGCAATCTGGTCGGGCTCATCGACAGCGACTACCAGGGCCAGCTCATGGTCAGCGCCTGGAACCGCAGCCCCACGGCCTTCACCATCGAGCCCATGGAGCGGATTGCGCAGCTGGTCATCGTGCCCGTGGTGCAGGCGCAGTTCAAGGTCGTGAATGACTTCGCCGCGGCCACCGAGCGTGGCGCCGGCGGCTACGGTTCTACTGGAAAAGCCTGAGCGTGAGGGCTTCTTAAACCAGGAACCCCGCGGAGCCGGCTTTGCCGGGCCGCTGGGGTTGTCCCCCTGGGGGGAGAGACGGCTACACGCAGTGAGCCGTAACAGGGGGGCTAGTGAATGTTGCCGGGGCCCTGCTCGTGCAGCGGGGCGATGCGGAAAAAGCCGGTGCCAGCCGTGCCGCTGCCGATCTCGTCTTCGGTGGCTTCGCGCACGGCTTCGACCTTGAGTCGTAGACGCAGCGCGATGCCCGCCAGCGGGTGGTTGCCATCGAGTACCACGTGCTCGGGGTAGATCTCGGTGATGGTGTAGAGCGCGTCCTTGGGCGCCTCGGGATTGCAGCCGGCGGGCAGGGCTGAGCCTTCGATGGTCATGCCTTCCTCGATCTCGGCGGGGAAGAGTTCGCGCTTCTCCAGAAAGAGGAGCTGGTCCTGATAGTCACCGAAGGCCTCCTCCGGTTCGAGCTGCAGCGCCACCGTCGCGCCGACGCTGTGGCCTTGCAGGGCGTCCTCGATCTTCTTGAAGAGATCGCTGCCGCCGATCAGGAACTCGACCGGTTCGTCGAGCACGTCGAGCTCCTCACCCAGGGTGTCGGTGAGCGTCCAGGTCAGGGCGACCACGCATTGCTGATTGATATCCATGGCCGGAATATAGCTCCCCCCAGGCTGCGCGCACGGCGTGTCGCTTCGCTACCCCCTCAAGGGGCGCTCCCAGCGGCCCGGCCAAGCCGGTTCCGCGGGAGCCCTGGTGTTAGTCTTGTGCACGCATCCGGTACAGTTTCTTCCTATGGACATCAATCAAGCAATGCCCCTGCTGGGCGGCCTCAGCGCCGAGACCTTCATGCGCCGCCACTGGCACAAGAAACCCTTGCTGGTGCGCCAGGCCATCCCGGGTTTCCAGGCCCTGCTGTCGCGCAGCGAGCTGGTGGAACTGGCCGCGCAGGAGGACGTGGAGTCTCGCCTGGTGACCTTGCAGCGCCAGAGGCGCAAGGAATCCTGGAGCCTGCAGCGCGGGCCCTTTGCGCGCCGCGCCCTGCCCAGCTTCAAGACGCCCGAGTGGACGCTGCTGGTGCAGGGTGTGGACTTGCATCACGATGCGGTCCATGCGCTCATGAACCGCTTCCGTTTCATCCCCGATGCGCGGCTGGACGATCTGATGATCAGCTACGCCACCGAAGGCGGCGGGGTCGGGCCGCATTACGATAACTACGATGTGTTCCTGCTACAGGCCCAGGGCCGGCGCCGCTGGCGCATCGGCCGTCAGGAGGACCTGAGTCTCAAGCCCGGTATGCCGGTCAAGATCCTCGCGAACTTCCAGCCCGAGCAGGAGTTCGTGCTCGAGCCGGGCGACATGCTTTACCTGCCACCGCATTACGCGCACGACGGCGTAGCCGAGGGTGGCGAGTGCATGACCTATTCCATCGGCTTCCGCTCGCCCAAGGCCGGCGAGCTGGCGCAGGAGCTGCTGCAGCGTCTGGCCGAGGACGCCGTGGAGGCCGTGGGCGAGGATTTCTACCGTGACCCGCGCCAGGCCGCCGTGGCTGGCCCGGCCGCCCTGCCGGCCGAGCTGCAGCGCTTTGCACAGAAAGCCGTGCAGCAGGTCCTCCAGGACCCGCAGGCCCTGACGCGCGCCCTGGGCGAGGCCATGAGCGAGCCCAAGCCTCAGGTCTGGTTCGAGCCCGGGCAGCGCCTGCGTGCGCGCCACGGCGTGGTGCTGGACCGCCGCACCCGCATGCTCTACGACACGGATCACGTCTACATCAACGGCGAGAGCTATCGCGCCGCGGGCCGCGACGCCGTATTGATGCGTCAGCTGGCCGACGAACGCAGCCTGTCGGCGACCGCGCTTGCGCGTGCCAGTGCGGCGGCGCGTGAGCTGCTGGGCGACTGGTGCGAGGACGGTTGGGCCCATGAGCACTGAGCCCGCGCTTCCATCGTTGCCGCAGGGGCGCCTGCAGGGCCGCAGCGTGTTTCAGCAGGCCGTGCGGGATGCCTTGCAGCAGGCGGCGCGCGAAGGCTGGAACGAGATCATCATCTGCGATGCCAACTTCGCCGACTGGCCGCTGGGTGAGCGTGCCGTGGCCGAGGCGCTGCAGGCCTGGTCGCGTGGCGGGCGCCGCTTCGTGATGCTGGCCATGAGCTACGAGGGCATTCCGCGCTGGCACGCGCGCTTCGTGAAGTGGCGCCAGACCTGGGATCACATCATCGAGTGTCGCGTCTGCCGCTTCAGTGACGCGTTGTCCTTTCCCAGCGTGTTCTGGAGCCCGGCCTGGGTGATGCAGCGCATCGATACCGAGCAGGACGTGCTGCTCTGCGACCACGAAGCCGCTCGCCGCGTGGGCCTGCGTCAGCTGCTCGATGAATGCCGGCGCGACAGCAGCCCCGGATTCCCATCCTCCGTACTTGGGCTTTAGCGGGATACGAAATGAGCTCGCGTGTTTACCTAAGGGTAAACACGGAATATTTTCATGATGCGGTAAATGTGAGCCTATAATCGCGGTCCAGCAAGTCGTTGTGTCCGCAGCCTTGCTGGCCGGGTGTGGTTCGCCGCACAGGTCTTTCCGGACAGGTTCAACGTATTTTTGAAGTCTTACCCAACATGAACAAGTCTCTCGTTCTGGCTGCCGTGATCGCCGCCGCAGCCCTGGCCGCTTGCGGCAAGAAGGAAGAAGCCGCTGCTCCCGCCGCCGCTCCCGCTCCGGCTGCTGCCCCGGCCCCCGCTGCTGCTCCCGCTCCGGCCGACGCTTCGGCGCCCGCCGCTGCTCCCGCTGCCGCCCCGGCCGCTGCCCCCGCCGCCGAGCCGGCCAAGCAGTAAGCTGTACGCACCAGCAAAAAAGCCACCGCAAGGTGGCTTTTTTTTCGTCCCTGCACAGGGTGTGCCGAACTCAGCGCAGGTCGTCGGCGATCACCTGCAGGATGCGTCGTGCGGCGCCCGAGGACTCAGGCGCACCGTCGGCATTGAGCACGGCCACGGCGCTGCTCTCGCCCACGCTGCGCACCGTGATGCGGTACTTCTGCGGGGTCTTGTCCTTGGGCGTGCCGCTGAAGAGGCGGCTGAAGAAGCCGGGCTCTTCCTCGCCAGGCGCACGTGGCTCTACGTAGCGCACGTAGTAGATTCCCAGGCTGCGGTCGCGGTCTTCGACGGTGAAGCCCGTGCGGTCCAGCGTCAGGCCCACACGGCGCCAGGCGCGATCAAAGCCCTCGCTGACCAGCACCACCGGCTGGCCTTCGCGTTCGTCGACCCGGGCGGTCGGACGCGGCGCCACGGCCGCCACCTGCTGTGCGGACTGCGGGCCGTTGGCGCCGAGCTTGATCATCAGGCGGCGCAGCATCTCGACTTCCATCTCGGTGTCGGCGGCGCGCGGCTGCCAGGTGGTCTTGGTGGGGCTGTCCGGGCGCACCACTTCTTCCAGACCGCGGTGGCTGATGTAGATCTCGGTGCCACCCGCGGCATTGCGCTCCAGCCGGGTGCGGTACTTGTCCAGCAAGCCGGTGGAGAACAGGTTGTCCAGGATGGCCCCCAGCGTGCGGCGGATGAGGTCCTGCGGAAGCTTGGCGCGGTTCTCGGCCCAGTCGGTCTCCATGATGCCGAGCTTGGGGTCTTCCATCACCAGGGGCAGGCCGGTTTCCTGCCAGAAGGCCTTGAGCTCGGGCCAGAGCTTTTCCGGCGGCTGGTCCACCACGAGCCAGCGCTGCGCGCCCTGGCCTTCCAGGCGCATGCCTGGAAAGGCCGAGGCCACGGTATTGCCCGGGGCCTGGCTGGCGCTCTGGTAGCCGGTGGCACTGACGGTGGCGCCCGGCGTGGTGTAGCGCGTGTCGCGCGGCAGCTGCGTCAAATCGGGCGGAACAGAGAGCGGCGGCGCTTTGGCGGCGGACTTGTAGTCGACCTTGTCGCCCTCGAGGGCGGCGCAGGCGGACAACAGCAGGGTCAGGCCCAGCAGGGCCAGTTTCGATGCAGATTTCAAAGGGGGATCCTCTTCACAGAACGCCGGCGGCGCGCAGTGCGGCCTCGACCACGGGCTGGTTGGCCGGGGTCAGCGGCGTCATCGGCAGGCGCAGCGCACCGCCACAGCGGCCCATGCGTTGCAGGGCCCACTTGACGGGAATGGGGTTGGGCTCGACAAAGAGCTGCTTGTGCAGCGGCATGAGCTTGAACTGGATCTCCATGGCGCGCTTGGTATCGCCGGCCATGGCCGCCACGCAGAGCTCGTGCATGGCTCGCGGAGCCACGTTGGCCGTGACGCTGACGTTGCCGTGACCGCCGCAGAGCATGAGGGCCACAGCGGTGGGGTCGTCGCCCGAATAGATGGCAAAGCCCTTGGGGGCTTCGCGGATCAGCCACTGCGCGCGTTCGATATTGCCCGTGGCTTCCTTGATGCCGACGATGCCCGGCACCTGGGCCAGGCGCAGCACGGTGTCGTGCGCCATATCGGCCACGGTGCGCCCCGGCACGTTGTAGAGCACCATGGGCAGGTCACCTACGGCTTCGGCGATGGCCTTGAAGTGCAGATACTGGCCCTCTTGCGTGGGCTTGTTGTAGTAGGGCACGACCTGCAGCTGGCAGTCGGCGCCGACCTTCTTGGCGAAGCGCGCTAGCTCGATGGCTTCGGCCGTGGAGTTGGCGCCGCAGCCGGCCATGATGGGTACCTTGCCCTTGGCCTGTTCCACGGACACGCGGATGATCTCGCAATGCTCTTCGACGTTGACGGTGGGCGACTCGCCCGTGGTGCCGACCACGCCGATGCAGTCCGTGCCTTCGGCGACGTGCCAGTCGATCAGTTTGCGCAGCGTGGGGTAGTCGACGCTACCGTCCTCGTGCAGGGGAGTGACGAGGGCCACGATGCTGCCGGTGATCTGGCGTGTAGAGGAAGTCATGTCCGAAGCGGGAAGGTTGATACGGGTGGATGGTGCATTCTACCGAGCAGCGTCGCCCGGCGGCCGGGCCGACCGGCTCACAGGGAATAACGCGCGGGCGCGCCAGCCGTGGACAAGCCCGCCTCGTTGACGGCTACGATGCGCTGGACATAGCGTTCGGGCGCGGCGAGGTAGCCGTTCTCGTAGGCCACCACGCGCAGCCCGGCGCAGACGCGCAAGAGCTCGCCGGGCTGCAGCAGGAAGTCGGGCCGCGAAGGTTTGCCCACGGTCTCGTTGCCGCTGGTAAAAGTTTCGTAAATCAGAACCCCGCCCGGGGCCAGGCTGGCCAGCAGGGTGGGAAACAGCGCGCGCCAGAGGTAGTTGGTGACGATCACCGCGTCGAAGCGCTGCGCTTGCCCGCTCTGCAGCAGGGGCCAGGGCCCGTTCTCGATGTCGGCCTCAATGGCCGTGCCCAGCGGCGCGATGGCCGCGATGGCCTCGGGCGAGCGGTCCACGCCCGTGACCGGGTGGCCGCGCTGCGCGAACCAGCGCAGGTGGCGGCCGTGGCCGCAGGCCACGTCGAGCACCGTACCGCCAGAACGGACCAGGTGCGACCAACGCTGCACCCAGGCCGAAGGCGCCTCGGCGCCGTGCGGCAAGGCGCTCATCGGGGCTTGACCTCGTCTTTGAGCGCGGCCAGGGCCATGTTCTCGACGATGCCTGGCGCCAGCAGCTTCATGAAGCGGCCGAGCTTGCCCTTGGAGGTCATCACGACTTCGCGTCGGCGTGCGTCCATGCCGGCCAGGATCAGGCGCGCGCACTCTTGCACCGACATGGCATCGTCTTCCTTGAGCCCGCTCTTGCCCGCGGGCTGACCGGCGGCGTTGTAGCCGCGGTAGCGGATCTCGGTGGCGACCACGCCGGGGTAGGCCGTGGTGACACTGACCCCCGCGCCCCTGAGTTCGGCGCGCAGGGCTTCGAAGAAGCCCGTCATGGCGAATTTACTCGCGCTGTAGGCGGTGCGCCCCGGCACGCCCACGAGGCCGGCCAGCGAGGACACGGCCACGATCTGGCCGCGGCTGGCCTTGAGGTGGGGCAGGGCCGCATGCGTGCACCAGACCGAGCCCCAGAGGTTCACGCGCATGAGGTCCTCGTACCAGCCCAGGTGCTCGGGCTGCACGTCCTCGAACAGGGCCTGGGCCGACACGCCTGCGTTGTTGATCAGGGCGTCGAGCCAGCCAAAGCGCTCCACCGCACGCTCGACCAACTTGCGGCACTGGGCCGGATCGCTGACGTCGGTGGGCGCGACCAGCACCTCGCTGCCATGGCCGCGGCATTGGCTGGCCACCTCTTCGAGCTGGGCTTCCTTGCGCGCCGCGAGCACCAGGCCAGCCTCGGCGCCCAGCCGCTGTGCGAGCTGGCGCGCCATTTCAGCGCCGATGCCATCGGACGCGCCGGTGAGGATGTAGGTCTTCATGGTCATGGCCCGAGTGTGCCATGCGACCATGGCGGCGGGATGCAGGGATTCCCGAGGTGTGCGGCCCTGGGGAAGGTCTGAATCAGTCCCGCCATGCGCGGCGCGACTTGTTCAGACCTTCCCTAAAAGCAGGCCCAGATCTGATCCGCCAGGGTCACGAGGAAATCCGGCCGCGTGTAGAGCGCGAACACAGCCAGCAGCAAGGCCAGGGCCGCAGCCCAGGCCAGCAGCTGGCGTGTGATCCTCTTCATGCGCGTGCCGCCTCGGGCCGGTGGATCGCGGCCTCGCGCACCGGCAGGTTGATCAGCGCCGCGGCGACGCCCAGCGCGATGGCGATGTACCAGACGATGTCGTAGCTGCCCGTCTGGTCGTACAGGTAGCCGCCGAGCCACACGCCCATGAAGCTGCCGATCTGGTGGCTGAAGAAGACGAAGCCGCCCAGCATGGACAGGTGGGCCACGCCGAAGATCTGGGCCACGATGGCGTTGGTTGGCGGCACGGTGGACAGCCAGAGCACGCCCATGACGGCCGAGAAGATGTAGACGCTCATCGGGGTCAGCGGCACCAGGAGGAAGACCGTGATGGCGATGGCGCGTGCGAAGTAGATGAAGGCCAGGATCTTGCGCTTGGCCAGACGCTGGCCCAGCGTGCCCGCGGCGTAGGTGCCGAAGACATTGAACAGGCCGATCAGCGCCAGTGAATAGCTGGCGACCTGGGGCGAGAGGCCGTGGTCCTTGAGGTAGCTGGGCATGTGCACGCCGATGAAGACCACCTGGAAGCCACAGACGAAGTAGCCCGCCATGAGCAGCTGGAAGCTTGGGTAGGCAAAGGCCTCGCGCAGGGCCTGCAGGATCGACTGCTCACGCTTCATTGGGGCGCCGCTGGCGAAACTGGGCTCATGCAGGCCCCAGGCCAGGGGCACGATGAGTAGCGCGGCCATGCCCAGGGCCACCAGCGCCTGCTGCCAGCCCAGGCCGGCGATCAGCCAGCCTTCGACGGGCACCATCAGGAACTGGCCGAAGGAGCCGGCCGCCGCGGCCACGCCCATGGCCCAGGAGCGTTTGTCCATACTGACGTTGCGACCGATCACGCCGTAGATCACGGCGTAGGTGGTACCGGCCTGAGCCATGCCGATCAGCACGCCGCAGCTCAGCGCGAACAGCAGGGGTGTGGGCGCGTGGGCCATGCCGATCAGGCCCAGGGCGTAGAGGAGGGCCCCGCCGACGATGACCTTGAAGGCGCCAAAGCGGTCGGCCAGCATGCCGGCGAAGATGCCGGCAAAGCCCCAGGTCAGGTTCTGGATGGCCATGGCGAAGGCGAAGGTCTCGCGCGTCCAGCCCTGGGTCTGGGTGACGGGCTGCAGCCAGAGGCCGAAGCCGTGGCGTATGCCCATGGAAAGGGTGACGATCATGGCGCCGCAGATCAGGACCTGGGCCATGGAAAGTTTCTTGTTGCTCATCGCCGCACTGTAGCCAATCCGCCGCCCGCTTGCCGGCGCTCAGCTGGAATGTAACTGGATGTTCATCCAGTGATTGCGTGGACTGGGTCTACAATTCCGCGCCATGGCTGTCAAACCCACCCCCGAATATTCCGAAGGTTCCATCCGCGTCCTCAAGGGCCTGGAGCCGGTCAAGCAGCGCCCGGGCATGTACACCCGGACCGACAACCCGCTGCACATCATCCAGGAAGTGCTGGACAACGCCGCCGACGAGGCCCTGGCCGGGCACGGCAAGAAGATCGCCGTGATCCTGCACGCCGACGGCTCGGTCAGCATCGAGGACGATGGCCGCGGCATCCCCTTCGGCCTGCATCCCGAGGAAAAAGCGCCGGTGATCGAGCTGGTCTACACGCGCCTGCATGCCGGTGGCAAATTCGACAAGGGCCAGGGCGGGGCCTACAGCTTCTCCGGCGGCCTGCACGGTGTGGGCGTGTCCGTGACCAACGCCCTAGCCAAGCGCCTGCAGGTCAGCACCCACCGCGAGGGCAAGGTGGCAAGCCTGACCTTCTCGGGCGGCGATGTGATCGAGCCGCTGCAGACCCGTGCGCAAGGCCCGGGCGACCGCAAGCAGGGCACGACGGTGCGCGTCTGGCCCGACGCCAAATACTTCGAATCCGCCGCGCTGCCCATGGGTGAGCTGACCCATCTGCTGCGCAGCAAGGCCGTGCTCATGCCCGGCGTCACCGTGACGCTGACGGTGGAGAAGACCAAGGACACCCAGACCTGGCTCTACAAGGGCGGCCTGCGCGACTACCTGATGCAGACCCTGCCGGCCGACCCGGTGATCCCGCTCTTCGAGGGTGAGGGCTACGCCGAGAACAACGACAGCTTCGCCGAGGGCGAGGGCGCCGCCTGGGCCGTGGCCTTCACCGAGGACGGCCAGCCCGTGCGCGAGAGCTACGTGAACCTGATTCCCACGAGCGCGGGCGGTACGCACGACAGCGGCCTGCGTGACGGCCTGTTCACCGCGGTCAAGAGTTTCATCGAGCTGCACAGCCTTTTACCGAAGGGCGTCAAGCTGCTGCCTGAGGACGTGTTTGCGCGCGCCAGCTACGTGCTCTCGGCCAAGGTGTTGGATCCACAGTTCCAGGGCCAGATCAAGGAGCGCCTGAACTCGCGCGATGCTGTGCGCCTGGTCTCCAGCTTCGTGCGCCCGGCGCTGGAGTTGTGGCTGAATCAGCACGTCGAGTACGGCAAGAAGCTGGCCGAGCTGGCCATCAAGGCGGCGCAGACACGCCAGCGCGCGGGCCAGAAGGTGGAAAAGCGCAAGGGCTCGGGCGTGGCCGTGCTGCCGGGCAAGCTGACCGACTGCGAGAGCCGCGACCTCACGCACAACGAACTCTTCCTGGTCGAGGGCGACTCGGCCGGTGGCAGCGCCAAGATGGGCCGTGACAAGGAAAGCCAGGCCATCCTGCCCTTGCGCGGCAAGGTGCTCAACACCTGGGAGGTCGAGCGCGATCGATTGTTCGCCAACACCGAGGTGCACGACATCTCGGTGGCCATTGGCGTCGACCCGCATGGCCCCAATGACAGTCCCGATCTCAGCGGCCTGCGCTACGGCAAGGTCTGCATCCTCAGCGATGCTGACGTGGACGGCTCGCACATCCAGGTGCTGTTGCTCACGCTCTTCTTCCGACACTTCCCCAAGCTCATCGAGGCCGGCCACGTCTATGTGGCGCGCCCGCCGCTGTTTCGCGTGGACATCCCGGCGCGCGGCAAGAAGTCGGCCGGCAAGGCCTATGCGCTGGACGAGGGCGAGCTCACCGCCATCCTCGACAAGTGCGCCAAGGAAGGCGTGGCCAGGGAGCGCTGCCAGATCAGCCGCTTCAAGGGCCTGGGCGAGATGAACGCCGAACAGCTCTGGGAAACCACGCTGAACCCCGACACACGCCGCCTGCTGCAGGTGCGCCTGGGCGCGTTCGACAACGCGCAGACCGAGACCGAGATCACCAAGCTCATGGGCAAGGGCGAGGCCGCGGCCCGCCGCGAACTCATGGAGCTGCACGGCGACGCGGTGGAGGTGGATATCTGATGCGACGCCTGCTCGCGCTGCTGGCCATGCTCCTGCTGGGGCAGGGGGCCGCGCGCGCCGACGTCTGGGCCTATGTCAACGAAAAGGGCGTGGCGCATTTCGCGGCCGAGCAGCTGGACGAGCGCTACGAACTCTATTTCAGCGACGAGGCGCCCCAGGACCGCACGCGCGCCGGTCCGGTACCGCTGGCCCCCACCCGCCTGCACGCCTTCTTCGAGATCTCCCCCGACTACAAGGCCGTGCGGCATCTGTTGCGCGAGGCCGCACGTGAGCACGGCATCGACTACGCTCTGCTGCAGGCCCTGATCGCCACCGAGTCGGGGTTCGATCCTGACGCGGTCTCGCCCAAGGGCGCGGTTGGGCTCATGCAGCTGATGCCGGCCACGGCGCGCGGTTATGGCCTGGCGGACCAGAAACGCCGGCCGGTGGCGCGCCAGCTCACCGATGCGCGGACCAATATCCGCATCGGCAGCCTGCATCTGGCACGTCTGTTGAAGAAATTTCCCGAGCAGCCCGAACTGGCGCTGGCCGCCTACAACGCCGGCCTGCGCGCCGTGCGGCGCGCAGGCAATGCGGTGCCGCCCTACCGCGAAACGCAGAACTATGTGCGCACCGTGCTGGCCCTCTACGCGGTGCTCAAGCCCGCGGCCGAGAAGGCGCAGCGCTCGTGGCCGCGCGAGCCGGCCCAGCTGGCCAGCCTCGAAGCGCAGCCTGAATGAGCTATCCCATCCCGAAGAACTGAACTGTCACGATGGATCAACCTACCCTGGACCTCACCGCCGACCCGGCCGGCGACGACGCCCTGACGCTGGCCCACTACGCGCAGCGCGCCTACCTAGAGTACGCGCTCAGCGTGGTCAAGGGGCGGGCCCTGCCCGATGTGAGCGATGGCCAGAAGCCGGTACAGCGCCGCATCCTCTACGCCATGTCGCGCATGGGCCTGGGCTACAGCGGGCCCAATGGCAACACGGCCGCCAAGCCGGTCAAGAGCGCGCGCGTGGTCGGTGATGTGCTGGGCCGTTTTCACCCACACGGCGACCAGGCGGCCTACGACGCGCTGGTGCGCATGGCGCAGGACTTTGCCCAGCGCTACCCGCTGATCGATGGCCAAGGCAACTTCGGCAGCCGCGACGGTGACGGCGCCGCCGCCATGCGCTACACCGAGGCGCGCCTGGCGAAGATCACCAGCCTGCTGCTCGATGAGATCGACGAGGGCACGGTGGACTTCATGCCCAACTACGACGGTTCCACCGAGGAGCCCAAGCAGTTGCCAGCGCGCCTGCCTTTCACGCTGTTGAACGGCGCCAGCGGCATTGCCGTGGGCCTGGCCACCGAGATCCCGAGCCACAACCTCGGCGAAGTCGCGGCCGCCTGCGTGGCCCTGATCAAGACGCCCAAGCTGTCGGATGAGGACCTGCTGGAGCTGCTGCCCGGCCCCGACTATCCCGGTGGCGGCCAGATCATCAGCCCAGCCAGTGACATCGCCGAGGCCTACCGCACGGGCCGCGGCTCGCTCAAGGTGCGCGCACGCTGGAAGATCGAGGAGCTGGCGCGCGGCCAGTGGCAGCTGGTCGTGACCGAGCTGCCGCCGGGCGTGAGCACGCAGAAGGTGCTCGAAGAAATCGAGGAGCTGACCAACCCCAAGGTCAAGGCCGGCAAGAAGGCCCTGACGCCCGAGCAGAACCAGCTCAAGGCCACGGTGCTGGCCGTGCTGGACGTGGTGCGCGACGAGTCCAGCAAGGACGCGCCCGTGCGCCTAGTCTGCGAGCCCAAGACCAGCCGCATCGAGCAGCAGGAGCTGATCACCACCCTGCTGGCCCACACCAGTCTGGAGACCTCGGCCTCGATCAACATGACCATGGTGGGGCTGGACGGCCGCCCCACGCAGAAGAACCTGCGCCAGATGCTGGAGGAGTGGATCGCCTTCCGCCAGACCACCATCGAGCGGCGCTCGCAGCACCGCCTGGACAAGGTGCTGGCCCGCATCCACATCCTCGAGGGCCGGCAGCTCGTGCTGCTCAACATCGACGAGGTCATCCGCATCATCCGCAACGCGGACGAGCCCAAGCCGGCGCTGATCACGCGCTTCAAGCTCACGGAGCGCCAGGCCGAGGACATCCTGGAAATCCGCCTGCGCCAATTGGCGCGCCTGGAAGCCATCAAGATCGAGCAGGAGCTGAAAGAGCTGCGCGAGGAGCAGAAGAAGCTGGAGGAGATCCTCGGCAGCCCGGCCGCGCTGCGCAAGCTCATGGTCAAGGAAATCGAAGCCGATGCCAAGACCTTCGGCGATGCACGCCGCACCCTGATCCAGGCCGAGAAGAAGGCTGTGGCCGAGGTCAAGGTCGTCGACGAGCCGGTCACCGTGGTGGTTTCGCAGAAGGGCTGGGTGCGCGCGCGCCAGGGCCACGGCCACGATGCCGCGAGCTTCGCCTTCAAGGCGGGCGACGGCCTCTACGGCACCTTCGAATGCCGCACGGTGGATACCCTGTTGGCCTTCGGCAGCAAGGGCCGCGTCTACTCCGTACCTGTGGCCAGCCTGCCGGGTGCGCGGGGTGACGGCCAGCCGCTGACGACGATGATCGAACTGGAGCTCGGAACTCAGCTGGTTCACTACTACGCCGGCGCTGCCTCGGCCTGGCTGCTGCTGTCCACTTCGGGCGGCTACGGCTTCCTCGCCCAGGTGGAGAACATGGTCTCGCGCCAGAAGGCCGGCAAGTCCTTCATCAACTGCGGCGAGAGCGACACGGTCTGCCGCCCCTCGGCCGCCAACGTGCCACTGCCGTCGGGTGCGCAGGCATCTGCGCTCTACACCCCGGCGACTCACGTGGCCTGTGCCTCGACCGGCGGCCGCATCCTGACCTTCGAGATTGGTGAACTCAAGCCCATGCCCAACGGTGGTCGCGGCCTCATGCTGATCGACCTCGAGCCCAAGGACACACTGGCCGGCGCCGCGGCCTACACGCGCAGCGTGAAGATCGAGGGTCTGGGGCGCGGTGGCAAGGAACGCGACGAGACGCTGGAGATCCGCAGCCTCAACAACGCACGCGCGGCGCGCGGGCGCAAAGGCAAGGCCGCGGACCTGGGTTTCAAGCCCACGGGTGTGATCCGCGTCGAGTAAACCACCGCATCTGCTGGGGCAGAATCGGGTGCCATGCATACCGATGTACTGATCGCCGGAGGCGGCATCGGCGGCCTCGCTGCCGGGCTGGCCTGCTCACGGGCTGGTTGCCATGTCCGTCTTTATGAGCGCGCCGATACCTTTGCCGAGGTGGGGGCGGGCATCCAGATGGGCCCCAACGTCACGCGCGTGCTGCAGGGCTGGGATCTGGATGCAGCGCTGCGGCAGGTAGCGGCTTTTCCCGACCGGCTGCAGGTGCGCAACGCCCTGAGCGGGGCCGAGTTGGGTGTGCTGCCACTCGGCGCGTCCATGGTGCAGCGCTATGGCACGCCCTACGCCACCATCCACCGCGCCGATCTGCAGCAAGTGCTGCTGCAGGCCCTGCAGCAGCGTGAGGCCGTCTGGTTGCACACGGGCAAGACGGTGAACCGCTATGTGGAGACCAACGGTGCCGTCGGCCTGAGTCTTAGCGATGGCCTGGACGTGGAGGGCGATGCCCTGATCGCGGCCGATGGCCTCTGGAGCCGGATTCGCGCGCAACTGCTCGCCGACGGGCCGCCGCGTGTGGCGGGGCACCTGGCCTACCGCGCGCTTTTGCGTCAGGCCGATCTGCCCGCTGCGTTGCGCAGTCAGCAGGTCACGGCCTGGCTGGGGCCGAAGCTGCATGTGGTGGCTTACCCGGTGCGTGGCGGCGACTGGCTCAACGTCGTGGCCATCGTCCACGGCCATGTACCGGGGGGCCTGGAAGACTGGGACCATGGTGCCAACGCAGCTGATCTGCAGGCGGCGCTGGCCCCTACCTGTGCGGATTTGCGCGATCTGATCACCGCCGTGCCGGCCTGGCGCCTATGGGTGCTCTGCGACCGTCCGCCTGTGGGTTCCGTCGACCAGATGGCGCGTGGCCATGTGGCACTGCTGGGCGACGCGGCGCACCCCATGCGCCCCTACCTCGCCCAGGGGGCTGGCATGGCGATCGAGGATGCGGCTGAGCTGGGCCGTCAGGTGGCGCTGGTCGACGGTGTCCTGGATGTGCCTACGCTCTTGCAGCGTTACGCACTGAACCGCTGGCAGCGTAATGCGCGGGTGCAGGCACGCTCCATCCGCAATGGCGAGATCTTCCATCTGGAGGGGCCGATGGCCTGGGCGCGTAATGCGTCGCTGCGCCTGCTGGGGGAACGTCTGCTGGACGTGCCCTGGCTGTACCGGGGCGGCTGAGGCTCAGCTCTCGAGGGGCGGCAGGCCGACCTTGGCGCGGGCGCGGTGGCAGGCCTCGCTGCCTTCCTCGAACTCGCGACAGGGGGAGGGGCGCCATTCGTAGATGCCGCAGGCGACCTTTTCACCAAGCTTGCCCGTGAGCGCGGCGCAGCGCGGCGGCCAATGGTCGGTGCCGCGCATGCGGGCCGTGTTGCCGTTGACTTCGACGGTCAGGCCGACGGGGACGTGGCCGCCGTTGCCCTCGAGTTCGTAGGCGGAGAAATCGACGCGGCACCAGGAACAGCAGGCGCCGCAGCTTGTGCAGGCGGTCATGTCGGTACGCGAATCATTTGGGCTACGGCCGCTGCGCTTAACTTCGCTGTTACGAAGTTAGCCTGCGCCGAAATCGCCTGCACATCACTTCAGGGCTCCCAGGAGCAAATACTCCATCAGCGCCTTCTGTACGTGCAGGCGATTTTCCGCCTCATCCCAAACCACCGACTGCGGGCCATCGATGACCTCGGCCTCGACCTCTTCGCCACGGTGCGCGGGCAGGCAGTGCATGAACAATGCGTCCGGTTTGGCGGCGCGCATCATGTCGGCGTCCACGCACCAGTCGGCAAAGGCCTTCTTGCGCGCCTCGTTCTCGGCCTCGTAGCCCATGCTGGTCCAGACGTCGGTGGTCACGAGGTCGGCACCGGCGCAGGCCTGCATCGGGTCCTTGAACACCTTGTAGCAGCTGCTATGGACGCCGGCCAGTGCGGGGTCGATCTCGTAGCCACTGGGGGTGCTCACGTGCACGGTGAAGCCCAGCAGTTCGGCGGCCTGCAGCCAGGTGTTGGCCATGTTGTTGCCGTCGCCCACCCAGGCCACCACCTTGCCCGCGATCGAGCCGCGGTGCTCGATGTAGGTAAAGATGTCAGCGAGGATCTGGCAGGGGTGGTATTCGTTGGTCAGGCCGTTGATGACCGGCACGCGTGAATACTTGGCGAAACGCTCGATCTTGTCCTGGCCGTAGGTGCGGATCATCACCAGGTCCACCATGCGACTGATCACACGCGCGCTGTCCTCGATGGGTTCGGCGCGGCCCAGCTGGCTGTCGCCCGTGGTCAGGTGCACGACGCTGCCACCCAGCTGGTACATGCCGGCCTCGAAGCTCACGCGTGTGCGCGTGGAGGCCTTCTCGAAGATCATGGCCAGCGTACGGTCCACCAGGGGCTGGTGCTTTTCGTAGGCCTTGAACTTCTGCTTGATCAGTGCCGTGCGTTCGAAAAGGTAGGCGTACTCCGCGGCCGTGAGGTCGCTGAACTTCAGGTAGTGCTTGAGGGCCTGGGTCATCTGCATCCTCTCAGGCCTCGGCGAGGAAGTCGCGCACCAGGGGCAGCAGACGGGCCAGCAGCTCGTCGATCTCGGCTTCGGTGATGATCAGCGGCGGCAGCAGGCGGATCACGCTGTCGGCGGTGACACTGATCAGCAGGCCAGCCTCGGCCGCACGACCGATCAGCACGCCACAGGGCTTGACCAGCTCGACTCCGATCATCAGGCCATGGGCGCGGATCTCCTTCACGCCCGGATGGCTGCCCAGTGCCTGGCGCAGTTGGTCGCCCAGGTAGCGGCCCATCTGCTCGGCGCGCTGCAGCAGGCCGTCTTCTTCCATGATGCGCAGGGTCTCGACGCCGGCGCGCATGGCCAGCGGATTGCCGCCGAAGGTGGTGCCATGGTTGCCCGGCTGGAAGATGTCCGCCGCCTTGGGGCCGGCCACCACCGCGCCGATGGGCACACCCGAGCCCAAGCCCTTGGCCAGGGCCATCACGTCAGGCACGATGCCGGCCCACTGGTGGGCGAACCACTTGCCCGTGCGGCCCATGCCGCTTTGCACCTCGTCGATGCACAGCAGCCAGTCGCGCTCGGTGCAGAGTTCGCGCACGGCGCGCAGGTATTCGTTGCGCATGGCGTTGATGCCACCTTCGCCCTGGATGGTCTCGAAGAACACGGCCACCACGTCGGGGTTGTTGGCTGTGGCCTTCTTGAGCGCCTCGATGTCGTTGAGCGGCACGCGGATGAAACCTGGCACCAGGGGGCCGAAGCCCTTCTGGATCTTCTCGTTGCCCGTGGCGCTGAGCGTGGCGATGGAGCGGCCGTGGAAGGCGCGTTCATAGACCACGATCTGCGGGTTCTGGATGCCCTTGTCATGGCCGTACTTGCGCGCCAGCTTGAGCACGGCTTCGTTGGCTTCCAGGCCGGTGTTGCAGAAGAAGACATTGCGCATGCCCGAGAGCTCGACCAGTTTCTTCGCCAGCTCCTCCTGCTGGGGTACGTGGTAGTAATTGGAGGTGTGGATCAGCTTGGCGATCTGGTCCTGCAGGGCAGGCACCAGCTTGGGATGGTTATGGCCCAGGGTGTTGACGGCGATGCCCGCCAGCGCGTCCAGGTACTCCTTGCCGTTGATGTCCCAGACGCGGCAGCCCTGACCGTGCGACAACGCGATCGGCACGCGGCCGTAGGTGTTCATCACGTGCGGGGAAGCAGCGGCGGCTGGCTTGACGGCAGGGGCGTTCATGGCTACACACTCCGGAGGTCTGAAAACAAAGGCGGCCCAACGAAAGTTGGGCCGTTGAGCGGTGATTTTAGGGCCTGTTGCGCCGCTTGGGGCAAGACCGCCTGCCGGAGATGCCGGCGCGCTTGCCGTCGACCGGTCCCGGCCGGGCCTAAGTCTTATATAAGATACAATACTTCTAGCCCTCCGCAGACGGACCAGCGCTCTACCCAGCCCGCGTCCGCCGCCCGAGCCCCTACCCATGGTCTCCAACGCCGCCAAAGAAGTCTTCATCCTCGGACTGACCCGCACAGGCAAGGCATTCCGCCCCAGCGACTGGGCCGAACGCCTGGCCGGCGTGATGAGCCAGTTCCGACCCGGCGGCCCGCAGCCCGGTAGCCATCTGGGCTACTCCCCCTGGTGCGTGCCCAGTTCCGTCGACAACATCAAGTGCGTGATCGTCAACCGCGATCTGCGCGACGCCGAGCCCATGGCCTGGGACTTCTGCATCAACTTCGCCCGCGACAACGGCCTGCAGGTGCGCGAGTACGATGCCCAGGGCCGGCTTCTGGCCTAGGGCTCGCGGGACAGGTACAGACAACAAAAAACCGCCCGAAGGCGGTTTTTTGCTTTGCGGACAGCGCACCCGTTACAAACGGCAGAGCCCGGAGGCTCCGTGCGATTTGCCTGAAATTCAGGCGGCGGCCAGGGCCTTGACCTTGGACGACAGGCGGCTCTTGTCGCGAGCGGCCTTGTTCTTGTGGAAGATGCCCTTGTCGGCCACGGTATCCACCACGGCTTGCATCTTGGCAAACAGTTCGGTGGCCTTGGCCTTGTCACCGCTCAGAACAGCCTTTTCGACGTTCTTCACGGCGGTGCGGTATTTGGAGCGCAGCGAGGTGTTGGCTGCATTCAGCTTCACGTCCTGACGTGCGCGTTTACGGCCCGACGCCAGGCGCGGGTTCTTTTTCTTCGGCTTTCCAGATGCCATATCAGTGTTTCCTTGTGTCTGTGGATGATGTCAGCAAAGCCGGCTATTGTAGCACTTCCATGCGGGTGGTGTGAGTGGGCACTCCGGTGCCGCTGCCCCCGGCTACACTCGGGACCAATGAGCCTTTTCAAAGCCGCTTCGACGGTCTCGCTGCTGACCCTGGCCTCGCGCATCACGGGTCTCGCCCGCGAGCTGCTGATCGCCGCCACTTTTGGCGCCAGCGCCCTGACCGACGCCTTCAACGTCGCCTTCCGCATCCCCAATCTGTTCCGCCGCCTGTTTGCCGAAGGTGCCTTCAGCCAGGCGTTTGTACCGGTGCTGGCCACGGTCAAGACGCAACAGGGCGAGGCGGCCACGCGTGAGCTGATCGATCGCGTGGCCACCGTGCTGGCCTGGGTGCTGCTGGTGGTCAGCGTGCTGGGCGTGCTGGCCTCTCCGCTGCTGGTCTGGCTCATGGCTGCGGGCCTGCGCAAGATGGAGGCGGGCAACGCCTTCGATGCGGCGGTCGTGATGACGCGCTGGATGTTCCCCTACATCGCCTGCATGTCCCTGGTGGCACTGGCCGCCGGTGTGCTCAACACCTGGAAGCGCTTTGCCGTGCCGGCGGCCACGCCCGTGCTGCTCAATGTCGCGATGATTGCCGCGGCCTGGCTGGGGGCGCCGTGGTTCAAGTCGCTGGGCATCGAGCCCATCTACGCGCTCGCAGTCGGTGTCATGGCCGGTGGCCTGCTGCAGCTGGGCGCACAGATCGTGGCGCTCAAGCGGCTGGGCCTGCTGCCGCGCATCGGGCTGTCCTGGACGGCGGTGCGCGCGGCCTGGGCCGATGCAGGGACGCAGCGCGTGCTCAAGCTCATGGCGCCCGCGCTGCTGGGCGTGAGCGTGGCCCAGCTCTCGCTGCTCATCAACACCCAGATCGCCTCGCACCTGGCGCCGGGTAGCGTGAGCTGGCTCAGCTACGCCGACCGTTTGATGGAGTTTCCCGTGGCCCTGCTGGGCGTGGCCCTGGGCGTGGTGCTCATGCCGCAGCTGGCTGCGGCCAAGGCGGCCGATGATGCAGCGCGCTACTCGGCCATGCTGGACTGGGGTTTGCGTCTGGTGGTGTTGCTGGCCGTGCCCTGTGCCGTGGCCCTGCTGACGTTTGCCACGCCGCTGGTCGCGGTTCTGTTCCACTACGGCGCTTTCACAGCGCGTGACGTCCAGATGACGTCCTGGGCCCTGATGGGCTGGGGCGCGGGTCTGCTCGGGGTGGTGGCCGTCAAGGTGCTGGCCCCGGGCTACTACGCGAGCCAGGACATCCGTACCCCGGTGCGTATCGCCATCGTGGTGCTGGTCTTCACCCAGTTGCTGAATATCGTGCTGGTGCCGCAGCTGCAGCACGCAGCCCTGGCGCTGTCCATCGGGATCGGGGCGCTGGTCAATGCGGGTTGGCTGCTGATCGGCCTGCTGCGCCGGGGCAGCTACCGTCCGCTGCCGGGCTGGGGCGTGTTCGCGCTGCAGGTCACGGCGGCGGCGGCGCTGCTGACGGTCTTCCTCATGTGGGCAGCCAGCGCCTGGGATTGGACGCGGCTGCAGGCGCAGCCCTGGTTGCGCATCGGTCTGCTGGCAGGTCTGGTGATGGGGGCCGCCGGGATCTACCTGGGTGCGGTCTGGGCGGCTGGCCTGCGCTTCCGCCAGTTCCTGCGTCGCTGACCATGAAGCCGTCCTTCTCCATCCCGACGCCGCTGGACTACTTCGCCAGCCTGGTGCGGAGCGATCAGCAGTTCCACCTGTTCGAGGCGGCCATCTGTTTGGGGCAGGACGAGTATCCTGGGTTGGACGTGCAGCGCGCGCTGGCCGAAGTCGATGCCTTGCTGCTGCGTCTGTGTCGTCGCCTGCCGGCCGACGCGCCGGCCATGCACAAGCTCAGGCTGCTCAACCACTTCTTCTTCGAGGACCTGCATTTCGGCGGCAACCTCAATCACTACTATGACCCGGACAACAGCTACCTGCACAAGGTGCTGGAGCGCCGCCGCGGCATCCCGGTCTCGCTGGCCGTGCTCTGGCTGGAGCTGGCGCACGGGCTGGGCCTGCAGGCGCACGGCGTGGGTTTTCCCGGGCACTTCATGGTCAAGGTCAACCTGCCGCAGGCGCAGGTGGTGATCGACCCGTTCAGCGGTCAGTCCCTGAGCCGTGAGGCCCTGCAGGCACGGCTGGACGCCTGGCGCGCCAGCCACGGTCTGCCTGGTGTCTCGGAGTTGCCCCTGGGCCACTATCTGCAGGCCATGCCGGCGCGCGAGATCCTGGCGCGCATGCTGCGCAATCTCAAGGAAATCCATCGGACCCAGTGCGACTGGGCGCGTCTGGTGGCCGTCGAAGACCGCTTGCTGATCCTGCTGCCGCAGGCCTGGGACGAGTATCGCGACCGTGGCCTGGCCCGGGCCGAACTGGGCCATCTGGCGCCTGCCGTGCGGGATCTGGAGACTTATCTGGGGCAGGCCGGAGAAGGTCGCGACACCGAGGCGATTGCCGAACGCCTCGCCACGCTGCGGCGAGCGCTGGGCTGAGCGTCAGCGCTCATGGTGTGCGGGCTCGGGCCCCAGGGTGCGAGCACGCCAGCCGGCCGCCGCTCAGCACTTCACGAGCTTGAGAAAGGACGGGATGGGCGGTGCTTCCTGGGCCACGGGCGCTTCGGCCGCCCGGGAGGCAGTGGGGGAGGCACGCAGTGCGCCATTGCTGGCCACACGGTCCAGGACGCGGGGGCTGCTGTTGATGCGGGTGACGGCCGGTACAGGTCGTGATGCGAGCAGACGCGGTGAGGCAGTCGCTGCGGCAGCCGGCGCCACGGGGGCCGTGCTCTGCGTTGGCGGGCGCGGGCTGGCCGGCGGTACCTGGGGCGTCGTGGCCGGCGGGGTGGCCAGCAGACGACTGGGCAGGCCGGACGGTGTGGCGGGTGCACGTGCCGGCAATGCCGAGCCCGTTGCCAGGGCGGCCGCAGGCTGGGCGGCGGTCATGCTGGCCGCCGGGTTGACGGCCATTTGCGGACGCAGCCAGCCCAGGATGGGTTCCCACTGGCGCAGATCCGTGGGCACACGATCGGCGGGCAGGTCAAAGAGGGTCATGCCGCGTTCCAGGCACTGCACATAGGCCTGAGACTCGCGCAGCACGCCCAGGAAAGGCATGCCCAGGCCCGTGGCCCAGTCCTTGAGGACCTGGGGCGTGCGGGTACGGGTGTCGATACGCATGCCGATGCAGGCCACCTTGCAGCGACCGGTGGCCACACGGGGCAGGGCCATGAGTTCGGCGTGGCAGTCGGCGGCCGATTCGCGGTCGAAGGCCGAACCGCAGACCGGCATGAGGATGACGTCGGCGAACATCACCATGCGGGCCAGATCGAAGCCGTGCAGGCCGCCAGGCGTATCGAGGATCACATGGGTGATGCCGGCAGGCACGCGCAGGATGTTCTGGTCCACCGTCCATGGGGCGATCGACGGCAGGGTCTCGTTGCGCTTGCGCAGCCAGGAGCGAGTCGATTGCTGGCGGTCCACATCGCCCAGCATGACCGCATGGCCCTGGTGTGCGCACCAGGCCGCCAAGTGAGCCGCGAGTGTGCTTTTGCCACTCCCTCCCTTGCGATTGACCACGGCGATGACGGGCATCCATGCTCCTGGCGATGAACCAAAAGCTGCAGTGTGACCCGAAACTGTCTGAATGTCCAGCCGCAGCCGGTACGCACAGCTAGGGATTTTGTAGCGAAAAGCAACACTTCGGTGATGCTTCACGCGGCCGACACACCGGTCGGCCAGGCGGTGGCGGCGCTCAGGCCACCACGACGGGGGCGCCCGTGCCGCGCGCGGCGATGACGCCGATCTCGTAAACCTGCTCGCCCAGGCCGCGCAGGGTCTGGGCCGTGGCCGCGGCCTCGGCCGCCGGTACCACGACCACCATGCCGATGCCGTTGTTGAAGGTGCGGTTCATCTCGAAGTCGTCGATGCCGGCCGTCTTCTGCAGCCAGGCGAAGAGCTCGGTCTGCGGCCAGCTGCCCTTCCTCAGGTGGGCGGCCGTGCCGTCGGGCAGCACGCGGGGAATGTTTTCCAGCAGGCCGCCGCCGGTGATGTGGGCCAGGGCCTTGATCGGGTGCTGGGCCAGCGCGGCCAGCACGTTCTTCACGTAGAGGCGCGTGGGTTCCATCACGGCCTGGCGGAAGGGCTTGCCGTCCAGGGTGGCGGGCAGCTTGCCGGCGGCGCGCTCAATGCACTTGCGCACCAGGGAGAAGCCGTTGGAATGCACGCCGCTGGAGGCCAGGCCCAGCACCACATCGCCGGGCTGGACGTTCTGGCCGGTCAGGATCTTCGATTTTTCGACCGCGCCGACACAGAAGCCGGCCAGGTCGTACTCGCCGTCGGGGTACATGCCCGGCATCTCGGCGGTTTCGCCGCCGATCAGGGCGCAGCCCGACAGTTCGCAGCCCTTGGCGATGCCGCCCACCACGGCGGCGGCCGTGTCCACGTGCAGCTTGCCGCAGGCGAAGTAGTCCAGGAAGAACAGGGGTTCGGCGCCCTGGACCAGCACGTCGTTGACGCTCATCGCCACGAGGTCGATGCCCACGGTGTCATGCATGTTCCATTCAAAGGCCAGCTTGAGCTTGGTGCCCACGCCGTCGGTGCCCGAGACCAGCACCGGCTCCTTGTAACGTTTGGGCACCTCGAACAGCGCGCCGAAGCCGCCGATGCCGGCCAGCACGCCCTCCCGCATGGTCTTCTTGGCCAGGGGTTTGATGCGCTCGACCAGCGCGTCACCGGCGTCGATGTCGACGCCGGCGTCTTTGTAGGACAGGGGGGTGGAGGTGTTGGAAGTGCTCATGAGGTGGGCGGCCAAGGTGCGAAATGCCGGGGCCGATAGAATTTGTGCTGATTTTAAGGGTTCACCCGGTCTGCTCCTGCCCTCCCGCACATCCATGCCCCTGTCCACCCCCCAAAAAAGCGCCCTGGCCTGGGCTGCCGTCGCCCTGCTGCTGGTGCTGTCCCTGTGGCTGCTGGGACCGGTGCTCATGCCCTTCGTCGTGGCGGCCGTGCTGGCCTATGTGCTCACGCCCCTGGTGGACTGGCTCGACACCCTGGGCCGTGGCCGCATGCCGCGGGTGCTGGCGGTGCTGATCGTGGAGCTGCTCTTTATCCTGGCCGTGCTGGGACTGGTCCTGCTGCTGGTGCCCGTGCTCACGCGCGAGTGGCCGCTGCTGCGCGAGCAGGTGCCACAGCTGCTGGATCGGCTCAATGCCGGTGTGCAGCCCCTGCTGGCCGATCTGGGTCTCAAGCTCGCCTTCGATACGGCCAGCCTCAAGCCCGCACTCATGAAGTACCTCAACGCCAATATGGAGGAGGCGCTGGGCTCCTTGCTGGCCTCGCTCAAAATCGGTGGCAGCGTGGCGCTGACCGTGCTGGGCAACCTGATCCTGATCCCCGTGGCGCTGTTCTACCTGCTGCAGGACTGGAAACAGCTCGTGCGGCGCGTGCTGGAGCTGGTGCCGCAGCGCCTGCGCGGCAGTTACGACAGCTTCGTGGCCGAGGCCGACGAGGTGCTGGGCCAGTACCTGCGGGGCCAGATGCTGGTGATGCTGATTCTGGCGATCTACTACAGCGTGATGCTGTCCTTCTTTGGCCTGGATCTGGCCTTGCCGATCGGCGTCTTCACGGGTCTTGCCATCTTCGTGCCCTATGTGGGGTTCGGTGTGGGGCTGGTGCTGGCCGTGCTGGCGGGCCTGTTGGAGTTCAGCGGCGACGGCGGCCTGACCCGAGTGGCGCTGATGGTCGGTGTGGTCTACGGCCTGGGCCAGCTGCTGGAAAGCTTCTATCTCACGCCGCGCCTGTTGGGTGAACGCATCGGCCTGCATCCGCTGGCCGTGATCTTCGCCCTGCTGGCCTTCGGCCAGCTCTTCGGCTTCGTCGGCATCCTCGTGGCGCTGCCGGTCAGTGCCGTGCTGCTGGTGGCGGCCCGGCGCCTGCGCCAGCGCTATCTGAGCAGCAGCGTCTACCGGGCATGAAGCAGATCGCCCTGGACATCGGGCTGGGCAGCGGCCCGACCCTGGCCAATTTCATGGCCGGCCCGAACGAGGCCGTGCTGCAGCATCTGCGCCTGTGGGTCGGCGATGGCAGCAGCGCCGCCTTGCGCTCGCCGGTGCCGACCTACCTCTGGGGCCCTTCAGGCAGCGGCAAGACCCATCTGCTCAAGGCGGTGCGCGAGGCCCTGCGCGAGCAGGGCGCCGTGGTGGGCTGGCTCGACGCCACCGTGGCCGAGCCGCCTCCTTTCGACGAGCGCTGGGCCGCGGTGCTGATGGATGACGTGCAGCACTACAGCGCCGTGCAGCAGCACGCCGCCTTCAACTGGTTCGTGCACGCCCAGACCGGACACCAGTGGGTGCTGGCGGCGGGGGAGCTGGCGCCCGCAGGCCTCAAGCTGCGCGAAGACCTGCGCACCCGCCTGGGCTGGGGCCATGTCTACGGGCTGCAGGTCCTGAGCGAGGCGGAGCGGCGCGCCGTGCTGCGCCGTGCGGCCGACGCGCGCGGCGTCTTCCTCAGTGACGAGGTCATGGACTTCATGCTGACGCGATTCTCCCGCGATCTGGGCAGCCTGATGCAGTTGCTCGAACACCTGGATGGCTACGCCCTGCAAACCCAGCGTGCCATCACCATTCCGCTGATCAAGGCGATGCTGCAAGACATATGACCGACAAGAAAAAGCTGGCGCTGTTCGATCTCGACCACACGCTGCTGCCCATCGACTCCGACTACTCCTGGGGACAGTTCACCATCACCATCGGCTGGACCGATCCGGTGGAATTCGCGCGCCGCAACGACGAGTTCTACGCCCACTACCAGGCCGGCACGCTGGACGTGCACGACTACGTGCGTTTTGCCACCGAAGCTGTGCGTCAACGCGGCCCGCAGCAGGCGCAGGCGGCGCGCGAGCGCTTCATGAAAGAAGTGATCACCCCGGCGATCCGGCCGCAGGCGCTGGAGCTGGTGCGCAGCCACCAGCGCGCCGGTGACGAGGTGCTGATCATCACGGCGACCAACGAATTCGTGACCCGGCCCATCGCCGAGCGTTTCGGTGTGGCCCACCTGATTGCCGTCGAACTCGAGCGTGACGCCGCCGGCTGGATCACCGGCGAGATCAAGGGCACGCCTTCCTTCCGCGAAGGCAAGGTGCGGCGGTTCCAGGACTGGCTGGCGAGCCGTGATCTGGCGCGTGAGCAGGTCGAGGTGACTTTCTACACGGATTCGACCAATGACCTGCCACTGATGGACAATGCAGAACATCCGGTGGCGACCAACCCCGACGACCGCCTGCGCGCCCTGGCCCGGGAACGCGGCTGGCGGATCCTGGACCTCTTCAAGCAATGATCAAGAAAATCATCGACAAGCTGCTCGGCAAGCGCAGCACCCAGCCGACCTTCGGCAAGCGTCGCGAGATCGGCGCTGCCGAACACGGCATCGACCCCTCCCTGGTGGACAAGCGCGCCGTCGACGTGGTGCAGACCCTGCAGGACGCGGGCCACGAGGCCTATATCGTGGGCGGCGCCGTGCGCGACCTGCTGCTGGGCCTGCGGCCCAAGGATTTCGACGTGGCCACGGACGCGACGCCCGAGCAGGTCAAGGGCCTGTTCCGTCGCGCCTTCATCATCGGCCGGCGCTTTCGCATCGTGCACGTGGTCTACGGCCGCGGGCGCGAGCACGAGGTGATCGAGGTCTCGACCTTCCGTGCCTACATGGACCATGCCGCGGCCGAGCAGGTGGCGGGCAACGAGCGCACCAGCAAGAGCGAGCTCGCCGGCATGAAGCACGCCGTCGATTCCAGTGGCCGGGTGCTGCGCGACAACGTCTGGGGTCCGCAGGACGAGGACGCGGCGCGACGCGACTTCACCGTCAACGCCATGTACTACGACCCGGCGACCCAGGTCGTGGTGGACTACCACGGGGGCTTCAAGGACGCCGGCAAGCGTGTGCTGCGCATGATCGGCGATCCGGCCACGCGCTACCGCGAGGACCCGGTGCGCATCATCCGCGCCGTGCGTTTCGCCGCCAAGCTCAGCGCGCTGGGCTTCAAGCTGGAGACGCAGACGGCCAAGCCGCTCAAGGAATCGAAGACCCTGCTGGCCGACGTGCCGCAGAGCCGATTGTTCGACGAGATGCTCAAGCTGCTGCAGACGGGCCATGCCCTGGCCACGATCGCGCAGCTCCGCAAGCTGGGGCTGGCGCGCGGCATCTACCCGCTGCTGGATCTGGTGGTCGAGCGGGCCGACGAACCCTTCGTCAAGGCCGCGCTGGAGGATACCGACCGCCGAGTGGGCGAGGGCAAGCCCGTGGCGCCCAGCTTTCTGCTGGCCTGCGTGCTCTGGTCCGACGTGCGCGAGGGCTGGGCTCAGCGGCAGAAGAAGCAGCACCCCCACCCGGCCCTGCAGGACGCGATCGACGACGTCTTCAATGCACGCATTGGCGACGTCTCGGGCCGCGGCAAGCTCGCCGCGGACATGCGCGAGATCTGGATGATGCAGCCGCGTTTCGACAAGCGGGCGGGCAACGCGCCCTTCGGTCTGGTTGAGCAGCCGCGTTTCCGCGCCGGTTTCGACTTCATGCGTCTGCGTGCCGACGTGGGCGAAATCGATGTGGTGCTGGCCGACTGGTGGCAGGAGTTCAGCACCGGGGACGACAACCTGCGCCAGGATCTGATGGAGCAGGCGCGTGAGGAGCAGGCGCGCCAGCGCGCCAAGGCCCCGCGCACGGCCCGCGGCAGTGCAGAACGGCCGCCTGCCCGGGCCGAGGAGGAGCGCGAAGCGCCGCCGGAAGACGGCGCGGCGCCCAAGAAGCGCCGCCGGCGCCGCCGTTCCGGCGCAAAGAAAGCCGGCGACGGAGCACAGGACACCCAGGACTGAGCATGGGCGCGTCCGCAGAGCAGACGGCCTACGTCGCGCTCGGTGCCAATCTGGGCGATGCGGCAGCGACCGTGCGCCAGGCCCTGCACGCTCTGGACATACTGCCGCACACGCACGTGCTGCGCGCCTCGGCCCTGTACCGCAGCGCGCCGGTCGACGCCTCGGGGCCGGACTTCATCAACGCCGTGGCCGAGCTGCGCACCGGCCTGTCCGCCCATGAGCTGCTCGCACAGCTGCAGCGTCTGGAGCAGCAGGCCGGGCGCGAGCGGCCCTGGCGCAACGCGCCACGCACGCTGGACCTCGACATCCTGCTCTACGGCGGGCTGCAGCTGGACGATCCCGTGCTGACCCTGCCGCACCCGCGCATGTGGGAGCGGGCCTTCGTGCTGCGCCCCCTGGCCGACATCGCGCCGACCCTGGTCAGCGCCCAGCAGCTGCAAGGGGTCGCGCAGCAGCGCATCACACGGCTGGCCCCGGAGGGGGCTGACCCTAGAATGGATTGATCTTGCCGCAGGAATCCGCGATGAACTTCAGAAACATGCATGTGGCGACCAAGCTCTGGCTCGGGGTGATCGTGATCATCGCCTCGCTGATGGCCTTGATCGCCTTTGCAGCAGCACGCTCGGCCCGCCTGCAGGCCGAGAGCGAGGTGATGCTGCGGGCGCTCAACAGCCGCGTCAATGCCGTGAGCTCCTGGGCCGGTCTGACCGAGGCCAATGCCGTGCGCACGGTCTCTCTGGTTCAGACCTTCGACCCGGTGCTCGAAGGGCGCATGAGCGAGGAGATCAAGCTCACCTCGGCGCGCATCGCCAAGATCGAGCAGGCGATCGAGTCCATGAGCCTCAACGACGAGGAAAAGACCCAGCTGGGCCAGATTGCCAGCCGGCGTGCCGTGGCGCTGGAGACGCGCAATCTGGCCCTCAAGGCCAAGGCCGACGGCGACAGCGAGGGTGCGCAGAGGCTGCTCAACGAGCGTTACCTGCCAGCGGTGCAGGGCTATGTGGCCTCGCTGCTGGAGCTGGTGACGATCGCGGAGCGTGCGGAGCAGCGCTACACCGAGGAGGTGCGTGCCGCCCGCAACCTCACGCTCAAGATCGCCGGCGGCGCCGTCGTGGTGATCCTGGTCGGCATCCTGGCGGGCGCGGCGGTACTGATCCGTTCGATCCGTCAGCCGCTCGAAGAAGCCAACCGGCTCGCTGCACGCATCGCCGAGGGTGACCTCAGCGCCAGCATCGACACGTCGCGCGGCGACGAGTTTGGCGATCTGATGAAGTCGCTGGCGCGCATGAACGCGTCACTCGCCAGCATGGTGCAGCAGGTGCGCCAGAGCACCGACAGCATCGCCACGGCCAGCGCCGAGATCGCCACCGGCAACCAGGACCTGTCGCAGCGCACCGAGCAGACCTCCGGTGATCTGCAGTCCACGGCTTCGGCCATGGAGGAGCTCACCAGCACCGTGCAGCACAGTGCCAACAACGCACGTCAGGCCTCGCAGCTCGCGTCCAGCGCCTCCGCCGTGGCGCAGAAGGGTGGGGCGGTGGTGCAGCAGGTGGTGTCCACCATGGACGAGATCAACTCCAGCAGCAGGAAGATCGCCGACATCATTGGCGTGATCGACGGCATCGCCTTCCAGACCAACATCCTCGCGCTCAACGCCGCCGTGGAGGCGGCACGCGCCGGTGAGCAGGGGCGTGGCTTTGCCGTGGTGGCCGGTGAGGTGCGCTCCTTGGCCGGGCGCAGCGCCGAGGCGGCCAAGGAGATCAAGGCCCTGATCGGCACCTCGGTCGAGAAGGTGGGCACCGGCACGCAGCTGGTGAGCCAGGCCGGTGACACCATGAACGAGATCGTGCAGTCGGTGCGCCGCGTGGCCGACGTGATCGGCGAGATCACGGCTGCGGCGGGCGAGCAGAGTTCGGGCATCGCCCAGGTCAACACCTCGATCGCCAACCTGGACCAGATGACACAGCAGAACGCGGCCCTGGTGGAGCAGAGCGCCGCCGCCGCCCAGAGCCTGCGCGAACAGGCTGACCAGCTGGCCCAGGCCGTCGCGGTCTTCAAGCTTGCAGCCCAGAGCAGCCGGAGTCCGGCAGCGCCCTTGCGGCATGCGGCCGCGCCACTGCGCATCCCGCCGTCGCCGGCGCGGCCAACACCCGCAGCGGCCAAGCCCGCCTTGCCCGCGATGGCCCGGCCGGCACCCGTTGTCGCCAAGGGTGCGGCGGATGGCGACTGGGAAAGTTTCTGAAGTGGCGGGCCCTTAGCCCGCCGATCGGGGCCTGCCGTGCAGGCCCTTTTTCATGCTCAGGCGATCTCGGCGATCAGCTCGATTTCCACACAGGCCCCGAGGGGAATCTGGGCCACGCCGAAGGCGCTGCGCGCATGGGCGCCCTTGTCGCCGAAGACCTGGGCCAGCAGCTCGCTGGCGCCGTTGGTGACCAGATGCTGTTCGGTGAAATCAGGTGTGGAATTCACAAGCGACATCACCTTGACGATGCGTTGCACGCGGTTGAGGTCGCCCACGGCCGCCTGCAGCGTGCCCATGAGGTCGATGGCGATGGCGCGCGCGGCGGCCTTGCCCTCCTCGGTCGTCATGTTCTTGCCGAGCTGGCCGACCCAGGGCTTGCCGTCCTTCTTCGCAATATGGCCGCTGAGAAAGACCAGCTTGCCGGTCTGCACGAAAGGCACGTAGGCGGCGGCGGGCGTGGCCGCCGGTGGCAGGGTGATGCCGAGCTGCTTGAGCGTGTCTTGGATATTCATGGGGACTCCGTAGGGTTGCGGACTGCAGGATGCCAGATTGTCGGGTATTGTTGTCGGCGTACCGCGTACTCCAGCACGTCTTCATGAAGCATCCCTTCGCTCAACTGCCGCGTGACAGCCGCGACACCCTGTTCCTGCTGGCGGTGATCGCCTGGGTGCTGCTGCCAAATGCGGCGCACCTGCCCTGGTGGTGCAGCGTGCTGGCCGCGGGCATGCTGGCCTGGCGTGGCTGGCTGGCCTTCAGCCTGCGGCCCTTGCCCGGGCGCTGGTGGCTGCTGGCGGCACTGGTGCTCACGGTGGGGGCCACCTGGGCCACGCACCGCACCCTGCTCGGGCGGGATGCCGGGGTGACGCTGATCGTCGTGCTGCTGGCGCTCAAGACCCTGGAGCTGCGCGCGCGCCGCGATGCTTTCGTGGTCTTCTTCCTCGGCTTCTTCACGATGCTGACGAACTTCTTCTACTCGCAGTCACTGCTGACGGCCGCGGCCATGCTGCTGGGCCTCATGGGCCTGCTCACGGCCCTGGTCAACAGCCACATGCCGGCCGGACGGCCTTCGCTCTGGCAGTCGGCCCGGCTGGCCACGCGCATGACCCTGCTGGGTGCGCCCATCATGGTGCTGCTCTTCGTGCTCTTTCCCCGCATGGCGCCGCTGTGGGGCACGCCCGGCGATGCCATGAGCGGGCGCAGCGGCCTGTCCGGCAGCATGGAGGTCGGCCAGATCACGAGTCTGGCGTTGGACGACAGCATCGCCCTGCGCGTGCGTTTCGAGGGCGAACCGCCGCCGCAGGGGCAGCTCTATTTCCGTGGCCCGGTGCTGTCCACCTTCGATGGGCGCGAGTGGCAGGCCTTGCAGCCCACCTTCCGGGCCAACGACCGACCGCGCGCCGATCTGCAGGTCAGCGGCCCGTCTGTTCGCTACGAGATGACGCTGGAGCCCCACCGGCGGCCCTGGCTGCTGACGCTGGACGCCACGGCCCGCCCGCCCGAACTGCCGGGCGAGCTCGAGGCGCGCATGAGCGAGGAACTGCAGTGGCGGTCCAGCGCGTCGGTGAACGACCTGTTGCGCTACCGTGCCGAGGCACACACAGCCTTTCGCCACGGACCGCAGCGCATGATGGCGGGCCTGAGCGACTATCTGGTGCTGCCGCCGGGCTACAACCCGCGCACGCTGCAGTGGGCCCTTGATCTGCAGCGCGAGACGGGCGGCGATCCGGTGGCGCTGATCGAGCGCGTCCTTGCGCAGCTGCGCACCGGCGGCTACACCTACACGCTCGAACCCGACCAGTACGGCCAGCACACCGCGGACGAATTCTGGTTCGACCGCAAGGCCGGCTTCTGCGAGCACATGGCCTCGGCCTTTGCGGTGCTCATGCGCGCGGCAGGCATCCCGGCGCGCATCGTGACGGGCTATCAGGGTGGCGAACTCAACGCCGTCGACCGCTACTGGGTGGTGCGCCAGAGCGACGCCCACGCCTGGACCGAGGTCTGGCTGGCGGACCAGGGCTGGGTGCGGGTGGACCCCACGGCCTCGGTCATGCCCGGGCGCATCGGCTCGTTGCAGCGCCTGCTGGCGCCGCGTGGCGCCGTGGCGACGGCCGTGGGCAATGTGATCAGCCCGACCTTTGTGCAAAGCGTGCGCGCCGTCTGGGACGCCGTCAACAACGCCTGGAACCAGCGCATCCTCAACTACACCCAAAGCCGCCAGCTCGACCTGCTGCGTGCCCTGGGCTTCGAGGCGCCAAGCTGGGAGGACCTGGGCTATCTGCTGCTGGGCGCAATGGTCATGGCCAGCCTGGCTGGCGCCGCCTGGACACGCTGGGAGCGCAGCCGGCGCGACCCCTGGCTGCGCCTGCTGGACCTCGTGCGCCAGCGGCTGCAGGGCGAGGGCCTGCAGCCCGGTGCGGCGGCTACGCCACGCGAACTGGCGCGTCTGCTGGCCTCGCGACACGATCCCGCGGACAATCGGGTCCAGGCCATCCAGGCATGGCTGCGCCGTTTCGAACGACTGCGTTACGCCCCGGCGGGGGCACGGCCCGGAGCCGATCTGGCCGCCTTGCGACGCGAATGGAATGAATTGAGCTGGCCCTCGTGAACCGACGTCTTCCCACCTTTTTGCTGCTGGCCTTGCTGTGTGGTGCCCTGGTCTCGGCCCAGGCCAGCACCCAGAAAAAGCCGCGCGCCAAGCGCGCACAGGACAGCACGTCCCAGCTGATCGAAGGCAGCGGCCCGGCCTATGCGGCCCGGCGCGAGGCCATGGCCCTGGCCGACGAGATCGCGCAGCAGCATGGGCTCGATCGCCGCTGGGTGCGCCGCACCCTCGGCAAGGCGCGCCATGTGCCGCAACTGGCCAAGCTGGTCGTGCCACCGCCCGTGAGCACGCCGCGCAACTGGCAGCAGTACCGCAGCCGCTTTCTGGAGACCGAGCGCGTTCAGGCGGGTGTGGCCTTCTGGCAGACGCACGAGGCGCTGCTGCAACAGGCCAGCAGCACCTATGGCGTGCCGCCCGAGATCATCGTCGGCATCATCGGCGTCGAGACCTTCTACGGCCGCCATCTGGGTCGCTACCGCGTGCTGGACACGCTGACGACCCTGGCGCTGGATTTCCCTGCCGAGCATCCGCGTGCGGCTGCGCGCGCGGCCTTCTTCCGCAGCGAGCTGGGCGAGTTTCTCAAGCACCGTCACCAGGCCGGCCTGGACCCGCTGAAGGCCCGCGGCAGCTACGCCGGTGCCATGGGCATCCCGCAGTTCATGCCTTCCAGCTGGGCCCGCTATGCGGTGGATTTCGACCAGGACGGCCGCATCGACCTGCTCGACAGCCCGGCCGATGCCATCGGCTCCGTCGCGCACTACTTCAAGGCCTTCAACTGGAAGCCGGGCATGCCCACGCACTACACGGTGGATTTCGACTACTCGCGGCTGGACATGGAGGCCCTGCTGGCCCCCGACATCAAGCCCACCTTCGGGGTGGATCAGTTCGCCGCCAAGGGCGTGGTACTGGGCCCGGCGGGCCAGCAGCACAACGGGCCGTTGGCGCTGGTGGAGCTGCAGAACGGCGACTACTCGCCCACCTATGTGGCCGGCACCGAGAACTTCTATGCCGTCACGCGCTACAACTGGAGCAGCTACTACGCATTGGCCGTGATCGAGCTCGGTCAGACCGTGGCCCAGGCACGCCGGGCGGTGCAGGGCACGCAGACTCAGGCCAGCACCACGGACTCGAACACCGGGTGCAACGTGTCGACCCAGAGGTCGACCTCCGACTCGCCGATCTGCAGATAGGCCAGGCAGGCCGGGCCGTGCTGCGCCCATTCACGCTGGAGCTGCACGCCCTCGAAATCCGCCACCAGATGCTCGGCCACCGCAGCCAGCGCCACCAGGGTGCGCACCCCGGCCGGGATGGAGCTCACGCGCAGCACATGAAAGTCGTGGTGCAGGCGGATGGCAAAGGCGATCACGGGCGGCAGGTGCCAGGTACGTGCCACGATGGCGCCCACGACCGCGTGGTCGGTTCGGTGCGCGGCGTTCTCTGTCTCCGTGTAGCTGCGGTCCTGCCGAGCCATGGCTTCGGCCAGGGTGCCGGCGTAGCCGCGCAGGCCCTGCAGCAGGATGGGCAGACCCACGTGCATGAAAAGGCCGCAGGTCTGCGCCACCTCGGCGTCCACGCCATAGAGTTGGCGCGCGATGAAGGCCATGGCCAGTGAGCGCCGGGTCGAGGTCTCCCAGAAATGCTCCAGCAGCGGCGAACTGGCGGGGATGCTGTGGCGCGCCAGAAAGCCGGTCAGGACGGCGGCCGTCTGACCGAGGCCCAGCAGGCTCACGGCCTCGGCCACGGTGTGCGCGGGCCGGGAGCGGCTGTAGAGCGGGCTGTTGGCCAGGCGCAGCAGGGCCGCGGCCATGGCCACGTCGCTGCCGGCGATGCGCGTGACCTCGGTCGGGTCCGGTTCGGGCTGCCGCATCTCCAGCTGCAGGGCGGTGAGCAGCTCGGGGCAGGGCGGGATCACGATGTCGCGCACCGGGCCTTCGGCGCGGGCCTGATCCATTTCTCGGTCAATGTCGGCGATCTGCAGGGAGGCCGGCCTGGCTGCTTTCGTCATGGTGCGCCGATCATCGCCGCGCCACTGCCCTGGCGCAACTGCGGTTTTCACCCGGGAGGGCGATGCTGCCAGTAGCGGCGCTGTTCGATACGCTCGCAGCGCACCCGATCGGCCCGGGCCGAGGCCCAGCGTGCAGCACCACAGTGCGCAGAGTCCAGCAGCTGCACCTCGCGCTCGGCGTAGCGTGCCAGCACCTCGGCGGCCGGGTGGCCGTAGCGGTTACGGTAGCCGGCCTGCACCAAGGCCCAGCGCGGTGCCACGGCATCGAGGAAGGCCGCTGTGCTCGAGGTCTTGCTGCCGTGGTGCGGCACCAGCAGCCAGTCGGCGCGCAGCGCGGCTTCGTCGGCCAACAGGCGGGCCTCCTGTTCCTTCTCGATGTCCCCGGCCAGCAGGGCGGTCTGCGAGCCATTGCTGATCCGCAGCACGCAGGACAGGGCGTTGCTGCGTCGAACGCGCCCGTAGTCTTCGGGCCGGGGATGCAGCAGCTCGAACTGCACACCATCCCAGGTCCAGCGCTGGCCCGCTTCGCAGCGTTGGGTGGTCTGCCCGGCCAACAGCTCGTGCGCCGCGTCCAGCGAGCTCAGCAGGCGGGCCTGTGGCTGGGCCCCCAGCACCGAGGCCGCACCGCCCGTGTGGTCGCTGTCGCGATGGCTCAGCACCAGCGTGTCCAGGCGTATGCCCTGGCCACGCAGCATCGGCACCAGCACACGCTGGCCCGCGTCGCTGTCGTTGGCGTAGCGTGGCCCGGTGTCGTAGAGCAGGGCGTGCGAGGCCGTGCGCACCAGCACGGCATTTCCCTGGCCCACGTCGGCGGCCAGCAGTTCGAACTGTCCAGCCGGTGGCGCGGACGGCTGCCACAGCAGGGCTGGCAAGAGCAGGGGCAGGCCTGCCAGGCGCACGGGCCCGGGCAGGCGCAGGGCGAGCAGGAAGCCACCGAGCACCGCGGCCAGCCCGGCCCACAGTGGGGCCTGCGCCACGGCCAGCGTGGCTAGCGGCAGGCTGGCAAGCTGGGCCAGCAGCGTGCCCAGCACCTGCACGGCCCAGGCGGCGGCGTCCCACAGCGGTGACCAGAGTGTGCCCAGCAGCGCCAGCGGTGTCACACCCAGCGTCACCCAGGGAATCGCCACCAGATTGGCCAGCAGGCCGACCAGCGAGACCTCGCCGAAGAAGAGCAGCGTCAGCGGCGCCAGCGCGAGGGTGATCAGCCACTGTTCGCGCAGCAGGCCCAGCAGCCGCGCGTGCAGGGGGCGCGGCGCATCCGGCGGCTCGTGACCGACGCCGGCAAACAGCACGCCGACGGCGACGAAGCTCAGCCAGAAGCCCGGCTGCAGCAGGGCCCAGGGGTCGACAGCCAGCACCACGGCAGCCGTCAGCAGCCACAGCTGCGGCCAGGGCCAGCGCCGCGCCGTCAGGCGCAGCAAGGTGGCGGTGGCCAGCATGAGCACGGTGCGCTGCGCCGGCACGCCCCAGCCGCTGAAGAGCGCGTAAGCCGCGGCCAAGGCCAGACCGCCGAGCAAGCCGGCGTGCTGTGCTGGATAGAGCAGGCACAGGCGTGGCGACGCGCGCCAGAGCCCGCGCAGCAGCAGTGCTGCCAGCCAGGCAAAGAGCGTGATGTGCAGGCCTGAAATGCTCATCAGGTGTGCCACACCGGTAGCGCGGAACACATCCCAGTCGCTGCGCGCGATGGCCTGCTGGTCGCCCGTGACCAGGGCCGCGACCACACCCAGGGCACGGGCCCGAGCCTGTTCCTGCGCCGTCTCCGGCAAGGCGGGTGCGCGCTGCTGGATCGCATCGCGCACCCGCTGCCGTGCCAGTTCGACCGGATGCTCGCCGCTGGGCCCCAGGTTCTGGGGCGACGGGTCCTTGCGGCCCGTGCGCACATAGCCCGTAGCCTGCAGGCCCTGCTCCCAGAGCCAGAGCTCGAAATCGAAACCATGCGGATTGCGAGCGCCATGCGGTGCGCGCAGCCGGACGTTGAAGCGCCAGCGTTCACCCGCATGCAGCTCGGGCGCCTGCAGAAAGGGCTCAAGCACAGCGCCGTCCTCGTTGCGAAAGCCGCCGTACCAGCTCAGGTAGAGGCGCGGCGGCACCGGCACGGCCTGGCCGTCCAGCGTGGCGCGTTCGACGCTGAAGCGAAAGCGTGTGCTGTTCTCGCCGAATTGCGGCATGGCGCTGATGCGGCCTGTCACGCTGAGGTCACGACCCTCGAGCGCCGGGTCCAGGGCCCGCTGCTGGAAGTGAGTGGCGCGCAGGCCCGTGCTGGCATGGGCCAGCAGGGCTGCGGCCCCAAAAGCCAGCAGCTGCCTCAGCGCCGGGCGTGACAGCCGGCGCAAGATCAGCAGCAAGGCGAGTGCCATCGCCAGCGTCAGGGCGTAGGTGGCCACTGGCCAGAGCTCGGGCTGTTGCAGCTGCAGCGCGAGGCCCGCGATGCCCCCGAGCAGGCAGGGCGTCAAGAGCCGGGCAGGTGTGCCGGTGGACGGGTCATGCATGGCGCGATGCTAAACGGGCCGGCCCTGGGGTGCCTCGCATGAAGATGGGAGGTTGCTCCTGAGCTCAGTACAGGGCCAGCGCCTCCAGGCACGCGCGTTTGTGCGCTTCGCCCTGCGCTGGCGCGAGCTCCGAGCCCCGCAGGCGCAGGCCGTAGTCCAGCTCCTGCGCCTCGGCCTGGAGCACCCAGGCGCACAGGCGCGAGAGGCGCTGCTCGGTGGTGGCGCCATAGGTCTCGTTGAGGTCCAGCCAGAGCTGGAAATGCTGGGCCTGCAGGCTGTCTCGGCTCACGAGTTCGTCGGTCTTGGCGGCTTTCTTCCAGACGATGCTCTTGAGCGGATCGCCCCGGCGGTAGGGTCGGACACCGTCGAACTCGCTGCTGGCCACATGGCGTGCCGCTGCACCACCGCTGCTGTGGGGCTGGCCCGGCGGCAGCGGCGGGGGCGAGGCCTCGGCCTGTGGATAGACCAGCACGCTGGCTGCAGGACGCCAGAGCGTCCAGACGCGGAAGATCCCCAGCGGAAAGCGTGTCTCGGCGCTGAGCGTGGGGAGGTCGTGACGCCCCCGCGGCAGACCGGGCAACACCAGTTCCACATCACTGCTGCCCAGGCCCGGCACATCGCACCAGACCCAGTGCGCGGCCTCGTCCGGCGTGTGCACGCGCAGGCCGATGCCGTAGCGTGCGCTTTTGCGTGCGTTGTGCAGTGTGACGCGCAGCCGCGTGGGCGTACCCGCGTGATGCGCTTCCACCGGATGCAGCACGAGTGTGAGGCCGCGCAGCGTCCCGTGCGAGGTGTGCATGCTGACGACGGCGCAGCCGCCGAGCAGGAAGGTCAGCAGATAGCCGAGATTGAGCTGGTAGTTGATGGAGGCGACCAGCAGCACCAGCAAGGTGGTGGCCAGCATGAAGCCGGCACGCGTGGGCAGGATGTAGACGTTGCGCTGGGTCAGGGTGTGCGTGTCGCTGCGCGGCAGGCGCGCCTGCCACCAGTGCTGCCAGCGCGCGCGCGCATGGCCCAGGGGATGCAGCAGGGGGTTGGGCAGAGGCGGTGCCGCACTCATGGACCGTGGCCCTCAGGGCAGAGGCACGGCGTCAAGCATGGCGCGCACCTGCTCCAGCGGGCCGCGACCGGCGCTGGCCACGGGCACGAGGCGGTGGGCCGTGGTCTGCGGCAGGATGGCCTGCACGTCGTCGGGTGCCACATAGTCGCGCCCGCTGATCAGGGCCTGGGCCTTGGCGGCGCGCAGCACGGCCAGGCCAGCGCGGGGCGACAGGCCCTGCACGAACCAGCGGCCGTTGCGCGTGGCGGCAATGAGGTCCTGCAGGTAGTCGAGCAGGGGCGCTGCGGCGTGCACGGCGAGCACCTGCTGCTGCAGCGCCTTGAGTTCCGCGGAAGTCAGCAGACCTGGCAACTGCTCGACCATCTCGCGGCGCTCGCGGCCCGCCAACAATTCGCGCTCGGAAGCGCGGTCGGGGTAGCCCAGCGAGATGCGCATGAGGAAGCGGTCCAGCTGCGATTCGGGCAGCGGGTGGGTGCCCAGCTGCTCCTGCGGGTTTTGGGTGGCGATCACGAAAAAGGGCAGGGGCAGGGGGCGGGTCTCACCCTCGATCGTGACCTGACGCTCTTCCATGGCTTCGAGCAGGGCGCTCTGGGTCTTGGGACTGGCGCGGTTGATCTCATCAGCCAGCAGCACCTGGGCAAAGATGGGGCCGGGGTGAAAGACAAAGGTGTTCTGGTTGCGGTCGTAGATGGACACGCCCGAGAGATCGCTGGGCATGAGGTCGGCAGTGAACTGCACGCGCGAGAACTGCAGGCCGAAGCTGCGCGAGAGCGCATGTGCCAGGGTGGTCTTGCCCACGCCCGGGGCGTCTTCGATGAGTAGATGTCCCCCGGCCAGCAGGCAGGCCACACCGTCGCTGACCTGGGCGGGTTTGCCCACGATGATCGTGTTGAGCTGCGTCAGCAGTGCTTTAATCTTGGCTTGTGCGTCCATGACGCGACATTAACCGAAATCAGGTGTGCCATGAGCAAGACGGGCTTTTACACCCATGGTGATTGCCGCAAGCACGAGATGGGGGCAGGGCATCCGGAATGCCCCGAGCGGCTCGATGCGATCGAGGAGCGGCTGCTGATCAGCGGGGTGGACCATGCGCTGATCCGTATCGAGGCGCCCATGGCCTCGCTTGACGAGGTGGAGCTGGCGCACAGCCGCACCCATGTGCTGGCCTTGCGCGGCATGAGCGCCACCCTGGCCGACGAACAGCTGGCCGGCGGCCCGCGCTACGCCATGGTCGACCCGGACACGTCCATGAACGTCGACAGCTGGAACGCCATCCTGCGCGGCGCCGGTGCAGCCCTGGCGGCGACCGACGCCGTGATCGCGGGTGAGCTGCAGAACGCCTTCTGCGCCGTGCGTCCGCCCGGGCATCACGCGGGCCGCGAACAGGCCATGGGCTTCTGCTTCGTCAACAACGTGGCCGTCGCGGCCAAATACGCGGTGGAGCGGCACCGACTCAAGCGCGTGGCCATCGTCGATTTCGATGTGCACCATGGCAACGGCACCGAGGACATCGTGGCCGGCGACCCACGCATCCTCATGGTGAGCTTTTACCAGCATCCCTTCTACCCACCAGGTGGCTCGCGCTCGGACGCGGACAACCTAGTCAATGTGCCCGTGCCGGCCTACACCAAGGGCATGGCCATCCGCGAGATCGTGGAGACGCTGTGGATGCCGCGGCTGGAGGCGCACAAGCCTGAGATGATCTTCATCAGTGCGGGCTTCGACGCCCACCGCGAGGACGAGCTGGCCCAGCTCGGCCTGGTCGAGGAAGACTATGCCTGGATCACCGGACGCATCATGGATGTGGCACGGCGCTACAGCAAGCAGCGCATCGTCTCCTGCCTCGAGGGGGGCTACAACCTCAGCGCGCTCGGGCGCAGTGTCGAGGCGCATCTGCGCACGCTGGCCGGGGTCTGAGCCCGCCGGGCTACCACGCGAGGTAGGCGTAGCCCTTCTCCTGGAACTCCATCACCGCAGCGGCACCGACTTCCTCGATGCGCGCAATGTCGAGCATGTCGGCTTTGTTCCAGCCCAGGCTGTGCATGGTGTTGCCGCAGGCCACGAACTCCACGCCATAGGATGTGCTCATGCTCGTCACACGCTGCTGCAGCACCGGGGCCACGGGGCGCTGCGGCTTCTTCGCCAGCAGATGGATGCCCGGCCCCCAGACCACGACGGCAATCGCCACATCGTCCACATATTTCTTGAGCATGGCGCCGATGGAGTTGAGGATGGCCTCCTGGTAGTCCGGCTCGGCGCGGTTGAGCTGGTAGACGATCTTGTGCGGCGGGCCGTCGGCGCCGGGTTTGTTTGCGGCGGGCGTGGGCAAGGCGGTGCCGGCGGCGGCAGCGGCGGCCACAGCGCCCAAGAGATGGCGGCGGGGCAGGGGGGAGCGGTCAGTCATGGTGAATCTCCATCAACGGGTATGAGGTTAGCCGATCATGGGGCGGATTGGATGCTGCACTTCGGTGAGAATCGGCACCCATGAGTGAACTCCAACAACTACTGCAGGAACTGGGTGGCGCCCGCCTCTGGGTCGAGGTGCTCGTGCTGCTGGCGTGTGTGAGTCTGGCCTGGGGCCTGGCCCGCGGGCTGCGGCGCGGCGCGGCGCCCGACTCGGTCTGGTTCGGCCGTTACACCATCGACGGTCTGCTCTTCCCCGTGCTGGCCCTGGTCTTCATCTATGCCGCGCGTTACGGTGTGGCGCTCTACCAGCCGGTGGTCGTGCTCAAGGTGGCGCTGCCCATCTTCGTATCCCTGGCGGCCATCCGGCTTTTTGTGCGCGTGCTCGGGGCCTCCTTTCCCCAGTCCTCGACGATCAAGCTGATCGAGAGCGTGGTGTCCTGGCTGGCCTGGGGCGGCGCCGTGCTCTGGATCACGGGCCTCTTGCCCGCTGTGCTGGCCGAACTCGACGCGATCTCCTTCGCCTTCGGCAAGACGCGCATCAGCCTGCGCACCCTGCTCGAAGGCGTGCTGTCCTCGGGTGTGATGCTGGTGGTGGTGCTCTGGATCTCGGCCACCATCGAGAAGCGCATCCTGCGCGAGGCCGTGGGCGACCTGTCGATGCGCAAGGTGGCGGCCAACGCCATCCGCGCCGCGCTGTTGCTGGTGGGTCTGCTGTTCGCGCTCTCGGCCGTGGGCGTGGACCTGACGGCCCTGTCCGTCATGGGGGGTGCCTTGGGCGTGGGCCTGGGCTTCGGCCTGCAGAAGCTGGCGGCGAATTATGTGAGCGGCTTCGTGATCCTGATCGAGCGTTCCTTGCGTATCGGCGACCTGGTGCGCGTGGACAATTTCGAAGGCGTGGTGCGTGACATCACCACACGCTACACCCTGATCCGTGCGCTCAATGGTCGCGAGTCCGTGGTGCCTAATGAGCTCATCATCACCCAGCGGGTCGAAAACCTCACGGCCGCCGATCCCATGGTGTCGCTCAACGTCAACGTCACGGTGGCTTATGACAGCGATGTGGACCGGGTGCAGCAGATCCTGCTGCAGGCGGCTGCCAACCCGCGCGTGCTGCGTGAGCCTGCGCCCGCGGCCTATCTGGTGAATTTCGGTCCCGATGGACTGGAGTTCTCGCTGTCGGTCTGGATCCGTGATCCCGAGAATGGCCAGCAGGGCCTGCGCTCCGAGCTCAACCTCGCGATCCTGGGCGGTCTGCGCGAGGCCGGCATCGAGATTCCGTACCCGCAGCGCGTGGTGCACATGAAATCCTGAGGGATGCCTGGGCCGGACCATTTCTCGGCATATAATTCAAAAAAGCACGACCGTTCGTTTTTGTGTCGCGCAGGTGCCCTGGAGGGCCAGCGCAGCGCCTAGAATCGTCCGATTGACGTGCACGTCAATCGAATCTCTGAATCAGTAACCAGCAGGAGTGGCTCCCATGAAAGTCCTCGTCCCCGTCAAACGCGTGGTCGACTACAACGTCAAGGTCCGCGTCAAGTCGGACAACACCGGCGTTGATATTGCCAACGTCAAGATGAGCATGAACCCCTTCGACGAGATCGCCGTTGAAGAGGCCGTGCGCCTGAAGGAAAAGGGCGCCGTGACCGAGGTCATCGCCGTCTCCTGCGGCGTGGCCCAGTGCCAGGAGACCCTGCGTACGGCCATGGCCATTGGCGCCGACCGCGCCATCCTGGTCGAGACCGCCGAGGAGCTGCAGCCCCTGGCCGTGGCCAAGCTGCTCAAGGCCCTGGTGGACAAGGAACAGCCGGGCCTGGTGATCCTGGGCAAGCAGGCCATCGACGACGACTGCAACCAGACCGGCCAGATGCTGGCCGCGCTGGCCGATCTGCCGCAAGCCACCTTCGCCTCCAAGGTCGAGATCGCCGACGGCAAGGCCAAGGTGACCCGCGAGGTTGACGGCGGCCTGGAGACGCTGAGCGTCAGCCTGCCGGCCGTGGTCACCACCGACCTGCGCCTGAATGAGCCGCGCTACGTCACGCTGCCCAACATCATGAAGGCCAAGAAGAAGCAGCTCGACACGCTCAAGCCCGAAGACCTGGGCGTGGATGTCGCGCCGCGCATCAAGACCCTCAAGGTCTCGGAGCCCCCGAAGCGCAGCGCTGGCATCAAGGTGCCTGACGTCGCCACCTTGGTGGCCAAGCTGAAGAACGAAGCCAAAGTGATCTGAGGACCCGAAATGACTGCACTCGTTATTGCCGAACACGACAACGCGTCCATCAAGGGCGCCACCCTCAACACCGTGACCGCGGCGCTGGCTTGCGGTGGTGATGTTCACGTGCTGGTGGCTGGCCACAACGCCGGCGCCGCCGCCGCTGCCGCCGCGCAGATCGCCGGCGTGAGCAAGGTCATCCACGCCGACGGCGCGCAACTCGCGCACGGCCTGGCCGAGAACGTGGCCGCCCAGGTGCTGGCCATCGCCGGCAACTACAGCCACATCCTGTTCCCGGCCACGGCCTCGGGCAAGAACGTGGCCCCGCGCGTGGCTGCCAAGTTGGACGTGGGCCAAGTGTCCGACATCACCAAGGTGGTGACTGCCGACACTTTCGAGCGCCCCATCTATGCCGGCAACGCCATCGCCACCGTGCAGAGCACCGACGCCAAGAAGGTCATCACCGTGCGCACCACCGGCTTTGACGCTGCTGCCGCCAACGGTGGCAGCGCGGCTGTCGAGACCGCCGCGGCTGCTGCCGACAGTGGCAAGAGCAGCTTTGTCGGCTCCGAGATCGCCAAGAACGACCGCCCCGAGCTGACCGCCGCCAAGATCATCGTGTCCGGCGGACGTGCCCTGGGTTCGAGCGAAAAGTTCAACGAGGTCATGACCCCGCTGGCCGACAAGCTGGGGGCCGCCATCGGCGCCAGCCGTGCCGCGGTGGACGCAGGCTACGCGCCCAACGACCTGCAGGTCGGCCAGACCGGCAAGATCGTCGCGCCGCAGCTCTACATCGCCGCCGGCATCTCGGGCGCCATCCAGCACCTGGCCGGCATGAAGGACAGCAAGGTGATCGTGGCCATCAACAAGGACCCCGAGGCCCCGATCTTCTCCGTCGCCGATTACGGCCTGGAGGCCGACCTGTTCACGGCTGTGCCCGAACTGGTCAAGTCCCTGTGATCTGCTGAAACCAGGGCGTCACGGCGTGACGCCCTTTTTTTGTACCTGAATCGTCCCCGGAGTCTTCCATGAGCTACACCGCCCCCCTCAAGGACATGCTGTTCAACATCAAGCACCTGGCGCGCATCGACGAGATCGCCAAGCTGCCGGGCTTCGAGGACGCAGGATACGACACGGCCCAGGCCGTGCTCGAAGAGGCGGCCAAGTTCAACGAGCAGGTGGTGGCGCCGCTGAACTGGGACGGTGACCGCAACCCCTCCAGCTGGAAGGATGGCCGGGTCACCACGACCCCGGGTTTCAAGGACGCCTTCCGCCAGTTCGGTGAGGGCGGCTGGCAGGGTCTGCAGCACCCGGCCGATTTCGGCGGCCAGGGCCTGCCCAAGACCATCGGCGCGGCCTGCATCGAGATGGTCAACAGCGCCAACCTGAGTTTCGCGCTCTGCCCCCTGCTCACCGACGGTGCCATCGAGGCCCTGCTGACGGCGGGCTCCGACGAGCTCAAGGCCACCTATCTGGAAAAGCTGGTCAGCGGCGAGTGGACCGGCACCATGAACCTGACCGAGCCCCAGGCCGGTTCCGACCTGGCCCTGGTGCGCAGCCGCGCCGAGCCGCAGCCCGATGGGACTTACAAGGTCTTCGGTACCAAGATCTACATCACCTATGGCGAGCACGATATGGCGGACAACATCGTCCACCTGGTGCTGGCACGCGTGACCGGCGCGCCTGAAGGCATCAAGGGTATCAGCCTCTTCGTCGTGCCCAAGTTCCTCGTCAACAAGGACGGCTCGCTGGGCGCACGCAACGACGTGCATTGCGTGAGCATCGAGCACAAGCTGGGCATCAAGGCCAGCCCGACGGCCGTGCTGCAGTATGGCGACCATGGCGGCGCCGTGGGCTACCTCGTGGGCCAGGAGAACCGCGGCCTCGAGTACATGTTCATCATGATGAACGCGGCGCGTTATGCCGTGGGCATGCAGGGCATCGCGGTGGCTGAACGCGCCTATCAGAAGGCCGTGCAGTACGCCCGCGAACGCGTGCAGAGCCGCCCGGTCGACGGTTCGCTCAAGACCAGCGCGCCCATCATCCACCACCCAGACGTGCGCCGCATGCTCATGACCATGCGCGCCTACACCGAAGGCTGCCGTGCCATGGCCTCCGTGGCTGCTGCGGCCTACGACGCCGCGCATCACCACCCGGACGCCGAGGCGCGCAAGACCAACCAGGCCTTCTATGAATTCATGGTGCCCCTGGTCAAGGGTTACAGCACCGAGATGAGCCTGGAGGTCACCAGCCTGGGCGTGCAGGTGCACGGCGGCATGGGTTTCATTGAAGAGACCGGCGCGGCCCAGCACTACCGCGACGCCAAGATCCTGACCATCTACGAAGGCACCACCGCCATCCAGGCCAATGACCTCGTGGGTCGCAAGACCCTGCGCGACGGCGGCCAGACGGCCAAGGCCATCGCCCAGCAGGTGGCCACTACCGTGGCCGAACTCAAGAAGAACGGCAGCGCCGATGCACTGGCCGTGGCCGCGCGCCTGGACGCTGCCCGTCAGGCTTTCGTCGACGTGGTCGAGTTCATGGCGTCTGAGAAAGACCCCAACGCCGTCTACGCCGGTAGCGTGCCCTACCTGATGCTGGCCGGCAACCTCATGGCGGGCTGGCAGCTGGCGCGTGCGCTCCTCGTGGCCCAGGCCGAGCTGGCCCGTGGCGAGGACACCGCCTTCATGCAGAGCAAGATCACGACCGCGCGTTTCTACGCCGAGCACATGCTGAGCAAGGCCGGTGGCACACGTGACAGCATCGTGGCCGGCGCCGCCAGCGTGACCGCGATGGCGCTCGAAGCCTTCTGATCTGCTATTGAAAGTGTAGCGAACGGCTGTCGCACGATGGACATCGGCGGCAGCCGTTTTTTCTGACAATGACCTGAATTCCTCTTCCGGAGACCCCTGTGTCCAAGCTCCCCGCCGTCTTGCAGAACCTGCCCCTGCCCGTCATCGGTTCGCCGCTCTTCATCATCAGCAACCCCAAGCTCGTGATCGCCCAGTGCATCGTGGGGGTGGTGGGCTCCATGCCCGCGCTCAATGCGCGACCGGCCGCCCAGCTCGACGAGTGGCTGGCCGAGATCACCGAGGCCCTGGCCGCGCACAACAAGGCCCACCCGCAGCGTCCGGCTGCGCCTTTCGCCATCAACCAGATCGTGCACAAGTCCAATGACCGGCTGGAGCACGACATGGAACTCTGCGTGAAGTACAAGGTGCCGGTCATCATCACCTCGCTGGGCGCGCGGGAAGAGATCAACCAGGCCGCGCACAGCTACGGCGGTGTGGTGCTGCACGACATCATCAACAACAAATTCGCCCACAAGGCCATCGAGAAGGGCGCCGACGGCCTGATCGCCGTAGCCGCTGGCGCGGGCGGCCATGCCGGCGTGAAGAGCCCGTTTGCCCTGGTGCAGGAGATCCGCCAGTGGTTCGACGGCCCGCTGGCGCTGAGTGGCTCGATCGCCACCGGCGCTTCGGTGCTGGCGGCGCAGGCCATGGGTGCGGACTTTGCCTACATCGGCTCGGCCTTCATCGCCACGCACGAGGCACGCGCGGTCGACGCCTACAAGCAGGCTGTCGTGGAGGGCAATTCGGACGACATCGTCTACAGCAACCTCTTCACCGGCGTGCACGGCAACTACCTGGCCCCCAGCATCCGCGCTGCGGGCCTGGACCCCGAGAACCTACCCGAGAGCGACCCCAGCAAGATGAACTTCGGCGGTGACGCCAAGAAGGCCTGGAAAGACATCTGGGGCTCGGGCCAGGGCATCGGTGCCATCACACAGGTGCAGGGCGCGGGCGAGTTCATCGAGCAGCTCAAGCGCGAGTACCGCGCGGCGCGCGAGCGCCTGCAGGCGCTGTCCGCCGCAGTCTGAGTCCCCGACTCAGGCGCAGGCCTCGACGCGGTCGCGCCCGGCCTGCTTGGCCTTGTACATGGCCTCATCGGCGCGGCGTAGGCAGTCCTCGATGGACTGGTCCTTGGCCTTGAGCTGGGTCACGCCTGCGCTGAAGCGCAGGTTCAGCATCTGCCCCGCCACAGGAGTGGGCGCTTCCGTGACGGCCATGCGCAGGCGTTCGGCCATCAGGGCGGCCCCGGCCAGCCCGGTGCTGGGCATGAGGATGGCGAACTCCTCGCCGCCGATGCGCGCGATCAGATCGCTCTCGCGCAGCAGCTCACTGAACTTGCGGCTCAGCATCTTGAGTGCCTCGTCACCCGTGGCGTGGCCCAGCTGGTCGTTGATCTGCTTGAAGTGGTCCACGTCGATCAGTGCCAGGGACAGCGGCAGGTGGTAGCGCCTGCTGCGCATGAACTCCTGCTCTCCCCGTTCGAAGAAGTAACGCCGGTTGGCCACACCGGTCAGCGGGTCGTGCCGGGCCAGCTGGATCAGCGCGCTTTCGTGGTTTTTCTGGGCCGTGATGTCGCGGAAGAACCAGACCCGACCCAGGTAGCGTCCGGTACTGTCGCGCAGCACGGTGGAATGGCGCTCGAGCGTGCGGCCGTCCTTGAGTTCGATCTCGCAGTGGTCGTCGAGCTGGGGGTTGTCGTAGAGCTCGCGCACGCGTTCCAGAAAAGCGGCCGGGTTCTGCACCCGTGCCACGACTTCGGCCAGCAGCGGCGCGTCGGATTCGCCCACCATGGTGCCATCGTCGCGCCTGTGCAGCTTGCTGGGAGCAATGTTCCAGAGCTGCAGAAAGGGGCGGTTGTGCGAGACCACCAGGCCCTGCTCGTTGACGACGAGAATGCCGTCGGGCGAGATGTCGTAGATGGCTTGAAGCAGCAGCGACTGGAAATCGCTGGCGTCGCCCGGCGCGGACTGCCGTTCAGGACTCGTACCCAAGGCTGCCTCCTTGACGTGTGCGTCCCGGTCTTGCCGCCGGGTGATATCACGCGGCCATCATAGCGAAAGCAGGGGGCTGCTGCCCCGAGCCGGCGCTCAGTGGCGCAGGCTCAGCAGGGTGTTGAAAGGGCTCAGCAGTTCCAGCCAGCGCGGCTGCTCCTGCAGCAGCGGCAACAGGGCGCCGCGGCCTGCAAACCAGATGGCGGCCAGCAGGCAGCTGAAGAGCAGGGCCAGCAGCAGGTTTTGCGGCAGGCGGGTGGGCAGGGCCACGCGGCGCAGCCTGAGCTGCCAGAGCCAGATCGAGGGCACCAGGGCGAGTACGCCCAGCACCAGCAGCAGCTGCCAGATCGGCAGGGACCGCAGCTGGGTCAGCACCATGGGCAGCCCCTGCGGCACCAAGGCCGCGCTGAGGTAGGCATGACCGGCCCAGAGCAGTGCGGTGTTGAGCGCGGCCAGCCAGAGCAGCAGCGTGATTGCACCCTTGAGTAGCCAGGGCCAGTTCAGCAGGCTGAGCAGCAGGCCGAGCGCAGCCGTGGTCAGCAGGGCGAAGCACAGCGCGATCCAGACGAAGCTTCCCCCGTCCATGGGCAGGCGGGAGAGTTCACGCCAGAGGGGGACATTGCCCACCAGGGCGAGCCAGAGGCTGGCCAGCAGCAGAAGCAGCGCCGGATGCCTGGCCTCGCGCTGGGCCGCCGGCGTGAGCATGGAATCGGCGAATTCGGTGATGTGGAACAGGCGCAGACTCATGGGCCGTCATTCTGACCGATCAGCGGCCTGCCCTGTAACGGGGGGTAACCCTGCGTGCTTGCGAAGGCATCGTGTTCATGCCGGCCAGGTCGATCCATGCTCCGGCACCAGGGCCCTCCAGCCCAGACCGTGCTCGATGCGCATGCGCAGGGCGTCGGCGGCGCCGGCTTCGCCATGGACCACGTAGACCTGGTCCGGGGCCGAGGGCAGGGTGTGCAGCCAGGCTTCGAGCTGCTTGGCGTCGGCGTGGGCCGAGGCTGATTGCAGCTGCACGATCTCGGCGCCCACGCTGACGTCGCGGCCGTGGATGCGCACCGACGACGCACCACTGGACAGGGTGGCGCCGCGCGTACCCGGGGCCTGGTAGCCCGTGAGGATGATCATATTGCGGTGGTTGCCGGCGTAAAGCGTCAGGTGGTGCAGCACGCGCCCGCCCGTGGCCATGCCGCTGGCGGCCAGGATCACCATAGGGCCGTGGCGGCGCGCGAGGGCTTTGGATTCGTCGGGTGTGTTGATCATGGTGGCGCTGTGCGTGAGCGCCCGTGTGGCACGTGCGTCGAGCTTGTGCTCGTCGGGGAAATGCTCGAACAGGTTCGTCGTGTGGATGGCCATGGGGCTGTCGAGGAAGACGGGTAGCTTGGCCGGGATCACACCGCGCTGCTTGAGCACGTCAATGGCGTGCAGGATCTCCTGCGCGCGGCCGACGGCAAACACCGGCAGCACGGCCACGCCGCCGCGTGCGGCCAGACGCTGCAGGGCCGGGCCGAGTTCGGCCAGCACGTCCTCCTGCGGATGCAGGCGGTCGCCGTAGGTGGACTCGATCAGCACGGTGTCGGCCTGGGGGGCGGGCTCGGGTGCGCGCATGAGGAAGTCATCGCTGCGCCCGAGGTCACCCGAGAACAGGATGCGACGGCCTGCGATCTCCAGTAGCAGGCTGGCCGCGCCCAGGATGTGGCCGGCGCGGTGGAAGGTGGCGCGGCAGTCGGGCATGGGCTCGAAGCTGTGGCCGAAGTCCACGGGCTTGATCAGGCTCAGGCAGTTCAGTGCATCCTGTCGCGTGTACAGCGGCAGGGCCGGTGCATGTTTGGAGAAGCCGTGGCGGTTGGCGTAGGCCGCGTCCTCTTCCTGGATATGCCCGCTGTCCGGCAGCAGGATCTTGCACAGGGCTTGGGTGCCCGGCGTGGCCCAGACCCTGCCGTGGAAACCTTCGCGCGCCAGCAGGGGCAGGTAGCCGCTGTGGTCCAGATGGGCGTGTGTCAGCAGCACGGCATCGACCTGGTCGGGGGCCACGGGCAGCGGGTTCCAGTTGCGCAGGCGCAGCTGCTTGTAGCCCTGGAACAGGCCGCAGTCCACCATGAGCGTATGGCGGCCATGGCGTACTAGGTATTTGGAACCGGTGACCGTGCCGGCCCCGCCGAGGAAGGTGATGGAGACACTCATGGAGCCATCGTACCGAGCCCGCTCCCGGCTGTCATGACCCAGATCAAAAAAGAAAAGCCGCGGGAGCGGAAGCTCGCGCGGCTTGGATCCGGAGCGGCAGGCTCAGCTGAAGAAGCTCTTGAGTCGGTCGGCCCAGCTGCCTTCACCGGGCGAATGCTTGGCGCCGCCCTTCTTGAGCGACTCATCGAGCTCGCGCAGCAGCTTGCGCTGGTGCTCGGTGAGCTTGACAGGTGTCTCCACCGTGATGTGGCAATACAGGTCACCGGGGTAGCTCGAACGCACGCCCTTGATGCCCTTGCCCCGCAGACGGAACTGCTTGCCGGTCTGCGTGCCTTCGGGCAGGTCGATGGCGGCCTTGCCCTGCAGCGTGGGCACCTCGATCTCGCCGCCCAACGCCGCCGTGACGATGCTGATAGGCACGGCGCAATGCAGGTCGTCGCCATCGCGTTCGAAGATCTCGTGCTTCTTGAGGCGGATCTCGATGTAGAGATCGCCCGGCGGCCCGCCATTGGTGCCCGGCTCGCCGTTGCCGGCGCTGCGGATGCGCATGCCGTCGTCGATGCCCGCGGGGATCTTCACCTCCAGCGTCTTCTGGCGTTTGATACGGCCCTGGCCCTGGCAGGTGGTGCAGGGGTCGGGGATGATCTTGCCCGTGCCGTGGCAGTGCGGGCAGGTCTGCTGCACGCTGAAGAAGCCCTGGCGCATCTGCACCGATCCCGCGCCATGGCAGGTGCTGCAGGTCTTGGCCTGGGTGCCTGGCTTGGCGCCGCTGCCGTGGCAGGTGCCGCAGTTGTCCCAGCTGGGGATACGGATCTGCGCGTCCTTGCCGTGGGCCGCTTCCTCCAGCGTGATCTCCATGGCATAGCTCAAGTCGCTGCCGCGGTAGACCTGACGGCCACCGCGCCCGCGCTGCTGGCCGAACATGTCGCCGAAGATGTCGCCGAAGGCCTCGGCAAAACCGCCGCCGAAGCCGTCACCCGGGCCGCCGCGCATGTTCGGGTCCACCCCGGCGTGGCCGTACTGGTCGTAGGCCGCGCGCTTCTGTGCGTCCGAGAGCATCTCGTAGGCTTCCTTGGCCTCTTTGAATTTTTCCTCGGCGGTCTTGGCGCTGTCCCCCTGGTTGCGGTCAGGGTGGTACTTCATCGCCAGCTTGCGATAGGCCTTCTTGATCTCCTCCTCGGAGGCGTTCTTGGGCACACCGAGGATTTCGTAAAAGTCTCTTTTGTTGGCCATGTTCTATAACTTCCAGAGCAGGAACGCCGCGCTGACCTTACCGTGGGGTAAGCGTCGAGCGCGGCGGGTTGTGGCGGCGCAAGGCGTCCGGCATCAACCCTTCTTCACTTCCTTGACTTCGGCGTCCACTACATTGTCGTCGGCGGGGCGGCTGGCCTGAGCCTGCTCGGCGCCCGGGGCGGCACCCGCCGCACCGGCGGCCGCGGCCTGCTGCTCGGCGTAGAGCTTCTCGCCCAGCTTCTGGCTGGCCAGCATCAGGGCTTCGGTCTTGGACTCGATGGCGGCCTTGTCCTCGCCCTTGATGGCTTCTTCCAGTTCCTTGGCGGCGGCCTCGATCTTGTCCTTCTCGCCGGCGTCGAGCTTGTCACCATGCTCTGCCAGGCTCTTGCGCACGCCGTGCACGGTGGCGTCGGCCTGGTTGCGGGCCTGCACCAGCTCCAGGCGCTTCTTGTCTTCGGCGGCGTTGAGTTCGGCGTCCTTCACCATCTGCTGGATCTCCTCCTCGGACAGACCCGAGTTGGCCTTGATGGTGATCTTGTTTTCCTTGCCCGTGGCCTTGTCCTTGGCGCCCACGTGCAGGATACCGTTGGCGTCGATGTCGAAGGTGACCTCGATCTGCGGCAGGCCGCGCGGTGCGGGGGCGATGCCCTCGAGATTGAACTCACCGAGCAGCTTGTTGCCGGTGGCCATCTCACGCTCGCCCTGGTAGACCTTGATGGTCACGGCCGGCTGGTTGTCGTCGGCGGTGGAGAAGGTCTGCGCGAACTTGGTCGGGATGGTCGTGTTCTTGGCGATCATCTTGGTCATCACGCCACCCAGGGTCTCGATGCCCAGGGACAGCGGGGTGACGTCGAGCAGCAGCACGTCCTTGCGGTCACCGGACAGCACCTGGCCCTGGATGGCGGCACCCACAGCCACGGCTTCGTCGGGGTTGACGTCCTTGCGCGGCTCCTTGCCGAAGAATTCCTTGACCTTGTCCTGCACCTTGGGCATGCGGGTCATACCGCCGACCAGGATCACGTCCTGGATGTCGCTCACACTCACGCCGGCGTCCTTGATGGCGGTGCGGCAGGGAGCGATGGTGCGCTCGATCAGCTCTTCCACCAGGCTTTCCAGCTTGGCGCGGGTCAGCTTGATGTTCAGGTGCTTGGGACCCGAGGCGTCGGCCGTGATGTAGGGCAGGTTGATGTCGGTCGAGGCCGAGCTGGACAGCTCGATCTTGGCCTTCTCGGCGGCTTCCTTCAGGCGCTGCAGGGCGAGCACGTCCTTGGTCAGGTCCACGCCCTGTTCCTTCTTGAACTCGCCGATGATGTAGTCGATGATGCGCTGGTCGAAGTCCTCGCCGCCCAGGAAGGTGTCGCCGTTGGTGGACAGCACCTCGAACTGCATCTCGCCGTCCACGTCGGCGATTTCGATGATGGAGATGTCGAAGGTGCCGCCGCCCAGGTCGTAGACGGCGATCTTGCGGTCACCCTTGCCGCCCTTGTCCAGGCCGAAGGCCAGGGCCGCGGCGGTGGGCTCGTTGATGATGCGCTTGACGTCCAGGCCGGCAATACGGCCAGCGTCCTTGGTGGCCTGGCGCTGGGCGTCGTTGAAGTAGGCCGGCACGGTGATGACAGCCTCGGTCACGGTCTCGCCCAGGTAGTCCTCGGCGGTCTTCTTCATCTTGCGCAGGATATCGGCGCTGACCTGCTGGGCCGAGATCTTCTTGCCGCGCACTTCCACCCAGGCGTCGCCGTTGTCGGCGGCCACGATGCTGTAGGGCATCAGGTCGATGTCCTTCTGCACTTCCTTCTCGGTGAACTTGCGACCGATCAGGCGCTTGATCGCGTAGAGCGTGTTCTTGGGGTTGGTGACCGCCTGGCGCTTGGCCGAGGCGCCGACCAGCACTTCACCGTCCTCCTGGTAGGCGACGATGGACGGTGTGGTGCGCGCACCTTCCGCGTTCTCGATCACCTTGGTGCTGTTGCCTTCCATGATGGCCACGCAGCTGTTGGTGGTGCCGAGGTCGATGCCGATGATTTTGCCCATGTTCTTACTCCTGAGATGCTTGGAAATTCGGATGTGCCGTAGGTGTGGATAACTTTCCGGCTTTCAAGTCTTTATTTGGGGGCGGCCACGGTCACCAGGGCCGGGCGCAGCACGCGGTCTGCAATGGTGTAGCCCTTCTGCAGCAGGCTGACCACGGTGTTGGCTTCCTGCTCGGACGGCACCATGCTGATCGCCTGGTGCTGGTGGGGATCGAACTTGGCGCCGGGCGCGGGCGCGATTGCGATGACCTTGTTGCGCTCCAGCGCGGCGCTGAGCTGGCGCAGCGTGGCTTCGGCACCCTCGCGGATCTGCTCGGACGTGGCGTCCTTGATCACCAGGCCCGCTTCCAGGCTGTCGGCCACGGGCAGCAGGCTCTCGGCGAAGGACTCGACGGCAAACTTGCGGGCCTTGCTGATTTCATCCTCGGCGCGGCGGCGGGCGTTCTCGGCCTCGGCCTTGGCGCGCAGATACTGGTCGGCCAGCTCGGCGCTCTTGGCCTTGAGCTCCGCCAACTCGGCCTGGAGCTGGGTCAGGGGATCGGCGGCGGCGCCGTCAGGGGATGTGCCCGGCGCTTCTTCGGGCAGGGGCGTGGCTTGCGTATCGGACATGTTTTCGGGGGAAATGAAGAGTCAGCAGGCCAGATGGGGGCGGTGCCGACCGTTTCAAGAGCGGGACAGGCGCCGGCCGCCAGGCGGCCGGGCAGGGGGATCAGCCGGCCAGGGCCAGCAGTTCGACTTCGAACTTCAGGGTCGCATTGGGCGGGATCACGCCGCCGGCGCCACGGGCGCCGTAGCCCAGGCTGGCGGGGATGATGAGCACGCGCGTGCCGCCGATCTTCATGCCGGCCACGCCCTCGTCCCAGCCGCGGATCACCATGCCGGCACCGAGCGAAAACTGGAAGGGGTCGTTGCGATCCTTGCTGGAGTCGAACTTGGCGCCTTGCACGCCGTCGTTCCAGAGCCAGCCGGTGTAGTGGACGGTCACGTCCTGGCCGCGGGTGGCTTCAGCGCCGGTGCCGGGCACGGTGTCTTCGTACTGCAGGCCGGAGGGGGTGGTGACGATGGCCATGGCGTGGTCCTTCTTGCTACTGTTTTGATAGCTGGCGAGGCCGGTCGCGAAGACCCGGCGCCAGCGGGCGAAGGACGGATTATGCCAGCGGGGTCAGCGCGCCTTGCGCGCCTGGCTGGTCGCCCATTTGCTGGCAAAGGCGGGCAGTTCGCCCAGGCGACGGGTAAGTTCGGCACCGCTGCTGGTGAGCAGATAGCCTTCGCTGCCGTGGTTGAGCAGGCCGGCTTCCCGTAATTCCTTGATCCGGGTGTTCAGGGTGTTGGGGGTGATGCCGCCCACGCTGTCTTGCAGCAGGCGGAAGGTCTGGGCGTGACCATCGCGCAAGGCCCACAGCACACGCATCGCGTAGCGGGACTCCAGCAGAGCCAGCAACTGGCCGATGGCGGCGTTTTCCTTGTAGCTCATTCAGCAGCACTCCTTGGTGCGCCGCCTGCGGTGCGGCTGACGCGTCCTCCCCGGGCCAGTTCCCACGGGCTGGCGAAGGCGGACTATAGCGCAGATTTCGGACTGCTACAAGATTAATAGCTGATAGGGCCCCCCGTATCTACCCTGACGCCCGGACGCGTGTCGCGGGCGTGAAATATTGCATCAAATATAAATTTTTCTGAGCAGCTGCATGAGCGTCTTGCGTTCGGCAGGGCTGAGGCGGGCGGTCGCGGCGTCTTCCAGCTCGGAGGCTGTGAGTTCGGCCTGCTTGACCAGCTTGCGTCCAGCGGGCGTGAGGTGCAGCCCCATGGCCCGGCCGTCGTGCGGGTGCGGGCGGCGTGTGATCAGTTCACGCCGCTGCAGCTGGTTGATCATGCCCACGAGATTGGGCGGCTGGATGTTGAGCGTGCTGCACAGCTGGCGCGAGGTGATGCCCGGGTTGTGGGCGATCAACGAGAGCACCGAGAACTCGACCGGCTTGAGGCCATAGACCGCCATATTGCGCAGGAAGGCATCGACGATGACCAGCGTGGCACGGCGGGCGTTGTAGCCGACCAGACCTTCAAGGTAGCTGGTGTCGACCTGTTCAACGGCGGTGTCGGGGGCGGGCTTGCGGGTGGCCATGGTTCAGGCGTGGGTGGTTCCGGTTTCCGAGAGGTGTTGTTCGATGATCTGCAGGCGCAGGGCGAATTCTGGCAGCACCCAGTGTCGCAGCGCGCGGGCTGGTGCCTGCCAGTCCTGCTGCGCCGCGCCTATGCGCGCGCCAGCCCAGCCCAGCAGCGCCAGCGCCAGGGCCTGCAGAAAATCGTCAGCGACCCAGTAAGGCAGCTCGGCCTGGCCGGCTGCGGCCTGCGCCAGCCGGCGCGTCAAGGCGCGCAGCTGCTCGAAGCGCTGCTGCACCTCGGCGGGCAGCGGCCCGTCGGCCGCGAGGGTGTCGAGCAAGGCGCCCAGGGCGACGCCGCCGTTGGGCAGCACCTTGCGCAGCAACAGGTCGATGGCCTGGATCTCGTTGGTGCCCTCGTAGATCATGGTGATGCGCGCGTCGCGCACGATCTGCTCGATCCCCCATTCACGCACATAGCCGTGGCCGCCGAAGACCTGCAGGCAGTCGCTCGCGCCCAGGAAGCCCTGGCGCGTCCAGGCGGCCTTGAGCACGGGTGTCACCAGGCTGCACCAGCGCTGCCCGGCCTCGCGGCGCGCCGCATCGGGGTGGTGCTTGATCATGTCCAGCTCGATGGCCGTGCGGTAGGCTAGCAGACGGCCGCCATCGATCCAGGCGCGCTGTGTGGTGAGGATACGCTGGATCGCCGGGTGGTCCTGGATCAGGCTGGTGGCGCTGGCGCCGGGCGCGCGCATCTGGCGGCGCTCGGCCGCGTAGGCGCTGGCTTTCTGCCAGGCGGCTTCGAGCAGCGCGATGCCCTGCAGACCTACATGCAGGCGCGCGGCGTTCATCATCACGAACATGGCGTTGAGGCCCTTGTTGGCCTCACCCACCAGCCAGCCCGTGGCCTCTTCGAAGCGCAGCACACAGGTCGGGCTGCCGTGCAGGCCCATCTTCTCCTCGATACGCTCGCAAAACACGCCATTGCGTGTACCGTCGGGCAGCAGCTTGGGTGCCAGGAAAAGCGACAGCCCTTTGGGGCCAGCCGGTGCGTCGGGCAGACGCGCGAGCACCAGGTGCACGATGTTGTCCGTGAGGTCATGCTCACCGCCCGAGATGAAGATCTTGCCGCCGGTGATGCGATAGCTGCCATCCGTCTGCGCTTGGGCTTTGGTGCGCACCAGCCCCAGGTCGCTGCCAGCCTGGGCTTCGGTGAGGCACATCGTGGCCAGCCACTCGCCAGTGGCGATCTTCTGCAAATAGCGAGCTTTCAGTTCGTCGCCGCCGTGGTGCCTGAGGCATTCGTAGGCGCCGTGCAGCAGGCCGGGGGCCATGGTCCAGCCGTGGTTGGCCGCCGTGAGCATTTCGTAGAGCACGGCCTCCAGCACGGCGGGCAGGCCCTGGCCGCCGTCTTCAGGCGCGTTGGCCAGGGCGGGCCAGCCGGCCTGCCAGAAGGCCTGGTAGGCGGCGCGGAAACCCGGTGGCATGGTGACCTGCCCGCCCTCGAAGCGCGCGCCCACCTCATCACCGACGCGCTGCAGCGGCGCAATCTCGTGGGCGACGAATTTGCCGGCTTCGTCCAGCACCTGCTGCATCAGGTCTACATCGATCTCGGCAAAGGGCAGCAGGGCGCGCAAATGCTGCGGGGCCTGGAGTACGCCAAAGAGCAGGCGCTTGATCTCGTCGAGACGGGGCTGGTAGTCCATGGCGGCGGGCGGGCTGGTAGTTTTGCGGACGGTGGAAAAACAAGCCCTCTGCCGCCGGGGCTGCAGAGGGCTGATGCCGGGCGGGTCAGTGCGACCGCCCGGTGTTCAGGCGGCTCAGGATTCAGCCGTGAAGCCGACCTTCTTCACCAGCGGGCCCCAGCGCTTGAACTCGGCGTCCAGCGAGTTGCGCATGTCCTGCATCGAGCTGCCGCCTGCGGCGACCAGACCGACGTTGGCCAGGCCGTCGACCACGCCTGGGTCGCGCAGCGCAGCGCGAATGGCGCTGTTGGCCGCGTTGAGCACGCTGGCGGGCGTCTTGGCGGGAGCGAAGAAGCCGAACCACTCTTCCGCCACGATCTCGGGATAGCCGAGTTCGGCGAAGGTCGGTGCGTCGGGAGCGGCCACACGCTTGGGCGCCGAGACGGCCAGGATGCGCAGCTTGCCAGCGCGGGCATGGGCCAACGAGTCACCCGTGGGCGTCACGCAGGCAGCGATCTGTCCCCCCACGGTGTCGTTCACCGCGGGCAGTGAGCCGCGGAAGGGAATGTGCTGGAAGGTGATGCCCGCGTTGATACCGAACAGCGAACCGACAAAGTGCGGCATGGAGCCCGCGCCCGGCGAGCCGAAGCTGGACTTCTCGGGATTGGCCTTGGCCCAGGCCACGAAGTCCTGCAGGGTCTTGACGCTCTCGGGCACCAGCGGCCCGATGGCCAGGGCGAAGATCATGTGCGCGCCGATGGAGATGGGCGCGAAGTCCGCCATGGCGTAGTTCATCTTGGTGTACACGTGCGGATAGATGGTCAGCGCCGAGGCCTGGGCCAGCGTGAGCACGGAGCCGTCGGCGGGCGAGGACTTGAGGGTCTCCAGCACGATGCGGCCGCCAGCGCCAGGCTTGTTCTCCACCACGGCGTTGTTGCTGGCGTAGGGCGTGCCGCCCAGCTTCTCGGCCACGCGGCGGGCCAGGCTGTCGCCGGCGCTGCCGGCGGGGAAGCCGTAGTAGATCTTGGGCTGGCCCACCTGGGCCAGGGCGGCCAGGGGTTGCAGGGCGGCCAGGGCGGTGGCGCCCGCGGCGGCTTGAACGAAGGTGCGACGTTGCATCATGGTTTGTCTCCTGTGCAGTGGTTGGTGGTGGGGGAACGGGAAGGGGTGGGCCTATACACACTGATTTCTCAAGTGCGAACGTGCTTAAAAGCGCGCCAATCTCGGCGCGCGACGACGTCCAGGCTGGCCGCCTGGACTAGGAGCGAAACAACGAGTGGCGCGCTTTTAAGCACGTTCCCTCCGGGTTGCGGCCAAAAAAGCCATGCGGGGTGTTGCGCGGACTTGCCGGGGGTTACCCCGGCTGCGTCCACGCGCCTACCGCATGACTTTTTTGATCCGCAACGCATCTTGAGAAATCAGTGTGTATAGGCCCTAGCGCGGCGCCATGCGTAGCGCGCCGTCGAGGCGGATCACCTCGCCATTGAGGTGGCCGTTGCTCACGATGTGGGCCGCAAGCTGGGCGAACTCCTCGGGGTGGCCCAGGCGCTTGGGGAAGGGGATGGACGCGGCGAGCGTGGCCTGTACCTCTTCGGGCAGCTCCTTCATGAGCGGCGTGGCGAAGAGGCCGGGGGCGACGGTGCAGACGCGGATGCCGTGCTGCGCGAGATCGCGCGCCATGGGCAGGGTCATGCCGACCAGGCCGCCCTTGGAGGCGCTGTAGGCCTGCTGGCCGACTTGGCCATCGAAGGCGGCGACCGAAGCCGTGAACATCATGACGCCGCGTTCGCCGTCTTCAAGTGCATCGAGCTTGACGCACTCAGCAGCGAACAGACGGCTGATGTTGTAGCTGCCGATCAGGTTGACGTTGATCACGCGTGTGAAGTCTTCCAGCGGCGCCGGCTTGCCGTCCTTGCCGACGATGCGTTTGGCCGTGCCGATACCGGCGATGTTCATGAGGATGCGCGCCGGGCCGTGGGCGGCCGCGGCCTTGGCCAGTGCGGCGGTGACGCTGTCGGTGTTGGTGATGTCGCAGACGCAGGCCACACCACCGATATCGGCCGCCACTTTTTCGGCGAGCGCGGCGTTGACGTCGAGCACGGCCACCTTGGCGCCCAGGCGCGCGAGTTCACGCGCCGTGGCTTCGCCCAGGCCGGAGGCGCCACCGGTCACGAGCGCTGCTTGTCCTTGGATCTTCATACGGTGGTTCAGGCTTGAGGTTTGAGGATGCCGGCGGCCGTATCGTCGTGCAGGGCCTGCACGAGCGCATCACGGTGCTTGAGCACGGCGCGTTGATTGATCGAGCCCTTGTCGGTGACCTCGCCCTTGTCGATCGAGGGGGGCTCGGCCAGCAGCAGGGCGCGGGCGATGCGATTGGCGCTGCCGGTCGCCTGGCGGGCCAGCTCGTTGACCACGGCCTGGAAGCGATCCCGCACCGGCGCGCTGGCCAGCACATCGGCCCAGGGGGCATCGTCCGGCAGGCCGCTGACCGCGCGGCAGGCGGGCGAGGGGAAGATCAGCGCGCCGACTTCCTTCATGTTCAGGCCCGTGAGCACCACGTCCTGCACATAGGGCGCGCCGGTGACGATCACCTTGGCGCGCATCGGTCCCACGCTGACGAAGGTACCAGTGGAGAGCTTGAAGTCCTCGGCGATGCGGCCGTCGAACTTCAGGCCGCGATGGATGTCGTTCGGGTCGATCCACTGCACGGCGTCGCCGGTGCACAGATAACCCTCCTCATCAAAGGCCTCGCGCGTGGCTTGCTCTGAGCGCCAGTAGCCCGGCGTGACGTTGGGGCCCTTGTAGCGCACCTCGGTCTTGCCGTCCACGTCGACCAGCTTGAGCGTCATGCCGGGTACGGGCGTGCCGATGTCGCCGGCCTTCACATTGGGGCTGTTGGTGAACATGGCCGAGGGTGCTGACTCGGTCATGCCTAGACCGGTGGCCATAACGATGCGCTCGCCCACTTCAGCTTCGGCCGTCTGGTGCAGGCTGTCCCAGACGGGCTGGGCCAGCCCGGCGCCGGAGTAGAAGAACATGCGCACGCGTGAGAGCAGCTTCTTGCGCAGCACCTCATCGCTCTTCATGGCCTGAGCGATCATCTCGAAGCCTGTGGGCACGTTGAAGTACAGCGTGGGTGCGATCTCGCGCAGGTTGCGCAGGGTTTCGCCGATGAGTGCGGCCGTGGGTTTGCCGTCGTCGATGTAGAGCGTACCGCCGTGCATCAGCGTCAGGCCCACGTTGTGGTTGCCGCCGAAGGTGTGGTTCCAGGGCAGCCAGTCCACGAAGATGGGTGGGGCCTCGGCGATCACCGGCATGGACAGGGTGATCTGCTGCAGGTTGGCGCACCACATGCGGTGGGTGTTGATCACCGGCTTGGGCATCTTCGTCGAGCCCGAGGTGAAGAGGAACTTGGCGATGGTGTCCGGGCGTACGGCATGCATCGCCGCGTCCACTGCCTCGGTCGCGGCGGTGTTGCGCAGTGCATCAAAGCTCGTGGTCTTGCGACCGTCGATGCTGCCCTGGGCCAGCACGACCTCAACATCGGCGCCCACCGTGGCCTGGATCGCCTTGCCGTAGCGTGCGCCATCGGCGGCGTAGACCAGGCCCGGGGTGAGCGTGGCCAGCACGTGCTTGAGCTTGTCGTAGTCCTGGCTCACCGTGGCATAGGCCGGCGAGACCGGGCAGTAGGGGATGCCGGCGTAGATGCAGCCCAGCGAGAGCAGGGCGTGCTCCAGCGTGTTTTCGCTGAGGATCACCACGGGCCGCTCGGGCGTGAGCTTGCGGTCCAGCAGGGCCTGGCCGATGCGGCCTGCCGCGTCCAGCGCGTGGGCGTAGCTGATGTGTTGCCACTCGCCGGTACGGCCTTCGCCCAGCTGAGCGCGGCGCGCCATGAAGCTGCGCTCGGGTTCGGCTTCGGCCCAGTGGACCAGGAAATCGCTGAGTCGGCGGGCATAGGCGCCCAGGGGCAGCTCGGCCTGCACATAACGGGTGCCAGGCGCGCCTTCGCGCACGGTCACACGGGTCACGCCGAAGGGCACGGGGCGGTAGCGCGGGGAGGTCTGGTTCGTCTCGCTCATGGGTCGTCTTTTGTCCAGGTGTCAGCCCTTGCTGACCTTGGCGGCCTTGCCTTCGAGGAAGGCGCGTACACGTTGTTTGGCTTCGGGTGCGCTCTGGGCGATGGCGGCCATCATGGCTTCGGTGAGGAAGCCCTGGTCGGCCGGCTGCTCGGCAATGCGGGGAAGGGCGTGGATCAGGGCGTAGTTGGTCAGGGGCGCGTTTTCCGCCACCCGCGCGGCCAGCTCCAGGGCTTTGTCGAAAGCCGTGCCCTGCGGCACGAGGTACTGCGCAAAGCCCGCCTTTTCGCCGTCGACGGCGTTGTAGACGCGGCCCGTGAGCATCATGTCGGTCATGCGTGCGGCGCCGATCAGGCGCGGGATGCGCACCGCGCCGCCCCCGCCCACGAAGATGCCGCGCGAGCCCTCGGGCAGGGCGTAGAAAGTGGACTCGTCGGCCACGCGGATGTGGCAAGCGGCCGCCAGTTCCAGGCCGCCGCCGACCACGGCGCCATGCAGCGCGGCGATGACGGGCACCGGGCCGTACTGCACCTGTTCGAGTGCGGCGTGCCACATGCGCGAATGGTGCAGGCCTTGGCCGGCGTCACGCTCTTTCAGTTCGCTGAGGTCCAGACCGGCGCAGAAGTGATCGCCCTCGCCGTCGAGCACGGCGGCGCGCACACCTTCGGGCATCTCCTCGAACAGCTTGCGCAGGGCGAGGATCAGACCATCGTTGAGGGCGTTGCGCTTGGCGGGCCGGGTCAGGCGGATGACGGCGATTTCCTGGTGCTCGCCGCGGCGTTCAAAGTGGAGGTCAGGGTTGTTCATCTTGTGTTTCTTTCGGGAATCGATTATGGTTATGAAATATAACCAGTTCAAGCAAGCCTTGCCTGCTTTTCATCAGTGTTTACCCTAGGCCATCCCATCCGATGGCCTCAGCCCGGAGAAGGTCATGGACCACAAGAACCTCATCGCCATTGACGTGCACACGCACGCCGAAGTCAGCTGCTGGAACCCTTTTGACAACTACGGCGAGGAATACGACCGCGCGGCGGACAAGTACTTCCGTTCCAACCGCCGGCCGACCATTGCCGAGACCGTGGCCTATTACCGTGAGCGCAAGATCGGCCTGATCATGTTCACGGTGGACAGCGAGTCCAATCTGGGGCGTCGCCGCATCCCGAACGAGGAAATCGCCGAGGCCGCCAAGGCCAACAGCGACATGATGATGGCCTTCGGCAGCGTCGATCCGCACAAGGGCAAGATGGGCGCACGCGAGGCGCGCCGCCTGATCGAGGAGCACGGCGTCAAGGGCTTCAAGTTCCATCCCACGGTCCAGGGCTACCACCCTTACGACAAGATGGCCTGGCCCATCTACGAGGTGATCGCCGAGTACAAGCTGCCCGCCATCTTCCACACGGGCCACAGCGGCATCGGCAGTGGGATGCGCTGCGGCGGCGGCCTGCGCCTGGAGTACAGCAACCCCATGCATCTGGATGACGTGGCCATCAGTTTTCCCGACATGCAGATCGTCATGGCGCACCCCAGCTTCCCCTGGCAGGACGAAGCGCTGTCGGTGGCCACGCACAAGCCCAACGTCTGGATCGACCTCTCGGGCTGGAGCCCCAAGTACTTTCCGAAGCAGCTCGTGCAGTACGCCAACACCCTGCTGAAAGACCGCGTCCTGTTCGGCTCGGACTACCCGCTGATCACGCCCGAGCGCTGGATGAAGGATTTTGAAGAGGCCGGCTTCAAGCCCGAGGTCATGCCCGGCATCCTCAAGGACAACGCCGTGCGCCTGCTGGGTCTGGCGCCCTGAGCCACGGGCCGCTTGTCAGGCCCGTACGGACCTGATAACGTGATTGCTCAGCACTGGAGGCGGTCATGATCAGCAATTTCGAGCAGGTCCACAACTACTACGAACGGCTCGTGTTCGAAGAGGTGTTGCGGCGCGCCAGCAAGCGCCCGGACCTGATGCCCGATGCCCTGGCCGACGTCGCCTGCGTGGCCCTCAACCGCCTGCCGGCGCGTTATGTGCGCCACGACGTGGATCTGATGTTCTATCTGACGGAGCAGGAGCGGCAGGCCATCGAGCTCTCGCTCGAGGCCGCGCTGGACTATGCCTTCCGTCTGGTCAGCGAGCGCTCCAGCCACGGCAAACCCTACGCCAGCGCAGAAAAAAAGGCGGCCTGAAGGCCGCCTTTTCACGAAGCAAATCCGGAATCAGGCGCTGCCCCAGACCTCCTGGGCCGTCTCGATCACCAGGCGCAGCTTGGCACGCTGGTCTTCCACCGCGATGTCGTTGCCGTGCACGGTGCTGGAGAAGCCGCACTGGGGTGACAGGCAGAGCTGCTCCAGGGGCACGTACTTGGCGGCCTCGTCGATCCGGCGCTTGAGATCGTCCTTGGACTCGAGCTTGCCGAACTTGGTGGTCACCAGGCCCAGCACCACGATCTTGCCCGGCGCGAGGTAGCGCAGGGGACGGAAGTCGCCGCTGCGGTCGTCGTCGTACTCCAGGAAGTAGGCGTCGAGGTTCATCTCCCTCAGCAGGGCTTCGGCCACGGGCTCGTAGTTGCCCGAGGCCGCATGCGTGCTCTTGAAGTTGCCGCGGCACAGGTGCATGGCCAGGGTCATACCGGCCGGCTTCTGGGCCACGACCTTGTTGATGAACTTGGCGTAGCGGTGCGGCAGCTCATTGGGGTCGTCGCCACGCTGGCGCGCGGCTTCGCGCATCTTCTCGTCGCACAGATAGGCCAGGTTGGTATCGTCCATCTGCACATAGGTGCAACCGGCGGCCGCCAGGCTGCGCAGTTCGTCGCCATACGCCTGGGCCACATCGTCGTAGAACGTCGGCTCAAGCTCGGGGTAGTGTTCCTTGCTGATGCCGGCACGGCCGCCGCGGAAGTGCAGCATGGTGGGCGAGGGGATGGTGACCTTGGCCACGCTGCCGCGGCCCGGGGCGATCTGGCTCTTGAGGTATTGAAAGTCGGCGAGCTGGATGTCCTTGACGTGGCGCACCTTGTCGATCACGCGCATCACGGGCGGCGCCAGTTCCTTGGTGCCGTCGGGCTTGACCACGGTGACGGGGATGTCGGTCTTGACGCCGCCGATCTGCTCCAGGAAGTCGACGTGGAAGTAGGTGCGGCGGAACTCGCCGTCGGTGATGCTCTGCAGGCCCACGTCTTCCTGGAACTTCACGATCTCGGTGATCGCCTTGTCCTCGACCTTGCGCAGCTGCTCGGCCGTGATCTCGCCCTTGGCCCTCTGCTCACGCGCTTCCAACAGGTACTTGGGACGCAGGAAGCTGCCGACGTGGTCGGCGCGGAAGGGCGGGGTGGTACGTAGCGTCATAGGAGATCTCCTCTTTCTTGAGCGGGGGACAGGCCGACGTGGGGTACGTCATTCAGGATGCGGATTATGGACCAGTTATCGCAGGGCGGCATATCACATGGAATGATTTTGTACTGGTTCCCGCCCCCTGCCGGACGCACACTCGCCACGGGCGGCAGTCCACAGACCCTGCCGGCCTCCCGATGAACAGAAAAGGAAGACAGATGCTGCTGAGACAGACCTTGGCCCGTTGGGCAACCCGCTTGGTGTTGGGGATGGCGGTGGTGCTGGCGCAAGCGGTTTCGGCCCAAGACATCGTGATCGGTCAGGTGGGTCCTTTCACTGGCATCCCGGTGCCCGACGCGCCCGAGGTCAACCAGGGTCTCAAGGCCTGGGCCGCCCAGGTCAACAGGGTGGGAGGCATCAACGGCCGCAAGGTGGTGGTGTTCGAGATCGACGACACCTACAAGCCCGATGGTTTCGTCTCGGCGCTGGAGCGGGCCATGCAGCGGCAGCCCGTGGCGCTGATCTCGCCCATCGGCTCGGCCTCCATCCAGCGCATGCTCAACGATAAGCTGCTCGACAAGTACGACGTGGTGGTCATGAACGCCATTCCCGGCGCCGAGCCCTTCCGCAACCCGGGGCATCCGAAGCTCTTTCACGTGCGCGCGGGCGACAAGCAGCAGCTCGAGGAGATCGTCAAGCACGCCAGCACCCTGGGCATGACGAAGCTGGCGGTGCTGCACCAGGAGATCCCGATCGGCACCTCCGGCATGAAGGTGGTGGCCGACGAAGTGGCCAAGAACAAGGGCCTGGAGGTCAAGGGCGTGCAGGGTACGCTGGACCCGGCCGTGCTGGCCAAGGCTGCCGACGACGTGGCCAAGCTCAATGCCCAGGGCGTGATCGTTGTCGGTGCGCCGCCCTTCATGGCGCAGGGCGTGGCCCAGCTGCGCAAGGCCGGCGTGACCCAGACCATCTTCGTGCTGTCCTATGTGCCGCCGGGCCTGCTGGTCAAGCTGGCCGGGGCCGATGGGGCGCGCGGCATCGGCATCGCGCAGACCTATCCCAATCCCAACAACAAGGTGCGGCCGTTGCTGCGTGAATTCCAGAGTGCGATGAAGGCGACGTCACCCGAGGTGAGCAGCTACACCCCCTTTCAGCTCGAGGGCTATATCGCCGCGCGCATCGTGGGCGAGGGCCTGCGCCGTATCCGCGGCGAGATCACGCCGGCCGCGCTGGCCAAGAGCCTGCAGTCCATGGGCGAGGTGGAGCTCGGCGGTTTCCGGGTCGATTTCTCCAAGGGCAATGTCGGCAGCAGCTTCGTGGACATTGCCGTGGTCGACCAGGAGGGGCGTCTGCGCTACTGAGCGGGCAGCGCTCTTGGGCGAACCGGTCCGGCGCGATGCCCGACCGGTTTTTTCTTGTCTGGGCAGGGTTAAGATATTTCAAACCGTTATATCTATCAGTCCGGAATTTGACTTGCGCATGATTCGGTTTGAGGCGAAAGTAATGCACCTTCGCGTACACGTACAGGCTCGCTCCTGCGCGTTTCCGGACCGGGTGCGTGGAGTGATAACACCTATTTAGGAGTCTTTCATGAAAAAGCGAGTGTTTCTGAGCGCGTCGGCGCTGGCGTTGGCAGCGCTGTCTTCCACGGCCGTGCTGGCCCAGGACAACACCTTCAAGATCGGCCTGATCCTGCCCATGACCGGTCAGCAGGCGTCCACCGGCCGTCAGATCGAGGCCGCGGCCAAGCTCTACATGGCCCAGCATGGCGACACCGTCGGCGGCAAGAAGGTGCAGCTGATCATCAAGGACGACACCAGCGTGCCCGACGTGACCAAGCGCCTGGCGCAGGAACTGGTCGTGAACGACAAGGTCAATGTGCTGGCCGGTTTCGGCATCACGCCTTCGGCCTTCGCCACCGCACCGATCGCCACCCAGTCCAAGACCCCGATGGTCGTGATGGCCGCCGGCACCTCCAGCATCACCCTGTCCTCCCCCTACATCGTGCGCACCAGCTTCACGCTGGCACAGTCGTCGGTGGCCATGGCCGACTGGACCACGAGCAAGGGCGGCATCAAGAAGGTGGTGACCCTGGTCAGCGACTACGGCCCGGGCCACGATGCCGAGAAGTTCTTCAAGGACCGTTTCATCTTCAACGGTGGCACGGTCATCGAGTCGCTGCGCGTGCCCATGCGCAACCCCGACTTCGCCCCCTTCCTGCAGAAGGTGCGTGATGCCAAGCCCGACGCGCTCTTCGTCTTCGTGCCCTCGGGCGCCGGCGCGGCCGTGATGAAGCAGTTCCTCGAGCGTGGCATGGACAAGGCCGGCATCCAGCTGATTGGCCCCGGCGATATCACCGACGACGACCAGCTCAACGACATGGGCGACGGCGCCCTGGGCGTGGTGACGGCGCATTTCTACTCGGCGGCCCATCCCTCGCCCACCAACAAGAAGTTCGTCGAGGCCTTCAAGAAGGCCAACAAGGGCATGCGCCCGAACTTCATGGCCGTCGGCGGCTATGACGGCATGCGCGTGATCTATGAAGCGCTCAAGGCCACCAAGGGCCAGGGCGGCGGCGATGCCCTGCTGGCGGCCATGAAGGGCCAGGTCTGGGAGAGCCCGCGTGGCCCCATGTTCATCGACGCGCAGACCCGTGACGTGGTGCACAACATCTACCTGCGCAAGGTCGAGAAGCAGGGCGGTGAGCTCTACAACGTCGAGTTCGACGTCATCAAGGACGTCAAGGATCCCGGCAAGACGAAGTAAGCGGACCACCATGGGCGCCACCCCTCAGGGTGGCGCCCATGTTTTTTGTCCTGACCTGAACCCTACACTCCATGTTGACGATCCTCTTTGACGGCATTGCCTACGGCATGCTGCTTTTCATCCTGGCGGTCGGCCTGTCCGTCACCATGGGTCTGATGAACTTCATCAACCTGGCCCACGGCGCCTTCGCCATGGTCGGTGGTTACATGACCATCATCCTGATGCAGCGCATGGACGTCCCCTTCCTGCTCTGCCTCCCCATCGCCTTCGTCGGCGTGGCGCTGATTGGCGCCGTGCTCGAGCGCACGCTCTACCGGCCCATGTACAGCAAGCCGCACCTGGAGCAGGTGCTGTTCTCCATCGGCCTGACTTTCATGGCCGTGGCGGCCATGGACTACTTCATGACCTCCGGCCAGCAGATCATCCAGCTGCCCGACTGGCTCAAGGGCCGCACCGAGATCGGCCAGGGCGACTGGATGCTGGGCATGGGGCACTACCGTCTCTTCATCATCGCCATCTGCGCCGCGCTGACCATCGCCCTGCAGTACATCCTGGCCAAGACCCGCTTCGGCAGCCGCCTGCGCGCCTCCGTGGACGACCAGCGCGTGGCCGCGGGCCTGGGCATCAACGTCAACGTCGTGTTCCTGCTGACCTTCGCAGTCGGCTCCGGTCTGGCGGGCCTGGGCGGCGCGCTCGGCGCCGAAGTGCTGGGCCTGGACCCGAGCTTCCCGCTCAAGAACATGATCTATTTCCTGATCGTGGTCGCTGTCGGCGGCACCTCCTCCATCACCGGCCCGCTGCTGGCGGCGCTGCTGCTGGGCATTGCCGACGTGGCCGGCAAGTACTACATCCCGCGCTTCGGCGCCTTCATCGTGTATTTCCTGATGATCGTCATCCTGATCTGGCGTCCGCAGGGCCTGTTCGTGCGCAAGGGGGGCAAGTGATGAACACCGCGCAAACTTCCCTGCTCGACAAGCAGCGCTGGAAGCTCTGGGAGCCGCTGTTCTGGCTCGTGGCGCTGGCCTTGCCCCTGGTGCTCGGCGGCCACTCGCTGATCGTCAACGAGATTGCCATCGTCGCGCTGTTCGCGATTTCGCTCGACCTGATCCTGGGCTATGCGGGCATCGTCTCGCTGGGCCACGCCGCCTTCTTCGGCATGGGCGCCTACTCGGCCGCTCTCTTCGCCAAGCACGTCATGCCCGACCCGCTGGTGGGCCTGGCCTTCGCCATCGCGGTGTCCACGCTGCTGGGTGCGCTGTGTTCGCTGACCATCATGCGTGGCACCGACCTCACGCGCCTGATGGTGACCATGGGCGTGGCCATGATTCTCATGGAGCTGGCCAACAAGCTCGACTTCACGGGTGGCGCCGACGGTCTGCAGGGCGTGGTGATGGGGCCGCTGCTCGGCACCTTCGAGTTCGATCTCTACGGCCGCACCGCCGCCTGGTACTCGTTGAGCGTGCTCATCATCTTCTTCGTGCTGGCGCGTCGCCTCGTGCATTCGCCCTTTGGTGGCACGCTGATGGCGCTGCGTGACAACCGCCTGCGCGCCATGGCCATCGGCATCCCGGTGACCGCGCGCCTGGCCGTGATCTACACCATTGCCGCCGGCGTGGCTGGTGCGGCCGGTGCGCTGCTGGCACAGACCACGAGCTTCGCCTCGGTGGACGTGTTCGAGTTCCATCGCTCGGCCGACCTCATGCTGCTGGTGGTGATCGGCGGCACGGGTTGGCTCTACGGCGGCGTCATCGGCGCCGTGATCTTCAAGCTGATGCAGGACTGGATCTCCTCCATCACCCCGCAGTACTGGACCTTCTGGATCGGCCTCTTCCTCGTGGTGCTGATGCTGGTCGGTCGTGAGCGCCTCATCCGCCCCTGGACCTGGCTGGGGGGCAAGAAGTCATGAGCACCCCTGAAATCGTTCTCTCCGCGCAGAACCTGGTCAAGCGCTTCGGCGGCATCACGGCCACCGGCAACGTCAGCCTGGACCTGCACAAGGGCGCTCGCCATGCGCTCATCGGCCCCAACGGCGCCGGCAAGACCACGCTGATCAACCTGCTGACCGGCGTGCTTGAGCCCACCGAAGGTCGCATCCTGCTCGAAGGGCAGGACATCACCCGGCTGGCGCCGCACCAGCGCGTGCGCCGCGGCATGGTGCGCACCTTCCAGATCAACCAGCTCTTCGATCCGCTCACGCCGCTGGAGACGCTGGCGCTGACCGTGTCCCAGCATCAGGGGCTGGGCACGCGCTGGTGGCAGGCGCTGGGCCGCAATACCGCGGTGACCGAGCGCTGCGAGCAGCTGCTCGAACAGTTCCACCTCACCGAGGTGATGAACCAGAAGACGCAGGTGCTGGCCTACGGCAAGCGCCGCCTGCTGGAGATCGCCATCGCCCTGGCCTGCGAGCCGCGCGTGCTGCTGCTCGACGAGCCCGTGGCCGGCGTGCCCGCCGGCGAGCGCGAGGAACTGCTGCAGACCGTGGCCGCCCTGCCGGCCGACGTGTCGGTGCTCCTGATCGAACATGACATGGACCTTGTTTTCAGTTTTGCCAAACGCATGACCGTGCTGGTCAACGGCACCGTGCTCACCGAGGGCGACCCGGACACGATTGCCAAGGACCCGCAGGTCAAGGCCGTCTACCTGGGTCATGGCGAGGAGGTGGCCCATGGCTGATCTCCTGCAGGTCGACCAGCTCAGCGCCGGCTACGGCGAGGCCGTGGTGCTGCACGACGTGTCGGTGTCCCTGCCCCAGGGCCAGACTCTGGCGCTGCTGGGGCGCAACGGCACGGGCAAGACCACCTTCATGAACACTCTGGCCGGCGCCACGCGCCAGCACGGCGGCAGCATCACCCTCGACGGCGTGGCCCTGCACAAGGTGCCGCTGCACCAGCGCGCGGCGGCTGGCATCGGCTGGGTGCCGCAGGAGCGCAACATCTTCAAGTCGCTCACGGTGGACGAGAACCTCACCGCCGTGGCGCGGCCCGGCGCCTGGACGCCGGCGCGCGTGTACGAGCTCTTCCCGCGCCTGGCCGAGCGTAAGACCAACCTTGGCACCCAGCTCTCGGGCGGCGAGCAGCAGATGCTGGCCGTCGGCCGCGCCCTGGTGCTCAATCCCAAGCTGCTGCTGCTGGACGAGCCGCTCGAAGGCCTGGCGCCCATCATCGTGCAGGAGCTGCTGCGCGCCATCCGCCGCATCACGCGCGAGGAGGGGCTGAGCGCCATCATCGTCGAGCAGCACCCGCAGGCCATCCTGGCCATCTCGGACGTGGCGGCCGTGCTCGACCGTGGCACCGTGGTGCACTCGGGCACGGCACAGTCGCTGCTGGACCAGCCCGAGCTGCTGGACCGTCTGCTGGGCGTGGCGCGCTGAACCTGGCGCGCGACCGGCGCCCTGTCTGTGGAGTCGAGGATGCTGATGAAGCTGCAACGTCGCGATCTGCTGGCTCTGGCCGGGGCCGCCTGCATACCCGCGGTCTGGGCCCAGCCCGCCTTTCCCACCAAGGCCGTGCGTATCGTCGTGCCCTTCGGGGCCGGCGGCGTGGCCGACCTCACGGCGCGCACCGTAGCGCAGAGGATGGCCCAGGGTCTGGGCCAGCCGGTGGTGATCGAGAACAAGCCCGGGGCCGGTGGTGTGGGCGCGTCCGACACCGTGGCCAAAGCGGCGGCGGACGGCCACACCCTGCTGCTCATGTCCAACGCCAGTGCGGTCAGCGCCACGCTGTTCAACAAGCTGCCCTATGACACGGTGAGGGACTTCACGCCCATCAGCACCCTGGGTTTCTTCGACATCGGCTTGGTCACCGTCACCGAATCGCGCTTCAAGACCCTGGGCGAGTTGCTGGCCTATGCCCGGGCCAACCCGGGCAAGCTCAATGTGGGCAGCATCAACATCGGCAGCACGCAGAACCTCGCGGCCGAGCTGTTCAAGTCCCATGCCGGCGTCGATGTGCAGATCGTGCCCTTCAACGGGACGCCGGCCGTGGTCAACGCCCTGCGCGGTGGCCAGATCGACGTGGCGGTGGAGATCATCGCCCCGCTCATGGGCCAGATTCGCGGCGGGGTGCTGCGCGTGCTGGCCGTGACCAGCGAGCAGCGCTCGGCCGTGCTGCCCGAGGTGCCCACCACGCGCGAAGCCGGGCTGACCGGCTACCTCGCCTCGTCGTGGAATGCGCTGGCCGTACCCGCGGCCACGCCGCGTGAGGTGGTGGCCCGCCTGCAGCGCGAGATCCAGGCGGCGCTGGCCGACGCCGAGGTAGCCCGCCGTCTGCGCGAGCTCAACATCGAGCCGCGCGGCATGAGCCCCGAGCAGACCGCCGCCTTCCTGCAGTCCGAGATCCGGCGCTGGGGTGAGGTGATCGTGCGCGCCAACATTCCCCGTCAGTAACCGCGCTCAGCGGCCCCAACTCGGCCCGATGCCGCCGGGCGGTGCCCTGCGCGGCTCGTACTGCTACCACTCTTGACGCCAGAAGTTGGCTGCCTTGTCTTGGACGGGTCGAGAGATGGGTGCTGCGGCATCTATTTGGGTGATAGCTATCCGACGTAAAACCCAGTCAATTCCAAGCCCTGTCTGATCGAAAATCGCTCCAGCCACGCGGGTGCATCGCCTGGCTGTTTGGCGCGAGGCCGTGCGCCCCTGTTCGACCTGAGGGAGATATTCTTGAAAAGTGCAAACACTGCGCTGACCGTGCAGCAAAGGCTGCTGGCTGGTTTTGGGCTCATTCTGCTGATCCTGGTGGTACTGAGCGTGATCGGACTGTATGAAGTGCGCCAGATCCGTGGCGCCCTGGAGGAGAACGCCAGCAAGAACTCCGTCATCCAGCGTTACGCCATCAACTTCCGTGGCAGCGCCCACGACCGGGCGATCGCCATCCGTGATGTTGCGGCCTCCACCTCGGACGAGGAGTTGCGCAAGGAAGTGGCGGAGATCGAGCGCTTGACGGCTTTCTACGCGGCGTCCGCGCGTCCGCTCGACCAGATGCTGGCGCAGGACAAGAGCCTGCCGCCCGAAGTAGGCCAGCTCTACGCCGGCATCCAGGGCGTGGAGGCCAAGGTGCTGCCCCTGATCACCCAGGTCATCGAATTGCGACGGGCCGGCCAGCGCGAGGAAGCGCAGCAGATCGTCTGGCGTGATGCCAAGCCGCTGTTTGTGCAGTGGTTGGCCAGCATCAACGCCCTGATCGACTTTGAAGAAAGGATCATCCAGGACCAGCTCGCACTGGCCAACCGCGTGTCCGGCCGCTTCACCACGGTGATGCTGACCCTGACGGCCATCGCCGTCCTGGTGGGCGCGTTGGCGGCCTGGCTGATTTCCGGCTCGATCCGTCGTGCGCTCGGTGCCGAGCCCTGGCAGGTCAAGGCCGTGGCCGATGCGGTGCGCAGTGGGGACCTGAGCTCGGAGATTCCTATCAACGGCGCTGCCCCGGGCAGCGTGATCGTGGCCATGCGCGACATGCGCGAGAGTCTGGCCACGGTGGTGCAGGGCGTGCGCCTGTCGGCGCAACGCGTGGCCGTCTCGGCAGCCGAGATTGACCGCGGCAACGGCGATCTGTCGGCGCGGACCGAGAGCCAGGCCAGTGCGCTGGAGGAGACCGCCGCCAGCATGGAGGAACTGGGCTCCACCGTGCGGCAGAACGCCGACAGTGCCAAGCAGGCGAATCAGCTGGCCCAGGGCGCGTCCACGGTCGCCGTGCAGGGTGGCGAGGTGGTGGCCCAGGTGGTGGACACCATGAAGGGCATCAACGAGAGTTCGCGCAAGATTGCCGACATCATCAGCGTGATCGATGGCATCGCGTTCCAGACCAATATCCTGGCGCTGAACGCGGCGGTGGAGGCGGCGCGGGCGGGTGAGCAGGGCCGTGGCTTCGCCGTGGTGGCCAGCGAGGTGCGCAGCCTGGCCGGGCGCAGTGCCGAAGCGGCACGTGAGATCAAGTCCCTGATCACGGCCAGCGTCGAGCGCGTGGAGCAGGGCAGCCAGCTGGTGGACCAGGCCGGTTCAACCATGAACGAGGTGGTGTCCAGTATCCGCCGTGTGACGGGCATCATGGGCGAGATCAGCACGGCCAGCGCCGAGCAGAGTGCCGGTGTCTCGCAGGTCGGCGAGGCGGTGAGCCAGATGGACCAGAGCACGCAACAGAATGCGGCGCTGGTCGAACAGATGGCAGCGGCCGCCTCCAGTTTGAAGTTCGAGGTGCAGGAGCTGGTGCAGGCGGTGGCCGTCTTCAAGCTCGCGGATCGGGTACCCGCTCCGCTGCTGCTGGGGCGGGACTGAGCGGGATAGCTCAGTTCGGCTGGATGTTGCCAGCCTGGACCACCGGCTTCCAGCGCGCGATCTCGCGCTGGATCAGCGCGCCATAGGCTTCGGGCGTGGTCGGTACGGCGATCGCGCCTTCACTCATCAGCCGCGCCTTGAGCTCGGGTGAACTCAGGGCCTGGTTGATGTGCGTGTTGAGCTTGCTCACGATGTCTGCCGGTGTACCGGTCGGTGCCACCACCCCATACCACTGGTCGGCCTCGAAGCCAGGGTAGCCGCTCTCGGCCACCGTCGGCACCTCGGGCAGGGCCGGCAGCCGTGTCTTGCTCGACACGGCCAGCGCGCGCAGCTGGCCCGACTTGATGAAGGACATCAGCGCCGGTGCCCCCGTGAACAGCAGGTCGGTCTGACCGGCGACAAGATCGCTTACGGCGGGAGCCGCGCCGCGGTAGGGCACGTGGACGATGAAGGTCCTGGTCTGCAGCTTGAGGTATTCAGTCGCCAGGTGCGCGGCACTGCCGTTGCCACCCGAGCCGTAGTTGAGCCGGCCCGGATGCGCCTTGGCATGAGCGATGAGTTCGCGCAGGTTCTGGGCTGGTACCTTGGGGTGCACGACCAGCACATTGGGCACATTGGCCACCCAGGCCACGGGCGCGAAGTCCTTCACCGGGTCGTAGGGCAGCTTGGGGTAGATGGCCGGGTTGACGGCCAGCGTGCCGATGTGCCCCATGAGCAGGGTGTAGCCGTCGGGCGCGGCCTTGGCCACCTTGTCCGCACCTACCGAGCCGCCGGCCCCCGGCACGTTGTCGATGATCACGGGCTGGCCCAGCGATTCGGCGAGCTTCTGGCCGATCGCGCGAGCCAGGATGTCCGAGCTGCCGCCCGGCGTGAAGGGCACGACCAGGCGGATGGGCTTGGTCGGCCAGTTCTGTGCAAAGGCCGTCGACAGCATCAGCGCAGAGCCGATGGCGGCGAGAAGACGGAGCGGGAGCAGACGCATGGGGCAGCAGGCAGGAAGAGCGCTCAGAGCGTGGCCTCGATCAGGCGGCGCAGCTCGGGCGTGAGCTCGGGGCGCACGCCGAACCAGTGCTCGAAGGCCGGCCGGGCCTGGTTGAGCAGCATGCCCAGGCCGTCCACCGCCACATGACCACGGGCGCGCGCGGCGGCGAGTAGCGGGGTCTCCAGCGGCACGTAGATGATGTCGGAGACCAGCGCATGCGGGGGCAGTTGATCGAGCGAAATCTCCAGCGGCGCCTGCCCCTTCATGCCCAGGCTGGTGGTGTTCACCAAGAGGGCGCAGTCGGCCAGTGCGTCGGCGCGCTGCTCCCAGGGGATGGCGCGGATGGGCGCACCGAACTCGGCGGCCAGGGCCTGGGCCTTGTCCAGGCTGCGGTTGCACAGTCGGATCTCCTTCGCGCCGCGTTCGGCCAAGGCCACGAGGATGGCACGCGCCGCGCCACCCGCGCCCAGCACGGTGACGGGGCCGACATCGGCGCGCCAGTCCGGTTGCGCGTCAAGCAGGCTCTGGATGTAGCCGTAGGCGTCGGTGTTGTAGCCGGCCAGCGTGCCGTCTTTCTCGACCACCAGCGTGTTGACGGCGCCGATGCGCGCGGCCAGCGGGTCCACGCGGTCCACCAGGGCCAGGGCCGCCACCTTGTGCGGGATGGTGAGGTTGCAGCCCGCAAAGCCCAGCGCGCGCAGGCCGCGCACGGCATCGCCCAGGTGCTCGGGCTGCACGGGCAGCAGCACATAGTGGCCGTTCAGACCGTACTGGCGGATCCAGTGGCCGTGGATGGCCGGTGAGCGCGAGTGCGCCACGGGCCAGCCCATGACGCCGGCCAGGGTGTAGTGCTTGTCAGAGGACATGGTGGGTGCTTGTCATGCGGTGTGGGCCGTGGGGCCGAAGACGTCGGAGGCGACCTGCTGGATCAATTCCAGCATGGCCTGCTGCGTCATGGTCGTGGTGCGACCGGCCGCCGTGGCCAGGGCCAGGCGGCTGACGAGGTGCGGCTTGACGATGGGGCGCGCCACATAGGTCTCTGGACGGTTGGTCGTGGCGAGTGCGTACTTGGGCAGGATGGCGTAGCCTGCGCCATCGGCCACCAGGTCCAGGATGGCGGCCACGCCGTCGATCTCCAGGCTGATCTCGGGCTTGCAGCCGATGCCGGCCATCTCGGTCTCCACCACCATGCGGATGGCGTTGGGGCGGCTGGGGATGACCAGGGGCAGGGTGCTGGCCTCACGCAGGCTGATGGCCTCGGCGGCGGCCTTGCCGCGTGAGCGGCGCGGGCCGATGAGCAGCAGCTCTTCGTCCATCAGCGGCTGGGTGTCCAGATCGGGGCTGGGCTGGGGGTTGTAGAGCAGGGCGATGTCGAGGCGGCCCGTGAGCAGGCCTTCCTGCATGGAGATGGTCAGGCCCTCGCTGATGGACAGGGCCGCATTGGGCAGGCGCTTGCGGAAGGCGCGGGTGAGCGGCACGGTCAGCATCTTGGCGATGCTGGGCGGCAGGCCCAGGGCCACGCGCCCGGCCAGGGCGCCGCTGACGCGCCCCAGGTCCTCGCGCGCGCGCTCCACCTGGTGCAGGATCCCACGGCCATGCTCCAGCAGCAGCTTGCCGGCCTCGGTGGTGGTGACGCCGCGGCCGTTGCGCAGCAGCAGGTTCTGGCGCAACTCCACTTCGAGCAGACGCACCTGGCGGCTCAGCGCCGGCTGGGCGATGTTGAGCACCCCGGCCGCACGCGTGAAGCTGCCGAGTTCGGCCACACGGACGAAATATTCGAGTTGCTTCAGGTCCATGGTTTGCGGGATAGCTTGCCCGCCATTATGCCGAAATGCGATACCTGCTAGTAAGCGCTCCGCCTTGGCTTGGGGCGGGAGGCTGAGGACAATCAGCCTTTTCACCGAGCTGTGCACCTGCGCATGAGTACCGAGATCCTGGGCATATCCTCCATGGCGACCCGCCTGGTCCTGGCCGAGCTGGCCGAGGCCTACGAGCGCGCGTCCGGTCAGCGCCTGCGCATCGAATCGGTGGGCGGCGTGGACGCAGCCAAGCGCGTGGCCGCCGGTGAGGCCTTCGACGTGGTCATCCTGGCCTCGGACGCCATCGACAAGCTCATCGCCGCCGGCCATGTGCTGGCGGGCAGCCGCGTGGACCTGGTGCACTCAGGCGTGGCCGTGGCGGTGCGCGCCGGTGCTGCACGACCCGACATCTCCAGCGAGGACGCCGTGCGCGCCGCCGTGCAGGCCGCCCCCAGCCTGAGCTATTCCACCGGCCCGAGTGGCGTGGCCCTGGCGAAGCTGTTCGAGCGCTGGGGCCTCGCCGAAGACCTCCAGAGCCGCATTGTCACGCCGCCGCCGGGCATCCCCGTAGGCAGCCTTGTGGCCAAGGGCGAGGTGGCGCTGGGCTTCCAGCAGCTCAGCGAACTGATCAACCTCGAAGGCATCACCGTGCTGGGCCCGCTGCCGCCGGCCATCCAGATCACCACCACTTTCTCGGCCGGCATCTGCAGCGCCAGCCACCAGCCCGAGGCTGTGCGTGCGCTGCTGGACTATCTGCGTTCGCCAGCCACCGCCGAGGCCAAGCGGCGGCAGGGCATGGAGCCCGCCTGATATGAAACACACCCAGGCTCCGCGCACTGCGTGTCGCTACACGCCCGGTGCCTACGCCGGAGGCGCACGCTCTTCGGCCTGTCCAAGCCTGCGCAGGCAGGCTTGTAGCCACAAGCCTCAGCCCCTTGCAGGGGGCAACGCCAGTGGCCCGGCGAAGCCGGTGCCACGGCGTTCCCCGCTGGGCTCATCGCGGCTGTGAGTGGAAACGGCTGCGCATTGAAATCTGAATCTTTGGAGACCCACATGAAGAAGAACCCGCTCATCATCGACTGCCACGGCCACTTCACCACGGCCCCGAAGGCGCTGGAGGCCTGGCGCAACCAGCAGATCGCCGGCATCAAGGATCCGGCCCTCATGCCCAAAGTGGCCGACCTCAAGATCAGCGACGACGAGCTGCGCGAGGCCATCGAGACCAACCAGCTCAAGCTCATGAAGGAGCGCGGCTCCGACCTGACCATCTTCAGCCCGCGCGCCAGCTTCATGGCGCACCACATCGGCGACTTCAACGTCTCCAGCACCTGGGCCGCGATCTGCAACGAGCTGGTCTACCGCGTCACGCAGCTCTTCCCGGACCATTTCATCGGCGCGGCCATGCTGCCGCAGAGCCCGGGCGTGGACCCGAAGACCTGCATCCCCGAGCTTGAAAAGTGCGTGAAGCAGTACGGCAATGTGGGCATCAACCTCAACCCCGACCCTTCCGGCGGTCACTGGACCAGCCCGCCGCTGACCGATCGCCACTGGTACCCCATCTACGAGAAGATGGTGGAGTACGACATTCCGGCCATGATCCATGTGTCGACCAGCTGCAATGCCTGCTTCCACACCACGGGCGCGCACTACCTGAACGCCGACACCACGGCGGTCATGCAGCTGATCCAGGGCGACCTGTTCAAGGACTTCCCGACGCTCAAGTTCATCATCCCGCATGGCGGCGGTGCCGCGCCCTACCACTGGGGCCGTTTCCGCGGCCTGGCGCAGGAGATGAAGAAGCCGCTGCTGAGCGAGCACCTGCTCAAGAACATCTACTTCGACACCTGCGTCTACCACCAGCCGGGCATCGACCTGCTGACCAAGGTGATCCCGGTGGACAACATCCTGTTCGCTTCCGAGATGATTGGCGCCGTACGCGGCATCGACCCCGAGACCGGCGCCTACTACGACGACACCAAGCGCTATATCCAGGCCACGGCCAATCTCAACGACGAGCAGCGCTACAAGGTCTACGAAGGCAATGCCCGCCGCGTGTTCACGCGCCTCGATGCGGCCCTCAAGGCCCAGGGCAAGTGATCCATCTTCAACAGAACTCCACCGAGGAAACACCATGAGCGTCAACGCACCCCTGGGCATCGTCAAGCGCAACATCGTGCGCGCCGATGCCGCCGCCGTCGAGAAAATGGGCCAGTACGGCGTGGCCACCGTGCACGAAGCGCAAGGCCGTGTCGGCCTGATGCAGACCTATATGCGCCCCATCTATTCCGGCGCCCGCATCGCCGGCCCCGCTGTCACCGTGCTGCTGCACCCGGGCGACAACTGGATGCTGCACGTGGTGGCCGAGCAGATCAAGCCCGGCGACATCGTCGTCGCGGCCCTGTCCTCTCCCAACACGGACGGTTTCTTCGGCGACCTGCTGGCCACCAGCTTCAAGGCGCGTGGCGCCAAGGGTCTGATCATCGACGGTGGCTGCCGTGACATCGCCGAGCTCAAGGCCATGGACTTCCCGGTCTGGAGCCGCGCCATCAGTGCCAAGGGCACCATCAAGGCGACGCTGGGCTCGGTCAATATTCCCGTGGTCTGCGCCGGCATGATCGTCAACCCGGGCGACGCCATCGTGGCCGATGACGACGGCGTGGTCGTGGTCAACGCCGCCGATGCCCAGAAGGTGGCCGACGCGGCCGCGGCGCGCGAAGCCAACGAGGGCGAGAAGCGCGCCAAGCTCGCGTCCGGCGTGCTCGGCCTGGACATGTACAAGTTCCGCGAGCCGCTGGAAAAGCTGGGCCTGAAGTACATCGAATGAGCATATCCATGAGCAAACCCACCACAGGACCTTTCGAAAAGACCGCCGGCTGGCTGGACTGGTACACGGGCCCGAGCAAGCCCAAGTTCACGCTGCCCGCGGGCGCTGTTGACGCGCACTGCCACGTCTTCGGCCCCGGTGCCGAGTTTCCTTACGCGCCCGAGCGCAAGTACACGCCGTGTGACGCGAGCAAGGCGCAGCTCTTCGCCCTGCGCGACCATCTGGGCTTCGCGCGCAACGTTATCGTGCAGGCCACCTGCCACGGCGCCGACAACCGCGCCCTGGTCGATGCCTGCCTCTCAAGCAAGGGCAAGGCACGCGGCGTGGCCACGGTCAAGCGCAGCGTGACGGACGAGGAGCTGCAGCAGTTGCATGCCGCCGGCGTGCGCGGCGTGCGTTTCAACTTCGTCAAGCGCCTGGTGGACTTCACGCCCAAGGACGAGCTCATGGAGATCGCTGGCCGCATCGCCAAGCTGGGCTGGCACGTGGTGATCTACTTCGAGGCCGTGGACCTGCCCGAGCTGTGGGACTTCTTCACCGCCCTGCCGACCACCGTGGTGGTGGACCACATGGGCAGACCCGATGTGAGCAAGCCCCTGGACGGGCCCGAGTTCGCGCTCTTCCTGAAGTTCATGCGCGAGCACAAGAATGTCTGGAGCAAGGTCAGCTGCCCCGAGCGCCTCTCGGTGGCCGGCCCCAAGGCGCTCAACGGCGAGCAGAATGCATACAAGGACGTAGTGCCGTTTGCGCGCAAGATCGTGCAGGAGTTCCCGGACCGCGTGCTCTGGGGCACCGACTGGCCGCACCCCAACCTCAAGGACCACATGCCCGACGACGGCCTGCTGGTGGACTTCATCCCCCACATCGCCCCCACGGCCGAGCTGCAGCGCAAGCTGCTGGTGGACAATCCCATGCGCCTGTACTGGCCGGAGGAGAAGTAAATGTCGCTTGAAAAACCTTATCTGGACGTGCCCGGCACGACCATCTTCGACGCCGAGCAGAGCCGCAAGGGCTACTGGCTCAACCAGTTCTGCATGAGCCTGATGAAGGCCGAGAACCGCGAGCGCTTCAAGGCCGACCAGCGCAAGTACCTGGACGAGTGGCCCATGACGGAAGAGCAGAAGCAGGCCGTGCTCAATGCCGACCTGAACAAGGCCATCTCCCTGGGCGGCAACATCTACTTTCTGGCCAAGCTCGGGGCCACGCACGGCAAGAGCTTCCAGCAGATGGCGGGCTCCATGACCGGCATGACCGAAGAGGAATACCGCGACATGATGATCAAGGGTGGCCGCAGCCCCGAAGGCAACCGCTACGTTGGCGAAAACGGCACCGCGCAGCCGCAGAACCAGCCCCAAGGCCACGGCAGCGGCAAGCTGCTCTGATCGCTCAACGCTGAACCGGAATATCGACATGGCCAAGATCACCGCATCCGTCTACACCTCGCATGTGCCCGCCATCGGCGCGGCCATCGACCTGGGCAAGACCCACGAACCCTATTGGCAGCCGCTGTTTGCAGGCTACGAGCCCGGCAAGAAGTGGTTCAAGGACAACAAGCCCGACGTCATCTTCCTGGTCTACAACGACCACGCCACGGCCTTCAGCCTGGAGATGATCCCCACCTTCGCCATTGGCACCGCGGCCGAATACCAGCCGGCTGACGAAGGCTGGGGCCCGCGCCCTGTGCCCAAGGTCCAGGGTCACCCGGAGCTGGCCGCGCACATCGCGCAGTCGGTGATCCAGCAGGACTTCGACCTCACCATCGTCAACAAGATGGACGTGGACCACGGCCTGACCGTGCCCCTGTCCCTGGTCTGCGGCACGCCGGACAAGGACAAGTTCGAGTGGCCCTGCCCGGTGATCCCCTTCGCGGTCAACGTGGTGCAGTACCCTGTGCCCAGCGGCCGCCGCTGCTTCGAGCTGGGCAAGGCCATCCGCAAGGCCATCGAATCCTATGACGAGCCGCTCAATGTGCAGATCTGGGGCACGGGTGGTATGAGCCACCAGCTGCAGGGCCCGCGTGCCGGCCTGATCAACAAGGCATGGGACAACGCCTTCCTTGACGAGATGATCGCCAGCCCCGAGACCCTGGCCAACAAGCCGCACATCGACTACGTGCGCGAGGCCGGCAGCGAAGGCATCGAGCTCGTCATGTGGCTGATCGCGCGTGGCGCCATGGCCGACACGGCCGGCGGCAAGGCGCCCAAGGTCGCGCACCGCTTCTACCATGTGCCTGCGTCGAACACCGCCGTGGGTCACCTCATTCTGGAAAATCAGTAAGGAACATCGCCATGACGATCAAAGTCGCCCTCGCCGGCGCCGGTGCCTTCGGCATCAAGCACCTGGACGGCATCAAGAACATCAAGGATGTGGAAGTCGTTTCCTTGATCAGCCGGGACTTGGAGAAGACCAAGGAAGTGGCCGACAAGTACGGCATCCAGCACGTCACCACCGACCTGGCCGACAGTCTCAAGCTCAAGGAAGTGGACGCCGTCATCCTGTGCACGCCCACGCAGATGCACGCTGCGCAGGCCAAGGCCTGCCTCGAAGCCGGCAAGCACGTGCAGGTGGAGATCCCCCTGTGCGACGTGCTCAAGGAGGGCGAGGAAGTCGTGGCCCTGCAGAAGAAGAAGGGCCTGGTCGCCATGTGCGGCCACACACGTCGCTTCAACCCCAGCCACCAGTTCGTGCACAAGAAGATCCAGGCTGGTGAGTTCAACATCCAGCAGATGGATGTGCAGACCTACTTCTTCCGCCGCACCAATATGAACGCGCTGGGCCAGCCGCGCAGCTGGACCGACCACCTGCTGTGGCACCACGCCGCCCACACCGTGGACCTGTTCGCCTACCAGGCCGGCAGCCCCATCGTGAAGGCCAACGCCATCCAGGGCCCGATCCACCCGAACCTGGGCATTGCCATGGACATGAGCATCCAGCTGAAGGCGGCCAACGGTGCCATCTGCACGCTGTCGCTCTCGTTCAACAACGACGGCCCGCTGGGTACCTTCTTCCGCTACATCGGCGACACGGCCACCTACATCGCGCGATACGACGACCTGTACAACGGCAAGGACGAGAAGATCGATGTGAGCAAGGTGGATGTATCCATGAACGGCATCGAGCTGCAGGACCGCGAGTTCTTCGCCGCCATCCGCGAAGGCCGAGAGCCCAATGCCAGCGTGGCCCAGGTGCTGCCCTGCTACCAGGTGCTGCACCAGCTGGAGCAGCAGCTCAAATAGACTCACCCCCAGGCTACGCGACACGATGTGTCGCTACGCCAGACGTGCCGGCGTCAGAGGCGCAGGCTCTTCGGTCTGTCCAAGCCTGCGCAGGCAGGCTTGGAGCCACAGACCTCAGCCCCTTGCAGGGGGCAACGCCAGCGGCCCGGCAAAGCCGGTTCCGCGGCGTTCCCGGCTTTGACCTTTCTGAGCGCCGCCGGGTAGGTGCGGCGCAGTGGAGACACTGAGATGCAGCAACGACAAATTGGCCCCTTCCAGGTTTCCGCGCTCGCCCTGGGCTGCATGAGCCTGAGCCACGCCTACGGCCAGCCACCGGCCCCTGAGCACGGCGAGCGCCTGCTGCTGGCCGCGCTGGACGCCGGCATCACCCATTTCGACACGGCCGCACTCTACGGCTTTGGCGCCAACGAAACCCTGGTGGGCCGTGTGCTCAAGGCCCATCGCAGCAAGATCGTGCTCGCCAGCAAGGGCGGCATGGCCGGTGTGGATGTGGCCGGCGACGGCAAGCTCGTGCGTGTGATCGATGGTCGCCCCGAGGCCATCCGCAAGAACTGCGAAGACAGCCTGCGCCGCCTGGGCACCGATGTGATCGACCTTTATTACCTGCATCGCTGGGACAAGAAGGTGCCCATCGAGGACAGCGTGGGTGAACTCTCGCGCCTGGTCGAGCGTGGCCACGTGCGCACGATCGGCCTGAGTGAAGTGTCGGCGGCCACGATACGCAAGGCCCACGCCGTGCACCCGCTGGCCGCCGTGCAGACCGAGTACTCGCTTTGGACGCGCAACCCCGAGATCGCCGTACTCCAGGCCTGCCAGGAACTGGACATCGCCTTCGTGGCCTTCAGCCCCGTGGCGCGCGGCTTCCTCAGCGGCAAGCTGCGCGACGTGAACGCCTTGGACGCCAAGGACATCCGCCGTGGCATGCCGCGCTTCGAGCCTGCGAATTACGCCGGTAATCTTCAGCTGCTGCCGGCCTACGAGGCCGTGGCGCAGGAGGTGGGCTGCACACCGGCCCAGCTGGCCCTGGCCTGGCTGCTGAACAAAGCGCCGCACATCATCCCGCTCTTCGGCACCACCAGCCCGGAGCACCTGACCGAGAACGTGGGCGCGGTCCATGTGAAGCTCACGCCCGCTTTGATGGCCAAGTTGGAGGCCGTCATCAATCCGCAGACCGTGGTGGGCAACCGCTATAGCGAGCAGAGCAACCGCGAAGTCGATACCGAGGTCTTCGGCGCATGATACCGACGCTGATGCTCCTGCCCGGCCTCAACTGCGATGCCGCGGTCTGGGCGCCGCAGGTCGCCGCACTTCAGGGCAAGGCGAATTGCGTGATCCCCACCTGGGGCCTGCGCGACTCGCTCACCGCCATGGCGCAGCAGGTGCTGGACGAGGCGCCGACCGAACGCTTCTGTGTCGCTGGTCATTCCATGGGCGGGCGCGTCGCGCTGGAAGTCACGCGCCTGGCGCCGCAGCGCGTGGAACGCCTGGCCCTCTTGAGCACGGGTACGCACCCCCTGGCCGCCGGTGAGGCGGGCGAGAAGGAAAAGGCTGGGCGCATGGCCCTGCTCAAGATGGCGAGAGAGCAGAGCATGCGTGCCATGGCCCAGGAGTGGGCCAAGGGCATGGTGCACCCGGATCGCATCGGCGGCCCCATCTTCGAAGAGGTGCTCGCCATGTTCGACCGTGGCAGCGCGGCCCAGTACGCGGCGCAGATCAACGCTCTGCTGAACCGCCCGGATGCGGCCCCGCTGCTGCCGGGCATCGCCTGTCCCGCACTGGTCCTGACGGGTCGCCAGGACGGCTGGAGCGGCCCGGCCCAGCACGAGGTCATGGCAGCTGCCATCCCCGGCGCACAACTGGTCATCGTGGAAGACAGTGGCCACATGTGCACGCTGGAGCAGCCGCAGGCCGTGAGTGCGGCGCTGGCGGCCTGGTTGCGGCGCTGATCACGCCAGCACCGGGCCCACGACCGCATCGAGCTGCGCGCGCAGCCAGCGATGGGCGGCGTCCTGCTGGTAGCGTGCGTGCCAGATCGCGTACATGGGCAGGGTGGGGCAGGCCAGCGGTGGCACGCAGCTGGCCAGGCCCGTGAAGGTTTGACGCGCCAGCAGACCGGGCACGGTCGCCAGCAGCGCCGTGCCGCGCAGAAAGGCGGGCAGGGCGCTGAAGCTGGGCACCATGATCCGCATGTGCCGCTGCACGCCCCGGGACTGCAGGTGCTGGTCCAGGTCCAGGCTGCGGCGCGGCTCGTAGACCACGGTGGCGTGCTCGGCGGCCAGATAGTCGGCCTCGGTCTGCGGGGCGCTGCGCACGGCCGGGTCGTAGAACACGCGGTAGGAGTCTTCGAACAGGCGCTTCTGCACGATATCGGCCCCGTCGGGCGGGCGCGGGCTGATCACCAGCTGGCAGTCGTCATTGCGCAGCATCTCCAGCCGGGGGATGGTCGAGGGGATGATGCGCAGGATCAAGTCTGGCGCCTGGGCACGCAGGCGCGCGGCCAGCGCAGGCAGCAGCAGGTCGCGCTGCAAGTCGTTAGCCGCGACGGTGATCGTGGCCTGCCAGCGTGCAGGGTCGAAGTCACCGCTGTCGGCGAAGTGCTGCAGCTGGCGCAGCAGGCTGCGCGCTTCGGCCGCCAGCGCCTCGGCGCGGGCTGTGGGGGCGATGCCGCGGCCACTCTTGACGAACAGCGGATCGTCCGTGATGGCGCGCAGCTTGTCGAGCAGATGGCTCACAGCGGACTGGGTGACGCCCAGGCGCTGCGCTGCGCCCGTTACCGAACCAGTCTCCACGACGGTCAAGAGCAGCTGCAGCAGATGTCCGTCGAGGTCCAAATGATCGAATTTGCTCATGGGTTTGATCTTGATCGCCCTGTTTATCGCGGTCAATCCCGGCGGGATACTTCCCGTCAACCCTTTTGATCCCCATCAATCAGGAGACCGATGTGAGCAAGCCGACAGCAGAGCACCCCATCCCCGGCATCCTCCTTTTCGACGGCGAGCAGGCCCGCAAGGGCTATGCGCTCAACAAGATGTGCTTCTCCTTCAACGCGGCCGAGAACCGTGAAGCCTTCAAGGCCGATGAAGAAGGCTATATGCAGCGCTACGGCCTCAACGAGGTGCAGGCGCGTGCCATCCGCGCGCGCGACGTGCTGGGTCTGCTGGCCGCCGGTGGCAACGTCTACTACCTGGCCAAGTTCGCCGGCATCCTCAAGCTCGACGTGCAGGACCTGGGTGCCCTGCAGACCGGCATGAGCAAAGAAGCGTTCAAGGCCAAGCTGCGCGCAGCCGCCTTCCAGTAAATCCTCACAGGAGCATCCTCATGGCCCAACTCATCGGCGGACTCGCCACCTCGCACATTCCCTCCATCGGCAACGCGATTGCCAAGGGCCTGCAGCAGGACCCGTACTGGAAACCCTTCTTCGACGGCTTCCCGCCGATTCGCGACTGGCTGGCGGAACAGAAGCCCGATGTGGCGGTGGTCTTCTACAACGACCACGGGCTCAACTTCTTCCTCGACAAGATGCCGACCTTTGCCGTGGGTGCGGCGGCCGAGTACCACAACGCCGACGAAGGCTGGGGCATCCCCACGCTGCCGCCGTACCGGGGCAGTCCGGAGCTGAGCTGGCACCTGATCAACCACCTGATCGACCAGGAGTTTGATGTGGTGACCTGCCAGGAGATGCTGGTGGACCATGCCTTCACGGTGCCGCTCAAGCTGTTCTGGCCGCAGGAGATCTGCCCCGTGACCACCGTGCCGATCTGCATCAACACCGTGCAGTTCCCGCTGCCGAGCGCCAAGCGGGTCTATGCCCTGGGCAAGGCCGTGGGCGCGGCCATCCGCAGCTGGAAGAGCGATCGGAAGGTGGTGGTGCTGGGCACGGGCGGCCTGAGTCACCAGCTGGATGGCGAACGCGCGGGCTTCATCAACAAGGACTTTGACCTGAAGTTCATGCAGAGCCTGCAGAGCAACCCCGAGTGGGCCACGCAGTACAGCATCCATGAACTGGTGGAGAAGACAGGCACGCAGGGCGTGGAGCTGCTGATGTGGCTGGCCATGCGCGGTGCCTTGAGCACGGGTGGCAGCGGCGTGCGCACCGTGCACAGCAACTACCACATCCCGATCTCCAACACCGCCACGGGCGTGATGGCGCTGGCGCAGGTGGACTGAGGACTCTCAGTCTTTGGGGCGGAAGCTGATGACCAGCAACGGCGGCACCAGGCCGTCGACATCGCGCGGCAGGGTCTCGGTCTTGTCGATGGCCTTGAGCACGGCCTCGTCCCAGTTCTTGTGGCCGCTGCTTTTGAGCAGCTTGCGCCCGACGATGGTGCCGTCAGGCGAGGTGCGGACCTCGACCTCGGCGCTGGGGTTGCCGGCCAGCTCGTCGGGGAAGACGATGTTGGGCTTGATGCGTGCGCGTATGCGGCCGGCGTAGCCGGAGGAGGGGCCGGAAGACCGCACGGCATCGCCCTTGTCAGTGGGCTTGCCCGTCGCGTTGGCCAGACCGGCCATGCGTTGCATCTGTTCCTTGCGCAGCTTCTCGCGCAGCTCAGCCTCCTGCTGCTCCTTGCGCTTGGCCTCGAGCTCCTTCTTGCGCTTGTCCTCGGCGAGCTTTTTCTCCCGCTCCTCGCGTTCACGTTCCACCTTCTCCTGGCGCTCGCGTTCCCGACGCTGCTTCTCGCGGCGTTCCTGTTCGGCCTTTTCTTTCGCCTCGCGCTCACGTTCGCGTTGCAGCGCGATCTCGGCCTCGCTCGGGCCGGGATCGGTCACCTTGGGAGGTGCTGGCGGCGTCGGGGCGGGTTCAGGTTTCGGTTCGGGCTCGGGTTCGACGAGCTTGGGCGCGGCCTGTTGCGGCACGGCAGACCAGAGTTCGGCCTCGACCGAGAGGCTGGTGTCGCTGCGGCGCCAGCTCACGCCCCAGGTCAGCGCAGCCAGCAGCAGACCATGCACCAGCAGGGCCAGGCCATAGGAACGCAGCAGGCCCTGGCGTGCTTGCAAGGGCTGGAACTCGAAGCGGCTGCTGACTTCCACGGTACCGTTGATCCCGGTTCTCAGTTCACCATCTGCACCGACAGGCCCACGCGCTGCACACCCGCGCGCTGCAGGGTGTCCATGACCTTGACCACGGTTTCGTACTTGACGCTCTTGTCGGCGCTGATGACCACCGCGCTGCTGGCATCCTTGCCGGCGGCGGACTGGGCTCGCTTGACGTTGGCGGCAAGTTCGGCAAGTTTGATGCGGCGGGTGTCGTCGTCGACCTTGAGGCTCAGGCTCTCGTCCTTGCCGACGATGACCTCGATCACCTGGTCCGGTTTGCGTGAGGCCTTGCCGACACTCGGCAGATCGACCACGCTGGGCGTGATCAGAGGCGCCGTGACCATGAAGATGATCAGCAGCACCAGCATCACGTCGATGAAGGGCACCATATTGATCTCGTTGATGGTGCGGCGTCCGCGTCCGCGGCTGACCAGGGAGGGCATGGTTTTCCCCTCAGTGCACCGAGGCCGGCGTGGCCGGATGGGTGCCGATATTGCGTTGCAGGATGTTGGAGAACTCCTCGATGAAGGTCTCCAGCACGATGGACACGCGGTCGATGTCACGCGCGAAACGGTTGTAGGCCACGACGGCAGGGATGGCGGCAAACAGGCCGATGGCCGTGGCGACCAGGGCTTCGGCGATACCGGGGGCCACGGTGGCCAGGGTCACCTGCTGCAGCGTAGCCAGGCCGGTGAAGGCGTGCATGATGCCCCAGACCGTACCGAACAGGCCCACATAGGGCGAGACCGAGCCCACGGAAGCCAGGAAGGAGAGGTTGGTTTCGACCACGTCCATCTCGCGCTGGAAGCTGGCGCGCATGGCGCGGCGTGCCCCGTCGAGCAGGGTGCCGGCATCGGTGATGCGGCGCTCGCGCAGCTTCTGGTATTCACGCAGGCCAGACACGAAGATGCGCTCCATGGGTCCGCCAGCATGTGCCTTCTGTGCCGCCTGGGCGTAGAGGGTGTTGAGGTTGGCGCCGGACCAGAAGTCACGCTCGAACTTCTCGTTGAGTTCGCGCACGCGCTTCAAGCCGAAGAGCTTGCTGAAGATGGCGGCCCAACTGGCGATGGACACGATGACCAGCAGCAGCATCACGGCCTGCACGACGAAGCTGGCCTGCAGCACGAGTTGGACGATGGAAAGGTCTTGGCTCATCGAAGGACTTCCAGGATAGTCGAGGGAATTCTTTCAGGTTTCATGCTGGCTGCGGACACCCAGCCGATGCGGATGCTGCCTTCGCACAACAGTTCAGGCTCGCCCTGTGTCTTGCGCCAAGCCTGCTGCGCGATTGTGATCGATGCACGGCCGCTGTCCTGGAGCTTTGCTGTAACCAATAGTTCGTCGTCGAGGCGGGCTGGGCGGTGGTACTTGACCGCGGTCTCGCTGACCACGAACATGCCGCCCGTTTGTTCGCGCAGGGCCTGCTGACCCACGCCCAGCGAGCGCAGCCACTCGGTGCGCGCGCGCTCGAAGAACTTGAGGTAGTTGGCGTAGAAGACGATGCCGCCGGCATCGGTGTCTTCCCAGTAGACGCGGATCGGCAGTTCGTAGGCCATCAGGTTCAACTCAACAGCTTGCGGAGTCGCTCCACCGCGGCCTGCAGCTGGGGCAGGGCGCTGGCCGTGGAGAAGCGGATGTAGCGCGCGGTGTCGGCGCTGCCGAAGTCGCGACCTGGTGTCACGGCCACATGGGCCTGCTGCATGAGAGCGAAGCTCAGTTCCCAGCTGTCTCTCACACCGAGCTTGCGGCAGGCTTCGGTGCAGTCGGCCCAGGCGTAGAAGGCGCCATCGGGCATCACCGGGGCCTTCAGGCCGAGTTCGTTCAACGCTGGGATGAAGAAGTCTCGCCGTGCCTTGAATTCGGCGCGACGGCGTTCGTACTCGGCCAGGCTCTCGGGCTCGAAGCAGGCCAGGGCTGCGTGCTGGGCAAGGGTGCTGGGGCAGATATAAAGGTTCTGCGCCAGGCGTTCGACCACGGGTACCAGGGCCGGCGGTAGCACCAGCCAGCCCAGGCGCCAGCCGGTCATGCTGAAGTACTTGGAAAAGCTGTTGATCGAAATGATGTTCTCATCGATCGCCAGCGCGCTGTGGCCGTAGCGCTCGTCGTAGCTCAGGCCCAGGTAGATCTCGTCGACCAGGGTGATGCCGTCGCGTGCCTGGACCACCTCATGGATGCGGCGCAGTTCGGCCGGCTCGATGGAGGTGCCCGTGGGGTTGGACGGCGAAGCCAGCAGCACACCGCGGGTCTGCGGCCCCCAGGCTGCGCGCACCTGCGCGGCGCTGAGCTGGAAGCGCTGCTCGGGGCCGCAGGGGATGAGCCGGGCCGTGCCTTCGGCGGCGCTCACGAAGTGTCGGTTGCACGGGTAGCTCGGGTCTGGCATGAGGATTTCGTCGCCGGCCTCGATCAGCGCCAGGCAGGCCAGCTGCAGGGCGGCCGAGGCGCCCGCGGTGACGACGATGCGGCTCGCGGGAATGTTCAGGCCGTGGTGTTGTCGGTACCAGGCGCTGATACGCTCGCGCAGGGCGGCCAGGCCCGTGGCATCGGTGTACTGGCTGCGGCCGGCGCGCACGGCGCGTTCGGCAGCTTCCTGCACCAACGGCGGGGCGGTGAAGTCCGGCTCGCCGATGTTGAGGAAGATCATGGGCTCATGGCCCTGTGCCGCTTCGCGGGCCAGGGCCGAGGCAGCCTTGGCCACCTCCATCACGTAGAAGGGTTCGATCTTCTGCGCGCGGGCCGCGATTTTCATGGAAGGGCCTAGCGGGCCTTGCCGGCCGCGCGATCGGCTTCGACTTCAGCGGCGCGTAGCGTGGGGGCCAGGCCGCCGAGCACGCCGTTGACGTACTTGTGGCCGTCGGTGCCGCCGAAGGACTTGGCGAGTTCGATGTATTCGTTGAGCACCACGCGCCAGGGCACGTCCAGGCAGTGCTGGAGCTCATAGGCGCCCATCCACATCACGGCGTGCTCGATGGGTGAGAGCTCGGCGAGCTTGCGGTCCAGCAGCGGGGTGATCAGACGGTCGAGCGCCTCGGCTTCGGCCACGCAGCCGTGCAGCAAGGCGTCGTAGTGTGCCGCGTCGGCCTTGTTGAAGCCGCTGAGGTCACGGGTGAAGGCGTCGATGGCGGTGGTTTCGTTGCGGCCTACGAGGTGCTGGTACAGGGCCTGCAGCGCGAACTCGCGTGCGCGGCTGCGGCCGGACTTGGCGGCAGACTTGCGGGGAGCGGCGGGGGCCTGGCTCATGCAATGTCTTCCAGCAGATTGGCCATTTCCACGGCCACACGCGCGGCGTCGCGGCCCTTGTCGGTCTGGCGCGCCTCGGCCTGGGCCAGGGTCTCGACAGTGAGAATGGCGTTGGCGATCGGGGTCTGGTAGTCCAGCGAGACGCGCGTGACGCCGGCGCCCGATTCGTTGGCGACCAGCTCGAAGTGGTAGGTCTCGCCGCGGATGATGCAGCCCAGCGCGATCAGCGCGTCGTAGTTGTTCTTCTCGGCCATGGCCTGCAGGGCCAGCGGCACTTCGAGTGCCCCCGGAACCATGACGTGGTCGATATTCTTGGTCGGCACGCCCAGCGCGGCCAGCTCGGCGCGGCAGGCCTGGGCCAGGGCGTTGGTGATGGCCTCGTTGAAGCGGGCCTGAACGATGCCGATGACGAGCTTGCTGCCGTCGAGCTTTGCATCGCTGGGTTCGAGATTGCCTTTGTCGGCGCCAAACATGGTGGGTCCTTTATTTTTGAAGATAACCGGTGACTTCGAGTCCGTAGCCGGTCATGCTGGGCAGCCGGCGCGGGTTGCCCATGAGCGTCATCTTGTGCACGCCGCAGTCGCGCAGGATCTGGGCGCCCACGCCATAGGTGCGCAGGTCCATGCGGCCGCGCTCGGGCGCCTGGCTGGCGCGCGCCGTACCTTCGAACTGGGCCAGCAGCTGGTCGGCGCCTTCACCCGCGTTGAGCAGCACGACCACGCCGCGGTTCTCGGCGGCGATGCGCGTGAGACAGGCGTCCAGGCTCCAGGAGTGCATGGTGCGACCGGTCTCCAGCGCATCGAGCACTGAAAGCGGCTCGTGTACCCGCGCGAGCACCGTGTCCTGCGCGTTCCACTGGCCGCGCACCAGCGCCAGGTGCAGGCCCTGGCTGGTCTTGTCGCGGTAGGCATGGGCCGTGAATTCACCGAAGGCGGTGTTGAGCGCTCGGCTGCCGACCTTCTCGATCAGCGACTCGGTGCGGCTGCGGTGTTCGATGAGGTCGGCGATGGTGCCGATCTTCAGGCCGTGCTCGGCCGCGAAGAGCTGTAGATCGGGCAGACGCGCCATGGTGCCGTCGTCCTTCATGATCTCGCAGATCACGGCGGCGGGGGAGTGGCCAGCCATGGCGGCCAGGTCGCAGCCAGCCTCGGTGTGGCCGGCCCGCATCAGTACGCCGCCGTCCACGGCCTGCAGCGGGAAGATATGGCCGGGCTGCACCAGGTCTTCGGCGCGGGCGTTGGGTGCCACGGCGACCTGCACGGTGCGCGCGCGGTCGGCGGCCGAGATGCCGGTGGTGACGCCGGTGGCGGCTTCGATGGAGACCGTGAAGGCCGTGCCCATCTTGGTGCCGTTGCGCGCCACCATGGGCGGCAGACGCAGGCGCTCGCAGCGCTCGCGCGTGAGCGTGAGGCAGATCAGGCCGCGGCCGAACTTGGCCATGAAGTTGATGGCCTCGGGTGTGACGCGGTCGGCGGCGAGCACGAGGTCGCCCTCGTTCTCACGGTCTTCCTCGTCGACGAGGATGACCATGCGGCCGGCCTGCATCTCGGCCACGATGTCCTCGACGGGCGAGATGGCCACGGGTGCTTTGGAGCTCATGCGTCTGCTTTCTGCGGGGTGGCGCCAGCGGCAAGCATGCGCTCGACGTAGCGCGCCACGGTATCGATTTCAAGGTTCACACCCGAGCCGGCCTTGAGCAGGCCCAGCGTGGTGTGCTGAACGGTGTGCGGGATCAGGTTGATGCTGATCTCGGCGCCCGCGGCGTTGTCATGCACCCGGTTGACGGTGAGGCTCACGCCATTGACCGTGATCGAGCCCTTGTAGGCCAGGTAGCGGGCCAGCTCGGCGGGTGCCTGGATACGCAGTTCCCAGCTCTCGCCCACCTGCGCAAAATGGCTGACCGTGCCGACGCCGTCCACATGGCCCGAGACGATGTGGCCGCCCAGACGGTCGCCAGCGCGCAGGGCTTTTTCCAGGTTGACTTGGGCGTCGAGGACGAGTCCGGTGGTCTTGGCCAGGGATTCGGCTGAAATGTCGATGGTGAACTGCTGCCGGGGGAGATCGAGGCTGGTGACTGTCATGCAGGCACCGTTGAGGGCGATGCTGTCACCCAGACCGACGTCGTCCAGATAGCCGACCGGGCAGGCCATCGCGAGGCGCTTGCCATGCTGCAAAGAACTTCCGAGGTCGTGGCTGGCGACGATGCGCCCCACGCCGGTGATGATGCCGGTGAACATAGGCCTCTATTTTCGCAGGGATTCATGGCCCTGGCTGCGGCCGGGCCGAAAAGAAAGCCGCCCCGGCGGCTAGAAGCGGTCCCGGCCGGGAATCCGGGCCAGGATGCGCAGATCGGGGCCGATTGGCGTCGTTTCCCGGAATTCCAGGGGCACGGCCTGGGACAGCTCGGCCAGCGGGCCGAAGTTGACCATGCCGCGGCCCGCGCCCAGCAGCTTGGGTGCCAGATAGACCAAGAACTCGTCCACCAGGCCTTCGCGTACCAGGGAGCCATTGAGCTTGTGGCCGGCCTCTACGTGCAGCTCGTTGATCTCCCGTATGGCCAGATCGCGCAGCATGGCGGCCAAGTCCACCTTGCCGCCCGGGCCGGGGCAGGGGATGACGGTGGCACCCTGGGCTTCCAGGGCGGCCTTGCGGGCGCTGTCTTCGGTCGCGGTATAGATATAGAGTTGGCGGCCGGCGATGAATAGCTGGGCATCCAGTGGTGTTTCGAGCCGGCTGTCGACGACCACCAGATGCGGCTGGCGCGGGGTCTCGACCAGTCGTACGTCCAGGCGCGGGTCATCTTCCAGCACGGTGCCGATGCCTGTGAGTACCGCGCAGGCCCGCGCACGCCAGGCATGCCCGTCCGTGCGGGCAGGTTCGGCGGTGATCCACTGGCTGGCGCCGTTGTCCAGCGCCGTCTGGCCATCCAGCGAGGCCGCGATCTTCATGCGCACCCAGGGGGTCTTGCGGATCATGCGGCTGAAGAAGCCGATGTTGAGCTCCCGGGATTCGGCCGCGCCCGGACCGACCTCCACCGTGATGCCGGCCACGCGCAGGCGGGCGAAGCCCTGGCCAGCGACCTTGGGGTTGGGGTCTTCCAGCGAGGCCACCACCTTGCCGACGCCAGCGGCGACCAGCGCATCGCAGCAGGGCCCGGTACGTCCCTGATGGGCGCAGGGTTCCAGCGTGACATAGACCGTGGCACCTTTGACCGCGTGTCCACGCTCGGCCGCATCGCGCAGGGCCATGATTTCGGCGTGCGGGCCGCCAGCCCGCTGAGTGCGGCCCTGGCCGAGGATCTGACCATCCGCCCCAACGATGACGCAGCCGACCCGGGGATTGGGAGAGGTCAGCGTCAAGGACTGAGTGGCCAGGGCGAGGGCGACGGACGGATGGTGTGTGGACATGAGTCAATATTGGAGAGTCTGCGCGGGAGGGTGTCGTACGTCGTCTAGCGCCCCGATGCTGGTTCGTGGTCGATCTGCAGTTTCAGAATGGTGTTGACCTTGCGACCCAATAACTCACCCGGCACGTACTGGATGGATGCAAAGACTTCGGCAACAGCCGTCGTGTATTCCTCCGGAAGGTCTGGCGCATCCATATGATAGGCAACGACCCGCCCCTCGGTATCGATCCAGAGGGTCAGTCTCAACTGTCCAGGCGCAGTCAACAGCCCCGCTTCAGGCAAGTCGAGCTTCACCTCCTGCAGCGGTCGAGGGGGGCGAGACAGCTTCTCGGCAAGGTAGTGGCCTCGGGCATCAGCTTGCGGCAAGGGGGTGCTGGTTGCGGCTGCCTTGTCCGGGTCCGGGCTTGTCGGTGTGGAGGCGGCAGCTTGCGGAGGGGCGGGACCCAGCGTGGCCCTCAGAACCAGGTCCTGTGTGTCAACGGCGCGCATCCCCTGGATCCCGGGCTGGATGGAAGCGCCCGGCACTAACAAGGCGATATGCAGCAGGAGCGAAAGCAGCAAGGCCAGACTCAGGCGTAAAGAGGCAGGGTGTCTGCGCATGGCAGCAAGTCGGGCAACGGTTTGTGTGAAAAAGTAACGCGTAAGCATACCGCTCAGGCGGACAGCTGCGCCGTTTATCGCGTCGGCCTCGTGCTGGCACGGCGAGTGGCTAGGATCAGCCTATCCATTAATCCGTTAATGCCTACTCACTTGGGGACGTCTATGAATAAGCAGGCCGGTTTCACGCTCATCGAAGTACTGGTTGTCGTGGCCATCATTGGCATCCTGGCAGCTGTGGCCTTGCCGTCCTACAACGATTATCTGATTCGCGGCCGTATCCCCGATGCCACGTCCAACCTGGCGGTCAAGCGGGTGCAGATCGAGCAGTACTTCCTGGACAACCGGACATATGTCGGGGCTCCGGCGTGCAATCTGGACAGCACGATCAGCCCCAAGTACTTTGACTTCTCGTGCTCTGCATCGGACGCCACCAGCTACACCCTGCAGGCCGTTGGCAAGGGCAGCATGGCCGGTTTTACCTACACCATCAACCAGTCCAATACCAAGGCCACGCCTCTGGCTCCGGCCGGCTGGACGAGCAGTGCCAACTGCTGGGTGGTCCGCAAGAACGGTGACTGCGCTTGAGCGGACTTTGTGGATGAGCCAGCTATGAACTCAGACATCTTGTCGCCCGGCTGCAGGCCCTCGATGCGATGGAGCCGGCTGCAGAACGGTTTCAACCTGATCGAGCTGATGGTTGGTGTGTCCGTCATGGCACTGATCCTGTATTTCATGATCCCCAGCATGGGCGCCTGGATGCAGAGCAGTCAGATCCGTAGTGCGACCGAATCCATACAGGGGGCCTTGCAATTGGCCCGCGCCGAGGCCGTGCAGCGCAATACCAACGTCGAGCTGGTGCTGACCTCGGTGGCCGGTGGCGGCAACAGCACCGACTGGCTGGTGCGCTGTGTGACCCCTTCGGCCACCTGCCCTGGGACTGGCCAGGTCGAGACTTTCATCCAGCAGCGCGTCGCACGTGAGGGATCGCCCAATGCCACGGTGACGCTGAACCCTGCAATGTCCACTATTGTCTTTTCCGGCACCGGACGCATCACGCCGCTGCCGGCCGGCAACATCACCATCAATGTAGGTCACCAGAAGGCCAACAGCTGCCTCACCGACGGCGGTGACTTCCGTTGCCTGCGTCTGATTCTTGCTCCCGGCGGGCAGATGCGCATGTGTGACCCGGCAGTGACGGCTCCCAATCCCCGCGCTTGCTGAAGAGGAAACGGGTATGAAACGGCACTACCGCGCAATCAGCAGTCAATCCGGCGTGATGCTGATCGAGGCCCTGATCGCCATCCTGATTTTTTCGGTCGGGGTGCTCGGCATCATCGGTCTTCAGGCTTCGGCGGCCAAGGCCTCCGTGGATGCCCAGTTCCGCAGCGAGGCAGCCCTGCTGGCCAATGAATTGATCGGGCGCATGTGGGCGGGGGATCGCACGCAGGCTACGCTGCAGGCCAACTATGCCAGTGCCGCTGGTGCGATGTATCAGCAATGGGCCTGGGTTGGCGCCAATCCTTCGTCGCCTGGAACCCAGGCTGCGCCGGCCGCGGGGACCGTGTTGGCGACCCTGCCAGGTGCCCGGGTCAACCCGCCCACCGTCGTGATTGCCGCCAGTGCGGGGACGGCGGTGCCTTCCAGCCAGGTCACTATCACCATCTTCTGGCAGGTGCCGGGGGAGGCTGCCGTGCATAACTATGTGGCCGTGGCCCAGGTGGGGGGCTGACATGAGCATGAACAACCGTCCGTCGCTACCTCGCCGCATGGCCGGCTTCGGTTTGGTCGAAATCATGGTGGCCATGCTCATCGGCATGTTTGGCGTGCTGATCATGATGCAGGTGCTGACGGTCTCCGAGGAGCAGAAGCGCACCACGACCAGCGGCAACGATGCCATGAACGAAGGCGTGTTGGCCCTCTATGCAATTCAGAGCGATGTGCGCATGAGTGGCTACGGCATTACCGACGCCAAGATCCTGGGGTGTTCTCTGGTTCTTCGTGCCGGGGTCACACTGGGCAGCTTGGCTCCGGTCAGCATCAATTCGGCCAACATCACCGGCGCCGACGCCAATACAGACACTTTGCTGGTTTTCTCGAGCAACAGCTTTGGAACGCCGCAGGGCGACGTGGTCATAGGCGCGGGCAATACCGTGCAGACCCCCTCGGCCTTCGTGGCCAATGACTGGGTCATCGTGGCGCCCGCCGTCCGTCCCGCCGCTTGTGCCCTGACGCTGGATCGTGTGAGCAATGTCGCGGCCGGTGCGTTGACCCTGACTTCGGGAGCCACGGCCAATGTGGGCGACACCATCTTCAATCTGGGGCAGAGCTACCGGGCCATTGGATATGCGATCCGCAACGGTAATCTGACCAGTTGCGACTACACGAACGCTGGTGTGAATTGCGCCGTGGCCGCCGGCTGGAACTCGATCGCCAGCAACATTGTGTCGCTGCGCGCGCAGTATGGTCGCGATACCTCTGCCGGTGCCATGGACACCTTCGTTGACGTCTACGACCAGACCGCTCCTGCCACTCTTTGCGCCTGGGCCCGCGTCTCGGCCGTTCGCCTAGCTTTGGGCGCACGCAGCGTCCAGATGGAAAAGGCCGAGGTCACGGCAGCAGCGCCGGCCTGGGACGGCAGTGTGGCGGGCAATCCGCCTGGTAGCACAGCGGCGCCTATCGTCCTGACCGGGGATGCCAACTGGAAGTACTACCGCTACCGTGTCTTCCACACCCAGGTGCCGATCCGCAACATGACTTGGATGGGCGCCACCACGGGATGCTGAACATGAAGATCACGAAGCGTTTCACACCACGTCAACTCCGTCCGCGTCAGCACGGCGTGGTCATGATGGTCGCCCTGGTCATCCTGGTGGTCATGACCCTGGCCGGCATTGCCCTGATGCGATCCATGGACACCACCAACCTGATCGCCGGCAACATGGCCTTCAAGCAGGCGGCCACGCATTCCGCCGATTCCGGCGTGGAGCAGGCCATAGCCTGGCTCGAGGCCAACAACGCTGGCGCCTTCCTCGACAACAACGCGGCAGCCTCGGGTTACACAGCTTCAAGCGCAAACAACGCAGCCTTGCCCCTGGGCGAGGCCTTCTGGACCCAGATGTCGGCTTCGGGGGTTTGCAATCTGCCCATGGTGGGCGGGGTCTGCAGCGCAGCCCCGGCGGTCAATGCCGCGGGTAACCGGGTGAGCTACATGATCCAGCGTCTGTGTGCCTCAGCCGGCAACCGTAACGGCGCGGGCTGCTCCATCGTGACCGGCACGATTGTCGCCACTGGCAACAATGAAGGTGCCGGCGAAGAGCAGCTGACAGGCGCTTCCTCTGCAGTTTATTACCGTATCACCGTGCGCGTGGTCGGCCCTCGTAACTCGGTCAGTTATGTTCAGGCGATCGTCTCGCTCTAGTGCACCTGGCCCAGATGTTGACTGAACCCCGTACACCGATTTTTCAGGAGATTGTCATGCACAATCGCACCCATACCCTGTCTTTGCTTCGCCCCCGCCCCGTGCTGATGCCGGTGGCGTTGCTGCTGGCTGTCGTTGCCGGCGTGTTCACGCCGGGACCGAGAGGCTGGCAACCGGTTCGTGCGGCGGCGACGGACATCGCAACACTGCCGGTCTTTTCGTCCACGCCTCCTGCCGTCGAAGTCAAGCCCAACGTGATGTTCATCATGGACGACTCCGGATCCATGGACTGGGCTTACATGCCTGATCAGGCCAACGATTTCAACGGCGACTATGGTTATGCGAGCAGCCAGTGCAACGGGGTCTACTACAACCCCAATGTCACCTACGCGCCTCCGGTCGATTCGACCGGCACCAGCTATCCGAACCAGAGTTTCACCGCAGCCGCCATCGATGGGTATGGCCTGACCAGCGGCACGGTCGACCTCAGTTCCAGCTTCAGGCCTTCTGGCAGCTACACGCAGCAAGCCGCGTTCTACTACCGCTATACCGGAACCCAGACCACTGAGAAGCTCAAGAATTACTACGACACTAACAGTACCTTCTACAAGGAGTGCAACAGCGGCCTGGGTAACGCGCCGGGCAATGGTGTCTTCACCAAGGTGACAGTCAGTTCGACCTCTGGCCCCGGCAGCACGGATGAGCGTACCAACTTTGCCAACTGGTACAGCTACTACCGTACCCGCATGAACATGATGAAGACCGCCACGGGGCTGGCCTTCAAGTCGCTCGACGACAAGTTCCGCGTCGGCTTCATGACGCTGAACAACAATACGACGACGGCGTTCCTGAATATTGCCGACTTCACTGCCACGCAAAAGGCCAGCTTCTACACCAGCCTCTATGGCAGCGATCCCAACAACGGTACACCACTGCGTGCAGCATTGTCGGCGGCTGGCCGGATGTATGCAGGCAAGCTCACGTCGTACAAGAGTGAGAACAACACACGCACCTTCACGGTCACTGATCCGGTGCAGTATTCCTGCCAGCAGAACTACACCCTGCTCTCGACGGACGGCATGTGGAACGGCGGAAACGGTGTGCAGCTTGATGGCAGCACGGCGATCGGTAACCAGGACAATGCCCTGGCCCGGCCGTACAACGACGGTAGCCAGGTCACTACCACCACGGTAACCTCCTACTTCAGCAACCAGGACCGCACCACCAACTACTCTGCAGCCACACAGACCCGGACCTGGACGCGTTCGACGACCACCATAGGTGCTGCGTGTAGCACCACCAACCCTCCGAGCAATACCGCGTCTGCGCCGATGAACGTGGGCAACAGCCGCACCGGGGCACTCTACCAGCGGTCCACCGACCCCGATGGGAGCGCCGATCGTTGCGAGCAGATCGAGTCTGGCGTCTGGTTCTGCCGCACCGGTGGCAGTGCAGGGTTGCCCTCGGGCGGGCAGGCCTCGGCCACGGGCAGCGGCACAGGGGCCAAGACCTGGTACCTGGTGTCCGACATCTCGGGCCAGTCAGGATGTCTATCGGCAGCGAGCGTTTTTGGAAACAACTATTCCAGTTCGCGCGGCATCTGCCCGGCAGTTACGGTAACGGGTAACAGGGTGACGATCACGCCTTACACGCTGACCGAGTCCATGTCCACCTATACCTCAACCTCCGTGGACCGTTGGACGGCCGTGCAGACCACCACCCAGACCACGGTCAATGGCGTGCCCGGTGCGGTGGGACCGCTGACCCCCTCCACTCCGAGCTATACCCAGGGGGCGAATCAGAGCTTCAGCGAGACGGCCGGGACGCGGACCTGTGGCGGCGTAGCCGTGGCATTCCCGACAAGCTGTGAGGCCTCGGGCGTAGGCACCTGGGTGGCGGGCACGCCCAACCCCAACAATGTATGCGTAGCGACCGCTTCGCTGCCGACGGCGGGCACATCAAGCGCTGTGCTGGCGGGCACCGTCAGCACGGGCGCCAGCACGACCACCCCTGCACCCGTCCAGATCGATACGCAAGTGGTTACCAATCCCTTGCCCAACGGAGACCCCAATCCCACCGTGTCGTCGGTGGGGGCCGGCGGTGTGGCCGACACCCTGGCCGATGTGGCGGCTTATTACTACTCGACGGATCTGCGCACCTCAGCCCTGGGCAATTGCACGGGTCCCACCATCGCGCCCTCGACCACGGCCAACGACCTCTGTACCAATAATGTGCCGGCCAGTGGCGTCGACACGGCAACCTCCCAGCACATGACGACTTTCACCCTGGGGCTGGGCGTGCGCGGCCGCATGGTGTTCTCGCCCACTTATCTGACCGACACCTCGGGTGATTTCTGGGATGTGCTCAAGGGCAACACCGCCACCTCCACCAATTGCACCTGGCGCGATACCCTGACCGTGGCGGGCGGGGCCTGCAACTGGCCGGTGCCGGGCTCTGACAAGGTGGAGAACACCGACGATCTCTGGCATACCGCTGTCAACGGCCGGGGCAACTACTTCAGTGCCACCGATCCTGCCTCGCTGGCGGCCGGTCTGACCAGCACGCTCAAGGCGATCATCAACACGCCCAAGCCGGGTACGGCATCTGCGGCTGCCACAACCAACCCCAAGATCACGTCGACCAACAACTTCCAGTTCAGCTCCTATTTTAAGACGGTGGAGTGGTCGGGTGAGCTGATCCGCCAGACCATGAATCTGACGGATGGCAGCGTGCCCTATTACGACCCCTTCAACCCCGACGCCACCACTTACGACTGGTCGGCCCGGACTCTGCTGGATGCCAAGGACTACACGACGCGTAAGATCTACACTCAGGGCAGCGGCTCCAGGATCGATTTCACCTGGGCAGCGCTGGGGACAGCTGGCCTGACGGGCTATTTCACCGGCGCCCACATCAGCACCACGCCTCCTGCGTATCCGACGGAACTGACAGGCTTGTCCCAGTTCTGCGCGACGGGAGCCAATTGCATATCCGCCACGGCACAGTCCAACACCACAGTCGCGACCGGCGGCGCGGCTGGCGAGGCGCTGGTCAACTTCCTGCGCGGTGACCGCAGCAACGAAGAAGGGGTGACTGCAGATAAAACCAAGTTCTTCCGCTATCGCAAGCATGTACTGGGCGACATCGTCTCGGCTCAGCCGCAGTATGTGGGCGCGCCTACCCGTTACTACTCTGATGCCGGCTATGCGGATTTCAAGACGGCTCGGGCCAGCCGTACACCCATTGTCTACACCGCGGCCAACGACGGCATGCTCCATGCCTTCAACGCCACCACTGGACAGGAGGAATGGGCCTACATTCCCGGTCTGGTTTTGCCGCGGCTCTACACCCTGGCCGACAAAGCCTACGGCGACAAGCACCAGTACTTCGTTGAGGGTACGCCGACGACCGGTGACATTTGCTCCAAGGCGCCGACTCTGAACTGCAGCGGCAGCGAATGGCAGACCATCCTTGTGGGTGGCCTGAATGGTGGTGGTACAGGCTATTACGCCCTGGACATCACGAACCCGGCGAACCCGACCCTGTTGTGGGAGTTCACGCATCCTGCGATGGGGTACTCCTTCGGCAAACCTCAGATCACCAAACTTTCGGATGGGACCTGGGTGGTGCTGCTGACCTCGGGTTACAACAATTGCCCGCGCACGACTGCGGCTGACCAGATCAAGTGCGTGAAGGATGGCACAGGCGATGGCGTGGGGTACCTCTATGTCCTCAATGCCGCGACCGGGGCGCAGATCACGGGCTCGCCAATATCTACCGGCGTGGGGAGCAACACGCTGCCCAGTGGCCTGGCCCAGATCGCAGCTCAGGCGGACAGCAACAATGTGAGCAGACGTGTCTATGGCGGCGACCTGCTGGGCAATGTCTGGCGCTTCAACATAGAAGCCGGCAACTTTGGTGTGCATCAGCTGGCCATCCTTAAGGACAGCGCGGGTGCAGCCCAGCCCGTGACGGTTCGTCCTCAGGTGACCACGATCAACGGCTCGCCCGTGGTCTACCTGGGTACGGGACGTTACCTTGGTACGTCGGATGTCGGTGGGACGCCCAAGAACTCCTTCTATGCCATCAAGGATGACCTGACCACGAACCCCACGTACAACAACCCGCGAACCTACACTTCGTTCATTGGGCAGCTCGCCACGGACGGGGTATGTCCCTCGGGTACCGATGTCAGCATCTGCCTGCCCGGGCAGGTGGTGCGCCTGGTGTCCCAGGTCAGTGGCGCCGCTAATTCGAATCTGACCACGCAGAATGGCTGGTTTGTCGATTTCCCCGCCGGCGTGGGTGAGATCGAGTTTACGGATCCCAAACTGACTCTGGGAACGCTGGCCTTCTCCACCAGTATCCCGATCGCTGCTACTTCCGCAGCCTGCACGGCCAATTCTGGTGGTAGTGACGGAACGGCTTTCGGTTACATGCTGGACTATCTGACGGGGGGAACAACAGGCACAACCAGTGGTGTGATCGCGACCAACCTGGGTGCCGGGGTCGCCACGGCACCTCAGATTGCCCAGTTGCCCAATGGGACTGTTATCGCCAAGTACCGTCTCTCGACGGGGCAGGAGGTTAGTGTCAACCTGCGCTTCAGCGCTAGCGGGGGAGCCACGCGACGCATTTCCTGGCGCGAGCTGGTCTCCGAATAACGGATAACTGCATCTGAAAACGGCCCTCCTGCAGGGCCGTTTTTCATGGAGCTGGATGTCTGCCTCCCATGAATACGGGGTACTCCCATGAAGTGGTGATGTTCTGGCGCGCTCTTTTCTCTAGCCTAGCTCCATCTGTCTGGCATGGGGCCGGATGGGGGCAAGAAAGGAGCGAGCAATGATGAAGAACGCTAGAAACGGCGGCTACACCCTGGTTGAACTCCTGATAGGTATCGGTATCGGCGCGGGGGCCTTGACACTGGCCGCACCCGCTGTGAACGATCTGATGAACTCCGCGCGCGTCCAGGCTGGAGCGCAGGCTTTGAGTAACAGCCTAGCCCTGGCTCGCAGCGAAGCGGTCAAACGCAATGGGCGCGTGGTGATGTGCAAGTCTTTGCAGGGATTGCGTTGTGAGCGCTCGGGTGGCTGGGAGCAAGGCTGGATCATTTTCCAGGACGTGAACAACAACGCCCATCCCGACGAAGGTGAGGGCATTCTGCATCGTGAGGCTGGCATGGCGACTGCACTGAGCATGCACGGCAACACCCCCGTCAGCCACTACGTGTCCTATACCCCCTATGGCCGTACCCGGCAAGTTTCGGGCGCATTTCAGGCGGGAACTTTCACCGTCTGCGGTAATACCGGCAGTGGCGTCAAGGCTCGCCAAGTGGTTATCAACAGCGTGGGACGTGCTCGTGTCGCCCAGGCCGGGGCATCCGTCTGCACCTGACTTCAGCGCCTCACCTCATCCACCAGCGTCTTGAACTCGTCGATGTCCTCAAAGCTGCGGTAGACACTGGCAAAACGTACATAGGCCACCTTGTCGAGCTTCTTGAGCTCGCGCATCACGAGTTCGCCGATGCGGGTGGATGGCACCTCGCGCAGGCCGAGGTTCAGCAGTTTTTCCTCGATGCGCTCCATGGCGCTGTCGATCTGCTCGGTGCTGACCGGGCGCTTGCGCAACGCCAGCTGCATGGAGGCCAGCAGCTTGCTGCGGTCGTATTCAATCCGCCGGCCATCCTTTTTGACGATGGTGGGGAAGTTGACGTCGGGGCGCTCGTAGGTGGTGAAGCGCTTCTCGCAGGCGCCGCACTGGCGGCGCCTGCGGATGAAATCCCCATCCTCTGATATCCGGGTCTCCACGACCTGGGTTTCAGAGTTTCCGCAGAAGGGGCATTTCATCGGGGCGGCTTACCTGTAGACAGGGAAGCGGGCGGTCAACGCGTTGACCTTGGCGCGCACAGCTGCAATATTAGACTCGTCGCGCGGGTTGTCCAGCACGTCGGCGATCAGGTTGGCAGTGATGCGCGCTTCCTCGTCCTTGAAGCCGCGCGTGGTCATCGCGGGGGTGCCGACGCGCACGCCGCTGGTGACCATGGGCTTTTCCGGGTCGTTGGGGATCGCGTTCTTGTTGATGGTCATGTGGGCGGCGCCCAGCACGGCCTCGGCTTCCTTGCCGGTGATGCCCTTGGAGCGCAGATCGACCAGCATGACGTGGCTCTGCGTACCGCCGCTGACGATGCGCAGACCTCGCTGGGTCAGCGTGTCGGCCACGATGCGCGCGTTCTTCACGACCTGTTGCTGGTAAGTCTTGAAGGCGGGGTCCATGGCCTCCTTGAAGGCCACGGCCTTGGCCGCGATCACGTGCATCAGCGGGCCGCCCTGCAGACCGGGGAAAATGGCGCTGTTGATGGCCTTCTCGTGCTCGGCCTTCATCAGGATGATGCCGCCGCGCGGGCCGCGCAGGCTCTTGTGCGTGGTGGAGGTCACCACGTCGGCATGCGGCACGGGGTTGGGGTAGACGCCCGCAGCGATCAGGCCGGCGTAGTGCGCCATGTCCACCATGAAGATGGCGCCCACGTCCTTGGCCACCTTGGCAAAGCGCGCGAAGTCGATGTGCAGGCTGTAGGCCGAGGCGCCGGCGATGATGAGCTTGGGTTTGGTCTCATGCGCCTTCTTTTCCATGGCGTCGTAGTCAATCTCTTCCTTGGCGTTGAGGCCATAGGAGACGACGTTGAACCACTTGCCGCTCATATTGAGCGCCATGCCGTGTGTCAGGTGACCGCCTTCGGCCAGGCTCATGCCCATGATGGTGTCGCCGGGCTTGAGGAAGGCCAGGAAGACGGCCTCGTTGGCCGAGGCGCCGCAGTGCGGCTGCACGTTGGCGGCATCAGCGCCGAAGATGGCCTTGACGCGGTCGATGGCCAGTTGCTCGGCCACGTCCACATGCTCGCAACCGCCGTAGTAGCGTTTGCCTGGGTAACCCTCGGCGTATTTGTTGGTCAGCTGCGTGCCTTGCGCGGCCATGACGGCGGGCGAGGCGTAGTTCTCGCTGGCGATCAACTCGATGTGGTGTTCCTGGCGGGCGTTCTCGGCCTGGATGGCAGCCCAGAGTTCGGGGTCGGTTTGTTCGACGAGGATGTTGCGGTTGTACATGGCAGTCGGAAGAAACACTGGTCCCCCGCTGAGATGGGGGCTGCCCAGGCGAACGGCTGAACACCGGGCCCGCCTTGACAAGCCCCGCGGCACGCTCCCCGGTGGTGGTCCACGTCAGCTGCGTCAGCCTCCAGGGCGGACGCGCCTATCGCCAGTCGCGTGCCCGTCTAGTGTAGCGGAGAGCCGCCCCGCCCGAGCGGCGCTCAGGAGTTCAGCAGCACCAGCGTTTCCGGGCCCCCGGCTTTGGCCGGGGCGTTGACCGGGATGGGTTGGGGGGTGTGGGTAGGCACAGGCTGTCCGCCGGCCACCTGGGTCAGGCGGCCATGCTCCGCCATGACCTTGGCCACATAGCCACCGTCGTGCGGCAGGTGGGCAGCGCCGACATAGCGGCGCAGGCCGCCCTCGATCGAGCCGTCACGCTGGATGTACTCCTGCAGCACACGGGCGCCGACGCGCAGGTTGGTCACCGGGTCGAAAGCCGCCAGCTGGCCGCCAAAGGGCTCGTACTTGTCACTGTGGACACGGGTCATGACCTGCATCAGACCCTGGGCGCCGACCGGACTCTGGGCAAAGGGGTTGAAACCCGATTCGATGGCCATGACCGAGAGGAGCAGCAGCGGGTCGATGTCCGTACGGCGACCGATTTCATAGGCTTCAAGCACCAGGGCCGAGAGCGGCTCAGGTGCCACGCGGTATTTCTTGCTGAGCCAATAGGCCACCGCGGCCTGCTGCTTGCTCAGCTCCTTGGGGTGGACTGCGGTCGCGCGCTCCACGGCCACGGGCTCGACCTCGGCCGAGGTCAGGCCAAAGTGGCGGTTGTGCAGCCAGCCCAAGAGCTGGGTCTCGCCGGCCTGGCGCAGCTCGGGCCGCGCCGCCAGGGCGATGGTGGCGAATAGCACCGCCAGCCCCAGCAGCGCAAAGCTGTTGTGGATGGTGGCAAAGAAAATCTGGGAGATCTGGCGTGCGAGGGTACGCAGGCCCTGGCCCATTTCTTGTAACGCTGTCATAGCACTTCCTCTTCTCGCGTAGCCTGCGTTCTGGCTCTGTGGTTGACACAGAGGCCATGCAGCAAGGCCACGTCTGGGTTGGTACGCCATCTGGATCGATCGGCGACGTGGTGCCGGTGCTGGATCCGATGTGCCGGGGTCGGCAGCGGGGTTCGGGTAATCCCGAGTTCGGGGTGAAACGAATTGTAAGACCCGATATATAGACAATCAAGAATATCAAATAGATATAATGCTTGAATTTTTGAATATGAATGATGCAAACTTTGTAGAATTACTTTTGAATATTCAAATAAATCAATGACTTGCAAAAGCCATGTCAGGACAGACATGAGCTCTACTGTATTTTGTAACAGTGCCGGCTTCAGTGGCTTTTCCGGTGGGTGCCGACCACTCGCAGCCAGTCAATCAAGCTGCCTGAAGCCATTGATACAGGGATTTGATTCCGGGAGCCTAAGGACTAGACTCCTCACGCCTGTCACATCAGGCATCCTTTGCTGGAAGTAGCCGGCACGCACCTGCAGGGTGTAGGTGCCAGCGCCAAACTGGCAATCTTGGGGGCAATCTCTTGCCCTCATCGCATTGCGGGACCCGACTCTCCCCTTTGCGATACCCAGACGGCATGGGCTTGCAGCCCGCCGTCAGGCCCGGCGGGCTGGTTCCAACCACCCGGCCGGGCTTTCTCTTTATAGGTTGCGGTGCGCACATGCCTGTCGTAGAGCGCCAAATGGCGGCGACAATCGGCGTCTGTCATTTTTTGCCATCGAGTACGCCGTGCCTTCTTCCGCCTCATCCTCCGCCCGCCACGACACCCATGCTCTGGACGAGTTGACCGGCGGCGCATTTTCGGCCTCGACCGCCGGGGAGCGTGCGGCGCGCGTGCGGGCCTGGTTGCAGAGCGACCCTGCTGCCGAGCAGATGCAGCAGGTGTACCGCGAACTCAGCGTCAAGGACAAGGGCGCCGCCAAGCTGCTGCGCGAGAAGCTGGACGAGCTCAAGCGCCAGCGCGATCAGGAAGGCATGGCGCTGGAGTGGGCCCAGAAGGCCGAAGCCCTGCTGGCAGCGAGCCGCCTCAACTTGGCCGATGCTCTGGCCTGGCAGCGCGATGCGGCCAAGGCCGGCGCACCCTTGAGCCGTGAGCCCCTGGCTGCCCTCAAGCTGCAGCTGGCCGAGCGCGTCAAGGCCATCGAAGACCTGCAACACCGTGCCCAGGTCCAGCGTGAGGCCGCGGTGTTGCTGGCTCAGCGCATCGAGGTGCTGTCCACCAAGTCCTGGCTGGACGCCCAGGCCGCTGCTGAAGGCTTGGCGAGGGACGTGGCTGCCTGGCAGGCCGAGGCGGCTGTCCTGCCGCAGGAAGCGCAATGGAGCAGCATCGACTTACGCTTCGCCCCGCAACTCGAGGCCTCCCGCGCCCAGCTGACCCTGGTCTGGGAGGCCTTCGGTGCCGCGCTAGCGCAAGCCCATGCGGCGTCGGCCGATCCGGCGGCCCCCCTGCCGCAGGTGCCGGTCTGGGCTGATGAGCTGCGGCAGGCGCGAGGCGTATCGGCAGAGCCCACCGCGCCAGCCGCCAAGCCCAAGGTGGATCCCGAACTGCGGGCCCAGGCCACGGCTGCCGTGCGCGAGGTGCTTGTCCAGCTGGAAAAGGAAATCTCGGAAGGTCATGGCAAGGCCAGCGCTGGTGCCGCCCAGGCCCTGCGCAACGCGCTCAAGGAGCACGGCCGGCACATTGATGCCCAGCTCGATCGCCAGGCCCACGCCGCACTGGCCGCCGCCGGTGAGCTTGAGGGCTGGCAGCGCTGGCGTGCCGATCAGCTGCGCGAGGAGCTCGTGCGCAAGGCCGAGGCCCTGCTGAACCGGCCTGAGGGCCAGGCCCTGGGCGGGCGCAAGATGCAGGAATCCCTGCGCGAACTGCGCGAGCAGTGGAAGCAGACCGACCAGGGAGGTGTGCCCAACCATGCGCTGTGGAAGCGTTTCGATGAGGCCTGCAACCAGGCCTACAAGGTGGTGGAGGCCTGGCTGGAGAAGATCAAGGCCGAGGCGGCCGAGCACAAGGCCAGACGTCTGGCCCTGATCGGTGAACTCCAAGCCTGGGCCTCGGCGCAGGCCGCGCAGGCCCCGCAGGACTGGAAGGCCTTCAGCCGTGAACTGCACCAGTTTGCCGAGCGCTGGCGCGAGGCCGGTCATCTGAGCGAGAAGGCCTTTGCCGAGCTGCAGCCGCAGTGGAAGGCCGCCATGGCGGCCGCCAGCGCGCCGCTGGATGCAGTGCAGAAGGACAGCCTGCAGCGGCGTCAGGCCATGATCGATGAGGCTACGCAGCTCGGCGCCGCGCCCAACTTGCGCATCGATGCCGTCAAGGCCCTGCAGCAGCGCTGGCAGGCCGAGGCACATGCCGTGCCCCTGGATCGACGGCAGGAACAGAAGCTCTGGGATGCCTTCCGCAAACCCATCGACGAGGCGTTCGCCCGCAAGAGTGCCGCGCGCGAGCAGATCAACGCCGCCATGAGCGCGCATGACCGCGCCGTGCTCGACGCCGCGCAGGCCCTGGAGGCAGCGAATGCCGCCGGCGATGCGCAGGCCATCCGCGCCGCCATGGCCGCGCTCGAGGCCGCGCTCAAGGGACAGGCGCTTGCTGCAGCAGCCAGCGCCCCCTCGGTGCCTGCTGAGACACTGGCCGTCGCGTCTGAGGCAGAGACACCGGCACCCGCGGCTCAGCCGCGCAAGCCCGTGGTAGCCGTGCGCGGTGATGACCGTCCGGGTATGAAGCGCGCCGAACCGGCCGCACCTGCCGCGCGCGGTCGGCCGGGCGAGCGGCGGGACAGCCCACGCCGCGAGGAACGCCGTCCCGAGCGCACCGAGCGCACCGAGCGTGCGCCGCGTGACACCCCGCGCCTCGGTGATGCGGCCTTCCGGGCGCAACGCGACGCGCTGGAGCATGCCCAGGCCACTCTCAAGAAACTGGCAGCGCAGGCCCATGGCGAGGCCTTGACGCAGCTGTTGGCCGGCTGGGAGCAACGCGATGCCGCGCGCCTGCCTTCGGCCAGCGAGCTCGGCGGGCGTGTGACGCCGGCCGTGCGCTCGCTCTGGAGCCAGGCGCTCTCGGCCGCCCCGCAGGGGGATGGCGCCGACGCCCTGCTGCGTCTGGAGATTGCCGCCGAAGTGCCGACGCCGGCCGAACAGCTCGACGCGCGGCGTGCCTTGCAGCTGCAGTTGCTCACGCGCCGCAACGAGGCCCCGCCGGCCCAGACCTGGGGCCAGGATACCGCCCGCGTTCTCGCCGCGGCCTACGAGGCCGGCGCGGCCCGACGCCTGCAGCAGGCGCTCAAGGTCCTGCTGCGACGCTGAGCGTCAGCGCATCGGCCCGGGCCGGTACCAGGCGTCGAACAGCGGCAGCAGGGTGAGGAACTCGGTGGCGAAGCGCGCGCGGTTGACGAAATAGGCCTCGCTGGCCACGGCAAAGAACTCCGAGATGTGCTCGGCCCCGTAGGGATCGAGCCAGGTCGGCTCGGCACCGAAGCGCTCGGCCTTGATCACCGCTACCCGGAAAGCTTCGTAGGCGGATTCCAGGATGGCGAGCCAGTGCGCGCGTGCGGCCTGCGCGCTGCCCTGGCCCATGAAACCTGCGGGCAGGGGCGGGCAGCCGTCGGCCACGCCATCACGCAGGTCCAGCTTGTGGACGAACTCGTGGATGACCACGTTGTAGCCGCTCTCGCTGGAGGCCGCGCTCACGTCCTGCCAGCTCAGCATGATGGGCCCGTCGGGCATGGCTTCGCCCGCCAGGGGCTCCTCGTACTCGTGCACGACGCCGTGCTCGTCCACGATCTCGCGCCGGGCCAGCACTTCGTCCGGATGCACCACGATGCCCACGAAGTCGTCGTACCAGTCCAGCGGCTGCTCGCCCGGACCGAAGTGCAGCACGGGCAGGCAGGCTTGGGCTGCGATGGTCAGGGCCATGGCGTCGGTGATCTGCAGGCCCTGGGCGCCGTGGAATTCCTTGTCTTCGAGGAAAAGCGTGGCCAGTTCGCGCAGGCGTTCGAGGTCGGGCGGGGGCAGCTCACGCAGGTAGGTGCAGGCGTCCAATGTGGTCTGCCACAACGCCTCGGGCAAGGGGAGACGGGGCTGACGTTCACGTCCCAGCAGCCGGTCCAGCCAGCGCCGCATGGTCAGCGGGCCTGATCCAGCGGCAGCCGCTGCACGGAGACGTCGTGGCCGGTGTCTTGCAGGCGCAGTACTTCGGCGCGTGGCGGGACCGCCTGCAGATCCCAGTCGCTGAGCACGCGGCGGTGCAGGCCAGCGCCCAGCGCATGGTCGGCAGGTTTGTGGGTGTGGCCGTGGATCAGCTCTGTGGCCTGCGCCTGCTGCAGCCACTGCCGGGCCAGGGAGGCGTCCACATCGGCGTAGTCCACGCCGCTGCGTTTGCGCTCTTCGCTCTGCTGGCGCAGGCCGCGCGCGATCTGGCGGCGCTGCGCCAGGGGTTGGGCCAGGAAGGCCTGTTGCCAGCGGGGGGTGCGGACCTGGGCGCGAAACGCCAGGTATTCGTGGTCATCGATGCAGAGAGCGTCACCATGGCTCAGCAGCCAGCGCCGGTTTCCGAAGATGAGCACCGTGGGGTCGTCGAGCAAGGTGCAGCGGGCGCGGCGTGCGGCCTCGGGACCGAGCAGGAAGTCCCGGTTGCCGTGCATGAGATGGAGCGGGCGCCGCTCACCCGCCGAGCTCAGCATATCGATGCACGCGCGTTCGAACCGCGCGTCTTCATCATCGCCGTCCAGGCCATCGTCCCCGACCCAGACCTCGAAGATGTCGCCCAGCAGAAAGACCGCATCGGCGCGGGTTTGCCTGAGGTAGTCCTTCCAGGCCTGCACGGTCTGCGGCTCGCTGGCTTGCAGGTGCAGGTCGGAAATGAAGTCGACCACCCGCCAGTGCGCCGGGGCGTGCAGCTCGGCGTACCGGGGGGTGGTCGAGGTCATGGCGTGGGGGGTAATCAGACCGCGACGGCCTTCTCGATCACCACATCCTCCTTGGGCACATCGCCATGGAAACCCTTCTGGCCGGTTTTCACGGCAGCGATCTTGTCCACCACGTCGGTGCCAGCCACGACCTTGCCGAACACGGCATAGCCCCAGCCCTGGGCCGAGGGAGCAGTGTGGTTGAGGAAGCCGTTGTCGGCCACGTTGATGAAGAACTGTGCCGTGGCCGAGTGCGGGTCATTGGTGCGCGCCATGGCCAGGGTGTACTTGTCGTTCTTCAGGCCGTTGTTGGCCTCGTTGTTGATGGGCTTGTCCGTGGGTTTCTGGTTCATGCCGGGCGCGAAGCCGCCGCCCTGGATCATGAAGCCGGGAATGACACGGTGGAACACGGTGCCGTCATAGTGCCCCTTGTTCACATAGGACAGGAAGTTGGCCACGCTGTTAGGGGCCTTGGCCGCATCGAGTTCGATCTTGATGGTGCCGAAGCCGGCGATCTGGAGTTCTACGTGGGGATTGCTCATGGGGGGCTTTCTCAGGGCAGCACGGTGGCCGCGTTGATGATGACGGGGGTCAGGGGCACGTTCTGATGCATGCCCTGGTTGCCGGTGGGGACGGCGGCGATCTTGTCGACCACGTCCTGACCTTCTACCACCCGGCCGAAGACGGCGTAGCCCCAGCCCTGCTGGGTGGGCGCCGAGTGGTTGAGGAAGGCGTTGTCGTTGACGTTGATGAAGAACTGCGCCGAAGCCGAATGCGGGTGCGGCGTGCGTGCCATGGCCACCGTGTACTTGTCGTTCTTCAGACCGTTGGTGGCCTCGTTCTCGATCGGCTTCTCGGTGGGCTTCTGGGCCATGGCCTTGTCGAAACCGCCGCCCTGGATCATGAAGCCGGGGATGACGCGGTGGAAGATGGTGCCGTTGTAGTGGCCTTTCTTCACGTAAGCCAGGAAGTTCTCCACGGACTTGGGGGCCTTGGCGGCCTGCAGTTCCAGCACGATGTCACCGGCGCTGGTCGCCAGCTTGACGCGCGGCGCGGCTGCGCCCTGGGCCTGTGCGACGGAAACGGCAAACAGCGCGGTGGCAGCCAGCAGCAGGCCGCGACGCAGCCCGGAAACGAGAGTCAGATTCATCCAATGATTCCTTCAAAGAAAATTTTCCAGACGCCCCCCTGGCGGATCCAGTACTGGCGCTTGGTCGGGCCGCTGCGTTCCCCCGGGGTCACTTCGCCGAAAGTCACCACCATGGTGTCGGCGTTGTCCGTCCAGCGCAGATAGGACAGGTCCTTGAGCTCGATGGGTTTGCCACGCGCCTTGTCCACTTCGCTGCGCAGCGCCGGCGTCCATTCGGCCAGGGACTTGCCGAAGCTGTTGAAGTCCGGGGTGTAGAAGCTCAGCAGATGCTCGATGTCTCCGCTGGACTTGGCGCTGCGCCAGGCGGCCAGCACCTCCTCGAAGGGCTTGCGCTCGGCCTGCACGCTGTGCGGCGCCACCCAGTCCAGCCGAGGCGAAATCACCACCGGCGTGGTGCGCGGTTCCACCGTGCGGCTGATGAAGGCCAGGTCCGGGTTGGAGAGCACCACACAGCCGTCGGAGGCCAGCGGCGCGCGGGCGAACTGGTTCGGCGGTGTGCCGTGCAGCCAGATACCGCGGCCGGTCTTGCCCCGCTTGCTGTCGAGCACATTGGGGTAGTTGATCGGCAGGGCGCCGGAGCCGTAGAAGTCGCTCAGCGACTTGGGATCGAGGTTGCTGACGATGAAATACACGCCCAGCGGCGTGCGCGCATCGCCTTCGACCATCTTCTCGATGCCGGACTTGCCCACCGAGATGTAGAAGTCGGCCACCAGCCTGAGCTGCTGCGGGGTGTTCTCGAACAGGTACAGACGAGAGCGCGACGCGTCGATCGCGATGGCGTGGCGGTTGCGCGGCGACAGTGCGAGGAATTGCGAGGGGATGGTGCCGGCCGGCGGGCGCTCTCGCAGGGCCTTGAGGCGCATCTGCGACTCGTGGCGCAGTTCGGCCAGGGTCTGGGTGCTCTGGTCGTTGCTCAGCGTGGCCGGCACGTCGCCGAAGTCGCGCACGGGCCGGATACGGGTCGTGAGCAAGTCGCCGTAGACGAGTTGTGCCAGCTGGAAATTCGGGTGATCGTGCACCAGACGCTCGGCCTGCTGCAGCGCCTCGCGCGTCTGCCCGGCGCCGGTGAGGCGGTAGACCTCGATCAGCCGGCTTTCGGGCGTCGCAGGGCTGGCGTTGAGCGTGGCGCGTGGGGTCACGGTGGCCGCGCGCGCGGTCTGCGCCCCGGCTGGCAGTGCCAGCAGGCAGGCGGTGACGAGCAGCAGTGGCGTGAAAAACCCAGGGTTCATGTCGTGAAGAGGCAGGGCCGACGTTGCGGCCTTCAGGGTTTCTGGCCGCCCTTCAGCCGCCCGAACTTTCCTTGACGATGAGCCAGCGATTGCCTGAGCGGACCAACTCCAGCGTCTTGCGGCTCAGGATCGCCAGGGCGTCGGCCTTGTAATCCTGGCGGAATTTTGCCACGGCACGTTGTCCCTGGACAGTGATCTGCAAGTCCATCAGCTGGACCGTGATGCGTGACTTGCTCAGGATGCGGGCCCGTCGGTCCTGCTCCCAGGCGCTGCGGGCCTGGCGTCCCGGTGTTTCGAAGGTGGCGTCATAGGCGGCGAGGTAGCGGGTCATGTCGCGCTCCGACCAGGCCTGGGCCCAGGCACGCACGGCTTGCTCGACCTCGCGCGCGCCATCGGTCGCGGCGGCAACCGGCGGCGGGGCGGTGCGGGCAGTTGTTGGCGCCGGGGCGGGCGCCACAGCCACGGCGGGGGCAGGGGCAGGCGGTGCCGGTGGCTTGACCGCTGCAGGGGCCGTGGCCGGTGGCGGCACGGGGGCGGCGGCCAATGTGACCGGGCGCGCGGCGGCCCCAACCGGTGCCAGATCCCGGATCATGGCCAGCCGGGCCGGCGCCGGGGCCGAGCCATCGAGTTGCAGGGCCTTGCTATAGGCCTGGCTGGCCAGGCGTGCATAGACGTCGGTCAGGTTGTCATGCGCCGTGGCATAGCTGGGATGGGTGCGCAAGGCCTTTTCAAGCACCACACGCGCCTTGTCGTACTGGCCCTGGGCCGCGTAGATGACGGCCAGGTTGTTGTAGGGCTCGGGCAGCTCGGGATGGTCCTCGCTGAGCTTGCTGAAGGTCGCCAGGGCCTCATTGGCGCGCCCGGTCTCGCGCTGGATGACGCCCTTGTAAAGGCGCAGCTGCGGGTCGCGAGGCTGGGCCGCGAGCAGGCGCTCAACCCGGGTCTGCGCCTCGGCCAGCTTGCCCTCGCGCAACAGCTGGCTGATGTCGCCGTGATCCGCCGCATGGGCGAGGCCCAGCATGCCTGCCAGGCTAAGTCCGAGGAGAGAGCGGTAGAGGGGGTGGCCGTGCTTCATGAACGGGCAAATTGTAGAGGGGCCGGTGCTGCAAGCGGCCGGTTGGTGGCACGGCCTGTGCTTGCAGGCCTCACGGACAAACGATACCCAGCGTGGACAGACGTGTCTTGAGATCGCCATTGCCCGGATCATGCTGCAGGGCCTTGCAATAGGACTGTCGTGCCAGACGGCTGTGCAGATCGCCGAGGTTCTCGTGGGCTGTGGCGTAGGCAGGGTTGGCGCGGATGGCCAGTTCGAGGGCGTCACGTGCACGGTCGTAGTCGCCCTGGGCCGCATAGATGACGGCCAGGCCGTTGTAGGGCTCGGGCAGCTCGGGGAAGTCCTCGGTGAGCTTGGTGAAGGTCTCCAGCGCCTCGGCCTGGCGTCCGCTGTCGCGCTGGATCAGGCCCTTGAGGTAGCGCATCTGTGGATCGCGCGGCTTGGCCTGGAGGTGGCGGTCGGCGCGGGCCTCGGCTTCGGCCAGGCGCCCGCCGCGTACCAGCTGGCTCACGTCGCCGTAGACGTCGGCCCGGGCCATCGGAGTCGCCAGCAGGACCAGCAGCAGGGGGAGCAGGCGGAGAAGAAGGCGGGCTGAAGTCATGGCGCCGAGACTGGGGATGACCCGGTCTTGATGAACGGGCCGGGGCTATATACTGCGGTCGATTGTAGCCCCGTCCCTTTAAGAGCAACCGCTGCCTCATCCGCCTGCGCACCGGTTCCCGACCGATCCATGAGCCTTCGCATCTACAACACGCTGTCGCGTGCGCTGGAGCCCTTTACCCCGCTCGAACCCGGTCATGTCCGCATGTACGTCTGCGGCATGACGGTGTACGACCTCTGCCATCTGGGCCATGCGCGCGCCATGGTGGCTTTTGACGTGGTGCAGCGCTGGCTCAAGGCCAGCGGCCTGCGCGTGACCTACGTGCGCAACGTCACCGACATCGACGACAAGATCATCAAGCGTGCCCTGGAGAACGGCGAGTCCATCCGCGCCCTGACCGAGCGCATGATTGCGGCGCTGCACCAGGATGCCGATGCCCTGGGCATCGCCCGGCCCGATCACGAGCCGCGCGCCACCGAGTACGTGCCGCAGATGCTGGGCCTGATCGAGCGTCTGGAGCAGAAGGGCCTGGCCTACCGCTCGCCCAATGGCGACGTGAACTATGCCGTGCGCAAGTTTCCCGGCTACGGCAAGCTCTCGGGCAAGTCGCTCGACGAACTGCGCGCTGGCGAGCGCGTGGCTGTGCTGGATGGCAAGGACGACCCCCTGGACTTCGTGCTCTGGAAATCGGCCAAGCCCAGCGAGCCCGACGAGGCCAAATGGGACGGTCGCTATGGGCCTGGGCGCCCGGGCTGGCACATCGAGTGCTCGGCCATGAGCTGTGAGATGCTGGGCGAGAGTTTCGACATCCATGGCGGTGGCGCCGACTTGCAGTTCCCGCACCACGAGAACGAGATTGCCCAGAGCGAGGGCGCCACCGGCCAGCCGCTGGCGCGCTACTGGATGCACAACGGCTTTGTCCGGGTGGACAACGAGAAGATGTCCAAGTCCCTGGGCAATTTCTTCACCATCCGCGAGATCCTGCAGAAGTACGACGCGCAGACCGTGCGCTTCTTCATCCTGCGCGCGCACTACCGCAGCCCCCTGAACTACAGCGACGCGCATCTGGACGATGCGCGCAATGCGCTCAAGCGTCTTTACACCGCGCTGCAGGCGGTGCCGCCGGCCGAGGTACCCATCGACTGGCTCGATGCCCATGCCGCGCGCTTCAAGGCCGCGATGGACGAGGACTTCGGCACGCCCGAGGCGGTGGCCGTGCTGTTTGAACTGGCGACCGAGGTCAACAAGACCGGCTCGCGCCAGCTCGCCGGCCTGCTCAAGGCCCTGGGGGGCTGCCTGGGGCTGTTGCAGGAAGACCCGGCAAGCTTCCTCCAAGCCGGCTCGGCCCTGGACGAGGCAGCCATCCGCGTCCAGATCGATCTGCGTGCTGCCGCCAAGGCGGCGAAGAATTTCGCGGAGGCCGATCGTATCCGCAAGGATCTGATGGCCCAGGGCATCGTCCTCAAGGACTCGGCCGCCGGCACCACCTGGGAAGTCGCGCAGTGAGTCCGGCAGCCGTCACCCAGCTTGCCACGCCCGACTACTGGGACGAGGCTTGCAAGCACCTGATGAAGAAGGATCGGGTGATGAAGCGCATCATCCCGCAGCACGGCGACGCCTGCCTGCGGACCCGGGGCGATGCCTTCACCACACTGGCGCGCAGCATCGTGGGCCAGCAGATCTCGGTCAAGGCTGCGCAGTCGGTCTGGGACCGCTTTGCGGCCCTGCCCAAACGCATGACGGCGGCCCATGTGCTCAAGCTCAAGGTCGACGACATGCGCGCCGCGGGCCTGAGCGCGCGCAAGGTCGAGTACCTGGTGGATCTGGCCCTGCATTTCGACAGCGGCGCGATTCGCGTGGGGGCCTGGAAGGGCATGGATGACGAGGCCATCATTGCCGAGCTCACGGGCATCCGCGGCATTGGCCGCTGGACGGCCGAGATGTTCCTGATCTTCCATCTCATGCGGCCCAATGTGCTGCCGCTGGACGACATCGGGCTGATCAACGGCATCAGCCACAATTACTTCTCCGGCGAGGCGGTCAGCCGCAGCGACGCGCGTGAAGTGGCCGCGGCATGGGCGCCGTTCTGCAGCGTCGCAACTTGGTATATTTGGCGCTCGCTGGATCCGCTGCCGGTCGAGTACTGAGGCGCCGAAGCAGCCCCGCCAGCCCTGTCGTTGGGCAGGCAAGACATCTACAAGGAGGTCCCTGATGGCCAAGAAGACTTTTCTGGACTTCGAGCAACCGATTGCCGAACTCGAAGCCAAGATCGAGGAACTGCGCTACGTGCAGACCGAATCTGCCGTCGACATCAGCGAAGAGATCGACCAGCTCAGCAAGAAAAGCCTGCAGCTGACCAAGGACGTCTACAGTGACCTGAACCCTTGGCAGATCACCAAGATCGCGCGGCATCCCGAGCGCCCCTACACGCTGGACTACATCAACGAACTCTTCACCGACTTCGTCGAAATGCACGGTGACCGCCACTTTGCCGATGACCTGAGCATCGTGGGTGGCCTGGCCCGCTTCAACGGCACGCCCTGCATGGTGCTGGGCCAGCAGAAGGGCCGTGACACCAAGGAGCGCGGCCTGCGCAACTTCGGCATGAGCAAGCCCGAGGGCTACCGCAAGGCCCTGCGCCTGATGAAGACGGCCGAGAAGTTCGGCCTGCCGGTCTTCACCTTCGTCGATACGCCTGGTGCCTACCCCGGGATCGACGCCGAGGAGCGCGGTCAGTCCGAGGCCATCGGCCGCAACATCTTCGAGATGGCGCAGCTGGAAGTCCCCATCATCACCACCATCATCGGCGAGGGCGGCTCCGGCGGTGCGCTGGCCATCTCGGTCGCCGATCAGGTGCTGATGCTGCAGTACTCGGTCTACTCCGTCATCAGCCCCGAGGGCTGCGCCTCCATACTCTGGAAGACGGCCGAACGCGCGCAGGATGCGGCCGAGGCCCTGGGCATCACGGCGCACCGCCTCAAGGCCCTGGGCTTGGTCGACAAGATCGTCAACGAGCCCGTGGGCGGCGCGCACCGCGATCCCAAGCAGATGGCCGCTTTCCTCAAGCGCGCGCTGGTTGAGGCCTATCGTCAGGTGGCCGACCTCAAGGTCAAGGAACTGCTGGACCGACGCTACGAGCGCCTGCAGAGCTATGGCCGCTACACCGACACCAAGACCAGCGGCAAGTAAGTCTGCCCGGGTGCGGCGTCGAGCACGTCCGGGCCGCTCCCAGGGGGCTCGCATCGCAGTTCGCAGCGCGAAGGTGCATCAGTGACGCGCAGCCTCGCGCAAGCGCTCGACGCCTTCACGCCCGGCCTGCCTCTGGCCGTGGCCTACAGCGGCGGCGCCGACTCCACGGCCCTGCTGCTGGCCTGCGCGGAAAAGTGGCCGGGCCAGGTCAGCGCCATCCACATCCATCACGGCCTGCAGGCCGCAGCCGACGGTTTTGAGCAGCATTGCCGCGCCACCTGTGCCCGGCTCGGCGTGCCGTTGCAGGTCTTGCGCGTCGACGCACGCCATGCGCCGGGCCAGAGTCCCGAGGACGCAGCGCGCAGCGCACGTTACACAGCCCTGCGCCAGGCGGCCGACGCTGCGCAGCCACCGCTCCGCCACATCGCCCTGGCCCAGCACGCGGATGACCAGGTCGAGACCCTGCTGCTTGCGCTGAGCCGGGGTGCGGGCCTGCCGGGCCTGAGCGCCATGCCGGCGCAGTGGGTGCGCGATGGCATCACCTACTACCGTCCGCTGCTGGCGGTGAGCGGGGCCGAGCTGCGCGAGGACTTGCGCGCGCGCGGCGTCACCTGGGTCGAGGATCCGACCAACGCCGACGAACAGTACACACGCAACCGCATCCGAGCCCGTCTGCTGCCGGCGCTGGAGATGGCCTTCCCGCAGTTCCGCGACACCTTCGCGCGCAGTGCCGCCCACGCGGTCCAGGCTCAGCGTCTGCTCGACGAGTTCGCGGCCGAGGATCTGGCGCGCGTCGGCCAGCCGCCCCAGATTGCTCGCCTGCGTGAACTCGGACGCGATCGCCAAGCCAATGTGCTGCGCCACTGGTTGCGCCGTGTCCATGGCACCGTCGCGAGCGCGGCCCAGCTGGAGGAACTGCTGGACCAGATCGCCGCCTGCAGCACCCGCGGCCACGGCATCCGCCTCAAGGTGGGTGCCGGCCATGTCGAGCGTCAGGGGGCCGTGCTGGCTTGGTACAATCCCTAGGTTTTGTCCGTCTGGAAACCCAGCGACGGGCAGGGCGCTCCTCCCTGTAGACACCGGCTGCGGCAGCCTCGGCATGCGGCGGCTTTCTATCCGACATTTCAATGGCACTGATCGTTCACAAGTACGGCGGCACGTCCATGGGCTCGACCGAGCGCATCCGCAACGTCGCCAAGCGCGTCGCCAAGTGGGCCCGCGCCGGCCACCAGATGGTCGTGGTGCCCTCGGCCATGAGCGGCGAGACCAACCGCCTGCTCGGCCTGGCGAAGGAACTGGCCCCGGCCAAGTCCAGCGACGCCACCAACCGCGAACTCGACATGCTGGCCGCCACGGGCGAGCAGGCCTCCAGCGCGCTGCTGGCCATCGCCCTGCAGGCCGAAGGGATGGAGTCTGTCAGCTACGCTGGCTGGCAGGTGCCCATCCTCACGAACAGCGCCTACACCAAGGCTCGCATCGAGTCTATCGACGACCAGCGCATCCGTGCCGACCTGGCCGCCGGCAAGGTGGTCATCGTGACCGGCTTCCAGGGCATCGACAGTGAAGGCCACATCACCACCCTGGGCCGCGGCGGTTCCGACACCTCGGCCGTGGCTGTGGCGGCTGCCATGAAGGCCGACGAGTGCCTGATTTACACCGATGTCGACGGCGTCTACACCACCGACCCCCGCGTCGTGCCCGAGGCGCGTCGCCTGCACACCGTGAGCTTCGAGGAAATGCTCGAGATGGCTTCCATGGGCTCCAAGGTGCTGCAGATCCGCTCGGTCGAATTTGCCGGCAAGTACAAGGTCCCGCTGCGTGTGCTCTCCAGCTTCACGCCCTGGGACATCGACATCAACGAGGAAGCCAAGTCCGGCACCCTGATCACTTTCGAGGAAGACGAAAAGATGGAACAAGCCATTGTTTCCGGCATCGCGTTCAACCGCGACGAGGCCAAGATCTCCATGGTCGGCGTGCCCGACAAGCCCGGCATCGCCTACCAGATCCTGGGCGCCGTGGCCGAGGCCAACATCGAGGTCGACATGATCATCCAGAACATCAGCAAGGATGGCAAGACCGATTTCAGCTTCACCGTCAACCGCAACGATTACGCACGTGCCATCGACCTGCTCAAGGACAAGGTCGTTCCGGCGCTCGGTGCCCAGGAGGTCGTGGGCGACACCAAGATCTGCAAGGTGTCCATCGTCGGCATCGGCATGCGCAGTCACGTGGGCATCGCCAGCAAGATGTTCCGCGCGCTCAGCGAGGAAGGCATCAACATCCAGATGATCTCCACCAGCGAGATCAAGACCTCCGTCGTGATCGACGAGAAGTACATGGAGCTGGCCGTGCGCGCCCTGCACAAGGCCTTCGACCTGGACCAGCCCTCGGCCTGAATTTCGCCCGACTGCCGCGGGATTCATGCGATAATCCTGCCTGACCTTTTGGAGACGTGACCGAGTGGCCGAAGGTGCTCCCCTGCTAAGGGAGTATGGGGTGTAGAGCCTCATCGAGGGTTCGAATCCCTCCGTCTCCGCCAAAAGAAGGCCCCGCCCATGGCGGGGCTTTGCTTTTGGCGCAATCGGGAGGGTGAGAACCCTCCCGGGTTCGCTCTGAAACAGTCCGGGGGACTGTTTCAGGACGCGCGCAGCGCGGGGGCATTAGCCCCGAGAAGTTCGCGCCAGACCAATTTCGAGATTCGCGCCAGACGAATTTCGAGCCATCCCTCTCATGCTGCTGCGCCCGTCGTCTTAGGCGCCCGCTGCGCCGTTCCCGGGCTGCGTCTGTTCACCCAGCGCGAGCCGCCAGAGGCGCTCCAGCACCTGCGGATCACTGGCGTGGATCACATAGCTCCCGCGGCCGGCCGTGTGCAGGCGTGCACGCGGGGCGATGAGCCAGGCCAGGCCCGGCAGGTGCAGGATATCGACGCGCCGCACATCCGCGAGTGCCAGCTGGCGTGTCCACAAACCGGTCTGCGTTACGTGGGTGGCGTTGATCGAGGTGCGCGCTTTCAGGATATGCCACAGTCCTGCAAGCACGATAGACGCCGCCAGGCCCGCCAGCAGCAGGGTGTCACGCTGCACTATGGGGACGGGCAGTGCCTGCAGGGTGCGCCAGGCCTGCCAGCCCAGGGCCAGCACGGCGACCACCGCGAGGACGCGCAACGTGAGCGGGAAGGCCGCGCCGCTGACGCAGACCGATGGCCTGGCCGTGGCGTTTTGCGATTCGTCCATCACTTGTCTGCCGCAGGTGCGGCCTTGAGGTCCCTCAGGAGATCCTCGACCCGCTCCTGATCGTCGTCCTTGCTTTCTTCCTGCACAGGCGCCTCGATCACCACCGAGTCCAGGTCCACGACCACTTTCTTGTCCATGAAGACCGTGACCGTCTGGGGCACGAAGATGACCACCACGACCAGAAGCAGCTGCAGCAGCACCCAGGGAATGGCGCCGAGATAGATATCGCGGGACTGGATCCGGTGCCGGATGGCGCCGGATTTGAAGAGCGTGTCCGAAATCCCGCGCAGGTAGAACAGCGCAAATCCGAAGGGCGGGTGCATGAAGCTGGTCTGCATGTTCACGCACAGCAGCACGCCGAACCAGACCAGGTCGATGCCCATCTTGGCGGCCACGGGTCCGAGCAGGGGCAGGATGATGAAGGCGATCTCGAAGAAGTCCAGGAAGAAGGCCAGGAAGAAGATGAAGATGTTGACGACGATGAGAAAGCCGATCTGCCCGCCGGGCAGATCGCTCAGCAGGTGCTCGATCCAGACGCCGCCGTCCACGCCCTGGAACACCAGCGAGAACACCCGCGAGCCGATCAGGATGAAGACCACCATGGCCGTGATGCGCATGGTGCCGGCCATGGCGTCACGAACCAGCGTCCAGCTCAGGCGCCGGTGCAGGGCCGCCAGGATGCAGGCACCGACCGCGCCCATGGCGCCCGCTTCGGTCGGTGTGGCGACCGCCACCGTGATGCCCGGCAGGCCGCCCATGCTGCCCAGCACGGTGAAGATCAGGATGGCCGAGGGGATGATGCCGCGCAGGCATTTGCGCCACAGCGCCCAGCCTTGCAGGGTGCGTGCCTCGGCCGGCACGCTGGGCAGGTCCTGAGGTCGCAGGCGGCTCAGGATGAAGGTGTAGAGCGCGAACAGGACGATCTGCAGGATCGATGGCCCCCAGGCCCCCTTGTACATATCGCCCACCGACTGGCCCAGCTGGTCAGCCATGACGATGAGCACCAGCGAGGGGGGCACCAGCTGGGTGATGGTGCCCGATGCAGCCAGCACACCGGTCGCGTACTTCATGTTGTAGCCGTAGCGCATCATCACCGGCAGGGCGATCATGGCCATGGCGATCACCTGGCCGGCCACCGTGCCCGTGATGGCACCAAGGATGAAGCCGACCAGGATCACGGAGTAACCCAGGCCGCCGCGTACCGGACCGAACAGCTGTCCCATCGAGTCCAGCATGTCCTCAGCCAGCCCGCACTTCTCCAGGATGGCGCCCATGAGCGTGAAGAAGGGGATGGCCAGCAGCAGCTCATTGGAGAGGATGCCGAACACATTGAGCGGCAGGTTGCCCAGGAAGTTGGACGGGAACCAGCCCATCTCGATGGCATAGAGGCCGCTGAACAGGCCCAGTGCGGCCAGCGAGAAGGCCACCGGGAAGCCGATTAGCATGACCAGGATCAGCCCCAGGAACATCAGGGGCGGGAACAGTTCGATGCTCATTGCAGGGGCCTCTCGTAGACCAGGTTCATCTCATGCACGTGCAGCAGCCAGCCCACGCGCTTGATGATCTCGGACAGGCCTTGCAGCAAGACCATGGTGAACCCCAGGGGCAGCAGCAGCATCGCGGGCCAGCGGATCAGGCCGCCCGCGTTCTGCGACATTTCCTGGGTATTGAACTGATGCAGGAAGAGCGGGAACGAGAGGTAGATCATCAGTGCCATCACGGGAAGCAGGAAGCACACGAGGCCGAAGAGGTCGATGTAGACCTTCGCGCGGGTCGGCAGCTGGCCGTAGACGATGTCCACGCGCACATGCTCGTTGACGCGCAGCACCAGCGATGCGCCGAGCATCACGGCGCCCGCGAAGAGGTACCACTGGATCTCAAGCCAGGCGTTGGAGCTGACGCTGAAGCCGAAACGCACCAAGGCGTTGGCGCAGCTGATCGCACAGGACAGGATGATGGCCCAGCTGGCCAGCTGGCCGAAGCGGTTGTTGAGCGCGTCGATGCGCGCGGCCAGACGCAGAAGAAGCTTCATGGTGGGGGCCGCCAGGGCGTGGCGGACAGAGGGATACGGCGCGTCGAGGGTAAGCGCCCCGGCGTAAAGCGGGCGTAAAAACCGGCGAGCGCGCCGGCACCGGATGGCCTCAGGAGGCCGGCGGGTCGAGCAGCAGCCGGTAGCCGGCCCCGGTCTCGGTGAGCAGATACCTGGGCTGCGACGGATCGGCTTCGAGCTTGCGACGCAGCTGGCGGACGTAGATGCGCAGGTAGTGCCCCTGCTCGCTGTGACCTGGGCCCCAGACCTCGCGCAGCAGCAGCCGTGGCGTGAGCAGCCGGCCGGCGTTGCGGGCCAGCACTTCGAGCAGGCGCCATTCCGTGGCCGTCAGACGCACGGGCGCGCCGTCGCGCAGCACGGTGCGCCGTGCAAGGTCGATGTGTACCGTTCCCATGGACAGCGTGGAGCTGGCGCCGCTGTGCAGGGATAGGCCATGATGCCGCAGCGCGACGCGGATGCGCGCGTGCAGCTCGGACACGCCAAAGGGCTTGCTCACATAGTCGTCGGCCCCGGCGTCCAGGGCCTCCACCTTTTGCTGCTCCTGCGTGCGGGCCGACAGCACCAGGATGGGACGGTGGGTCCAGGTGCGGATCTGGCGGATCAGGTCCACCCCGTCGCCATCGCCTAGCCCCAGGTCGATCAGGAAGAGGTCGGCCTTGCGGTTGGCCGCCAGGGTGGCGCCCTCGCGTGCCGATGCGGCTTCGATCACGTCCAGGCCCTCGGCCTGCAAGGTGGTGCGCAGCAGTTCGCGGATAGCCGCCTCGTCGTCGATCACCAGCGCCAGCAGTCGGTGGGGCTTAGCCATGCAGGGCTTCCTCCAGTTCCGGCATACGCTCGGGCTGGGGCAGGGTGAGTTCGAACACCGCCCCATGGTCGTTGCGCGCCTCGATGTGTCCGCCGTGCAGGCGGGTGACGACGTCGCAGATCGCCAGGCCCAGCCCCGTACCCTGGCTGCCGCCCTGCGGCCCGCGGTAGAACTTCTGGAACACCTCGCGTTCACTGCCCGCCGCCAGGCCAGGGCCCTCGTCGTGCACACGCAGCGTCCACCAGCCCGGTGAGAGCGCGATACGGAGTTGGATACGGCTGCCCGCCGGTGAGTGCTGGGAGGCGTTGAGCAGCAGGTTGGCCAGGGCCTGCACCATGAGCGTGGTGTCACACCAGACGACATCGTTGGGGTCGAGGTCGAGCTCCAGCACATGCCGGTTCAGGGCGCCGGCCACGGCCGCCCTGGCGTCCTGCACCAGGTCTTCCACCGGGCACCACTCGGGGGTCAGCCGTACCCGACCATCCTGCAGGCGCGCCATGTCCAGCAGGTCGCTGGTCAGTGACTGCAGGCGCGTGGCTTGGTCCAGCACGGTCTGGGCCAGGGCGTTGCGCTGTTCCAGGGTGATGGAGCGCCCCTGGCTGAGCACGGCCGATGCGGCGCCGATGATGGCGGTCAGGGGGGTGCGGAAGTCATGCGAGATCCCCGCCAGCAGGGTGTTGCGGATGCGCTCGGTCTCGGCGGCGATGGCGGCCTGCTCGCTGCGCTGGGCGTACCGGCAGCGCGCGATGGCCACGGCCGCCTGGTTGGCATAGGCCTGCAGCAGGTGCAGGTCGCCGGCGCCCTGGTGCCTTGCAGGCAGCCCGTCGACCAGCAGCACGCCGAGGGGTGTGCCGCCGGCGGCGAGAACGAAGCCCTGGCGCCCCGCTGCCAGGGCTTCGCCTCGCAGCACCCGCTCGGCGGTCTGTGTCGTGGCGCCATCGTCATCGCTCACGGGCAGGCGCCCATCGGTATCGAGCAGGATCAGGCGGGCCTGTGCGCCCAGGTCGCGGCCGATGCTGCCGGTGACGGCCTGGGTGATCTGCTCCGGCGTCATCGCATGGGCCAGGCTCTGTGAGAGCAGGCTCAGGGACTGCGCGTGCTGGGCCATGACCAGGGCCTGCAGCGCCGCCTGGCGCGATTGCGAGCCCAGCCGGCTGGCGGCCAGACCGACGCAAAGCGTGATCAGGAAGGTGAAGAAGTACTGCGGGTCGGTCGGCTTGAGCGACCAGCGTGGCTCGACGAAGATCCAGTCGAAGAGCAGCACGGCCAGCAGCATGGTCAGCAGCGCGGCCTTGAGCCCGTGCCGCAGCGCGACATAGAACACCCCACCCATGTAGATGAGGCTGAGATTGATCGGGTGCAGGTGTGGTGCGATCAGCGCGCACACGGCGGTGCACAGCGCCAGCACGCTGAGGACCTGGCCGATGGCACGGCGCCCGAGGGCGGCTGTCCCCGCCTCGCCCTCCAGCTCAAGGTGGGGCCTGGGCATGTCCCGCCGGCCGGGGGTGGCCACGATGTGCACGCGTGCGTGCGGCAGGTAGGCCATGAGCGTCTCGGCAAAGTCGCTGATGCGCTCACCGGTGTTGAACCAGTAGCGCCGTCCCATCGCGAGGTTGCCCAGCAGGACGTGGGTCGCGCGCACGCTTTGCGCCTGTTGTACGAGGGTGGAGACGACCCGGCTGGCCGAGTCGATCTCCAGACTCAGGCGCAGCACCTCGGCCCCGGCCAGCTCGGCCTCTTGCAGGGCACGTGCCACGGCCTGTCGGATCCGGGGGCTGGCGTAGCGCGAGGCCACGGTTTCGAGGTAGACGACGCGCCAGGGAATGGCCTGTGTCCGGCTCAGCAACGCGGCCTGCTCCACCAGCTCTGCGGCCTGGCCATCGGCCATGACGCACACCAGCAGCGTGCCGGAACCGGGCGCAGGCTCTCCGGGGGAAGCAGCTCCCCCATCGTCGGTGTCGGTCGGGGACGATGGCTCCACGTTACAGCGCAAGAAGTCAGTGCGGTTCCAGCCAGCCCGATCCCAGGGGGGCCAGCCGGCGTTCGATCATCGCCTGCACTGTAGCCGAGCTCGTGCAGGCACGAAGCTCCTGCAGGAAGGCGCGTTGCGGCAGTTCGTTGCGCAGGTAATCCAGCAGGCTGCGATCGCGCAGGCTGACCGGATAGGCTGCGAGCTGGACGAAGATGTCGGCCACTTCCTCCTGTGGTCCCAGCGTCAGGGGTGTGCGGGTGCGCAGATAAAGCAGGCGGCTGTGCCGCAGGTGGCGGATTTCGACGTTCATCAAAGCCACGCCGCCGCCGATCACGGGCGACTGGCGGAGGTGGCGTGTGCGCAGGCGACGGGCCACCTCGCCGCGCTCAAGGTGGCGCTCGGCAAGGACGCAGGCGTCGACGGCTTCCAGGAGTTCATCCCAGGTGTGCAGGTTCAAGTCCAGCCGTACGTCCAGTGTGTAGGCAAGCAAAAAGAATGAATCCAAGGCAAAGACCTGACAGCCACTCGACAGGCTGCATTTCAATGCCGCGGGTGTAAAAACGCCGTAGAAAAAAGCGGACGGGCCGGTCAGTCCGCAGAAGCGCTCCACCGGTTGTCCCAGGCGGCCTGCTCCAGCCGCCTGCGATCACGTTTGGTCGGCCGCCCCTGCTCGATGCTCAGCGCCGGCTCCGCCGCCAACCGCCGCTGCTCAGCCGCCGCCTCGCGCGCCAGTCGGCTGGCCTCGGTTTCCTCATAGAGCTGCTGCGCCACGGGCGCCGGTCCGCGTTGCCCGCTCAGCCCCTTGACCACCACCACGCGAAGGACGGCGCCCTGGCGCACGGAGACGAGGTCGCCAGGCCGCACATCCCGCGCCGGTTTCACAGCCTGTTCGTTGACGAGCACGCGGCCCTTGCCGATTTCCTCAACAGCCAGCGATCGTGTCTTGTAGAAACGCGCGGCCCAGAGCCATTTGTCGATGCGCAGGGACTCCATCTCAGGGGAAGCGGGGAGAGTGGCACATGCGGGGCACTGTACCATTGCCGCATGCAGAAAAAGGATGTCCTGCCGCGTGATGCCCAGAGCATTCTGGAGCTGGCGGCGCGCTCCATGTTCGATCTGTTCGCGAATGCGAGCGAGGGCATGATGCTGGTGGACCGCCAGGGCAAGGTGGTCTGGATCAACGAGCAGTACAAACGTTTCCTGCCCGCGCTGGGTTATGAGCGGGTGGAGGACTTCGTGGGCCAGCCGGTGTCCAGCGTCGTGCAGAACACGCAGATGCACCATGTGCTGGAAACGGGCAAGCCCATCCTGATCGATCTGCTGAGCAACCGCGCCGGTACCTTCGGCGTGAGCCGTATCCCGCTGCGCGACAGCTCCGGCGAGGTGATCGGTGCGCTGGGCATCGTGCTCTTCGACCACCCCGAGACGAATCTGCAGCCGCTGATCACCAAGTTTGCCGCGCTGCAGCGCGAGCTTGACGACGCACGGCGCGAGCTGGCCAGCCAGCGCAGCGGCGGACCGCGTCGCGCCAAGTACAGCTTTGCCAGTTTCGTCGGCGCCAGCCCTGCCGTGGTCGAGGTCAAGCGTCTGGCGCGGCGTGCCGCGCAGTCGGCCAGCCCCGTGCTGCTGCTGGGGGAGACGGGCACGGGCAAGGAGCTGCTGGCCCATGCCATCCACGCCGTGTCGGTCCGAGCGCACGGCCCCTTTGTCACGGTCAACATCGCGGCCGTGCCCGACACGCTGCTCGAAGCCGAGTTCTTCGGCGTCGCCCCTGGTGCCTACACGGGCGCGGACCGCAAGGGCCGCGACGGCAAGCTCAAGCTGGCCGATGGCGGCACCCTCTTTCTCGACGAGATCGGCGACATGCCGCCGGGCCTGCAGGCCAAGCTGCTGCGCGCGCTGCAGGAAGGCGAGTTCGAGCCCCTGGGCTCCAACCGCCTGATGCGCTTCGAGGCCAAGGTGATTGCCGCCACCTCGCGCGACCTGGGCCAGCTGGTGCGCGAGGGGCGTTTTCGCGAAGACCTCTACTACCGCCTCAATGTGCTGCCCATCCGTGTGCCACCACTGCGCGAGCGGCGCAGCGACATCGCGGCCCTCGTTGAGGCTCTTGGGGAAGACATCGCGCAGCGCAGCGGCCTGCCGCAGCCCGAGTACACGGCCGATGCCCTGGACCTGCTGGCCGCGCAGCGCTGGCGCGGCAATGTGCGCGAGCTGCGCAATGTGCTGGAGCAGGCCAGCCTGCTGGGCGACAGCAGCCGCATCGACGGCGCACGCATCGCCCGGGTGCTGCGTGAGACGGGTATCGAGCAGCTGGAGGCGCCCTTGACCCCCGTACAGCCGCTGGCGACGGCGGCCGATCCGCTGCGTCCCCTGGCCGAGCAGGTGGCCGAACTGGAGCGCAGGGCCATTGCAGCCGCCTTGCAGGCCTGTGGCGGCAACAAGGTGGCGGCCGCCAGGATGCTTGGCATCTCGCGTGCCACGCTCTACGAGCGCCTGACGGAGCGGGCTGATCTGAATGTCTGATATTCAATCAAATGTATTTTAATCATCCATTTGATTGTCTGAAATTCAGTCATTCAGATTAAGTGATGGCCTTGAAACTCAATGAAATCAAGGACTTGTGACCTGGCACGATCCCTGCAAAACCAGAGCACAACTATTCTCACGAGGAGACCGCTATGCAACGTCGTCACTGGATCGCCCGCGCCTGCCTGAGCGGCGCCGCCCTGGCCGCCATCGCCTTTTCGGGCCCCGCCCTGGCCCAGAGCCAGGAGATCCGCATCGCCCACATCTACAGCAAGACCGGCCCGCTCGAAGCCTATGGCAAGCAGACGCAGACCGGCCTGATGATGGGCCTGAACTACGCCACCGGCGGCACCATGACCGTCAACGGCAAGAAGATCGTCGTGATCGAGAAGGACGACCAGGGCAAGCCCGACCTGGGCAAGAGCCTGCTGGCCGCCGCCTATGGTGACGACAAGGTGGACCTGGCCGTCGGCCCCACCGCCTCGCCTGTGGCCCTGGCCATGCTGCCCGTGGCCGAGGAATACAAGAAGATCCTGCTGGTCGAGCCGGCCGTGGCCGACTCCATCACCGGCGACAAGTGGAACAAGTACATCTTCCGCACCGGCCGCAACAGCAGCCAGGACGCCATCGCCAACGCTGTCGCGCTGGACAAGGAAGGCGTGAGTATCGTCACCATGGCGCAGGACTCGGCCTTCGGCAAGGACGGCGTCAAGGCCTTCAAGGAGGCGCTCAAGAAGGCCAAGCTCGTCCACGAGGAGTACCTGCCCCCGGCCACCACCGACTTCACCGCCGGCGGCCAGCGCATGATCGACAAGCTCAAGGGCCTGCCGGGTCGCAAGGTGATCTTCATCATCTGGGCCGGCGGCAACCCCTTCAAGATCGCCGACATGGATCTCAAGCGCCACGGCATCGAGATCGCCACGGGCGGCAACATTCTGCCGGCGATGACGGCTTACAAGCAGTTCCCGGGCATGGAAGGCGCGGCCTACTACTACTTCGGTATCCCGAAGAACCCGGTCAACGAAGCACTGGTCGCCCAGCACTACAAGGAGTTCAAGACCCCGCCGGACTTCTTCACGGCCGGCGGCTTCAGCGCGGCCATGGCCGTCGTCGCGGCGCTCCAGAAGACCAAGGGCGACACCAACACCAACACGCTGATCAAGACCATGGAAGGCATGAGCTTTGACACGCCCAAGGGCAAGATGACCTTCCGCAAGGAAGACCACCAGGCCATGCAGAGCATGTACCACTTCCGGATCAAGGTGGACCCGGCGTTCAACTGGGGTGTGCCGGAACTCGTGCGCGAGATCAAGGCCGAGGAAATGAACATCCCGATCCGCAATAACCGTTGATCACCTTTCGGCGTCGGGCGAGGTCTGCCTCGCTCGGCGCCGGATACCTGCCGCTCAACCGGAGTGCGCCACCGGCGCACGATCTCATGCTGGAAACCAGGAATCTCACGATCCGCTTCGGCGGCCACGTGGCGGTCAATGCCGTCTCGTGCCGCTTCGAGCCGGGCACGCTCACGGCCATCGTCGGCCCCAACGGGGCCGGCAAGACCACCTATTTCAACCTGATCTCGGGGCAACTGCCTGCGAGCGAGGGGCAGGTGTTGCTGGGCGGGCGCGACCTCTCGGCCTTGCCGGCCTCTGCGCGCACGCGTGCCGGACTGGGCCGGGCCTTCCAGCTGACCAATCTCTTTCCCAACCTCAGCGTGCTGGAGAACGTGCGCCTGGCCGTTCAGGCCGCGCTCGACGGTCCGCACCGCCGCGGTCTCAATCTCTGGAGCATCTGGAGCGACCATGCACGGCTGACCGAGCGCGCGCACGAGATCCTCGCGTCGGTCGCCATGGCTGCGCAGCAGGACCTGCCCGTGGCCAGCCTGCCGCACGGCGACCAGCGCAAGCTCGAGGTGGCGCTGCTGATGGCGCTCGACGCGCAGGTCTATATGTTCGACGAACCCACGGCCGGGATGAGTCACGACGAGGCGCCGGTCATCCTCAACCTGATCCGCCAGCTCAAACAGGACAAGACCAAGACCATCCTGCTCGTGGAGCACAAGATGGACGTGGTGCGCGAGCTGGCCGACCGCATCATCGTGCTGCACAACGGCACGCTGGTGGCTGACGGTGAACCCGCCGAGGTCATCGCTTCGCCCGTCGTGCAAGAAGCCTATCTGGGCGTAAGCAAGGAGCCCGCATGAGCGATCACCTGCTCACCCTCGAAGGCGTGCACACGCACATCGGCGCCTACCACATCCTGCACGGCGTGGATCTTGTCGTACCGCGCGGCCAGCTCACGCTGCTGCTGGGCCGCAACGGCGCGGGCAAGACCACAACGCTGCGCACCATCATGGGCCTGTGGCGCGCCTCGCAAGGCCGCATCACCTTTGATGGCCAGGACATCACCGCGCTGCCCACACCCGCCATCGCGGCGCTGGACATTGCCTACGTGCCCGAGAACATGGGCATCTTCGCCGACCTCACGGTCAAGGAGAACATGCTGCTGGCCGCCCGTGGCGCACGCCGCGCGGCAGACATGGACGATGCGCGCCTGCAGTGGATCTTCCAGCTTTTTCCCGCCGTGGAGAAGTTCTGGAACCACCCCGCGGGCAAGCTCTCGGGCGGGCAGAAGCAGATGCTGGCGGTCTCGCGGGCCATCGTCGAGCCGCGTCGCCTGCTCATCGTGGACGAGCCCAGCAAGGGCCTGGCGCCCGTGATGGTGGACAACATGATCTCGGCTTTCCAGCAGCTCAAGGGCAGCGGCGTCACCATCCTGCTCGTCGAGCAGAACCTGAACTTCGCCAAGCGCCTGGGCGACAGCGTGGCCGTGATGGACAACGGCCGCGTGGTCCATGCCGGCAGCATGCAGGCCCTGGCGGGTGACGAGGAACTCCAACAGTCCTTGCTGGGATTGGCCCTATGAACAAGGACTTTGATGTCAAGCCCCTGCTGCTGGTGCCCGTATTGGCACTGGCCGCGCTGCCGCTGATCGGCTCGGGCTCCACCTGGCTCACGCTGACCGTCGCGGGCCTGGCCATGGGCATGATCATCTTCATCATCGCCTCGGGCCTGACCCTGGTCTTCGGCCTCATGGACGTGCTCAACTTCGGCCACGGCGTCTTCATCGCGCTCGGGGCCTTTGTGGCCACCAGCGTGCTGGGCGCCATGGGCGACTGGACCGGCTCGCAGGAACTCTGGCGCAACCTGGTCGCTGTGCTGCCCGCCATGGTGGTGGCCATGCTCGTCGCCGGTGCGTTGGGCCTGGCCTTCGAGCGCTACATCGTGCGGCCCGTCTATGGCCAGCACCTCAAGCAGATCCTCATCACCATGGGCGGCATGATCATCGGCGAGGAGCTGATCAAGGTCATCTGGGGCCCGCTGCAGATCGCGCTTCCTCTGCCCGAAGGCATGCGCGGCGCGGTGCTGCTGGGTGATGCCGCTGTCGAGAAATACCGCCTGATCGCCGTGGTCGTGGGCCTGGCCGTGTTCGCGGCCCAGGCCTGGACGCTCTCGCGCACCAAGATCGGCCTGCTGATCCGCGCCGGCGTGCAGGACCGCGAGATGGTCGAGGCCCTGGGCTACCGCATCCGTCGCCTCTTCGTCGGCGTCTTCGTGATGGGCAGCGCGCTGGCCGGCCTGGGCGGCGTGATGTGGGGCCTGTACCAGCAGAACGTGATCCCGCAGATGGGCGCGCAGGTCAATGTGCTGATCTTCATCGTGATCATCATCGGAGGCCTGGGCTCCACGGCCGGCGCGCTGATCGGCGCGCTGCTGGTGGGCCTGATGGCCAACTACACCGGCTTCCTCGTGCCCAAGGTGGCGCTGTTCTCCAACATCGCGCTCATGGTCGCCATCCTGCTCTGGCGTCCGCAGGGGGTGTACCCGGTCGCGAACCGCTGAGGCCCGAACCATGCTGACCCGCCTCATCTCCAACGACCTGCCGCGCAGCCGCATCCTCGCGGTCATCCTGCTGGCCATCCTGATCGCGCTGGCCATCGCGCCTTTCATCGTGCCGGGCGTCAAGGCGCTCAACGTGGCAGCCAAGGTGCTGATCTTCATCGTGCTGGTCGCCAGCTTCGACCTGCTGCTGGGCTACACCGGCATCGTGAGCTTCGCCCACACCATGTTCTTCGGCATCGGCGCCTACGGCATCGCCATCGCTAGCACGCGCCTTGGCGCGAGCTGGGGCGCGCTTGCCGTGGGTCTGGCTCTGGCCCTGGCGCTCACGCTGGTGCTGGCCCTGGTCATCGGTCTTTTTTCACTGCGCGTGCGCGCCATCTTCTTCGCCATGATCACGCTGGCCGTGGCCGCGGCCTTCCAGACCCTGGCGTCGCAGCTGTCGGACTTCACGGGCGGCGAGGACGGCCTGAGCTTCAAGCTGCCCGCGGTGCTGCAGCCTAGCTTCGAGCTCTTCGAGGAACCGGTGCTGGGGGTGATGATCGACGGCAAGTTCCTCAGCTACTACCTGCTGTTCGCAGTGGCGCTGGTCCTGCTGCTGGCCCTGCTGCGCATCGTCAACTCACCCTTCGGCCGGGTGCTGCAGGCCATCCGCGAGAACGAATTCCGCGCCGAGGCCCTGGGTTACCGCGTGGTGGTCTATCGCACGCTCTCCAGCGTGACCTCGGCGCTGTTCGCCTGCCTGGCCGGTGCCATGCTGGCCGTCTGGCTACGCTACAACGGGCCCGACACCTCGCTGTCCTTCGAGATCATGATGGACGTGCTGCTCATCGTCGTGATCGGCGGCATGGGCACGGTCTATGGCTCGGCCATCGGCGCCGTGCTCTTCGTTGTGGCCCAGAGCTATCTGCAGGATCTGCTGCGTCTTGGCAGCGAGGCCGCCACCGGCCTGCCCCTGTTGTCCGCGCTGCTCTCGCCGGACCGCTGGCTGCTCTGGCTGGGCCTGCTCTTCGTACTCTCGGTCTACTACTTCCCCACCGGCGTGGTGGGGCGGCTGCGCGCCGCGGCGGCACGCGCCCAGGCTCCCGGAGGTGCGCCGTGAGCCCCGCCTCTCATTACGTCCACTGCGCCGGGCGCGAGATCCATTACACCGAATGGGGCGCGGGACATGCGCGCACCGTGATCGCCTGGCATGGCCTGGCGCGCACGGGCCGCGACATGGACGAACTGGGGCAGTATCTCGCGTCCCATGGCTACCGCGTGATCTGCCCCGACACGCTGGGACGCGGCTACAGCCAGTGGAGTCTGCAGCCCGAGCGGGAGTACTGCCTGGCTTTCTACGCGCGCATCGCGGCCGATCTTTTCGATCAGCTGGGCATTGCATCGGCGCATTGGGTGGGAACCTCTATGGGCGGCGCTATCGGCACGGTCTGTGCCGCGGGTCTGCGTGAGCCGCAGCTCAAGGGCCGCATCCGCAGCCTGGTGCTCAACGACAACGCGCCCCAGCTGGCCGATGCCGCCATCGCGCGCATCCGCGCCTATGCGGGCAACCCGCCGGCCTTTGCGTCCATGAGGGAGCTCGAGGCCTTCTTCCGCCAGGCCTACCAGCCCTTTGGTTGGCTCAGCGATGCCCAATGGCGCCGATTGACCGAAACGTCGGCGCGCCGCCTGCCCGACGGCCGCGTGACGCCGCACTATGACCCGGCCATGGTGCAGCAGTTCGTCCACCACCCGGACGACTATCTGCTCTGGGAGCACTACGAGCAGCTGGCCCAGCCTGTGCTGCTCCTGCGCGGCGCGGCCTCCGATCTGGTCCTGCCCGAAACCGTGGTGCGCATGCGCGACTGCGGGCCAGGCCGGGCCGGGCGCCTGCAGGTGATCGAGGTGCCGGATTGTGGCCATGCGCCCGCGCTCAATGTGCCGCAGCAGCTCGACCCGGTGCTGGACTTCATCCGGCGCCACGACTGAACGCTGGCCGTCTTGGGCACAATGCCTCCTGTCACGGGCCTGTTCACCCTATTTTCTTGAGTGCGAACGGGGCCAAAACGGTGCCAATCTAGGCGCACGACGAGTGGCGCCGTTTTGACCCCGTTCCCCTCGGGTTGCGGCCAAAAAGGCCATGCGCCGCGTTGCGAAGCCTTGCCGGGGGCCGACCCCGGCTGCGTTTCGCGCCTTGCGCATGACCTTTTTGATCCGCAACGCATCTCAAGAAAATAGGGTGAACAGGCCCTCAACAGGAGACTTCATGGCATTGAGCATCTACGGCATACAGGCATCGCGTGCATTGCGCCCCCTGTGGGCTGCAAGCGAGCTGGGGCTGGCTTTCGAGCATGTGCAGACTGACTACCGCGCCGGCGCCTCGCGCACGGAGGATTTTCTGGCGCTCAACCCCAACGGCCGCGTTCCGGTCGTGGTCGACCATCGGCCCGAGGGCGACGTGATCGTCTGGGAGAGCATGGCCTGTGCGCTCTACATCGCGCGCCAGCACGGCCCGGCTGACGGCCGCAGCATCACGCCGGCCACGCCGCGCGAAGACGCCGAGGCGCTGCGCTGGTCCTTCTGGGTCATGACCGAGGTGGAGAAGGACGCACTGACGGTGCTCATGCACAGCTTCGCCATGGCGCCCGAGGAGCGCAAGCCCGAGCTGGCCGACAAGGCCGAGCAGCGCCTGCATGTGCCGCTGCGCGTGTTCGAGCAGCATCTGGCGGCCCAGCAGGCGCGCGGCGAAGCGCATCTGGCTGCCGAGCGCTTCACCGTGGCCGACCTGTGCGTGGCCAGCGTGCTGCTCTGGGTGCGCGCCACACGCTCGCTCATGGAACACCACCCGCTGACCAGCGCCTGGCTGACGGCCTGCCTGGCGCGCCCGGCCTACCAGGCCCTGCGCCCACCGAAGAAGGCCTAGTTGCCAGCGCCCAGAGCCAGCGCGGCCGCGCGCGAGGCCGCCAGTGCCGCGGTATCCGGCGCCTGGCGCGTGGGCCAGCCGCCGAGGTGCTGCTCGCACAGGCGACCCATGCCCTCGATCCAGGGCGTACTGTCGTTGAGGCAGGGGATGTAGTGGAACTGCTCGCCGCCGGCGTGCAAAAAGGCCTCGCGTGCCTCCTGCGCGATTTCCTCCAGCGTCTCCAGGCAGTCGCTGGTGAAGCCCGGGCAGGCGACGTCCACCCGCTTCACGCCGGCCTGGGCCAGCGCGATCAAGGTGGGCTCGGTGTAGGGCTCCAGCCACTTGGCCTTGCCAAAGCGTGACTGGAAGGTCAGCTGTACCTGATCGCGGGTCAGCCCCAGTTTTTCCGCCAGCAGGCGCGCGGTCTTGTGGCATTCACAGTGGTAGGGATCGCCGAGCTGCAGCGTGCGCTCGGGCACGCCGTGAAAGCTCAGCACCAGCTTGTCGGGGCGGCCGTGTTCCTGCCAGTAGGCGCTGATGCGCGCGGCCAGCGCCGCGATGTAGCCAGGGTCGTCGTGGTAGCGGTTGATGAAGCGCAGCTCGGGCAGGTTGCGTGCCTGGGCCGACCAGTCGAAGACGGCGTCCATGACGCTGGCCGTGGTCGTGCCGGAGTACTGGGGGTACGCGGGCAGGATCAGCACCCGTGTGATGCCCTGAGCCCTGAGCGCCTCCAGCTCGCTGGCGATGGACGGGTTGCCGTAGCGCATGGCGTAACGCACCGTGATCTGGTGGCCCTGCTGCTGCAGCCAGCCCTGCAGGGCCTGGGCCTGGCGCTCGGTCCAGACCTTGAGCGGCGAACCCTCGGGCGTCCAGATGCTGGCGTACTTGGCGGCCGACTTGGCGGGCCGCAGGCGCAGGATGATGCCGTGCAGGATCAGCCACCAGATCGGCCTGGGAATCTCGACCACACGCGGGTCGCCCAGGAATTCGGCCAGGTAACGGCGCAGCGCGGCTGGGGTGGGGGCATCAGGGGTGCCCAGGTTGCACAGCAGCACGGCCGTGCCCGGTGCCTGACCATGGGTGTAGGTGGGTTCTTTGCGAAAAGCCATGCGGTATTCTCGCCGAGTCATGACCATCACGCTTGAACCAGGCCGCATCAAGGCCATCTCTCTCGATCTTGACGACACGCTCTGGCCCATCTGGCCCGTGATCGCCCGCGCCGAACAGGCTCTGCAGGACTGGTTGCGTCCGCGGGCGCCGAAGACGGCGATCTGGCTGGCCGATACCGAACAGCGCATGGCCCTGCGTCGTCAGCTGATCGCCGAACGCCCCGAGCTCAGCCACGACCTGCGAGCCCTGCGCCAGGAGCAGATCCGCCGGGCCCTGCAGCAGCATGGCGAGGACCCGGCCCTGGTCCTGCCGGCCTATGAGGTCTTCATCGCTGAGCGCATGCGCGTGCAGCTGTTTGACGATGCGCGTCCGGCCCTGGCCTGGCTCGCACAGCGCTACCCGCTCGTGGCCGTTTCCAACGGCAACGCCGATGTGCAGCGCATCGGCCTGGGGCACTATTTCCGGGCCGGTTTCAGCGCGCAGGAGTTCGGCGTGGGCAAGCCCGATGCGCGCATCTTCCACGCCGCGGCCGATTCCGTGGGGGTGGCGCCGCACGAGGTGCTGCATGTGGGTGACGATGCCGCGCTGGACGTGGTGGGCGCCCTGGGCGCCGGCCTGCAGACTGTCTGGGTCAACCGCGGCGGGCAGGACTGGATGCATGCCGCCCACCGGCCGCACGCTACGGTAACCGACATGAGCGAGCTGTGCGTTTTGCTGCAGCACGCGCCCTGAGACAGGCCCTCAGTCTGCAGGTCGCAGCAGTAGGGTGCTGCGCGTGGCGCGTTGCACCGCGCTGGCGTCCAGGTGCATGGGGTGATAGCGCCCGTCCAGGTAGTCCCGGGCCTGGTCGCCATAGTGCGCGTCGAAGAGCATGCCACTCTGGCCCACCGGGTTGATGCCCTGCGCCTGACCGGGTGCTGCGAAGTCGATCACGCGCCGCGTCGAGGGGCCGTAGGTCACGCTCCAGGGGGCCGGGCCCAGGGGCTGGGCCAGGTTGTTGGGCAGCTCGCGGCCGCCGGGTGCTGGCAGCGGGCCGACATTGAACAGCCGATCCAGCGGCTTGATGCGTCCCAGTGGGTGGGCGTGCACCACGCTGTGGTTCTGGCCCCAGGTCCAGGCGGGCAGGGACAGGCCACGGGTCTCGCGCAGATGGCCCAGCGCGGCCTGCCAGGCCTGCTGCACGATGTCGTTGCGGTTCTCCTGCTTGCCGGTGCGGCGGTCGTCCCACCAGGGCGAGGCTGCATCGGCCATCAACCTGGGCAGGGCGTGGTCGATGGCGCGGGTGCGTAGCAGGTTGGCGAACTGCGGTCCCATCTCGTCGGCCATGGCGGCGCGGGCGAGCTCGTAGAGGAACTGGTTGAACACCGTGGGGGCGATGCTGTCGCTGTCATGGCGACCGTCCCAGACGGCCAGCTGGTCAACCAGCGCGCGCTGCACCGGGTCTTCGCCGGCCATGGCACGCAGCAGGGGCAGCAGGGGGCGCAGCACGCGCGGCCCGTAGTCCGTGGTCACGTCGAGCTGCAGGGCCTGGCTGTGTTCCAGCGTCCAGCCCGTGCTGCGCGCTTGCAGCAGCTGGTCGAGCCGACGTGCGCGGTCGTGGAGGTTGTAGTAGCCGGGCACGGGCACGCCGCTACGTGGCACGGGCTGGTGGTTGGCCGACATGATGTAGCCGCGTACGGGGTTCTCCTCCTGCGGGTTGTCGGCGAAGCGGTAGAAGCCGGGTTTGTCGGCCTGGGCCGTGCCGCCGTCGAGGATGAAGGTCGGGTTGACGTGGTCGGGACGCTGCACCAGCCGGGCCGCGGCCCACCAGGCGATGTCGCCGGCCGCATTGGCCCAGACGACGTTCAGGCCCGGTGCGTGGATCTTGCTGGCTGCGCTACGTGCCTTGGCCAGGGTGTCGGCGCGGTTGAGTTGATGGAAGGCCTCCATGACAGGGTTCTCGGTTTCGAGAAAGGTCCACCACAGGGCCACGGGGGCCTCGCCCACGCTGTCGGGGAAGGCCTGGTTGATCACCGGACCAAAGGGCGAGCGCTGCAGCGTCACGCTCACGGGCTCGGCGCCCTTGACCTGGATGAGCTCCTGGCGCGTGCGCATGTCCACCCACTGGCCCTGGTAGGCCACCTGGCTGGGCTTGGCCGGGTTGGTGCGCAGTGCCACAAGGTCCATGTCGTCGTTCTGGAACATGGTGAGGCTCCAGCCGAACTGCTGGTTGTGGCCGAGCAGGGCGAAGGGGTTGAGCGCCTGGAAGTGGCCATAGAGCTCGAAGCCTGGGGCGTTCAGATGCGCTTCGTACCAGACCGCCGGCAGGCTGAAGGCAATATGCGGATCACCAGCCAGCAGGGGCTTGCCGCTGGCCGTGCGCTTGCCTGCGATGGCCCAGGCATTGCTGCCTTCGAAGAGTGGCACGCCGGCCAGTTCCAGCGCCTGCTGGCTGACGTCGGCCACGCGGGCGAGCGACTGCCAGTCCGCCTGGCCCAACCGGGGCGCCCGCTGGCTGCGGGGCTGCTGGGCCATCGGGCCCAGCACGCCCAGCGGTTGCCAGTCGAGGTCGAAGGCCCGCAGATAGTCGGCGCCGAGCTGGTCGCGCACATAGGTCAGCGCGGGCTCGGTGCGCAGCGCTGCGGCAAAGCTGTAGGCCAGGTAGCCGGCCACGGCCAGCGTATCCACGGGGGTGTAGTGCTGGGGCTGGATGCCCAGCAGCCCGAACTCGACGGGCAGGGGGCGTGTGTCCTGGAACTCGTTGATGCCGTCCAGATACGCCAGCAGGGCCTGCCAGGCCGGGCTGTTGCGGTCCATGCGCTGGAGGCTTTGCTCGGCGTGGGCGCGCAGCTCCAGCGTGCGGAAGAGCCGGTCGGTGTCGACCAGCTTGGGGCCCAGGATCTCGGCCAGCTCGCCGCGCGCCAGGCGACGCACCATCTCCATCTGGAACAGCCGGTCCTGCGCGTGCAGGAAACCCAGGGCGCGGTAGAGGTCGGCCTCGTTCTGGGCCTGGATGTGGGGCACGCCACGTTCGTCCCAGTTCACCTGCACGGGCGCCTGCAGGCCATGCAGGGCCAGACTGCCGCTGCGTTGCGGCAGCTTGCTGCGCGCGTGCCAGACACCCGCGGCCACGGCGATGGCCAGGGCCGTCAGCAGCACCATGAGCAGAACGAAGAGGACTTTGAACAGGCGTTTCATCGTGAGCGGTCTCCCGGTTGCGTGTCTTTGCGTTTTTATCATCGGGCCAGCGCCCGGGCCGCGGCTACGCCGCTACGCACCGCGCCTTCGAGCGTGGCCGGGTAGGGTCCGGCCACATAGTCGCCGCAGGCGAGCAGGCCCGGGGCGATGGCTTGCGGCGGACGCTGCAGGCCCGGCGTGCAGGCAAAGGTGGCCCGCTTCTCGACCACGGTCTGCACGGCCTGCAGGTCCAGGCCCAGATGCGCGCGCGCCTGGGCGAGCACCTGCTGCTGCAGCGCGTCGCGCTCACCCTGGCTGGCGCTGATCACGCAGGCCAGCAGGCCGGCGGGACCGCCGAGCTGGCCGCGGTCGAAGACGAACTGCGCGGGCTGTAGCGCCGCGTGGCGCAGGGCGAGCATGGGCGCAGCCAGTCTTGCGTTCTGGGCCCAGGCGTAGACCGTCGTGATGGCCTCGAAGTGCAGAGCTTCGGCGGTGGCGGACCAGGCCGCGTTCAGCGGCGCGGCCAGGCGTGCCGCCTCTGTGGACGAGCAGGCCAGCAGCACGGTGTCGAAGCCCTGGCCGTCGAGCTGCCAGGGGTCGGCGTCGCGCTGCACGGTCGTGATGCGGGTACCGGTGCGCACCGTGGCACCTTGCGTCTGCAGCCAGGCGACGGCCGCCTGGGGAAAGAGGGCGCCGAGGTCCGTGCGTGGCAGCAGCAGCTGCGAGCCGCCGCGCACGGCGAAGAGCGCGTCGTGGAGCACGCGCAGGAACACCTTTGCGCTGGCCTGCGCGGCCGGCGTGTTGAGCGCCGACACACACAGGGGGGCGATCAGCTCGGCCTGCACGCGCGGGCCGAGCGTCGCACACAACTCGGCCACGCTGAGCGTGTCCGCACATTCGAAACCTGCGAGTTTCCAGCCCAGGGCGGCGCGCAGCAGACCCAGGCGCTCGCGCAATGGCCAAGCGCGGTTGCGCAGGATGCCGGCCAGCACGTCCAGCGGTACCGGCCAATCGGGCAGACGCAGGCCCGCGCCATCGGGGAACTGCAGGGTCAGCGGCAGGCGCTGCAGGACGGTGTCGGGATCGATGCCGACCGTGCGCATGAGGCGCAGGCTTTCGGTGTAGGCGCCGATCAGGATGTGCTGGCCGTTGTCCACGGTCACGCTGCGACCATCGGGCAGGGTGATATCCAGGCCGCGGGCGCGGCCGCCGGGCGTACGGGCGGCTTCGAAGACGGTGACGGTGTGGCCGTCCTGTACGGCCTGCACGGCAGCGGCCAGGCCGGCCCAGCCGGCACCTATCACCGCAACCCTCATAGCTTGCCCAGCGCCTGCACGCGCCATGCCAGCCAGAGCTTGCGCAGCGGCGTGAGGCTGGTACGCTGGTGCAGCACCTGGAAGTTGTCGCGCTCGATCTCGCGCAGCAAGGTGCGGTAGATGCTGGCCATCATGAGCCCGGGTTTCTGCGCACGCCGGTCGGCAGCGGGCAACAGGGCCAGGGCCTCGTCGTAGAGGCGATGGGCGCGTTCGGCCTGGAATCTCATCAGGGCGGTGAAACGCTCCGAGTACTGGCGGCTCAGCAGTTCATGCGCCTTGACGTCGAACTGCTGCAGTTCGTTGACCGGTAGGTAGATGCGGCCGCGCAGCGCGTCCTCACCCACGTCGCGGATGATGTTGGTGAGCTGGAAGGCCAGGCCCAGGGTGTGGGCGTAGCGCGTCGTGGCCTCCTCGGTCTGGCCGAAGATGCGCGCGGCGACTTCGCCCACGATGCCGGCAACGAGGTGGCAGTACTTCTGCAAGCCGGGATAGTCGAGATAGCGGGTCTGCTGCAGATCCATCTGGCAGCCTTCGATGACGGCCAGCAGATGTCGCGCCTCGATGCCGTAGTCCGCGACATGCGGCATGAGGGCCTGGAGTACCGGGTGGCCGGGCTGGCCCGCGTAAGCGCGTTGCACCTCGGCCTGCCACCAGGCCAGCTTGGTCTGGGCTACGCCGGGGTCGGAGACTTCGTCGACCACGTCGTCGACCTCGCGGCAGAAGGCATAGAAGGCCGTGATGGCCGCGCGACGCGGCTTGGGCAGGAAGAGGAAGGCGTAGTAGAAGCTGCTGCCGGAGGCGGCAGCCTTGTCCTGGACGTATTGCTCGGGGGTGCTCATGGATGGCTGGCGTGATCGGCCCCGATTGTCACATCCGCAGCGCGCGCCACAGCAGCCGCGGCGCATCGGCAGCGCCGACCGTGGGCCGGTGCTGCAAGGTGTTGTGGCCCAGGGCTTCGATCCGGTCCAGGATGCGCAGGCCACCCTGGACCACGAAGCGCAGCTCCCAGCCCGCGCGGCCCGGCACGCGGTGCACGAGCGGGGCGCCTTCTCGCATGAGCTCGCGCGCCCAGCGCACCTGCTGAGCCAGCAGGGCCAGCAGGGCGGGCGTGGGGCGCAGGGCATGGATGTCCGCACGCGTCACGCCATGGGCCGCGCAATCGGCGTCGTTGAGGTAGTGGCGGCCGCGCGGCACGTCCCGGCTGATGTCCTGCCAGAAGTTGATGAGCTGCAGCGCGCTGCAGATGGCGTCGCTCTCACGCACGGCGAGGTCGTCCTGCACGCCATAGAGGTGCAGCAGCAGGCGACCTACGGGGTTGGCCGAGCGGCGGCAGTAGTCCAGAAGTTCAGCCCGGTCGGCGTAGCCCTGGCCGTCGCGGGTCTTGCGCACGTCCTGGGCGAAGGCGTCGAGCAGGTCATCCAGCAGGGATACCGGCAGATCGAAGGCTTGCAGTTGGGTGGCCAGCGGCCCGAACACCTGGGGCCAGCGTGTGCTCACGGGCAGGCCCTGGGCTGTTGCCAGCAGATCGGCGCGATAGGCGGCGAGATCGTCCAGGCGCTGGTCGGCACTGGCCTCGCCCTCGTCGGCAAGGTCGTCGGCGGTGCGGGCAAAGTGGTAGATCGCGGCGATCGGGGGGCGCAGCCGCGGCGGGCACAGCCAGGAAGCGACGGGAAAGTTCTCGTAATGGTCGACCGGGGCGGGGGTGGGCTTGTTCACGCCGTGGATTCTCGCCGTGCTTGACATGGATCGGGTTTTTACCTAGATTAATGACCAGTCGGTTATTAATTTCTCAGCCACTTTCCGGGGTTTTTCCATGTCTGAACTCCACGCCCTGCGTGCGCATCGTCTGGCCCGTGCCGCCTTGTCCCTGCCTTTGCTCGCCCTGCTGGCAGCCTGCAGCCCTTCCGCACCGATCGAAGAACCGGTGCGTGCCGTCAAGGTCCTGACCGTGCGCAGCGGCAGCCTGGAGGCGAGCCAGGAATTCTCTGGGGAGGTCCGGCCCCGCATCGAGTCGCGTCTGGGTTTCCGCGTGGCGGGCAAGCTGGTGAGCCGCGAGGTGGAGCTGGGCGAGCGCGTCAAGGCCGGCCAGGTGCTGGCGCGTCTGGACCCGCAGGACTACCGCCTGGCGGCCGACGCGGCCCAGGCCCAGTATGCGGCGGCCGTGACCAACCGCGATCTTGCTGCGGCCGATTTCAAGCGTTTCAAGGAGCTGCGCGAGCAGAACTTCATCAGCGGTGCCGAGCTGGAGCGCCGCGAGGCCAATCTCAAGGCTGCCCAGGCCCAGGTGGACCAGGCCCAGGCCCAGCTGGCCAGCCAGCGCAACCAGGGCAGCTACACGGCCCTGGTGGCCGACACGGCCGGCGTGGTGACGGCCGTCGAGGCCGAGACCGGCCAGGTGGTCAGTGCGGGCCAGCCCGTGGTGCGCCTGGCCCAGGACGGGGGGCGCGACGCGGTGTTTGCCGTGCCCGAGGACAAGCTGGGCCTGATGCGTGATGGCAGCGCCGTGGACGTGCGCGTCTGGCCGGGCCAGACCCTGCTGGCCGGCAAGGTACGCGAGGTGTCGGCCAGTGCCGACCCCGTGACCCGCACCTACCAGGTCAAGGTCGGTTTGCAAGGGCGCGAGCTGCCGCCTCTGGGCGCCACGGTGACGGTACAGCCCAAGGTGAAGAACGGCGACCGTCCGCAGGCCATCAAGCTGCCCACCAGCGCGCTGCGCCAGGACGGCCAGGCCACGGCGGTCTGGGTGCTGGACCCCAGGACCATGACGGTGTCTTCCCAGCCGGTGCAGATCGCCACGGCCGACGGCAACGAGGCCGTGGTGGCCGCCGGCTTGCAGGAGGGCCAGCAGGTGGTGGCCGCGGGCGTGCACGTGCTGTCGCCGGGGCAGAAGGTCATGCTCTGGCGCGAGAAGACGGCGCAGAGCCTGAGCGGCCCGCCCCAGACTGCGGTGGGCACCACCTCCGTCCCTGTAGCCAACGGCAAGTGAGGCGCGCATGAACCGCAAGGACCCTTCCGCCAGCTTCAATCTTTCGCGCTGGGCCATCGAGCATCCCGCCCTCACGCGCTACCTGCTGGTGGTGCTGATGGTGCTGGGCTTCGCCGCCTATTTCCAGCTCGGGCAGGACGAAGACCCGCCCTTCACCTTCCGCGCCATGGTGGTGCGAACCTACTGGCCCGGTGCCACGGCCCAGCAGGTGGCCGAGCAGGTGACGGACAAGATCGAACGCACGCTGCAGGAGGTGCCGGGCGCCGACAAGATCCGCAGCTACTCCAAGCCGGGTGAGTCCCAGATCATCTTCCAGCTGAAGGATTCGACCAAGGCGGCCGATGTGGCCAACACCTGGTACACGGTGCGCAAGAAGGTCGGCGACATGCGGGGCAGCCTGCCCGGCGGCATCCAGGGGCCCTTCTTCAACGACGAGTTCGGCGACGTCTACGGCGTGATCTACGCCTTGCAGTCTGACGGTTTCAGTGACGCCGAGCTCAAGGTGTTTGCTGACGACGTGCGTCAGCAGTTGCTGCGTGTGCCGGACGTGGCCAAGGTCGAGCTTTTCGGCGTGCAGGATGAGAAGCTCTACATCGAGATCTCCCAGAAGCGCCTGTCCCAGCTCGGGCTGGACCTGAACCAGGTGCTGGCCCAGCTGGGCCAGCAGAACGCGGTGGAGAGCGCGGGCGCCGTGCAGACACCGCTGGACGTGGTGCAGGTGCGCGTGGCCGGTCAGTTCGAGGCCGTGGACCAGCTGCGCGCCATGCCCATCCGCGGCAGCACGGGCAACCAGCTGCGCCTGGGCGATATCGCCGAGATCAAGCGCGGCTATGTGGACCCGGCCAGCATCAAGGTGCGGCACCAGGGGCGCCAGGTCATCGCGCTGGGCATCTCCATGGCCAAGGGCGGGGACATCATCGCGCTGGGGCAAGCGCTGAAGACGGCGACCGATCACATCGACAGGACCTTGCCTGCCGGTATCGAGTTGGTGCAGTTGCAGGACCAGCCTCGCGCGGTGGCGACCTCGGTCAATGAGTTCGTGGGCGTGCTGATCGAGGCCGTGATCATCGTGCTGGCCGTCAGCTTCATCAGCCTGGGCTTGCATAAGCAACAGAACGCGCAGCACCTGCCGCTGTGGAAGCGCTATTACGTGGACATGCGTCCCGGCCTGGTGGTGGGCATCACCATTCCGCTGGTGCTGGCGCTGACCTTCCTGGGCATGCAGTACTGGGGCATCGGCTTGCACAAGATCTCGCTGGGCTCGCTGATCATTGCGCTGGGCTTGCTGGTGGACGACGCCATCATTGCCGTGGAGATGATGGTACGCAAGATGGAGGAGGGCTACGACAAGGTGCGTGCGGCCACCTTCGCCTACGAGATCACGGCCATGCCCATGCTCACGGGCACGCTGATCACGGCGGCCGGCTTCCTGCCCATCGGCATGGCCAAGTCGGCCGTGGGCGAGTACACCTTCGCCATCTTCGGCGTGACGGCGCTGGCGCTGATCCTGAGCTGGATTGTCTCGGTCTACTTCGTACCTTACCTGGGCACCGTCCTGCTCAAGGCGCAGCCGCACCATGCGACGTCGCAGACGGATCCGGCCGACGGCCCGCACGAACACTTCGACACGCCGTTCTACAACCGTTTCCGCAAGGCCGTGAACTGGTGCGTGGAGCACCGCTGGCTCACCATTGGCGCCACGGTCCTGACCTTCGCCTTGGGGCTGGCGGGCATGGGCAAGGTGCAGCAGCAGTTCTTCCCGGATTCAAGCCGCCCCGAGATCCTGGTCGACCTCTGGTTCCCCGAGGGCACGTCCTTCACCGCCAACGAGGCCGTGACGCGCCGCGTCGAGCAGCGCCTGATAGGCGAGGCCGGCGTGAGCTCGGTCAGCACCTGGGTGGGCTCGGGCGTGCCGCGTTTCTACCTGCCGCTGGACCAGGTCTTCCCGCAGACCAATGTGTCCCAGCTCATCGTGCTGCCGACCGACCTCAAGACGCGAGAACAGCTGCGTCTGAAGCTGCCCGCGCTGCTGGCCCAGGAATTCCCCGAGGTGCGTGGCCGCGTGAAGCTGCTGCCCAACGGGCCGCCCGTGCCCTATCCGGTGCAGTTCCGTGTGGTGGGCAGCGATCCGGCCGTTTTGCGCGCGCGCGCCGACGAGGTCAAGGAGGTCATGCGTGCCAGCCCCAACACACGCGGCGTCAACGACAACTGGAACGAGTCGGTCAAGGTGCTGCGTCTGGAGGTGGACCAGGCCAAGGCCCGCGCCCTGGGTGTGAGCAGCCAGTCCATTGCCCAGGCTGCGCGTACCCTGCTGATCGGCCAGACCGTGGGTCAGTACCGCGAGGGGGACAAACTCATCGACATCGTGCTGCGTCAGCCCCTGGACGAGCGCAACGCCATCACCGATCTGGCCAATGCCTATCTGCCTACGAGCAGCGGCCGTTCCATTCCGCTGACGCAGATCGCCAAGCCGGTCTTCACCTGGGAGCCAGGCGTGATGTGGCGCGAGAACCGCGAGTACGGCATTACCGTGCAAAGCGACGCGGTCGAGGGCATGCAGGGGGCGACTGTGACCGCCCAGTTGCTGCCCGAGCTGCGCGCCCTGGAGGCCAAGTGGCATCTCGCCGGGCTCAACGGTTATCGCATCGAGGTCGCCGGGGCAGTGGAAGAGAGCAGCAAGGGCCAGGGATCGATTGCTGCCGGGATGCCCATCATGCTGTTCCTGACCTTCACCCTCCTTATGCTGCAGCTGCAGAGCTTCAGCCGTGCCATGCTGGTCTTCCTGACCGGCCCGCTGGGCCTGGCCGGCGTGGCGGGAGCCCTGCTGCTGCTGAACCGGCCTTTCGGCTTCGTGGCCCTGTTGGGGGTGATCGCCCTCATGGGCATGATCCAGCGCAATTCGGTGATCCTGATCGACCAGATCGAGCAGGACCGCGCCAACGGCGTGCCGGCCTGGGACGCCATCGTGGAATCCGCCGTGCGCCGCCTGCGTCCCATCGTGCTGACGGCCGCCGCCGCGGTGCTGGCCATGATCCCGCTCTCGCGCTCGGTCTTCTGGGGCCCCATGGCCGTCGCCATCATGGGCGGGCTGATCGTCGCCACGGTGCTGACGCTGCTGGCCCTGCCGGCGATGTATGCCGCATGGTTCCGCGTGAAACGCGGAACACCGGCATCTCCATGAATCCGCCCGCGGGGCTGGCGCGAAGGGCTGGACCCGCATGGTTCCGCGTAAAACGCGAAACACCGGCATTGTCATGAGTCCGCCCGCGGGGCTGGCGCGAAGCGCTGGGCCCGCCTAGTTTGGTGTGATGCGCGAGACACCGCTTTTCCCCGGGTTCAGGTGACACCCAGGGGTTTCTGGCAGGGTTAAAATGCCGGGTTGACCGATTTCACGGGGAGGTCTGCGGGCCTCCCCTTTCTGTTTGGACCCGCGCGGGTGGCGAAATTGGTAGACGCACCAGGTTTAGGTCCTGACGCCAGCAATGGTGTGGGGGTTCGAGTCCCCCCCCGCGCACCAGCCCGGCAGCGCGTCTGCCCGCTGCCCTGTTTTTGAATTGATTGGAGTGAGCCATGGCCGTTACCGTTGAAACCCTCGAGAAGCTCGAGCGCAAGATCACCCTGAGCCTGCCCCTGGCAGCCATCCAGACCGAGGTCGACAACCGCCTCAAGAAGCTGGCCCGCACCGTCAAGATGGATGGCTTCCGCCCCGGCAAGGTGCCGATGAACGTCGTGGCCCAGCGCTACGGTTACTCCGTGCACTACGAAGTGCTCAACGACAAGGTCGGCGAGGCTTTCTCCCAGGCCGCCAACGAAGCCCAGCTGCGCGTGGCCGGTCAGCCCAAGATCACCGAAAAGGAAGGCTCGCCCGAAGGTCAGGTGACTTTTGACGCCGTGTTCGAGGTCTACCCCGAGGTCAAGATCGGTGATCTGGCATCCGCCGAGATCGAGAAGGTGACCGCCGAGGTCAGTGACGCTGCCATCCAGAAGACCCTGGACATCCTGCGCAAGCAGCGCCGCACCTTCGCCCAGCGCGCCGCCGATGCCGCTGCCCAGGACGGCGACCGCGTGACCGTGGACTTCGAAGGCAAGATCGACGGCGAACCCTTTGCCGGTGGCAAATCCGATGATTTCCAGTTCCTGGTCGGCGAAGGCCAGATGCTCAAGGAGTTCGAGGATGCCGTGCGCGGCATGAAGTCGGGCGAGAGCAAGACCTTCCCGCTGGCCTTCCCGGCCGATTACCACGGCAAGGACGTGGCGGGCAAGACCGCCGATTTCCTGGTCACGGTCAAGAAGATCGAAGCGGCCCATCTGCCCGAAGTCAACGATGCCCTGGCCAAGTCCCTGGGCGTGGCCGAAGGCACCGTGGCGGCGCTGAACGCCGACATCAAGAAGAACCTGGAGCGCGAGGTGAAGTCGCGCCTGGTGGCTCGCAACAAACAGGCGGTCATGGACGCTCTGGTGGCCAAGGCTGAACTGGATCTGCCCAAGTCCATCGTGCAGGCCGAGATCGACCGCATGGTCGAAGGCGCCCGCGCCGACCTGAAGCAGCGTGGCATCAAGGATGCCGACAAGGCCCCGATCCCCGGTGAGCTGTTCACGGCCCAGGCCGAGCGCCGCGTGCGTCTGGGCCTGGTGGTGGCCGAGCTGGTGCGTGGCAACAACCTGCAGGCCACCCCCGAGCAGATCAAGGCCCATGTGGACGAGCTGGCCGCGAGCTACGAGCGTCCGGAAGACGTCAAGCGCTGGTACTTCAGCGACAACCGCCGCATGGCCGAGGTCGAGGCCGTGGTGATCGAGAGCAACGTCACCGACTTCGTACTGGGCAAGGCCAAGGTCTCGGAGAAGACGATTTCCTTCGACGAACTGATGGGCCAGGCCTGATCGAGGTCTGAAACCTCAATGCGAGTGGGGCCGGCTCCGGGCTTGCAGTCCGGGGCTCAGGCCCCACCTGCTTTTGGGCCGGAAATTTTCTGTACAGTAAGGCCCAGACATCTGGAGTGAGCATGAATCTGCGCAACACCGCCTACAACGGCGCCCTCGATACCCAAGCCCTCGGCATGATCCCGATGGTGATTGAACAGTCGGGCCGCGGCGAACGGTCCTACGACATCTACTCGCGTCTGCTCAAGGAGCGCGTGGTTTTCCTGGTCGGCCCGGTCAATGACCAGACGGCCAACCTCGTGGTGGCCCAGCTGCTGTTCCTGGAGAGCGAGAACCCGGACAAGGACATCTCCTTCTACATCAACTCGCCCGGTGGTTCGGTGAGCGCCGGCATGGCGATCTACGACACGATGAACTTCATCAAGCCCGACGTGTCCACGCTGTGCATCGGCATGGCCGCGAGCATGGGGGCCTTCCTGCTGGCTGCAGGCGCCAAAGGCAAGCGTTTTTCGCTGCCCAACTCCAAGGTCATGATCCACCAGCCTCTGGGCGGCACCCAAGGCCAGGCGACCGAGATCGAGATCCACGCACGCGAGATCCTCAAGACGCGCGAGCAACTCAACAGGATCCTGGCCGAACGTACGGGCCAGCCGCTGGAGAAGATCGAGCGCGACACCGAGCGTGACTATTACCTCTCGGCCGACGAGGCTAAGGACTATGGCCTGGTCGATCAGGTGATCGCCAAGCGTCCCTGAGCCCGGTCCGCGGCTGTTGTTTTCTGGCGCCAGCCCCTGGACGGGGGGCGGCGCCGCTTGGTTATCATAGATTCGGAAATATCCGGAAAAGGCGTTCCCCCCATGGCGGACAAAAAAGGCACGGCCAGCGAAAAGACCCTGTACTGCTCTTTCTGCGGCAAGAGCCAGCACGAGGTCAAGAAGCTGATCGCTGGTCCCTCGGTCTTCGTCTGTGACGAATGCATCGAGCTGTGCAACGAGATCATCCGCGACGAGCTGCCTGCCACCACCGAAGGTGCCGAGGGCCGTGGCAGCCTGCCCACGCCGGCCGAGATCAAGGCCAATCTGGACAACTATGTGATCGGCCAGGAAGCTGCCAAGCGTACGCTGGCGGTGGCGGTCTACAACCACTACAAACGCCTGCAGCACAAGGAACAGGCGCGCAAGGACGATGTGGAGCTCGCCAAGAGCAACATCCTGCTGATCGGCCCCACGGGTTCGGGCAAGACCTTGCTGGCCCAGACGCTGGCGCGCCAGCTCAATGTGCCTTTCGTGATGGCCGACGCCACCACGCTGACCGAGGCCGGTTATGTGGGTGAGGATGTCGAGAACATCATCGCCAAGCTACTGCAGAGCTGCAATTACGAAGTGGACAAGGCCCAGCGCGGAATCGTCTACATCGACGAGATCGACAAGATCTCGCGCAAGTCCGACAACCCCTCGATCACGCGTGACGTGTCGGGGGAGGGTGTGCAGCAGGCCTTGCTCAAGCTGATCGAAGGCACCATGGCCAGCGTGCCGCCCCAGGGCGGGCGCAAGCACCCGAACCAGGACTTCATCCAGGTCGACACCACCAACATCCTGTTCATCTGTGGCGGCGCCTTTGCCGGCCTGGAAAAGGTGATCGAGAACCGCACCGAATCGTCGGGCATCGGTTTCGGTGCCGCGGTCAAGAGCAAGCAGCAGCGCAGCCTGACCGAGGTGTTCAAGGACGTCGAGCCTGAGGACCTGATCAAGTTCGGCCTGATCCCCGAGCTCGTCGGCCGTATGCCCGTGGTTGCCACGCTGGCCGAGCTCAGCGAGGATGCGTTGGTGCAGATCCTGACCGAGCCGAAGAACGCGCTGGTCAAGCAGTATGGCAAGCTCTTCGGCATGGAAGGCGCGGATCTGGAGATTCGTCCGGCCGCGCTCAAAGCCATCGCGCGCAAGGCCCTGGTGCGCAAGACCGGTGCCCGTGGCCTGCGCTCCATCCTGGAGCAGGCGCTGATCGACACCATGTTCGAACTGCCGACGACGAGCAATGTGGAGAGGGTGGTGGTGGATGAGTCCACCATAGAAGAAAACAAACCACCCTTGCTGGTCTATCGCGAGGCCGCCAAAAAGGCCTGAAGCAGCCGGTTTTCCAGTCCCAACTTCATGGATATGAACCTTCAGCCCGACTTATCATTAAAGCCGGGTTGAAAATCTTCCATACCCATCCATATTCAGCAGACCACATAAAGGTTATCCCATGTCCGGTCACACCCCCCTGCCTCCCCAGCCGATCGACCTGCCCCTGCTGCCGCTGCGGGATGTCGTGATCTTCCCGCACATGGTGATCCCGCTGTTCGTGGGGCGCCCCAAGAGCATCAAGGCGCTCGAAGCCGCAATGGAGGCTGAGCGCCGCATCATGCTCGTGGCCCAGAAGGCGGCAGCCAAGGACGAGCCCCAGGTGGCCGACATGTTCGAGGTGGGTTGCGTCTCCACCATCCTGCAGATGCTCAAGCTGCCCGACGGCACGGTCAAGGTGCTGGTCGAAGGCCAGCAGCGTGCGCTGGTCAACAAGATTGTCGAAGGAGAATCGCACTTCACTGCCACGGTGTCGCCCGTCCAGGGCGCCGAGGAGGGCAGCGCCGAACCCCGCCAGACCAGCGAGATCGAGGCTCTGCGTCGTGCCGTGATGCAGCAGTTTGACCAGTACGTCAAACTCAACAAGAAGATTCCGCCCGAGATCCTCACGTCCATCTCCAGCATCGATGATCCGGGCCGTCTGGCCGATACCATCGCGGCCCACCTGCCGCTCAAGCTCGAGAACAAGCAGGCGGTGCTGAGCCTGGCCGACATCAAGGAGCGGCTGGAAAACCTCTTCGAACAGATCGAGCGCGAGGTCGACATCCTCAACGTCGACAAGCGCATCCGCGGCCGCGTCAAGCGCCAGATGGAGAAGAACCAGCGCGACTTCTACCTCAACGAGCAGGTCAAGGCGATCCAGAAGGAACTGGGCGAGGGCGAAGACGGCGCCGACATCGAGGAGATCGAGAAGAAGATCAAGGCCGCCCGCATGCCGGCCGAGGCACGCAAGAAGGCCGAGAACGAGCTCAAGAAGCTCAAGCTCATGTCGCCCATGTCGGCCGAGGCCACCGTGGTGCGCAACTACATCGACACCCTGGTCGGCCTGCCCTGGAGCAAGAAGACCAAGATCAAGCACGACCTGGCCAACGCCGAGGAAGTGCTCAACGAAGATCACTTCGGCCTCGAGAAGGTCAAGGACCGCATCCTTGAGTACCTCGCGGTGCAGCAGCGCGTGGACAAGGTCAAGGCGCCCATCCTCTGCCTCGTCGGCCCGCCGGGCGTGGGCAAGACCTCGCTGGGCCAGTCGATCGCCAAGGCCACGGGCCGCAAGTACGTGCGCATGGCCCTGGGTGGCATGCGTGATGAGGCCGAGATCCGTGGCCACCGCCGCACCTATATCGGCGCCATGCCGGGCAAGGTGCTGCAGAGCCTGACCAAGGCCGGCACGCGCAACCCGCTGTTCCTGCTCGACGAGATCGACAAGCTGGGCACAGACTTCCGCGGCGATCCTTCCAGCGCGCTGCTGGAGGTGCTGGACCCCGAGCAGAACAACAAGTTCGGTGACCACTATGTGGAGGTCGACTTCGACCTCAGCGACGTGATGTTCGTGGCGACCTCGAACTCCATGAACATCCCGCCGGCTCTGCTGGACCGTATGGAAGTCATCCGCCTGTCGGGCTACACCGAGGACGAGAAGGTCAACATCGCCCAACGTTATCTGCTGCCCAAGCAGCTCAAGAACAACGGCGTGAAGGACGAAGAGCTGCTGATCGCCGAAGATGCCTTGCGCGACATCGTGCGCTACTACACGCGTGAGGCGGGCGTGCGTTCGCTCGAGCGCGAGATTTCCAAGATCTGCCGCAAGGTGGTCAAGGGGCTGCAGCTCAAGAAGATGACGCCGCAGGTACAGGTGACCGCCGAGAACCTCAACGACTATCTGGGGGTACGCAAGTACAGCTATGGCCGTGCCGAGCAGCAGAACCAGGTGGGGCAGGTCGTCGGCCTGGCTTGGACCGAGGTGGGTGGCGATCTGCTGACCATCGAGTCTGCCCTCATGCCGGGCAAGGGCAATATCACGCGCACGGGTTCGCTGGGCGATGTGATGAAGGAATCGGTCGAGGCCGCGCGCACCGTGGTGCGCAGCCGGGCGCGCCGCCTGGGCATCGCCGACGAGTTCTTCGAGAAGCGCGACATGCACATCCACGTGCCCGACGGCGCCACGCCCAAAGATGGCCCGAGCGCGGGCGCAGCCATGACCACAGCCATGGTGTCGGCCTTGACGGGCATTCCCGTGCGCGGTGACGTAGCCATGACGGGCGAAATCACGCTGCGCGGTGAGGTCACGGCCATCGGTGGCCTCAAGGAAAAGCTGCTGGCGGCCCTGCGTGGCGGCATCAAGACCGTGCTGATCCCGGAGGAGAACGTCAAGGACCTGCAGGAGATTCCTGACAACGTCAAGAGTGGTCTGGACATCGTGCCCGTCAAGTGGATCGACAAGGTGCTGGACATCGCACTGGAGCGCAAGCCCACCCCTTTGCCGGATGAGGATCCCGCGGTGGCGGCCCCCGTGGCACCCGCGGCTGCCCCGGTGCAGGAGTCCGTCAAGCACTGAGAGAAAAATTTGGCGACGTTTTGCAAAAGCGAGAAAATGCCGCTATAATTTGAGGCTTGAAACGCGGGAATAGCTCAGTTGGTAGAGCGCAACCTTGCCAAGGTTGAGGTCGAGAGTTCGAGACTCTTTTCCCGCTCCAGATTCCGAAAAGGGAAGCACCTGCTTCCCTTTTTTATTGAAGCAGACCGGCCTCGGGCCGGCAGCAACCAAATGCTGGCGCGGTAGCAAAGCGGTTATGCACCGGATTGCAAATCCGTGTAGGTCGGTTCGACTCCGGCCCGCGCCTCCAGAACTCCAAGCGGGAGTAGCTCAGTTGGTAGAGCGCAACCTTGCCAAGGTTGAGGTCGAGAGTTCGAGACTCTTCTCCCGCTCCAATTTCCTCATGCCCTTGTTGTCCCGGTGTGCCCGAGGACGGGTGCGTGATGTCTTTTGCATCACAATGCCAGGGCGGCATGGCCTCGATGGTGAAATTGGTAGACACAGCGGACTTAAAATCCGCCACCTCCAGAAATGGGGTGTGCCGGTTCGATTCCGGCTCGAGGCACCATCCTTCCGGTGATCCATGCTGCTGGGGGAACGCAACCGCGGCGCTGACGCAGCATTGAGAGTACGACATGGCCAGCTACAACGCTCCTTTTGAAATCCACGTGCATGGGCAGGTGCTGTTGCGTCCTGACGTCGGCTTCGATCAGCTGCAGGATGCGCTCAAGCCGCTGTGGAAATATGCCGGCGCCAGAACCCTGGCCGACGGGGCGCACAGCCACTACGAGGACGAGCCTGGCATCCGTTTCGACGCTGCCGAGCACTCCTTGCAGCTTTGCTGGACGGTGCTGGGCGATGAGGATTTCCGGCAGTCGCTTGACGAGATGTGCATGAGTCTCAACGAGCTCTCTCAGGCTGGGGCCGCCATCGAGGTCACCTTCTACGATACCGAGTTCGACGAGGAGGAGGCCGAGCCCGGCACCGAGTCGCGCGACGATTTCATGATGCTCTTCGTCGGCCCGACGCCCGCGGCCATCATGCAGGTGCAGCGCGACCTGCTGGTGCAGGACGTGATCAACCTCATGGAGCGGCATTTCGATGCCTCCGAGCTGGGCGGGGTCGTGAGCGAGATCGACCGCCTGTTCAGTGACCGCTTCGACGCGCTGGTCAACTCGCTGGAGATCGGCAAGCCCCCGCGTGGCTCGGGTGGTGGACACGGTGGCCACGGTGGTGGCCGAAAACCGCGACATTTGCACTGATTTTCCGTTTCTCTGCGTCCTGCGCCGGCCTGCTGCGTGAGCTGCGTGCTACTATTTTCATAGTTGTGATGCACTCCAAGGACACGTCATGAACACGGCTGCCCCCGCCAAGCCCGCCGCCGCCCGTCCAACGGGACGGCCGGAAAAGCTGCGCCTGGGCGACGTGCTGGTTCAGCAGCGTCTGATTTCGCAGGACCAGCTGCAGCAGACGCTGGAGCTGCAGCAGCAGACCGGCAAGAAGGTCGGGCGCCTGCTGATCGAGAGCGGCGTGATCACCGAGGAATTGCTGGCGGACGCATTGGCGCGCCAGCTGCGTGTGCCCTACATCAACCTCAAGACCTATCCCTTCCGCGGCGATATCGTCAAGCTCATGCCGGAGTCCGTGGCCCGGCGCTTCCGCGCACTGGCACTGGAAGACAAGGGCGACAGCCTGCTGGTGGCCATGGCCGACCCGCTGGACCTGTTTGCCTACGATGAGATCACGCGCCTGCTCAAGCGCAACATCAGTATTGCCGCTGTGCCCGAGAGTCAGCTGGCCCTGGCCTGCGATCGCCTTTACCGCCGCACCGAGGAGATCAGCGGCCTCGCCCGCGCGCTCGAAAAGGACCTGGGCGATGCTGTCGACTTCGGTGAGCTGACTGCCTCGGCCGGCGCCGAGGGGGCTCCGGTGGTGCGACTGCTGCAGTCCCTCTTCGAGGATGCGACCCAGGTCGGGGCGTCCGACATCCACATCGAGCCGCTGGAGTCCGGATTGCAGATCCGCGTGCGTGTCGATGGGGTGCTGCAGACCCAGACCCAGGCCGAGAAGCGCATTGGCGCTGCCCTGGCCCAGCGCATCAAGCTCATGGCCGGCCTCGACATCTCGGAGAAACGTCTGCCGCAGGACGGCCGCTTCAGCGTGCGTCTGAAGGATCAGACCATCGACGTGCGTCTTTCCACCATGCCCAGCACCTATGGCGAATCGGTGGTCATGCGTCTGCTGAGCCTGGATGGCGGCGTGCGCCGGCTGGACTCGGTCGGCATGCCGCCCGCCATGTTGCAGCGCTATCGCCAGCTTCTGGGCCGCACTTCGGGGCTGATCCTCGTTACGGGTCCGACGGGTTCGGGCAAGAGCACCACGCTCTACGCCTCGCTGGCCGAGCTCAATGCGGCCGAGCTCAAGATCATCACGGTCGAAGATCCGGTCGAGTACCGTTTGCCGGGCATCACCCAGGTGCAGGTCAACGAGAAGATCGACCTGACTTTTTCCAAGGTGCTGCGCGGCACCCTGCGCCAGGATCCGGACGTGATCCTGGTGGGGGAGATGCGGGATGCCGAGACCGCCGAGATCGGCCTGCGCGCGGCCATCACCGGCCATCTGGTGTTTTCCACCCTGCACACGCGCGATGCGGCCAGCACCCCCTTCCGCCTGTTGGACATGGGCGTGCCGGCCTATATGGTGGCCACCTCGCTGCAGGCTGTGGTGGCCCAGCGTCTGGTGCGTATCAACTGCGATGTCTGCAGCGAGCCCCATGAACCCGATGCCCACGAGGCTGCTTGGCTGTCTGGTCTGCTCAAGCCGGGCGAGCGCGTCCAGGCCCTGAAGGGCCGGGGCTGTTCAGCCTGCAACGGTACGGGCTACACCGGTCGCCAGGGGGTCTACGAGATGCTGGAGATGGATGCCGAGCTGACCCAGTCGGCCAGCCGCTCCGACCCGGCCGCCTTTCTACGCGCTGCGCGTGAGCGCCTGGCTGGCCAGACGCTGACCCACCAGGCCCTCGAGCTCGTGCGCCAGGGACGCACCTCGCTGGCCGAGGCCATGCGGGTCGGCTATGACCTCGAAGACTAGACCTGGCAATGACGATCTATGCATGGCGTGGGCGCAACAGCCTCGGTGAGCTGATCCAGGGTGAGCTCGACGCGGTTTCCGAAGATGCCGTGGCCGACCAGTTGCTGAGCCTGGGCCTGGCGCCCGTGCATATCGCGCCGGCCCCCCAAGTCCAGACCCGTGAGAACTGGTGGGAGCAGCTCAAGCGCCGCTCCATCGTCATCGAGGACGTCTTGATCTTCTCGCGCCAGATGTACACCCTGAACAAGGCCGGTGTGCCCATCCTGCGGGCCTTTGCGGGCCTGCAGTCCTCCACCGACAAGCCCGCCATGGTGGACGTGCTCAAGGATGTACGTGCCAGCCTGGACCAGGGACGGGACATGGCCACATCGCTAGCGCGCCACCCCAAGGTTTTCGGTCCTTTCTACGTGGCCATGGTGCGCGTCGGCGAGATGACCGGCAAGCTGACCGAGGTCTTCTTGCGCCTGGCCGAGCATCTGGAGTTCGAGCGCGACACCAGGGCTCGCATCAAGCAGGCCATGCGTTACCCGAGCTTCGTGGTGATCGCGATGCTGATCGCGATTGTCATCATCAATCTCTTCGTGCTGCCGGTCTTCGCCAAGGTCTTCGCCGGCTTCAACACCCAGCTGCCCTTGATCACGCGTGGTCTGCTCGGCTTCTCGGGCTGGATGATCACCTGGTGGCCGGCGCTGCTGGCCCTGGGCGCCGCGCTCGTGGTGGGCCTGCGGGCCTATCTGCAGAACCCCGAGGGCCGCTACAACTGGGACCGGCGCAAGCTGAACTTGCCTATCGTCGGCCCCATCATCCTCAAGGCCACACTGGCGCGCTTCGCGCGCAGTTTTGCCCTCTCCAGTCAGGCGGGGGTCCCACTCGTGCAGGCCCTGGCCGTGGTGGCCCAGACGGTGGACAACGCCTACATCGCCTCGCGCATCGAGCAGATGCGCGCCGGCATCGAACGCGGTGAGAGCATCTCACGCTGTGCCGCAGCGACCGGCGTGTTCACACCCGTGGTGCTGCAGATGATGACCGTGGGCGAGGAAACTGGTGAACTCGACGCCCTGCTGTTCGAGATCGCCGAGATGTACGAACGCGACACGGATTACGCCATCAAGGGCCTGTCCTCGGCGATCGAGCCGGTGCTGTTGGTCTTTATCGGCGTCCTGGTCCTGCTGCTGGCCCTGGGCGTCTTCCTGCCGCTGTGGAATCTGGGGCAGGCTGCCATGGGGCGTGGCGGGGGCTGAGGCCACGGAAATCCGCCCGGCCCGTGATCTTTTGCACACGGTTTATGGGACGGCTTGATCTGCTGCAGGGCGGTCGATTTATACTACGAAACTGATAGCGGACCCTTTCGGTGCCGCATGACTGGCAACCTTGTCCTGAATGGAGTCTGAGATGAAGCAGCAACGTGGTTTTACCCTGATTGAACTGGTGATGGTGATCGTGATCCTCGGCATCTTGGCTGCCGTGGCGATTCCGCGATTCATCAATTTGCAAGTTGACGCTGCTGCGGCAGCAACGCAAGGTGTTGCCGGCGGACTGTCTTCGGCTTCTGCCATCAACTTTGCGGCTCGTAGCGCCCGCAATACGAACGGTGTTGCTATTGCGAATTGCACAGACGTCGCCAACGCGATGCAAGGCAACGCGATTCCGGCTGGATATCAGATTACCGCTGCGGCCGTCGCGGCCGGCGCCAACGTTCAATGCACGCTGACCAACACGAACGTGAATCCGAATGCCACTGCCACCTTTACCGCGATTGGCATTAACTAAAGAAGATCGCCCGGCGAGTATTTGGGGGCTGATATCAGCGCCAAATGAGAAGGTCCCGAAAGGGACCTTCTTTTTTAGGGGTAAATGTTCTGCTTGCTGGGGGACGTGCGTTGCCCCGTTTGCACAGTTTGAATTGCTAGCTTGGCATTACCAGTTGGTTTAGAGTGGACAATTCGCCAAATAGTACGCAAACGTGCTTTCCTCTCACCCAGCCGATGCGCTCAGCTATGAAAAGCAGAGCAAAATAGCGGCTGTGCAAGCTACATCTATTTGTTTCAGCCCGATGATGCCGGTCGAGAACCATTCCCTGCTGTCGGTGATGCCCCCCGCCAGGAGCAAGTCGTGGCTCTGACACTGCCGCGTTTCGGCCGTCGCGCCCGTCAGGCAGAGCAGTTGGTGCTGGCCTGGGACGGGCGTGTCCTGGCCTATGTCCAGGCGCGCCAGGAAGCGGCGGATCGCTATCGGGTGCAGCGCTTCGGGGTGCTGCGCGCGCAGAGTGAGCAGCCAGTCGAGGATCTGGCTCGCCAGCTCATGACGGCTGGTCTGCGTGGCAAGGCGGTGCGCGCCATGCTGCGCCCGGATCAGTACCAGATCCTGCAGATCGATGCCCCGGCTGTACCGCCGGAAGAGCTCAAGACGGCGGCGCGCTGGCAGATCCGTGACATGGTGAACATGCATCTCGATGACCTGACGCTGGATGTGCTCAGGGTCGGCGACGAGCGGGTGCGGGCGTCGGGCAGCATCTTTGTCGTTGCCGCGCCCAATGCCGTGATCCGTGGCGTGATGGAGACGGCCCAGGCCGCGCGCTGCAGCGTGGAGGTGATCGATATCCAGGAACTCGCTCAGCGCAATCTGCAATCAGCGCTGGCCCGTCGTGCCGGGGCCCCGGAGCGCGCGCACGCGGCCATCGTCATGAGCGACGACAACATGGCCTTGCTCACCATCTGTGCGTACGATGAGCTCTTCTACACCCGCCGCATCGATCTCGGTACCGGCTTCATGCAAGCGCCGTGGGGCGGTGCATCTGCTACCCCGCAGGCTGAGGGTGGTGAGATCCTGCTGGCGCAGGAGGATGAGCGTGCGCAGCGTCTGGTGGTCGAGATCCAGCGCTCGCTTGATCTTTGGGACCGCACTTGGCCCACGCTGGTGCTGGACCGCATCGGTGTCCAGGCCGGCGCACGTACGACCGAAATGGCCGAGTGGCTGAGCCGCGATCTGGGACACAGCGTGACGCCGCTCGATATCGGCCCCCTGTTTCCGGGATTCGAAGGGGGTGGCGAGGCAGACCGCCGGCTGTGCTGGCCGCTGCTGGGTGTCCTGCTGCGCAGCGAGGGCCGCCAGCTCTGAGGATTGCCGCCATGCCCCAGCAAATCAATCTCTCCAACCCCATCTTCCTGGTCCAGAAGCGCTACTTCTCGGCCGCGACGATGGCGCGCGCCCTGGGCGTTTTTCTTCTGCTCGGCGGCCTCCTGTCGGCCTACTGGAGCTGGGCGCTGCAGGCGCTCAACACTGGCTACCAGCAGTCAGCCATCAGCAGCCAGCGCGAGATTGAGCGCCTGCAGGCTGCCATCCAGGAGCGCCGTGCGGCGACGGGACCAGCCGATGCGGCCGCCGTGCAGGAACTCGAGGCCCGCAAGACCGAGCTGCAGCAGCGCGAACTGCTGCTGCGCGAGCTCAAGCGCGGCCTGCTGCGCGACGGCCAGGGCCATGCAGCCCGTCTGCAGATGCTGGCGCGCAGCATTCCGCCCCAGGCCTGGATCACCGAGGTCAAGGCCGACGACCTGCGCCTGGAGCTCAGCGGTTACACGCTGGAGCCGGCAGCACTCAATGGCTGGGTGGCCCGGCTGGCCGAGAGCCCGCTGCTCGAAGGGCAGCAGCTGTCGCTCGTGAAGGTCGAGCGCGTCAAGCCCGAGGCTGTCCCTGCCGGATCGACCGCATCTCCGGCCGTGACTGGGCCGCTGTGGTCCTACACCCTGGTGACGGCCTGGAACCCGCCAGCGAGCGTGGGAGGCAAGCCATGAAGGCCTGGTGGACCAAGCTGGCGGCCCGCATCGATGCGCTGAGCCTGCGCGAGCGCGCCTTCCTTTTCGGGACGCTCATCATCCTGTCCATGTTGCTGGCCGAGGCCCTGTGGCTGGGCCCGACGCAGGCCCTGCACCGGCAGCTGACACAGCGCGTGGCCGCCCAGGCCGGCGAGGTGCAGCGTCTGCAGCAGGAGCTGGATGGCATGGGTTCGCAGAGTGGGCCGGGTCAACAGGTCCGTGATGAGCTGGCCGAGGTTCGCGCGCGTCTGGAAAGGGTGAACCGCGAGATCGCGCAGCTGCCCCAGGGGCAGGCCGACGGCGCGCCGCTGACCAAGGTGCTGGTGCATTTCCTGCGTCGGCACGAGGGCCTGGTGCTGGTGCGCACGGCCACGTTGGATGCGTCCGGCCAGGGAGCGGCCGGGAGCCCTGATCTGCAGTCGCTCGCATCGGTTTTCGGTGTCAAACGCCAGGGCCTGGAGCTCACCGTGGCCGGCAACTACCACGAGTTGGCGCGTTATGTGCAGACGCTGGAGCGGGCCCTGCCTGCCCTGCGCTGGGGCACCATGCGCATGAACAGCGAGCGCCAGCCGGCTGAGCTGACCTTGCAGGTCTGGCTGATGGGAGACGTGCCATGAGCCGCTGCACACTGGTTTGGCTGCTGGGGCTGTTGTCCTTGTCCGCGGGGGCCCAGAGCCTGCGCGATCCGACCCAGCCTCCGGGTGTGGGCGCGGCAAGCTCCGCGACCGTGGCCCGCACAGGGGCGCCGAGCTGGTCCGTCATCGTGGTCGACGGCCGCCGGCACGTGGCGGTTGGTACCCGGCTCTATGCCGAGGGCCAGATGCTGGGCCGTGCCCGGGTGGAGCGCATCACCGAGACCGAGATTTGGCTGCGTGAAGGCCAGGCCTTGCGCAAAGTCCCCCTTTACGCCGGCGTTCAGCGGCGCAGCGTGCCGGCTGCGCCTTGAACCGCCCATCCCTACACATGACAATGGCAACACCATGATGGCAACGACATCCCACCCACCCCACCGCTGGTACCGATTGACCGGGCTGCTGCTGTGCCTGGGCCTGCTGGCTGGCTGTGCCGAGCGGCCGCGCCGCACGCCCGACATGGCCGAGGCGATCCGCACCGAGATCGCGCCGGCAGCGGCCGCCACAGCGACGGGCACCGTGCCCTCACGTGTGAGCGATGCGCTGGCCGAACCGGCGCCCCCGGCGGCCGTGGTGCCGCCCGAACCACGTCTGGACCTGCTGGTCAACAACGCCAGCGCGCGCGAAGTCTTCCTGGCCCTGGTGGCCGACACGCGCTACAGCATGCTCATGCACCCGGAGGTGACAGGCAGCATCTCGGTGACGCTGCGTGGCGTTACCGTCAAGGAGGCGCTGGAGTCCATCCGTGATGTCTATGGCTACGACTTCCGCATGGAAGGCCGCCGCATCACCATCTACGCGCCGACCCTGCAGACCCGCATCTTCACGCTCAACTATCCGCATGCCCAGCGCGTGGGCCGCAGCGAACTGCGCGTGGCTTCCGGTGCAGCCTTGGTCGGTCAGGGGGTGGCAGGGACGGCCGGTGCCGTCAATCCGGCGGCGGCGGTACCCGGTACCGGCGTTGGCGCTGGTGCACAGGCCCGCCAGGCGGAAAGCAGCCGCATCTCCACCGATTCCAAGTCCGACTTCTGGGCCGAGCTCTCCGACGCCGTGCGCGGCCTGGTGGGGCGCGGCGAGGGCCGCAATGTGGTGATCAGCCCGCAGGCTGGCATCATGGCCGTGCGCGCCATGCCCGACGAGCTGCGCCAGGTGGACCGCTTCCTCAAGGCCACGCAGGTGGCAGTGGAGCGCCAGGTCATGCTCGAGGCCAAGATCGTGGAGGTCGAACTCAACGAGGGCCAGCAGAGCGGTATCAACTGGGGGGCCTTCAGCTCCTCGGGCAACCGCGGCATCGGTGTCATTGGTGGCGGTGTGACGAGCAGCAATGCGCTGCTGTCCAATGTGCAGCCCGCATCCGGGGTCAATCCGGTGCCAGTGCCCTCTATTGCGTCCGGCGGGGGCATCTTCGGCCTGGCGCTGCAGACCAGCCAGTTCGGCACGGTGATGGGTTTCCTCGAATCCCAGGGCGATGTGCAGACCCTGTCCAGCCCGCGCGTGGCCACGCTCAACAACCAGAAGGCCGTGCTCAAGGTGGGCAACGACGACTACTTCGTGACCAATGTCACGGGCGGCACGACGACGAGCAGCGGCGTGGTCGGCGTGGCCGGCAGCACGACCCTGCCCACGCTCACGCTCACGCCTTTCTTCTCGGGCATCGCGCTGGACGTGACGCCGCAGATCGACGACGCCAACAGCATCATGCTGCACATCCATCCGGCCGTGACTTCGGTGACCGAAAAGACCAAGCAGGTCGATCTGGGCGATATCGGCACCTATCGCCTGCCGTTGGCTTCGAGCACTGTCAACGAGACCGACACCATGGTGCGCCTGCAGGACGGCAATATCGCGGCCATCGGCGGCCTGATGCAGCAGTCGTCCAGTCGCAGCGCCTCGGGTGTGCCCGGCTCCACGGGCGAGGGCAACCCCTTCGGCTTCCTGTTGGGCAACCGCGCCAGCGCGGCGCGCAAGAAGGAGATTGTGGTGCTGATCAAGCCCACCATCATCCGCTCACCGCAGGACTGGGAGGCCATCACAGAACGTTCGCGCGCGGCGCTGGAAGACATCGATGCCTCGCGCCGCAAGGTGATCCGGATCGATGGCTCGGTGCAGGAGGCGCCGGCGAAACCCGCGGCAAGGTAAGTGATGTACCTGCGGCACTTTTCCCTGCGTGAGCTGCCGTTCTCCATCACGCCCGACCCCGCCTTCTTCTATCCGCACGAGGGCGCGCAGGCCGCGCTCAACACCCTGCTGATCGCCCTGCGCAGCGGCGAGGGCTTCCTCAAGATCGTGGGCGAGGTCGGCTGCGGCAAGACCCTGCTGTGCCGACAGCTGCTGCGGGCGCTGCAGGACGATTTCGTCACCGCCTACATTCCCAACCCCGACATGGGGCCGGACGATCTGCTGATGGCACTGGCGCAGGAACTCAACGTCACGCTGGAGCCGCCGCTGTCGCGGCACCAGGTACTCACCCGGCTGCAGGAGGTCTTGCTGCGCCATGCCGAGGCCGGCCGGCCGGTACTCGTCTGCATCGACGAAGCCCAGGCCACGCGCATGGCCACGCTGGAGAGCCTGCGCCTGCTCTCCAACCTGGAAACCGAAAAACACAAGCTGCTGCAGATCGTGCTCTTCGGTCAGCCCGAGCTCGACGAGATCCTGGCGCGGCCGCAGATCCGCCAGCTGCTGCAGCGCATCACCTTCAGCGAGTACCTCGGGGGCATGCGGCCCGAACGCGTCGGACCCTACCTAGCCCATCGCCTGGCGGTGGCGGCCGAGGACGGGCTGACCGACATCCGGGTCTTCGAGCCCGAGGCCGCCGCCGCGCTGGCGCGCTACAGCCGGGGTGTGCCGCGCCTGCTCAATGTGCTGGCCCACAAATGCCTGCTGCTGGCTTTCGGCGAGAACGTACGGCGCGTGCAGGCGCGCCATGTCGAGCTGGCCGCTGCTGACACGCCGGGTGTGACCATGCCGCGCCAGCGCTGGTGGCAGCGCCTGCGCTGGGGTGCGGGTGCACCGACCACCAAGACAGGGGAAATGTCGTGAGCGTCATCAACAAGATGTTGCGTGATCTCGATGCACGCCGGGGCGAGGCCCGCCTGCCGGATCTGCCCCAGGGGGCCATACCCGCCGCCATGGACGGCACGGCCAGCGTGGGCACGCCTGCCGGGCAGCGCGCGCGCCGCTGGGGACTGGGGCTGTTCGTGCTGCTGCTGGGCGCCGGTGCGCTGGCCTGGTACCTGCATGCCACCCAGGCCGTCGTACCCCCGCCCTTGCAGGCGGTGGTGCCAGTGGCTGCACCTGCCGCTGCGTCGGCACCCGTGCCGGAGGCGGCGCCGCAGCCGGCGGGTCCAGTGCAGCAACACCCCTCTGAACCCGTGGCAGAGCCGCCGTCCACGCCGCCCGCAGCGGCGCCGTCTGTGAGCGAGTCGCAGGCCGCTGCCGAGCCGGCAGCGCCGCCGCGCAAGCCCCGGCGCCGCAGCGAGGCAGCCGAGACAGCGCCGACCCCATCGGCCACTGAACGCCCGAGCAACCGCAGCCGGCCCCTCCGCGAGGCTGAACCGGCGGCGCCGACGTCTGCGAGCGTCGCGCCGGTGGCGGCCGAGGTGCCTACACCTGCGGCAGCCCAGCGCCGCCAATCCGCGGCCCAGGAAACACTGGCCCAGGCCCAGTCCTTGTGGAGCGCAGGATCGCGCGAGGCCGCGCTGCAACTCGTGCAGGACGCCGTGGCGGTGACCGAACGTGCGCAGCCTGTGGAGGCAACCCTGCTCGCGCAACTGGTGCGTGAGCAGGTGCGCATGGAGCTGGCGCTCGGACGCCCGGGGCCGGTGCTGGCCTTGCTGACGCGCCTGGAGCCCAGCTTGTCGGGGCAGGCCGATCTCTGGGCGGTACGTGGCAATGCGGCGCAACGCCTGGGTCGGCACCAGGAGGCGGTGCAGGCTTATCTGGCGGCCTTGCAGCTGCGGCCCGAGGAGCCGCGCTGGATGCTTGGGGCGGCCGTCTCCCTGGCGGCCCTAGGGCAGCTCGAAGCCGCGGCGCGACAGGCCGAGCAGGCCCGCGCGCTCGGGCCGGTCAGTCCCGAGGTGCTCACCTATCTGCGGCAGGCGGGCGTGCCGATGCGCTGAACCTGACAGAGCCGTTTCGGGCTGGGCCGGCCGGTAGAATGGCCTCAGGCTGCAGCGCGATGCGCGGGCTCTCACACCGATCATGCTCAAGCGTATCCGCGTCGAACAACTTCAGTTGGGAATGCACATCAAGGAATTCTGCGGTTCCTGGATGGAGCATCCTTTCTGGCGCAGCGGTTTTGTGCTCAAGGATCCCAAGGACCTCGAACGCATCCTGGCCAGCAGCATCAAGGAAGTCTGGATCGACAGCAGCAAGGGGCTGGATGTGGCGGCGGGCGAGAGTGCCGTGTCTGAGGCCCAGTCCGAGGCCCAGGTCGAGCAGGAGCTGCAGGCCGTGGCGGCCTCCCACCGCCAGACCGAGCCGGTGGCCCTCGCAGCCGAGTACCAGAGAGCGGCCCAGATCTGCCTGCAGTCCAAGAAGGCCGTGGTCTCCATGTTCCAGGAGGCGCGCATGGGCAAGGCTGTGGATGCTGCCGGTGCCCAGCGCCTGGTCGACGAGATTTCAGATTCGGTGTCGCGTAATGCCAGCGCCCTGATCAGCCTGGCGCGGCTCAAAACCGCCGATGACTACACCTATATGCATTCGGTGGCGGTCTGCGCCATGATGATTGCGTTGGCGCGCCAGCTGGGGCTGGATGAGGCCCAGACGCGTTCTGCGGGTCTGGCGGGTCTGTTGCACGACCTGGGCAAGGCCAGGATGCCCATGGAGGTGCTCAACAAGCCAGGCAAGCTCACGGATGCCGAGTTCGGCATCATGAAGAGTCACCCTGTCGAGGGGCACAAGATGCTGCTTGCCATGGGTAATGTTGATCCGATCGCGCTCGACGTCTGCCTCAATCATCATGAAAAGATCGATGGATCCGGTTATCCCAAGGGGCTCAAGGACCAGGAGATCAGCCTCTTTGCCAAGATGGGCGCCGTTTGTGATGTCTACGATGCCATCACCTCCAACCGCCCCTACAAGGCCGGCTGGGATCCTGCAGAGTCCCTGCGCAAGATGGCCGAATGGGCGGCGGGGCACTTCGACCACCAGGTGTTCCAGGCTTTCGTGAAAAGCCTGGGCATCTATCCCATCGGCTCCCTGGTGCGCCTGGCCTCGGGCCGGCTGGGCGTGGTGGTGGAGCAATCCAGCCGTTCGTTGACCATGCCCATGGTCAAGGTCTTTTTCTCGACCAAATCCAATCTGCGTATTCCTGCCGAGACAGTCGATCTGTCGGCACCGACCTGCAGCGACAAGATCGCTGGCCGCGAAGACCCGGCCAAGTGGAAGTTCCCGGACCTGGATGAACTCTGGTCCGGCCTGTCCGAGCGGCCCTGGTAGTCCACCGGCGCCGGTTCAGCGGCGCTGGTATTGCGTGGCGCCAAACATCATCTCGCGTGCCTTGTCATCCACCAGCGGCTTGCGCTGGTCGGCCAGAACCTGCACGCCGCGCATCACGGCCGGACGCGCCGCCAGTTCATCAAACCATGTCTTGAGGAATGGGTAGTCGGCCCAGTCGATGCCCTGGTTCTGCCAGCTGCGCAGCCAGGGGAAGATGGCGATATCGGCAATCGTGTACTCGTCACCTGCGATGTAGCGGTGTGTGGCGAGCTGCCTGTCCATCACGCCGTAGAGGCGCTTGGCTTCATTCGTATAACGGTTGATGGCGTACGTGATCTTCTCGGGGGCGTAGATACGGAAGTGGTGCGCCTGGCCCAGCATGGGGCCGACGCCGCCCATCTGGAACATCAGCCATTGCAGCACCTCGTATTTCGCACGATCTGACTTCGGCAGGAACTTGCCGGTCTTGGCCGCGAGGTAGAGCAGGATGGCGCCAGACTCGAAAAGCGAGATCGGTTGGCCGTCAGGCCCACCGGAGTCCACGAGGGCCGGGATCTTGTTGTTGGGGCTGATCTTGAGGAACTCGGGCTGGAACTGGTCGCCCGCACCGATATTGATGGGGTGCACGCGCCAGTCACGGCCGAGCTGCAGACCGCATTCCTCGAGCATGATGTGGACCTTGTGGCCATTGGGCGTGGCCCAGGAATAGACGTCGATCATTCGTGGCTCCAATGAAAAGGGCCGGCATTTGCCAGCCCTTCCAATTGTGCTTTTTTCTCGCTAAGCCTGCAGCCGATCAACGGAGCCGCGGCGCGCCAATCTTCCCCGAGCGGAGAACGCCGCGGAACCGGCTTCGCCGGGCCGCTGGCGTTGCCCCCTGCAAGGGGGTGGCGTAGCGACACGAAGTGCGCGTAGCCTGGAGGTGCTCAACATCCCCGTGTGACGGGCATCTCGACCGGCTTGGCGTTGGGGCTGTACTTGCCCAGCTCCAGCTTGGCGATGGCGTTGCGGTGCACTTCGTCCGGACCGTCGGCGAAACGCAGAGTGCGCGCATTGGCATAGGCATAGGCCAGGGGGAAGTCCTGGCACATGCCGCCACCGCCGTGCACCTGCATGGCCCAGTCGATCACCTGGCAGGCCATGCTGGGCGCCACGACCTTGATCATGGCGATCTCTGCCTTGGCCACCTTGTTGCCCGCCACGTCCATCATCCAGGCTGCCTTGAGCGTGAGCAGGCGTGCCATGTCGATCTTGCAACGGGCCTCGGCGATGCGCTCCTGTGTCACGGTCTGGGCGGCCACGGGCTTGCCGAAGGCCACGCGCTCGGAGGCGCGCTTGCACATGTATTCCAGCGCGCGTTCGGCCTGGCCGATCAGGCGCATGCAGTGGTGGATGCGCCCCGGGCCCAGACGACCCTGGGCGATCTCGAAGCCGCGGCCTTCGCCGAGCAGGATGTTGGAGGCCGGCACACGCACGTTCTTGAACTCCACCTCCATGTGGCCGTGGGGCGCGTCGTCGTAACCCAGCACGCTCAAGGGACGCAGCACCTTGACGCCCGGCGTGTTGGCCGGCACCAGGATCATGCTCTGCTGCGAGTGGCGCGGGGCCTCGGGATCGGTTTTGCCCATGAGGATGTAGATGGCACAGCGCGGGTCGCCAGCACCCGAGGTCCACCACTTGCGGCCGTTGATCACGTACTCATCGCCCTGGCGTTCGATGCGGGTGGCGATGTTGGTCGCATCACTCGACGCCACATCGGGTTCGGTCATGGCGAAGGCCGAGCGGATCTTGCCGGCCAGCAGGGGCTGCAGCCATTCCTTGCGATGCTGCTCATTGCCGTAACGCGCGATGGTTTCCATATTGCCGGTGTCGGGCGCCGAGCAGTTGAAGACCTCGGGGGCCCAGTGCACACGGCCCATGATCTCGGCCAGCGGCGCGTATTCCTGGTTGGTCAGGCCGGCGCCCTGCACCCCGGCGATCTCGGCGCTGTCCCTGGGCAGGAAGAGGTTCCAGAGGCCTTCCTTCTGGGCCTGGAGCTTGAGTTTCTCGATCAGCTGCAAGGGCGTCCAGCGCTTGCCAGCCGCGGTGTTGGCTTCCAGCTCTTCGTGAAAGGCATGTTCGTTGGGGTAGATGTGCGCATCCATGAACTTCAGCAGGCGGGCCTGGAAGTCCTTGGTGCGGGGCGAGTAGTCGAAGTCCATGCGGATCTCCTGGTTGCGAAATGAAAGAGGTTCAGGCGCGTTGCGCGAACTGCCAGGCCATGGCCGCCATGGGGCGCGCGCCAGCGGCGGATTTCTGTGCCTGGGCACTGGACGCGGTGCCGTTCTCCACCCGCTTGGCGATGCCTTGCAGGATGGCGGCGATGCGGAACAGGTTGTAGGCCATGTAGAAGTTCCAGTCGGCCTTGAGCGCCTGGGGCGTGGTCAGGCCGGTGCGCTCGCAGTAGAGACGGATGTACTCGTCTTCCAGCGGGATGCCGAGTGCGGCGTGGTCCAACCCGCCGATGCCGCGGAAAGCGCCCGGCGGGATGTGCCAGGCCATGCAGTGGTAGGCGAAGTCGGCCAGCGGATGGCCCAGCGTGGAGAGCTCCCAGTCCAGCACAGCGATCACACGCGGCTCGCTGGTGTGGAACATCAGGTTGTCCAGGCGGTAGTCGCCGTGCACGATGCTCACTAGGCTGTCGTCCTTCGCGCTGGCGGGCAGGTGGGCGGGCAGCCAATCGAGCAGTTTCTCCATCTCGGGGATGGGCTGCGAGAGTTCACCGGCCCCATCGGCCGAGGCGCGGTACTGCTTGCCCCAGCGGGCGATCTGGCGCTCGACGTAGTTGCCGGGCTTGCCGTAATCAGCCAGGCCGCGCTCGGCAAACTTCACCGTGTGCAGCGCGGCGATGACGCGGTTCATCTCCAGATAGATGGCACGGCGGCCGGCCGGATCGAAGTCGGGCAGGGACTGCTCCCAGAGCACGCGCCCGGGCATGTATTCCATGATGTAGAAGGCGCGGCCGATCACGCGCTCGTCCTCGCATAGCACGTGCATGCGCGGCACGGGCACGTCGGTGCCGTGCAGGCCGCGCATCACTGCGTACTCGCGTTCGATGGCGTGGGCGGAGGGCAGCAGCTTGGCCACCGGGCCGGGCTTGGCGCGCATCACATAGCTGCGCGCCGGGGTGTTGAGCTTGTAGGTGGGGTTGGACTGGCCGCCCTTGAAGGCTTCCACGCTCAGCGGGCCGGTAAAGCCCTCCAGATGCTTCTCCAGCCAGGCCTGCAGGGCTGCCACGTCAAAGGCGTGGGCGGCAGACACGGGGCGGGTGCCTGTGTATTGCTGTTCGGTTTCGCTCATGCTCGTCTTTGCTCAGTGATCAGATTCGACGATGCGCATCAGCGCCTCGCGGTTGCGCACCACCAGGCCGCCGGGCTCGATGCGGATGGCTTCCTCGCGCTCCATGGCCTTGAGCTCCTGGTTCACGCGCTGGCGTGAGGCGCCCAGCAGCTGGGCCAGTTCTTCCTGCGCCAGGTGCAGGCCGATGCGCATCTCGCGCCCGTCGCTGAGCGAAGACACGCCGTAGCTGCGTAGCAGGTGCAGCAGCTGTTTGGCCAGGCGTGCGCGCAGGGGCAGGGTGTTGAGGTCTTCCACCAGGCCGTAGAGCTGACGGATGCGGCGCGCATGCAGACGCAGCAAGGCCTCGTAAAGCTCCACATGCGTGGCGAGGATCTTCTTGAAATCGGCCTTGGCCACGCACAGCGTGGTGGTGTCGCCATGGGCATAGGCATCGTGCGTGCGCCGGTCCCCGTCGAAGATGGCCACATCGCCGAACCAGACGCCCGGCTCCACATAGGTGAGCGTGACCTGCTTGCCTGAGATCGATGTCGAGCTCACGCGCACGGCGCCCTTGGCACAGGCGATCCACTCCTCGGGCGGTTCGCCGCGGGCGGCGAGCAGGTCGCCGTCCTTGTAGCGTTTGACGTAGGCGCATCGCAGGATGTCGTGGCGGAGCGAAGGGGACAGGGTGGAAAACCAGCGACCGGCATTGATCGCTGCGCGTTCGTCTATGGTAAGAATGGGATCGTCCATGGGCTGTCTGCTGGGTGACTGTCAGGGCCAGTGCGCACTCGTTCCTCAAGTGCGGCGTGGTCCATTGTCGCGCGCAGGACGGCGCCGACGCCTCAGGGTTGTCACCTGTGCGTCTGCGGGCCAGAGGGCCGCGTCTTACTCGTAATTGGGTGTCTGCTTGGACAGAAAGGCCGCAATGCCGATGCCGGCGTTGCGGTGATGCAGGTTGCGCACGAAGTGCGTGCGCTCCTGGGCCAGCTGCTGCGTCAGCGTGGCCTGCGGCGCATCGTTGACGAGTTCCTTGATGCTGGCCAGCACATTCGGTGCTTGGGTGTTGAGCCGCTCGGCCAGGGCCAGGGCCTCGTCCAGCGCGCGGCCCGGGTCGCTGACACGGTTGACCAGGCCCAGGGCGTGCAGGCGCGGGGCGTGGATGCGCTCACCGGCCATGAGCAGCTCGTTGACCAGCGGGCGGGGCAGGGCGCGCGCCAGGCTCCAGCTCGCGCCGCCGTCGGGTGAGAGCCCCACGTTACTGTAGGCCATGACAAAAACCGCGTCGCTGGCGGCGACGATGAAATCACAGGCCAGGGCCAGCGAAAACCCGGCGCCCGCGGCCGCGCCTTCCACCGCGGCGATGACGGGCTTGGGAAAGGTGCGGATGGCCTCGATCCAGTGGTGCAGGTGTTCGATGCTCTGCGCCTGGACCTCGGGCGGTTGTTCGCGGTTGGCCTGCAGGCGGTTCAGGTCGCCGCCTGCACAGAACATCGCGCCCTCGCCGGTGAGTACGACGCTGCGCACCTCCGGGTTGCTTTCGGCCACGCTCAGGGCCTCGACGCCGGCGGCATACATCCCGGGGCCCAGGGCGTTGCGGTGGCCCGGGTTGGAGAGGGTCAGCACCATGGTGCGGCCCTGGCTGGTGCTCAGCAGTTGTGCGCTCATGACCGCGAGTGTCGCAGAAGTCTCAGTCTTCCTCATGCAGCAGCGACAGGCCGATGGCGCCGCGTCGGCGCAGCCAGGGGCTGGGGCGGTAGCGCGGATCGCCATAGACGGTCTGCAGATTGAACAGCACCTCCAGCACATTGGTGGGGCCGTAGCGGTTGCCCATGGCCAGCGGGCCCAGGGGGTAGCCCAGGCCCAGGGTGACGGCGGTCTCCAGGTCGGCCGGGGTGCAGATGCGCTGCTGGCAGATGTCTGAGGCGATGTTGACGATGGTGGCGACGACGCGCTGCGTCACGAAGCCGCCGCTGTCACGGATCACGCTCACCGCCTTGCCATCCCGCGCGAAGAGGGCGTGGGCCGCGTCGCGCATGTCGGCGCGGGTGGCCGGGTTGGTGGCGAGCACGCGGCGCTTCGTCGCGGCATCCTCAATCAATAGGTCGATGCCCATGGTGCGTGACGGGTCCAGACGCTCGACCACGGCCACGGTGCTGACATCGAAACCGAGCGGGGCGACCAGGGTCAGGGCCTGGGGGGAAGGACTCTGGCCGGTCTCGATCTTCGCGCCCAGGTCCTTGAGCAGCTGGTAGAGCTCGGCACGACGGGTTGCGCGAGTCGAGACCCAGACCGGCGGCAGCTCGGCCACCTCGGGCGCGGGTGGTTCCGCCGCGATTTCAGCCTTGCCGTTCGTGTAGCGGTAAAAGCCTTCGCCGGTCTTGCGGCCCAGCATCCCACCGACCAGGCGCTGCGCGGTGATCACGCTGGGGCGGTAGCGGGGCTCTTCGTAGTACTGATGGTAGACCGACTCCATGACCGGGTGCGAGACGTCGAGGGCCGTGAGGTCCATCAGCTCGAAGGGGCCGAGCCTGAAGCCCGCCTGGTCGCGCAGGATGCGGTCGATGGTGGCAAAGTCGGCCACGCCTTCGCTTACGATGCGCAAGGCCTCGGTGCCGTAGCCGCGGCCCGCGTGGTTGACGATGAAGCCTGGGGTGTCCTGCGCCACCACCGGCGTGTGGCCCATCTGACGCGCGTACGCACAGAGCGCCGTGCAGACGGTGGCATCGGTCTTGAGCCCGGCGATGACTTCCACCACTTTCATGAGCGGCACCGGGTTGAAGAAGTGGTAGCCGGCGACGCGCTGCGGGCGCTGGAGCTTGGCGGCGATCGCCGTGATCGACAGCGAGGAGGTATTGCTGGCCAGCACGGTATCGGCGCGCACGATGCCTTCAAGTTCGGCGAAGAGTGCCGCCTTGACGTCGAGCTTTTCGACGATGGCCTCGACCACCAGGTCGCAGTCCGCGAGGTCTTTCAGGCTGTCAGCTGCGCGCAGCCGCCCCTTGTGGGCGGCGGCGCTGGTGGCGTCCAGTCGGCCCTTGTCGACCTGCTTGTCCCACTGCTCGGCGATGGCCTGCTGCGCCGCGGCAACCGCGGCAGGCTGTTGGTCGTAGAGGGTCACGGTGCTGCCGGCCTGGGCCGCGATCTGGGCGATGCCGCGGCCCATGGCGCCGGTGCCGACGACGGCGATGTGTGCGTAGATCGTTTGCATGGGCGGCATTATCCGGCGCCGGTGTACGACCCGGAGTCACCTGCCGGACTGCTCGGCGCGCGTGCCTCTGTCAGACTGGGGGCCTGTGCAGAACGATGCCGAGGAGACACCATGACGCTCAAGCTTTGCGGATTTGCCGCCAGCAACTATTTCAACAAGGTCAAGCTTCAGCTGCTCGAGAAGGACGTGCCCTTTGCCGAGGAGCTGGTCTGGACCGGCAACACGCATCCCCTGCTGATGGATCGCTCCCCCATGGGCAAGGTGCCGTTCCTGGACACGCCGTCTGGCCCGATCTCGGAGTCGAGTGCCTGCGCCGAATACATCGAAGCCGCCTATCCCCAGCGCCCGCTGCTTCCGGCCGATCCTCTGGCTGCCGCCAAGGTGCGCGAGCTGATCGTCTACATGGAGCTGCACCTGGAACTGGTGGCGCGCGAGCTTTATCCCGAGGCCTTTTTCGGCGGCAAGGTCAGCGACGGACTCAAGGAGCGCACCCGCAAGCTGCTGCACAAGGGGGTGAACGGTTTTTCGAAGCTGGCGAAGTTCTCGCCCTTCGTCGCGGGACCGGAGTTCACGCTGGCCGACTGTGCGGCCGTCACCCATCTTCCCCTGGTGAGCAGCGCCAGCAAGATCATCTATGGCGAGGATGTGCTGGCGGGCTTGCCCGTGCGCGATTACCTCAAGGCCATGGGCGCGCGGCCCCATGTGCAGACGGTCAACGCGGACCGCAAGGCGAGTACCGAGCTCATGCTGTCCCGGCTGGCCTCCAAGGCGAAGGCCGCCTGAATCAGCGCCGGACCTTGAGTGCTTCCGGGTTGGCGATGTTGGTCGGCTGGCCCTGGATGAAGTTGACGACGTTGTCGAAGGCCGTACCGAAATAGAGCTCGTAGCTCTCCTGCTCGACGTAGCCGATGTGCGGCGTGCAGATGCAGTTCTCCAGCCGCAGCAGGGCATGGCCTTGCAGGATGGGCTCGGACTCGAAGACATCGATGGCCGCCATGCCGGGGCGACCATGGTTGAGCGCGCTGATCAGTGCGTCGGCTTCGATCAGCTCGGCGCGCGAGGTGTTGACCAGCAGCGAGGTGGGTTTCATCAAGGCCAGATCGCCCGGCGTCACGATGCCGCGTGTGGCGTCGTTCAGGCGCAGGTGCAGGGTCAGCACATCGCTCTGCGCGAAGAAATCTTCGCGGCTGGCGGCGGCCTCAAAGCCGTCCTTCACGGCCTGTTCGCGTGAGGCATCCCGACCCCAGACCAGCACGCGCATGCCGAAGGCCCGGCCATAGCCGGCCACCATCTGGCCGATCTTGCCGTAGCCCCAGATGCCCAGGGTCTTGCCGCGCAAGACCGTGCCAAGAGAGAAGTTGGGTGGCATGGCCGCGGATTTCAGGCCCGACTGCTGCCAGGCGCCGTGCTTGAGGTTGCCGATGTACTGGGGCAGGCGGCGCATGGCTGCCATGATCAGCGCCCAGGTCAGCTCGGCGGGTGCCACGGGCGAGCCCGAGCCTTCTGCGACGGCGATTCCGCGCTCGGTGCAGGCCGCGAGGTCGATATGCGTGCCAAGACGCCCGGTCTGGGAGATGAGCTTGAGGCGTGGCAGCTTTTCGATCAGCTGGCGGGTGATGGGCGTGCGCTCTCGGATCAGCACCAGGACCTCGGCATCGCGCAGACGGACCGAGAGCTGGCCCAGCCCTTTGACGGTATTGGTGTAGACCTTGAGGGGATAGTCGGCCAGCTTGCTGGCGCAATCGAGCTTGCGGACGACGTCTTGGTAGTCGTCGAGAATGACGATGTTCATGCCGCTATTGTGCCCTGCGGTCCGGGCGGCTTGAGCACCGGGGCGCAGGACGCACCCGGGGGTATGGCGCGCGTGGCCGGCGCTTAAGCGGCCTCGCAGGCGGCGAGGCGGTCCAGCTCGGCGCAGACATCGGCCATGCGGCCGGAGATCACCATGCGACCCACCTGCGACCGTGGTTGGCCGGCTTCCATGACGCGGACCACACGCAAAGGGCGCGGCACGGGGCGGTTGCTGCGCACGATGGCGGCCGTGGTGTTGTGGCAGGGCAGGACAGAGCTGGCACCGGTGGTGCGTGGCGCGGCAGGCGTCGTCAGTCGGCGCAGCAGCTTGTGCAGGGGGGACCAGAGGGTGTAGGTGGCGGACCAGGCGGAATTCATGGCAGGGCTTTCAGTGGGTGCGCACGACGTTCACATGAGCATGGTGTTGCGGATCAGTCCCACGGCCAGGCCTTCGATCTCGAAGGGATCGCCAGGCTCGACCACGATGATCTGGTAGTCCGGGTTTTCGGGCAGTAGCTCGATGAGGTGCTTGTTGCGGCGAAAGCGCTTGACCGTGACCTCATCACCCAGACGGGCCACGACGATCTGGCCGTTCTTGGCGTCCTTGGTGGACTGCACGGCCAGGAGGTCGCCGTCCATGATGCCGGCGTCTCGCATGGACATGCCGCGCACCTTGAGCAGGTAGTCCGGCTTGCGCTGGAACAGCGAGCTCTCCACGTAGTAGGTCTGGTCCACGTGCTCCTGCGCGAGAATCGGCGAGCCGGCGGCCACGCGCCCGATCAGGGGCAGGGCGAGCTGGGCCAGATCCGGCATGGGCAGGGAGAATTGCTTGATACGGGATTCATTGATGGAGCGCAGGGCCTCGCCTTGCAGGCGGATGCCGCGCGAGGTGCCGCTGACCAGTTCGATCACGCCCTTGCGTGCCAGGGCCTGCAGATGCTCCTCGGCCGCGTTGGCGGACTTGAAGCCGAGCTCGGCGGCGATCTCGGCGCGGGTAGGCGGGGCGCCGGTGCGCGCGATGGCGCTCTGGATCAGGTCCAGAATCTGTTGCTGGCGGGCGGTCAGCTTGATCGGGTACTGCGGCAGGTCCATCGTCATGACTCCTGAAAGCGGGGCTGGCAAGGCGTTACTGTCTTGATATCCAGTAGCTGTATTTTTAACCAGTTTTTGAGCAAATGCAAGCGGGCACACAAAAAATCGTGGTTTTGGGCACCGGCGGCACGATCGCAGGCCTGGCGCAGGGTGCGGCCCCGGGTCGCTATCGCGCGGCGCAAAAACCCGTGGATGAACTGCTGGCCGGTGTGGTCGTGCCCCCGGGTGTGACGGTGCAGGTCGAGCAGGTGGCCCAGATCGACAGCAAGGACATGGACCTGGCGGTCTGGCAGGCTTTGCTGAAGGCGTGTCGCGTCCATCTCGCGCAGGCGGATGTGCAGGGGCTGGTGATCACGCATGGCACCGACACGCTGGAAGAGACGGCCTGGTTGCTGCAGGCCCTGCTGGCGCCGCGCCAGTCTGTGGTGTTGACCTGCGCCATGCGTCCGGCCGACGCGCCCGATGCCGACGGCCCGCGCAACCTCGCCGATGCCCTCGCCGTGGCCGCTGATCCCAAGGCGCAAGGCGTGCTCGCCGTCTGCGCTGGCCGCATCCTTGGGGCGCAGTCGGTGCAAAAGCTGCACAGCTCGCGCCTCGATGCCTTCGGCTCGGGCGAGGCGGGTGACATGGGGCGCGTGCGACAAGGCCAGGTGCAGTGGTTGCGTGCGTGTGTCGTGCCCGCTCCGCTTGCGTCCGTGGAGGCCGTACTGGCGGCGTCTGCCTTGCCGCGGGTGGAGATCGTGCTGAGCCATGCCGCGGCCAGCGGCGCCCACCTGGATGCGCTGGTCGATCCCGACACCGCGGCGCGCCATGGCGTGGCCCCGGTGCGCGGCCTCGTGCTGGCCGGCACCGGGGGCGGCACGCTGCACCATGAGATCGAGGCGGCAGCCCGGCGCGCCCAGGCCGCCGGGGTGCGCATCGTGCGGACCACGCGTTGCGCGGATGGCTGGCTGCAGCCGCGTGCGGGCGACGAATTTCCCGCCCTGCCGCTGAGCCCGGTCAAGGCGCGACTCGCGCTGATGCTCGATCTGCTGGGGCGCTGAGATGTGGGCCGCGCTGCAAACAAGTGCCTGGGCCTATCCGGCTCTGGAGGTGGCGCATCTCTTCGGCATTGCTTTGCTGCTGGGTAATCTGGTCTTGCTGGAGCTGCGCGTCTTCGGCGTGGGTGCGGCGCTGCCCGTGCAGGCTCTGGCCCGGCTCAGCCTCACGCTGGTCGGAGCGGGTTTCGGTCTGGCTGCTGCCTCCGGCCTGCTGATGTTTGGCACCCAGCCGGCCGAGCTGCTGGCCAACCGGGTTTTCACCCTCAAGATGTTGCTGTTATTGCTGGCGGCGTGTAATGCGGGCTGGTTCCACGGGCGCGGCTCGCTGCACAAACTCGACGCACTCGCACGCGTGCAGATGGTCCTGTCCACCCTGATCTGGCTGGCCGTGCTGAGCTGTGGCCGCTGGATCGCCTACAACTGAGGAGAGACGCATGCAAAGACGTACCGCCATGGGCCTGGTACTGTTGCCCGGTCTGCTGCCGCTGGCGCGCGCGCACCACGGCTGGAGCAGCTTTGACCAGGACCGCCCCATCTATCTGCAGGGGCGGGTGCAGAGCGTGCGCTGGCAGAACCCGCATGCCGAGCTGGTGCTCGAAGTGGCGGCCGGTCTCAGTCTGCCGGCCGATCTGGCGCAGCGCCCCCTGCCGGCGCAGAGTGCGCCCGTGGATGGCAAGGCCTTGCTGGCCAAGGCCCAGCTGCCGCGGCGTCAGGATCGGCGCTGGGAGATCGAGCTCGCGCCGCTCTCGCGCATGCAGGCCTGGAAGGTGACGCCGCTCAAGGTGGGCGATGAGATCGCGGTTCTGGGCTTCACCTTCCAGGACGAGAAGGGTGAGGCCATCCTGCGCGTGGAATACCTCTTTGTCGGTAGCCAGGTCTACGGCTTGCGATCCAGCCCTGCCTGAGGCACGAAAACAAAAACGCCCCGCAGTGCAGGGCGTTTCCTGATGCCTGCGGCCGGTCTCAGCTCGACAGGGCGTTCAGCGCGCGCGCGGTGATCTCCTCGACACTGCCCATGCCGCTGATCGCGCGGTACTTGGGCGCAGCGGCCGGATCTTTCTTTGCCCAGCTGCTGTAGTAGTCCACCAGCGGGCGGGTCTGGGCGCTGTAGACGTCCAGGCGCTTCTTCACGGTCTCTTCCTTGTCATCGTCGCGCTGCACCAGGGGCTCGCCGGTCACATCGTCTTGGCCTGCCACCTTGGGCGGGTTGAACTTGACGTGGTAGGTTCGGCCCGACGCCGGGTGCGAGCGGCGGCCGCTCATGCGCTCGATGATGGCATCGAAGGGCACGTCGATCTCCAGCACGTAATCCAGCTTCACGCCAGCGGCCTTCATGGCGTCGGCCTGGGGGATGGTGCGCGGGAAGCCATCAAACAGAAAGCCCTGGGCGCAGTCCGGCTGGGCGATGCGTTCCTTGACCAGGTTGATGATCAGGTCGTCGCTGACCAGACCGCCGGACTCCATCACGGCCTTGGCCTGCAGGCCCAGCGGGGTGCCGGCCTTGACGGCAGCGCGCAGCATGTCGCCGGTGGAGATCTGCGGAATGCCGTACTTCTTGCAGATGAAGGCCGCTTGCGTGCCCTTGCCGGCGCCGGGGGCGCCCAACAGGATCAGTCTCATGGAGTTCCTCGGATTCGTATGGGTGTCATCGGCTGATGGCGGCACCATCCCGGTGCACCAGCCTCTCAGGCTGAGGATAGCATGCCGTAACCACCTTGAAACTTACAGCAGCTATAGCAAGCCTTGCCAGTCAGACCAGAAGGCGGATGTCAGTGCCCCAGCAGTCTGCGCACACGCTCCAGGTCCTCGGGTGTGTCGACCCCCGGGCCAGGCGCCTCTTGCGTGACATGGACGGCGATACGGTGGCCGTGCCACATGGCACGCAGCTGCTCCAGGGCCTCGGTGACCTCGATCGGGGCTTGGGGGAGTCGGGGGAACTGGCGCAGGAAACCCACGCGGTAGCCGTAGATGCCGATATGACGCAGCGGGGCAGGGGTGGCCAGGGTCTGGATGCCCTGCGCATAGCCGTCGCGCCACCAGGCGATGGACGCGCGGCTGAAGTAGAGGGCGAGATCGCGTGCGTCCAGCACGACCTTGACCACATTAGGGTTCGTGAACTCGGCCACCTCGTGCAGGGGGTGGGCAGCCGTGCTCAGGCTGGCCTCGGGGCGTTGTTCGAGCAAGGTGGCCACGGCCGAGACCAAGGCCGGTTCGATCAGCGGCTCATCACCCTGCACATTGACGACGATGGCCTCGTCCGGCAGCTGCAACAGTTCGCACGCTTCGGCCAAGCGGTCGCTGCCGCTGGGATGGTCCACGCGCGTGAGCAGGGCCTCGACTCCGTGCTGCGCGCAAGCCTGCAGGATGGAGGGGTGGTCGGCCGCCACCACCACGCGCGTGCCGGCCGGCAGACCGGAGGCCACGCGCTGGGCCACGCGAACCACCATGGGCAGGCCGGCAATGTCGGCCAGGGGCTTGTTGGGCAGGCGGCTCGATGCCAGCCGTGCCGGGATCAGGACGGTGTAGCTCATGCGTGGGGGACTCAGAGGCCGAGCTCTTCGTCGCTCAGCGTGCGGGCTTCGTTTTCCAGCAGCACCGGGATGCCGTCGCGGATGGGATAGGCCAGGCGCGCGCTGCGCGAGAGCAGCTCCTGTTTTTCGCGGTCGTAGTCCAGCGGGCCCTTGGTCACGGGGCAGACCAGCAGTTCAAGCAGTCGGGTGTCCATGGGGCGATGATAGCCGCGCTTGCAGCGCGTCATCGAGCAGACGGTCGAAGGCGGCGTAGAAGGCCGGCTCGGCCTCGAACTCCAGCGGCACCGCCAGGGCGTCGGGGTGATGGGCCCAGAGCTTGAGTGCGTCTTTCTCGGTGCACAGGAGCGTGTAGTCGCGTTCGCGCGGGCGCTGCCAGGAGGCGTAGTCGTCGTGGTCGGGACGTGCGGCCGTGAGCGTGAGCGGCAGACCCAGGGCCTGCAGCATGTCGAAGAAGGCCTGGGGCCGTGCTGTGCCCGCCACGGCCAGCAGCGGACGGCCATCCGCGGCGAGCGCCACGAGGTCGACCCGGCTGCCGTCGACACGTAGGGCCTGGTGGGCCAGCGCACGGCGCGAGGTGTAGCCGGTAAAGGCGGGCCGGTTGCCCGTGTGCAGCACCAGGTCTACGTAGCGAGGCCAAGGTTCGCGCAGCGGCCCCGCGGGCAGAAGAAAACCGTTGCCCACGCCTCGATCGTCAAAGACGCAGACCTCCAGGTCGCGCGCCAGGGCCAGGTGCTGCAGCCCGTCGTCGCTGACAAGGATGTCGACCTGCGGGTGGGCCTGCAGCAGGGCGTTTGCCGCTTCGATGCGGCGCGCCGCGACATAGACTGGTACCCCGGTCTTGCGCCGGATCAGGGCCGGCTCGTCGCCGACCTCACGCACGGGGCTGTGGTCGAGCACCTCGCGGCAGTCACGCGTTTGCCGGCCATAGCCGCGCGAGATCACACCGGGTCGCAGGCCGCGACTTTGCAGGTGCTGTACCAGGGCGATCACGACTGGCGTCTTGCCCGCGCCGCCTGCCACCACATTGCCGACCACGATCACGGGCACGCGCACGGCGTGACGCTTGAGGACGCCGCTGAGGTAGAGCCCCTGGCGCAAACGCACCAGGGCGCCCATGAGCAGCGAGAGCGGCCACAGGGCCCAGGTCAGCGCGCTACGCCGCTGCCAGTTCTCCTGCAGGGCCAGTTGCCAGGCGGGCTGGCCGGGGCGGTCCATGGCCTTCAGCGGCCGCCGGCCTGGGCCGAGGACTGGGTGGCGAAGGTGATTTGCGTGAGTCCGGCGCGGCGTGCGGCTTCCATGACGGTGACCACGGACTGGTGGCGCGCGCTGGCGTCGGCGCTGATGATGACCACCGTGTCCTTGCCGGCCTTGGCCGCCTGCAGCAGGGCCGCGACCACGGCTTCCACGCTGCGGCCGTCGAGCGGATTGCGGTTGACGCTGTAGTTGCCGTCGCTGCTGACGGCCACGATGACTTCCTTGGGGTAGTCGCGCTGGGCGTCGGCGTCTGCGGTCGGCAGGCGCAGCTGCATCTCGGTGAACTTGCTGTAGGTGGTCGTGAGCATGAGGAAGATCAGGATCACCAGCAGCACGTCGATGAAGGCGATCAGGTTGATCTCCGGCTCCTCACGCGCCGGACGGCGGAAGTGCAGCCTCATGACTCGGTGCGCCGCAGTGTGCCCAGGTGTTGCAGCAGACGCTCGCTGGCGAGCTCCAGCGTCAACAGGTACTCATCGACGCGGGCCCGGAAGTAGCGCCAGAAGATCAGCGAGGGGATGGCGATGATCAGGCCGAAGGCGGTGTTGTACAGGGCGATCGAGATGCCCTGTGCGAGCTGGGCGGGATTGCCGCCCGTGCTGCCACCCGGGGCCTGCGAACCGAAGATCTCGATCATGCCGACGATGGTGCCGAACAGGCCCAGCAGGGGTGCCACCGAGGCGATGGTGGCCAGCGCGGTGAGGTAGCGTTCGAGCTTGTGCGTCACCACGCGGCCAGTGCTTTCCAGGGCGTTGCGCAACTCTTCGTCGCTGCTGGTCGGCTTGATCTGCAGGGCGCGCAGGCCGCTGGCCAGCACCTCACCGAGGGCTGAGCTCTTTTCGAGCTGATCAATGACTTCCGGTTTGGGCAGTTCGGTGGCGGAGGCCTTGAGCACCTCGTCGAGCAGCCGAGGCGGGGCCACCTTGGTGGTCTTGAGGCTCAGGAAGCGTTCGATGATCAGGGCCAGGCCCAGGACGGAGCAGGCGATCAGGGGCCAGATGGGCCAGCCGGCGGCTTGTATGATGGAAAACAAAGGGATCCTCCACGCTGATGTGCCCGTCGATTATGACCCACGCATATGGCGCTCCCGAACGGCGGACCGGTCCGCCTTGTCCGCCTTGGCTCCGAAGCCTCACCCACAGAATATGTGGATAACTTTGTGCAGAACTATGGGGCGGGGACCGCAAAGCACGCAGCCATGCGCTTTTGGGTCAGAACGATGACAAAAAAGGCAGAGAAAAACCAAATGAAATCAATGACTTGCACGGAAAAATGCGCTTTTGTCCACCTGTGGGGTACCCCGCGGGTTTGCGGTGCGGATTGTGGAGTAATCACCGCGGGTTATCTGGGCGCAAGCCGCGTGGCATCTCATGTCGGCCTTTGAGTCCTCAGCAATGACGCCGCGTATCTGGCAGGTTGGCGCGTTGTGCCGCGCCATTGCTGATGCCCTGGACGCCAGGTTCAATCCGGTCGCGGTGCGCGGCGAGATTTCGGGCTTCAACCGCGCAGCCAGCGGGCATTGCTATTTCACGCTCAAGGACGAAACGGGTCAGATTCGCTGCGCCATGTTCCGCCGCGCCGCGAGCCTGCTGGACTTCGCGCCGCGTGACGGTGAGCTGGTCGATCTGCGGGGCCGGCTGGGCGTCTACGAGGCGCGTGGCGATCTGCAGCTGGTCGTCGAATCCATGTCGCGCGCCGGACAGGGGGCGCTGTTCGAGCAGTTCCTGCGCCTCAAGGCCAAGCTCGAAGCCGAGGGCCTGTTCGATGCGGCGCGCAAGCGCGAGTTGCCGCGCATGCCGCGCGGCATCGGCGTCGTGACCTCGCTCGGGGCTGCGGCCCTGCATGACGTCGTCACCGCCTTGCAGCGGCGCGTGCCGCACATCCCGGTGATCGTTGCGCCCGCCTCGGTACAGGGCGCAGGGGCGCCGGCGGAGCTGGTGGCATCGCTGACGCAACTCTATGCCCAGGCGCAGCAAGGACGGGTGGACGTGATCCTGCTCGTGCGTGGCGGCGGCGCGATGGAAGACCTCTGGGCCTTCAACGACGAGCGGCTGGCGCGCACGCTGGTGCAGAGCCCGGTGCCCGTGGTCAGCGGGGTGGGGCATGAGACTGACTTCACGATCGCCGACTTCGTGGCCGATCTGCGTGCGCCCACGCCCACGGCCGCGGCCGAGCTGGTGGCCGAGCCTCGCAGCGTCTGGCTCGGTGCGCTGGACCTCGTGCACGCCCGACTGCGGGAAGCGGCACTGGCCAGGCTGGACCGCGAGAGCCAGCGTCTGGATCTGGCGGTCAGCCGCCTGGGCCGACCCTCGGGACGGGTGGCGGGCCAGCGCCTTGCGCTCTCGGCTCTGACCCAGCGCCTGCGGCACGCGGCCAGCCATGCCCTGCTGCAGCGTCGCCATGGCCTGCAGCAGCTGGCGGGCAACTGGCCGCAGGTATGGCGCCACGATCTGCAGCAACGCCAGCAGCGGCTGGAGCGCGCCGCCTTGCGCCTGCAGCTGCTCGACCCGGCCCTGGTGCTGCAGCGCGGCTATGCCTGGCTCAGCGACGAAGCCGGGCGAACCATCACGCACACCACGCAGACCTATCAGGGGCAGGCCCTACAGGCCACCCTTGCCGACGGCAAGGTTGATCTCACCGTGACGCACCGGGGCAAAAATTAGTTTCTACAATCGCCGCTGGTCATCCACAACAACCATCGAGGACACCATCATGGAACACACCCTGCCCCCCCTGCCTTATGCCATCGACGCCCTGGCGCCGCACTACTCCAAGGAAACGCTGGAGTTCCACCACGGCAAGCACCATAACGCCTATGTGGTGAACCTGAACAATCTGCAGAAGGGCACCGAGTTCGAGAGCATGGACCTCGAGGCCATCGTCAAGAAGTCCAGCGGCGGCATCTACAACAACGCCGCGCAGATCTGGAACCACACCTTCTTCTGGAACTGCATGAAGCCCAACGGCGGCGGCGAGCCCACGGGCGCGCTGGCGGCTGCCATCAACGCCAAGTGGGGCAGCTACGCGGCCTTCAAGGAAGCCTTCGTGAAGTCCGCCGTGGGCAACTTCGGTTCCGGCTGGACCTGGCTGGTCAAGAAGGCGGACGGTTCGGTCGACATCGTCAACACCGGCGCTGCCGGCACCCCGCTGACCACGGCCGACAAGGCCCTGCTGACGGTGGACGTGTGGGAGCATGCCTACTACATCGACTACCGCAACCTGCGCCAGAAGTTTGTCGAGACCTTCTTCGACAAGCTCGTGAACTGGTCCTTCGCCGAGAAGAACTTCGGCTGATCGCTGGCGGTCTGTCTGCCTGGGCCCGGAGGGTGACCTCCGGGCCCTTTTTGTTTGCGCCGGCCTGCTGGAGCTGTCATGCTCGGGGCGGCCGGATCGGCCAGCGCTTGGGTCTTAGATCTTCTATAAGACCTCTTCTATAAGACCGATGACAAAAAAGTTGAAATTTCTTGATGAAAATTTCGCATTGCGGAATTTTGATTCAAAAACAGCGACCGAGGTCAGGGCACTGAAAGCAAAATCTCGAACCATCCGATATCCGTTCGCCGACCCATCGGTCGTCGCGGATCCGGTCCCGATTTCTGGAGATACGCAATGAGCACCCAGCAACCCACCATCATCTACACGCTGACGGACGAAGCCCCGCTGCTGGCCACCAGCTCCTTTCTGCCCATCATCCGCACCTTCGCGGCGCCGGCCGGCGTGAACGTGGAGACCAGCGACATCTCGGTGGCCGGTCGCATCCTGGGCCAGTTCCCCGAGTACCTGACCGAGGCGCAGCGTGTGCCCGACACGCTGGCCGAGCTGGGCAAGCTCACGCTCAAGCCCGAGGCCAACATCATCAAGCTGCCCAACATCAGCGCCTCCGTCTCGCAGCTGGTGGCGTGCATCAAGGAACTGCAAGCCAAGGGCTACAAGATCCCGGACTACCCCGAGAACCCCAAGACCGAGGAAGAGAAGGCCATCAAGGCGCGCTACGCCAAGTGCACGGGCAGTGCCGTGAACCCGGTGCTGCGCGAGGGCAACTCCGACCGCCGTGCCCCCAAGGCCGTGAAGGAGTACGCGCGCAAGAACCCGCACACCATGGCCGAGTGGAGCCAAGCTTCGCGCACGCACGTCTCGCACATGCACCATGGCGACTTCTATCACGGTGAGAAGTCGATGACGCTGGACAAGGCGCGCGACGTGAAGATGGAGCTGATCACCAAGAGCGGCAAGACCATCGTGCTCAAGCCCAAGGTGGCGCTGCTGGACCGCGAGATCATCGACAGCATGTTCATGAGCAAGAAGGCCTTGCTCGAGTTCTATGAGAAGCAGATCGAGGACGCCCACAAGACCGGCGTGATGTTCTCGCTGCACGTCAAGGCCACGATGATGAAGGTCTCGCACCCCATCGTGTTCGGCCACTGCGTCAAGATCTTCTACCGCGACGCCTTTGCCAAGCACGGCAAGCTCTTCGACGAGCTGGGCGTGAACGTCAACAACGGCATGATCGATCTCTATAACAAGATCGCCACGCTGCCCCAGTCCAAGCAGGAAGAGATCAAGCGCGACCTGCACGCCTGCCACGAGCACCGGCCCGAGCTGGCCATGGTGGACTCGGCCAAGGGCATCACCAACTTCCACTCCCCCAACGACGTGATCGTGGACGCCTCCATGCCGGCCATGATTCGTGCCGGCGGCAAGATGTACGGTGCCGACGGTCGCCTCAAGGACGTCAAGGCCGTGATCCCCGAGAGCACGTTTGCCCGCATCTACCAGGAGATCATCAACTTCTGCAAGTGGCACGGCAACTTCGATCCTAAGACCATGGGCACCGTGCCCAACGTCGGTCTGATGGCCCAGCAGGCCGAGGAATACGGCTCGCACGACAAGACCTTCGAGATTCCCGAAGACGGAGTGGCCAATATCACTGACCTGGCCACGGGCGAGGTGCTGATGAGCCAGAACGTGGAACAGGGCGATATCTGGCGCATGTGCCAGGTCAAGGACGCCGCCATCCGCGACTGGGTCAAGCTGGCCGTCACGCGCGCTCGCAATTCCGGCATGCCGGTGGTGTTCTGGCTTGACCAGTACCGCCCGCACGAGGCCCAGCTGATCACCAAGGTCAAGATGTACCTGCACGAGCACGACACCGCGGGTCTGGACATTCAGATCATGAGCCAGGTGCGCGCCATGCGCTACACCCTGGAGCGCGTGATCCGTGGCCTGGACACCATCTCGGCCACCGGCAACATCCTGCGCGACTACCTGACCGACCTGTTCCCGATCATGGAACTCGGCACCAGCGCCAAGATGCTGTCCATCGTGCCGCTGATGGCCGGTGGCGGCATGTACGAGACGGGCGCCGGCGGCTCGGCCCCCAAGCACGTGCAGCAGCTGGTGGAAGAGAACCACCTGCGCTGGGATTCTCTGGGTGAGTTCCTAGCCTTGGCCGTGTCCTTCGAGGACCTGGGGCTGAAGAACAACAACCCGCGTGCCAAGCTGCTGGCCAGGACGCTGGATGCGGCCACGGGCAAGCTGCTGGACAACAACAAGAACCCTTCGCCCAAGACTGGCCAGCTGGACAACCGTGGCAGCCAGTTCTACCTGGCCCTCTACTGGGCCCAGGAACTGGCCGCCCAGACCGAGGACAAGGAGCTGGCCGCCAAGTTCGCGCCGCTGGCCAAGCAACTGGCCGAGAATGAACAGACCATCGTCAAGGAACTGGCCGAGGTGCAGGGCAAGCCGGTGGACATCGGCGGCTACTACAAGCCCGATTTCGCCAAGCTGGAGACCGTGATGCGCCCGAGCAAGACCTTCAACGCGATCCTCGCGTCCGTGAAGGCCTGAGTTTCGGCGCGTCGCAGACCAAGCGGCCCGGACGACAGCGTCCGGGCCGTTTTTTTATGGGGAACTCACCGGCGCTTCCCGAAAACCGGTCCGCCGAGTCGGCTGCCGGCCTTGAGTCCACGCTTGGCGAACCAGCCCTGGTTCATCTCCAGCACGAAGCGCACGGGCTTCGCAGAACAGTGTGAGTCCGTGGTCTGAGGTTTCATGTCGGCCAGGTTCACGATGGTGCCGTCGTCGGCGATGAAGGCCGCCGTGAGCGGCAGCAAGGTGTTCTGCATCCAGAAACACTGGCGTGAGGGTTGCTCGAAGATGAAGAGCATGCCTTCGTTGGCGGGCATATCCTTGCGGTGCATGAGACCGATGGCCTGCTGCTGTGGCGTGGTCGCGACCTGTGCCTGGATCAGATGCATGCCGGCGGTCAGCGTCACGCGCGGCAGATCAAGCTGGGGGGAGGGCTGGGCGTGGGCCGGTCCGAGCTGGGCTGCCAGCAGCAAGCAGAGTGTGAGGAGCAGTCGCGTCATGGGGCGGTCGGGGCGGGTCGCAAACAGCTGCATTGTGCGTCATCGCCTGCCATGGGCCGGCGGTCCAGCCGTGGCGACTGCAGCGACTAGAATTTATTGCAGTCGCTCACTGTTTTCCCACGGAGTCTCGCGTTCATGTACCAGCACATCCAGGTGCCCGCCCAGGGCCAGAAGATCACCGTCCGTCCCGACCGGACCCTGAATGTGCCAGACCAGCCCATCATCCCCTACATCGAAGGCGATGGCACGGGGCTGGACATCACGCCCGTGATGCTCCGGGTGGTGGATGCGGCCGTCGAGAAGGCCTACGGCGGCCAAAGGCGGATCCACTGGATGGAGATCTACGCGGGCGAGAAGTCGACACGTCTATATGGCCCCGATGTCTGGCTGCCTCAGGAAACCCTGGACGTGGTGCGTGACTACGTGGTGTCCATCAAGGGCCCGCTGACCACGCCCGTGGGTGGTGGCATCCGCTCGCTCAACGTCGCGCTGCGTCAGGAGCTCGATCTCTATGTCTGTCTGCGCCCCGTGCAGTATTTCAAGGGCGTGCCCTCACCCCTGAAGGAGCCCGAGAAGGTCAATATGGTGATCTTCCGCGAGAACTCGGAGGACATCTACGCGGGGATCGAGTACGAGGCGCAGTCCGACCAGGCGAAGAAGCTCATCAAGTTTCTCGTCGAGGAGATGGGCGTGAAGAAGATCCGCTTTCCTGAGACCTCGGGCATCGGTGTCAAGCCGGTGTCCATCGAGGGGACTGAGCGCCTGATGCGCAAGGCCATCCAGTACGCCATCGACAACGACAAGCCGAACGTGACCATCGTGCACAAGGGCAACATCATGAAATTCACCGAGGGCGGTTTCCGTGACTGGGCCTACGCCCTGGCGCAGAAGGAGTTTGCCGCCGAGCTGATCGACGGCGGTCCCTGGTGCCGCCTCAAGAACCCGCGTACCGGCCGAGACATCATCATCAAGGATGTGATCGCCGACGCCTTCCTGCAGCAGATCCTGCTGCGGCCGGCCGAGTACAGCGTGATCGCCACCCTCAACCTCAACGGCGATTACATCTCGGACGCGCTGGCGGCCCAGGTGGGCGGCATCGGCATCGCGCCGGGTGCCAACCTCTCCGATACCGTGGCCATGTTCGAGGCCACCCACGGTACGGCGCCCAAGTACGCAGGCAAGGACTACGTGAATCCGGGCTCCGAAATCCTTTCGGCCGAGATGATGCTGCGCCACATGGGCTGGAAAGAGGCCGCCGATCTGCTGATCAGCGCCATGGAGAAAGCCATCCAGAGCAAGCGGGTGACCTACGACTTTGCACGTCTCATGGACGGGGCGACCCAGGTCAGCTGCTCAGGCTTTGGCGAGGTCATGATCGAGCACATGTGAGCCTGCCCCTGCCGCCTGGCGCTCGGGTCCGGGGTGTCTTTTTCTGTCCCCCATCTTGAAGCGGCGCCGGTCGCCTCCAATTCAACCCTAGCCGAAGCGTGCCGAGGGCACGCTCGATAGAATCATCGCATGGCCACGAAATCTCCCGCCAAACCGCCGGCCCCCGTCCAGCAGCCCAGCCGCGACGAGGGCGATTCGGTCGTGCTGGAGCGGCGGACGCAGAAAGTCCAGCCGCCGCAGATGTACCAGGTGGTCATGCTCAATGACGACTACACCCCGATGGAGTTTGTGGTGGTCGTGATTCAGGAGTTTTTCAACAAGGACCTGGAGACCGCCACCCAGATCATGCTCAAGATCCATCTGGACGGCAAAGGGGTCTGCGGTGTCTACACCAAGGATGTGGCGGCAACCAAAGTGGACCAGGTGCTGGAGGCGGCGCACAAGGCCGGCCATCCCCTGCAATGTGTGTGCGAGCCCGTGGAGTGAGCGGGATGCGCGAAAAGAGTGCGAGTAAACCGGAAAAGATACTTTACTTTCACGGCTGGAACTGTTGGACAGGCCGGCAAATCGGATTAAAGTAGATTCGTCAGCAAGGCAAAAGGAAGTCACATGATTGCCCAGGAATTGGAAGTCAGCCTCCACATGGCGTTTGTCGAGGCACGTCAGCAGCGCCATGAGTTCATCACCGTGGAGCATCTGCTGCTGGCCTTGCTCGATAACCCCAGCGCCGCCGAGGTGCTGCGCGCCTGCGCCGCCAATATCGACGACTTGCGCAAGTCGCTGACCAACTTCATCAAGGACAACACGCCCCAGGTCGCCGGGACCGAAGACGTGGACACCCAGCCCACGCTGGGCTTCCAGCGTGTGATCCAGCGCGCCATCATGCACGTGCAGTCCACGGGCAGCGGCAAGAAGGAAGTCACTGGCGCCAATGTGCTGGTGGCCATCTTCGGCGAGAAGGATTCACATGCCGTCTACTACCTGCACCAGCAGGGCGTGACGCGCCTGGACGTGGTGAACTTCATCGCGCACGGCATCAAGAAGAGCGACCCGCCCGAGACCGGCAAGCCCAGCGAGAGCTCGGGTGAGGCGGAAGAGGGCGCTGCGGCCGAGAAGGGTGAGAGCAAGGCCTCGCCGCTGGAGCAGTACACGCAGAACCTCAACCAGGCGGCCAAGGACGGCAAGATCGATCCGCTGATCGGCCGCGAGTACGAGGTCGAGCGCGTCATCCAGATCCTGTGCCGCCGTCGCAAGAACAACCCGTTGCTGGTCGGTGAGGCCGGCGTGGGCAAGACGGCGATTGCCGAGGGCTTGGCCTGGCGCATCACCCAGGGTGATGTGCCCGAGATCCTGGCCGAGTCCAATGTCTACTCGCTCGACATGGGCGCGCTGCTGGCGGGCACCAAGTACCGTGGCGATTTCGAGCAGCGTTTGAAGGGCGTGCTCAAGTCTCTCAAGGACAAGCCCAACGCCATCCTCTTCATTGACGAGATCCACACCCTGATCGGGGCCGGTGCGGCCTCGGGCGGCACCCTGGATGCGTCCAACCTGCTCAAACCGGCGCTGTCCAGCGGCCAGCTCAAGTGCATCGGTGCGACCACTTTCACCGAGTACCGCGGCATCTTCGAGAAGGACGCGGCCCTGAGCCGTCGTTTCCAGAAGGTCGACGTGGTCGAGCCCAGCGTGCAGGAGACCATCGACATCCTCAAGGGCCTGAAGTCGCGTTTCGAGGAGCACCACAACGTCAAGTACGCCACGGCGGCGCTGCAGGCGGCGGCGGAGCTTTCGGCCAAGTACATCAACGACCGGCATCTGCCCGACAAGGCCATCGACGTGATCGACGAGGCCGGTGCGGCCCAGCGTATCCTCACGCCGTCCAAGCGTAAGAAGACCATCGGCAAGGCCGAGGTCGAGGAGATCGTGGCCAAGATCGCCCGTATCCCCCCGGCCAACGTCTCCAACGACGACCGTAGCAAGCTGCAGACCATCGAGCGCGACTTGAAGAGCGTGGTCTTCGGTCAGGACAAGGCGCTGGAAGTGCTGGCCGCGGCCGTCAAGATGGCCCGCTCCGGCCTGGGCCGGGCCGACAAGCCTATCGGCTCTTTCCTGTTCAGCGGCCCCACCGGGGTAGGCAAGACGGAGGCGGCCAAGCAGTTGGCCTACATCATGGGCATCGAGCTGATCCGCTTCGATATGTCGGAGTACATGGAGCGCCATGCCGTGAGCCGCCTGATCGGCGCGCCCCCGGGCTATGTCGGCTTCGACCAGGGCGGCTTGCTGACCGAGGCCGTGACCAAGAAGCCCCATGCCGTGCTGCTGCTCGACGAAATCGAGAAGGCGCATCCGGACATCTTCAACGTGCTGCTGCAGGTCATGGACCACGGCACGCTGACGGACAACAACGGGCGCAAGGCCGACTTCCGCAACGTCATCATCATCATGACGACCAACGCGGGGGCTGAGACCATGAACAAGTCCACCATCGGCTTCACCAACCCGCGTCAGGCCGGTGACGAGATGGGCGACATCAAGCGCCTGTTCACGCCCGAGTTCCGCAACCGTCTGGACGCCATCGTGAGCTTCAAGGCGCTGGACGAGCAGATCATCCTGCGCGTGGTGGACAAGTTCCTGCTGCAGCTCGAGACCCAGCTGGCGGAGAAGAAGGTGGAGGTCACCTTCACCGACAAGCTGCGCAAGCACTTGGCCAAGAAGGGCTTCGACCCGCTCATGGGTGCACGTCCCATGCAACGCCTGATCCAGGACACCATCCGCCGCGCCTTGGCTGACGAGCTGCTCTTCGGCCGTCTGACGGACGGCGGCCGCCTGACGGTGGACCTAGACGACAAGGACGAGGGCAAGACCGAGGTCACGCTCGACATCCAGCCCCTGCCCAAGAAGGAGGGCAAGGCCAAGCCAGAAGAGGCGACGGCGGACTGAGCTTTCCTGGCGGCCAAGAAAAAAGCCGGCCTGTCGTCAGACAGGCCGGCTTTTTATCTGCGAAGCACGGGGATCAGCGGAAGCCCACGCGGTCCAGCATCTGCTGAACGGTGACCGAGTTTTTGCCGACCACGCTGATCGGGAGGGTCTCGCTCTTGAAGCTGCCACCGCTCATGGCCTGCAGGGCTGGGTTGTCCAGCTTCACGCCCTTGGCGGCGGGCCATTCGTTGTTGCCGTTGGCGAAGTGCTCCTGTGCGGCCGGGCTCGCCAGGTACTCCAGGAACTTCACGGCGTTGGCTTGGTTCTTGGCGTGTTTGGCCACAGCGCCGCCGGCGATGTTCACGTGGGTGCCCCAGCTGGACTGGTTGGGGAAGACCACGCCGACCTTCTCGACCACCGCCTTGTCCTCCGGTTTGTCGGCGCGCATCAGGCGGGCCAAGTAGTAGCTGTTGCTCACCGCGACCGCACACTCACCTGCGGCCACGGCGCGGATCTGGTCGGTGTCGCCGCCCTTGGGCGCGCGCGCCATGTTGTCCACCATGCCTTTGAGCCAGGCTTCCGTCTTGGCGGCGCCCAGGTGCTCGTAGACCGAGCCGAACAGCGAGAGGTTGTAGGGGTGCGAGCCGGAGCGGATGCACAGGCGGCCCTTGTTCTTGGCGTCGCCCAGTTCCTCGTAGGTGTCCACATCGTCGCGCGCGACCTTGGACTTGTCGTAGACGATGACGCGGGCACGGGTCGAAAAGCCGTACCACGCCGAGGCGCCTTCAGCATTGGGCGCGCTGCGCAACTGGGCCGGGATGGCCGCTTCGAGCGCCGCCGACTTGACGGGTTGGAACAGACCTTCGGCTTCACCGCGCCAGAGGCGGGCGGCATCGACCAGCAGGATCACATCGGCCGGCGAGGCTGCGCCTTCAGCACGCAGGCGGGCGAGGATGCCAGCATCGTCAGCGTCCACGCGCTGGATGCGAATGCCGGTGCTGCGGGTGAACTGGCTGTACAGTGCTTCGTCGCTCGGGTAGTGCCGGGCGGAATAGAGGTTCAGGACCTGATCCTGGGCCAGGGCCGGGCCGGCCGCCAGCAGGGCGGTGGCTGAGAGGGTGAGCATTCGTTTGAACATGGCTGTCATGGCTAGGTGAAGAGAGACTACGGATGATATACATGATACGAATCATTCTTAATAAATCCACAAAATCCATGGGATATCCGCATCACAAAGTCTGGGGCCTGGCCTTGCTGCTGAGTCTGCTCGCAGGGTGTGCCGTGCAAGCGCCGGCACCTGAACCCGCCCCTACGCCGGGCGAGCCGGTCGCGCAGCGCTTGCCGCGCATCGGCTTGGCCTTGGGCGGCGGGGCCGCGCGTGGTTTTGCCCACGTGGGGGTGATCCAGGTGCTCGAAGAAGCCGGCATCAAGCCGGACCTGATCACCGGCACCTCGGCCGGCAGCCTGGTGGCCGCCTTGCACGCCAGCGGGCGCAACGGTGCACAGCTGCAGCGCGTGGCCGAGACCATGGATGAGGCGACCTTTGCCGACTGGACCTTGCCTCTGTTCAACCGTGGCATGTTGCGTGGCAGCGCCCTGGCACGCTACGTCCACCAGCAGGTGGGCGGACGCAAGATCGAGGATCTTCCTGTCCCGCTGGGCATCTTGGCTACCGACTTGCAGAACGGGCAGGGCGTGCTGTTTGAGCGGGGGGATATCGCCACGGCCGTGCGCGCTTCGAGCGCCGTGCCCGGTCTGTTCGAGCCCGTGCGCATCACGGGGCGTGAGTATGTGGATGGCGGCCTGGTGGCCCCGGTGCCCGTGCGCCAGGCGCGGCAGATGGGGGCCGAACTCGTGATTGCCGTTGATATTTCCCAGGCGCCGGACGCCAATGTGCCCGGCGACATGTTCCAGATCCTGCTGCAAACCTTCGCCATCATGGGACGCAGCATCAATGCGCTGGAGCTGCGGGGGCCGGATCTGGTGGTCGTGCGGCCAGCGCTCACGGGCATGGCGGGGACCGATTTTGCGGCCCGCACCCGGGCCATCCAGGCCGGGCGCGTCGCCATGCAGCAGGCCCTGCCCCAGCTGCGCCTGGCCATCGAGGCGGGCATGCGGCCCATGCCCCCGGTGGTACCGAAATAGGCGAAAAAAAAGCCCCATCCGGGGGATGGGGCTTTGAAGGGATCCCTGAACCTGTTGGTTACGAAAGGACCCGAGGAGACAACCGGTGGAAAAGCAGAACGCTCTGTTTTTCCGTTGAGTGAATTATGTCAGGGTTTTCCCTTGTTGTGAAGCCCGGGCGCAAAGGCTTTGAAAATCTGGGCCTTTGCTGAACCCGACGCTCAACGCTTCTTGCTGGCGGCCTTGCCGGCTTCCACCGTGCTGGCCGTCGCGGCCTTGAAATTCGACTCCGCCAGGGCGGCGGCCTGCTTGGCCGATTTCTGGGCGGTTTCCAGCACATTGCTCGCGGCTGCCACAGCGCTCTTCATCAGCGCAACAGCGGTTTCGGAGCCGGCCGGGGCGTTCTGGGCCGTGCTGTCGACCACGTCCAGGAATTTCTTCTGGGCTTCAGCAAACTGGGCTTCAAAGGTCTTGCCAAACTCGGCGCCGGTCGCGGCGGCGATGTCATAGACCTCGCGGCCGTAGCTGGCGGCCTTCTCGCCCAGGGGTTGCAGCAGGGTGGTCGGCAGGGCCAGCAGTTCCTGGGCGTCCTTGACGCTCAGCACCGCCTGGGTCTGCAGGGCGGAATCGGCCAGCAGGGCCTTGGACGTGGCAAGGTTGAGCTCAACCAGCTTTTCAACGCCTTCAAAGGCTTTGCCGGTCAGGCCGAAGAGGGTTTCGATGTTGGCTTTGTTGGTAGCCAGAACTTGTTCAGCGGTCAGCATACAGATCTCCTGATCAAAAGAGTAGACGGGCAATGTATGCTGCGGTGCAGCATGTGACGAATTGTAGGGAAGTCGTGGCCGAAGGCAAGTGCTTTTTGCTGCTTTGCAGCATTTTAGGGTTCGTGCCCTAGCGCGGGCCAGGCCTGCACGGCTTGGGCAAGCGCCGGGGCGCTGTAAGGGGACGGTTGGGTGGGGCTGGCAGAATCGAGGCTGCGCATGAACACCGAAACAAGAAAACCCATGCCGGAGACACGCAGCGCCTATCCGGTCTGGCGGACTCTCACCACGCGCTGGATGGACAACGACGTCTATGGACACGTCAACAACGTCGTGTACTACAGCTGGTTCGACTCCGCCGTCAACGCCTGGTTGATCGAGCAGGGCGTGCTCGACATCCATGGCGGCTCCACCATCGGGCTGGTGATCGAAACGCAATGCAACTATTTCGCGTCGCTGGCTTTTCCGCAGACCATCGAGGCTGGCATCCGCGTGGCGCGACTGGGCAATTCCAGCGTGCGTTATGAGGTGGGTCTGTTTGCCCAGGGCGAGCAGAGCGCGGCAGCCCAGGGGCATTTTGTCCATGTCTATGTGGACCGGCAGACCCGCCGGCCCGTGCCGCTGCCGCCGCCGCTACGTGCTGCGCTGGAACAGCTGACGGTGAGCGCATGACGGTCGACGAAGCCATTCGCTCGCGCATGTCGGTGCGTGCTTTCACCGCGCAGCCTGTGGCGCCTGAGCTGATCCGCGAGATCCTGGCGCTGGCCGCACGTGCGCCTTCAGGCACCAACACCCAGCCCTGGCGGGTCTACGTGCTGCGTGGCGCCAGCCGCGACGCCCTGGTCCAGCAGGTCTGCGCGGCGCACGACGCCTTGCGCGCCGATCCCACTCTGGCCGACGAGTACCGCGAGGCCTACGACTACTATCCTGAGCGATGGGTCAGCCCCTACATCGACCGTCGCCGCGAGAACGGCTGGGGGCTCTATGGCCTGCTGGGTATCGGCAAGGGCGACAAGGATCGGATGCATGCCCAGCACCAGCGCAACTTCCGCTTCTTCGATGCCCCCGTGGGCCTGATGTTCACCGTTGACCGCGTCATGGGTCGCGGGTCGCTGGTGGACTACGGCATGTTCCTGCAGAACCTCATGCTGGCGGCGCGGGCGCGCGGCCTGCACACCTGCCCGCAGGCGGCCTGGAACGGCTTTGCAAAAATCATCCTGCCGCACATCGGTGCCGGTCCTGACGAGATGCTGGTCTGCGGCATGGCCCTGGGCTATGCCGACCCCGAGGCCATCGTCAACACCTTCCACACGCCGCGCATTCCCGTCGAGGACTACACGCGCTGGCTTGATGCATCCTAGGAGCTAGAAACATGAAACGACTGCGTTGGGGCTTGGCCCTGCTGGCGGCTTGCCCGAGCCTAGCTCTGGCGGCTGATCTGGACGGTAGCCAGCTCTCCGTCCTGTGGGGTGTGCCCTTTGCGGGCATCCTGCTGTCCATCGCCATCCTGCCGCTCGTCGCGCCCCATTTCTGGCACCACCATTTCGGCAAGGTGGCGGCAGCCTGGGCCCTGGTGTTTTTGCTGCCTTTCGCCGCGGTCTTCGGTCCGGGGTTGGCGGGCGTGAGCTTTGTGCACGCGCTGCTGGCTGAGTACATTCCCTTCATCATCCTGCTGACCGCGCTGTTCACGGTGGCGGGGGGCATCTACATCCGCGGCAATCTGCACGGCAGTCCGGGGCTGAACACGGCCATCCTGGCCATCGGTGCGGTGTTGGCGAGCTTCATGGGCACGACGGGGGCGTCCATGTTGCTGATCCGTCCCTTGATCCGGGCCAATGACAACCGGCGCCACAAGGCCCATGTGATCATCTTCTTCATCTTCATCGTCTCGAACGCGGGAGGTTCGCTGACACCGCTGGGCGATCCTCCGCTCTTCCTGGGCTTCCTCAAGGGCGTGGACTTCTTCTGGACCCTGAGCCACATCTTCCCCGAGACCCTGTTCCTCGTCGGCGTGCTGCTGGCCTTGTTCTACGCCATGGACAGCTGGTACTACCACCGGCGCGAGGAGGTGCTGCCGGTCGATCCCACGCCGGACAGCAGGCGCATCGGCTTCGAGGGGGCGGTCAACTTCTGGCTGCTGGGGGTGATCGTGGGCCTGGTGCTGCTCAGCGGTTTCTGGAAGTCCTCCGTTGTGTTCAACATCGCCGGCACCGACGTCGGCCTGCCGGGCCTGGTGCGCGACATCGGCCTGGTCATCGTCACCTTCATCTCGCTGCGCATCACGCCGGCCGCCGTGCACGAACGCAACCAGTTCTCCTGGGCCCCGATGCAGGAGGTGGCCAAGCTCTTTGCTGGCATCTTCCTGACCATCATCCCTGTGATCGCCATGCTCAAGGCCGGTGTGAACGGTCCGTTTGGCGCCATCGTGGCGGCCGTGACCCGGCCCGATGGCTCGCCCGACCCCGCCATGTACTTCTGGGCCGCCGGTGCCCTGAGCTCCTTCCTCGACAACGCGCCGACCTATCTGGTCTTCTTCAACACCGCCGGCGGCGACCCCGCAGTGCTGATGACGACGCTGGCCCCCACGCTGGCTGCCATCTCGGCCGGCGCCGTCTTCATGGGCGCCAACACCTACATCGGTAACGCGCCCAACCTGATGGTCAAGGCGATTGCCGAGGACCGCGGCGTGAAGATGCCCAGCTTCTTTGGCTACATGCTGTGGTCCGGCGGCATCCTGCTGCCCTTGTTCGTCGTCATGACCCTGATCTGGTTCCGCTGAATCCGGTTTCGTTAAGCAAAGAGAGAGATTCCATGAGCAAACCCCGCATCCTCGTCACCCGTGCCGTCTTTCCCGAGACCGTGGCCTATCTGTCGCAGCACTTCGAGGTCGAATCCAACCAGAGCGACGAAGCCTGGACGCCGGCCCAGCTGATCGAGAAGCTGCGCGACAAGGACGGCGCCTTCACCACGGGCAGCGTGCGCATCGACGCCGAGCTGCTGGCAGCCTGCCCCAAGCTCAGGATCTGCGCCAACATGGCCGTGGGTTACAACAACTTTGACCTCGACGCCATGACGGCACGCGGTGTGCTGGGTACAAACACCCCCGACGTGCTGACCGAGACCACGGCCGACTTCGGCTTCGCGCTGCTCATGGCCACGGCCCGCCGCATCACCGAGAGCGAGATCTACCTGCGCGAAGGCAAATGGACCAAGTGGAGCTACGACATGTTCGCCGGCTCCGACATCCACGGCGCCACGCTGGGCATCTTGGGCATGGGGCGCATCGGCCAGGGCATCGCCCGGCGCGGCTCGCACGGCTTCGGCATGAACGTGGTCTATCACAACCGCTCGCGCCTCGATGCGGCAACCGAAGCCGAGTGCAAGGCGCGCTATGTGAGCAAGGAAGAGCTGTTCAAGACCGCGGACCATCTGGTGCTGGTGCTGCCGTACTCGGCCGCGTCGCACCACATCGTCGGTGCAGCCGAAATCGCGCTCATGAAGCCCACGGCCACGCTGGTCAACATTGCGCGCGGCGGCATCGTCGATGAAGACGCGCTGGTGAAGGCGCTGCGCGACAAGCGTATCGCTGCGGCGGGGCTGGATGTGTTCGAAGGCGAGCCCAAGGTCAACCCCGGCTTGCTGACCGTGCCCAACGTGGTCCTCACGCCGCACATCGCCAGCGCCAGCGTGCCCACGCGCAAGGCCATGGCCAAACTGGCTGCGGACAACCTGATCGAGTTCTTCAGCAAGGGCCGTGGCCTCACCCCGCTGAACCCCCAGGTCCTCAAGGCCTGAGGCACGACCGCCAGCGTGGCCGCTCAGGCCACGTGGGTCTCGGTCTTGCGGAACTGCAGACCGGCCTGGCGCGTGATTTCGCCGAGCAGCTGCTCACGCGTCTGCGCGTCACGCAGCCAGCGCGCGTCGTTGTGGCCGCGCTCGGTGCTGCTGCGCAGCAGCTCCAGCGCCGCACCGGTACCCGGTGAGGTGGCGTAGGGCTGCACGCGGTCCAGCGTGGCCAGGATGTGCTCCTTGAGCGGCAGGTGGGTGCCACTGGCCGGGTCGACATAAACGGCGTCCAGGCCGAAGCGGCAGGCCTGGAAGCGGTTGTAGGTGTAGACCAGGTAGTCGTCTTCCTCCGGCTGGAAGGGGTCTTCCTTGAGGAACCAGGCCGCCAGCGCCTGCACATAGCCGGCCAGCGCCGCGGCACGTTCGATCGACAGCGGCGTGTCGAAGACGCGGATCTCGATGGTGCCGTACTCGGGCTTGGGTCGGATGTCCCAGTAGAAGTCCTTCATGCTCTTGACCACGCCGGTGCGCGTCATCTTGTCGAAGTAGGCGTTGAAGTCATTCCAGCTCAGAACGAAGGGCGCTCGGCCCGAGAGCGGGAAGGCAAAGACCGAGTTCAGCCGTGCCGAGTCGAAAGCCGTGTCATGTCCCTGCACGAAGGGCGATGAGGCCGACAGCGCGATGAAGTGCGGGATGTAGCGCGACATGCGGTGCAGCATGAGCAGGGCGCTGTCGGCGTCCGGGCAGCCGATGTGCACGTGCTGACCGAAGATGGTGAACTGCTTGGAGAGGTAACCATAGAGTTCGGACAGCTGCTTGAAGCGCGGCTTGTCGTAGATGCGTCGCTCATGCCACTGCTGGAAGGGATGGGTGCCACCACCGACCACGGCGATGTTGAGCTTGTCGGCACATTGCACTAGGGCATCGCGGATCAGGCCGAGCTGTTCGCGCACCTGGGCCGGGGAGTGACAGACCCCGGTGGAGATCTCGATCATGCTCGAGGTCATCTCGGGCACCACGCTGCCGGGCAGCTGGCGCTTGGCCATCAGGCGCAGCATGTCGTCGGCATAGGGCGCGAGGTCGTAGTCGTGCGTGTTGACGAGCTGCAGCTCGAGCTCCACGCCCAGGGTGAGCGCCTCGGAATGGCTGAAAGGTTCAAGCGGCATCGGTGGTGTCTCCCTCGACTTTGATACGACGGGTGGCGGGCGGGCGGCCGGCTTCGCCCGCGCGCTGCAGGGCCAGTACCGCCATGAGTGCGCCCAGCACTTCCATGAGCAAAATCAGTGGCAGGGCGATGGCCGCAGCCGGCGCACCGATGGTCGGCGCGAACTCGGCAAATTGCGAGACCAGCAACAGGGCTACCGCCGAGAGGGGCCACATGGCCCCGGCCGTCCATAGCGCTTGCTTCGGGCTGGCGCCGCTGCCGATGCCGGCCAGGCCGATGGCGGCGAGCTTGGCCAGCGCCCGCGCCAGCACCAGGGCGGCGATCAGACTCCAGGCCTGCCAGTTCCACGGCGCCTGGGCGGCGGCCATGGAGACCAGTACGAACATGAGGATGGTCAGGATGGCCGAGGCCGTGCCGAACTGGCGCGGCCAGGACCAGGGCCGCGGATGCAGGGTCTTGAGCAGGATGCCTGCCAGCAGTGCGGCCAGCGGCGCCGAGCCGCCGAAATGCGCGGCCAAGGCCGTGCCGGCAGCGATCAGCGCCAGTTGCAGCACCGCGGTGTTCTCGCTGGTCGGGCTCATGATCTGCAGCGCCTTGCGCAGCGCCAGGGCCAGCAGCGCACCCACGAGCACCGAGGCCACCAGGAGTAGCAGCACGGGGTAGAAGGCGTCCGCCAGCCGCGCTTCCTCGCGGCCCAGCAGGCGGGCCATGACGCCACCCAAGGCCAGCACGTAGAAGGTGTTGAGCGCGGCCAGGGTGATGGCGCGGTCGGTGACGGGGCCGCTGGCGCGGATATCGCTGGCCACGCGCATGAGCACGGCCGGTGAGGCGGCCACCAGCAGCAGGGCCAGCGGCATGTGCAGGGCCTCGTCCACACCGAAGAGCATCAGCACCCACCAGACCAGCAGATAGGTGGCTACGGCTTCTCCCAGGCTCTGCGCAAGCAGCATGGGGTTGTGGCGGAACCAGCGCAGCGAGAGACGACCACCGGCCTCGAAGAGCACGATGGACAGACCAAGCTCAACCATGAACTGGGCGATACCGTCGAGTGGCCAGGTCGCGGCTGTGTAGCCCGAAAACCCTGCAACAGCACCGACGATGGAGTAGCCCAGCACCTTGGGCAGGCCCAGATAGCGCTGCAGCAGATGGCCAGCCCCGGCCGCCAAGGCCAGCAGCAGGGCCCACTGCACGGTGGGCAGGCCAGCCGAGGGTTTGATCCACTCGGACCAGTTGAGCATGAGATCGATCATCGCGTCTCCTTGTTGTTCGAGAGCCTGGCTCGGAGGCCAGCGCCTGCATCCCGAGGAGGCCTGTGTGAGGCCGGGGGAGTACAGAGGGCGTATGGATGGCAGACCGATGCATCGGTCGACGCGCTTTGAGTATAGCCCGCAGCACACGGGCCGTGCCTGCAGTCCCGGCGATCCGTAGGGTCAGGCTTGCATGACAATGGCGTCTGGAGGTATGGCCTTGAATTCAACGATGTTCTGGATCCTGGTGGCGTTGGGTGTGATGCATCTGGTGCTCTTGCTGGCGCTTGTGCTGCGCCGCACGGACACGCAGGCGCAGCAGGGTGGGGAGGAGCTGCGCAAGGAGTTGCTGGCCGGGCACGAGCGCCTGACGCGTGAGCTGCGCCAGGACATTACCGAGTCGGCGCGCGGCACCCGGCTGGAGCTGTCGCAGAACCTGGCCACCTTCCAGCAGACCCTGGTGCAGCAGGCGGCCGAGGCGACGCGCACGCAGAACACGCAGATCGACGCCTTCGGCCAGCAGCTCGCGCTGCTGCAGAAGACCCTGTCCGATACGCTGGCGCAGCGCCTGGAGGCGTTGGGCGAATCGAATGCACGCCGCATCGGAGAAATGCGCGCGACACTGGATGCCCAGCTGGCCCAGTTGCAGCAGACCAATGCCGCCAAGCTCGACGAGATGCGCGCCACGGTGGACGAGAAGCTGCAGGCCACCTTGCACACCCGCCTGGGCGAGAGCTTCAAGCAGGTCGCCGAGCGCCTGGAGCAGGTGCACAAGGGCTTGGGCGAGATGCAGACCCTGGCGGCCGGTGTGGGCGATCTCAAGCACCTGCTCACCAATGTGAAGACGCGTGGCATGTTCGGCGAGGCGCAACTCGCGGCCTTGCTGGAGCAGGTCTTCGTGCCGGACCAGTATGCGGCCCAGGTCGCCACGCGTCCGGGCAGCAAGAACGTGGTGGACTTCGCCATCCGCCTGCCCGGCAAGGCGGATGACGGCACGCCGCTGTGGCTGCCCATCGACGCCAAGTTTCCCAACGAGGACTACGAGCGCCTGCTCGATGCGCAGCAGCGCGCCGATGCCCTGGCCGCCGAAGCTGCCGCCAAGGCCCTGGAGGCCCGCATCCGCCTCGAGGCGAAATCCATCGCGGAAAAATACGTGGAGCCGCCGTACACGACGGACTTTGCCATCCTCTTCCTGCCGACCGAGGGCCTGTATGCCGAGGTGCTGCGGCGCCCGGGCTTGATGGAAGCCTTGCAGCGCGAGCACCGCGTCACGCTGGCCGGGCCCACCACGCTGCTGGCCATGCTCAGCTCCCTGCAGATGGGCTTTCGCACCCTGGCATTGGAAAAGCGTTCCAGCGAGGTCTGGCAGGTGCTGGGCGCGGTCAAGACCGAGTTCGGCAAGTTCGGTGACGTGCTCGCCAAGGTCAAGTCCCAGACCGAGACCGTGCTCAACACGCTGAGCAGTGCCGAGGTGCGCAGCCGCGCCATGGGCCGCGCCCTGCGTCAGGTCGAGGCCCTGCCCGAGGCCCAGGCCCAGACCCTGCTGCCGCTGGACAAAGAGGCCGACGAGGGGTGAGCGTCACGGACACGGCGGCCCCGCACCATCAGCTGCCACGCCTGATCGGCGGGCACATCTGTCTGCATGCCTGCATGGCGGGTCTGCGCATGGCGGCCCCGCTGTTGGCACTCACGCAGGGTTACAGCGCGCTGGCTGTGGGGCTGCTCATGGCCCTGTTCGCATTGGCCCAGGTCTTTCTGGCGCTGCCTGCCGGCCGCTATGCGGACCGGCACGGCCTGCGTCGCCCGATCGCCTGGTGCGTGATCGCCGCCAGTGCAGGCACGGCACTGGCCGTGCTCTTCCCAGTCTTTCCCGCCTTGTGCGTGGCGGCGCTGCTCAGCGGCGGGGCCACCGGGGCGGCCTCGATCACGCTGCAACGCCATGTGGGGCGCGCGGCGCGCGACGCCGCAGAACTGCGGCAGGTCTTCAGCTGGTTGTCCATCGGGCCGGCTACTTCCAACTTCCTGGGCCCGTTGCTCGCGGGCCTGCTGATCGACCACGCCGGTGTCTGGCTCGGCGGTGAGGCGGGTGATCTCGGTGGCTACCGCAGCGCCTTTCTGCTTATGGCCTTGCTGCCCCTGCTGACCTGGTGGCTGGTGCGGCGTACGCCCGATCTGCCCTCGCAGGCATCCGCGGCCGAGCAGGGCCGCCGCCGAGCCTGGGACCTGCTGCGCGATCCCATGATGCGTCGCCTGTTGCTGGTCAACTGGTTTCTTTCCTCGTGCTGGGATGTGCACACCTTCGTGCTGCCCGTGCTGGGCCATGAGCGCGGCTACAGCGCGTCCACCATCGGCATGCTGCTCGGCTCCTTTGCCATCGCGGCCACCGTGGTGCGTCTGCTCATGCCCTGGCTGGCGCGGCATCTGCGCGAGTGGGTGGTGGTCAGCAGCGCCATGGTGGCCACGGCGCTGCTTTTCGGTCTCTATCCGCTGATGCCCAGTGCCCTGACCATGGGCGTGTGTTCGGTGCTGCTGGGCCTGGTGTTGGGCTCGGTGCAGCCCATGATCATGAGCACCCTGCACCAGATCACCCCGGCCGACCGCCACGGTGAGGCCCTGGGCCTGCGCCTGATGTCACTCAACGGCTCCAGCGTGCTCATGCCCCTGCTCTTCGGCAGCATCGGCGCGGTGGTTGGCGTGTCCATCGTGTTCTGGGTGGTCGGCGCCGCTGTGGGCCTGGGTAGCCGCACCGCCTGGCAGCTCAGGGCGCCGGTCCCGCCCCCAGCCGATAGTAGGACTGGATAGCGTCCCAGGCCGCCTCGGGCGTGTCCACGAGCTTGAAGAGCTGCGTGTCTTCGGGCGAGATCACGCCTTCCTCCACCAGCAGGTCAAAGTTGATCAGGCGCTGCCAGAAGCTGCTGCCGAAGAGCACCACCGGCACAGGCTCGGACTTGCCGGTCTGCACCAGGGTCAGGATCTCGAACAGCTCGTCCAGCGTGCCAAAGCCGCCCGGAAAGGCCACGAGGGCCTTGGCGCGCATCATGAAGTGCATCTTGCGCAGCGCGAAGTAGTGGAACTTGAAGCACAGGCTGGGCGAGATGTAGCGGTTGCCCGACTGCTCGTGCGGCAGGGCGATGTTGAGCCCCACGTTGAGTGCGCCGGCCTCGTACGCACCGCGGTTGGCCGCTTCCATGATGCCCGGGCCGCCGCCGGTGCAGATGTAGAGCCGCTCGGCATGTGACAGCTTTGCACTGTGCTCCGCGACCAGGCGGCCGAAGCGGCGCGCCTGTTCGTAGTACTGCGCGTTGCGGGCGTCGCGCTCGGCCTGTGCGAGGGCGCGGGCGTCACCGCCAGCGCGCGCGGCGGCGAGGCGGCGCTGGGCTTCCTCCGCATCGACAAAGCGCGCGCTGCCGAAGACGACGATGGTGCTGGTCACGCCCTGGGCCTGCTGCTCTAGGTCCGGCTTGAGCAGCTCAAGCTGGAAGCGGATGCCGCGCGTCTCGCGGCGCAGCAGGAACTCGGGGTCGGCGAAGGCCAGGCGGTAGGCATCGGCCTGCAGGGGGATGCCGGCGTCGGCGTGAGCCTTGAGATCGGCCCAGGCATCGGCCAGGGTGCGGGTGCTGAGATCGTGCGGGGTCTTCATACGGGACTCACTGGAGAGCGGCAGCGATGGCCGGCGCCATGCGCACGGCGTTGCTGGGGTGGGCGATGCAATCCGTGCTCCAGACCTGGCGGACGCCCGCCTGCCAGAGCAAGGGGCCGGCATCGTCGGAAAAAAGCGCGTGGGTCACGGCCACGTCCACGCTGGCGGCATCGGCGGCCAGCAGCGCGCGTGCGGCCTGCGCCAGGGTGTGGCCGCTGCTGGCCATGTCGTCGAGCAGCACGACGGCGCGGCCACGTACGGTGACCGCTGGCAGGGCGATATCGACATGACGATCGCCGTGGCGTACCTTGCGGCAGACCGCTTGGTCGAAACCATGGCGCGTGGCGGCCTGGGCGATCCACTGGGCCGATTCCTCGTCGGGGCCGATCAGCAAGGCGTCGGGCCGCCGCTGCGCGATCAGATCGGCCAGCAGCGGCGCACCGCTGAGCACCACGGTGCGTGGCACCGGCACGGCTTCTCCCAGCGTCTGGATGCGGTGCAGGTGCGGATCCACGGTGATCACAGCGTCGAAGAGGTCGGCCAGGAAGGAGCCCACGATGCGCTGGCTCACAGCCTCGCCGGCGGTGAAGGCCATGTCCTGGCGCATATAGGCCAGGTAGGGCGCGATCAGCGTGAGCTGCGTCGCGCCCAGGGTACGCGCGGTACGCGCGGCCAGCAGCAGCTCCACGAGCTTTTCGTTGGGCTGGGCCAGGGATCGCAGCAGGGCGATGCGTGGCGGCAGTTGTTCGGGCAGGCGCAGCTTGAGCTCGCCGTCGGGAAAACGGTGACGCGCGATGCAGGCCGTGGCGATGCCAGCCGCCGCGGCGATACGCGCGGCCTGGTCTGACTCATCTTCAAAGTGCAACAGGAGGGCGGGGCGCATCAGAACTCCACGTAGGCATGCGGCACGTCTTCGGCGCGGCCAATCTGGTAGCCGCTGTGGCGCGCACAGGCCTGGCGTGCGAATTCCAGGTCGGCGGGGAAGCTGGCGTGGACGCGGTAGAGCACCTGGCCGTCGCGCACGTCGTCGCCCAGCTTGGCGCACAGGTCCACGCCGGCCTCTGCGACCTTGGGGGCACCCGCGAAGCGCGCGATGCGGGCCAGCTGCAGGTTGTCGATGCCGCAGACCACGCCGCTGCCATGTGCGAGGACCTCGAAGCTGAGCCGGCCCAGCGGCGGATGGTGGTGGTCGAAGGGGCGTCGGCCCTGGGCGTCGATGAGGTCGTTCATCTTCTTGAGTGCGCGGCCCGAGTCGAGGATGTCGCGCGCGATGGCATAGCCGTCGCCCCCGCGCACGTCGGGATCGGCCTCCAGCATACGGCCCGCCAGGCGCAGGGCCTTCTGGCGCAGATCCATGGGCGCGCGCGGATCGTTTTCGAGCACGCGCATCACGTCGCGCGCCTCCAGCACCGGGCCGATACCCTGGCCAATGGGTTGGCGGCCGTCGGTGATGACCACGTCGAGCGAGAGCTTCATGCGCCGCGCCACGTATTCGAAGAGGCGACGCAGGCGCTGTGCCTCGGGCATGGAGCGCACCTTGGCCGTGGGTCCGATGGGGATGTCCAGCACCAGATGGCTGGAGCCCGCGGCGATCTTCTTGGACAGGATGGAGGCCACCATCTGGCCCGGGGCATCGAGTGCCAGCGGACGTTCCACCGAGATCAGCACGTCATCGGCCGGCGAGAGCTGGGCCGTGCCGCCCCAGGCCAGGCAGCCGCGGTGCTGCTGCACGATCTGCTGCAGGTGTTCGATCGGAAGCTCGACGTCGGCCAGCACCTCCATGGTGTCGGCGGTACCGGCCGGCGAGGTGATGGCGCGCGAGGAGGTCTTGGGGCAGAGCATGCCGTGCGCTGCCACGATGGGCACGACCAGCATGGAGGTGCGGTTGCCCGGAATGCCGCCGATGCAGTGCTTGTCCACCACCAGCGGCTCCTGCCAGTCCAGCCGGGAGCCGGCCTCGACCATGGACTGCGTCAGAAACAGCACCTCCTCGCGATCCAGCTCGTCGCGGTGGGTGGCGACGACAAAGGCCGTGAGTTCGATCTTGGAGTAGTGGTGGGCGCTGATGTCGTGCACGATGGCCCGGAAGTCCTCCAGGCTCAGGCGCTCGCCGCCGAGCTTGCGGTGCAGGGCGCCGATGGAGGCCGGTGGCTCGGCCTGCGCCACCGTCACCGTGTGGCCGTCGGCGACGTCCAGCTGCGCAAAGGCGGCCTTGGACAGCCCGAGTTCCCCGCAGGCCACGATGCCCGCATCGTCCACCACATTGAGCGTGGCCAGCACGCTACGCCCGTTGCTGCGGACCTCGACCTTGGACAGGGCCTTGAAGCCCTCGGCCCGGTAGATCTCGCAGTCGCGGTGCATGTAGGCCACGTTCTCGTGCCAGGTGTCGATCAGCACGCGGCGCAGCGCCAGCCGCGAGGGCAGGGTGCCGTTACCCGCCTGGGCATCTTCGGGGCGGGCGATATCGTCTTCGCTCATGCGGATAGCCTACACCGAATCCGCCAGGCCAAAAGAAAAGGCTCCCGCAGGAGCCTTGTTCTGGATCGGTGGACGATCAGACGCGCTTGCGGTATTCGCCGGTGCGCGTGTCGATCTCGATCTTGTCGCCCTGGTCGACGAACAGCGGCACGGCCACTTCGAAACCGGTGGCGATCTTGGCCGGCTTGAGCACCTTGCCCGAGGTGTCGCCCTTGACGGCGGGTTCGGTCCAGGTGATCTCGCGCACCACGCTGGTAGGCAGTTCGACCGAGATGGCCTTGCCGTCGTAGAACACCACTTCGACGGGCATGCCGTCTTCGAGGTAGTTCAGGGCGTCGCCCATGTTCTCGGCCTCGACCTCGTACTGGTTGTAGTCGGCGTCCATGCAGACGTACATGGGATCGGCGAAGTAGGAGTACGTGCACTCCTTCTTGTCCAGGATGATCTGGTCCATCTTGTCGTCGGCCTTGAACACCACTTCGGTACCGAAGTTGGCGATCAGGCTCTTGAGCTTCATGCGCACGGTGGCGGCGTTACGGCCACCGCGGCTGTATTCGGTCTTGAGCACGACCATGGGGTCCTTGCCGTGCATGATCACGTTGCCGGCGCGAATTTCCTGAGCGATTTTCATAATGTTTCCGTAGTGCTGATTCGGTTGGCCGCTCAGACTCCCTGCTTCCCGGTGGGACGGTGTTCGTGCGTGCGGCAGTCGAAAAGCCGCCGGGCGCGCCGGGTGCTTTCCGCAAAGCCTTGAATTTTATCGTTTTTTCAGGGCGCTGGGCGCGCTGCAGCTGCGGCGGTGAATTCCAGCAGCCGGCTGAGCAGGTCGGGCTGGTCCTGCAGGCCTTGCCGGGTCTGCAGGGCGGCGGTCTGCCAAGTGGGCAGATCTGGCCACGCCAGAGGGCGGGTGTCCATGCCGTTCCAGGTGCGGTGCCAGGCCTGTAGCGAGACCGGAGCCTGGATCTGGCGCAGAAAGGCGTCCAGCTTAGCGTGGTGGGCGTTGTCGTCCTGCGGGTAGATCTGCCAGACATAGGGACGGCCGGACCAGAGCGCGCGGACCAGCGAGTCTTCGCCCCGCACGAAATTGAGGTCACAGGCCCAGAGCAGGTGGTCGTAGTCGTCCTGTGTGAGATGGGGCAGCTCGTGCACTTCCAGCCCGGCGGGCAGCTTGCAGGCCCGCACAGCGGCCGTGGCGCGGCCCGCGGTGACCAGCAGCTGCGCCTGCCGGCCAGCCAGCCGGTCCAGCAGCTCGGGCAGGGCCGCGGGTTCGTAACAGAAGAGCGAGACCCGTGCCCGCTCCGGGCGGGGGGGGATGCCCTGTGCCGCCAGCCACGCCTGGGGGTCGAAGCGGGCCTGGCGCCGCATCAGATCCGGCTCGCGCAGCAGGCCGCCCGTTGCGGGCGTGAAGCCCGGGTAGAAAAAACGCTTGTTCAGGCCACGCCCCGGTCCTTGCATCACGGGGGAGGGCAGGCCATGACTGCGTTCCACATAGGGCTCGGCCGAGAGGTACTCAAGGTTGATCCAGCGTGCGGGCTGTGCGTCGGCAGCGCGCCAATCCACGTAACGCTGCACGAATTCAGCTGGCACCTCGCAGCCGAAGGCCTCGACCAGCACCTGACCCGAAGGTAGGCCGTCCAGCGTCAGCGGCGTGGTCCAGGGCTGCACCTCCACGCCGGGGCAGCCCTGCGGCGCCATCCAGCGCAGGGCGCTGGCGTCGTCCACCCACAGGCGCACGGTCTGGCCGCACGCCGCGAGCTGGCGCGCCAGGCGCCAGCAGACACCAATGTCGCCGTAGTTATCGATGACCTTGCAGAAAATGTCCCAGCGTTGCCCGGATTGCATGCCGGGATTGTCCACAATACGGCCTATGCAGAACGAAGAGCTTGATGACGAGACGCAGGAGACTGTGGCCCAGCACAGCGCCGAGCTGCTGGCCCAGGTCGCTGCCCTGCCCGGACTGCCGGGGGTTTACCGCTACTTCGATGCCGAGGGTGGCCTGCTCTACGTGGGCAAGGCGCGCAACCTCAAGAAGCGCGTCTCAAGCTATTTCCAGAAGAGCCACGATGGCACACGCATCGGCCACATGGTGGGCAAGATCGTGCGGCTGGAGACCACGGTGGTGCGCAGCGAGGCCGAGGCCCTGCTGCTGGAAAACAACCTCATCAAGACCCAGCATCCGCGCTACAACATCCTGTTCCGTGACGACAAGAGCTATCCCTATCTGAAGATCACCGTGGCACAGTCCCGTGAGCCGCGCTCGGCCAACGCCTGGCCGCGCGTGGCCTATTACCGCGGGGCCGTGGAGAAGAAGCACCACTACTTCGGACCCTATCCCAGCGCCTGGGCGGTCAAGGAGGGCATCCTGCTGCTGCAGAAGGTGTTCCGCCTGCGGACTTGCGAAGACACGGTGTTTGCCAACCGTACGCGACCCTGCCTGCTGTACCAGATCAAGCGCTGCTCCGGCCCCTGCGTGGGCCTGGTGAGCGCCGAGGCTTATGCCGAGGATCTGGCGCATGCCGAGGCCTTCCTGCGCGGCGAAACCCAGCAGGTGCTGCAACAGCTCGAAGGACGCATGCTGCGGCACTCGGAACAACTGGAGTTCGAGCAGGCGGCCGAGCTGCGCGACCAGATCTCGGCCCTGTCCAACGTGCTGCACCAGCAGGCCGTGGAGAGCGCGGACGACCGTGACGTGGACATCCTCGCCGTGCAGGTGCAGGGTGGCCGCGCCTGCGTCAACCTGGCCATGGTGCGTGGCGGCCGCCACCTGGGCGATCGGGCCTATTTCCCCACCCACGTCGACGATGCCGCGGCCCTGCAGCTCAGCGAAGACGATGGCGTCGCACCGCCGCCGGTCGAGGTGCAGGTGCTCGAAGCCTTCATCGCGCAGCACTATGTCGAGGTGCCGGCCGTGCCCACGCTGATCACCAGCGTGCCGGTGAACAAGCGCCTGGTCGAGGCGCTGTCCGAGCAGACGGGCATCAAGATTCGTGCCGTGCACCAGCCGCGCGAACAGCGCCGCATCTGGCTGGAGATGGCGCAGACCAATGCCGGTCTGCAGCTGGCCCGCCTTCTGGCCGAGGAGGGCTCGCAGCAGGCACGCACGCGCGCGCTGGCCGAGGCCCTGGCCTTGCCGCAGGACCGGCTCGACGAGCTGCGCATCGAGTGCTTCGACATCTCGCACACGGCCGGCGAATCCACCCAGGCGTCCTGCGTGGTCTTTCATCACCACAAGATGCAGAACAGCGAGTACCGCCGCTACAAGATTGACGGCATCACGCCCGGTGACGACTACGCCGCCATGCGCCAGGTGCTGACGCGCCGCTATGCGCGTCTGGCCCAGGCCCTGCGTGAAGGCGGCGAAGGCGAGGGCGGCATGGCCACCGAGGGCACGGACCGTCTGCCCGACCTCGTGCTGGTGGACGGCGGCAAGGGCCAGGTGGCCATGGCACGCGAGGTCTTCGAGCAACTGGGCCTGGACCTGGGCCTCATCGTCGGTGTCGAGAAGGGCGAGGGCCGCAAGGTCGGTCTGGAAGAGCTGGTCTTTGCCGACGGGCGCGAGAAGGTCTATCTGGGCAAGGACTCGGCCGCGCTGATGCTGGTGGCGCAGATCCGCGACGAGGCGCACCGCTTCGCCATCACCGGCATGCGCGCGGCGCGCGCCAAGGTCCGCACGGGGAGCAGCAAGCTCGAAGACATTCCAGGCGTCGGCCCCAAACGGCGCGCACGCCTGCTGCAGCGCTTCGGTGGCGTGCGTGGTGTGGCAGGGGCCAGCGTGGAGGACCTGGCCTCGGTGGACGGCGTCTCACACGAACTCGCCGAGGCCATCTACCGCGCGCTGCACTGAGGTGTCCCGGCCGCCGTGCCACAATGCGGATCATGTTTTTTACCATCCCCACCCTCATGACCTGGACGCGCATCGTCGCGATTCCACTCATCGTCGGGGTGTTCTACCTGCCGTTGGAGCCTGCCACCCGCAACCTGATTGCCACCGTGATGTTCGTACTGTTCGCGCTGACCGACTGGCTCGATGGCTATCTCGCGCGCAAGCTCAACCAGGTGTCCTCCTTCGGCGCCTTCCTCGATCCGGTGGCCGACAAGTTTCTGGTCTGCGCCAGCCTGCTGGTGCTGGTGCACCTGGACCGCATCGACGTCTTCGTCGCGCTCATCATCATTGGCCGCGAGATCGCGATCTCGGCGCTACGCGAGTGGATGGCGCAGATCGGCGCCAGCCGCAGCGTGGCCGTGCACATGCTGGGCAAGGTCAAGACCACGGTGCAGATGGTGGCCATTCCCTTCCTGCTCTACGACGACCATCTCTTCGGCCTGATCGATACCCATCTCTGGGGTACCGGCCTGATCTGGATCTCTGCCGTGCTGACCGTCTGGTCCATGGTCTATTACCTGCAGAAGGCGCTGCCGGAAATCCGTGCCCGCGTGAAATGAACCGGGCCAGCCCATGAGTCACCGCGGCGACAGCCGGGCCCTGCTGCGGGCCATGCCTCTGGTCTTCGTGCTGATCTGGAGCACGGGCTTCATCGTGGCGCGCTACGGCATGCCCCATGCGCCGCCGCTGTCCTTTCTGGCCTGGCGGTATGTGCTCTCCATCCTCTGTTTCCTGCCCTGGATCCTGCTGGCGCGCGTCGCCTGGCCCGCCACACGCGCGCAATGGCTGCACCTGGGCGTGACCGGGGTGCTCATGCACGCAGGTTACCTGGGTGGCGTGTGGGCAGCCGTCAAGGCGGGCATGGGCTCGGGTCTTGTGGCTCTGGTCGTCGGTCTGCAGCCGGTGCTCACGGCCATCTGGCTCTCGTCCCGTGGCTCCTCGGTGACACGGCGCCAGTGGCTGGGCCTGGCCCTGGGTTTTGCGGGTTTGACCCTGGTGGTGGCCCGCAAGTTCGGTGCTGGCGGCGAGGCCACTGCGTTCAATATGGGGCTGGCCGTCCTGGCCCTGCTGAGCATCACCGTCGGCACGCTGTACCAGAAACAGTTTGTAGCACCTTGTGATGTGCGCAGCGCCAATGCCGTCCAGTTGCTCGCGGCGCTCGTCGTGACCCTGCCTCTGGCGCTGTTCGAGACCGAGGCCGTGCGATGGGTCGATGCTCACGGGGCCGTGAACTGGGAGCTGGCGGGCGCCATGGCCTGGTCGGTGCTCGGGCTCACGCTGGGCGGCAGCTCGCTGCTTTATTTGCTGATCCAGCGCGGTGCGGCTACCAGCGTCACCAGCCTGCTCTATCTGGTGCCACCCACCACGGCGCTCATGGCATGGATGCTGTTTGCCGAGCCCATCACGTTGACGACGATCGTGGGCACCGCGCTGACGGCGCTCGGCGTGAGTCTTGTGGTGCGTGCGGCGCGCTGAGCGGGGACTAACCGATTTTGGTGCGCACGTGAAGGCGGGATGCCATGCATGAACTTTTTTGTGTTCCGGCTCAGGAGTTTGCGCATGAAATGCGTCTAGAATTCGCCCCCACGCTGTTGTTATGCCGCATGGCTTGTTGACACGGTCGAAGTCCGTAGCTCTAATTCCATGCAGCCGTGCAAGCGGCCGGCCTAGCCAACCGCATCCGGTCAGCCCGCCGGATCGGAGAGCCAGAATTACTCAAGAGACAAACTGATTAATGTCGTTTCCATTACAAGGGGATCTTTGTGAACAAGACTGAACTGATCGAACACATTGCCAAGCACGCCGACATCTCCAAGGCTGCTGCCACGCGTGCTCTGGAGTCCACCATTGGCGCCGTCAAGACCACGCTGAAAAAAGGTGGCTCGGTGTCTCTGGTGGGTTTCGGCACCTTTGCCGTTGGCAAGCGCGCTGCCCGCACCGGTCGCAATCCCCGCACCGGCGCTGCGATTAAAATCAAGGCCGCCAAGGTGCCGAAGTTCCGTCCGGGCAAGGCCCTGAAGGATGCACTGAACTGACCTGTTCCGGTGGGGTGCTTAGCTCAGCTGGTAGAGCGGCGCCCTTACAAGGCGTAGGTCGGCGGTTCGATCCCGTCAGCACCCACCACCCAGGCGAAGGCGAACAGTGTGTTCGCCTTTTGTTTTTTATCGGAGAGCGCGCTCATGTTTGAACACGTCCGCAAGCACAACAAGATCCTGATGGTCGTGCTGTTCCTGTTGATCATCCCGTCCTTTGTGCTGGTTGGCGTCGACGGCTACAACCGCATGATCGAGAAGGATCGTACGGTGGCCCGCGTCGGCAAGGTGGAGATCACCAACGGCGAGTGGGAGGCCGCGCACCGCGAGGAGGTCGAGCGCGTGCGCCAACTCATGCCCACGATCGACGCCAAGCTGCTGGACTCGGAGTCCGTACGCTACGCCACGCTCGAGCGTCTGGTGCGCGAACGCGTGCTGCAGCAGGCCGCGCAGGATGCGCGCCTGGGCGCCAGTGACGTGCGCCTGGCCCGCGAACTGCAATCCATTCCCGCCATTGCCCAGCTGCGCCGCGCCGATGGCAGCCTGGACATGGAGCGCTACCGCGACCTGCTGGGCCGCCAGGGCATGAGCCCCGAGATGTTCGAGGCCCGCATGCGCGCCGATCTGGCCGCGCGCCAGGTGCAGGCCGGTGTGGCACAGACCGCCTTCATCGCCGGCGTGCCGGCCGATCTGGCCCTGGGCGCTTGGTTCGAGCGCCGCGAAGTGCAACTGGCCCGCTTTGCCACGGCCGACTACGCCGCTCGCGTGCAGCCGACCGATGCCGAGCTGGAGGCTTTCTACCAGGCCAATCAGAGCCTGTTCCAGGCGCCCGAGCAGGCGCGCATCGAATACATCGTGCTGGACATCGACGCCGTGCGCAAGACCGTCCGCCTCAACGAGGCCGATGTGCGCAGCTACTACGAGCAGAACGCGGCGCGCCTGAGCGGCCCAGAAGAGCGCCGCGCCAGCCACATCCTGATCTCCGTGGCCAAGGACGCGCCGGCTGACGAACGTCAGCAAGCCCGCGCCAAGGCCGAGGAGCTGCTGGCTCAGGCCCGCAAGGCGCCCGAGAGCTTCGCGCAGCTGGCAAAGAAGCACTCGCAGGACCCGGGCTCGGCTCCCAATGGTGGTGACCTCGACTACTTCGGGCGCGGCGCCATGGTCAAGCCCTTTGAGGATGCAGCCTTCGCCCTGAAGAAGGGCGAGATCAGCGGCGTCGTCGAGTCCGACTTCGGTTTCCACATCATCCGCGTCACCGACATCAAGGCTCCCAAGACCAAGAGCTTTGCCGAGCTGCGCGCCAGCCTGGAGGAAGACCTCAAGAATCAGCAAGCCCGCGCCAAGTACGCCGAAGCTGCCGAGATCTTCACCAACGGTGTCTACGAGCAGTCCGACAGCCTCAAGCCTGTGGCCGACAAGCTCGGGCTGACCATCCAGACCGCCAGCGCCCTGCAGCGCGAGCCGGCACCCGGCGCCCGTGGCGTGCTGGCCAGTGCCAAGCTGCTGGAAGCCGTCTTCAGCCCCGACGCGGTCAGCAACAAGCGCAACACCGAGGCCGTGGAGATCGCCCCCAGCCAGCTCGCAGCGGCGCGCATCGTCGAGCATGCACCCGCGCGCACCCTGCCGTTGACCGAGGTGCGCGCCACCGTGCGCGAGCGCGTCGTGCAGGCCCGCGCTGCGGAGCTGGCGCGCCAGGAGGGGCAGCAGAAGCTGGCCGCCTGGAAGGCCGAGCCGGCCAGCGCCAGACTCTCGGCGCCTCAGGTGCTCTCGCGTGACCAGTTGCAGAACCTGCCGCAGGCCGTGCTGGACGCCGTGCTGCGCGCCGACAGCGCCCAGCTGCCCCAGTGGGTGGGTGTGGACCTGGGGCCGCAAGGCTATGCCGTGGCCCGCGTGAACAAACGCGTCGAGCGCCCGACGTCTGCAGCCGATGCACAGCGCCAGGAGCGTGCCCAGTACGCCCAGTGGTGGATGCAGGCCGAAGGCCAGGCTTATTACCGTCTGCTGCAAGACAGGCTCGAGGTCCAGATCAAGGTCCCGCGCCCGGCAGGCGCCGGTTCCTGACGGCGATTCGGGCTATAATCTCCGGCTCACGGTGGCTGTAGCTCAGTTGGTAGAGTCCAGGATTGTGATTCCTGTTGTCGTGGGTTCGAGTCCCATCAGCCACCCCACCTGATTCCAGAAGCGGCGCTATCGATAAGATAGCGCCGCTTTTTCGTTCCGGCAGTTCAAAGGCAGGTAGCAACATGAACATCCAATTCAACAACCACGGCCCCATGGTGCTGGTCGGCGGGATCAATGTGCTGGAGTCGCAGGATCTGGCCCTGCGTTCCTGTGCCGAGTACGTGCGCGTGACGCGCAAGCTGGGCATGCCGTACATCTTCAAGGCCAGTTTCGACAAGGCCAACCGATCCTCCATCCACTCTTACCGTGGCCCGGGCCTGGAGGAGGGCCTGCGCATGTTCGAGGCGGTCAAGAAGGAGTTCGGCGTGCCCGTGCTGACCGATGTACACGAGCCCTGGCAGGCCGCACCCGTGGCGGAGGTGGTGGACGTGCTGCAGCTGCCCGCCTTCCTGGCGCGTCAGACGGACCTCGTCGTGGCCTTGGCCAAGACCGGCCGGCACATCAACATCAAGAAGCCGCAGTTCCTGAGCCCCTCGCAGATGAGCCACATCGTCGAGAAGTTCAAGGAAGCCGGCAACGACCGGCTCATCCTCTGCGACCGTGGCACCAGCTTCGGTTACGACAACCTCGTGGTGGACATGCTGGGCTTCGGCGTGATGAAGAAGATCACCAACGATCTGCCCATCCTCTTCGATGTCACGCATGCGCTGCAGCAGCGTGACCCGGGTGGCGCGGCGTCCGGTGGCCGACGTCAGCAGGTGGTGGACTTGGCGCGCGCCGGCATGGCCGTGGGCCTGGCCGGTCTGTTCCTGGAAGCGCACCCCGATCCTGACCAGGCCAAGTGCGACGGCCCCAGCGCCCTGCCGCTGGACAAGCTGGAGCCCTTCCTCACGCAGATCAAGGCGGTGGACGATCTGGTGAAGTCCTTCCCGCCGTTGGTGATCAACTAAGCGGACTGTCCATCCCCGCGCGGTGTCAGCATGCGCCGCACCAGCACCGCCGCGATCAGCAGCAGCACACCGCCGGCCGCGGCCACCGCGTGCAAGGCATCGGTGAAGGCCAGGCCGGCCGCATGGCGCAGCGCGCTGCCCGCCGCCTCGGGTAGGCCCGCCGCGGTGTTCAGGGCGCCACCGAGTGAGGCCCCGGCCGCCGTCGCACTGCTCAGGGGCACCTCCTGCGGCAAGGCGGCCAGCAGGCGTTCACGGTAGAGCAGGGTGCCCAGGCTGCCGAAGATGGCGATGCCGCAGGCGCCGCTGAACTCGGACGCCGTCTCGGCCATGGCCGAGGCTGCGCCGGTGCGTTCGGGCGGCGCTGAGGTCACCACGATCTCGGTGCCGATGGTGAAGACCGGCGCCATGCCCAGGCTCATCACGATGGTGGCGAAGATCATCACGGGCAGCGTCGCACGTTCATGGTTCGTGAGCAGCAGCAAGGCGAAGCCGATGGCGGACATGAGCAGGGCGCTAGCCAGCAACTGGTGCGCGGGCCAGCGCCGGGCCAGCCGGGGCGCCGCCAGTGAACCGACCACAAAACTCAGGGCCCAAGGCACGGTGGCCAGGCCGGCTGCCAACGGGCTCAGGCCCAGCACGCCCTGCAGGTACTGCGTCATGAAGATGTAGACGCCGAACATGGCCAGGCACGACAGCGCGTAGGTGGTCAGCGCGGCTGAGAAGGCCGCGCGACGGAACAGGCCGAGGTCGAGCAGCGGGTAGGCCAGTCGGCCCTGACGCCGCACGAAGAGCAGGCCCACTCCCAGGCCGACCAGCACGGCCGCGAAGGCGGACGGGACGGCGCCGTGCTCTGCGAACTGCTTCAGGCCCCAGATCAGGGGTAGCACGGCGCCCAGCGAGAGCGCTACGCTGGGCAGGTCGATCCGGCCCGCCTGCGGGTCCCGGTACTCGGGCAGGAAAGCGGGGCCCAGCAGCAGGAGCAGCAGCATCACGGGCACTGCGGCGAGGAAGACCGAGCCCCAATGGAACCATTGCAGCAGCACCCCGCCAGCCAGCGGGCCGATGGCGCTGCCCACCGAGAAAGCTGTGATCCAGATGCCGATGGCGAACTGGCGCTGCCGCTCGTCGTGGAACATGTTGCGGATCAGCGAGAGCGTGGACGGCGCCAGCGTGGCGCCGGCCACGCCCAGCAGCGCACGCAGCGCGATCAGCGCCTCGGCGCTGTGTGCGTAGGCCGCCAGGGTGCTGGCGGCCGCGAACGCCGCCGCGCCGATCAGCAGCAGGCGCCGGCGCCCGATACGGTCGCCCAGCGTCCCCATGGTGATCAGAAAGCCCGCGACGAGAAAGCCGTAGATGTCGATCATCCACAGCAGCTGGGAGGGCGTGGGGTGGAGGTCGGCGCTGATGGCCGGCAAGGCCAGGTTGAGGACCGTGAGGTCCATGGCGTAGACGGCGCAGGGCAGGGCGATCAGCGCCAGGCCGATCCATTCGCGTCGGCCGGCAAGCGCGGGAGGGGTGTCGGACGGAGGGGCAGGCGGGGTGTTCGTGGTCATCGGTGAGGGCCTTGCATCGGTGTTCATGATGCACGACGAAGCAAGCCCCGGATTTTCGACAAGTCTTGTCCGGCGCGCAGAACTTCGGCGGACATCTCAGCGATCAGGTCGCGCAGGCGATGGATGCGCAAGTTCTCAGTTGACCAGCACCAGCTTACCCTTCACGTCGCGCGCGCCCATGCGGGCATAGGCCGCCTTGAGTTCGGCCATGGGCAGCACGCTGTCGAGCACGGGCTTGACCAAGCCTCGCGCGTACCACTGGGCCAGCGCACCCATCATGGCCGCGTTGGCCTGCGGCTCGCGCTTGGCGAAGTCGCCCCAGAACACGCCCACGATGGACGCACCCTTGAGCAGGGGCAGGTTGAAGGGCAGGGCCGGGATGGGGCCGGCCGCGAAGCCGATGACCAAGTAACGACCACGCCAGGCGATGGAGCGCAGGGCCGGTTCGGCCAGCTCGCCGCCCACGGGGTCATAGACCACGTCAGGGCCCTTGCCGCCGGTCAAGGCCTTGAGCTGCTCGCGCAGATCCTGCGTGCTGTAGTTGGTGGTCTCGTCGGCGCCGATTTTTTTGCACAGCGCGCACTTGTCGTCACTGGAGGCGGCGGCGATCACGCGTGCGCCCTGGGCCTTGGCGATCTGGATGGCTGCCGTGCCCACACCACCGGCGGCACCCAGCACCAGCACCGTCTCACCGGCCCTGAGCTGGCCGCGGTCGATCAGCGCGTGGTGCGAGGTGGCGTAGGTCATGATGAAGGCGGCGGCATCTTCGAACGGAAAGCCCGGCGGCAGCGGCATGCACAGCGCGGCCGGCGCCAGCGTGTGGGTGGCGAAGCCGCCTGTGCCCGAGAGGCAGGCCACGTGCTGGCCGACCTTCAGGTTCGTGACCCCCTCGCCCAGGGCCTGCACCACGCCCGCGTATTCGGCGCCCGGCACAAAGGGCAGCGGCGGCTTGATCTGGTACTTGTTCTGCACGATCAGCAGATCGGGAAAGTTCAGGCTGGCGGCCTTGATCTCGACGAGCACCTGGCCCGGGCCAGGCTGCGGTGTGGGTTGTTGCTTCCACTCCAGGGCCTCGACGCCGGTGGGGTCAGTGCAGAGCCATGCGTGCATTGTGTGTCTCCAGTTTGGATGTCAGCCGGGCATGATACGTGCGTGCCTGTGGCTCGTGATGTCCCTCGGGTGACGTCCCCCTACAATTGACGCAAGCATGAAGATCCTGATCTCCAACGACGACGGTTACCAGGCCCCGGGCATCGTGGCGCTCTACGAGGCGCTCCAGGATGTGGCCGAGGTGGAGGTGGTGGCCCCCGAGCACAACAACAGTGCCAAGTCCAACGCGCTGACCTTGCATTCCCCGCTCTATGTGCACCGCGCGGCCAACGGTTTCCGTTACGTCAACGGCACGCCGGCCGATTGCGTGCACATCGCGCTCACCGGCCTGCTGGGCTACCGGCCCGACCTCGTGGTCTCGGGCATCAACAACGGCGCCAATATGGGCGACGACACCATCTACTCCGGCACGGTCGGCGCGGCCATGGAGGGCTACCTCTTCGGGATCCCGGCCATCGCCTTCTCGCAGACCGAGAAAGGCTGGAAGCATCTGGATGCCGCCGCCTTGCGAGCGCGCGAACTGGTGCAGCAGATGCTGCTGCAGAACATGGTGGGCAAGCAGCCCTGGCTGCTCAATGTCAACATTCCCTGCCTGCCGCTGCAGGAACTCAAGCCGGCCAAGGTCTGCCGTCTCGGCCGGCGTCACGCGGCCGAGCCCGTGATCACCCAGACCAGCCCGCGTGGCGAGACCATGTACTGGATCGGCGCCGCCGGCCCCGTGCTCGACGAGAGCGAGGGCACGGATTTCCACGCCACCGCACATGGCCATGTCTCGGTGACGCCGCTCAAGGTGGACCTGGCCGACCACGACAAGCTGGGCTACTGGGCCCAGTCCATCGCGCAGCTCGCCGTGAAAGCCGCGGCATGAGCACACGCCAGCGTCCCGGCTTCCCGGCGAGGCTGGACCGTCCGGCCGATGCGGCATCGCGCGCACGCACGCAGCCCTTGGCGCCGCCGCGCAGCAGCGCCCCCGCACCGGCGCGGGATCCGGTGGCCATGCGCGCCGCGCCGTTGCCGTCCATGCCCCAGGGGCTGGGACTGGACTCGCAGACCGTGCGGCTGGCCATGGTGCAGAAACTTGCAGCCCAGGGCATCAAGGATGCGCGCGTGCTCGACGCCATGGGGCGGGTGGAACGGCACCGTTTCGTCGACACGGCGCTCGCGCCCCAGGCCTATGAAGACACCAGCCTGCCCATCGGCCTGGGCCAGACCATCTCCAAGCCCAACGTCGTGGCGCGCATGATCGAGCTCTTGCTGGCCTGCCCTGGCCTGGCACCGGGCGCGCGCCTGGGCCGCGTGCTCGAGATCGGCACCGGTTGCGGCTACCAGGCCGCCGTGCTGAGCCTGGTGGCCAGGGAGGTCTACAGCATCGAGCGTCTGCGTGGCCTGCACGAGAAGGCGCGCGCCAACCTGCGCCACTTCCGCCTGCCCAATGTGCATCTGCTCTTTGGCGACGGCATGGTGGGCTTTCCCAAGGGCGCACCCTACGCGGGCATCATTGCCGCGGCGGGAGGTGAGGCCGTGCCCTCCGCTTGGGTTGAACAGCTGGCGGTGGGCGGGCGTCTGGTGGCACCCGTGGCCCGTGCGGCCGGTGGAGCGCAGGCTCTGCTGGTGCTCGATAAAACCCCTACAGGTGTGCAGCACAGCTTGCTTGAGGCTGTGCACTTTGTCCCTCTAAAATCGGGCATCGCATGAAGGAGAGCTCCCCAATGACGGATACGACGCGACGATCTGGGCTGGTGGTCCTGCTGCTGTCGGGCGCGCTGCTTTTGGCGGCCTGCGGCACCGGTCCCGGCACCGCGCCCGTCGAGGATCGGCGTGCGCCTGTGGCCCGTCCTGTGCTGGACCCCAACACCGCCGCCGTCAAGCAGCCCCCGGGTTTCGAGAATGCCGGCAAGCCGGGCTACTACACCGTCAAGCCCGGCGAGACCCTGATCCGCATCGGCCTGGAGACCGGGCAGAACTGGAAAGACATCGCGGCCTGGAACAACCTGGAACAACCCAACCAGATCAGCGTGGGCCAGGTGCTGCGCGTGCTGCCCCCCACGGCGGCACTGACCGCGGCGGCCGCTGGCACGCCCGATGGCAACGGCGTCGTGACCCGGCCTATCGGCTCGGGCAGCGTCGCGGCCACACAGGTCCAGCCGGGCCAGACATCCACGGCGGCGCGTCCCGCTGCAGCGCCGGCCGCCGCCGCCACGCCTGAGCCTGCCAACGAATCCGGCCTGAGCTGGATCTGGCCCGTGCCCGGCCCGGTGATCGCCGGCTTCGACGAGGTCAAGAACAAGGGCCTGGACCTGGGGGGAACGGCCGGCGAGCCCGTGCTGGCCGCCGCCGACGGCCGGGTCGTCTACGTGGGCGCGGGCCTGCGCGGCTATGGCAATCTCATCATCCTCAAGCACAACAACGTCTACCTCACGGCCTATGCCCACAACAAGACCCTGCTGGTCAAGGAAGACCAGGCCGTACGCCGGGGACAGAAGATCGCCGAGATGGGTAACAGCGATGCCGATCGCGTGAAGTTGCACTTCGAGGTGCGGCGCCAGGGCAAGCCGGTCGATCCGACCAAGTACCTGCCGCCGCGCTAGGCAGACCGACAAGCCGTGAGGAACCGCCATGCCCCGACGCACCCTCCACGGCCAGCCTGCTGCGCGCCCTGAACCCCGGGTGCTTGATGACGGTGCGCCGACACCGCTCACGTCCGATGGCGAGATCCCGCCCGCCGCGGCGAGCGAGCTGGGGGGGGATTCCGGCGATGCGCTGACCTCCTACCTGCGCCAGGTGCGGCGCACAGAACTCTTCACGCCCGAGCAGGAGTACGCCACCGCCGTGCGCGCGCGGGCCGGCGACTTCGCAGCGCGCCAGAGCATGATCGAGCACAACCTGCGCCTGGTCGTCAGCATCGCCAAGCTCTACCTGGGCCGCGGCGTGCCGCTGTCGGACCTGATCGAGGAGGGCAACCTCGGGCTCATGCACGCGATCGAGAAGTTCGAGCCCGAGCGCGGCTTCCGTTTCTCGACCTACGCCACCTGGTGGATACGCCAGGCGGTGGAGCGCGCGCTGCACCAGCAGGGTCGCGTCATCCGCCTGCCGGTCAACGTGGTACGCGAGCTGCAGCAGGTGCTGCGCGCGCGCCGCGAACTGGAGAACGACGCGCACTTCACGGCCCGTCGTCCCGACGGTGTGCGCGTGGAGGATGTTGCCGACTTCCTCGGACGTGACATCCATGAGGTCGCCGAACTGCTGGCCTTGGCCGAGACGCCGCGTTCGCTGGACGCCGCCATCGAACGCACCGATGGCGAGCAGACCCTGGGCGAGACCGTCGTCGACGAGCTGGCGCTCGATCCCAGCGGCATCACCCATACCCATGAGGTCGAACGTATGCTCGAAGACTGGCTGCTGAGCCTCTCGGCCCGCGAGCGTGAGGTGCTCGAAGGCCGCTACGGCCTGCACGACCGCGAGCCCGAGACCCTGGACGTGCTGAGCCAGCGCCTGGGTCTGACGCGCGAACGCGTGCGTCAGGTGCAGAACGAGGCCCTGTTCAAGCTCAAGCGCCATCTGGCACGCCGCGGCATCACGCGCGAGGCCCTGCTTTGACGGACGGCTTTGAACCCACCCCGCCGGGGGCGGGCAAGGAGGGGGTTCCTGAAGCCTCTGTCGGAGAGATCATGATCTGGCTGGTACAGTCAGATCATGATCTCTCCGGTACTGGTTTTTGACATCGAATCGATTCCTGATGTGGCTGGTTTGCGCGCCCTGCGCGACATGCCAGCCGACAGCACGGACGAACAGGTCTACGCCGCCTGGCTTGAAGAGCGCAAGGAAAAGGGGCAGAGCGATTTCGCCCCCCTGCACCTGCAGCGCATCCTGGTGATCAGCGCCGTGTTCCGCAACGCCGAGGGCCTGCGCATCCACTCCTTCGTCGACCGCGACGGCAAGAGCGAGGGCAAGGTCATCCAGACCTTCTTCAACACGCTGGAAAAGCACGTGCCCCAGCTCGTGAGCTGGAACGGCGGTGGTTTCGATCTGCCGGTTCTGCACTACCGCGGCCTGCAGCACGGCGTGGTGGCCGACAAGTACTGGGACCAGGGCGAGGACGACCGCGACTTCAAGTGGAACAACTACATCAGCCGTTACCACATGCGGCACCTGGACCTGATGGACCTGCTGGCCCTCTACCAGCCGAAGAACAATGCGCCTCTGGATGCCATGGCCAAGCTCTGCGGTTTTCCCGGCAAGCTGGGTATGGATGGCTCGGCCGTCTATGGCGCCTACAAGGACGGCAAGCTCGAAGACATCCGCCGCTACTGCGAGACGGATGTGATGAACACTTACCTGCTCTACTGCCGCTTCCAGAAGATGCGCGGTGGCTTACTCGAGAAGGAATACGAGCAGGAGATCGCCACGGTCAAGGCCACACTGGGCCAGCTCGCGGCGACCGAGCCGCACTGGGATGAATACCTGCGTGCCTGGGTCTGAGCAGGTCCTCTGAGACAATCGGGGGATGTCAGATTCCCGCGTTCCATCTCCCGTCTATCCTGAGAATGCCCTGAGCATCGAATCCCTGGACATCGAGGCCCAGGGCATCGCCCACCGGCCCGATGGCAAGGTGGTCTTTGTCGAAGGGGCGCTGCCCTTCGAGGTGGTCAGCGCCAGCGTGCACCGCAAGAAGAACAACTGGGAGGCCGGCGTGGTCACGGCCATCCATCGCGAGTCCTCGCAGCGTGTGCGCCCAGGCTGCCCCCATTTCGGCCTGCACGCTGGCGCCTGCGGTGGCTGCAAGATGCAGCACCTGCATCCGGTGGCTCAGGTGGCTGTGAAGCAGCGTGTGCTGGAGGACAACCTCTGGCATCTGGGCAAGGTCAGGGCCGAGACCGTGCTGCGTCCCATCGAAGGCCCAGCCTGGGGCTACCGCTACCGCGCGCGCCTGTCGGTGCGTCATGTGCACAAGAAGGGCACGGTGCTGGTGGGCTTCCACGAGCGCAAGAGCCGATATGTGGCGGACATGCAGAGCTGTCCGGTGCTGCCTCCGCACGTGGACGCCATGCTCATGCCGCTGCGTGCACTGATCGCGTCCATGGATGCCATCGAGACCTGCCCGCAGATCGAGCTGGCCTGCGGGGACGAGGTCACGGCCCTGGTGCTGCGCCATCTGGAGCCTTTGAGCGCCGGTGATCAGGACCGGCTGCGCGCCTTTGCACAGGCGCATCCCGGTGTGCAATGGTGGTTGCAGCCCAAGGGCCCGGACACCGTGCACCTGCTGGACCCGCAGGGCGCCCCGCAGCTGGCCTATGGCCTGCCCGAGTTCGGCATCACCATGCCGTTCAAGCCGACCGACTTCACCCAGGTCAATCCGCACATCAACCGCGTGCTGGTCACCCGTGCGCTGCGTCTGCTCGAGGTGCAGCAACACGAGCGCGTCATCGACTGGTTCTGCGGCCTGGGCAACTTCACATTGCCCCTGGCCACGCAGGCGCGCGAGGTGCTGGGCATCGAGGGCAGTGAAGCGCTGGTGGCGCGTTCACGCGAGAACCTGAAGCACAACCAGGCGGTGCGCCCCCCGGGGCAGGCCCTGGCGTCCACGGATTTCGTGGCGCGCAACCTCTTCGAGATGACGCCGGAGCTGCTGATCCAGGACGGGGTGGCCGATAAGTGGCTGGTCGATCCGCCGCGTGAAGGCGCTTTTGCCCTGGCCAAGACACTGGCGGACCTGCACCAGCAGAAGGTCCATCCGGCCGAGCACCCGGCCACACCGGGTGGCGCCGCTTGGACGCCGCCACAACGCATCGTCTACGTGAGCTGCAACCCCGCCACGCTGGCGCGTGATGCCGGCCTGCTGGTGCACCAGGCGGGTTACCGCTGCACGGCGGCAGGGGTGGTGAACATGTTCCCGCACACCGCGCACGTGGAAAGCATCGCCGTTTTTGATCTCGATGCTTCGGGACAGGGTCAGACGGCCTAGCCATGTGAGCCGGAACCAAGGCAAGGCTGTTTTCGACCTGGCAGCTTGAGCGCAGGGCGCGATGGCGTCGCAGGGGCAGCCGTCGCTCAGGCGTCGCCGGGCGCGCCGGATCGGTCTGCAGTATCAGGACGATTTCTGGCCGGCCGCGGCGGGTTTAGGGGCGGGGGCTGGCTTCTTTTCCGCAGCGGCCTCCTGCCCTTGCGGCGAGGGTGTGGGCTGACCCTCCATCTTGTTCTCGCGCATGTACTGATCCATCTCGCGCCAGCCTTCGAAGATCGCGGTCTTGAGGGCCTTGGGATTGAGCTCGTAGCACTCTTCGATGCCGCGCACGGCGTAGCGGCAGGCGCCGCCGATGGCCTTGCCCTCGGCCTCGCGCATGGCGATGCGCGGATCCGGGCCCATCCCAGGGATGTCGCAGCCGGCCAGCAACAGGGCGGAGCAGGCGATGAGCAGGCGGGGGTTCATGGTACGGACAGACATGGCTTACTGAGGTTATCGGCAGTCGGGGCTATAGCTTAAGCCGGCGTGCAGGCCCCAAAAGAAAAAGGCCCCGGAAAGGGGCCTTTCTGTCAGAGGTGCGGAAGCTTATTCGCGCTCGCCGCCGAAGATGCCCAGCAGGGCCAGCAGGCTCTGGAAGACATTGACGATGTCCAGGTACAGGGCCAGGGTGGCGCTGATGTAGTTGGTCTCGCCGCCGTCGATGATGCGCTTGATGTCGTAGAGCATGAAGGCGCTGAAGATGCCGATGGCCAGCATGGAGATCACGATCATGCCGGTGCTCGAACCGACGAAGACGTTGATCACCGAGCCGACCAGCAGCACGATGGCGCCCACCATCAGCCACTTACCCATGCCCGACAGGTCACGCTTGATCACCGTCGCCAGGCTGGCCATGACGAAGAACACGCCCGCCGTGCCCGCGAAGGCGGTCATCACCAGATCGGCGCCGTTCTTGAAGCCCAGCACCATGGCGATCAGGCGCGAGAGCATCAGACCCATGAAGAAGGTGAAGCCCAGAAGCACCGGCACGCCGGCGGCCGAGTTCTTGGTCTTCTCGATGGCGTAGATGAAGCCGAAGGCGCCGCCGAGGAAGACGATCAGGCCGACGAAGCCCGTCAGCGAGGCGGTGATGCCCGTGGCCACGCCGATCCAGGCGCCCAGCACGGTGGGCAGCAGGCTCAGGGCCAGCAGCCAGTAGGTATTGCGCAGAACCTTGTTGCGCTCGGTGGCCGACAGGCCGTAGCCGGTCTGGCCGTAGGTTTGGACTTGATCGTTCATCTGTCTCTCCTTGTCTGTAGGCACGGACCGTACCTAGTTGCGGCCATTCTAGGCGGATTCAAGCGCCAGCCCGCAATCCACCACGGTTCCTGCGTATTTGTCATGGCAGTTTTGCGACGCTGCCCTGCTGCAGGGCACCGTTCTGGGGCTATGCTTGCGGGTGTTTTTCTCTGGACTTCCCACCATGCAAACCAAACCCTGTCTCCAGCTTGCCGACATCAAGACCATCGCCGCTGCCGCCGAGGCCGAGGCCCTGAAGAACAATTGGGCTGTGAGCATCTCCATCGTCGATGATGGCGGCCATCTGCTGTGGCTGCAGCGCCTGGACGGCGCCGCGCCCATCTCGGCCCAGATCGCCCCGGCCAAGGCCCACACGGCCGCCCTGGGCCGGCGCGAAAGCCGCATCTATGAAGAGATGATCAACGGCGGCCGCGTCTCCTTCCTCAGCGCCCCGGGCCTGGACGGCCTGCTCGAAGGCGGCGTGCCGATCATGAAGGACGGCCAGTGCCTGGGCGCCGTGGGCGTGAGTGGTGTGAAATCGGTGGAAGACGCCCAGATCGCGCGCGCCGGCATCGCGGCCATCGGTCTCTGAGAGCCATCCTGCCAAAAGAAAAGGGCCCCGCGGGGCCCTTTTCTTTTACTTGGTCAGGATCAACTTGCCTTGGCGCGTGGCTTGCAGGCGGTAGACCTCACCATTGTGGCGGATGCTCACGGCCCGGCCGCCCTGCAGCAGCGTCTGGCTGTCCAGCGAGGGGCCGCCGGGCAGGCGCAGTGTGGCCGACCCGCCGGCTGGCGGGGCCGGGCGCTGCGCCTCTTGTGCCGGGCGGTGATCACGGCTGGAGTCCATGGCCTGGGCCGCCCTCAGCGTGCGGGTTCGGTGATGAAGCCGATCTTGCGCAGGCCCGCCTGCTGGGCCATGGCCATGGCCTGGGCGACGCGCTCGTAACGCACCGCCTTGTCGCCACGGATGTGCAAGTCGGGCTGGGGCTGGCGCGCGGCCTCGGCCTGCAGCAGGCGGGGCAGATCGGTATCGCTGACGCGCGACTCGTTGATGAAGTAGTTGCCGCTGGCGTCCACCGAGAGGTTGAGCGTCTCGGGCTTGACCTCTTCGCGCTGGCTGCTGGCCTGCGGCAGATCCACGTTGACGGAGTGCTTCATCACCGGCACGGTGATGATGAAGATGATGAGCAGCACCAGCATGACGTCGACCAGCGGCGTCATGTTGATCTCGTTCATCACCTCGTCGGTGTCGTCCTGGGTTCCGAAAGCCATGGCATCAGGCCTTCTTCATGGGCACGATCTTGGCGTCTGCGCCGCCGCCCACGCGGGCACCGGTGACGAAGTAGGCGTGCAGGTCGTGCGCAAAGCTGTTGAGCGTGCCCAGCACGGCCTTGTTGCCGCGCACCAGGGCGTTGTAGCCCAGCACCGCGGGGATGGCCACGGCTAGGCCCAGGGCCGTCATGATCAGCGCCTCACCGATGGGGCCAGCCACACGGTCGATGGTGGCCTGGCCGGCCATGCCGATGCTCAGCAGCGCGTGGTAGATGCCCCAGACCGTACCGAACAGGCCGACGAAGGGGGCGGTGGAGCCCACCGAGGCCAGCACGGCCAGGCCCGACTGCAGGCGGGCGGTGGCGTGGTCGATGCTGTTGCGCAGGCAGCGTGTCACCCAGTCGCTCACGTCCAGGCTGTCATGCAGATGCGACTTGGTGTTGCGGTGGTGTGCCACGGCCTCGCGGCCTTCCTCAGCCAGGGCGCGGAAGGGGTTGTCCTCGGGCGGGCCCAGGCGGTTCAGGCCCTCGGCCAGATCGGCGCTATGCCAGAAGCCCTCGGCCTGGCGCGCCAGCTTCTTGTAACGCACGAGGTCCATGGCCTTGAACAGGATCACCATCCAGGTGGCCAGGGACATGCCCAGCAGGAGGAGGGCGACCCCGCGTGTAACCCAGTCACCCTGAGCCCAGACGTTGTACAGACCGAAATGCGATTCCATAGCAGACTCCAAAGGAAAAATTATTCGAGCACGAAGTTGATCGGCACGTTGAACCACATGGCCTCAACCGTGCCGTTGCGCTTGCCGGGCACGTAGCGCCAGCTGCGCACGGTGGCCAACGCGGCCTGGTCCAGGCGTTCGTAGCCACTGGACGTGCGGATCTCGGCCTGCTGGGCCGTGCCGTCCACGCCGATGAGCACGCGCACCACCACCTTGCCCTGTTCGCCCAGGCGGCGGCTCAGCGCCGGGTAGGAGGGTTTGGGGTTGTTCAGATAGGCCGCATCGCTGGAGGGCAGTTCGATGCGTGCCGGGGCCGGTGCCTGCGGTGCGGCGGGCGCGGCGGCCACCGTGCTGGCTTCAATGGCAGGCTGGGCCGGCACCGGGGCAGCGGGTGCCACCATAGGCGCAGGCTCAGGAGTGGGGGCGGGCAGCGGTGGGGTCGGGGTGGGTTTCACCACCGGCTTCACCTCCTGCTTGACCGGCTGCGGTGCGGGGGCCTGCGGCTGGGGCGCGGGCGGCGCTGGCGGGCTGATGAACTCGCTGAGGATTTCGCCGGGCACGATGATCTCCACCGCGCGGCGCATCAGGCCGGTCTGGAGAGCCCAGAGCACGAAGACGTGCAGCAGGACCACGCTGGTGGCAATCAGCAGGCGACGGTTCATGTGAGGCGCGGGCGGTGCAGTGAGGGACAGACTCATATTCTCGGAGGAGGTCGCTTCCCTGTCCTATTTGCGGAAGATCCAGCAACTGGCCAGAGCGACCAACACCAGACTACCCAGCAGGATCAGGATCGACATGATGGGAGCATTATAAATGAGAACTATTCTTGTTTGTTGAGATTTCTCAAAATTCATGCTCAGGGCGAGACATCTCCATGTCTTGGGCCTTGATTCTTCTCATTCTCCGGGCTGGGCTGTGATGCATGTCAGAATCCTGGATTTAATTGCTATTAATTCTCATTACGATGAGTCGCGCGGTCCGAACTCGAATGTTGCGTGTGGTGCCTGCCTGCGGCCTGCTTGGGATCTCTCTGCTAGGGTGGGCGGCCCAGGACGCCCGAGCCCAGGCGGTGGCCGAAGAAGGCAACGCTACGCTGGCGCCTGTCACGGTCACTGCCAATCCGCTGGGGGCTGCGGAGCAGATCGCGCCTGTCAGCGTGCTGGCCGGTGAGGAACTGACACAGCGCGGTCAGTCCACCCTGGGACAGACGCTCGATGGCCTGCCCGGGGTCAGCAGCACCTATTTCGGTCCCAATGCCAGTCGCCCCGTGATCCGCGGGCTCGACGGCGAGCGTATCCGACTGCTGAGCAATGGCGCGCCGACGACCGATCTCTCGGGGCAGAGCTATGACCATGCCGTGCCCATGGACCCTCTGGTGATGGAGCGCGTGGAGGTGGTGCGCGGGCCGGCGGCCCTGCAGTACGGCGGCAACGCCGTGGGCGGTGTGGTCAACGTCATCGACAACCGCATCCCGCGCGAGCCGCAGTTCGACGCGGCCGGCGGCGTCAGCGGCCGCGCCGATGCAAGCCTGGCCACGGGCAACCGCGAGCGCGCCGGCGCCCTGGTGCTGGAAGCCGGCAATGCGCGTTACACCGTGCACGCCGACGTGATGTCGCGCAACGCGCAGGACATGTCGGTACCGATCACGTTGAGCTGCTCACGTGGTGGCGCCACCATCCAGGCTCAGCGCCTGTGTAACTCGGCCGCCCGGTCCTGGGGTGGGGCGCTGGGGGCCTCGGTTTTCGGTGACGAAGGCTACTTCGGCTTGTCTGTCACCAGCTATGGCAGCGAGTACGGCACGGTGGCAGAGGAGAACGTGATGATCGACATGCAGACCGTGCGCGTGGCCCTGGAAGGCGAGCGCCGCCGCCTGCAAGGCCCGTTGCAGTCGCTGAAGGTTCAGGCCAGCCGCACGGAGTATCGCCACACCGAGCTCGACGCCGGCGCGCCGCTGACCCTGTTTCGCCGCGACGGCAGCGACCTGCGCCTGCAGACGCGTCATGCGCCGCTCGGACCCTTCGAGGGCGTACTGGGCCTGCAGGCCGAGAGTTCGCGCTACTCGGCCGATGGCGACACCGTGCTCGCGCCCTTCAGTCGTACGCGCCAGTCGGCCGTGTTCGTGCAGGAGGATCTGCCGCGCACCTGGGGACGGTTGAGCGTGGGGGTGCGCGCCGAGTCGGTGCAGGTGGCGTCCCAGGGGCATCCAACGGCCTCGGGCTTCTTTGTCGGCCAGCGCAGTTTCCAGCCGCGCAGCTTTGCCCTGGGTTCGCTATGGCAGCTCGCGCCAGCCTGGCAACTGACGGGCAACTTCTCATCCACGCAACGCGCGCCGCGCGACTACGAGATGTTCGTCAACGGCTACCACGTGGCGACCAACACCACCGACGTGGGCAACCCAGACCTCGGCCTGGAGCGCTCGCGCAATCTGGACCTGGGGCTGGCCTGGAAGCAGGGCGCCGACCGGGTGCAGCTGCAGGCCTTTCTGCACGAGTTCGACAACTACATCGGCCTGATGCTCAGCGATGCATCGACCAACCCGGCTACTTACCGCTACGACCAGATGCAGGCCCGCTTTCGCGGCCTGGAGGCCGGCTCGGATCTGCGCCTGATGTCCGGGCCGCGGCGTCTGGATCTGAACCTGCGGGGCGATGTGGTGCGCGCCGACAACCTGAGCACGGGGCAGCCGCTGCCGCGCATTGCACCCATGCGCCTGGGGGCCACTTTCGTGGTGAGTGAAGGGAAGTGGAGCGCACGCATCGGTGCAGATCGCCTGGCCGCGCAGGACCGTGTGCCCGAGGGACAACGGGCCACGGCGGGCTATACCTTGTGGCATGCGGGTGCCAGCTACCGTACGAAGGTGGAGCGCAGCACACTGCTCTGGTATGCGCGACTGGAGAACATCGGCAACACCCTGGCCTACTCGGCCAGTTCCATCCTGACCCAGTCGGTGCCGGGGCGTGCGCCCTTGCCCGGGCGCAGCTTGCGGGCCGGGCTGCAGATCAGTTTCTGAGCAGCAGGTGCCTGGCTGTTCCGGCCGTCGTGGCATTTTGTCGTCAATTTATTAAATACAAATGATTCTCATGTAAAATACTGTTTCTTCATAGCAAGCCAGACCTGCGGCCCACCGGGCTGTGTCGTTCAGCCAGCCAGAGACGAAAGCAACCCTTTTTTCCCTTCCTTGGATGGCAGAACACATGAACACACAGACTGAACGCAACTGTCGTTTTTCCCTGAGTCGGCTGGCGCTGGGTGTAGGCCTGGCCTGCGGCGGCGTTGCCTGGGCGCAGAGCACGGACGTACAGCTGGCGCAGGGACGCACCATGAAGGAGGTTGTGGTCAGCGGTAGCCGGGTGGAGCAGGAGATCGATGAGGTGCCGGCGACGATCACCTCCATCACTGCCGAGGACATAGCGCGCGAGAACCCGACGGATCTCGAAGAGCTGATGCGCAACGAGGTCGGGGTTTCGGTGAGGGCACAGCCCAATCGGGCCTCCGGCGTCTTCAGTGCGACGGGGCGTGCCGGTAACGAGGGCGTGAACATCCGGGGCCTCGAAGGCGATCAGGTTCGCCTGCAGGTCGATGGCGTGAGCCTTCCGTCCACCTACGCCAGCGGTCCGTATGCCGCAGGCCGCGGTGACATGATCGACCCCGAAGGCTACAAGCGGGTCGAGATCCTGCGCGGGGCGTCGAGCACGCAGTATGGTTCCGATGGCCTGGCTGGCGCCGTGAGCTTCGTGACCAAGGACCCGCAAGACCTGCTGACCCTGGGCAAGCCCACGCAATTCAATCTCAAGGCCGGTTACGCATCGGTGGACCGCTCCTGGCAACTTGCCCCCAGCTTTGCCTTCAAGGGAGACACGGTTTCGGGCATGGTGCTGGCCAGTCTGCGTCGGGGCCACGAGACCTCGAACATGGGTAGCAATGACGCGGCGAACAGCTCCCGGACGACGCCCAACCCGGCCGAGACGCAGTCGGACTACGTCCTCGCCAAGCTGGTGCTCACGCCGAGCGTGACGCATCAGTTCAAGATCTCCGCCGAGTCACTGCGACGCGAGAACAACACCGACATCCTGAGCTTTTTCGGCGACCCGTTTGCCGCAGCCACGCTGACCGATGTGGAGGTGAAAGAAAACATCCGGCGCGATCTGGTCAAGCTGGACTACCGCTTTGCGCCGCAGCATGCCTGGTTTGATCTGCTGACGGCCAGTCTGTACAGCCAGGAGAGCAGCAACAAGCAGTTTGGCTTTGAGGCGCGATCAGCGGCACCGCTGGTGCGCACGCGTGACACCCAGTATGGCGAGAACACCATCGGCGGAAACGTGCAGATGGAGACCCACCTCGGTCAAGACGTCAAGCATCGCTTGGTCTATGGCGTGGATCTGGCGAAGACCGAGGTGACGTCTTTCAAGGATGGCTACAACAGCTCTGGCACGGCGTTTGTTCCCAACAAGAGTTTTCCCGATACCGACTACCAGACGGTCGGCGCCTATGTCCAGGATGAGATCGGCGTGGGTCAATTCAGTGTCACTCCGGGGGTGCGTTTCGACAGTTTCAAGCTCACGCCCAAACCCGACGCCTACTACCGTGTAAACAACACGACTGAGCCTGCAACGCTGAGCGACTCGGCGGTCTCGCCGCGACTCGGCGCGATCTGGAAACTTGCCCCTTTCGCGCAGCCCTTTGCACAGTACGCGCGTGGCTTTCGCGCGCCCAAGGCCAGTCAGGTCAACGGTGGCGTGACCAACCTGACGGCAGCGCAGCCCTATACCTCGATTGGTAACCCCAACCTCAAGTCGGAAACCAGCGACACCCTGGAGCTGGGCTTGCGCGGGCGCGACAGCGAACGACGCTACAGCATGGCGGTGTTTCAGGGACGCTACAAGAACTTCATCGCGGACAACCAGCTGGTGCAGGACAACACGGCACCGACGCCCGACGTCTACCAGTCGATCAACCTCAGCCGCGTCAAGATCAGCGGCTTTGAACTGCGGGGGGACTGGGCATTTACGCCGCGCTGGAACGTGCTGGCGGCTTATGCCCACGTCAAGGGAGACTCCTACTCTGCGACTGGCGCCACGCCGTTGGCAACAGTCGATCCTGACAAACTGGTGCTGGGACTGGGCTATGCGCGCGGTGCCCGTTGGGGGGCTGTCACTCGCATGACGGCCGTCCATCGTCAGGACCGACCGGCCAGCACCACTGCGGCAACGCCCGGGGGTTACGCGGTGTTTGATGTCACGGGCTGGTACAGCTTCAGCAAGGCCACTACGTTGCATGTGGGGCTGCGCAACCTCTTTGACAAGAAGTATGTCGAATGGGCTGATGTCCGTGGGCTGAGCGCTACGAGCAACGTTATTGACGCCTACAGCCAGCCGGGTCGCAATTTCACAGTCAGCCTGACACGCAGTTTCTGAGAGCGAGAGGTTCCGGGGTGCAAGCCACTACACACAACAAGGCGAAATCAGGGGGGGGCAGGTGTTTTGCACCCTGGCGTGTCCTGCTCACGCTGCTGGCCTGGCTCATGCCGGCCGCAGCCTGGGCGGCGGGTACGCTGCTCTTCGTCACCACAGCCCCCATCAGCCCCGGCAAGTTCAAGATCCTGGCCGAGGCGGCTGCCCCGCATGGACTCAAGGTCGAGGCCCGCTTCGTCGAGAAGCTGGGCACCATCGATGCCAGCCTCTGGGCCGGCTACGACATGGTGTTCTTCGACGCCCCGCGCGATCACATCCAGGAACAGATGGGTGCGCGTCTGGCACCAGCGCTGCCCGCGCTGGCCCAATCCGAGACGCCCGTGTTATGGCTGCACACCACCCAGCCGCGCTGGAGCCGTCTGCCCGACGAGCTGGCCCTGCGTCTACATGCCTATTACGTCAACGGCGGGCGCGCCAACAGTGCGAATTTCTTCGCCACTGCGGCCGCGCATCTGGCGGGCAAGCCCTGGGTGGGCATCACGGCGCCTCAGGTTTTTCCGGCCACGGCCATCTACCACCCCAAGGCGCCCACGCTGGTCTTCCCAGACACGGCGTCCTATCTGCACTGGCGCGGCCCGGTGGCGCCGGGGCAGCCTGTGGTGGCCATTGCTTTCCACCAGCAAGCGATCGCGGCCGAGCAGAGCGGCTTGGTCGATGACCTGATCGCGCGCATCGAAGCCGGTGGTGGCGTGGCCCTGGCCTACTACAACCCGGTGATGGGCAAGGGCCAGTTGCCGGCCTTGCTGGCACCGGGTGGTAAGCGACTGGCGGATGTGTTGATCAACACCCAGATCACGCTGGACCCCGAGGGCCGTCGGTCGGATTTTGAGCAGCTGGGTATCCCGGTGATCCAGGCCATGGCCTACCGCAAGGGGGGTGAGCAGGCCTGGCGCAACGACCCTGTGGGCATTCCCCTGATGGATGTGCCTTTCTATCTGGCCCAGTCCGAGTATGCGGGTGTGCACGACATCATGGTGGCCGCGGCCAACGACGCCAACGACCAGCTCCAGCCCATCCCCGAGCAGGCTTCTGCCGTGGCGAACAAGGCGCTGGCCCTCGCGCGACTCGCGCACACGAGCCCGGCGGACAAGCGCGTGGCCTTCATGTTCTGGAATTACCCGCCGGGCGAGAAGAACCTGGGTGCGTCCTATATGAACCTGCCCAAGAGCTTCGAGCAGACGCTGGCGGTGATGAAGGCCCAAGGCTACCGTACCGAGGCGCCGGCAGCCGAGCCGCTGCTGGCCAGTTTGCAGCGCCTGCTCAAACCCTACTACCGCCCGGGCCAGGCGACGCAGGAGCTCGAGGCCCTGTTGCGTGACGACCTGGCCGATCTGCTGCCGCTCTCGAGCTACAGGCATTGGCTGGACAGCCTGCCCAAGGCCAGGCGCGAGGCCTGGATCGCCGCCGCTGGCAAGCCCGAAGACTCCGTGCTACTGGTGCGTCGCAAGGGTGAACTGTTTTTTGTGATCCCGCGCCTCAAGCTGGGCAACGTCATCATCACGCCGCAGCCACCGCGCGGTGAACCCGTGGTGCAGAGCGTCTATGCCAAGACCAAGGAGATTTACCATTCCACGAGCGCCGCGCCGCCGCATTCGTACATGGCGGCCTATCTCTGGATGCGCCAGCAGTTCCGCGCCGATGCGCTGGTGCACTATGGCACCCATGGCACGCAGGAGTGGCTGCCAGGCAAGGAGCGTGGTCTCGCGGTCGACGACGACCCGCTGCTGGCCCTAGGGGACATCCCCGTGATTTATCCCTACATCGTCGACAACATCGGCGAGGCGGTGCAGACCAAGCGTCGCGGGCGCGCGGTCAACGTGAGCCATCAGACACCGCCCATGGCACCAGCCGGGCTGCACAGCGTGCTCAACACCATCCACGACGATCTGCACGCATGGGTGGCGCAGGACGAGGGGGCCGTAAAGGAGCAGTTGCGCGAGCGGGTCACCGCTGCCGTGATCAAGGAACGCATCGCCCTGGACATGGGCTGGAGCCGCGAGCGCATCACGGCCGACTTCCCGGCCTTCATCACCCTGCTGCACGACCACCTGCACGAGCTGGCTCAGACGGTGCACCCGCTGGGGCTGCACACCTTCGGCCGAGGCGCCGACGAGCAGGGGCGCCTGTACACCGTGATGATGATGCTCGGCAAGCCATTCTGGGAAGCCGCGGCACGCCATGTCAACGGCCGGCAAGAGGATGCAGACGAGGCCCTGATCGCCGACTACCAGAAGATGACGCAGACCGCTCCCTACACTCTGCTGCGCAGCCATCTGGCTGAAGGGCGGCCCCTGGATGGCCTGCCCGCCGAATTGAAGAAGCAGCTGGAGCAGGGCCGTCGCTGGCACGACGATCTCAAGGCTGAGGGCGAAACCAGCGCGCTCCTGGCGGCCCTGGGTGGCCGCTACATCCCCACCTCCTATGGTGGTGATCCGGTCAAGAGTCCGGACAGCCTGCCCACGGGGCGCAACCTCTACGGCTTCGACCCCTCGCGTGTGCCCACCCGGGCGGCCTGGGCCGCGGGCAAGGAGGCGCTGGACAAGCTCGTCGCAGCCCACCGCGAGAAGACCGGCGAGACGCCGAGCAAGTTCACCTTCACGCTCTGGTCGGTCGAGACCATGCGCCACCAGGGCATGCTCGAGGCCCAGGCGCTCTGGGCACTGGGGGTGGAGCCGGTATGGGACGCGGGAGGGCGCGTGGTCAGCGTCAAGCTCGTGCCGCGCGCACAGCTCGGCCGTGCGCGCATCGACGTGGTGCTCTCGGCCACCGGCCTGTACCGCGACCATTTTCCCAACACCATGAAGCAGCTCGCGCGCGCCGCGCAGCTGGCGGCGCAGGCGGTGGAAGAGGGCGACAACCCGGTGGCGGCCAACAGTCGCCGCATCGCAGCGCAACTCGTGGCCCAGGGCTGGCGGCACGACGCCGCGCAGCGCGCGGGAGAGACGCGCATCTACTCGGGCGCCTCGGGTGAATACGGATCGGGCCTGGACGACGCGGCCCTGGCCACCGACACCTGGAAGGGCAAGGAGCAGGGGGACCGCAGGCTGGCCGAGCTCTATCTGCGCCGCATGCAGTACGCCTTCGGTCCCGACGAGACCGAGTGGGGCAAGAGCGGCGCCGAGCTGGCCCGGGAGGCCGGCGGACGCGGCGCGGGGGAGTTGAATCTTTACGCCGCCCACCTCAAGGGCACGCAGGCCGCCGTGCTGGCGCGCACCTCCAACCTCTACGGCATGCTGACCACGGACGACCCCTTCCAGTACCTGGGTGGCATCTCCACGGCCGTGCGTTACCTCGATGGCAAGGCGCCCGAACTCTTCATCTCCAACCTGCGCGGAAGCGGTTCGGGCAAGGCTGAACACGCCAGCAACTTCCTGGCCAAGGAGCTGGGCACGCGCAACTTCCACCCGGGCCATATCCAGGGCCTGATGAAGGAGGGTTACGCTGGCACCTTGCAGATGCTCGACAGCATGAACAACTTCACGGGCTGGACCACGGTGGCACGCGAGATCGTGCGCAGCGACCAGTGGCAGGAGTTCGTCGACGTCTATGTGCGCGACAAGCACAAGCTGGGCCTGAAGGACTGGTTCGAGAAGAACAACCCGCACGCGCTGGCCCAGATGATGGAACGCATGATCGAGACTGCACGCCAGGACTACTGGCAGCCCGACCGCGCCACGCTGGAAGAGCTCAAGGCGCGCTACCGTGAGCTCGCGCGCCGCCACGACGTGCGCAGCGACAACATGACCTTCCAGGAGTACGTGGGCCTCCCTGGTTACGGCCTGGGCAAGCCGATTGCGGCCCAGCCGGCCAACGCCCAGGCCGTGGCCGCAGCCGCGCCGCCGACACCGCCGATTGTTGAGGGCATGCGGCTGGAGCAGGTGCTGCCCGAGGCCCAGACCGTGGTGCAGGCTCTGGGCATGCTGCTGATGCTGGCCTGCCTGGGCGCTGCGGTGTTCTTTGGAGGCTGGCGACAGTGGAAACGCGCATGAAACGACGCACTTTGGGGGCCTGGGCCCTGGCGCTGGGCCTGATGGCCGCAGCGCAGGCCCAGACCACAGAACCTCACCCCTTGCTGGACCGCGTCTGGGACGTGCACGCCGGCGCTTACATCCGCTTGGACGAGTTGTTCCAGCGCGCCGCAGCCTCGCGTTATGTCCTGCTCGGCGAACAGCATGACAGCGAAGCCCACCATGCACGCCAGCTGCAGATGCTGCAGGCCCTGAGCGCGCGCGGTCTCAAGCCGGCACTGGCCCTGGAGCAATTCGACACCGAACATCAGGCCGCCCTCAGGCAGGCCCAGCAGGCTGGTTTGCGCGATGCGGAAGCCCTGGCCGATGCCGGGCAGCTGAACCGCAAGGGCTGGCGCTGGCCCATGTACCGTGACCTCATCGCCCACGCGGCCGAGCAGGGCTGGCCCCTGCTGGCGGCCAATCTCTCGCGTGCCGAGGCGCGCCGCATCGTGCTGGGCGAACAGCCCGCACCACCAGCAGCCGATGCTGAGCAGCAGCGCCTGATGGAAACCGATGTGATCCAGGGCCACTGTGGCCACCGTCCCTCGCCAGCCATCCTGGCCGGCATGGTAGGTGCGCAGCGTGCGCGGGATGCGCGCATGGCTGCCGTGCTCGACAGTGTGCCCGGCCCCGTGGTGCTGATCGCCGGTGCCGGTCATGTCCGGCGCGACCGCGCCGTGCCGCGCCACCTGGTCGAGCCCGCACGTGCGCTCGCCATCGGCCTGGTCGAGGTGAACGCGGGGCAGACCGTGCCCAAGGACTACGACAGCGCGGGTCTCGATCTGCTCTGGTTCACGACCGGCAAGCAGCGCCCCGATCCCTGTGCCATGCCGCTGCCCGGTCTGGCCGGCCCCAAATCCTCCAACCCTGTGTCTCCCCAACCCGCTTCCAAGGAATCCCGATGAGCTCCAGCTCCATGATCGAAACCCTGATGTACCAGATCGGGCAACTGTTTCTTCTGCCCGTGCTCGTGCTGGTGGCCTTGCTTTTTCTCTACTCGCTCTACGTGCTCGGTGGCTTTGCCGTGCAGGCCTGGCAGCGCCGGGACACAGGTCGACAGCGCGGCTTCCCCTTGCTGCGCTATGTCGAGCGAAAGCCTGAAGCCACCGAAGACGAGCTCGACCTCTATGCCCACAAACTGCTCGAACCCGAGCGTCTGGCCAGCCGGGTCGCGCCCATGCTGGGCCTGGTAGGCACCATGATCCCCATGGGCCCGGCGCTCAAGTCGCTGTCCGACGGCAATCTGGCCCAGGTCTCAGGCAGTCTGACGGTGGCTTTCTCGGCCGTGATCCTGGCGCTGATCGCTGCCAGCATCACCTACTGGGTGGCCAACGTGCGTCGCCGCTGGCTGGCCGAGGAGCTGGTGCTGCTGCAGCAGAAGGGGAAGACGGCATGAGCCTCAAGCTGCTGCACGAATCTGACAGCGACGATCCCATCCTGTCGGTGGTCAACATCATCGACATCTTCCTCGTCATCATCGCCGCGTTGCTGATCACCGTGGCGCAGAACCCGCTGCTCAACAGTTTCAGCCAGCGCGACGTGACCGTCATCACCGATCCCGGCAAGCCGACCATGGAGATGATGATCAAGAAGGGGGAGAAGATCGAACGCTACAAGGCCAGCGGCCAGATCGGCCAGGGCGAGGGCGACAAGGCTGGCACAGCCTATCGCATGAAGGACGGCAGCATTGTCTACGTCCCCGAATAGGCAAGATTGATGCTCTCCAAAGGGCCGGCCGACGCAGCATGTTCCTTGCCGCGTTGGCCTTTTTTATGTGCCGCCCGCTCCGGGCTCAGTAGCTCAGCCGCTCGGGCCTGATCTCCTGCAGGATGGTGGTGGCGATCTCCTCGATGGACTTGGTCGTCGTCGAGAGCCACCGTATGCCCGCGCGGCGCATCATGGCCTCGGCCTCGGCCACTTCCATGCGGCAATTCTCCAGCGAGGCGTACTTGGAATTCGGTCGCCGCTCGTTGCGGATCTCGCTCAAGCGCTCGGGGTTGATGGTCAGTCCGAAGATCTTGGCCTTGTGCGGCACCAGGGCCGGGGGCAGGGTGCGGCGCTCGAAGTCCTCGGGGATCAGCGGATAGTTCGAGGCCTTGAGGCCGTACTGCATGGCCAGGTAGAGCGAGGTCGGTGTCTTGCCGCTGCGGCTCACGCCGACCAGGATGATGTCCGAACTCTCCAGATCCTTGTTCGACTGGCCGTCGTCGTGCGCGAGTGAGAAGTTGATGGCCTCAATGCGGTCGTGGTAGGCCTGGCTCTTGCTCACATCGCTGAAGCGGCCGATGCGGTGGTTGGACTTGATGCCGAATTCGTCCTCGAGCGGGTTGACGAAGGTGCCGAACATGTCCAGCAGCATGCCCCTGCAGCCCTCGGTGATGACCTGGTGCACGGCCTCGTTGGCCAGCGTGGTGAAGACGATGGGGCGCTTGCCCTCGACCTCGGCCGTGTGGTTGATCTGGCGCACCGCCTGGTGGGCCTTGTCCACGGTGTCGATGAAGGGCAGGCGCACATGGTGCAGGCTGATCTCGAACTGCGCCAGGATGGCGTTGCCAAAGGTCTCGGCCGTGATGCCGGTGCCATCGGAGATGAAGAAGACAGTGCGGTTGGGCATGGTCAGGTCAGGCCTTGGGGCTGGAAAATGTTATTGAGTTACATCGGAAAAACCGGGCGGTTCCATCAGCCCGGCCTTAGAATTCCGGCTGGCCCTGTCTGGCCCCGTACCCCGAATTCTTCCATGTCCTGCCCCGCCCCACTAAAACAAGAGCAAAGGCTGGCCGTCGGCATGGGCGCAAGCGGCAGCGAGCCGTCCTGCGCGACCCGGTTTTTAAACTCTGGAGCTTTCCCATGTCTGCACTTTTCAGCCCGACCGCCCTGGTCGTACCGTTTGAAAACCTGAGAATGAGCGACGTCGAGGTGGTTGGCGGCAAGAACGCCAGCCTCGGCGAAATGATCTCGCAACTGCCTCAGGGCGTACGTGTGCCCACGGGCTTCGCCACCACCGCCCACGCTTTCCGCGAATTCCTCAAGCACGGCGGCCTGGCCGATCGCATCAACGCCAAGCTGGATGCGCTGGACACCGAGGACGTGCGCGCCCTGGCCGCCGTCGGCGCCGAGATCCGCGCCATGGTCGAGGCCCAGCCTTTCCCGGCCGATCTGGAGAAGGCCATCCGCGAAGAATTTGCCAAGCTCTCCGCCGGCAACCCCCAGGCCTCCTTTGCCGTGCGCTCCTCCGCCACCGCGGAAGATCTGCCCGATGCTTCGTTCGCCGGTCAGCAGGAAACCTTCCTGAACGTGGTGGGCATCGAGGAAGTGCTGCACAAGATGAAGGAGGTCTTCGCCTCCCTCTACAACGACCGCGCCATCAGCTACCGTGTGCACAAGGGTTTTGCCCACGCCGACGTGGCCCTGTCGGCCGGTGTGCAGCGCATGGTGCGCTCCGACCTGGGTGCCGCCGGCGTGATGTTCACCATCGATACCGAGTCGGGTTTCGAGGACGTGGTCTTCATCACCTCCAGCTATGGCCTGGGCGAGACGGTGGTGCAGGGCGCCGTGAACCCTGACGAGTTCTACGTGCACAAGCCCATGCTGAACGCCGGCAAGAAGGCCGTGGTGCGTCGCAACCTCGGATCCAAGCTGATCCAGATGGTCTTCTCCACGCCCGAGGAGAAGAAGGCCGGCGGCAAGCTCGTCAAGACCATTGACGTGCCCACCGAGCAGCGCAACCGTTATTCCCTGACCGACGCCGACGTCGAGCAGCTGGCCCGCTACGCCCTGGTGATCGAGAAGCACTACGGCCGTCCCATGGACATCGAGTGGGGCAAGGACGGCACCGACGGCCAGCTCTACATCCTGCAAGCCCGTCCCGAGACGGTGAAGAGCCAGGCTGGCGCCACGGCCGAGATGCGCTACAAGCTCAAGGGCCAGAGCGCCGTGCTGGCCGAAGGCCGCGCCATCGGCCAGAAGATCGGCACCGGCCCCGTGCGCCTGGTGCACAACGTCAGCGAGATGGACAAGGTCCAACCCGGCGACGTGCTGGTCACCGACATGACCGACCCGAACTGGGAGCCCGTGATGAAGCGCGCCAGCGCCATCGTCACCAACCGCGGCGGCCGCACCTGCCACGCCGCCATCATCGCGCGTGAACTGGGCATCCCGGCCGTGGTCGGCTGCGGCGATGCCACGGAAACGCTCAAGGACGGCACGCTGGTCACGGTGAGCTGCGCCGAGGGCGACACCGGCCGCATCTACGACGGCCTGCTCGAGATGGAAGTGACCGAGGTGCAGCGCGGCGCCATGCCCGACATCGACGTCAAGATCACCATGAACATCGGCAACCCGCAGCTGGCTTTCGACTTCGCCCAGCTGCCCAACCATGGCGTGGGCCTGGCACGCCTGGAGTTCGTGATCAACAACAACATCGGTGTGCACCCCAAGGCCATCCTGGAGTACCCGAATATCGACGCCGACCTCAAGAAGGCCGTCGAGTCCGTGGCCCGTGGCCACGCCTCGCCGCGCGCCTTCTACGTCGACAAGGTGACCGAGGGCGTGGCGACCATTGCCGCCGCCTTCTGGCCCAAGCCGGTGATCGTGCGCCTGTCGGACTTCAAGTCCAACGAGTACCGCAAGCTCATTGGCGGCAGCCGCTACGAGCCGGAGGAAGAGAACCCCATGCTGGGCTTCCGCGGCGCCGCGCGCTACCTCAGCGCCGACTTCGCCGAGTCCTTCGCGATGGAGTGCGAAGCCATGAAGCGCGTGCGTGACGAGATGGGCCTGACCAACGTCGAGCTCATGGTGCCCTTTGTGCGCACCCTGGGCCAGGCCAAGAAGGTCATCGACCTGCTGGCCAAGCATGGCCTCAAGCGTGGCGAGAACGGCCTGAAGATCGTCATGATGTGCGAGGTGCCGAGCAACGCCATCCTGGCCGACCAGTTCCTCGAATACTTCGACGGCTTCTCCATCGGCTCCAACGACCTGACCCAGCTCACCCTGGGTCTGGACCGCGACTCCGGCATGGAGCTGCTGGCGGCCGACTTCGACGAGCGCGACCCGGCCGTGGAAGCCATGGTCGAGCGCGCCATCACCGCCTGCCGCAAGCAGAACAAGTACGTGGGCATCTGCGGCCAGGGCCCCAGCGACCACCCGGACTTCGCCAAGTGGCTGGTCGAGAAGGGCATCACCTCGCTCTCGCTCAACCCCGACTCGGTGGTGGAGACCTGGCAGAAGCTGGCCAAGTAATCTGCGCCACGCGCAGGCAGCCCATCCATAAGCTGCGACTGAATCAAGGGGCCGATGCCGCAAGGGATCGGCCCCTTGTGCCTGGAGTCCCGGGAAAACCCTGACAGGACTTGCCCGCGACTGTCGGCATTTACACGACGCTTGTAAGAAAGCGGTAAGAGCCAAAACCACAATGCCTTGAACTGCATTGCTAGGTCTCCATGCTGCTCGCCGCCAACATCATCAAACTGATCGCCGAGATCGCCCTCATGGCCATGGCCGGCCAATGGCTACTCGGCTTGCTGGCCGGGGCCAAGAAAGATCAGAACCTTTTCTATCAGATCCTGGCCATGGTCAGCCGCCCCTTCGTGCTGACGGCCCGCTACCTCACGCCCAAGTTCGTGCTCGACCGCCACGTCCCCCTGGTCGCTTTCTTCCTGCTGTTTTTCGTCTGGCTGGGTGCCACGATCTACAAGATCCAGACTTGCATCCAGATCGGCGTGGAGCTGTGCAAATGAGCGTCACCCTGAGTTACCTTTTCCTCAAGCTGCAGGCCATCACCCTGCTGGTCTTCGGTCAAAAGGCGGCGGCCCTGTCGCGCTTCGAGCAGATGCTGGGTATGCGCCCGAATGATTTCTATGCGCTGGCCAGCCGTGCCCACGTGCTGGCCCAGCTGGGCGACAAGGCCGCGGCTCTGGCGGCCCAGGAGCAGCTCGTCGACCGTCACGCCGACAATCTCGCCGCCTGGTTCAACCTCGGGTTCATGCTCGAGGAGGCCGGTCAGCACCTGCGGGCCGAGGCGGCCTTTCGCCGCGTCATCGAACTCGACCCCAAGATGGACCGCGCCTGGTACGGCCTGGCGCTCGTCCTGATCCAGGACCGCCGCTTCGACGAAGCCGTTGCGGCCCTGAAGAAAAACACGGAATTGCAGCCCATGAGCCCCTTCGGCTGGTACCAGCTGGCCCGGGTTCATGTCGACCGGCACGAGCCCGACGAGGCGGTGAAGATCATTCGCCACCTCAAGGGGTTCGAGCCCAAAGTGGCCGCCCAGCTGGAGCGCGAGACAGGCTTGCTTGCAAGCCGCGCTTCGCAGCCCAGCTGAGCGGGTACTTGATGGCCCTGGCGCGAGCCGGGGACAGATAACGATAAGCCGCAACCCGGCTGCAGGCCACGAGGAGACAAGTGGCGGTTGTGTATTGCCCGCGAGGGTGACTTTGTTGGAGGTAGGTAAACATGGAGTTGACCGAAAGCCACCGCCGCTACTGGCGAAAGAACCTCAATATCACGGCAATCCTGCTGGCGATATGGTTCGTTGTGACCTTTGTCGTGGGCTTTTTCGCCCGCGACTTGAGCTTTAACTTTTTCGGCTGGCCTTTCAGCTTCTGGATGGGGGCACAGGGTTCCCTGATCATCTACGTGCTGATCATTGGCTACTACGCCCACTACATGAACAAACTCGACATCGAGCACGGTGTCGAAGAAGGCGAGGAGTAAATCATGGCTGGAATGTTTGGTTCCGACGCCGGTGGCCAGTCCAATGCGGCTGCCAATAAGGCGTTCAAGCAAAACCTCAACAAGGTTTACAAGTGGTACACCGGCGGTTTCCTGGTGTTCGTGGTCGCGCTGGCGATCCTCGAGCAGCTGGGGCTGCCGCGCCAGTGGATCGGCTTCATCTTCCTGATCGCCACCATCGGCCTGTACGCGGGTATCGGCATCATGAGCCGCACCACCGACGCTGCCGAATACTATGTGGCCGGTCGTCGCGTGCCCGCCGTCTACAACGGCATGGCCACGGGCGCGGACTGGATGTCGGCCGCTTCCTTCATCGGCATGGCGGGTACCCTGTACCTGACCGGCTATGGTGGCCTGGCCTTCATCATGGGCTGGACCGGCGGCTACTGCCTGGTGGCGCTGTTCCTCGCGCCCTATATGCGCAAGTTCGGCCAGTTCACGATTCCCGACTTCCTCGGTGAGCGCTACGGCGGCCATCTGCCGCGCTTCCTGGGCATTGCTGCCGCCATCCTCTGCTCCTTCACCTATGTGGTGGCACAGATCTACGGCGTGGGCCTGATCACCGCCCGCCTGACCGGCGTGGCCTTCGAGATCGGTATCTTCATGGGCCTGGCCGGTATCCTGGTCTGCTCCTTCCTCGGTGGCATGCGCGCCGTGACCTGGACGCAGGTGGCCCAGTACATCATCCTGATCGTGGCCTACCTGATCCCCGTGGTCTGGTTGTCCGTCAAGCAGACCAATGTGCCCGTGCCGCAAGCCGTCTACGGCTTCCAGCTCGAGAAGGTCACCGCCAAGGAAAAGCAGCTGGCCACCGATCCCAAGGAACTCGAAGTCCGCGAGATCTTCAAGCAGCGTTCTGCCGCCCTGGCCGAGAAGCTCAAGGATCCCGCTGCTGCCCTGGCCGCAGACAAGGCCGCTGCCGAGCAGAAGCTGGCCGAGCTCAAGGCTGCCAATGCGCCGGGTGCCGATATCGCTGCAGCCGAGAAGGCGCTTGCCGCCCTGCCCAAGGACGCCGACGCGGCCAAGAAGGCCTGGACGGCCGCCAAGGCTGCTGCCGACACCAAGTCCCGTCCGCTCAACGGCATGCCGGCCCACGCTGCGCAGTACGCGGGTGACCCGAATGGCGATGCTGCCGCCCAGAAGGCCTACGACGTTTCCCGTCGCAACTTCCTGGCGCTGATCTTCTGCCTGATGGTCGGTACCGCTGCGCTGCCGCACATCCTGATGCGCTACTACACCGTGCCCAGCGTGAAGGAAGCTCGTGAGTCGGTGACCTGGTCGCTGTTCTTCATCTTCCTGCTCTACTTCACCGCCCCGGCCCTGGCTGTGCTGGTGAAGTACGAGGTGTTCCATGTCCTCGTGGGCACGCCCTTTGACCAGCTGCCGGCCTGGATGGCCGCCTGGAACAAGGTCGATCCGACGCTGCTGTCCTTCACCGACATCAACAAGGACAACATCTTCCAGCTCAACGAGATGAGCATCGGCGGTGACATCATCGTGCTGGCCACGCCCGAAATCGGTGGCTTGCCCTACGTGATCTCGGGCCTGGTGGCGGCCGGTGGTCTGGCTGCTGCGCTGTCCACGGCGGATGGCCTGCTGCTGACCATCGCCAACGCGTTGTCGCACGACCTGTACTACAAGATGATCGATCCCAATGCTTCGACCGCCCGCCGCGTGACCATCTCCAAGGTCCTGCTGCTGGTCGTGGCGCTGGCTGCCGCCTACGTGGCCGCCCAGAAGCCGGCCGACATCCTGTTCCTGGTCTCTGCAGCCTTCTCCTTTGCCGCCGCTGCGTTCTTCCCCTGCCTGGTTCTGGGCATCTTCTGGAAGCGCGCGACCGGCATCGGTGCCTCGCTGGGCATGGTCGCCGGCCTGGGTGTGACCTTCTACTACATGGTGACGACCCAGCCCTGGCTGCGCGGTGTGTTCGGCGTGACCTCGCCGGTGCAGCTGTGGTGGGACATCCAGCCGATCTCGGCGGGCCTGTTCGGCGTGCCGGTCGGTTTCGCGGTCATCATTCTCGTCAGCCTGGTCACCCCGGCCCCGAGCAAGAAGATCCAGGAACTGGTCGACCACGTGCGCTACCCCAGCCTCAAGGGCGACATCAACACCCAGGCCACCTGAGTGTTTGTGAACCACATCTGATCCTGATCAGATGAAGGAGCCCGGCAACGCGAGTTGCCGGGCTTTTTTCGTATGAATATGCGCTAAGCTGTCCTGTCAGTCCAAGGCAGGATTCTTCCCATGACACAAGCGACTGCTTCCGCGACCATGGCCTCTGCACAGACCCCATCGGGCAGCCTGCTGGCCAACCTGCGCCAGGAACTCGCGCGCTACACCCCGTTCTCGCTGATGGCCGTGGCCGATCTGGATTTCTTCCTGTCGCATGCCGAGCAGCTCTACTTCGCCCCCGGCGAGATCCTGGTCGAACCCGGCAGCGGCGAGGTGAACCGGCTCTTCCTGATCCGCCGTGGCGCCGTCAGCGGCAAGAGCGGCCTGGCCGATCTTGAAGGCGGCGCCTTCCAGTACGAGACCGGCGACCTGTTTCCCATCAGTGCGGCCATAGCCCACCGCGCCGTGACGGCCACCTACGAGGCCACGGAGGACACCTTCGTGCTGGCCCTGGCGGTGGAGGCCATGCAGACGCTGGCGCAGCAGAGTGTGCCCTTCGCCGATTTCCTCAACCGCCGCGTGCTCAAGTTCCTCGACCTCTCGCGCCAGGCACTGCAGGTGGCCTATTCCTCCCAGACGCTGGCCGAGCAATCGCTGGAGACCGCGCTGGGCGACCTCGTGCAGCGCGCGCCCGTGACCTGCCGTCCTGAGACTCCCTTGCGTACCGCGCTGACCGAGATGCACGAGCGCCGCATCGGCTCCATGCTGGTGACCAGCGAGCGCGGCGAACCGCTGGGCATCCTCTCGCGCGAGGATGTGCTGGGCCGCGTGACGCTGGGCGCCGTGCCGCTGGAGACGCCGATCGCCGAGGTCATGGTCTCGCCGGTGCACCACCTCTCGCACGAGCACACCGCCGAGGACGCGGCCCTGCTCATGAGCCGCCACACCATCCGCCATGTCCCGATCACGCGTGACGGCGTGGTGATCGGCATCGTCTCCGAGCGTGATCTCTTCGCCATGCAGCGGCTCAGCCTCAAGCACGTCAGCACCTCGATCCGCGCCGCGGTCGACGTGGACATGCTCAAGCTCGTGGCCCAGGACATCCGCCGCTTCGCCCGCAGCCTGCTAAGCCAGGGCGTGCAGGCGCGCCAGCTCACGGCCCTGATCAGCCACCTCAACGACGTGCTGACCGAGCGCCTGCTCGAGCTCAAGGCGGCCGAGCATGGGGTCGACCTGAACCGCCTGTGCTGGCTGGCGCTGGGTTCCGAGGGCCGCAGCGAGCAAACGATTGCGACCGACCAGGACAATGCGCTGATCCTGCCCGACGACAGCAGCGCGGCGCACCGCCAGGCCGCGCTGGCTTTCGCGCGTGCCGTCAATCAGGCGCTGGATGACTGCGGTTACCCGCTGTGCAAGGGCGGCATCATGGCCGGCAACCCGGCCTGCTGCCTGACCCTGCGCGAGTGGCGCGAACGCTTCTCGCAATGGATCGAGCACGGCGCCCCGCAGGATCTGCTCAACGCCAGCATCTATTTCGATTTCCGGCCACTGGCCGGCGATCTGACGCTGGCCCAGCGTCTGCGTGCCGAGGTCAACCGGTCCGCCAGCCGGGTGCCACGCTTCCTCAAGCAGCTCGCGCTCAATGCGCTAACGCGCGAGCCGCCGCTGAACTGGATGGGCGGGATCGCGGCTGACGACAATGGTTACATCGACCTCAAGCTGCAGGGCACGGCGCTCTTCGTCGACGCCGCGCGCCTCTACGCGCTGTCCCAGGGCCTACCCGCAACCGCGACACGCGAACGCCTGGAGGCCGTGGGCCCGGTTCTCGGGGTGACGGCGGCCGAGTACGAGGCCTGGGTGCGCGGCTTCGAGTTCCTGCAGATGCTGCGCCTGCAGATCCAGCTCGAGGGGGCGGCCAAGGGGGAGCAGCCCAACCACATCGTGGTTGACAGCCTCAACGACATCGATCGCCGCATCCTGAAGGAGACCTTCCGGGTGGCGCGCAGCCTGCAGCAGCGTCTGCAGCTGGACTACGAGCGCTGAGCATGGGCTGGCTGGACTGGTGGCCCGGCGCACGCGGGCACAGCGGGGTGAACGAGCAGCGCTGGGTCATGCTGGACGTGGAGACCAGCGGCCTCGATCCCTACCAGGACCGCCTGCTGGCCCTTGCGGCCATCGCCCTCAAGGTGGACTGGGAGCGCAAGCGCCTGAGCGTGGACCTGGGCGACAGTTTCGAGGTCGTGCTGCGTCAGGCGCAGGTCACCAACGCCAAGGACAACATCCTGCTGCACGGCATCGGTGTGCAGAGCCAGCGCGAGGGTATGGAGCCGGTGCAGGCGCTGGAGGCCTTCGCCGGCTATGTCGGGGCTTCGCCCCTGCTGGCTTTCCATGCCGCCTTCGACCAGACCCTGATCCTGCGCCACATGAAGCTGCACCTGGGGCGCTCCCTGCCCAATCCCTGGGTGGACATCGAGCAGCTCTGCGCCGTCACCCATGAAAAGGTGCGGGCCCGCTCCCTGGACGAGTGGATGCGTCATTTCGGCATCGAATGCACGGTGCGCCACCAGGCGGCGGCCGACACCCTGGCCGAGTGCGAGCTGCTCTTGCGCGTCTGGCCCCGGCTGGCCGGGCAGTGCCGGCGCTGGGCCGATGTGGAGCGTCTGGCCCGGCAGCAGCGCTGGATCGCGCGGGCCTGAGGTGGCTCCAGGCGGGGGGCGGGGCGGGGGCTCAGACCGGATGGGCTATAATGCTGGGTTCCCGCCTTGCCGCACCCCAGTTGACGCCGGGGGCGGCTCTCACCATGCCGTCGCGCTGCCAGCCGCAGAGCGGCGGCGATCCACAAGGAGTATCCATGCGTCATTACGAAATCGTCCTCATGATCCACCCGGATCAGAGCGAGCAGGTTCCCGCCATGCTCGAGCGCTACAAGGGCATGATCACCGCCGGCAACGGCAAGATCCACCGCGTTGAAGACTGGGGCCGTCGCCAGATGGTCTACATGATCAACAAGCTGGCCAAGGCCCATTATCTGTGCCTGAACATCGAGGCCGACCAGGCCGTGATGGCTGAACTGGAGCACGCCTTCAAGTTCAACGACGCCGTGCTGCGTCACCTGACCGTCGTCAAGAAGAAGGCCGAGACCGGTCCGTCTTCCATGATGAAGACCGTCGAGCGCGAAGACGCCCGCAAGGCCCAGCAGGCAGAGTTCCAGGCCTAAGCCCGTCAGCGAGGAGTGAACCCCGGCGCCAACCAGCTGGTTCTGACTGCCACCATCGTCGAGCTAGGTGCTCCACGATACACGCCGGCCGGATTGCCGGCCCTGGATCTGAGACTCGAACACGAGTCGCTGCTCCAGGAAGCAGGTCAGGACAGGCAGGTGAAGGCCAGCGTCAAGGCTGTGGCCTTTGGCGCCCAGGCCGAGCGGCTTGCCAGGCAGGCCATCGGCAGCAGCTGGAGGTTCCAAGGCTTTGTCGCCACTCCCCGCAACGGCAAGATCCTGGTGTTCCACATCCAAGAGTTCAGTCAGATTTAAACAGGAGGCCCCATGGCCACGTTCAAGAAGTTCAACAAGGACAAGCGCCCCAAGCGCAACACCCAGTCGCTGCTGTTCAAGCGCAAGCGTTTCTGCCGTTTCACGGTCGCTGGCGTCGAAGAGATCGACTACAAGGACATCGACACCCTGCGTGACTTTGTCGCCGAAAACGGCAAGATCATCCCGGCCCGCCTGACCGGCACCCGCGCCATCTACCAGCGTCAGCTCAACACGGCCATCAAGCGCGCGCGCTTCCTGGCCCTGCTGCCGTACAGCGACCAGCACAAGATCTAAGGAGAACGACCATGCAAGTGATTCTGCTCGACAAGGTCGTGAACCTCGGCAACCTCGGCGAAATCGTCAAGGTCAAGGACGGTTACGCCCGCAACTTCCTGATCCCCTCGGGCCGCGCCCGCCGCGCCACCGAAGAGGCCAAGAAGGACTTCGAAGCCCGCCGCGCCGAACTCGAGAAGGCCGCCGCCGCCAAGCTGGCCGAAGCCCAGGCTCTGGGCGAGAAGCTGGCCGGCACCACGCTCAAGCTGACCCAGAAGGCCGGCGTGGACGGTCGCCTGTTCGGCTCCGTCACCAACTACGACATCGCTGAAGAGCTGGTCAAGACCGGCTACCAGGTGAGCAAGGCGGCCGTGCGCATGCCCAACGGCCCGATCAAGATGGTCGGCGACAGCACCGTCAGCGTGGCCCTGCACACCGACGTGGTGGTCGAGATCAACATCTCGGTCTACGGCGAAACCGCCTGATCATCGCGATCGTCTGAAAAGCCGCCGGGGTGCGAGCCCGGGCGGCTTTTTCTTTGCCTGCGCCGGACTTGTCCCGACCAACCCACAGCCTGTCCACCGATCTTCACAGGCTTGTCCACAGCCTTTCATTTGCCGCGGGCGCGCGGGCGACGTAGGATCGGAAACCACGAGGAAATCACACCGCATGTCAGCCGTTTTGACCGCTGTAGACGAGGGCTACAGCCCCGACCGCCAGATCGCGCAGCTGCGCGTCCCCCCGCACTCCATCGAGGCCGAATCCAGCGTGCTGGGGGGGCTGCTGCTGGACAACGGCGCCTGGGACCGCGTGGGCGACCTGCTGGGCGATGGCGACTTCTACCGCTACGAGCATCGCCTGATCTACGCGGCCATGGCCACCCTGATCAACGCCAGCCGGCCGGCCGACGTGATCACCGTCTTCGAGCACCTGCAGAGCCTGGGCAAGGCCGAGGAAGTGGGCGGGCTGGCCTACCTCAACGCCCTGGCGCAGTACGTGCCCAGTGCAGGCAATATCCGCCGCTACGCCGAGATCGTGCGCGAGCGCGCCATCCTGCGCAAGCTGGTGGCGGCCAGCGACGAGATCGCCACCAATGCCTTCAACCCCCAGGGCAAGCCGGTGGCGCAGATCCTGGACGAGTCCGAGCAGAAGATCTTCAACATCGGCGAGGAAGGCTCGCGCATGAAACGCGGCTTCCAGTCCATGGACACCCTGGTGGTGGACCTGCTGGACCGCGTGCAGGAGATGGCCGACAACCCGAACGACGTCACGGGCGTGCCCACCGGCTTCTACGATCTCGACCGCATGACGGCCGGCCTGCAGGCCGGTGACATGGTGGTGCTGGCCGCGCGTCCCTCCATGGGCAAGACGGCTTTTGCCATCAACATTGCCGAGCACGTGGCGCTCAACGAGGGCCTGCCCGTGGCCGTGTTCTCCATGGAAATGGGCGCGGCCCAGCTGGCCGTGCGTATCGTGGGCTCCATCGGTCGGATCGACCAGGGCCATCTGCGCACCGGCAAGCTGACCGACGAGGAGTGGCCGCGCCTGACCGAGGCCATCGAGAAGCTGCGCACCATCTCCCTCCACATCGACGAGACCGCCGGCCTGACGGCCAGCGAGCTGCGTGCCAATGCGCGCCGGCTGGCACGCCAGTGCGGCAAGCTCGGCCTGATCGTCGTCGACTACCTGCAGCTCATGAGCGGCTCCGGCGGCAGCGACGAGAATCGCGCCACCGAGCTCGGCGAGATTTCCCGGGGCCTCAAGATGCTGGCCAAGGAGCTGGGCTGCCCGGTGATCGCGCTCTCGCAGCTCAACCGCAGCGTGGAGCAGCGCCCCGACAAGCGCCCGATGATGAGCGATCTGCGCGAATCCGGCGCCATCGAGCAGGACGCGGACATCATCATGTTCATCTACCGCGATGAGTACTACACCAAGGAAGCCTGCAAGGAGCCGGGCGTGGCCGAGATCATCATCGCCAAGCAGCGTAACGGCCCGACGGGAACGGTCAAGCTGGCCTTCCTGAAGCCGCTGACGCGTTTCGAGAACCTGGCGGCTGGTTACGGCAGCGGCGATTTCTGACCCGCTGCATGCGCAAGAAAGGGGCCCGCGGGCCCCTTTCTTGCGCATGCGTCAGCCGTGCGGTCAGAGCACTTCGCTCGCAAAATCCGCCAGCCGCGAGCGCTCGCCACGGGCCAGCGTGATGTGCCCGCCGTGCGGCCAGCCCTTGAACTTGTCGACCGCGAAGGTCAGGCCCGAGGAGCCTTCGGTGAGGTAGGGCGTGTCGATCTGCGCCAGGTTGCCCATGCAGATGATCTTGGTGCCGGGGCCGGCGCGGGTGATCAGGGTCTTCATCTGCTTCGGGGTCAGGTTCTGCGCCTCGTCGATGACCACGTACTTGTTCAGGAAGGTGCGCCCGCGCATGAAATTCATGCTCTTGATCTTGATGCGGCTGCGGATCAGCTCGCTGGTGGCAGCGCGACCCCACTCGCCGGCACCCGTGTCGGTCTTGGACAGCACTTCGAGGTTGTCGTCGAGCGCGCCCATCCAGGGGCCCATCTTTTCCTCCTCGGTACCGGGCAGGAAACCGATGTCCTCGCCCACGCTCACCGTGGCGCGGGTGACAATGATCTCGGTGTAGCGCCGGTCGTCAAGCACCTGGGTCAGGCCCGCGGCCAGGGCCATCAGGGTCTTGCCGGTGCCAGCCGTGCCGGTCAGCGTGACGAAATCCACCTCGGGGTCCATGAGCAGGTTCATGGCGAAATTCTGCTCGCGGTTGCGCGTCGTGATGCCCCAGACCGCATTCTTGAGGTGGGTGTAGTCCTTGAGCGTCTTGAGCACGGCACTCTTGCCGCGGATCTCGGTCACGCGGGCGTAGAAGCTGGGCTCGCCCGGCGCCTCGAAATAGACGAACTGATTGATCAGCAGCTGCACGGCGATGGGGCCGGTGATGCGATAGAAGGTGTGCGGGCCTTGCTGCCAGCTCTCCACGCTCTGGCCCTCGGTGGTCCAGAAGTCGGGCGGCAGCGCCAGCGAGCCGGAATAGAGCAGGTCGCCGTCTTCCAGCGTCTTGTCGTTCTGGTAGTCGTCGGTCGCCAGGCCCAGGGCGCGCGCCTTGACGCGCATATTGATGTCCTTGGAGACCAGCACCACCTCGCGCGGCGCGTACTGCACACGCAGCGCCTCCACCACGCCCAGGATCTGGTTGTCGGCCTTGCCCTGGGGCAGGCTGGTGGGCAGCTTGTAGTCCAGCGGCTGGGTCTGGAAGAAGAGCTTGCCGCCGGCTTCGCGGTGGCCGGTGCTGTCGAGCTTGAGGCCGGTGGCGATGTCGGCGCCCTGGGCGCCGGCCAGAGCGTCGAGCGTACGGCTGGTCTGGCGGGCGTTGCGCGCCACTTCCGTCATGCCTTTCTTGTGGCCGTCGAGCTCTTCCAGCACGATCATGGGCAGGAAGATGTCGTGTTCCTCGAAGCGGAACAGGCACATCGGGTCGTGTATGAGCACATTGGTGTCGAGCACGAAGAGTTTGGTCGGACCCGTGGGCGCTGTCTTTTTCGCACGGGGCCGGGTCTGCTCCCGGTGCTCCGAGGTCCGCGTAGGGCGGGGCGTTTGCGGACGCCGGGTCTCCACCTGAATCAGCGGGGCCGGGGCTACAGCAGCGCCCAGGCCACCGCCGTGCTCAAACAGGTCACGGGCCTGGGTTTGGTCGTCGGGGGAGTCCCGGCTGTCGTCGAACACAGCCGTCGCCTTGCGGCCGGTGCGGGATTTGCCGCGGGCCGGGGCTTCGAAGGCTTCAGGGGAGAGAAGGGCGGCGCGCTTGGTGGGGGCAGGAGGCAGGGGCATGGGGCGTGGAGCTCGGCGGAAGTGGAGAGGCTGCCGGTCGGAAAACAAAAAAGCCGCCCGGTAAACCTGGGCGGCTTGTCTCGCTGCTTGCAGTTGCAATCCTCAACGGCATGAATTCATTATGCATGAGCCGTGTGACTCGCAATCCCCCTGTTGCTCAAAAGCATCAGGGGTGTCGGAACTCAGGCGGCAGCTGCGGCAGCAGCCTTTTTCAGGGCCTTGGCGGCCTTGAGGACCTCGTCCACATGGCCCGGCACCTTGAGGCCGCGCCACTCGTGCTTGAGGATGCCGTCCGCGCCAATCAGGAAGGTGCTGCGCTCGATGCCCTTGACCTTCTTGCCGTACATGATCTTGTTCTTGACCACGCCGAACATGTGGCACATCTTCTCTTCGGTGTCGGCGATGAGTTCGAAGGGCAGTTCGAGCTTGGCCTTGAAATCGTCGTGGGATTTCATGTTGTCGCGCGAGACACCGAAGACGATGGCGCCGGCCTTGACGAAATCCTTGTACTTGTCGCGGAACTGCATGGCCTCGGTCGTGCAGCCCGGGGTGTTGTCCTTGGGGTAGAAGTACAGAACCAGCGTCTGTCCGAGATGAGAGGTGTTGGAAACCTTGATGCCACCGGTGGCGTTGGCTTCGAATTCCGGGATAGGTTTGTTGACAACAATCGCCATAGGACTCTGATCTTTTGTGACAGCAGCTGTCGTGGGAGAAGGTCGGAAGGTTGCCGTGACAGCTCGGCTTCACGCCCGACACAAGACCGTGATTTTACCCTGAAAACCATGGCCCCAGACCGGGCAGGCCTAGGGGGTTTCCAGCAGGAGCGCCACCACCACATGGCGCCCCTCGCCGGCCAGGATGTTGTAGGTGCGGCAGGCTGCCGCCGTGTCCATGGTCTCCAGGCCGATGCCCCGCTCCACCAGGGGGCGCAGCCATTCGGGGCGCGGAAAGCGAAGGCGCTCCCCGCTGCCGAAGAGCACCAGTTCCGGGCGCATCTCTGCCAGCGGCGCGAAGTGCGCGGCGCTCAAGGTCTCGTAGCGGCTGCAATCCCAGACCTGACGTTCGCCATGCGAACCAAGCACGAGGCTGGTGCTGAATTTTTCGGCATCCACCGCAATCCAGCCCGGACCATAGCCCCGGATGGTCTGGACGGACGATTTGTCGGGCTGGAGTTTCATAGAACGAGAGGGAAGTGTGGTCAAATTATAGGTTTCGCCTCGTCTACAGGGCGGTGTCTGTGCGCCATCCTGCGCACCCCGGAGGGACTTTGAAGACCATACGCAAATCGGACAAGCTGGCCAACGTCTGCTACGACATCCGCGGCCCCATCATGGAGCGCGCCAAGCAGATGGAGGAGGAGGGGCACAGCATCATCAAGCTCAACATCGGCAACCTGGCGGTGTTCGGCTTCGATGCACCCGAGGAAATCCGCCAGGACATGATCCGCAACCTGCCCAACGCGGCGGCGTACTCGGACAGCAAGGGCATCTTCGTCGCGCGCAAGGCGGTGATGCAGTACACCCAGGAGCAGGGCATCAAGGGCGTGGGGCTCGACGACATCTACCTGGGCAATGGCGCCAGCGAGCTGATCGTCATGGCCACCAACGGCCTGCTCAACGACGGTGACGAAATGCTGCTGCCGGCACCGGACTACCCGCTGTGGACGGCCGCGGTCAGCCTCTCGGGTGGCACGCCCGTGCACTATCTGTGCGATGAGGCCAATGGCTGGATGCCCAACTTGGCGGACATCCGCGCCAAGATCACGCCGCGCACCAAGGGCATCGTGGTCATCAACCCGAACAACCCCACGGGGGCGCTGTACTCCGACGAGTTGCTCAAGGGCATCATCGAGATCGCCCGTGAGCACAACCTGGTCATCATGGCCGATGAGGTCTACGACAAGGTGCTCTACGACGGCGTCAAGCACACGGCCCTGGCGAGCCTGTCGAGCGATGTGCTCACGCTGACCTTCAACTCCCTGTCCAAGAGCTATCGCTCCTGCGGCTACCGTGCCGGCTGGCTGGTGGTCTCGGGTGACAAGAAGCAGGCCAAGGACTACATCGAGGGGCTGAACATGCTGTCCTCGATGCGCTTGTGCGCCAACGTGCCCGGGCAGTCGGCCATCCAGACGGCGCTCGGCGGCTACCAGACGATCAACGACCTGGTGGCCGAAGGCGGCCGCCTGCGCCGTCAGCGTGACATCGCCTACGAGCTGCTCACGGCCATTCCCGGCGTGAGCTGCGTCAAGCCGCAAGCCGCGCTCTACATGTTCCCGCGCCTCGATCCCAAGGTCTATCCCATCGAGGACGACAAGCAGTTCATCCTGGAGCTGCTGGAGGAGACGCGCGTGCTGCTGGTGCAGGGTTCGGGCTTCAACTACCCGGACAACCAGCATTTCCGGGTGGTCTTCCTGCCGCACGAGGACGATCTGCGCGATGCCATCGGGCGCGTCGCCAAGTTTCTCGAGGCCTATCGCAAGCGCCACGCGCGCGCCTGAAGTTTTGATGAGAGGCCCACAGGGCCTCCGGACAGAGAGAAGATGAAAGCTATCCAAGTAGGCCTGCTGGGCATCGGTACCGTCGGCTCGGGCACCTTCAACGTGCTCCAGCGCAATCAGGAAGAGATCCAGCGTCGCGCCGGTCGTGGCATCGAGATCACCATGGTGGCCGACCTCGACGTGGCGCGCGCCCAGTCCATCGTGGGGCCGGGCGTCAAGGTGGTCAACGACGCCCGCGCGGTGATCGCCAACCCCGAGATCGACATCGTGGTCGAGCTCATTGGTGGCTACGGCATTGCCAAGCAGCTCGTGCTCGAAGCCATCGCGGCTGGCAAGCACGTGGTCACCGCCAACAAGGCCCTGCTGGCGGTGCACGGCACCGAAATCTTTGCGGCCGCTTCCGCCAAGGGCGTGATGGTGGCCTTCGAGGCCGCGGTGGCCGGTGGCATTCCCATCATTAAGGCGCTGCGTGAAGGCCTCACGGCCAACCGCATCCAGTGGATCGCCGGGATCATCAACGGCACCACCAACTTCATCCTGTCCGAGATGCGTGACAAGGGCCTGGACTTCGACGTCGTGCTCAAGGAGGCGCAGCGCCTGGGCTACGCCGAGGCCGACCCGACCTTCGACATCGAGGGGGTGGACGCTGGTCACAAGGCCACCATCCTCTCGGCCATTGCCTACGGCATCCCGGTGCAGTTCGACAAGGCCTATGTCGAGGGTATCACCAAGCTCGGCGCCGCCGACATCAAGTACGCCGAGCAGCTGGGCTACCGCATCAAGCTGCTGGGCATCACCAAGCGCACGGCCAAGGGCATCGAGCTGCGTGTGCATCCCAGCCTGGTGCCGGCCAAGCGGCTGCTGGCCAACGTCGAGGGCGCGATGAACGCCGTGGTGGTCAATGGCGATGCTGTGGGCACCACGCTGTACTACGGCAAGGGTGCGGGCTCGGAGCCCACAGCTAGCGCCGTGGTGGCCGATCTGGTGGACATCGCGCGCCTGCACACCGCCGATCCGCTGCACCGCGTACCGCATCTGGCCTTCCAGCCCAACGCGCTGAGCAACCTGCCCGTGCTGCCGATCGAAGAGGTCGTCACCAGCTACTACCTGCGCCTGCGCGTGGCCGACCAGGCCGGTGTACTGGCCCAGGTCACTGGCATCTTGGCCGGCGCCGGCATCAGCATCGACGCCGTGCTGCAGCGCGAGGCCGACGAGGTCGGCGGCGAAGGCTCGCAGCAGACCGACGTGATCATCCTCACGCACGACGCGCGCGAAGGCACGCTCAACGGTGCCATGGCGCAGCTGCAGGCCCTGCCCACCGTGCTCGCGCCCATCGTGCGCATCCGCAAGGAAGAGCTGGCCGGATGAACTACCTGAGCACCCGGGGCGCACCGGAACGCAAGCGCTTCTGCGAGATCCTGCTCGAAGGCCTGGCGCCCGACGGCGGCCTCTACCTGCCCGAGAGCTATCCGAAGGTCGACGATGCCACGCTGACCAGATGGCGTGGCCTGTCCTATGCCGATCTCGCCTTTGAGATCCTCTCGCTCTACATCGATGACATCCCGGCTGAGGACCTGCGTGCCATCTGCCGCAAGACCTACACCGAGGCAGTCTTCGGCACGAAAGCCATCGTTCCGCTGAAAAAGCTCGAAGATGGCTTCTACCTCGAAGCCCTGTCCAACGGCCCCACGCTGGCGTTCAAGGACATGGCCATGCAGCTGCTGGGTCATCTGTTTGAGTACGAACTCGGCCGCCGCGGCGAAGAGCTCAACATCCTTGGGGCCACCAGCGGTGACACCGGTAGTGCGGCCGAGTACGCCATGCGCGGCAAGCAGGGCGTACGCGTCTTCATGACCAGCCCACATGGTCGCATGAGCCCCTTCCAGCAGGCGCAGATGTTCAGCCTGCAGGACGCCAACATCCACAACCTGGCCGTGCAGGGCGTGTTCGACGACTGCCAGGACATCGTCAAGGCCGTTTCCAACGACCTGGACTTCAAGCGCCGCTACCGGATCGGCACCGTCAACTCCATCAACTGGGCCCGCCTCGTGGCGCAGGTGGTGTACTACTTCGCGGGCTATTTCCAGGCCACGAAGAGCAATGCCGAGAAGGTCAGCTTCACAGTGCCCTCGGGCAACTTCGGCAACGTCTGTGCCGGCCATGTGGCGCGCATGATGGGCCTGCCCGTCGACAAGCTGGTGGTGGCCACCAATGAGAACGATGTGCTCGACGAGTTTTTCCGTACCGGTGTCTACCGGGTGCGCGGCAGCGCCGACACGCACGAGACCTCCAGCCCGTCCATGGACATCTCCAAGGCCAGCAACTTCGAGCGCTTCGTGTTCGACTTGCTGGGCCGCGACGGCGCCAAGGTTCAGAATCTCTTCGGTGCACAGCTGGGCAAGACCGGGCGCTTCGACCTGAGCGCCGACCCATCCTTCGCCCAGGCGCGCACGCGCTACGGCTTCGTCAGCGGCAAAAGCACGCATGCCAACCGCCTGACCACCATCCGCGACACCTACGAGCGCTTTGGCGTGATGATCGACACGCATACAGCTGACGGCGTCAAGGTCGCGCGCGAGCACCTGAGTGCGGGCGTGCCCATGATCGTGCTGGAGACCGCGCTGCCCATCAAGTTCGCGGCCACCATCGTCGAGGCCCTCGGTCGCGAGCCCGAGCGTCCGGCCAAGTTCATCGGCATCGAGGCGCTGCCCAAGCGCGTCACCGTGATTCCGGCCGATGTGCAGAGGGTCAAGGACTACATCGCCCGTCACTGTGCCTGACGCGGCCGGTGCATTCCGGCAGATGGCACTCAAAACAGCATCATTGGAGTGATGGAGACATGAAGGTCGTGGGATTTGCAGGTTACTCGGGGTCGGGCAAGACCACGCTGGTGGAAAAGCTCATTCCCGCGCTCAAGCTGCGAGGGCTGCGCGTCTCCGTGGTCAAGCACGCCCACCACAAGTTCGATATCGACCACCCGGGCAAGGACAGCCACCGCCACCGCGAGGCGGGCGCCTTCGAGGTCGTCATTGCCTCCAACCGTCGCATGGCCCTGATGCGCGAGTACGAGCGCGAACATGTGCCCAAGGTGCACCATCTGCTGGCCGAGCTTTACGACGGTGTGGACTGGGTGCTGGTCGAAGGCTTCAAGAGCAGCGACCTGCTGAAGATCGAGGTCTGGCGCGCCGAGAACGGCAAGCCTGTGCGCTACCCGGACGACGACTTCATTGCCGCGGTTGCCACCGATGATCCGGCGCGCCTGCCCGTGCCCACGGGCCTGGACCTGCTCGACCTCAACGACCCCGACGCCGTGGCCGGCTGGCTCGTGGCGCACGGCGAGCGCTTCGACTACAACCCCGAGCTCTACGCGCTATGAACGCTCCTCGCGCGCCCTTGAAGTCGCTCGACCAGGCCCTGGCCGAGCTACTGGCACAGGCGCAGCCGCTGACGGGCACCGAGGAGGTGGACACCTTCGATGCCGACGGTCGTGTGCTGGCGCAGGACCTGGTCTCGGCCCTGCATGTGCCGCCACAGGACAACAGTTCCATGGACGGCTACGCCCTGCGATGCGCCGATGTGCCCCAGGCTGGCGTGGTGCTGCCCGTGACCCAGCGTATTCCTGCGGGCCACCACGGCCAGCCGCTCAGGCCCGGCGAAGCCGCGCGTATCTTCACGGGGGCCCCCGTGCCCGCAGGCGCTGATGCCATCGTCATGCAGGAGGACTGCGAGGCGGTGGCTGAGGGCAGTGTGCGCGTGAATGTCGTGCCGCAAAACGGCCAATGGATCCGCCGTGCGGGCGAGGACGTGGCCCGTGGCGCCGTGGTGCTTGCACGCGGCCAGCGTCTCAACCCCGCGGCCCTGGGCCTGGCGGCAGGCATCGGCATGGCGCGCCTGAGCGTCGCCCGCCGCCCGCGGGTGGCGCTCTTCTCCACCGGGGACGAACTCGTCATGCCTGGCGAGCTGCCCCCCGAGCAGATGCCGCCGGGCGCCATCTACAACTCCAACCGCTACTTCCTGCGCGCGCTGCTGCAGCGCCTGGGTTGTGAGGTCACGGACTGCGGCATCGTGCCGGACCGGCGCGAGGCCACGCTGAACGCGCTGCGCGAGGCGGCGCAAGGCCACGACCTCGTGCTCACGAGTGGCGGTGTCTCCGTGGGCGAGGAAGACCACATCAAGCCTTCAGTGCAGCAGCTCGGTGAGCTCGACCTCTGGCAGATTTCCATGAAGCCGGGCAAGCCCTTTGCTTACGGCAAGCTCTACCGCAGCGGCCCGCAGGACGCCTGCCACTTTGCCGGTCTGCCCGGCAACCCGGTCTCGAGCTACGTCACCTTCATGTTGCTCGTGCGCCCCTTCCTGCTCAGGCTGCAGGGCGCGACGAACGTGGAGCCCGTGCGCATGGCCCTGCCCGCGCACTTCGAGATCCAGCGCGGCGACAAACGCCGCGAATTCTTGCGCGTGCGCCGCAATGCGGCCGGCGGGCTGGACCTCTATCCCAACCAGAGTTCGGGCGTGCTGACGTCCACGGTGTGGGGCGACGGTCTGGTGGACAACCCAGCGGGCGGCACCATAGCCCATGGTGACATCGTGCACTTCCTGGTTTTTGCAGAATTGATGGCATGAAGGTCCAGATCAAATACTTTGCCTCCATCCGCGAGGCCGTGGGCGTGGGCAGCGAACAGCTGCAGACCGCTGCAGGCACCCTGGGCGCGTTGCGCGACGAGCTGATTGCGCGCGGCGGTCCCCATGCCCAGGCGCTGGCGCGCGGCCGCGCCGTGCGCGTGGCCCTGAACCAGACCATGAGTGCCGAAGACGCGGCCCTGAGCGAGGGCTGCGAGGTCGCTTTCTTTCCGCCCGTGACGGGAGGCTGAAGCCATGACTGCGCGCGTCACGATCCAGACCCAGGACTTCGACGTCGCCGCCGAGATCGCCGCCCTGCGTGCGCAGGACAAGCGTGTGGGTGCGGTCTGCTCCTTCATCGGCACCGTGCGTGACCGCAACGACGGGCTGTCGGTCAGTGCCATGGAGCTCGAGCACTACCCCGGCATGACCGAACAGTCCATCGAGCAGATGATCGATGAAGCCTTCCGGCGCTTCGACATCTACGGCGCGCGTGTGATCCACCGTGTGGGGCCGCTGCAGCCGCTGGACCAGATCGTGCTCGTGGTCGTCACCTCGGCGCACCGTGGCGAGAGCTTCCAGGCCTGCGAGTTCCTCATGGATTACCTCAAGACCCAGGCTCCGTTCTGGAAGAAGGAACAGACGCCCGAGGGCGCGCGCTGGGTCGACGCGCGCGTCAGCGACGACGCGGCCCTGGCCCGCTGGGGCATCACGGCGCGCAACGCCTGAGCCTGCTGGCTCACCAGGGGCTGGCGTCTGCCGTCGGCTCGGGCGCGAGCTGGATCACGGTATCCCCCGCAGCGGGCACACAGCCTTCGGCCAGGGCTTGCCAGCCGCGACGGACCACCACGCGTGTGCTTGTGTAGCAGACCTCCACACGTCTGGCCTCGGGCCAGCGCTGGCGCACGAACTGTTCGATGCCCTGCGGCAGGCTCAGTTGCAGGCGGCCCTGATCGAGCAGCACGGGCGGATGGTCGTCGAATTGCAGATAGGACAAGAGATGGGCAAAGGCCAGCACCGGCCGCCAGAGCCGAAGCTCCGTGGGCGCATAGCCCTGGGCCTGCAGCCAGGCCTGCGCCCGGGCGCGGCTCGGGTCGCCGGGCGCGGTGTCCCAGGCGCTGGCCAGCAACTCGACGAGCCACTGGTTGCAGTTCTGGTAGCGCAGCGCATAGGGGTAGGCGTTGGCACTGTAGTCGTTCGCGAGCAGGGCCAAGGCGCGCTGCGGATCGCGCACCGCGGCATGCAGCAGCTGTGAGGCCTGCGCGGGCAGGGTCACGAGCGAGAGATAGCCTTCAGCGTCGTTGTGCACGCCCATGACAAAGCCCGTCATGCCCTGGTCGAAGATGCGCGGGCGCGCCTCGTCGCAGGCGTAATAGAGCTGGCGCACGGCCCAGGGCGAGGCCTCGTGGTCGCGCCGGCTCAAGCCGGCATGCGAATAGCGCTGCCCCAGCAGGCCCAGAGCGAGACCGGAACGCGATACCAGGGCCACGGGCTGGCCGCTGGCCTCGAGTTCGGACTTCACCACATCGGCCACGCGCATCATGCGCTCCAGTCCGGCGGGCCCGATGCTGCGCTGCGGGTCGCAGTAGCGCAGCGATCCCGCCTGCGCGGAGCCGAGCAGGCATAAAAAAGCCAGCAGGACGCTGGCCGGGTTCAGGCGCATGGGCGCGGCTTCAAAGCGTCACACGCTGCGTGGCGAACTCACGGTAGCGCGCGTCATGCACGACCAGGAAGAAGGGCTGGGCCTGGCCGGTGGCGTCGCGCGCCGCGAAAGCGATGCCGAACTCGCGCGGCTGCGCCTCGATCACGCTGCCCACGACGATGCGTCCGCGCTCCATGGCCCCTTGCGGCAGGGTCAGCTCGATGTCCTGTGCGCCCTCCTGCAAGGCCCGCAGTGCCAGACGTACGCTGCCTGGCCGCTCGGCGACGGGCTGCACGCCCATGACCTCGTAGGGGCCCTGGGCCGTCTTGGTGTCGCCGGACACGCTCTCGCTGGAGGTGCGGATCGAGGCCGACACGCTGCCCACCGATTCGGAGATGGAATCGGAAATGGAGGACGAGATTTCAAACGAGGCCAGCGCGGGCAGGGCGGCCAGACCCAGGCTGAGCACGAGGCAGGAACGGAGGAGGGTGCGCATACGAATGTCCTCGGAAAGGCGGGCACGCGAGGCCCTGATGGTTGCAAGCATAGCCTATGCCTGCGACCTCTCAGGGATCCAGGCGCAGCAGGCGGCCCTCGGGGTGGTCGGTCAGCAGATAGATGTAGCCGTCTGGTCCCTGGCGCACGTCGCGCACGCGTTCACCGAGGTCGGGCAACAAGCGGGTCTCGCGCTGTACTGGCCCGTCGTAGGGCTGGGCCAGCTCCAGGCGCACCAGGCGCTTGTACTTGAGTGAACCCACGAGCAGATTGCCCACCCAGTCCTTGCCGTAGCGTTCGCTCGTCACGAAGGCCATGCCCGAGGGCGCGATCGAAGGCACCCAGGTGTGGAGCGGTTGCGCCGTGCCAGGGTGTGCGCGTTCGCCCGTACCCACCGAGGTGTCGTTGTAATTGCGGCCATGGCTCACCAGCGGCCAGCCGAAGTTGGCGCCGGCCGCGGGCCGGTTGATCTCGTCACCGCCCATGGGGCCGTGCTCGTGCAGCCAGAGCGCGCCGCGCGGGCTGAAAGCCAGGCCCTGCGGGTTGCGGTGCCCATAGCTCCAGATCTCGGGCCGCGTGCCGGCACGGCTCACGAAGGGGTTGTCGGGCGGCACGCTGCCGTCCTTGTGGATGCGCACGACCTTGCCCAGGTGGTTGTCCAGGGTCTGCGCCTGGTCGCGCTCGCCGTAGCGCTCGCCCATCGCAAGGAAGAGCGTGCCGTCCGGCACCTCGGCGATGCGGCAGCCGAAATGGTTGCCGCCGCTGACCTTGGGGTGCTGCTGGAAAATCACGCGCAGCGCTTCCAGCCGCGTGGCATCCTCGCTCAGGCGCGCCCGTGCCAAGGCCGTGCCTGCCGTTCGACTGTCAGCCGAGGGCTCGGCATAGCAGAGGTAGAGCGTGCGGTTGTTGGTGAAATCGCGGTCCAGCGCCAGATCAAGCAGGCCACCCTGGCCGCGTGCCTGTACCACCGGGACCCCTTGCACAGGTGCACGGATGCGTCCGCCGGGCTCCACCACCCGCAAGCTGCCCTTTCGTTCGGTCACCAGGAAGTTGCCGTCGGGCAGAAAGGCCAGGGCCCAGGGATGGGCCAGACCCTGAGCGATGGTGCGGGTCGTGGTCTGGGCGTTCACCAGACTGGTTGAGCCCAGGGTCAGCAGGGCCGCGATCAGAGAGGGCAGGAAGCGGGGCATGACGGGACTCCGGATTTGATCTGCGTCACAAGTATGCTTGTCGGACCGCAGGCGCTCTTGAAATCCGTCCGGATCACCCTCACGCTGTGGGGCAGTTCAAAAATTCCCTGAGGGAAACCATGCGCATCGACAAACTCACCACCAAATTCCAGGAAGCCCTGGGCGAGGCCCAGACCCTGGCCCTGGGCAACGACCACGCCTATATCGAGCCGGCGCACCTGCTGCTGGCCATGCTGCGCCAGCAGGATGGCCCCAAGGCCCTGTTGCAGCGCGCCGGGGTCAACGTGGCCGGCCTGCAGGCCGCGGCCGAGGCGGCGGTCAAGAAGCTGCCGCAGGTCGAAGGCCAGGAGCAGGTGCAGGTTGGGCGCGACTTGGTGTCCCTGCTGCAGGCGGCCGAGAAGGAGTCCATCAAGCGTGGTGACCAGTACGTGGCCAGCGAGCTTTTTTTCCTGGCGGCGGCGGATAGCAAGAGCGACATCGGCCAGCTGGTCAAGGCCCATGGCTTGACGCGCAAGGCTTTGGAGAGCGCCATCGACGCCGTGCGCGGTGGCCAGTCGGTGGACAACCCGGAGGCCGAAGGGCAGCGCGAAGCCCTGAAGAAATACACCCTGGACCTGACCGAGCGAGCCCGCCAGGGCAAGCTCGACCCGGTGATCGGCCGCGACGACGAGATCCGCCGCGCCATCCAGGTGCTGCAGCGTCGCAGCAAGAACAACCCTGTGCTCATCGGCGAACCCGGCGTGGGCAAGACCGCCATTGTCGAGGGCCTGGCGCAGCGAATCGTCAACGGCGAGGTGCCCGAGACCCTGCGCGACAAGCGTGTCCTAGTGCTGGACATGGCGGGCCTGCTGGCCGGCGCCAAGTACCGCGGCGAGTTCGAGGAGCGGCTCAAAGCCGTACTGAAGGAGGTGGCACAGGACGAGGGTCGCATCATCCTCTTCATCGACGAGATCCACACCATGGTCGGCGCGGGCAAGGCCGAGGGCGCGATCGACGCTGGCAACATGCTCAAGCCTGCGCTGGCACGCGGCGAGCTGCACTGCATCGGCGCCACCACCCTGGACGAATACCGCAAGTACATCGAGAAGGACGCCGCGCTGGAGCGCCGCTTCCAGAAGGTGCTGGTGGGTGAGCCCACGGTGGAGCAGACCATTGCCATCCTGCGCGGCCTGCAGGAGAAATACGAGGTGCACCATGGCGTGGACATCACCGACCCGGCCATCGTGGCCGCAGCCGAGCTGAGCCACCGCTACATCACCGACCGCTTCCTGCCCGACAAGGCCATCGACCTGATCGACGAGGCCGCGGCCAAGATCAAGATCGAGATCGATTCCAAACCCGAGGTCATGGACAAGCTCGACCGCCGGCTGATCCAGCTGCAGATCGAGCGCGAGGCCATGAAGAAGGAGACCGACGAGGCTTCGCAGAAGCGCCTGGCGCTGATCGAGGAAGAGATCAAGACCCTGCAGAAGGAAGCTGCTGACCTAGAAGAGATCTGGAAGGCCGAGAAGGCCCAGGCCCAGGGCAGCCAGCACGTGCGTGAAGAGATCGAGAAGCTCAAGGGCCAGATCGAGGAACTCACACGCAAGGGCGACTTCAACAAGGTGGCCGAGCTGCAGTACGGCAAGCTGCCCGAGCTGGAGAAGCGCCTCAAGGAAGCCCAGGCCAAGGAAGAGTCCGGTGGTGGCGCGGCCGGCCACAAGCTGCTGCGCACCCAGGTCGGTGCGGAAGAGATTGCCGAGGTGGTGAGCCGCGCCACGGGCATCCCCGTGGCCAAGATGATGCAGGGCGAGAAGGACAAGCTGCTGCAGATGGAAGGCAAGCTGCACGAGCGCGTGGTGGGTCAGGACGAGGCCATCTCGGCCGTGGCCAACGCCATCCGTCGCTCACGTTCGGGCCTGAGCGATCCGAACCGTCCCACGGGCTCCTTCCTCTTCCTCGGCCCGACCGGCGTGGGCAAGACCGAGCTGTGCAAGGCGCTGGCCGGTTTCCTGTTCGACAGCGTGGACCATCTGGTGCGCATCGACATGAGCGAGTTCATGGAGAAACACTCCGTGGCCCGCCTGATCGGCGCGCCGCCCGGCTACGTGGGTTACGAGGAAGGTGGCTACCTGACTGAGGCCGTGCGTCGCAAGCCCTACAGCGTGCTGCTGCTGGACGAGGTGGAGAAGGCCCACCCCGATGTGTTCAATGTGTTGCTGCAGGTGCTGGACGACGGCCGCCTGACCGATGGCCAGGGCCGCACGGTGGATTTCAAGAACACCGTGATCGTGATGACGTCCAACATCGGTTCGCACCTCATCCAGAGCATGGTGGGACAGCCCTATGAGGACGTGAAGGACGCGGTCTGGGGCGAGCTCAAGAACCACTTCCGCCCGGAGTTCCTCAACCGCATCGACGAGACCGTGGTCTTCCATGGCCTGGACGCCCAGCACATCGCGAGCATCGCCAAGATCCAGCTGCAGGCTCTGCAGGATCGTCTGGCGAAGATGGAGCTCACGCTGAATGTGTCGGAGAAGGCCCTGGCCGAGCTGGCCAAGGTGGGCTTCGACCCGGTCTTCGGTGCCCGGCCGCTCAAGCGCGCCATCCAGCAGCGTATCGAGAACCCGCTTTCGAAGCTCCTGCTTGAAGGGCGCTTCGCGGCCAAGGACGTGATCGCGGTCGATGTGGACCCCATCAAGAACCCGGGGCAGTTCAGCTTCGAGCAAGGTTGAGCCGCGGGCTGGGGCGTGATGAGCGCCCTGGCCCCCAGCCCGCTTCTTGCATCCACAGAAGCGGGCTTTCGCATGGTGGATGCCTGAAGACCCATACCGTCTCCCGGCCGTTTTCTCCACATGTGACGCGGGGTAAACACGCTTGAAATGCTTTCGTGCCATCCTATTCTTCTCTGCACGTCAGGCGCAAAACTCAGAGAGGTGGACATGGACAAGCCAGCCTACAGGATCGAGAGCGCACACCGCATCGTGGCCACGCTGCCGCGTTCGCCGCTCTACAACGGCGAGCTGCTGGCCGATCGGGATCTGGCGGTTTCGCTGGCCGCCAAGTGCAAGACGGAGCCGCCGGGCGGGGTGGTAAAGGTCGTCCACGTGCCCACGGGCGAGGTGGTGTTCAGCAAGACCAGCGAGTGGGGCGCGCTCTGAGCCTCGGGCTGCGGCGTCAGTCCCTGCCCAGTTCCGTCTCGACGGCGGTCTTGGCCTCTTCCAGATTCATGAAAAACCGCGTGGCTTGCGGCGTGGCCTTGGGCAGGTGAGCCGGTGGGGGCCAGAGACGGCCGCCCAGCCAGCTCGCTGTCCAGCCGCCGATGTCCTTGCCTTTGAGGGTGCACACGGGCGCGTCGTCCAGCAGCGCCGTCCAGACGGGTGGCGTTTCCTTCCAGGTGATGGTGGCCATGGCTGCCCCAGTAGGAGTGGTGCCGGTCATTCTAGGAAGGGGGCGGGGGGTTGCCTAGAGGGGTCGCCTGCGGGTTCTGCGGTGGCGGGCGTGCAAGATGCGCCCGGTTCATTGAGAATTGACGCTGGCAACCTGATCGCCCGCCTCGAATGCGGCGATGATTTCGAGACTTTGCAGAGGACGACACCCCCAACATGAGCACCCTGATCTACACCCACGAAGCCTGCTTCAAGCACCAGCCTGGCCCGCACCACCCCGAATCGCCCGAGCGTCTGGAGGCCGTGCTGTCGGCCCTCAAGACACCGGATTTCGCGGATGTACTCTGGCGCGATGCGCCCCTGGGCACCTTCGAGCAGGTGCTACACATCCATACACCGGGCTATGTGGAAGAGGTCAAATCTCTCGCGCCGCAGCAGGGCTACCAGCTGCTGGATGCCGGCGACACCATCATGTCCTCGGGCACGCTGGAGGCGGTGATGCGCTGCGTGGGCGCGGCCTGTGCGGGCGTGGACGACGTGGTGAAGCAGGAGGTGAAGAACGTCTTCTGCGCCACGCGCCCCTGTGGTCACCATGCCGAGGCCGACCATGCCATGGGCTTCTGTGTCTTCAATCAGGCGGCCATTGCCGCCGTGCATGCGCGCGAGCAGCACGGCCTCAAGCGCGTGGCGGTGGTGGACTTCGATGTGCACCACGGCAACGGCACGCAGAACAGCTTCTGGGACGAGCCCGGCCTGTTCTACGGCTCCTGCCACCAGGGCAATTTCTACCCAGGCACGGGGGCCAAGCAGGAGACTGGCGTGGCCGGCAACATCATTAACGTACCGTTTGCGCGCGGCACGGGCTCGGCGGCCTTTCGCGCCGCCATGACGGATGTGCTGCTGCCCGCCTTGCGCGAGTTCGCGCCCGAGCTGCTCATCATCTCGGCCGGTTTCGACGCCCACCATCTGGACCCGCTGGGCGGTCTGCAGTTCACCGACGAGGACTACCACTGGATCACGCGCGAACTCATGAAGGTGGCCGACGAGACGGCCCAGGGCCGTGTGGTGTCCGTGCTCGAGGGCGGCTACAGCATGGAAGGCCTGGCCAGCGGCACGGCGGCGCACGTGCGCGCGCTCATGGGGCGCTGAACCAGGCGCGGCCTGTCTGCGCCCGCTCCTGACTCAGTCGCGCCTGGGAATGTTCAGCCCGCGCTGCACGGCTGGCCGTGCCACGAAGGCCGTGAGGGCGCGCGTGATTTCAGGAAAGCTCCCGATGCCCACCAGGTCGCCGGCCTCGTAATAGCCCAGCAGGTTGCGCACCCAGGGGAAGACAGCGATGTCGGCGATGCTGTAGTCATCGCCCATGATCCAGCGCCGGCCCTGCAGGCGCTGGTTGAGCACGCCCAGCAGGCGGCGCGATTCGGCGACATAGCGGTCACGTGGGCGCTTGTCCTCGTAGTCCTTGCCAGCGAACTTGTGGAAGAAGCCGAGCTGTCCGAACATGGGGCCGACCCCGCCCATCTGCCACATCAGCCATTGCAGGGCCTCGTAGCGACCCGCGTCGTTCCGTGGCATGAGCTGTCCGGTCTTGCCGGCCAGGTAGACCAAGATGGCGCCGGATTCGAACAACGCCAGCGGCTTGCCGCTTGGCCCAGCGGGGTCAATGATGGCCGGGATCTTGTTGTTGGGGTTGAGGCTGAGGAACTCGGGGCTGAGCTGCTCGTTGCTGTCAAAGCGCACGAGGTGGGCCTCATAGGGCAGGCCGGTTTCCTCCAGCATGATCGAGACCTTCACACCGTTGGGCGTGGGCAGGGAATAGAGCTGAAGGCGGTCCGGCTGTTGCGCGGGCCATTTGCGGGTGATGGGGAAGTGCGAGAGGTCTTGCATGGGACGACGCTGAAAAGAAGCCGATTCACTGTAGCCCATGTCGGGTGACCTTGCAGGCCCCGGGCCGGGGCTGCACTGGCCGCATCAGCCCAGAGCCTGCAGCTCGGGTGGCAGCGGGCAGCGCGGGTTCTGGGACTGCACTTGCCGCAGCTGGGATTTGAGCGAGGCGACCAGCATGCGGCGCGCGGGCTGGGTGATGGCGGGTTGCTGCGCGAACTCGATGAACTGGCGGACGCGCTCGCGTCCGATGCTGCAGTCGCCCATGGAGAACTCGGCGATGACCCAGTCGGCCACGACGTAGGCGCGGGTACCGTTGATGCCGAAGCTCGATTCGTGGCGCAGGACGTTGATGGCTTCTTCGTACGAGAGCCGCCCCTCCTGGACGCGGCCGGTCAGGAACATGTAGCGCGCACGGTAGCGCCTGACCTCCGATTGCATGGCGGGCAGTGCGTCGCGGCTGGCCATGGCCTGGTCCAGCAGCAGACCCGCGCTTTTCCAGTCGTAGATGTTCATGGCTTCGGAGATCAGTACGATGAGTTGGGGGATGCCTGCGCGGTCGCCGAGCCGGGGCAGCAGGGTGGTGGCGTACTGAATATGGGCCAGCACCTGGGGATGGATCATGGAACTCAGGTGCATGGCCATCTCTGGGTTGTTCGCCAGGTGCTGCAGTTGCATCTGCATCTGGTTCTGCCGCAGGCTGGCCACGGCGTTGACCGATCGATTGAACTCCTCCAGATCGCGCAGCAGCGCTTCGCGCGGCTTGCTCCAGAAGATGTCGAACAGCGAGATCAGGCTGAGCAGGATGCCGATGCCCAGGGCCAGCAGGCTGGCGTTCTTCTGGATTCTTTCCGTGAGGCTTTTCTGCGGCGGCTGTTCAAGCCGGCTCAGCCGGGCATGCAGGGCTTGCAGCGTGGTGGCCAGCAGCGGATCGGCGGCGGGCAGGGCGGGTTCGGTGCTCATGGCGGTGTCCCTCAGGGTGTTGGGCGCAGACTAGGGGAGGCCTGCGGGCACCGCAAGCCATGTTCATGGGAGGGCTGCTCGCGTCAGTTCACGACGATGGCGGACTGCCAGTACTGCGCGATGTGGGCAAACGGCACCGGCTGGGTGAAGTAGCTCATCGGGTCGTTGATGTACAGCACGGGCTGAACGCCCATCGGTGTGGGGACCCAGGCCATGCCCCGGATCACGACCACATGGCCCGAGTAGGGCGAGGACTGGACCGCCATGATGACGGCGCGCCGCATGGCCAGGGTCTGGTACAGGGTCATGGGATCGGCGGGCTGCGCCAGGCTGGAGTACCTGCCACCAAAGGCCAGGATCAGGTTCTGGATCTCGTACAGCTGGCCCGTGCGCCGACAGGCGGCGTAGTTCTGGCAGCACGTGGCCGGGTGCACGTTGCTGGCCATGGCGACCAGTGCGCACTGCGCGGGCGTGCCACCCGGGCCGCGCACAGCCAGGATGATCTGCTGCGCCACCGCGGCCCAGCACCAGACATCGGTGTCCTGCAGGATGTTCTGGATGCCCAGATCGATGGGCGGCGGGATTTGTGCCCGGGCTGCAGGCGGCGTGAGTGTACCGGCCAGTGCCAGCACGAGCGTGATCAAGAGCTTGCGCATCGTGTCCCCCTGTCCCGGCGGCATCGCGCACGGGTTTTCTGTGGACGCGATCATCGGGACGCCGGGTGTGCCGCGCAAGATGTGCTTTTGCACAGTGGCCGCCTGCGCGCAGGATCAGACCGTTGGTGCAGCGCAGGTCGGTGCCAGCGAGGTGGTGGCGGTCTGCAGCGTCACGTGGGCGATACCGAAATGTTCACGCAGGCCCTCGCTGGTGTCGCGCAAGAAGGCGTCACCCGGCGCGCCTGCGGGCATGAGCAGGTGCGCCGTCAGCGCCACCTGTGTGGTGCTCATGGCCCAGACATGCAGATCGTCCACCCGGGCCACGCCGGGGCGTGCGGCCAGCCAGGCCTGCACGGCCGCGAGGTCGATGTGCTCGGGCACGCCGTCGAAGAGCAGGTGCAGCGACTGGCGCAGCAGCCCCCAGGTGCCGATGACGATGAGGAGCGCGATGGCCAGGCTGATCACCGGGTCCAGCCAAGCCCAACCCTGCCAGAGGTAGAGCGCGCCGCCGATGACCACGCCCAGCGAGATCAGGGCGTCGGCCGCCATGTGCAGGAAGGCGCCCTGCACGTTGAGATCGTGCTCGCGTCCGCGCAGAAACAGCAGGGCGGTGGCGGCGTTGATGACGATGCCGATGGCCGCCACGGTGATGATGGTCCAGCCTTCTGTGGGCTCGGGTGCCCCCAGGCGTTGCAGCGCCTCCCAGCCCAGCGAGCCCATGGCCACGAGCAGCAGCATGGCGTTGGCGAAGGCCGCCAGGATGGAGGCGCGGCGCCAGCCGTAGGTGTGGCGTGCATCGGGGCGCAGGCGCGCGGCCAGCGCGGCCATCCAGGCCAGCAGCAGGCCGGCCACATCGCTGAGGTTGTGCGCCGCGTCGGCCAGCAGGGCCAGGGAGTTGATCTGCCAGCCGTACCACGCCTCGATCAGCACAAAGCCGCTGTTGAGCGCAATGCCGATCAGGAAGGCGCGGTTGAAGTCGACCGGGGCCGGGCCATGGGCATGGCCGTGATGAGAGGCGTGGGGAGGGTGCGGGTGCTCGTGCGCCATGCCCGCAGTATGCCGCGGGGCGCCGGCCGCCGCCTCAGAAGGTGCTCAGCGGCTGGCGCGAGCTGTGCGGTGCGTCAATCCCCAGAGCCTGCAGCAGCAGCGAAGGCAGGCTGGGCCATTGGATGGGGCGCTGCAGGTGGATATGGCCCGGCAGGGCCTGACCATCGACCTGGATCACCACCTTGCCCGTGGGCATGCGGCCCTTGGCAGCCCAGGTCATGACCTTGGTGTCGTTGCCGTCGAGCAGGATGACGTCGGCCGCGTCCATGCTGTCCGCTCCGCTGAGCTCGATGCGCAGATGGCGGCGCTGGGACAGGGCGGTGATGCCCTGGATCAGCTCACGCTCGGCCGGGGTGAAGCCCATCACCAGCAGGCGCACCGTGCTTTGCAGCGGTGCCGGCCGCGAGGACGTGGGCTGCGAGGGTTCCGGGGCGTCGTCGCCGATGGGCAGGATGATCATGATGTATCCCTGAAGCTGAGGATTGCCGTGTGGTGTTCTGTCTTGGCTATGGTTGCATTCTGTAACGCCCAGCGTTTTTGGCGAGGGAGTAGTTCACACATCCGGCTTGTCCATGCGACGCTGGCGACGCTATGCCGCAAGGGTGTGCATTAGTTCACGCCCGCTGCAGTAGCATCGGGGCATGTCCAGTGCCAGCCTCGCCACCGCACCCGTTCCCCTGCGTCAGGACGCCAGCCTGATCGGGCTCATCGGCGTCGCCCACCTCTGCAGCCACTTCAGCCAGCTGCTCTTGCCGCCGCTGTTTCCCTGGCTCAAGGAGGCCTTCAACACGAGCTATGCCGAGCTCGGCTTCCTCATGACGATCTTCTTCGTGGTCTCCTGCGCGGTCCAGACGCTCTCGGGCTTCTGGGTCGACCGCTATGGCCCGCGCCCTGTGCTGTACGCAGGCCTGGGTCTCCTGGCGCTGGCGGCCTTCGGCTTTGCGGCGAGCACGAGCTACGCCATGCTGATGGCCTTTGCCGTGGTCGCCGGCCTGGGCAACGGCGTCTTTCACCCCGTGGACTACACGCTGATCAACCGCAAGGTCAGTGCGCCGCGCCTGGGCCATGCCTACAGCGTGCACGGTATCAGTGGCAATCTGGGCTGGGCCCTGGCACCGGCCCTGCTGGTGCCCTTGACCCTGCTGTATTCCTGGCGCGTGGCACTGGTGGCGGCCGGCGTGCTGGTGCTGGCCGTGCTGCTGCTCTGCGTGGGGCAGGGGCGTCGCCTGGCGCTGGCTCCCACGGCGCCGGCGCGTGCGGCGGCGGGTGTGCCGGGCGAGGGCCGCTTCGACTTCCTGCGCATCCCGGCGGTGTGGATGTGCTTTGCCTTCTTCTTTGTCTTCGCCGTCGCGCTCAGCGTGGTGCAGGCCTTTGCGCCCGAGGCGGCGCGCCAGCTGCACGCCGTGCCGCTGACCCTGGTGGCCGTGTGCCTGTCGGCCTATATGGTGGCCAGTGCCAGCGGCATGGTCGTGGGCGGCTTCCTGGCCACGGACCCGGCGCGCAGTGAGCGCGTGGTGGGCACGGGCTTTGCCGTGGCCGCGGGCATCTCCCTGCTGCTGGGGCTGGCGCCGCTGCCGGCGCTGGCGGTGCCCGTGCTCTTTGCCTGCATGGGCTTTGCAGCCGGTTTTGCCGGGCCCTCGCGCGATCTGCTGATCAAGCGCTCCACGCCCGAGAACGCGAGTGGCCGTGTGTACGGCGTGGTCTACTCGGGGCTGGACATCGGCCAGGCGGTCTCACCGCTGATCTTCGGTCTGCTCATGGACCAGCAGGCCTGGCGCACGCTCTTCGTGGGCCTGGCGCTGGTCCAGTTGACCCTGGTGGTGACGGCGCTGCGCGTGCGGCGTACCCGCCGCACCTTGGCCGTCGCAGCCTAGACCACCGTCCGGTGGCGTGCGATGCAGGTGTCGAGTACCTCGGCACCCGGGCGCTTCCACCAGTCAAGCTCGGAGAAGATTTCGACTTCGGCGTAGCCCGCGTAGCCGGCCTGTTCGACCCAGCCGCGCAGCTTGCGCAGCTCGATCACGCCGTCGCCCATCATGCCGCGGTCGCTGAGCAGGTCGCGTGTGGGCGTGAGCCAGTCGCAGACGTGGTAGGCCAGCAGGCGCTGCTTGCCGGCGCGCGCGATCTGCTGCTCAAGCTTGGGGTCCCACCAGCAGTGGTAGGCGTCGAGCGCCACGCCCAGCATGCCGCTTTTCTGCGGGTCGAGTGCGTCGCAGAGGTCCAGCGCCTGCTCCAGCGTGTTGACGCAGGCTCGGTCGGCCGCCTGCATGGGATGCAGGGGCTCGATGGCCAGGGGCATGCCCACAGCCCGTGCGTATTCGAGCGAGGCGGCGATGCCGTCGCGCACCTCGCCGCGCGCACGCCCCAGGTCCTTGTAGGCGGCCTGGCCCGCGAGTGCGCCGGGCAGGGCACCGACCACGAGCACCAGGCAGGGGGCGTTCAGCGTCTTGGCCTCGTCGATGGCGCGGCGGTTGTCGTCCAGCGCAGCGCGCAGGCCGGCCGCGTCGGGTGCCGGGAAGAAGCCGCCGCGGCAGTAGCCCGACAGTTCGATGCCATGGGCCTTGAGCTGACGCGCAATCTTGTCCAGGCCCACTGCGGCCACCTGGTCGCGCCAGGGGCTGATGGCACGGATGCCGCGCTCGGCGCACTGGTCGATGATGCGCGACAAGGGCACTTCCGCACCGTTCTGCTTGCGCACGGTGGCGGTGTTGATCGAGAGCCAGCGGTGGTCTTGCGAGAAATCTCTCATGCTCATTCCACGCCGTGCAGAGCCAGCAGGGTCTTCATGCGGTGCACGGCCAGCTCGGGCTGCTCCAGCAGGTTCGCGGCGTCCGCCAGGCGGAACAGCTCGGCGAAGTGCACCAGCGAACGCGTGCTCTGCTGGCCGCCGACCATGCTGAAGTGGCTCTGGTGGCCGTTGAGCCAGGCCATGAAGACCACGCCCGTCTTGTAGAAGCGCGTGGGCGCCGCGAAGATGTGGCGCGACAACGGCACCGTGGGGCCGAGGATGTCATGGAAGCGCTGGGTGTTGCCTTGGGCCAGTTCACCCAGTGCGGCACTGGCGGCCGGTGCGATGGCATCAAAGATGCCCAGCAGCGCGTCGCTCTGGCCATGCCGCTGCGCGGGGCCTGCGCCGTCACCGGCGATGAGTTCGGCGTAGTTGAAGTCATCACCCGTGTACATGCGCACACCCTGGCCGTCAGCGCCGCCACGCGCGGGCAGGCGGCGGCGCATGGCGATTTCCTTGTCCTTGTCGAGCAGGGAAATCTTGATGCCGTCCACCTTGTCCGCGTGGGCCGTGATGATGGCCAGCGCCGTGTCCATGGCGAGGTCCACGTCGCGCGTACCCCAGTAGCCGGCCAGCGCGGGGTCGAACATATCACCCAGCCAGTGCAGCACGACAGGCTGTTTGGCCTGCGTGAGGATGCGGTCATAGACCTTCTCGTAGTCGGCCGGTCCCTTGGCCACGCGCGCCAGCGCGCGGCTGGCCATGACGATGAGCTTGCCACCGAGCTTCTCGATGGCTTCCATCTGCTGTTCGTAGCCGCGGATCACATCGTCGATGCTCCTGACGTCTTCGAGCACCAGATGATCGGTGCCGCAGCCCGAGGCCACCAATGCACCGGGCATGTCCTTGGCCGCATCGAGTGATCGACGAATGAGTTCGAGCGAGGTGGGCCAGTCCAGGCCCATGCCGCGCTGGGCCGTGTCCATGGCCTCGGCCACACCCAGGCCGAGCGACCAGAGGCGGCGCCGGTAGGCGATGGTCGCATCCCAGTCCACAGCGCATTGCAGCCAGGGGTCGATGGCGGCGCGCGGGTCGGCCACCACGTGGGCGGCAGAGTAGGCGATGCGGTTGAAGGCAGGCTTGCCGATGGGTTGTACCGGGGTGCTGCCGCTCAGGGTGTAGGCCTGCAGGCGGCCCTGCAGATCGGGGAGTTGAAGGGTCAGGGGCATGGGGGCGTTCCGCTCGAGGGAGGGGTGGACACCCGCCGGGTGTCCACCAGGAAGGTCAGATCTTCAGGGGGGCAACGTCGACAAAACGACGCTCTTTCCAGCTCTGCAGTGCGGCTTCCACCAGCTGCACACCCTTGGCGCCCTCGGGCAGCGTCCACTTGTAGGGCTCGTTCTCCACCACGTGACGGATGAAGTGTTCCCACTGGATCTTGAAGCCGTTGTCGTAGGTCTGCGTGTCGGGGACGGCCTGCCACTGCTCGGTGAAGTTCATGGTCTGCTTCACGTCGGGGTTCCAGACCGGGCGCGGTGTGTTGACACGGCTCTGGGCCTTGCAGTCGGTGAGCGTGGCCACGGCCGAGCCGTGCGTGCCGTCGACGTGGAAGGTCACCAGGTCTTCGCGGTTCACGCGCGTCGCCCAGGACATGTTGAGCTGGGCGATCACGGGCTCGCCGTTGTGGCCCACGAGTTCAGCGATGGCGTAGGCCGCATCGTCGGCCGTGCAGGCGTAGGGCTTGCCGGCCTCGTCCCAGCGCTGCGGAATGTGGGTGGCACCCAGGCAGGAGATGGACTTGACCTCGCCGAAGAGGTTGTCCAGCACATAGCGCCAGTGGCACATCATGTCCAGGATCATGCCGCCGCCGTCCTCAGACCGGTAGTTCCAGCTCGGGCGCTGGATGGGCTGCAGATCGCCTTCGAACACCCAGTAGCCGAACTCCAGGCGCAGGCTGAGCATGCGCCCGAAGAAGCCCGCGCGGCGCAGCATGTCCAGCTTGCGCAGGCCGGGCAGGAAGAGCTTGTCCTGCACGGCACCGTGCTTGAGGCCCGACTTCTCGGCCAGGCGCGCGATCTCCACCGCCTCGTTGAGGTTGGTGGCGATGGGCTTTTCGCAATAGACGTGCTTGCCAGCGCGGATGGCCTTGGCCAGCAGCTGCGGGCGCATCTGCGTGGTGCCGGCATCGAAGAACACGGTGTCGTCCTGGTTGGCCAAGGCTTGGTCCAGGTCCGTGCCCCAGCGCGGGATGTTGTGCGCCTTGGCCAGCGCCTCCATCTTCTCGGCATTTCGACCGATGAGGATGGGGTCGGGCATGACCTTGTCGCCGTTGGAGAGCGTGACGCCGCCCTGGGCGCGGATGGCGACGATGGAGCGGATCAGGTGCTGATTCATCCCCATGCGGCCGGTCACGCCGTGCATGATGATGCCGAGTCTTTGCGTAGGCATGTGCGAAGGCTTTCTCTTTCAGTCTCAGACGAAGAGGGGACGCGGCGCGTCCCCCCGGTGGGATCACTGGGGTTGCAGGCCGGCGGCCTTCACGAGAACGGCGTTGCTGGCGATCTCATTCTTGATATAGGCGTCGAACTGCTCGGGCTTGAGCGTCCAGGCGTCGGCGCCGACCTTGGCAAAGCGCTCCTTCACCTCGGGCGAGGCCAGGGCCTTGAGCACCTCGTCGTGCAGGCGGTTGACGATGTCGCGCGACGTCTTGGCCGGCGCCATCATGCCGATCCAGAAGTTGAACTCCGAGCCGGGCACGCCGGCTTCGGCGGTGGTGGGGACATCGGGCAGGGCACTGGTGCGCTGGGGCGAGCCCACGGCCAGGGCCTGCAGCTGGCCGGCCTTGATCTGGCCGATCACCGGTGCCACGGGTGAGAAGTAGTAATCCACACGCCCGGCGATCACCTCGGTCACGGCCTCGGCCGAGCCCTTGAAGGGGATGTTGGTGGCGTCGATCTTGGCGGCCATCTTGAACTTCTCGGCGTTGAGGTGCGTGGCGCTGCCCTGGCCGGCGGACGCGAAGTTCAGGCTGCCCGGCTTGGCGCGTGCGGCGGCCAGCAGCTCGCCCAGGTTCTTGTAGCCCTTGGAGGGCGAGATCACCAGCACATTGGAGAGCGAGGAAATCGGGGTGATGCCGGCGAAGTCGCCCACGGTGTCAAAGGGCAGCTTGGCGAAGGTCGAGGGGCTGACCGTGTGCGAGGACGAATGGATCAGCAGGGTGTAGCCGTCGGGCGCGGCCGTGGCCACGGCTGCCTGACCGATGGTGCCGCTGGCGCCGCCGCGGTTGTCCACCACGATGGGCTGGCCCAGGCTGGCGCTCATCTTGTCGGTGATGGCGCGCGCAATGATGTCCGTGGTGCTGCCGGCCGGGAAGGGCACGACCACGCGGATCGGTTTGTTCGGGTAGCCGGCCTGGGCGCTAGCGGCCAGGGGCATCAGGGCGGCGGCGCAGCTCAGCGCGGCCAGGGCGAGGCGTAAGGTCTTGCTCATGAATGTCTCCTGTGAAGCTTTGGGGCACACAACCGTGGCGCGCCGCTGCATCTGTGTGCAGCTCCGGCGTCCGGAATTTAATTCACCAAAAGGTGAATAGAGGCATTTTAGAAAGACCCGGGGCGATTCGTCAAGCCCCCGCCAAAATCAGTTTCTCAGGACATACCCGAGGATGACGTCGCTCATGTGCGACAGGCGCTCCTGCAAGGCCTTGGGGGTCATGAGATCGCGGCCGAAGATGGCCGAGAGCGTGTGCTTGTTGTTCAGATAGAAATAGGCCATGCCCGCGATCGACACGTAGAGCTGCATGGCGTCAATGCCACCGCGGAACACGCCCTCGCGCCGGCCGCGCTCCAGGATCTCGGCCAGGGTCTCGATCAGCGGCAGGTTGGTCTTGCGCGCGCGCGTGGAGTTCTCCAGATGGCGCCCGTGCTCCAGGTTTTCGCTGTTGAGCAGGGTGAGGAACTCGGGGTGCGCCAGGTAGTACTCCCACGTGAACTCGGTCAGCCGGCGGATGGCCTGGGCCGGCGGCATGTCGGCCAGATGCAGCTGCTGCTCGGCCGCGCGGATGTCGGCATACGCGGCCTCCAGCACGGCCAGGAAGAGCTCGTCCTTGCTGCTGAAGTAGTAGTAGATCAGGCGTTTGTTGAGTCCCGCGCGCTCGGCCACACGGTCCACACGCGCGCCGGCCAGCCCGTACTGTGCGAACTCGTCACGCGCGGCCAGCAGGATGGTCTGCTGCGAGCGGTCGGCGTCTCGCGTGCGTGTTTCCTCCGGGGCGGCTTTGGCTTTGGGCATGGCGATAATTTAACTGTTTGGTGAATTAAATCAAGATGCAGGCGCTGGTCGAAGCAGCCTCGTCTGGCCGGCAAGGATAATCGTCCGCCACAGCGTCTCTCACCTGCTCGGAACACCTCATGGCCCAACAGCTTGCCGGACACCTGATCGTCGAATGTCTCATCGCCCAGGGCGTGACCCACGCTTTCGGCGTGCCGGGCGAAAGCTATCTCGCCGTGCTCGATGGCTTTCATGCTTATCGCGAGCAGATCCGCTTCGTCATCAACCGGCAGGAGGGCGGGGCCGCCTTCATGGCCGAGGCGCACGGCAAGCTCACGGGTCGTCCTGGCGTGTGCTTCGTCACGCGCGGTCCCGGCGCCACCAACGCCTCGATCGGTGTGCACACGGCCTTCCAGGATTCCACGCCCATGGTGCTTTTCGTCGGCGACGTGGCCAGCGACATGCGCGACCGCGAGGCCTTCCAGGAAGTCAACTACGAATCCTTCTTCGGCCCCAGCACCAAAGGCTTCGCCAAGCGCGTGGAGCGCATCGACGATGCCCGGCGCATCCCCGAGTACATCGCGCGCGCCTTCGCCACGGCCATGAACGGCCGGCCCGGCCCCGTGGTGCTGGTGCTGCCCGAAGACATGCTGGTGCAGGAGGTGGATGTGGCGCCGCTGCCGCGCGTGGAGGCCGTGCAGGCCTGGAGCGACCCTGGCTCCCTGCGCGAGCTGCGCACGATGCTGCTGGCGGCCCAGCGCCCCCTGGTCGTGGCCGGCGGTGGCGGCTGGACGCCCCAGGCCGCCCAGGCCCTGCAGCGTTTTGCCGAGAACTGGAAGCTGCCGGTGTGCAATGCCTTCCGCTTCCAGGACACCTTTGACAACCGGCACCCGCAGTACGCGGGCGACATGGGCATCGCACCCAACCCCAAGCTGGCCCAGCGCATCCGCGAGAGCGACCTCATACTGGCCATCGGCCCGCGCCTGGGCGAGATGACCACGGGGGGCTACACCCTGCTGGAGGCGCCGCGCCCGAAGCAGAAGCTGGTGCACATCCACAGCAGTGCCGAGGAGCTCAACCGCGTCTACCAGGCCGATCTGGCGATCCAGGCCACGATGAACGCCGCCGCGCGCTCGCTGGAGGTGCTCACGGCCCCGCCCAGCCTGCCTTGGGAGGACTGGACCCAGGCCGCCCAGGCCGATTACGTGGCCAACCTGCAGCCGCAGGCGCTGCCCGGTGACATCGACATGCCAGCCATCGTCGCACTGGTGCAGAAGCATCTGCCGGCCGACACAGTGGTGACCAATGGCGCGGGCAACTTCGCCAGCTGGGTCCACCGCTACTGGCGCTACCGCGGCCTGGTCCACGGCGACAAGACCCAGCTCGCCCCCACCAGCGGCGCCATGGGCTATGGCGTGCCTGCAGGCATCGCCGCAGCCATCACCCAGGGGCGCATGGCCTTCACCATTGCGGGCGACGGCGATTTCCTCATGAACGGGCAGGAGCTGGCCACGGCCGTGCAGCACGGCGCCAAGACGCTCATCGTGCTGCTCAACAACGGCATGTACGGCACCATCCGCATGCACCAGGAGCGCGAGTACCCGCAGCACGTGAGCGGCTCGCAGCTGCAGAACCCTGACTTCGTGGCCCTGGCGCGGGCCTATGGTTACGCCGGCGCGCGCGTGACGCGCACCGAGGAATTCGAAGCCGAATTGCTGGCCGCCGTTGCGCGGCCCGAGGGCACGCTGATCGAGGTCATGCTCGACCCCGAGGTCATCACCACCCGCGGCACGCTGGGCGCCATCACCGAGGCGGCGCTGGCCCGGCAGACGAAGAAGGATTGAGGGCAGGGTGCCGCTGCCGTGAGGGCCGCGGCGCGCAGGCAAGAAAAAAGCCGGCGTGAGCCGGCTTTTTCGTCAGCGTGAGCCTGAATTACTTCAGGTGCTTGCCGATCAGGGAGGCCAGTTCGAACATCGTGACCTGAGCCTTGCCGAAGACGGCCTTCAGCTTATCGTCGGCGTTGATGTTGCGCTTGTTGACCTTGTCTTGCAGACCGTTCTTCTTGATGTAGGCCCACAGCTTGCTGACCACTTCGGTACGCGGCAGGGGGTTGGAACCCACCACGGCGGCCAGAGCGGCGCTGGGCGTCAGGGCCTTCATGAAGGCAGCGTTGGGGGTGCGCTTCTTGGCGGGGGCCTTCTTCTTGGCGACCTTCTTGGCAGCCGGCTTCTTGGCGGCGGCCTTCTTGGCCGGGGCCTTCTTCGCTACGGCCTTTTTGGCAGCCGGCTTCTTGGCCGGAGCCTTCTTGGCGGCGGCCTTCTTGGCCGGGGCCTTCTTCGCTACGGCCTTCTTGGCGGCCGGCTTCTTGGCAGCGGCTTTCTTCGCCGGAGCCTTCTTCGCAGGAGCTTTCTTCTTTGCAGTTGCCATGATTGAATTTCCTCTTCTAGAAGTTGATTAATCACCAGCATGGAACTGCTTCCTCGCTGGTACCCCGGATGCTATAGGAGAAAAAACGCGTCTCCAAGCGAAAAATGCGTTTTCTCCCTCGGAGATGTTGTTTTTTTCATCGCGTTTCCCCCGCGGCGGCGCTCTGTGCGGGGTGGTTTTTCCCTCGGGAAACGGGTGTTTTCCGCTCGGCCGCGCTGCTGTTTCCAGAGGGAAAACAGCCCTGCGTCACCACGTCGCCTCCTGCCTGCAGCCCCGGCTTCTCCTCGGGCGGGACCGTTCCATGTGCCTCGCTCAGGTGCGCCGTGCCACAGCGGAGACAATGCGTAGCCGCTTTGCCCGCTGTGGTGTGCCGTCCGTGCGCCCCCCCCGGTGGCACTTGGCGACGTGTCTTGATCCCACATCGCAACCCATGCACCAGGACCGCTACGTTTTTGTCTACGGCACACTGCGCCGCGGCGAAGTCAACGACATCAACCGCCTGCGTCCAGCGCCGACCTTCCTGGGGCTGGCGCGCATCCGCGGCACGCTCTACGACCTCGGCCCCTATCCCGGCGTCATCCTCGGTGGGGTCGGGTGGGTGCAGGGCGAGGTCTATGCCATCAGCACCGAACTCGAACAGCAGCTCGACCTGATCGAGGAAGTGGCCCCCGTACCGAGTGGCGAGTACACCCGGCGGCATCTGGAGGTCGATGTGGGTGGCCGTGCGCTGTCCTGCCTGGTCTACGAGATCGCCAGCGCACGCGTGCGGCGCTGCCCACGCATTGCCAGCGGGGACTGGCTGCAGCGTCGCTGACGCCTCGGATCCGCAGGCGAGGCAGGGCTGGTGACGCCTGCTGGGGCTGCTGTCGGCGCTATTTCACGACATCTCAGTTGCTTTCGTATTGCGAAAAATCAGACTGATGCGTCGCAGCATTTTTTCTCAATACGAGATATTCAATACCGCTTTGCGAAATGATATTAGTAACTCGTTGATTTTAAATGAAAATAAATATGTCTTATATAAGACACAAGAGCTAGAAAAGCTCTTCTACAAGACTTAGAGTAGAGCCATCGATTCAGGCCGCAGGGCCACCACTGAATCGACCGGTTTCATTTACCCGCCTACAGGAGTCACACCATGCCGCAAACCCTGACCGAACAGCTCAGCCGTGAGCAACAGATCGCCGCCCTCGAAAAAGACTGGGCGACCAATCCCCGCTGGAAGGGCATCGAGCGCGGTTACAGCGCTACCGACGTCGTGCGCCTGCGCGGCTCCTTCCCCATCGAGCACACCATCGCCCGCCGCACGGCCGAGAAGCTGTGGGACATGCTGCACACCGAGCCCTACGTCAACTGCCTGGGCGCACTGACCGGTGGCCAGGCCATGCAGCAGGTCAAGGCCGGCGTGAAGGCCATCTATCTCTCGGGCTGGCAGGTCGCCGCCGACAACAACACCTATTCCTCCATGTACCCGGACCAGTCCCTGTACCCGGTGGACTCGGTGCCCAAGGTCGTCGAGACCATCAACAACACCTTCCGCCGTGCTGACGAGATCCAGCATGCCAAGGGCATCGACCCCGGCCACAAGGACTACATCGACTACTTCGCCCCCATCGTGGCCGATGCCGAAGCCGGTTTCGGCGGCGTGCTCAACGCCTTCGAGCTGATGAAGGCCATGATCAAGGCCGGCGCCGGTGGCGTGCACTGGGAAGACCAGTTGGCTTCCGTCAAGAAGTGCGGCCACATGGGCGGCAAGGTGCTGCTGCCCACCCGCGAGTCCTGCCAGAAGCTGATCGCCGCGCGCATGGCCGCCGACGTGATGGGCGTGCCGACCCTGGTGATCGCCCGTACCGACGCCGAAGCCGCCGACCTGCTGACCTCCGACTACGACGAGATCGACAAGCCCTTCCTGACCGGTGAGCGCACCGCTGAAGGCTTCTACAAGACCCGCAAGGGCCTGGACCAGGCGGTCGCCCGTGCCAATGCCTACGCCCGCTACGCCGACCTGGTGTGGTGCGAGACCGGCACGCCGGATCTGGACTTCGCCAAGAAGTTCGCCGACGCCGTGCACAAGGTGCACCCGGGCAAGATGCTGGCCTACAACTGCTCGCCGTCCTTCAACTGGAAGAAGAACCTGGACGACGCCACCATCGCCAAGTTCCAGCGCGAGCTCGGCGCCATGGGCTACAAGTACCAGTTCATCACGCTGGCCGGCATCCACAGCATGTGGTTCAACATGTTCGACCTGTCGCAGGACTACGTGAAGCGTGGCATGACGGCCTATGTGGAGCGCGTGCAGGAGCCCGAGTTCGCGGCCCGCGATCGTGGCTACACCTTCGTGTCGCACCAGCAGGAAGTCGGCACCGGCTACTTCGACGACGTCACCACCGTGATCCAGGGCGGCAAGTCCAGCGTCACCGCGCTGACCGGCTCCACCGAGGAAGAGCAGTTCCACTGATCGCCTGACCTGAGGAGATACGTCGCAAAGACGGCAGCCCGCGGCGCCCGCCGCGGGCTTGCAAACATAAGGAATTCTGGAGTCAGTGGGTATACGGAACGCCAACTCATAAGAATCCCTTCTGCTTGCAAGTAGAAATATTTAATTTACCTTATTCATTCAGCCTCCTACATTCACCTTCACGCGCTCGGCCAGCACAGGCACAACAGAACAACGATCTGACCAGCCCGAGCCCACCGATTTCAAAAACTGGAGATCCGAAAGGAAAACATCATGAGCAAAAAGTACAAGGTCCTGATCCTGGGTGCTTCTTACGGCAGCCTGCTGGCCAGCAAGCTGCTGATGGCCGGTCACTCGGTCAGCCTGGTCTGCCGCCAGGGCACCGCCGATCTGATCAACAGTGAAGGCACCCGTGTGCGCATGCCCGTCAAGGGCCGCGAAGGCCTGGTCGAGATCGATTCCCGCACCCTGCCGGGCAAGCTCGATGCCGTGACCCCCGAAAGCGCCCAGCCCGGCCAGTACGACCTGGTCTGCCTGGCCATGCAGGAGCCGCAGTACAGCGCCCGCGGCGTGCGCGAGCTCATGCGCGCCATCGCCGACGCCAAGGTGCCCTGCATGTCCATCATGAACATGCCCCCGCTGCCGTACCTGGCCCGCATTCCGGGCGTGGATGCCAGCGCCCTGCGTGCCTGCTACCACGACCCCAGCGTCTGGGAGAACTTCGAGCCCGGCCTCATGACCCTGTGCAGCCCCGATCCGCAGGCTTTCCGCCCGCCGGAGGAAAAGCCCAACGTGCTGCAGGTCGGTCTGCCGACCAACTTCAAGGTGGCCGGTTTCGCCGACCCCGCGCACACCGCCATGCTTGAGCAGATGGAGGCCGACATCACCGGCGCGCGCCTGAACGTCAACGGCGAGGCTGTGGACCTGCCCGTCAAGCTCAAGGTACACCAGTCCATCTTCGTGCCGCTGGCCAAGTGGGCCATGCTGCTCACCGGCAACTACCGCTGTGTGCAGGCGGATGGCATGCGCGCCATCAAGGACGCCGTGCACAGTGACCTGGAAAAGTCGCGTGAAGTCTACGAGTGGGTGGTGGGCCTGTGCGTGCTGTTGGGCGCCTCGCGCGACGACATGGTGCCCTTCGACAAGTACGCTGCCGCCGGTACCGGCCTGCTCAAGCCGTCCTCGGCCGCCCGTGCCCTGGCCGCCGGTGCGACCGACATCGAGCGCATCGACCTGCTGGTCAAGCTCGTGGCCGAGCAGAAGGGTCTGTGTCACGCCTCGGTCAGCGAAACCGTCAAGCTCATCAACGGCTGGCTTGAGCGCAACCGCAAGGCTGCGGCCATCCACGCCGCCGTGGCCGAAGCCGCCTGAGTTTTCTCCTCGGGCCCCGGGCCAAAAGCCCGGGAGTACCGTCGCAAGGCCGGGGGCGCAAGCCTCCCGGCCTTGTTGTTTGGGGCCCACTGCCATGGGATCCCTCGGGTAGAATCGTAGCCTTCGGGCCTGCGAGGCCCCCAGCAAGAGCGAGAAAGGCACCCTGGTTATGACACCGCGAACTACCACCGCCGGCGAGAGAGGTCTCAGGGGTTGCTAGTCCGCGCGCCCCTGGGCGCAAGGTACTTTCCAGATTCAACAAGGCGCGGTACCCACCGCGCCTTTTTCATTTTCTAAAAGCGAAACATGGTCCAGATCACGCTCCCCGACGGCTCGAAACGCGATTTCCCCGGCCCCGTCACCGTGGCCGAGGTGGCTGCCTCCATCGGCGCCGGCCTGGCCAAGGCCGCGCTCGGCGGCAAGGTCAACGGCAAGCTGGTCGACACCAGCTACCAGATCACGGCTGACAGCCCGCTGTCCATCGTCACCGCCAAGGATGCGGACGGCCTGGAGATGATCCGCCATTCCACGGCCCACCTGCTGGCCTACGCCGTCAAGGAGCTCTTCCCCGAGGCCCAGGTCACCATCGGCCCGGTCATCGAGCACGGCTTCTACTACGACTTCTCCTACAAGCGTCCTTTCACGCCCGAGGATCTGACCGCCATCGAGAAGAAGATGGGCGAGCTCGCCGCCAAGGACGAGCCCGTGCAGCGCCGTGTGCTGCCGCGCGACGAGGCCGTGGCCTATTTCAAGAGCCTGGGCGAGCACTACAAGGCCGAGATCATCGCCAGCATCCCGAGCAACGAAGAAGTCAGCCTCTACCGCGAAGGCAAGTTCGAAGACCTGTGCCGTGGCCCGCACGTGCCCAGCACCGGCAAGCTCAAGCACTTCAAGCTGATGAAGGTGGCCGGCGCCTACTGGCGCGGCGACCACCGCAACGAGATGCTGCAACGCGTCTACGGCACGGCCTGGGCCAGCAAGGAAGAGCTGCAGCAGTACCTGACCATGCTCGAAGAGGCCGAAAAGCGCGACCACCGCAAGCTCGGCCGCGAGCTGGACCTCTTCCACCTCGACGAGCATTCGCCCGGCACCGTGTTCTGGCACCCCAAGGGCTGGTCCATCTGGCAGGAGGTGGAGCAGTACATGCGCCGCGTCTACCGCGAGAACGGCTACCAGGAGGTCAAGGGCCCGCAGATCCTGGACAAGGCCCTGTGGGAGAAGACCGGCCACTGGGACAAGTACCGCGAGAACATGTTCACCACCGAGAGCGAGAAGCGCGACTACGCCCTCAAGCCCATGAACTGCCCCGGTCACATCCTGATCTACAAGCAGGGCATCAAGAGCTACCGCGAACTGCCCCTGCGCTACGGTGAGTTCGGCGCCTGCCACCGCAACGAGCCCACGGGCGGCCTGCACGGCATCATGCGCGTGCGCGGGTTCACCCAGGACGACGGCCACATCTTCTGCACCGAAGACATGATCCAGGACGAGGTGAAAGCCTTCACCAAGTTGCTGCAGAAGGTCTACAGGGACTTCGGCTTCACCGAGATCATCTACAAGCTCTCCACCCGCCCGGAAAAGCGCATTGGCACCGAAGAAAGCTGGGACCGAGCCGAAGCCGCCCTGGCCGAGGGCCTCAAGGCCTCCGGCTGCGACTTCGAGTACCTGCCGGGCGAGGGCGCCTTCTACGGCCCCAAGATCGAATACACCCTCAAAGACGCGCTGGGTCGCCCCTGGCAGTGCGGCACCATCCAGGTCGATCCCAACCTGCCTGAGCGCCTGGACGCCGAGTTCGTGGGGGAGGACGGCGCCCGCCACCGCCCCATCATGCTGCACCGGGCCATCGTGGGCAGCCTGGAGCGTTTCATCGGGATTCTGATCGAGCAATACGCCGGCGCGCTGCCCACCTGGCTGGCTCCGGTGCAGGTGTCGGTACTGAATATCACCGACGCCCAGGCCGATTACTGCCAGGAAATCGCCCAAAAACTGAAGAAATCATTGCCAAATCAAGAACTTAGGGTGGTGACCGACCTGCGCAACGAGAAAATTACGTATAAAATACGCGAGCATTCGATGCAAAAGCTGCCCTACATCCTGGTCGCGGGCGACAAGGAGAAGGCAGCCGGTGCCGTCGCAGTGCGTGCCCGGGGTAACAAAGACCTCGGTGTGATGTCCCTCGAAGCCTTTGTGCAACTCATCGCGGCCGACATCGCTCACAAGTCCGTTGAACCGGCCCCCCAAGGGCAGTGAATCTGGCTTTTGGCGCGCACAGCGCAGGCTTTCAGCCGCCCTGGGGCGGCAAAGTTTTAAGGAATTGAACCATCGCTACTGAATTTCGTGATCGCCGCCAGCGCGAAGAACGCAAGCACCGCTTGAACCGTGAAATCATGGCCCCTGAAGTCCGCATCTCCGGTCCGGAGAATGAGCCGATGGGGGTGGTGAGTCTGGCAGAGGCCCTGCGATTGGCAGGCGAGATGGATGTGGACCTCATTGAAACCGTGGCCACAGCCAATCCTCCCGTCTGCCGCCTGATGGACTACGGCAAGTTCAAGTTCCAGGAGCAGAAGAAGGCCGCCGAGGCGAAATCGAAGCAGAAGGTCATCGAGGTCAAGGAAATCAAGTTCCGGCCCGGTACCGACGATGGCGACTACAACATCAAGTTGCGCAACATCAAGCGCTTCTTGGAAGAAGGTGACAAGTGCAAGATTACCTTGCGCTTCCGTGGTCGCGAGATCACGCACCAGGAGCTGGGCATTGCCATGCTGGACCGCATGCGTGCCGATCTGGGGGACCTGATCGTGGTCGAGCAGTTCCCCAAGCTCGAAGGCCGGCAGATGATCATGATGATCGCGCCGGGCAAGAAGAAGGCTGGCGCTGCGGCGGCCAAGCCGGCTGCAGAAGCAGCACAGGGTTGAGTTTTTCCTGCGGGTTGCAGAACCGGCAGGAGATGCCGGGAAGGCGAAGGCTTTCCCGGAGCGCGGCGGGGTAAAACCTGCCGCGTGGCTGGTGGGGTAATCCACCGCCGAACAAGTGGCTCGGGGCCTACAAGGCTGGAAAAGGTTTCCAGACGCCTCACGAGCACAAGGTAAAGGAGCATTCAAATGCCCAAGATGAAGACCAAGAGCGCGGCGAAGAAACGCTTCCGCGTTCGTCCCGGTGGTACCGTCAAGCGCGGCCAAGCCTTCAAGCGTCACATCCTGACCAAGAAGACCACCAAGAACAAGCGCCATCTGCGCGGTGCCGTGAATGTGCACGCGACCGATATGGGTCGCATGGCACAGATGCTGCCCGGCCAAGGCCTTTAATCAACGACGAACAAGGAGTAACACATGCCTCGCGTCAAACGTGGTGTAACGGCCCGCGCCCGTCACAAAAAAGTTCTTGCCCTTGCCAAGGGCTTCCGCGGTCGCCGCGGTAATGTCTTCCGCATCGCCAAAGAGGCGGTGATGAAGGCTGGGCAATATGCCTACCGTGACCGCCGTACCAAGAAGCGTGTCTTCCGTCAGCTGTGGATTGCCCGTATCAACGCGGCAGCCCGTCAGTGCGGCATGACCTACAGCCAGTTCGCCAACGGCCTGAAGAAGGCCCAGATCGAGATCGATCGCAAGGTGCTGGCCGACATCGCTGTGCACGACATGGCCGCTTTTGCCGGCCTGGTGGAGAAAGTCAAGGCCAAGCTGGCTGCTTGATCTTCACGCCAGGAAAGCCGGTGGCAACGCCGGCTTCCCCCGCACAAGAAACAAGGGCTGGAGCTTGAACAAAGCTTTGGCCCTTTTTCATTGCGCAGGGCGATCCGGAGAGCGCAGCCCGTGCTGCGCTGCCCCGATCACTTTGCACCCAACGGATACGAAAAAATGAACGAGTTGGACGCCATTGTCAGCAGTGCCCAGGGCGCTTTCGCCCAGGCCGTCACCCCGGCCGACCTGGAGAACGCCAAGGCGCGTTTCCTGGGCAAGACCGGCAGCATCACCGAGCTGATGAAGGGCATGGGCGCCCTGTCCGTGGAAGAGAAGAAGACCCGTGGCGCTGCCATCAACGTGGCCAAGCAGGCCATCGAGGCCGCCCTCAACGCCCGCCGCCAAGCCCTGGCCGACGCCGAGCTGCAGAAGCAGCTGCAGGCCGAGGCGCTGGACGTATCCCTGCCCGGCCGCGCGCGTGGGGCTGGCGGGCTGCACCCCGTGAGCCTGACCATGGAGCGCATCGAGGCCATCTTCGGCTCCATGGGCTTTGAAGTGGCCCAGGGCCCCGAGATCGAGGCCGACTGGTACAACTTCACCGCGCTCAACACGCCCGAAGACCATCCCGCGCGCTCCATGCACGACACCTTCTACGTCGAAGGTGGCAGCGCCAAAGCCCCCAACTTGCTGCGCACGCACACCAGCCCGGTGCAGGTGCGCCATGCCCTGCAGCACGTGGCCGCACACAAGGCCAAGACGGACAGGGGCGAGCCCATGCCCGAGATCCGCGTCATCGCCCCGGGCCGTACGTATCGCGTCGACAGCGACGCCACCCACTCGCCCATGTTCCACCAGTGCGAAGGCCTGTGGATCGGCGAGAACGTGAGCTTCAAGGACCTCAAGTACGTCTTCACCGAGTTCTGCCGCACCTTCTTCGAGAGCGACGATCTGGTGCTGCGTTTCCGCCCCAGCTTCTTCCCCTTCACCGAGCCCAGCGCCGAGATCGACATCCAGTTCCAGAGCGGCCCGCTGGCCGGCCGCTGGCTGGAAGTGGCGGGCTCGGGCCAAGTGCACCCGAACGTGGTGCGCAATATGGGCCTGGACCCCGAGAAATACATCGGCTTCGCCTTCGGCATGGGCATGGACCGCTTCACCATGCTGCGCTACGGCGTCAACGACCTGCGCCTGTTCTTCGACGGCGACCTGCGTTTCCTGAGTCAATTCAAATAATTCAGCCGAGAACAAGAAGATGCAATTCCCCGAGTCCTGGCTGCGCGAATTCTGCAACCCGCCGCTCTCCACCCAGCAACTGGCCGACACGCTGACCATGGCGGGCCTGGAGGTGGAAGAACTGCGCCCCGTGGCCCCGCCTTTCACCCAGATCGTCGTCGGTGAAATCAAGGAAGCCGTGCAACACCCCAACGCCGACCGCCTGCGCGTGTGTCAGGTGGACGTGGGGCAGGGCAGTTTGCTCAACATCGTCTGCGGCGCCCCCAACGCGCGCGTGGGCATCCGCGTCCCCTGTGCTTTGGTAGGTGCCGAGCTGCCGCCCGGTGAAGACGGCAAACCCTTCCTGATCAAGCTGGGCAAGCTGCGCGGCGTGGAAAGCCAGGGCATGCTGTGCTCGGCCCGTGAACTGAAATTGTCCGAAGACCACGGCGGCCTGCTGGAGCTGGCCGCAGACGCGCCCATCGGCAAGAACATCCGCGAGGTCCTGAACCTCGACGACACGCTGTTCACGCTCAAGCTCACACCCAACCTCGCGCACTGCCTCTCCGTCTACGGCGTGGCGCGTGAAGTGGCCGCGCTGACCGGTGCGCCGCTCAAGACCCCGGCCATCGCCCCCGTGGCCCCCAAGCTCAAGGACGTGCAGCCCGTGAAGATCAGCGCGCCCGATCTCTGCGGCCGCTTCTCCGGCCGTATCGTGCGCAACGTCAACACAAAAGCCGCCACGCCCCAGTGGATGGTGGACCGCCTGGCCCGCTGCGGCCAGCGCAGCGTGACGGCCCTGGTGGACATCTCCAACTACGTGATGTTCGAGTATGGTCGCCCGAGCCACATCTTCGATCTGGACAAGATCCACGGCACGCTGGACGTGCGCTGGGGCAAGCCGGGCGAACAGCTCAAGCTGCTCAACGGCAACACCGTCACCGTCGATGCGGAAGTGGGTGTGATCGCCGATGACCAGCAGGTCGAGTCCCTGGCCGGCATCATGGGCGGCGACGCCACCGCCGTGTCTGACGACACCAATAACGTCTACGTCGAAGCCGCCTTCTGGTGGCCCAAGGCGATTGCCGGCCGTTCGCGTCGCTACAACTTCGCCACCGACGCCGGCCACCGCTTCGAGCGTGGTGTGAACCCCGAGCTGACCGTGGAGCACATCGAGCGCATCACCCAGCTCATCGTCGAGATCTGCGGCACGCCGGACACGGCCTGCGGCCCCATCGACGACCATCAGGTCAAGATGCCCGTGGCCCAGCCCGTCACGCTGCGCGTGGCGCGTGCGGCCAAGGTCATCGGCATGCCGGTGACGCAAGCGCAGTGCGCGGATGCCTTGAAGCGCCTGGGCCTCCCGCTGAGCGAAGGGCAGGGCACAATCACAGTGACGCCGCCGCTCTACCGCTTCGACATCCAGCTCGAAGAAGACCTCATCGAAGAGGTAGCCCGCCTCATCGGCTACGAGCAGCTGCCCCACAACCCGCCGCAGGCGCCCGTGGTGCCCAAGCTGCGCACCGAGAGCCAGCGCAGCCCCTTTGCCGTGCGCCGCCTGCTGGCCGCGCTGGGTTACCAGGAAACCATCAACTACAGCTTCGTGGACGAACGCTGGGAGCACGAGCTGGCCGGCAACCCGAACCCCATCAAGCTCATGAATCCCATCGCCAGCCAGATGGGCGTGATGCGCTCCAGCCTGCTGGGCTCGCTGCTGCAGGTGCTTAAGTTCAACCTGGACCGCAAGGCCGAGCGCGTGCGCATCTTTGAAGTGGGCCGCGTCTTCCTGCGTGATGGCAGCGTGCCCGACAGCCACAGCAGCGTGGCCGGCTTTGCCCAGCCTATGCGTGTGGCGGGCCTGGCCGCCGGCGGGGTGGACAGCCTGCAGTGGGGCGCCAAGGAGCGCGCCGTGGACTTCTTTGATGTGAAGGCCGATGTAGAGGCCTTGCTGGCCCCGCTGCAGCCCGCCTTTGAAGCCGCCGAACACCCGGCCCTGCACCCGGGCCGCTGCGCGCGCGTGCTGCTGGGCGGCAAAGCCATCGGCTACGTGGGTGAGCTGCACCCCCGCTGGCGCCAGGGCTACGAGCTCAGTGCCACGCCCGTGCTCTTCGAGCTGGAACTCGACGCCGTGCTGGCCCGCCAGGTGCCCGCCCTGCGCGAGATCTCCAAGTTCCAGGCCGTGGAGCGCGACCTGGCCGTCATCGTGGCTGAAAAGGTGAGCCACGCCGCCCTCATGCAAGCCATCTGGGCCGCGCCGCACCAGGGCCTGCTGCGAAATGCGGTATTGTTCGACGTCTACCGCGCCAAGCCCGGCCAGCCTGCGGGCGGCCTGGCGGAAGGCGAGAAGAGCCTGGCGGTGCGCCTCACGCTCAACAGCGACGAGGCCACCCTCACCGAAGAGCAGATTGAAAGCGTCGTGCAAGCTGTGTTGGGCACGCTGCAGACCCAGGTGGGTGCGCGTCTGCGCGCCTGAACGGATACGCGAGAAGAACGACAGAACCCCAGGTTCAACGAGACAGCGGAGCCCCCATGGAAATCACGGTCGAAAGTCTGGAAACCCCCGCGCTGACCAAGGCGCAGCTGGCCGAACTGCTGTTTGAGCAGATCGGGCTGAACAAGCGCGAGTCCAAGGACATGATCGACGCCTTCTTCGACCTGATCTCCGACAGCCTGGTCAACGGCAACGATGTCAAGATCTCCGGCTTCGGCAACTTCCAGATCCGCACCAAGGCCCCGCGCCCCGGCCGCAACCCGCGCACCGGCGAGGCCATCCCCATTGAGGCGCGCCGCGTCGTCACCTTCCACGCCAGCCACAAGCTCAAGGAACAGATCCAGGAGCAGGGCAACGGCGCAGCCCGCAGCGCCGCCTGACGGTCCGGCCTCGTTCTCGCTCGGGCTGAGCCTGTCGAAGCCCATACCACCGGCCCCGGTCATCCACCGGGGCTTTTTTCTGCGCGTTTCCAGCGCCGTTTCACGGCCGTTGTGCCCTGCTGCGGTGCGTCAAACGGGTGCCTCTGTTGCAGTCCGAAACGCCGAAAAGCAGGCTTTTTCAAAAAAGCAGCCGCCAGCCTTGGCAAGCCCCGGCACTTAGAGTAACCTTGCAGCTTTCTCGCGTATCACATTGATTTCAATGGAGAAAGCACTCCCTCCCATCCCGGCCAAACGGTACTTCACCATCGGTGAGGTCGGCGACCTGTGTGGCGTCAAGCCTCACGTGCTACGGTATTGGGAGCAGGAGTTCACCCAGCTGCGCCCGATGAAGCGGCGCGGCAACCGCCGCTACTACCAGCACCACGAGGTGCTGATGATCCGCCGCATCCGCGACCTGCTCTACGACCAGGGCTTCACCATCAGCGGCGCGCGCAACAAGATGCAGGAGATCCTGGCCGCCGAGCGCGACAAGAAGCGCGCGGGCGAGGTCATGCTGGACGGCGTTGACGTGCTGGAGATGAACGAGCCCAGCGACCTGGACGACTTCACCGAAAGCCAGCTCGTGGACGACGAAGACCCGGCCGCCAACGACAAGCTGCACCTGGTCAAGCGCGAACTCACCGAAATCCGCGAGCTGCTCTCGGGCAGCGTCTGAGCAGCTGATCTGCCTGGCCCCCGGGAAAGGCCCAATTCCTCGGCTATAATGCGAGGCTCGATCGGTGTGTGGCGCAGCCTGGTAGCGCACTTGCATGGGGTGCAAGGGGTCGAAGGTTCGAATCCTTTCACACCGACCAGAATTCACAAGGGTTAGCAGCTTAGCGGCTGCTAACCCTTTAGTGTTTCTGAAGCTCGATCAAGAAATTTAGCCACACCGGTGAACGCGCTGACTATTAGTGCGACTCATGCGGATGTCGCCTAAGTTTCCCCGCCTGAAAGCAGCGGACCGAGAGGGCCGGTCGTTCGCAGGCGATGCAGTTCATCCACTACCTCACGTAGCTCTGATTCGGGCTTCCCCGCAATTCGAGCCGCGATGATGGCCTTGACCTCCTCCGACGGCCATGCGACGGCGCGTTGGCCTAACCGCTTCTACTCGCCCCGACAGGCTCAATTCGGCCCTCACCGAACATCCGCTGCATTGGCCTCAGTACCGTGAAGTGCTGATTGAAACAAATGTAATACCAGCGCTCTCCACGCTTACGCCAAATGTTATCGGTTAGAGCCAAACCCGGGCGGACACAGCCATGACAGCATCCAGTAGGCGAGACACTTTAGCCGCCGCCGCCCCCCTGACGTGGAAGCCAAGCTCCAGTGAGTATTCGAAGCTCCACTTGGTCATGTTCGACGACCCGACGTAGCACTCGAAGTCGTCGACTCGCACCACCTTCGCGTGGAAGGTCTCGTTTTCGGGCCTGTCGGGCCGGGGAATGCGAAAGTCATAAACGGCGACGCCTAGCGCCTTGAGCTCGCCGGCCTTGCCAGCCAGTGCGGCGGGAAGCCCGTCTCTGACCACGAGTTCCCCTGCCACACCAGGGCGGGTTGCCTGGAACAGGCTGACTATGCGCTCGGCTCCATCATCGTCGACGAAAGGTGTCATCACAGAGAAACGTCGCGTTGCGCTAGCTGCCATCTGGCCCAGCATCACCGCGGTCTCTTCCAGCCCCCACAGCCCTTCGATGGTTCGCTCCAGTTCTGAAACCAGCCGGCTTGGCGCAGCCGGAGGCGAGATGACTACCTCGACCTCGTTGGCATCCGCATGAACTCGATCCCGGTAGAGACGTGCGCCTCGCATCAGCAAGGCGATCTCAAGTGATGTTTCCCGGGATAAGGTCACGGCCCACATCCCGTGACCGTCCTTGCTCACAACACCGGCCTCTTCGGCCGCCTGCAACCCTGCGACAACCGCAGGAAGCCGGGAGCTGCTGATGCCGCAAAGCCGCGAGAGCTCTCGGGCGTCATACCTACCAGGCAACTTGCCAGCACCGGCCCAGTTGAGCGCAGGCTCGAGCACCTCGGAGTGAGGTGCGAGGCGCACGAAGAAATCGTCAGCCTGCTGCACTGGAGGCCACCTTGGCCGTCGTGATGTCGAGATAGCCGGCGATGCGCTTGCCTTGCTGCCGGCCCTCATCTTCTCGAGGCGCGAGGCCCCCACGAAGAACGGAGCGAGACAACAGGCGGTTTGCGGCGACGCAGGAGGTCTCAGGGATGACGATGCAGCTCGGGCATGCGCCTCCGTCTGCATCACACAAGCTGCCCGAGCCACACATCAGCGTCCTTGGCCCCAACAGGTGCTCCAGGAACACGGTGTTGTAGTTACGCCAGAGCGCTGACAAGTTGCCCAGATCCATCGTAGTCCCGTTGCGGTAAACGACGAAAGCCAAATCTGCCGGGAACAAGTACTCCCCGAGACTCCCCATGTCCAGGCCCGAGAACTCCGCGACTACCTTCATCAGGGTGTGCGCGTAGGTGTGCAGCAGCGTGTAGACGTAGCGGTAGGTGTTGGCCGGTCCAGGCTTCAAGTCAGAGAAGTACTTCCCGAACGGAGTAGCACTCTCCAGGATGTGGGCGCCAAGCTTCAAGTCGCCCGCGGGATCCCACTCGGGTAGGTCGGTCACGCCGACAGCATGCAGCCACTCGTAGACGAGCTCGGGGTTCAGGCGTGCGTAGATGGCCTCGTTAGCTTGGGTCACAACGTAGATGGGAATCTTACTATTGCCCAGCGGCTGGAACAGGTTCAGTCGAACCGGCAACATGAGTTGCTGCTGATCGCTCTTCTCAATGAGCGGGTCTGTAGACATGCGCGTGAAGCCATGCGTGAACCGGCACAAGTCGAACTCACGGATGAGACCCATCTCCACGAGCCCCATGGCAGAGAGCAGCCGCGCTGTCGTCATCTTCTGGGCGTCGAGCTCCGCTTTCGTCCTTGGGGCAAGGTCGCGGTCGGGTTCCGTGAAGCGCACGAAAGGCGAGCGCCCGTCGGCCACGCTCAGCTTGGTTAGCTTGCTGCGACGCAGGGCCTCATGCTCGACGGCTAGCACGAGCGGGTCGTAGCGGCTTCCGAACTCGGCGCGGCGGTCAATCTGTCCTGTAAGCCAAGGCGGCGGCTCGTGCTTGACCGGAACCAGGCCAGGCGTGGCCTTCCAGTCGTCGATCATGACTCGCAGCTGCTTGGTCAGTTCGTCAGCCATCTGCGTCCCCGCGAGCTTCGCGCGCATATCGTCGAAGTTCTCGTAGAGCGACACCTTGGCAGTCTGCCCAGCCTTCTTCATCATCTCGACGATCTCAGCGTCGGACGGCGGTTTAGCGCCAAGGCCAAAGCGCTCAGAAGCAAACCCTGCTAGGTTCGCCTCGCTGCCCTCCTGCAGCATCAACAGGAGGTCTCGCTCGCCCGCTGCGAAGACGATGAACTGCTCGCTGTGCGGGTAGAAGGCAGGCGTGGCTCGGTAGGAGATGGGCTCCATACGTCGCCAGCGAGGCGGGCGCTGCAAGCACTCGTCGCCGAGCAGGAGTGTGGTCTCCGGGTCGTTTTGCAGCCAACTGTCTCCCTCCTTGTGCCCGTTCTCGCACTCGAATACCCACTCTCCAATGCGGGGCGACTTGTCGATGAGATAGAACTTCCGGCTCTGACACACGGAGCAGGCCTGAATGGGAGCCTTAACCTTCTGCTCAGGCTGACTCCACTCCCACTTGCCCGGGCTCGGCGGCTCCCAGTTGCCCGACCAGTGCACGAAGATGACGTCGAGCTGCCGCCAACGACACTTGCCCTTGTGCTCAGCCTTGCGGGTGTCGCACTCATCGACCGTGAGCTCACTGATCTCGTCCGCCGCCTGTTGCACGGACTCGAACTTCCTGAACCGCCCGCACGTGTTGCACACAAAGTCCAGCGGCGCGGGCACGTAGCCCATGGCCTTGGGGTCAACGAGCTCGAAGCGACTCGGCGCCGGGGCCTTGAAGGTCCCGTCTGGCAACAAGGCGGTGTCGAGGCACTGGGTGGGAAGCACCGGGGCCTTATCCGTGCCGCCTTGCATCGCTCGGCTGAACCAGCTCTGCCAGATCTCGCGCAAGCGAAGGTGAATCTGGGTGGCGGTCTCGTTCGTGATGTCTGCCTTTGCAGGGCTTTGACCCTGGTCAGGGATAGACAAACAAGCGCCCAGGCCACCTTCAAACGTGAATAGAGCGCCCGGCGCGTAGGCGGTGGCCAACTGACCGCGCGAGCGAGTCATTCGTGCCGCCTGCTTCTTCTCTTCCGGCTCAGCGCCTATGGTTCTTCTTGTAGCCATCTTCAGTCTCCCAAATCCGTTCCCTCGGCCACGCCACATCGGATGAACTTCATGACCTTGCGCGCGACCTCATCGCTGACTCCGTGGCGTCCATTGAGATCTCGCCTGCCAAAGTGTATGAATCCAGCCTCGTCCACATCTCGCAGCGAAGTCATGGGCCTGCTCATGACGCTGGGCTGCGCCTTGAAGTAGTCCATCAGGTTGCGTTGCTCACCCAGCGCGTCCCGCGCCCAGTTTGTCAACAACGTCTCTACCCGCTCGCGGATGAGCTCCTGGTAGTGCTGCTTGCCACCGGGCGCGAAATCTCCGTCCAAGCCGATGGCTTTCTCGACGAACTCGCAGATGCCTTTGATGAGCGGGCCCTTCGTCGCGGCGTTCTTGTAGATGTCGACGATGAACGGAATCCAGGACAGGTCTCTCACGGTGTGCTTCTTGTCCGGCTCGAGCTTGTAGAGCTCCGAGACGTAGCGCACGCCGGTGAGGTAGGCCTGGATGAAGCTCGGCAATACGCGCTCTATGGCACGGCCCGCCCAGCGGTCGATGGCCGCGGGCGAGACCATGCGCTCCAGGAAGCGGTGGTAGCTGTCGAAGACTTCGACGATGTAGCGGTCACGACGGCGTTGTGGCGTGGGGATGAGCACCACGAACCCCACGTGCGTGCGGCCCACTCGCGACGAGGCCTGGATGTACTCCGCCACGTCGGAGGGCATACCGGCGAAGAACATCGAGTTGAACTCCTCGACGTCTACGCCGTGCGAAACGGCTGAGGTGGCGATCACCGAGCGCAGCGCATCTGTGAGCTCGGGTAGCAGCTCCCCGGGCTTGGGCCGCGCCTGCGCCTCCTGGACCGTCGCCTGGATCTCGCCCTGGGACACCGAGCCCGTGATGAGATTGGTGCGCAGGTCCGAGATGGGCAGTCTGCGCTCGGCATGGCGCTTGCGCGTCTCCTCGAACTCGGCGGCCATGATCTGGTCGCCCCCCTTTTTGTTGGTGACGTAGGTAAGCGCGATACGGTGCAGGTCGACGATGGTGGCGAGCTCGGAGGGCGTCGCTGTCAAGAGCTTGTCCCTGTAGAGCTGCTCGAGCGTTCCAGTTGAGACGCTGTCGACCAGCTTGGCCCGTGCGGCTGCGACCTGAGCCTCGTCGCCCGAGGTCAGCGCCAGCAAGAGCTCGGTGATGATAGTGTGGAAGTTCGAGAGAACGGCCACGGTCGTCGCCGTATGGGCGCGGCCATTGGTCATGAAGCCCACGTAGACACGAGCCCAACGCGACCATTCCTCGACGTTCTTCAGTGCGGCGCGCTGCGACTCATCGTCGGGCGGTGCGGTCGGGCCCGCGTAGAAGGACTCGTAGAGGCTCTGACCGGGATACGGGAACTGCATCGCGGGCACGGGCCGCTGGTAAAGGTGTTCGAGCTGCCTGTCGGGGTCCGAGACCGTGGCTGAGGCCGCTACCACTTTGGCTCGGCGACGGGTGCTGCCATCGGGTTCGTACGCCACCAGCTCGTAGAGCGGCTTGGCGATGGACGTCAGAACAGCGTCGAGAGCCGACTCGAACAGGCCCGCGAAAGTGCCCAGGGACTCGTCGAGCAGGTGAGCTTCGTCTTGGATGAGCAGGCTCGGGAACGGATCGTGGAAGAGGTGCGTACCGTCCGGATAGGCCGGATAGAGCTTCTCGTAGCCCTTAGCCTCGACGTCTCCCTCGAACTCACTGGTCTTGGAGGGCATCACGAGGCGCTTGGTCACCCGGTCGCGCAGAGGTGCCGCACCCAGCATGGCGTAGATGCGGCGCAGCGTGCCAGACGACTGCCCGATAAGGGCCAGCTTGTCGACCGTGCCCAGCAGCACCGAGGGTGCGAGGTCGTAGATGTCGACGTCGCAGATGTAGAACGGCAGCGGCTGGTAGCCGCCGGTGTTGGACTCGCACTTGGCGTACGAGCATACGTGCGCGAGTGTTCCGCCCTTGTCGGCGAATCGACGTAAGACCGTCTCGCTGCGGCAGAACGGGCAGCTCGGAATCTTGTTCCAGGCGGCCTTCTGCAGCCCGTAGTTGACTTCCGCAGCTTCGTGATCGCGCTCGGACTTGAGGTCTGCTGCAACATCCTTGATCTCGGGGATGTCTGAGACGCCCGGTGCGTAGTGATTGTTCGGCGAGCCGCCGCTACCGACCCAAAAGCCGATGGCGAACGGGTCGCCGCCGATGGCCAGCCGCTTGCGCACCTGTTCGGCCTTGGCCAGCGCCAGAGCGCAACGCTGGGCTTGCTGGATGGTCAGAAGTCGCAGCGGGTAGCGAATCATCGCGGTCACGCCGACGTGCTTGCCACGCAGCCGGTCCAGGAACAGCGAGAGCACCAGAAAGCCGAAGAACGCTTCGGACTTGCCGCCGCCGGTGGCGAAGTAGAGCAGCGAGACGGTGTCGTCGCGCTCGCGGTCGTACTTATCCCGGAAGCACTTCATGCGGCTCGCCATCGCCGGAACGTGCGCGATGACGAAGGCAATCTGGAAGAGGCGCCATGCGCCGTCATCGCTCTTGAGCTTGTCGCGCATGAGGTTGGCCATGGCCTCGTTCATGCACAGCCACGCCTCGTAGACCTTTGCCTTGTCGTCGCTTTGAGGCCCTCGCTTGGCGGTCTTTTCCCAAGCAGCTTTGGACTCCTGCAAGATCTCAAGGCCGGCCTTGACTGCCGCAATCTCCTTCTCCCACCCCTGCTTGTGTTTCGCGAAGCCCCCTTGCTCACGCTCAAGACCTGCCTTGTCACCAGTCTCAAGGCCCGCTGCGAGGTCTACCGTCTCGTCGAGCTTGGCGAACCATTCATCTAGCGCATCCCCCAGCGGCAGCACCGCATCTAGCCCTGTGGGCGTGGCGAGGAAGCGCATGGTGGGATTGATGCCGGCATAGCTCTTGGGCGTGATGCGCGGCTGCGTGTAGCGAGGTGCCCAAGTCGTCCGAAGCCTCAGCGCGGTCGGGTCGGGCGAATGCAGCAGCTGCACGCCGCCGTTGAAGCCCATCGCCGGGTAGTCAAGGTAGCGGTTGTAGCGATAGGACGCCTCCACACGCCCCAGGCGCAGCGGGGCGTGAAGAGCTGACGGCATGGAGACCTCCAGATGCACCTGGAAGATGCTCTGGTCTATGAGGTCGCCACCTCGCCGCGGCTCTTCCGAGACGTTCTCCAAGCTGATATGCAGGTTGGTGCGCGTCGGGTGGGTCCAGTCGGCCGACAGCTTCACCTCCCACGACAACGCGATCTCAGGCAACGCCAGCTCCCGGGTCGGGTCAGCTCGCAGCTTCTCAAGGAACTTCGCCCAGTCGCGATACTCCGAGGGGCGAACTTCGTCACGTTTCCCAATGCACCACAACTTTCCCTCTTCCGAGTCCGCCCACTGGCGCACAGCAAGCTGAACTGCTGCAGTCAAGTCGCCCGACGCCTGCTGGACTTTCGCGGCGATCGCGGTAGCCGACAACGCCGGGTCGATCACCAAAGCGGGGAGGCGAGCTTGGTCGATGGGGATGCGCAGCCACTTGTGCGGCAAGTCCACCGGCTTGAAGAGCTCGTCGCGGATTTCGGGTAGAACCCCCGCGGTGGCCACAACGCCTTCGCCGGATCCCTCGCCAGGCTCGCTCGTGCCATCCCCTTCAACAGAGAACAGCGTCGTGATGTTCTCCGGAAGCTTCAAGCGTTCGTGCACTTCGCGCCGCACAGCCTGCTCAATCTCTCGCCACTGGGGATGGTCTATGCGGCGCCTGTAGGACTTGCCCGTAGACTCGATCTTCCAGCGCTCACTCAGTGCCTCGTTAATCTGCGTGCGCAAAACCTTGCGAACCTCGTCTCTCAGGTGCACGCGTGGTGGGCAATCTGGCCGCTTCATGTCCTCTGGAGTGGGCAGCACGCGGACGTAGACCTGCAGCCGCGGCTCGACTGTGACGAATCCGGGGACTCCGCGGTGAATCTGGCAGTCCAGGCCGTGTGCCGTGATGCGGATGGGTTGCGTCACCTCGTCGCCCGTGCCCTCCGCGCGCAGAGGCGGCAGCAAGAAGGCCGATGCCAGGATGGAGCGAGGTCGAGAGCCAAAAAGCACCTGGCCTTCCGGCCCGTGACCGCTGATGCGCGAGAACGTGAGGTTCAGCAGCGAGTCGACCGTGGCTTCCTTTAGCGTGGTCGAGATCTTGGCCGGGTCGGCACGGACGACAGCACTACTCATCCTTTTCTTCTCCCTGGGGCTTACGGATCGCTTCGACGGTGTGAATGTTTTCCTTGGCGCGCTCGAAGAGCATCTTCACGACCTCGGGCCTGAGGCGGCGGTGCACTACGGTGGATTCTGGCTCAAGCAGCATCTCGGCATATACGTCCGAGACGCGGCGACCGTCTGCCCGGCGCACGCCTCGCAGCGGCTGGATGACGGCTTTCCAGAAGTACACAGCGTGGATGTCGTTCATCCCAAGGGTCTTGGCAAACGCTTTGAAGTGGCCTTCGGTGCGAGGGGCGCCGGGCTTGGCGTCGTCGAACGAGCGGCCGGTATACCGGTCCACATCGAGCCAGGCTCGAACTGTGGCCTCGGCCGGAGGCGCACCCTTGGCCCCAAGCGCATGGGTGATGGCTTCGTGCAGGTACGCCGCCCGCTGGCTCAGCGCCGCGCCAGGGATCTGGGCGGCCAGATCGCTCACCGTACGGTGATAGCGCCGGAGGTCTTCCTCGAAGCGACGGTCGTGGCTGATAGGGACTCCAGCCTCCTTTAGCGCCGCTTCGGTGAGCTCTCGGAGCTCCAGCGACATCACGAAGAGCCGGTCTCCTTCCTGGAGATCTGAGACATCCACGCCCTTGAATCCCCGAGTCGAGGTGTGCGCAAGTGCTGGATCGTAGAGATAGGCCCGCGCTGCGGGACTGCGCTTGACGACAGCGCCGCTGTCGAGCACCAGCTCCCAGGCGTTGGGGTCGTGCTCCTCGTGCTCGTTGACCACCGACGACAGCCCCTGCTCAAACGAGAAGGTAGGCAGGACGAAGTCGCCACGCTTGAACAGCGTGTACTCGTCTATGTCGGGGAAGTCGGGCAGTTGCTGCCAGAGGGCGTCCAGCCGACTGCTCAAGCTCGCAAATCCTGGCAGCGCACGGATGGCCCTGATCGTGGCCTTGAGGTAGGCGGCGTTTCGACGGGTAAGGAGCAAGTAGGCAGGCGATGAGATGTGGGGCTCCAGGACAAGCATGCGCAGAGACACCTCGTCCAGGCCCACGAAGATCAGAGTCTCATTGCGCGGGGCGTCGTTTTCGGCTTCGAGGTTGCGCGAGACCACAAAGCGAACGCAATCGCGCAGCACCTCAAAGCCAGCTCCCGCCGGGTAGCCGTCGTAGGTCTCGAAGTAGCGCTCAGCTAGGCGACGGGCGGTGGGCTTGGTGAAAACTAGGCAGCACTTCTCGGTGCCGCGGGTGCGTTGCTCGATTAGTTCGGCGAGCATGCGCGCCAGTGGCGTGCCGTTCTCGTAGTTGTGCCACATCTCTTCGCCCTTTGCGATAACGCGCTCCAGGCGTGGGCGCTCGCCGAAAGTAGGGTCGTTGCGGATGACTTCGAGCTTGGACTTATAGACCGGCCAGGCGTAGTTCTGGCGAACAGCCATAGGCACGTCAGCCTCACTGAGCCAGTTCACCAGGACACGGGTGCTTGAAGGCAGGGCCGCCAGGCGCGCAAGGTAGCCGGCGGCCTCGTCCATCGCATCGCCCCAAGTCGGATTACTGACAGCGCTTCGAATGCGCGTCAGCATCTCGATGACATTGGCCGCTTCCGTATCGGCCACGTTGACGACAATCTCGCTGGTCTCAGGCTTCAGCGGCTCGGGTCGCGACTGGGGTATCAGGCTGTCGCCATTGACCGTACAAATGGCGCCGCGTACCGGCGGGTTCGAGCGCAGCAGCCACGTAGCCGCAGGACTGCTCTTTTTCGCACGTTTTTCGAGCTCTTGCCAGAGCTGCGTGCGCACATGCGGTTCGTCGATGACCAGGAGTACCGGCGGAATGCGCTCACGCCACACTTCCCAGGCACAGTCAAGGAACTTGACGAGGTTCGTCTTCCAAGACGGGTTGTCTCGGCGTAGAGCCCGGGTTGCGTCCATAAGTAAGACATCGGGTTGGCGACCGTTGCGCAGGCTCTTGAGGCACTGTCGAATGTCCGCCTCTGACGCCTTCCAACTTACCGCAAGGAGCGCGTCCGGGGCGTTGTCAATCTCGCCGAGTTCGCGCAGCGATAGGTTGCTGAGTGCACGGCGGTGGTCAACGTCCGTGATACGTGCCTTGACGTAACGCAGCAGGTCGCCGTCACAGGCCTTCCACGACTGGAAGTCCTTGTCGGCAAAGAAGTGAGGAAGCAGCTCCGCGAGCGTCGGGTGAATGTCGCCAGAGGCGTCCGCTCGGACGCTGTTGAGGGCCAGCCAGAACGGATCCTTCTCCGGGCGCGAAACCGTCACAACCGGATTCGGATTGACCTCCACGAGGTTTTGCGCGAGCCTTACGAGCGCTGCGCGATCAATATGGGCATGGTTAAGCGCCTGCAGGAAGTTGGCCTTGGCCGGGTACACCAGGGTCCGAACTCCTTGTTTGTCGCCTTGATGCCAACGAGCGGCGCAGGCGACAGCGTGCACCATGCCCAGTGAGCGAATAGAGCCTGGCCACAACAGTACCAGGCTCGGGGATTTTGTTTGCGCTACATGCAAGAGCTGAGACGCGAGCGCCTCCACGGCAGATGCGGTCTTCAGCGACGTCGTTGCGTCGTCCGCCCAAAGTGGCAGTCCCATCGCCGCGAGTGGTGCCTCGCGAGGTATCAGGAGGGTTGCTGCAGGAACGTCGGACGAAACACCAGGCGAGCTAGAGGACGTAGGCTTTGCTGCACCTTCGATGAGAGCGGCCGGCTTGTCAGGCTGGCCGCTGCCAGCCTCTGCGACAGAAGCGCGCATCCACGGCAACTTCGCAGCGAGTGCCTTCTTTTGCTCGACTGCAAGTTGGTGCTTCTCTGCTCTGTCGGCTGGAAGCTGTGTTCGTCCCTTGTCTCGCCTGTACATTTTGGGTTACTGTTGACGTGAGTCTGAGGCGGTGTAAATGCGTAGCACTCTGCGTGGTCGGGTCAGCTCGCTATGCGGTAGGCAGTCCGGACCGCGTCGTCCAGGTGGGTCCCGCGCTTCTTCACCCGCTTAAGGTGGGCAGGGTCAGGGAGCAACAGCTGCTCTAGTTCCGAGACCGCGACGTTGCTGGACCCTGAGACTGCGCGAAAGATGCGGTCGACTGGCTGTGTGTTCAGGATGGCCGCTAACTTCTCGGGGGGCATGGCGTCCTTGCTCACAGGCTCCAGCACAATCACGTGGTTTTCGCAGACATAACCTCCAAACTGAGCAACCCATGCCTCAGGCACCGCCGCAGCCACCAGTCGGCGCTTCTGGTCACTCGAAGTCAGGCGTTGCAACAGCACGGCTGCGTTGGTGATGACCCCGTGGTCGGTCAACGAGCTGATTTGGACAAAGCGCCGGTCGCGGCTGTATCGGCACTCGCGTCCGTGATCAAAACGACCATCTGGCGTGATGTCGGTTGCCCAGACCAACGGGACGACCAGCCGGTCGGGTTTGGCTGCAGGTTGCTGAGCGAATCGCTGGCGTTCATCCCGGTAGGCAACCAGATGGCCGACGCGCGCTACGTAACCGTAGTCCGACAGGGTGAAGCCGACGTTCTCGGCGGACTGCAGTAAGCCCGCATCGCTAGCCGCCCGGGGGATGGGCCATGGCCGCCCGGAGTTTGGTAACAGGAACTCACCGACGTCCTCGAACTCACCTTCCGGCTTTAGGACGCTGACCCGAGTCTTCGAGTCGACGATCTTGCTGGCGGTCCGAGTGCGCAGCACAGTGATCGCCGTTTCTTGCTCCACGTCGATGAACATCGCGTTGCGGTCACTGAGCATGTCCACATGCAGGGTGTCGGCATGGGTCAGGAGCTTAGTGCGCAGCTTGGAGAAGGATTGGCCGGAGAGGAAGCTCGTCGGTGTGAGCAGCCCAATCAGCGCGCCTTTCTTTGCGAGCTGCAGAGTCCGGTTAATGAACAGGCCGTAGATGTTGGGCTGCCCCTCGATGACGTCGCCGTGCGTTTTTCGGTATCGGTCGACCTCGGAGGCCTTGAGTTTTCTGTAGGGAGGATTGCAGGCCAGAACATCGAGCTGCAGTTTCTCTATGACCGATGAAGTCAGGCCATCTCCCTTGAACAGGCGTAGCGAGAGGTCCCGGGCAGTGGTTGCCAACAGCCCCGATAACGCCATCCGCAGGAACTCCCGCGAAATCTCGAGGAGCACGGGATCGAGGTCGTTGCCGCTGAGGTGGTGCTCGATGTGGTCAAGCTGCTGGCTTGCAGACAAGCCTGTACCAGCAAGGGATGATGCCATGCGCTGGGCAATCGGCACGAGGAAAGCGGCTCCGCCACATGCCGGATCGTGCCAGTGCTGCTTTGTGAGAGATGCGCCACCCTCAAGGAGTACGTCGATGACTCGGTTCGCCAAGCGCGGCGGCGTGAAGTAGAGTGCGCGCTCGGCGCGGATCTTGTCACCCACCAAGACGGCGTAGGTGGTCGCCAGCCAGTAGGCCGCCTCATTGAACGGCTCTCCTGACAGCCACGCGGCGAAGTCCTGGACGACTTCCTCGTCTAGGAAGCCGCTGCTTCCGTACGGTGCTCGCTTGGCTGCAAGGCACGGGTAGGAAGTTCGCTGCCAGAGGTGAAGCACGCCCTTGACGAGTCGCTCCACGCCGTCCGGTTTACCGGCGACGAGCGGCGCTAAGGACCTTACTCGCCGATAGAACTTCAGGCGTGGGGCAGGGATGACCATTGCAGGCAGCCGTTACACGGATACATCAGCGGTGTTAGGAGAGCGCTTATTGCTCGCTCCTGACCGCCGCCTCGTCCGTCCTACCGCCGCTTTTGTCCAACCCTACCTTTGCCATCCACGCTGCCCCTGATTTTCTTATTACCCTTGGTTTTTACAACATTGAATCCAGGAGATCAATAGAGTCCACAAAAGACGCAGTGCTCTATCTTGCGGGGTTCTGCCGACTACGGTGCGCGAGGCGATGTCCCGGCGCTGATGGCGCCGGTGCATCTTCAGTCATCAACTCAGTTTCGGACGGATTCGGGAATACCCTTGCCCGTCATTTTTATTGGTCGGTTGACGTTCGTCAAATTAATATGCATACTTACTATTATTGAGTTTGGCAGCTTAGATCGAGCCTGCCGCACGCCAGCCCACCCATCGGCGCTGGCCCTCATCTTCGGAGATCACGATGCAGTTCTACAAACACGGCTTCCGCGGCGGCAACCCCGACGTCAAGCCTGCCGCGCCGAATCGGCGTAACCGGGGCACCAACGAGCCGCTGCCAGACCAAGTGGATGTGCTGATCGCCGGCACCGGCCCGGCGGGGCTGTGCCTGGCGGCGCAGCTGGCGCAGTTCCCGGAGATCGACACGATGATCATCGAGCGCATGAGCAGCAACATCATCAAGGGCAAGGCGGACGGCATCAACACGCGTTCCATGGAGATGTTCCAGGCCTTCGGTTTTGCCGACAAGGTCAAGCGCGAGACCTACTGGGTCAACCAGACCAATTTCTGGATGCCGGACCCGAAGAACCCCGATCTCATCCGCCGTGCGGGCCGGGTGCAGGACGTGGCCGACGATAGCTCGGAGATGCCGCACATCCTGATCAACCAGGCGCGGCTGCACGAGCTGTTTCTGGAGGTCATGAAAAACGCCCCCTCGCGCCTGGAGCCGGATTACGGCTGGGAGGTGCAGGGCCTGACGGTGGACCCGAACACCGACGACCACCCGGTGACGGTGACGCTGAAAGACGCCAGCGGCCTGTACTGGGGCGCCACGCGCACCGTGCGGGCCAACTACGTGGTGGGCTGCGACGGCGCGCATTCGGCTGTGCGCAAGGCCATAGGCGGTGAGCTCAAGGGCGATGCGGCACACCAGGCCTGGGGCGTGATGGACATCTTGGCCAACACCGATTTCCCGGACGTGCGGCAGAAGTGCCTGATCTCGTCCGCCAACGAGGGCAACCTGCTGATCCTGCCGCGTGAGGGCGGCTACCTGTTCCGCGTGTACGTGGAGATGGACAAGCTGCGGCCCGACGAGAAGGCCGCGCAGCGCAAGCTGACGCAGCACGACATGATTGCCGCGGCGAACCGCATCATCAAGCCCTACACGCTGGACGTGAAGGAGGTGGTGTGGTGGTCCATCTACGACATCGGCCACGCCATCAGCGACACCTTTGACGACGCGCCCGAGGGCTCGGGCCGCCACCCGCGCGTGTTCACCGCGGGCGACGCCTGCCACACCCACAGCCCCAAGGCGGGGCAGGGCATGAACGTCTCCATGCAGGACACCTTCAACCTGGGCTGGAAGCTGGTGCACGTGCTGCAGGGCCGGGCCGATGCCAGCCTGCTGCGCAGCTACTCCAAAGAACGGCTGACCGAGGCCAAGCGCCTGGTGGAGACGGACCACCACTGGGCGCGCATCATGTCGGCCCCTACCACCCAGGCCGAGCGCGAGGGCATCGAGGAGCCGCGCATCATCCGCCAGTTCAAGCAGAACCTGGAGTTCACAGGCGGCCTGGCCGTGCACTACGACCCGTCCGCGCTCATCGGCCCGGCCACCTGGCAGGCGCTGGCCACGGGCCAGACCATCGGCAAACGCTTTCACTCGGCGCCCGTGGTTCGGGTGGCCGACGCCATGCAGATGCAGCTGGGCCATGTGGCCGAGGCGGACGCACGCTGGCGCCTCTACGCCTTTGCCGGCCAGGGCGACAGCGCCCAGCCGGGATCGGCCATGCGCGCGCTGGCGGACTGGCTGGAGACGGGTGCCGACTCGCCGGTGGTGAAGCACACGCGCAAGGGCGAGGACATCGACGCCGTGATCGATGTGCGCGCCGTGTTTCAGCAGACCTTTGACCATCTGGCCTACGACCAGATGCCCTCGCTGTTCAAGCCCCGAACGGGCAGGCTGGGTCTGCAGGATTTCGAGAAGGTCTTCTGTGTGGACCACAAGGGCCTGGGCGATATCTACGCCCTGCGCGGGATCGACCGCGAAAAGGGCTGCCTGGTTGTGGTGCGCCCGGACCAGTACGTGGCCCATGTGTTGCCGCTGGAGGCGCGCCAGGAACTGGCGAGCTTCTTTGCGGGGGTGCTGCTGCCGGCTTGAGGGCTTCTTTCTGGCGGGCGTGTCCCCCGACTTGAAATCACAAACTGTGATTTCAAGGTGATTTGAGCGCTATTCCTGCCCCCACAGCACCCGCTGCGCCCAGCCGGGCAGGGGCTGCACCAGTTCCTGTGTCCAGGCCTTCTTGCACAGGGCCACGGCGGTGTGGGCGCCGGGCGTCACGTCCTGGCTGTCGTAGAGCACGGCGGCGTCGGCCAGGCGCACGGCGCGCGTGAGGTGGGCCAGGGTGCGCGGGTAACGCGCGAGGATGCGCTCCTGTGGCACGGCATGGCCCCCTTCGCGCACGCGCTGGGCCACGCGCTCCAGCAATTGCTGCGGGTCTTCGAGCGCCACCACGAGCAGCATGACGAAGTAGCCTTGCGCCTGCGCTTCGGTGATGAGCGCCAGCTTGGAGGGGTGCGAGAACACGGTCTCGCTCACGAAGCTCTGGCCCGTTTGCAGCAGTTCGGCGCGCCGCGCTTCGGCCCAGGCCTGCGCGGCTTTGGAGCGCGCGAGCGGGTCGGGGATGTGCTGCAGGTGCAGGGCTTCGTGGTGGTCGGCGTTGACGAACTCGGCGTCGGCGGGCAGCGTGCCCGTGAGCAGGAGCGCGCGGTAGAGCGTGGTCTTGCCCGCGCCGTTGGGGCCAGCGATCAGGTAGAGGACGGGTTTGTCTTTGCGGCGCCGGGGCGAGGCGGCGCGGGTGGGCGCCATCTCAGTGGCGGGTGGGCTTGCTGGCCTTGCGGCGGTTGGAGGCCACGACCTCGCGCACACGCTGGGCCAGGCTGCCGTCGTCTTCCACACGCATGAACTGGGCGAGTAGGGCGTCGGCCTGCGAGCCGGCGGCCTTGGTTTTCTTCGGTGCGGCCTTGGGGGCGCGGGCCTGCTGCAGGGCGGCTTCGTACTGGGCGATGGCGGCCTGGGCTTCCTGCGCGGTCAGGCCGCTGTCTTCGACGATGCGGCCCAGCGTGGCCCAGTACTCCACCTGGCCGGCGACGGAGCGGCGCAGGGGCTGCGCGGCTTCACGCGCCTGTTCCACCAGGGCGGTGGGCAGCTTGACCGAGGCAAAACCGTTGGGCGAGGTGGGCATGACGGGCTCCTGATTGGCGCATTATGCGCCATTTTGCTTTCCGCGCCCGCGCTGGGGTCTCGTGCGGGCAGCGGATAATGCGGCAGCGTTTTCTTCCCCCGCCTGTCCATGGAACTCCTGCAACTCATCCAGTCCCCCGGGGCCTTGCCCAGCATTCCGCGCGTGGTGGCGCTGGTGCTGAGCGAGCTCGATTCGGACGAGCCCGATCTGCGCAAGATCGGCATGCAGCTCAAGGAAGACCCCATCATGACGGCGCGCCTGCTGGCGGTGGCCAATTCGGCGCGCTTCAATCTGAGCCGTGGCGTGACCAGCGTGGCCGAGGCGCTGCCGCTGCTGGGTCTCAACGAGCTGCGCGACATGATCTATGCCGCGGCCGTGGCCAGCGCCTTTCGCCAGGTGGGCGGGGTCAACATGCCGCATTTCTGGCGCTACAGCCTCAACGTGGCCAAGCTGGCGCGCCGGCTGGCCATGGACACGCCCCAGGTCTCGGCGGCCTACACGGCCGGTCTGGTGCACGCCGCGGGCGAGCTGGTGCTGCACCGCGCCCTGCCCAAGCAGATGGCCGAGCTGGATGCGGCCATGTCGGTCTTCGATCTGCAGCGCGCCGCGGCTGAGCAGAAGCTGCTGGGTTATTCCTACGCCCAGGTGGGCGCGGCCTTCGCGAGCGCCTGGAGCCTGCCCAAGGTGCTGGTGGATGTGGTGGCCTACCACATGGATCCCACCGTGCCCGAGTGCAGAGAGCCGCTGGCGGCGGTGGTGCACCTGGCGGCCTGGCGCGCGCGTGGTCAGGAGGTGAACCTGGGCCTGGAGGCGCTGATGGCCAGCTACCCCGACACCATCGCCTCGGCCCTGCACCTGGACAGCCGCCTGGTGCTCGATGAAAAGATCATCGACTGGACGTCGCTGCAGGAAGTCTCGGGCCTGGTCTGAGGCCCCGCGCTCAGGTGCGTGCAGGGGGCGGGCGGTATGATCCGCCACCTGTTTTCATTCTTGTCAGCCCGTAGCTCAGTTGGATAGAGCAACAGCCTTCTAAGCTGTGGGTCGGGGGTTCGATTCCCTCCGGGCTGGCCAAACCTTCTAAGCCGCCGTGGTCGCTGCGCTGTGTAATCCAGCGACGAGGCCATGTGAGAAGCCTGAGGTGGGGAGCGACCATGCTTGACGCATCTCGGGGCAGAGTACTCGGGCTTGGGCGCGTCTCAGAGGGCCGCAACCACTTCTGCACCAACCGCGCGGCCGACTTTCAGTCCCTCGTCGTTGTCGCTACGGAAATGGATGCCACCCCACAGTCGTGATACTGCAGCTTCATCGGCCATGGCGTTCAGAAGAGGGGCTTCCGTCGGCCAGAAGTGTGACAGGACGGTGGAGGTGGCGCCTGAGAGTGTGGAGTGCCCGGAGATGTAGCCAGGGAAGCCTGGTGTCACGACGGGTGTCGTGAACTCCGGGTCAAGATCGCGTCGTATGGCAGTGATAGGGCGTTCGCTCCAGTCGCGAAACTTGATGCGCCAACACGCAATGAATGAGTCTTCCATGGCGACGGCTGTCGCGGCGAGAATGGCTATGCCAGCCTCGAACGCGTCGCCAGGGATCTGCGAACGCACCAACAGATCCATGGCGTGTTGCATCCAGACACCTGCTGGGGTTACCGAGCCCGCCTCCAGATTCCAGCGTTCGGCAACCTCAAGTTGTTTGGCGGTCAGATTCCGAACAACGCTCAGAACTTCCCGTGTTTCGCGGCGATGCTGTTCCGAACCGGGGCGAGGTGCAGTGGGCGGCTGATACCGCTGAGGGCTGGGCTTCAGCCAGGGACGCCATTCACCTGCATAGGGCTCGGTGGGGTTGACTGCGTAGATCGGATGGGCTGCTTGCCACATGCCCGGGAAATCTTTGGGTCGGTCACGAACAGGCCACGTTCGGCCAGCCCCATCACGCAGGCTGCGCTCGATGACGGCTTGCCCGACATGCACACCTGCGGTCTCGACCAGATCCTGGTCGATGTTGCTGGCGAGCAGCTGTGACGCAAGCCATGCGTATTGCACCTCGAAGAAGCCGGGCGTTTCATTCGGGAAGAGATGCTGCAGCACCAGCGAAACAGCGCGATGTGCGCTCAGTTCACGTGTCTCTGCTGAGGCTCCCCGCGTCGCCGCTAGCAACCATGCGTCGTGCATGGCAACCTCGGCATGCGCGATGCAGCGCGATGCTCGCAGAGGGTTTTGCTGATACTTGACGACCAACCTCAGCCATTGCTTTGTCCAATGCGTTGCGCGCTGGATGGCCGGCGCGTTGTGTTGAGGAGCTGATGAGGTTCGCGAAGAAATTGGCGAAGCAAGACCGGACGGCAGATCAATCAGCCATGCCTTCTTGATGATTCCGTGTGCCAGTTCAAGAGCGTTGCTTTTCGATGCTGCATGTGCGGAACGCGGCGCATGCATCAGAAGGGATGCAAGTCCTGTTGTCGCGATCAGCTTGATCAGTGCTCTCTTATTTACGGAAGTGATGATGTGTTTGTTTTTGGGCATCTTTATCAAATTCAAGCGTGACAGCTGAAAAATGTGTGTTAAAAACTCGGCCAATCAAAAGCGCTCAAAAAAAATTACAGAGCGTTCAAACGGGAGGATGCATTTTGCTGCGGCTCATTGCCAGATTGCAAACGCTGTTGCGGTTCAGCGTATCGGGTTTTCTAGCTCTTCTCGTCTGCGTTGCTGCCGGTGTCTATTCGCCTCCCTCGTATGCGGTTGTCGAGCGTTATAGCTACGATCCGCTCGGCCGCCTCGTTCAGTACGTTGACAGTGCCGGGCAAGTCACCGAGTACACCTACGATGCGGCAGGCAACCTCATCGCTGTGACGGGTGCTGGTGCTGCCTCGGGGCTGGTTCCGGTATTGAGCACGGTGACGCCTAGTTTCATCCGGCGTGGTGAGACCAAGAGTCTGCTCATCACGGGGCAGCGTCTGCAAGTCGGTAGTCTGCGCTCGTCGGATCCAGGCTTGGATCTGCTCAATGTCCGGCAGGCCGCGGCGCAGATCCAGGCCGATCTCATCGCGGATCAAGCGGTGCCTATTGGTGCGCAAAGTCTTAGCTTCAGCAATGCGCAGGGCAGTGCATCCATCGCCATCACGGTGGCGCCCGTGCTGCCTGTGCTCTCTGTCGAGCCTTCCCCTTTAGCGTTGCCGCCGGACAACACGACGCGCAACATCACCTTGCGCTTGTCGAGCTCCGATGTGGTGTCCCACATCATCAATCTCGCCATGAGCGATACAAGCAAGGCGACCATCTCCCCGGCCTCGGTCACGATCGTTCCAGGCCAGTCGTCCATACAGGTCAGTGTCACCCCCAAGGTGGCGGGCTTCACGTCGCTGCAGCTCACGTCCTCCACACTGGTGTCGACCACGGTGCCGGTGTTCATCACGGCGGATTTCCGTGGCGTGAACACGAGTCAAGCCATGCCCGTCGGCCTCGTCGTGGGCTCGTCCACGCAGCCGCCGTCCAACACTGCATCTGCCTTGTTCGCTGCCCCCTTGGTGGGGCTCACGGTCGGTCCGGTGCTCACCGGCATCAATCCGACAGGCATGCCCGTGGGGCAAGTACAGAACCTGGTGGTGCGTGGCCGTGGCATACCTGCTGGCGCGATGCTGTCGGTACTGCCGCCCACGGGACTGGCTTTGGGCGCACCGGTCATTGCACCGGATGGTTCGCAGATCTCGGCGACGCTGGATGTCGCAGCCACCGCAGCACCAGGTGGACGCGGTGTGGTGGTCAAGGATGCAAGTGGCAGGGTGCTGCCCTTCGTGCCGGCCGCAGCGTCGCAACTCTTGCTGACCTCTGGCCAGCCTGAGATTCATTCCATCGAGCCCATGTACGCCAAAGCCGGCACCTTGATGCAACTCAAGGTCCGCGGTCGCCATCTGCAGAACGGCCGGTTGGCACTTCTGCCAGGGACGGATATCGCGGTTGATCCGCAGCCCGTCATCAATAGCGCAGGCACCGAACTCACAGCGACTTTCCAGATTTATCCGCTGGCTGCCCTGGGCCCGCGTGTGGTCCAGATCACGACGCCGTCTGGTCAAAGCAGTGCGGAGTTCAACGCGGCCAACCAGTTCAACATCGTGAGCCAGATCAACGGCACGGTCGGTCCCGTTTTCGCGCCAGTCGTCGGCATCATGGTGGGCGACGGGTCGACTGCTACACCCAGTCAGTCCATCGGTCCCGTTACAACCCCCTCCCTGGGGGTCGTGGTGGGCGCCGCAGCCTACAGCGTCACGCCCAAGGTGGCGGTGGTCGGTACCTCGCTGAACCTCACGGTCACTGGCATTGGTCTGCAAGCAGTGCAGTCGGTCAGCTTGCTGACGCCGGACGGTATCACTGCCTCCGCATTCAGCGTGAATCCGGAAGGGACCGTGCTGACCTTGCCGATTACCGTTGATGCGTTGGCAGCCAAGGTGGCGCGCAAGATCGTGTTGCGGACCGCATCAGGGCGTCTGCCTTTCGTGCGCGATGCAGAGAGCAGTTTCCTGGTCGCGGCGCCGGCACCCGAAATCATCGCTACGGCCCCGCAGGTCATCAGGGCCGGGACGAATACCACGCTGACGCTGCGCGGCCGCAACTTCCGTGACGTGCTCGGCGTGCGCTTCGAGCCAGCCGAAGGCCTGGCGGTGACGGGCAATGGCGTCATCACCGCCAGCACCGACGGTACCCTGCTGACCGTACCGGTCACGGCGGCAGCCAATGCCACGACAGGTCCGCGCACCGTCATCGTGGTGGCCGCCGGCGGCGAGTCTAGCAATGCGGCCCTTGCAGCCAATACTGTGCAGGTGGCTCAGCAGGTGGGCCCCACCTATGCCGACGTCAGTGCGCCCGCGGTGGGCCTGCAGGTGGGATCGGTCACGACAGAACCCGCGGCCAGCGCCTTGCTCCTGGCGGCCCCGCTGGTTGGTGTGATCGTCGAAACACCTGTTGTCCCTGTGACCGATAGCCGCATCGTCGCTGGGGCCCATGTGGGATTGGCTGTGGGTGGTTTCGTGACGGGCATTGCTCCGGCCACGCCCGACGGCTTCCTTATTGGCGGTACCTCGACACTTGCGGTTCAAGGCGTGGGTCTTGATAAGACCAGTGCCATCACGTCGCTGGGCCATGCCGGCATCACCTTCGGTAGCTGGACGGTCAACTCGCAGGGGACCCTGTTGACGGTGCCGGTCACGGTGGCCGCGAATGTGCCGGCCGGTCGCTATGGCGTGGCTTTGAGCCAGACCGTCAGTGGCGTCACGAGCCGGTTCGTCACCGTTCCTGCGGCGCCCCTGCAATTCAATGTAGGCGCCTTGCCAACCTTGCTGGAATCGGTTTCACCCATCGTGCTGGAGCAGGGCAAGAGCTACACCTTTGCCGTCCGCGGCGACGGCCTCAAGGATGTCTACGAGCTGTTCACGGAGCCCGGTGCCGGCTTGCAGTTCGGTTCCGTTCAGTGGGCCACGGATGCACTCGGCGAATTGCTGACGGTCAGCGTGCGCGTCGATGCGACCGCGGCCATCGGCAGCCGCGTGGTGCGCCTGCGCGTGCCCGGTGGCCTAACCAGCCCAGAGGCCGTGCCAGCCAACACCATCACCATCGTTTCGCCGCAATGACAAGGGCAACACCATGAAGACATCTATTTCCAACGCCACGCATGTGCCTCTGGCAACCGGCGCTGCGCCCATCCCTGTTTCATCTCTTGCTATTTCCATTTCGCTCAGGAGGATCGCCATGTTCAAGTCCACTTCCATCCGTTCCCGTATCGGGGCCGGTTTGCGCCCTCAGGCTTTCATGGCGGCGCTGGCCCTCGCGTTCGCTGCGACCAGCGCGTACGCTTTCAACAGCGGCAGCACCGGGGCGGACGGCGCCCTCAACCCGACCGTCAACACCGAGATTCAACTCCCGCCCTCCGGCGTGCTGAACTACACCACGATCAATATTCCTGCGGGGGTCACGGTCAGGTTCAAGCGCAATGCGATGAACACCCCCGTGTATCTGCTGGCCAGTGGCAATGTGACGATTGCTGGCACGATCGATATCAATGGCAAGACTGCGGCTGCAACAGGGACGGCTGGGGATGGTGTGGTCGCAGATGATGGGGTGCCAGGTGAGGGTGGCCCTGGGGGTTATGACGGTGGTCGTGGAGGTCGGGATGATCTGGCGCTCACACCTGCTGTGATTCGTGGCGGAGCGGGGTTAGGACCAGGTGGTGGCCTCGGCGGTGTAGAAGGGGGGGATGGCTGCGGTAGTGATAACCGGCAGTATCGATATATCGGGATTTCTGCTGGATACGCGACCAATTCCGCTGAAGGTACACAGACGAACGGAGTTCAAGTATGGTGTGGCGTCAGTTCGGTCCTTGGGCGAACCTATGGCTCGGTGATTCTGCAACCGTTGATCGGAGGTTCGGGGGGGGGCGGTGGCCGTGGTGGTGCTAATTTCCCCGGCTCTGGCGGTGGTGGTGGTGGTGGTGCTTTGCTCATTGCCAGTTCGGGCACTGTCACGCTGACTGGCGGTATTGCTGCATCAGGTGGCTATGGTGGGGCCGTGGCTGGTACTAACTCAGGTGGTTCGGGTGGTGGTGGCTCCGGTGGTGCGGTTCGTATCGTTGCCACGGCTGTGACAGGGAATGGAGCGATTACAGCCCAGTATGCATGTCCACAAGGAGTTACTGGCTCGATCAATACAAACATGAACTGCAACTACTTCCGCAGTTCGCAAGGCCGTATCCGTATCGAAGCAGAGACTCTGACCTACAGTGGCACGACAACCCCGGCCTACACCACCGACGTCCCCGGCCCCGTCTTCCTCGCCAGCATGCCGTCGCTGCGCATCGCCACAGTGGCGGGTGTGGCCGTGCCGGCCAGCCCCACGGGCAATGCCGACGTGACGCTGCCGGCCGATGTGGTCAACCCGGTCACCGTGACGTTTGAAACCGTCAATGTGCCGACGGGCAACACCATCCTCTTCAAGCTGATTCCGGCTTACGGCACGCCGACTGAAGTGCTGAGCGCGGCCATTGCCGGCACCACGGCCGCCGGTACAGCCAGCATCAGCGTGAACCTGCCCCAGGGCCCCAGCACCCTGCAAGCCACCACCACCTACACCGTGGTCGTCGCCATGGGTGAGGCGTTGTCCGTCTTTGCGCAGAACGAGCGGGTCGAGAAGGTGCAGCTCATCGCCACGCTGGGTGGTCCCGGCCAGGCCAAGCTCATCACGGTCAGTGGCAAAGAGTTCATGGTGCCCATGTCCGTGCTGCAGCAGGTGGGCTTTGCCGGTTGAGCGGCGGATTCCTGTGATGACGCAGGAACGCATCGAGGGCTGACAAGAAACCGAAGATGGACTGACGCCCGGCGAGGCAGGCTGCAAGCCTGCCTCGCGTTGTGCTGACAAGAAGAACCGCAGCGGGGGCGCCGAGCATGAATCTACATACTCAGGGATAGGCGAGATATGTCGTGGATCACAAGCAGGAATGTGCGGGCGCTGTGGCGTCGGCTGCAGTGCTGGCTCACGGGCTGGGGGGCGGTGCTGCTCCTGCTGGGTGCCGCCCAGGCTGCGGCGCAGACCTCCACGATCTACGGCCCCCAGAGTGCCTCCATCACCCCGACGGGGCGCGGCGCCGCGTCTTATGCTGACATTGACGGCTTCATGGTCAGCCGCCAAGCCAACGGCCCCTTCTATATCTCCGTCAACAACAACTCATCTGCATGGCCCAGCGGCAAGAACGCCTCCGTCGAGATCTGGGTCAACCTTGAGAAGGTCGTCCACACGGGTGACGTCTTCACCACGCAAGGTCAGGTCATCCCCAGTTTCCAGAAAAGCGTGCGCCTGCGCAGCGGTGCACCCAACCTCATCCTGGTCAAAGTCAACGGCACCGCACCGGTCCGCATCAACTACCAGATCCAGGCGGGCCAGCTTCCTGTGGTCCCCCCTACGCTCAGTGGGCTGGCGCCGAACCCACTGGCCTTGACCAATGGCAAGAGCGGGGCGTTGACCGCCACGCTCAGCCCCACACCCTCTGTCGCCGGCGCCATCACCTTGAGCAGCGCCAGTCCCAACATTGCTGCCGTCGCCGGCAGCGTCACTTATGGCCCGGGTCAGTCCCAGGTCGCCATCCCCGTGCAGAGCAAAGGGGTCGGCCAGACCTCCGTGACGGCCAGCCTCAACGGCAGCACGCGCAGCGTCGCTGTCAACGTCTCTCCGGTTCCGCCGCGCGTGGTGTCGCTGCGTCCCATCTACAGCGCCGTGCAGCAGGGTGCCAGCGGGCAGTTGCAGCTGCGCATCGCGCCCATCCAGCAACAGGACACCAGCGTTACCCTGAGCAGCTCGGACGCCGCCAAGCTCGGTGTGCCGGCTCAGGTCCTCGTGCCCGCAGGGCAGGGCACTGCCGACTTTGCCGTGCAAGGCCTGTCCACCGGCTTGGCCTACGTCACCGCCACCTTGCCGGGCGCACACCGCCCCTCGCGTGCCTCGGCCATCGTGCGCATCGTGCCCGCCACGGTGTCGGTTACCGCACTGCAGCCCGCGACCAGTGTGCTGACCAAGGGCAGCAACGCTCAACTCACGGTGCAACTGTCCGCCGCACAAAGCTCGAATACCGTGATCGCCCTGCAGGCGCGTACGGGTGGGGTTGTGAGCATTCCTGCCAGCGTCACGGTGCCGGCAGGCGCCATGCAGGCCAGCTTCAACGTCAATGCGTTGGAAGTCGGTAATACATTGATCGCGGCAACCCTCAACGGCAGCACCGTGGAGGCGGCCGTGCAGGTCACGCCCGTGCCTGCAGCCGTCGCGGCGCTCACGCCCGCCAGCAGCTCCCTCATCGTCGGCGCCAGCGGCAATCTGACGGTCCAGCTCAACAGCGCGCAGAGCAGCGTGACCACGGTGGCGCTCAGCGCGCAGCCCGCGGGCACGGTGCAGGTGCCGTCCACGGTGCTGGTCCCGGCTGGTCAGAGCCAGGCTACGTTCCCGGTCAGCGCCCTGGCCGTGGGGCAGGCGCAGGTCATGGCTAGCCTCAACGGCACAAGCCAGAGCGCCACGGTGGTCGTCACGCCGCAACCCGCGGCCCTGGCTTCCGTGCTGCCTGATCTTCTGGCGCTGCAGCAAGGCGCCAGCGGCCAGGTGACGGTGCGCCTCAATGCCGTGCAGACCGAAGACGTCACGGTGGAACTGGTGTCTGCCCAGCCGGCCCTGCTGCAGGTGCCCGACACCCTGCTTATTCCTGCCGGACAGATTGAAGAAGAGGTCAGCGTCCAGGCGCTGGCCAGTGGCAGCACGCAACTCACGGTCACCCTCAACGGTGCGAGCAAGACGGTGCCGGTCACCATCACGCCGCCGCCGCCCGTGCTGGCCAGCTTGATGCCAGCCAGCCAGGACCTGCCCAAGGGCAAGCTGGGCCAACTGCGCCTCACGCTCGACCGCGCGGCGCAGGAGCCGGCCCTGGTCGCCCTGAGCAACAGCAACAACACGGCGCTGGGCCTGCCGGCCCAGGTCACCGTGCCCGCGGGTGTCTTGGCCATCGACGTGCCCATGACCGCGCTGACGCTAGGTCAATCCACCGTCGTCGCCAGCCTCAACGGCAGCACCGCCCAGGTGGTGGTGAATGTGGTGGCACCCGAGATCACGGGCATCACCCTCACGCCTTCCAGCGTGACCCTCACGCCAGGCCAGAGCGCCGAAGTGCAGGCCCTCGGCACCTACTCTGATGGCAGCACACGGGACATCGGCACCGATCTCAACACCAGCTGGTCCGTGACCGATACGGGTCTGGCCAGCGTCAGCGCACAGGGCCGTGTCACTGCCCTGGCCCAGGGCGAAACCACCGTCCGCGCCAGCCAGACCGTGGCACCTACCTATGGCAACCCCACGCCCAGCGCCGTCGTCGGCCAGGCCAGTGTGACCATCGGCAGCCCGGCCCCCCTGGCCATGTCGGCCGCCAAGACCAGCCTGGTGGTGGGGGAGACGGTGGCTGTCAGCATCACCGCGCCCTATGCCGCCGGTGCTACGCCTTACACCGTCAACCTCAGCAGCAGTGGCACTGCGGCGCTGCAGCATCCGTCCAGCGTCACCATTAACCCGGGTCTGACGAGCGTGACTTTCAACGTGCAGGCCACGAGCGCCGGTACCGTGGTGCTCAGCGCCTCGGCCGTGCCCTTTGCCCCGGGCCAGCTCAGTTTCACGGCCACGCCGCCCATACCCACGGCCATCGTCATCAGTGGCTTGGCGCCCACCAGCGGCAGCGTGGGCAGTGTCGTCACGCTCAGCGGTGAGGGCTTCGCCTCGCCCGCCAGCGCCAACACGGTTGCCTTCGCCGGCAATGTGCCCGCCATCGTGCAGTCCGGCACGGCCACCGAGCTCAAGGTCCTGGTCCCCGATGCAGCGCAAAGCGGCCCCATCACTGTGAGCAACAGCCTGGGCTCTGCCCAGAGCCCGGTGTTTACTGTCATCCGTGAACAGGACTTCAGCTTCCAGCTGAGCCCGTCCATGGTGGACGTGATCCAGGGTTCGAGCGCCAGCCTGGTGCTCAACATGACGAACACCGGCACCAGCGCCTACCAGGGTCTGGCCAGGCTCAGTGCCAGCGGCCTGCCCGTGGGCGTCACGGCCCAGTTCGACCCGCCCGCGCTCAGCGCCTACCAGACCGGCAAGCTCACCCTGCTGGCCGACAGCGCAGCCGCCCTGGGCCAGGCCAGCGTGACCGTGCGCGCCGAAGCCACCCTCAACGGCCTGCCCTGGGTGCGTGAAAGCCAGGTGGCCGTGCGTGTGGTCACCAAAGACAACGTCACCGGCGTCAAGGGTCGCTTCGTCACGCCCACCGGTGCGGGCATAGCCGGCATCATCGTGCGCCAGGACACCAGCACCAACCAGGTGGTGACGGACGCCGGTGGTAACTTCACGCTCACGGGCCTGCCCAGCGGGGTCACCACCCTGCGTTTCGACGCCACGCCGGCCAACAGCCTCTACCCCATCTGGCCCTACAACATCACCCTGGCGGCCAATGAGCTGCTCACCATGGCGGACTGGATCCTTCAGCCGCCGCCGGCCGATGCGCTGTTCAAGCAAATCGACAACGCCACGCAGGACCAGCAGATCACCGACGAGCGCTTCCCCGGCTTCGCCATCACCCTGCCGGCAGGCGCCACCATCACCGGCTGGGACGGCGTCAAGAAGACCCGCATCGCCGTGCAGAAGATCGATCCCGACAAGCTGCCCGTCGGCGCGCCGCCCTTCCCCATGAAAGAGGCTTATCAGCTTTATTTCGGCACCCCCATGGGCGGCATCCCCAGCACGCCCATCCCCGTGACCCTGCCCAACGTGGCTGACAAGGACCCGGGCGAAAAGGTCGAGATCTGGTGGTTCGACGGCTCGCCCATGGGCGGTACCGGCGACTGGAAGATGGCTGGCCTGGGTACGGTCAGTGCTGACGGCAAGACCGTCACCAGCGATCCGGGTGTGGGCATCCCGCGTTTCTGTGGGGTCTGCGGCCTGTTCAGCCTGAGCTGCCCGCCCGTACCCAAGCCGCCGCAGCCTTGCCCCACCTGTGACGGGCAGGCCCAGGCTGCCGGTACGGCCGGCAACCCTGTCGACCTGTTCACCGGCCAGGAAATGGCACGTAACAACAGCGGTCTGTCCATCGGCGGCGTGACACCCATCGACATGGGCTTGCGCTACAACCCCATGGACGCCTTCGACAACAAGGCCGGCACCATCACCAGCTTCGGTTATGGCTGGACGTCCAGTTACGACATCAGCTTCTGGCCCATGGAAGGCGTGCAGAAGCGCCTGGTCATGCCCGGCGGCATCTACGTCAACCTGGTCGATGACGGCACGGGCAAATACCGCCCCGTGGACGACACGCGTTACTCCGGTGGCTATGCCCGTGCTGCGTCAGGTGGCCACTGGGAGTTCGTGCTCAAGGACGGCACGCGCTGGTACTTCGAGCCCTTTGCCGGCATCCCGGGTGTGATCCGCGGTGGCCCGCCACAGTTCCTGACCAAGGTCATCGACACCAGCGGCAACACCACCCTGATCAACCGGCAGAGCAATGGCCGCATCCTGTCCGTCTCGGGCCTGGCCAACCGTGGCCTGAGCATGAGCTACGGCTCCAACGGTTTCGTCTCGCGCATCACCGACCACACGGGCCGCCGCGTGGACTTTGAATACACCAGCGAAGGCCGTGTCAGCAAGGTCACGGATGCCGCCAACCGCGTCACGCAGTACACCTACCAGTCCGTGCCCCTGTACATCAACACGGACAGTGGTTCAGCACAGATCGCCTGCTCTGCGGACCTTGTGCCCCCCAGCATGCGTCTGCTGAGCTCCATCCTCTACCCGGATTCGGACACACCCACGGTCAACACCTACGGCACGGACCGTGTCGTCAAGCAGGTCACGTCCAGAGGTGAAACTTGGAAGTTCGCTTACCGCCGCACCGGCGCCTGTGTGGTCAAAGTCCTGGGCGGTGAAGGCGGCCTGGAGCCTGTAGGTGGCGGCAGTGGCCGAGTCTGGGACTACACCTGCCGCGCCGGCCAGTCCCTGTCCACGCGCACCCTCGCGCCCAGCGGCGGTAACACCATCGCCATTCCCCTGGCGGGTACTTGCCCGGATGTGGAATCCGAAGAGACCCGTGCCGCCGGCTGGCGCTTCTTCGGCGGCACGGTGCAGGAAGTCATCGTCACCCAGCCCGATGGTCATGTGCGCAGAGCCAAGTTCAACGCCCGCGGCCTGGCCACCGAAGCCATCGACCCCCTGGGCCAGCGCACCCAGTTCGTCTACGACGCCAAGCAGCAGAAGACCAAGTCCATCGACCCCCTGGGCCGCGAAACTAAATACGAATACGACACCGTGGGCAACCTCACGGCCGTGGTGGATGCCCTGGGCCAGCGCATCGAGGCCATGTACGACCCCACCTTCAACAAGCCCGTGCAGGTCACACGCTTTCTGCTGGGCGTGCCCAGTACCCAGGGTGGGGTGAACCTCAGCTACACACCGGTCTTCACCAGCGGCGCTTATGACAACGCGGGCCGCCTAACGAATGTGACCAATCCGGTGGGCCTGCAAGGTAGCCTGAGCTACAACGCCCAGGGCCTGGTCAGCCAGGCCGTGGCGCCAGCCCAGGTCAACACCAGCAGCATCCCCACCATCAGCAATGGCGTGGCCAGCAGCATCGCGCCCAGCCAGCGCAAGATCAGCCTGGGCTACAACCTTGCCGGTGACCTGGCCCAGATCACCGATGCCCAGGGCAACGAAACCCGCATGGGCACGGACACGCTGGGCCGCATGACGGGCAGTACCGACGCCCTGGGCTACAGCAGCAGCCTGCAGTACAACACCCTGGACCAGACCACCCAGGCCACTGACCCGCTGCAGCAGAACACCCGCCTGAGCTACGACAGCGCTGGCCGCGTCACGGCCGTGACCAACGCCGCCGGCGTGCAGATTGAACGTTATGGCTACGACGCGAAGGGGCGCTTGGCCAGCAAGACCGACGCGCTCAATCAGAGCGAGACCTATGAGTACGACGCCGCAGGCCGCCTGAGCAAGGTCACCAACCGCAAGAGCCAGCTCAGTACCCTGCGCTACAACGAGCGCGGCCAGCTGTCCAGCCTGGAGCTGCCGGACCGCACGGTCAGCTACCAGTACGACGCCACGGGCCGCCTGAGCGAGGTGCGTGATGCCAGCAGCGTCAACAGCTATATCTACGACGCCATTGACCGCATCGTCCAGACCACCAGCACCACGGCCGCGGGCAGCCACACCCTGGCCTACCAGTACGACAGCCTGGGTCGCATGACCCGCCGCACCCTGATTGGCACGGGCATCGCTGCGCCAGAGGTCACCACCTACCGTTGGGACAACGCCGACCGTCTATCGGGCCACACCACCAATGTGGGCGGACAAGACCACAGCACCAACTACAGCTATGACGCTGCGGGCCGCCTCAGTGCCCGCAAGGTCCAGGCCGGCAACACCCCGGACCTGATCACCCAGGCCTATGGCTACGACAGCCTGGACCGCCTGAGCCAGATCAAATACCTCAAGGCCGCGGGCACGGCGAGCGAACAGCTCATCGAGCAGATCGACTACGAATACGACGCCAATGGCCGCCGTACCGCCCGGACCACGCTCAACGCCAACGGGACTGGCCAGGGTGAGACGCCAATGGCCGCGGTCTTTGATGCAGCTAACCGCATGACGGCCATCACGTTGAACCTGGTGGGCGCGAGCAGGACCTACAACCTGACCTATGACGCCAATGGCAATCTGGTGCAGAAGCAGAACGCGGCGGATACCAGTGAGCAAACGCTCTATGTCTGGGATGCCAGCAATCGGCTGACGCGGATCGAGCAGAGCGGGGCGGGGGGCAATAACGTACTGACAGCCAGTTACGGCTACGACGCATTTGGAAGAAGAATCCAGAAAACCTTATCGCAAGGCGGGCAGATAAGCGCGGTGCAATACCTATACGAGGGGCAGCAGGCTCTGGGTGAAATTCGGGATGGCCGGCTTAGTCACCGTCTGCTCACGGGTTTGAGCTTGGATGAGACCATCGCCAGAGTGGCCGTCAGCACCAGCGGACAGAAGGATGCAGCGCTGAGTCGAATCTACATCACGGATACGCTCAACAGTGTGCTCGCGCAGCTGGCAGATGACGGTAGCGCTAATCTCCAGAATAGCTATGCCTACAGCCCGTATGGGGAGAGTAGTACCGTGGGGCCAGATGTAACAGGCAATCTGAGTCAGTACACCTCTCGGGAGAATGATGAGCCTACTAGATTGTATTTTTATCGGGCAAGGTATTACGATCCGGTGCTAAAGAGGTTTATCAGTAGCGATCCAATTGGATTAGCTGGGGGCATCAATACGTATAGCTATGTGGAGGGCAATCCGGTTAGTTATAACGACCCAACTGGAGAGTTTGCAAACATCGCTGTAGGTGTTGGGATTGGTATCATGACCGAGCTCATAACGCAAGGATTGCAGAATTATGTCAACGGATGTGACGTCTTAGATCTTGACAATTACGACTGGTGGGATGTTGCTGTTAGCGGTGCAATTGGAGCCGTTGGTTTGCCAGGAGCCATTGATGGCGCAAAAACTCTCGTAAAGTCCCAAATGAAAGCTGGCTTGCGAAATCACACAACTAGAGAACGAGCCAGAAGTGAGGCTGCGAAACAGTACAACAAGAATGTGGCTAATTCCAAAAAAGATATGGCTGCCGGTTTGTGGGCAACCATCATTGTGGATCAAACAATTGGCGCCGGTCTGAAAGACGCCAACGGTGATCTGCGTCAATGCAAATGCAGGTGAATTGATGAAAAGCAAAGGTGACGACGAGAGCTTTCTCTTTAAAAATAGATTGGATTCCAGCATATTCTTACTAATCCTTGGCGCGGCATTGTGTTTCGTCGTCACGTTGTGTCTGGGTTTTCTTGCTCAAGTTGCTGGCTTTAGAGTGCATAGCGATGATTTGCGAGCCTTGCTTTTCTTTGAGTTATTGCTGCTACTCGCATCTATTGCTTATGCATTGTTCTTAAGGAAAGTGGTAGCGTGGGCGAATGCAGTTCTTAAGATCAAGTGGGGTCCCCAAGATGCAGCACCTGCACTTATTTATTTGGTGGCAAGATCTATAGGTGCAATTTGCAGAACACTGATTAAATTCGTGAGCAGCATTATTTCGCGATGAAGCGTTCAAACCTCGGGAGATTGGGGTCACCCATTAGCCTTCCCCCGTCAATAAAGAGCGCTGAGAGTCAGGTCTTGCCTTTTGCCATCAGCCCGCCAGCAAAGCCGTTTGAACCTTGTCATTTCCTTTAGGGGGTGGCTCTGCCCACTGTCGTGCCAGGTTCAGATCAATAGCTTCAGAGAGTTTCGCGTGAAAGTACAGATGAAAAATGCACCATCTAGGTCCTTGCTGGCTGCGCGTGGTTTTACGCTGTTGGAACTGTTGGTCGTCGTCGCCATCATTGGCCTGCTCGCCGCCTACGTCGGCCCCAAATACTTCGGCCAACTCGGAAAATCCGAACAAGCCGTTGCCAAGTCCCAGATCGAAGCCTTCAGTCGCGCCCTGGGGGCCTATCGCATCGACGTGGGCAATTACCCCAGCACCGAAGAGGGGCTGAATGCCCTGGTGAATCGCCCCGCGGACAGCGCACGCGCCGCCAAATGGAATGGCCCCTACCTCGAAAAGGCCGCGCCGCCCGATCCCTGGGGCAAGCCTTACCTCTACACCAGCCCGGGCAGCAAGGGCGACTTCGACCTGCTGAGCTACGGCAAGGACGGCCAGCCCGGAGGTACGGGTGATGCGGCCGACGTCAGCAACCATTGACGGGGCGCGAGGGGCGCCGCCATGAAGTTCGAGGTGCGGGCGCTGAGTGCGCAACAGCAGATCGAGGTCTTTGAACTGGAGGCCCTGGATGCGGGGCATGCGCAAACCCTGATTCAATCCCGCGGCCTGGCGCTGCTGTCGCTCAAGGCGGCAACGGGCAAGGCCTGGCTGCCGGCGCGGCGCAGCAAACCCTTTGACCTGCTCTTGTTCGCCCAGGAACTGCTGGCCCTGGTCAGTGCGGGCCTGAGCGTGGTGGAGGCACTGGACGCCTTGCTGGAGCGCGCTGGCCAGCCGCATCTGAAGGCCGTGCTGCAGCGTCTGCGCGATGCCTTGCAACAAGGGCAACGCCTTTCCCAGGCGCTGGCGCAACAGGGTGATGTGTTTCCGCCGCTCTTTGTGGGTGTGGTGCAGGCGGCCGAAGGCACCAGTGATTTGCCCAAGGCGCTGGAGCGTTATGTGTCTTACGAGACGCGGCTGCGCACTCTGAAACACAAGGTGGTCAGTGCCGCCATCTACCCCTCCATCCTCTTCACCGTGGGCCTGGCCGTGGCACTGTTTCTGCTGGGCTATGTGGTGCCGCGTTTTGCCTCGGTCTACCAGGGCGGCGGGCGTAGCCTGCCCTGGGCCTCGCAAGCCCTGCTGGCCTGGGGGCAGTTTGCGGCCAACTATGCGCTCTGGCTGGTGGCCGGTCTGGCTGCGGCCGTGGTGGCGCTGGTCTGGGGCGGCCGCCGACTGCTGCGCACGGGCCAGTGGAGCCGCTTGCTGCGGGTGCTGCCCGGTGTGCGGCAGCGCCTGGAAATCCTGACGCTCACGCGTCTGTACCTCACGCTTGGCATGCTGCTGGACGGCGGCATTCCCATCATGCGAGCCATGCAGCTCTGTGAGGCCGTGCTGCCGCAGGACACGGTGGGCCGCCTGCAGGCTGCGCGTGGGGCCGTGGGCCAAGGCGAGAGTCTTTCAAGCGCCCTGGAGCGCCAGGGCCTGGCCACGCCGGTGTCGTTGCGCATGCTGCGTGTGGGTGAGCAGACGGGGCAGATGGGGGTGATGCTGGGGCGCACGGCGGCTTTTTACGATACCGAGACCACGCGCTGGATCGAGCAGTTCAGCAAGGCTTTTGAGCCCATCCTGATGGCGGCCATCGGCCTGGTGATCGGGGTGATTGTGGTGCTGCTCTACATGCCCATCTTCGAACTGGCGGGGAGCATCTGATGAGCGACACGGTGGCGGTACCGACGCTGGAAGGCCTGCAGGGCCTGCGTGCCCGTGCCCAGGCCAGCGGGCGGCCGCTGGTGGACGTGTTGGCCGAGGCGCATCAGATGCACCCGCGCGAGGCAGCCACTTGGCTGGCGACCCAGTTCGATCTGCCTTTCTGGGACAACCTGGCGCTGAACCCGCAGACCGCCCGGCTGGACCTCTGGCCCATGGCTCGGGCGCAGTCCCAGCGCGCCGTGTTGCTGCAGAGTGCCGACGACTCGGGTGTGTGGGTGGCGGCGCTGACCGACCCTTTTGATGGGGACGTGCTGGCCCAGCTGGAGCAGGCGGCGGGCCAGGCGGTGCAGCAGGTGCTGTGCACGCCGGAAGACTTGCACGCCTATCTGACGCAGCAGGAGGCTTCGCTGCGCGCGGTGGACAGCCTGGAGTCCATGCGCTCGGATTCGACGGATGCCGAGCAGGGCATCGAGGTGCTGTCCCTGGTGAGCGCCACGGATGCGGCGAGTCCGGCGGTGAGGCTGGTGAACTCTACGCTCTACGACGCGCTGCGCGCCGGGGCCAGTGACGTGCACCTGGAATCCACACCCGTCGGGCTGGCGGTGCGCTACCGCATCGACGGGGTGCTGGACGATGTGACGGAGATCCAGGACCGCAGCGTAGCGGAGCAGACCATCTCGCGGCTCAAGGTGCTGGCGGAGCTGGATATTGCCGAGCGGCGCGTGCCGCAGGACGGCAGCTTCCAGGTGCGGGCCCAGGGGCGGCTGATTGACCTGCGCGTATCCATCATGCCCAGCATCCATGGCGAAGACGCGGTGGTGCGGATCCTGGATAAACAGGCCATGATCGAGGCGCACGGCAAGCTGAGCCTGGAGGCCCTGGGTTTTGATGCCGTGGCGCTCAAGACCATGCGCACACTGACCGAGGCCGCCTACGGCATGCTGCTGGTGACGGGCCCCACGGGCTCGGGCAAGACCACCACGCTCTATGCGGCGCTGGCCGAGACGTACACCGGGCGCGACAAGATCATCACCATCGAAGATCCGGTGGAATACCAGCTGCCCGGGGTGCTGCAGATCCCCGTGAACGAGAAAAAAGGACTGACCTTTGCGCGGGGCCTGCGCTCGATCTTGCGGCACGACCCGGACAAGATCATGGTGGGCGAGATCCGCGACCGCGAGACGGCGGAGATCGCCGTGCAGTCGGCCCTGACCGGCCACCTGGTGCTGACCACGGTGCACGCGAACAATGTGTTCGACGTGTTCGGCCGTTTCACGCACATGGGCCTGGACCCCTACACCCTGGTGTCGGCGCTCAACGGCATCTGGGCGCAGCGTCTGGTGCGGGTGAACTGCACGCATTGCCGCCAGCCCTACCAGCCCGAGGCGCTGGAGTTCGAGAAGCTGGGCCTGGACCCCAGGCAGTGGACGGAGGCGAAGTTCATGAAGGGCGCGGGTTGCGGCGACTGCCGCGGCACGGGCTTCCGGGGGCGGCGCGCGATTGCGGAGTTTCTGCTGCTCGACGACGAGCTGCGCGAGATGATCATCCAGCGCTTGCCGGTGCGCCAGATCAAGGAAGCCGCACGGCAGCGCGGCACACGCACGTTGCTGGAGGCGGCGCTGAACCTGGTGCGCGAGGGCGCGACCACGCTGGAGGAGGTGCGACGTGTCACGCTGGCGCAGTAAGCCCAAAGAACAGACCCTGCCGCTGGTGCTGGGCGTATCCGCGCAGGGCGTGGCTTGGCTGGCGCCGGAGGCGACGGACTGGCAGAGCTGGGACTGGCCAGAAGATGTGGATGGACCGACCGCCTTGCGGGAATGGGTGCTGAACCAGGCGCCGCAGCTGAGTGCCGCGCAGCAGCCGGCGCAGGTGTGCCTGGCGCCCAGCCTGGCCCAGCATTGGGTGCAAAGTGTGCCGGCCCAGACGGCTTCCTTGTCCGAGTTGCATGCGGTGGCTTCGGCCAGAGCCCAACAGCTCTGGGGCCCCGGCCCGTCAGGCGGCTGGATGGTGACGGGTGATTGGCAGGCCGAGGGCGCGTTTCTGTGCACCGCGGTGCCGTCCGTGTGGGAGTCGGTCTGGGCGGCCATGCGGGCGCGCTGGGGCCAGATGGCGCTGCACACGCCTTTGCTGCTGGCGCAACAACAGGGGCAGACCCAGTGGCCGCAGACGGGCTGGCTGGCCGTGGCCGTGGCGCAGCGTCTGTATGTGCAGCGGCGTGAGGCCGGGCGCATGGTGTCTTTGCGCAGCGTGCGTTGCCCGGCAGCCAGTACCCTGGAATCCTTGGAGCTTCTGGCTGTACAGGAAGGGCGACGTGAGATGTTGCGTGTGGACGGCAGGCAGGAAGACTTGCATTGGCTGGCATGGTGCGAGGGTGGTGACAAGGCTGCAGGGCATGCATCGTTGAAGACCTTGCCCTGGCGCCCGGCAGGTGCACAGCCAGCCGTGCCGCTGGACGCCCCGGAGGCGGTGCAGGCGGCCTGGTGTGTTCGACAGTGCCTGGAAGGGGCCCGGCATGCGGCTTGAACCTTCTAAGGCGATGTTTCACTGGGAGACCGCGCCGCGCTGGACGCTGTGGGGCCGGCAGAGCCGGGTGCGTGCAAAAGTCGTCACACTGGCGCTGGCTGGTGTGGCGCTGGCAGCTTTGGCCTGGGGTGGCTGGGTGGCTTGGCAGCAGAGGCAGGCTATGGAGGCGGTGCAAACCCAGGTGCAGGCGCTGCGTGTCACGCCCGCGAGGCCGGCGGCGGCACGCGCATCCACCGCTGTACGACGTGACGCAGGGTTGGTGCCGGGGCAGGCCCTGACCGCAGACAAGCGGCAGGGACTGCTGGCGGTAGCGCGACAGCTCAACATTCCCTGGCAGGAGCTGTTCGAACAATTGGAGCGCTCCACGCCGCCGCAGGTGGCCCTGGTCAGTGTGGAGCCGGATGGGCAGCGGGGAACGGTGCGGCTGCAGGCTGAAGCGAAATCGCTCGACACCTTGTTGCAGTACGCCGCCGCCCTGCAGGGCCAGGGGGTGCTGGGCCGCCTGAATTACAACAAGCATGAGACCAATGGCCAGGACGCGAACCGGCCCATGCGCCTGACCTTCGAGTTGGTGCTGCTGCCTTCACGGCAAGCGTCGATGGCCTCGAACCAGCAGGAGGGGGCGCGATGATGCCGGCCTGGATGAACGCGGGGCACTGGCGCCTGCGGCTGGAGATCCTGCTGTGGCGTCACGGCGCGATCTGGCTGAGCGTGCTGGCATTGCTGCTGGCGGCACTGGTGCTCTGGTTGGCTGTGTTGACGGGCGGTGCAAAGCAGCTGGCGCAGGCCCAGGCAGAGTTGCAGGCCCTTCAGTCCGGGCAGGCCGTGCGCACGGTGAGCCCTTCGGAACGGGCCGGGCAACAGGACTTGGCGCTGGTGGCTGAGCTGGACCGCGTGGTGTTGTCTGAGCAGGAGGTCAGCGAGGTGTTGCGACGGCTGGGACGGATTGCGCAAAGCAAGGGCCTGGCGCTAACAGAGACGGACTTCCAAGCCACGGGCGAGGGCCTGGGTGGCTTGCGACGTTTGCAGCTGACGCTGCCCTTGCGGGCGGCGTATCCGCAGGTGCGAGAGTTTGTGGAGACCGTGTTGCTGGAGTTTCCTGGCGTCAGCGTGGACCAGATGCTGCTCAAGCGGGAGTCCGTGGGGCAGCGCCAGGGCGAGATACGTCTGCGCCTGTCCATCTGGACCAACCCGGCCAAGTCCACTCGGGGGAGCACTTGATGGCGACGCGAGGACAGAATAAGCGCTGGTGGATCCTGGGGCCCTTACTGTTGGGGTCGTTTCTGTTGGCAGTGTTTGGCGACAAGAGGCCCGCTGACAGTCCAGTGACCTTGGTGGCCCCCAGAGTGCAGCCCGCTGTGGCGGCACCGGTGGCTTCGCCGGTACAAGGGGGGGCGAGCGTGCAGGTGCTGGTGCCGCGCGATCAGCTTGTGCGCGCCGGGGAGCGCGCGCCGGTGCGGGATCTTTTCAGTCAGCGCAGCTGGGCGCCGCCGGCACCCAAGCCCCAGCCGGTCGTGGTGCCCGTGGTCGCACCCTCGGCGCCGCCGCTGTCCTTCGTCTACTTGGGCAAGAAGCTGGAGGGCGGTCAATGGGAGGTGTACCTAGGGCAGGGCGAGAAGACGTTTGTCGTTCGCGAAGGCCAGATGCTGGACGGCCAGTACCGTGTGGATTCAATCAAGCCACCCCAGATGGAATTGATGTATTTGCCGCTGGGCCTGTCCCAGAACCTGTCGATTGGAGAGACGCGATGATGTGGATGAGGCCGGGGCGTACCCGGCAGTACCTGCTGCTGGGGCTGGTTGTGCTCATGTTGGCGGGTTGTGCCAGCGAGCGCGCCTACCGCGAAGGGCAGGAGCTGGCGCGCGAGGGGCGCGCCGAGGAGGCGCTGGAACGCTTCGAGGACGCGAGCCGGCGCGACGCGGATTCGGCGCAATACCGCATCGCCGTTCTGCAGACGCGTGAGGCGCTTGTATCGGCGGCGCTCGCAGCAGGGCGCAAGGCGCTGGACGAGGAGCGGTACGACGATGCGCGTGCGGCCTTCCAGCGCGCCATGACCTGGCAGCCGGGTAGCCCGCGGGCCCAGGAGGGGCTCAATGCCATAGCGGCGGCGCAGCGCCATGCGAAGTGGCTGAGCTCGGCGCAGCAGTCCCTGGACCGCAAGGAGGACAAGGAGGCGGAGAACTGGGTGCGCATGGTGCTGGCGGAAGACCCCCAGCACCGCAAGGCGCGGGCCCTGCTGCAAGGTCTGGAGGAGGCAGGTCAACAAAAAAAGACGGGGGCCGCCTTGCTGGCGGAGGCCTATCGCAAGCCCATCACCATCGAGTTCAAGGACACACCGCTCAAGTCGGTGTTCGAGGTGATCTCGCGGACGTCAGGCCTGAACTTTCTGTTCGACAAGGATGTGCGCTCGGACCAGAAGACGTCTATCTTTCTGAAGAATTCCACCATCGAGGCCGCCGTCAACCTGACCTTGCTGACCAACCAGCTGGAGCAGCGGGTGCTGGATGCGAACACGGTGCTGATCTATCCCAATACGCAGGCCAAGCAGAAGGATTACCAGTCTCTGACGGTGAAGGCCTACTATCTGGGTAATGCGGAGGCCAAGGTGGTGGCGAGCACGCTCAAGACCATCCTCAAGTCGCGCGACGTGGTGGTGGACGAGAAGCTGAACCTGCTGATCCTGCGCGATACCCCCGAGGCAATCCGCATGGCGTCTCGGCTGGTTGCGATGCACGATGTGGCCGAGTCCGAGGTGATGCTCGAGGTGGAGATCCTCGAGGTCAAGCGCACGCGCTTGCTGGATCTGGGCATCCGCTGGCCGGAGCAGATCAGCCTGAGTCCCTTGGCAGCGTCGACGGGTGCGTTGTCGGTGGCGGACCTGCGGGGGCTGAACTCGGAAACGCTGGGGGCCACCATCGGGCCGGCCACCATCAACGCCAAGAAGGTGGACTCGGACACGAACATCCTGGCCAACCCGCGCATACGCGTGCGCAACCGGGAAAAGGCCAAGATCCTGATTGGCGAGCGGGTGCCTAACATCACATCCACGTCAACCGCCACGGGCTTCGTCGCCGAATCGGTGAACTATGTGGACGTGGGTCTCAAGCTGGATGTGGAGCCGACGATTTCGATTGAGGGTGAGGTGGCCATCAAGATCGCACTCGAGGTGAGCAGCGTGACCAACCAGATCCAGACCAAGTCGGGGTCACTGGCCTACCAGATTGGCACGCGCACGGCGCAGACCATCCTGCGCCTCAAGGACGGCGAGAACCAAGTGCTGGCGGGGCTGATCAACAGCGAGGACCGGCAGACGGGCAACAAGGTGCCGGGCTTGGGTGATGCGCCGGTGCTGGGGCGCCTCTTTGGCCAGCAGCGTGACGATGCGTCCAAGACCGAGATCGTGCTGTCGATCACGCCGCGCATCCTGCGCAACCTGACGCGCCCGGGGACTTCCAATATGGAATTCGAATCGGGGACCGAAAGCAGCCTCAGTGGGTTCAGCTGGGGCAGTCCGGATGGGGGCGCCAAGTCGGCAGCCGCTGGCGGCGGCGCGACGACCGAGGGCGTAGCCAAGACCGTCAACGGAGCGGCCACGGCGGCCTCCCAGAGCAGCGGCGACGCAAGCGGAGTGCAGGCCCCGACGACCCTGACTTGGCAGGGGCCAGACAAAGTGAAGGTCGGTGATGTGTTCTCGGTGCAGCTGACCATGCAGTCTGGCCAACCGCTGACGAGCCTGCCGCTGGCGGTGGGCTTCGACGCGCGCAGCATGCAGGTGGTGTCGGTGGTCGAGGGCGATTTCCTTAAGCAGGGTGGGGCACAGACGAGCTTCAGCAGCCGGGTGGACCCGAGTGGTCAGATTGTGTTGACCGTGGCGCGTTCCGGTGATGCGGGTGTCTCAGGCAGCGGGGTGGTTGCGACCGTGAATCTGCGTGCCACAGCGGCGGCCGGCGACGCGCGTGTGCAGCTACTGACGGTGGCGCCGGTGGCGCAGGGAGGCAAGGCGGTGAGCGCGGCTTTGCCCTCGCCTCTGGTGATAGGTGTCGGGCCCTGAGTGTGTATGACTTGCCCCTCTGAATTCGTGATGTCTGTTGCACGCAGAACGCAGTCGCGTGGCTTCACGTTGGTGGAGTTGCTTGTGACGCTGGCGATTCTGGCGGTGCTGGCCAGTCTGGTGGTGCCGGTGGCACAGATCCAGGTGCAACGGAGCAAGGAGCAAGAGCTGCGGGCGGCGTTGGCTGAGATCCGCAGCGCGATTGATGCCTACAAGAAAGCGGGCGACGAAGGCCGGGTGTCACGCGATGCAGGTGCGACGGGGTATCCCAAGACCCTGGAGGTGCTGGTCGAAGGTGTGGACGATCAGCGGGATCCGAAGCGCGGCAGACTTTACTTCTTGCGGCGCATTCCCCGGGATCCTTTTTTCGAAGACCCAGAGGTTGAGGATGCCCAGACGTGGGGCAAACGTTCCTATGCAAGCGAACCGAACGATCCGGCCGAAGGGGACGATGTGTATGACGTCTACAGCCTGTCAACATTGACGGGCTTGAACGGCTTGGCCTTGCGGCGCTGGTGATCATGAAACACGGCCAAGGCTTCACGCTGATCGAGCTGCTGGTGGTGCTGGCCATCGTGGCAACGCTGCTGACCCTGGTCGTTCCGCGCTATGTGGATCGCATCGACGTGGCCAAGGAAACTGTGCTTCGCGACAACCTTCGCGGTGTACGTGATGTCATCGACAAGTTCTATGGCGACCAGGGGCGTTTTCCTGAGAGTCTGGAGGAACTGGTGGAGAAGAGCTACCTCAAGACGCTGCCGATGGATCCTTTCACGGAGTCTGACACAACCTGGCAGATCGTCGAAGTGCCCAGTGGCCACAAGGGGCGCGTCTATGACATACGCAGTGGGGCGCCAGGGAATGGGCGCAATGGACGGCCGTATGCGGAGTGGTAGCCGCCAGGCGAGGTGCGATGTGCGTGCGGCGGCACGCGGCTTCGCCTATGTGCTGCTCCTCCTGAGCATCGCCGTGTTGGCATTGGGGGCCTCGGCTGCTTTGCAGCTGGGTGCCGAATCAGGTCGCAGGCATGCGGAGCAGGCGCTGCTCTTTGTGGGTGGGGAGTTCGAGCGTGCCTTGTACAGCTATGCAGGTGTGCCCGTCGCGGCACCTGGCCTCGGCGTGCAGGGGGGGAGCTTGATGGCGCGCGGACCACGGACATTGGAGGAGTTGCTCAAGGACCCGCGGGTTCCGGGTGTGCGACGGCATCTGCGCCAGCTGTACGCGGATCCAATGACCGGTAAGCCTGAGTGGGGCGTCGTGCGTGACCCCGCGGGTTTCATCATCGGAATCTACAGTCTGGCTGAGGGGCGGCCAGTCAAGCAGATGGGATTTCCGGCCAGACAGGCCCATTTCGAGGAAGCGACTGGCTACGCCCAATGGGTGTTCGGTTTGCCGATGGCCCAGTTGCAGACCCTGCAAAAGGCGGGTGTATCGCTAGCACCGTCGCATCCAGCTAGTCAGACTGGAGCGGGCAGATGAGGCGTGTGGACCTGACGCGTTGGTGGTTGCCTGGCTTAGGGCTGCTGATGGCTTGCGGGGCCTGGGCGCAGCCCGCCTGCGAACGGTATGAGTTGCTGGCGCCGAGGCGGGGCAGCCAGATCTCAGACCGACAACCCGAATTGCACTGGAACGGCGACCCGAATGCTAGTTACCGTCTCCAGGTGGCCGTGATCCTGCCTGAAGGGAGAGTTCTTGAGTCGGTCGATACCGTGGTAACGGGAACCAAGTGGCGGCCGGTGGCGCCGGTTTCCGTCGTAACCGCCGTATTCAAGGTGCTGGTGAGCCGTCATTGCCCCACGATGTCCATCCAGGATCTGAACGCCCAAGGGCCATATTTCATTGTTGAGTCTGCAGATCAATGTGCTTTGCGGCCACGCTCCGTTCAACAGCATGGCAATGCCCTGCAATGGCATTCATCCGGGAATGTGGACAGGTTTGTTGTCCAGATATTTTCTGTGGTGCAGTCCGCTGATGGTGGTGCCTTGACGCGACGGATCAACGGGTACGAAGTGGCTGGGACGTCCTGGACACTGCCTGTGGAACTCCAAATGGACATGCGGCGTGAGGCTGCGGTACCGTCTGCCTGGTTGGCCTCTGTGCAGGCTCGTTGTGGAACGATGCTGAGTCAGCCACAGGCGATCAAGCTCCACGCAGGCCCCTGAATCTGCTGGGCCGTAGACACGGACTTCTGCGCGATGTCCCGTGTGTTGCCGCGGCTCCACGGCGGCCCGGAAGACTTGAGGGAGTTCTGTGCTGAACGGCTCAGCTGCGCTGCAGCAGGATGCGTGTGGGCGAGAGTTGCACCTTGTCGGCCGTCACGGAGACACCCGGTTCCTGCAGGTGCACCAGCAGCTCGCTGCGGCTGATCACGACATGGCCGACGGTGCAGTACTGCCCCTGGTAGACCACGCGCGTGCCGGGACGGTAGAGGGGAAGGTGGGCCACCGGCGGCTCTTCGGCCCCGGGGGTGGCAGCATTCGTGGGCTGCAGGAAGGCGGACTCGTCTTTCACAGGAACTCTTGCAGGCTAAACAAGCGGGCCGCCCGGCGAGTGGGGGGCGACCGCGCTGGCGGTCGATCAGAACGACATGGTCAGACGCGGGAAGCCGGCAAGATACCACAGAACGAAGATGGAGATGAGCACGGGCAGGCCGATGCCGAGGAAGGTCAGCAGCGTGAGGAAGAAGGTCCACAGCTGGGAGAGCCACTCCTTGAAGACGACCCGTAGGTCTACGTTCCAAAAATGCTCTTGCCTTTTCATGACTCGGTATCGATCCGGGATGCGGCGTGAAAAGGTTCACACTGGGCGCACCCTGCCGACGAATGTACCCCCAATCGGGGGCCTCGGAAAGCCGGAAAAGCAGGGAGATGTAAGGGTTTCTATCAGCGCCGGGCGCTTGATCAGCTCAGGTCGAGCTCGTGGACCGGGAAGCGGCCGGCCCGACGGTCGGCGAAATAGCGCTCCAGGGTCTCCTTGACGGTGCGAAAGGCGATCTCGTCCCAGGGGATCTCGTGCTCGGCGTAGAGCCGGGCTTCCATGGTTTCGGTGCCGGGGTCGAAACGGTCGCTGAGCAGGCGGGCGCGGTAGAACAGGTGCACCTGGCCCACACGCGGCACGCTGATGATGGTGTACAGGCCTTCCATTTCAATCTGCGCGCCGGCTTCCTCGTCGGTCTCGCGCGCGGCGCCCTGGGCCGTGGTCTCGTTGAGCTCCAGAAAGCCTGCGGGCAGGGTCCACTTGCCCTTGCGCGGCTCGATGTTGCGCTTGCACAGCAAGACCTTGTCGCCCCAGTGCGGCACGGTGCCGACCACATTGAGCGGGTTCTCGTAATGGATGGTGCTGCAGGCGGGGCAGACCGCGCGCTCGCGGGTGTCGCCGTCGTCAGGGATGCGGTAGGTCACGGCCGTGCCGCAGTTGCGACAGTGCTTGATGGGGCTGTGCAGCATGGGGACGAGTGTAATGGCCCGTCGCGGCGGCGCTCTATCATGGGGCCATCATGGACGAACTGCGCTTGTGGCAGATCCTGGCGGATGCGGTGCTGACCCTGCACTTTGCGGTGGTGCTCTTCGTGCTGGGCGTGGCCCTGGCCGTGCTGCTGGGCGGGCCGGCGGGCTGGGCGTGGGTCAGGTCGCCGCTCTTGCGTTGGGCCCATCTGGCGGCCATCGCCGTGGTGGTGGCCCAGGCTTGGCTGGGGCAGGCCTGCCCGCTGACGGTGCTGGAAAACGAGCTGCGTCGCCGGGCGCGCCTGGGTGGTTACGAGAAAAGCTTCGTTGAACACTGGGTACAGCACTGGCTTTACTACGACCTGCCACCCTGGGTTTTCGTGCTGGCCTACACGGCCTTTGGCTTGCTGGTGCTCTGGCTCTGGCGGCGCTGGCCGCCGCGGGGCTGGCGGCCGGCCGGCCGGCGCAGGAAAGCTTGATTTGGATCACGTTCACCGCGGAATCTGCGGGACTGCGTCAGTTTGCAGCAAGATCGGTCTTCATAATTATGAATTCAGTTTGACAAAGAAAAGACGAGGAGAGTCCGCATGAGTTCCTATGCCGAGTTCCACCGCCGCTCCATCGCCGAGCGTGATGCCTTCTGGGCCGAGCAGGCGCAGCTGATCGACTGGCAGACGCCACCGCAGCAGATCTGCGACTACAGCAACCCGCCCTTTGCGCGCTGGTTCGTGGGCGGCACCACCAACCTTTGCCATAACGCGGTGGACCGGCACCTCAAGGCGCGCGCCAACCAGCCGGCGCTGATCTATGTGAGCACCGAGACCGGCCAGGAGAAGACCTACAGCTTTGCCGAGCTGCACGCCGAGGTGCAGCGCATGGCGGCGGTGTTGCACGGCCTGGGCGTGGGGCAGGGCGACCGCGTGCTGATCTACATGCCCATGATTGCCGAGGCGGCGTTTGCCATGCTGGCCTGCGCGCGCATCGGGGCCATCCACTCGGTGGTGTTCGGCGGTTTTGCCTCTGGTTCGCTGGCCAGCCGTATCGAGGATGCGGAGCCCAAGCTCATCGTGAGTGCGGACGCGGGTTCGCGGGGCGGCAAGGTGGTGGCCTACAAGCCGCTGCTGGATGAGGCCATCCGCCTCTCCAAACACAAGCCGCAATCGGTGCTGCTGGTAGACCGCGGCCTGGCGCCCATGGAACTCACCACGGGGCGCGACCAGCTCTGGGGCGCGCTGCGTGAGCAGCAACTGGCCACGCAGGTGCCCTGCGCCTGGCTCGACGCGACCCACATCAGCTACACGCTCTATACCAGCGGCACCACCGGCAAACCCAAGGGTGTGCAGCGCGACACCGGTGGCTATGCCGTTGCGCTGGCCGCGAGCATGAAGTACATCTTCGAGGGGCGGCCCGGCGAGACCTATTTTTCGACCAGTGACATCGGCTGGGTCGTGGGGCACAGCTACATCATTTACGGCCCGCTGATCGCGGGCATGGCGACCATCATGTACGAAGGCCTGCCGATTCGCCCGGACGCCGGCATCTGGTGGCAGCTGGTGGAGAAGTACAAGGTCACGCGCATGTTCTCGGCGCCCACCGCGGTGCGGGTGCTCAAGAAGCAGGACCCGGCCTTCCTCAAGAAATACGACATCTCCAGCCTCAAGGCCCTGTATCTCGCCGGCGAGCCGCTGGACGAGCCCACGGCGCAATGGATCAGCGAGGGGCTGGGTGTGCCCATCATCGACAACTACTGGCAGACCGAGACCGGCTGGCCGATCCTGACGATTGCCAACGGCATCGAAAAGGCGAAGAGCAAGTTCGGCAGCCCGGGCGTGCCCATGTATGGCTACGACGTGAAGCTGATCAACGAAAGCACGGGTGAAGAGCTCGTGGGGCCGGACCAGAAGGGTGTCGTGGCCATCGAGGGCCCGCTGCCGCCGGGCTGCATGCAGACCGTGTGGCGTGACGATGCGCGCTTCGTCAACACCTACTGGAAGAGCATTCCGGGCAAGCTGGTCTACAGCACCTTTGACTGGGGCATCCGTGACCAGGACGGCTACTTCTTCATCCTGGGCCGGACCGACGACGTGATCAATGTGGCCGGCCATCGCCTGGGCACGCGCGAGATCGAGGAGTGCATTGCCAGCCACCCGAACATTGCCGAGGTGGCCGTGGTGGGCGTGGCCGATCAGCTCAAGGGCCAGGTGGCCATGGCCTTTGCCGTGGCGCGTGACGCGAGTGCGCTGGGCGACGCCAACGCCCGCCTCAAGCTCGAAGGCGAGGTGATGAAAGTGGTGGACAGCCAGCTGGGCGCGGTGGCGCGGCCTTCGCGCGTGTTCTTCGTCAACCTGCTGCCCAAGACCCGCAGCGGCAAGCTGTTGCGTCGTGCCTTGCAGGCCGTGGCCGAGGGGCGCGATCCAGGTGACCTCACCACGCTGGACGACCCGACGGCGTTGCAGCAGGTGCGTGAACTCGTGAATTCATAAGAATCAGCACCCGGAACCATAAGTTGATTGGCGCCGGATCCAATTCGGTGGCACAATCTCGCTCGTACTGAGAGGCGGTTGATCCGCCTCTGGGCCCTTCCAGCCACAGTCGCATCCGCCAATCGGTCCAGCCGTGTCGCGGAAGGTTGTTTAACCAGTTCAAAGTTTCCTGCAGGGAAACGGAGGTCAGCGCAATGAGCGATTCCAAGGCCGCGGCGTCTGTGTACCAGACGTACCGTGACAACACCTATCTGTTCGGGGGCAATGCTCCGTACGTCGAAGAGATGTACGAGAACTACCTCGCCAACCCCGGCAGCGTTCCTGACAACTGGCGCGATTACTTCGACGCGCTGCAAAACGTGCCCGCGGTCGACGGCACGAATTCCCGCGATATCCCGCACCTGCCGGTGATCAATGCCTTCGCCGAGCGTGCCAAGGCCGGCGTGACCCAGGTGGTTATGGCCACGGGTGCCGATTCCGAGATGGGCCGCAAGCGCGTGGCGACCCAGCAGCTGATCGCCGCCTACCGCAACGTGGGCCAGCGCTGGGCCGATCTGGACCCCCTCAAGCGCACCGAGCGCCCCAATATTCCCGAGCTGGAGCCGTCCTTCTACGGCTTCTCCGATGCCGACCTGGAGACGGTGTTCAACACCAGCAACACCTTCTTCGGCAAGGAGAGCATGTCGCTGCGCGAGCTGCTCAACGCCCTGCGTGAGACCTACTGCGGCACCATCGGCGCCGAGTACATGTACATCACCGACCAGGCGCAGAAGCGCTGGTGGCAGCAGAAGCTGGAGAGCGTCCGCACCAACCCCAACTTCAAGGCCGAGAAGAAGAAGCAGATCCTGGACCGTCTGACCGCGGCCGAGGGTCTGGAGCGCTACCTGCACACCAAGTACGTGGGCCAGAAGCGCTTCTCGCTCGAGGGGGGTGAGAGTTTCATCGCCGCCATGGATGAGCTGATCCAGCTCGCCGGCGCCAAGGGCGTGCAGGAGATCGTGATCGGCATGGCCCACCGCGGCCGCCTCAACGTGCTGGTCAACACCCTGGGCAAGATGCCCAAGGACCTGTTCGCCGAGTTCGACCACACCGCGCCGGAAGATCTGCCGGCCGGTGACGTGAAATACCACCAGGGCTTCAGCTCCGACGTCACCACCCTCGGCGGCCCGGTCCACCTCTCGCTGGCCTTCAACCCCTCGCACCTGGAGATCGTGAACCCGGTGGTCGAGGGCTCGGTGCGTGCCCGCATGGACCGCCGCGGTGACCCCGAGGGCAAGCAGGTGCTGCCCGTGCTGGTGCATGGCGACGCCGCCTTCGCCGGCCAGGGCGTGAACCAGGAAACCCTGGCCCTGTCCGAGACCCGTGGCTACAGCACGGGCGGTACGGTGCACATCATCATCAACAACCAGATCGGCTTCACGACCAGTGATCCGCGCGACCTGCGTTCCACGCTGTACTGCACCGACATCGTCAAGATGATCGAGGCGCCGGTGCTGCACGTCAACGGTGACGATCCCGAAGCCGTGGTGCTGGCCACCCAGCTCGCCCTGGAATTCCGCATGGAGTTCAAGAAGGACGTGGTGGTCGACATCATCTGCTTCCGCAAGCTGGGCCACAACGAGCAGGACACCCCGAGCCTGACCCAGCCGCTGATGTACAAGAAGATCGCCCAGCACCCGGGCACGCGCAAGCTCTACGGCGACAAGCTGGTCACCCAGGGCGTGCTGACGGCCGAAGGCCCGGACGAGATGGTCAAGACCTATCGCGCCGCCATGGACGCAGGCAAGCACACGGTGGATCCGGTGCTGACCAACTTCAAGAGCAAGTTCGCGGTGGACTGGTCGCCCTTTCTGAACAAGAAGTGGACCGACGCCGCCGAGACTGCCATCCCGCTGGCCGAGTGGAAGCGCCTGGCCGAGAAGATCACCACCATCCCCGCCAACGTCACGCCGCACCAGCTCGTGAAGAAGGTGCTGGACGACCGCGCAGCCATGGGCCGCGGCGAGATCCCCGTGGACTGGGGCATGGGCGAGCACATGGCCTTCGCCTCGCTGGTGGCCAGCGGCTACCCGGTGCGTCTGTCGGGTGAGGATTGCGGCCGCGGTACCTTCACGCACCGCCATGCCGTGATCCATGACCAGAACCGCGAGAAGTGGGACGAGGGCACCTACATCCCGCTGCAGAACGTCAGCGAGGGGCAGGCCTCCTTCACGGTCATCGACTCCATCCTGTCCGAAGAGGCCGTGCTGGCCTTCGAATACGGCTACGCCTCCAACGACCCCAACACCCTGGTGATCTGGGAAGCGCAGTTCGGCGATTTCGCCAACGGCGCCCAGGTGGTGATCGACCAGTTCATCGCCTCCGGTGAGGTGAAGTGGGGCCGCGTCAACGGCATCACGCTGATGCTGCCGCATGGCTACGAAGGCCAGGGCCCTGAGCACAGCTCCGCACGTCTGGAGCGCTTCATGCAGCTGGCCGCCGACACCAACATGCAGATCGTGCAGCCGACCACGGCCAGCCAGATCTTCCATGTGCTGCGTCGCCAGCAGGTCCGTGACCTGCGCAAGCCGCTGGTCATCATGACGCCCAAGTCCTTGCTGCGCAACAAGGACGCCACCTCGCCGCTGTCCGAGTTCACCAAGGGTGGGTTCCAGACCGTCATCGGCGAGCAGAAGGACCTCAAGGCCGAGAAGGTCAAGCGCGTGATCGCGTGTTCGGGCAAGGTCTATTACGACCTGGTCAAGAAGCGCGAGGAGAAGGGCCAGGACGACACCGCCATCCTGCGTATCGAGCAGCTCTATCCCTTCCCGCACAAGGCTTTCGGCGCCGAGCTCAAGAAGTACCCGAACGCCACCGACATCGTGTGGTGCCAGGACGAGCCGCAGAACCAGGGCGCCTGGTTCTTCATCCAGCACAACATCCACGAGAACATGCTCGAGGGTCAGAAGCTGGGCTACGCCGGTCGCGCCGCCTCGGCTTCGCCGGCTGTGGGCTATGCCCACCTGCACCAGGACCAGCAGAAGGCCCTGGTGGAAGCTGCCTTCGCCAAGCTCAAGGGCTTCGTGCTGACCAAGTAAGGGGCATCACCCGCTCGATGAAACAGAACGGGACCGGCCCATGCGCCGGTCCCGACGCGCAACAAAGAAACGGAAAGAATTCAAATGGCTATCGTAGAAGTCAAGGTCCCGCAGCTGTCCGAATCGGTGGCAGAAGCCACCATGCTGCAGTGGAAGAAGAAGGTCGGTGAGCTGGTGGCGGCCGACGAGATCCTGATCGACATCGAGACCGACAAGGTCGTGCTCGAAGTGCCGGCTCCGTCGGCAGGTGTGCTGGCCGAGATCCTGGTTGCCGACGGCGGCACGGTGGTGGCCGATCAGCTGATCGCCCGCATCGACACCGACGGCAAGGCCGCTGCCGCCGCCCCCGCCGCTGCCGCGCCGGCAGCGGCTCCTGCCTCCGCCGCGCCGGCTGCCGCTGCGCCTGCTTCGGCCTCCAAGGCCGGTGTGGCCATGCCCGCAGCGGCCAAGCTCATGGCCGACAACAACCTGGCCAGCGGCTCCGTGCCCGGCACGGGCAAGGACGGCCGTGTGACCAAGGGTGACGTGCTCGCCGCCGTGGCCGGTGGCGCTGCCGCCCCTGCGGCCATCCCGACCGGCGTGCCCACCAAGGCCCTGCCGCAGGTGGCTGCACCGAGCAGCTCGCTGCACCTGGGCGAGCGCCCCGAGCAGCGCGTGCCCATGACGCGCCTGCGCGCCCGTGTGGCCGAGCGTCTGCTGCAGTCGCAATCGACCAACGCCATCCTGACCACGTTCAACGAAGTGAACATGGCCCCCGTGATGGAGATGCGCAAGAAGTTCCAGGAGAAGTTCGAGAAGGAGCACGGTGTCAAGCTGGGCTTCATGAGCTTCTTCGTCAAGGCGGCCGTGCACGCGCTCAAGAAGTACCCGGTGCTCAACGCCTCGGTGGACGGCAACGACATCGTCTACCACGGCTACTTTGACATCGGTATCGCCGTCGGTTCGCCGCGCGGTCTGGTGGTGCCCATCGTGCGCAACGCCGATCAGATGAGCTTTGCCGACATCGAGAAGAAGATCGCGGAATACGGCCAGAAGGCCAAGGACGGCAAGCTGGGCATCGAGGAGATGACCGGTGGCACCTTCTCCATCTCCAACGGCGGTGTGTTCGGCTCCATGCTGTCCACCCCCATCATCAACCCGCCGCAGTCGGCCATCCTGGGCGTGCACGCCACCAAGGACCGCGCCGTGGTGGAGAACGGGCAGATCGTGATCCGCCCGATCAACTACCTGGCCATGAGCTACGACCACCGCATCATCGACGGCCGCGAAGCCGTGCTGGGCCTGGTCGCGATGAAGGAAGCGCTGGAAGACCCCGCTCGCCTGCTGTTTGACATCTAAAAGCTACTGCGCGACCTCATGGCGGCGTTGCGGGTCCCGTTCGAGCCATCCTCACGTACCTTGAAGTACGTTCCGGTTGCTCGCCACCCGCGCCTTGCCCTGAGGCCGCTCGCTACGCTTTGAACAACCGATTGGAAACCTTATGAGCAAACAATTCGACGTGGTCGTCATCGGTGGCGGCCCCGGCGGCTACATCGCCGCCATCCGCGCCGCCCAGCTGGGCATGAACGTGGCGTGTGTGGACGCCTGGAAGAACGAGAAGGGCGGTCCCGCGCCTGGCGGCACCTGCACCAACGTGGGCTGCATCCCGTCCAAGGCGCTGTTGCAGTCGTCCGAGCATTTCGAGCACGCCAACAAGCACTTTGCCGAGCACGGCATCACGGCCAGCGACGTCAAGATGGACGTGGCCAAGATGCTGGCCCGCAAGGACGCCGTGGTGAAGCAGAACAACGACGGCATCCTCTACCTGTTCAAGAAGAACAAGGTCACCTTCTTCCACGGCCTGGCATCCTTCGTGAAGAAGGTCGACGGCGGCTACGAGCTCAAGGTGGCGGGCGCTGCCGAAGAGACGCTGGTGGGCAAGCAGGTCATCGTGGCCACGGGGTCGAATGCCCGTGCGCTGCCCGGCGTGGCTTTCGACGAGGTCAACATCCTGTCCAACGATGGCGCGCTGCGCGTGGGCGCCGTGCCCAAGAAGCTGGGCCTGATCGGCTCGGGCGTGATCGGTCTGGAGATGGGTTCGGTCTGGCGCCGACTGGGTGCGGAAGTCACGGTGCTCGAAGGTCTGCCGACCTTCCTGGGCGCGGTCGACGAGCAGATCGCCAAGGAAGCCAAGAAGGCCTTCGACAAACAGGGCCTCAAGATCGAGCTCGGCGTCAAGGTGGGTGAGGTCAAGTCGTCCAAGAAGGGCGTCTCTGTGGCCTACACCAACGCCAAGGGCGAGGCCCAGACGCTGGAGGTGGACAAGCTCATCGTTTCCATCGGCCGGGTGCCCAACACCAACGGCCTGAACGCCGAGGCCGTGGGTCTGCAGCTGGACGAGCGCGGCGCCATCGTGGTCGACGGCGAGTGCAAGACCAATCTGCCCGGCGTGTGGGCCGTCGGCGACGTGGTGCGCGGCCCCATGCTGGCGCATAAGGCGGAGGAAGAGGGCGTGGCCGTGGCCGAGCGCATTGCCGGCCAGCACGGGCATGTCAACTTCAACACCATCCCCTGGGTCATCTACACCAGCCCCGAGATCGCCTGGGTCGGCCGCACCGAGCAGCAGCTCAAGGCCGATGGCGTGGCCTACAAGGCCGGCACCTTCCCCTTCCTGGCCAACGGCCGCGCACGCGCGCTGGGCGATACGACGGGTATGGTGAAGTTCCTGGCCGACGCCAAGACCGACGAGATCCTGGGTGTGCACATCGTGGGTCCCATGGCCTCCGAGCTGATCTCCGAGGCCGTGGTGGCCATGGAGTTCAAGGCCAGCGCCGAGGACATCGCACGCATCTGCCACGCGCACCCGAGCCTGAGCGAGGCGACCAAGGAAGCCGCGCTGGCCGTGGACAAGCGCACGCTGAACTTCTGATTCCACAGGATCGGGTTTGGCGTCCGTTCGCAAGGCCTACGAAGCCGAGCTGAAGACGCGGGGTTACGCGAGTGACCCCGCGCAGCTGCGCGCCGTCGCCGCGCTGGAGCGCTGTGCTGTCGAGTGGGCCGAGTACAAGGTCAAGCGCTCCAACGCGATCAAGAAGCTCATCAACCACCCGGACATCCCCAAGGGGGTGTACATGTACGGCGGGGTGGGGCGAGGCAAGAGCTTCCTCATGGACTGCTTCTTCAACGCCGTGCCCCTGGTGCGCAAGACGCGCCTGCACTTCCACGAGTTCATGCGTGAGGTGCACCGCGAGCTGGCCGAGCTGCAGGGCACGGTGAATCCGCTCGACGCGCTGGGCGAACGCATCGCCGAGAAGTACAAGCTGATCTGCTTCGATGAGTTCCACGTCGCCGACATCACCGACGCCATGATCCTGCACCGCCTGCTGGCGGCGCTGTCCAAGAATGGTGTGGGCCTGGTGGCCACCTCCAACTTCAAGCCCGACGAGCTCTACCCCAACGGCCTGCATCGCGACCGCATCCTGCCCGCCATCGCGCTGCTGAACCAGACCATGGAGATCGTCAACGTGGACAACGGCACCGACTACCGGCGTCGCACCATGGAGCAGGTGCAGGCCTATCACACGCCGCTGGGTCCGCAGGCCGATGCGGCCATGACGGAGTCCTTCAACCAGCTGGCCGAATCGCACGACGAAGACCCGGTGCTGCACATCGAGTCACGCCAGATCCAGGCCCGGCGCAAGGCCGGTGGTGTGGTCTGGTTCGACTTCAAGACCCTGTGCGGCGGGCCGCGCTCGCAGAACGACTACCTCGAAATCGCCAGCCAGTTCCACACCGTGTTTCTGAGCGATGTGCCGCACATGCCGGTGCGCATGGCCTCGGAGGCGCGACGCTTTACCTGGCTGGTCGACGTGCTCTACGACCGGCGTGTCAAGCTCATCCTATCGGCGGCCGTGCCGCCCGAGCAGCTTTACACCGAGGGGCCGCTGGTGCACGAATTTCCGCGTACAGTGTCGCGATTGAACGAAATGCAGTCGCGCGAGTTTCTGGAGCAGGAACGCCGCGTGGTCGACACCCGCCTGACATGAAATATCTGCTGAGTCTGTGCTGCCTGTGCCTGCTGGGGCTGGCTCGGGCGCAGCTGCCGGCCACCTACGACCCCGCCTTTGACGCGCGTGAGCGCGAGCGCATCAGCGCCGAACGTGCGCAGGCGGTGCAGCGCTACAGCGGGGAAGAGGCCGACTGCTACCAGCGTTTCGCGGTCAACGACTGCCTGCGCGATGTGCGTCGTCAGCGCCGGGTGGCGCTGGAGGAATTGCGGCGGCAGGAAATCATCCTCAACGATGCCCAGCGCGCTGCGATCGCAGTCGAGCAGCAGCGCCGCATCGAACAGCGCCAGGCCGAGCGCGAGTCGTCGGCCAGCCAGGCCGAGCGCGATGCTGCCGCCAAGGAACAGGCGGCGCGGGTGCAGGACGCCCAGCGACGGCAGGCGGAGCGGGCCGCGGTACCGCCCGCCGGGCCTGGGGCGGCGCAGTCCACACCCAACGCCGGTGCCGCCGCGGCGGCGGCACGCCGAGCCGAGCAGCAGAAGGCTTACGAGGAGCGGCAGCGCCGCGCCGAGGAGAGACGCCAGGAATACGAGCGGCGGCAGTCGCAACAGGGGCCGCGCACCAGCAAGCCCCTGCCGGTGCCGCCCTGACATCCAGTCAGGGCCGGCCGCTGAGCGGTTCGAGCTTGACGATGACCAGCGACAGGTTGTCGCCGCCGCCACTGGCGCGCACGCGCGCCTTCTCGATCAGGAACTCCGAAGCTTCACGCGCCGACAGGCTGGAGAGCACCGAGCCCAGTTCGTCGTTGTTGAAGTAGTGCCAGACACCATCGCTGCACGCCATGAGGGTGTCACCGGGCTTGAGCTGGGGGATGAAATGCGGCTCCTGCGGCGGATCGCTCTCGGTGCCCAGGCAGCCCATGAGGATGTTGGACTGCGGATGCACCGAGGCTTCATCCTCGGTGAGTTCACCCCGGTTGACCAGGGTCTGGACGTAGGAGTGGTCCAGCGTGCGCTTGACCATGCGGTTGGCATGGAAGTGGTAGATGCGCGAATCGCCCGCGTGGATCCAGTGGCAGTCGCCGCCCGGGTTGATCAGGAAGGCTGCGATGGTGCTGTGCGGCTCCTGCTCGGCCGAGATCGCGGTGAGCTTGATGACGATGTGCGATTCCTGCACCAGCTGGCTCAGCATGGCGGCGGCGTCGTCGGTCTCGGGCGCGTAGCGTTCAAAGAGCTGCTTGGCCGTCAGCATGACCTGGTCGGAGGCTTTGCGCCCGCCGCTGCGCCCGCCCATGCCGTCGGCCACCACAGCGAGCATGCAGCCGACATGGCGCGGGTGCGTGAACACGGCCACCTGGTCCTGCTGGTATTCGCGGTCGCCCTTGTGGATGCCGGTGGCGGCGGTGAGTCGGTAGCCTTTGCTCATGATGATCCGTTCTTCTGCTGTCCCCTGGCACCGCCCCGGCGGGACGGACTGAAAGTCGTATTATCAAAGCATACGCCAAGGTGCCGTTGGCAAGTTTTACCGCTTTGGCTGTTTTCCTCACAAGTCTGATCCTTGGATTCCAACCTGCATTCACCGCAGCGCCGCCTGATCGAGCTGCGCATGGAGCACGCCGATCTCGACGCGATGATCGACCGTCTGGGCCACGAGACCGTGGTCGACGAGTTGATGGTGCGCCGGCTCAAGAAACGGCGCTTGGTGCTGCGCGACGAGATCGTCCGCCTCGAAAACGAACTCACCCCCGATGAGCCGGCCTGAGACCGTCCTGCACGAGGACGTGCGTGCCGCGTTCGCCCCTGACGGGGTGCTGGCGCGCACCGTGGACACCTTCCAGCCCCGCGCCGGCCAGACCGAGATGGCCCTGGCCGTGGCCGACGCCATCGCCGAGCGCAGCGTGCTGGTGGCCGAAGCGGGGACCGGCGTGGGCAAGACTTACGCCTACCTTGTGCCAGCCCTGCTCAGCGGCGTGCGTGTGCTGCTCTCCACCGCGACCAAGACCCTGCAGGACCAGCTATTTGCGCGTGACCTGCCACGCCTGACCCAGGCCCTGGGCCTGCCGCTGCGCACGGCGCTGCTCAAGGGGCGCGCGAGCTACCTCTGCCTGCATCGTCTGACGCTGGCGCGGCAGGATCACTCGGCGGCCACGGCCCAGACGGCCTATGCCCTGGCGCGCGTGGAGCGCTGGGCCCAGGGCACGCGCAGCGGTGACCTGGCCGAGCTGCCCGGTCTGGACGAACGCTCACCGGTGATACCTTTGGTCACATCCACGCGCGACAACTGCCTGGGCAGCAACTGTCCGCGCCATCGCGACTGCCATGTGAACCTCGCGCGGCGCGAAGCCCTGGCGGCCGATGTGGTGGTCATCAATCACCACCTTTTCTTTGCCGACCTCGCGGTGCGCGAGTCGGGCATGGCCGAGCTGCTGCCCAGCGTGCACACCGTGATCTTCGACGAGGCGCACCAGCTCAACGAGACCGGTGTGCAGTTCCTGGGCCGCCAGCTCTCGACGGCCCAGGTGCTGGATTTCTGTCGCGACCTGCTGGCCTGTGGCCTGCAGCAGGCGCGCGGGCTGGTGGACTGGCAGCAGCTCACCGCCGATGTGGAACGTGCTGCGCGGGACCTGCGTCTGTGCGCCGGCCGCGCGCCCGCGGGGGGCGCGCGCCTGGCCTGGGACGGTGAGGCGCCCGAGCGGCTGGACAGCGCCGCCTGGCACGCCGCTCTGCAGGCCTTGCAGCGGGCCTGTGAGGCCGCATGCACAGGGCTGGACAGCGTGAGCGAGCTCGGTCCCGACTTTCTGCGCCTGGCCGAGCGTGCGCGTGCGCTGGCTCAGCAGGCGGCGTTTTTTCTGGCCTCGCGTGCCAGCGAGGCCGTGCGCTGGCTGGAGCTTTCGCAGCAGCTGCGCCTGGTGGAGTCGCCGCTGGACATCGCCGAGGCCGTGCGCACGCGCCTGCTGGCGCCACGCGAAGGCGAGGCGGCACAACGCGCCTGGATCTTCACCTCGGCCACGCTGGGCGACGACGAGCGCCTGAGCTGGTTCACCGAGCCCTGCGGTCTGCAGGATGCGCGCGTGCTGCGGGTCGACAGCCCCTTTGATTACGAACGCCAGGCGGCGGTCTATGTGCCACGTCCTTTTCCCAAGCCGGGTGAGGCCCGGCACAGCGAGGCCGTGGCCGAGCTGGTGGCGCGGCTGGCGCCACCGCTGGGCGGGCGTACTCTGGTGTTGACCACGTCCCTGCGTGCCTTGCGCGGCATCGGCGAGCATCTTGCCGAACTGCTGGCGGGCAGCGGCCTGCAGGTGCTGAGCCAGGGGCAGGCACCCAAGCGTGAACTGCTGGAGCGTCTGCGCCGCGGGTCGGGTGAGGGCGAAGCGGGCTGCGTGCTCGTGGCCTCGGCATCCTTCTGGGAAGGCGTGGACATTCCGGGCGAGGCGCTGCAGCTGGTGGTGATTGACAAGCTGCCTTTTCCGCCGCCGGGCGATCCGCTGGTGCAGGCACGCAGCCGGCGCCTGGAAGCCGAGGGGCGCAGCGCCTTCAACGATTACCACGTGCCCGAGGCCGCGGTGGCGCTCAAGCAGGGGGCGGGGCGCTTGATCCGAAGCGAGGCGGACCGGGGCGTGCTGGTGATCTGCGATACGCGCCTGGTCGCCATGGGCTACGGCCGGCGGCTGCTCAAGGCCTTGCCGCCCATGCGGCGCATCGAAGGGGAGGGTCAGGTGGACGCGCTGCTGCGCGAACTCACCACATCTTCCACCACGGATCCTGGCCGGTCGCCGGCGTGGACTTGCCCGTGATGTAGCGGCTCTGCGGGTAGTTGGCTTCCAGCACGCGGCGCGCATCGTCGCGCAGCTGCGGCAGCTTGAGTGCCTCGAAGGACTGGACCAGGATGTGCAGGGCCTCTTCCAGGGCCGGTGCGTTGCGGTAGTCGGCAATGGCCTGCTGGGCGCGGTTGATCGCGGCCACGTAGGCGCCGCGGCTGTAGTAGTAGCGCGCCACATGCACCTCGTACTGCGCCAGGCTGTTGACGATGTAGGTCATGCGCGCCTGGGCATCCGGTGTGTAGCGCGAGTTGGGGAAGCGGGTGACCAGCTCCTTGAAAGCCGCGTAGGACTCCTTGGCGGCCTGCTGGTCGCGTTCAGAGAGATCCTGGCGCGTGATCGAGGAGAACAGGCCCTTGTTCTCGTTGAAGTTCACCAGGCCCTTGAGGTAGAGCGCGTAGTCGATCGCCGGGCTGGCCGGGTGCAAACGCACGAAGCGGTCGATCGTGGCGATGGCCTGGGCCGGTTCCTCGGCCTTGTAGTGGGCGTGGGCCTTTTCGAGCTGGGCCTGCTGCGCCAGCGGCGTGCCGGCGGCACGCCCTTCGAGTTTTTCGAGCAGCTCGATGCCCTTGGCGTACTGCAGGTTCTCGATCTCTTCCCGGGCCTGGGCATGGATCTCTTCCGGCGTCATCTTGGCGGTCGGGTCGATCGGCTTGCTGGAGCAGCCGCTGAGCCAGGCGGCCGTGGCCAGCAGCAGAGCAGAGACAACCGATAATTTGGCGCTGGGCATCAAGGGCATTCCGTTGGAACAACAAGCGCAAATTATATCGACCGACCCCGTGACCGAGGACCTGGAGGACGGGGTCGACACGGGGGCGGACGCCGAGCGGCGGCCCTGGACCATCGGCCCGGCGCAGCATGGGCTGCGCCTGGATCGTGCCCTGGGCGAGCTTGTGCCCGAGTTCTCGCGCAGCTATCTGCAGCAGCTGATCGAAGCCGGCATGGTGACGCAGGGGGCCACAGTGCTGCGCAAGCCGGCGCACAAGGTGCGGGCCGGTGAGACGGGGTACATCGAGCTGCGTCCCACGCCCCAGAGCCAGGCCTTCGTGCCCGAAACCATGGTGCTGGACATCGTGCACCTGGACGAGCACCTGCTGGTGCTCAACAAACCTGCGGGCCTGGTGGTGCACCCGGCCCCGGGCAACTGGCGCGGCACCCTGCTCAACGGCCTGCTGGCGCACGACGCCAAGGCATCGCAGCTGCCGCGCGCGGGCATCGTGCACCGGCTGGACAAGGACACCAGCGGGCTGATGGTGGTGGCGCGCACGCGGGCGGCCATGGACGCGCTCGTGCGCATGATTGCCGCACGCGAAGTCAGCCGCCAGTACCAGGCCCTGGCGCACCGGCCCTGGATCGGCCCGTCACCGCGGGAGGTTCAGGGTGCCATCGGGCGTGACCCGCGCAACCGTCTGCGCATGGCCGTGGTGGATTTGAGCCACCAGGCCGGCAAGCCGGCCCACACCACCTTCGATCTGCTGCAGAGCACGGCGCAGGGCTGCTGGCTGCGCTGCACCCTGCACACGGGGCGTACGCACCAGATCCGTGTGCATGCCGCGTCCATCGGCCACCCCTTGCTGGCCGACACGCTCTACGGCGGCACGCCTGCGGCGGGCCTGGTGCGCCAGGCCCTGCATGCCTGGCGCCTGGCCTTCGTCCACCCGGTCAGTGGGCAGGCCTTGGTCTTCCAGGCGCCGCCCCCGGCCGATTTTGTGCAGGCCCTGCAGTCGTGGGGCGTGGGCTACAATGACCCGCAAGCCGTTCTGTGAAGAACGTGGCCCGGCGCCGGTGGAAAGTCCCGGCGGCCATGGCCCGGCATCGTGACGATGTGCGGACCCATCCATATCCGACCCCTCTCATCCTGCCTTTAACCGAGGCACAGTCCGGATTCGAAGAGACATGAACACGACGGAAGCCAAGCGTATCCTGGAAACGGCGCTGATCTGTGCCCAGCAGCCCATGCCGGTGCGCGACCTGCGCGTGCTGTTCAACGACAGCCTGGGCGCAGACACGATCAAGACGTTGCTGGAAGAACTGCAGCAGGAATGGACCGGCCGGGGCGTCGAGCTGGTCTGTGTGGCCACGGGTTGGCGCTTCCAGAGTCGCCCTGAGATGCGCGAATACCTGGACCGCCTGCACCCCGAGAAGCCGCCGCGCTATTCGCGTGCCACGCTCGAAACGCTGGCCATCATCGCCTACCGCCAGCCGGTGACGCGCGGCGACATGGAAGACATCCGCGGCGTGACCATCAGCTCGCTGATCATCAAGCAGCTCGAGGACCGCGGCTGGATCGAAGTCATCGGCCACCGCGAGGCGCCGGGTCGCCCGGCGCTCTACGCCACGACCAAGCATTTCCTCGATGACCTGGGCCTGGCCTCGCTGGACCAGCTGCCGTTGATGGAAAGCCCCGCCCAGGCCGGAGGCATGCTGGACATGCTGGCCGAACTGCCGGCCGAGGAGGGCGCCAGCCCCGGCCTGCCCTTGGAGGAAGCGGCGGCCGAGAGTGCCGAGACGAGCGCCGAGGGCGGCAGCGCATCCGGCGATGCCGAGCCTTTTGCCCTGAGCGGGAACCCCACATGACGACTGCAGTGCAAGACGATATCCCGTCGAATGAGCCCGGCGACACGACGCCGCCCGATCTTTCCCCCGCCCCCGCAAGCGCCGACCCCGCGTCTGAGCCGGCCCCGACGCGCAAGGACGCGCGCCCGGCCCCGGTGGCCGAGGTTGGCCAGCGCTTTGCGGCCGTGGTCTCGGGTGAGTTCGATGCCGACGAAGAGGCGCCCGAGGTCCAGCTGCCCACCAAGCGCGTGCTCGCGCCGCAGGCCGAGACGCCCAAGCTGCACAAGGTGTTGGCCCAGGCCGGCATGGGCTCGCGCCTGGAGATGGAGCAGCTCATCATGGAGGGGCGCATCTCGGTCAACAACGAGCCGGCCCACATCGGCCAGCGCATCCAGTTCGGCGACCAGATCAAGGTCAACGGCAAGCCCATCCGCGTGCGCATCGACCCGCCGCCCCCGCGCGTCATCGCCTACCACAAGCCCGTGGGTGAAGTCGTCACGCACGACGATCCGCAGAACCGGCCCACGGTGTTTCGCAAGCTGCCCAAGCTGCAGCAGGGCAAGTGGCAGTCGGTCGGCCGCCTGGACCTCAACACCGAGGGCTTGCTGCTGTTCACGAGCTCGGGCGACCTGGCCAACAAGCTCATGCACCCGAGGTTTGGTCTGGAGCGCGAGTATGCCGTGCGTGTGCTGGGGGCGCTCTCCAACGAGGAAAAGCAGCGCCTGCTCGACGGCGTGCAGCTCGACGACGGCATGGCCCAGTTCGGCAGCATCGAGGAGGGCGGCGGTGAGGGCAGCAACTGCTGGTACCGCGTCACGATTTCCGAGGGCCGCAACCGCGAGGTGCGTCGTATGCTCGAGGCCGTGGGCCATGCCGTCAGCCGGCTGATCCGCATCCGCTACGGCGCCATGGTGCTGCCGCGCGGGCTCAAACGCGGGGCCTGGATGGAACTCGACGAGGCTGATATTCGCGCCCTGGTGCGTGCGGCCGAGCGTCGCCCCGGTGGCGAGACGCCCGCGGGCGAGGCGTCCGAGCGCTCTGCGCCTCAGGGCAAGCCGGGGGGCGGACGCAACAAGCGTCGCGGCGGCCAGCAGGGGCAGGGGCCTCGTCCGGCCGGTGGGCCGTCGGGCGGCGCACAGCCGCGAGGCAAAGGTGGCCAGGGCCAGCAGGGCCGTGGCAAGGACCGCAACGCCCGCCAGGGCGGCGGCGAGGCCCAGCCCGATCCCATGAAGACCTCCTTCGGCTACATCGGTGCCGACAGTTTCTCGCGCCAGCGTCAGGACCAACGCCGCGGCAATGCGGGTGGCGGTGGTTCGCGGCGTGGCGGCCGTGGCCGCTGACGGCGACCGGCTGCCCAGGACGTTCAGGGTGCAACGGTCACCCTGAACGGTTAAAATATCGGGCTTTGCCCTGCAGGGGGGCGAAAACCCATTTCAAAACCAGACTCAGGAAATCACATGGCCATCCAGCGCACCCTCTCCATCATCAAGCCCGACGCCGTCGCCAAGAATGTCATCGGCCAGATCTACGCCCGTTTCGAAGGCGCCGGCCTGAAGATCGTGGCCGCCAAGATGGCCCACCTGTCGCGCGCCGAAGCCGAGGCTTTCTACGCCGTGCACAAGGCACGTCCCTTCTTCAATGACCTGGTCAGCTTCATGATCTCCGGCCCGGTGATGATCCAGGTGCTGGAAGGCGAGAACGCCATCCTGAAGAACCGTGACCTGATGGGCGCCACCGACCCCAAGAAGGCCGAGAAGGGCACCATCCGCGCCGACTTCGCCGACAGCATCGACGCCAACGCCGTGCACGGCTCCGACGCGCCCGAAACCGCAGCCGTGGAAGTGGCTTTCTTCTTCCCCGGCATGAACGTGTACTCGCGCTGATCGCGCGCAGTCCCATGCAATGACGGCCAACCTGCTCGACTTCGATCTCGACGGTCTGGCCGCCTTTTGCGAAAAGCTGGGTGAGAAGCGCTTCCGCGCCACCCAGCTGTTCCGCTGGATCCACCAGAAGGGGGCCACCAGCTTTGACCAGATGAGCGATCTGGCCAAGTCCCTGCGCGAGAAGCTCGCCACCACGGCGCACATCCAGGGGCTGGAGGTCATTTCCCAGCAGATGTCCGCCGACGGCACGATCAAGTGGCTGTTCGATGTCGGCGACGGCAACGCCGTCGAATCGGTCTACATCCCGGAAGACGACCGAGGCACGTTGTGCGTGTCCTCGCAGGCCGGCTGCGCCGTGGGCTGCCGCTTCTGCTCCACCGGTCACCAGGGCTTCAGCCGCAACCTCAGCACGGGCGAGATCGTGGCCCAGCTCTGGTTTGCCGAGCATTTCCTGCGCCAGCACCTGAAGCGCTCCGACCGCGTCATCACCAATGTCGTGATGATGGGCATGGGCGAGCCGCTGCAGAACTACAACGCGCTCATTCCCGCGCTGCGTGTCATGCTCGACGACCATGGCTACGGCCTGTCGCGCCGTCGCCTCACGGTCTCGACCTCGGGTGTGGTGCCCATGATGGATCGCCTGGCCCAGGACTGTCCGGTAGCGCTGGCGGTCTCGCTGCACGCGCCCAACGACGCGCTGCGCGACAACCTCGTGCCCCTGAACCGCAAGTACCCGATCGCCGAGCTGCTGGAAGCCTGCAACCGTTACCTAGCGCATGCGCCGCGTGACTTCATCACCTTCGAGTACTGCATGCTCGACGGCGTCAACGACGAGCCCGAGCACGCGCGCCAGCTTATCGCCCTCGTGCGCCAACACGCCACCGGCGGCGTCTGGTGCAAGTTCAACCTGATCCCCTTCAACCCCTTTCCCGAGTCCGGACTGAAGCGTTCGCCCAACGAGCGCGTGCAGGCCTTCGCAAAAATCCTGCTGGATGCTGGTATCGTCACGACTGTGCGCAAGACGCGCGGCGACGACATCGACGCCGCCTGCGGCCAGCTGGCCGGTGACGTCAAGGATCGCACCGGTGTGGGTGAGCGCATGGCGCGCCAGCGCCAGCTGCTGCAACCCCTGAAGAGGCTATCCAAGGAGACCTGAGGCATGAATGTGACGCATCGATGGGGACGGACCACCTGCTGGCTGCTGACCAGTTGTCTGGCCGTGCTGGCGCTGGGGGGGATGGCCGGCTGTGCTTCCACCCCGCCGACCGACGACATCGTCACCGCCTCCGACGAACCCGATGTGCGCCGGCGTGCACGCATCCGCCTGCAGCTGGCCGTGGGCTACTTCGAGCAGGGGCAGACCACGGTGGCCCTGGATGAGACCAAGCAGGCCCTGAACATCGACCCCAGCTTCACCGAAGCCTACAACCTGCGCGGCCTCATCTACATGCGCCTGGACGACAAGCGCCTGGCCGACGAGAGCTTCCGCCGTGCGCTGTCCATCAGCCCCAACGACCCGAACGTATTGCACAACTATGGCTGGCTGCAGTGCCAGCAGAGCCGTTACACCGAGGCCATCCAGACTTTCACGCGCGCCCTGGCCAACCCCACCTATGGCGGCCGCGCCAAGACCTGGCTGACCAAGGGCCTGTGCCAGATCCAGGCCAAGCAGCCGCAGGATGCCGAGTTCAGCCTGGGCAAGTCTTACGAGCTCGACGCCGGCAACCCCGTGACCGGCTACAACCTGGCCCAGCTGCTCTATCAGCGCGGCGAGGCTTCGCGCGCCCAGTTCTACATCCGGCGCATCAACAACAGCGAGCTGGCCAATGCCGAGACGCTGTGGCTGGGCATCAAGATCGAGCATCGTCTGGGTGACCGAACGGCGCGTGACCAGCTGGGCGGCCAGCTGCGCGCCCGCTATCCCCGGTCGCGTGAGTTGAATTCCTATGAGCGGGGAGCGTTCCATGAGTGAAGAGGCAGGCGCCGGCAGCGTACCGGCGAACGACGAGACGACAGCCGCAGCCACACCCACGCCGTCCACCACGGCCGGTACCCTGCTGCGCCAGGCGCGCGAGGCCGCCGGCATCGACCTGCCGGCGCTGGCGCTGGCGCTCAAGGTGTCGGTCAAGAAACTTGAAGCCCTGGAGTCCGACCGCTACGAACAGCTGCCCGACGCGGTGTTCGTGCGGGCCCTGGCCTCCAGCATCTGCCGTGCGCTCAAGATCGATCCCGCGCCGGCCCTGGCCCTGCTGCCGCAATCCAAGGCGCCACGCCTGGACTACGACGAATCCGGCCTCAACACCCCTTTCCATACGCCGGGCGACATTGCCAAGACGCCCTTCCTGGACCGCCTCTCGCGTCCCATGGTGCTGGCCGCGCTGGCCGTGCTGTTGGGGACCCTGGTGCTCATCTTCTTCCCCTCGACCGAGCAGCGCGCCGAGATCGGCGCCATCGTGGCCAGCACCCCGGCGGTGCCGACCCAGGCCCCGGTCGTGGCGCCAGCCCCCGAGCCTGCGCCAGCCGTAGCGGAGGTGGTGGCCGCACCATCGCCTGCGCCCGTGGCGGCCAAGCCTGTGCCGGTCAAGCCAGCCCCCGTGGTCGCGGCGCCTGTGGTGACGCCGCGTGAGACGCCAACGCCGCCGCCGGCCAAGCCGGCTGCCGTGGCGACGGAGGCTGCAGCGGCCGATGCGGCCGACGCTGCGGCTCCGCGCAAGAAGCTCCCCAGCACGGGGGTGGTGGTGTTCAAGACGCGTGAGGCGTCCTGGATCGAAGTCACGGATGGCCGGGGTGCCATCCAGCTCAGCCGCATGGTCGAGCCCGGCGAGCCGGTGGGCGCGTCCGGCCCGCTGCCGCTGAACGTGACCATCGGCCGTGCCGATGTGACCGAGGTCACGGTGCGTGGCAAGCCCTTCCCGCTGGACGAAGTGAGCCGCGGTGGTGTGGCACGATTCGAGGTGAAATAAGTGTCCGACTGTCTGCCGATAGCGCCAGCCGCGCCCCGTGCGCGGCGCAGCCGCCAGGCCCGCGTGGTCTGGGGCGATCATGTGGTCACCGTGGGCGGCGACGCGCCCGTGCGTGTCCAGTCCATGACCAACACCGACACGGTGGACGTGATCGGGACCGCGATCCAGGTCAAGGAGCTGGCCCAGGCCGGCTCCGAGCTCGTGCGCATCACGGTCAACACGCCCGAGGCGGCGCAGGCCGTGCCGCACATCCGCGAGCAGCTGGACCGCATGGGCATCGTGGTGCCCCTGGTGGGCGATTTCCATTACAACGGCCACACCCTGCTCACGCAGTACCCGGCTTGCGCCGAGACCCTGTCCAAGTACCGCATCAACCCGGGCAATGTGGGCAAGGGCGAAAAGCGTGACCGCCAGTTCGGCCAGATGGTCGAGGCCGCACTCAAGTGGAACAAGCCCGTGCGCATCGGCGTCAACTGGGGCAGTCTGGACCAGGAGCTGCTGGCCGGCCTGATGGACGAGAACAGCCGCCGCGCCCAGCCCTGGGATGCCAAGTCGGTGATGTACGAGGCGCTCATCACCTCGGCCATCGATTCCGCGCAGATGGCGCAGGAGCTCGGCATGGCGCCCGAGCAAATCCTGCTGTCCTGCAAGGTCAGCGGCGTGCAGGACCTGATCTCGGTCTACCGCGAACTCGCGAAACGTTGCGACTATCCCTTGCATCTGGGCCTGACCGAAGCTGGGATGGGGACCAAGGGCACGGTGGCCTCGGCGGCTGCGATGTCCATCCTGCTCCAGGAGGGCATCGGCGACACCATCCGCGTCTCGCTCACGCCCCAGCCCGGTGAATCGCGCACGCAGGAGGTGGTGATCGCCTCCGAGATCCTGCAGTCCCTGGGCCTGCGCGTCTTCGTGCCCAGCGTCACGGCCTGCCCGGGCTGTGGGCGCACCACCAGCACCACCTTCCAGGAGCTGGCCAAGCAGATCGACGATTTCCTGCGCCTGCAGATGCCGGTCTGGCGCAAGCAGTACCCGGGGGTCGAGACCATGAAGGTCGCCGTCATGGGCTGCATCGTCAACGGCCCGGGCGAGAGCAAGCATGCCGACATCGGCATCAGCCTGCCGGGCACGGGTGAAGCGCCGGCGGCACCCGTCTTCATCGACGGCGAGAAACGCCTGACGTTGCGCGGCGAGGGCATCGCCCAGGAATTCCAGAAGATCGTCGAGGACTACATCGCCAAGCGCTTCGGCGCCCAGGCCGAGGCCGCCCCCTAGGCGTCCCGACATTCCAACCGAGAGCGAGAAAAGATGGCCGCCAAGCCAGAGAAATTGCTTGCCGTCAAAGGCATGAATGACATCCTGCCGCCCGAGTCGGCGCGTTGGGAGTGGCTGGAAGCCAGGATGCGCAGCGTGTTGCAGCGCTACGGTTACCAGAACGTGCGCACCCCCATCGTCGAGCCCACGGCGCTGTTCGTGCGCGGCATCGGCGAGGTGACCGACATCGTCGAGAAGGAGATGTATGCCTTCGAAGACCGTGCGGACAAGCACGGCCAGGCCGAGCACCTGGCCCTGCGCCCCGAGATGACGGCCGGCGTCGTGCGTGCCATGACCGAACACAACTTCCTGCGTGATTCGGGCCGCCGCCTCTACTACTTCGGCCCCATGTTCCGCCGCGAGCGGCCGCAGAAGGGCCGCTACCGCCAGTTCCATCAGATGGGCGTGGAAGCCCTGGGCTTCCACGGCCCGGACGTGGACGCCGAGGTGATCCTGCTGGGCAGCCGTCTGCTGCGCGAGCTGGGCCTGAAGGACGGCGAGCATTTCCGCCTGGAGCTCAACTGCCTGGGCGCGCCCGACGAGCGCCGTGCCCACCGCGAGGCGCTGATCCGGCACCTCGAGGCGCACGTGGACCTGCTCGACGAGGATAGCAAGCGTCGCATGCACAGCAACCCGCTGCGCGTGCTCGACACCAAGAACCCGGCCCTGCAGGACATGGCCAACGCCGCGCCCAAGCTGCTGGACTTCCTGGGCGAGGCCTCGCTGGCTCACTTCAACGGCGTGCGCGCCATGCTCGACGCGGCCGGCGTGCGGTACACGATCAACCCGCGCCTGGTGCGCGGCCTGGACTACTACAACCTGACGGTCTTCGAATGGGTCACCGACAAGCTGGGCTCGCAGGGCACGGTCTGCGGTGGCGGCCGTTACGACGGCCTGATCGAGCAGCTCGGCGGCGCGCCCGCGCCGGCCGTGGGCTTCGGCATGGGCCTGGAGCGCATGCTGCTGCTGCTGGAAGAGGTGGGCGTGCTGCCCGAGGCGCCCGTGCCCGATGCCTATGCCATCGTGCCGTCTGCGGACGGTCTGCCGCAGGTGATGGTGGCACTCGAGGCGCTGCGCGAGGCGGGCGTCTCGGTGGTGCTGCACCCCGGCCAGTCCAGCATGAAGTCGCAGTTCAAGAAGGCCGATGGCAGCGGCGCGCGCTATGCGCTGATTTTCGGTGCCGACGAGCTGGCGCGTGGTGAAGTCACCGTCAAGGCCCTGCGCGACGGTACCGGCGCGCAGCACAGCGAAACGCTGGCCGCCGTGGCCAGCTGGGCCCCCCGCCTAAAATCGAACATCTAACCGGATTCCCCCATGGCACACCTCGACCTTGAAGAACAAGAACAGCTTGACCAGTTCAAGCACTTCTGGAAGCAGTACGGCGGCTTGATCAGCTGGGCGCTGATCGTCATCCTCGCGATCTATGCCGGCTGGAACGGCTGGCAGTACTGGCAGAACCGCCAGGCCGTGCAGGCCACGGCCCTGTACGAGGAAGTCGAACGCATCGCCAGCGGCAATGACGCGGCGCGCCTGGACCGTGCCTGGGCCGACATGAAGGACAAGTTCCCGCGCACCGCCCAGGCCCAGCAGGCCGCGCTGCTGGTCGCGGCCGTGCACGCCTCGGCAGGCCGCAACGAGCCGGCCCGCGCCGCCCTGCAGTGGGTGGCCGAGGAGGGGCGCGACGAGGGCTACCAGGCCCTGGCGCGTCTGCGCCTGGCCGGCCTGCTGCTCGACGCCAAGTCCTACGACGAGGCGCTCAAGATGCTGGGCGCCACCTTCCCGGCCTCCTTCGCCGCGCTGGCTGCGGACCGCCGGGGTGATGTGTACCTGGCCCAGGGGAAGAAGGCCGAGGCCGCGGCCGAGTACCAGAAGGCCTGGGCCGGCCTGGAGGCTGGCAGCAGCTACCGCCAGGTCGTGGACGTCAAGCTGGCCGCGCTGGGGCAGGCGCCTGCGGTCGGAGAGAAGAAGTGACGCGACGTTTCCTGCGGCCCCTCGCGGCTGCACTGCTGGCGGCTTTGCTGGCGGCTTTGCTGGCGGCCTGTTCCAGCAGCCCGAAGCGGCCTGAGCCGGCGCCGCTGCAGCCCGACCCCCAGAAGCTGAGCGTGCGCCAGGTCTGGACGGCCGAGCTCGGCAAGGTGAGCTTTCCGCTGGTCGTGCAGACGGCGGGCGCCACCGTGGGCCTGGCTTCGGACGCGGGCGACGTCAGCCTGCTGGACGCGCGCACCGGTGAAGTGCTCTGGCGTGCGCCGGCGGGAGCCTCGCTCAATGCCGGCGTGGGCCATGACGGCCGCAGTGCGGCCGTGGTCACGACCGACAACGAACTCGTGGTCCTGCAGGCCGGCAAGCCACTCTGGCGCCAGCGCCTGAGCGCCCCCAGCTACACGGCGCCTCTGGTGGCGGGAGCGCGCGTGTTCGTGCTCGGCGCTGATCGCAGCGTGAGCGCCTTCGACGGCGCCACCGGTCGCCGCCTCTGGACCCAGACGCGGACGGGTGAGCCCTTGGTGCTGCGTCAGCCGGGCGTGCTGATGGCCGTGGGCGACACCCTGGTCGTGGGCCTGGGCGCGCGCCTGGTCGGCATGAACCCGCTCAACGGCACCTCGCGCTGGGAACTGCCCCTGGCGAGCCCGCGCGGTACCAACGACGTCGAGCGTCTGGTCGATCTGGTCAGCGGCGTGGCCCGACAGGGTGACAACGTCTGCTTGCGTTCTTTCCAGGCCACCGTGGGTTGCGTGGACGCGGCGCGCGGTGCGCTGCTGTGGACCAAGCCGGCCGCCGGTGCCTCGGGCCTCAGCGGTGACGCCGAGCTGCTGCTGGGCGTGGAGTTCGACGACACGGTGGTCGCCTGGCGCCGCGCCGATGGCGAACGCCTCTGGTCGAGCCAGACGCTGCGCTACCGTCGTCTCACGGCCCCCTTGCTGCTGGGCGCGGGCCTGGTCGTGGGGGACGAGGGCGGCCGCCTGCATTTCCTCGCGCGTGCCGACGGCGCGCTGCAGGCCCGGCTCGAGACCGACGGCTCACCCATCGCCACCCCGCCCGTGCTGGCTGGCAACACCCTGGTCGTTGTGACCCGCAAGGGCCGCGTGCTCGGCCTGCGTCCTGAATAAGGCTTCCATGAAACCCGTCCTGGCCCTGGTCGGCCGCCCCAACGTCGGTAAATCCACGCTGTTCAACCGGCTGACCAAGTCGCGCGACGCCATCGTGGCCGACTACGCCGGCCTCACGCGCGACCGTCACTACGGCAACGGCAAGCAGGGCAAGCACGAGTACATCGTCATCGACACCGGCGGCTTCGAGCCCACCGCCGAGAGCGGCATCTACAAGGAGATGGCCAAGCAGACGCGCCAGGCCGTGGCCGAGGCCGATGTGGTGATCTTCGTCGTCGATGCGCGTGGCGGCCTGTCGGCCCAGGACCATGACATCGCCAATTACCTGCGGCGTCTGGGCAAGCCCTGCATCCTGACCGCCAACAAGGCCGAGGGCATGACCGAAGGCGCCCAGCTCGGCGAGTTCTACGAACTTGGTCTGGGCGAGGTACATCCCGTGTCGGCCGTCCACGGCCAGGGCATCCGCTCCCTGGTCGAACTCGCGCTGGCGCCGCTCAACCTGCCGGACGAGGACGAAGCCGAGGAAGAGGAAACCCCGGGCGTCATCAAGCTGGCCGTGGCCGGCCGCCCCAACGTCGGCAAGTCCACCCTGATCAACACCTGGCTGGGCGAGGAGCGCCTCGTGGCTTTCGACCTGCCGGGCACCACGCGCGATGCCATCAGCGTCCCCTTTGAGCGCAATGGCCAGAAGTTCGAGCTCATCGACACCGCCGGCCTGCGCCGCAAGGGCAAGGTCTTCGAGGCCATTGAGAAGTTCTCGGTGGTCAAGACCCTGCAGGCCATCGAGTCGGCCCATGTGGTGCTGCTGCTGATTGACGCCACCCAGGGCGTGACCGACCAGGACGCGCACATCGCCGGCTACATCTTGGAGAGCGGCCGCGCCGTGGTGCTGGCCATCAACAAATGGGATGCGGTGGACGACTACCAGCGCCAGACCGTGCAGCGCTCCATCGAGACCCGGCTGGCTTTCCTCAAGTTCGCCAACATCCATTTCATCTCGGCCCAGAAGCGCCAGGGCCTGGGCCCGCTATGGACGTCCATTGCCAAGGCCTACGCGGCGGCCAACCGCAAGATGTCCACGCCCGTGCTCACGCGCCTGCTGCAGCAGGCCGTGCAGTTTCAGAGCCCCAAGCGCGCCGGCATGTTCCGGCCCAAGATGCGCTACGCCCACCAGGGCGGCATGAACCCGCCGGTCATCGTGGTCCACGGCAACTCGCTGGAGCACGTGCCCGATTCCTACAAGCGCTACCTTGAAGGCTGGTTTCGCAAGGAGTTCGATCTGGTCGGCACCCCCATGCGCATCGAGTTCAAGACCTCCGACAATCCCTACGCCGACAAGGAATAGGGCGGGATCCTGGTGCTATTCCCTGCGACCTGCGGGCCCTAACGGGCATCCGGCGCATCTGTCAAGCGCATCCGGGCCTGCTGTGGTAAGGTGGCGACTTCTTCATCACTTTTGAACACGGAGAATATCGTGAGCAATAACAAAGGCCAGCTTCTGCAGGATCCCTTCCTCAACACCCTGCGCCGTGAGCACGTGCCGGTCTCGATCTATCTGGTCAACGGCATCAAGCTCCAAGGCCAGATCGAGTCCTTCGACCAGTATGTGGTCCTGCTGCGCAACACCGTGACCCAGATGGTCTACAAGCATGCCATCTCCACCATTGTTCCCGGCCGCGCCGTGAACTTTGCGGTCGGTGGCGAGGGCGATACCCCCAGTGCTTCCTGATGGGTCCAGGGGCGAGGGGCAGCCGCTTGCCGGCTGCGCGGTTCACACTCTGACAGGCGCCAGCGTCCCCCTTGTCCGCATCCACTGAACAGCCCACGGCATCGGCCATCCTGGTCGGGGTCGATTTCGGTCTGCCGCATTTCGACACCGATCTGGAAGAGCTCGGCCTGCTGGCCGAGACCGCCGGCCTGCATCCCGTGGGTCGCATCACCTGCAAGCGCAAGGCGCCCGATGCCGCGCTCTTCGTCGGCAGCGGCAAGGCCGAGGAGATCAAGCTGTTGGCCACCCAGCTCGGCGCCAGCGAGGTCCTCTTCGACCAGAGCCTGAGCCCGGCGCAGCAGCGTAATCTGGAACGCACGCTGGAGCTGCCGGTCAACGACCGCACCCTGTTGATCCTGGAAATCTTCGCCCAGCGCGCCCGCAGCCACGAGGGCAAGCTGCAGGTCGAACTGGCCCGCCTGCAATACCTGAGCACCCGCCTGGTGCGGCGCTGGACCCACCTGGAGCGCCAGACCGGCGGTGCAGGTGTGCGCGGAGGCCCCGGTGAGAAGCAGATCGAGCTGGACCGCCGCATGATCGGCGATGCCATCAAGCGCACCAAGGAGCGCCTGCACAAGGTCAAGCGCCAGCGGCAGACCCAGCGCCGCCAGCGCGAGCGCCGCGACGCCTTCAACATCTCCTTGGTGGGCTACACCAACGCCGGCAAGTCCACGCTGTTCAACGCCCTGGTCAAGGCGCGCGCCTATGCGGCCGACCAGCTCTTCGCCACCCTGGACACCACCACGCGCCAGCTCTACCTCGGCGAGGCGGGGCGCTCGGTCTCGCTGTCGGACACCGTGGGCTTCATCCGCGACCTGCCGCACGGACTGATCGACGCCTTCCAGGCCACGCTGCAGGAGGCGGTGGATGCCGATCTGCTGCTGCACGTGGTGGACGCGGCCAACCCCAACTTCCCCGAGCAGATCGCCGAGGTGCAGCGCGTGCTGGCCGAGATCGGGGCCGAGCATATCCCGCAGATTCTGGTCTTCAACAAGCTCGACGCCCTGGACCCCGAGCGCCGTCCAGCCCGGGTCCAGGACAGCTACGAGCTGGACGGGCAGCCCGTCCCGCGGGTCTTCGTGAGCGCGCGTGATGGTGAAGGCCTGCCCGCCTTGCGCCAACTGTTGGCTCAACGCGTCACGGAGCCGGCCCATGAGGATGCGGAAGCTCACGAAATGGGCCCGGATTTCCCGGACAATCACGCAAGTCCATTCTGATTGGGCACAATGCAGGCGTCCCAGGCCCTGGGCCGAGATTACAGAGAGAGCCAAGAATGAAACTCCATGCACCAGCTTTCCGCTGGGCCGCGCAATGGCCCGGACGCCTGCGCGGCATGTTCAACCTGAACGACCCGCGCTGGGGTCGTGGGGATGACAAGCCCGCCGAAGGCAGCCGGCCCGACGAGACGCCGCCGCAAGGCAACCGCGGTTCCCGCCCGGGCAACACCCAGGGCCCGCCGGATCTGGACGAACTCTGGCGCGACTTCAACCGCAAGCTCTCAGGCCTGTTTGGCGGCCGCGGCGGCCGCAACGGCGGCACGGGCAGCGGTGGCGGGCAGCCCGACATGAAGGGCGCGGGCATCGGCATCGGCCTGATCGGCGCGATCGCCGTGCTCATCTGGTTGGGCACGGGCTTCTTCATCGTGCAGGAAGGCCAGCAGGCCGTGATCACCCAGTTCGGCAAGTACCACAGCACCGTGGGTGCCGGCTTCAACTGGCGCCTGCCTTACCCCATCCAGCGCCATGAGCTGGTCTTCGTGACGCAGCTGCGCTCGGTGGACGTGGGCCGCGACGTGGTCATCAAGGCCACAGGTCTGCGCGAGTCGGCCATGCTGACCGAGGACGAGAACATCGTCGAGATCAAGTTCGCCGTGCAGTACCGCCTCAACGATGCGCGCGCCTACCTGTTCGAGAGCCGCGATCCGGCCAGCGCCGTGGTGCAGGCTGCCGAGACGGCGGTGCGCGAGGTCGTGGGCAAATTGAAGATGGACTCGGCCCTGTCCGAGGAACGCGAACAGATCGCCCCGCGCGTGCGCAAACTCATGCAAGACATCCTGGACCGCTACAAGGTCGGGATCGAGGTCGTGGCTGTCAACATGCAGCAGGGCGGCGTGCGTCCCCCCGAGCAGGTGCAGGCGGCCTTTGACGATGTGCTCAAGGCCGGCCAGGAGCGCGAGCGACTCAAGAACGAGGCCCAGGCCTACGCCAACGACGTGGTGCCGCGCGCCGTCGGTACGGCCTCGCGCCTGAAGGAAGAGGCCGAAGGCTACAAGGCCCGTATCGTGGCCCAGGCCCAGGGTGATGCGCAGCGCTTCCGTTCCGTGCTCGCCGAATACCAGAAGGCGCCCCAGGTCACGCGCGACCGCCTTTACCTGGAGAGCATGCAGGAAATCTACGGCAATGTGACCAAGGTGCTGGTGGACTCCAAGCAGGGTTCCAACCTGCTCTATCTGCCGCTGGACAAGATCATGCAACTCACTGGCGACGAAGCCCCGGCCCCGCTGATGCAGGGCACGGCTCCCGCCTCCCAGTCCACGGTCCCGGCGCCCAACGTCAATGACCCGCGGTCCCGCCTGAACCAGCGCTCGCGTGAACGCGAGACCCGTTAAGGAAAACAAGAACATGAACCGCATTGGATTCATCCTGTCTTCGCTGCTGGTGCTGCTGGCACTGGCCAGCTCCATGCTCTTCGTGGTCGACCAGCGCCAGTTCGGCGTGGTCTACGCCCTGGGCCAGATCAAGGAAGTCATCACGGAGCCGGGGCTGAACATCAAGCTGCCGCCGCCGTTCCAGAACGTCACCTACATCGACAAGCGCCTGCTGACGCTGGACAGCAGCGACACCGAGCCCATGCTCACGGCCGAGAAGCAGCGCGTGGTGATCGACTGGTATGTGCGCTGGCGCATCAGCGAGCCGGGCGAGTACATCCGCAACGTGGGCCTGAACGAGGCCGCCGGCGCCAACCAGCTCAACCGCGTGGTGCGCGACGCCTTCCAGCAGGAGATCAACAAGCGTACGGTCAAGGACCTGCTGTCGACCAAGCGTGAGGCCCTGATGTCCGACGTCAAGGCCGAGGTGCTGGGTGCGGTGCGTGGTGACAAGCCCTGGGGCATCGATGTGGTGGACGTGCGGATCACGCGCGTGGACTATGTCGAGTCCATCACGGGTGACGTCTACCGCCGCATGGAGGCCGAGCGCAAGCGCGTGGCCAACGAGCTGCGCTCCACCGGTGCCGCCGAAGGCGAGAAGATCCGCGCCGACGCCGATCGCCAGCGCGAGGTGACCGTCGCCAACGCCTACCGCGACGCCCAGAAGATCAAGGGTCAGGGCGATGCCCAGGCCGCAGCCATCTATGCCGAGGCCTTCGGCCGCGACCCGTCCTTCGCCCAGTTCTACCGTAGTCTTGAGGCCTACAAGGCCAGCTTCGCGAACAAGAGCGACGTGATGGTGCTCGATCCCAACGGCTCGGAGTTCTTCAAGGTCTTCCGCGGCGGTGGTGCTGCGCCACGGAAATAAGTCCGCGTGAGCAGCGACGCCTTCTGGCTGGCCATGGCCCTCGTCCTCGTGATCGAGGGCCTTTTTCCTTTCCTCTCACCCGGTGGCTGGCGTCGCATGTTCAGCCAGATCCTCCAGCTCTCCGACGGCCAGATCCGCTTCTTCGGCCTGTTGAGCATCCTGGTCGGTCTGGCCTGGGTCGGCTGGCAGTCGCTCTGAGCCCCGCGCGAGGCCGGGCGGCCGGGCGCCCTCGCGCGACCCGGTAAAATCACGTTTTTAACAGCTCCCCCTTTTCCCATGTCCGCCTGGCTCCTGCCGGATCACATCGCCGATGTCCTGCCTTCCGAGGCGCGTCACATCGAGGAACTGCGCCGCGACCTGCTCGACACGGCCCGTGGCTACGGCTACGAGCTGGTCATGCCGCCGCTGCTCGAGTACCTGGCCTCGCTGCTCAGTGGCACCGGGCAGGCGCTGAACCTCCAGACCTTCAAGCTGGTGGACCAGCTCTCTGGCCGATCCATGGGCCTGCGTGCCGACACCACGCCCCAGGTCGCGCGCATCGATGCGCACCTGCTCAACCGCCGTGGCGTGGCCCGCCTGTGCTACTGCGGCCCCGTGGTGCACACGCGTCCGGCCGGTCCCCATGCCACGCGCGAGCCCCTGCAGTTCGGTGCCGAGATCTACGGCCACGCTGGCCCCGAGGCTGATCTTGAGGCGCTCGAGCTGGCCCTGGACTGCCTGCGCGCGGCCAAGCTTTCCCTTTACACCGTGGATCTGGCCGATGTGCGCATCGTCAGCGCGCTGCTCGAAGGCGCAGATGCCGATGCCGAAACCCAGGCACAGATCCAGACGGCCCTGGCCGCCAAGGACGTGCCCGAGCTGACCCGTCTCACCCAGGGCATGCCGGCGGCATCGCGCCAAGGCCTGCTGGCCCTGCCGCGTCTCTACGGCGACACGGCCGTGCTGGCCGAGGCCGAACGCGTGCTGCCCGCGCTGCCCGCCGTGCGCGAGGCCCTGGCCGGTCTGCGCTGGCTGGCCGGCCATCTGCAGGGCACGACGCTGGGCTTCGACCTGGCGGACCTGCGCGGCTATGCCTACTACAGCGGCGTGCGTTTCGCCGTCTACACCGAGGGCGTGAGCGACGCCGTCCTGCGTGGCGGCCGCTATGACGAGGTGGGGGCCGTGTTTGGGCGCAAGCGCCCGGCCGTGGGCTTCAGCCTGGACCTCAAGACCCTGGTGGGTGCCGTTGCGGCACGCCCCTTGCGCGCGGCCATCCGCGCGCCCTGGAGCGAAGCCGCCAGCTTGCGCGCAGCCATCGCGCGCCTGCGCGAACAGGGCGAGACCGTGGTCTGCGTCCTGCCCGGCCACGAGAGCGAGAACGACGAGTTCCACTGCGACCGTGAATTGATCGAAGTCGGCGGCCAGTGGGCCGTCCGTGCCATCTGAGCGCCGCCGCCGCGGTGCCATCCATGCGAGACCATACGAAATGAACACAACCAAAGGACGCAACGTCGTCGTCGTGGGCACCCAATGGGGTGATGAAGGCAAGGGCAAGCTGGTGGACTGGCTCACCGAGAGCGCCCAGGGCGTGGTGCGCTTCCAGGGCGGCCACAACGCGGGCCATACGCTGGTGATCAACGGCGTCAAGACGGCCCTGCACCTCATCCCCAGCGGCATCATGCGCCCGGGCGTCAAGTGCTACATCGGCAATGGCGTGGTGCTCTCGGCCGCCAAGCTGTTCGAAGAGATTGAAGGGCTGGAGAAAGCCGGCGTCGAGGTGCGTTCGCGCCTGCGCATCTCCGAAGCCTGTCCGCTGATCCTGCCCTTCCACACTGCGCTGGACGTGGCGCGCGAGGCTGCGCGCGAGCAGGGTGGTACCGAGAAGATCGGCACCACCGGCCGCGGCATCGGCCCCGCCTACGAAGACAAGATCGCGCGCCGCGCCCTGCGCGTGCAGGACCTCAAGTACCCCGATCGCTTCGCCGCCAAGCTCAAGGAACTGCTGACCCTGCACAACCACGTGCTGTCCACCTTCCTGAAGTGCAAGAACTTCGTCTTCCCCGACGCGCTCAAGCCCTACATCCAGAACGGCGAGGTGCAGTTCGAGCCCGTCTACGCCGAGGCCATGCGCCACGCCGAGATGCTCAAGCCCATGATGGCGGACGTCTCGCGCGAACTCAACGAGGCCCATCTGCACGGCCAGAACCTGCTGTTCGAAGGCGCCCAGGGCACGCTGCTGGACGTGGACCACGGCACCTACCCCTACGTCACGTCCAGCAACTGCGTGGCTGGCAACGCCGCCGCAGGCTCGGGCGTGGGCCCCAATCTGCTGCATTACATCCTCGGCATCACCAAGGCCTACTGCACACGCGTGGGCGGCGGCCCCTTCCCGACCGAGCTCGACTGGGAGACCCCGGGCACGCCGGGCTACCACATGAGCACCGTGGGTGCCGAGAAGGGCGTGACCACCGGCCGCTCGCGCCGCTGCGGCTGGTTCGACGCCGCGCTGCTCAAGCGCAGCGCCCAGGTCAACGGCTTGACCGGCATGTGCCTGACCAAGCTCGACGTGCTCGACGGTTTGAAGGAATTGCAGCTGTGCACGGGGTACGAGCTGGATGGTGAAGTCATCGACATCCTGCCCATGGGTGCCGACGAGATCTCGCGGTGCAAGCCCATCTATGAAACCCTGCCCGGCTGGAGCGACAGCACCGTGGGCGTGACCGAGTACGACAAGCTGCCGGTCAACGCGCGCCTGTACCTGCAGCGCATCGAGCAGGTCACTGGTGTGCCCATCCACATCATCTCGACCAGCCCGGACCGCGATCACACGATCATGATGCGCCATCCGTATGTCGCCTGATTGCTTGAAGAATAGCTATTAAAAAAGGAGCATCCGGATGTTGACCGAAGATGGCAAGCACCTGTACGTGAGCTACGGCGAGTACCACAACCTGGTCGAGAAGCTGGCCATCAAGATCCACCAGTCCGGCTGGACTTTCGACACCATCCTCTGTCTGGCGCGCGGCGGCATGCGCCCGGGCGATATCCTCTCGCGCATCTTCGACAAGCCCCTGGCCATCATGTCCACCAGTTCCTACCGGGCCAACGCCGGCACCGAGCAGGGCCACCTGGACATCGCCAAGTACATCACCACGCCCCAGGGCGAGATCGCCGGCCGCGTGCTGCTGGTCGACGATCTGGCCGACTCGGGCCACACCCTTCAGGCCGTGGTCACGATGCTGCGCGAGCGCTATGTGCCCATCACCGAGCTGCGCACGGCGGTGATCTGGACCAAGGGCGTCTCGGCCTTCCAGCCCGACTACTCGGTCGATTACCTGCCGACCAATCCCTGGATTCACCAGCCTTTCGAGGTCTACGACCGCATGCGCATCGAGGACGTCCTCGACAAGTGGAAGGTGTGAACTAGGCTCACCCCCAGGCTGCGCGCACTTCGTGTCGCTCCGCCCGGTGACGGGGCCTGAGGCCCCGTCTCTTCGGTCCGTCCAAGCCTGCGCCGGCAGGCTTGGAGCCGCGGCCCTCAGCCCCTTCAAGGGCGCGCACCCAGCGGCCCGGCAAAGCCGGCTCCGCGGGTGCCTTGGCTTGAATACCGTCCAGCTCTTTTCGGATCGCGTTAAGCTCGCCACATGAGCGACAAGATCACTGGCCTGATCCACCATCCCTACGTCCCGCCCGCGGGCTTCGAGGCGCCGCTGCCCGGCGTCTACAAGGCTTCGACGGTGTTCTTCCCCAATGTGGCGGCCATGCGCAGCCGGGAGTGGAAAGACAAGACGGCCTACACCTACGGCCTGCACGGCACGCCCACGAGCTACCTGCTCGAGGAGCGCATCGCCACGCTCGAAGGCGGGGCGCAGTGCCTGCTCGTGCCCAGCGGGCTGGCGGCCATCGCCACCGTGGCGCTCTCGCTGCTGCAAAGTGGCGACGAGGTGCTGATCCCCGATAACGCCTACAGCCCCAACAAGGCCCTGGCCGAGGGCGAGCTCAAGGCCTGGGGCATCACCCACCAGATCTACAACCCCCTGGACCCGCAGGACCTCGCGCGTCGCATCAGTGCCCGGACGAAGCTGGTCTGGCTGGAGGCCGCGGGCTCGGTCACGCTGGAGTTTCCCGATCTGCCCGAGCTCGTGCGCATCTGCCGCGCCGCCAACGGTGGGGCCGGCGTGCGTTGCGCGCTCGACAACACCTGGGGGGCCGGACTGGCCTTCAACGCCTTCGAGCTCGGCGCCGGTCTGGGGGTGGACCTGACCATCCATGCGCTCACCAAATACCCCAGCGGCGGTGGCGATGTGCTCATGGGGTCCATCGTCACGCGTGACCCTGCCTTGCACATCCGCCTCAAGCTCACCCATATGCGCCTGGGCCTGGGCGTGGGCATGAACGATGTGGAGGCTGTGCTGCGCGCGCTGCCCAGCATCGCCCTGCGCTACGCTGCGCATGACCGCGTGACGCGCACGCTAGCCCACTGGTGCACCACGCGCCCCGAGTTCGCCCAGGTGCTGCATCCGGCGCTGTCGGCGTCGCCCGGTCACGCCCACTGGCGGGCGCTGTGCGGCGCCGAGGAGGGGCGGGCAGCCGGGCTTTTCAGCGTGGTCTTCCCGGAGCGCTACAGCACCGCGCAGGTCGACGCCTTCTGCGATGCCTTGCGCCTGTTCCGTCTGGGCTACAGCTGGGGCGGCCCGGTCAGCCTGGTCGTGCCCTACAACTTGGCCCAGTCCCGCCAGGCCTGGCCCGCCCATCTCGCGCGCGGCACCCTGGTGCGCTTCTCGGTCGGGCTCGAAGCCGTGGAGGACCTGCAGGCGGATCTGGCGCAGGCTCTCGCGCGCCTGTCTTGACGCGTGTCAAGTTCGGCCGGGGTTTTCCTGAGTCGACAGGGCAGGGCACGCGCACTAGTCTCACTGCATGAGTGAGCAAGACATCCCCGAAGACCGCCTCGGTCTGCCCGTCAATCCCGATCCCTACATTCCCCCGCCGCCTGTGGGCCCGCGGCGCGAGATCGTGGCCCTGTCCTACGCCGACCCGCTGCGCTGGCTCGCGCGTGGCTGGCGCGACATGGGTGCGGCCATGGGCATCGCGCTGTTCTACGGCATCTGCTTCTGGGGTATGGCCCTCACGCTGGGCGCCGTGTTCCGCCACCTGCCCGAATACACCATGTCCCTGGTCTCGGGCTGCCTGCTCATCGGGCCTTTCCTGGCCATGGGCCTGTACGAGGTGAGCCGTCGGCGCGAGCTGGGTCAGGCACCGGACCTTGCGAGCTCGCTGACCTGCTGGGACCGGCGCATCGGCAGCATGGGCCTGCTGGTGCTTGTGCTCGTGGTGTTGGAGCTGCTCTGGGGGCGTGCTTCACTGGTGGTCTTCGCCGTCTTCTTCAACACCGGCATGCCGTCCACGGCCGGTGTGCTGCAGGCGGTCTTCAACCCCGAGAACTGGGAATTCGTCGCCGTCTACGCGGCCGTCGGCGGCTTCTTCGCGGGCCTCGTCTTTGCCACCTCGGTGGTGTCCATCCCCATGATCCTGGACCGCGATACCGACGCCATCTCGGCCTCGCTCACCAGCCTGCAGGTCTTCTTCAACAACCTGCCCGTGATGCTGTTCTGGGGTGCGTTGATCACCGCGCTCGTGGTACTGGCCTTCATTCCCTGGGGCCTGGGCCTGCTGATCATCGGCCCCTGGCTGGGCCATGCCACCTGGCATGCGTACCGCGGTTCCGTCCTTTGGCTGGACTAGGGCACAGGGCATGACCTTGACCGGCAGCGGTCATGCAGCCATGCCAGAATCGTCGCCATGTCCGATGCCTTTCTGAGCTGTCACCACCTCGTCAAACGCTACGGCGAGTCCACCGTCGTCAACGACCTGAGCTTCGAGATCCGACCCGGCGAATGCCTGGGCGTGATCGGCCCCAATGGCGCAGGCAAGACCACCACGCTGCGCATGTGCCTGGGGCTCACGACACCCGACAGCGGCCACGTGGAGGCTTTCGGCCTGCGCATGCCTGGCGACGCGCACGCCATCAAGGCGCAGCTGGGTGTGGTCACGCAGTTTGATTCGCTCGACCCCGACTTCACCTGCGCCGAGAACCTGCTGGTCTTTGGCCGCTACTTCGGCATGAAGACGGCCGCGATCCAGGCGCGCATTCCTGCGTTGCTGGAATTCGCTGCGCTCTCGCACAAGGCCACGGCCAAGCCGGGCCAGCTCTCGGGCGGCATGCGCCGCCGGCTCAGCCTGGCGCGGGCCTTGGTCAACGACCCCCGTCTCTTGCTGCTCGACGAGCCCACCACGGGCCTGGACCCGCAGGCCCGCCACCTCATGTGGGAGCGCCTGCAGCAACTGCTGCAGCACGGCAAGTCCATCCTGCTCACCACGCACTTCATGGACGAGGCCGAGCGCCTGTGTGACCGTCTGCTGGTCATCGACCACGGCCGCAAGATTGCCGAAGGCACGCCGCGCGAGCTGATCCGGGAGCATCTGGAACCCGATGTGGTCGAAGTCTATGGTGGTGATGCGCAGGCCCTGAGCGCCGGCCCGCTGCGCGCCCTGGCCAGCCGGGTCGAGGTCAGCGGCGAGACGGTCTTTTTCTACACCCAGGATGCTGCACCGCTCATGCAGGCCCTGGCCCATGAGCACACGCTGCGCAGCCTGCACCGCCCGGCCAATCTGGAGGACCTCTTCCTCAAGCTCACGGGTCGGCAAATTCGGGAGGACGCATGATGAACAACATGATGCGGTGGTGGCCCGTCTTCCTGCGCAACCTGCTGGTCTGGCGCAAGCTCGCCATCCCCAGCCTCGTCGGCAACATCGCCGAGCCGCTGATGTGGCTCGTGGCCTTCGGCTACGGCCTGGGCGCCCTCGTGGGCTCTGTGCCCCTGGGCGGGCAGCAGGTGCCCTACATCCTTTTCCTGGCCAGCGGCTCGATCTGCATGAGCGCCATGAACGCGGCCACCTTCGAGGCCCTGTACTCCGCTTTCTCGCGCATGCATGTGCAGAAGACCTGGGACAGCATCATGAATGCGCCCATCGCCCTGCGCGACGTGCTGCTGGCCGAAATGCTCTGGGCCGCCTTCAAGTCCCTGTTCGCGGTGACGGCCATCCTGGGTGTGATGCTGGCGCTGGACATCAGCCGCAGCCCCATGCTCGTGCTGGTGTTGCCCGTGCTGCTGCTCGCGGGCATCACCTTCAGCTGCATGGCGCTGATCTTCAATGCCCTGGCCAAGGGCTACGACTTCTTCACCTACTACTTCACGCTCTTTCTCACGCCTATGATGTTCCTGAGCGGCGTGTTCTTCCCGCGCGAGAACCTGCCGGTGCTGCTGCAGCACGTCTCGGCCTGGCTGCCGCTGACGCAGGCCGTGGAACTGGTGCGCCCGCTCTTCATGGGGCGCTGGCCGCAGCAGGCCCTGCTGCATTTCCTGGTGCTGGCCGCCTACGCCGCCGTGGCCTGGGTCATCGCCTTGGCGCTCACGCGCCGGCGTTTCCGGGCCTGAGGCCCGTCGGGCCCAGATAACGCGCCTCCAGCCGCTGCCACTTCGGGGGCAGCCCGGGCTGCTTGCGCCACTCGAAGCCAGCCTGCTGCAGGCGCTGGCGCACGGCGCCGGCCACACACCAGCTGGCCAGCCGCGTGCCCGGATGGCACAGCCGAGCCACGCCCTCGATCACCTCGGCCGACCACATGGCCGGGTTGCGCGCCGGGTTGAAGCCGTCCAGGTAGACCGCGTCCACCGGCCCCGGCAGCAGGGGCAGCTGTGCCTGCACGTCGCCGATGCCCAGGCTCAGTCGCACCCGGCCGTCGTCGAAGTCCCAGTGCTGCAGCCCAGGGCGCAGCTGCGCCCAGGCACGGGCCAGCTCCTCGGCCAGCGGCTGCATGCGCGACAGCAGGACCGCCTCCTGCGCATCGCCGGCCTGCAGGGTCCGCACGCCCTGCAGCAGATCGTCGGCCGTGACCGGATGCGCCTCGAGGGAAACGAAGTGCAGGCTGGTGCTGCGCCGCGCATCGGCCTGCCAGCTGGCCCAGCTGACGAGGAAGTTCAGGCCCAGGCCGAAGCCGGTCTCCAGGATGCGGCAGCTCGCCCGGTCCTCCCAGCCCATGGGCAGGCCGCAACCACCCAGGAAGACCGTGCGCGCCTGGGCCAGCGCGCGGGCCCGCGCGTGGTAGACGTCACCGTAATGTGCGCTGTAAGGGCTGCCGTCAGGCAGCCAGGAGAGGGTGCGTTCCATGGGTGGGGGGTGTCGCAGCCCCGCATTGTCGCGCCGGCGCCGCCGAAAACACCGGTCCTGGCCAGGGCGGGTGGAGCGATGGCCGGCGACCTGCTAGAGTGTTTTCATTGATTCAATGCGAGGAACGCTGTGGCCACCCCCAATTACGGATACGAGAAACGCCAGAAAGAACTGGCCAAGAAGCAGAAGAAGGAAGAGAAACTCAAGCTCAAGGCCGAGCGCAAGCGCTCTGGCGGGCAGGGGGCGGACGAGCCCCAGGCCGATGCGCCAGAGGGCGGCAGCGACGCGCCCGCCGCAGGAGACGCTGCCCAGCCATGAGGCCGCTGCTCGCAGTGGCCTTGCTGGTCCTGCTGTCGGCCTGTGCCCATGGCCCCGCGGCCACCCCGGCCCCGGGCGACGCCGACGCAGCGGCTCCCGAGCCCGGCCTGGGCGGCCAGGCCGAGACCCTGGTCAAGGATTCCGGCGTGGTGCAGACCGCCACCCAGCCGCTCAGTGACCTCAACCTCATGAAGACCGCCATCCCGCCCGTGCTCACCCGCGCGAGTCTGGGCGGCGCCTATGCACCGCCGGCCGATGCCTCCTGTGCCGCCCTGCAGACCGAACTGCTGGCGCTGGACGCAGCCCTGGGCCCGGACATCGATGCCGCCGGTACGCCGGGTGCCGAACCCGGCTACGTGGTGCAGGCCGTGGGCTATGTGGGGCAGAAGGCCCTGGGCACCGTGACCAGCACCGTGAACACCGTGGTCGACGGCGTGATTCCCTTCCGCAGCTGGGTGCGCAAGCTCAGCGGTGCCGAGCGCCACTCCAAGGCGGTCACGGCGGCCATCGCTGCCGGCACCATGCGCCGGCCCTACCTCAAGGGCTGGGCGCGCGCGCAGGGCTGCGTCGAAGGTCCATTCCCCGCCACCGTCACGACGACCCTGCCATGACCTTCCAACGCGACGAAGACATCCTCGCCACCCTGCGCGAGATCCGCGACGACCAGCGGGCCTTGCTGGCCCAGGTCCAGGCCCAGCGTGAGTTGGCCGAACAGCAGATGGCGCAATCGCGACAGCGCATCGAGGAGTCGGTGGGCCTGCAGCGCGAGGCGCTGCGCCGCCAGCGCACCATCACCGTGGTGGCGTTGCCGGCGTTGCTGCTGTGCATCGCCGCCATCGCCTGGCTGCTGCTGCGTTACTTCTGAAGCATCTGCGTCGCCAGCGCCTGCATGGCCGCCAGCGAGCGGTCGCGCGGGCGCAGCTCGGGCGCCGCTTCGAACTGCCGGAAGTTCCGCGCCATGGACTGGCGGTAGACCGGGTCGTAGTGGCTCAGCAGCAGTTCACGCACCACGTCCTCGGTGCGGCCGGCGCGCACGGCGGCCTGCCAGTCTTCCACCACTTTTTTCCCGCGCAACTCGGTCAGCGCACCCAGGCGCTCGCAGAAGGCCACGTCGTCGCGCACGAAATGCTGGTAGTCCTCCAGCAGCAGGGCCACACGCTCCTCATCGGGCAGCACCAGGTTGAGGCAGGGCGCCGCGCGCATGGCCTCGATCAGCGCGGGTGGCACGGCCACATTGCCCACCTTCTTGCTCTCGCTCTCCACATAGACCGGGCGCGCCGGGTCCAGCTGGCGCAGCGCGTTCCAGACCGCCGTGTCAAAGGCCTTCTGCGTGGGCTGGGGCTGCCCGGGAATGGCGCCCAGCACGGAGCTGCGGTGATGGGCCAGTGCCTCAAGGTCCAGCACCTGCGCGCCCGCCGCGGCCAGCGCCTGCAGCAGCCGCGTCTTGCCCGAGCCCGTGGTGCCGCAGATCACGCGGAAATCGAGTCCCTGCACCCGGCGCGGCATGTCTTCGAGCAGGGCGTTGCGGAAGGCCTTGTAGCCGCCCTCGATGATCGTCACGCGAAAGCCGATCTCGCTGAGGATCAGGCTCAGCGAGCCGCTGCGCTTGCCGCCGCGCCAGCAATAGGTCAGCGGCTTCCAGTCCTTGGGCTTGTCTATGACTTCGCGCTCGATGTGCGCCGAGATGTTGCGCGCCGCCAGGGCCGCGCCGCGCTTCTTGGCCTCGAAGGCGTTGACCTGCTTGTAGGTGGTGCCGATGTCGTGGCGCTCGGCATTGTTCAGCGTGGGCCAGTTCACCGCGCCGGGCAGGTGATCTTCGGCGTACTCGTTCTCGCTGCGCGCATCGATGATGGTGTGGAAGGTATCGAGCTCGCGCAGGGCCGCTTCGGCCGTGATGGGGAAGAGAGGCATCAGACCTCCCGCCGGGCCGCCCCAAAGGGGGGCTGCTCCCCCACGGGGGGACGCGAACTTGGTGAGCTAGGGGGCATATTCAGAGGAGTTTCTTGAGTTCAGGCCAGACGTTGCCCAGCATCAGCGGCTGGGCTTCGGCGGTCGGGTGGATGCGGTCTGGCTGGAACAGGCGCGTCGGCTCCGGGCCATCGGCCACGCCCTTGAGGAAGAAGGGCACCAGGCCCACCTTCTCGGCGCGCGCCACCTGGGTGTAGAGGCCCTCGAAGCGCTTGGCGTAGTCGGCGCCGTAGTTGGGCGGCATCTGCATGCCCAGCAGCAGCACCTTGGCGCCAGCCTTCTTGGATTGCTGCGTCATCCATTCCAGGTTGGCGCGCGTCGCGTCCAGCGAGAGGCCGCGCAGCGCGTCATTGCCGCCCAGCTCCAGGATCACGTGCGTGGGCTTGTGCTGGGCCAGCAGGGCGGCAAGGCGCGAGCGCCCGCCAAAAGTGGTCTCGCCGCTGATGCTGGCGTTGACCACGCGTGTGCCTGGCTTCTCCTGGGCCAGTCGCTGCTCCAGCAAGGTCACCCAGCCCGTGCCGCGGGCCAGGCCGTACTCGGCGCTCAGCGAATCGCCGAGCACCAGCACCGTGCGCTGCGGCGTCTGCGCCTGGGATAACCCCAGCAAACCGCCCAGCAACAGGGCCGCGATACAGTAGCGGCGCAACCGAAAGAACAACACCATGTCCGAACCCGTCATTTCCGTGGAACACGTGGTCAAGTCCGTGAGCGACTCGACCGGCACGCTCGACATTTTGCGCGATATCCATTTCCAGGTGCCCCGTGGGCAGACTCTGGCCATCGTGGGCGCCTCGGGCTCGGGCAAGAGCACCCTGCTGTCCATCATGGCCGGCCTGGACACCCCCACCCGCGGCACTGTCAAGCTCGACGGTCACGACCTCTTCAACCTGGACGAAGACGCACGCGCCGCGCTGCGGGCGCAGAAGCTTGGTTTCGTTTTTCAGAGCTTCCAGCTGCTGGCCCACCTGACCGCGCTGGAGAACGTCATGCTGCCGCTGGAGCTCGCGGGCCGCAAGGACGCCCGCAAGGCCGCCACCGAGATGCTGGGCCGCGTGGGCCTGGGCGAGCGTCTGGGGCATTACCCCAAGGTGCTCTCAGGTGGCGAGCAGCAACGCGTGGCCCTGGCCCGCGCCTTCGTCGTCCATCCCTCGGTGCTGCTGGCCGACGAGCCCACAGGCAGCCTGGACTACGCGACGGGCGAGACGGTGATGGAGCTGATGTTTGCGCTCAACCGCGAGCAGGGCACGACCCTGGTGCTCGTGACGCATGACCAGGGGATTGCAGCGCGCTGCGAGCGGCGGATCACGATTGAGGCGGGTAGGGCGAGTGGGTGACACGCCTATTCGCTAGATGTGAATGGCCCGGCATGCCGGGCTTTTTTATGTTGCCAACCGATGCTGAGGTTGACGATCCGAGCTCACGTGCGGAATTCGACGAAGTAGCATCTTCTGCTATCACGGTTTCGATGTGTTCGCAGGTTGCGAATCTGAACTTACAAGACTGACCTCTTCGACAGAGAAAGCTGAGACCTTTTTACATTCATTGTCGTTTGTAAACTCTGAATTGGCTAAAGTAATCACAGAACCTTTACCTGGTTGGAAGTAGATCGATTGGCATTTTCTTACGTCTGATAAGACCCCGTTCTCGCAAACCCGATTTATTGACCAGCATGTATTCAGCGTTGTCGGGTTTTTAGTGTCGCTTGTGAGATTGCATACATATCCCCCTGAGATGCTATCGCAGGATACTTGTACTGCGACGCTTTCAAAAGTCTTCGAGAAGAAGATGGAGCCGACGAATACCATTATGACGATAACGACAATAGCAGGATCAATGCTGTAGGCCTTTTGACTACTCGATTTTGGAGCTAATTCTTCTTTCGGGTTTTTCTTTGGATTTGGAGATTTATTGGTCATTGGGTTCTCCCAGAAATTGGGATGCGATATACGGGTATGCAATGAGTCGCACGCAACTTCTCAAGCTGGGGATGACGTATCACATTATTGGTGATGAAGTGCTTCTCCTTGCTGGGATAATCCCTCCATGTCCTCCCCCAAAGTCCTGTTCGGCTTCCACGCCGTGGGCGTGCGCCTGAAGACGGCGCCCGCGTCCATCATCGAGATCTATTTCGAGCCCACGCGCCGTGATGCGCGCATGCGGCAGTTCATCGAGAAGGCCAAGGAGGCCGGCGTGCGGCTGATCGAGGCCGATGGCCTGCGCCTGGCCAAGCTGGCCGGCAGCCATGGGCACCAGGGCGTGGCGGCACGCGTAGAGGCGCTGCCGCAGCAGCATTCCCTCGACGATCTGCTGGATTCGCTGAGCGAGCCGCCTCTGCTGCTGGTGCTCGACGGCGTGACCGACCCGCATAACCTGGGCGCCTGCCTGCGCGTGGCCGATGGCGCTGGCGCGCATGCGGTGATCGCGCCCAAGGACCATGCGGTGGGCATCAATGCCACGGTGGCCAAGGTCGCCAGCGGCGCGGCCGAGACCGTGCCCTATTTCATGGTGACCAACCTCGCGCGCACGCTGGGCGAGCTGAAAGAACGCAACATCTGGTGCATCGGCACCAGCGACGACGCGCCCAAGACCATCTACCAGGTGGACCTCAAGACGCCCACGGCCCTGGTGCTGGGCGCCGAGGGCGAGGGCATGCGGCAGCTCACGCGCAAGACCTGCGACGAGCTGGTGAGCATTCCCATGAAGGGCGGGGTGGAGAGCCTCAATGTGTCGGTGGCCAGTGGTGTGTGCCTCTATGAGGCGCTGAGACAACGCGGCGGGTAAGTCGCCAGCACACCATGCAAAACGGCCCTCACGAGGGCCGTTGTCGTTGGCGGGGCAGAGAGTCAGGCCGTTTCGTCGAGCAGGGTACCGCTGAGCTGGCTCAGGGTGTTGATAGTGCGGCGGGTGGTGGGGCTGCTGCTGAGCGGCTCCCTGGGCGCGTTGCCTTCGAGGCCGCGCACGCGCTCGTCGGCGCGCACCGATTCGCTGCGCGCCACCTGGGTCTGCTGCTCCAGGCGGGCCACGCGGTCGGCGGCGCGGCTGGCCTCCTGGCGGGCCTGCTGCAGCTGGGCCTGGTACTGGCTCAGCTGGCTGCGCACGCTGGGCGTGCCGCCGTTGAGGGAGCTGAGAGCGAGGACCATGGGGCGCCTTGGGTTCAGGCCCGCTCGTTGACGATGCGGCCCGTGGTCTGGCCCTGGGTGTTGACCACCGGTTCGCGCTGGCGGGCTTCGCGCTCCGCGGCCTGGGCGGCCTGGGATTCGCGCTGGGTCTGTTCGTTCTGCACGCGCTGCTGCTCGGCGCGGAATTCCTGCGCGCGGTTGTTCGCGTTGGCGCGGGGCGGGGGAGAGACGGGGCTGCTGGAGGAAATGCCTTCGGTTGCCATGACGGACTCCCAAGTGTGGATTGCCCAAATTTTAGTCAGAGGCAGGGGGCTGTCAACCGCGCGCCGCCGGGCGGTCAGGTGGCGATATTTCCGTCACGAACGCGTGGCATGATGCCCGCGTCACCCTCCAGATTCGCCACCATGTCGCAGGACTTTTCCGAACGCCGCCAGCTTTTGCGTCTGGCCGCGGCTACCGCCACCACACTCTGGTTGCCACGCAGCGCCTGGAGCCGCAGCGCGCGCCTGGGCAGCGACCCCTTTGCCCTGGGCGTGGCCAGCGGCGCACCCGAGCCGGATGGGGTGGTGCTTTGGACGCGCCTGCATTTCCCCGAGCCGCAGACGCGTGAGCTGACCCTGCGCTGGGAAGTGGCGCATGACGAGGCTTTCACGCGCCTGGCGCGCAGCGGCCAGGTACAGGCGGTGCCCGACCTGGGCCATGCGGTACACGCCGAGGTGCAGGGCCTGGCGCCGGACCGCTGGTATTACTACCGCTTCATGTTGGGCGACGCCGTCAGCTCTGTGGGCCGTACGCGCACGGCACCGGCGCCGGGCGCCGAGGCGGCGCGCCTGCGCGTGGGCTATGCCTCCTGCCAGCGCTGGGAGCATGGCTATTACGCGGCGTGGCGGCATCTGCGCGCCGACGCGCCAGACCTGGTGCTCTTCCTCGGCGACTACATCTACGAATACCCGGGCGCGCAGAACGCCGTGCGTCCCGTGAGCGGGGGCTGGGTGTTGACGCTGGACGACTACCGCGCGCGCTACGCCCTGCACCGCAGCGACCCGGACCTGCAGGCCATGCACGCGGCCTGCCCCTGGCTGCTCACCTGGGACGACCACGAGGTGCAGAACGACTACGCCGCACTGCACGCAGGCAATGGCATGCCCGTGCTGGGCACGGCACCGGATTTCGCGGCGCGCCGCGCCGCGGCCTACCAAGCCTGGTACGAGCACATGCCGGTGCGCGCCTCGATGCTGACGCAGGGGCTGGGAGGTCTGCAGCAGCGCCCGCACGGGGCCGAACTGCGCATCCACCAGCAGGTGGCCTGGGGCCGCCTGGCCACGCTGCACCTGCTCGACGGCCGCCAGTACCGCGACCGCCAGGCCTGCGTGAAGGACGGCGGCAGCCTGATCGACCCCGCGCAGTGCGCCGAATGGGCCGAGCCGCAGCGCAGCTACCTGGGCGCGGCGCAGGAGCAATGGCTGGACCAGGCGCTGGCGCGCAGCGCCGGGCGCTGGAACGTGATCGGGCAGCAGACCTTGTTCGGGCCGCGCGATGCGCGGCCCGGCCCGGGCCAGCGTTTCTGGAACGACGGCTGGGACGGTTACCCCGCGGCGCGCACCCGCCTGCTCGATGCGTTGCAGCGCCACCGCGTGAGCAACCCGGTGTTCTTCGGTGGCGATGTGCACGAGAACTGGGTCGGACACGTGAAAGCCGATTACAGCCGCGCGGACAGCGCCAACATCGGCGTGGAATTCTGCGGCACCAGCATCAGCTCGCGTGCCAGCGCCTCGGGGATGGCGCTGGCGGCCGAGCGCCTGGCCGAGAACCCGCACTTCGTCTACGGCGAGGCGCAGCACCGCGGCTATGGCCTGGCCGAGTTCACGCCGCAGCGCCTGCGCACCACGCTGCGTGCGGTGGAGGACGTGACGCGTGCGGACTCCGGTGCCTACACCCTGGCGCAATTCGAAGTCCCCACGGGCCGTGCGCACATCGAGCGGGGATAATCGGGGCTGTGCACCGGTTTGCAGGCCGGCGACACGCACCGATTGACCCCCCCCTGAGATGAAGCAAGCGTTCCTCTTGCCATGGCTGCTGGCCGGCAGCGTGGCCTTGGCCCAAGCGGCCAACTCCACCCCTTCAGAAACCCCCGCGGTGACCGAACCGGTCGCCGTGCCCCTGCGCGCGCCCGAGGTGGCGCCCGTGGTGGTGGAGCCCGCGCCAGCCGCCGAGCCGGCGCCCGAAGTGCCGGCCACGACGCCCGCACCGCCCGTGCAGCCGGCCTATGTGCCGCCGCTGCAGCTGGAGCCGGGCGGCCGCTGGGCGGGCGATTTCGGTGCCGGGCTCACGCTGTCTTCGGGCAATACCGACGGGCAGGCCTTCAACCTGACGCTGGACACCACCTACACGCGCACCGAGGACAAGCTCTCGCTGTTCGGCAACTTCCTGGAGAGTCGCGCGCGCACCGAGACCGATGGGGTGGTGACGACCAGCGTCACCGCCCGGCGCTGGCGCGCGGGCACGCGGTATGACCGCGACATCACCGAGCGGGAGTTCGGTTTCGTCGGCCTGGAATTCAGCCACGACCGCGTGCGCGATCTGGATTTGCGCACCCTGGTCAGCACCGGTCTGGGCCGTCACGTCTACAAGGATGCTGAGCTGACCTGGGATGTCTATGCCGGTCTCTCCTGGCGCGAGGACTACTACCGCGGCGAGGGCGTGGAAATCGACGGTGCGCTGCGCAAGCACTACACCACCACCGAGACCCTGTTCGGCCAGGAGTCCGCGCACCAGTTCGCGGGCAGCACGCGCTTCACCCAGAAACTTGTCATCTATCCTGGCCTGCTCAAGGGGCAGGGTGTGCGAGCGACCTTCGACGCGGGCCTGCTGGTGGACATCAACGAGACGCTGAGCCTGAGCGTCAAGCTGCAGAGCCGCTACGACAGCCAGTCACCGCCGCCGGCCGAGAAGTACGACCTCTCGCTGATCACCGGCCTGAGCGTGAAGATCGGGAACTGAGCGCCCCGATCTTCAAAAGTGCTGCGCCAGCCACAGGCGCAGCCGCATGCCGAGCTCGGGCGTGTAGCCCACGCTGGCGTGGCGCACACGGCCCTGGGCGTCGAGCACCACGAAGGCCGGCACGGCCTTGAAGCCGTAGCGCGCCGTGAGGCTGCCGTTGGCATCGACGGCGGCCAGCCAGGGCAGCTCACGCTGCGCCATCACGCGCGCCACCTTGGCCGCATCGCCTGAGCGCATGGCGATGGTCAGCACGGGCCAGTCCTCTTGCAGGTCGGTGATGGAGCCTTCTTCGGCGCGGCAGATGCCGCACCACTCGGCCCAGAAGTGCAGGGCCACGGCGCGGCCCGGGTGCTGGGCGCGCCAGGCTTCGAGCGTGATCTCTTCGGTGCCGACTGCACCGACCAGCGGGGCCTGGAAATCCGGTGCAGGCCCGGCGGGCAGATCGCGCGTCTGCCAGGCGTTGAGCGCCAGCACAGCGACGACGAAGACCATCAGCGTGGCGGCATGGGCGCGCCAGTTGAACAGCCAGGCCTTGAAGCCTGCGCCCAGGCGCTGCAGCCGCGCATTCACCGCAGGATCTCCAGCAGGCGGTCCAGTCCGCCGCTGTTGATGGCCACCATGGCCTGGTCGCGCACCTTGGGCTTGGCGTGGTAGGCCACCGAGAGGCCAGCCGCGCCCATCATGGGCAGATCGTTGGCGCCGTCGCCCATGGCGATGGCCTGCCGCGGCGAGACACCGAGTTGTGCGCAGGTCTGCAGCAGCGTGCGCTGCTTCTCGGCGCCGTCGCAGATGTCGCCCCAGGGCTGGTCGATCATGCGGCCCGTGAGCACGCCGTCCACGATCTCCAGCACATTGGAGCGCGTGTAGTCGATGCCCAGCAGCTGCTGCACATGGTCGGCGAAGAAGGTGAAGCCACCGGACACCAGCAACACCTTCATGCCGGCCCGCTTGCAGGCGGCCACCAGCTCGGCCGCGCCCGGGTTGAGGCGCAGGCGTTCACGCTTGACGGCCTCCAGGTCAGCGGTCGTCACGCCCTTGAGCAGGGCCACGCGGCGGCGCAGGCTGTCCTTGAAGTCGGTGATCTCGCCGCGCATCGCGGCTTCGGTGATGGCGGCGACCTCGGCCTTGCGGCCCACGGCGTCGGCGATCTCGTCCACGCATTCGATGTTGATCAGCGTGGAGTCCATGTCGAAGGCGATGAGCTTGTAGTCGCTCAGACGCAGCGGCGGGGTGACACCCTGCAGCACGAGGCCGGGTGAGAGTTCAGTGGGAGCGGTCATGGGGTGGTCGCGGTTTCGGTTTTGGGTTGGCCCAGGCTGCGCAGCACATCGCGCACGAGGTGGGCGCGCGACTTGGGCTCGGGCAGCTCGCGTTCGATGCGCAGCTTCTCGTTGCCGACGAGCTTGATGTGCTTGTTCTTCTGGATCAGCTCGATCACCTTCAGGCCGTCCACGGGCGCGTCCTTGCGGAAGGTGATGTTGATGAGGTGCGGCGCGGCGTCGACCTTGACCACGCCATAGGGCTGGCTGATGACGCGCAGACGGTGCACGTCGATCAGGGTCTGGGTGGGCTCGGGCAGCTTGCCGAAGCGATCCACCAGCTCTTCCATGAGCGCGTCGATCTGCTCGGTCTTCTTCGCCGTGGCCAGCTTCTTGTAGAAGGACAGGCGCATGTGCACGTCGCCGCAGTAGTCATCGGGCAAGAGCGCCGGGGCGTGCAGGTTGATGTCGGTGGTGGCGCTCATGGGGGCCAGCAGGTCCGGCTCCTTGCCTTCCTTGAGGCTGCGCACCGCTTCACTCAGCATCTCGTTGTAGAGCTGGAAGCCCACTTCGAGCATATTGCCGCTCTGGTTCTCGCCCAGCACCTCGCCGGCGCCGCGGATTTCCAGGTCGTGCATGGCGAGGTAGAAGCCGGAGCCCAGCTCTTCCATGGCCTGGATGGCGTCGAGGCGCTGCTGGGCCTGTTTGGTGAGGCTGTCCTTGTCGGGCACCATGAGGTAGGCATAGGCCTGGTGGTGGCTGCGGCCCACGCGCCCGCGCAGCTGGTGCAGCTGGGCCAGACCGAACTTGTCGGCGCGCGAAATGACGATGGTGTTGGCCGAGGGTACGTCGATGCCGGTCTCGATGATGGTCGAGCACAGCAGCAGGTTGCTGCGCTGGGCCACGAAGTCGCGCATCACGGCCTCGAGCTGGCGCTCGGGCATCTGCCCGTGGGCCACGGCGATGCGCGCCTCGGGCAGCAGTTCTTCGAGCCGTGCGCGACGGTTTTCGATCGTCTCGACCTCGTTGTGCAGGAAATAGACCTGGCCGCCGCGCTTGAGTTCGCGCAGCACGGCCTCGCGGATCACGCCTTTGTCCTCGTTGCGCACAAAAGTCTTGATGGCCAGGCGGCGCTGCGGGGCGGTGGCAATCACGCTCAGATCACGCAGGCCTTCGAGTGCCATGCCCAGGGTGCGCGGAATGGGCGTGGCGGTCAGCGTGAGCACGTCCACCTCGGCGCGCAGGGCCTTCATGGCTTCCTTGTGGCGCACGCCGAAACGGTGTTCCTCGTCGATGATGAGCAGGCCCAGGTTCTTGAACTTCGTGTCGGGGCTCAGCAGCTTGTGCGTGCCGACCACAATGTCCACGCTGCCGTCGGCGATGCCCTTCATGGCGGCCGTGATCTCCTTGCCCGAGCGGAAGCGGCTCATCTCGGCCACCTTCACGGGCCATTTGGAGAAGCGGTCCACCAGGGTCTGGTAGTGCTGCTCGGCCAGCAGGGTGGTGGGCGCGAGGAAGGCCACCTGGCGCCCGCCGGTGACCGCGACAAAGGCGGCGCGCAGCGCGACTTCGGTCTTGCCGAAGCCCACATCACCGCAGACCAGGCGATCCATGGGGCGCGGGCTCACCATGTCCTGGATCACGGCGTGGATGGCGGCGCGCTGGTCGGCCGTCTCCTCGAAACCGAAGTCGTTGGCGAACTGCTCGTAGTCGCGCGGCGAGAAGCGGAAGGCGTGGCCTTCGCGTGCGGCGCGGCGCGCGTAGATGTTGAGCAGCTCGGCCGCGGCATCGCGGATCTGCTGCGCGGCCTTGCGTTTGGCCTTGTCCCACTGGCCCGAGCCCAGCTTGTGCAGCGGCGCCTCTTCGGCGCTCACCCCGGTGTAGCGGCTGATGAGCTGCAGCTGGCTCACGGGCACGTAGAGCACGGCCTGGTCGGCGTATTCGAGGTGCAGGAATTCCTGCGTCTCCTCGCTGCCGTCGGCGCGTGTGGCTACGCTCATGTTGACGAGACCGCGGTAGCGGCCGATGCCGTGCTGGGCGTGGACGACCGGATCGCCAACGTTGAGCTCCGACAGGTCCTTGATCAGCGCCTCGACGTCGCTGACCTGCTCCTGCTTCTTGCGCCGGCGCATGCTGACGCCGGTGGCGAAGAGCTCGGTCTCGGTGACGAAGTCCAGGCCCTCTTCGGTCCAGGCGAAACCCACATTGAGCGCGGCGGTGGCGATGCCCAGCTTCTCGTCACTGGCCTTGAACTCTTCGAGCGAGTCAAAGGCGGGCGGGATGACGCTGCTGGCGCGCAGGAAGTCCAGCAGGCTTTCGCGCCGACCGTCGCTCTCGGCCAGCAGCAGCACGCGGTGCTGGGTGTTGCGCAGATGGTCCTTGAGCTTGGCCAGCGGGTCGTCGGCGCCGCGCACCACGGTGAGCTCGGGCAGGGTATCGAATTCGGCCACGCCTTCCGAAGCGACCGTGCGGATGGCGAGCTGCGCATGGGCGTTGGCCAGGCCGTAGAACTTCTCGATGGCCAGGAAGAGGTGTTCCGGCGCCATGGGCGGGCGGTCCGGCTCGCCCTGGGCCAGGCGGTAGCGTTCTTTCGTGTCCTGCCAGAAGCGCTGCAGCGGCGGCTCCAGATCACCGTGCAGCACCAGGGTGGCGGCGTGCTCGGTGCCGCTGCCCAGGTAGTCGAATACGGTCGCGGTGGCTTCGAAGAACAGCGGCAGGTAGTACTCGATGCCGGCCGTGGCCACGCCCGCGCCGATGTCCTTGTAGAGCCGGCTCTTGGTCGGATCGCCTTCGAGCAGCTCGCGCCAGCGCTGGCGGAAGAGCTTGCGCGAATCCTCGTCCATGGGGAACTCGCGCCCGGGCAGCAAGCGCACGGCAGGCACGGGGTAGAGGCTGCGCTGGGTGTCCGGGTCGAAGGTGCGGATGGAGTCGACCTCGTTGTCGAACAGATCAACGCGGTAGGGCACTTGCGAGCCCATGGGGTAGAGGTCGATCAGGCCGCCGCGCACCGCGTACTCGCCCGGGCTCACGACCTGGGTCACGTGGTTGTAGCCAGCCAGCGTGAGCTGGGCGCGCAGCTGCGCTTCGTCGAGCTTCTGCCCGGTCTCGAAGGCAAAGGTGGTGGCGGCCAGGAAGCTGGGCGGCGCCAGGCGGTACAGCGCGGTGCTGGCCGGGATCAGCACCACATCGGTCGTGTCCTCGGGTTTGCCCTTGCCATGGTTGTAGAGCCGCCAGAGCGTGGCCAGGCGCTCGCTGATCAGGTCCTGGTGCGGCGAGAAGGTGTCGTAGGGCAGGGTCTCCCAGTCGGGAAACAGGGCGCAGCGCAGATCCGGGTCGAAGAAGGCGATCTCGTCGATCAGGCGCTGGGCGTCCGTCGCATCGGCGCAGACGATGGCCAGCAGGCGGCCGGCCTCCTTCTCACGCAGGGCGAGGCGGGCCAGGAGCAGGGCGTCGGCGGAGCCGGCAGGGCGGGGCAGCGTGTAGCGCTTGCCAGTTTGAAGTTTGGGCAGGTCCATGCAGAAAACACAAAAACCCCCTGCGCACTTCGCGGGGGGTGTGTGGGCCTGATTTTAGTCGGTCCAGTTTCTCTTGCATGGCTTGCGGGGTCTCGCCCCGGTGGCTTGGTTTGGCCGGGATATGCGCCCGGCAGCGCACCTACTTTCTTTGCGTCGCCAAAGAAAGTAGGCAAAGAAAGGCGAGCCGGATTCGTCGACCCTGCGCTGCGCTCCGGGCACGCTGCGTTGCTCGGGATCGGCGGGAAGCGCAGAAACTCGCCCTGCGGGCTCAGACATCTGCGCTTCTCTTACCGCCGCTCCCTGCGCTACTCGCCTCCTCATGACGGCGATGTGAACCAAATACCAATTCAACAAGGACGCGCCACGGCGCGTCCTTGTGGGGTTCGGCTGCTCGGTTGTTGGTATCCCCCGCCCTTGTGTCTGTGCCGAGAAGCGCAGCGGCAGACGGATCAAGAGACGCGCATGTTTGAGCGCAGCGAGTTTGCGCGGCTCCCGCCTGGCGCGAGCATCGCAGGTTGCCCCGGCAAAGCCGGGGTCACAGACACCAGGGTCGCCTTCTTTTGCCTACTTTTCTTGGCGACGCAAG
>NZ_JAPZSV010000002.1 GCF_027532185.1 Hylemonella sp. | reverse complement strand
CGCCTGAGAATATTGGCGGGGGTGGGTTTGCCATGGCGGCCCGCCGTGCACCCGGCGGGGCGGGGCACGTGGGTTTACCTTGGGACGGGGGGGGGGGCGCTGCACAGCGCGCCGCCCCCTAGGGGGGTCAGCTATCCAGCGTCACCTTGGCATCCTTGATCACCTTGCCCCACTTCTGTTGCTCGGCGCGGATGAAGCTGGCGAACTGCTGGGCTGTGCCGCCGCCGTCTTCAGCGCCGTACTGCTCCAGCTTCTCCTTCACGTCGGGCATGGCGAGCACCTTGTTGATGTCCTCGTTCATGCGCTGTGCCATGGCGGCCGGCATCTTGCCCGGGCCCACCAGGCCGTACCAGGTGGTGGCCTCGAAGCCAGGGAAGCCTGCCTCGGCCATGGTCGGCACCGTGGGGTGGCCCGAGGCACGCTTGGCGCGTGTCTGGGCGATGGCGCGCAGCTTGCCGCTCTTGACGTGCGGGGTGGCGGCCGTCATGGTGTCGAAGGAATACTGGATCTGGCCGGCGATCAGGTCCACGATCATCGGGCCCGAGCCCTTGTAGGGGATGTGCAGCGCGTCCACGCCGGCCGCCAGCTTGAAGGACTCGATGGCCAGATGCTGGGCCGAGCCCTGGCCGGCCGAGCCGAAGGTCACCTTGCCCGGGTTGGCCTTGCACTGGGCCACGAGTTCCTGCACGGTCTTGGCCGGCTGGTCCACGTTGGCCACCAGGAGGTTGGGCGTCACGCCCACCAGCGTGAGCGGCGTGAAGTCGCGCTCCACGTTGTAACTCAGCTTGGGCACCAGGCCCGGGGCCAGCGCATGGCTGTTGATGTGGGCCATGAGCAGGGTGTTGCCGTCCGGTGCGGCCTTGGAGACCAGGTCGGCAGCGATCACGCCGGCGGCACCGGCCTTGTTCTCCACCACCACGGTCAGGTTCCACATGGCCTGCAGCTTCTGGCCGACGATGCGCGCCAGCACATCGGTACCGCCGCCCGGCGCAAAGCCGACGACGATGCGCACCGGCCCGTTGGGCAGGGTCTGCGCCTGGAGCATGGGGGCCGCCAGGGTGGCCGCGCTGGCCGCCGTGGCGGCGACAAAGGTTCTACGTTGCATGATGTCTCCTCGGGTCGTTGTTGAAATCTCTCGGGGGCCGCCGCGCGGGCGCGCATCGCGGTGCGCTTACCTTAGCAGTCCGGACCGCCGGTGGGGGTCCGGACTTCCCCTCAGGCTGCCTTGCGCAGCGGCAGGGCTGCGGGGTGGCCGGCGTAGTAGTCCATGATGGCTTGAACGCCCGAGCCCGCCAGCTTCACGCCCGCGAGCTTCAGGCCCATCTCGCAGGCCGCCACGGTGCCGATCAGCGTCAGGTCGTTGCTGTCGCCCAGATGGCCGATGCGGAACATGCGGCCCTTGACCTTGCCCAGGCCCGTGCCCAGCGAGCAGTCGAAGCGCTCATAGATGATCTTGCGCACGGCATCGGCGTCCACGCCTTCGGGCGTCATCACGCCGGTGAGGATGGGCGAGTAGACATTGTTGTCCGCACACTGGATCGGCAGGCCCCAGGCCTGGACCGCGGCGCGCACGCCCGCGGCCCAGCGCTGGTGGCGTGCCAGCACGGCATCCATGCCTTCGCCCAGGATCATGTCGGCCGCTTCGCTCAGGCCGTACATGAGGTTGGTGTTGGGCGTGTAGGGCCAGTAGCCCGTCTTGTTCATCTCGATGATCTCGTCCCAGGCCCAGAAGCTGCGCGGCAGCTTGGCTGTCTTGCTGGCTTCGATGGCCTTGGGCGAGAGTGCGTTGAAGCTCATGCCCGGCGGCAGCATCAGGCCCTTCTGCGAGCCGCTGATGGAGACGTCCACACCCCACTCGTCATGGCGGTAGTCGGCACCGGCCAGGCCCGAGATGGTGTCCACCAGCAGCAGGGCGGGATGCTTGGCCGCGTCAATCGCCTTGCGCACGGCGGCGATGTTGCTCGTCACCCCGGTCGAGGTCTCGTTGTGCACCACGCACACGGCCTTGATCGCGTGGCCCGTGTCCGCCTTCAGGCGCTGCTCGATCAGGTCCGCCTGCACGCCGCGGCGCCAGCTCGCGGGCACACCGTTGTCCGTGCCGGCCAGGGCCAGCACCTCGGCCTTGAGCCCCAGGCGCGTGGCCAGACGCTGCCAGAGGAAGGCGAAGTGCCCGGTCTCGTACATCAGCACGTGATCACCGGGGCTCAGGGTGTTGCTCAGCGCGGCTTCCCAGGCGCCGGTGCCCGAGGCCGGGTAGATCATGACCGGGTGCTTGGTCTTGAAGATCTTCTGGATGTCGGCCAGCACCTTGAGACCGAGCACGCCGAACTCGGGGCCACGGTGGTCGATGGTGGGCAGGCTCATGGCGCGCAGCACGCGCTCGGGCACGGGCGAGGGGCCCGGGATCTGCAGGAAGTGGCGGCCGGTGGGGTGGAAGTTGGTAGTCAGCATGGTTCAGCAACAGATAAAGGTGAGTGGATTTTTTGCATACAAAAGTTGTTTGTCAAGAAGAATGACCCTAAAATCGCCAGAAATCAATCATTTTTTGAATACAAACGGATAAGAACATGGCCGAGATCCTGAGCATGCCCGGGGCCGTCCTGCACGGCCAGGTGGCGCAACGCCTGCGCCAGATGCTGGTGGAAGGGCAGATCGCCCCCGGCGCCAAACTCAATGAACGTGAGCTGTGCGAGCAGCTCAAGGTCTCGCGCACCCCGCTGCGTGAAGCCATCAAGACCCTGGCCGCCGAGGGCCTGGTGGAGCTGCTGCCCAACCGCGGCGCCATTGCCGTGCAGCTGGGCGAGGCCGACATCCTCAACACCTTTGAGGTCATGGCCGGGCTCGAAGGCCTGTCGGGCGAACTGGCCGCGCAGCGCATCAGCCCTGAAGAACTGCGCGAGATCGAGGCCATGCACTACGAGATGAAGGCCGCCTACACCCGGCGCGACCTCTCCACCTATTACCGGCTCAACGCCGCCATCCACCGCGCCTTCAATGCCGCGGCACGCAACCCCGTGCTCACCGCCACCTACAACCAGGTCAACGCCCGCCTGCAGGCCCTGCGCTTCCGCTCCAACCAGGACGGCGAGAAATGGGCCCGCGCCATGGCCGAACACGACCGCATGATCGACGCCCTGCAGCGGCGCGACGGTGCCGCCCTGCGCGCCGAACTCGTGGCCCACCTCGGCCACAAGCGCGACGTGGTGGTGGAACAGCTGCGCGCAGTCCTGGCCGCGGCGCAGACGCAAGTGAAGAATTGAAATGAACGCTCCCCTGCCTTTGAACGTCTCCGCCTCCACGCCCGCGGCCAGCTACGACGCGGTCTCCCGCCTCAGCAACGAAGTCGCCGGCCGCCTGGCCGCGCGCCTGCGTGCCGAGACCCAAGGCGAGGTCCTGTTCGGCCCTGCCGACCGCGGCCGCTACGCCACCGATGCTTCCATCTACCAGGTCATGCCCGTGGGTGTGTTCCTGCCGCGCGACGCGGCCGACGTGCGCCTGGCCATCGACATCTGCCGGGACCTCGGCGTGCCCATCGTGCCGCGCGGCGGCGGCACCAGCCAGTGCGGCCAGACCGTGGGTGCGGGCCTGGTCATCGACCACAGCAAGCACATGCGCAACATTCTCGACATCAACGTCGAGCAGCGCACCGCGCGCGTGGAGCCCGGCCTGGTGCTGGACCACCTGAACGCCGCGCTCAAGAAGCACGGCCTCTGGTACCCGGTGGACGTGTCCACCAGCGCGCAGGCCACGCTGGGCGGCATGGCGGGCAACAACTCCTGCGGCAGCCGCTCCATCGCCTACGGCAATATGGTGCACAACGTGCTGGGCGCCCAGGCCTGGCTGGCCGACGGCGAGCTGCTGAACTTCGGCCGCTACGACCAGGCCGTGGGCCGCGTGAAGCAGATCGGCGACTTCGTGCGCGGCCTGGCCGGCCTGCACCGTGACGAGATCGAGGCGCGCTGGCCCAAGGTGCTGCGCCGCGTGGCCGGCTACAACCTCGACATCTTCCACAACCAGAACGAGAAGCCGTACACGAACGATGGCTCGGTCAATCTGGCGCACCTGCTGATCGGCAGCGAAGGCACGCTGGCGCTCACGCGCTCGCTCTGCCTGCAGCTCAGCGAGCTGCCGCGCGCCAAGGTGCTGGGCGTGGTGAACTTCCCCACCTTCTACAAAGCGATGGACAGCGCCCAGCACATCGTCAAGCTGGGCCACCACATGCAGGGCGGGGCGCTGACGGCGGTGGAGCTGGTGGACCGCACCATGATCGAGCTCTCGCTGCAGAACCCGGCCTTCGCGCCCACCATCCGCACCGCGCTGGCGCCGGCCATCAACGGCGGCAAGCCCGAGGCCATCCTGCTCGTGGAGTTCTCCGGTGCCAGCAAGGCCGACATCGCGCCCAAGATCAAGGAGCTCGTGGAGCTCATGGGCGACCTGGGCCTGCCTGGCAGCGTGGTGGAAATGATCGACGACGCCCCGCAGAAGAACCTGTGGGAAGTGCGCAAGGCCGGCCTCAACATCATGATGAGCCTGCGCGGCGACGGCAAGCCCGTGAGCTTCATCGAAGACTGCGCCGTGCCCCTGGTGCACCTGGCCGAGTACACCGACGCGCTGACCCAGGTCTTCCGCAAATACGGCAGCCGCGGCACCTGGTACGCCCACGCCTCCGTGGGCACGCTGCACGTGCGCCCCATCCTGGACATGCGGCGCGACGGTGCGCAGAAGATGCGCGCCATTGCCGAGGAGGCCAGCGAACTCGTGCGCAAGTACAAGGGCGCCTACAGCGGCGAGCACGGCGACGGCCTGTGCCGCGGTGAGTGGATCGAATGGCAGTTCGGCCCGCGCCTCACCGAAGCCCTGGGCCAGATCAAGCAGCACTTCGACCCGCAGGGCCTGTTGTGCCCGCAGCGCATGATCAAGCCGCCGAAGATGGACGACACCACGCTCATGCGCTATCCGCCCGGGCACAAGCAGCGAGTGGTGCCCATCCAGCCCGTGCTGGACTGGAGCGCGTGGAATGTGCAGAACAACCCGGTGACCGAAGAAACCACCGCCCCCGGCACGGGGGGCGACCCGGCCCAGGGCCTGGCCATGCATGTGGAGATGTGCAACAACAACGGCCACTGCCGTAAGTTCGACGCCGGCACCATGTGCCCGAGTTACCGCGTCACGCGCGACGAACAGCACCTCACACGCGGCCGCGCCAACACCCTGCGCCTGGCGCTCAGCGGCCAGCTCGATGGCCTGAAGGGCGAAGACGCACTGAGTAGCGAGGTGGTACGTGAGGCCTTTGACCTCTGCGTGAGCTGTAAGGGCTGCAAGCGCGACTGCCCCACCGGCGTGGACATGGCCAAGCTCAAGGTCGAGTTTCTGCAGCACTACAAGGCGAAACACGGCCACACGATCAAGGACAGACTGGTGGGGCAGCTGCCCGACTACGCGCGCCACGCCGCCAAGGTGGCGCCCGTGCTGAACCTGCGCGACAAGATCCCGCTCATGGCCCAGCTCAGCGAAAAGCTCTTCGGCTTCTCCGCCAAACGCAGCCTGCCGCAGTGGAAGAGCCAACACTTCTTCAACACACCGGTGCGCAGCGCCAGTCGCGATGAGGTGCTGGCGGCGGCCAAGCCCGTGGTGCTCTTCGTCGACACCTTCAACGGCTACTTCGAATCCGACAACGCCCACGCCGCCCTGCACGTGCTGCAGGCTGCCGGCTACACCGTGCACGTGGCCAGCAAGGCCCAGGCCGACGGCAAGCACCTGTGCTGCGGCCGCACCTTCCTCTCCGCCGGCATGGTGGAACAGGCCAAGGCCAAGGCGCGCGAGGTGGTGGAGAGCCTCTTGCCCTTCGCCGAGAAAGGCATCGCCATCGTCGGTCTGGAGCCGTCTTGCCTGCTGACCCTGCGCGACGAACTGCTGGTCATGGGGCTGGGCGAGGGCGCGCAACAGATCGCCAAGAGCGCGCTGCTGTTCGAGGAATTCCTGGCCCGCGAGGCCAAGGCCGGCCAGCTGGAGATCTTCCGCGCCAAGCTCAAGCCCGTGAACCAGCCCGTGCTGCTGCACGGTCACTGCCACCAGAAGGCCTTCGCTGCCGTCACGCCGGTGATGGAAGTGCTGTCACTGATCCCTGGTGCCAAGCCCGAACTCATCGAATCGAGCTGCTGCGGCATGGCCGGCAGCTTCGGCTACGAGGTCGAGCACTACGAGGTGTCGATGCAGATGGCCGAGGCGGCACTGCTGCCGGCGGTGCGCGCCAAAGCCGATGCGATCGTGGTGGCAGATGGGACCAGCTGCCGGCACCAGATTGCCGATGGCGCGCAGCGTGAGGCGGTGCATGTGGCGAGGTTGCTGGCGGGGCAGCTGGGATAGTCGGATTGGCGTTTCCCGCTATGGCTGGCTTGCCGCCCGACGTGAAAGACCACTGAGCTGCGACCGGTGGCCTTGTTGCAGCGGGAAGCAGACCGCACTGGATTGCTTGAAAAGCACGTCAACAAGTGCCATACGACGGAGGCACTGACGCTGACGAGAAATGAATAACCAAGCTAGCACCTTTTCGCGCACTTCCGTTCTTGGAAAATTGAGGGGACTTTCCATGGCGTCTTCATCAAGACACGGCTTTTCAAAAAGGAGCCCGGTGATCCTTGCGTTTGATTTTGAAACGGCAAACAACGCCAGGAACTCAGCCTGCCAGTTAGCGGTTGTTCGTATCGAAGAATGGAAAGTTGCCTCGGAAAACAGCTGGTTAATAAGGCCGCCGTCCGATCATTTCTTGTTCACACATATCCATGGCATCGAATGGCGCCACGTGCGACATGAGCCCAATTTTGGCGAGTTGTGGAACGAGATTTCCCCCTTTTTCGACGGTGTTGATTTTCTTGCCGCGCACAATGCGCCATTTGATAGAAGTGTTCTGGATGCTTGCTGCTCTACCCACGGACTCAAAAATCCCAGAGGACAATACATCGATTCCGTTCAAGTGGCGCGCAATACGTTTGACATTTTCCCGACAAAGTTGGATAACGTTTGTGACCGACTGGGGATTCCCTTGAAACATCACGATGCAGGGTCCGACGCACGCGCTTGCGCTCAAATCCTGATCCAAGCTAACGTCGCCGGATGGTCTCCTTGAATCGCTCCGGATTTACGAGACGCATCCAAGCAGTTGATGGACCGATCAGTCGCTCCAAAATTGTTTGATTGACGGGTTACCTGCAGTCTTTCGAGGCCAAAATCCGAGCGACTGCACTCAGCCTGAAGTGGTCCTACACATGGGCACTTTATTACTCGCACCTCGGTAGCCCCCTACCCCAGACCCGCCCCCTGCAATCTCTCAAAAAACCACCGCGCCGCCGGTCCTGCCCCCTGCGGGCGCCAGGCCACGCTGAGCTGCAGCCGGGGCTTGGGGGCGGCGACCTTGAGGGGGGCGAGGCGGCCTTGGTCGATAGCGGGCTGGGCGATCCAGCTGGGCAGGAAGCCGACGCCCAGGCCGGCTTCCTGGGCGCGTAGCTTGGCCTGCAGGCTGGCTACGGTCAGCACATCGGCCGCGCCCTCGATGCCGCTGGAGCGCGGGCTCATGCTGCGCGAGGAGTCGGCGATCAGCACCCAGCGCTGCTGGCGTAGCGCCGGGAGTTTCACGGGCTGGGGCTCGCGCGTGAGCGGGTGGTCCGGCGCCACGGCAAAGACGAAGGGCAGCTGGCCCAGGGGACGGTGCGAGATGCCCATGGCGCCGCTGGCGCTGACTTCGGTCAGCGCGATGTCCGCGCGCTGGCTCACCAGCGCTTCCCAGACGCCACCCAGCACCTCCGAGAGCAGGCGGATGCGCGTGGGGTGGCCTTCGGCATAGAAAGCCTGCACGACCTGCAGCACGGCGTCGATGGGCAGCAGCTCGTTGCAGGCGATCACCAGTTCCGATTCCCAGCCTTGGCCCAGCGTGCGCAGGCGCCGCTCCAGCGCCCCCGCGCTGTCCAGCAGGGCGCGGCCTTCCTCGAGCAAGAGGCGCCCGGCCTCGGTGAGCAGGGCGCGGTGGCCGCTGCGGTCGAAGACCTGCACGCCCAGATCGTCCTCGAGCTTGCGCACGGTGTAGGAGAGGGTGGACGGGGTGCGGTGCAGCTCGTCGGCGGCCGCCGCAAAGCTGCCGCCCCGCGCGATGGCGTCCAGCACCTGCAGGGCATCAAGGGTGAGACGGGGCACCAGATCTCCTGTTCGAAAAATTCGAATAAGTCAGGAAAATATATCCGCTTTCATTGCCAAGGATTGCTCCCTACATTCCCAGCATCCACCCACTTCGGATTTTTCGTATGATTTTCCATTTCCTGATGCGCCATCTGCGCCAAGCAGCTGCGGCCCCCGTGCAAGAGGTGTCGCCATGAGCCTGCTCCTGCTCCTGCTCAACGGCACGCTGATCGCCGGCATCTACGTGCTGGCCAAGCTGGCGCGCGCGGACGGACTCTCGCCCCTGGGCGTGCTGGCCTGGCAGCTGCTGATCGCCGCGCCGGCGGTCACCTTGGTGGCGGCCTTCGCGGGCCGCCTGCCAGCGCTCAACCGCAGCACCGTGCGCTATGCCGCCGTGGCCGGGGCGCTGGGCATCAGCGCGCCCAATGTCATCACTTTCACGGCCCTCGCCCATATCCCGGCGGGGGTGGTGGGCGTGATCGGCGCGCTCTCGCCGCTGTTCACTTACCTCATCGCGCTCGCCATGCGCGTCGAGCGGTTGCGACGCTGGGGCCTGGTGGGGGTGCTGCTGGGCCTGGCGGGTACGCTGGCCCTGGTGCTGCCGCGCAGCGACGGCATCAATGCGCAGATGCTGCCCTGGGCCCTGCTGGCCGTGGCCGGACCGCTGTTCCTGGCGGCGGGCAACCTCTTCCGTTCCCTGGCCTGGCCGCCGGGGCTGCACCCGCTCTCGGCCGCCAGCCTGATGCTGATGATCCAGGCCCTGGTGCTGGTGCCGGCCGCGCTGATCAGCGGGCATCTGCCGAGCCTGGAGGTGCTGGCGCTGGACACGCGCCTGGCGCTCGTGGCCGCGGGCCTGCTGACCACGCTGTTCTATCTCACAGCTTTCGAGCTGCAGCGCATCGCCGGGCCGGTGGTGGTGGGGCAGCTGGGCTATGTGATCACGCTGGCCACGATCGCCCTCGGTGTGCTGATCTTCGGCGAACGCCACGGCGCCGCCACGGTGGCGGCCATGCTCACCGTGCTCGCGGGCATTGCGCTGCTGCACGCCAGCGCGAGGCGCTCATCATGATGCGCCTGCGCCACTCGGCCGAGCGCGGCCACTTTCGCAATGCGTGGCTGGACGCGCGCTTTTCCTTCAACTTCGGCAGTTACCAGGCGCCGGATAACGCGGGCTATTCCGACCTGCTGGTCTTCAACGAGGACCACGTGGCGCCCGGCGGCGGCTTCACGGCCCACGGGCACGCGGACGTGGAGGTCATGTCCTATCCCCTGGCCGGCGTGGTGGAGCACCGCGATTCCCTGGGCCACCGCGAGCTCATGCACCCCGGCGATGTGCACCTGATGCGCGCCGGTCGTGGCATCGTGCACAGCGAGATGAACGGCTCGGCCGAGCTGCCGGAGCATCATCTGCAGTGGTGGATACGCCCGGCGGTGGTCGGCCTGGCACCGGGCTACGAGAAGCTGAGCCTGACGCGTGCGGACAAGCTCAACCAGTGGCGGCTGCTGGCCGGGCCCGAGCGGCAGCCCGGCGTGCTGTCGCTGGCGCAGGACGCGCGCGTCTGGGTCGCGCTGCTCGAAGACCATGTGCTGTCCTGGCGACCGCCGCCCGGCCGCCGCAGCTATGTGCATGTGGCCGCGGGCGCGCTGGCGCTCAATGGCGTGTTCCTGCAGGCGGGTGACGCGGCTTTGGTGGAGGGCGAGGAGCGATTGGAATTCCGTGCGGGGCCGCAGGAATCCGCCGAGGTGCTGCTGTTCGACCTGCGCTGAGCACCGTCACGGGCCCATGCCCGCGGTGCCTTGCCTGCAGATCGGCTTCTTCGGTGGGGCAGGGCGTCAAGGACGGTCTTCCCAGTGGAAGGTGTGCAGCAGGCGGTGGATCAAGGGCGTGAGGATGATGGCCAGCACCACCAGGAACACCAGCCCGGCATAGAGGGCATAGAGACCGGCGAACAGCTTGCCCCCGTCGGTCTGCGGCGCATCCACCGGGCCCATGCCGCCCAGCAGCATGGCGGAGTTCAGGAAGGCGTCACGCCAGGCCAGGTGCTCGAAGTAGCCATAGCCGGCCATGCCGGCCAGCAGCGATGCGCCCAGCAGGGCCAGGGCTGCGGCGAAGTGCCCCAGCAGGCGCCGCAGGAAATGCACCTGGGCGATCGGTGGGTGCCGTTTGGACTCATACATCGGAGCTCCCGGTAAGCGTGGGTGCCGCCCGGCTGCGGCGCGACCCGGCGTAGCCCGCCCAGTCTGGCCCAGGCCTATCCCAGACGTCAAGCCGCCGCGCTGCGCTCCGGTCAGGGGCCGCCGGTTGGCAGCCGCTCAGCGCGCGCCCTCGATCAGGCGCTCCAGCCGCTCGATGCGGTGGCGCTGCGCGGTGGTGATGGCGTAGAAGTGTTCCTGCAGCTGGGTGGACTGGCCCACGCGCACCAGGCTGCCCGTGCGCAGCTCGTCCTGCACCACCACCTCCGGCAGCAGGGCGAGCCAGCCGCTGTCACGCGCAATCAGGCGCAGCATGGCCATGTCGTCGACCTCGGCGCGCAGCCGCGGCTTGACGCCGGCCGTGAGGCACAGCGCGTCGAACTGCGCCCGCAGCGCCTGGCGCGGGCCGGGCAGGGCGATGTCGATGCCGTCCAGGTCCTCGGGGATGCGCAGGCTGCGACCGGCCCAGGCGCTGGCCGGGCCCACGACCGATATGGCCTGGCTGCCCAGGAAGCGGCAGTGCAGGGCGCGCTCCGCGTCCGAGGCCACGGCCTCGTTGGCCAGTACCACGTCGAGCTGGTGCTGCAGCAGCCGCTCCAGCAGGCCCTCGAGCGGGCCGGACTCCAGCGCGAGCACCACCGAGGGATCGGCCAGCAGCGGGCGGATCCAGTTCTCCTGGTAATTGCGCGAGAGCGTGGCCACGCTGCCCACGCGCAGGCGCTCCATGCCCTCGCTGCGGCCCTGCAGCCGGCCCAACAGCTCCTGCCCCAGGCCGAAGATGTTCTCGGCATAGGCCAGCACCAGATGACCGGTCTCGGTCAGCACCAGACGGCGGCCGTCGCGCTCGAATAGGGCTTCGCCCAGCCGTTCCTCGAGCTGGCGGATCTGGGCCGAGAGCGCGGACTGCGAAATGTGCAAGGCCTGGGCCGCGCGCGTCAGATGCCCCTCCTTGGCCACACGCCAGAAGTAGAGCAGGTGGTGGAAATTGAGCTGTTCGAGGTTCATTGTTCTATAAAAATGAACGAAATATTATAAACAATGTATTTTACAGAATGAATGCTGCAGGGCAACATGCCGGTCAACGTTAGAACACCCCCGCACCATGGACCTCACCCGCACTCTCCTCCTCGCCTGCACCCTGGCCCCGGCGGCCTTCATGCTCACCGTGGCGCTGCGCGCCTGGCTGGCGCCGCAGGCCGTGGCGCCCCTCTGGGGGCATTACCGCCGCCTGGCCGGCCTGGCCCTGCTGCCGGCGCTGGCCAGCCTGCTCCTGCAATGGAGCGGCCACGCCCCGGTGCTGCCAGGCAGCCCCTGGCTGGCGGCCGGGCCGCTGAGCGCGGCCGTGGCCCTGCTGGTGCAGCTGCTGGGGACGGTGATCGGTGCCTTCTCGGCGCGCTACCTCGAGGGTGAGTCCGCGCAGGCGCGCTACATCGCGGCCCTGTCTGGCGTGCTGGGTGCGGTGCACCTGCTGCTGCTGGCCGATCACTGGCTGCTGCTCATCGGCGCCTGGATGGCCGTGGGTCTGGTGATGCAGACGCTGCTGTGCTTCTATCCCGAGCGCCCTTTCGCCCAGCTTGCGGCGCACAAGAAGCGCCTGGCCGATCTGCTGGCCTGGGCGCTGCTGGCCGTGGCGGCGGGCCTGGCCTGGTCCGAGGTGGGCAGCGGTTCGCTGTCCGCACTGGCGCAGCATCTCGCCGAGCACGAGGCCTCGGCCGCGCTGCAGTGGAGCGCCGTCTGCCTGGTGCTGGCGGTGATCCTGAGCACGGCGCTCTTGCCGGTGCACGGCTGGCTGATCCAGGTGATGGAGGCGCCCACGCCGGTGTCCGCGCTCATGCATGCCGGTGTGGTCAACCTCGGTGGTTTTGTGCTGATCCGCTACGCGCCGCTGCTCGAGGCCGCGCCCGCGGCACGCTGGCTGCTCGTGGTCTTTGGCCTGGGCACGGCCCTGCTTGCGGGCCTGGTGATGCTCACGCGAATCAGCATCAAGGTGCGGCTGGCCTGGTCCACCGTGGCGCAGATGGGCTTCATGGTGCTGGAATGCGGCCTGGGGCTGTACACGCTGGCCGCGCTGCACCTGATCGGTCACTCGCTGTACAAGGCGCACGCCTTCCTCTCGGCCTCCGGCGTGGTGGCGCAGACGCGGCAGCAGGACCTGCACGGTCGCCACACCCTCGCGCCTGCCAGCCTGTGGCTGGCGCCGCTGCTTGCGCTGGGGCTGGTCGGTGGCGTGACCTTGGCCCTGCCCGGCGCCAACTGGCCGTGGTGGTGGAGTGTGGTGCTGGCCCTGGCCTGGGCACCGCTGCTGTGGCTGCCGCGCGCGAGCGACCCGGTGCAGGCGCGGCTGCGCTGGAGCCGCCTGGGTGCGGGCCTGGGCATGGTGCTGGGTCTGGCCGTGCTGGCCGCGGCGGTGCACCTGCTGCCCCTGGGGGTGCACGACCAGCCCAACGAGCTGGCGGGGTGGGTGGCCGCCTTGGGTATGGGCGTGATGTATGTCGCCCTGCTCACGCTGCAGTGGCGCGCGCCCCTGCTTGAGGGCTGGCGCCGCTGGAGCTACGCCGGCTTCTACGTGGACGAGCTTTACACCCGCGTCGCGCTGCGGGTCTGGCCCACGGCCTGGGCGCCGAACGCGACGACCCCCACCGCTTGAGAGCACGACGATGAACACCCTGGAGTCAGCCTTGGACACGAACCCTCAACCTTTCCTCACTCCCGCGCCGGCCCATGGCGGCGAGCCCATCGATGCGGCCTTGGCCCGCGCCATCGAGGCCGCCTGCGCACAAGCCTGCGAGGCCATTGCGCCGGCTTGGCCGCTGGACCGGGCCATTGCCGTCAACCCGCACTGGGGTCGCATTGGCCGCCCCGTGCGCGAGGTGGCCGCGCGCATGGCCGTGCTGGGCGGCATCCGCGTGTTTCCAGCGCGCGACTACCTGCGGCAGGCCTGGGACAGCGGCCGCGTGAGCGAGGCTGACCTGAAAGCCGCGCTGCGTGAGCTGCCCGCGGCGCAGTCCGCCGGTCTGCAGGTGGCCGACTGCCTGGCGGCGCTGCGCTCGCCCGAGCCAGCCCACCAGCTGCCGCTGCTGATCGATGTGCTCGACGACGACCCCGACCGTCACACCCGCCTGTCCTGGCGCCAGGCCGTCACGCACCAGGTCAGCCAGACCTGTGCGGCCTATTTCGACGAACACCAAGCTGACTGGCAGCCCGCGCAGCAGCAGGGGCTCTATGCCTTCTGGCGCGACACGCTGACGCACGACCACGGCATCGGCCTGCTCATGGGCCTGCCGCACCTGAGCCGCGCGCTGCACGCGCTGCCGGCCACGCGGGAAGATGCCGAGCGTTGGGTGCTGCAGCGCCTGGGCCTGCCCCAGGCGGTGTGGGCGGACTACCTGGAATCGGTGCTGCTGACGGTCAACGGCTGGGCCTCCTGGTGTGCCTACCTGGGCTGGCAGGCCAGGCTCGAAGGGCGCAGCGACCCGCATCTGCGCGAGCTGCTGGCCATCCGTCTGGCCTGGGGTGCCATCCTGCTCGAGTGCAAGGACGACGACAGCGCGCGCCGCGCCTTCGCCAACCTGCAGGAGGAATGGCGCCACGACGGCGAGTGGCTGGCGCGCGCGTCCAATGACTTGCTGGTGGATGAGGTCTGGCAGCTGGCGTTGGAGCAGGGTTACCAGCGCGCGCTGGCGCGCAAGCTGCAGGCCGTGGGCGGCGTGCAGCCGGTGCTTGGCGCCGAGGGCATCGAGGTGCAGGCGGCCTTCTGTATCGACGTGCGCAGCGAGCCGCTGCGTCGCGCGCTGGAGGCGGCCTGGCCCGCGATCCAGACGGTCGGCTTTGCCGGTTTCTTTGGCCTGCCCGTGGCCTACACGCCGCTGGCCACCCAGGCGCGCCGGCCCCAACTGCCCGGCCTGCTGGCGCCGGCCATGGAGGTGCAGGACCTGGTACGCCCGGCCGTGCCCGCGCGACGCGATGAGACGGCCGATGCGGCACTGGCGCGCCGCCAGCGCTTCGCCTGGTCCGAGCAGTGGGCGGCCAGCAGCCGCTGGCCCAGCGCAGCCTATTCCTTCGTCGAGGCCGCGGGTCTGGGCTACCTGAGCAAGCTCGGTGAGTGGCTGCAGCCATCGACACGCGAGCGCGAGCGCGGCGACCAGAGTGGTTTGCCCGCGCGTTACCGCCCGGTCTGCCGGCCCATGCTCGTGGGCCTGGATCTGGATGCCAAGGTGGCGCTGGCACAGCGCGTGCTGCACGCCATGGGACTGGACCATGATCTCGCGCCGCTGGTGCTGCTGGTAGGCCACGGCAGTCAGAGCGCCAACAACGCGCATGCCGCGGCGCTGGACTGCGGCGCCTGCTGTGGCCAGACCGGCGAGGTCAATGCGCGGGTCCTGGCCCAGCTGCTCAACGACCCGGCGGTGCGTGCCGGCCTGAGCGCGCAGGGCCTGGTGATCCCCTCGGCGACGGTCTTCGTGGCGGCGCTGCACAACACCACCACGGACGAGATCGAGGGCCACGACCTGGACCTGCTGCCCACCCAGGCGCGCGAGCGCTGGGCGCGGCTGCAACCGGTCTTTGCCCAGGCCTGCGACCAGGTGCGGCGCGAGCGCGCGCCGCTGCTGGGCCTGGACCCGGGCGCAGCACGCGACGCGCTGCACGAGCAGCTGCGCCGTCGCGCCAACGACGGGGCCCAGACCCGGCCCGAATGGGGGTTGGCGGGCAATGCGGCCTTCATCATCGCGCCGCGCTGGCGTACCCTGGGCGCCGTGCTGGATGGCCGCAGCTTCCTGCACGACTACGAGGCCGTGCGTGACGCTGACGGCAGCGTGCTGGAGTTGCTGATGACCGCGCCCATGCTGGTCACGCACTGGATCAACTGGCAGTACCACGCCTCGACCTGCGAGCCCAAGCGCCTGGGCAGCGGCAACAAGGTACTGCACAACGTCGTGGGCGGCACGCTGGGCGTGTTCGAGGGCAATGGCGGCGACCTACGCATTGGCCTGTCGGAGCAGTCGCTCCACGACGGTCAGCGCTGGGTCCACGAGCCGCTGCGCCTGACGGTGGTGATCGATGCGCCGGGGTCAGCCATCGAGGCCGTGATCGGCAAGCATGCGGTGGTGCGCCAGTTGCTGGACAATGGATGGCTACACCTGTGGCGCTACGACGGTGATCAGCTCCTGCGCTACGCCTCAGGGCGTTGGCAGGAACTGGAGACCGAATGTCGCGCTACCGAGGGCAAAGCATTGCCCTGTTGACACAACATGGCAAGGAGCGGGTGATCGCGCCCGCACTCGAACCCGCGCTGGGCTGCCGCGTGCAGCTCGTGACGGGCTATGACACCGATCAGCTGGGCACCTTCACACGTGACAAGCCGCGCCCAGGCACGCAGCTGGCTGCGGCGCGGCGCAAGGCCCGCATCGGCATGGAACGGTCGGGGCTGCCCGTCGGTCTGGCCAGCGAGGGCAGCTTCGCGGCCGATCCCTGGACCGGCATGTTCGCCTGGAATGTCGAGATGGTGATCTTGCTCGACGACCGGCTCGGCCTCGAGGTGGTGGGCGTGGCCCAGGGCGCGGCGCGGAGTGCCCAGCTGCAGACCGCGGACTGGGCCGCGCTGGAGCAATACGCGCAGCAGCAGGGTTTTCCAGAGCACCAGCTGGTGTTGCGGCCCGCAGGCCCGGACGATCCGCGGCTGGACAAGGGCCTGGCCGACTGGGGCGCGCTGCGTGCGAGCTTCGAGCGTTGCCAGGCTGCGGCCCACAACGGCCAGGTCCACGCCGAAAACGATCTGCGGGCCCACGCCAACCCCACGCGCATGCAACGCATCGCCGAGGCCACGCAGGACCTGCTGCAGCGCCTGCAGACCGAATGCCCCGCCTGCCATGCACCGGGCTACGGCCTGGCGGGCCGAGAGCCCGGCCTGCCGTGCCGCGATTGCGGCAGCCCCACGCAGACGTACCGTGCCGAGGTGCTGCAGTGCCCGGCCTGTCAGCACCGGGAGGTCCGGCCGCGCAGCGACCGGCAGTACGCCGAGCCGGCGCAATGCGCGCACTGCAATCCTTGAGGCACGCAATGTCCGCACGATAGACTGGCGGCCTCTTTTTGTTCGGTCCGGCCAAACGGCATGTCCCACGCTTCCTCCCTTCCGCCGTCCCGGCCTGCCGCGCAGCCACCTCGTCGCGATCGCATCGGGCGCCGCTTGGCGATCCTGTTGACCTGCGCTGCGCTGCTGGCCAGCCTCTGGTGGCTGGTCGAGCGTCGTATCGCCCTCGAACGCCGGCAGGCGCTGTCGGCGGCCCTGCAGTCCAGTGCGCAGCTGGCGGCAGCCTACGAGCAGCAGGTCTACCGCACGCTCAAGGCGGCCGAACAGGTGGCGGCTTTTGTGCGTGAGCAGTACCTGCGCCAGGGTGCGCGCCTGCCACTCTCCGCCTGGGTCCAGCAGGGCGTGATCCGCGAGTCCATGTTCAGGATCATCAGCGTGGTGGACGAGCGTGGCGAGATCGTCAGCAGCAGCCAGGCGACGGGCCGCGTCAACTACGCCGACCGCGATTTTTTTCGCCTGCAGCGCGAGAGCCAGGACGACGCACTCTTTGTGAATCCGCCGGTGCTCGGGCGTGTCTCGGGCAGCTGGCAGGTGCCGATGTCGCTACGCATCACGCGCGCCGATGGCCGTTTCGCGGGGGTGGTCGTGATGTCGGTGGACCCGGGCAACTTCACCGCTTTCTACAACGAGGCCGATCTGGGCGCCCAGGGCCTGCTTGAGCTTGCGGGCCTCGACGGCGTGGTGCGTGGACGCAAGATCGGCCATCAGAGCCGCTTTGGCATGGACGCCAAACGCCTGCCGTGGTTTCAGCAGCAGACCACCCAACCCATAGGAGCGTTCGTCGACGACGGGCAGGAGATCGATGGCGTAACGCGTGTGCTGGGCTATCGCCGCATGGACGGCTACCCGTTGCTGGTGACGGTGGGCACGGCGGTGGAGGACGCGCTGGCGCCGGTACGGCTGCGCCACATCCGTTATCGGGTATGGATGTCCGGCATCAGCGTGCTCTTGCTGGTGCTCGCCGGCGTGTCGCTGCGCCGCCGCGGCTGAGCCAGTGTGCGGCTCAGTGCGCTGGCCGCGGCCGACAGCGTCCAGCAGAGCCAGGCCGACCAGGCCACGTGGCTCACGTAGTGTGCGCCGCGCAGCACCTGCGAGAGTCCCAGGGCCAGACCGAAAGCGAGCGAGAGCCAGAGGGCGCGCCGGGCCCATGACGGCCGGTTGCTGCGCCAGACAAAGTAGAGCGCGATGAAGGCAAAACCCGCCACCGCGTGACCTGAGGGGAAGCAGTGCCCGGGCCCGAGGTCCCAGACGGCCCAGTCCCAGTGCGGGACGTAGCGCGCGCTGCCACCAAACTCAGCCAGGTCCCAGGGGCAGCTGGTCAGGGAGCTGCGCTTGAGCGCGGGCACGGCCCCCAGGTTGAGCAGCACGGCGCCGAACGCGCGCCAGCGCGCGGCAGGGCGCGCGCCGGCTTGCGGGGGGCGCGGTAGCAGGGCGTACAGCAGCAGGGCCAGCACGGTCAGAGCGGCCAGCAGTCGGCCGCCTTCGTGCAGCAGATCGTAGGTCAGCCAGTTGTCGCGCCAAGGGAAGCCGCGGGCGTTGGCGAGCATCCGTGAGACAGGCAGGTCCAGCCCGCTGGCATCCCAGGCCAGCACGAGCAGCAAGGTGGTGAGCGTCACGACGAGGTCGCCCGGAACGCGCGGCAAGGACCTCATGGCGAGGTCGGTGCGAGCGCAGCGGTCCGCTGGCTGTGACAACCCGCGCCGAGGTCCCAGGCGGCGTCATAGACCTTGCTCTGCACCTCCAGCAGGCCGAGCACCGTATGGAACACATGGTCGTGCTGCGCCGGTGCCGCGGCGCGCTGGCGCAGGCAGGCTGGATCGAGCCCGCCCTGCGCCGCCCAGCCCTGCGACCACCAGAGCGTCATGGGCACGCGGGTCTGCTCACCCGGGGCGATGGCATAGGGCATGCCATGCAGGTACAGGCCCTTCTCGCCCAGCGACTCGCCATGGTCGGAGACATACAGCATGAAGCTGTCCACGCGTCCGGCGTGTGCCTGCAAGGTGCCGATGAGGCTGGCCAGCACGTGGTCGGTGTAGAGCAGGGCGTTGTCGTAGGCGTTGACGATCTCCTCGCGCGTACACAGGCGCAGATCGTCGTGCTCGCAGGCGGGCTGAAACCGTGCGTAGGCGGCGGGGTAGCGTCGGAAGTACGAAGGCCCGTGGTTACCCAGCATGTGCAGCACCCAGACCTGGGTGCCGGTGACTTGGGACAGGCGCGCGTCCAGACCGGCCAGCAGGCCCTCGTCCAGGCAGCGACCCTCAGCGCACAGGCCCGGCGGATGGAGCGCTGCCACGCTGTCTTGCGGAAGACCATCGCACACACCTTTGCAGCCCGACTGGTTGTCGCGCCAGTGCACGGTCACGCCGGCCTGCGTCAGCAGGTGCAGCAGCGACTCGCTGCCGCGGATACGGGTTTCATCGTAGTCGCGCCGACCCACCGGGGCGAACAGGCAGGGTACCGAGACTTCGGTGTTGGTGCCGCAGCTCGTGGCTTGCGCCATGTTCAGCACGGGCAGGCGGGCCAGCTCAGGCGTGGTCTGGCGTGCATAGCCCGACAGACCCCAGTTGGCGGCGCGCGCCGTTTCGCCCACCACCAGCACCAGCACGCGCGGGCGCTGGCCAGGTGCGTATGCCAGCCGGGCGTCGGGATCGAGGGGCTGGCGCGGCTGCAGGGTGCCGCGCGATTCGCTGGCCAGGACGCTGCCGGTGGACCAGAGCAGATTCGCGGGCGTGGCCAGGTAGCGCATGTCCTTGTGGTTGCGCATCAGCGAAGCCAGGGGCTGGAAGATGGCCATGAGCACGGCCAGCAACAGCAGCAGCGTGGCGCCGATCAGCGCCGCGCGGCGCAGCACGGCCCGGCGCCAGCTTTGCGGGGCGATCTGTACCTTGTGCAGCAGTAGCAGGGGGAGACCGGCGTAGAGCAGCAGGTGCACCAGCAATGCACCCGACCAGAGCTCGCGCGCTTCGGCGACATCGGTGCGCAGTACATTGCGCACCATGGTCGGGTCCAGGTAGATGCCGTAGGACTGCATGAACCAGCTGCTGGCCGCGGTACAGACCAGCAGCAGGCTGAGCACGGACTTGACCGTGCGGTGGTGGGCCACGAGCGACAGCAGCAGCACGTGCAGGCCGAACAGCCCGAGCGCCAGTGCGGCCAGAAAGCCCCAGGTGGCGCCCTCGGTCCAGGAACGACCCTGGAGTGCCGCTTCGAAGAACAGGCTGTTGGCCGAGAGCACCCAGTAGAGGCTCGCCAGCACGATGAGGTGCTCGATGGCGATGGGCCGCAGGCGGGTTGTGGGGGCGGGGGCGCTGGACATCCCTCGATTGCGCCGCACCAGCCTGAAGCCGACCTGAAGAAGTACGACGCCGGCATCTGCTAAGGTCTTGCCCATCATGCGGCTGCTGCTGATCGAAGACGACGAGACCCTCGGAGGAGGCCTGAAGGACTTTCTGCGCGAGGAAGGTCACGTGGTGGACTGGTGCCGCAGCCTGGCTGGCGTCGACGCACTGCGTGGCGAGCCCTTTGATGCCCTGCTGGTGGACTGGCAACTGCCCGACGGCTCAGGCCTGCAGTGGTTGCGCCAGCGGCGAGCCAGCGGCGATGCCACGCCCGCGCTGGTGCTGACGGCGCGCGACCGCCTGCACGAGCGCATCGAAGGCCTGGACAGCGGGGCCGACGATTACCTGGTCAAACCCTTTGCGCCCGAAGAGCTCGCGGCACGGCTGCGCGCGGTGAGCCGTCGCCATGCAGGGGCCAGCACGTCGCGTCGCCGCTTCGGCGCGGTGGAGCTGGACCTGGGGGCTCGCGCGGCCTGGCGCGAGGGTGAGCGCGTGGACCTGACGGCGCGTGAATGGGCGGTGCTGGAGGCGCTGGTGCTGCGCGCCGGGCGCATCGTGCCCAAGGCCGAGCTCGAGCGCCTGGTGCTGGGCTTCGAAGCAGAGCTCGCCAGCAATGCACTGGAAGTGCATGTGTCGGCCCTGCGGCGCAAGCTGGGCGCCACGCTGATCGAAACGGTACGTGGTCTGGGCTACCGCGTGAATGGGGAGGCAGGATGACGCAAGACTTGCCCTCCATAGGCCGTCGCCTGGCGCGTACCCTGTTGCTGGGGGCGGTGCTGTGGAGCGTGGCGGTCTCGCTCGCGGTCTGGCTGGCCGTGCGCCACGAGGTGCGTGAGCTGCTGGACGACACGTTGCAGGGCGCGGCCGAGGCCATGCAGGCGACACTGGATGATTCGCCGGAGGCCTTGGGCCCCCTGGTCGTCGTGCCGGCACAGGCCAGCGACCGCTATGCCTGGCAGCTCGTGGACCATGCCGTCGGGCCGACCCCACGGCTTCTGCAGGCCTCGTCGCACGCGCCCACGCACGCCTTCAGTGCCATGCCCATGCCCGGTTTTTCGGACCAGCCCGGCTGGCGCGTCTACGGCACATCGGTGGGCGATGGCGGCAGGATGCTCTATGTGGCGCAGTCGCAGGACGAGCAGATGGAAGCCGTCTGGGAGGTGGTGTTCAACGCGGCACTGGCCACACTCGCCGTGGCGCTGTTGATGTACCTGTGGCTGCGCCTGCGGGTGGCACAGGAGCTGCTGCCTCTGCAGCATCTCTCCGACCGTCTTCGCGGCCACGACCTGCTGGCGCCCGGTGCCACGCTGGGCCCGCCCGAGCGTGAGGAATTGCAGCCCATGCACCAGGCGCTCGACGAGCTGGCCACGCAGCTGGCGCGTCGGCTGGCGCAGGAGCGCGCCTTCAGCGCGCACGCGGCCCACGCCTTGCGTACGCCGCTGGCGGGTATGGACGCGCAACTGGCCGTGGCCCTGCGCGAGGCACCCGAGGCCTTGCAACCGAGATTGCAGCGGGTGCGCACGGCGGCGAACCGGCTGCAGCGCGTGGTGGTGGCCTTGCTGGCGCTGTTTCGCAGCGGCGTGGAGCTGCGGCGCGAGATGGTCGAACTCGCGGGCCTGCTGCCGCGGCTCGCCGTGGAAGGGCTGGACCTGCAGGTGGCCCCGGATGCGCGCGTGGACGCCGACCCGGACCTGCTGGCCGCGGCGCTGCTGAACCTGCTCGACAACGCCCTGCGTCATGGTGCGCGTCGGGTGCAGATCACCACGCCCTCGCCACATGTCCTGGCACTGCAGGACGACGGGCCGGGTGTGGGCGAGCCCCAGCGCCTGGCCCTGCAGGCGGCGCTGGCGAGTGACGATGCCGAAGGCCCGACGGGCCTTGGCCTGGTGCTCGCGCACTGGGTGGCGCGGGCGCATGGCGGGCAACTGCGGCTGCCATCTTGTACGCAAGGCTTTGCCGTCACCCTTGAACTCGGAGGGCAGGGGGAACCACTGCTTGGCAGCCCTGCGCCACCGGCCTAAGATGCCAGCGAGATCAGTCACCCAAGAAAAAGGAGTCCTGCCATGTACAAGCGCATCTTGTTGGGATACGACGGTTCGGCCTCGGGCCAGAAGGCCTTGCTGGACAGCCGTGAAGTGGCGCAATGGAGCCAGGCCGAGCTGGCGCTGGTGGCCGTGATGCCGCCGCCGATCGCGGCCATCGGCCCCGAGGGTGGTGTCTACGATGCGCGACTCGAAGAGGTCGAGAAGCAGCGCTACCAGGAGGTGCTGGAGGAGGGCGTGCGCAAGCTGCGCGACAGTGGCCTGCAGGTCCGGGGCGAGGTGGTGGTGGGCGACCCGGTGCAGGAGCTCGCACGCACAGCCGAGCGCATCGGGGCCGACCTCATCGTGGTGGGGCACAAACACCTGGAGGGCTGGGCGGCGCGCTGGTGGCGCGGCTCGGTGTCCAAGGCGCTGATCGAGATCGCGTCCTGCAGCGTGCTGGTCGTCATCACGCGTTAACGGTGTTCAGACGCTCGGTCGCTGCTCGAAGCCTTCGAAGGCGGTGTCGGCCGGCAGGGGCTGCATCTGCACGGCCGTGACGCGCGCCCCGGGCGGGCCGCGCCGAGCCCAGAGGGTCAGCGCTTCGACGGCCGGGGTCGGGCCGCTCAGCACCGCTTCCACTGAACCATCGGCGCGGTTGCGCACCCAGCCGCTCACGCCCAGCCGCTGCGCTTCCTGCGTCATGGACCAGCGGTAGCCGACGCCCTGGACCTGGCCCCGGATATCGAGGTGACGTGCCAGATACGACATGGTGTGTGTGGAGAGGCCCTGTTCAGGCCGTCAGGGCATCGACATCGGATTCGCTGGCCCACTCCACCGGGTCGTGCACCAGCACCTCCTGCAGCTGCAGGCGCAGGGCCAGCGCGGCGATCTCGGGGTAGCTTTCGGCCAGGGCGTGCTCGTCGTAGTTCATCTCCCGCGCGCGGCAGCGCCAGGCCGCCATGTGCAGCATGGCCGCGAGCGGTTCGTAGCTGCCGCCTTGCGTGAAGGGCGTGTCGTGCTGCTCGACGACGCGCGTGAGCTCCTGCGGCAGATGCCAGGCGCGCGCGAAGCCGGCACCGACCTGTGCGTAGGAGTAGCCGAGCAGACGGTGTTCGGCCACGGCGCGGTCGGGCGCAAAGATGTCGTAGTGCTGGTTGAGCAGGGCCATCTGCTGCGGTAGGCCGCGTTGCATGACCAGCTCGCCGAGCGCATGGACCAGGCCCACCGTGTGCGGCGAGGTGGTGGACAGTCGCAGCAGGCTGGCCCGGCTGCGGGCGAGTTGCCGCATGAGCCGCACGGTGTTGAGGCTGTAGCGCCAGAACTGGCGCATGTCGACCGCCCCCACACGGCGAAAGGCACTGGCCACGGCGGCGAGCATGAGCATCTCGCGCACCTCGCCCAGGCCGAGCACGGCCAGGGCCTGGGGCACGGTGCCGATGCGCTGGCTGAGCTGGTAGCGCGCCGAGTTGGCCAGCTGCAGCAGGCGTGCCGTCATCACGGGTTCGTCGGTCAGCAAGCTGCTGACGCGCATGAGGTCGGGCGCCTCCTGCTCCAGTTCGTTGAGCACGAGGGCGATGACGCGGGGGATGCTGGGCAGGGCGCCCGGGGCTTCGAGCAGGCGTTCGAGTTGCATGGCGGTGTGTGACTGGCCCCGCATGATAGACCCCGGCTGCACGACGGGGCCGGGATGGCCCCACAGCATGCGCAGGGCCTGTGCCGTCGCTAAGCTGCACACCATGGCTGAGATACACATCCACCGCACCCATGGTCTGGGATGGGACGCCGCCCTGGGCCTGGCCCAGGACTGGCAGACGCGGGCCGAGCAGGACTGGGGCTTGCACTGCACGGTCGAGTCCGGCGAGGGCCGGCACCACGTCACCTTCGAGCGCCCGGGTCTGCAGGGCCGCCTGCGTGTCAGCGGCGAGGCCTTCGAGCTGCAGCTCACCCTGGGTTTTTTGCTCAGCGCCTACCGTGGGCGCATCGAGGCCGAGCTGCAGCAGCGCCTGGACGGCTGGCTCGGCCCCTCGACCTGAGCGATCTCAGCGCGCGGCCAGGCCCTGGAAACAGGTGCGCAGCATCAGGTCGATGATCTGCTCGTCGCTGTACTCACCCGTGCTGCGCAGGAAACCGGGCACCGGATCGCAGGCGCGCGCATACAGCGTGTAGAGCACGACGACGGGTGGCAGCGTGGCGTCCAGACTGCCGGCGGCCTGGGCCGCCTCGATCCACGTCCCCAGGGTTTCGCTGACCGCCATGAGCCGGTCCATGTAGCCGCGATGTGCCATCAGCGTGGCGCGCAGGCTGGAGTTGGCGCTGGGCAGCGAAGGCATCTGGCCTTGCAGCTGGATCTGCAGCATCCAGCGCACAGCGCCTTGCAGGCGCTGCAGCGGGGGCAGCGTGCCATCGACGGTGTCGAGAAAGGCCTGGGCCCGTTCCAGCGTGCGCACCATGGCCTCGGCGGCCAGGTCTTCCTTGCTGGGAAAGTGCCGGTACAGGCTGGCCTTGGCGATCCCCACCTCTGCGGCGACCTCGTCCACGGTCATCGCGTCAAAGCCTTTTTCCGCGAGCAGGCGGTTGACGGCCTGCACGATGGCGTCCTCGCGGGCCAGATGCATCTGTTCACGGAAGCTGCGTCGGGCCGGGGCCGCAGAGGTCTTGAGGGCAGTCGAGCTCATGGTTGTTTGTAAGCGCCAGTAACAGCCTGGACTATATCCACACTGAATAGTTAGTTATTATACTGATTAGTATCAAAACAAACTAAACGGTTATGATTCGCTCGCGCCGTCGCCATGGCGCATCCCTCGACGGGATTCCCCAACCCTTTCAACACTGGAGTCCGTGATGAAGAAAGTCCTGATTGCTTCCCTGCTGGGCCTGGGCGCGTTGAGCGCTCAAGCGGCCGATATCGTTGACACCGCTGTGTCGGCCGGTTCCTTCAAGACCCTGGTGACGGCCGTGCAGGCCGCCGGCCTGGTGGACACGCTCAAGGGCCCGGGCCCGTTCACCGTGTTCGCCCCCACCGACGAAGCCTTCGCCAAGATCCCCAAGGCCCAGCTCGAAGCCCTGCTCAAGGACAAGGCCGCGCTGACCAAGGTGCTGACCTACCACGTGGTGCCGGGCAAGGTGATGGCCAAGGATGTCAAGGCCGGCAAGGTCAAGACCGTGCAGGGCTCCGAGCTGACCGTCAGCACCATGGGCGGCGTCAAGGTTGACAACGCCAACGTGGTGAAGACCGACATCGTGACCGACAACGGCGTGATCCATGTGATCGACAGCGTGGTGCTGCCGAAGTAATCCCCTCCGTGGGTGCTCCACTTGGCCCCTCTTGCGAGGGGCTTTTTTTATTTCAGGCGCGCTCGTAGAGCGTGACCACGCAGGCCCTGCCCAGGCCGAGGTTGTGCGGCAGGGCCAGGCGTGCGTCCTGCACCTGGCGGGCGCCGGCGTGGTCGCGCAGCTGCTGCACAAGCTCGGTGCATTGCGCCAGCTCGCGCAGGCTAGTGCCCGGGACTCCGAAACTGCCCAGGAACAAGGATGCCCACGCCCAATGCGTGGCATAGCTTGTCCACAAATTTTCTGCTGTCTTCCGTCTGAGCACCACGGGCGTCAAGAACGCTGTCGCCCCCGAGGATGACCCCTTGCCATCCGGTTTCGGTGCTGCCTTCGCCGACAAAGGCGAACAAGGGTATCTGCTCCACGGGGCCGGTCAATGCCAGCCCGACGGAGAAAACTTCCACGGCGTCGGTTCTGCCCATCCAGAAGGGGCTGACGGACCAGCTCGTGCCAAAGTCCTTGTAGCTATACAGGACGCCTCGGACGCCCTGGGTCGGGAGTTCGGTGATGTCCCGAAAGAACCACCATCGGGTCACCGACAGGCGCATCATCTTCGCCGGCCTGTTGATCAGCAGTCGTCTTTCGTAGCCGAACAGCGTCAGAAGCCTCAGCGCCGTTGATGTCCTGGCAAAGAAATAGTCGCCGTCATATTGCCAGGATGGTCGGATCGACAGCAGTGAGACTACAGGCGAGAACAAGCTCATCAGATCGTTTCCGCTGCGCCTCAGCCGCCGAGAAACGCGGTGCCGCTGTCCTTCTGCACCCACTCTTGGTCACTCTTGACGTGCTTCTCGGCGCGGCTGGCCAGTCGCGCGGCGATGGAGACGGCCTTGTCAATCAGCGCGTCCTCGTTGGCCTCGGTCACGACCTGGTTGCGCACGAAGGCCGCGAAGACGGTGGCCGACATCTGGGCCACGACGGATTCGCTGTGCTGCAGGTGCAGATGTTGTTCCTGGCTCATGGGGGTGTCCTCCTCTGTGCAGTGCGGGTTCAGGTTTTTTCGTAGAGCGTGACCACGCAGGCCCCGCCCAGGCCCAGGTTGTGCTGCAGGGCCAGCCGGGCATCTCGCACCTGGCGCGCACCGGCCTGGCCGCGCAGCTGCTGCACGAGCTCAGTGCACTGGGCCAGGCCCGTGGCGCCCAGCGGGTGGCCCTTGCTCAGCAGGCCGCCCGAGGGGTTGGTGACATAACGGCCGCCGTAGCTGTTGTCGCCGTCCATCACGAACTTCTCGGCGCCGCCCTCGGGGCACAGGCCCAGGGCCTCGTAGCTGATGAGTTCGTTGTGGGCGAAGCAGTCGTGCAACTCGACCACGTCCACATCCTCCGGGCCGATGCCCGCACTTTCATAGACCTGGCGTGCCGCTTCCTTGGCCATGGAGAAGCCGACGACCTCGCGCATGTCGCGCGCCTCGAAGGTCTGCTTCGTGTCGGTGGTCATGGCCTGGGCGCGGATGCGCACGCTGCGGTCCAGGCCGTGCTGCTGCGCGTAGGCCTCTGAGCAGACGATAGCCGCGGCGGCACCGCAGGTGGGTGGGCAGGCCATGAGGCGGGTCATGACGCCGTCCCAGAGCATGGGCGCGGCCAAAACCTCTTCGGTCGTGACCTCTTTGCGGAACAGGGCCAGAGGGTTGTGTGCGGCGTGGCGGCTGGCTTTGGCGCGGATGGCGGCAAAGGTCTCGAGTTTGGTCCCGTACTGCTGCATGTGGGCCAGACCCGCGCCGCCGAAGTAGCGCAGCGCGAGCGGAATCTCGGCATGGCCCACGAGTTCCTCGGTGGCGTTGTCGAAGCGGTCGAAGGGCGAGGGCCGGTCTTGGAAGACCGCGCCGAGTGCGCCTGGGTTCATGTGCTCGAAGCCCAGGGCCAGCACGCAATCGGCCGCGCCGCTGGCCACGGCCTGGCGCGCGAGGTAGAGCGCGGTGGAACCGGTGGAGCAGTTGTTGTTGACGTTGACGATGGGGATGCCGCTCAGGCCGACTTCATAGAGCGCGCGCTGGCCCGCGGTGGAGTCACCATAGACATAGCCCACATAGGCCTGCTGTACCCGGGCGTAGTCCAGCCCGGCATCGGCCAGCGCGGCACGCGTAGCCTCGGCGGCCATCTCGGGGTAGGGGCGGTGGGCGCCGGGCTTGGCGAAGGGGATCATGCCGACACCGGCAACGAGGACGTTCTGGCCCATGGCAACTCCGTGACGTGCGGGAACGGCGCAGTGTAGCGCTGCCAAAAGCGAACGGGCCCGCATCGCTGCAGGCCCGCGGCAGGTGAATCGCCTAGAGGGCTTACTCGGGCTTGATGCCGGCCTTCTTCACCACCTCGGCCCAGGTGTCGTACTCACGCTTCATGTAGGCCGCGAGTTCGGCCGGGGTGCTGGGGCTGGGCGACAGACCCTTGAGCTCCAGCTCCTTGGTCACGTCTGGATCCTTGAGGATCTTGACCAGCGCCTGGTTGAGCTTGTCGATCACGGGCTTGGGGGTCTTGACCGGCACCACATAGGCGTACCAGTTCAGGGTGTCGAAGCCGGGGTAGCCCTGCTCGGCCACGGTGGGCACGTCGGGCATCAGCGGGTCGCGCTTGGCGCCGGTGGTGGCCAGGGCGCGGACCTTGCCGGTCTTAATGTGCGGGCCGGCCGTGGGCGGCGTGGACATGAAGGAGTCGACCTCGCCGCCGAGCAGGCCCAGCATGGCCGGGCCACCGCCCTTGTAGGCCACATGGGTGACATCGATGCCGGCGCGCAGCTTGAGCAGTTCACCCGCCAGGTGGCCGGCGCCGCCGATGCCGGGCGAGGCGTAGGTGAGACGGCCGGGCTGTTCCTTGGCGAGCTTGATGTAGTCGGCCAGGTTCTTGACCGGCAGATCGGGCTTGACGACCAGCACGTTGGAGAAGACCACGGCCATGGTCACGGGCGCGAAATCCTGCAGCGGCTTGTAGGGCAGCCTGGCCACCAGGTGCGGGGCCACGGTGAGCGAACCCACGCTACCCAGCAGGAGGGTGTGGCCGTCGCCCTCGGCGCGGGCCACGAAGTCGGTGGCGATGTTGCCGCCGGCACCGGCCTTGTTCTCCACCACCACGCTGGTCTTGAGCTCGTCGCCCAGGTGCTTGGCGATGATGCGGGCCACGGTGTCGGTGGCGCCGCCGGCGGCAAAGCCCACGACCATGGTGATGGGCTTGCTCGGGTAGTTCTGGGCCAGGGCCGGGGCCGTGGCACACAGGGCGCCCAGGGCCAGGGCGAAGGTCTTGAGTTTCATGGGGTCTCCTGAATCGGCAGGGCCCGCCGGAGGGCGGGCTGCGGGGTGCCTCGCAGTATAGGAACCCGGCGCGTGCACAGGACGCTGGTTTTTACGGAGGAGCCATCGGAAAAAGTGATGGCCCTATAGGACGTCCCGATTGCCGGCGGCGCTCAGGGCTGCGCCGGCCAGTCGAGCCGGCGCCGGCTTTCGAACGTGCGGGGATGGCCGCTCACGGGATCGTTGAAGGCCAGGGCGCGGGCGAGCAGGCGCAAGGGCTGTGACAGGTCGTCCTGCGCATGGCCCGGGCCGTGCACGACCACGGGGTAGAAGAGGTCGCCGACGATGGGCCGGCCCAGGGCGTTCATGTGCACGCGCAGCTGGTGGGTGCGGCCGCTTTTCGGGCGCAGGCGGTACAGGGCGAGCGTGCCGCGCGCCTCGACCAGCTCCAGCGCGGTCTCGCTGTTGGGCTCGCCCGGCACTTCACGCTGGCGGAAAAACTGTTCGTCCTCCACGATGCGGCTGCGGTGCACGGCGGGCAGGGGCCGCTCGGGGCGCAGCGGGGCGATGGCCTCATAGACCTTCTCGACCTGCTGCTGGCGGAACAGGCGCTGGTAGGCGTCGCGGTCCTGCGGGCGCACGCTGAAGACCACCAGGCCGGCGGTCTCGCGGTCGATGCGGTGGATGGGCGTGAGTGTCTCGATGCCGGTGCGGCGCTTCAGACGCACGAGCAGGGTCTGCTGCACATAGCGGCCTGTGGGCGTGACGGGCAGGAAGTGCGGCTTGTCGGCGACCAGCAGGTGCTCGTCCTGGTGGACGATGGTCTCCTCGAAAGGAATCACCGGCTCGGCGTCGAGTTCACGGTAGTAGTAGACGCGTTGCCCCGGGGCGTAAACCGCTTCGGGCGCCAGTGTCGCACCGTCTTCGTCGAGCACGCGGCCCGCGCTCATGCGCTGCGCCCATTGCGCCGCGCTCACGGCGGGCAGGCGCTCGGTGAGGAAGTCGATCAGCCGAGGCCAGGGGCCATGGGGCAAGGCCACACAGCTGGCGCTGACCCCATCGATCATGGGGGGGCGATGCTGATGGGGCGGGCGGCTCATCGCCGGTCTGTTCAGACGCGTTGAAAGACCAGGTCCCAGACGCCATGGCCCAGGCGCAGGCCGCGTTTCTCGAACTTGGTCAGCGGGCGGTACTCGGGCTTGAGGGCGTAGCCCGCCGCCGTGTTCTTCAGCAGCGGCTCGGCGCCCAGCACCTCCAGCATCTGCTGGGCATAGGGTTCCCAGTCGGTGGCGCAGTGCAGATAGCCGCCGGGCTTGAGGCGTGCGGCCAGCTTGGCCACCAGGGGCGACTGCAGCAGGCGCCGCTTGTGGTGCTTGGTCTTGTGCCAGGGGTCGGGGAAGAAGATGTGCACGCCGTCCAGGCTGCGCTCGGGCAACATGTGGTCCAGCACCTCGACGGCGTCGTGCTGCAGGATGCGGATGTTGGTGAGCCCGCGTTCGCCGATGTGCTTGAGCAGGGCGCCCACGCCGGGCTCGTGCACCTCGCAGCCCAGGAAGTTCGTGTCGCGCATCAGGTCGGCGATGTGGGCTGTGGCGTCGCCCATGCCAAAGCCGATCTCCAGGATCAGCGGGCGGTTCGCCGCGTCGGTACCGAAGACGGCGGCGCGGTCCAGCGGCGCGGCGGTATAGGGCAGCACATAGAGCGGCCCCAGCTCTTCGAGCGCCTTGGCCTGGCCCGTGGTGGTCCGGCCGGCGCGCTTGACGTAGCTCTTGATGGTCTTGGGGAATTCGACGCCCGGGGGCGGCAGGCGGCGCCGGTCCTTGGGGGCGGCGCTCGCTTCGGTGGCGCGCTCGGGCGCCGGCTGGGGTGCGGTGGGGCGGGTGGTGTCGTTCACCCCGGAATTTTACCGGTCGGTCCCCAGCGCTCGGCCCACTGTCGCGTGGCCGAGGCCAGCCAGTCGCCCACGGTGCTGCCACCCACCTGCAGGCCCAGCACGGCGGCCGCGGCGTTGAGTGCGGCCAGCGGCTCACGCGTATCCAGCGCCTGGGCACCGTTCTGCTTGCTGAGCTTTTCGCCGTTGGGGCCGAGCACCAGCGGCGTGTGCAGGTAACGCGGGCGCGGCAGGCCCAGGGCGGCTTGCAGCAGGATCTGGCGCGCGGTGTTGTCGGCCAGATCCTCGCCGCGCACCACGTCGGTCACGCTCTGCACGCCATCGTCCGCCACCGCGGCCAGCTGATAGGCGAACCAGCCGTCGGCGCGCCGGAGCACGAAGTCGCCGACCTCGGCCTCCACGTCCTGGGCCTGCGGGCCCAGGCGGCGATCGTTCCAGAGCAGGGTGCCGGGCACCGCCTGCAGGCGCCAGGCGCGTGCCGGCCTGCCGTGCAGGCCACCGCGTTCGGGCCGGCAGGTACCGGGGTAGACGAGTTCGCCATGGCGCGGCTTGTCCCGACCCAGGCGCTGCAGCTCGGCCTCGATGTCGCGGCGAGAGCACGCGCAGGCATAGGCCTGGCGATGTTCCACCAGCATGTCGAGGGCGCGCTGGTAGAGCGTGCTGCGGCGTGACTGGTAGAGCGGCGCTTCGTCGGGCGTGAGGCCGCAGTCGGCCAGCTGCTGCAGGATGGTTCGGTCCGCACCCTGCACGCAGCGCGGCACATCCACGTCTTCGATGCGCACCAGCCAGCGCCCGCCGTGCGCCCGCGCATCGAGCCAGCTCGCCAGCGCGGCCACCAGCGAGCCTGCATGCAGCGGACCCGTGGGGGAGGGGGCGAAGCGGCCGACGTAGCTTGATGAGGACATCTAGGCCGCGGCCAGCGCGAGTTCCAGACCCGAGATGAAAGCGTCCTCCACGCGATGGCCCAGGCACCAGTCACCGCAGACGCCGATGCGCGCGTGGGCGTGCCAGAGATGGCTGGCGCCCAGCGGACGCACGGTCTGGGCGTAGCGCCAGCGGTGCACGGTGGCGTGGCTGGGCTCGGCACGGATGCCGGTGACTTCGGCAAAGGCCTTGAGCATCTTGCCCAGCACCCGCTCGGCATCGTCCTCCAGGTGCTCCTGCGACCATTCCTTGCTGGCCTGGGCGGTCCAGCGCTCGATGGGGCCGCGCTGCGGCTTGCTGGACTCGCGCGCCACCCAGGCGATGCGGTGGTGCGTGCTGCGCGCCGCATTCCACTGCGGGCCCAGGGTGTTCATGCCCGGTTGCATGGCCTGAGGGAAGGCGACCATCAGCGTCCAGCAGGGGGCGGTCTCGACCTCGCCGATGCGCTGCGCCAGGTTCTCGACCAGCTGCGAGGCGCGCAGCAACTCGTGCGCCTGCTCAGCGGGCATGGCCAGCAGCACGGCGTCGAAGCCGGAATAGACATGGCGTTCGCCGTCCACGCCCTCGGTGTGCAGCTGCCAGCGCTGGGCGCTGAGCGCGTCGCGCGCGATCTTCACCACCCGGGTCTCGGTCCGCATGCGCTCGGCGGCCTGCAGCGGCTCGGCCCAGCGCTTGACCAGCGCGTTCATGCCGGGCACGGCCACCCAGTGCGGTTCGCGCGCGGGCAGGGCCGCGGCGACCACCCGGCCCAGCGGGTCGAGCACGCGCACGGCGTTGGCGCTCCAGGGGCGGCACAGGCCGGGCACGGTCTGGAGGGCCAACTCGAAGCGCGCATCGCGTACGGTGAAGTACTGGGTGCCGTGGTCGAAGCTGCCGAATTCGGTGTTGCGTGTGGACATGCGGCCGCCTGCGCCCCGGCTCTTCTCCACCAGGGTGACTTGGTGGCCGGCCTGGACCAGGGTGCGGGCGCAGGCGACGCCGGCCATGCCGGCGCCGATCACGGCAAAGTGCTGGGAATCTTTCATCGGCTGGATCTCCGTTTTTTGGGGTTGTCTGCTTGCCACTGTAACGGACCGAGCAGGGCGTCCCGCGTGGCCTGGCTTTCCAGCTGCTGCAACCACCATTGCAGGGCGCGGCCGGTGCTGCGTCCGTTGCTGCTGCGCCAGGCATAGCTCACGCGCACCACGCGCTGCGGCCGCTCGGTTTTCTTGACGACCAGGCGGCCGGCTTCGATGTGCGGGCGCGCCATGCATTCGGGCAGAAAGCCGCCGCCCAGGCCGCGCAGCTGCGCGTCGAGCTTGGACTGCATGGTGGCCACGGTGAACACATCCTGCCCGGCCAGCAGGCCGATGGTGAGGCCGCCGCCGCGCTGCGCCGTGTCGGCCACGGCCACGGCGCGGTGGCGCAGCAGCTGTTCATCGCTCAAGGGCTCGGGCAGTGCAGCCAGCGGATGGTGCGGGGCGACGGCGTAGACGAACGCCATGGTGCCCAGGGGCTTGCTCTGCACGCCGGCCAGGGTCCCCGAGTCGAGCACCACGCCGATGGCCAGGTCAGCCTGGCCGCTGGTCAGGGTCTCCACCGTGCCCGAGAGCGTTTCCTCGCGCAGCTTGAGGCGTGTGGGCGCGCCCAGGGCGAAGAAGCTCTCGCAGAGCTCCATGGCCGTGGTGCGGTGGATGATGCCGTCGAGCGTGACGGTGAACTGGGCTTCCCAGCCCGTGGCCACGCGCTTGACGCGGTGGGCCACGGCGTCGATCTCCTGCAGCAGGCGCTGGCCTTCGCGCAGCAGCTCGGCACCGGCTGCCGTAAGCCGGGCCTGGCGTGAGCTGCGGTCATAGAGCAGCACGTCGAGCGCGTCCTCGATCTGGCGCACGCGGTAGGTCAGGGCGCTGGGCACCAGGCCCAGGCCGCGGGCGGCGGCGGCGAAGCTGCCGGCATCTTCGATGGCCTGCAGCATGGCGAGAGCGTCGGGGGTCAGAACGTCGCGGGCGGTTTGCATGGTGAATTGATTTTGCTTCAATTTATTTGAATCATGCCATCAAAGCGCATGGATCGCAAAGCGCGGGCGGGAGCCTAAAGTTCATCCCATCGCAGGCAGGGCGCCTGCACCCACGAAGAAGGAGCCATCATGCTGAACCTACGCAAGTCCCAGGACCGCGGCTACGCCGACCACGGCTGGCTCAAGTCCTTCCACAGTTTTTCCTTCGCCGGCTACTACGACCCCGAGCACATGGGCTGGGGCAATCTGCGTGTGATCAACGAGGACCGCATCGCCCCCGGCACGGGCTTTGGCACGCACGGGCATCGCGACATGGAGATCATCAGCTACGTGCTCTCGGGTGAACTGGCGCACAAGGACAACATGGGCAATGGCCGGGCGATTCCGCCGGGCGACGTGCAGCGCATGAGCGCGGGCCGTGGCGTGATGCACAGCGAGTTCAACCACGCGCCGCAGGACACCACGCACTTCCTGCAGATCTGGATCGAGCCGAATGTGCGCGGCATCCCGGCCAGCTACGAGCAGAAGAGTTTCGCCGAGGCTGAGAAGCGCGGCAGCCTGCGCCTGGTGGCCTCGCCCGATGCGGCCCAGGGCTCGGTGAAGCTCCATGCCGATGCGCGCCTGTACGCCGGTCTGTTCGACGGTGCCGAGTCGGCTGAGCTGGCGCTGGACCCGGCACGCAAGGCCTATGTGCACCTGGTGCGCGGGGAACTGGAAGTCAATGGTCAGAAGCTCAGCGGCGGTGACGCCGCGCTGCTGGCCGAGGAAGACCATCTCTCGCTCAAGGCCGGGCGCGACGCCGAGGTGCTGGTGTTCGACCTCGCTGCCTGATGTCGTCTGTCACTTTTCACAAGGAGCATTTCTCATGCTGGCCTCACTGCAAAACCCCCTGAGCCTCGCCGGCCGTCTGCTGATCGCCGCGCTCTTCCTGCCTGCGGGCATTTCCAAGATCACGGGCTTTGCCGGCACCGTGGCTTACATCGGCTCGGTCGGGCTGCCGCTGCCGGCCGTGGGCGCGGCCCTAGCGATTGCGGTGGAAGTGCTGGGCGGCCTGGCACTGATCGTGGGCTATCAGACCCGCCTCGCTGCGCTGGCCCTGGCGCTGTTCACGCTGGTGGCGAGCTTCTTCTTCCACGCCTACTGGAGCGTGCCGGCCGAGCAGGCTTTCATGCAGCAGCTTCTTTTCTTCAAGAACGTTGCCGTGACTGGTGGTCTGCTGTTGCTGGCCTCGCACGGCGCAGGTGCCTGGAGTCTGGACGCTCGTCGCGCCTGAACCCTTTATTCCCCCATCCTTTACTACACAGGAGTTAAACCATGGCAAAAGTCGTTGTTGTCTATCATTCCGGCTACGGCCACACCCAGCGCGTGGCGCAGACCGTGGCGCAGGGCGCCCAGGCCGAGCTGCTGGCCATCGACGCCGAGGGCAACCTGCCCGCAGGCGGCTGGGAGACCCTCGCTGCTGCAGATGCGATCATTCTCGGCGCGCCGACCTACATGGGCATGGTGAGCTGGCAGTTCAAGAAGTTCGCCGACGCCAGCTCCAAGGCCTGGTTCTCGCAGGGCTGGAAGGACAAGGTGTTCGGCGGTTTCACCAACAGCGCGAGCTTCAACGGCGACAAGCAGGTCAGCCTGATCTATCTGCAGACCCTGGCTTCGCAGCACGGCGGTATCTGGGTCAGCCTGGGCCTGCTGCCCTCCAACAGCAAGGCCGCCACGCGCAACGATATCAACAACCTCGGGGGCTCGGTCGGCCTGCTGGTGCAGTCCCCCTCGGACGCCAGCGTCGACGAGATCCCGCAGGGCGACCTCGAGACCGCCAAGGCCTACGGCCAGCGTGTGGCCGAGGTGGCCCGCAAGCTGCGCAGCTGAGCGTGCCGCACCCGGCAGGCTACAGTGCGCTCTGAGGAGTGATTTTCATGCCCCATCCACTGCTGATCCTGTCGGGCCACGAGAAAGATCTCGGCGGCGGTTTCATCGTGCGCCGTGTCCTGCCGGCCGTCGCCAGGCGCGCGGTCGGCCCCTTCATCTTCTTCGACCACTTTGGTCCCGTCACCGAGACGCCGGGGCGCGAGCACGACGTGCGCGCGCACCCGCACATCGGCCTGGCCACCGTGACCTACCTCTTCGAGGGCGCGCAGATGCACCGTGACAGCGTGGGTTCGCTGCAGCGCATCGAGCCTGGTGCCATCAACTGGATGACGGCGGGGCGCGGCATCGTGCATTCCGAGCGCAAACCCGATGACCTGCTGGACCAGCACTATCGCATCCACGGCCTGCAGCTCTGGGCTGCGCTGCCGCGTGCGCACGAGGAAGACGCGCCGAGCTTCGTGCACACACCAGCCAGCGCCATCCCGCAGCTGCAGGTGGGCGATGCCACCGTGCGCCTGCTGATCGGCGAGGCCTGGGGCCATCGCTCGCCGGTGGCGGTCTACATGCCCACGCTCTACCTCGACGTGCAGCTGCCCGCGGGCGGTGTCTTCGATCTGCCGCCGCTTTACGAGGAGCGCGCGGTCTATGCGGTGGACCAGGATCTTCAGATCGGTGACGGACTCTTGTCGGCTCGCCAGATGGCGGTGTTGCCAGCCGGTGAGATGGCGCGCATCCGCGCCGGCGCCCAGGCCGCGCGTCTGGTCGTGATCGGCGGCGCGCCGCTGGACGGTCCGCGTCACATGTGGTGGAACTTTGTCTCCAGCCGCAAGGAGCGCATCGTGCAGGCGGCCGCGGACTGGGAGGCCCAGCGCCTGGGCCAGGTCCCGGGCGAGACCGAGTTCATCCCGCTGCCTGAGCGTCGCTTCGTGCCCTGAACGTGGCCGGGCTCAGTTCCGGATCTTGAAGACGCTGACCATTTCGTTCAGACGATTGGCCTGATCGCGCAGGCTGGCTGCGGCAGCGGCCGATTCCTCGACCAGGGCGGAGTTCTGCTGCGTCATCTGGTCGATGCCGGTGATCGAGTCGTTGACCCGTGCAATGCCTGAGGACTGCTCCACCGTGGCCGTGCTGATTTCGCCGATCAGATCAGTGACGCGCCGGACCTGGGCCACGATCTCGCCCATGGTCTGTCCCGCGTCGCTGACCAGGCGCGAGCCGTTGTCGACCTGCCCGACGCTGTCCGAGATCAGGGCCTTGATCTCCTTGGCGGCCTCGGCGCTGCGGCCTGCGAGATTGCGCACCTCCCCGGCCACCACCGCGAAACCGCGGCCCTGCTCGCCCGCGCGGGCCGCTTCGACCGCTGCATTGAGCGCCAGGATGTTGGTCTGGAAAGCGATACCGTCGATCACGCCGATGATGTCGTTGATCTTCTGCGAGGCTTGCTGGATGCCCGCCATGGTGCTGACCACTTCGCCCACGGCCTGGCCGCCACGTGCCGCCACCTCCGACGCCGTGGCCGCCAGCTGCGTCGCCTGACGCGCGTTGTCGGCGCTGTGCTGCACGGTCTGGGTCAGGCTGCTCATGGCCGAAGCGGTCTGCTCCAGCGATCCGGCCTGCTGCTCGGTGCGCTGGCTCAGATCCGCGTTACCCTGTGCAATCTCGGCGGAGGCCGTGGCAATGGACTCGGCGGCGTTCTTGACATTGCTGATGATGCCCATCAGCGATTGGTCGGCCTGGCGCAGGTCCTGCATCAGATCGGCGAACTCGTCGCGTGTGGAGGGCAGGGGCACCGTGCCCAGCTCTCCGGCGGCGATGGCACGGCCGGCCTGCTTGGCCTGTTGCATGGCGCCAGCGATGCCGAAGTACATGCCCATGTAGAGATAGATCGAGAGCAGCAGCCCCAGACCCAGCACCAGGCCCAGCACATTGCGCTTGAGCGCGGCGCTGCTTGCGCGCTGCGTCAGCAGGTCATCCATGGTCTTGCGGTTGGCCTCGACCAGTGCCCAGGCGGCATCGATGGTGGCCTGCGAAGCCTGGCCCACCTGCTGCTGGGTGACACCGATGGTCTCGGCCGAGGTGAAGTTCTTGCGGATGAAGGCGGTGAACTCCTTGGAGCTGTCCTTGAGCTGGGAGAAATTCTTGCTGAGTCGGCTCTCGACCTCTGGGTTGGCCTTCATGGCCTGGGACAGCATGCTCTCCACGGTGCCGAAGGTGTCGCTGAGACGTGCATCCGTGACCTCGTAGAAGACCTTGTCACCCGGCTTGATGTCGCCGCGCGTGACGTTCAAGGTGGCGTAGGCTGCCATGCGCACGGCGATGCCGGCGGTACTCGGTGTGTTGTTGGCCAGCGGGTAGCCGAGGTAGAAGAGATCGAGGTCGGGGTCCAGCGCCATGCGCGACTTGTTGCCCATGTCGCGCATGAAGGCGTAGAGCCGGCCGTATTCAGGAGCATGCGCCGCAAAGGCCTTCTGCGCGAACTCGCCGTCCAGCGGTAGCGCCTCGACCTTCTTCTGCAGCTCCGTCCAGCCGTCCTGCAGCCCCTTGAGCTCCTTGCTCATGTCGAACCAGGGCGCGGATTTCGCCACACCCTCCTCGATGCGCTTGAGCACGGCATTGACCGCCTTGGCGTTGTCCTGGAAGCGCTGGCGTACCGCCGCGTCACCCGGTGCAGAGGTGATGGCGATGCGGCGGCTCTCGATCAGCACCTTGTTCCACTCGACCAGGTCCGCCATAAGCGCGACGGCGGCCCGCTCCGAGGCGATCATGCTGACACGCGAGTGCAGCGTCGTGATTTCCGTGACCCCCATGTAGAGCAGCAAGGCCAGGGCGACGAGGCCGGACAGGGCGAACTTGTAGCTGAAGCGCAGGCGCGCCATCAGGGCGGTGGCTGGCCCGAAAAAACCGTTCATGTAGGAGACTCCTGGAAATCCTGACGACAGAGATGCCCTGCAAGCTTACATCGGCAGAATCCGCGTCGCCTTGAGAGCCGGTGGTGCGCCGCTGCACCAAATGCCGCTTGTGTGGCATTTGCACGGAGCGCGGAGGTTCTCAGGATCTTGGCAGGTACTCGCTGCTGTCCAGATCGATCAGGGAGACCGGCTGGCGCAACAGGCCCGCGCGCTCCATCAGCGGAGCCAGTTGCAGGGCGATGCGCTGCAGGGCGCTGTCGGTTTCAGCGAGGTAGCGACGGTTACCCAGGCGGTCAGGCTGTTCCAGTCCGCGCATGGCCTCCAGCAGGGCCTCGGCACTGAGCTGAAGGCGCGGCGCCATCCGGTAGGCCGCATCCCAGGGATTGCCACGTTGGTAGTCCAGTGCCTGGAAATAGCCGGCCAGCGCAGCGCGCATCGCATCCCCATGCAGGGGCAGCACATCGCTGCGTACGGCCAGGACGTGGAACAGGGTATCGGGCAGCTGGCGCGTGTTGAGCGCCGCGTAGGCGCCGCGTGCGAGCAGCCGGCTGGCCACGGGTTCGTGGGTCACGAGAGCATGGACGTCGCGCCGCTCCCAGGCCAGTTCATGCTGCTCGTAAGGCAGGCGCTCGATCTGCACGTCCCCCGCCTGCAGGCCCGCTTTGTCCAGGGCCAGCTGGAGCATCAGCGTGCCCTGGCTGCTGTTCTCCACTCCGACACGCTGTCCGCGCAATGCAGACAGGCCGCGCAGGCCGGTCTGCATCAGCACCACATCGGCCCCGCGCGAGACGTCCAGCACCAGCACCACCTGCAGTTTCAGTCCTTCATCCCGCAGCTGCAGCACGTCGCTCAGCGGCAGCATGGCGCCGTCGGCGCGCGACTCGCGCAGACGCTGCAGCGATTCCTGCAAGGTGGCGGTCTCCTGCAGCTGCAGCAGGGGCTGGGCCGGCAGATACCCCAGATGCTGCGCCAGGAAAAACGGTTCATGCCCGGGCCAGGGATGGCCGACGAGTCGCAGGGGCGCTGGCGGCGAACAGCCGCCGCTGAGCCAGGGGCCGAGGATCCCCAGTAGCAGGACACAGCGCCGGCGCAGTGCGTTGGCCGGTCGGGGGGCGGTGTACGGGGCGCGCGGCATGGCTGCGGGAGTTGCCTGGGGTGCATCCATGGTATGCCGAAACAGGTCCGCGCTCCAGCCCCGTCTTCGGAGCGAAACGGGAATAAGTTACGGCTGGCGCGCCGTCAGGTCATGGCCCAAAGCCTCCCGTTCGTCAAAGACAAAACAGGCCCCACGATAGTGCACACCGCCGGTCTCCTCGAAATACTTCAGGATGCCGCCTTCGAGCTGGTAGACATGCTCGATACCGGCCTCCTGCATGTAGATCGCCGCCTTCTCGCAGCGGATGCCGCCGGTGCAGAAGCTCACGACGGTCTTGCCGGCGAGCTCGTCCTTATGGGCCAGCAGAGCGGCTGGAAAATCGGAGAACTTGCTGATGCGCCAGTCGATGGCACCCTCGAAGCTGCCGTGATCCACCTCGAAGGCGTTGCGCGTGTCCAGCGTCACCACGGGGCGGCCCGCGTCATCATGGCCCTGGTCCAGCCAGCGTTTCACGGTGGCCGCGGGCACCGCCGGTGCGCGGCCTTCGGCAGGCCGGATCGTGGGGTGGTTCATGCGGATGATCTCGCGCTTGACCTTGACCAGCATCTTGCGGAAGGGCTGACGCTCCGACCAGCTCTCCTTAGGTGCCAGGTCCTGCAGGCGCGTGTCCTGCCGCAGTTCGGTCACGAAACTGCGCACGGCCGCCTCGGTGCCGGCGAGGAAGAGGTTGATGCCCTCTTCGGCCAGCAGGATCGTGCCCTTGAGCGCCAGCGCCGTGGCCCGCGCGTGCAGCTGGTCGCGCAGGGCCGGGGCGTCGGGCAGGGGGACGAATTTGTAGGCGGAGATATTGAGGATGGTCTGCACAGCAGGGATTTTAGGTTTGCGCGCGCGGAGTGGACGCAGGTTTGCAGGTATAAAGCCTGCAGGTGCCGGCGCAGCACCCGAGACCTCCCGTCTACGCGCATCCTTGAAGGAGATCGAACATGCAGTCAGGCAATCTGGTGTTGTATTGGCCGGATCTGGGCAACACCGTGTCCATCGCGGCCCTGGTGCTGGCGCTAGCCGTCTTTGTCTTCGGATTGTTCAGCGGAGCGCGGGCCAACAAGATCCGGGTGTTGTTCGCCGTGATCCTGGCCAGCCTGCTGGGCTGGCTCATCATGCCCCTGGCCCTGCAGGCCGCAGCGACCGTGCGCCTGAGCAGCACCGGGACCGGCCTGATGATCATGATCACGGTGATGCTGGTCTTCGTGGCCGTGCTGGCCACCAGCATCTACGAAATCATCACCGTCAGCATCTCAGACGTGGGCCTGGCCTCCAAAAGGTGAAGCTCAGCCTCACTCGTACACGATGACCGCGCGTCCCTGGTCGGCCTGGGCCATCCAGCCGGCGAGTGCGGCATCGCTCGGGTAGAACTTCGCGTCATCCCCGAGCTGCAGCTCGGCGGCGGCGGCGATGCCCGAACCCTCGCGGCGCAGGCTCAGACGTACGCCCAGGCCGCGCAGCAGCTCGCCCTGTTCGGTGATCTCCCGCTTGGGCGGATGATCGGCCACCAGGCGCTGCACATCGGGCGCACGCCCGTTGACGGCCACGCGCAGGTATTTGCCGAAGCGGCAACGCGCCGCCTCCAGGCTCCAGATCTGGTTGACGTTGAGCTGCAGGCCGCCCGAGAAGCGGTCGGGCATGACCTTGGCCATGACGATCACGAGCTCGTCGTCCTTGAACAGATGCTTGTTGGCGTTCATCAGCGCCTCGTCCACGCGGGCATCGAGGACGGCGCTCTTGTCGTCGAGCTTGAACAGGCCCAGGCGGCCGCGCTGACCGTTGATGACACGGAAGTCGCCGATGATGCCGGCCAGCAGCTGGGGCTCGCGCGTGTCGATCAGATCCGCCAGTTCGCGCTTGGCAAAGCGGCGGACCTCCATGGCCACTTCGTCGAAGAGATGGCCCGAGAGGTAGAAGCCCACGGCCGTCTTCTCGTGCGTGAGGCGTTCCTTCACACCCCAGGGCAGGGCCTCGACCAGTTCCGGCTCCTGCGTGCTCGATCCGTGGCTGTCGTCACCGAGGTCGAAGAGGCCCGTCTGGTTGGCGTTGGCGGCCGTGGCGTTGGCGAAGTCGAAGGCGCGGTCGATGGACGCCAGCAGCTCGGCGCGGTTAAGGTGCAGGGAATCGAAGGCACCAGCCTTGATCAGGGCCTCGATGGTGCGCTTGTTCAGGCGCGTACGGTCCACGCGCACGCAGAAGTCGTAGAGGCTCTTGAATGGGCCACCTTCTTCGCGGGCTCGCACGATGGCCTCGATGGCCTGCTGCCCCGTGCCCTTGACGGCGCCCAGGCCGTAGCGGATCACGGTGTCGGAAATCGGCTCGAAGCGGTAGTGGCCACGGTTCACGTCCGGCGGCTCGAAGGTCATGCCCATCTTCTGGGCGTCCTCGAACAACACTTTCAGCTTGTCCGTGTCGTCCATTTCCACGGTCATGTTGGCGCAGAAGAACTCGGCCGTGTAGTGGACCTTGAGCCAGGCCGTGTGGTAAGCCAGCAGCGAATAGGCAGCCGCGTGTGACTTGTTGAAACCGTAGCCGGCGAACTTCTCCATCAGGTCGAAGATCTCGTCGGCCTTGTCCTGCGGGATGTTGTGCGTCTTGAGCGCACCGGCGCGGAAGCGCTCGCGGTGCTCGGCCATCTCCTCGGCCTTCTTCTTGCCCATGGCGCGGCGCAGGAGGTCGGCGCCACCGAGGGAGTAGCCGCCCAGGATCTGCGCCGTCTGCATCACCTGCTCCTGGTAGACCATGATGCCGTAGGTCTCGCTGAGCATCTCGGCCACGGCCGGGTGCGGGTACTCGACCTCCTCACGCCCGTGCTTGCGTGCCACGAAGCTCGGGATCAGGTCCATGGGGCCGGGGCGGTAGAGCGCGTTGAGCGCGATCAGGTCTTCCAGGCGGGTGGGCTTGGCGTCGCGCAGCATGCCCTGCATGCCGCGGCTTTCAAACTGGAACACCGCTTCCGTCTTGCCCTCCTGGAAGAGCTGGTAGGTGGCGCGGTCGTTGAGCGGGATGTTCTCGAAGGCAAAGTTCTCCTGGCCCGGGTGGCGCTGCATGATGAACTCGCGCGCGATCTCCAGGATGGTCAGGGTGGCCAGGCCCAGAAAGTCGAACTTCACCAGGCCGATGGCTTCCACGTCGTCCTTGTCGTACTGGCTCACGGCCGAGTCGCTGCCCGGCTGCTGGTAGAGCGGGCAGAAGTCAGTCAGCTTGCCCGGGGCGATCAGCACACCGCCAGCGTGCATGCCCACGTTGCGCGTCATGCCCTCGAGCTTCTGCGCCAGCGCGAGCAGGGTCTTGACCTCGTCTTCCTTCTCCAGCCGTTCGGCCAGTTCGGGCACCTCGGCCAGGGCGCCCGCGATGGTGATGTGCTGGCCCGGCTTGTTGGGGATGAGCTTGGAGATGCCGTCGCAGAAGGTGTAGCTCATGTCCAGCACCCGGCCCACGTCGCGGATGGCCGCGCGCGCGGCCATGGTGCCGAAGGTGGCGATCTGGCTGACCGCCTCCTTGCCGTACTTGTTCTTGACGTAGTCGATGACCTTGTCGCGGTTGGCCTGGCAGAAGTCGATGTCGAAGTCGGGCATCGAGACGCGTTCGGGGTTCAGGAAACGCTCGAACAGCAGCTTGTATTCCAGCGGATCCAGGTCCGTGATCTTGAGCGCATAGGCCACCAGCGAACCCGCACCCGAGCCGCGGCCCGGGCCCACCGGACAGCCGTTGGCCTTGGCCCACTGGATGAAGTCACCCACGATGAGGAAGTAGCCCGGGAAACCCATCTTGAGGATGGTGGCGATCTCGAACTCCAGGCGCTCGACATAACGCGGGCGTTCGGCGTCACGCTTCGCAGCATCCGGGTAGAGGTGGGCTAGGCGTTCCTCCAGCCCTTGGAAGGAGACCTTGCGGAAGTATTCGTCGATGGAGAGGCCGCCAGGGATGGGGAAGTTGGGCAGCTGCGGCTTGCCCAGCACCAGCGTCAGATTGCAGCGCTTGGCGATCTCCAGCGTGTTGGCCACGGCGCTGGGGATGTCGGCGAACAGGGCCTTCATCTGCGCGCTCGATTTGAAATACTGCTCGCGCGTGAACTTACGCACCCGCCGCGGGTTGCCCAGGATTTCGCCTTCGGAGATGCAGACCCGCGCTTCGTGCGCCTCGTAGTCGTCGGCGGTGGCGAATTGCACCGGGTGCGTGGCCACCACGGGCAGCTTCAGGCGTGCGGCCAGCTGCACAGCCGCGGTGACGTGCGGCTCGTCGTCGGGCCGGCCGGCGCGCTGCAGTTCCAGGTAGTAGCGGTGCGGGAAGGTGGTGGACAGCTGCAGGGCGAGGTCGTGCGCACGGCCCATATCGCCCTGTACCAGAGCCTGGCCCACGGCGCCGCTCTGCGCACCGGAGAGCGCGATCAGCCCTTCGTGCAATTCCTTGAGCCAGGCCAGTTTGACCACCGCCTGAGCCTTGTGCACATTGCCAGTCCAGGCCCGCGCCAAGATCTCGGAGAGGTTGAGGTAACCCTGCTTGTTCTGCGCCAGCAGTAGCATCTTGCTCGTGGCCAGCGGGTCCTGTCCCAGGCCTTCGAGGATGATCTCGACCCCGATCACAGGTTTGACGCCCTTGCCACGCGCTTCCTTGTAGAACTTGACGGCCCCGAAGAGGTTGTTCAGATCCGTGATGGCCAGCGCGGGTTGCCCATCCTTGGTGGCGGCCTTGACGATGTCATCGATGCGGGTGGTGCCGTCGACGACGGAGAACTCGGTGTGCAGGCGCAGGTGGGCAAACATAGGCTTGATTTTAGTGGGCGCGCCTTGCCCACTCATTGCGGTTTTCCCGTCTTTTCGCTGAGTATCCTGGCAATCGAGGTGAGCCGGGTCTCGCCCCGGCGGACTGGTTTGGCCGGGACGTGCGCCCGGCGGCGCACCTACTTTTCTTGCGTCGCCAAGAAAAGTAGGCAAAAGAAGGCGACCCTAGTGTCTGTGACCCCAGCTGCGCCGGGGCACCCTGCGATGCTCGCGCCAGGCGGGAGCCGCGCAAACTCGCTGCGCTCAGACATGCGCGTCTCTTGATCCGCCTGCCGCTGCGCTTCTCGGCACAGACACAAGGGCGGGCAATACCAAACAGCCGGGTCCCACGAGGACGCGCCGTGGCGCGTCCTCGTTGAATTCGGTATTCGGTTCCCGGTTCCCCCCGCCGTAATGAGGAGGCGAGTAGCGCAGGGCTGAGCGGAAAAAGGGGCGCGCATGTTTGAGCCCGTAGGGCGAGTTTGCGCGCACCCCGCTCAGACCGAGCAACGCAGCGTGCCCGCGTAGCGGGCCGACGAATCCGGCTCGCTTTTTCTTTGGGTACTTTCTTTTGGCGAAGCAAAAGAAAGTACCTCGCCCGCCGGGGCGAGACCCGGCAATGCCACGACAGCAAAAAACACAGCGCAGAACAAGAAAAAGCCCGCTCGAAAGCGGGCCGCTTCAAGAGCGAAGACAACAGATCAGATGTTGTCCGTGAAACTCCGCAGCTTGTCCGACCGACTCGGGTGCTTGAGCTTGCGCAGCGCCTTGGCCTCGATCTGGCGGATGCGTTCGCGGGTCACGTCGAACTGCTTGCCCACCTCTTCCAGCGTGTGGTCGCTGGTCATCTCGATGCCGAAGCGCATGCGCAGCACCTTGGCTTCGCGCGGCGTGAGGCTGTCGAGGATGTCCTTGACCACCTCGCGCAGGCCGGCCTGCATGGCGGCGTCCACCGGCGCGGTGTTGGCCGTGTCCTCGATGAAGTCGCCCAGGTGGCTGTCGTCGTCGTCGCCGATGGGGGTTTCCATCGAGATCGGCTCCTTGGCGATCTTCATGATCTTGCGGATCTTGTCTTCCGGGATCTCCATCTTCTGCGCCAGCAGGCTGGCGTCGGGCTCGAAGCCGAACTCCTGCAGGTGCTGGCGGCTGATGCGGTTCATCTTGTTGATGGTCTCGATCATGTGCACCGGGATGCGGATGGTGCGGGCCTGGTCCGCGATGGAGCGGGTGATGGCCTGGCGGATCCACCAGGTGGCGTAGGTCGAGAACTTGTAGCCGCGGCGGTATTCGAACTTGTCCACGGCTTTCATCAGGCCGATGTTGCCTTCCTGGATCAGGTCCAGGAACTGCAGGCCGCGGTTGGTGTACTTCTTGGCAATCGAGATCACGAGGCGCAGGTTGGCCTCGATCATTTCCTTCTTGGCCGCGCGCGAGGAGGCCTCGCCTTCGTTCATGCGCTTGTTGATGTCCTTGAGCTGGTCCAGCGGCACCACCACGCGCGACTGCAGGTCGATCAGCTTCTGCTGCAGGTCCTGCACGGGCGGAATGTTGCGCGCCATGACGGCGCTCCAGGGCTTGCCGGCGGCGGCCTGCTTCTCGATCCACTTGAGGTCGAGCAGGTGCGACTTGGCGGGGTGGCCATGCTTGTCACGGCCGCTGAAGTCGGCGATGAAGTGCTCCTGCGGGTAACCGCACTTGTCGACGATGATGCGGCGCAGCTCGCGTTCCTTCTTGCGGATGTCGTCCACCTGGGCACGCACCAGATCGCAGAGCTTCTCGATGGTCTTGGCCGTGAAGCGGATGGTCATCAGCTCATCGGACAGGTTCTTCTGTGCCTTCTGGTAGGCCGGGGTGCCGTAGCCTTCCTTGTCGTAGACCTTGTGGACCTTCTCGAACAGGCCGCGGATGCGGTCGAAGCGCTCCAGGGCCTGGTTCTTGAGTTCTTCGAGCTTCTTGGTCAGTGCCTTGGAGCCGCCCTTGCCGTCGTCATCGTCGGCTTCGTCGTACTCGTCGAAGTCTTCCTCGGCCACATAGTCGTCGCTCTCTTCGGCGTTGACAAAGCCGTCGACCACGGTGGAGATCACGACCTTGCCTTCGCGGATTTCCTCGGCCATACGCAGGATCTCGGCGATGGTGGCGGGGGAGGCACTGATGGCCTCCATCATGTCCATCAGGCCACCTTCGATGCGCTTGGCGATCTCGATTTCACCTTCGCGGGTCAGCAGCTCGACCGTGCCCATCTCGCGCATGTACATGCGCACGGGGTCGGTGGTGCGGCCGAATTCGCTGTCCACGGTGGACAGGGCGGCCTCGGCTTCTTCCTCGGCTTCCTCTTCGGTGGCGGCGGTCGGGCCGGTGTTGTTCAGCAGCAGGGTCTCGGCGTCCGGGGTCTGCTCGTAGACGGCCACGCCCATGTCGTTGAGCATAGAGATCACGACTTCCAGCGTCTCGGCGTCGACCAGCTTGTCGGGCAGGTGGTCGGAGATCTCGCCGTGCGTGAGGTAGCCGCGCGTCTTGCCCAGCTTGATCAGCAGCTTGAGGCGCTGGCGGCGCTTCTGCATGTCCTCTTCGGACAGCACGGTCTCATCCAGGCCGAATTCCTTCATCAAGGCCCGTTCCTTGGCCTTGCTGATCTTCATGCGCAGCGGTTTGACCTTCTCGCCGGTGGCGGCACCAGCGTCAGGGGTTTCCTCGGCGAACTCGGCTTCGAGGTCGACGTCTTCTTCGTCCTCACCCTTGCCGGCCGCGGCCTTGGGCTTGCGGCCGCGCTTGGCGCCGGTCTTGGGCGGGGCGCTGGACTCGGCGGCGGCGGCCTTGGGCGGGCGGCCCGGCTTTTTCTTGGCAACAGCTGCTTCGGGCGCAACAGCGGCGGCGGCAGCGGCTTTCTTCAGCTCGGCCGCGCTGGGCTTGGCAGCCTTCTCGGCTTTTTCGGTCTTGACAGTTTTGGCGGGGGTCTTGGAAGCAGGCACTTTCTGGGCTTTCGGAGCGGGCTGTGCCTTGGACTTGTCCGCAGGCTTGGCGACCGCCTTCTTGGCCGCGGCTTTGGGGGCGGCGGCTTTGACAGCGGGTTTGGCCTTGGCGGCAGGTTTGGCGGCAGCCTTCACGACGGGCTTGGCGGCGGGCTTTGCAGGCTTCTTGGACTTTTGAGCGGGCATGGATCAACCTCGAAACATCAAAAACGGACACGAAGAAACAAACACAGCACCGTGTTCAGCACCGGCGCGGTTGGGGGACAGAGGCGAGAAATCCTCAGGGGCAAGATGGGAGGGCGAACATTTGGGATGCAGTCCTTGCGGTAAGGTGGCCGGTGGTGCGCGTAGGCTACGGTTGGCCTGGCCCGGAGGTGCTGCTGTCGCTCTTGCCGGAAATCAGTCGTGGATTATACCCGCGAAAGCGGGAAATTCAATGCTGGTGCGGCCTGGCGGCGGTCATTGCGCGGCGGCCGCACCCGTTTCCAGGGCCAGGCGGCGGGCCTGGAGTTCGCGGTAGCGCCCCAGGGCCGCCGGATCCAGGCGGGCGGCTTCGATGGCCTCGGTCTCCTCGGCCTTGAGCTGGTCGATGAGCATGCGCTTGAGCAGGTTGCGCAATTCCGCCAGGGCTTCGCTGTGGTCGTCGGTGGCGGCGATGTCGGAGCCCAGCATCAAGCGGTCGGCCAGGGCCTGGGCCGGGTGCTCGCGCAGGGCCTCGCGCAGCGCGGCCCAGGGCTGGGGGCCATGCTCATGCAGCTGGGCTTCGAGCCAGCTCAGCAGCTCACCGTGGGCGCCGGGCAGGGCACACAGCAGGCCGTGTTCCTCCCCCGAAATCTGGTCCCAAAGCTGGCTGTGGGCCAGCAGCAGGCGCGTAGCATGGTCGGCCCGGTTGACGGGTTGGGCCCGGCCGGCCGGGCGGCTGGCGGCCGGCCGCGCGGCACGGGGGCGCCAGCCGTCGCTGGTTTCTGTAGCCGGGGCCTGACCACGTTCCGTGTTCCGTGCGGCAACGCCACGGGCAGGCGTGCCGGCCCAGAGGCCGCCCAGCTCCTGCGTGTCGAGTTGCACCAGGCCAGCGATCTCGCCGAGCAACTGGCGCTTGAGCGCACCGTCGGGCAGGGCGTTCCACAGCGGCTTGGCGTTGCTGGCCAGGCGGGCGCGTCCCTCAGCCGTGGCCAGGTCACAGCCCTCGCGTGCCGATTCGATCAGAAAGCGGCTCAGCGGCACGGCCTCGCTCACGCAGCGCGCAAAGGCTTCCTTTCCGAATTCGCGGATATAGCTGTCCGGGTCGTGTTCGGCGGGCAGGAAGAGGAACTTGACCGTACGCACATCGGAGGCATAGGGCAGGGCGCCGTCGAGTGCGCGGCGCGCGGCGCGTCGGCCGGCGGCGTCGCCGTCGAAGCTGAAGACGACCGAGTCGGTGAAGCGGAAGAGTTTCTGCACATGGTCCGTGGTGCAGGCTGTGCCCAGCGTGGCGACGGCATTCGGAAAGCCCAGTTGGGCCAGGGCCACCACGTCCATATAGCCTTCGGTGACCAGCACGTAGCCCGCGTCGCGGATGGCATTGCGCGCCTCGAACAGGCCGTAGAGCTCGTGTCCCTTGCTGAAGACCGGGGTCTCGGGCGAATTCAGGTACTTGGGCTTTTCGTCGCCGAGCACGCGTCCGCCAAAGCCGATGCATTCACCCTTGACGTTGCGGATGGGGAACATGATGCGGTCGCGGAAGCGGTCGTAGCGTTTGCCCTCACCACCATCCTCGCCCTCGCTGGCAATGACCAGGCCGGACTCCGTGAGCAGCGGGTCGTCGTAGTTCGGGAACACGCTGGCCAGGCCGCGCCAGCCCTCGGGGGCATAGCCCAGACCGAAGGCCTTGGCCACCTCGCCCGAGAGTCCGCGGCGCTTGAGGTAGTCCACCGCGCGCGGCGAGTTCTTGAGCTGCTTGCGCCAGGCTTCGCCGGCTTTCTCCAGCACGTCGCTGAGCGTGGCCTGCTTCTGGCGCTGCTCGGCCGCGCGCGCACGGTCCTGCGGGCTGGCCTCGTCTTCGGGCACCTGCAGCCCGTAGTGCTGGGCCAGGTCGCGCACGGCCTCGATGAAGCTCATGCCCGTCTGCTCCATCAGGAAGTTGATCGCATCCCCATGCTTGCCACAGCCGAAGCAGTGGTAGAACTGCTTGGTCGGGCTGACCGTGAAGGAGGGCGACTTCTCCGCATGGAAAGGGCACAGGCCCATGAAATTGGCGCCGCCCTTCTTGAGCTGTACGGTGCGGCCAACGATCTCGACCACGTCGGCGCGTGCGAGCAACTCCTGGATGAAGGACTGGGGGATGGCCATAGCTAGGGCCTGATTGTAGGAAGCCCGCTCAATCGCCCCGGACCACACCCTCGCGCCGCGGGTCGGCGCCGCCGTAGAGCCCCTTGCCCCGCACCTGGATGGCCTGCAGGCCGCTGGTCAGAGGCTGCTCGCGCACGACGTGTCCGCGCTGGCGCAGGGCGCGTAAGGTAGCGGGCGGGAAGCCACCTTCTTCCAGCAGCACGGGTCCGCCGAAGGACGCGATATTGGGCAGGTTGATGGCCTGCTGCACGTCCAGTCCCCAGTGCAGCGTGCTGTAGAGCAGCTTGCCCGTGTAATGGATGATGTAGGCCCCCCCCGGGCTGCCGCCGCTCAGCAGGAATTCGCCGCGCGGGCGCTCGAAGACCAAGAGCGGCGTCATGGACGAGCGCGGGCGCTTGCGCGGCTCCACACGGTTAGCGATCGGCGCGCCCGACTCGCTGCGTGGCACGAAGCTGAAGTCGGTCAGCTGGTTGTTGAGCAGGAAGCCGCCGGAGAGACCCACGCCGCGGTTGACCATGAGGCGGGCCCCCCAGGCGGCTTCGATGCTGCTCGTCATCGCCAGGGCACGGCCCTGGCTGTCGACGATGCTGATGTGGCTGGTGCCGTACTCGGGCTGTTCGGGCATGGGGGCGCGGCTCTGCTGCACACCGGCGGGCACACCCGCTGGAGCCTCGGGCACGCGCTTGCCGTGCGGACCGCTCTGGATCAGCTTGGCCCGCTGGGCGATGTAGTCGTCGTCAAGCAGGCTCATCCAGCTGGGGCCCGGCGGCGGCACGTAGTCGGGGTCGGCCACATAAAGCGCGCGGTCGGCGAAGGCCAGGCGCGCGGCTTCGGCATAGAGGTGCAGCCAGTGCGGGCCGGGTCGCAGCCCCTGAGGACTGCGCTGCGGTGGCAGCTTCGCGGCGGGGGTGTGGGCCAGCAGGCCCAGGATCTGTCCCACCGCGAGCGTGCCGGAGCTGGGCGGCGGCATGCCGCAGATGCGCACGTCACGCATCCGCGCCCTTGTCTTGGCCTGGGGCGGGTTCAGCGGCCGTGCGCTGTAGACGAAACACAGGGGCGGGCGCACCGTGGCTTCGTACTCCGTGAGGTCCTCCAGGCTCAAACGGCCCGGATGGATCGGATGCTCGCGCACCTTGCGCACGATGGCTTCGGCCACCTCGCCGCCATAGAAGGCGGCACTGCCTTCGGCGGCGATGCGTCGCAGCACCGCGGCAAGTTCAGGGTTGCTGAGCATATGGCCCACAGGCCAGGGGCGGCCCTGGGCATCGTAGTAATGCGCGGCCGCCACCGGGTCACGCCGCAACTCGGGGGTTTCGGCCAGCAGGGCGTGCAGGCGCGGGCTCACGGCAAAGCCCTGCTCGGCCAGGGCGATCGCGGGTTCGAACAGACGGGCCCAGGGCAATTGGCCGTGCTGGCGATGGGCCAGCTCCAGCAGGCGCAGCACGCCGGGGGTGCCGACCGAACGCCCGCTGTGCACGGCTGCCTGGAAGGACAGGGGCTTGCCCTGATCGTCGAGGAACAGTTGTTCATCGACGGCACTGGGCGCCGTCTCGCGGCCGTCATAGGCCTCGGTGATCTTGCCATCGTGGTGCAGCAGAAATGCGCCGCCGCCGATGCCGCTGGACTGCGGTTCGACCAAGGTCAGCACCATCTGCACGGCGACCGCCGCGTCGATGGCACTGCCGCCTTCCTTGAGAACTCGGTAGCCCGCATCGACCGCCAGAGGATGCGCTGCGGCCACCGCGAACTTGCGGCTGGACCAGCCGGGCTTGGCCTGGCGACCGCTGGCCGCCTCGGGCTGCAGCGGTGCGCCCGCTGGCGCTGGCGATTTCGCGCCCGCCGGCGCGCCCACCAGCATCGCTGCCGTCAGCAGCGCGAGCAGGTGGGTGAGCCGAGGGCGACGCATGGTCGGTCTGTGCTCAGCGTGGCGCGAGGCGGATGGCGCCGTCGAGGCGGATCACCTCGCCGTTGAGCATGTCGTTCTCGATGATGTGCCGCGCCAGCTTGGCGTAGTCCTCGGGTGTGCCCAGGCGGCTCGGGAAGGGCACGCTGGCGGCCAGCGCGTCCTGAACCTCCTGCGGCATGCCGAAGAGCATGGGCGTGCCGAAGATGCCGGGGGCGATGGTCATGTTGCGGATGCCATTGCGTGCCAGGTCGCGTGCGATGGGCAGGGTCATGCCGACCACGCCGCCCTTGGACGCGCTGTAGGCCGCCTGTCCGATCTGGCCGTCGTAGGCGGCCACGCTGGCGGTGGAGATCAGCACGCCGCGCTCGCCCGTGGGCTCGGGCTCGTTCTTACACATGGCGTCGGCGGCCAGTCGGATCATGTTGAAGCTGCCGATCAGGTTCACCGTGATGGTCTTGCTGAACGTGCTCAGCGCGTGTGCGCCGTTCTTGCCCACGGTTTTCTCGGCCGGCGCGATGCCCGCGCAGTTGACCAGGCCCATGAGCTTGCCCAGCGACACGGCCTTGGCCACCACGGCCTGGCCATCGGCTTCCTGGCTCACATCGCATTTGACGAAGGCGCCGCCGATCTCCTTGGCAACGGCCTCGCCGCGCTCGACCTGCAGGTCGGCGATGACGACCTTGCCGCCGTTGGCCGCGAGCATGCGGGCCGTGCCTTCGCCCAGTCCCGAAGCGCCACCGGTGACGATGAATACCTTGCCAGCGATCTGCATGAAGTTCTCCTGTGATTGACGTTGACGTAAACGTCAATTATGACCCCGGGCCTGCGCGCAGATCGGAGTCTGCCACGACCCCAACGGAGCTCATCACTTTTGCTGCTATACTCGCGGTCTCGAACAAATTCTCAGGCGCGTAGCTCAGCTGGTTAGAGCACCACCTTGACATGGTGGGGGTCGTTGGTTCGAGTCCAATCGCGCCTACCAATCCCTTCCTCTTTTCACCGGGTGCCATGCCCCCTCAGGGTAAACCTTGGGGCACGGCCCCATGGGGCTTCCTAGAATGTGTTGCGACTCAGTGCAACGGTGCTGACGTGAGGACCGAGGAGAGGAGATCCGGGTATGAAGGAAAAAAAGGCTGAGGCGCCTGCAGGCGCCGAGCGGGTGATCAAGAAATACCCGAACCGCCGTCTGTACGACACCCAGACCTCGAGCTACATCACGCTGGCCGAGATCAAGCAACTGGTCATGGACAGCGCAGCCTTCGTGGTGCGTGATGCCAAGAGTGGCGAAGACCTCACGCGCAGCATCCTGTTGCAGATCATCCTGGAAGAAGAAGCGGGCGGCACGCCCATGTTCAGCACCTCGTTGCTGGCCAACATCATCCGTTTTTATGGGCACGCCATGCAGGGCTTGATGGGCGGCTACCTGGAGAAGAACATCCAGACGATGCAGGAACTGCAGACCCGCATGGCTGAGCAGTCCCAGGGCCTGACACCCGAGATGTGGAACCAGTTCATGGCCATGCAGGCACCCATGATGCAGGGGCTGGTGACGCAGAACCTCGAACAGTCGAAAAACCTATATCTGCAGATGCAGGAGCAGATGCAGAAGCAGACCGAGCAGATGCTGGAGACCTTCGGACTCAAGCGTTGATGGCGGCGCTGCTTTGCGCCGCGCCGCGCTTGGGGCGACAATGACGGCATGAGCAGCCGCCCCCCTCTGCGCATCGGCCTCTCGGCCCGCATCTTTCATCCCGAACCCGGTGCCAGCGGCATCAAGACCAAGACCCTGCTGGTGTACGAGCAGAGCGTGGCCCAGTGGGCCATGTCACGCGACGTGCTGCTGCTCATGGTCCCGTCGGTGGTGCAGGGCGGCGAGCTGATACGCAGCAATATCCGTCTGCGCGACTATGCACAGTACCTTGACGGCCTCATCCTGCAGGGCGGTGCCGACGTGAGTCCGCGCGCCTATGGCGAGGAGCCACTGCGGTCCGAATGGAGCGGCGACCCGGTGCGGGATGCCTACGAGCTGGAGCTGGTGCATGAGTTCATGGAGGCCGGAAAACCCATCCTGGGCATCTGCCGTGGCATGCAGCTGCTCAATGTGGCGCTCGGGGGCTCGCTCTACCAGGATTTGCGGACCCAGCGTCCCGACACGCACGACCATGAAAGCGGCCACTACGATCGGCATGTGCATCGCGTGAGCTTTGCCGAAGACGGCCTGATGCGCGGCTGGTTCGGTGAGCGGTCCGACGGGCAGGTCGTGTCCATCCACCACCAGGGTGTCCATCGACTGGGGCGCGACATGGTGGTGGAGGCGTTGAGCAGTGATGACGGCGTGATCGAGGCCATCCGCTGGAATGGCGGCAGCTTCGTCTGCGGCGTGCAATGGCATCCGGAGTTTCACAGCCAGGCCGGCAATGACTTGCTGGACTGCTCGCCCCTGCTGGAAGCCTTCCTGGCCGCAGCCCAGAGTCGCCTGCCCGATCTCTGAGCGCCCGGCGCCAGGCCGGAAGGAATACTGGGACAATAGCGGCCATGAGCGAAGTTTTGTCCCCCGCTGCCAGCGTGCAGCCCCCCAAGGTCGGGTTCGTCAGCCTGGGCTGTCCCAAGGCCCTGACGGATTCCGAGCTGATCCTCACGCAATTGAGTGCCGAGGGCTACCAGACCTCCAAGACCTTCCAGGGCGCGGATCTGGTGATCGTGAACACCTGCGGTTTCATCGATGACGCTGTCAAGGAGAGCCTGGACACCATCGGCGAGGCCCTGGCCGAGAACGGCAAAGTCATTGTGACGGGCTGCCTGGGCGCCAAGACGGGCGAGGGCGGCGGCAATCTGGTCAGGGAAATGCACCCCAGCGTGCTGGCCGTGACCGGCCCGCACGCCACGCAGGAAGTGATGGACGCCGTGCACGCCCACCTGCCCAAGCCGCACGATCCCTTCATCGACCTGGTGCCGGGTGCTTTCGGGGAAGCCGGGCTCAAGCTCACGCCGCGCCACTACGCCTACCTGAAGATCAGCGAGGGCTGCAACCACCGCTGCACCTTCTGCATCATTCCCTCGATGCGCGGTGACCTGGCCTCGCGCCCGGTCGGTGATGTGCTCAAGGAGGCGAAGGCCCTGTTTGAAGGCGGCGTGAAAGAGTTGCTGGTGATCAGTCAGGACACCTCGGCCTACGGTGTGGACGTGAAGTACCGCACCGGTTTCTGGGACGGCAAGCCGGTCAAGACCCGCATGCTGGATCTGGTGCAGTCCCTGGGCGCGCTGGCCGAGGCGCATGGCGCCTGGGTGCGCCTGCATTACGTCTATCCCTATCCGCATGTCGACGAGATCCTGCCGCTGATGGCGCAGGGCCTGGTGCTGCCTTATCTCGACGTGCCCTTCCAGCACAGCCACCCTGAGGTGCTGCGGCGCATGAAGCGCCCGGCCAGCGGCGAGCGCAACCTGGAGCGCATCCAGCGCTGGCGTGAGATCTGCCCCGAGCTGGTGATCCGCAGCACCTTCATCGCCGGCTTCCCCGGTGAGACCGAAGAAGAGTTCACGCACCTGCTGGACTTCATGCGCGAGGCGCAGATCGACCGTGCGGGTTGTTTTGCCTACAGCCCCGTCAAGGGCGCGGCCGCCAACGAGCTGCCGGGCATGCTGCCCGAGGCGCTGCGCGAGGAGCGCCGCGCGCGCTTCATGGCCGTGGCCGAAGAGGTGTCCACGGCCCGCCTGCAGCGGCGCATCGGCGCGACCATGCAGGTGCTCGTGGACAGCGCGCCGGCCCTGGGCCGCAAGGGCGGGGTGGGTCGCAGCTACGCCGATGCGCCCGAGATCGACGGCGTGGTGCAGCTGCTGCCGCCGGAGAAGATCAGCAAGACGCTCAGGGTGGGAGAGTTCACGCGGGCGCGCATCGTGGGCGCGCAGGGCCACGATCTGGTGGCCGTTCCTGTCTGATTGAACACCCCCAGGCTCCGCTCCCTACGTTCGCTTCGCCATCCGCCTTGCAGAGGGCAACGCCAGTGGCCCGGCAGAGCCGGTTCCACGGCGTTGCTGGTTCAAGCCCTTCCCGCTCGGTCAGATTGCCTGTCGATCGAGAATGAAAAAAGCCGCTGCGGTGCAGCGGCTTTTTCGCATCTTGGTGCCCAGAAGAGGACTCGAACCTCCACGCCTCTCAGCGCTAGTACCTGAAACTAGTGCGTCTACCAATTCCGCCATCTGGGCTTTCAGGAAAGCGCGAATTATAGACTGATTTTTTGGCGCATTCGGCTGGAGCACGATGGCGTGTGATGCTCGATCTGCGATGTTGCGAAGGCCCCGCAGAAAAACAAAAAGCCGCTGAAGATCAGCGGCTTTTGGTCATAAACTTGGTGCCCAGGAGAGGACTCGAACCTCCACGCCTCTCAGCGCTAGTACCTGAAACTAGTGCGTCTACCAATTCCGCCACCTGGGCATCTCAGGAACAAGAACAGGATTGTATATCAAGAATATTGCTCACTCCGGCAGCCTGCTGGAAGAATTCGAAGGAACCATCAGCGGCCATCGCGACGGCCACGGCTTCGTGGTGCGTGATGACGGCGAGCCCGACATCTACCTGCCGCCCAACGAGATGCGGGCCGTGCTGCACAAGGACCGTGTCAAGGCTCGCATCGTGCGCTTCGACCGCAAGGGTCGGCCCGAGGGGCGGGTGCTGGAGATCATCGAGCGCGCCGCGCAACCCATCATTGGCCGTCTGCTGCAGGAAAGCGGAGTCTGGCTTGTCGCCCCCGAAGACAAGCGCTATGGCCAGGACATTCTGATCCCCAAGGGCGCGACCGGCCAGGCCAAGGCCGGCCAGGTGGTCGTCGTCGAGCTCGTCGAGCCGCCGGCGCTCTATGGCCAGCCCGTGGGGCGCATCAAGGAGGTGCTGGGCGAGATCGACGATCCAGGTATGGAGATCGAGATCGCGGTGCGCAAGTACAGCGTGCCGCACGAGTTTTCCGAGGCCTGCATCGCCCAGGCGCGCAGCCTGCCCGACAAGGTGCGGCCGCAGGACACGAAGCACCGCGTCGACCTCACCGACGTGCCGCTGGTGACCATCGACGGCGAAGACGCGCGTGACTTCGATGACGCCGTCTACTGCGAGCCCGCCACTCAGGGGCGCGGCAAGGCCGCGCTGCGCGGCTGGCGCCTGCTGGTGGCCATTGCCGACGTGAGCCACTACGTGGAGACCGGCAGCGCCATTGATGTCGATGCCTACGACCGCGCCACCAGCGTCTACTTCCCGCGCCGCGTGATTCCTATGCTGCCGGAGAAACTCTCCAACGGCCTGTGCTCGCTGAACCCGGACGTGGACCGCCTGTGCATGGTCTGTGACATGTTCGTGAGCAGCGAGGGCGAGGTCACGGCCTACCAGTTCTATCCGGCCGTGATGCACAGCCATGCACGCTTCACTTACACCGAGGTGGCGGCCATCCTGGCCAACACCCGCGGCCCCGAGGCGGCGCGGCGCAAAGAACGGGTGCAGGATCTCATCCACCTGCACGACGTCTATCGCGCGTTGCTGGCCGCGCGCGCCAAGCGCGGTGCGGTGGACTTCGAGACCACCGAGACCCAGATCATCTGCGACGAGAGCGGACGCATCGAGAAGATCGTGCCGCGCACGCGCAACGACGCGCACCGCCTGATCGAGGAGGCCATGCTGGCAGCCAACGTCTGCAGCGCCGACTTCATCGGCCAGAGCAAGCACGCCGGCCTGTTCCGCGTGCACGAGGGGCCGACGCCCGAGAAGAACGAGCTGCTGCGCAACTACCTGAAGGCCACAGGCGTGGGCCTGACGATCAGCGAGAACCCGTCGCCCGCCGAATTCCAGGCGATTGCCATCGCCACCAAGGAGCGGCCCGACGCCCAGCAGATCCACGCCATGCTGCTGCGCTCCATGCAGCAGGCCATCTACACGCCGCACAACAGCGGCCACTTCGGCCTGGCCTTCGAGGCCTACACCCACTTCACCAGCCCCATTCGGCGCTACCCGGACCTGCTGGTGCACCGCGTGATCAAGGCCATCCTCAACAAGACCCGCTACCACCTGCCCGTGCTGCCCACGCCGGGCGAGGCGCATGCCAAGCTCACCAAGCGCATCGAGAAGAGCGAAGCCGCGAAGATGAAGGTCTCGGGCGAGAAGCCCAAGAAGGTCAGTGCAGAACTCATGGCCTGGCAGGCCGCCGGCCTGCATTGCAGCGCCAACGAACGCCGTGCCGACGAGGCCAGCCGCGATGTGGAAGCCTGGCTCAAGTGCAAGTACATGCGCGAGCACCTGGGCGAGGAATTTAGCGGCATCGTGACGGCGGCGACCAGCTTCGGCCTCTTCGTCACGCTGGACGCCATGTACGTCGAAGGGCTGATCCACATCACCGAGCTCGGCGGTGAGTACTTCCGCTTTGACGAGGTGCGCCAGGAGTTGCGCGGCGAGCGCACCGGCATCCGCTATGCCATCGGCACGCGCGTGCGCGTGCAGGTCAGCCGTGTGGACCTGGACGGCCGGCGCATCGACTTCCGCCTGGTGCGCGAAGGCGAGGAGCTGACCAGCCGTGCCCTGCGCGACAAGGGCCTCTCGCACGGAGACGACGACGAACCGACGGGCGTGCCGCGCAAGGCATCCCAGAAGCGCGCGCAGAAGAAGGCGGGGGATGCACAGAAACGTGCGCTCCCGTCGCCCATCCAGGCCCTCAAGGCCTCGGTCAAGGCCGCGGCGAAGAAGGTGGTCGACAAGGCCAAGGGCAAGGGCCGCAAGACGCGCCGCTGAGCCCTTGCGCCTGCATTTCAAAACGAGGAGACGAGATGAGTGAAGCGAAGCGGGTGGCGATCGTCACCGGCGCGGGCACAGGCATCGGCCGGGCGGCCGCATTGGCCCTGCTCCAGGACGGCTGGCACGTGGCCCTGGCCGGGCGGCGCCGCGAGCCTTTGCAGGCGGTGGTGCAGGAGAGCGCCGCGGGTGCACGAGCCCTGGCATGGCCCACCGACGTGGCGCAAGCAGCATCGGTGCAGGCCTTGTTTGACACCACGGTCCAGACCTGGGGCCGGGTGGACCTGCTGTTCAACAATGCCGGCGTCAATGCGCCGGGTGTGCCACTCGAAGACCTGACGCTGTCGCAGTGGAAGGATGTGGTGGACATCAATCTCACGGGCATGTTCCTTTGCATCCAGCAGGCTTTCCGTGTGATGAAGGCGCAGAGCCCGCGTGGCGGGCGCATCATCAACAACGGCTCGATCTCGGCGCATGCGCCGCGGCCCAACTCCATTGCCTACACCGCCACCAAGCATGGCGTCACAGGTCTCACCAAGGCCGCCTCGCTCGACGGGCGCAAGTACGACATCGCCGTGGGGCAGATCGACATCGGCAACGCGGCCACCGAACTGGCCATGCGCATGACCCAGGGCGTGCCCCAGGCCAATGGGCAGATCGCCTCCGAGCCGCTGCTGGACGTGGACATCGTGGGCGAGTCCGTGCGCTACATGGCCAATCTGCCGCTCGAAGCCAATGTGCTGTTCCACACGGTGATGGCGACCAAGATGCCCTTTGTGGGACGCGGTTAAGCGGGCTGGTCTCGCAGGAAGCGCAGGTAGCGCCGGGCCGTTTCGGCCGGGGCTTCCATCATGGGCAGGTGGCCCAGCCGGCTCAGGATCTCGACTTCGGCCTGGGGCAGCAAAGCCCCCAGCGTGCGCGCCCCGGTGGCGTCGAACACCCGATCCTGTCCGCCCCAGAGTGCAAGTGCCGGGCCGCGCAAGCCCGCGATGCGTTCGTGCAGCAGGTGCCGATCACGCAGCTGTTCCTTCCAGAGGCGCTGGTTGGAGGGCGCGCGCTCCAGCGCCTGGGCACGTGCGCCCTGCAGGATGGGGTAGGGTAGGAACGGCGGGCGCGCGAACACCAGGGCCATCATCTCCTGGAAGGCCTGGGCGTCGGGCGTGACCAGCGGTGCGCGGCCAGCCTCGATGGCCAGGTCCATGTCGCTGGGCAGCAGGCTGCGGATGCCGTGCGGCGCGCCGATGAAGGCCACGCTGGCCACGCGCTGCGGCCGCTCCAGCGCGAGCAGGGCTGCCAGCGTGCCGCCCATGGAGCTGCCGGCGACATGCGCACGTTTCACGTCCAGCGCATCGAGCAGGGCGGCCAGGCGCTGCGTCTGGCTCGCGTAGTCATAGGCCATGTCCTCGTGGCGCGTGCTGGCGCCGTAGCCCGGCAGGTCCGGCACGATGACGCGGTAGTGCGGCGTCAGCTTGCGCGCGAAGTCCACCCAATGGTCCTTCTCGCCGAAGATGCCGTGCAGCAGCACCACGGTCTCCCCTTGGCCTCCGGCCAGGTAATGGATCTGGTGCCGGTCCACGGCGATGGTGTGTTCTGCCAGACCCGCCCGCTTGCGGTTGAGTTCGGTCAGGGCGGGGCGCAGCAGCTCGGGCCGGCCGTACCAGGTGGCCGGGACCAGACAGGCCAGCGCGGCCAGGATCAGGGTGAGGTAGTTCAATCGGGTGCTCCTTGTTCATGCGGCCGGTCTCTCCGGCCTTGCGGGCGCAAGACTATTCGGACGCACGAAAAAAGACTTGTACGATTGGGCTATGCCTGCACAGAACAGCCTCACGCTGGGCGGCGACCGCGCGCTCTACCTCGGTGAACTGCCCGCCACGGGCTGGCACCGGCACGCATCTCCTGTGTTGCTGCAGGGCCTGTCCGGGCGTTTTGCCCTGCATCTGGGGCCCGGGAGGGTCGAGACCTGCCACAGCGCGCTCGTTGACACCGGCATCGAGCATGTGTTCGATCCACGGGGTGAAACCGTGGCCCTGGTCTATCTGGAGCCCGATGCGCCCGAAGTGCGCGGCTTACGCGCGCTGTTCGCCCAGCGCGGTGGTGTCATCCTCGATCCGGCCCGGCCGGTGCTGGTGCGCAGCGCCAGCCAGACGCGTCTTCAGTCTTTTGACCTGCCGGCCCTGCTGGCGCTGGACCTGCCGGTGGCTGCGCCGCTGGACGCGCGGGTGCAGCACAGCCTGCGGCTCATGCGCCAGGGCGGCGAGGGCCCGCTGGGGCGTACCGAGGTGGCCACGGCCGTACGGCTCTCGCCCTCGCGCTTCAACCATCTGTTCAGTGCCGAGATCGGTGTGAGCTTTCGCGATTACCGCATCTGGTCCCAGGTGCGCGCTGCCATGTCAGCCCTGGCGGCGGGCCCGCGGCTGACCGATGCGGCGCTCAGTGGAGCCTTCGTCGACTCCTCGCACTTCAGCCGCATGTTCCGCCAGACTTTCGGCATGACGCCGTCCAGCGTGCTCAAGCCGCTGCGTGAGGTGCGGCAGGTCTAGCGCACGGGGCCGGCGAGCTGCGCCAGGGCTCCAGCGGTCAGGGTCTGGGCGGGAGGCCACACATCTGCTGCCAGGCCATGCAGCCAGACCGCCGCGCAGGCGGCCTCGAAAGCATCTTCTCCCCGCGCCAGATGCGCACCGATCAGGCCGGCGAGCACGTCTCCTGTACCGGCCGTCGCCAAGCGTGCATTGCCCGTCGGGTTGATGACCGGGGTGAGGCCGGGCGCAGCGATCACTGTGCCCGAGCCCTTGAGCACCACGCAGGCCTCGTGACGCTGGACCAGCTCTTGCGCAGCATGCAGACGATCCTGCTGCACCCCGGCAGCGCTGCTGCCGAGCAGGCGTGCGGCTTCGAGCGGGTGCGGGGTCAGCACGGTGGCATGGCCGCGTCCGCGGCGCGCGCGCAGCTGGGTCTGCAGCTGAGGGTCGCGGGCGATGGCATTGAGGGCGTCGGCGTCGAGCACAAGGCGCGGCGCGGCCGAGAGCAGGCGCGGCAGCACCGTGCGGATCGCATCGCCAGCGCCGCAACCGGCCACCACCGTGAGCATCGCAGGATCGAGTGCGGCCGGATCGCGCAGCATCAGCTCGGGCTGGCCCGCATCGAACCGGAGGCCGCTGCCGTCGAGGAGGCCGACGTAGACGCGGCCCGCGCCGTGATGCAGAGCCGCCCGCGCGGCCAGCAGGGCCGCACCGCCCATGCCGGGTGCGCCGCCGATCACGGCCACGTCACCGTAGCTGCCCTTGTGGCTGGCGTGCGGCCGCGCGCTCGGCGTGGGGGCCGCATTGAGCCGAGCCTGGGGCGGATGGGGGGCGGTCTCGACGCCCAGCGTGTCGAACCAGAGTTCGCCGCAGTGGTCGCGTCCCAGCCCGGTGTAGAGACCGGGCTTGAGCGTGAGCAGGCTCAGCGTGTGGGTGGCGCGCACGCTGGTCTCCCAGGCGCGGCCGGTGTCGGCGTCCAGGCCCGAGGGCAGGTCCACCGCAAGCACAGGCACATCCAGGGTGTTCAGCTGCGTGATCCATTGCGCCAGGCGGCCTTCGGGCGCGCGTGTGCTTCCGGTGCCCAGCAGGGCGTCGATGGCCGCATCGCAGTCAGGCGGTGGCTCGGTGACGAAGGGCACGCCAGCGGCCAGGGCGCGTGCGTGCGAGGTGCGCGCGTCGGCAGGCGAGCGCTCGGGTGAGCCCAGCCAGCTCACGATTGCCGTCTTGCCCCAGGCCTGCAGGTGCAGCGCGGCCTCGAGGCCGTCGCCCCCGTTGTTGCCCGGGCCGCAGGCGATCCACCAGCGTTGCGCGTGCGGCGCCAGCGCCAGCGCGAGGCGGGCCGTGGCCAGGCCGGCGCGCTGCATCAGGGTATGCGGGGGCAGGGCTGCAGCGGCGGAGGTTTCGAGCGCGCGCGTGGCGCCGGCCGTGTACAGCGCATGGGCGGGGCCGGGAACGATGCGCTGCATGAGGGCGGCAGGATCAGAATTCGTAGACGTGGCCTTCGTAGGCCAGGCGTATTTCGGGGCCGCCGGGTGGCACCGGGTTTTCCGCCAAGGCCTGCCGGTAGGCCGCTTCGAGCGCATCGTCGCTGCGCGTGGGTTCGTGGTGGGTGCAGTAGAGCACCTTGGCACCGGCGCGCACGGCATAGTCGATGCTCGATGCATAGGTGCCATGGCCCCAGCCCACCTTGGACGGGTACTCCTGCGCAGTGTAGGAGGTGTCGGCGATCAGTACGTCCACGCCCTGCATGCCCTTGAGGATGGAGGCCTGCTTCTCGTCAACGAAACCCTGGTACTCGGCGTACTCGGCGTCGCCCGGCTGGTAGATGTTGTAGGGTGGCTCGTGGTCGCCGGTGAAGAAGACGGACTTGCCCCGGGACTCGATGCGATAGCCGAAGTTGATCACCGGGTGGTTGAGCAGGTAGGGGGTGACGGTGGCGCTGCCGATCTGCACGCTCTGCTCGGGCATCAGCGTCACGTACTCGATCGCGCCTTTCATCTCGGCTTCGCGCACGGGAAAGTAGCTGTACTGCAGCTGCACCGACATGACCTGCTCCACGCCCTGGCCGCTGACCGGATCGTAGGCGCCGTGCAGGCGCAGCACATTGCCCGGGATGAAATTGGGCACGAAGAAGGGCAGGCCCTGGATGTGGTCCCAGTGCGAGTGGCTGATCAGCACATGGGCCTGCACGGGCAATTCGGCCAGCAGGGTCTGCGAGAGCGGGAAGATGCCGGTGCCGGCATCGAGGATGATGAGCTCGTTGTCGTCGGTGCGCACCTCGATGCAGGTGGTGTTGCCACCATAGCGCACGGTGTGCGGACCGGGTGAGGCGATGGAGCCGCGCACGCCCCAGAACTTGACTTTCATGATTCGAGTCGGGAGAAGACCTGCGCTTCCTCGAAGAGCGCCTGCAGATCGCCGAGTTCGGCGATCACGTGGTCGAGGTTGCCGCCCAGGCGCCGGGCCAGGGGCGGGGGCAGCGGTTCCACAAAATGGTTGCCTCCAAAGCCGAACTGCAGCTTCTTGGCGATCTGGTTGGCGGCGAAGACACAGGCGATCATGGGCGTGTCCTTGACCTCGGGACCGTGCATGTTCTGGATGGTCTCGACCAGCTTGGGGGCGAAGCGCCACTTCTCCACCAGCATGCCGCCGACCACCGTGTGGTCCACACCGATGGTCCGGGTCAGCGCCTCGTGCAGTGAACTCCCGCTGGCCTTACTGGCCTCGAGGGCCTGCTTGAATTCGTCGGGCATGAACTGGGCGAAGACCACCTTGCCGAAGTCGTGCAGCAGCCCGGCGATGAAGCAGTCCATGGGGTCGGTGCCGTCCATCTTCGTGCCCAGCTCGCGGGCGATGCTGGCGGTGGCCAGCGAATGCAGCAGGTACTGCTGCACATCGAAACCGGCGGCATTGCTCCTGGGCAGCATGCCGATGGCGGCAATGCTCAGCGCCAGGTTCTTGATGGTGTTGAAGCCCAGGAAGACCACCGCATGGTTGACCGAGGCGATCTGCTTGGGCAGGCTGTAGTAGGCCGAGTTCACGACCTTGAGGATCTTGACCGTGACCACCGGGTCCTTGTCGATGACCTGCACCAGATCCTTGGGGGTGCAATTCACGTCGCGCGTGAGGTCCAGGATGGCCTGCACGCTCTTGGGAAAGGCCGGCATGCCATCGACGGCGGCTGCCAGTTTTTGCGACAGTTCAGGACTCATGGGTGCATTGTGGACGGGTGAGCCTCAACTGTACACAATGCCCCCGGGCTCCCGCGCTCAGCCTTGCAGGCGCGCGAGGCCGAAGCCGGCGAGATCGGTTTCGGGCGTGCGCCCGGCCACCAGGTCGGCCAGCGCGCGGGCCGCGCCGCAGCTCAGGGTCCAGCCGCTGGAGCCGTGGCCGCAGTTGAGCCACAGGCCCGGGATGCCACTGGCGCCCAGCAGGGGCGGGCCATCGGGCAGCATGGCACGTGTGCCCTTCCAGGTCTGCACGCCGCTGGAGAGCACGGCCGCACCGGGGAACCAGTCCTGCAGCACCTTGTAGAGGGTCTGCACCGCGGCCTTGTTGTGCTGTTCGGCGCGCCCACCGAGTTCGGCACCGCCGCCCACACGTACCCGGTTGCCCAGGCGGGTGATGGCCACCTTGTAGCGCTCGTCCATCACGGCGCTACGCGGGGCGTTGAGCGGCTCGCGTACGTTGGCGCTGACGGAGTAGCCGTGCACGGCGGCCAGGGGCAGTTTCAGGCCCAGGCCGCGCAGCAGGCGCGCCGAGTCCGTGCCGGCGCAGAGCACGGCGGCATCGAAACGCCGCGGCAGGCCCGCGCCCGCGATGTGCACGTCCATGCCTGCGCCGGGCGTCAGGCGCTCGACCTCGGTGCTGAACTCGAATTGCACACCGCGTGCCACGGCTGCGTTCTTGAGCAGGAGGGCAAACTGGCGGCAGTTGCCAGCCTCGTCGTCGGGCAGGTGGATGGCGCCCAGGAAGGCGGTGTCGGGGTTGAGGGCGGGTTCGATCGCGCGTGCTTCTTCGGCATTGAGTTCGCGGTGGACGACGCCCTGGTCCTTGAGCAGTTGCAGGCCGGCGCGCAGCTGGACCTGTTCGCGCTCGGAGCGCAGCAAGACCAACAGGCCCGGGCTGCGGTCGAATTCGAGCTCCAGCGTGTCGGCGATCTCGTGCAGACGCGTCCTGCTGTAGCGCGCCAGGCCCTGCAGGGCGAGCCGGTTGCGCTGGGACGTGTCGGACGAGCAGGCGCGCCAGCTCTTCCACATCCAGGCGAGCTCGCTACCGGTCAGGGGCAGGCTGTGGCGTACCGGACGGTGACGCGCAAACAGTTGGCGCAGCACCCGCAGGGACATGCCGGGGGTGGCCCAGGGGCTGCTGTAGCCCGGGGCGATCAGGCCGCTGTTGGCGAAGCTGCCTTCCTCGGCGGCGGCGATGCGGCGCTCGAAGACCGTGACCTCGTGGCCGTCGCAGGCGAGTTCCCAGGCGGTGGTGACGCCGATGATGCCGGCGCCGATGACTGCAATTTTCATGGATCAGGGAGAGGGTACCCGCCCACAGGATGGCTGGCGGGATGGAGATTATGGTTGTTGTGGCCGCAGCAGCGTGTCGATCTGCTGCGAGATGTTGAGGACCCCATCATCGCGCATCGCGCCATGCCAGACCATGAGGCCCACCGGCAGTTCGTCCGCCGCGTGGCAGGGTAGGGTGAGCGCGCAGCCGTCAAGCAGGTTGACCACGCCAGGGTTGCGCAGCAGCAGGCCGTTGAGATGGAAGAAGGCCTCGTCGCGCTCGGGGCCTGGCAGTACCTCGGCCAGCGGCGGCGCCACGACGGGCACGGTGGGCGAGAGCACCGCGTCAAAGCCCTGCAGCGCCTGCTCGACGCGCGTGATCCAGTCGCGGCGCGCCTGCTGCAGGTCGATGTAGTCGGCCGCGCTGATGGCCGCACCGCGCTCGATGCGCGTAAGCACGCGCGGGTCGTACTGTGCCCGGCGCTCGGCCAGCCGGCCGCGGTGCCAGGCATAGCTCTCGGCGGCGGCAAAGCCGCCCTTGGCTTGCAGTCCGGCCACTTCTGTCAGGGCGGGCAGGGGCAGTTCGCTGATACGGGCGCCGGCCGCGCGCAGGTTCTGCAGGCTGCGCTCGAAGGCGCGGGCTACCGTCGCGTCGATGCCGTCGAACATGAGCTGTGGCACCACGGCCAGGCGGTAATGCGACAGTGGCGCATCGCTACGCGTGACGCGCCGCGCGGCCAGGATCTCGTGCACGAGGATGGCGTCGCGCACCGAACGCGTCATGGCGCAAGCCGTATCCAGCGTCGATGACAGGGGGACGGTGCCGTCCAGTGGCACCAAGCGTTGGGTGCTCTTGAAGCCCACGATGCCGTGCAGGGCGGCCGGGATGCGGATCGATCCCCCGGTGTCCGAGCCCAGGCCGACCCAGGCGGCACCCGTGGCCACGGAAACGGCCGCGCCGCTGGACGAGCCTCCGGGCACCCGCGGCACATCGGTGGCCGCGGCATTGGCCAGGACCTTGTGGTGCGGATTGATGCCCACGCCCGAGTAGGCGAACTCGGTCATGTGGGTGCGACCTATGAATGCCGCACCGGCCGCGCGCAGACGGGCCACGGCCACGGCGTCCTGCCGTGCCGCTGGGGCATCGTCGAGCACGATGGATCCGGCGCGGCTGACCTGGCCGGCGACGTCGAACAGGTCCTTGACCGAGACGGCCAGACCGGCCAGGGGCTGGCGCGCCGGATCGGCCGCGGCGGCCTGGGCGCGGGCACCCTCGAAATCGGTCCGGAGAAACGCGTGGCGGCAGGCCGGCGACCCGGCGGCGGCGATGGCCCGCTCGATCTCGGCCCGCGGGCTGGTCTGGCCCGCCAGCAGGCGGTCGCGGGTGGCCAGGAGGTCGGTGGCGGGCATCATCGGCAGGTGGGCTGTGTTATACTCGTCGGGCTTTGCTGGAAGGGTATGCGCATCCCGCGCAGGCAGTCCGCAAAGTTAATCGCAAACCGGTCCATCCAGGTGTTGCTGCCGAAACCATCGGTTGCAGTTCGGGCCGGATTTTAGACCCAACCTTCGGAGTACTCACATGTCCGTGACCATGCGTCAAATGCTGGAAGCCGGTGTCCATTTTGGTCACCAGACCCGCTTCTGGAACCCCAAGATGGCCCCCTTCATCTTCGGCCATCGCAACAAGATCCACATCATCAACCTGGAAAAGTCGCTGCCGATGTTCCAGGAGGCGGCCAAGTTCGCCAAACAGCTCGCGGCCAAGCGCGGCACCATCCTGATGGTGGGTACCAAGCGCACCGCCCGCGAAATCGTCGCCGCTGAAGCCCAGCGCGCCGGCGTGCCCTATGTCGACCAGCGCTGGCTGGGTGGCATGCTGACCAACTTCAAGACGGTCAAGACCTCGCTCAAGCGTCTCAAGGACATGAAGGCCCAGCAGGAAGCCGGCCTGGACGCCATGAGCAAGAAGGAGCAGCTGATGTTCGCCCGTGAGCTCGAGAAGCTCGAGAAGGACATCGGCGGCATCCAGGACATGAACACCCTGCCGGACGCCATCTTCGTGATCGACGTCGGCTACCACAAGATCGCCGTGGCCGAAGCCAAGAAGCTGGGCATTCCGCTGATCGGCGTGGTGGACTCCAACCACTCCCCCGAGGGCATCGACTACGTAATCCCGGGCAACGACGATTCGTCCAAGGCCGTCACGCTGTACGCCCGCGGCATCGCCGACGCCATCCTGGAAGGCCGTGCCAACGCCGTGGAAGACGTGGTCAAGGCCGTGTCCTCGGAGAGCGGCGACGAGTTCGTGGAAGTGAACGAAGCTTCCGCCTGATCCCCTTCCGACCCGCAAAAAGGGGCGCTGTGTGCCCCTTTTTTTTAGCTTGAGTCTGAACCACTGAACTGAATGATGGAGTAACAAGATGGCTGCAATCACCGCAAGCATGGTCGCCGAACTGCGCGCCAAGACCGACGCCCCCATGATGGAGTGCAAGAAGGCCCTGACCGAAGCCGACGGCGACATGGCCAAGGCCGAGGAAGTGCTGCGCGTCAAGCTGGGCACCAAGGCCGGCAAGGCCGCGTCCCGCGTGACCGCCGAAGGCGTGGTCGCCACCGCTGCCAGCGGCAATGCCGGGGCCCTGATCGAAGTCAATTGCGAAACCGACTTCGTGACCAAGAACGACAGCTTCCTCGCCCTGGCCCAGGCCGCGGCCAAGCTGATTGCCGAGCACAACCCGGCCGACGTGGCCGCTCTGGGTGCGCTGCCCTACAGCCAGGACGGTTTCGGCCCCACGCTGGAGGAGGTGCGCAAGGGTCTGATCGGCAAGATTGGCGAGAACATGAGCTTCCGTCGCTTCAAACGCTTCGCTTCGGGCACCAAGCTGGCCACCTACCTGCACGGCACGCGCATCGGCGTGGTCGTCGAGTACGAGGGTGACGAGACCGCGGCCAAGGATGTGGCCATGCACGTGGCTGCCATGAAGCCCGTGGCCCTGACCAGTGCCGACGTGCCGGCCGAGCTGATCGAGCGCGAGCGTTCGGTGGCCACCGCCAAGGCTGCCGAGTCTGGCAAGCCGGCCGACATCGCCGCCAAGATGATCGAAGGCTCGGTGCAGAAGTACCTCAAGGAAGTGTCGCTGTTCAACCAGCCCTTCGTGAAGAACGACAAGCAGACCGTCGAGCAGATGCTCAAGGCCGCCAACACCACCGTCAAGGGCTTCACCCTCTACGTCGTGGGCGAGGGTATCGAGAAGAAGGTCGACGACTTCGCCGCCGAGGTGGCTGCCCAGGTGGCTGCTGCCCAGAAGGCCGGCTGATCGCGCGCCATCCCCGGCCGTCCTGCCGAGCGGCCGGGGAAATCCTGTAAATTCGGCGCATCTCCCAGAACACCGAACCCCGCCAGGAGCTTTTCATGCCCGACCCCAAGCCAGCCCACAAGCGTATTCTGCTGAAGCTGTCCGGGGAGGCGTTGATGGGCGATGATGCCTTCGGCATCAACCACGCGACCATCCAGCGCATGGTGCAGGAGGTGGCCGAGGTCACCCGCCTGGGCGTCGAGGTGGCGGTGGTCATCGGTGGTGGCAACATCTTCCGTGGCGTGGCCGGCGGTTCGGTCGGCATGGACCGTGCCACGGCTGACTACATGGGCATGCTCGCCACCGTGATGAACGCCCTGGCCCTGGCCGACACCATGAACAAGGCCGGCCTGACGGCCCGCGTGATGTCGGCCATCGCCATCGAGCAGGTGGTCGAGCCCTATGTGCGCCCCAAGGCCCTCCAGTACCTCGAAGAGGGCAAGGTCGTGATCTTCGCGGCGGGCACGGGCAACCCCTTCTTCACCACCGACACGGCGGCCGCGCTGCGCGGCGCCGAGATCGGGGCCGAGATGGTGCTCAAGGCCACCAAGGTGGATGGCGTCTACAGTGCCGACCCGAACAAGGACAAGACAGCGACGCGTTACGCCAAGATTTCGTTTGACGAAGCCATCCAGAAGAACCTGGGCATCATGGACGCCACGGCTTTTGCGCTGTGCCGCGACCAGAAGCTGCCGATCAAGGTGTTTTCGATTTTCAAGCACGGCGCGCTCAAGCGCGTGGTGCTGGGTGAGGACGAGGGTACGCTGGTCTACGCCTGAGTGCGGACGGCAAGCCCCTAGGAGGACAACATGACGATCGCCGATATCAAGAAAACCATGGAAACCAAGATGGACCAGTCCATCGAGGCCCTGAAGAACCATCTTTCGAAGATCCGCACCGGGCGCGCCAATCCCTCGCTGCTCGACGCCGTGCAGGTCGAGTACTACGGCTCCATGGTGCCGCTGAGCCAGGTGGCCAACGTGGCCCTGCTCGACGCGCGCACGATCAGCGTACAGCCCTGGGAAAAGGGCATGGGGGCCAAGATCGAGAAGGCCATTCGCGAGAGCGATCTGGGTCTGAACCCTGCCGCCATGGGCGACCTGATCCGCGTGCCCATGCCGCCCATGAGCGAGGAGCGCCGCAAGGAGATGACCAAGCTCGTGCGCACGGAGGGTGAAAACGCCAAGATCGCCGTGCGTAACCTGCGCCGCGACGCCAACGAGGCGGTCAAGAAGCTGGTCAAGGACAAGGCCGCATCCGAGGACGAGCAGAAGCGCTCCGAGGCCGACATCCAGAAGTTGACCGACAAGCACGTGGCCACCATCGACCAGCTGGTCGCGGCCAAGGAACAGGAAGTGATGGCGGTCTGAATGACCCCCACGCTTGCCACGCCGTGTGCTGCGCTGCTCCCCGAGGGGGCCCTCGCGCCTTGGGGCGGCCCGGCGGCGCTGGTACCGTTGATATGAGCGCCGTCACATCACCCGGTGGCACGCCGCAGCACATCGCCATCGTCATGGATGGCAACGGTCGCTGGGCCACCCGGCGTTTCCTGCCGCGTCTGGCGGGCCATCGCCAGGGCATGGAAAGCCTGCGCCGCTGCATCCGCGCCTGTCTGGACCGCGGCGTGGCCGTGCTGACTGTCTTCGCCTTCTCTTCCGAAAACTGGAACCGCCCGGCCGATGAGGTCTCGGGCCTGATGGAGTTGCTGGTCACCGCCCTCGCCAAGGAGATGCCGCAGCTGCAGGCCGACCAGGTGCAGGTGCATTTTGTCGGCGAGCGCGCCGGGCTGTCGGACAAGGTGCGTACCGGGTTGGACCAGGCCGAGGCCGCCACCGCCGGCAACCGGCGTCTGGTGCTCAACGTCTGTTTCAATTACGGCGGTCGCTGGGATGTCGCGCAGGCCGCGGCCCGGCTCGCAGCCCAGGGCCAGCCCATCACCGAACTCTCCCTGCACCAGGCCATGGCCCTGGCCCATGTGCCGGACCCCGACCTGATCATTCGCACCGGCGGTGAGCTGCGCCTGAGCAACTTCCTGCTCTGGCAGGCGGCCTATGCCGAACTCTATTTCAGCGAGAGGCTCTGGCCCGATTTCGACGAGGCTGAGCTGGACCACGCCATTTCCGAATACGCCCGGCGTGAACGCCGCTACGGCCAGACCTCCGAACAGCTGGGCATGGCGGCAGATCAGAAGGCCGCCTGAGGATTCCCTTCATGCTCAAGCAGCGCATCATCACCGCCCTCGTCCTGCTGCTGTTCCTGCTGCCGGCCCTGTTCCATCACGACACCCTGTATTGGCGACTGATGGCCCTGGCGCTGATCGCCGCGGGTGCCTGGGAGTGGGGGCGACTCAACGGTCTGGGGCCCTATGGCAGCGTGCTGGGCGGATTCGGCGCCCTCGTGGCCTGCGTCATGGCCTGGGACCTGGGCCTGCTGGACCGCCGCCTGAGCCTCTTGTGGACCCTGGCCGGTGGCGCCTGGGTGCTGGTCGGTGCTGCGCTGCTCAAGGCCGGCGTCGCCCGCTGGGGCGAGCGGCCGCGTGTGCTGCGTCTGCTCGGTGGCTGGGCGGCCCTGTGGCTGACCTGGCTGGCCGTGGTGCAGGCGCGCGAGATCGGTATCACCTTCCTGCTCTCCGTGCTGCTGCTGGTCTGGATGGCCGATGTGGCCGCCTATTTTGCCGGGAAGGCCCTGGGCGGCCGCTACAGCCGTGGCAAGCTGGCCCCGGCCATCAGCCCCGGCAAGAGCTGGGAGGGCGTCTGGGGCGGCATGGTGGGTGTGTTCGTGCTGGCCTTCGCCTGGCTGGCGCTGGAGCGCGCGGACGTGCTGCCGCCGCCCAGCCTCTACGGTCACCTGCTCGCGCAGGCCGGCTGGTGGCTGCTGTTGCCGGCCGTGCTCTTTCTCACAGTCATGAGCGTGGTGGGTGATCTGGTCGAATCCCTGGTCAAGCGCAGCGCGGGCATGAAGGACAGCAGCGGTCTGCTGCCTGGCCACGGGGGTGTGCTCGACCGGGTGGATGCGCTGCTGCCCACGCTGCCGCTGGCCATGATGCTCTACAGCCTGACGGCCTGAGTCGCATGAAAGCGCAAGCGCAACGCCAACGTGTGGCCATCCTCGGCTCCACCGGCTCGATCGGGACCAGCACGCTGGATGTGTTGGCCCGCCACCCGCAGCGTTTCGAGGCCTATGCCCTGACGGCATCGACCCAGGTCGATCTGCTGGCGCAGCAGTGCCTGCAGTTCCACCCCCGTTACGCCGTCATGGCGAGCGAGGTTCACGCGGCCGAGCTGGCGGTGCGCCTCAAGGCCGCGGGCTCGGCCACCCAGGTCCTGGGGGGGGCCGCAGCCTTGGCCGAGATCGCGGCCGACTCGGAGGTCGACGCCGTGATGGCCGCCATCGTCGGCGCTGCCGGTCTGGCGCCCTGTCTCGCCGCGGCGCGCGCGGGCAAGCGCCTGCTGCTGGCCAACAAGGAGGCCCTGGTGGTGGGGGGGGACTACTTCATGCAGACGGTGCGCGCCGGCGGCGCCACGCTGCTGCCCATCGACAGCGAGCATTCGGCCATCTTTCAGTCCCTGCCCGAGGATCCGGATACCTGGAGCCAGCGCGTCGACAAGATCATCCTCACCGCCTCGGGCGGGCCTTTCCGTACCCGTGATCCGCAGACCCTGCGGGACGTGACGCCCGAGCAGGCCTGTGCCCACCCGAACTGGGTGATGGGCCGCAAGATCTCGGTGGACTCGGCGACCATGATGAACAAGGCGCTCGAGGTGATTGAGGCGCGTTTCCTCTTCGGCCTGCCGCCGGAGCGGCTGGAGGTGGTGATCCATCCGCAGAGCGTGATCCATTCCATGGTGCAATACAGCGACCATTCGGTGGTGGCCCAGCTGGGTACGCCGGACATGCGTGTGCCCATCGCCTATGGCCTGTCCTGGCCGGAGCGCATGGCCTCGGGCGCCGCGCCACTGGATTTCCATGCGCTGGCGGCCATGACTTTTGAGGCTCTCGATGCACCCGGCCATGCGCAACGCTATGCGGGCCTGCAGCTGGCCTGGGAGGCCTTGCGCGGCCCGTCTGGTACCACGGCCGTGCTCAATGCGGCCAACGAGGTGGCGGTAGCCTCCTTCCTGGAGCGACGCATCCGCTTCGACCAGATCCATGCCGTGAACTTGCGGACCCTGGAAGCGATCACACCCGCAGCGCCGGGTTCTTTGGAGGACTTGTTGGCCCTGGATGCGCAGTCGCGCGCCGTGGCCACCCAGTCCGTACAGGCCCTGGCTACCTGACCAGGAGATCACATGTTGACGGTTGTTGCTTTCATCGTGGCCCTGAGCCTGTTGATCGCCATCCATGAGTATGGCCATTACCGTATGGCCGTGGCCTGTGGCGTCAAGGTGTTGCGTTTTTCGATCGGCTTCGGCCACACCTTGCTGCGCTGGCAGCCCAAGGGTTCGCCGACCGAGTTCGTGTTGGCGGCTTTTCCCCTCGGCGGCTATGTGCGCATGCTCGACGAGCGCGAAGGTCCGGTGGATCCGGCCGAACGCCATCTGGCCTTCAACACCCAGCCGCTGCGTTCCCGCGCGCTCATCGTGGCGGCCGGGCCGCTGGCCAATCTGCTGCTTGCGGTGCTGCTTTACGCCGCGGTCAACTGGGGCGGGGTACAGATGGCCGCCCCGCTGTTGGGCCCGCCGGCAGCCGAGTCGGTGGCCGAGCGCGCCGGTTTCACGGGAGGTGAGAGAGTGTTGCGTGCCGGCTTCGAAGGCCAGGAGCCGCAGGAGATGGTGGCTTTCGAGGATTTGCGCTGGCTGCTGACGCGTGGAGCGCTCGAGGGGCGCGATGTGCGCCTGGTGCTGGCCGGACCGGGCGGGCGTGGCGAGACCGAGCGCCTGTTGCCGCTGGCGGCGATGGATGCGCGTGACGCCGACGCCAGCCTGCTGGAGCGGATCGGCATCGTCGCACCGCTGAGCCGGCCCGAGATCGGGGAGATCAGCGCGGGAGGCGCTGCCGAGCGCGCGGGACTGCGGCCGGGTGATCTGGTGCTGACGGCAGGCGGGACGACCGTGTCTGACGGCCGCCAGCTGCGCGCCCTCATCCGCCAGTCGGTGCGGGATGGACAGGCCGTGACGGCGGTCTGGCGCATCGAGCGCGAGGGACGGGTGCTGGCGCTCGACGTCCAGCCCGACGTGGTGGAGCAGGGCGGGGCACTGATCGGGCGCATCGGCGCCTATGTGGGCGTGCCGCCCGAGATGGTCACCGTGCAGTACGGTCCGCTGGACGGCATCTGGCAGGGCGTGGTCAAGACCTGGGAGGTCTCGGTGCTGACCCTGCGTACCCTGGGGCGCATGGTGGTGGGCGAAGCCTCGCTCAAGAACCTCAGCGGGCCGTTGACGATTGCCGACTATGCGGGGCGCTCGGCCAGCCTGGGGCTGACGTCCTACCTCGTGTTTCTCGCGCTCATCAGTGTGAGCCTAGGCGTGCTCAACCTGTTGCCGCTGCCCGTCCTCGATGGTGGACACCTGATGTATTATCTTTGGGAGGGTGTCACCGGCCGGCCCGTCTCGGAAGCCTGGCTGGAGCGCCTGCAACGCGCCGGTGTGGTCGTGCTGGCGCTCATGATGTCCATCGCACTCTTCAATGACGTTACCCGTCTCCTGGGCTGAGCGGCTGTTCCATCCGGCCCGGCCTGGCCGCATTTCAAGTTGATCGATGCATTTCAAACGTTTTAGCCTGCGCGCCTCTGCTCTGGCGGCCGCCATGCTGCTGGCTGCGCAGGTGGCCTGGGGCGCTGACCCTTTCAAGATCCGTGACATCCAGGTCGAAGGCCTGCAGCGCGTGGAGCCAGGTACGGTCTTCGCCTCGTTGCCGCTGCGCGTGGGCGACACCTACAACGACGAGAAGGGCACCGCCTCGATCCGTGCGCTCTTCGCCCTGGGTTTGTTCACCGATGTGCGCCTGGAGGTCAAGGACGATGTGCTCGTGGTTGTGGTGCAGGAGCGGCCCAGTGTGGCCAGCCTGGAGTTCATCGGCACCCGCGAGTTCGACAAGACGGCGCTTGCCAAGGCGCTCAAGGACATCGGTCTGGCCGAGGGGCGGCCTTTCGACAAGGCCTTGCTGGATCGCGCCGAGCAGGAGCTCAAGCGTCAGTACATCAACAAGAGCCTCTACGCGGCCGAGGTGGTGACCACCGTGACGCCGGTCGAGCGCAACCGCGTCAGCCTGGCTTTCACCGTGAGCGAAGGCGAGCCGGCCAAGATCAGCGAGATCCGCATTGTCGGCAACACCGTCTACTCGGAGTCGACCTTGCGCAACCTGTTCGAGCTCGACACGGGCAACTGGATGAGCTGGTACACCAAGTCCGACCGCTACTCGCGTGCCAAGCTCAACGCCGATCTGGAGACCTTGCGGTCCTACTACCTGGCCCGTGGCTATCTGGAGTTCCGTATCGACTCGACCCAGGTGGCTATGTCGCCCAACAAGCAGGACATGACGATCACCGTGAATGTGACCGAGGGTGAGCGCTTCGTGGTCTCGGCGGTACGATTGGCGGGCAACTACCTGGACCGTGACGAGGAGTTCAAGGCGCTGGTCAGCATCCGTCCAGGCGAGGCCTACAACGCCGACCAGGTGGCGGCGACGGTCAAGGCCTTCACCGAATACTTCGGCCGTTTCGGCTACGCCTTCGCGCGCGTCCAACCCGTGCCCGAAATCGACCGCACGACCAACCGCGTGACCCTGGTCCTGCAGGCCGAGCCCTCGCGCCGCGCCTATGTACGGCGCGTGAACATCGCGGGCAACAACCGTACGCGCGACGAGGTGATCCGGCGCGAGTTTCGGCAATACGAGTCGTCCTGGTACGACAGCGACAGGATCACGCTGTCGCGCAACCGGGTCGACCGGCTGGGCTACTTCGAGCAGGTCAACGTGGAGACCAGCGAGGTGCCGGGCACGGCCGACCAGGTGGACCTGAACCTGCAGGTCAAGGAGCGGCCGACCGGTAGCCTGACCCTGGGGGCGGGTTTCTCCAGCAATGAAGGTCTGGGGCTGCAGTTCGGTATCAACCAGCAGAACGCGTTCGGCAGCGGCAACTCGCTGGGCATCCAGATCAATACCAGCAGGATCAATCGCGTCATCGTGCTGAGCACGACCGACCCTTATTTCACCCAGGATGGCGTGTCGCGTACGCTGGACGTCTACCATCGGGTCGCACGGCCCTACCTGAGTACGGACAGCTATGCCCTGGAGACCACGGGCTCCAGCCTGCGCTTCGGTGTCCCGGTCACCGAGCGCGACACCATCTACCTGGGGGGCGGTATCGAGCGAACCACCATCGTGCCCGGGACCTTCCTGCCCACGGTCTACCAAACCTATGCCGACCAGTTCGGCTTCACGAGCACGGCCTATCCTCTGACGGTGGGCTGGGGGCGCGACAACCGCGACAGTGCGCTGGTGCCGACCAGCGGCAACTTCCAGCGTCTGACAGCGGAGTGGAGCGCGGTGGGGGAGGTGCGCTATGTTCGCAGCACCTACCAGTATCAGCACTACTTCCCGCTGACCAAGCAGTACACCTTTGCGTTCAACGGTGAGCTGGGTCTGGGCAAGGCCATCGGCGAACGGACGTATCCTCTGTTCAAGAACTTCTACGGCGGAGGCCTGGGCTCCTTGCGCGGGTTTGAGGCGGGCAGCCTGGGGCCGCGTGACCCCGCCACCAACCTGAGCTACGGCGGCCCCAAACGCGTCTTCTTCAACTTCGAGCTGCAGGCGCCTTTCCCGGGCGCCGGCAACGACCGTACCCTGCGTCTTTACAGTTTCATCGACACCGGTAACGTTTTCGGGCCGGATGAGTCGATCGACGCATCCACCTTCCGCGCAGCCGGTGGGGTCGGCATCAGCTGGATCTCCCCCATGGGCCCCTTGCGACTCGCCTTTGCACGCCCCATCCGCAAATTCGAAGGCGATAGAATGCAATTTCTGCAATTCCAGATTGGGACCTCTTTCTGATGAAGTACATCACCCGACCTGCCATTCTTCTGCTGGGCCTGAGCATGCTGGCCATGCCGGCGCTGGCTCAGGAGTTCCGGCTGGGCTTCGTCAGCCTGGACCGCATCATCAAGGAAGCGGTGCCGGCCAAGAACGCGCAGGCCAAGCTGGAACAGGAGTTCTCCAAGCGTGAAAAAGACCTGCAGGCTCTCGGGGCCACGCTCAAGAGCCAGGCCGAACAGTTGGAACGCGAAGCACCCACCCTGTCGGAGAGCCAGCGTGCCAACCGCCAGAAACAGCTGATCGAGCTGGACCGTGACTTCCAGCGCAAGCGCCGCGAATTCCAGGACGACCTCAACACGCGTCGCAACGAGGAACTGCAGCAAGTCTTCGAGCGCGCCAACCGTGTGGTCAAGCAGGTGGCGGATTCCGAGAAGTACGACCTGATCCTCCAGGAGGCGGTCTACGTGAACCCCAAGCACGACATCACCGACAAGGTGATCCGTGCCCTCAACGCCAGCAGCGCGGGCAAGTAAGGCGGCCGCACGGACGGGCCGCGTGTCGTATGCGTCTAGGCAGCATCATCGAGCAGCTCGGCGGCGAGCTGCGGGGCGATCCCGAGCTTGAAATCCATGCCCTCGCGCCACTGGAGTCGGCGCACGCCCACGCACTGAGCTTTCTCAGCAACCCCAAATACCAGCAGCAGCTGGCCACCACCCAGGCCGGCTGCGTCATCGTCGCGCCCGCCCTGCGCGAAGCTGCGCAGGCCCGTGGTGCCTGCATCGTCGCCGACAACCCCTATCTCTACTTCGCCCGTGTCACGCAGCTCTGGCAGCGCGCACGCCCGCGTCCGGCCGGGCCGCGTGTCCACCCCAGTGCGGTCGTGGACGCGGAGGCGCAGGTGGACCCGTCTGCCCAGATCGGACCGCTGTGCGTGGTCGAGCGCGGCGCGAAGATTGGCGCGGGTACGGTGCTGAAGTCGCGCGTCACGGTTGGCGAGGACTGCGTCATCGGCGCGCGCTGCATCGTGCATCCCGGCGTGGTCATCGGCGCGGACGGCTTCGGCTTCGCCAAGGACGGTGAGCGCTGGGAGAAGATTGAGCAGCTCGGTGCGGTGCGCATCGGCGACGACGTCGAGATCGGCGCCAACACCTGTATCGATCGCGGGGCGCTGCACGACACCGTGATCGAGGACGGCGTCAAGCTCGACAACCTGATCCAGATCGGCCACAACGTGCGTATCGGCCGTAACACGGCCATGGCCGGCTGCGTGGGCGTGGCCGGCAGCGCCACCATCGGTGCCAACTGCACCATCGGCGGCAGCGCCGGCGTGCTGGGCCATCTGACCATCGCCGACAATGTCCATGTGTCGTCCTTCTCGCTGGTCACGCGTTCGCTGACCAAGCCGGGTCACTACACGGGCTTTTACCCGCTGGATGACAATGCGGCCTGGGAAAAGAATGCCGCCACGCTCAAGCAGCTCTCCACCTTGCGCGAACGCCTGCGCGGGCTGGAAAAAGAATTCAAGGAAAGCAAAAAATGACCACGATGGACATCCACAAGATTCTCAAGATGCTGCCGCATCGCTACCCCATCCTGCTGGTGGACCGCGTGCTGGAGGTGGAGAAGGGCAAGCGCATCAAGGCCATCAAGAACGTGACCATCAACGAAGAGTTCTTCAACGGCCACTTCCCGCACCGCCCCGTCATGCCTGGCGTGCTCATGCTGGAAGCCCTGGCCCAGACGGCCGCCCTGCTGTCCTTCGAGACCCTGGGTGAGACGCCCGACGAGAACACGGTCTACTATTTCGCCGGCATTGATGGCGCGCGCTTCAAACGTCCCGTGGAGCCGGGCGACCAGCTGATCCTGGATGTGGAGCTCGAGCGCATGAAGGCCGGCATCTTCAAGTTCAAGGCCCGGGCCAGCGTGGGCGAGGAGCTGGCGGTCGAGGCCGAGCTCATGTGCACCATGCGCAAGGTCGCCTGAGGACCGCCTGTGGCGCAGATCCATCCAACCGCCCTGGTCGATCCCCAGGCCGAGCTCGACAGCACGGTCGAGGTCGGCCCCTACACGATCATCGGCCCGCATGTGAAGATCGGGGCCGGTACCCGCATCGCCTCGCATTGCGTGATCGAAGGGCATACCACCATCGGCCGCGATAACCGGGTCTTCCAGTTCGTGTCCCTGGGCTCGGACAACCAGGACCGCAAGTACAAGGGCGAGCCCTGCGAGCTCGTCATTGGCGATCGCAACACCATCCGCGAGTACAGCACCTACCACATCGGCACCGTGCAAGGCGGCGGCCTGACCCGCCTGGGCAACGACAACTGGCTCATGGCCTACACCCATCTGGCGCACGACTGCCTGGTGGGCGACCACTGCATCTTTGCCAACAACGCCCAGCTGGCCGGCCACGTGGTGGTGGGGGACTGGGTCATCCTGGGCGGTTTCACCGTGGTGCACCAGTTCGTGCGCATCGGCTCGCACAGCATGAGCGCCATGTGTTCCGTGCTGTTCGGCGACCTGCCGCCTTTCGTGATGTGCCAGGGCCAGCCGGCCGAGGCGCGCTCCATGAATTTCGAGGGCTTGCGTCGCCGCGGCTTCAGCGCGGAACGCATCAGCGCCATCAAGGCCATGCACAAGGCCCTGTACCGCGACGGCCTGACCATGGAGCAGTCCCAGGCCCAGATCGCTGCGCTGACCCAGCGTTATCCCGAGGCGGCGCCCGATGTGGCCTTGATGACGGGCTTCCTGTCCCAGACCACGCCGCAACGCGGCATCATCCGCTGACCGACCATGAGCTCACCCCGCGTGGCCATGGTTGCCGGGGAGACCTCCGGTGACCTGCTGGCCGGTTTGCTGCTCGACGGGCTGAAGTCCCGCTGGCCCGGGGTGCAGACCCTGGGCATCGGCGGTGCGCAGATGGTCCGCCGCGGCTTCGAGGCCTGGTGGCCTAGCGACAAGCTGGCGGTGCGCGGTTATGTCGAAGTGCTGCGCCACTACCGCGAGATCGTCGGCATCCGCGACCAGCTCAAGCAGCGCCTGCTACAGGATCCGCCCGATGTCTTCATCGGTGTCGATGCGCCCGATTTCAATCTGGACCTGGAGCGCGATCTCAAGGCGGCTGGCGTGAAGACCGCGCATTTCGTCTGCCCCTCGATCTGGGCCTGGCGGCCTGAGCGCGTGCACAAGATCAAGGCCAGCGTCGACCATGTGCTGTGCATCTTCCCCTTCGAGGTGGCGCTGCTGGCGCGGCATGGCATCGCTGCCACCTATGTGGGCCATCCACTGGCCAATGTGATCCCCAGAGTGCCAGACCGGGCCGCGGCGCGTGCCGCGCTCGGCCTGCCGCAGCAGGCGCCGGTGCTGGCCATCCTGCCGGGCAGTCGTGGCTCGGAGGTCAAATACCTGGCGGAGCGTTTTTTCCGGGCGGCAGCGCTGATGCTGCGCCAGCGACCCGAGATGAGGATCGTCGTGCCGGCGATTCCGCGGCTGCGTGCTGCCATCGAGCGCGCCGGCCGTGCCGCAGGCGTGCTGGAACGCCTGCAGATTGTTGACGGCCAGTCCCACACCGTGCTGACGGCCTGCGACGTGACCCTGATCGCCAGCGGCACAGCCACGCTGGAAGCGGCATTGTTCAAGCGGCCCATGGTCATCGCCTACAACATGAACTGGTTGACCTACCAGCTTATGAAGCGCAAACACCTGCAGCCCTGGATCGGCCTGCCCAACATCCTGTGCCGCGACTTCGTCGTGCCCGAGCTGGTGCAGCAGGCGGCCACGCCCGAGGCCCTGGCTGCGGCCACGCTGCAGTGGCTGGACGATCCCGGCCGTGTGGATGCCCTTGTGCAAACCTTCAACGCCCTGCATGCCGAACTGCAGCGCGATACCTCCCGTCTGTCTGCCGATGCGATCGCGCAAGTTCTTGCAGGCTGAGCAGGCCACGCTGGTGTGGGACACCCCGGGCCTGGTGGCCGGGGTAGATGAGGCCGGCCGCGGCCCGCTGGCCGGGCCCGTGGTGGCCGCCGCCGTGATCCTCGATGATCTGAATCCCATTGCCGGCCTGGCCGATTCCAAGAAGCTCACGGCCTTGCGGCGTGAGAGGCTCTACGACGAGATCCGCGCCAAGGCCCTGTGCTGCTCCATCGCCGAGGCCAGTGTGGAGGAAATCGACGCGCTCAACATCCTGCAGGCGACGATGCTGGCCATGCGCCGCGCCGTCGAAGGCCTGCGTCTCAAGCCGGCCAAGGTGCTGGTCGATGGCAACCGCCTGCCCGTGCTCGACGTGCTGGCCGAGGCCATCGTCAAGGGCGACGCCAAGGTGCCCGCCATTTCTGCGGCCTCCATCCTGGCCAAGGTGCATCGCGACCGCTGGTGCGCTGACTACGACCGCCAGTTTCCCCAATATGGCTTCGCAGGCCACAAGGGCTATGGCACGGCCGAGCATATGGCCGCTCTGCGCGAGCACGGTGCCTGCCCGCAGCATCGCAAGAGCTTCGCACCGGTGGCGGAGGTTTTGAAATGAGCACACCCCAGCGCATCACCTCGCGCGACAACCCTCTGCTCAAGGAGTTGCGCAAGCTCAGCCAGGATGGTGCGGCCTATCGCAAAGCCGGGCGCTGCTGGATCGAGGGGGATCACCTGGCCCGCGCGGCCCTGCAGCGCGGTGTCAAACCTGCCGTGGCAGTACTGGCTGAATCGGCGTGGGCCTCGCTGGCTGGGGAGTTCGGTGCAGTGGCGGGCAAGACCGTGCTCTTGCCTGATGAGCTCTTCGACGCCATCAGTGGTCTGGAGTCGCCGGCCCGCCTGGGCCTGATGCTTGATCTGACGGCCGAGACCGCAGTGCAGGCCGGGACGGCCACGGTCGTTCTCGACCGTGTTCAAGACGCCGGCAACGTGGGCTCCATCCTGCGCAGTGCGGCCGCTTTCGGTTTTGCCCAGGTGATCGCGCTCAAGGGCACGGCCGCACTCTGGTCGCCCAAGGTGCTGCGCGCCGGCATGGGCGCGCATTTCGCTCTGCACCTAGTGGAGAGCGTGGAGCCGGGTGCACTGGAGAGCCTGGACCTGCCCCTGCTCGTGACCAGCTCCCACCAGGGCGAGTTGCTGCACCGTGCGCAGCTGCCCTGGCCCTGCGCCTGGGTGCTGGGCCACGAAGGGCAAGGCGTTGGGCCCGAGCTGATGGCGCGCGCCGCGCTGTCGGTGCGCATTGCCCAGCCCGGCGGCGAGGAGTCTCTCAATGTGGCCGCCGCCGCCGCCATCTGCCTGCACGCGAGCGCCGCGGCACGATGAGCACACCCTGAGAGACGCTGAGGGCTATCCCCCATCCGCTATAATCTCCGACTGTTCAGAAATCCAGCCGCCCCAGCGCATTTCCGTCCGAACAATCCCTCTCAAAAGCAGCAGCCAGGACCCGTTTCCTGTGGAGTGCGTGGGCGCGCCCGTAACCAACGGAGTACCCAGTGCTTTTGTCTCTCCAGGGAACCAACCCTCACGCCATCCTGGCGCTCGCAGACGGCACGGTCTTTCTCGGCAATTCCATCGGTGCCCCCGGCACCACCGTCGGCGAAGTGGTGTTCAACACCGCCATCACCGGCTACCAGGAAATCCTCACTGATCCGAGCTACTGCCGGCAGATCGTGACCCTCACGTATCCGCACATCGGCAACTACGGCATCAACCCCGAGGACATCGAAGCCGATAAGGTCCATGCCGCCGGTCTCATCATCAAGGACCTGCCCCTGCTGGCCTCCAACTTCCGCAGTACCGAGACGCTGTCGCAGTACCTCGTGCGCGAGAAGACCGTAGCTATCGCCAACCTCGACACCCGCAAGCTCACGCGCCTGCTGCGCAGCAAGGGGGCACAGAACGGCGCCATCGTCGCGCTCCAGGCCGGCGAGGCCGTGAGCCAGGCGCGTATCGACGAAGCCCTGGCGGCTGCCAAGGCCGCGCCCAGCATGAAGGGCCTGGACCTGGCCCAGGTGGTCACGACGGCCAAGCCCTATGCCTGGACCCAGACCGAATGGCAGCTGGGCACGGGTTACGGCGAACAAAAGGCCCCGAAGTTCCATGTCGTGGCCTACGACTACGGCGTCAAGAAGAACATCCTGCGCATGCTGGCCCAGCGCGGTTGCAAGCTCACCGTGGTGCCGGCCAAGACCCCTGCCAAGGACGTGCTCGCGCTCAAGCCCGACGGCGTCTTCCTCTCCAACGGCCCAGGGGACCCGGAGCCCTGTGACTACGCCATCACCGCCGTGCGCGAGATCATCGAGACCGGCATCCCCACCTTCGGCATCTGCCTGGGGCACCAGATCATGGCCCTGGCCTCGGGCGCCAAGACCTTCAAGATGCAGAACAGCCACCACGGTGCCAACCACCCGGTCAAAGACCTGGACAACGGCCGCGTGAGCATCACCAGCCAGAACCACGGTTTCGCCGTGGCCATGGACTCGCTGCCTTCCAACCTGCGCGCCACGCACATCAGCCTGTTCGACGGCACGCTGCAGGGCCTGGCGCGTACCGACAAGCCGGCTTTCTGTTTCCAGGGCCACCCGGAAGCCTCGCCCGGCCCGCACGATATCGCCTACCTGTTCGACCGCTTCACGGCGCTGATGGAGAAGAAGTAAATGCCCAAGCGTTCAGACATCAAGAGCATCCTGATCATCGGCGCCGGCCCGATCATCATCGGCCAGGCCTGCGAGTTCGACTACTCCGGCGTGCAGGCCTGCAAGGCCCTGCGCGAAGAGGGCTACAAGGTCATTCTGATCAACAGCAACCCCGCGACGATCATGACGGACCCGGCCACGGCCGACGTCACCTACATCGAGCCCATCACCTGGCAGACGGTCGAAAAGATCATCGCCAAGGAAAAGCCCGACGCGATCCTGCCCACCATGGGGGGCCAGACCGCGCTGAACTGCGCGCTGGACCTGTGGCACCACGGCGTGCTCGACAAGTACAAGGTCGAGCTGATCGGCGCCACGCCCGAAGCCATCGACAAGGCCGAAGACCGCCAGAAGTTCAAGCAGGCCATGACCAAGATCGGCCTGGGCTCGGCGCGCTCCGGCATCGCCCACAGCATGGAAGAAGCCTGGGCGGTGCAGAAGACCGTGGGCTTCCCCACCGTCATCCGCCCCAGCTTCACGCTGGGCGGCACGGGTGGCGGCATCGCCTACAACCCGGAAGAGTTCGAAACCATCTGCAAGCGCGGCCTGGAAGCGTCGCCCACCAAGGAGCTGCTCATCGAGGAGTCGCTGCTGGGCTGGAAAGAGTACGAGATGGAAGTCGTGCGCGACAAGGCCGACAACTGCATCATCGTCTGTTCGATCGAGAACCTGGACCCCATGGGCGTGCATACCGGTGACTCCATCACCGTGGCCCCGGCCCAGACGCTGACCGACAAGGAATACCAGATCATGCGCAACGCCTCGCTGGCGGTGTTGCGTGAGATTGGCGTGGACACGGGCGGCTCCAACGTGCAGTTCTCGGTCAATCCGAAAGACGGTCGCATGATCGTGATCGAGATGAACCCGCGCGTGAGCCGCTCCTCGGCGCTGGCCTCCAAGGCCACGGGCTTCCCGATCGCCAAGGTCGCGGCCAAGCTGGCTGTGGGCTACACCCTGGACGAGCTGCGCAACGAGATCACGGGCGGTGCCACGCCGGCCAGCTTCGAGCCCAGCATCGACTACGTGGTCACCAAGATCCCGCGTTTCGCCTTCGAGAAATTCCCCACGGCCGACAACCGCCTGACCACGCAGATGAAGTCGGTGGGCGAGGTGATGGCCATGGGCCGGACCTTCCAGGAGTCCTTCCAGAAGGCCCTGCGCGGCCTGGAAGTGGGTGTCGACGGCATGAACGAGAAGACCCAGGACCGCGAGGTGCTGGAGAAGGAGCTGGGTGAACCCGGTCCCGAGCGCATCTGGTACGTGGGTGATGCCTTCGCCCAGGGCATGAGCCTGGACGAGGTCTATGCCCTCACCAAGATCGATAAGTGGTTCCTGGTGCAGATCGAGGAGATCGTGAAGATCGAGCTCGACCTGGACAAGCTGGCCGCCGAGAAGGGCGAGAAGGCGCTGGCTGCGCTGGACGCCGCCACGCTGCGCACCCTGAAAAAGAAGGGTTTCTCTGACCGTCGCCTGGCCAAGCTGCTCAAGACCACTGAGAAGAACCTGCGTGACACCCGTCGCAAGCTCGGTGTGCGCCCCGTCTACAAGCGTGTGGACACCTGCGCGGCCGAATTCCCGACCAACACCGCCTACATGTACTCGAGCTACGAGGATGAGTGCGAGGCCGAACCCACGAACAAGAAGAAGATCATGGTGCTCGGTGGCGGTCCCAACCGCATCGGTCAGGGCATCGAGTTCGACTACTGTTGCGTGCACGCCGCACTCGCCATGCGCGAAGACGGCTACGAGACCATCATGGTCAACTGCAACCCCGAGACCGTGTCCACCGACTACGACACCTCGGACCGCCTCTACTTCGAACCCCTGACGCTGGAAGACGTGCTGGAGATCGTGGACAAGGAAAAGCCCACGGGTGTGATCGTGCAGTACGGCGGCCAGACGCCGCTCAAGCTGGCTTTGGGACTGGAGGCCGAAGGCGTGCCGATCATCGGTACCTCGCCCGACATGATCGACGCCGCCGAAGACCGTGAGCGCTTCTCGGCCTTGCTGCGTGAACTCAAGCTCAAGCAGCCGCCCAACGCCACGGCCCGCACCGAAGCCGAGGCACTGGACAAGGCCGCGACCCTGGGCTACCCGCTGGTCGTACGCCCCAGCTACGTGCTGGGCGGCCGTGCCATGGAGATCGTGCACGAGCAGCGCGACCTGGAGCGTTATATGCGCGAGGCCGTCAAGGTCAGCAACGACAGCCCCGTGTTGCTGGATCGATTCCTTAACGACGCCATCGAGTGTGATGTGGACTGCCTGCGGGATCCGGCCGGCCAGACCTTCATCGGTGGCGTGATGGAGCACATCGAACAGGCTGGGGTGCACAGCGGCGATTCCGCCTGCTCGCTGCCGCCGTATTCGCTGTCCCAAGCCACCGTGGACGAGCTCAAGCGCCAGTCCGCCGCCATGGCCGGTGCGCTCAACGTCGTCGGCCTGATGAATGTGCAGTTCGCCATCCAGCATGTGGACGGCCAGGATGTGATCTATGTGCTTGAGGTGAACCCGCGCGCGTCGCGCACCGTGCCTTACGTGTCCAAGGCCACGGGCATCCAGCTGGCCAAGGTGGCGGCACGCTGCATGGCCGGCCAGACGCTGGCGGCCCAGGGCATCACGAAGGAAGTCACGCCGCCGTACTACAGCGTCAAGGAGGCGGTCTTCCCCTTCGTCAAGTTCCCGGGTGTGGATACCATCCTCGGCCCGGAAATGAAGTCCACCGGGGAGGTCATGGGTGTGGGCAAGACCTTTGGCGAGGCCTTCGTGAAATCCCAGCTGGGCGCGGGCACCCGTCTGCCCAAGAGCGGCAAGGTCTTCATTTCGGTCAAGCAGAGCGACAAGCCGCGCGCCGTCGAGGTGGCCCGTGGCCTGATCGACCTGGGCTTCAACATCGTGGCCACCAAGGGTACGGCGGCCGCCATCCAGGCTGCAGGTCTGAGCTGCGAGGTCATCAACAAGGTGACCGAAGGCCGCCCCAACGTCGTGGACCAGATCAAGAACGAGGAAATCGCCCTGGTGATCAACACGGTGGAGGAGCGCCGCAACGCCATCGCCGATTCGCGCCACATCCGCACCTCGGCCCTGTTGGGCCGCGTGACCACGTTCACGACCATCGCCGGGGCAGAGGCCGCCGTGCAAGGCATGAAGTCCATGGACAACCTTGAGGTGATCAGCGTCCAGGAGATGCACGCCCAACTGGCATAAAATAGTTCGCATCGCCCCGGGGGCAGGCCAGCGCATGGCGCGGTCTGCCCCCGTTACTTTTCATTCCGATCATTCAGAGACATGGCCACCATCCCGATTACCACCCGCGGCGCCGAGAAGCTCAAGGCCGAGCTGCACCGTCTGAAGACGGTGGACCGCCCCGCTGTGATCAACGCCATCGCCGAGGCGCGCGCCCAGGGTGACCTGAGCGAGAACGCCGAGTACGACGCCGCCAAGGACCGCCAGGGCTTCATCGAGGGCCGGATCCAGGAGATCGAAGGCAAGCTTTCGGCGGCCCAGGTCATCGACCCCACGTCCATCGATGCGGGCGGCAAGGTCGTGTTCGGCGCCACGGTTGAGCTCGAAGAGGAGTCCACGGGCGAAAGCGTGACCTACCAGATCGTGGGTGAGGACGAGGCCGACCTCAAGCAGGGGCTGATCAATGTGGGTTCGCCCATCGCGCGCGCGCTGATCGGCAAGGAAGAAGGCGACACGGCCGAGGTCCAAGCGCCCGGTGGCGTCAAGCGCTACGAGATCGTGGCTGTGAGCTACCGCTGAAAGGCCGGGGCCGGAGATGCGTGCCTTCCTGCTCAAGTTGCCGCTGTGGGCGGCGGCGCTCTGGTGGGGCAGCCTCACGACGGTCGGCTTTCTGGTGGTGCCTCTGTTGTTCGTACACCTGCCCAGTCCGGCGCTGGCGGGCGGTATGGCGGCCAAGCTTTTCACCGCGCAGACCTGGATCACCGTGGTCTGCACCCTGCTGCTCTTGATGGCCTCACGGCCCGAGGCGGAGGAGGGGGCGGAGCGGGGCCCCTTGCAGGCCGTGCGGCTGACGGTCGTCGGCGGCCTGCTGCTGGCCCTGCTGGTCGAATTTGCCGTGGCGCCGCGCATCTTGGCACGCGACAATCTTGCACTGTGGCACCGGGCCGGCAGCACGCTTTATGTGCTGCAGTGGTTCTGTGCCGCCATCACCTTCTGGCGGCTGGGCCGCGGGCGCTGAACGCCCCCTCGGGTTCAGGTCTGGCTACGCTTTTTGACGCTGGTCTGCTTGGGCTTGGCGCGCTTGATCTTGCCGCCAGGCGTCAGGCGCTGGTTGCCCAGCACGCGCAGGATCTGGACCTCGGGGCGCTGGCCGCCACGTTTGCTGAATTTGAGCACCTTGACGTCGCGCGGGCCAGGCATGCGGTCCTCGTCCTCGACACGCTCCTTGACCGGCTTGGGACGCCAGAGCACCAGCAGCTTGCCGATGTGCTGAATCGGCGCAGCGCTCAGCTCATCGGCCAGGGTCTGGAAGATGGTCTCGCGCTCGGCACGGTCGTCGGAGAAGACGCGCACCTTGATCAGGCCGTGGGCCTTGAGGGCGGCGTCGGTCTCTTTTTTGACGGCGGCCGTCAGGCCGTCGCCGCCGATCATCACGACCGGATCGATGTGATGCGCTTCGGCGCGGTATTCCTTGCGCTGGGCAGGAGTCAGTTGTATCGCGGGCATCTCGCTATTATGACTCCGACGCGGCGCTTCGCGTCTTGACTTCGCTTGGCGAAGTGAGTCTGCGCCGCAACCGGCGGTACCGGTTGTCGCCTTAAACTGAATGATGAAATGAAAGTCCAAACCAAGAGCAAGAAGGTCAACAAGTCCTGGCTCAATGACCACGTCAACGACACCTACGTGAAGCTGGCGCAGAAGGAGGGCTACCGTGCGCGCGCGGCCTACAAGCTCAAGGAGATTGACGAAACCCTCAAGTTGGTCAAGCCTGGCCAGGTGGTGGTGGACCTGGGCTGCGCGCCCGGGGCCTGGAGCCAGTACCTGCGCCGGCGCATGGCGCCCGGCGGGGCGGCGGTGGGCGAGCTCAAGGGCACCATCATCGGCCTGGATCTGCTGCCCATGGAGCCCATCGAGGGGGTGCAGGTCATTGAGGGCGATTTCCGGGAGGCGGCGGTGCTGGCCCAGCTGGAAGAGCTGCTCCAGGGCCGCCAGGCCGACCTCGTGGTCTCGGACATGGCGCCCAACCTTTCAGGGGTGGCGTCGGTGGATACAGCCCGGATCGAGGAGCTCATCGCGCTGGCCATCGACTTCTGCCAGCACCACCTCAAGCCTTCGGGGGCCCTGGTGGCCAAGGTCTTTCATGGCAGCGGCTACAACGAGCTTGTGCACCGCTTTCGTGCCAATTTCCAGACCGTCAAGCCCTTCAAGCCCAAGGCTTCGCGCGACCGTTCGTCTGAAACTTTCCTGGTGGGCATCGGTCTGAAACCCCAGACCGCACCCTGAATCAGCCCTCTGCGGGGTGTCCTGCCCGGGATGCAGTGTGCAGAAGCGCGCAAATCCCCTGTGGCATCAATGGCTGTCGCGTGCAAAATCAATCGGCGCCAGGCTTGAAACGCCTAAAATGGGGCCAAGCTATATGTTTCCCTGGCATCCCTACTGGAGCTGCACTTGAACAATCAGTGGTTTTCTAAAGTCGCCGTCTGGCTGGTCGTCGCGCTTGTCCTCTTCACGGTGTTCAAGCAGTTTGACGCTCGCACCACGGGCGCGACCAGTACGCTGAGCTATTCCGACTTCCTGGACGAAGTCCAGAACGGTCGCATCAAGAGTGCCGTCATCCAGGAAGGTGCCGGCGGCAGTACCGAAATCGTCGCCATCACCACCGATGACCGCAAGGTGCGCACCACGGGCACCTATCTGGACCGTGGCCTGATCGGTGACCTGCGCAATGCTGGCGTCAAGTTCGACAACAAGCAGCGCGAAGAGGGCTCCCTGCTCATGACCCTGCTGGTCAGCTGGGGCCCCATGCTGCTGCTCATCGGCGTCTGGATCTACTTCATGCGCCAGATGCAGGGTGGCGGCAAGGGCGGTGCCTTCAGCTTCGGCAAGAGCAAGGCGCGCATGCTCGACGAGAACAACAACCAGGTCACCTTTGCCGACGTTGCCGGTTGCGACGAAGCCAAGGAAGAGGTCAAGGAGGTCGTGGACTTCCTGAAAGATCCGCAGAAGTTCCAGAAGCTCGGCGGTCGCATTCCGCGTGGCCTGCTGCTGGTTGGCCCCCCGGGCACCGGCAAGACCCTGCTGGCCAAGGGCATCGCCGGCGAGGCCAAGGTGCCGTTCTTCAGCATCTCGGGCTCCGACTTCGTCGAGATGTTCGTCGGTGTTGGCGCCGCACGTGTGCGCGACATGTTCGAGAACGCCAAGAAGAACGCCCCTTGCATCATTTTCATCGACGAAATTGATGCCGTGGGCCGCCAGCGTGGCGCCGGCCTGGGCGGCGGCAATGATGAGCGCGAGCAGACTCTGAACCAGATGCTGGTCGAGATGGACGGCTTCGAAACCAACCTCGGCGTGATCGTGGTCGCCGCCACCAACCGCCCCGACATCCTGGACGCCGCCCTGCTGCGCCCGGGCCGTTTCGACCGCCAAGTCTACGTCACGCTGCCGGATATCCGTGGCCGCGAGCAGATCCTCAATGTGCACATGCGCAAGGTTCCGCTGGGCCAGGACGTCAATGCCAGCGTGATCGCCCGTGGCACCCCCGGCATGTCGGGTGCCGATCTCGCCAACCTCTGCAACGAAGCCGCGCTGATGGCCGCACGCCGCAACGCGCGTGTGGTCGAGATGCAGGACTTCGAGAAGGCCAAGGACAAGATCTTCATGGGCCCCGAGCGCAAGAGCATGGTCATGCCCGAGGAGGAGCGCCGCAACACGGCCTATCACGAGTCCGGCCACGCCCTGCTGGGCAAGCTGCTTCCCAAGTGCGACCCCGTGCACAAGGTCACCATCATCCCGCGCGGCCGCGCCCTGGGCGTGACCATGAGCCTGCCGGCGCAAGACCGGTACAGCTACGACCGCGAGTACATGTTGAACCAGATCAGCATGCTCTTCGGCGGCCGGATCGCCGAGGAAGTGTTCATGCACCAGATGACCACGGGTGCCTCGAACGACTTCGAGCGTGCCACCAATATGGCACGCGACATGGTCATGAAGTACGGTATGAGCGATGCGCTCGGCCCCATGGTCTACGCCGAGAACGAGGGCGAGGTTTTCCTGGGCCGTTCGGTGACCAAGACCACCAACATCTCCGAGCAGACCATGCAGAAGGTCGACGCCGAGGTGCGCCGCATCATCGACGAGCAGTATGCCCTGGCGCGCAAGCTCATCGAGGACAACGCCGACAAGATGCACGCCATGGCCAAGGCCCTGCTCGAGTGGGAGACCATCGACACCGAGCAGCTGGACGACATCATGGCCGGCAAGGAGCCGCGTCCGCCCAAGGACTGGACGCCGCGCACGCCGAACTCCGGTGGCGATGATGCCGGTGGCAGCCCGGCGGTGAAAACCGATCCTTCGCCGTCTGCCGCCTGAAGCGGGGCGCTATCATCACAAACGGGGCTGATCGCCCCGTTTTGTTTTTTCACCATGCATTGGCAGACCACCCGCTTTCGCATCGACCTGTCCCGGCCCCAGGTCATGGGCATCGTCAACATCACGCCCGATTCCTTCTCGGACGGCGGCAGCCATGCGGACACCCGTTCCGCCTTGGCGCACTGCGAGCAGCTGCTCAAGGACGGCGCCGACATCCTGGACTTGGGCGCCGAGTCCACGCGTCCTGGCGCCGTGCAGGTACCGGTGGCGCAGGAGCTCGCGCGTCTGCTGCCCGTGCTGCGCGAGGCGGTGAAGCTGGGGGTGCCGCTGTCCGTCGACAGCTACAAGCCGCGCGTGATGCAGGCCGCGCTCGATCTGGGCGCCGACATCGTCAACGATATCTGGGCCCTGCGCTGGCAGGACGCGGCCGACCCGCTGGACGGCCATGAGGTCGTCGCGGGCCATCCGGCCTGCGGCGTCTGTCTGATGCATATGCACGGCGAACCGCGCACCATGCAGGTCAGCCCCATGGCGGGCGATGTGCTGCCGGCGGTTTCAAGCTTTCTCGCCGAGGTGGCGCAGGATCTGCGCGTGCGCGGCGTGGCCCCTGAGCGCATCGTGCTCGATCCGGGCATCGGCTTCGGCAAGACCGTGGCGCAGAACTTCTCGCTGCTGGCGCACCAGGGCGAGCTGCTGGGGCTGGGCTATGCTCTGCTGGCCGGCTGGTCGCGCAAGTCTTCGCTGGGGGCGGTCGCCGGTCCGCGGCCGGGCAGTACGGGGCCGGTCGGCCAGCACGAGCGCATGGCCCCCAGCATCGCGGCGGCCCTGCTCGCCGTGGAGCGCGGTGCGGCCATCGTGCGCGTGCACGATGTCAGGGAAACCGTGCAGGCCCTCCAAGTGTTGGCAGCTATAAAATAAGTAGCATCCGAAGAGACATAAGACAGGGAATGCAGAGATGAGCAGAAGATATTTCGGCACCGACGGTATCCGCGGCACGGTGGGGCAGGCCCCCATCACGCCCGACTTCGTGCTGCGCCTGGCGCACGCCGTGGGTCGCGTGCTCAAGCGCACGGAAGAACGCCCCGTGGTGCTGATCGGCAAGGACACGCGCATCTCGGGCTATATGCTGGAGAGCGCGCTCGAATCCGGTTTCAACTCGGCCGGGGTGGACGTGGTGCTGCTCGGCCCCCTGCCCACGCCCGGGGTGGCCTACCTCACACGCGCCCAGCGCGCCTCGCTGGGCGTGGTCATCAGCGCCAGCCACAACGCCTACCCGGACAACGGCATCAAGTTCTTCAGCGCCCAGGGCACCAAGCTGCCCGATGCCTGGGAGCTGGCCGTGGAGTCTGCACTCGACGAATCGCCCGTGTGGGTGGACTCGGCCAGCCTGGGCCGGGCTCGCCGGCTCGACGACGCCTCGGGCCGCTACATCGAGTTCTGCAAGAGCACCTTTGCCAATGAGCTGACGCTCAAGGGCCTCAGGATCGTGGTCGATGCGGCGCACGGCGCGGCCTACCAGATCGCGCCCAAGGTGTTTCACGAGCTCGGCGCCGAGGTGGTGGCCATAGGCTGCGCACCCGACGGTCTCAACATCAACCACGAGGTCGGGGCCACCCACACCGAAGCCCTGGTGGCGGCGGTCAAGGCGCATCACGCCGATTACGGCGTGGCGCTCGACGGCGACGCCGACCGCCTGATGATGGTCGATGCGACGGGGCGCCTCTACAACGGTGACGAGCTGCTCTACCTCATGGTCGACGACCGCCTGGGTCGTGACGAGCACGTGCCCGGTGTCGTGGGCACGCTCATGACCAATATGGCCGTGGAAGTGGCGCTCAGGAAGCGCGGCGTGCAGTTCGTGCGCGCCAAGGTCGGCGACCGCTATGTGCTGGAGGAACTGCACAAGCACCAGTGGCTGCTCGGCGGCGAAGGTTCGGGCCATCTGCTGGCACTGGACAAGCAGACCACCGGCGACGGCCTGGTTTCGGCCCTGCAGGTGCTGCAGACCTGCGTGCGCAGCGGCAAGACCATGGCGCAGCTGCTGGCTGAGGTCACGCTGTTCCCTCAGACCCTGATCAATGTGCGCTTGCAGCCCGGCGTGGACTGGAAGGCCAACACGCGCCTGAGCAGCGAGACGAAGGCGGTCGAAGCCGAACTCGGCGACACCGGCCGCGTCCTGATCCGCGCCAGCGGCACCGAGCCCTTGGTGCGCGTGATGGTCGAGGCGCGCGACGCGAAGCAAGCCCAGGCCTGCGCCGAACGTCTGGCCGCGACGCTGAAGTAAGCAGCCTCAGCGCGCGGGATCGCCCAAGGCGCGCGCCGCCTGCCAGCCCAGCCAGGCACCCAGGCACTGCGCCGCGACGAAGCCTGCTGCGCTGGTCGGTGCAATGCCCGCGAAGCTGTCGCTGAGCATGCGGCCCAGCACAGCTGCCGGATTGGCAAATGAAGTGCTGGCCGTGAACCAGTAGGCCGCGCCGATGTAGCAGGCCACCAGCGCGGCGGCCTTGCCGGCCGGTGCACGCAGGATCACGACAACCAGACCGGCCGTGGCCACGGCCTCGGCCAACCACAGGCCCGGGCCGCTGCGCAGTTTCTGGCTGGTTTGCAAAAGGTCCAGGCCGAACATGGCATGCGCCAGCCAGGCGCCGCAGACCGCCCCGAGCAGCTGCGCGGCTACCGTGCCCAGCAAACGCGCCCCCCGCAGGCCCAGCAGCATGGAAACCAGCGGATTGAAGTGGGCACCACTCACCGGCCCCAAAGTCTCGATCAGCACATAGAGCGCGAAGACCGTGGCCCATGTGTTGGCCAGCAGGGCCACCGCGGCGTTGCCTTCGGCCAAGCGCTCCGCCATGATCCCAGAACCGATCACGGCGCAGAGCAGCCCAGCCGTCCCCAAGAACTCGGCCAGCAAGGGCCGCCAGCTGGCCTTCATGACTGCGAGAGGTCGCGTGCGCTTTGCTGGATCAGCTGCTGTGCCAGTTTCTCAGGCGGCAGGTTGACCAGCAAGTCCAGACGTCGACGGATGGCATGCAGGGTCTGCCGGAAGGCCTCGAGCTTCTGGTCCTCGCTGCCTTGCACTTCAGAGGGATCGGCGTAACCCCAATGTGCCGTGGCCGGGTGGCCAGGCCAGATGGGGCAGACCTCGCCCGCTGCGTTGTCGCAGACCGTGATGATCAGGTCCATCTGCGGTGCGTTAGCGCCGGCGAATTCGTCCCAGCTCTTGCTGCGCAGACCATCGGTGGCGATGCCGGCGGCGCGCAGCACCTGCAGGCCCAGAGGGTTGGGTTGCTGGTTCTCGCGCGGGCTGCTGCCGGCTGAATAGGCCCGGAAGCGCCCACGGCCGATATGGTTGAGCGTGGCTTCGGCCAGGATGCTGCGTGCCGAGTTGTGGGTGCAAAGGAAGAGGACGTTGAGGGGCGTCAGGGTGTTCATGGTGAAGGGGGCTGGGAATGAATGAAGTTCAGCAGCAGGCCTTGGCCGAAGGCGCTGCAGCAAGGGGAATCACCTTGGCTTTCGGGGCACAGCAGGCGCTTCTGGCCGCTTCGTCCGCGCGCCTCTGGCTGAAGACCGGGATGCTGTCCAGCGTCTGGAACTGTTCCCAGGCCATGCCCTGCGGATCGGTGATCCAGTACTTGTCGCTGCGCGCGTAGCAGCAGCTCGTTTCGCCCTCATCCAGCAGGGCCATGTCGGCCTCGGTGGCCTGGGCCTTGAGTGCCTGCAGCTCCTCGGCGGTGTCGACCTGGATGCCCAGATGATCGACGCCAGGCTTGTCGCCGCGGGTGGAGATGGCGAAGTTCAGCGGCGGATCCTGCAGCATCCATTTGGCGTAATCGTCCTCGGTGCGGGTCGGTTCCTGTTTGAACATGGCCGTGTAGAAGGCGATGTTCTGTGCGAGATCTTCGACATGGAGATGAACGTGGAAGCGCTTCATGGGAGCTCCTGTGGGATGGGCAATACGGTCAGCAGCAGACGGCCTTGCGGCCGCGGGCCGGCGCGGCTTCACACACGCCGCCCTGGCAGCAGTGCTCGGTGAGGTAGGCCAGCAGGGCGTCCATCTGCGCGAAATTGGCGCGGTAGACGAGGTGGCGCCCGTCAGGCTGGCTGGCCGCCAGACCCGCGTGCACCAGTTCCTTGAGGTGGAAGGAGAGGGCGCTGGGGCTGATCTCCAGCTGCTCGGCCAGCACGCCGGGCGTGAGGCCGTCGGGGCCGGCCACCACCAGGGCGCGGAAGGCGCGCAGGCGCTGCGCCTGGGCTAGGGCCGCCAGAGAGGTCAGTGCGTCGGTTTCGCTGTACCGGATTTTCTTCATATTTCAATGATACTTGAAGTATTGAAATAAAAACAAGTCTGTCCGATGGCCGGGCGCCACGTCATCGATCTGTCATGACAAAGCCATACAGACGTCATGTGGCGTCCCCACACTGGAGGCCATGCAAGAGCGCAGCCTTCCGTCCCACAGTGAATCCGCCGAGCCAGGGGTCGTCCTGCTGGCAGGGCTGGGCGCCAGCCGCCTGCGGGATTCCGGCTGGATGCCAGTCTTCTCGGACGACACCAGCCAGACCGAGTCGACGCGAACCCAGGTGCTGCACCACTGGCTGCTGGGTCCGGAGCAGCGTGCAGCAGGTCTGCTGTTCCAGCCGCTGGATGGCAATCCGCGGCATGGCGTGCTGGCCTTGTTTGTGGACGACGGTGAGCTGCACGGCGCCATCGAGATCGTCGAGCGCCAGGGGCGCTGGCTTGTGATGCCGGACGATCTGCGCGCGCGCAGCCTGGCCGTCGCGGTCATGGCCCAGGCCGGGCCGCGCGGCTTTCTGCGCTCCAGCATTGCCGGGACACCCGACCGGCGTTTCATCTTCTTCAACACCCTGCGTGACGGCGCAACGGCCACCCTGGTCGAACGCCGCCGCGATGGAGGCGTCGCCGCCACCTGAAGGACTTTCTGGCCCCGCTGATCCGGGGCTTTTTTACACCTGAAACCGATCACCCCAAGCAAGCAAGGAGAACAACATGAAAGAACTGCCCAACCCCACGTTTCCGCTGTCACCCGTCGCCCTGCCCAGGGGGTCGCTTCACCGCCAAACTCAGGACCACGCTCAAACGCAGCGCGGCGGCATTGAAGTCTCGTGGGCGCGCCATCTCGATGAGGTCCGTGCGGCGCAGCGACTGAGGCACGACATCTTCGCCGGCGAGATGGGCGCGCGCCTGTCCACCACGGTGCCGGGGCACGACGTGGACCTGTTCGACGACTACTGCGAGCACCTGCTGGTGCGTGACCAGGATTCGAAGCAGGTCATCGGCACCTACCGCGTGCTCACGCCCGAGCAGGCCCAGCGCATCGGCAGCACCTACAGCGAGCTGGAATTCGACCTCACGCGCCTGCGCGCCCTGCGCGAGCGCATGGTCGAGCTCGGACGCAGCTGCGTGCATCCGGATTTCCGCCACGGCGGCGTCATCATGGCCCTCTGGGGTGCGTTGACCGAGTTCATGGTGCGCAACAAGCTCGACACCATGATCGGTTGTGCCAGCATCCCCATGCTGCACAACGGCGTGGTCCGCGGCGACGTGGCGGCCAGCATCTGGCGCCAGGTGCGCGAGAAGCACCTGGCCCCCATCGAACACCAGGTCTGGCCGCGCCTGCCGCTGCCGGTCGAAGAACTTGACAGCCACCTCGATGTGGAACCTCCGGCGCTGATCAAGGGCTATCTGCGCCTGGGCGCCAAGGTGCTGGGCGCGCCCGCCTGGGACCCGGACTTCAACAGTGCCGACCTGCCCATGATGATGCGCATCGCCGATCTGCCGGCGCGCTACCGCAAGCACTTCCTGGGGGCCTGATGAAGCACCCGCTCGAACACGGCAGCCACTGGCTGGGTCAGGCCATGGAACGCAGCGCAGCCCAGGATCCGGACGAGGACAAGGGCGGCACGCGCCGCTACCGCACCGTCTTCATCTCGGATCTGCACCTGGGCACGCCGGGCTGCCGCGCCGAGGACCTGCTGGCCTTCCTCAAGGCCAGCCCCTGCGAGCAGCTCTACCTCGTGGGTGACATCATCGACGGCTGGCAGCTGCGCCGCCGCTGGTACTGGCCGCAGACCCACAACGACGTGGTGCAGAAGCTCTTGCGCGCGGCGCGCAAGGGCTGCCGGGTGGTTTTCGTGCCGGGTAACCACGACGAATTCGCGCGCGGCTTCATTGGCCACCAGTTCGGTGGCATCGAGGTGCTGGACGACGCCGTGCACACCACGGCCGCGGGCCAGCGCCTGTGGGTCACCCATGGCGACTACTTCGACGGCGTGATCCAGTACGCCAAATGGCTGGCCTATGTGGGCGACAACCTCTACGAGTTCGCGCTGCGCCTGAACCGCTACCTCAACCACCTGCGCGCCAAGTTCGGCCTGCCGTACTGGTCACTTTCGGCCTACCTCAAGCTCAAGGTCAAGAAGGCCGTGAGCTTCATCAACGACTTCGAGCAGGCCGTGGCGCATGAGGCGCGCAAGCGCGGCCACCACGGCGTGGTCTGCGGCCACATCCACCACGCCGAGATCCGCGAGATCGAGGGCGTGCTCTATTGCAATGACGGCGACTGGGTCGAAAGCCTGACCGCCCTGGTCGAGCACCACGACGGCCGGCTGGAGATCGTGCGCTGGGGCGAGGCCGCACCGACCCAGGACGTGCAGGGCACCGTGGGCGCCGCTGCCACCGCATGAAGATCGCGCTCGTCACCGACGCCTGGGCGCCCCAGGTCAACGGCGTGGTCACCACGCTGGTGGAGCTGGTGCGCGAGCTGCGGGCCGCGGGCCATGCGGTGGAGGTCATCCATCCGGGCCTGTTCCGCACGCGTCCCTGTCCGGGCTATGCCGGCATCGACCTGGCCATCCGCCCGGGGGCGGAGGTCGCACGCCGGCTCGCCGCAATGGCCCCCGACGCCATCCACCTGGCCACCGAGGGCCCGCTGGGCTGGGCTGCTCGGCGCCACTGCCTGCGCCGCGGCCTGCGCTTCACCACGGCCTACCACACGCGTTTTCCCGAGATCCTGCAGGCGGCGCTCAAGCTGCCGCTGTCCTGGGGCTATGCGCTGTTTCGCCGCTTTCATCAGCCCTCGGCCGGCGTGATGGTACCGACCCAGGGCGTGCTGCGCCTGCTGCAGGGGCGCGGCTTCACGCAGCTGCGGCCCTGGACCCATGGCGTGGACCTGAGCCTGTTCCCCTACCGCGACAGCGTGCAGCACCACCCTGGTCTGGGTGAGCTCCCGCGTCCCGTGTCGCTCTGCGTCGGTCGTGTGTCCTATGAGAAGAACATCCAGGCCTTTCTCGATCTGGACATCCCGGGCAGCAAGATCGTCTGCGGTGTCGGCCCGCTGGAAGCCAGCCTGAAAGCCCGGTATCCGCGCGTGCACTGGCTAGGCATCCTGCCCCGTGTCGAGTTGGCCCGCGTCTATGCGGCGGCCGACGTCTTCGTCATGCCCAGCCGCTCGGAGACTTTCGGCCTGGTCATGCTTGAAGCCATGGCCTGCGGCACACCCGTGGCGGCCTACCCGGTGGACGGCCCGATCGAGGTGCTCGGTCAGCACGAAGGGCGCGTGCAGGGCGGCGTGCTCCATGAAGACCTGCTTCAGGCCTGGTACCAGGCCCAGGCCGTGCCGCGCGAGGCTGCACGCCGTCGGGCCGAGGCCTTCAGCTGGGCGCAGGCCGGGCAACAATTCCTGGGCCACCTGGTGCCCGCACGACCGCTATCCCCTGCAGGCCTGCAGGTCGATGAAGCTGTCATATAAATGTCATCGAGACTGTCAACAATCTGTCATGACCTTTCTCTCCACCCGTCTGGAATCCAACGTGCCGGCTGACATTGCTCCCAGCGCCGCGGCGCTGCCCCTGCTGGACCGCGACCACAGCATCCTGGCCTTCAACTGGCGGGTCTTCGACTGGGCCTGCCGCGCCGATGTGCCGCTGCTGGAGCGTCTGCGCTATCTTTGCATCGTTTCTTCCAACCTGGACGAATTCTTCGAGGTGCGGGCCGAGCCGCACCTGAGCGCCCTCAAGGTGCGGGACCAGCAGGGCGCCTACACCGCCGCATCTTTCGAGCGCATGGCCAAGGCCATCCACGAACTGGTGGAGCGCCAGTACGCGCTCTACAACGAAGAGCTCATGCCTGCCTTTGAAAAGCAGGGCATCAAGATCGTCTCGCACGGCGAGCGTAATGCCGCGCAGCGGCGCTGGGTGCACCAGTACTTCGAGAGCGATGTCAAACCCCTGCTGATCCCCGTGGGCCTGGACCCCTCGCATCCTTTCCCGCAGGTGGCCAACAAGTCGCTTAACTTCATCGTGCGTCTGGGCGGGCAGGATGCCTTCGGTCGCGCCAACGACATCGCGATCGTCAAGGTGCCGCGTGCGCTGCCGCGCCTCATCCCCATGCCCGAGAAGCTTTGCGGCAAGCGCAGACTCTTCGTCTCGCTCTCCAGCGTGATCCGCGCGCATCTGGATGAGCTCTTCCCCGGTCGCGAGGTCGGGCAGTTCTCGCAGTTCCGCGTCACACGCCACTCGGACCTAGCCGTGGACGAGGAAGACGTCAAGAACCTGCGCACTGCGCTGCGCCAGGGGCTGCAGCACCGCCACTATGGCCAGGCCGTGCGGCTGGAAGTATCGGCTGGTTGCTCCGAGTACCTCTCCGATTTCCTGCTGCACCAGTTCGAGCTGCCCGAGGGCGCGCTCTACCGCGTGCACGGTCCCGTGAACCTCGTGCGCCTGGGGCAGCTGGTGGATCTGGTGGACGAGCCGCGCCTGCGCTTCCCGTCCTACAAGGCTTCCTACCCGGCACAGCTGCAGCCGGGTCACTCGATCTTCGAGCAGCTCAAGCGCGGCGATGTGCTGATCCACCAGCCTTATGAAAGCTTCGACGGTGTGCTCGACTTCCTGCGCGAGGCCGTCAACGACCCGCAGGTGCTGGCCATCAAGCAGACCATCTACCGCACCGGCGCCCACTCCGTGCTCATGGACCTGCTGCGTGAGGCGGTGCGCCGCGGCAAGGAAGTGACCGTGGTGCTGGAGCTCAAGGCGCGTTTCGACGAAGAGGTCAACATCAACTGGGCCGACCAGCTGGAGTCGATTGGGGTGCAGGTGCTCTATGGTGTGGTCGGCCTCAAGACCCACGCCAAGATGATGCTGGTGACTCGGCGCGAGGGCAAGGTGCTCAAACGCTATGCGCATCTGTCCACCGGCAACTACAACCCGGGCACGGCGCGTTTCTATACCGACCTGAGCCACCTCACGGCCGACGCCACGCTCACGGCCGACGTGGAACACGTCTTCGTGCACCTGGCCGGGCAGAGCAGGCTGCCACGCCTCAACCGCCTCTGGCTTGCGCCTTTCCAGCTGCACCGCAAGCTGATCGAGAAGGTCGAGAGCCTGGGGGCGGCCGCCGCGGCCGGCAAGCCCACGCGCCTGGTGGCCAAGATGAACGCGCTGACCGACGACGCCATCATCCGCGCGCTCATCGCCGCGGGCCAGAAAGGCGTGAAGATCGATCTCATCGTGCGCGGCGCCTGCATGCTGCCGGCCCAGGTGGCGGGGCAGACCGCCAACATCCGCGTGCGCTCCATCATCGGCCGCTTCCTGGAGCACGCGCGCGTCTTCTACTTCCGTGAGGGCGAGCACGAAGAGCTCTATCTGTCCAGCGCCGACTGGATGAACCGCAACATGCTGCGCCGCATCGAGCTGGCCTGGCCCGTGCTCGATCCCACGCTGCGCCAGCGCATCATCGACGAATGCCTGGTGGCCGCCCTGCACGACACCCAGGGCGCCTGGGAGCTCAGGCCTGACGGTCGCTACGAGCGCGTTCGCTCCACACAGGGTCGTCACGGCCCAGGCGTGCAGGAAGCGCTCATGGGGCGTTACGGCCAACGTGAGATCCGTGGGGGCTGAGATGGATCTGGTGCTGTGGCGTCACGCGGAAGCGCATGAAGCCGAGCCCGGGCAGGATGACTTGTCGCGTGCACTCACCCCGCGGGGTGAGAAGCAGGCCGCACGCATGGCTGGCTGGCTGGACCGTCAGCTGCCCGATGGCGCACGCATCCTGGTCAGCCCGGCCAAGCGCACCGAACAGACGGCCCAGGCGCTGGGCCGCAAGTACAAGCTGCGTGAGGAGCTCAGCCCCAATGCCACGGTGGAGCAGCTGCTGCAGCTCGTGCAGTGGCCGGAGGGCAAGGGTGTGATCCTGCTGGTGGGCCACCAGCCCGTGCTGGGCCAGACCATCGCGCGTCTGCTGGCCATCCACGGCAGCGAATGCAGCGTGAAGAAGGGCGCGGTCTGGTGGCTGCGGCACCGCCTGCGCGACGGTGTATCGCAGACCACGCTGGTGTCGGTGCAGTCGCCCGACGTCCTTTAAGACATCTCAGTCCTTCTTGGGGCGTCCGGTCTTGATCGACGGCACGGCCTGGAGCGCCGCCAGCAGGGCCTTGTCGCTGAGCGTGGACAGGGCTCGAATGCCGGCGCGCAACAGCTCACTTTTCTTGGCAGGCCGGGCCAGCTGGATGCTGCGCTGCTTCAATGCCGTCAGCGCCGCGTACTCATCCTTGGGGAGGGTGTAGCTGTCACGCACGAGCTTGGGCTTCTTGACCTTGGCCGGTTTGGCGGGGGCCGTGGCCTTGCGGCTGGTGGTCTTGCGGGTTGTCGCCGTCTTGCTCGCGGTCTTGCTCGCGGTCTTGGGCTTGCTGGTCGTCACTTTCTTGGTGGCGGCCTTCTTGGTGCTGGCCTTGCGCGGCGCGGCTTTCTTCGGGGCGGGGGCGGGCGTGGCCGCGGTCGTGTCGGAGGTGGCGCTGATGCTCATGGTGGAGTGCAGGAAAACAGAATGAGGAAAACGGTTTATATAGTTTTCCGTTTCGTGCCGCTACCGCAAATCCCCATTTCATGACGCATCGTCACACAAAAGAAATATTTTAGTCACGAAGCTGCCATCCAGCGCCCGCACACTGAAGCTTCAAGTCGTTGGGGCCTGGCCCCGGTAATGGAATGCAGGAAATATTGCTGGATGCCCGGCCGCCCTCGCGCGCGCCGGTGCAAGCCCCGATGATCGATCACGTCCGCCTCTTCGCCGCCGAGTTCTGGCCCGCCCTCAGCGGACGCGAAGGCCCGCTGGCGCGTCTGCTGCGTGAGGACGCGCTCTACCCCGTGTTCCAGCCTGTGGTCGATCTCAAGACCGCGGCCGTCCATGCCCACGAGGCGCTGATCCGGGGCCCGGCGGGTAGCTGGCTGCAGTCGGCCGACACGCTGTTACGCGCCGCCGAGGAAGAGGGCCTGCTCTACGAGTTCGAGCTCTTCTGTGTCTACAGCGCCCTGCGCCACTGGGGTGAGCTGCGCCAGCCCGGGCGGCTTTTCCTCAACATCAGCGCCCATGCCCTGCAGCGCCTGGTGGGCGTGGGCGGCACCCACACCCTGGCGCGTGCCATGCGCGGCCTGCAGGTCTCGCCGCGTATGGTGGTGCTGGAGATCACCGAGCACGAGCGTGTGCACGATATGGACGCCATGGTCGAGGTCGCGCGCGTGCTGCACTCGGTCGGACTCTCGCTGGCGCTCGATGATTTCGGCGATGGCCGCTCCAGTCTGCGCCTGTGGTCCCAGCTCAAGCCTGACATCGTCAAGATCGACAAGTATTTCAGCCGTGGCATCCACAGCAGTGCCGATCAGCTCAAGACCCTGCAGGCCCTGCTGCAGATCGCAGACGTCTTCGGCACCCAGCTCGTCGCCGAAGGCATCGAGAACGAGGCTGACCTGCGCGTGATCCGCGACCTCGGCATCGCCTACGGACAGGGCTACTTCCTGGGTCGGCCCGATGCGGATGTGCAGTCCGAGGCCCTGCCCGAGGCCGGGCGCGTTCTGCAGGACACGCGCGTGGCCGTCATGCCCGAGCAGCGCTACGTCGCCCGCAGCGGTCAGCTGCGCCACCTCTCGCTGATCCATGCGCCCGCGGTCACGCCGCGCACCAGTAACGACGAGGTGGCGGCCATCCTCCAGGCGCATCCAGATCTGCATGCGCTGGCCGTGGTGGATGACGAGCGGCCGCTGGCCATCATCAACCGCCAGCAGTTCATGGACCACTACGCCACGCTCTACTTCCGCGAGATCTTCGGCCGCAAGTCCTGCATGCTGCACGCCAACCAGCAGCCGCGCCTGATCGAGCGCAGCCACGACATCGAGCAGCTCATCGGCATTCTGACGTCGCAGGACCAGCGCTACCTCAGCGACGGCTTCATCGTCACCGAAAACGGGCGCTACGTGGGCCTGGGCACGGGCGACCAGCTCGTGCGTTCGGTCACCGAGCTGCGGCTGGAGGCGGCGCGGCACGCCAATCCGCTGACCTTCCTGCCGGGCAACATCCCCATCAGTCTGCACATCAAGCGCCTGCTCGAAAGCGGCGGCGAGTTCACCGCCTGCTACATCGACATGAACAACTTCAAGCCCTACAACGACCACTACGGCTACTGGCGCGGCGACGAGATGATCCGTCTGCTCGCGCGCCTGGCGGTGGCGCACAGCGATCCGCAGCGCGATTTCGTGGGCCATGTGGGTGGGGACGATTTCCTCATCCTGTTCCAGAGCGAAGACTGGGAGTGGCGCTGCCGCGCCATCGTCGACGACTTCGCAGCCCAGGCACTGGAGCTTTACGACGAACCCGCACGCCGCGCTGGCGGCATCGAGGCCGAAGACCGTCAGGGGCAGCTGCGCTTCTTCCCCTACACCACGGTGTCCATCGGCGCGGTGCAGGTCTGTTGCGGCGCCTACCGTGATGCGGAGGATGTGGCCACCAGCGCCGCCCATGCCAAGCGCCTGGCCAAGTCCAACGCCTCGGGGCTGTACCTGCTGGACGCCCGTGCGCCCGGATCCGAATGCACGCCATCCAACCTGGCTGCATTGCGGCCCACGAACCCGTCGCCGGACGCAGCGCCGGCTGGACACGCCCGATGAACCTCAACCGCTACAAGATCTCCACCCGCCTGGCCTTTGCCTTCGGCTTCATGGCCCTGCTGGTGCTCGTGCTGGGCCTGCTGGCCCTGCGCCAGCTGCAGGCCGTGCAGGGCCATTTCCAGACCCTGCAACAGCAGCATTACCCGCAGGTGGTCACGGTGCACCGCATCAAGGCCCTGGTGCTCGACAGCGCCAGCGCCATCCGCAACCTCTTCGTCATCGTGAGTGAGCCCGAGATCCGGCGTCAGCTCCAGCGCGTGGACCGCCTCACGCAGGAGAGCGAGGCCCTGTTGCTACAGCTGCAGCAGGCCAGCCCACCGGGGGAGGCGCAAACCCTGTTCGAGGCCGTGCGACAGACCGGCCAGACCTATCTGGCGAGTCGCAAGCGCATGCTGGACACCTTTGCCGAGGGCCTGCTCAACGAGGCCGGCCTCATCCTCATGCGGGAGGTCGAGCGCGATCAGCAACGTTACCTGGAGGCACTCGAGGCGCTGATCGCCTTCCAGGAAGGGCAGATGCAGGCCTCCGGCGACTCGGTGGATGTGGCCGTCGACAGCGCTCTGATGCAGACCGGCCTGACGCTGGCTGTCGCCGTGGGCATGGCGCTCTGGCTGGCGCTGGGCCTGGTGCGCTCCATCCAGCGCCCGCTGGCGCAGGCGGGTGCCTTGGCGCGGTCCGTGGCCGATGGCGATCTCACGGCCCGCGCCTCGGGGGGTGGACGCGATGAGATCGCTGCATTGCTCGATGCGTTGGGCGAGATGCAGGCCCGCCTGTCGGTCATTGTGGCCGGTGCCCGCCAGGGCGCCGAGACCCTGGCGAGCGCGGCGGCGCAGATCGCGGCCGACAACGCCGATCTGTCGGCGCGTACCGAAAGCCAGGCCAGCACCCTGGAGCAGACCGCGGCCTCGATGGAAGAGCTGGGCGCCACCGTGCGCGCCAATGCCGAGCGCGCGCGCCAGGCCCAGGCGCTCACGCACAGCGCCAGCGCAGTAGCGCAGCGTGGCGGCCAGGTGGTGGGCCAGGTCGTGAGCACCATGGGCGAGATCCACGCCAGCTCGCGCCGCGTCGCCGACATCATCGCGGTGATCGACGGCATCGCCTTCCAGACCAACATCCTCGCCCTCAACGCCGCCGTGGAAGCGGCGCGGGCGGGCGAGCAGGGCCGCGGCTTCGCCGTGGTCGCCGGCGAAGTGCGCAGCCTGGCCGGGCGCACAGCCGAGGCCGCGCGCGAGATCAAGACCCTGATCTCGGGCAGCGTGCAGCGCGTGCAGGCCGGCGCGGCCCTGGTGGACGAGGCGGGTCAGACCATGGCCGGCATCGTGGATGGCGTGCGCCAGGTGCGCGAGATCATGGATGGCATGAGCGCCGCCAGCGCAGAGCAGGCCGCTGGCATCGGTCAGGTCGCGGAGGCGCTGGCCCAGCTCGACCGCGTGACGCAGCAGAACGCCGCGCTGGTGCAGCAGATGGCCGCTGCCGCCGGTGCGCTGCAGGGACTGGCCAGGGAGCAGGTGCAGGCCGTGGCCGTGTTCCGGCTCGATGCGCCCGCCGCCGCGCAGACCTCGCCGGCGCTGACCCTGGCGGCCTAGCGGCTGTCATCGCTTCTTCATCGGACGGACACGCCGCGGTCATGCCCGGCTTGCACCATGGCTGCATCGTCAAAGGAGATGCACATGAAAGTCGCCGTCATCGGAGCAGGGTATGTGGGGCTGGTCACCGCCAGCTGTCTGGCCGAGCTGGGCCATGAGGTGGTCTGCATGGACAGCGATCCGCGCCGTGTCGAGCTGCTGCGCAGCGGCGGGGTGCCCATCTATGAGCCGGGTCTGGACGCGCTGATCGAGCGCAGCGGCCGCGCCCAGCGCCTCTTCTTCACCACCCGCCTGGCCGATGCGCTGGAGGCGGCCGAGGTGCTCTTCATCGCCGTCGGCACGCCGCCGCGCGAGGACGGCTCGGCCGACCTGGGCCATGTGCTCGAGGTGGCGCGCCAGGTGGGCGCCACGCTCACGCGCCCGCTGGTCGTGGTCAACAAGTCCACCGTGCCCGTGGGCACGGCCGAGCGCGTGCAGGCCGTGCTGGACGCCGGCTTGGCGGCGCGTGGCCTCGCCGGCCTGCCGGTGGCCGTGATCTCCAACCCTGAGTTCCTCAAGGAGGGCGCGGCCATCGACGACTTCATGCACCCCGACCGCATCGTCATCGGCCTGCCTGCGGGCGAGGCCGGTGCGCAGGCGCGCACAGCCATGACACAGCTCTACGCCTCGCTCAACCGCCACCACGAGCGCACCGTCTGGATGGACCTGCGCAGCGCCGAACTCACCAAGTACGCGGCCAACGCCATGCTGGCCACGCGCATCTCCTTCATGAACGAGATGGCCAACCTCGCCGACCTCGTGGGTGCCGACGTGGACGCCATCCGCCGTGGCATCGGCAGCGACAGCCGCATCGGCCCGAGCTTCCTCTACGCAGGCACGGGCTACGGCGGCAGCTGCTTTCCCAAGGACACGCGCGCGCTCATGCAGACCGCGCAGCAGCATGGCAGCCAGATGCAGCTCGTGGAGGCCACCGAGCGCGTCAACCACGCCCAGCGCCAGGTGCTGGCGCGCCGCGTCATGCAGCACTTCGGCGCCGACCTGCGCGGCCGCCGCTTCGCGCTCTGGGGCCTGGCCTTCAAGCCGCAGACCGACGACATGCGCGAGGCGCCCAGCCGCCACCTGATCCGCCAGCTCATCCTGCGCGGTGCCGAGGTGGTGGCCCACGATCCCGTGGCGCTGGAGACGGCGCGCGCTGCACTGGCTGACGACCTGGCCGACATCCCGCAGGGCCTTGCGCGCCTGCATCTCGTGGGCGATGCCATGGCCGCGCTCGACGGCGCTGACGCGCTGATCGTGGTGACCGAGTGGAAACAGTTCCACAACCCCGACTTCGCGCTGATCCGCGAGAGCCTGCGCCGCCCGTTCATCATCGACGGCCGCAACCTCTACGATCCGCAGCAGCTGCAGGCCCTGGGTCTGGCCTACCAGGGCATCGGCCGGCGCAACGACCTGGCCGGTGAACGCGTCGTGAGCGCGGCCGCCCAGCAGGCCCTGGCCGAAGCGGTTTGAGGGCCGGCGCCCCTCGTCTGCCGACCGGCTTCGGCTGGTTCATGTCAGCGCAGTTCCTCTCGGCCCTGGCCGACCACGCGCTGCTCATCGTCACCATCGCCCATCTGCAGCTGCTCGGTGCGCCGCTGTGGTGGGCGCCGTTGCTCAAGTTCAGCTTCACCCTGTCCTATGTGCTGCTCGCGCCTGGCATCGGCGCGCTGGCCGACGCGGCGTGCAAGCGCCGCCTCATGATGGCCATGAACGCGCTCAAGTTCCTCGGTGCGCTGGCTCTGCTCTGCGGCCTACATCCCCTGGCCGCCTTTGCGCTGGTGGGCCTGGGAGCCTCGGCCTATGCACCGGCCAAGTACGGTCTGTTGACCGAGAGTGTGCCGCCGGCCGCGCTGGTGGCGGCCAACGGCTGGGCCGAATCGGCCGTGGTGCTCTCGGTATTGCTGGGCACGGCCTTGGGCGGCCTGCTGGTCTCGCCGTTGTGGCTGCAGGCTGCGGCCGCCTCGCTGACTTTGCCCGGCGCATCCAGCCCGGCGCTCAACGTCTCTCTGGCCTGCGTGCTCGCGCTCTATGCGCTGGCCGCGTTCTGTCACCTTGGCATCGTGCCCAGCGGGGTGCGGCACGCGCGGCGCAGCCACGCCCCGGCACAGCTGCTGGCCGACTTCCGGCGCGCCAACAAGCGGCTGTGGCGTGACCGCAGCGGCGGCCTCTCGCTGGCCATGACCACGGTGTTCTGGGGTGTGGGCGCGCTGCTGCAGTTCGCGGTGCTGCTCTGGGCCGCGCAGCAGCTCGCCCTGGGCCTGGACCAGGCCGCCTGGCTGCAGGGCGTGGTAGCCCTGGGCGTGGTGGTGGGCGCCGTGCTGGTGGCGCGCCGCCTGCGCCTGCGCCACGCCACCGCCGTGCTGGGCCTCGGCCTGCTCATGGGCGCGCTCATGGCCAGCGCCCCGCTGATCCATGACTGGCGCGTCGCCGTGCCGGTGCTGCTGCTGATCGGCGGTCTGGGGGGCATGCTGCTTGTGCCCATGAATGCGCTGCTGCAGCACCGTGGCCACCGCCTGCTGAGCGCGGGACAGTCCATTGCCGTGCAGGGCTTCAATGAGAACCTCAGCGTGCTGCTGAGTCTGGGCCTCTACACGGTCCTGCTCGCGCTGCACGTGCCGGTGACGGCCATCATGGTGCTGGCCGGTGTGGTGCTGGCCGGCTTCAGTGCCTGGACGCTGCTGCGCCGGCGCCGGCCGCCCGGTCTGCAGACCCTCTCAGGCCATCTGCTGCGCCGCGATTGAGGTGCGCTGGCCCTCGCCCGACAGATGCCCGGCGATGGCGAGCTTCATCACGCTCTCGATCTGCGCCACGATGCCGCCCCAGTCGTTCATGCGGGCAGACGCGCGCGCCCCGGTGCGCAGGCGTGCGCGCAGGCTGTCGTTCTGCACCAGCTCGGCCAGCTGGCGCACGAAGGACTCCTCGTCGTCCATGGGCACCAGCAGGCCGTTGCCGCCGTGCGTGATGTTCTCCGAGGCAGCGGCATAGTCATAGGCCAGCACCGCCAGGCCGCTGGCCATGGCTTCGAGCACCACATTGCCGAAGGTCTCGGTCTGGCTCGGGAAGCCGAAGATGTCGGCACTGGCGTAGTGCTGCGCCAGCGCCGCGCGGTCCAGCGCGCCGGTGAAGAGGGCATCGGGTGCCAGGGCCTGCAGCTCGGCGCGCTGCGGGCCGTCGCCCACGAGCACGAGCTTGAGGTCCGGGCGCAGCAGCCGCGCCTGGGCATAGGCGCGGATCAGCAGCGGCAGGTTCTTCTCCTTGGCCAGGCGGCCCACGCAGAGCAGCACGGGCGAGTCGGGCTGCACGCCCCAGCGCGCGCGCAGCGCCTCGCTGCGCAGGGCCGGATCGAATAGCGTCGTGTCCACGCCGCGCGCCACCACCTGCAGGCGCTCGAAGCCGGCAGCGGCCAGGCGGTCGGCCAGGCCGCGCGTGGGCACCATGGTGGTCAGCGTCTGGTTATGGAAGCGGCGCAGGTAGGCCATGATGGGCTTGCTGAGCCAGCCCATGCCGTAGTGGCTGCTGTAGGCGTGGAAGTTGGTGCGGAAGTCCGACGTGACGGGGATGCGCAGCTTGCGCGCCACACGCAGCGCCGACCAGCCCAGCGGCCCCTCGGTGGCGATGTGCACCAGATCGGGCCGCTGCAGCGTCCACAAGGGCTGCAGCTGGCGGCGCGAGGGCAGGCCCAGCTGCAGGTGCGGGTAGCGCGGAATCGCCATGCCGCGCAGCAGCACATCGCCGCCGCTGGCCACCTGCTCACCCGGCCGCGCGTCGCCGCCCTGGCGCGGACGCACGAGCTGCACGTCGTGCCCGCGCTCGCGCAGGCCCAGCACCACGCGCTGCAGCGTGAGCGCCACGCCATTGATCTCCGGCGGGTAGGTCTCGGTGACGACGGCGATGCGCAGATGGGTCTGCGCGGCGGGCAGGTTTTCGACCAAGAGGTCGGTGGTGTCGGGCTTCATGCCCTGATGCTGATCCCTGTTTATCTCAGAACGATGACAGCGTGGCGCGCTGGCCTCAGAGGACCGTGAAGTTTCGGTGACAGGGCTCGCGCTGTCATCGTTCTTTCATGGGCCGGGCCGACCATCGCCGCAGGCGCACCGTCGTGCCGCCACATGACACACACAGGAGTCTTCGTGAGCTCATTTCTGCAAGCCCTCAAGGTCCAGCGCTGGGACGACCACCGCTACTACCACCACAGCCGCATCAACCAGTCTCTGCACCTGGTGAGCGCCATCGCCTTCCTCGTGGCCTATGCCTTCCTCTTCATCGAGCCGCCCGTGGCCGCGCTGATCGCCTGGCTGATCTCCATGGTCTCGCGCCAGTCCGGCCATTTCTTCTTCGAGCCCAAGGGCTACGACGAGGTCAACCAGGCCACGCACGAGTACAAGGAAGAGATCAAGGTGGGCTACAACCTGCAGCGCAAGGTGGTGCTCATGGCCGTCTGGGCCGGCCTGCCCGTGGTGCTGTGGTTGCAGCCCGATTTCTTCGGCCTGCTGGAAGCGCACACCCAGCCCAGCGGCTATGTGCTCAATGTGGGCTGGCTCTGGCTCTGGCTGGGCGTCGGTGGTCTGGCCTTCCGCGTGTTGCAGCTGGCGCTGACGCAAAGCCTGTACACAGGCATCGTCTGGGCCACCAAGATCATCACCGACCCCTTCCACGACATCCTGCTCTACTGGAAGTCGCCCTGGTACCTGCTGCAGGGCGAGCTGATCGCCAAGCCCGAGTATCTGCAGGCCGAGCGCGCCGAGCACGAGGCCGAGCTGGCCCGCCAGCAGGGTTGAACGAAAAGGCCCCGGATCGCTCCGAGGCCTCGTTGATCCGTCGGGGCAGGTCAGCGTTTGAAGACCTGCGCCAGCATCTCCCGCAGCAGCCCGCGCTTGATGGCCTTGTTTGTCAGACCCGGCGCCTGCCACCACCAGCCATCCCGCTGCATCTGCAAGCCGGCCTGTACACAGCGCTCCAGCATGTCCTCGAAATCCGCCTCCGTGAAGTTCAGGCTGAAGATGAAGCGGCCCGTGCCGACCCAGCTCAGGGCCAGGCCATGATCGCGCAGGTGGTACTGCAGCATCCAGTTGTAGCGCGAGGGGCGGGTGTAGGCCAGCGTCCAGACGCTGCTCATGTTTGCCGCCTCCAGCGGCAGGCCCTCGGCCTGCATGCGCGCGTTGAAGCGCTCGCGCCGGGCGTCCCAGGTGGCGTCCAGATCGCGGTAGATCGCCTGCACCTCGGGCGTGTCCAGCCGGCGCAGGAACTCGTTCATCGCGCCCATCACGTAGGGGTGGGCGTTGAAAGTGCCGCGCGCAAAGCAGATGTCGGCCGGTTTGTTCTCACGGAAGCGCTGCATCAGCTCATGTTTGCCGCAGACCACGCCCACGGGCAGGCCGCCGCCCAGGGTCTTGCCGTAGGTCACCAGGTCGGCCTGCACGCCAAAGTAATCCTGCGCGCCCTTGGCCGCCAGGCGGAAGCCCAGAAAGACCTCGTCGAAGATCAGCACGATGCCGCGCTCGGTGCAGATCTCGCGCAGCTGCTGCAGCCAGCGCGTGTAGGCCGCGCGGTCATATCCCGCGCTGCGGCTGCTGTCGAGCAGGGTGGAGTCGCCCGGGGCATTCTTGTTGGGATGCAGGGCCTGCAGCGGGTTGATGAGTACACAGGCGATGTCCTTGCGCGTGCGCAGCACCTTGAGGCTGGCCTCGTGCATGTCGCGCAGGGTGTAGGTCTCGCGCGGGGGCAGGGGATTGCCCGGGCCGGGCTGCACGTCTTCCCACCAGCCGTGGTAGGCGCCGCAGAAGCGCACCAGGTGGCGCTTGCCCGTGTGGTAACGCGCCAGGCGCACGGCCTGCATCACGGCCTCGGTGCCGCTCATGTGGAAGGACACGGCGTCCAGCCCGCTGATCTGCTGCAGGCGGCGCACGTTGTCAGCGACGCAAGGGTGGTAGGCGCCAAGCACCGGGCCCAGGTCCTGGGCGATGCGCGCACCGGCTGCGATGCAGGACTTGTAGAAATCCACGCCGAAGACGTTGACGCCGTAGGAGCCCGTGAGGTCGATGTAGCGCTTGCCGTCCAGGTCCGTGACCGTCACGCCATCGCTGCTCTGCACGAAGCCGCCCACGGCCAGGTGCTGGCGCAGGTAGGGGCTGAACTGGTAGGGCACGCGGTAGGCCCCGGTGAAGCGCAGGTCCGGGATGCCTTCACGCATTTCTTTCGTGAGCGCGATCGATTGGGGCGACGCCCCCTGCAACCGGCCGGCCAGCGCAAAGAAGCCCGCGCGGCGCTGCTGCACCACAGCCTCGGGCGCGCCGTCGCAGGCAAAAAAGGTGGCCTCGTCGTAGGCATAGCCGGGAATCCAGCGCGCCAGACGCTTGGCCATGCGCGAATGCCCGGCCAGCGACGGGTGCTTGGCTCGCGAGAGTTCGAGCCGGCGCTTGAGCCAGGGCAGGGTGGCACCGGCGGCGCCGGCAATCCAGGCAAGTTCGTAGGTCATGGTCGTGTGTGAAATGACGATGACTCTTTGTATTCAGATGATTTGACAGCCCTGTGAAAACGACATGACATCCAGAAATATCCTTGACCGCCTGCTGCAGCAGGAAAGCCTGAACTTCGTGCTCACCAATCGCCTGCCCCGCGTGGCGCTGACGCGCTTCATTGGCCGTTTCAGCAAGGTACGCCAGCCGCTGGTGCGTGATGTGTCCATTGCACTCTTCAAGTTCTTTGGCGGGCTGGACCTCAGCGAGGCGAAGAAGCAGCACTTCGACAGCCTGCACGACTGCTTTGTGCGCGAACTCAAGGACGGCGCGCGACCTTTCGACGCCAACTCGCAGGTGATCTGCAGCCCCAGCGACGGCATCGTCGGCGGCCACGGTCGGATCGAAGGGGATGAGTTGCTGCAGATCAAGGGCATGCCCTATAGCCTCACGGAGCTACTGGGCAGCGCCGAGCTGGCCGCGCAGCAGCAGGGCGGCAGCTACGTCACTCTGCGCCTGCGCGCCAGCATGTACCACCGCTTCCACGCGCCCACCGACTGCACGGTACAACGCGTCACGCACATCCAGGGCGATATGTGGAACGTCAACCCCATCGCGCTCAAGCGCGTGCCCAGTCTTTACTGTCGCAACGACCGCGCCGTGATCGAGGCTGCCTTACCCGGCGGCCAGAACCTCACGCTCGTGCCCGTGGGGGCCATCCTCGTGGCCAGCGTGCGCTTGCACTTTTTGAACCTGAACCTGCATCACGATTACCGGGGCGAGCAGGTGATTGCCTGCGATGTGCCGCTGAAGCGCGGGCAGGAGATGGGCTGGTTCGAACACGGATCCACCATCGTGGTGCTGGCGCCCAAGGGTGTGGAGTTGGTGGTGGGTATGACAACTGGGATAGAGGTGAAGGCGGGGCAGGCTTTGTTGCGACGGGTTTGAAGAGGTATTGCCGTATGGCTAGATCGCTGCGTGATACGATTTGTCATGAGCGCGCCCCTGCGCTATAGTGACATAAATTCTTCAAACAAAACAAGCACTTAGCTTGCAGAAAGGGAGGCGCCAAGATAAGCATCCATCCATGTTATTCCGCATTTTTGCGGTTCATGTCACATTCTGATCTACGGCTAAAACAGTGGTGCTAACACCGCTGAAGGCTGTTTGTAGATCACCGTTTTCTGATAGTTCAGGTAGCTACCACAGCGCGCTAACAAGAGCGAGCTCTTGGTACGGCCGCTCTGGCTCAGCTACGAGAGTGGCCGTTAAAAAATAGTGGTCTGTATGAATCTAGCACCGAAGTGCCAAGAGATGCTGTTGACCGAAACGGAACATGACGGTAGTGACGGATGCTCGTTGCGCGAGCCCCGCACACCTTCACGTTAGGGACATTTCACTTCCTTTATCGTTAGTCAAATGGAAGAGTTCAACCAAGATGCGGTAAAGATGTGCCTGTTTGCGTTGTCGAAAGCCGAAGACCCGTCCGATGCAGCGTTAGCCTGGGCTATTCTTCAGAGAAAACACCCAGACCTTTCGGCGATGGTTGCGCTTGGTAGATATGACAAAGCAATAATCCCGCAGTCCGTCAAAAAGTACATTGGCAAGCCACATAGCTATTTGGTGCCATACTTTTCTTCCGAGAAGATATATTTTCTGGACGACGAGCTTCTTACTGGGATGTTCTCGTCCGGAGAATTTCAATTTCGTATTGATTATTCGGTGATGTTTGATACAAACATCGCAACGTACATTGACAAGCTCGTCCGCGGAGAATCACTTGGCAACGTTCAATCAAAGGTTGTGTCGCTGGTAGACGACATTTTGCATGACGATCTTAATTTCGATCATCTCTTTTACATGACCGAAAATGTCAAGAACGTCCTACCAATAATCGAGCGCGACCCGTCCTCAAAATTGCAGTTCTGGAAATCTCTGAATAGGGGGTTCCGAAATAATCTTGTCAGTCTGCAGATCTTTCGAAGCATCAATTGTCAAGAATACAAAAGAACATGTAATCCGCGTCCCGAGTTTTCGTTCCGACAAGCTGCTCGTTATGCGATCGACTTCACCTACGATTTCTACGCATCAGAAGTCGGAAAAGATCATGTCCTGAATTTCGTTCTTTTGCAGAGGTTGATCCTTCTTCAACTCATCGGGATGGTCAAGATACAGTTGTCATCTGGCAAGAGCGCAAAGCACAAGATGGGTCAGTTTTTCAGTTATATCCACGAGGTTGTAGGCGCGTACTTTGATCGGGAGGCCATCATCGCGCATAAGTACTTCTGCGATCGAAACGCCATTGAGATGTTGGAGAGGATCAAGAAAGGGGGCGGAAAGCGAGGGCTCCTGAAGAAACTAGACAATATCGCGTGGGATATGGCAGCTCCTCGGTTCATGGAGCGGCTTATCGTCGCCGGTGGTGATGGACGGTACTTTATTCCGATGTTCCTGACGTTTGACTCTGGCCTGCGTGAACTCTTGGGTCACTACGCGGTGAAGGGCGCGGTATTCAACAAGACGACGGGCGCATATGCACCGATACCCGCGATCAATACCCGCGAGTACTTTGCACAACACGGGTGTCAGGATGAGATTGATCATCTTTACAGCGAGCCAGTTCGTACTGAAAGGTTATCAAGAGAAAAGCCGACCCGATTCACTATCCATAGACTGATACGACGTGAATTCAAAGCTCTTCGGGCACTCATCTAGCTGGCGACGGATGCTCATATCCCTAACCTTTCGTTGCAGGAGACGCTCCGCCTATCGGCGGCGGCCCTGAACTCAAGCGTCAGCATGGCATCGTAGGATGAACGTGCAGCACGGCCCCGCTCTATGTGGACCGCAAACCTTGCTTTTTTTCCAATGGCCTCCCGGAAAGCCCCGTTATGACTCACGCCTACGTCGTCGGACAGATCACCGTCAAAGACCCCCTGAAATGGGTCGCGTACCGCGACCAGGTGCCCGGCACCTTGCAGCCCTGGGGCGCTGAGCTGGTGTTTCGGGGCCGACAGCGCGCGGCCCTGGCTGGTGTCAACCCGCATTCCGACATCGTGGTCATACGCTTCCCCAGCCTTGCTGCGGCCGACGGGTGGTTCAAGTCTGACGCCTATCAGGCGCTCATCCCTCTCAGGGAGCAGGCGGCCGACGTACTGCTCACCTCGTATGAGACCTGAGGACGTCCCGATCAAGCGGTGTGCTGGACTGGAGGCTGGAGCGGTATGAAGCGGTCGACCCGGTTCATGCTCTGTGCGGGCCTGTCGGCTTTGTCGGCGGCCCTGGCCTGTGTCCTGGCCGCGGTCGCCTGGCAGCGTGCCGGTCTGCCCTACAGCGAAGAAGGCCATTACTTCGACGGACTGGTGAACTACCAACAGCAAAGCGTGCTGGTCTACACCGTGTTGGCTGGGGCTGCCTTGCTGCTGGCCCTGGGTCTGGCTGGTCTCGCGCTCAAGACCCGTCGCTGCGCGCCATGACGCCGTCCCCCCAAGATGGCCCGGTCCTGGGTCTGCAGGACAGCCAGGTGAGCCACATCGTCTCCGATGGAGGCGACCTGCGCTTGTTCTTGTCAGCCGCCCACGTGAGGTGCCCGGTGGGCTGGTTCAAGGAGGCGACGGGGGAGAGCGAGGGCTATCTCGCCCCCGTGGCCGTGATCTTCCGGCAGGCCCGTTGGCAGGGCGAGCTGGCATGGGCCATGGGTCGCCTGGCCGAGAGCGAGCTGAGAGTGGGCGAGCAGCGCCTGCCTGGCCTGCCCCTGCCGTTCAAGTGCGAGACCCCGGTGCAGGTGAGGCTGGCCCTGGCCAACGGTGCGGTGCTGGAGATCGAGGCCGAAGCCCTGGAATGTCCCCTCAGTGGCGACGAGACCTTCACGGCCTCGCTGGCCTGTTAGGCTGGCGCTTTCCATCGTTGCGATTCAGGAGCGGCTATGTCTTTGTTCTGGGTGGTTTGCAGTGTGGTGGCGCAGCTGAGCCTGGCCTTCATGCTGTTCATGCTGGTGGCGTTCTCGGCGGGCGGTATCGCCAACGCCGGCGGTGTGAGCGCGCGCGACATGCTGTTGCTGAACGCCGCGCTGTATGTGCTGCCGCTGCTGTGTCTGGTCAGTGCGGGGCTGATGATCCACGGTTATCTGTCAGGCGCCTCGGCGCGCACCTACTGGTGGCATCTGCTGCCCATCCCGCCGGCCATCGCCTACGTGCTGTTCGCACTGTCGCTCAGCGGCTCCTCGCGCTGAGTTGGAATAATCAAGGAAGTTTTTATGCATGCAATGGCATCGCACCTTCTGGGATCACGTCGTCGCCTGCTGGCCTCCGGGCTTGCCCTGGTTCTGTTGTCGGCGTGCGGCAAGCGTGCCCCCAAGGCCCAGGCCCTGCCGGCCGGCAGCACCGTGCTGGCCCTGGGTGACTCCCTGACCTCGGGCGTGGGCGCCTCGCCCGACACGGCTTATCCCTCGGTGCTGCAGTCACTCACAGGTTGGCAGGTGGTCAATGGCGGGGTCTCGGGCGACACCACGGCCCAGGCGCTGGCACGGCTGCCGGCCTTGTTGCAGGACCATCAGCCCAAGCTGGTCATCGTGAGCATCGGCGGCAATGACTTTCTGCGCCAGATGAGCGCGGGCGCAGCCAAGGGCACGATCCGCGAGATCAGCCGCACGGCGCAGGCCAGTGGTGCGCAGGTGTTGCTGGTGGCCGTGCCCCAGGTCTCGCTGCTGGCCGCAGGCACGGGCAGCCTCAAGGACCACCCGCTGTACGCGGAGCTGGCCGAGGAACTTCAGTTGCCTTTGCACGCCGAGGGCTGGGCCCGGGTGCTCTCGCAGCCGGACCTGCGCGCCGACACCGTGCATGCCAATGCCCAGGGCTATCGCAGCTTCGCCGAGGGTCTGGTGCAGACGCTGCGCAAGGTGGGCTGGCTGGCCTGAGCGCGGCCTTGCCGCGCGCGCAGTCAACGCCCCCGGCGCCTCGGGCGTTGACTGCGCTGTGGGCACCGCACCGCCGAGGCCCGCTCTCTGTTCACTCGTTTGACCTCACGTCTGCGCATACACCATGAAGAACTTCCAACGCCTCGTCTTGCTTTCGCTCTTTGGGGCCTGTGCCGTCGTCAGTGCGCAAGACGCCCGGGAGCGCGGTTTCATACGCATGGGTATGACAGAGGGGGAGGTTCTGGCTCGTGTGGGCAAGCCGGATCACGAAGCCTGGATGGGCGGCCGCGTGCGCGGACGTGATGGGGCCGCCATCGTGCAGGGCCGTGATGGTGACAAGACCTGGACCTACTTGCCGCATGAGCAGGACCCGGACACCGTGACGGTCATCACCTTCCGGGCCGGTGCTGTGGTGGACGTCGAGCGCAAGATCTCACGCTAGAGCGCCTGGGGCGCGCAAACTGGCGCCCCGCTCGGGAGCCTCAGCCCGTGGCCTGGACGTGCAAGGCCCAGGCCGTCTTCTGCCAGGCCTGTACCTCTTCCTGCAGCAGCCAGGCCGACTGCGGGTAGCTGGCCCCCCAGGCCGCGGGGTGGCTGAGCTGGACTTCGGTGCCGCCGTCCCATTCGATGTGCAGGCCGTGCAGGTCGGGGTCGCGCCGGGCGTGGCAGAGCACGACGGCCAGGCGCAGGGCCAGCAGCTGCAGGGTGAAGGCTTCGTCGTCGAGCTGCAGGTCGAGCTTGCGCAGCTTGCCGCGGTGGCCCAGCACGAGCTGGCCCAGGCGATGCAGCTCGTTCATGGTGAAGCCGGCGGCGTCCGCGTTGTCCAGGATGTAGGCGCCATGCTTGTGGTAATCGCTGTGCGAGATGGCGCTGCCGATCTCGTGCAGCTGCGCGGCCCAGCCGAGCTTGCGCAGGTGGCGCTCCAGCTCGGGCAGGTTGTGGCCACGCGCGAGTTGCTGGAGCAGGGCTTCGGCCACTTGGCTCACGCGCCGGGCCTGGGCCGGGTCGACGCCAAAGTTGCGCGCCAGACGCTGCACGCTGGTGCTGCGCTGGTCGCTCTGTTCATGTTCGCGGTCCAGCAGGTCGTAGAGCGCGCCATGGCGCAGCGCCCCCTGGGCCACCTGCATCTCGTCGATCTCGAGCAGGGAGAAGACGGCGCGCAGCACGCTGACGCCACCGCCAATCACCGCGCGGCGGTCATCCTTCATGCCGTCCAGGCGCAGGCGCTCGGCGCTGCCGGCCTTGAGCAGGCGGTCGAGCAACCAGTCCAGGCCCTCGCGCGTGATCAGGCCGGTGGGGAAGCCCGCGGCCTGCAGCACATCGCCCACGGCGCCCACGGTTCCCGAGGAGCCGTAGGCCGTGTCCCAGTCCTGCGGGCGGCAGCTGTTGAGGGCCTCTTCAAGCACGGCCTGGGCTGCGATCTCGGCGGTGTCGAAGGCGGCGGTGCTGAACGTGCCTTCCGGGAAGTAGCGCATGGACCAGGCCACGCTGCCCACGCGGTAGGAGTCCATGAAACGCGGGCGGTAGCGCTGGCCCAGGATGAGTTCGGTCGAGCGTCCGCCGATGTCCACCACCAGACGGCGTTCGTCACTTTGCGGCAGCAGGTGGGCCACGCCCTGGTAGATCAGTCGCGCCTCCTCGCGGCCCGAGATGACCTCGATGGGGAAGCCCAGGATCTGCTGCGCGCGGTCCAGAAACGCCTCGCGGTTGCGCGCTTCGCGCAGGGTCTGGGTGGCGACGGCACGCACCTGGGCCTTCTTGAAGCCGGCCAAGCGTTCGGCGAAGCGGCCCAGGCAGTCCCAGCCGCGCTGCATGGCCTCACGCGTGAGATTGCGTTCGGCGTCCAGACCGTTACCCTGGCGCACGGTTTCCTTGAGGTATTCACGACGCTTGAGCAGGCCGTGGTCGAGCTGGGCGATTTCGAGCCGGAAGCTGTTGGAGCCCAGGTCGATGGCGGCGAGGTCGGTTCCGTTTTTCATGGGCGGGATGGAGGGCAGCGGCGTATTGTCGCTGAGCCGCCCGGGCGAACTCCGGCGCCGCCGTGCCGGTCGAGACGGCAGCGGGGCATCGTGCGTGACGGCGGCGGCCATGCGCTCATCCCAAGATACGGCCGTCCGCCGTGAGCATGCTCTGCGTGACGTAGGCGCTGCTGCGGCGCTGGGCCTGGAAGCTGATGCGAAAGCCCGCCAGGTCCAGCTGGTTGCGCTGGCGGAAGGCCTGCAGCACCTGGGCACGGCTGGCCGTGGATTCCACGGTCTGCAGCACGTCCTGGGCGTAGCGCGCAGCGATGTAGCCGGCCAGGCTCTGCGGCGTCGGCGGTTCGTCGAAGAGGCGCGCCAGCGTCTCACGGTAGGCGCGCACGATGGGCAGGCCGGCCGTGACCATAGGCACGACCTGGGTGGCCATCACGGGGGTGTTGCGCGACGAGCCGAGCTGGTTGAGCGTCTGCAGGTTCACGTCGGCCAGGCCGATGACGTAGCGCTGGCGGTCCTGCCGCTCCAGGCCCTGGGTGAACTGTGCGAGCTCGGGCGTGCCGCCGACGAGGAGCAGGATGGGCGGGGTCTGGGCCGTGAGCTTGCGGCCCAGCTCCTGCAGGCTGCCGGCGGGCGCGTAGGTCTGCAGGCGCAGCTGCAGCTGCAGGGTGCGCACGATGCGCTGGACCTCGTTCTCGTAGAGGCGCTGTTCCTGCGCGGAGGCATAGACCACGCCGAGCTCGGGCACGCCGATGACCGAGAGCGAGCGCAGCGCGTGGGCGATCTGCTCCTGGCGCGAGGCGAAGATGGGGAAGGTGCGCTGTTCGGCGCCCGCGGCCAGGTCCTGGTGCAGCCAGGGTGCGGCGTGGGCGATCTCCAGCGGGTCCAGGCGCAAGAGCTCCACCAGCTGGGCGGCGGTGCGGTCCCCCGCGGTACCGCACAGGGCCACGCAGGCGGGCAGGGCGCGCACGGTCTCCACTGCCTGGCGCAGGCTGGCGGGGCTGCCATCCACCTCGATCACGGTGTGCTGCACGGCACGGCCGCGCCAGCCGCCACGGGCATTGAACTCCTGCCACGCGGCGCGTGAGCCGATGAGGAAGTCGCGCGAGACATCGAGCTGGTCGGTGGCGCTGTCGACGATCTGCACGATCTCGGGTGCACGCGCAAGCGTTGCGGGCCGCGGCGCCTGGGCGTGGGCAGCACCCAGCAGGGGCAGGCTGGCGGCGGCCAGCAGGAGCTGGCGGCGCGTGGGGGCGGGAGAGGACGTTCGAGTCACGGTGAGGGCACGGAACATGAAGATCTCAAATGCGCAGGCCCACCGGGGGTGGGCCTGCACGGGTGGGCGCGCCGGCCATACGGCGGCGCTGCGGCTTCAGCGGCGAGCCGGTGCCGGGGGCATCAGCACGCGGTCGACCACGTGCACCACACCATTGGTGGCGGCCACGTCGGCGCGGGTCACGAGGGCGTCTTCCACGGTGACGAAGGCGCCGGCGCGGGCCAGGGCCACGTTGGCACCCTGCACGGTTTTGGCCGGGCCGGTCTTCACATCGGCGGCCATGACCTTGCCAGCTACCACGTGGTAGGTGATCACCTCCTTGAGGCGGGCCGGGTTGGCCGCCAGCTCTTCCAGGGTCTTGGCGGGCACGGCCTTGAAGGCGTCGTTATTGGGCGCGAAGACGGTGAACGTGCCGGACTTCAGCGTCTCCTGCAGGCCGGCCTTCTGGACCAGGCTGTTGAGGGTGCTGAGCTGCGGGTCGCGGGCCAGGGTGTCGGCCAGATTGGCGGGCTGGTTCATGCTGGCGCAGCCGGCCAGGCCCCAGGCCACGGCGGTGGCAAGGACGATACGGCGGGTGAAGCTGGTCTTGTTCATCATGGGCTCCTGAGTAAGAAAGAAGAACCCAAAGGGTATTGGTGACGTGTGACATTGTTGTGACGGCATTTTGAAAATCGCCGGCGCGCTACACTCGCGGCGTGGGGGATATGTCACGCCCCTGTCATAAAAGCTTCGTAAATTCAGCCTGCTTTCCAGTCAATCAACCAGGAGTCATTCCATGAAAGCTAGCTTGAAGTTCTCGACGATGCTGGGCCTTGCGGCCAGCGCCTCTCTGCTGCTGGCCGGTACGGCTGTCGCCCAGGACGTGACCGGCGCCGGCGCCAGCTTCCCGGCCCCGCTGTATGCCAAGTGGGCTTCCGAATACGCCAAGACCACGGGCAACAAGGTCAACTACCAGTCCGTGGGTTCGGGCGCCGGCATCCGCCAGATCGACGCCAAGACCGTGGACTTCGGCGCCTCCGACATGCCCCTGAAGGACGAGGAGCTGGCCAAGAAGAACCAGCTGCAGTTCCCCACCGTGATCGGTGGTGTGATCCCCGTCGTGAACATCCAGGGCGTGGCCCCGGGCCAGCTCAAGCTGACCGGCCAGCTGATCGCCGACATCTACCTGGGCAAGATCACCAAGTGGACGGACCCGGCCATCACGGCCCTGAACCCCGGCGTGAAGCTGCCCGACGCCGCCATCGCTCCCGTGCGCCGCGCCGACGGCTCGGGCACCACCTTCCTGTTCACCAACTATCTGAGCAAGGTCAGCACCGAGTGGAAGGACAAGGTCGGTGAAGGCACCGCCGTGAACTGGCCCACGGGCGCCGGCGGCAAGGGCAACGAGGGCGTGGCCGCCTTCGTGGGCCGTCTGCCCAACTCCATCGGCTACGTCGAGTACGCCTATGTGAAGCAGAACAAGATGACCTACGCCCTGATGCAGAACCGCGACGGCAGCTTCGTGCAGCCCAGCGACAGCGCCTTCAAGGCCGCCGCTGCCGGTGCTGACTGGGCCAAGAGCTTCTACCAGATCCTGACGAACCAGCCTGGCAAGGACGCCTGGCCCATCACCGGTGCCACCTTCATCCTGATGCACAAGGTGCAGGACAAGCCGGCCAACGCCGCAGGTTCCCTTAAGTTCTTCGCCTGGGCCTATGCCAACGGCGACAAGATGGCTGACGACCTCGACTACGTGCCCATGCCCCCCAGCGTGAAGGCCGCCATCGAGAAGTCCTGGGCCGAAATCAAGGACACCTCGGGCAAGGCCATCGCCTACAAGTAAGAAGAAGCATTCGATGCAAGCACAGCACGCCATGAGTTCATCTCCACCCGCGCAACGCTCCCGCTCCGGAGCCTGGTTCGACGTCGTCTTCGGCTGGCTCGCCCAGGGCGCGGCCTGGGTGACTCTGGCGCTGCTGGCCAGCATCCTGATGTCGCTTCTGGTCGGTGCCTGGCCGGCCATCGAGCGTTATGGCCTGGGTTTCCTGACCAGCCCGGTCTGGGACCCGGTCCAGGAGAATTTCGGTGGCCTGGTGATGATCTACGGCACCCTGGCCACCTCCATCATCGCTTTGCTGATCGCTGTGCCGGTGAGTTTCGGCATTGCGCTCTTCCTCACGGAAATGTGTCCGGCCTGGCTCAAGCGCCCGCTGGGTACAGCCATCGAATTGCTGGCCGCCGTGCCATCCATCGTCTACGGCATGTGGGGCCTGCTGGTCTTCGGCCCCATCCTCGCCACCTATGTGCAGCAGCCCCTGCAGCGGCTGCTCGATGGCGTGCCTTATCTGGGCGCGCTCGTGTCCGGGCCTCCGGTGGGCATCGGCATTCTTTCGGCCGGGATCATCCTGGCCATCATGATCATTCCTTTCATCGCGGCCGTGATGCGCGATGTGTTTGAAGTGACGCCGCCGCTGCTCAAGGAGTCGGCCTATGGCCTGGGCTCCACCACCTGGGAAGTGGTCTCCAAGGTCGTCCTGCCCTACACCAAGACCGGCGTGGTCGGCGGCATCATGCTGGGCCTGGGCCGAGCCCTGGGCGAGACCATGGCCGTGACCTTCGTGATTGGCAACATGAACCAGCTCGATTCGCTGAGCCTGTTCCAGGCGGCCAACAGCATCACCTCGGCCCTGGCGAATGAGTTTGCCGAGGCCTCGACGGGCCTGCACCAGGCCTCGCTGATCTACCTGGGCCTGGTCCTGTTTTTCATCACCTTCGTGGTGCTGTCCCTGTCCAAGCTGCTGCTCCTGCAGCTCAAGAAGAACGAAGGAGCCAAGTCATGAGCAGTGCACTGGACGATGTCCGCCGCGCGGCCTTTGCCAAGCGCAAACGCGTGAATATCATCGCGCTGACGCTCTCGCTGGCCGCCATGGCCTTCGGCCTGTTCTGGCTGTTCTGGATCCTCTGGGAGACGCTGCGTCTGGGCATCGGCGGCCTAGCCTGGGCCACGCTGACGCAGATGACCCCGCCGCCCAACGAGGCCGGCGGCATCGCCAACGCGCTCTACGGCTCCTTCCTCATGGTCATGCTGGCCACGCTGGTGGGCACGCCCATCGGCATCCTGGCCGGCATCTACCTGGCCGAGTACGACCCCAAGGGCTGGCTGGCCGAGGTGACGCGTTTCGTCAACGACATCCTGCTGTCGGCGCCGTCGATCGTAATCGGTCTCTTTGTCTACGCGGTCGTGGTGGCGCGCTTCAAGTCCTTCTCGGGTTGGGCCGGCGTGATGGCGCTGGCGCTGATCGTGATTCCGGTGGTGATCCGCACCACCGAGAACATGCTGCAGCTGGTACCAGCCGCCATGCGCGAAGCCGCCTATGCCCTGGGCACACCCAAGTGGAAGGTCATCACCAAGATCACCCTGCGTGCGGCCCTGGCCGGCGTGGTGACGGGCGTGTTGCTGGCCGTGGCCCGTATCGCGGGCGAGACCGCGCCGCTGCTGTTCACGGCGCTCAACAACCAGTTCTGGACCTCGAATCTGAACGATCCGATGGCCAGCCTGCCCGTGACCATCTTCAAGTTCGCCATGAGTCCCTACGAAAACTGGCAGCAGCTGGCCTGGGCCGGTGTGCTGCTGATCACCGTGGCGGTGCTCGGGCTCAACATTCTTGCGCGCGTGCTGACGCGCCACAAAGGTTGACGACGTGTACACCAGCGAATATTCCCAAGCAAGGCAACCCATGGACCCTACTTCCAACCCGGCCGACACGCCCGCTCCGAAGATCTCGGTGCGCGACCTGAACTTCTACTATGGCAAGTTCCACGCGCTCAAGGGCATCAACCTGGACATCCCGGAGAACAAGGTCACGGCCTTCATCGGTCCCTCCGGTTGCGGCAAGTCCACGCTGTTGCGTGTGTTCAACCGCATGTACGAGCTGTACGCCGATCAGCGTGCCGAGGGGCAGGTGCTGCTCGACGGTGAGAACCTGCTGACCAGCAAGCAGGACGTGGCCCTGCTGCGTGCCAAGGTCGGCATGGTGTTCCAGAAGCCCACGCCGTTCCCGATGTCCATTTACGACAACATCGCTTTCGGCATCAAGCTCTTCGAGAGCCTGAGCACCACCGACATGGAAGAACGGGTGGAATGGGCGCTGCGCAAGGCCGCGCTGTGGAACGAGGTCAAGGACAAGCTGCGCCAGAGCGGATCCAGCCTCTCGGGTGGCCAGCAGCAGCGCCTGTGCATTGCACGCGGCATCGCGATCAAGCCCGAGGTCATCCTGCTCGACGAGCCCTGCTCGGCGCTGGATCCGATCTCCACCGCCAAGATCGAGGAGCTGATCACCGAACTCAAGACCGACTACACGGTGGTCATCGTGACCCACAACATGCAGCAGGCCGCGCGCTGCAGCGACTACACGGCCTATATGTACCTGGGCGACCTGGTGGAGTTCGGCTCCACGGAGCAGATGTTCTTCAAGCCCACGCGCAAAGAGACCGAAGATTACATCACCGGGAGGTTCGGATGAACCGAGCAGTCATGCAACGGAGCAGGCTAACTTCGCGCAGCGAAGTGAAGCGCAGCGGCCGCAACCACTACATCACGGGCCGTTTCGGCTAAGGAGCGAGGACATGCCGGATAAACACCTTTCCACCCAGTTCGATACCGAACTGAGCTCTGTTTCCAGCCGTGTGATGGAAATGGGCGGCCTGGTCGAGGCCCAGGTCCAGCAGGCCGTGCAGGCCCTGGGTCAGTTCAACGCCGAGGCGGCGCGCGGCGTGATCGCGCTCGAGAAGCGCGTCAACGACATGGACGTCGAGCTGGACCACGAGATCGCCTCCATCATCGGCCGGCGCCAGCCCACGGCGCGCGACCTGCGCCTGCTGATGGCGATCGCCAAGGCCGTGGCCAACCTCGAACGCGCCGGTGACGAGGCCGAGAAGATGGCTCGCATGGTGCTGTCCATCATCCAGAGCGGCGCGCCACGCACGCTGCCGGCTTCCGAGCTGCGCACCGCCGCCGATCTGGCCGCCGGCCAGCTGCGTAAGGCGCTGGACGCCTTCGCCCGTCTGGACGTGGTGACGGCCGTGGCCATCCTGCGCGAAGACGACCTGATCGACAAGGAGTTCGACAGTTTCGTGCGCGTCCTGATCACCTACATGATGGAAGACGCACGTACCATTTCGAGCAGTCTCGACCTGCTCTTCCTGGCCAAGGCGATCGAGCGCGTCGGCGACCATGCCAAGAACATCGCCGAGCTCATCATCTACATCGTCAAGGGCGCCGACATCCGCCATGCCTCGATCGAAGAAATCGAAGCTGTTCTCAAATGAAGCAACCCTCTGTGCTTGTGGTCGAGGATGAGCCGGCCATCGCCGAACTCATTGCCGTCAACCTGCGCCACAATGGTTTCCGGCCCACGCTCGCCATGGACGGCGACAGCGCGCAGCGCGAGATCGATGCCATGCTGCCTGACCTGGTGCTGCTGGACTGGATGCTGCCCGGCGCCAGTGGGTTGACCCTGGCGCGGCGCTGGCGCAGCGACCCTCGGACCAAGGCCGTGCCCATCATCATGCTCACCGCGCGCGGCGACGAGGCCGACCGCGTGGCCGGCCTCGATGCTGGTGCCGACGACTACATGGCCAAGCCTTTCTCCACCAAGGAGATGCTCGCGCGCATCCGCGCCGTGCTGCGCCGCCGTGCTCCCGAGCAGAGTACCGTGACGCTGGAGATTGGCCAGCTCAAGCTCGACACGGCCACCCACCGCGTGAGCTACGCTGACCAATCGCTCAAGCTCGGTCCTACCGAGTTCAAGCTGCTGCAATACCTCATGAGCCATGCCGAGCGCGTGCACAGCCGCGGTCAGCTGCTCGACAAGGTCTGGGGTGACCACGTCTTCATCGAGGAGCGTACGGTGGATGTGCACATCAAGCGCCTGCGCGAAGCCCTGGGTGATGCCGCGGCGATGGTGGAGACGGTGCGCGGCGCGGGCTACCGCCTCTCGGCGCAGGCCATGAGCACCGCGTCGCCCACGCGCGGCTGAACTTTCGCCCCCGAAGGTCTGGGGCTGTTGACACTCATTTCCCATGCTGCTGCGCCTTCTCTCTTTTCTTCTGCTCCAGGGCCTGGGCGGTGTGCTGGGGGTCTGGCTGGCGCCGCAGTCGCTGGAGATCCGCGGCGGCCTGGCCGGCATGCTGGCCGCAGGCACGATCTGGGTGCTCTGGGACTTCACGCGTGGTCTGCGCGTGCTGCAGTGGCTGCGTGATGACAACCTGTCTGAAGCGCCGCTTAAGCTGGGGCTCTGGGGCGCGGTGGCCGAGCGCGTGCGCCGCGCCGCCCGTGTGCGCGAGCAGGCCACGCGGGAGAGCGAGCGCCGCCTGCAGGATTTCCTGGCCGCGCTGCAGGCCTCGCCCAATGGCGTGGTGCTGCTCGACGCGAGCGGCCGCATCGAATGGTTCAACCAGACCGCGGCCTCGCACCTGGGCCTCGATCCTAAGCGGGACCTGCTCCAGCACCTCGTGAACCTGGTGCGTGATCCGGCCTTCACGGCCTATGTTGCAGCCGGCGATTACCAGGGCAGCGTCACCATGTTGGGGCGTCTGCACAGCAGCTCGCATCCGGTGCGTATCTCGGTGCAGCTGCACGATTACGGCCAGGGCCGGCGCCTGCTGCTCTCGCGTGATATCACCATGTTCGAGCAGGCGGAGGCCATGCGGCGCGACTTTGTGGCCAACGTCTCGCACGAGATCCGCACGCCGTTGACCGTGCTCTCCGGTTTTGTCGAAACCCTGCAGACCCTGCCGCTGGAGGCCAGTGAACGCGCGCGCTACCTGGATTTGATGGCCCAGCAGGCCGGGCGCATGCAGTCGCTGGTCAGCGACCTGCTCACCCTCTCGCGGCTGGAAGGCAGCCCCTTGCCGGGCGCAGGGGAGTGGACATCGGTGGCCGGTCTCATGGGGCAGCTGCAGCAGGAAGCGCAGTCGCTCTCTGCCGTGCTCAATCCGCCCATGACCGGTCCGGCCCAGATACTGGACTTCGGTCCTGCGCCCGCGTGCGAGCTGGCCGGCACGCCGGGCGAGCTGCACAGCGCGCTGTCCAATCTGCTCAGCAATGCCGTGCGCTACACGCCGGCTGGCGGCGCGGTGCGTTGCGGCTGGCTGCTGCACGAGGATGGTCGCGGCGAGTTCTGGGTGCAAGACAGCGGGCCGGGCATTGCGCCCGAACACATCCCGCGCCTGACCGAACGTTTCTATCGCGTGGACCGCAGCCGTTCACGTGACACCGGAGGCACGGGCCTGGGACTGGCCATCGTCAAGCACGTGGCGCAGCGCCATGGTGCCGAGCTGAAGATCGAAAGCTCGCCGGGCAAAGGTTCGCGCTTCGCCATCGTCTTCCCGGCCAGCCGGATGCGGCGCCTCTCGCAGCCGATCGCGTTGAGCGACGCGCAGGCCTGAGCCTCCGGCTCAGGGCCGGCGCTCGCGCTGCAGCACCTGCCAGACCATGCCCCAGAAGGTCAGGGCGGCAAGGGCCAGCCCTGCTGAGCCGGCCATCCAGAAGGCTGCAGGCGTCTGCAGGGCGGGCCAGGGCCCGACACCACGGTAGGCCAGCAGATAGCCCCCGTACAGGCCCAGGCCCCAGAGCAGCACGCCGTAGATCACGAAGGGCGTCAGCGTGATGCGCCAGCAGCGCAGCACGAAGACGCCCAGGGCCTGCAGCCCATCGAAGAGGTGATACACAGCCACCCAGAGCAGCAGCGGGGCGGCCTGGGCGACGACATCGGCGCTGCTCGCGTAAACGCCCGCCAGGGGGGCGCGCACCAGCACCAGGGTCAGGGCCAGCAGCAAGGCCATGCCGGCCACGAGGCCGAAGCCCACGCCCACGGCATGGCGCGCGCGCGCCGGTTGGCCCGCGCCCAGCCAGTAGCTGGTGCGCGCGCTGCTGGCGATGCCGATGGCGAGCGGCACCATGTAGAGCACGGCGGCGAGATTGGCCGCGATCTGGTGCGCGGCGGCGGCTGTGGTGCCCAGGCGCGCGATGAAGAGCGCCATGAGCGTGAAGGAGGTGACCTCGACCAGGATGCTCAGGCCGCTGGGCACGCCCAGTCTCAGCAGGGGGCCGAGCACTCTCCCGTCCGGTCGGCCGGGCCATTGCCAGAGGGCATAGGGCCGGTAGAGCGGCCGCGTGCGCAACAGCCACAACGCCAGCACCAACATGCCCACGTGCACCAGCAGCGTGGCCCAGGCGCAGCCCGGCGCACCGAGTGCAGGCAGGCCCCAGCCGCCGAAGGTGAACCAGATCGACAGCGGCACCTTGAGTGCGAGCGAGCCCAGCTGCAGCCAGGTGACGAGCTGGGGATGGCCCAGGCTCTGGTTGAGCGTGCTGTAGAGCCGAAAGGCCAGGGCCGCAGGCAGGGCCAGGGCCAGCACGCCCAGGTAGGCACGCACCTCGCCGCGCAGGGACTCGGGCACATCGGCCCAGGCCAGCAGCGGGTCGGGGCTGAGCAGGATGGCCATGCCCACGGTGACGAGACCGGCCCAGACGTAGAGCGACTGGCGGAAGGTGTGGCCCAGGCGTTCGGGCTGGCGCGCGCCATGCAGCTCGGACCAGGCCGGCAGCAGCGCCTGCAGCACGCCCATGAGAGCCACGTAGACGCTCATGTACAGGGCCGAGCCGACCGAGAGGGCGGCCAGCGAGGCCTCGGCGTAGCGGCCGGCGACGATGGTGTCGGTCACGCCATAGGCCATGGTGGCCAGCTGCCCGGCCAGCACGGTGCCGGCATGGCGCGTGATGGTGCGGAACTCGGTCACGGGCTCAGCGGGTCGAGGTGGCGTCGGCGGGCAGGCGGCGCAAGAGCACCACGCCCTCGTCACCCGGACGCGGATGGTCCAGGCTGGCCACGCGCTCCCACAGGCTGGCACTCATGATCTCGGGGGTCTGGCGCAGGATATCCCGATCGATCACGGCCCACTCGCAGCGCGCGCTGTCGCTCAGCGGCTCCAGCCGCAGCCTGCTGTGCACCTGCAGGCCCGCCAGCTGGCCGCGCGAAAGACCGAACCAGGCCAGGCACTCCGAGGGCTCGACGACGTCGACCACGCGCTCGACCAGGGGCGCGTAGCTGCGGGCATGGTTGAGAGCCGGCATCCACAGTGTGGTCAGCAGCAGCCAGCACAGGGCCGCACCCCCCGCGGGCAGCACCATGCTTTTCCAGAGGGCTGCACGGTGGCGGCCGATGCGCCACTTCACGAGCCAGCCCCACGCCAGCGTGGCGAGGGTGGCGAAGACGAAGGGCAGGATGACGAAGCGCGGCTCGAAACCGGGTAGCAGCTTGGCCACGTTGGCCGCGGGCTGGGGCGGTGTGCCGGTGAGCATGGCGACCCAGACCACCCAGATCACGAGGGCACAGCCCGTGAAGAAGAGCAGGGTGAACCAGTCGATGATGGCCGAGACGCTGCGGTTCATCGTGGGCAGGGCGAAGGCCCCCAGGGTGGCCAGCGCAGGGAGCGCCAGCAGCAGGGCGCGGTCGCCGGCCGGTGTGAGCACGGTGGCGCCCAGGGTGATCAGGGCGTACCACAGGGGCAGCGTGAGGTGCCGGCTGGGGCGCAGGTCGAAGAGCTGACGGCGCCAGCGCCACAGGGTCCACAGCACCAGGGGCCACAGCGGCCAGGTGAACCACAGCAGCAGGCGTGCCAGGCTTTGCCAGGAGCTGCCGCTGCTGGGCAGTCCGATGCGCCAGCGCCAGAGTTCGAGTGCCGTGGCCAGCACGGCGATGAAGACCGTGAGCGCGATCAGGCGCCAGAGGCCCTGACGGTACCGGCTTGGCTCTTCCTGCGCCTGGCTGCGGTCCAGCACATGGGCCAGGATGCCGCCGAGGGCCAGCAGCAGGGCCATGGACGGGCCGCCCGATAGCGTGAGTCCGCTCAGGCCGATCAGCGCGGAGAGCGCGGGCGTCCAGCGCCGGTAGGGCAGGGCGGCGAAGGCGTAGAAGCTCAGCGCGACAAAGCACAGCTGGGCCACGGCGGGTGTGGTTTCGTGCGAGAGCTGGGCCAGGCCCAGACAGGCGATGAAGGCCAGCAGGCCGCCATCGGCCATGGTGCGCGCATAGTCCTTGGGCCGGGCTTCGCCGCCGAAGGCAAAGGCCACGGGCTGGGCCAGCGGACTGCGCGCCAGGTAGTAGATGCCATACCAGACCGCCATCAGGGCCAGGCCCAGCAGGGCGATGAAGGGCAGGCGCGCGGCAAAGCCCGGGTAGATCCAGGAGGGCGCCAGCTGCAGGGCCCAGGCCCCGAGCCAATAGGGCAGCAGGCCGTCCACATCCGGCGGCATGCCGCCCAGGGTGGGGGCCAGCCAGGACGTGCGGCCCGCGGCCAGCTCGACCATATAGCCATAGGCCGTGACGTCCGCACTGCGCCAGGGCGTGCGGCCGATGAAGCCGGGCAGCACATAGGCCAGGGCGAAGAGCCAGAGCGCGAGGTGCGGCAGGCGGCGTACGGCGCCCTGGGGAACGATGGCGGGACTGGGCTGGTTCACGGCGGCGATGATGCCAGAGACGGCAGGCGTTTCCGGAAATGAAAAGGGCAGCGCGGTGAACCGGGCTGCCCTGGGCTGAACGACGGAGACCGATTACTTGGCGACTGCGTTCTTGCCGAAGCGGTTGCGGAACTTCTCGACGCGACCGCCCATGTTGTCCACCGACTTCTGGGTACCGGTGTAGAAGGGGTGCGACTCGCTCGTGGTGTCCAGCTTGATCCACGGCAGTTCGCGGCCGTCTTCCATCTTGATCATTTCCTTGGCGTTGGCGCAGGAACGGGTCACGAACTTGAAACCGTTGGACATGTCCTGGAAGCACACGTCGCGGTAGTTGGGGTGAATGCCTTCTTTCATGATTTCTTCCTCATCTGCGGGAGCCGGCCCGGCCTATTCCAGACTACTTTCCGCCGAAAACGCGAGATTATACAGAAAAATCAAGGACTTGCGCTAATGCCAAGTCAGCCAGGGCTCCTTGGTATTCGCCGCGGGCACCCGGGGAACCGGCTTTGCCGGGCCACTGGGTGCGCCCCTCCGCGCAGCCTGGGGTGGGGCGCGTCAGCCGCCCCTCCGCATCATGTCGAAGAACTCGTTGTTGTTCTTCGTGGCGCGCATCTGTTTGAGCACCATTTCCATGGACTCGATCTCGTCCATGTTGTAGAGGAACTGGCGCAGGATGCGGGTCTTCTGCAGGATTTCGGGCTGCAGCAGCAGTTCTTCGCGGCGGGTGCCGCTGCGGTTGAGCTGGATGGAGGGGAAGACGCGCTTTTCGTAGAGGCGGCGGTCCAGGTGGATTTCGCTGTTGCCCGTGCCCTTGAATTCTTCAAAGATCACTTCGTCCATGCGGCTGCCGGTGTCGACCAGGGCGGTGGCGATGATGGTCAGCGAGCCGCCTTCTTCCACGTTGCGGGCCGCGCCCAGGAATCGCTTGGGGCGCTGCAGGGCGTTGGCGTCCACACCACCGGTCAGCACCTTGCCCGAGGAGGGCACGACGTTGTTGTAGGCGCGGGCCAGGCGGGTGATGGAGTCCAGCAGGATCACCACGTCCTTCTTGAGTTCAACCAGGCGCTTGGCGCGCTCGATCACCATCTCGGCCACGTGCACGTGGCGGGCGGCGGGTTCGTCGAAGGTCGAGGCAATCACCTCGCCCTTGACGGTGCGCTGCATTTCGGTCACTTCTTCCGGGCGCTCGTCGACCAGCAGCACCATCATGTGGCTGTCGGGGTAGTTGGCGGCAATCGCGTGGGCGATGTGCTGCATCATCACGGTCTTGCCGCTCTTGGGCGGGGCGACCAGCAGGGCGCGCTGGCCCTTGCCGATGGGGGCGATGATGTCGATGACCCGGCCCGTGATGTTCTCTTCGCTCTTGAGACCGTCCTGCTCCAGCTTCATCTGGACCTTGGGGAACAGCGGGGTCAGGTTCTCGAACATGACCTTGTGCTTGTTGGTCTCGGGCGAGCCGCCGTTGACCTTCTCCAGCTTATTCAAAGCGAAGTAACGCTCGCCATCCTTGGGCGTGCGCACTTCGCCTTCGATCATGTCGCCGGTGTGCAGGTTGAAGCGGCGCACCTGGCTGGGGGAGATGTAGATGTCGTCTGTGCTGGCGGTGTAGCTCGAATCGGGGCTGCGCAGGAAACCAAAACCGTCCGGCAGGATTTCCAGCACGCCGTCGGCAAACACCTGTTCACCGGCCTTGGCGCGCTTCTTGATGATGGCGAACATCAGCTCCTGCTTGCGCATGCGGCCGGTGTTTTCGATCTCGAGCGCTTCGGCCTGCAGCAGCAGTTCAGAGACGTGCAGGGCCTTGAGTTCGTTTAAGTGCATGGATGGCGTCCCGGAGGGGATTCGGTCAGACGGGGGGAGGTGTGAGGGCGGGTCGACGCGGGGTCGGCCTGCCGGGAACTCGAACCGGCTCCGACAGGGAACCGGCGATCGGGTTTGATTATGACAGGAAAAACGGCCGCCGCCCACAAGGGGTCTGGCGGCCGTGGCGGGCAGCTGACGGGAAGGTCAGGCGGTCGTTTGCCGAATCGCGGTCAAGCCGCGAGTTGCTGGTCGATGAAGGCCGTCAGCTGGGCCTTGCTCATGGCGCCCACCTTGGTCGCGGCGAGCTGGCCGCCCTTGAACAGCATGAGGGTGGGGATGCCCCGGATGCCGAACTTGGCAGGGATGTCGCGGTTCTCGTCCACGTTCATCTTGGCCACCTGCAGCTTGCCCTGGTAGGTGCCGGCCACTTCGTCGAGCACGGGGGCGATCATCTTGCACGGACCGCACCACTCAGCCCAGTAGTCGACGAGCACCGGCTGGTCGGATTTGAGGACGTCGTTTTCGAAGGAGGCGTCGGAAACATGCTTGATGAGGTCGCTGGCCATCATGGGCTCCTTTGTATCTAGGCGTTGCGGCTACAGTTGCGGCATTGTGACAGAAACCATGGATCAACGTTGGCAACAGTGGCTTCATGGCATCGCCAGCGCCATGCGATCGCGCAAGGCACATCCGGCCCGCACCGTGGTCCTGTTGCCCTATGCGCAGCTCATGCCGCAGGCCGCGCGTTGCTGGGCCCGCCTGCACCCGCAAGGCTTTGCGCCGCGCTTCGAGACCACGCAGAACTGGTGCCACAGTCTCGGTGGCCACAGCCCCGCGCCCACCGATTACAGCGGCGACGCGGCCCTCGACGTCCTCACCGCCCGCGCCCTGTTGGAGCAGGCCGGTCTGCGCGAGCGCGCCGAGCTGGCCACCCCCCTGCTGCTGGACTCGGCACGCGAACTTGCGCCGGTGGCAGCGGCGGTGCCGCCCGAGGCGCGCGCGGCCTGGGGGCAGCGTGCGCTTGGGGCCGCGCTGACCGGGCTGGACCCCGGTGTGCTGGCGCTTGAAGCCCAGGTGGCCCAGGTGGCCGTCGCCTGGGTGGCGCATTCTTCCTATCCCGGCGATATCCTTTTTTCATCGGCGCTGATCGCGTCCGTCGATTGCCTGGTCGTCGTGCCTGGCTTGCAGCCCGACCCGCTGCACGCCGGCCTGCAAGCGGCCTGGGGTGAGCGTCTGCAGCTGTTGGAGGTGCCGGCGATCGGCGCGGCCGGGGCCACGCTGTTCTTTCACGAGGCGGCCGATGCGCAGGACGAGGCCTTGCGCGCCGCGGCCTGCGTGCTGCGCCATCTGGAGGCGGGCCGCACGCCCGTGGCCCTGGCCGTGACCGACCGCGCGCTCACGCGCCGCGTGCGCGCCATGCTGGCCAGCCATGGCGTGCAGATGCGCGACGAGACCGGCTGGAAGCTCTCGACCAGCCGGGCCGGTGCTCAGCTCATGGCAGCTTTGCGTGCCGCGGCCTGGAACGCGAGCAGCGACGCCGTGCTGGACTGGCTCAAGCATGTGCCGACCTGTGACGCCCAGGCCCTGCGCGAATTGGAAGCCGCACTGCGCCGACGGCCTCAACGGGCCTGGCGCCACGTGCCCCAGACCCTGGACGTGCGCGCGTCTTCGACCCTGCCTGAGCTGCTGCTGCAGATCGAGGCCTGGCGCGCGCCCTTGCAGGGCACACGTCCTCTGGCCGACTGGCTGGGGGTGCTGCGTGGGCAGCTGCAGGCCACGGGCCAGTGGACCTTGCTGCAGGAGGACCTGGCCGGTGCCGACGTGCTGGCTGCGCTGCGACTGGCCGAAGCGTCGATCCTGCCACCTGACGCCCTGTGGGCCCGGCGCCGCCTGAACCTGGCCGACTTCACGCGCTGGGTCGATCAGGTGCTCGAATCTGCGAGCTTCAAGCCCGCATACCCAGCGCAGGAGCAGGCCGTGCTGCTGCCGCTGGCCCAGATGCTGGGGCGCGACTTCGCCGCCGTGGTGCTGCCGGGCTGCGATGAGGTGCGCCTGCCGGTATCGCCCGAGCCCGCGGGGGTGTGGACAGCGACGCAGCGCGCGGCCCTGGGCCTGCCGGTGCGCGAGGCGCTCGAAGCCGCCTTGCGCGCGGCCTGGGCCGATGCCCTGGCCCGGCCGCAGGTCGACGTGCTCTGGCGCAGCAGTGACGAGGGCGGCGAGCCCTTGCTGCCCAGCCCGCTGGTGCAGCTGGCACGCGGTGATGCGGACGCACAGGCTGCGCCGGACCCGCTGCACGCGCGTGGGCTGAACCCCTTGCCGGTGGCGCAGCCTGCGCCGGCTGCGCCTGCACTCACGTTAACACGCATCTCGGCCAGCGCCTACCAGGACCTGCGCTATTGCCCCTACCGCTACTTCGCCCTGCGCCAGCTCGGCCTGAAAGAGGCGGAGGAAATCGAGGGCGAGCTTGATAAACGCGATGTCGGTCTCTGGCTGCACGCCGTGCTGCAGCGCTTCCATGCCGGACTCGACAGCACGGAGCGGTCCCGCCGCCGTGCGCTGCTCGATGCCGCGGCGGTCGAAGAAGTGCGCGCGCAGCGTCTGGCCGAAGACGAATTCCTGCCTTTCATGGCGGCCTGGCCTCGCATGCGCGAGGGCTATCTGGACTGGCTGGCCCAGCACGAGGCCGCAGGCTGGCGCTACGCCGACAGCGAGCGCGATGCCGAGCAGCCGCTGGGCGCCCTGACCCTGTTCGGTCGCCTGGATCGCATCGATCGCGGCCCAGAGGGCATGAAGCTGCTCATCGACTACAAGACCGAGCCCTTGCAGACGACACGCGATCGCATCCGCGAGCCGCTGGAGGACACGCAGCTGGCGTTCTATGCGGCCCTGCAGCCTGAGGACACTTTGCGCGCAGCCTACGTGAACGTGGGTGAGCGCGAAGGCTGTCGTACCGTCGAGCAGGAGGATGTGGTGGCGGTGCGGGACGCCTTGATCGAGGGTTTGATCAGTGATCTGCGGCGGATCGCTGAGGGGGCGGCAATGCCGGCGTTGGGGGAGGGGAAGGTTTGCGAGACTTGTGCAGCGCGGGGGTTGTGTCGTAAGGATTTTTGGAGTGAGTCATGAGTGCTCGCAGTCTCACTCCCCCCTATCCCCCCCCGCCCCCTTCCCACCCCCGCCGGGGCGGGAAGGGGGAGCCCGATTCTGTTTCGTCGCGCCGGCTGCGCTTCTACGAGGGTAAGTTTGCGATCTGGAATTGCGTGCCGAGATTTCTCGGCTACGGTCGTAGTCAATGGCTCGATCGCTGGCGCATAGCGGCCAGCCGGAGGAATATCGAAGCAGTCATGTTCTCTACGACCGTTAGCGTGAAATTAAGGCGTGCACACTGCGGTGGCGACGTTGGCGTCGTAGAAGCGTATCCAGAAACCAATTGCCAAATCTGGCTCCCCTTCCCGCCCTGGCGGGGGTGCCAAGCAACGGCGTTGCCGTTGCGCACCCATGATGGGCAAGACGCCCCGCACGCGCGAAGCGCGTGCTCCGGGGCGGGGGGGATAGGGGGGGGGAGAGCCACCCCTGCCGGGAGGCAAAAACAATGACCCCCGCCTACGAACGCAACAACGCCCCTGTCAGCCGCGAAGACTTCTACAAGATCGCCTGTGACCCGCAACGCCACGTGGTGGTCGAAGCCTGCGCCGGTGCGGGCAAGACCTGGATGCTCGTCTCGCGCATCCTGCGCGCCCTGCTCGAAGGCGCGGCCCCGCATGAGATCCTGGCCATCACCTTCACCAAGAAGGCCGCGGGCGAGATGCGCCAGCGCCTCATGGAATGGCTGGAGGGCTTCGCACACAAGAGCGATGACGAGCTGCGCCAGCAGCTGCTCATACGTGGCGTGGATGCCGCGCAGGCGCCCGCGCTGATCGAGCCGCTGCGCCAGCTGCGTCGCGGTCTGTTGCTGCAGGGGCGAGGCGTGCAGATCCGCACCTTTCACAGTTGGTTCGCGGCCCTGCTGCGCAATGCGCCCATGGCCATGCTGGAGGAGCTGGGCCTACCCGCGGGCTACGAGCTGCTGGAGCAGGATGCGCCGGCCATTGCCCAGCTCTGGCGTCCCTTTCAGGCGCGTCTGCTGCGCGAGCCCGAACGGCGCGCCGACTACGAGGCCGTGATCGCCACGCATGGCCGCAGCCAGACCGAGAAAGCGCTGGAGGCAGCGCTGCAGCGGCGCGTGGAGTTCATGCTGGCTAATGCGATGGCCGTGATCGAGCGCTCGGTGCCGTCGGCGGCCGAGCTGTACACCGAATTCGCCGGGATGGACGCGCCAGTGCAATGGCTGTTGCAGCCAGCGGTGCGCGAGCGCTGGCTGGCGCGTGCCAGGGTGCTGGGGCAGGAGAAAAACAAGACGCCACAGTCTGCGGCCGCAGACATCATCGAGGCTTATGCCTTGCTCGACCAGGGGGAGCAGGCTCCCGCCCTGGATCTTTTGCGGTCCGCCTTTTTCGTCAAGGACGACGACCGTCTGACCAAGAACCTGCAGAAGTTCGAGGCAGCCCAGGAGGCCGAGCCCGAGCTGCAGCGCCTCTGCGTCGCCCAGCAGCAGCATGAAGCCAGTCTCTATCAGCAGCGCATGACGCGGCTCTCGCGCCTGCTGATCGATGAATACGGCGCGCTCAAGCGCGAACGCGGCTGGGTGGACATGAGCGACGTCGAGCGCGCCGCGCTGCACCTGCTGTCGGACTCGGCGCTCAGCGCCTGGGTGCAGGAGCGGCTGGACGCGCGCACGCGCCATCTGCTGATCGACGAATTCCAGGACACCAACCCCCTGCAGTGGCAAGCCCTGCACGCGTGGCTGGCTGGCTATGCCGGCAGCGGTGGCGGGGCGACGGCGCCGCGGCTCTTCATCGTCGGCGATCCCAAGCAGAGCATCTACCGCTTCCGCCGCGCCGAGCCCCAGGTCTTCGAGGCGGCCAAGGCCTTTGTGCGTGAACTCGGCGGCGAGCAGCTGAGCTGCGACCACACGCGCCGCAATGCCCCCGAGGTGCTGGCCGGGGTCAACGCCGCGCTGGGCGAGGCGCGGGACGCAGGCGAGTACGCCGGTTTTCGCGCCCACAGCACCGAGTCGCAGGAGACGGGCGCGGTGCTGGCCCTGCCCGCGATCCCGCGGCCGGAGAGAGAGAAGAAGGAAGCTGCCAGCACCTGGCGCGACAGCCTGACCCAGCCGCGCCACACGCCCGAAGACACGCTGCGCGAGCTCGAATGCCGCCAGGCCGCGCGCTGGATCGCCGGCCAGATCGCAGCGGGCCTGCACCCGCGCGAGGTCATGGTGCTTGCGCGCAAGCGCGACCGCCTGACGGCGATGGAGGCCGAGCTGCGCGCCCTCGGCATTCCGGCCCTGCAGCCCGAGAAGACTGAGCTGGGCGAGGCGCCCGAGGTGCAGGACCTGGTGGCCCTGCTCGACGTGCTGGTGTCGCCCGCACACGATCTCTCGCTCGCGCGCGTGCTCAGGTCGCCGCTGTTCGGTCTGACCGACGAGGCCTTGGTCGAAATCGCCTTGCGCCAGCGCGCGCAGAAGTTGCCGTGGTTTGATTTGTTGCAACAAGAGGGCTGGTCGCCAGCCCTGCAAGACGTGGGCGCGCGCCTGCAACGCTGGCAGCGCTGGGTGAGCAGCCTGCCGCCGCACGATGCGCTGCACGCCATCTATGAGGACGGCGACGTGCTGGCCCGTTTTGTGGCGGCTGCGCCGGCCACGCTGCGCGCCGGTGTGCGGGCCCATCTGCAGGCTTTGCTGTCGGCCGCGCTGCAGCTCGACGGGGGGCGGTACGCCACGCCTTACGGTCTGGTGCGCGCCCTGCGCGCGGGCGGTGTGCCTGCACCGCAGACCGCCGGGGCTGACGCGGTGCAGCTCCTGACCGTGCATGGCGCCAAGGGCCTGGAGGCCGAGCTCGTGCTGCTGCTCGATACCGACGCGCCACCCCAGCGCGCCCAGACCATGGGCGTGCTGCTGGACTGGCCGGGCGAGGCCTTGGCGCCCCTGTCCTTCATCTTTCTTGCGAGCGAAAGCCGCGTGCCGCCCAGCGTGCGCCCAGCCCTGGAGAAAGAGCAGGGCGAGCGCCGGCGCGAGGAGCTCAATGCGCTCTACGTGGCACTCACGCGAGCCCGGCAGCGCCTGGTGCTGTCCTCGGTGCAGCCGCATGCCGACAGCGGACGCAGCTGGTGGCAGCGTCTGCTGCCGTCTTGCACGCCGCTGGCGCTGGACGGTGCGCCGGGCGTCGTACGTGCGGCCATGGACGATGCCGCCATCGTCCTGCCAGTGTTACCCGATGTACGTTTCGAGGCGCCGCGCAGCCCGGCCGCGGCAGCCGACGAAGACACGCCCGAGGCGCGCATCGGGCAGGCCATGCACCGCCTGCTCGAATGGGCCGCGCTGGATGCCCGAGACTGGAGCGCGACCCAGGTGCAGCGTGCCGCGGCCGAGTTCGGTCTGGACGCGGCGCAGGCACGCCAGGCCCAGGCTCTGGCGCAGCGCATCCTGCAGGGCGAGGGCGCCTGGGCCTGGTCCGGTGCCGAGGTGGACTGGCAGGCCAATGAAGTGCCCGTGACCGTGCAGGGCAGCGTGCGCCGCATCGACCGGCTCGTGCGCCGGCGTGATGGCCACTGGTGGGTGCTCGATTACAAATCGGCCGCGCGACCACAGGATCAGGAAGAGCTGCTGGCCCAGCTGCGCGGCTACCGCGCGGCGGTGCAGGCCGCGAGTCCGGGCGCCACCGTGCGCGCGGCTTTCCTGAGCGCTTCGGGACGTTTAGAAGAGATTCAATAGAGAGCGAATGACAACCTTGCAGAACAAAAGAGTGGCCGTGATCGGCGGCGGGCCGGCCGGCCTGATGGCTGCCGAGGTGCTGATCGAGGCCGGCGTGGGCGTGGACCTCTACGACGCCATGCCTTCCGTGGGCCGCAAGTTCCTGCTTGCAGGCAAGGGCGGGCTCAACCTCACGCATTCCGAGGGGCCGGACCGCTTCGCCGAACGTTACGGCGCACGGCGCGCGCAGATCGAAGGCTTGCTGCGCGACTTCGGTGCGCATACGCTGCGCACCTGGGCACAGGGCCTGGGGATCGACACCTTCGTTGGCACCTCGGGCCGCGTCTTTCCGCAGGACATGAAGGCCGCGCCCTTGCTGCGCGCCTGGCTGCAGCGCCTGCGGCATCCGCGGCATGGTGGGCCTGGCGTGGCCTTCCACATGCGGCACCGCTGGGTGGGTTGGGCCGAGGACGGCCGTACGCTGCGCTTCGAGACGCCGCAGGGCAGGGCCGAGGCACAGGCCGACGCCGTGGTGCTGGCCCTGGGTGGCGGCAGCTGGGCGCGTCTGGGCTCCAACGGTGCCTGGGTGCCGCTGCTGGCCGCCCGCGGCGTGGCCGTGGCGCCGCTGCTGCCGGCCAACTGCGGCTTCGATGTGGCGGTACAGCGCGTCCTGCCGCCGGACGGCGAGGCGCTGCCGGTGCAGGCTGTGCCGGCCCCGGTGGGCTGGAGCGAACACTTTGCCACGCGCCATGCCGGCCAGCCGTTCAAGACCGTGGCGATTTCGTTCACGGACAGCCAGGGGCGACGCTTCGAACGCAAGGGCGAATTCGTGGCCACCACGACCGGCGTCGAGGGCAGTCTGATCTACGCCGCGTCTGGGCTCTTGCGCGACGAGATCATCCGCTCCGGTCACGCCACGCTGCGGCTGGACCTGCTGCCCGACATGATGGCCGAGCGCGTGCTGGCCGAGGTGCGTCACCCGCGCGGCTCGCGTTCGCTCTCCAGCCACCTCAAGAGCCGGCTGGGCATCGAGGGTATCAAGGCCGCGATCCTCTACGAGATCTTGAGCAAGGAAGACCTGCACGACGCGCAGAAGCTGGCGGCCGCGATCAAGTCCTTGCCCGTGCAAGTCGTGGCAGCGCGCCCCATTGACGAGGCCATCAGCAGCGCTGGTGGCGTGCTGTTTGAAGCGCTGACGCCGGATCTGATGTGTGAGGCCTTGCCCGGCGTGTACTGCGCGGGCGAGATGCTGGACTGGGAAGCGCCGACCGGTGGCTATCTGCTCACGGCCTGTTTCGCCAGCGGCAAGCGGGCTGGCGAGGGCGTGCTGCGCCAACTGCGAGGGTGAGCGGGCATGAAAAAAGCCGCTGGCGCGTGCCAGCGGCTTGCTGAATAAGGTGACGGACCTGGATCCTGGCACTGACTCCACAGTTAGGGCTGCTTGGTTCCCCACCTGACCCGGTTGGCCGCTTCACCATGCAGGGAGGCCCGTCGCTTTGTATTGTAATGGCTGCCCCGCCGATTTAAAGGCCGGACTGCGGAAAAGCATGGCAATCCACACCTTAGAATCCCCGCATGTCTTATCTGGTGCTCGCCCGCAAATACCGGCCGAAAAGCTTCACCGAAATGGTGGGCCAGGAGCACGTGGTGCGGGCCCTGGGCAATGCGCTGCAGACGCAGCGCCTGCACCATGCCTACCTCTTCACCGGCACGCGCGGCGTGGGCAAGACCACGGTCTCGCGCATCCTGGCCAAATCGCTCAACTGTGTGGGCGCGGACGGCTCGGGCGGCATCACCGATCAGCCCTGTGGCGTCTGCCAGGCCTGCACCGACATCGACTCGGGCCGTTTTGTTGATTACACCGAGCTCGATGCCGCCTCCAACCGCGGCGTGGACGAGGTGCAATCCTTGCTGGAGCAGGCGGTCTACAAGCCGGTGCAGGGCCGCTTCAAGGTCTTCATGATCGACGAAGTCCACATGCTCTCGAACACGGCCTTCAATGCCATGCTCAAGACGCTGGAAGAGCCACCCGAGTACCTCAAGTTCGTGCTGGCCACGACCGACCCGCAGAAGGTGCCGGTCACCGTGCTCTCGCGCTGCCTGCAGTTCAACCTGCGGCCCATGGCACCTGAGACCGTGCTGGAACACCTCACCAAGGTGCTGGCCGCCGAGAACGTACCGGCCGAGCCGGGCGCGCTGCGCCTGCTCGCACGCGCCGCACGTGGCTCCATGCGCGATGCGCTCTCGCTGACCGACCAGGCCATCGCCTTCGGTTCCGGCCAGCTCGAAGAAGCCACGGTGCGCCAGATGCTGGGCAGCGTGGACCGCTCGCATGTCTACACGCTGATCGACGCTCTGGCCCTTGGCGATGGCAAGACCGTGGTGGAAACCTCCGAGGCTCTGCGTGTCCATGGCCTGAGCGCGGCCTCCACGCTGGAAGAGATGACCGTGGTGCTGCAGCGCATGGCGGTGCTGCAGGCCGTGCCTGGCAGTGCTGATGCCGCCGATCCCGAGGCCGCCGAAACGGCACGCCTGGCCGAGCTGCTGCCGGCCGACGAGACCCAGCTGCTCTACAGCCTGTGCCTGCATGGCCGCAGTGAGCTGGGCCAGGCGCCCGATGAATATGCCGCGCTGACCATGGTGCTGCTGCGCCTGCTGGCCTTCAAGCCCGGTGCCATGCCATCCGGCGGTTCGTCGGAAAAAAAAACACTGAAATCGCCTGAGGCGACGCCCGCCACCCCGCGGCCCTCGCCCGTCACGGCGGCGGCGCAGCCTGCGGCCCCTGCGCCCCGGCCGGCGCCGACATCTGCTCCCACGCCTCCCGTCGCAGCGCGGCCCATCGCCACGTCCGCCGCCCGCCCTGCAGGCGTCACGCCGCCGGGTCAGGTGCTGTCCGTGGTGGATGAGGAGCATCCCGTGCAACCCGCCAGGCCCGTGACGGCCATGCCGGCGGCCCAGGTGGTGGCTGTCCCTGTACGCGTGCCGGCCGAATCGCGTGCCGACGCTCCTGCGTTCGGCGCGGCCCAGGCGGCACCCCTGGTGCCGACGGAAGAGGGCGGCTACTGGCACCAGGTCGTGCGCGGCCTGATGGCCAGCGAAGCCATCACGGCCCTGGTGCGCGAGCTGGCCCTGCAATCGCAGCTGGTGGCGCGCGACGCCGACCAGTGGCTGCTGCGCGTGGAGCGTGAATCGCTCAACTCGGCTTCAGCCCGTGAACGCCTGCAGGCGGCCCTGCAGGCCGCAGGCCATCCGGTCACGCTGGCCGTGGAGATCGGTCGCGTGAGCGACAGCCCGGCCCGGCGCAATGCCGCCATCGCCGAGGAAAAGCAGCTCGCAGCGGAAAAACTCATCCACGAAGATCCCTTCGTGCAGGCCATGATGCGGGACTTCGGCGCGAAAATCGTGCCTGGCAGCATCAAGCCCATCGAACCGAATAGTCAACCGAAGTAAGGAACACCATGTTCAACAAAGGACAACTCGCCGGCCTCATGAAGCAGGCCCAGGCCATGCAGGACAACCTCAAGAAGGCCCAGGAGGAACTGGCCTTCATCGAGGTCAGCGGTGAATCCGGTGCCGGCCTGGTCAAGGTCGTCATGACCTGCAAGCACGACGTCAAGCGCGTGACCATCGATCCCAGCCTGTTGGCCGAGGACAAGGACATGCTGGAAGACCTGGTCGCCGCCGCCTTCAACGCCGCCGTGCGCAAGGCCGAGGAGACCTCGCAGGAAAAGATGGGCAAGCTCACCGCAGGGATGCCAGGCCTTCCCGGCGGCATGAAATTCCCGTTCTGAGGGCTACTGCGCGGGCGTGATGCGTCGTTGCGGGGCCCGTCGGGAAATCCTCATGGACCTCAAGTCCATTCCGGTTTCCCGCCACCCGCGCCTCGCCTGACGCCCGCTCGCTACGCCCCGAAGCATTGTTGGTTAATCCATGTCCGACGCTCACTCCCTTGACGCGCTGATCCAGGCCCTGCGCCGCTTGCCGGGCGTGGGGGTGAAGTCGGCGTCGCGCATGGCCTTTCATCTGCTGCAGCATGACCGCGAGGGGGCGCAGCTGCTTTCGCGCGCGCTGCAGGAGGCGGCTACGAGCGTGCGCCATTGCACGCGCTGCCATACCTTCAGCGAAGCCGAGGTTTGCGGCACCTGCGGCGACTCGGCGCGTGATGCCAGCAAGCTCTGCGTGGTGGAGACGCCGGCCGACCAGATGGCGCTGGAGCGCACGGGTGCTTACAAGGGCCTGTACTACGTGCTCATGGGCAAGCTCAGCCCGCTCGACGGCATCGGTCCGCGCGACATCGGCATCAAGGGCCTGCTCGAGCGGGCCAGTGACGGCACGGTGCGCGAGGTCATCCTGGCCACCAATTTCACCGCCGAGGGGGAGACCACGGCGCATGTGATCGCCGAGGGGCTCAAGGCACGTGGCGTGGCCTTCACCCGGCTGGCGCGCGGCGTGCCCATCGGCAGCGAGCTGGAGTACGTGGACCTGGGCACCATTGCCCACGCGCTGGTGGATCGGCGCTGAAGGATAATCCGGCGCAGTCCGGCCCGCTCCTCGACACCTCTTTCCTCTCTTCCTTTTGACGTTCCCATCATGACCTTCGCCCGCTTCACCCTGGCCTACTGGTGTGTCCTCATTGCCGCGCTGCTCCCCATCGCCTGCGCGGTCCTGGCCAAGTCCGGCATGGTGGGCAAGCCGCGCAAGGAGGGGGGCTATGACAACGACAACCCGCGCGCCTGGTTGGCCCGCCAGACCGAATGGCGCGCACGTGCGAATGCCGCGCAGCAGAACAGCTTCGAGGCGCTGCCCTTTTTCATCGGGGCGGTCATCGTCGCCCACCTGATGGGCGCCCACCAGCTGCGGCTGGACATGCTGGCCTTTCTCTTCGTCTTCCTGCGCCTGATCTACATCATGGCCTACGTCTCGGGCATGAGCACGGCGCGCTCGGTGCTCTGGACCCTGGGTCTGGTGACCAATATCGCCATTTTTTTCCTGGGTTATCACTGAGCCGCGCCGCGGCGCAGCAGTGGCCTTAGGGGGAAACCCGGTCGGGAAGTTTCCTGATGCGTCGGCCGCGCCGCTTGGGTAGCCTCGGGGATCAAGAAACGCAAGACAGGGAAGCCGAACATCATGTCCGACCTACGCATCAACCGACGCCTGTTCACCGCCGGCACTGCATTCGCTGTGGCCGGCGTCGCGGCCCCGGCCCTGGCGGCCGACCCCAAGCCTGAGAAGAGCAAGGTGGCCATCGCCGTGGGCGGCAAGGCCTCCTTCTACTACTTGCCGCTGACCATCGCCGAGCAACTCGGCTACTTCAAGGCCGAGGGCCTGGATGTCGAGATCAGCGATTTCGCCGGCGGCGCCCGCGCGCTGCAGGCCGTGGTGGGCGGCTCGGCCGATGTGGTCAGCGGGGCCTACGAGCACACCATCAACCTGCAGAACAAGGGCCAGATGTTCCAGGCCTTCGTGCTGCAGGGGCGTGCACCGCAGATCGCGCTGGGCATCTCGAACAAGACCCTGCCGCACTACAAGAGCGTGGCCGATCTCAAGGGCAAGAAGATCGGCGTGACGGCGCCAGGTTCGTCCACAAACATGATGGCCAACCTCGTGCTTTCGCGCGCCGGCATCAAGGCCGCGGACGTGAGCTTCATCGGCGTGGGCACGTCCGCTGGCGCCTTGACCGCATTGCGCTCGGGCCAGATCGACGCCATCTGCAACATCGACCCGGTCATGACCATGCTGGAGCAGAAGGGCGATGTACGGGTGGTCTTCGACACCCGCACGCTCAAGGGCACGCGCGAGGTCTTCGGTGGCCCCATGCCGGCAGGCTGCCTCTATGCGCCGCTGGAGTTCGTGCAGAAGAACCCGGTCACGGCCCAGGCCCTGACCTATGCCATGGTGCACGCGCTCAAGTGGCTGCAGACAGCCGGCCCGAGTGACATCATCAAGACCGTGCCCGAGTCCTATCTGCTGGGAGACCGCGGGCTCTATCTCGCCTCCTTCGACAAGGTGCGCGAGGCGCTGGCCATCGATGGCATGTTCCCCGAAGAGGGGGGCAAGACGGCGCTGCGTGCGCTGGCCAGCTTCGACAGCACGCTCAAGGCCGACCGCATCGACCTGGCCCGAACCTGGACCAACCAGTTCGCGGCCCGGGCCAAGGCACGTTTCAAGGCCTGAGACCCGCCAGGCGCCAGGGCACCAACGCCGGCGGGCGAGGGCGGGGCGCACCACCGCAGAATCATCCACATTGGGAGACACCATGATCCAATTCCTGTACCGCTGTGGCCTGCTGGCCTCGCTGGCCCTGCTCGCTGCCTGCGGCAGCAGCTCGATCGGCCCCGAGCGTGACATCAACGACCCGACCAACTCCCTGGTCTTCGCCTATGTCGACATGAGCGAGGCCCCGACCAAGATTGACGGTGCCAGCCTCAAGCCCCAGGGTGAAGAGGGCTACTGGCACATGAACGTGGCCAAGGACGGCCAGCTGCTGAGCCAGCCCTACCTGCCGCCGGGGGCCTACCAGCTGTCCCAGCTGGAGGGCTCGGGCTTCTTCGCCGGCAACAACGTCTATCGCTTCCCCGCCTACGGCCGCAACGAGACGGCGGTGCGCATCCAGAAGCCCGGCATCTACTTCCTGGGTTCCTACCGCTACACCAAGGTCAAGACCGGCTTCTTCGAGGAGGGCAAGTTTGCGATTCAGCGCACCAACCAGCCCTCGGAACTGGAGTTGCTCCAGCGACTGGAGAAGGAAAGCTGGGTCAAGGGTACACAGTGGGAGACCCGCATCCGTAGCCGTATCGCCGAGCTGAGAAAGAAGTGACGCGTTTGCGCGCGACACCTGTTGAAGTCCCCTGAAAGAAGCGATCATGAAAACCCTGTTCCGGACTTTCTGCGTCCTGCTGCTGTGTGCCGGGCTGGCGGCCTGCAGCAGCGATGGCATCGGGCCCCGACGCGACATCAACGACCCAAGCAATTCCCTGGTGTTCGCCTACATCGACATGACGGGCGCACCCAGCAAGAAGATCTACGCCGCCAGCCTCAAGCCGCAGGGCGAGGAGGGCTACTGGCACATGAATGTGGCCGATGACGGCCGGCTCTTGAGCCAGGCCTTTCTGCCCCCGGGTTCCTACCAGCTCGCGCGGCTGGAGGGGCCGAACCATCTGTATGACTTCCCGCTCTATGGCCGCAACCAGACGGCTGTCCGGATCGAAAAGCCGGGGATCTATTTCCTGGGCGCCTATCGCTATGTCCGGCTGAAGTCCGGCCAATTTGACGTCGAACGGGTCAACGCGCCTTCCGAACTGGAACTGTTGCAGCGCCTGCAGACATTTGACTGGCTCAAGGGCACGCAGTGGGAGGCGCGCCTGAGCGACCGCATCGCTGAACTGAGGAGGAAATGATGACCCTGGTGCGATACCGTCTGGCGCTGCTGTGCCGCCTGGTCTGGATGGGGACTGCCGCCCTGCTGTTGACGGCCTGCGTGCCGACGAGCCGCATCCAGTCCGTCGAGAAGCTCGCCGATCTGCCCTCGGGCGAGGTTCTCGTGGTGGGCCGCATCGAGCTCGACCCACCGCTCAAGCCCGGCGAACAGAAACTGAGCGCGCGTTACGCCGAGTACGACCGCCTGGGCATGGTGATCGTGGGCGAGGAACTGCGCGACGTGGACCGTCCGGCCCTGGGGGACATGAAGCAGCGCATCAACGCGACCTTCGGAGAACACTTCTTCGTCAACCATCCAGCCCAGCCTTTCTACATCCTCAAGACCTGGGTGGTGATGCGGGCGGAGATCCGCGTGGTGTCGCCGAACGCGCGCGTTGACGATGGCGTGGCGCCTTTGCAGGGCCTGTTCCGCGTCGATCTCAAGCCCGGCGACCAGGCCGTCTACATCGGAACCATCCGCTACCACCGCGACGAGTTCTTCGGGACCACCCGGGTGCAGGTACGCGACGACTACGCCAGCGCGAACGCCGAGTTCCAGCGCCGTTTCGGGCGCAGCCTCACCCTGCGCAAGTCGCTGGCCGTTCCGGTGCGGCCCTGAGCCTGGCACATGACGCATCCTGCCGCACACGCGCTGGAGCTGCAGGGCATCACCTGCACCTTTGCCGCGCCCGGCGGCGGACCGTCCTACACGGCGGTGGCCGACACCACGTTGCGCGTGGCGGCGGGCGAGTTCGTCTCGGTGGTCGGCCCCACGGGCTGCGGCAAGTCCACCTTGCTCAATGTGGGCGCGGGCCTGCTGGCGCCGAGCGCGGGCGAGGTGCGGGTCTTCGGGGAGCCGCTGCGCGGGCTGAACCGGCGTGCGGGCTATATGTTCCAGGCCGATGCCCTGCTGCCCTGGCGCAGCGCGCTGGACAATGTTCTGCTGGGCCTGCAGTACCGCGACGTGCCCGAGGCCGAGGCGCGCGCCCAGGCCGGGGACTGGCTGGCGCGCGTGGGCCTGGCGGGCTTTGGCGACCGCTATCCGCACCAGCTCTCGGGGGGCATGCGCAAACGCACGGCCCTGGCCCAGACCCTGGCGCTGGATCCGGACATCATCCTCATGGACGAGCCCTTCAGTGCGCTGGACGTGCAGACGCGCCAGCTCATGGAGAACGAGGTGCTCGAACTCTGGAGCGCCAAGAAGAAGGCCGTGCTCTTCATCACGCACGACCTGGACGAGGCCATTGCCATGAGTGACCGCGTGGTGGTGCTCTCGGCCGGCCCGGCGACCCGTCCGATCGGGGAGTTCGTCATCGACCTGCCGCGCCCCCGCAACGTGGCTGAGGTGCGCAACACACCGCGTTTCGTCGAGCTGCACCGTCAGATCTGGGACGTGCTGCGCGAGGAGGTGCTCAAGGGCTACCAGCAGCAGCTGAGGAAGGCCGCATGAGCTTTTGGCAGCGGCTCAAGCCCCGGGCCGGCAATCTGCGCTGGTGGCAGCTGGGGGTGCTGCTGGCCTTCCTGGGCCTCTGGCAAATGGCCTCGCGTGATGCCAAGCTGGCCTTCTTTCTGGGCGATCCCGTCCAGGTGGCCGGGCGCATCTGGTCCTGGTTCCTGCCCTGGGCCGTGGCGCCCAACGTCCTGTTTCCCGATGGATTGAGCGGCAACGCCGACATCTACCGCCATCTGGGCACCACGCTGCTGGAGACTTTTCTGGCCTTCGGCATCGGGACCGTGCTGGGCCTGGTCTGCGGGCTCTGGCTGGCGCTGTCGCCCATGGCGAGCGCGATCCTCGACCCTTACATCAAGGCGGCCAATGCCATGCCGCGCGTGATCCTGGCGCCCATCTTCGCCATGTGGTTCGGCTTAGGGATCTGGAGCAAGGTGGCACTGGCCGTGACCCTGGTGTTTTTCATCGTCTTCTTCAACGTCTACCAGGGCGTGCGCGAGGTCAGCCCCGTGGTGCTGGCGAATGCGCGGATGTTAGGCGCGAATCAAAGGCAGTTGCTGCGCACCGTCTACCTCCCCAGTGCCACGGCTTGGGTGTTTTCCAGCCTGCACACCTCGGTGGGCCTGGCTTTCGTGGGGGCGGTGGTGGGCGAGTACCTGGGCTCGGCGCGCGGCGTGGGCTATCTGATCCTGCAGGCCGAGGGCACGTTCGACGTCAACACGGTGTTTGCGGGCATCGTCGTTCTGACGGCCTTCGCGTTGCTGCTGGACGGGCTGGTAGGCCGCATCGAGCGGCGCCTGATGAAGTGGCAGCCGCGCGCGGGCGAGACCGAGAAGCTCTGAGCGTGGCCTGCGGGCCCGGGCTCAGAGGAAGACGATGACCTTGTCGCCGGCCTTGAAGACGGCTTTTTCGCTCACCTTGTTCCAGCGCGCCACCGAGCTGGCGGGCAGGCGGTAGCGCTGGGCGATGTTGGCCACGGTGTCCCCCTTGCGGCCGACCTTGAGCACGGTGCGGCGCGGTGCACCGGCCTTGCGCGGCACCTGTTCGCGGGCCAAGTGCAGCTGGCCGTTGTCGGCGATGCGTTCGGTCACGTCGCGTTCCTGGCTGGCCGGTCGGGGCACCAGCAGGGTGGAGCCGGCGCGGATCAGCATGCGAGGCGGGATGCGGTTGACGTAGCGCAGGTCGGCCTCGCTCATCTTCACGCGCTCCGCGGCTTCGGTCGGCGTCATGTTGCGCGGGGCGATCCAGACGGTCCAGCTGGAGAGCCGGTCGCCAGCATAGGCGTCGAGGTTGCGCTGGAAGATGGCGGCGTTGTCCCAGGGCAGCAGGATCTGGGAGGTGCCCGCGGCCAGGATGACCGGGCGGTGCAGCGAGGGGTTGAGAGCCTTGAAGTCTTCCAGCCGCACCTCGGCCAGCTTGGCAGCCAGGGCGACGTCGATGTCGCGCGTGATGTTGACGGTGTCGAAGTAGGGGTGGTTCTCGATGACCGGCAGCTTGATGTTGAACTTGCCGGGATCGGCCACGATGTTCTTCATGGCCTGCAGCTTGGGGATGTAGTAGCGCGTTTCCATGGGCATGTTCAGGTCCAGGTAGCCCGTGCCCTTGTTCATGCGCTTGTTCTTGGCGATCGCCCGGCCCACGCTGCCTTCGCCCCAGTTGTAAGAGGCGAGGGCGAGGTGCCAGTCACCGAACATGCCGTAGAGCCGCTCCAGGTAATCGAGCGCGGCACGCGTCGAGGCCAGCACGTCGCGGCGATCGTCACGGAAGGCGTTCTGCTTGAGCTGGTAGAGCTTTCCGGTGCTGGGGATGAACTGCCACATGCCGGCGGCACGTGCATGCGAATAGGCCTGGGGGTTGTAGGCACTCTCGATGAAGGGCAGCAGGGCCAGCTCGGTGGGCAGGCCGCGGCGCTCGATCTCCTCGACGATGTGGAAGAGGTACATGCGCGAGCGCTCGGCCATGTTCTCCAGATCCTGGGGGCGCGCGGCGTACCACTGCTCACGGCCCGGGACCAGCGGGCTGTCGAGGTCGGGCATGGCAAAGCCGCTGCGGATGCGCTCCCACAGGTCGTCCGGTGGCGTGAGGGCAGCCACGCGGCGCGGCGCGGGCTCGTGGGGAGCGATCGGCGTCAGTTCGCCCTGCGGGTAGATGGGGGTGTGCCGGCTGGGTGCGGGAAACGCCGTCTCGGCATGGGTCGTGAGGGAGGAGGGAGCGTCGGTCTGGGCGCCGGGGCCGGGCGGGTTGCTGGCGCAGCCGGCCAGCAGGAGCAGGAGGGCCACGAGGCCGGTGGTGCTGAGCAGTTTCATCGAAAGTCGTTTTTCCACAATCGCAGGGCGGCAAAGATGCCGGCCTCGTCTCGGGCCTGTGCCCGGGGCTGCACGGCCTGCACGACGGCGGGCTCGCGGGTGCGCAGGAAGGGGTTGATGTCGCGCTCGACCGCCAGGGTCGAGGGCAGGGTGGGTTGCTGTCGGGCGCGCAGACTTTCACACTGCTGCACGTACTGCTGCAGCGCCGCGTTGCCGGGTTCGACGGCACGCGCGAAGCGCAGATTGCTCAGCGTGTATTCGTGGGCGCAGCACACGCGGGTGTGGCCGGGCAGGGCCGCGAGCTTGTCGAGCGAGGCGAGCATCTGCGCAGGCGTGCCTTCGAAGAGGCGCCCACAGCCGCCGGAGAACAGTGTGTCACCGCAGAACAGCAGGGGAGCACCGTCGGCGTCGGCGCAGTACCAGGCGATGTGGCCCGCCGTGTGTCCCGGCACGTCCAGCACCTCGAAGTGCAGGCCCAGCAGGTCGAGCCCGTCGCCCTCGCTGTAGCGTTGCAGCGGCTCGGGCATCTCTTCGCCGGCCGGGCCGTGGACCGTGGCGCCGGTGGCCGCGCGGAGTTCGGCAACACCGCCCACGTGATCGGCGTGGTGGTGTGTGACTAGAATCGCCTGGAGTTGCAGGTGTTGGGCCTGCAGCGCCTGCAGCACCGGTTGTGCATCACCGGGGTCGACGACGAGAGCCTGGTGGCCGTCATGCAGCATCCAGATGTAGTTGTCGTCGAAGGCGGGCAGTGGAAGCAGGGTCATGAATGCCGGAATTATAGGTTTGCAGGACTGGTTCGAGAGCCCCGCGGGGGCTTATCTGTTGGCGTGGGAGCAACAGCAGCTCGATCTGGCGGTGGTCGACATCTTCGGCTACCACGCCCTGCAGCTGGGTCTGCCGGCACTCGATGCGCTGGCCGCCAACCGCATGCCGCACCGCTGGCTGGCCACGGCCGAGGGCGTGCGCGCCTCGCATGCCGTGCTGCAGGCCGATTACGCGGCACTGCCTTTCCCCGAGTCCAGCCTGGACCTGGTCGTGCTGCCGCACGCATTGGACAGCCACGTTGATCCGCATGCCGTGCTGCGTGAGGTGGCGCGCGTGCTCGTGCCCGGCGGGCGGGTGGTGGTCAGTGGATTCAACCCTGCAAGCCTGTGGGGATTGCGCCAGGGCTGCGAGCATCTGTGCCGGCGCTTCAAGGTGGGCACGCCCTCGCTGCCGCAGGGATTGGACTTCATTGGTTCGCGCCGTCTGCGTGACTGGCTGCGACTGCTGGACTTCGAGATTGAGACCGGAGGCTACGGTTGCTACCGTCCGCTGCTGGGCAGCGAGAAGTGGCTGCTGCGCTGGCGCTGGATGGATCGTGCAGGTACGCGTTGGTGGCCCTTCTTCGGCGCGGCCTATGTGCTGGTGGCGGTCAAGCGTGTGCACGGTGTGCGCCTGCTCGAGCCGGGCTGGCGCAAGGCAGGCAGCAAGGCCGTGGCCACGGTGCCGCTGGCCAGGCGCAACGGCGACCACCCCCTTTCGATGAAACAGGAACAACACGAGTGAACACGGTCGAGATCTATACCGATGGCGCCTGCAAGGGCAACCCGGGCCCCGGGGGCTGGGGCGTGCTGCTGAAATCCGGCAGCGTGGAGAAGGAGCTGTTCGGCGGCGAACGCGAGACCACCAACAACCGCATGGAGATGATGGCCGTGATCCAGGCGCTGGAGGCCCTCAAGCGGCCCTGTCATGTCATCCTGCATGCGGACAGCCAGTATGTGCTCAAAGGCATCAACGAATGGCTCGCGGGCTGGAAGGCCAGGGGCTGGAAGACGGCTTCGAAGCAGCCCGTGAAGAACGTGGACTTGTGGCAGCGGCTGGACAGCCTGCTGAGCCAGACGGAGCACCGCATCGAGTGGCGCTGGGTCAAGGGGCACGACGGTGATCCCGGCAACGAGCGGGCCGACGCCCTGGCCAATCGCGGCGTGGAACAGGTTCTGTAAAGTTCTGCAAAGCCGGTCCGTACAAGCCGGCGCATGCGGACTCCTACGCATGCAGAGTGGGCGTGAGACTGCTACAGTCGACGGAATTCAGCTCTGCCAGGGCACCGCCGGTGCCCGCCGCCTGCCTGTTGTCCATGCCTTCCAAAATCCTCTATCCGGTCATTGCCGCTGTCGGCATCGCAGCGGCCTCGGGGGCCGCCTGGTGGTTCCAGAACCGCAGCGCGGCAAGCTCGGCCGCGGCATCGGCCAGTCCCTCAGCGCGCGCCAGCAGCGCGGCCCCGTCCCGCCCCATCACCGTCGAAGCAGTGCGCGTGCGTGTGATGAAGCTCACGGACGACGCCCAGTCCGTGGGCAGCCTGCGCTCGCGCCAGAGCGTGATGCTGCGTCCCGAGGTCAGCGGTCGCGTGGTGCGGCTCAACTTCAAGGACGGGGAGCGTGTGCGCAAGGGGCAGCTGCTGGTGCAGTTCGACGACCAGCTGCAGCAGGCCCAGATCAAGCAGAGCCAAGCCGAGCTCTCCATCGCCCGGGCCAACCACAAACGCAACGAGGAACTGCTGGCACAGAACTTCGTCAGCCAACGTTCGCTGGATGAGAGCGCGGCCAACCTGGAAGTGGCGCAGGCCAAGCTGGCGCTGGCGCAGGCCACGGCCGAGCGGCTGCGCATCATCGCGCCCTTCGACGGCATCGCCGGCATCCGCAACGTCAACGTCGGCGACTACCTCAAGGACGGCGCCGACATCGTCAACCTGGAAGACATCGACACGGTCTATGTCGACTACCGCCTGCCCGAGCGCTACCAGACCCAGGTGAAGGCCGGCCAGCGCGTTACCGTGGAGCTCGATGCGCTGCCCGGTCGCAGCTTCGAGGCGCGGGTGCAGGCGGTCGATCCGCTGATCGACGCCAATGGCCGTTCCATCGGCGTGCGCGCCAGCATCCCCAACCGGCAGCTGCAGCTGCGACCGGGCATGTTTGCGCGCGTGAGCACGCTGTTCGGCGTGCGTGAGCGCGCCCGCGTGGTGCCGGAGGAGGCCATCGTGCCCCAGGGCGGGCGCCAGTTCGTCATCAAGCTCGTGCCAGGACCGGACAACGACACCCTGGTCTCGCGCCGCGTCGAGGTCAAGGTTGGGATCCGCCGCCCGGGCCAGGTCGAGATCGTCGAAGGTCTGCAGGAAGGAGACACCGTGGTCACGGCCGGCCAGCAGCGCCTGCAGCGCGACGGCAGCCCGGTCAAGGTGCTCGAACTGAATCGCCCGGCGGCTGGTTGATCCGGAGGCCGCATGCAACTGCCTGAAATAGCGATCCGCCGCCCGGTCTTTGCCACCGTGCTCTCGCTGCTCGTGCTGCTGATCGGTGCGGTCAGCTTTCTGCAGCTGCCGGTGCGTGAGTACCCCAAGATTGACGAACCCGTGGTCACGGTCACGGTGCGCTACGCCGGCGCTTCGGCTGAAGTGGTCGAGTCGCAGATTGCCAAGCCCTTGGAGGATTCGATTGCCGGCATCGACGCGGTGGACGTGATCACCTCCATCTCGCGCGCCGAGCAGGCCCAGATCTCGGTGCGCTTCCGTCTGGAAAAGGACGCCGACGCGGCCGCGGCCGAGGTGCGCGACCGCACGTCGCGCGTGCGCAACCGGCTGCCGCAGACCATCGATGAGCCGGTGATCGCCAAGGTCGAGGCCGACGCCTTTCCCGTGATCTGGCTGGCCTTCTCCAGCGACACGCACAGCGCCCTGCAGCTCAACGAGATGATCAACCGCCTGGTCAAGCCGCGCCTGCAGACGGTGACAGGCGCGGCCGACGTGCGCATCTTCGGCGAACGCAAGTACGCCATGCGCGTCTGGCTGGACCCGGACCGGCTGGCCGCCTACAAGCTCACCACCCAGGATGCCGAGGACGCCCTGCGCCGCAGCAATCTGGAAGTGCCGGCGGGCCGGATCGAGAGCAACCAGCGCGAGTTCTCCGTCTCGTCCAATACCGACCTGCGCACGCCGCAGCAGTTCGGCGACATCGTGATCCGCACGGTCAACGGCTTTCCCGTCAAGCTGCGCGACGTGGCGCGCATCGAGGAGGGTGCTGCCGAAGAGCGCACCTCGGTGCGCTTCAACGGCCGCCCGGCGATTGCCACTGGCGTGATCCGTCAGGCGACGGCCAACCCGTTGGAACTGAGCGCCGGTGTGCGCGCCATGCTGCCCAAGTTGCAGGCCGATCTGCCGGCGGGGGTGAGCATCACCGTGGCCAATGACAACTCGGTCTTCATCGACCGCTCGATCAAGAACGTGTTCCAGACCATCGTCGAGGCCGTGGTGCTGGTGGCGCTGGTGATCTTCGTCTTCCTGCGCACGCTGCGCGCCTCCATCATCCCCATCGTCACCATCCCCGTGAGTCTGGTGGGGGCCTTTGCACTGATGGCCCTGGCCGGCTTCTCGATCAACACCTTGACCCTGCTGGCGCTGGTGCTGGCCATCGGTCTCGTGGTGGACGATGCCATCGTGGTGCTGGAGAACATTTACCGCCACATCGAGGAAGGCCTGGACCCTTTCAGCGCGGCCATCAAGGGTGCACGCGAAGTGGGCTTTGCCGTGGTGGCCATGACCCTCACGCTGGCGGCGGTCTATGCGCCGTTGGCCTTCACGCCGGGGCGCACGGGTCGCCTCTTCGTCGAGTTCGCGCTGGCGCTGGCCGGCGCAGTGGTGGTCTCGGGTTTCATCGCGCTGACGCTTTCGCCCATGATGTGCGCCAAGCTGCTGCGGCACAACCCCAAGCCCGGCGTCTTCGACCGCACCATGGAGCGCTGGCTGACGGCGCTGAGCACGGGCTATGAGAACCTGTTGCGCCGCGTGCTGACCATGCGCTGGGTGGTGTTGCTGGGCATGGGAATCGTGATGGCCGCCATTGCCCTCATCCTGCCTGGCATGAAGAGCGAGCTCGCGCCACTGGAGGACCGCGGCGTGGTCCTCAACGTGATCAACGCACCGGATGGCTCCACGCTGGACTACACGGACAAGTATGCGACCGCGATCGAGAAGATCGGCAACGACTATCCAGAGTTCGACCGAATCTTCGTCGTGCTGGGCAATCCGACGGTGAGCCAGGCCAACGTCACCTTGCGTGCTGTGGACTGGGATGAGCGCAAGCGCACCACGCTGGAGATGGCGCGTGAGATGCAGCCGCGCATCAGCGCGCTGCCCGGCGTCTCCGCCTTCCCGATCACGCCACCCTCGCTGGGCCAGGGCTTTCGCGAGCGGCCGGTCAACTTCGTGATCCTCACGTCCGAGAGTTACGAGGATCTGAACCAGGTCACGCGCCAGTTCCTTGACGAGATCGCCAAGAACCCGGGCATCCAGGGTGCGGATGTGGACCTGCGCCTGAACAAGCCTGAGCTCAAGATCGACGTCAACCGCGAGAAGGCGGCCGACCTGGGCGTGGGTGTGGATGCGGTGGCGCGCGCCATCGAGACCATGCTGGGTGGGCGGCTCGTGACGCGCTACAAGCGCGAGGGCGACCAGTATGACGTGATCGTACAGACCCAGTCGGTGGGGCGTGACACGCCCGATGACATCGAGCGCATCTTCGTGCGCGGCCGCAACGACGCCATGATCCCACTGGCCTCCCTGGTCACGGTCAAGGAGTCGGTGGCGCCGCGCGAGCTCAACCACTTCAGTCAGCGCCGTGCCGTGACCATCACGGCCAACCTCGCACCCGACTATTCGCTGGGCGAGGCGCTGGACTTCCTCGACGAGGTGGCCAAGCGCGTGCTCCAGCCCGGCTACACCACCGACCTCAACGGCACCTCGCGCGAGTTCCGCAACTCGCAGGGCTCGCTGACCATCGTCTTCATCCTGGCGCTGCTGTTCATCTTCCTGGTGCTGGCGGCACAGTTCGAGAGCTTTGTCGACCCCTTTGTGATCATGCTGTCCGTGCCGCTGTCCATGATCGGTGCGCTGCTGGCGCTCAAATTGACGGGCGGTTCACTCAATGTGTATTCGCAGATCGGCCTGATCACGCTCGTAGGCCTGATCACCAAGCACGGCATCCTGATCGTGGAGTTTGCCAACCAGATGCGTGAGCAGGGCATGGACATGATGGAGGCCGTGGTCAAGGCAGCCGGGCAGCGCCTGCGACCCATTCTCATGACCACCGGTGCCATGGTGCTGGGGGCCGTGCCGCTGGCACTGGCCACGGGGGCCGGTGCCGAAAGCCGCGTGCAGATCGGCTGGGTCATCGTCGGCGGCATGACGCTGGGCACGCTGCTGACCATCTTCGTGGTGCCGACCATGTACACCCTGCTGGCGCGCCGGCACGCGCCCGGGGCCGACAAGCGCGCGGTCCATGAGGCGGCTGCGCACGACGCGGAGTTGATCGCCAAGTAAACCGGGTCACGGCCATGTCGCACAATCGGCGACATGAGCCTGTCGACCCCCGATGATCCCGGCCTGTGCGCTGCAGAAGCTGCCCGGCGACTGGCCGAGGATGGCCCCAACGCCCTGCCGGGCGATGGCGGCCGTAGCTGGCTGCACATCGTGCGCGAGACCGTGCGCGATCCCATGTTCTCCTTGCTGCTCGCCGCGGCCGGTCTTTATCTGCTGCTGGGCGAATTGCAGGAGAGCCTGAGCCTGGCCCTGATGGTGTGCGTGGTGATCGGGCTCACGCTGTACCAGGAAGGCAAGACCGAGCGGGCGATCCAGGCCTTGCGGGACCTGTCCAGCCCGCGTGCGCGGGTCGTCCGCGACGGTCAGGCGCAGACCGTGGCCGGCCGCGAGCTGGTGCGCGGCGATCTCATCCTGCTGGCCGAGGGAGATCGCATCGCCGCCGATGCCGAACTCTTCTCGCCCGGCGAACTCCAGGTGGACGAGTCCCTGCTCACCGGTGAGTCGGTGCCGGTCAGCAAGAGCGCAGGCGGGGCGTCGGCGCTGCACGCCGGTACGCTGGTGGTGCAGGGGCAGGGTCTGGCGCGGGTGAGCGCCACCGGGCCACGCAGCCAGATGGGGCAGATCGGCCGGGCCCTGCAGACGGTGCGGGCCGAGGAGTCGCCGCTGCGGCGCCAGACCCGGACCCTGGTTCACCGGCTGGCCTGGCTGGGGCTGGGCCTGTGCGTGCTGCTGGTGTTGCTGCAAGGCCTGATGCGCGGCGATTGGCTGCAGGCCCTGCTGGCCGGCATAGCCCTGGCCATTGCGATGATGCCGGAGGAATTCACCGTGGTGCTGACCGTGCTGCCGGCCCTGGGGGCGTGGCGACTGTCGCATCAGCAGGTCCTGACCCGTCGCATCGCCGCCATCGAGACCTTGGGTGCGACCTCGGTGCTGTGCGTGGACAAGACGGGCACGCTGACGCAGAACCGCATGCGGGTGGCGAGCCTCTCTGCAGGGGGCGCCGAGCTGTTCCTCGACGACGCCTTGCGCAGCGAGTTGCCGGAGGGCTTCCATGCGCTCGTGGAGTACGCCATCCTGGCCAGCCGCCCCGATCCCTACGATCCCATGGAGCAGGCCTTTCACGCCCTGGGTCAGCAGTTCCTGGCGCAGACCGAGCATCTGCACCGTGACTGGGTGTTGGTACAGGAATACGCGCTCACGCCCGAGCTGCGGGCGATGGCGCATGTCTGGCAGGGTGACGCGCGTGGGGACCACGTGGTGGCGGCCAAGGGCTCACCCGAAGCCATCGTCGATCTCTGCCATCTCGATGCACCGCAGCGCGCATCGGTGGCCGCTGCCGCGGATGCCATGGCCGCGCGGGGCCTGCGTGTGCTGGGCGTGGCGCGGACGCGGCACCCCGGTCCGCCGTGGCCGGCCGGCGAGCACGACTTCGACTTTGCGTTTGTGGGACTGTTGGGCCTGGCGGACCCGCTGCGCGAGGAGATTCCCCAGGCCGTGCGCGAGTGCCGTGAGGCGGGCATCCGCGTGGTGATGATCACTGGCGACTATCCGGTGACCGCGAAGGCCATTGCGCGCCAGGCTGGCCTGGCGGACGGTACGGTCCTGCTCGGCGACGAACTGGACCGCCTGTCGGATGCCGAGCTGCAGCAGCGCCTGCAGAAAGCGAGCATCTGCGCCCGGATCGCGCCCACGCAGAAGCTGCGCATCGTGCAGGCGCTTCAGGCTGACGGGGCGGTGGTGGCCATGACGGGTGACGGCGTCAACGATGCCCCCGCCCTGAAGGCCGCGCATGTGGGCGTGGCCATGGGCGGGCGTGGTACCGATGTGGCACGCGAGGCGGCGGCCATCGTGCTGGTGGATGACAACTTTGCCTCCATCGTGCGTGCCGTGCGCCAGGGCCGTCGCATCTTCGGCAACCTGCGCAAGTCCATGAGCTACATCCTGGCCGTCCACGTGCCGATCGCCGGCATGGCCCTGTTGCCACTGCTGCTGGGCTGGCCCATCGTGCTCTTTCCCATGCACATCGCCCTGCTGGAACTGGCCATCGATCCGGCCTGCGCCATGGTGTTTGAGAGCGAGCCCGCCGACGAGGACGTGATGCGCCAGCCGCCACGCGATCCGGCCATGCCCCTGTTCTCCGGTAGCGCGCTGGTGCAGGCGGTGCTGCAGGGCCTGGGGGTGCTGGCGGCGGTGCTGGGGGTGTATCTCTGGGGGACGCAACAGCTGGATGAGACCCAAGCGCGGTCACTGGCCTTCAGCGCGCTGGTCCTGGGCAATCTGGCGCTGATCCTGTCCAACCGGGCGGGGGCCCGCGGCTTGCTGGCCTCGCTGCGCGTGCGCAACCGCATGCTCTGGGGGGTGATGGCCTTCACGCTGGTTCTGCTGGCCCTGGCGCTCTACCTGCCGCCGTTGGCGGCCGTGCTGCGCATGGCGCCGCTTGAACCGGGTGTGCTGGGCGTGGCGATGCTGGCGGCCGGGCTCTGTCTGCTGTGGTTCGAAGTGATCCGGCTGACGGCGCGACGCCTGGCCCCGACGCGTCGCTGATCAGATCACGCCGTCGAACATCATCACATCGACTTCATCGCCGACGGCGACGTTGCCCTGCCCGTGATGCAGCACGATGAGGCCGTTGGCCTGCACCATGGAGCTCAGCACGCCCGAACCCTGGTTGCCCGTGGTGCGCACCTGCAGCGTGCCGTCGCTTGCAGTGCTGACGATGCCGCGCTGGTACTCGGTACGGCCGGGTTTCTTGCGCATGGCCTCCAGACTGCGTGCGCGCAGCCAGGGCGTGGGCGCCGCGTTGCTGCCCATCATCCGGAGCAGGGCCGGACGCACGAAAGCCAGGAAGGTCACCATCACGGCCACCGGATTGCCGGGCAGGCCGAAGAGCACGCAGGAACGTGACCCCGTGGCGATGCGTCCGACGGCCATGGGCCGGCCCGGACGCATAGCAATGCGCCAGAACGCCACGTCGCCGAGCCGCTTCATCATGGTCTTGGTGTGGTCGGCCTCGCCCACGCTGACGCCACCGCTGGTGATGATGGCATCGGCCTCGGCGGCTGCGCGGCGGAAGGTCGCTTCGAGCTTCTCGGGTGTGTCGCCGACGACACCGTAGTCCAGCACCTCGACGCCCAGCCGGGTGAGCAGGCCGAAGACGGTGTAGCGGTTACTGTCATAGACCGCGCCTTCGCGCGGTGCCTCGCCCAGACTCAGGATCTCGTCGCCGGTGGAGAAGTAGGCCACCTTGAGGCGGCGCCAGACCGTGACCGTGGGGATGCCCAGGCTGGCCGCCAGGCCCAGCGCCGCCGGCGACAAGCGTGTGCCGGCGCGCAGGGCAGGCTGGCCCTGCATGACGTCCTCACCCTTGAAGCGGCGGTTGTCCCCGGGTTGCAGCAGGCCCGCGGGAATGGTGATCTGCTCGCCGTTTTGCTGTACGAACTCCTGTGGGACCACGGTGTCCAAACCCGCGGGCATGATGGCGCCCGTCATGATGCGTACGCACTGGCCCGGGCCGACCTGACCCTGCCAGGCCTTGCCGGCCAAGGCCGTGCCCACAGGCTGCAGCGTCAGCGGTGCGTCAGCGCGCAGCTGGCTGCCGGCGAAGGCATAGCCGTCCATGGCCGAGTTGTCGTGCGGCGGCACGCTGACCGGTGAGATGACATCGCGCGCCAGTACGCGGTCCAGCGCTTCGAAGATCGGCAGCGTCTCTGTCTCGGCGACCGGTTCGACCAGACGGGCCAGGAAGTCGTTGACGGCGGCGGCGCTCAAGGCCTGGGGGTCGTAGCCCTGCAGCTCCGCCGCGATCTGCTCTATGCTTTTCATGCCCTCAGGAGTCTTCAAGTTGCTTGAGTTCGGCCAGGGTGTTGGCATTTGCGAAAGCCAGCGGATCATCGCCGGCCTCGTCGAAGGGCACGACCACGGTCCGGTGCTGCGCCGTCCAGGTGTCGATCTTGCGACCGCTGCCTTGCGTGAAGCGGGTCAGGCTTTCCAGCAGGTCCACCTTGAGCAGACAGAACACGGGCTGGGTGCGTACCAAGACCTGGCCCTGGTCGTCGCGTTCGGGGCCGGCTGCCATGGCGATCTCGGCATCTTCGCGTTCCAGCGCGACCGCCAGGCGTGCCACGAGGTCCAATGGGAAGCGCGGGGTGTCGCAGGGCACGGTGACCATGTAGGGCGTTTCGCAGCGCTCGAGCCCGGTCAGGAAGCCGGCCAGCGGCCCGGCGTAGTCGGCCAGCACGTCGGGCCAGACCTCGGCGCCGAAAGACTCATAAGCCGACAGATTGCGGTTGGCGTTGATCATGACCGTGCCGACCTGCAGCTGCAGGCGCATCAGCGTGTGCAGGGCCAGGGGCATGCCGTTGAAGTTCTGCAGGCCCTTGTCCACGCCGCCCATGCGGCTGCCACGGCCGCCGGCGAGGATGAGGCCGGTGATTTCAGAAGAGTCGATCATTTGAAGTTTTCGTAGACAGTGCTGACTGTTGCAACAGATGTGAAGCAATCCGAGGGACGCCGCGGAACCGGCTTCGCCGGGCCGCTGGCGTCGCCCCCTGCAAGGGGGGGGCGTAGCGACACGCAGTGCGCGCAGCCTGGGGGTGTGCCATGTTCAACCGCCGATGTAGCTCATTTCGACGCGGCGCTGCGGGGGGCTGCCGAGTTCGGGGGGCTGCAGACTGCGCAACTCAGAATAGCGGTCGTCGCGCGCGCCCCAGATGTGGCCGATGGCCGATTCGATGTCGGCATCGCTGGCGCCGCCGCGGATGAGGCTGCGCAGGTCGTGGCCCTGGGTGGCGAAGAGGCAGAGGTAGAGCCGCCCTTCGGTGGACAGACGCGCGCGATTGCAGTCGCCGCAGAAGGCATGCGTGACGCTGCTGATCACGCCGATCTCGCCCAGCGCCGGATCGTGCCGGCCATCGGGGCCGGCATAGCCCCAGCGCTCGGCGGTTTCGCCCGGGGCGCTGGCGCCCAGCTGCACCAGGGGCAGCTCGGCGTGGATCTTCTTGACGACCTCGGCCGAGGGCAGCACCTCGTCCATGCGCCAGCCATTGGTGGCGCCCACGTCCATGTACTCGATGAAGCGCAGCACCATGCCCGTGCCGCGGAAGTGGCGCGCCATGGGCAGGATTTCATGCTCGTTGGTGCCGCGCTTGACCACCATATTGATCTTGATGGGTCCCAGCCCCGCGTCCCTGGCGGCCTGGATGCCTTCGAGCACGTCCTGCACGGGGAAGTCCACGTCGTTCATGCGGCGAAAGACGGCGTCGTCCAGGCCGTCCAGGCTCACGGTCACACGCTGCAGGCCGGCGTCCTTGAGCGCACGGGCCTTGCGGGCGAGCAGGGAGCCGTTGGTGGTGAGCGTCAGGTCCAGTGGCTCGCCGTCCACGGTGCGCAGCGCGGCGAGCTGCTCGATCAGGATTTCGATGTTCTTGCGCAGCAAGGGCTCGCCGCCGGTCAGGCGCAGCTTGCGTACGCCGTGGGCGGCAAAGAGACGGGCCACGCGCGTGATCTCCTCGAAGCTCAGCAAGGCGCTGTGCGGCAGGTAGGCGTAGTCCTTGTCGAAGATTTCCTTGGGCATGCAGTAGCTGCAGCGGAAGTTGCAGCGGTCGGTGACGCTGATGCGCAGGTCGCGCAGCGGGCGGCCCAGGCGGTCGGCGAGCAGGCCCGTGGCGGCGATGCGGGTGGCCGGGTCGAAGGCCGCGGCCGGTGCCTGCAGCGTGGGGATACGCTGGTCGACGAGGGGGATGACACGTTCGGACATGGCCTTATTGTGGCCCAGCCGGCAAGCCCCTGATGCCGGGGGTGTTCAAAACGCGCGACAGGGCCACGGATGGCGGTCTTCCCTGAGGATCAGGCCGAGCCGGGCAGGGCAGAATCAGGGCAGGGAACAAGAAAAGCAAGCATCCCCTGGAATCCTGACCATGAAATCTTGTCGCCAACCCTCTGTTCTGTTGCTGCTGTACGGCCTGAGTACCTTGGCCGGCGCGCAGTCCGCCGCCGTGAGCGAAAAGGACTACCTCGACGATGTCCCGGTGGTGCTGTCGGTGTCACGCCTGCCGCAGCGGCTGGACGAGACGCCCGGCGCGGTGACCATCATCGACCGGCAGATGATCCGCATGAGCGGCGCGCGCGACGTGGCCGATCTGCTGCGGCTGGTGCCGGGGTTCCGCGTGACCAACTCCTTCGAGAGCAACACGCCCCAGGGCAGCTACCACACCACGCTCAGCGATTACTCCAACCATATCCAGGTCATGGTGGATGGTCGTTCGGTCTATTCCACCTATCTGCGGGGCAGTACCGGGCCGGGCCTGCAGACGGTGGCACTGGAAGACATCGAGCGCATCGAGGTCTACCGCGGTTCCAATTCCGCCGCCTACGGCGCGCGGGCCTTTCTGGGCAGCATCAACATCGTCACGCGCGACTTGACCGACACTCAGGGCACGGCGGTACAGCTTGCCCGGGGCGAGAACGGCGTCGCGGACCAGGGGGTTCGGGTGGGCTGGGGCGACGACCGGGCCCGATTCCGGATCAGCGCTGACGGTCGGAATGACGACGGCCTCCAAGGCACCAGCGGTTCAAGCCGGGTCCAGCGGGTCAATTTGCGTGCAGACGTACGGAACGGCCCACGGGACTTGCTGGAGTTGCGCACAGGGCAGAGTCTGATCGACGCCGGCGTCGGCTTTGCGGACAAAGCCGACAACTATGTCCGGACCCGGCGCATCGAGACCTCGTACGCGCAGCTGGACTGGCGCCGCAATCTCGATGCGGACCAGGATCTGGTGGTCCAGGCGTCCCACACCGAAGAAGCGGTGAGAGACAACTTTCCCTACATTTCCCCGGGCGTTCCTCGCATCACGGTGGACTTCGGAGGCCGGGCCGGCAATTCGAATCTGAGTGCACAGCACACGGTCCGGGTCGACAGCAATCTGCGCTATGTCTGGGGCGCCGAGCTGCGGCGGGAGGTTGTGCGATCGCGTCCGCTGTACAACACGGACGCGTCCTTTTCCACGGATTTCACACGTCTGTTTTCCAACGTCGAATGGCGTCTGCGGCCTGCCTTGCTGCTCAACGCGGGGGCGCTGCTGGAGAGAAGTGATCTGGGAGGTGGAAACGCATCGCCACGGGTGATGCTCAATTGGAATGCCGCCGAGGGGCATACCCTTCGTGCCGGCTACTCCCGAGCCTTCCGGCCGCCCAGCATTTATGAGAAGTACGCCAACGTGCGTTACTTCGACGGCGGTGTGCTGCTCGATTCGACCTATGTCTCGACGGGCAACGTCCTGTCGGAAAGGGTGGAAGCGCGCGAGTTCGGCTATCTTTTCGAGACCCCCGCGCGGGATGTCACCCTCGACTTGCGGGTTTTCGACGAACGGGTCAAGGGCCTGATTGCCGAGACGGCCGCGTTCACCCAGGCGGGCAGCGGGACCCTGGAAAACACCGTCAAAGATTACGTGAACGACGAAAGCTTCCGCATCCGTGGCTATGAGACCCAGCTCAACTGGCGCCCCTGGCAGGGGGGCCGTTTCGTTTATGCCAGCTCGCGCTACTCCAGCGGACAGTCCTACGGAGGCGTGCTCGTGGGACGCTATGGCAGCCACACGCTGCTGTGGATGCAGCAACTGCCGCGCGGATGGGAGACGAGCCTGAGCCAGCACGAGGCGGACGCCACGCGTCTGCCCGGTGACTCCAATGGATTTCAACCGGCCTACTACCGGACCGACGCGCGTGTCGCAAAGTCCCTGCAGATCGGCGGGAGCCGGGCCCAGCTGGCCCTGGTGGGCCAGAGCCTGAGCCCTGCGTACCGCGACTTCATGCCGAGTTTCCGCGTCGTCCGCCAGGTCTTCGTCCAGCTCAAGGTGGAGCACTGAGCCGCATGCGTCTGGCGCCGCTGTCCCTGCTGGTCTTGCTGGCCTTCCTGGCCCTGGGGGCGCGTGCCAACGAGGTGCTCCTGGTCAGCAGCGAGCGCAGTCCGGCCTACCAGGAGGCGGCGGACGCGGTGGTCGCCGAGCTTGCACGCCGCGAGGTTTTGCAGTTGCAGCTGGCGGAGTTGCCGACCTACAGCGGCGCTGGCCCGCGGTTGTACGTGGCGCTGGGCACCGAGGCCTGCAGCCAGCTGGCGCAGCAGGCCTTGCCGGCGCCGGTGCTGTGCACCCTGTTGCCGCGTGCCAGTTTCGAGCGCGTGCTGCGCGAGTCGGGGCGGCGCGCCGGCGCCTCGTTTTCTGCGCTCTACCTGAACCAGCCGCCGGGCCGGCAGCTTGACCTGATCCGGCTGGCCCTGCCTCAGGCGCGCCGCGTCGGCGTGCTCTGGGGGCCGGATTCCGTGGCCAATGAGGCCGCACTGGAGGCTGCGGCCCAGGCGCGCGGACTGCGGATGGTGGGGGTGCCGGTGCGGCCCGAAGAGCCGGTCTTTGCCGGCTTGAAGAAGATCCTCGATGAGTCTGATGTGCTGCTGGCGTTGGCTGACCCGCAGATCTACAACAGCAACAGCATCCAGAACATCCTGCTGACGTCGTTCCGGGCGCAAGTGCCCATGCTGGCCTTCTCGCCAGCCTATGTGCGCGCCGGTGCCCTGATGGCCGTGCACTCGACGCCGCGTCAGATCGGCCAGCAGGCCGGTGTGCTGGCGCGCGGCGTGTTGCAGGGCCAGCCGCTGGGCCAACCGCAGTTTCCGCTGCAGTTCGACGTCAGCGTGAACGAGCATGTGGCGCGCTCGCTCGGCCTGCGGCTCGACGCCGCCAACCTGACAGAGCGTCTGCGCCGACTGGAGCGTGGCCCATGAGATTTCTCGACATCCGCGCGCGCATGCTGCTGGCTGCGCTGCTGCCCGTGACCCTGGTGGCGGTGCTGCTGTCCTCGGTCTTTCTCGCTGGGCGCTATGCCGATCTGGACGAGGCGCATCAGCAGCGTGCCCGCTCGCTGGCTCGCCAGCTGGCCAGTGCCAGCGAGTACGGCCTGTTCTCGGCCAACACCAGCAGCCTGCAGTCGATCGCCGCGGGTGCCTTGCGCGAATCCGACGTGCGCTCCGTGCTCATCCTCGATGCTCAGGGGCAGACCCTGGCCATTGCGGGCTGGACCGGGCAGGTGGTGCTGCCGGCGCTGGGCATGCAGGAACAGCACTGGGTGGACGCCAGGACCGGACACGATCTGCTGGTGCAGCCCGTGAGCCCCTCGCAGTTGCAGCTCGACGATTTGTTCGAGGGGCGGTCCCGCGCGGGCGGCGAGGATGCGCCCCCCCTGGGCCATGTGGTGATGGAAGTGTCGCGTGCGGGCGTGGTATCGCGCAGCCAGGACATGCTGGCCATCGGCCTGGCCGTGACCCTCGGCGGGCTGCTGTTCGGTAGCGTGCTGGCGGTGCGCATCGGCCGTGGGGTGATCCGGCCCATCCTGCGCGTCTCGCGCATGATCGAGCGCATCGGCAGCGGCGAGCTGAGCGTGCGTGGTGAAGTCCGGCCCGACGATCCCCTGCGCGATCTGCAGCAGGGGCTGAACCAGATGGCCGAGCATCTGCAGCAGGGACGGGATGAACTGGAGCGCCGGGTGACCCTGGCCACCGCGGAGCTGCGCAGCAAGAAGGAAGAGGCCGAGACGGCCACGCGCGCCAAGTCGCGCTTCCTCGCAGCGGCCAGCCACGACCTGCGTCAGCCCATCCATGCCCTGGGCATGTTCGTCGCCCGTCTGGCCCAGCTGCCGCATGACCGTGAGACGCGCCATCTGATCGGCAACCTGGAGGCATCGGTGCGCGCCATGCAGGATCTGCTGGATGCGCTGCTGGACATCTCGCGCCTGGACGCGGACGCTGTGCGGGTGCAATTGCAGCCGGTGCCGCTGGGGCCCTTGTTCGAGCAGCTGCGCGGTGCGCTGATGCCCGTGGCGACCGACAAGGGCCTGCGCCTGCGCGTGCGCGACAGCACGCTCTGGGTGCTGAGCGACCCCACGCTGCTGCATCGCATTCTGCTCAATCTGGTGAGCAACGCCCTGCGATATACCGGGCACGGTGGCGTGCTCGTGGGCTGCCGCCGCAGCCGTGGCGGCAGTCATCTGTGGCTGGAGGTCTGGGACACCGGCGTGGGCATACCGGCCGAGCACCAGCATGACATCTTTCGTGAGTTCTACCAGATCGGCAACCCCGAGCGCGACCGCAGCAAGGGCCTGGGCCTCGGGCTCAACATCGTCGATCGCACCGCGCGCCTGCTCGGGCACGAGCTCAAGCTCTGCTCTGTGCCGGGGCACGGGACCCGCTTCCGCATCGAGCTGCCGCTGGCGCCCGCGGGCGATCTGCAGGCCCTGATGGCAGCCGCGGAGCAGCCCCAGCAGGTGGACGATGTGCGCGGCCTGCGCATCCTGGTCATCGAGGACGACCGGCAGTCGGCCCAGGCCCTGCGTGGCCTGCTCGATTCCTGGGGTTGCGTGGTGGCCGTCGTGGAAGGACTTCAGGGCGCGCTGACGGTGCTGGACGGTGGCTTCGTCCCCGATCTGGTGCTCAGCGACTTCCGTCTGCGGGCAGGCGAAAGCGGCATGCAGACCCTGCACAGGCTGCGCACGCAGCTGGAGCGGCCTTTGCCGGCCTGCCTGATGAGTGGCGACACCGACCCGGAGCTGATCCAGGCCAGCCGTGATGCGGGCCTGCCGCTGCTGCACAAGCCGGTGCGCCCGGCCAAGCTGCGCACCCTGATCCGCCGTCTGGCACGGCCGCAGCCGGCGCCGGGTTGAGTTCAGGCGGCGCCGAGGTCACCAGGAGTCAGCGGCTGCGAGCGTCCCGCGCCGGCATAGCCATGGCGGCGGGCGACCAGCACAGCCTGGGTGCGTGTGGTGACGCCGAAGCAACGCAGGATGCTGCTCACATGGTTTTTCACCGTCTCCTCGGAGAGATAGAGCATGCGTCCGATCTCCTTGTTGGTGTAGCCGTCGAGCAGCAGCTGCAGCACTTCTTCCTGGCGCGGTGTCAGCAGGGGTGGGGCGTCGGCAGCGCCCTCCTCGGAGGCGAGCGGCGCCAGCGCCGGCATGTGCACGCCGCCGGCCAGCACCAGCCGCGTCACCGACAGGAGTTCGTCACTCATACCTGACTTGGTGAGAAAAGCCGCGGCCCCCTTGTTCATGACCTGCTGCATGACGCGCGGATTGACCGAGCCCGAGATCACGATGATGGGCAGCGCCGGGTGCTGGCGCGCGAAGATGTCCAGGGCTTCCAGGCCGCTCATGTCGGGCAGGTGGTAGTCCAGCAGGACCAGATCGAGTTCCGGTTCCTGCAAGGCGAGCTCGAAGGCCCGGGCGCAGGAGCCGGCTTCGAACACTTCCACATCCTCTTCCAGCCCGCGCAGGACCTGACGCAGGCCTTCGCGGATCAGGGCGTGATCATCAACGACGAGTATCTTCAAGCAGGTATCCGTACAGGGCAGGGCTGCTGCATGGTAGCGCATGCAAAAACGCCCCCGATCGGGGGCGTGTCGCCAGCGCGCGGCCAGGGCGGGCCTAGCGCAGCGGGGAGGGCACCGTGGGGATGTGATCTTGCTCGTCGCGCACCTGGTCGTGGGGAGACGGGGGCAGGTCGAACTTGCTTGCGCTGGAAGACACGCGCCAATAGGCCGGTCCCGGCATACGCGTGTGCGGGAAGCCGCAGTTGGGGGCGAACACCCACGCCATGACGTGGTTGCTGTGGTTGTTGGCCGGGTCGAAATGCTGCAGGCCCTGCAGAACCTGCTGCTTGAGCAGGGGCGCATAGCGCAACAGCCCTTCGTGCCAGGCGTGGACGATGAGATTGATCTGGAAGGTCTGGACCTGGCCGTTGTGGGGTCGCGGGATCACCTCGCAGCCCACCCAGTCGATCGGGATGCCATTGAGGCGCAAGGTGTCCCGCAGCACCATGCGCACGAGGTCGCGGTAGTTGATGGGGTTCTGCGACTGGATGGAGGAGCCCGTCGTTGACGGGGTGTCGGATTGCGCGTTACGGCCGGAGGGGCTGCGCGAGGAACGGAACATCTCAAACATGGACGAGCACTCCCTGAGGGGATAGGTCTAGAAATCAAAGCCCGTTGTAGCCCGGGTTCTCTCCAACATCAGCGGATTCATTATAGGGACTGCGCTTACAAATAGACAAAAATGTCGCAAAAAGAAATGACTCGCACCAATTAAGTGCATTTGGCGTGAGGCCAAGCCATCCGTCGCCCCGCTTGCGCGGGGCGGGCGAAAAAAAGCCCGCCGGATGGCGGGCTGCAGATGGGCGAGGCTTGCTCAGCTGTGGAAGCGCACCACCAGCGGCACGATGAGCAGCGCGACGATGTTGATGATCTTGATCAGCGGGTTGATGGCCGGGCCGGCGGTGTCCTTGTAGGGATCGCCCACGGTGTCACCCGTGACAGCGGCCTTGTGCGCCTCGCTGCCTTTGCCGCCATGGTGACCGTCCTCGATGTACTTCTTCGCGTTGTCCCAGGCGCCGCCGCCCGTGCACATGGAGATGGCGACGAAGAGGCCCGTGACGATGGTGCCCATGAGCAGACCACCCAGCGCGGCCGGGCCCAGCAGCAGGCCCACCAGCACCGGTACCACCACCGGCAGCAGCGAGGGGATCATCATTTCCTTGATGGCCGCCGTCGTCAGCATGTCGACCGCGGTGTCGTACTCGGGCTTGCCCGAGCCGTCCATGATGCCCTTGATCTCTCGGAACTGACGACGAACCTCCACCACCACCGAGCCGGCGGCGCGGCCTACGGCTTCCATGGCCATGGCGCCGAAGAGGTAGGGGATCAGGCCGCCGATGATCAGGCCGATGATGACCATCGGGTCTGACAGATCGAAGCGGATGGACTGGCCCAGCGTGTCGAGCTTGTGCGTGTAGTCAGCGAACAGCACCAGCGAGGCCAGGCCGGCCGAGCCGATGGCGTAGCCCTTGGTCACGGCCTTGGTGGTGTTGCCCACGGCGTCCAGCGGGTCGGTGATGTCGCGCACGCTGGAGGGCAGCTCGGCCATCTCGGCGATGCCGCCAGCGTTGTCGGTGATGGGGCCGTAGGCATCCAGCGCCACGACGATGCCGGCCATGCTCAGCATGGACGTGGCAGCCACCGCCACGCCGTACAGGCCGGCCAGCTGGTAGGACACCCAGATCGCGATGCAGACAAAGATCACAGGCCAGGCGGTAGAGCGCATGGAGACACCCAGACCGGCAATGATGTTGGTGCCGTGACCGGTGGTGGAGGCCTGGGCGATGTGCTGCACGGGCTTGTACTGGGTGCCGGTGTAGTACTCGGTGATCCAGACCAGGGCCGCGGTCAGCACCAGGCCCACGGCGCAGGCGCCGAAGAGGCGCATCTGGCTGCCGCTGGCGGTGATGGCGTTGTCCGGCATCAGCCACATCGTGACGAAGAAGAAGGCGACCAGCGAGAGCACGCCCGAGACGGCGAGGCCCTTGTAGAGCGCAGGCATCACGTTCTTCATGCCGGGCGTGGCCTTGACGAAGAAGCAGCCGATGATGGAGGCGATGATGGACACCGCGCCCAGCGCCAGCGGGTAGATCACGGCAGCGGTGCCGGCGCCGGTGACGAGCAGGGCGCCCAGCACCATCGTGGCGATCAGCGTCACGGCGTAGGTCTCGAACAGGTCGGCGGCCATGCCGGCGCAGTCGCCCACGTTGTCGCCCACGTTGTCGGCGATCACGGCCGGGTTGCGCGGGTCATCCTCGGGGATACCGGCTTCGACCTTGCCCACCAGATCGGCGCCCACGTCGGCGCCCTTGGTGAAGATGCCGCCGCCCAGGCGCGCGAAGATGGAGATCAGCGAGGAGCCAAAGGCGAAGCCGATCAGAGGGTTGAGCAGCTTGGCCAGATTGGCGTTCGGGTTCAGGTTGCCGTTGCCGACCAGGAACCAGTAGAAGGCTGTCACGCCCAGCAGGCCCAGGCCCACCACCAGCATGCCGGTGATGGCGCCGCCGCGGAACGCCACGTCCAGCGCCGGGCCGATGCCCTGCGTCGCGGCCTGCGCGGTACGTACGTTGGCGCGCACCGAGATGTTCATGCCGATGAAGCCGCAGGCGCCCGAGAGGACCGCACCGACGACGAAGCCGATGGCGGTCTGCATGTCGAGGAAGACACCGATCAGCACAGCCAGCACGACACCCACGATGGCGATCGTCTTGTACTGGCGGGCCAGATAGGCTGCCGCACCGGTCTGGATGGCGGCGGCAATCTCCTGCATGCGGGCGTTGCCCGCGTCTTTCGAGAGGATCCAGCTGCGTGCCCAGACGCCGTAGACCACGGCGATCAGTCCGCATACGAGCGCCAGAATCAGCGCTGCATTGCCTGTCATATCAATCTCCTGTGTTGTTGTATCGCGTAGAGGTGGCAACGCAGGGGGCGGAGCCACCGATGCGTTGCTTCCTCGCCGCGTCCGACCTTCACATGTCGCACAGGGACGATTGGCCAACGCGCCGACTCTAGCCGGAAAATGTGACGCGGCAAGGGGTCGTCAGGGGCCAGCAAGTAAAATCAGGGTTAATCCCGATCACTTTTTGACTATTCGCAACAAAGGAAGCTGATGTCTCTCGACAACGTCACCCCTGGCAAGAACGCCCCCGAAGCCTTCAACGTGATCATCGAAATCCCGATGAACGCCGACCCCATCAAGTACGAGGTGGACAAGGAAACCGGCGCAATCTTCGTGGACCGTTTCATGAGCACGGCCATGCACTACCCCACGAACTACGGTTACGTGCCCAAGACCATCTCGGGCGACGGCGACCCGGTGGACGTGCTGGTCATCACCCCGGTGCCGCTGATCCCCGGCGTCGTCGTGCCCTGCCGTCCGATCGGCATCCTCAAGATGACGGACGAGGCCGGTGAAGACGGCAAGGTGCTGGCCGTGCCCACCGACAAGATCCTCTCCCTCTACACCCAGTGGCAGAAGCCCGAGGACCTGAACCCCATGCGCCTGCGCACCATCGAGCACTTCTTCGAGCATTACAAGGATCTGGAGAAAGGCAAGTGGGTCAAGGTGCAGGGCTGGGAAGGCCCGGAATCCGCCAAGAAGGAAATCATGGACGGCATCGCCAACTACGCCAAGCAGTCGCGCAGCTGACACGGTTGCGCTGGAGCGGACGCCGGCAAGGCCCCCATGGCCTGCCGGCGGTTTTGTTTTCGGCGCGAGGAATCGCAGGGTTTTCACGGCCCTGTTCGCGCTACCCCTGAACAGGGTCCGTGTGTATGATGGTTTGGAGAACCAGCCGGTGCGTGGCGCCGCAAGGAGCAAACATGATGCAGACCCCCAGCCCCATTGAGGCCCGTGCCACCTCGGTCGCCGCGAGCGATTCCGGGCAGTACCTCACCCTGCGTCTGGGCCGCGAGGAGTACGCCATCGACATCCTGCGCGTGCAGGAGATCCGCTCGTACGAAGAGCCGACCCGCATGGTCAATGCGCCGCCCTTCATCAAGGGCGTGGTCAATCTGCGCGGCGTCATCGTGCCCATCATCGACCTGCGCATGAAGCTGCAGCTCGACCAGGTCGAGTACAACGATTTCACCGTGGTCATCATTCTCAACGTGCGCGGCACCGTGATCGGTGCCGTGGTGGACTCGGTCTCCGATGTGGTCACCCTGGGTGCGGACATGCTCAAACCCGCGCCGCAGTTCGACACCACCATGGACACACGTTTCATCACCGGCCTGGCCAATGTCGGCGAACGCATGCTGATCGTCATGAACATGGAAGCCCTGATGAGCAATGCCGAGATGGGTATGCTGGACGCTTCAACACATTGACCGGCGCAGACCGGACTGCGAGGGCCCGCAGAGGCCGGCAGGGAGTTTGAGACAAGAGGAGACTGGTCATGAGTTTCTGGCTGCGGTTTCGTATCGGTACCCGTCTGGCGCTGGCGTTCATGCTGGTGCTGACCATCACCACCACGGTGTCGGTGCTTGGTGTCTGGCGCCTGGGCACGCTCAAGGACACTAGTCAGCAGATTGCCACGCTCGAGATGCAGCGCAGCCTGCTGGCGCAGCGCTGGGCCTCGCAGATCTCGATCAACTGGGTCCGGGCCTCGGCGGCCCTCAAGACCCGGGACACGGCCTACATCGATGCGCTCACCAAGGACATGGCCGCCACGTCCAAGGCCATCAGCGAGGATCAGAAAGAGCTTGAATCCCTCATCGCGGATGGCGAAGGCAAGGAGCTGCTGGCCGCGGTGGCCAAGCACCGCAAGACCTATGTGGATGCACGGGCTGCGCTGATCAAGCGCCAGCAGGCTGGCGAGGATATCGCCGGTGCGGTGGACAACGATCTGCGTCCTCTGGCTGAAACCTATCTGAAGGCGGTTGATCAGGTGGCCGCCCATGCACGCCAGATGCTGGCCGACACGCAGGAGAAGGCCAACGCCACGGCGGTCCGCAGCCAGTGGGCGCAGTCCATCGGCGCGGCTCTGGCGGTGGTGCTCGGCATGGCACTGGCCTTCCTGGTCACACGCTCCATCGTCGGGCCGGTGCAGCAGGCAGCGGTGTCCACCCGTCACATCGCCGAGGGTGACCTCACAAGCGACATCCCGACGCGCGGCAGTGATGAAGTGGCCCAGCTGCTGCAGTCACTCGCGGCCATGCAGCACAACCTGGGCCAGATCGTGAGCCGGGTACGTCGGGGCAGCGACGCGGTGTCGACCGCGAGTGCCGAGATCGCCCAGGGCAACCACGACCTGTCGGCACGCACCGAGACCCAGGCCAGCGCCTTGCAGCAAACGGCGGCCTCGATGGAGGAGCTGTCGTCTACCGTGCGTCAGAACGCCGACAACGCGCGTCAGGCCAACCAGCTGGCGCAGAGCGCGAGCACCGTGGCCGTGCAAGGCGGCGAGGTGGTGGCCCAGGTGGTGGACACGATGAAAGGCATCAACGACAGCTCGCGCAAGATCGCCGACATCATCAGCGTGATCGATGGCATCGCTTTCCAGACCAACATCCTGGCGCTCAATGCCGCGGTGGAAGCGGCCCGTGCGGGTGAGCAGGGCCGTGGTTTCGCGGTGGTCGCCGGCGAGGTGCGCAACCTGGCCAGCCGCTCGGCCGAGGCGGCCAAGGAGATCAAGCAGCTCATCACCGACAGCGTCGGCCGGGTGGAGCAGGGCACGGCCTTGGTCGACCGCGCGGGTGCCACCATGAACGAGGTGGTGGCCAGCATCCGGCGCGTGACCGACATCATGGGTGAGATCAGCGCGGCCAGCAGCGAGCAGAGTTCTGGGGTCTCCCAGATCGGCGAGGCCGTGACGAACATGGATCAGGCCACGCAGCAGAACGCCGCGCTGGTGGAGGAGATGGCCGCGGCGGCCAGTAGCCTCAAGACGCAGGCCCAGGAGCTGGTCGATACCGTGGCCGTTTTCAAGGTGTCTGGCCACGACGCCGTGCAGGCGACACCGGCGCGTGCGCCGATGGCCACGGCGCCGCGTTCCGTGGCCAGGCCGGCAGCGCCTGCGGCCCGTCCTGCGACGACCACGGCCGCGGCGCGTCCAGCCGCTGCGGCACCGCTCGCGCCACCGAAGCTCACGGCCAGCAAGGCCGACGACGGCGACTGGGAAACCTTCTGAGGGCTCAGCCCGGCTGTTGGCGCAGGGGCGAGTGCCGGTCCAGCTCTTCGACATAGCTGGCCAGCCCTTCGCTCTCACGGTCCAGAAAGCGTTGCACGGCGCTGGCGAAGTCGGGCTGGGCCAGCCAGTGAGCGCTGGTGGTGCGCACCGGCAGCAGGGCGCGCGCCAGCTTGTGCTCCCCCTGGGCGCCGCCTTCGAAGCGCTGGTAGCCCTGGGCGATGCACCACTGCAGAGGGGCGTAGTAGCAGGCTTCGAAATGCAGGCAGTCGACCCGTTCAAGTGCTCCCCAGTAACGCCCCCAGGCGACGCGATCAGCGGCATCGGTGCCCAGCGCGATGAGGCTGCAGGCGATGGGCCGCCCCTGGTGCTCGGCCAGGAACAGCAGCCAGCTCTGCGTCTGCTCCCGGGCGATCTCGCTGAAGAAGGCGCGACTCAGATAGGGCGGGTTGCCGTGTTCCAGGTAGGTGCGCTCGTAGCAGCGGTAGAAGAAGTCCCAGTCCGTCTCCCGGATCTCTGCGCCTAGCAATGGACGCAGCGTGACACCGGATTCGCGTACCTTGCGTCGCTCCTGGCGGATCTTCTTGCGCTTCTCCTGGCTCAGGGCGGCCAGAAAGTCATCGAAGTCCGCATAGGGCTGGGGGCGACGGTTGTCCCAGTGGAACTGCACGGTGTGGCGCAGCATGAGGCCGGCCTCGCGACAGGCAGCCAGATCCTCCTCGCTGCCAAAGAGCAGGTGCAGCGAGGAAAGGTTGCGGGTGCGACACTCGGTCAGCAGGGCCTGGATCAGGGCTTGGCGCGCCGAGGCATCGCGTGCCAGCAGCCGGCTGCCTGGCGCCGGCGTGAAGGGCACGGCCACCACACCTTTGGGATAGTAGGCATGGCCATGGCGATGGTGCGCATCGGCCCAGGACCAGTCAAACACGTACTCGCCACGCGAATGGCTTTTCAGGTACAGCGGGCAGGCGGCCTGGAGCTGCCCCGCCCCATCGCGTAGCGTGAGGAAGCAGGGCGACCATCCCGTGGCGGGCACGGCGCTGCCACTTCGGTGCAGGGCGGCCAGGTACTCGTGGCGCATGAAGGGCGTGGGATGGGATTGCCGTGCCAGCAGCTCGTTCCAGGCAGTGGCCTCGATCTGCAGCGGCGAGTCGTGCACCTGGATGACATAATTGCCCAAGCTCTCGCCGCCTTCCAGACTTTTCTTCTCGTCCATGACCCTGCGTATCTGTGTTGCCCAGCTCAATTTCGTCGTCGGCGACCTGGCAGGCAATGCACAAAAAATCATCACGGCGGCCCGCCAGGCCCACGCGGTCGGCGTCCGCCTGCTGTTGACACCCGAACTCTCGATCTGCGGCTATGCCGCCGAAGACCTGTTTTTCCGGCCCGCCTTCATCGCTGCCTGTGATGATGCCGTGAAAACAGTGGCCCGCGAACTGGCCGGGTTAAAGGACATGACGGTGGTGGTTGGCCATCCGGCTGCCGTTGAAGAGGCAAGCACGCGTACCCGTTCGGTGTCGGCGCCCAACCGTATCAATGCCGCGACGGTGATCCGCGAGGGGCGTGTCATTGCGACCTATGCCAAGCGCGAGCTGCCCAACTACCAGGTGTTCGATGAGCGCCGCTATTTCGTCGCGGGACGTGAGGTCTGCGTGTTCGACGCGGGCCCGGCGGAGGCCCGTGTCAAGGTCGGTCTGCTGATCTGCGAAGACGCCTGGTACGAGGCGCCGGCGCGAGAGGCCCGGGCGGCGGGGGCCGAGCTGTTGACGGTGATCAATGCCTCGCCTTTCCATGTAGGCAAGGGGGGCGAGCGCGAGACCATGATGCGCCTGCGCGCCCTGGACTGCGGCCTACCCCTCGTCTACGCGCATCTCGTGGGCGGACAGGACGAGGTGGTCTTTGAGGGCCATTCCTTCGCCTTGCAGGCGGACGGCACGCTGGCGGCGCGCGCGCCCAGCTTTGCCGAGGATCTGTTTGACGTAGCCGTCGAGCGCACGGCATCGGGCTTGCGTCTGCAGGGGACCATCGCGCCCGAACGCAGCGCGGACGCCGATCTCTGGGATGCCCTGGTGCTGGGCGTGCGCGACTACCTGGGCAAGAACGGCTTCCCGGGGGCGATCATCGGCCTATCGGGGGGTATCGATTCGGCCCTGGTGCTGGCGATTGCGGTGGACGCGCTGGGGCCGGACAAGGTGAGGGCGGTCATGATGCCCTCGCCCTACACGGCCGACATCAGCTGGATCGATGCACGCGACATGGCGCAGCGTTTGGGCGTGCAGTACGACGAGATGTCTATCGTGCCGGAGTTCGAGGCCTTCAAGGCCTCGCTGGCGCAGGAGTTCCGGGGGCTCGCCGAAGACGCCACCGAGGAGAACATCCAGGCTCGCATCCGCGGCACGCTGCTGATGGCGCTTTCGAACAAGAGCGGGCGTATCGTGCTGACCACGGGCAACAAGTCGGAAATGGCGACGGGCTACTGCACACTCTATGGCGACATGGCCGGCGGTTTTGCCGTGATCAAGGATCTGGCCAAGACCACGGTGTTCCGGCTCGCGCGCTGGCGCAACGCCCATGACCCCTACGGACGCGGCGCGAACCCCATTCCGGAGCGCATCATCACGCGCCCGCCCAGTGCGGAGTTGCGGCCTGACCAGAAGGACCAGGACAGCCTGCCCGCCTACGAGGTGCTCGATGCCATCCTCGAGCGCTACATGGAAAATGACCAGGGCATCGAGGAGATCGTGGCCCAGGGCTACCCCCGCGCCGATGTCGAGAAGGTTACCCGTCTGATCAAGCTCAACGAGTACAAGCGCCGTCAGGCCCCGGTGGGCATCCGGGTGACCCACCGCAGCTTCGGCAAGGATTGGCGTTATCCTATTACCAACAAGTTCCGGGCCTGAGGGACCGGGTCCATTTCCAACGATCACAGAAAGATCATCCATGAAGCAGATCACCGCCATCATCAAGCCCTTCAAGCTCGAGGAAGTGCGTGAGGCGCTGGCAGAGTGCGGCGTGACCGGCCTGACCGTGACCGAGGTCAAGGGCTTTGGGCGCCAGAAGGGCCACACCGAGCTCTACCGTGGCGCCGAGTACGTCGTCGATTTCCTGCCCAAGGTCAAGGTCGAGGTGACGGTCAAGACTTCGGACGTGGACCGCTGCGTCGATGCCATCGTCAAGGCCGCCCGCACGGGCAAGATCGGCGACGGCAAGATCTTCATCACGGCGGTGGAGCGCGTGGTGCGCATCCGCACCGGCGAGCAGGACGAGTCCGCGGTCTAAATCGCGTCCAGTCGAGGCGCCGGCGCCAGGCCGGCCGCCTGCACCAAGTTGCTGAGCAGGGCCATGGGCTCGCTGCCGGCCTGGATCAGCTGCATCTGCCAGTCGCTCATGAACTGCTGCTCCACGGCTGTCTTCAGGAAGGACAGCAGGCCGTCGTAATAGCCACCGGCATTGAGGATGCCGACCGGCTTGTCGTGGTAGCCCAGCTGGCGCCAGGTCCAGACCTCGAACAGCTCCTCGAATGTGCCGATACCGCCCGGCAGAGCCACAAAGGCGTCGGCACGCTCGGCCATCATGCGTTTGCGGTCGTGCATGGTATCCACGATGTGCAGTTCGCTGCAGTCGTGCATGGCCCATTCCTTTTCGACCAGGGCCTTGGGAATGATGCCGACCACGCGCCCGCCTGCCGCCAGCGTCGCCTGGGCCACTTCGCCCATCAGCCCGGCTCTGCCGCCGCCATAGACGAGCTGGCCGCCGTGGTGTCCGATCCACGAGCCCACGGTACGGGCCATGGCGAGATGTTGCGGGTCCAGACCAGGACGTGAGCCGCAGTAGACGCAGAGCGAGAAATTCGGGGTCATGCGAAGAAACGTTGGTAGAGGGCGGCGGCCCAGATGCCACCACACAGCAGCAGGCTGAGCAGCACGGCGGCGCTGCCCATGTCCTTGGCGCGCTTGGAGAGGTCATGCCACTCCGGGCCGATGCGGTCGATGGCGGTTTCGATGCCAGTGTTGAGCAGCTCGACGATCATGACCAGCAGCACCGAACCAGCCAGCAGTGCGGTCTCCACCCAGCTGCGTCCGAGCCAGAAGGACAGCGGCAGCAGGACGCAGGCGGCGACGACTTCCTGGCGAAAGGCCGTCTCATGCCAGCCGGCGCGCAGGCCTTCCATGGAGTAGCCCAGGGCATGCAGGATCCGGTTGAGGCCGACGCGGCCTTTCTGGGGATTGGCGGTGTGCGGGGTAGGTGTCTCGGACATGGGCAGATTGTCCCCCAGCGAGATGACAGGAATCAGGAGGCCCGGGGGCGGGCATCGATCAGGCGTGTGCCGGCCAGGGCGTCGTGCCAGAACTGGCCTTGCGGATGGAAGCGGCTCAGCAGTGCCCAGACCGCGATCCAGCCGAACAGCAGCACCAGCACCTCCAGCACGGGCAGGCCCAGGGTGTAGGCCGCCAGCGGCGGCAGAAACCAAAGCCAGCTCAGCAGGTAGCGCAGCAGGGCGCGCCACTGGCTGACCTGGGCTCCCTGTCGATCGACGACGCGGATGTGCCAGGTCTTCATGGCCAGGGTCTGGCCCTTGGCCCAGAACCAGGTGAAATAGATGCCCAGGACGACAAAAAGAAAGGCTTGCTGCAACGCGCGGTTGTCCAGCGCATGGCGAGTCTGGGACAGGGCGCTGAACAGATAGCTTGCGAGGAAGACCACACCGAACAGCAGCATGCCTTCGTAGAGCCAGCAGGCCATACGGCGCCACAGGCCGGGTGTGGGTGGCAGGGAGAGGGTGGAAGCGGGCGGGGAGGCCGAGGCGGTGGAAGCAGAACTCACGTGCTGATTTTACTCAGCTGGCTCGTCGGCGTTCGTCGAGTGCTCGGCGTCCTTGTGCTGGCGCTCTTGCTGTGGGTCCAGAGAACGGTACGGGGGTGTCGTCCCAACATCAGCCAAGCGGGCTCTGGCGGGCGAAGCCTTGCGAGGCACGGACGTGAGTTTGGGCTGAGCCCCGGGCCTGCCTACGGCCAGGCTGGGGGGCTGGGGCGGGGCCTGGGTGGCCAGCTTGCGCTTTTCGTCGGCGCTCAAGGCTTGGTAGGCCTCCCACTCGGAGGCTCTCTTTTCGGGACTGAGTTTCTTGATCTCCGAGAAATTCTGGCGTGCCTGGTTGCGCTGCTGCTGGCTCAGCGTTACCCACTCGCTCATGCGGCGGTGCAGCTTGACCTGCTCTGCCGGTGAGAGCGAAGAGAAGTTCTTCGAAATGACCAGCCACTTGCGCTTGCGTTCTTCGCTCAGCCGGTCCCAGTGCGCGGCCAGGGGACTGAGGGCCTGCTGCTGGGCCGGGTTGAGTTCGCGCCAGGTAGGGCGGGTGGTGGGCGCCGAGGCGACCCAGGTGCCGGCCTGGCGGGTGCTGTCATAGCGGTGGACGGAACGGGCGGTCACCGTCTGGCCGGCCGTACCTTCCGAGGGCGCTGCCCAGGCCGGCAGGGCCAGGGTCAGCAACAGGGGGATGGACCAAAGCAGACGGGCAGCGGCAGACAGGCGATGCATCGACATGATCAATCCTTCCCGGCTTGCAGGCGGCTCTTGAGGAACTGGGCAAAGCCGGGATCCGCGTAGGCTTGGGGCGGCAGATCGTCGGTCAGGATGGCCGCATCGATGGCCGCAAGCTCTTCGGTCAGGCTGTCGTCGCCCTGGGTCTGGAGGAGTACCAGGCCGGCAAGCAAGGCCAGCAGAGGGATCAGCGACACCAGCCGGGGCCAGAAACCACGCCCTTCTTCATCGCCGGTCAGCAGGGCAGCGGTGCCAGTCGTGCTGACGGTTGCCATGGCCGGGGCCGCGGCGCGGTAGCGATCCAGGGCCTGAAGCCGGGCGACCCGCAGACGCTCGCTGATGTCGTGGGGCAGCTCCTGGGCGGACGCGTCCAGACGGGCCGCCATGCGGCGGCCCAAACGATCCACGGCGGAAAGTTTGCTATCTATGGACATCGGCTTCTTCATAGTTGTATTCCCTTGGCTCGCAGCGCCTTGTTCAGAGCCTGGACTGCCCGCGAGCAGTGGGTCTTGACGCTGCCCTCCGAACATCCCATGGCCGCGGCAGTTTCTGCCACGTCCAATTCCTCCCAATAACGCATCAGGAAGGCTTCCCGTTGACGGGCGGGCAGCTCCTGTATTTCGAGTTCGATTTCCCGCAGGATCTGGGCCCGCTGGGTTGAGCTTTCGGCACTTTCGACCTGGGCCGATGCCCCCGTGCTGTCCAGATTTTCCAGCAGATCGAAGCCGCTGTCGTCGGCCGCCGCCTCCAGGTCGCCGATGTTGGAGAACAGGGCATGACGGGTCTTCTGCCGACGAAACCAGTCCAGGGTGGTGTTGGACAGGATGCGCTGGAAGAGCATGGGCAGCTCGTCGGGAGGCTTGTGGCTGTAGTGCTCGACTAGCTTCATCATGCTGTCCTGCACGATGTCCAGCGCGGCCTCGTCGTTGCGGACGTGGTAGACCGAGCGCTTGAAAGCGCGTTTTTCCACACTTTTGAGGAAATCGGACAGTTCTTGTTCGGTGGCCAAGGGGGAGGGCTGCGGGAGCGCTGTGTGTCTCGTATCGGGCCGCGGGGCACCGGCTTTTCGTGGGATTATGGCAGTCGCGGCCTGAATTTTTCAGTGTCTGGGCGCCAAATCCGCATGTTGCGGTGCGATAATCGGCACGCACATCAAAAAGCAAACGGGTCACGGTCCGGCGCGGCTATCCATGGCGCCCATGTCCCTGACCTCAAGTCCCGACGCGATGCCACAAGCGTTTGTGAAGGGGCACCCAAGGTTTTTCGTCAGAGAAATTCACAAAGGTTGATCATGGAAATTTCCAAGGCTGAAATCACTTCGGCTGCTGCTGCATCCGCGGCCGGCTCCGAAGAACTGCGTGGCGCCGAGATCCTCGTCAAGGCTCTGCAGGCCGAGGACGTCAAGTACGTCTGGGGTTATCCCGGCGGCGCCGTTCTCCACATCTACGACGCGTTCTACAAGCAGGACACCATCCAGCACATCCTCGTGCGTCACGAGCAGGCCGCTGTGCATGCGGCCGACGGTTATGCACGCGCCACGGGTGACGTGGGCGTGGCCCTGGTGACCTCGGGTCCGGGCGTGACCAATGCCGTGACCGGCATTGCCACCGCCTATATGGACAGCATCCCCATGGTGATCATCACGGGTCAGGTGCCGACGGCCGCGATCGGTCTCGACGCCTTCCAGGAGTGCGACACCGTGGGCATCACGCGCCCCATCGTCAAGCACAATTTCCTGGTCAAGGATGCCAAGGATCTGGCTGAGACCCTGAAGAAGGCTTTCCATATCGCCCGCAGTGGCCGCCCCGGCCCGGTGGTGGTGGACATCCCCAAGGATGTGTCTTTCAAGAAGGTGCCTTACAACGGCTACCCCGAGACGGTGGAGATGCGCTCCTACAACCCGGTGCGCAAGGGTCATGCGGGCCAGATCCGCAAGGCCCTGCAACTGCTGCTGACGGCCAAGCGTCCCTACATCTACACCGGCGGCGGCGTGTTGCTGGGCAATGCGACGGCTGAGCTGCGCACCCTCGTGGATATGCTGGGCTATCCAGTGACCAACACCCTCATGGGTCTGGGCGCCTACCCTGCGACCGATCCCAAGTTTCTGGGCATGCTGGGCATGCACGGCACGATCGAGGCCAACAACGCCATGCAGAACTGCGACGTGCTGCTGGCGGTGGGCGCGCGCTTTGACGACCGCGTGATCGGCAACCCCAAGCACTTTGCGCAGAACGAACGCAAGATCATCCACATCGACATCGACCCCTCGAGCATCTCCAAGCGCGTCAAGGTCGACATTCCGATCGTGGGGGATGTCAAGGACGTGCTGACCGAGATGATCGCCATGATCAAGGAAAGCCCGCTGCGGCCCGACACCCATGCCCTGGGCGGCTGGTGGGAGGCCATCAACGGTTGGCGCAAGCGTGACTGCCTCAAGTACGACCGCGGCAACACCGAAGTCATCAAGCCCCAGTTCGTCATCGAAACGCTGTGGAACATGACGCGTGACGTCGACACCTACATCACCTCCGACGTCGGCCAGCACCAGATGTGGGCGGCCCAGTACTACAAGTTTGATGAGCCGCGTCGCTGGATCAACTCCGGCGGCCTGGGCACCATGGGCGTGGGCATCCCTTACGCCATGGGCATCAAGCTGGCCAAGCCGGAGAGCGAGGTCTACTGCGTGACGGGCGAGGGTTCGGTGCAGATGTGCATCCAGGAGCTGTCTACCTGCCTGCAGTACAACACCCCGATCAAGGTGCTGTCGCTCAACAACCGCTACCTGGGCATGGTGCGCCAGTGGCAGCAGATCGAGTACTCCGGCCGCTACAGCCACAGCTACATGGACGCGCTGCCTGATTTCGTGAAGCTTGCCGAGGCCTACGGCCATGTCGGCATGCTGATCGAGAAGCCGCAGGACGTGGAGCCCGCGCTGCGCGAGGCGCGCAAGCTCAAGGACCGCACGGTCTTCATGGACTTCCGTACCGACCCCACCGAGAACGTGTTCCCGATGGTGCAGGCCGGCAAGGGCATCACCGAGATGCTGCTGGGAGCGGAAGACCTTTAAGCCGGTGCGGCCGACCCGGTCGCACCACCTCAACTCAAGACGAATCTATTGACCGCCGAGCCGGATGGTTACCGCCATCCGGGGAGGGCGGCGAAAGCGCAAGCTTCCGCTAGTCGAAAAGAGGAATCACATATGAAACACATCATTGCAGTGCTGCTGGAGAACGAGCCCGGTGCTCTTTCCCGCGTCGTGGGCCTGTTCTCGGCCCGCGGTTACAACATCGAATCCCTGACCGTCGCGCCGACCGAGGATGCCAGCCTCTCGCGCATGACCATCCAGACCACCGGTTCGGATGACGTGATCGAGCAGATCACCAAACACCTGAACCGCCTCATCGAGGTGGTCAAGGTGGTGGACCTGACCGAAGGCGCCTACATCGAGCGCGAGCTCATGATGGTCAAGGTGCGCGCGGTGGGCAAGGAGCGCGAGGAGATGAAGCGCATGGCCGACATCTTCCGCGGACGTATCATCGACGTCACCGACAAGAGCTACACCATCGAAATGACGGGTGACCAGTCCAAGAACGATGCTTTCCTCGAAGCCATCGATCGCGGCGCCATCCTCGAAACGGTGCGTACCGGCAGCAGCGGCATCGGCCGCGGCGAGCGCATCCTGCGCGTCTGAAGATCAAGTTTTACCTAGGAGAAAGAACGTGAAAGTTTTCTACGACAAGGACTGTGACCTGAGCCTGATCAAAGGCAAGACCGTGGCCATCATCGGCTACGGCAGCCAGGGCCACGCGCATGCCCAGAACCTGAACGACAGCGGCGTCAAGGTCGTGGTCGGCCTGCGCAAGGGCGGCGCCTCGTGGGACAAGGTCGGCAAGGCCGGTCTGACCGTGATGGAAGTCAACGACGCCGTCAAGGCCGCTGACGTGGTCATGATCCTGCTGCCCGACGAGCAGATCGCTGAGGTCTACAAGAACAACGTCGAGCCTAATATCAAGAAGGGCGCTTCGCTGGCTTTTGCCCACGGTTTCAACGTGCACTACAACCAGGTCGTGCCGCGCGCCGATCTGGACGTGTGGATGGTGGCGCCCAAGGCCCCGGGCCACACCGTGCGCAACACCTACACCCAGGGTGGCGGCGTGCCCCATCTGGTGGCCGTGCACCAGGACAAGTCGGGCAAGGCCCGTGACCTGGCGCTGTCCTATGCCATGGCCAACGGTGGCGGCAAGGCCGGCATCATCGAGACCAACTTCAAGGAAGAGACCGAGACCGACCTGTTCGGTGAGCAGGCCGTGCTGTGCGGCGGCGCCGTCGAGCTGATCAAGATGGGCTACGAGACCCTGGTCGAGGCCGGCTACGCGCCCGAGATGGCCTACTTCGAGTGCCTGCACGAGCTCAAGCTGATCGTGGACCTGATCTACGAAGGTGGCATTGCCAACATGAACTACTCGATCTCGAACAACGCCGAGTTCGGCGAGTACGTGACCGGTCCCGAGGTGATCAACGAGCAGTCGCGCGTGGCCATGCGCAACGCGCTCAAGCGCATCCAGAATGGCGACTACGCCAAGATGTTCATCCTGGAAGGCCGCACCGGCTATCCCAGCATGACGGCGCGTCGTCGCAACACCGCAGACCACAGCATCGAGAAGGTGGGGGCACAGCTGCGCGCCATGATGCCCTGGATCGCCAAGAACAAGCTGGTCGATCAGACCCGCAACTGATCCCACGGATCAAGCGATACACAAGGCCACTTCGGTGGCCTTGTTTTTTGTGGGGGCTTGGTGGGCTTACACTTGCCGCCATGAACCGATATGAGCGGAGTTTCAAGATGATCCAGTCCATTGGGATGATGAGCCATGAGTGATGTACCGGAGTTGCAGCAGGGCACGCAGGAGGCCGGTGTGGTGGTGCGCAAGCGCCGCAAGGGCATCTACATCCTGCCCAATCTCTTCACGCTGGGGGGGCTGTTCGGTGGCTTCTACGCCATCGTCATGGCCATGAACGGCCGTTATGACCTGGCGGCGATCGGCATCTTCAGCGCCATGGTGCTCGACAGCCTGGATGGCCGGGTGGCGCGCATGACCAATACCCAGAGCGCTTTCGGCGAGCAGATGGACTCCCTGGCGGATATGGTCTCCTTTGGAGCCGCGCCGGCCTTGGTGGCCTATGAGTGGGCCTTGCGGGGTCTGGGGCGTTGGGGCTGGGTGGCCGCTTTCGTCTATTGCGCCTGCGCTGCGTTGCGCCTTGCGCGCTTCAACGTCAATACCGGCGTGGTCGACAAGCGCTACTTTCAGGGCTTGCCTTCACCGGCAGCGGCGGCACTGGTCACGGGCTTCATCTGGATCATGACCGAGTGGGGCGTGGACCCGGCCGTGGTGGCCTGGCCCATGTTCGCGCTGGCGCTCTATGCCGGGCTGACCATGGTCAGCAACGTGCCTTTCTACAGCTTCAAGGACCTGAGCATGAAGAAGAGCGTGCCCTTCGCCGTGGTCATCCTCATCGTGCTGGGCATTGCCGTGGTCACCATCGATCCGGCCACCGTGCTCTTTGGCGTCTTCGTGGTCTATGGCCTGAGCGGCTACGGTGTCTACGCCTGGCGCAAGCTCAAGGGCGAACCCGTGAGCGTGATCAGCACCTCGACGGACGAGCCGGACGAGCGCGGCCTGCACCACTGAATGCCGGTATAGGCGATTGCTATCACCCTTCCTGACTTTTGTGCTACATTGAGGTCATGAGATTGCTCGCGCTAGCTCTACTGCTTACCTGCCAACACGGGCGGATCCGGTAGCGCGCGCGCATTCCCAATCAAGGCCCGTATGCACCCGCAGCGGGCCTTTTGTTTTAGGTTTTCGTTTTTGAACTGCGGGCGCCCAGCGAACAGGAGCAAAACATGGCTGACAAACTGATCATTTTCGACACCACCTTGCGTGACGGCGAACAGTCGCCTGGCGCGTCCATGACCAAGGACGAGAAGCTACGCATTGCCCGTCAGTTGGAGCGCCTGAAGGTGGACGTGATCGAGGCCGGCTTTGCCGCGAGCTCGAATGGCGATTTCGAGGCCGTACAGGCGATCGCCAACACGATCAAGGACTCCACGATCTGCTCGCTTTCGCGCGCCAACGACCGTGATATCTCGCGTGCTGCCGAGGCGCTCAAGGGCGCCAACCGGGCCCGCATCCACACCTTCATCGCCACCTCGCCGCTGCACATGGAGAAGAAGCTGCGCATGACGCCCGAGCAGGTGCTGGAGCAGGCCAAGCTGGCGGTGCGTTTTGCGCGCAACCAAGTGGCCGATGTGGAGTTCAGCCCCGAAGACGGTTACCGCAGCGAGATCGACTTCCTGTGCCGCGTGCTGGAAGCGGTCATCAAGGAAGGCGCGACCACCCTGAACATCCCCGACACCGTGGGCTATGCGGTGCCCGAGCTCTACGGCGAGTTCATCCGGACCCTGCGCGAGAAGATCCCGAACTCGGACAAGGCGATCTGGTCCGTGCACTGCCACAACGACCTGGGCATGGCCGTGGCCAATTCCTTGGCCGGGGTGAAGATCGGTGGCGCGCGCCAGATCGAGTGCACGATCAATGGCCTGGGTGAGCGGGCAGGCAACTGCAGCCTGGAAGAGATTGTCATGGCCGTGAAGACGCGCCGCGATTATTTCGGCCTGGAGGTGGGCATCGACACCACCCAGATCGTGCCGGCCAGCCGCATGGTCAGCCAAACGACGGGCTTCGTGGTTCAGCCAAACAAGGCGGTCGTGGGGGCCAATGCCTTCGCCCACGCCTCGGGCATCCACCAGGATGGCGTGCTCAAGGCCCGCGACACCTACGAGATCATGCGCGCCGAAGACGTGGGCTGGAGCGCCAACAAGATCGTGCTGGGCAAGCTGTCGGGGCGCAACGCCTTCAAGCAGCGCCTGCAGGATCTGGGCGTGGCCTTGGAGAGCGAGACCGAACTCAATACGGCGTTTGCCCGGTTCAAGGAACTGGCGGACCGCAAGAGCGAGATTTTCGACGAGGACATCCTGGCCCTGGTCAACGACGAGAGTATCACCAGCGAGAAGGAGCAGTACGGCTTTGTCTCCCTGGCGCAACACAGTGAAACGGGCGAGAAGCCGCACGCGACCATCGTGTTCACCGTTGAGGGTAAAGAGGTGCACGGCGAGTCGGACGGCAATGGCCCGGTCGACGCCTCGCTCAAGGCCATCGAGTCGCACATCAAGAGCGGTGCCGAGATGGTGCTGTATTCCGTCAATGCCATCAGCGGCTCCACCGAGAGCCAGGGCGAGGTGACAGTGCGTCTGCAGAACAGCGGCCGGGTGGTCAATGGGGTGGGCGCGGACCCCGATATCGTGGTGGCCTCTGCCAAGGCCTACCTGAGTGCCCTCAACAAACTGCACAGCAAGGCCGACCGTGTCGCGGCGCAAGGGTAAGAACACTTCGTAACTTGTAAGAATGTGTTGAGAAAACGACGCCAAGTGCTTGATCCTGCATGATATTTTCTGTATAACCTTGACTCAGATGGTGCCATGTTCCCCTGGCACCGATTTTTTGCGGTTCAAGGGTGTGCGGGTGAAACATTTGCGTCATTTTTTCTGGGTGGGTTCGGTCGTGCTGGCCATGCTGGCGGCCGTTCCCATGACGGCCGTTGCCCAGTCCCAAGGGACCGGCAAGAGTGCCACGGCCAAGAAAACTTCCTCTGACGCCAAGCGTAAGGCCTACGCCAAGCGCAGTGCGCGTGTCGTGCGTCCAGCCCGACCTTCCGATGCCATGCGGGCAGGCTTGCATGGCACCCGCGATCCGCTCTCGCTGCGTTCCAGTGTGGCCTATGTGGTTGACCAGGAAACCCAGGAAGTGCTCTTCAGCAAGAATGAAGAAGCCGTATTGCCCATCGCTTCCCTGACCAAGCTCATGACGGCGCTGCTGATCAGCGAGGCCGAGTTGCCGTTGGACGAAGCCATCACGATCACCCGTGATGATGTGGACACCGAAAAAGGCAGCGCCTCGCGCCTGCGCATCGGTGCCACGCTGACCCGCGGCGAGCTCTTGCATCTGGCCTTGATGTCCAGTGAGAACCGGGCGGCGCATGCCTTGGGCCGCACCTATCCCGGTGGGCTGGACGTGTTTGTCGAGATGATGAATGCCAAGGCCCAGCTGCTGGGCATGCAGGACACACGCTTCGTCGAGCCCACGGGTCTGTCGAGCAAGAACAAGTCAAGCGCGCGCGATCTGGCGGTACTGGTGGACGTCGCCTCCGAAGACGAACTGCTGCGCGACTATTCCACCTCACGCGCCCATCAGGTGGCCGACGGTCGCCGCAAGCTGATGTTCAGCAACACCAACCGCCTGGTGCTCAATCCCCGGTGGGAGATCGGCCTGCAGAAGACCGGCTACATCTCCGAGGCGGGTCAGTGCCTGGTCATGCAAGCCCGCGTGGCGGGGCGCAACGTGATCATGGTGTTCCTGGATTCCGCGGGCAAGCTCAGCCGTTTGGGTGACGCTGAACGTGTGCGTCGCTGGGTTGAGTCGATCCCTGTCAAGCAGCAGATCGTGCCTATGACCGACAACCGCACGGAGCCGCAGGCCACGCGCGTGCTCTGATACGCGGTACAGCCGATGCGGGTTTTAAGGGGCGCTGCGGCGCCCCTTAGCGTTTGTCGGTGCCGCCGGCCTGATAGCCCAGCATGCGCGAGATTTCGCTGGCGATGGCCTGCAGCTTGGGCAACCAGTCCTTGTCCAGCCGACCGGTGGGCGCCGAGATCGAGAGTCCTGCCACCAGCTTGCCCTGATCGTCGTGGATGCCGGCGGCCATGCAGTGCACGCCCAGTTCCAGTTCTTCGTCGTCGTGGGCTACGCCGTACTGGCGCACCTTGGAGAGTTCACGCTCCAGCACCGGCAGCTGAGTGATGCTGTTCTTGGTGTGGCCGGCCAGACCAGTACGCGTGGCGTAGGCGCGCACACGTTGTGGGTCGTCGTCGGCCAGGAAGAGCTTACCCACGGACGTGAGGTGTAGCGGGGCGCGGCCACCGATGGCGCGCACCACCTGCATGCCCGAGCGTTCGCTGTAGGCGCGCTCGATATAGACGATCTCGTCGCCTTGGCGCATGCTCAGGTTCACCGGCTGCTGGATCTGGCGGTGCAACTCGCGCATGGGGGCGATTGCCGCGTCGCGTACGTTCAGGCGGGCCTTGACCAGATTGCCCAGCTCCAGCAGGCGCATGCCCAGGCGATAGGTGCCTGGCTGGGGGCGGTCGACGTAACGCCCGCTGGCCAGATCGTTGAGGATGCGATGGGCGGTGGAGGGATGCAACCCGGTCTTCTCGCTGATTTCCTTGAGCGAAATGGCGTCTTCGCGCGTGGCCAGCACGTCCATCAGGGTGAACATGCGTTCAATCACCTGTACGGTCGGTGTGGCAACGGCATCCGGGTCTTTTTTCTTCATCGGGGGCGCTCCTGCATCGGGCTCCCGATTTTATCTCGTGAAATTACTCTTTGGGGCTCGACATGTTGCCGTCATGCCCTGGGTTGGGTTGCCATCGCCCCTGGAGCAGCACCTCGTGCATGGCGTAGCGGGCCTTGTAGTTCATCTTGGGACTTTCCTGGATCCAATACCCCAGATAGACGTGAGACAGCCCCAGCTGGCGCGCCTGCTCGATCTGCCAGAGCACGCTGTAGGTGCCGTAGCTTGCCTGCATGTCAGGGTCGTAGAAGGTATAGACCGCCGACAGGCCATCGTCGAGGACATCGAGCACCGAGACCATGCGCAGTGGACCGGGGCTGCCGTCGGCGAGAGGTTCTCGGAACTCAACCAGACGCGAATTGACGCGACTCTGGAGTAGGAACTGGGTGTACTGGTCGATGCTGTCCTGGTCCATTCCGCCGCCGGCATGACGGCCGTTCTGGTAGCGCAGGTAGAGCTGGTAGTGCTCGGGTACGAAGCACAGGCGTGAGACCCGGACTTGAAGGTGCTGGTGCTGCTTCCAGGCCCGGCGCTGGCTGCGGGTGGGCTGGAAGTCCGGTACGCGGACACGCAGGGGAACGCAAGCCTGGCAGCCGTCGCAGTGCGGGCGGTAGGTGAACATGCCGCTGCGGCGAAAGCCTTGGGCGACGAGTCCGGAATAGGTGGAGTTGTTGATCAGGTGGCTGGGGGTGGCCACCTGCGAGCGTGCCAGCCGCCCGGCCAGATAGCTGCACGGGTAAGGCGCCGTGGCATAGAACTGCAGGCTCTGGAGGGGCAGATCCTTGAGGTGCGTCACGTGGGTTCCGTGGGAGGCTTCAGCAGTTGTTGCCAGTATAGAGGCAGGAATTGCCAGCGGGGGCGCGGCAGCTGGCGCGCCGCGTCGATGTGGCGCAGAAAGTCCACACGGGGAATTTCTCGTGCACCGAGCGTCGCCAGGTGTGACGTGTTCTGCTGGCAGTCGATCAGGGTGATCCCCTGCGCGCGGCAGAAGGCGACGAGCGCAGCCAGCGCGATCTTGGAGGCGTCGCTGGCCCGCGCGAACATCGATTCGCCGTACACCGCCTGGCCCAGGGATACGCAGTACAGACCACCGACCAACTGGCCGTCCACCCAGGTCTCCACGCTGTGTGCATGGCCGGCGCGGTGCAGGGCGAGATAGGCCTGCACCATGGCCGGGACGATCCAGGTGCCATCCTGCCCCGGGCGCGGGCTACCGGCACAGGCCTTGATGACGTCTTCAAAGGCTGAATCGAAGCGGATCTCGCAGCCTGGCGTGATGAGGAATTTTTGCAGTGTCTTGCGCAGTGATCGGTGCAGGCGGAACGCATCCACCTTCAGCACCATGCGCGGATCGGTGCTCCACCAGAGGATGGGCTGGCCGGGGCTGAACCAGGGAAAGATGCCGTGGGCATAGGCGCGACACAGGGTGTCCGCGTCCAGGCTGCCGCCGGCGGCCAGCAGGCCTGGCGCATCCGAGCCCGGCCCCCACGCCTGTTCCACCGGCGGAAAGTCCTCGCCGGGCTCCAGCCAGGGCAGTGGGAAGTGGCGCGCACGCATGGAGAAACTTTAGCGCATGCGCAGAGACGTGCAGCTCGCCCGGTAGAATACGCGTCCAGTCGGGGCGTAGCGCAGCCTGGTAGCGCATCTGCTTTGGGAGCAGAGGGTCGTACGTTCGAATCGTATCGCCCCGACCATTCACTTTTTGCCGGACCGATCCCATGCGATCTCTGTTCCGTCGGGCTCTGGGCCTGATGCTCTTGTGCTCGGCCACCATGGCCGGGGCCTGGACCCTGCAGGGCCAGGTGATGGCGGTCGTCAGCGGCGACACCTTGCGCATCCGTGATGAGAAGAAGGTCCAGCACACCGTGCGGCTGGCCGGTGTGGATGCGCCCGAGAAGTTCCAGGCCCATGGTCAGCGCTCGCTGGATGCGCTACGTGAACTGGCGTTCCAGAAGTATGTGACGGTGGAGGGCGTCGGCAGTGGGAGCCCCCGCATCGGCCGCGTGCGCGTCGAAGGCCGTGACATCAGCATGGAGCAGCTGCAGCGCGGGGCGGTCTGGTACGACAAGTCGCGTGCGCAGGCCTTGTCGGAGCCTGAGCGTCAGGCCTATGCCGCCGCCCAGGAAGAAGCCCGTCTGGCCCGTGTCGGCCTCTGGCGCGACAAGCAGCCCATCCCGCCTTGGGAATACCGGGCGGGGCGCCGCAAATAGGCGGCGCGCTGTTTCAGATCCTCAGTGTTTCAACGCGGGCCTGCGGCTGTAGCCAGCGCTGCACGGCGGTCTGCAGTTCGCCCGCGTCACCCGTGGTGTACCAGAGCACGCGAGGCTCGCCGGTTTCAGCCGCCTGGGGCAGCATGCGGCGTGTCTGTCGTGCCACCGGCGCCCCGCTCTCGACGAGCGTCACCTCCGGGCCGAGCAGGGCCTGCAAGGTGGGCAGGATCAAGGGGTAATGCGTGCAGCCCAGCACCACGGTGTCGATCTGATCCTTGGCGGCACCACAGCTCCCTAGGGCCGTCACATGCTCCCGTGCCAGGGCCTCGATGCGCGGCAGGTCCTGGTGCTCGATCGCATCGGCCAGACCATCACAGGCCCGCAGCACGAAATCCGCCTGCTCGGTGAGGGACTGGTGCAGGGCCTGGAACTTCGCGCTCTGCAGGGTGCCGCGCGTGGCCAGCACGCCGACCCGATGCGTCTGGCTTGCCAGAGCCGCAGGTTTGAGTGCCGGCTCGAGGCCGACGATGGGCAGGTCAGCGTTCTCTTCCCGCAGCAAGTGGATGGCCGCGGCCGTGGCCGTGTTGCAGGCCACGACCAGGGTCTGGATGTCATGGGCCTCACGCAGATAACGTGTGAGGGCGCGTGCACGCGCGATCACGTGCGAGGGATCGCGCTCGCCATACGGGGAATGGCCGCTGTCAGCCACGTAGACGAAGCTCTGGTGCGGCAGGTCGGCTCGCAGCGCCTGCAGGACGCTCAAGCCGCCGATGCCGCTGTCGAAGACGCCGACCGGACGTGTCGTCACGTCAGGCGGTGGCGAGCGAGATGCCCTTGAACTCGCCGCTGGCGATGCGCTTGCTCCACTCGGCAGGGCCGGTGACGTGGGCGCTGGTGCCGCCGGCGTCCACCGCCACGGTCACCGGCATGTCGACCACGTCGAACTCGTAGATGGCTTCCATGCCCAAGTCCTCGAAGCCCACGACCTTGGCGGTCTTGATGGCCTTGCTGACCAGGTAGGCGGCGCCGCCCACGGCCATGAGGTAGGCGCTCTTGTGCTTGCGGATCACTTCCACGGCCTCGGGGCCGCGCTCGGCCTTGCCGATCATGGCGATCAGGCCGGTCTGGCCCAGCATGGTCTCGGTGAACTTGTCCATGCGCGTGGCGGTGGTCGGGCCAGCGGGGCCCACGGCCTCGCCCTTGATCGGGTCCACCGGGCCCACGTAATAGATCACGCGGTTGGTGAAGTCCACGGGCAGCTTCTCGCCCTTGGCCAACATGTCGGCGATGCGCTTGTGCGCCGCGTCACGGCCGGTGAGCATCTTGCCGTTGAGCAGCAGGGTGTCGCCGGGCTTCCAGCTGGCCACTTCCTCTTTGGTGAGCTTGTTCAGGTCGACACGCTTGCTCTTCTTGGTGTCGGGCGTCCAGTTGACGTCGGGCCAGAGGTCCAGGCTGGGCGGATCCAGGTAGACCGGGCCCGAGCCGTTGAGCACGAAGTGCGCGTGGCGTGTGGCGGCGCAGTTGGGGATCATGGCCACAGGCTTGCTGGCCGCGTGGGTGGGGTACATCTTGATCTTGACGTCGAGCACCGTGGTCAGGCCGCCCAGGCCCTGGGCACCGATACCGAGCGCGTTGACCTTCTCGTAGAGCTCCAGGCGCAGTTCCTCGACCTGGTCGAGTTTCTCGCCCTTGGAGGCCTTGGCCTGCAGCTCGTACATGTCGAGGTCGTCCATCAGGCTTTCCTTGGCCATGAGCACGGCCTTCTCGGCCGTGCCGCCGATACCGATGCCCAGCATGCCGGGCGGGCACCAGCCTGCGCCCATGGTGGGCACGGTCTTGAGCACCCAGTCCACGAGGGAGTCGCTAGGGTTCATCATGACCATCTTGGACTTGTTCTCGGAGCCACCGCCCTTGGCGGCCACAGTGACTTCCACCGTGTCACCCGCCACGATCTCGGTGAAGATCACCGCTGGCGTGTTGTCCTTGGTGTTCTTGCGGGCGAAGTGCGGGTCGGCCAGCACGCTGGCGCGCAGGGTGTTGTCCGGGTGGTTGTAGGCGCGACGCACGCCCTCGTTGACGGCGTCTTCGAGGCCGCCGGTGAAGCCTTCCCAGCGCACGTTCATGCCGACCTTAAGGAAGACGTTGACGATGCCGGTGTCCTGGCAGATCGGGCGGTGACCGATGGCGCTCATCTTGCTGTTGGTCAGGATCTGCGCGATGGCGTCCTTGGCGGCCGGGCTCTGCTCACGCGCGTAGGCTCGCGCTAGGTGGGCGATGTAGTCGGTCGGGTGGTAGTAGCTGATGTACTGCAGGGCGGCGGCGATCGATTCGATCAGGTCGGCTTGCTTGATGATCGTGGTCATGGTCGTTACTCGGTCTCGAAGGGCTGCGGCCGGCGGCCGCAGCCCGCTATTTTGACAGGCTCCGCGGGCTGCCTCAGGGTCGTGCCGACGGCAGGCGCCGGATCAGCACCAACACGAGCGAGACCATGGTGACGGGCAGAACGACCCCCGCCTTTCCTGCGCGTGATCTCGCGCCCGGTCATGAAGACCGGCAGGCAGGCCAGGGCCAGCTCGGAGGCCCCTGCACCAGCAACGAGGCGCCGCGGATCAACGCGACCCGTCCGGCGATGAGGAGCAGCAGGGGCATGCGCTGCCTCTCGGCGGGACTTCAGTGACCGCTGCCTGGCGCCTGATGGCTGCTGTTGAGCAGCTTGTCCGTGTAGGCGATGGCAATGGCGCTGAGCAGGAACACGACGTGGATGATGGTCTGCCACATCAGGACCTTGACGTCGTAGTTCGCCGCGTTGATGAAGGTCTTGAGCAGGTGGATCGAGGAGATGCCGATGATGGCGGTGGCCAGCTTGACCTTGAGCACCGAGGCGTTCACGTGGCTCAGCCATTCGGGCTGGTCCGGATGGCCCTCCAGGTGCATGCGGCTCACAAAGGTCTCGTAGCCGCCGACGATGACCATGATCAGCAGGTTGGAGATCATCACCACGTCGATGAGGGCCAGCACGACCAGCATGATGATGGTCTCGTTCAGGCTCGTGAGGTTGGCCGTCTCCTTGTAGCCGATACTCGTCACCAGGGCCTGCAGGGCCTTCTGGCTGCCGAAGGCGGCTTCCAGCAGATGCACGAGCTCGACCCAGAAATGGAAGACGTAGACGCCCTGGGCCGCGATCAGGCCCAGATAGAGTGGCAGCTGCAGCCAGCGGCTGGCAAAGATGAAGGAGGGCAGGGGGCGCAGGGGCGAGGCCTTGGAGGGTTCGGGGGTCGACATGGGGCGGTGTTCGGGTTTCTATCTAGTTCGCGGATTCTAGGCTGCATTTCAAAGCAGGGGTCGATTCGGTACATTGCCGGGTGGGCTGTGCTCGCACCCCAGTCAGTGACTTGTAAGCGCCAGCCCCGACAGTGCGGGGCGCACCTAAAACCACATGAGGAAACAAGCCATGAGTTCGTCTTCGTCCGCCATCGAGTCCGTCCTGGTCGAGAACCGTGTCTTCCCCCCGGCTGCCGCCGTGGTCAAGGCCGCCCGCGTCTCGGGCATGGCGCAGTACCAGGCCATGTGCGAGACCTTCGAGAAGGATTTCGAGGGAACCTGGGCCCGGCTGGCGCGTGAAAACCTGGTCTGGGCCAAGCCCTTCACCAAGACGCTGAACCAGTCCAACAAGCCCTTCTACAAATGGTTTGAGGATGGCGAGCTCAACGCTTCGGCGAACTGCCTGGACAAGCACATGGGCACGTCGACCGAGAACAAGACGGCCATCATCTTCGAAGCCGATAACGGCAAGGTGACCCAGGTCACCTACAAGGAACTGCTGGCCAAGGTGAGCCAGTTCGCCAACGCGCTCAAGGCCCAGGGCATCAAGAAGGGCGACCGCGTCCTGATCTACATGCCCATGACCATCGAGGGCGTGGTGGCCATGCAGGCCTGCGCGCGCATCGGCGCCACACACTCCGTGGTCTTCGGCGGCTTCTCGGCCAAATCGCTGCAGGAGCGCATCATCGACGCTGGTGCCGTGGCCGTGATCACCGCCAACTACCAGATGCGCGGCGGCAAGGAGCTGCCCCTCAAGGCCATCGTGGACGAAGGCCTGGCCATGGGCGGCTGCGAGTCCATCAAGACCGTGCTGGTCTACCAGCGCACCGCCACCGCCTGCAATATGGTGGCCGGCCGCGACAAGACCTTCGCCGAGGCGCTGGCCGGGCAGAGCACGGTGTGCAAACCCGAGATTGTGGGCGCCGAGCACCCGCTCTTCATCCTCTACACCTCCGGCTCCACCGGCAAGCCCAAGGGTGTGCAGCATTCCACGGGCGGCTATCTGCTCTGGGCCCGCCTGACCATGGACTGGACCTTCGACCTGCAGCCCAAGGATGTCTTCTGGTGCACGGCCGACATCGGCTGGATCACCGGCCACACCTATGTGGCCTACGGCCCCCTGGCCGCAGGTGCGACGCAGATCGTCTTCGAGGGCGTTCCCACCTATCCCAACGCGGGGCGTTTCTGGCAGATGATCGAGAGGCACAAGGTCACCATCTTCTACACGGCGCCCACGGCCATCCGCTCGCTGATCAAGGCGGCCGAGGGTGACGAGAAGGTGCACCCGGCCCGCTCAGACCTGAGCAGCCTGCGCATCCTGGGTTCGGTGGGCGAGCCCATCAACCCCGAGGCCTGGATGTGGTACCACAAGCACGTGGGGGGCGAGCGTTGCCCCATCGTCGACACCTTCTGGCAGACCGAGACCGGCGGCCACATGATCACGCCGCTGCCGGGCGCCACGCCCTTGGTGCCGGGCTCGTGCACGCTGCCGCTGCCGGGCATCATGGCCGCCATCGTCGACGAGGCGGGCAACGAGATGCCCAACGGCTCGGGCGGCATCCTGGTCGTGAAGAAGCCGTGGCCTTCGATGATCCGCACCATCTGGGGTGACCCGGAGCGTTTCAAGAAGAGCTACTTCCCCGATGAGCTCAGGGGCTACTACCTGGCGGGCGACGGTGCTGTGCGCAGCGCCGACCGCGGCTACTTCCGCATCACGGGCCGCATCGACGACGTGCTCAACGTCAGCGGTCACCGCATGGGCACGATGGAGATCGAGTCGGCCCTGGTGTCCAAGACCGACTTGGTGGCCGAGGCGGCCGTGGTGGGCCGCCCCGACGACCTGACGGGCGAGGCCATCTGCGCCTTCGTCGTGCTCAAACGTCCGCGCCCCACCGGTGACGAAGCCAAGGCGATTGCCAAGGAACTGCGCGACTGGGTGGCCAAGGAGATCGGCCCCATCGCCAAGCCCAAGGACATCCGTTTCGGCGACAACCTGCCCAAGACCCGCTCAGGCAAGATCATGCGCCGCCTGCTGCGCTCCATCGCCAAGGGCGAGGCCATCACGCAGGACACCACGACGCTGGAGAATCCCGCCATCCTTGATCAGTTGTCCCAAAACAACTGAGCAAGAAGCGCCGTGAGGCGCTCAGCGCGAAGCGCTGTTGCGGGATTCGACGGCACTCATATCGGCGCAGCCGATGTGATGTGCCGGCAGAATCCAGCGATCCTGGATCAGTTGTCACAGAACAACTGATCCACGCCGCGCGTGAGCGTGGAGGGCGCCGTCAGGCGCTGGGCTGGATTCGGGGAGCACTCATGTCGTGCGGCGACGTGATGTGCTCACCAAAATCCTGCTCCCAGGCAGCAACAAAAAAGCCCGCTCGTGCGGGCTTTTTTGCCTTGTAGTGGGCCCGTCTTACTTCTGGGCCAGGATCCAGGCCACGAGCTTCTTGGCGTCCGCGTCGTTGACCTGCGGGTTGGCCGGCATGGGCACGGGGCCCCAGACGCCAGAGCCGCCTTTGATGACCTTCTGGGCCAGGGTGTCGGCGGCAGCCTTGTTGCCGGCGTACTTCTTGGAGATGTCCTTGAAGGAGGGGCCAACCAGCTTCTTGTCGACGGCGTGGCAGGCCATGCAGTTCTTAGACGTGGCCAGGGCCTGATCGGCCAGGGCAGGGGTGCTCACAACGGCGGCGGCAAACAGGGCAAACAGGACGCGCTTCATGGATTCCTCTGGGCTAGGGTTGAGTGGATAATCAAGCAACGTAATTGTAAAGGCCGGCGTTGACACCGGTGGGGTAGCTCAGGGCAAAGACCAAGGACGACACATGTATTTTCTGGGATTGGGAATCATTCTGCTGCTGATGAAGTACCTGGACATCGATCCCGTCATGGGCTGGAGCTGGTGGATCGTGCTGGCACCCTTTGCCCTGGCGGTGGCCTGGTGGACCTGGGCGGACGCCAGTGGCTACACGCGGCGCAAGGCCATGGAGCGCGAAGATCAGCGACGGCTGGACCGCATCAACAAGCAGCGCGACGCCATGGGCCTCAAGAAGAAAAGGCGCTGAAGTCGACGCCCGAGAAAAAAGCCCCGGCATGCCGGGGCTTTTTTGTCTGCGGGGTGGGGTGCTCAGTAGTTGTCGAGCACGGCGCCCTTGCTGGCCGAGCAGGCGTTGAAGGCGAACTTGGCCTGCACGCCGCGGGTGTAGCGCGGCTTGGGCGGCGTCCAACCCTGCTTGCGCTTGGCGATCTCTGCCTCGGGCACGTTGAGTTCGAGCTTGAGCTGGTGCGCGTCGATGGTGATGCTGTCACCTTCGTTGACGAAGGCGATGGTACCGCCCGCGGCAGCCTCGGGCGCCACGTGGCCCACCACCATGCCCCAGGTGCCGCCGGAGAAGCGGCCATCGGTGATCAGGCCCACGCTTTCGCCCAGGCCCGCGCCGATCAGCGCGCCCGTGGGGGCCAGCATCTCGGGCATGCCCGGACCGCCCTTGGGACCGAGGTAGCGCAGCACCATCACGTCGCCGGCCTTGATCTTGCCGTCCAGGATGGCCTGCAGGGCCGACTGCTCGTCGTCGAACACGCGGGCCGGGCCGGTGATGACCGGGTTCTTGAGGCCGGTGATCTTGGCCACGGCGCCCTCGGGCGAGAGGTTGCCCTTGAGGATGGCGAGGTGGCCTTCCTTGTACATGGGATTGCCGATGGGGCGGATCACGTCCTGGTCGGCGCGCGGCTGGTCGGGCACGTCCTTGAGCGTCTCGGCCACAGTCTTGCCCGTGATGGTGATGCAGTCACCGTGCAGCAGGCCGGCGTTGAGCAGGATCTTCATGACCTGGGGGATACCGCCGGCGCGGTGCAGGTCCACCGCCAGGTACTTGCCGCTGGGCTTGAGATCGCAGAGCACGGGCGTCTTCCTGCGCACGCGCTCGAAGTCGTCGATGGTCCACTCCACGCCGGCGGCATGGGCGATGGCCAGGAAGTGCAGCACGGCGTTGGTCGAGCCGCCGGTCGCCATGATCACGGCCACGGCGTTCTCGATGCTCTTGCGCGTGACGATGTCACGCGGCTTGAGGTCCATCTTGATGGCTTCGAGCAGCACCTTGGCCGATTCCTTGGCCGAGTTCATCTTCTCGTCGTGCGGGTTGGCCATGGTGGACGAGTAGGGCAGGGAGATGCCCAGAGCTTCAAAGGCGCTGGACATGGTGTTGGCCGTGTACATGCCGCCACAGGAGCCGGTGCCGGGGATGGCGCGCTGTTCGATCTGCTTGAGGTCCTCGTCGCTGAGCTTGCCGGCCGCGTTCTGGCCCACGGCCTCGAACACGCTCACGATGTTCAGGTCCTGGCCCTTGTAGTGGCCAGGCAGGATGGTGCCGCCATAGACGTAGATGGCGGGCACGTTGGCGCGCAGCATGCCCATCAGGCCGCCGGGCATGTTCTTGTCGCAGCCGCCCACGACCAGCACGCCGTCCATCCACTGGCCCTGCACGCAGGTCTCGATGCAGTCGCTGATGACCTCGCGGCTCACGAGGGAGTACTTCATGCCTTCGGTACCCATGGCCATGCCGTCGCTGATGGTGGGCGTGCCGAAGATCTGGGCGTTGCCGCCGGCTTCCTCGATGCCGGCCACGGCCGCATCGGCCAGCTTCTGCAGGCCTGAGTTACAGGGGGTGATGGTGCTGTGGCCATTGGCCACGCCGACCATGGGCTTGCCGAAATCGCCCTCCTGATAGCCCATACCGTAGTACATGGATCGGTTGGGTGCACGCGACTTGCCCTCGGTGATGTTGGCGCTGCGCAGTTTGATGACTTTCTGGTTCATGGTCGGAGGTGTCCTTAAAAGAGACGAAGCCCGGAGTATGCGCGCGGCCGTTGATAGCTTCCAATCTATTTTTCATCAACTATTGATATGCTTGGCGTATGACTACCGCTTCCGTGGATCTGCGCGTCTGGCGCCAGTTCCTGACCCTGGCCGAAGAGCTGCATTTCGGCCGTGCGGCAGCGCGCCTGCACATGACCCAGCCGCCGCTGACCCAGGCCATTGCCCAGCTCGAGGCGACACTGGGCCTGCGCCTGTTCGAGCGCAGCCGCCGCCATGTGGCCCTCACTCCGGCCGCGCTGGCCCTGCTGCCCGAGGTGCGGGAGTTGCTGGCGCGCGCGCGTCGCCTGCCGGATATCGCCCGTGCGGCCGCCTCGGGCGAGGTCGGGCGGCTGCGCCTGGCCTTTGTTTCCACGGTGGGCTTTGAGCAGCTGCCGGGCTGGGTGCGCGGCCTGCGTGAGCACGCGCCGCAGGTGGCGCTGGAACTGATCGAGGCCACGGGCGATGTGCAGCAGGAAGCGCTGGCGCGTGGCGAGCTCGATGCCGGCGTGCTGCTGCACTCGCCGGGCTTTGCGCCGCCGGCCTACGCCTCCCTCTGCGTGGCCGAGGAGCCGCTGGTGCTGGCCCTGCCGGCCAGCCATGCGTTGGCGACGGCAGCGCGCCTGAGCCTCGCGCGGGTGCTGGAGCAACCGCTGGTCCTGTTTCCGCGTCGCATCCTGCCCTCTATCCATGACGCGCTGTTTGCGCTCTACCACGCCCAGGGCCGATCGCCGCGGGTGGTGCAGGAGGCGATCCAGATGCAGACCATCGTGAACCTGGTGGCGGCCGGTCTGGGCTTGGCCTGGGTGCCGCGCAGCGTGACGCGCTTCGAACGCCAGGGCGTGGTCTACCGCGAGCTGTCGCGTGCCGATGTGCCACGCTGCGAGACCCGGCTGGTCTGGCGGCATGGGGACGAGAACCCGGTGCTTGCGCGCTTCGTGGCGCTGGTGCGCACGCTGGCACAATCGCGCCCATGTTGATCCACCCCGCCATCGATCCGGTCGCGCTGCGCCTGGGGCCGCTTGCCATCCACTGGTACGGCATCACCTACCTCATCGCTTTCGGACTCTTCTTCTGGCTGGGCCTGCGCCGCCTGCGCCACGAGCCCTATGCGTCGGCCACGGGTGACGCGGCCTGGAGCCGGCGCGATGTCGAGGATGTGCTGTTCTATGGGGTGATCGGCGTGGTTGTCGGCGGGCGTCTGGGCTATTGCCTGTTCTACAAGCCGGCCTACTACCTGAGCCATCCTCTGGAGATCTTCGCGCTCTGGCAGGGCGGCATGAGCTTTCACGGCGGCATGCTGGGTGTGGTCGTGGCCCTGTTCTGGTTTGCGCGCATGCGCAAGAAACACTGGCTGGCCGTGGCCGACTTCGTGGCACCCTGCGTGCCCACGGGGCTGGCCGCCGGGCGCGTTGGCAACTTCATCAACGGCGAGCTCTGGGGGCGCCTGGCCGATCCCTCGCTGCCCTGGGCCATGGTCTTTCGCGGTGCGGGCGACGCACCGCGTCATCCTTCGCAGATCTACCAGTTCCTGCTGGAAGGCCTGTTGCTGTTCGTGCTGCTCTGGCTTTATGCCCGCAAGCCGCGCGCGCGTGGGCAGGTGGGCGCGGTCTTTCTGGCCGGGTATGGCCTGCTGCGCTTCCTCGCAGAGTATTTCCGCGAGCCCGATGACTACCTGGGGCTGCTGGCGCTCAACCTCAGCATGGGCCAGTGGTTGTGCCTGCCCATGATTGCGGCGGGTGTGGGCCTCTGGGTCTGGGCTGGCCGGCAGCCGCGACTCCGCTGATCCTTTGCGGAACGTGGCAGCCCACCGGCCGGGCCGGCCAATCAGGGTTTACACGGATTCTGTAATTACCCATAATTACAGAAAATTATGAGCAGGGTCGGGCGGAATCCTTCCGTCTGCTCCCGCTCCACCTACCGGGGTCCACACCATGCGTGTCGTCCACAACTCGCTGCACGAACAGGTCGCCGACACCCTGCGGCAGGAGATCTTCTCCGGCACGCTGGCGCCGGGCAGCTTTGTGGACGAGGTGGCCCTGTGCGAGCGGCTGGCGATCTCCCGCACCCCCTTGCGCGAAGCGCTCAAGGTGCTCACGGCCGAAGGCCTGGTGCGGCATGAGCCGCGGCGCGGCTGCTTCGTCAACGAGGTGACCGAGCGCGATCTCGACGACATCTTCCCCGTGATCGCCCTGCTCGAAGGCCGCTGTGCCCACGAAGCCGCACTGCACGCCAGCGATGCCGATCTGGCCGCGCTGGAGGTGCTGCACGACAAGCTGCAGAAGGCGGCACGCCACAAGCGCATCGTCGATTACTACGACACCAACTACGCCATCCACGAGGCGATCATCACCCTGGCGGACAACCGCTGGCTGGCTCAGGTCATCGGCGACCTGCGCAAGATTCTCAAGCTCGCGCGCCTGCAACAGCTGCACGCCCCCGGTCGGCTGGAGCAGAGCCTGAGCGAACACATGGCGGTCTTTGCCGCACTCAAGGCGCGTGATGCCTTGGGCGCCGAGGCCGCCATGCGCACCCATCTGACACGTCAGCGCGAGGCGCTGCGTGACTTGTCCCGTCAACAGAGCCGGAGGTTGGCATGAACGCGAGCAGTTGGATCAGTCGTCAGGTCACGCGTCTGCTGCCGGTGACTCGCCAGGGGCTGTTGCCCGCAGGCGAGGGCGGGGCGACGGCGCTGCACGCCACGGGCCGAGCCGCGAGTGCGGAGCCCGCGCCGTCCGAGCGCTCGACGCGTGAGCGTCTGGCCGCCAGCTTGCGCCACAAGGGCGAGGCGATGTCGCCGCGCATGCTGCGCCTGACCCTGGAGGAGCTGCGGGCCACGATCGACCCGCAGATCGGGGAAGTGGAGGGCGGGCGCCGGGCCCGCGTGCTGATCGAACGCTATGCACGCGCGAGCGCCGAGCGCCGGCACGATATCTGGTTGCTGATGAGCGAGATGTTCACGGCTGACCCCGAGAAGGTCAGGAAGGCCCAGGCCAAGTTTGCCGCTGCCGTGGGCACGCCCGACGAGGCCGCAGCCGAGGTGCAGTACCGGCGGTCCACCGTCTCGCCCCGTCGGCGCCTGTTGCAGCGTTTCAGCGTGCTGCCCGAAGGCATACGCTTCCTGGTCGACGTACGCGCCGAGATGCAGCCCTATCTGAAAAAGGACAAGCGTCTGCAGGCCCTGGACGTGGAGATGGAGTACATGTTCTCCACCTGGTTCGATGTGGGCTTTCTGGAGCTGCGACGCATCAGCTGGGATTCGCCGGCTTCGCTGGTGGAAAAGCTCATCAAGTACGAGGCTGTGCACGACATCCGCAGCTGGGACGACGTCAAGAACCGGCTCGATTCCGACCGCCGCTGCTACGGCTTTTTCCACCCGCGCCTACCCGACGAGCCGCTGATTTTCGTCGAGGTCGCGCTGATCGACCACATGGCCGAGAGCATCACCCCGCTGCTCGATGAGAAGGCTGCCGCGGCCGACCTGGACAAGGCTACCTGGGCCATCTTCTACTCCATCAGCAACACGCAGAACGGCCTGCGCGGCGTGAGCTTCGGGGACTCGCTGATCAAGCGTGTGGTCGAGACCCTGAGCGCCGAGTTTCCGCGTCTGAAACATTTCTCGACCCTCTCGCCGATCCCCGGCCTGCGCAAATGGCTGGCCCAGAATGCGGCCCGCATGCTCGAACTCACGCCTGAGAAGGAGCGGGCTGAGCTGGGCCGCGCCGCGGGCTTCGAGCCGCCGACCGCGGTCCACCTGCTTCAGGCGCTGGAGCATGTGGAGACGCTGGACGCGCGTTCGCCGCTGCGGCGCTGGCTCTTGCAGTGCGCCGCCCAGTACCTGGGGCGCGAGCTCAGCGAAGGCAAGCCGGTGGATCCGGTCGCGCGCTTCCATCTGGGCAATGGCGCACGGGTCGAGCGCCTGAACTGGCTGGGCGATCCCTCGCCCAAGGGTTTGCAGCAGTCCTATGGCCTCATGGTGAACTACCTGTACGATCTCAAGCGACTGGATCGCAACCGTGCCCAGCTTGTCGACGGCAAAATAGCTGTTGCGGGCGCTATCGAGGAACTGCAGTTCTGAGTGCCGCAGTCTTACCCATCAACATCAACATCAACACAAGGAGACAACGATGAACCAAGACAAGATCGAAGGCCTGAGCCGACGTAGCGTGCTGCGCTATGCCGCCGCCGGCCTGGCCGCCGGCCCGCTGCTGAGCCAGGCCCAGTCGGGCTGGCCCAGCAAGCCCGTCACGCTGATCGTGCCTTTCCCGGCGGGCGGCGGTACCGACGCCTTTGCGCGTCCGCTGTCGGCGTCCTTCTCCAAGCTGACCGGCAAGCAGCTCATCATCGACAACCGTGGCGGCGCCGGCGGCACCCTGGGCGCGAGCATTGCCGCCAAGGCCCAGCCCGATGGCTACACCCTGTTCATGGGCGCCGTGCACCACACCATTGCCCCGTCCATGTACCCCAAGCTGGACTATGATATCGAGAAGGATTTCGTGCCCCTGGCTCTCGTTGCCACCGTGCCGCAGGTGCTGGTGGTCAACCCCAAGAAGGTCACCGAAGGTGATTTCAAGTCCTTCCTCGAGATGCTGCGCCGCAACCCCGGCAAGCTCAACTACGGCTCGGCTGGCAGCGGCACCTCGCACCACCTCGCGGGCGAACTCTTCAAGCAGCAGACCAAGACCTTCATCACCCACATCCCCTACCGCGGCGCCGGTCCGGCCCTGCAGGATCTGATTGCAGGCAACGTGGACATGATGTTCGATGGCCTCGGTTCCTCCGCCGGCCACATCAAGGGCGGTCGCATCAAGGCGCTGATGGTGGCGGGCACCAAGCGCAATGCAGCATTCCCCGACGTGCCCTGCGCGGCCGAGCTGGGCCTGCCCGACTACACGGTGCAGACCTGGTACGGCGTCTGGGCGCCCAAGGGCACGCCGGCCGACGCCGCCGCCGCCGCCGTGGCCGAGATCCGCAAGGCGGGTGCCACGCCCGAGGCCAAGGCCGTCTGGGCCAACCAGGGCGCCGAGTTCAGCGACATGACGCCATCGCAGTTCGGCCAGTTCGTCAGTGCCGAAGTCAAGCGTTGGACCCAGGTCGTCAAGCTCTCGGGCGCCAAGCTCGACTGAACAAGCGGGTAACCGTGAGGCGCGCAGACCCGGTATGAGCGGCAAGATCCTGAGCGAGCGCCAGGGCGCTATCGCCCGCGTGACGCTGAGCCATCCGGGCAAATTCAACGCCATGTCGCGTGCGATGTGGCGTGAACTGCGCGCCGTCTTCACCGCCTTGCATGCCGACACCTCCCTGCGCTGCATCGTGCTGCGCGGGGAGGGCGGTCATTTCTGTGCCGGCGGTGACATTTCCGAATACGAGAGTTTCCGCTTCAGCGAACCCGACCTGCGTGTCTTCCACGAGGACGAGGTCTGGGGCGGTCTGAAGGCTGTGCTGGACTGCGACGTGCCTGTGGTGGCCCAGATCGAAGGCAACTGCATGGGCGCGGGCGTGGAGATCGCCTGCTGCTGCGACCTTCGCATCGCCGCCGACACGGCCCGCTTCGGCGCCCCGATCGGGCGCCTGGGTTTCCCCATGGCGCCGCGTGAGGCGGCCCTGGTGCTGCGCGAGGCGGGCGCCGCCAGCGCCCGCGAGATGCTGCTCGAAGCCGCAGTTTTGACAGCACCGCAGATGCATATGCGCGGTTTTCTGCAGCGCGTCGTGCCCGAGGCCGGGTTGGCGCCTGAAGTCGAGCAGAGCGTGCAACGCGTCAGCCGACTCGCGCCCCAGGCAGCACGCCTCAACAAACAGACCCTGCGAGCCCTGCAGCCCATGGCCGCCGAGGTGCCCGGGGCCTTGCTCGCCGGCGCCTATGCCTATGCCGACAGCGCTGAGCACCGCGAAGGCATCGCCTCTTTCCTGGCCAAGCGGCCAGCCGATTTTTCTCTGTCCTGACCTTTCCGATCCGCCATGTCACAAGCCAACGACAACCTCTACACCGCGCTGCGCGCGGCCTTTCCGTCCGATCTCGATGCCACCGCCATCGAGACCGACAACGGTCTGAACTACAGCTGGCGCGACCTGGAGCGCGCCACGGCCATGATGGCCAATCTGCTCAAGTCCCTGGGGCTGGCCGAAGGCGCACGCGTGGCCGTGCAGGTGGAGAAGTCGGTCGAGGCCGTCATGCTCTACTTGGCCACCTTGCGCGCCGGCTATGTCTTCCTGCCGCTCAACACCGCCTACCAGAGCGCCGAGATCGAGTACTTCATCGGCAACGCCGAGCCGGCCGTCGTCGTCTGCAGCCCCAAGAACTTCGGTTGGGTCAGCAAGCTGGCCTTCCAGGCCGGCACCAAGCATGTCTTCACGCTGGACGACAACCGCACCGGCACGCTGCTGGAGCGCGCCGCGCACTGTTCAGACCGCCACACGCCGGTGCCGCGCCAGGGGGACGACCTGGCGGCCATCCTCTACACCAGCGGCACCACGGGCCGCAGCAAGGGCGCCATGCTCACCCACGGCAACCTGCTGAGCAACGCGCGCGTGCTCAAGGATTACTGGGGCTGGAAGAACGGTGACGTGCTGATCCATGCACTGCCCATCTTCCATGTGCACGGCCTCTTCGTGGCCCTGCACGGTGCGCTGCTCAACGGCAGCAAGATCCTCTGGATGGCCAAGTTCGATCCCAAGAGGGTCATCGAGAAGCTGCCTGAGGCCACGGTCTTCATGGGCGTGCCCACGCTCTACGTGCGCATGCTGGCCGAGCCCACGCTCACGCGCGAGGCGGTGCGCAATATGCGCCTCTTCATCGCCGGGTCCGCCCCGCTGCTGCTGGAAACCTTCCAGGCCTGGCAGCAGCGCACGGGCCACACCATCCTGGAGCGCTACGGCATGAGCGAGACCATCATGCTGACCTCCAATCCCTACGATCCCAAACTGGGCGAGCGCCGCGGCGGCACGGTGGGCTTCCCGCTGCCCGGCGTGAGCCTGCGTGTGGCCGGCGACGATGGCCAGCCCCTGCCCACGGGCGAAATCGGTGGCATCCAGGTCAAAGGACCGAACGTTTTCAAGGGCTACTGGCGCATGCCCGAGAAGACGAAAGAGGAGTTCACCGCCGATGGCTACTTCAAGACCGGCGACGTGGGCAAGTACGACGAACGTGGCTACGTGACCATCGTAGGCCGCAGCAAGGACCTGATCATCAGTGGCGGTTACAACGTCTACCCGGCGGAGATCGAAGGCTATATCAACGAGCTGCCCGGCGTGGCCGAGAGCGCGCTCGTCGGCGTGCCCCATCCGGACTTCGGCGAGGTCGGAGTGGCCGTGGTGGTGCGCAAGCCCGGCGCCGCACTGGATAGCGAACAGATCATCGCCACGCTGAAGTCCAAGCTGGCCAACTTCAAGATCCCCAAGAAGTGCTATGTGGTCGACGACCTGCCGCGTAACACCATGGGCAAGGTGCAGAAGAACCTGCTGCGCGACCAGTACAAGACGCTGTTCAGCTGACCGCCTGGATGATGTGCACAGAAAAGACGCCGGCATTGCCGGCGTCTTTTTTTTTGGGGCGACCCCTTGTCAGTGAAAGCGGTAACGAACCTGTACCCCGACTTCGCGCGTGGTGTTCTTAGGTTCATACCCCGTGTAGACCGTGGTGGTTGAGGTGTAGGTCCCGATCTCCGAATCGCCGATGTTCCAGGCCTGGTAGAACATGCCGACTGACCAGGTCGCAGTTTCGTAGGCCAAGTTCAGGCGCAGGCCGTGGCCCTTGTTCTGCTGGTTTTCCAGATCGCTGGTGTAGCCGGCGACATCGGTCAGATAGGACTTCTGCGTGCCTTCGATCAGGTGGTCGTACTCCAGTGTCGTCGCCCAGCGTGCCTCGTTGCTGAGCCGGAAACGGTGTGTCACACCCAGTGGCAGATAGAGGTAGTGGCTGCTGCGTCGGTAGCCCACGGCGCCGGTGGTGGAGTAGCCGCGAAGATCGCTCTTGAGGTAGCGGGTGCCGAGTCCCGAGTAGAGGGACAGCACTTGCGAGCCGAGCTCGATATCGCGTCCCGCGATGAGGCGCGCGTCAGTGTAATGGTCCGGATTGTGGCTGGCCTCGCCCGTCCCCGAGCTCTTGTAGTGGTTGTTGCCGGCGGCGAAACGCCCATCCACACCCCAGTAGACCCCTCCCTCGAGGGCCCGCGTGTAGCTGCCGACCAGGCCCAGTTTGCTGCCCTTGAGCGACATGAAGAAGCTGTTGTTGACCTCTTCCTCGTAGCTGTACTGTGAGAGCTGGCCGCCGATCTCGATGCTTGTGGTGGTCTTAAGAGGCATGCTCTGGGCCGGGGCGAGTGCCGGGATACCGGCCAGCATGAGTGAGCAAAGTACTGTCCTGCAGGACATGAGTTCTCCCTACCTTGGAATTCTGATGTGGTTCAAGCCTGGCGCCATCCTAAACCAGCCCTTGCGTCAACTGACCGCGCCGGCCGATGTTGTCGCGGGATGGAGACGCCGGCCCCGCGGTCTCGCGAGTTTGGCTCTCGGCCAAGCCAGTCAGTGAAAGCGCAGCCGGAACTGCACGCCCGCTTCGCGCGTGCTGTTGCGTGGCTCCACGACCAATGCCCCCGGAGCGCCGCCCAGGGACTGACGCGCCTCGTCCGATGCGCCGATGCGCCAGTAGTGCACGAAGAAGCCGATGGACCAGTGGTAAGTCTCGAAGCTGCTGTTCAGCCTCAGGCCATAGCCCTTGCGCTGGCTGTTGACCGGGTCGTTTGAGGTGGCGTCGGCGTCCGAGAGGAAGGACTGCTGACGGCCGTCGAGCAGCAGGTCGTATTCGAAACTGCTCGACAGCCGTGCCTCGGGCCCGAGCTGCAGGCGGTGGGTCAGGCCCAGGGGCAGGTAGACGTACTGGCTGCGGCGGCGATAGCCTTCGTCGCCCGTGCTCGTCAGGCCCTTGAGGTCGGTGCTGAGCTTGCGATAGCCCAGGCCGAAGTAGGGGGCTAGCAGCTGCGAGCCCAGGGGATAGTCCTTGCCGCCGGTGATTCGCACCTCGGTTACGACGTCGGCGTTGCCGCCTTTCTCGCCGCGGCTGGCGCTGCTGTAGTTGATGTTGCCGTGCGACTGGCGGGCGTCGCCGCCCCAGTACCAGTTGTCACTCAGGGCCTGGGTGAAGCGGAACATCAGCCCCACCTTGTTGCCCTCGTGCTCGAAGGCCGTGCTGCCGCTGCCGGCGTCATAGCGCAGCTGCATGATTTCCACGCCCAGCTCGCTGCTGTCGACCGAGCGCAGCGTGACCGGCTGGGCCTGCGCCGCGAGCGGCAGCAGGGCAAGAGGGAGGAGGAGGCGCGCGATGTTCATGGTGTCCCGGGGTGTGTTCCCCCGGGAATTTACCAGTTTGCGGCGCGCTGCCTCAGCGCAAGACCAGCACCGGAATGTGCGAGTGCGTCAGGACCTGCTGGGTTTCGCTGCCCAGCAGCAGGCGCTTGATGCCCTTGCGGCCGTGCGAGGCCATGACGATGAGGTCGCATTTGTTCTTCTTCGCTGTGGCGATGATGGCCTCGCTGATCAGGTCCGACTTGACGACCACGCCCTTGGTCGCGACGCCTTTGCCCTTCGCGGTCTTGGCCACGGCATCCACCACGGCCTGGCCTTGGGTGGTCCACTGCTTCTCGATCCTGTTGATGTCACTCAGCGGCAGTGCCAGGCCGCCTTCGAAGTAACTCTGCGGGTAGCGCGGTACCACCTTGAGGGCGACGAGCTCGGCGCCGCTGAGCTGGGCCAGGGCCACGGCGCTGCTCACGGCTTTCTTCGAGAGGGTGCTGCCATCGGTGGCGACGAGGATGCGCTTGTACATGATGACTCCTTCAGGCTTTGTTGCGGTGCCCCTAGCTTAGGTCACATGCTTCTGCTATGGTCTTGATCCATATCAAGTAGGAGGCGGGTTCGGCCCGATAGGCTTGATGTCCATGAGCTCCGCCAGTCTTGCCGCACCGCCTGCCACGTCTGCTGGCGCCTCCGCGGCCGTCGCCCCATCGGACCGGCTGGTGGGCGAAAGCCTGCTGGATGATCCCCAGCTGTGGTCGGGCTTCAGCCGGCCCCAGGCAGGCGCCAGCGAGACGCAGGGCTGCTGGGAATCCCATCTGCTGATCGAAGGTATGCACTGCGCAGCCTGCGCCCTCAATGTCGAGGACGCGCTGCGGCGCGTGCCCGGCGTGAGCAGCGCCAGCGTCAGCGCCGGCAGTCGGCGCGCGCGCGTGCTCTGGGATGCCGGAGCCGTGCGCCCCTCCGAGTGGATGCAGGCCGTGCGTCGCGCCGGTTACCGCGCCGTGCCGGCACAGGACGCGCTGGCCAGTGAGCGCCGCCGCAAGGAGACCCGCAAGTCGCTGTGGCGCTGGCTGCTTGCGGGCTTTTGCATGATGCAGGTCATGATGTACGCGTGGCCTGCCTATGTAGCGGAGCCGGGTGACCTCACGATGGAGATGGAGCAGCTGCTGCGCTGGGCCTCCTGGGTCATCACGCTGCCCGTGCTCTTCTTCTCCTGCACGCCCTTCTTTGCCGCGGCCTGGCGCGACATCCTGCAGCGGTGCATCAGCATGGATCTGCCGGTGGCACTGGGCATGGCCATCACCTTTGTGGTCAGCACGGCGGGTACTTTCGAGCCGCAGGGCCTCTTCGGTCGCGAGGTGTACTTCGACTCGCTGACCATGTTCGTCTTCTTCCTGCTCACCGGCCGCTGGCTGGAGCAGCGCCTGCGCGAGCGCACCGCTGGGGCGCTGGATGCGCTGATGAACCGCCTGCCCGACAGCGTGCTGCGCGAGCGCGCCGACGGTGAGTTCGAGCGCGTGGCCGTGCACCGCTTGCGTCCGGGCGACGTGCTGCGCGTGCTGCCCGGAGAGTCCTTCCCGGCCGATGGCATCGTGCTCGAAGGCCAGACCCATGCCGACGAAGCCCTGCTCACCGGCGAGTCGCGCCCGCTGCCGCGCGGCCCCGGTGCGGCGGTGATCGCCGGCAGCCACAACCTCAGCGCCGCCGTAGGGGTGCGCGTGGAGCGCACGGGAGAGGACACGCGCTACGCCCAGATCGTGGCCCTGATGGAGGAGGCTGCGCAGAGCCGGCCCCAGCTGGCGCTGCTGGTGGACCGGCTGGCCCGGCCCTTTCTTATCGGTGTGCTGCTGGCCGCGGCCGGTGCTGCCGCCTGGTGGTGGTCGCAGGATCCGGCGCATGCGCTCATGGTGGCGGTGGCCGTGCTCATCGTCACCTGTCCTTGCGCGCTCTCGCTGGCCACGCCTGCGGCCATGCTGGCGGCCGCAGGCACCCTGGCGCGTCAGGGGGTGCTGGTGCGCCGGCTCGGCGCGCTGGAGGCGCTGGCCCACACCGACCTCGTGATCTTCGACAAGACGGGCACGCTGACCCGTGACGCACTCGTGCTGCAGGGCCTGCGCCTGCGCGCAGGCGCCACGCGCGGCCAGGTGCTGGCCCAGGCGACGGCGCTGGCGCGGCATTCGCTCCATCCGGTCTCGCGCGCGCTACAGGCCACGGCCGAGGCGGACGCCGTGGCGCCCTGGCTCAGTGAGCAGGTGCAGGAGCAGGCTGGTGCCGGCCTCACCGGGCAGGTGCGTCAGACCGCCGACGAGGCCTCGCAGACCTTGCGTCTGGGCTCGGCCGCGCACTGTGGTGTGCCGGCGCAGCCGGTGGCTGGCCCGCATGCCGTGCTCTGTGATGCACAGGGCTGGCTCGCGACCTTCGAGTTTGGCGAGGACCTGCGGCCCGACGCCCAGGCCACCGTAGCGGCGCTGCAGGCCCAGGGCATCGAGGTGCGCATCCTTTCGGGTGACGCGCCCGAGGCCGTGGCGCGCGTGGCACAGCAGCTGGGCATTACCCAGGCGCTCGGCGGCTGCACGCCGCAGGACAAGCTGGAGGCCTTGCAACAGGCAAGGCTGGCGGGTCGCCAGGCCGTGGTCGTGGGTGACGGCCTGAACGACGGACCGGCCCTGGCGGGCGCCCAGGCCTCCATCGCTTTCGGGCGGGCCGTGCCGTTGGCGCAGTCACGCGCGGATTTCGTGATGCTGGGTGAGCAACTGGCCCGGGTGGAGGAGGGCATCCGCCTGGCGCGGCGCACGCTGCGCATCGTGCGCCAGAACCTGGGCTGGGCTGTGGCCTACAACGCGGTCTGCGTGCCGCTGGCCGTGGTGGGCTGGATGCCGGCCTGGCTGGCCGGTCTGGGCATGGCGGCCAGTTCGCTGCTCGTCGTCGTCAATGCATTGCGCCTGGCGCCGGGCTGGCGCGGCAAGGAGAGCCGCTGATGGACATCCTTTACCTGCTGATCCCTTTGTCGGTGGCGCTGGTCTTCTTCATTCTTGCGGGCCTGTGGTGGGCCATCGAACGCGGACAGTTCGAAGACTTGGAGTCCGAGGGCGAACGCATCCTGCGGGATTCGTGAGGGCGGTTGATTTGCGTCAAATGGTGTCCTGGTCCAAAGGCGGACACTCCACGGGGTTCATAAAAAGAGAGGTGCACATGGCATTTTCAAACCAGCAGGCGACCGTGTACAACGACACCGTTGTGCGCCAGTTCGCCATCATGACGGTGGTCTGGGGGGTGGTGGGCATGCTGGTCGGCGTGATCATTGCCGCCCAGCTGACCTGGCCCGAGCTCAACTTCGGCATTCCCTGGCTCAGTTACGGCCGCCTGCGGCCGCTGCACACCAACGCTGTGATCTTCGCCTTCGGGGGCTGCGGCCTGTTCGCGGCCGCCTACTACGTGGTGCAGCGCACCTGCCACGTGCGGCTCTTCGGCGAAAAGCTCGCGGCCTTCACCTTCTGGGGCTGGCAGGCCGTCATCGTGCTGGCCGCCATCTCGCTGCCGCTGGGCTACACCCAGGGCAAGGAATACGCCGAGCTCGAGTGGCCGATCGACATCCTGATCACCGCGGTCTGGGTGGCGTTCGCCGTGGTCTTCTTCGGGACCATCGGCACGCGCAAGGTCAAGCATATCTACGTGGCCAACTGGTTCTTCGGCGCCTTCATCCTTGCCGTGGCCCTGCTGCACCTCGTCAACAGTGCAGCCATACCGGCCGGCCTCATGAAGTCCTACTCGGCCTACGCCGGTGTGCAGGACGCCATGGTGCAGTGGTGGTACGGCCACAACGCCGTGGGCTTCTTCCTCACGGCGGGCTTCCTGGGGATGATGTACTACTTCATCCCCAAGCAGGCCGAGCGCCCGGTGTACAGCTACCGTCTGTCCATCGTGCACTTCTGGGCCCTGATCTTCACCTACATGTGGGCCGGTCCGCACCACCTGCACTACACCGCGTTGCCGGACTGGACGCAGTCCGTCGGCATGCTGTTCTCGCTCATCCTGCTGGCGCCGAGCTGGGGCGGCATGATCAACGGCATCATGACGCTCAGCGGTGCCTGGCACAAGCTGCGTGACGACCCCATCCTGCGCTTCCTCATCGTCTCGCTGTCTTTCTACGGCATGAGCACCTTCGAGGGCCCGATGATGTCGATCAAGACCGTCAACGCGCTCTCGCACTACACCGACTGGACCGTGGGCCACGTGCACTCGGGCGCCCTGGGCTGGGTGGGTCTGGTCACCATGGGTTCGATGTACTACCTGATCCCGCGTCTGTTCGGTCAGAAGCAGATGTACAGCGTCAAGGCCATCGAGGTGCATTTCTGGACCGCCACCATCGGCATCGTGATCTATATCGCGGCGATGTGGATCGCCGGCGTGATGCAAGGCCTGATGTGGCGCGCCATCAACCCCGACGGTACGCTGACCTACACCTTCGTCGAGTCGGTCAAGGCCACCTATCCCTTCTATGTGCTGCGCCTGCTCGGCGGTGTGCTCTACCTTGGGGGCATGCTCATCATGCTGTGGAACGTGATCAAGACCGCTACCGCCGGCCGTGCCACCCAAGTCAATATTCCCGCCGCTGCGGCCCATGCCTGAAGAGGATCCCAACATGGCAAACAACAACACCTCCGGCGGTCTGTCGCACGAGAAGATCGAGACCAACAACTTCCTGATGATCGTGCTCATCCTGCTGGTGCTGCTGGTTGGCGGCCTGGTCGAGATCGTGCCGCTGTTCTTCCAGAAGTCCACCACTGAGCCCATCAAGGGCGTGCAGCCCTACACCGCACTGCAGTTGGCCGGGCGCGATGTCTACCTGCGCGAGGGCTGCTACAACTGCCATTCGCAGATGATCCGCCCCTTCCGTGCCGAGACCCTGCGCTACGGCCACTACTCGGTGGCCGGCGAGTCGGTTTACGACCATCCCTTCCAGTGGGGCAGCAAGCGCACCGGCCCCGACCTGGCGCGCGTGGGCGGCCGCTACAGCGACGAGTGGCATCGCCTGCACCTGATCAACCCGCGTGATCTCGTCCCCGAGTCCAATATGCCGGCCTACCCCTGGCTGGAGAAGGATCTGGTAGACCATGTCGCCTTGCCTCGGCACATGAAGGCGCTGCGCACGGTGGGTGTGCCCTACACGGACGAGCAGATCGCCAAGGCCAGCGAAGAGGTCAAGGGTAAGACCGAAATGGAAGCCCTGATCGCCTACCTGCAGGGCCTGGGCACCGCCCTGAAGTAAGACGGAGGAAACATCATGGACGTCAACACCCTTCGCTCCCTGGTCACCGTGGCGGCGCTGGTCTGCTTCATCGGCATCGTCTGGTGGGCCTGGTCCGGGCGCAATCAGGCTGATTTCGAACAGGCGGCCCGGCTGCCCTTCGAACAGGATTAACGCACCGACCAAGGACACAACATGAGCGATTTCACAAGCAATTTCTGGTCGGTCTTCGTCGCGGCCGCCACCCTCATCGGCATCATCGCCTGCCTGCTGCTGCTGTGGTTCAGCGGCAAGGCCAAGGCCATGACGGCCAACGACAACACCACGGGCCACGTCTGGGACGGGGACCTGCGCGAGATGAACAACCCCCTGCCGCGCTGGTGGGTGTGGTTGTTCGTCATCACGGTGGTTTTCAGCCTGCTCTACCTCTTCATGTACCCTGGCCTGGGCAGCAGCCCCGGCAAGCTGGGCTGGAGCCAGCTGGGCCAATACGAGGCGGAGATGGCCAAGGGCGAGAAGGAGGTCGCGCCGCTGTACGCCAGGTTCACCACCATGAGTGCGCAGGACATGGCGCGCGACCCCCAGGCCATGGCCATCGGCGAGCGTCTGTTCATGAACAACTGCGCGCAGTGCCACGGCTCGGACGCGCGCGGCAGCAAGAGCTTTCCCAATCTGGCCGACGCCGACTGGCTCTGGGGCGGCGCGCCCGAGCAGATCCAGGAAAGCATCGCCAAGGGGCGCATGGGTGTGATGCCGCCCATGGCGGCCGCCGTGGGAACGCCCGACGACGTGAAGAACGTGGCGCACTATGTGCTGAGCCTGTCCAACAGCCCGCACGATAGCCTACGTGCCTCGCTCGGCAAGGCCAAGTTCGTCGCCTGTGCGGCCTGCCACGGCATGGACGGCAAGGGCAACACGGCCCTGGGCGCACCCAATCTGACCGACGACACCTGGCTGCATGGCTGGGGCGAGAGCGCCATCATCACGATGATCAACAGCGGCAAGACCAACCAGATGCCGGCGCAGGAGGGCAAGCTCAGCGCAGCGCAGATCCAGGTGCTGGCGACCTATGTCTGGAGCCGCAGCGGGACCAAGGTGGCGGCGCAATAACTGACGGACCCGCAATTGAGCGATCCCGACACCGCATCAGGCAAGATCATCCCCATCGTGCCGGCCGCCGTGGCCGACGACGCGGAGCTGGTCTCGCTTTACCAGGCGCACCAGAAGATCTACCCGCGCAGCGTCAGCGGCCTGTTCGCGCGCTGGCGCTGGGTCTTCGTCTGGATCACCCAGCTGGTGTTCTACGGTCTGCCCTGGCTGGAGTGGGGGCAGCGCCAGGCCGTGCTCTTCGACCTGGGCGCGCGGCGTTTCTACATCTTCGGCCTGGTCCTGTACCCGCAGGACTTCATCTACCTCACGGGGCTGCTCGTCATCTCGGCGCTGCTGCTCTTCCTGTTCACGGCCGTGGCTGGGCGCCAGTGGTGCGGCTATGCCTGCCCGCAGACGGTCTATACCGAGATCTTCCTGTGGATCGAGCGCAGGATCGAGGGCGACCGCTCCGCACGGATGCGGCTGGACGCCGGTCCCTGGAGCGCGAACCGGGTGCTGCGCAAGGCCGGCAAGCATGGTGCCTGGATCCTGCTCTCGCTGTGGACCGGTTTCACCTTCGTCGGCTACTTCACCCCCATCACCGAGCTGGGGCGGGAGGTGCTGGAGCTGCGCATGACGTCCTGGGAGATCTTCTGGGTCGTGTTCTATGGCTTCGCCACCTATGGCAACGCCGGCTTCATGCGCGAGCAGGTCTGCAAGTACATGTGCCCCTATGCGCGCTTCCAGAGCGCCATGTTCGACCGCGACACCCTGATCGTCTCCTATGACGAGCAGCGCGGCGAGCCGCGTGGTGCGCGTTCGCGCAAGGCCGATCCGGCAGCCCTGGGCCTGGGCTCGTGCATCGACTGCACGCTGTGCGTGCAGGTCTGCCCGACGGGCATCGACATCCGCAAAGGTCTGCAGTACGAGTGCATCAGCTGTGCGGCCTGCATCGACGTCTGCGACGACGTGATGGACAAGATGAATTACCCGCGCGGGCTCATCAAGTACACGACGCAGAACGCGCAGCTGGGGGGGTGGAGCCGGGCCCAGACCTGGCGCCGCGTGCTGCGTCCGCGTGTGCTCATCTACAGCACCATCCTGGGCGCGGTCTGCACGGCCATGCTGGTCAGTCTGGTGCTGCGCACGCCCTTCAAGGTGGACGTGGTGCGTGACCGCGGCGTGCTCGCGCGCATCGTGGCTGGCGGCATGATCGAGAACGTCTACCGCCTGCAGATCATGAACGCCACCGAAGCCGCGCAGCACTACCGCATCACGGCCACCGGTCTGCCCGGTCTGGCGGTGGCTTCCGAGGAGCTGGTCGAGGTCGGACCTACGGAGTCGCGCTGGGTGGCTGTGCGTCTGCAGCTGCCCTACGAGGCCGCAGGTCCGGGGACCCACACCATCCACTTCGAGATCACCGACCCGGACAGTCCCGCCTCGGTGCATGAGAAATCCGTCTTCCTGGTTCCCCGTTGAGAAAGCCTGTCATGACTCAGACCCCACATCCGGCTCCCACACAACCCTGGTGGCGCTATGGCCATGTCTGGCTGATCATCGCCGGGCCGGTGATCGTGGTCATCGCGGGATTTATCACGCTCTGGCTGGCGGTCCGCACGCCAGACCCGGTGATCACATCGGAGGACTACCGCCAGGCTCAGACGCTGCAGGCCGATCCGTCCAGCGTTGCGCCGGCCATGCAGGCGCGCAACCATGCGCAGACCGGTGTACCGACTCCACCGCAGGCGTCCGGTGCGCCCGTTGCCAAGCCTTGAGCGCCGCGGGCACAGGAGCAGGGCCATGAAGCTGCAGAAACTGATGTGGATTGCTTGGCCGGCCTTTCTGGTGGCCGGTCTGCTGGAGATGCTAGTTTTTGCCATGGTGGATCCGCAGGATCTGCACTGGTTCGGCCAGCCGCTGGATCTTTCCAGGCAGGGGATCTACACCCTGGCCTTCTTCGTCTTCTGGGGGGTCACCATGCTCTCCAGCGCGCTGACCACCTTACTGGCCCTGTCGCCGTTCGAGCTCAACGCCTGCCCGCTGTCAGCGTCAGACCGGCCCGAGGGCTGCCCGAAGCAGGACGGCTGCAGCTGAGCCGCCGGGCCGGTTGGCCCTGCTTCAGTGGCACTCGGTCTGGTGGTTCACCAGACGGCTCAGGGCCTCGGTGTCGAGGATGCGCACATGGCGCTGCTTGACCTCGATGATGCCGTCCTCCATGAACTTGGAGAAGGTGCGGCTGACGGTTTCCAGCTTGAGCCCCAGGTAGCTGCCGATTTCCTCGCGCGTCATGCGCAGGATCAGTTCGGACTGCGAGAAGCCGCGCGCATGCAGACGCTGTACGAGGTTGAGCAGGAAGGCGGCCAGGCGTTCTTCGGCGCGCATGCTGCCCAGCAGCAGCATGACGCCGTGCTCGCGCACGATCTCGCGGCTCATGATCTTGTGCACATGGCGTTGCAGGCCGTTGATCTCGCGCGAGAGCTCCTCGATGCGGTCGAAGGGCATCACGCACACCTCGGCATCCTCCAGCGCCACGGCGTCGCAGCTGTGGTGGTCATTGACGATGCCATCCAGTCCGATGATCTCGCCGGCCATCTGGAATCCGGTCACCTGGTCGCGCCCGTCTTCGGACGCCACACAGGTCTTGAAGAAGCCGGTGCGGATGGCGTAGAGCGAGGTGAACTTCTCGCCGTTGCGGAACAGGGACGTGCCGCGTTTGACCTTGCGTCGGTTGGCGACCACGTTGTCGAGGCGGTCGATCTCCTCGGTGCTCAGGCCCAGCGGCATGCAGAGCTCACGCAGATTGCAATTGGAACAGGCGACCTTGATCGTGTGCGGGTTCATGCGCTCCATTTTGACATCGGTCATGCGATATCTCCCTGCGGTTGAGGCTGTCCAGAGACCCTACCTTAGCAGCTTTTGACCCACATCAAGACATTAATTCCCTCGTCCGGCACAGTGGCAGCATCCGAGGATGACTCCATGAACGCCCCCACTGCCACGCCCCTGACCCCCGAATTGCTGCGTCGCCATGACGTGGCCGGGCCGCGTTACACCTCCTACCCCACGGCCGACCGCTTTGTCGAGGCCTTCGGCCCCGACGACTACGTACGCGCACTGCAGCAGCGTCGCTCGGGCGCCGCGGCCATGGTGCTCCCGCTGTCGCTCTACGTGCACGTGCCCTTCTGCGAGTCGCTGTGCTACTACTGCGCCTGCAACAAGATCATCACCAAGCACCACGACCGCGCGGCCGAGTACCTGCGCTACCTGAGCCGTGAGGTGGATCTGCACACCGCCCAGCTTGGCACGGGTCAGGTTGTGAGCCAGCTGCACCTGGGCGGCGGTACGCCCACCTTCCTGAGTGACGCCGAGCTGCGCGAGCTCATGGCCATGCTCAAGCGCAGCTTCACCCTGGCCCCGGGCGGCGAGTATTCGGTCGAGGTCGACCCGCGCACCATCGACGCGGGCCGGCTCGACACCCTGGCCGAGCTCGGCTTCAACCGCCTGAGCTTCGGCGTGCAGGATTTCGACCCGGCCGTACAGAAGGCCGTGCACCGTGTGCAGCCGGCCGAGCAGGTCTTTGCGCTCGTGCAGGCCGCGCGCGAGCGCGGCTTCGAGTCCGTCAATGTGGACCTGATCTACGGCCTGCCGCAGCAGACACCCGAATCTTTCGCGCGCACCCTGCAGCAGGTCAATGAGCTGCGACCCGATCGCATCGCGCTCTACGCCTACGCCCACCTGCCTGAACGCTTCAAGCCGCAGCGCCGTATTGCCACGGCCGAGCTGCCGGGTGCCCCGGCCAAGCTCAGCATGCTGGCCGATGCCATGGCGCGCTTCATGGACGCGGGCTACATCTACGTGGGCATGGACCACTTCGCGCTGCCCAACGACGCCCTGGCCGTCGCTCAACGCCAGGGGCGGCTGCACCGCAACTTCCAGGGCTACAGCACGCAGCCGGACTGCGACCTGATCGGTCTGGGCGTGTCTTCCATTGGCCGCATCGGCGCTACCTACAGCCAGAACGCCAAGACCCTGGAGGAGTATTACGACGCCATCGACCACGGCCGCTTCGCCGTGGTGCGCGGGCTGGCTTTGTCCCGCGATGACCTCGTGCGGCGCGCGGTCATCATGGCGCTGATGTGCCAGGGCGAGGTGCTCTACGAGTCCATCAACCTGGCCTACCTGATCGACTTCCGTGCCTACTTCGCGGCCGAGATCGAGACCCTGCACGAACTCGAAGAGCAGGGCCTGGTGACGCTGGACGCGGCCGGCATCCAGGTCACGCCCACAGGCTGGTTCTTCGTGCGTGCCGTGGCCATGGTCTTCGACCGCTATCTGCAGGCCGACCGCAACCGCGCGCGCTTCTCCAAGATCATCTGAGTCCCGGCACCGCTCGCGAGGCGCGGTCTACACTGCGGTCATGCAAACCTCACTGGCCTTGACGGCCCTGCTTATGGGCCTGGTGGGCGGTCCCCACTGCATCGCCATGTGCGGCGCGGCCTGCGCCGGCATCGGCCAGGCGGCTGGTGCGCGCCGCAACGAGGCGCTCTGGACTTTCCAGCTCGGGCGCGTGCTCGGCTATGCCGCGCTGGGCGGTCTGGCGGCGGCCTCTATCCAGGGCCTGGGCTGGCTCACCATCCAGTCGGCGGCGCTGCGCCCGGTCTGGACCCTATTCCATGTCGCAGCCCTGCTGCTGGGCCTGCTGCTGCTGTGGCGTGCCCAGCAACCGGTCTGGCTCGAAAGCGCCGCCCGCCGTCTCTGGCAGGGCGCGCGCGTCCTGGCGGCCGGCCGCGGGCGCGGGGCGCCGCTGGCGATGGGCGTGCTCTGGGCCTTGCTGCCTTGCGGCCTGCTGTATTCGGCCCTGCTGGTGGCGGCGATGACGGGGCAGGTGCTCGAAGGTGCGGCGGTCATGGCCTTGTTTGCCACGGGCACGGCCGTTTCCATGCTGGCCGGTCCCTGGCTCTGGTTGCGCCTGGGCGGGCAAGGTCAGTGGGGCGTGCGCCTTGCAGGTCTCGCGCTGGCGGCCAGCTCGGCCTGGGCCCTGTGGATGGGCCTGGCCCACGACACAGCGCCCTGGTGTGTGACTTGACGCCGCCCCAGGCTGCGCGCACTGCGTGTCGCTACGCCAGACGTGCTTGCGCCATAGGCGCAGGCTCTTCGGCCCGTCCAAGCCTGCATCTGCAGGCTTGGAGCCGCGGCCCTCAGCCCCTTGCAGGGGGCAACGCCGGTGGCCAAGGCTTTGCCGGTCCCACGGCGTTCCGCACTCGGTCACCCAGATGCTGACGGGTTCGCCACTCCGCTTTGCCATAATGGCCGCCCATGCCTGACGCACGCAGCCCCGAGCCTTCGACCACCCACCTGGTCCTGATTCCGACCTACAACGCTGGCGCCAAGGTGCTGGAGACCGTGCGTGAAGCGCTACAGCAATGGGCGCCCGTCTGGGTGGTGGTCGATGGCAGCACCGACGGCACCGGGGCGCAACTGCAGGCCCTGGCGCAGGAGCTGCCTCATTTGCGCGTCTTCGTGCTCGAACACAACCAGGGCAAGGGCGCGGCCGTGCTGCACGGCCTGCAGGCCGCCCAGGCCGAGGGCTACACGCATGCCCTGACCATGGATTCGGATGGCCAGCACCCGGCCTGGCTGATCCCGGCTTTCATGCAGGCCTCACAGGCGCAGCCTCGGCACATGATCCTGGGCAAACCGGTCTTCGATGCCAGTGCCCCGGCCCTGCGTGTGCAGGGGCGCAAGGTGTCCAATGCCTGGGCCAATCTCGAGACCCTGTGGATGGGCATCGGCGATTCGCTCTACGGCTTTCGCGTCTACCCCGTGGCCCCGCTGGTGGCCATCATGCGCGGCCAACGCTGGATGCGGCGCTTCGATTTCGACATCGAGGCCGCCGTGCGCCTGTGCTGGCGGGGCGTCTGGCCGGTCAACCGCGACGCACCGGTCAAGTACCTGCAGGCCGGCGAGGGCGGGGTGTCTCACTTCAACTACCTGCGCGACAACGCCTTGCTGACCTGGATGCACACCCGGCTCATGTGCGGCTTCCTGCTGCGCTTGCCGCTGCTTCTGGCAAGGCGCCTGGCCGGCCGGCCGCGCTGAGTACCCGGGCTAACTCCCCATGGTTTGCGGGGGGATTTTGGATAAAATCCCTCCCTTGTCCGCAGTCACAGGACCTTCCTGCGCTGCGGCGTCCTATAAACACAATTCCCGTAACGTCTGCCATCCTGCCCATCCATCGGCAGCCGCTGGCAGGCCAGGGGAGGCCAGAGGGTAAGAGCAAGCATGTTGCGTCAGATCATCCAGGACTTCGTGGTCCAGCAATTCAATGTCGATCCGTCCGAGTTCGACCGTGCCGACCTCATGGTCAAGGACCTGGGTCTGGACTCGCTGGGTGTGGTGGAAATGCTCTTCGAGGTGGAAGACCTCTACGGCTTCCAGGTGCACGACCCCGCGCGCTACAGCAGCATGAGCTTCAACGACATGGTGGCCGACATCGAGGCCACGATCCGCGCCGCCCACAACGGTCAGCTGCCCGAGCCCGCCTCGCTGCAGGGCAAGGCGGCCTGAATCCACCCTTTTCCTCCGGCATGGCGCACACGCTGCAGCGCGTCGTGGTCACAGGCATCGGCCTGCTGACGCCCCTGGGCCTGACGCGCCAGGCCAGCTTCGAACGCCTGTTGCGCGCCGAAGGCGCGGTGCGGCCCGCGGCGCCGGAGATCACCCAATGGCTGCCTAACGCCCTGTCGGCCGATGTCGATCCCGCGTTCGCACAGCCGCTGGACCGCAACGCGCAGGGTCTGGACCGCGCCACCCAGTTCGCCCTGCTGGCCAGCCGCGAGGCCCTGGCCGACGCGCGGGCCGAGGCCTGGGACCTCGACCCCGATCGCGTTGGCGTCTATGCCGGCATCGGCCTGGGCGGCGCCACCACAGGCGAGGCGCTCTACAAGCGTCTGCACGAGAGCCTGCAGGCCGGGCGCAACCCGACCGTCATGCACCCGCTGTCGGTGCCCCGCCTGATGCCCAATGCGGCCACGGCGGCCATCTCCATGGCGCACCAGTTCAGAGGGCCCACCCATACCTACAGCGTGGCCTGTTCCTCCTCGGCGATGGCCCTGGGCGAGGCCTGCCGCACCATCCGCCACGGCTATGCCGACGCCATCGTGGTCGTGGGTGCCGAGGCCATGAACGTACCCGGCGTCTTCATGGCCTGGAACGCGCTGCGCGTCATGGCCAAGCCCCATCCTGACAACCCGGCCGCGAGTTGCCGCCCCTTTGACAAGGACCGCAGCGGCTTCGTGCTGGCCGAGGGCGCGGCCGCCCTGGTGCTGGAGACAGCCGAGTCCGCGCTGCGTCGTGGCGCCACGATCTACGGTGAGCTCTGCGGCTACGGCAGCAGCAGCGACGCCGAGCACCTGACCCTGCCCTCGAGCGCGGGCCAGTACCGCGCCATCCGCATGGCGCTGGACGAGGCGGGCATGGCGCCCGAGGCCATCGACTACCTCAATGCCCATGGCACAGCCACCGAGGCGGGTGATGTGATCGAGAGCGAGACTATCGCCCAGGTCTTCGGCGACCATGCCCGACGCCTGCCCGTGAGTTCCACCAAGGCCTTGCACGGCCACCTGATCGGCGCGGCTGGGGCCACCGAGTTCGCCTTCAGCGTGCTGGCCCTGCACAGCGGCAGCATCCCGCCGACCGCCTATCTGGACCATCCAGACCCGCGCTGCGCCCTGGACTATGTGCCGCGCGAGGCACGCCATGGCCAGAAGCTGCGCGCGGTGATGTCCAACTCCTTCGCCTTCGGCGGCAGCAATGTCTCGCTGATCGCGCGTCGCTACGCCTGAGGCGCCGCAAGCGAGGGGCACGCGCACGATGGACGCCTATCCGATCGAACTGGACGCCACCGGCGTCTATGCGCTGCTGCCGCACCGCGGCGAAATGCAGCTCGTGCACGCGCTCACCGTGCTCGACCATGACCACTTCCAGGCCCGGGCCTGCTGGCCGGCCGACAGCGCCGTGCTGCGCGGGCATTTCCCGGGCCTGCCCCTGGTGCCAGGCGTGATGCTGGTGGAGCTCGTGGCCCAGGTCGCCGGGGCCGGCATGCGCGCGGGCTCGCCCGTGGCGCGCCGGCTTGAGGGGGACTACGTCGGTCTGCTGGCCGGCATCCGCAAGTGCAGCTTTAAGCGGCCAGTGCTGCCAGGCGAGGTCGTCGAGGTCGACCTGCGTACACGCCCCATGTCCGAGACCGCCGCGGTGGCCTCGGCCCAGCTCACGGTTGCTGGCGTTGAGGCCGCGCAGGTGGAGATCCTCGTGATCAACACGCCACGCCAGACGCTCGAACACAGCCTGCCGACGACTCAGGCTTCAGCGCCTGTCTGAGCTGCTGTCCAGCGCCTGCCGGAAACAGGCTTCGAGTTCTGCCAGTGCGGTGGCCGTGTACTCCGGCGGCTCGAAGCGCCGACCCAGGCGCGCGCGGATGCTCAGCGGCAGCTCGGGTGGTCGCAACAGCCCCCAGTGCTTGCCGAGGTAAGGCGTCGAGAACTCCAGGATCACGGTCTGCAGTGGCACACGGCTCTGCTTGGACAGCAGGACGCAGGCGCTGCTCAGCGGATTGAGCGGGAAGTCCGTGGTGCGCGTGCCTTCGGGGAAGAGGATGAACTGCGCCCCCTCCTGCAGGCTGCGTGTGGAGTCCAGGATCATCTGACGCGCGTCCTCGTTGCTCACATAGCCCGCCATGCGCGCACCCATCCCGAACAGCGGGTTGTGCAGCAGACCAGCCTTGAGCACGCAGCTGGCGTTGGGCAGCACGCTGAGCAGCAGCACGGCGTCGAGCAGGGAGGGGTGGTTGGCCACGACGATCAGCGGCTGCCGGATGTGCCGCAGGGCCTCGAGTTCTTGCAGATCCAGGCGCACCTGGCAGAGTCGCTGGAGCAAGCGCAGGTAGAGGCTGAACCCGGTGCGGATGATGTGGCGTGCCACGCGTCGCTGCAGAGGCGAGGGCAGTCCGAGCAGTAGCAGGAACAGGGGCAGCGACAACACGCAACCCAGGGCGAGCAGGCCCAGGCCCAAGACCATGGCCAACATTTCGTAGCCACGCCACAGCAGGCGCACGAGGGCCCGGTCCATCATCGCTGGTACGATCTCATCACAGGGATCGATTATTGACCATGACCACTGCTTCCCCGACGCCGGCACGCATGCTCAACCAATTGCTCTGGCGTCTGTGGTGGCTCAAGGCGGCTGGTTCCGCGATCTTCATCTGGGGCTTCTTCCAGGGCTATTTCCTCCTGCTGCGCTACCCGCATGCCGAGGTGGCCGTGATGCCGCTGACCTGGCTTGATCACGTCACACCCATGCAGTGGTGGGCCTGGATTCCCTACCTCTCGCTCTGGTTCTACACCTGCCTGCCACCGGCTTTCATGCCGGCCTTGCGCCCGCTGGCCTATTACGGTCTGGCCGTGGGGCTGACCTGTCTGGCGGGGCTGTTGTGCTTCTACCTCTGGCCCACGGTCATTCCACCCTTCGAGCGGCCGCCGGGCACGGGTTTGGCCCTGCTCGAAGGCGTGGACACCGCGGGCAATGCCTGTCCTTCGCTGCACGTGGCCATCGCCTTCTATTCGGCCTTCTGGCTGCAGGCCCAGCTGCGCGCTGTGGGGTTCGGGCGCGGCTGGCAGGCCATGAACTGGTTCTGGTGCGCGCTCATCGTCTACTCGACCATGGCGACCAAACAGCATGTGTTCATCGATGTGCTGGGCGGCCTGCTGCTCGGCGGCGCCGGTGCCCTGCTGGCCCTGGCGGGCTATCGGCGCTGGTTCGGCGCGCGCTTTCTGCCCGCCTGAGGCTCAGACCATCCCGCCATTGACCGAGATCACCTGGCCGGTGATGTAGGCTGCCGGTTCCGAGGCCAGGAACCCGACCAGTGCGGCCACTTCCTCAGGACGTCCGGCCCGCTTCATGGGCACGAGGCGCGCGATGTCCTCGGCGCCGAAAGCGTCCTGGCTCATTTCGGAGGTGATGATGCCCGGCGCGATCGCATTGACCGTGATGCCGCGGCTGGCCAGCTCCAGTGCCAGCGTCTTGCTGGCCGCGTGCAGGCCACTCTTGGCCGCCGCGTAATTGCTCTGGCCGCGGTTGCCCGTGAGGCCGGCAATCGAGGTGATGGTGATGATGCGGCCCCAGCGCGTGCGGATCATGGGCAGGGTCAGCGGCTGCGTCACATGGAAGAAGCCGTGCAGCGAGACGTCGATCACCCTGTGCCACTGCGCGCTCGTCATGCCGGGGAAGACGGCGTCGTCGTGGATGCCGGCGTTGTTGACCAGCACTTGGATGGGCTGCTGCGACACCAGCGGTTCGAGCACCGCGCGCGTGGCAGCCTCGTCGGCCACGTCGAAGACCACCGTGGAGGCGGAGCCGCCGCCGGCTGCGATCTCTTCGCGCAGCGCTTCGGCCGCAGCCGCATTGCGGTTGGCGTGGATGATGACGTGCAAGCCATCGGCCGCGAGTCGGCGGCAGATGGCTGCGCCGATGGCGCCGCTGCCGCCGGTGACCAGTGCATGTTTCATAGGGAGGCCTCTGAGATGGTATGACTTATCGAGGGCACCCGTGGAACCGGCTTTGCCGGGCCAGTGGGTGAGCCCCCCTTGAGGGGGGAGACGCGCAGCGGCTCAGGGGGTGCCTGCATCTAGCATGACGCTGGCGCGCCCGCTCAGTACCGTGCGGCCCGCCGCCTCGAGGCGGAAGCCGTAGAGGATCGTGTGCACATCGCCCGAGAGACGTTCGGCATGCACCTGCAGTTCGGGGCCGAGTTCATCCAGGCGCGTGCCTTCCCACTGCACGTCGCGCACGCTGGTCAGAAAGCCCGCTGCGGGGGCGGTCTCGCTGCCCGCGAGCAGGGCACCGTGCACGGCCATGGCCTGGGCCGCGTACTCGATGCCATTGGCCATGCCCAGCGTGCCAGCGAGAGCCAGCGGGTGGTCGGCCCCGGTGTGGCTGGTGGCCAGGCAATGGATGTGTGCCGCGTCCCAGGCGAGCACGCGATCGAGCAGGCACATGGTGCCAGCATGCGGAATACGTGCCGCGATCCAGGCGTGGTCAGGCAGCGGGCTGGACGCTGACATCGAGCGACATCCCATCGAGATACTCCAGCGCCAGCTGGGCGCGCGCACCGCGCGCGACAGCTTGCAGCAGCGGCAGGCTGCGAGCCGCGGGGGCGCTCAGGCGCAGGGCGTCGAGCGCGGCGTCGTCCAGGCCCTGTGGCGCCTGCTGGCTCAGTGCCACATCGAGCGTGGCCAGCGTGCCGGGTGCCGGGGTAGGCGCCAGCAGCAGGGCCAGGCCGAAGGGCTGGCTGATGCGGCGCGAGGCGCCCAGCGGGCCGGGGTAGGGCGTGTCGTAGGTCAGCAGCAGGCAGGGCTCCTGCGCGCTGCGCACCTGGGTGGCCGCTTCCAGCAGACCGGCCGCGAAGGAGCCGTCGTAGGCGCACAGGCTGGTCGTGGTGGCGCGGCAGGCTGTGGCGATGCTCCAATAGCCCGAGGGCGCGTTGTGCACCGAGTTGTGGAAGCGCGTGGGCGAAACCGCGCGGTCGGCCGAGGCCAGGGTTTCGAGGATGGCGTGGCAGTTGTCGCAGTCGCCACCGCTGGAGGTGAAGACCGAACGCAGCGTGGACGCATCGGCACCGGCCTGGCGGATGGCCTCGAAGCCCACGGCGAAGGCCAGCTTGATCGTGGTGCCGGCGCGGCGGCGCTCGGCCGCGGGCAGGGCCTCGGCCGCAGGCAGCTGGAGGGGGGCACTCGCGTAGGCGCTGCGCCCGGCCAGCACCTCGGCGGTCTGGGCCCAGCCCGTGAGGCCGGGGCCGTAGACACCGATGCCCTGCAGATGAACGGTGAGCTGGCTCATGCGGCCACCTTGCTGAGGATCATGCTGCAGTTGCTGCCGCCGAAGCCGAAGGAGTTGCTCAGCACATGCTGCAGCGGTTGCTCCAGGTTGTTCAACAGGTAGCGGGCCTGCAGCTTCGGATCGATGGTTTCGGTGCCGCAGCCGCCCGGGGCCAGGTTGTGCTTGAGCGCGAGCGCGCAGATGATGGCTTCGATGCCGCCGGCCGCACCCAGTGTGTGGCCGGTGTGTCCCTTGGTTGAGCTGCAGGGCGTGTCGGTGCCGAAGAGGGCGGTCACGCCCTGGTCTTCGGCCGCGTCGTTGCTGGGCGTGGCCGTGCCGTGCAGGTTGATGTAGTCGATCTGCGCCGGCTGCAGGCCGGCCATGTCCAGCGCCTGCCGCATGGCCACGCGCGCGCCCAGGCCCTCGGGGTGGGGGCTGGACATGTGGTGGGCATCGCTCGATTCGCCGATACCGCTCATCACGATCTCGCCCGCGGCCAGGCCGTCGGCGCGTTCGACCAGCACGAAGGCTGCGGCCTCGCCGATGGAGATGCCGTCACGCTGTGCGTCGTAGGGTCGGCAGGGCTGGCGTGAGACCAGCTGCAGGGAGTTGAAGCCGTAGAGCGTGGTCAGGCACAGGCTGTCGACGCCGCCGACGATGGCGGCGTCGATCAGGCCGCTGTCCATCATGCGCTGCGCATTGCCGAAGACCTTGGCGCTGGACGAACAGGCGGTGGAGACCACGAAGGCCGGTCCCTGCAGTCCGAAATAGCTGCGCACGAAATCGGCCACCGAGTAGCTGTTGTGCGTGCGCCGGTAGTCCAGCGGCTGAGTGAAGTCACCCGTGGCCGGATCGCGCTCGCGGTAGGCGAGTTCCGAACTCAGGATGCCCGAGGTGCTGGTGCCCAGGAAGACGCCGATGCGTTGCGCGCCGTAGCGTGCCATGGCCGCCTGTACGGCCGCGACGAAGCCGTCCTGTTCCAGGCCGAGCTGGGCCAGGCGGTTGTTGCGGCAGTCGTAGGGGGCGAGGTCGGGGCGCAGCATCAGCGCGTCGACCTCGGGCACTTCGCCGATGCAGGTGTCCAGGTCCACGGTTTCCCAGCGGCGGGCGCGCACGCCGCTGCGCTGATCGCGCAGGGCCTGCAGGGTGGGGGTCAGGCCGGCGCCGAGGGCGCTGGTCATGGTGTAGGCGGCAAGATGGAGGGCGGGCATGAACGAGGGAGGCAGCGGGAGGGACGCCCGGCTCAGGAGGGCAATTTTACCGGGGGCCGCGAAATCGCGCCCTGCGCGAGGATGGCCGAGAACAGCAGGGCCAGCATGGTGCCCAGGCCCACGGTGACGCCGAGGATGGTGAGCACCGGGACGCTGGACAGCGCGAGCATGCCGAAGCTGCCCACGATGGTCAGGTTGGCTGTGACCAGGGAGATCAGGGTCAGGCGGTGCTGCTGCGGGCTGGCGGCGGTGTTGCTGCTGTCGAAGAACAGCGCGTAGTTGGAGCCGATGGCCACGACCAGCAGCAGGCCCACCAGGTGCAGGATGGTCAGCGCGGTGCCGGCCAGCAGCAGTGCGCCGGTCACACCCAGCACGGCGCAGACGAGTGGCAGGGCGACGCGTAGAGCCCGCACGAGGGAGCGCAGCATGAAGAGCAGGATGGCCAGGATGGCCAGGCAGCCCAGGCCGGAGTAGACCAGGGCTTCGTGGAGGTAGCTGTCGAACAGCGCATTGGTTTCGGCCAGCAGGTCGATCACCGTGGCCTGGGCCAGGCCTTCGGCATGCAGCGCGGCGTCGATGCGGTCCAGGTCCAGCACAGATTCGCCTTCGCGCAGCATGGGGCGCAGGGGCAGCAAGACAAGCACGTCGCGTTCGCGCTGGACCAGCAGGGTGTCGTAGAGCAGGGCGGCGGCCGTGCCCTCAAGGTCGGCACGCGTCAGCAGCGGGCGCGTGCGGTTGCGCTCGGCATCGTCCACAAAGCCCTGCAGGCGCTCGGGCTTGAGCGGCTGACCGGCCAGGGCCGTCGCGAGACGTCGCCGCAGCTCGGTGGCCTCGGGCAGGGCGGCCTGGCGGGCCTGCTGGCTGGCGCGGCTGGGCAGCACCTGGCTGGGCGCGCTGTGGCCGGCGAGCACGCCCTCGCGGCTCAGCGCCTGCAGCACGCGGCTGGCGCGCTCGGACTGCTGCAGACCCTGCTCGGCATCGGGGGCGGTGAGCACGGCGAGGTAGCGCAGCTCGGAGGCGCCGAGGTCGCGGCGCAGTTCCTCATCGAGCTGCTGCGCGGCACGCGGCACCGGGTTGAGCGCCGAGATGCTGCGGTTCCAGATGCTGTCCGCGCGCAGGGCCACCACGGCCAGCATGCCGGCGACGAAGAGCAGCAGCAGGCCGCGCAGGCGCGGTGCCAGCTGCACGGCACGCTGCAGGAATGCGCCGGTGCGCGGCAGCTCGATGGCGGGCAGCTGCGCGGGCATGAGCTGGGGCAGCACGTAGCGCGTGACCAGCACGGCGGCCAGCAGGCCGGCCGTCGAGTACAGGCCCAGCTGCACCAGGCCCGGAAAGCCCGAGCCCAGCAGGGCCAGGAAGCCGGCCACCGACGTCAGCAGGCCCAGCCAGAGCGTGCGCCAGAACGCGCGCTGCGCCATGGGGCCGGGGCGTTGCACGAAGAGGTAGATGGCGTAGTCCACGGCCTCGCCAATCATGGTGGTGCCGAAGCCCAGGGTGATGCCGTGCACCTCGCCATAGACCAGGCCCACGGCCGTGATGCCGGCCAGTGTGCCCGTGAGCATGGGCAGCAGGTTGAGCCCGAGCAGGCGCCAGGAACGGTAGACCAGCCAGAGCAGTCCCACGACCAGCACCAGGCTGGCAATGGCCAGGCGCCGCACCTCGCCCTGGATCAAGCCGCGCGACTGCACGGAGAACACACCGGTGCCGGTCATGAGCAGTCGGGTGTCGGCCTGGCGCTGGGGGATGGCATCGAAAGTCCGCTGCACGGCCGCAAGCGCACGCGCCTGGGCTTCGAGATCCGAGCCTTCGGCACGGGTCTGCAGCAGCAGCAGGGCGCGGCTGCCATCGCGCGTGGACCAGACGCCCTCGGTGCTGGGCGGCTGCTCGCCGCCTTCGAAGGCCGCGAGCAGCTCGCGAATTTCGCCCGTAGGATCGCGCGGCAGCAGCTGCTTGATCAGCATGCCGGCGCTGCCCGAGATGTCTGCCAGGGTGGCCCCGATCGCGTCGCGCAGGCCGGGCTCGCTGTAGCGTTCAGGCGTGACGGCGGGACTGAGCAGGTAGCGGTTCTCGAAGAAGTAGTGGCGGTCACGCGCCTGTTCCTCGGCGCTGCCGTTCTGCACGCCGATGAAATCCGTCTGCGGGCGCAGGCTGTCGGCCAGGGCGCGCGAGAGGCGCGCGCGCTCGGCAGCGTCGCCGCCCTCGATGCCCACGATGATGAGGCGGGCGATGATGCCCTCCTTGAACTGGTCGACCAGCATCTGCTGGCGTTCGCTGGGCGCGCTCGGCATGAAGGCCGAGAGGTCGGTGACCACGGGCGTGCGCAGGATCACGGCGCCAAAGCCCGCGAGCACGGCGAGCCAGAGCAGGATGGGCAGGTGGCGGCGCAGGAGATGCATGTCAGGGGCGTACGGGCGTGATCTGCATCTCGGAGCGGTCGCCATCGGCGTGGTCATAGGCCACGCTGAGCACCTCGCCCTGGCTACCACCGATGCGGATGCGGCTGATGATGCGTCCCATGGCCGCCTCACGCGGCACCAGCAGCAGCTGCCAGCGCGCCGCATTGCCGATCAGATGCACCTGGTAGACGCGCTCCAGCGCCTGGCGGTCGCCGGCCAGGGTACCGCGTATGCCTTCGACAAAGGCCGCCACCTCGGGGTAGGACTGCAGGCTGACCGTGCGCGCGCGTCCGTCCTGCTCCATGGTCAGGCGGTTGCCGTCGAGCAGCAGAGACTGCTTCTTGGGCCGCAGCGTGCGCATCTCCATGCGGTCGGGCGCGGTGAAGGAGAGCTCGCCCGAGGACTCGACCGGCTTGTCCAGCAGGGCGATGTACTTGCGCTCGACGAAGCGGGCCTGTGCGTTCTTGACCTGGGCCAGCTGCTGCATGAGGTCGGCCAGCTGCCAGTCGGCGGCGTGCGCGGCCGGCAAGCCGGTGAACAGCAGGGCGAGCAGCAGCGCGCGCCGCACGAAAGCCTCAACGCGATGCACAGGCGTCTCCCTTCCAGAAGTCGTAGAAATTGAACCAGTTGTAGGGTGCGGCGCTGGCGTGCTTTTCCAGTAACACCGCGTAGCGTTCGATGGCCGCACGCAGCGCGGCATCGCGTTGGCCTGCGGGAACGGCACTGAAATCGGCCAGGCGCTCGAAGTGGATGTCGTAGCGATTGCCGCCGCGGTACAGGCCGGTCATGAAGCAGACCGGGCGGCGCAGGATGGCCGCGAGCCGGAAGGGGCCGAGCGGGAAGGGCGCGGTTTCGCCAAAGAGGGGCACGCTCAGGTAGGTGTCGGGCACGACAGCGCGGTCGGCCAGCAGGGCGACCATGGCGCCGGCCTCGATGCGCTCGTTGAGCTGGAAGATGGAATCCATGCGGCCCAGCGGGATGATGTCCAGCACGACCTCGGCGTTGACCTGGGCCAGCATGTTGTTGAGCAGGCGCGCGTTCTCCGGGTACATGGCAGCGCAGACCCGCTGCCTGCTGTCACGCCGGGCGATGGCGCGCAGCACCTCGAAGCTGCCCAGGTGGGCGCCGAAGATCAGGAAGCCGCCCTGCGGCGCATTCGGACCCTCGAAGATGTCCTGACCGTGGATGCGCAGATCGAAGAGCTCGTGCCGGTCGTTGAGCAGGTAGACGCGGTCGTGGATGGTGCTGGCGAAGGCCAGGATATGGCGGTACAGATCGCCCCAGCGTGCGGGGCGGCCCAGCGCGCGGCGCAGATAGTCGCGCGAGGCCCGGCGCGCCGCCGGCACGGCCAGCACGAAGTAGAGCGCAATGCCGTAGACGATGGGGCGCGTGAGACGCCGGCCCAGGGTCAGCGAGAGCCAGGTCATGAGGCGCAGCAGCAGCAGGCTGCCGCGTTCCTTGCGCTGCAGCCAGGTCGGCGTCTGGTCGGCGGATGGATCGGGCGCGGCGCTCATGGCTGGGCGAGGCTGTAGCGCCCGCTGGCGACGCGACGCGTGCCACAGCGGATCTCAAAGCGCAGGCCGGCAGCGCCGGCCTCGTAATCCAGCGCCAGCAGCTCCCCGGGCGTCACCGGGCTGAGGAACTTGGCCTGGGCCAGGCCGGTGATGCGGCAGCCGCAGGCAAGTTCGAGGGCGCGCTGCGCCCGGTCGAGCAGGACCACGCCCGGCAGGATCGGCCGGCCCGGGAAGTGGCCGGCATAGGCCGGGTGGTCGGTCTCGATGGGCAGCGGCAGCGTGGTCATGGGCTCAGGCCGGCTTGCGGGCGATCAGCAGGATGTTGGCAAAGGGCGTGCCGGCGTGCATGGGGACGGTGTCCACGGCAAAGCCCAGGCGCTGCAACAGCGCCTGCCACGCGCTCAGGGGGCGGCAGTAGAGGCGCGAGAGGCCGTGGCCGCGCACGAAGAAGACCACCGCGTCGACCCAGTTGCTGATCTTGAAAGGCAGGCCGGCCGCAGCGTCGCCCACGCGCAGCAGCAGCACGCCACCGGGCGCCAGCGCTTCCCACACGCGACGCAGCACATCCTCCTGCGCGGCTTCGTTCACGTAGTGCAGCACGTCGAGGATGACCACGGTGTCGGCCGGGCTGAAGTCAGTGGTGCACATATCGCCCAGCGTGAAGCGGGCGCGCTCGCCGAGGTGGGCCAGGGCCTGTTGCGCGCGTTCGACGTCGCGCGGCATGAGTTCGATCCCGTGCACCTGCACACCCGTGGGCGGCGGAGCCCAGCCCGCTGGCCAAGCGCGCTCGGCCGGCGAGTTGCCCGTGAGGCTGCCCAGCAGTGCAGCGAGCAGGCCCTGGCCGCAGCCGATGTCGAGCACACGCGCGCGGGCCGGGATCAGGCCGCGTTGCAACAGCCCGGCAAAGGCCGGGTCACCGCCGAGCTTGCCGCGCGCGAAATGCCAGGCGAACTTGCCCAGCGGGCGGTAGGGCGCGGTGGCTTGTTCGAGCAGGACGGGAGGCAGCGGGACTTTGGACATGAGAGGGGATGCACCAGGGTGGCGCATTGTAGGTGGGCGCCTTGATAGTCAGAGCCGTTCAGGACGCAGGGGCACGGTCTGCAGCCCGCGTTCCCGCAGGGTGGCGAGCAGCGGCGGCAGCACGTCCAGCAGCACGGCCCGGCCCTGGGGCGTGCGCGCGGCGTGGTGGTCGTGCAGCAGCAGGATGTCACCCTGGGCGAGGCCGCGCGTGAGACGACGCAGCACCAGGTCCGCGTCGCCCGTGCGGGTATCGAAGCCACGTCGCGTCCAGCTGGCCAGGCGCAGGTCCAGTGCGTGCAGCACGGGGTCGAGGAAGATGTTGCGCAGGCCCGCGGGGGCGCGGAAGAAGCTGGGCTTGACGCCTGTGACCTGGGCGATGCTGTCCTGCGCGACGCCGATCTCGCGCCGCAGCGCACCCGGACCCATGACCGAGAAGTGATGGCGGTGGTGCTGGCTGTGGTTGCCGATGGCGTGGCCACGTCGCACGATCTCGCGCGCCAGGGCCGGGTGCTGCTGCACCCGCGCGCCCGGGCAGAAGAAGGTGGCGACCGCGCCGTGCTGCTCCAGCAGGTCCAGCACGGCGGGCGTGACCTCGGGATCGGGGCCGTCGTCGATGGTGATGGCCACCTCGGGTCGGTGGCGCGGCAGGTGCAGCAGGTTGGGGCCCAGCCAGGTGCTGCGCGGCCACAGGCCAGTGGTCGCGATCACGGCGTGGTTGGCGACGAGCGCGCCCACGCTCCAGGGCCAGGCCGGCGTGAAGAGGCCGGCGGCCGCCACGGCGTGCAGGCCCAACGAGCCGGTGACCAGGGGGGAGGGCTTCCAGCGCGGCCGCGTCGCAGCCTGGGCGGCGACGGGCGGGTGAAACTGGCGCGCGAGTTCGGCCAGGGCCTGCTGCGGCAGCTTGCCCGTGGCATTGCGCGGCAGCGCAGCCACGAAATGGACCGGGCGGGGCAGGAAGGCCGGGTCGATGCGCTCGCGCAGGGCGTGCTGCAGCGTGGCCTCGTCCAGGCCCGGGGCAACGACGAAGGCCAGCGGGCGCTGGATGCGGGCCTGGGCATCGTGCGCCGCGTCCTGTGGCCAGTAGAGCGCGCCGTCGATCACGCCGGGGATGCTGTTGAGCTGGTGGTTGAGGTAGGCCAGCGAGGTGCGCTTGCCCGCGATGTTGACCATGTCCGCATGGCGACCCAGCAGGGCGAAGCGTGTGGGCGACTGCAGATCGAGCACGTCCGACAAGGGCACCACGCCTTCCACATGGCCGCCGCTGGCCGCGAAGCGCAGCTCCTCGCCCGCAGGCGTGGGCAGGGCCTGGACCTGCACGCCGTCAAAGGTCTGCCAGAGTTCGCCGGCCGAGCCGCGGCGCGTGGCGATCTGGCCGGTCTCGGTGCTGCCGTAGATCTCCAGCAGCGGCGCGCCCAGTCGTTCCTCGGCCCGGCGCGCAAGCTGCGGCGCCAGCGGCGCGGTGGCGCTGAGCAGCAGGGCCAGCGGGGGCACGGCCAGGTCCGACTCGATCAGGGTGCGCAAGTGGAAAGGTGTGCTGACCAGCAGGCGCGGTGCGGGCGTGCTCTCCAGCGCCTGCACGATGTCGGCCGGGTAGAAGGGATGGCTGGCGTCGATCACGCCCTCGTTGAGCAGGGGCAGCAGCACCGTCGATTCGAAGCCGTACATGTGCTGGGCCGGCACGGTACCGGTGACGGTGAAGGGCGCGTCCGTGCCCAGCCATTCGCGCACGCGCCGGCCCGCGCCCTGGGCGTTGTCGACCAGCAGGCCCCAGTGCTTGACGTGGGGCACGGGGTCGCCGGTGGAGCCCGAGGTGAAGACGTAGGCGGCGACCTGATCGGCCGGGATGTCGGGCACCTCGAAGGCATCGCCGGGCGTGGGAACGGGGCCACGCTCGTAGATGATCTGCGGCAGGCCGCCGCTGTCACCGGGCGCGTCCACGACGGCCTGCAGGCCTGGGTGCTGATGGCCCAGGCGCTGCAGCATTTCGGGTGTGCGCGTCGAAGGCAGCAGCAGGGGCACGCCGCGCAGCAGCGCGGCCGCCAGGACCACGGCGAAGTGGTGACGCTTGCTGCAGAGATTGAGCACGGGACTGCCCTCGGGCAGGCGCGCGGCCATGTGACGCGCGGCGGCCAGGACGTCCAGCGCCGTGATGGCACGACCGTTGGACCAGGCCATCACGGCCTGCGGCGAGCGATGCGAGAACAAGGCGGGCATGGTCAGGGCTTGGGCGGGGCGACGGCGTCGGCCGCGCGACGCTCGTCGCGGTAGAGGGTGAAGCTGCGCGCCAGCGGCACGTGCGCAATGCCGCGCAGGCACCAGCGGCGCGCGGCGTACTCGGCCACGAACATGGCGCCCAGCAGCGGCAGCGAGAGCACGTTGACGAAGAAGGAGAAGACCTCGACCGAGGTCCAGGCGAAGAGCACAATGGGTGTCAGCACCATGGCCACGAAGAAGAGCGTCCAGGCCCATGTGGCCTGGCGTGCGTAGCGTGCAATGCGCGGGCTGTAGTCGGCGCCGTGGATGCGGCGGGCAAAGCGCGCGATCAGCGGCTCCTGGCCGGGCCGCAGCGTCAGACCGAAGAAAAGGGCCAGCAGCAGCTGCATGCCCACGTTCTGTGCCAGGCTGAACCAGGCCAGGGCCTGGTGCGACCAGGACGAGGCCGTGAGCAGCCAGTGCATGCCCAGCGGATAGCCCAGCACCAGCAGGGCGACCAGCGCCAGCTTGAGCCACAGACCGGTCTTCATGGCCAGAAGAGCTGCGCGCTCAGACCCGGTGCGAGGCGATGTGGGCAGCCAGATTGCGCAGCGAACTGAAGATGGTGACGTTGTCGGGATCGTCCGAGCGCATCTGGAATCCGTACTGCTTGGAGACCGCGAGCGCGATCTCCAGCACGTCGATCGAGTCCAGGCCCAGGCCCTCGCCGTACAGCGGGTCCGTCGGCGAGATCTGGTCGGGGGCGACCTCCAGGTTCAGCGTGGTGACGATGAACTGGGCAATCTCGCGCTCGAAATCGGTCAGGGTGGCGGTGGTGCTCATGGGCGGGCGACGACGGTGGGGTTGCAAGAGTAGGGGAACCCGGCATTTTAGCGGGCTGTCCGTGATCGTCCTGTCCTGGCTTGGGCCCTGGCCGTCGCCAGTGGCCGACATCGCCGGGGCGACGTCGTGCGTGCGGCGGGCCGCCGGGCCGGGCCCGGTCAGCCCGGGCTTCAGGTGCGTAGGAAGTCCTGCAGCGCGTCGTTGAAGGTCTGTCGATGCGAGACGTTCAGGCCGTGCGGCGCGCCGCTCACGCTCACCAGCCTGCTGTGGGGGATGGCGTGATGGGTGCGCAGGCCCGAGCCGCCAATGGGCACGATGGCGTCGGCCGTGCCATGGATCACCAGGGTGGGGATGGTCACCTTCTTCAGGTCGGGGCGGAAGTCGGTGGTGTTGAACGCGTCCATGCAGGCCAGCGCGGCATGCTGCGCCGACTGTTGGCACAGCGCGATCGTGTCGCTGCGCTGGGACTCGGTGACCTGCAGTGTGCCGTAGGCCGAGAAGAATTTCCGGGTGAACTGGTCGAAGTAGTCGCTGCGGTCGTTCTCGAGCGCCTCACGTTTCTCCTGCGCCTTCTCGGGGGTCAGCGGGCCGTCGGGATTGTCGGCGGTCTTCATCAGGTAGGGCGGCACGGCCGCGGCAAAGACCACACTGTGCAGACGCGACTCGCCATGGCGCCCGATATAGCGCGCCACCTCGCCGCCGCCCATCGAGAAGCCCACCAGCGTCACATCCTGCAGGCCGCACTGGTCGATGACGCGCTGCAGGTCGTCGGCCAGCATGTCGTAACCGTAGTCCGCGTCCGGCTTGTCCGAGCGGCCGAAACCCCGTCGGTCATAGGCTACGACGCGGTAGCCTGCGTCCCGGAAGACCGATACCTGTGCATCCCAGGCACTCGCGGACAGGGGCCAGCCATGGATCAGCAGCAGCGGGCGACCGCTGCCGCCGCTGTCCTCAACGTGCAGGCGCACGGTGTCTGCGGCATCCGCCTCGGCGATGTCCTCGTTGTCAGGCGATGCGTCCGTGCCGGCTGCTGCACCGCCCAGGGCCCCGACCATGGCGCCCAGCGTGACACCAATCACCACGCCGACCGGACCGCCGACGGCGACCCCGATGGCCGCACCCGTGGCCATGCCTGCCACGGCACCGCCGCCGGCAAGCGCCGAGTTGGCCTCGCGCTCCGCGTCCTGCGAGTCCATGGGGCTCTGGGCCGCGGGGTCCGGATCCTGCGAGGGAATGCCGTGGCCCGGGCGGGCCTGCTCGGCGAGGTCTTGGTCGGCTTCCGCGGGTTGAGGGGGGGCAATGGTGTTCATGAGGGGCTCCTGGATGACGACACGGTACAGGTCGAGGCTGCTCGTGGACGGCTCCGGAGATCCTAGGAGCGCCCAGCCGGGCCGTCCGTGCGGTAGCGGACCCAGGGAGGGTCCGGGCGCAGAGGTGCGCGTGGCCGCAGGCCTCCTCATCTGCGAAAATCGACGTCCTACGGATTGCTTCCCATGCCGCAAACCCAGCCCTGGCGCCTGTCGGTCGCGCCCATGATCGACTGGACCGATCGCCACTGCCGCTATTTCCACCGCCTGCTAAGCCGCGAGGCGCGCCTGTACACCGAGATGATCACCACCGGTGCGCTGCTGCATGGCGACGTGGCGCGCCACTTGCGCTTCAATGCGGAGGAACACCCCGTGGCCCTGCAACTCGGCGGCAGCGAGCCCGAGGATCTGGCGCGCTGCGCGAAATTGGGTGAGCAGTGGGGTTACGACGAGATCAACCTCAACTGCGGCTGCCCCAGCGAACGCGTGCAGCGCGGCGCCTTCGGGGCCTGCCTCATGGCCGAGCCGCAGCTGGTGGCCGACGGCGTCAAGGCCATGCGCGATGCCGTGTCCGTTCCGGTCACGGTCAAGCACCGCATCGGCATCGACCGTGTGGAGCGCTACGAGTTCGTGCGCGATTTCGTGGGCACGGTGGCCGAGGCCGGCTGCACGACCTTCATCGTGCACGCGCGCAATGCCTGGCTGCAGGGCCTGTCGCCAAAGGAAAACCGCGAGATTCCGCCGCTGCGCTACGAACTCGTGCACCGGCTCAAGCATGATTTCCCGCAGCTCAGCATCGTGATCAACGGGGGGCTGAACAGCGACGCGCAGCTCGACCGCGAACTGCGTCTGCTCGATGGCGCCATGATTGGCCGCGAGGCCTATCACAACCCCTGGTGGCTGGCCTCCTGGGACGAACGCTATTTCGGTGCCGAGCCGTCCACGCTGACACGCGAGGCGGTCGAGGCGCAGATGGTGGACTACATGCTGCGCGTCATGGCCGAGGAGGGGGTGTCCTGGTACGGCGTGGCGCGCCACATGCTGGGTCTGCGCCACGGCCTGCCGGGCGCACGGCGCTGGCGCCAGGTCTGGAGCGACCACCGCCTCAAGGCGCGCGACCCGCACGAGGTCATGGCGCTGGCGCACGGCCGCGACGACGCGCGCGAGCCGCTCGCGGCCTGAATACCAGATGCCCGCTCAGCGGCCGGGCTTCTGGTACAGCGCTTCGATGTCGGCGTTGAAATGCGCCATCAGGTTGTTGCGCTTGAGCTTGAGTGTGGGCGTCATGAAGCCGTTCTCGATGGTCCAGGGCGTCAGCGTCAGACAGAGCGCACGCGGTACGGCATAGCGCGCGAAGCTGGCCGTGGCCTGCTCGATGCGCGTGAGCGCAGCCTTGATCACGCGCGCATCGGCCAGGCTGGCTTCGTTCTGTGCATCCACGCCCAAGTCGTCCGCCAGGCGCTGCCATTCCTCGCGCTGCAGCACAGCCACGCAGGCGATGAAGGGGCGCTGCTCGCCGACCACGAAGGCCTGCTCGAACAGCGGATCGGCCGTGATGGCCAGTTCCAGGTCGCCCGGCGGCACTTTCTCGCCCGTGGAGGTGACGATGATTTCCTTGATCCGGCCGAGGATGCGGATGCGCCCGTCCACGATCTCGGCCTGGTCGCCCGTGGCCAGCCAGCCCTGGGCGTCGAGGATGCGGGCCGTGTCGTCCGCACGCTTCCAGTAGCCCTTCATCACCGACGGCGCGCGCACCTGCAGCTCGCGGTTCTCGCCGATCCGGGTTTCCACGCCGGGCAGGGCGCGGCCCACCGTGGCCGGGTCGTTGTCGTCGAGCAGGTTGACAGCCAGCACGGGCGAGGTTTCGGTCATGCCATAGCCCTGCAGCAGGGGCAGGCCCAGGCCCAGGAAGCAGCGTGCGATGGCCGGCGACAGCGGCGCGCCGCCGCTGACGGCCACGCGCACACGGCCACCGAAGCGCGCCAGCAGGGGGCGGGCCACCAGGGCGCGCAGCAGGGGCCAGGGCAGCAAGCGCCAGAGGCCGGTGGCGGCCCCTTCGTCTGCCGCCGGGATGCTCAGGCCCTGGGCGGCGCGGAAACGGCGCCAGCCCGTGGCCTGCGCGGCTTCGAGCAGCTGGAGCTTCCAGGGCGTAGCCGAGAGGGTCTCGAGCAACTTGGCGTGCACGCGTTCGTAGATGCGTGGTACCGAGATCAGAACCGTGGGGCGCACGGTCTGCAGGTCCTCACCGAGCTGGGCGACGGAGCGCGCATAGGCCACGCAGCTGCCGGCGGCGATGGGCAGGTAGTAGCCGGCCGTGCGCTCGAAGGTGTGCGAGAGCGGCAGGAAGGAGAGGAAGACGTCGCTCTCCAGCGGCTGGATGCGGGCGAGGACTGCCTGGACGTTGGAGATGACGTTGCGGTGCGTGAGCATCACACCCTTGGGCTTGCCCGTGGTGCCGCTGGTGTAGACGATGGCGGCCAGGTCCTCGGGGCCGGGCGGCGGGGCCAGGGCCACGTCCGCCTGTGCGGCGCCGAGCCAGTCCGACAGGCCGATCAGGCGTACGTCCTCGGCATCGGCTGTGCCCGGCAGCTCCCCGCGGGCGGCGCCGGCCACGACCACGGTGCGCAGGGCCGGCAGGGGCGTGCCGACGGCGCGGATCTTCTGCCACTGCTCGGCCTGGCTCACGAGCAGCAGGCTGGCCTCGCAGTCGGACAGGATGTAGGCGATGCTGCCCGGGTTGTCGATGGCGTGCAGGGGCACAGGCACGGCGCCCTGGGCCAGCGTGGCCTGGTCGATGCTCATGGCCTGCAGGCCGTTGGGCAGCAGGATGGCCACGCGTGCACCGCGGCCCACACCGCTGCTGGCCAGGGCCGCCTGCCACTGGCCGACCAGGGTCTGTACATCGCGCCAGCACAGGCTGCGCCACTGGCGGCTGCCAGCCTCGTATTCGCGGTAGGCCTCGCCCTGCGGGCTACGGGTGGCCCGCCAGGCCAGGAGTTCGGGGAGCGTCTGGACGCGGTCGATGTCGGTCATCGTTGAGGAATCCGGATGGGCGGCGGGCCTGAGGGCCGGCCGGTGTGCAGGGGCAGACCCTGCGACAGAGGCTTCGGGACGAAGCCTAGGGAAAACCCTGAATCATACCGGTCCGGTGGCAGGCCCTGACGGGCCAGGGGTTCAGGGGAGCGGTGCCGTCAGCTGCACCAGGTAGCGTTCGGCCTCTGCGGCCGGCATGGGCCGAGCGTAGTGGTAGCCCTGGGCCTCGTCGCAGCCGAAGCCGCGCAGCTGTTGCAGCAGTTCGGCGGTCTCCACCCCTTCGGCGATGGCGCGCAGGCCCAGGCTGTGGGCCATCTGGATGATGGCGCGCACGATGGCTGCGTCGTCGGGGTCGCTGGCCAGGTCGCGGATGAAGCTCTGGTCGATCTTGAGCTTGTCGATGTCGAAGCGTTTGAGGTAGGACAAGCTGGAGTAGCCGGTACCGAAGTCGTCGATGGCCAGCTGCACGCCCAGCTGCTTGAGGCGCTGCACCGTGGCCAGCACCTGTTCCACGTCCTGCAGCAGGATGGATTCGGTCAGCTCCAGCTCCAGCAGCGCGGGCACCAGCCCGCTGCGCTGCAGGGCCTGGGCCACGGTGTCCTCGATGCCGCTGCGGCGGAACTGCGCGGCCGAGAGGTTGACGGCCATGACCAGGTCCGGCAGTCCGGCGCGTCGCCAGGCCATGGCCTGGCGGCAGGCCTCCTCGATGACCCAGGCGCCGATGGGCACGATGAGCCCGCTGTCCTCGGCCACAGGGATGAAGCGCCCCGGTGCGACGAGGCCGAACTCCGGGTGTTCCCAGCGCAGCAGGGCTTCGACGCCGACCACGCGGCCGCTGGCGATGTCGATCTGTGGCTGGTAGTGCAGCACAAACTCGCCGCGCTCGATGGCGCGGCGCAGGCCGCTGCGCATGAGCAGGTGCTCGACGGCCTCTTCGTCCATGGCCTCGTCGAAAAAGCGGTAGGTGTTGCGGCCGGCCTCCTTGGCACGGTACATGGCCATGTCGGCCTTCTTGCGCAGGATGTCGAAGGTGTCGCCATCCTGCGGGTAGAGTGCCACGCCCATGGACGCCGAGGTGGACAGCTCGTTGCCCTCGCACACAAAGGGTTCCTGCAGGCTCTCCATGATCTTGGTCAGCACGGGCAGGCTGCCTTCGGCGCCGTTCAGGCCGCCCAGCACGAGCACGAACTCGTCGCCGCCCTGGCGGCTGATGGTGTCAGTGTCGCGCACGCAGCGTTTGAGGCGCGTGGCCACTTCCTTGAGCAGGGCATCGCCGGCCGCGTGGCCCAGCGAGTCGTTGATCTTTTTAAAGTTGTCCAGGTCCATGAAGACCAGGGCCAGGCCGTGGTGGCTGCGTTCGGCCTGGGCGATGGCCTGCGCCAGCCGGTCTTCGAGCAGCACGCGGTTGGGCAGGCCGGTCAGCGGGTCGTGGTAGGCCAGGAACTGGATCTTCTGCTCGGCCTCGTGCTTGGCGGTGATGTCGGTACCGGTGCCGCGGTAGCCCTTGAAGACGCCGTCTTCGATGATGGGTTTGCCGCTGATCGAGAACCAGTGGACTTCGCCCGGTCGGGTTTCCATCTGGTAGGCGAAGTCCTTGAACGGCAGCCGTGCGTCAAGAATGCGGCGGTGTTCATCCCATTGCGCCGGGGTGACGTTGAGGATGGGCAACTCCCAGCGAAATTTACCCAAGGTACGGTCGGGAGGCAGCTTGGTCTCGTGCAGACCCATGGACATCTGGCTGAAGCGCAGGTCGGGTCCCATTTCCCAGAACCAGTCCGAGGTCATCTCCGTGAGGTCGCGAAAGCGGGCCTCCTCGGCACGCAGGTGCTCTTCGGCGGCGCGGCGCTCGGCCACCTCATGCTGCAGCTGGCGGTTGATGCGGGCCAGTTCCTCGGTGCGTTCCTCGACGCGGCGCTCCAGCTCGTGGTGGGCCTGGGCCAGCGCTTCCTGGGCGTCTTTCTGCGCGCTGATGTCCTCGCTGATCCAGATCGCGCCCTGGCTGCCGTCCGAGTTGGGCAGGGCTTTGGCCAGATGCCGGCTCCAGATGCGCACACCATCACGGTGTCGCTGGTGCTGCCACTCGATGTCCACCAGCTCGCCGCGCGCCAGCACGGGGCCGACCGCGGCGCCGAAAGCGCGGTAGTCGGCGTCGCTGTCGAAGAAGACGCGCGCGGACTGGCCGATCAGGCTGCCTGGGGCCCAGCCATAGATGGCCTCCATACGCGGGTTGCAGTGCACGATACGGCCTTCGCGCGTGAACAGGATGCCCACCGAGGCGTTCTCCAGGATGGCCCGCTGGCGCTGCAGCAGCTCGGCCAGCCGGGCCTGCTCCGCGCGCTGCGCCGTCACGTCCTCGATGATCCAGATCGTGCCGGCATGGTTGTCCGCGGGGTCGATGGCCTTGGCGCGCACGCGGCAGAGCACCGCGCTGCCGTCCTTGCGACGCATGGGAATCTCCAGGTCCAGCAGCTGGCCGGAGGCGAGGATGGGGCCGGCCTGCCGGCCCATGTCCTCGTAGTCCGCCGGGCTGAGGTAGAAGATGGCACCGGACTGGCCCACGAGTTCGGCGGGACTCCAGCCATAGATCTCACCGAAACGCGGGTTGCAATGCACGACCTGGCGGTCGCGCGTGAAGAGGATGCCGACCGACGCGTTCTCCAGGATGGCCTGGTATTCCAGCAGGGTCTGCTGGAGCGCACCATCCTTGTTGTTGCTTGCCACCTTGGCCATGGCGTTCAGGATAGAGGAATTCGGAAGGGCCGGCCAGCGCCGGGGCTGACGCGCGCCCTAGATCGCGGCTTCGAGGCCGTTGTGGAAGTGCGCCAGCATGGCGCGCGTGGCGGCCGTGGCGTCGCGAGCCTGCAGTGCTGCCATGATGGCGCGGTGCTCCGCCAGTGACTCGGTGATACGGCCCGACTTGAACAGGGAATGGTGGCGATTGAGTTTCATGACCTTGCGCAGGTCGGCCACCATCTGGCTGCGCCAGCGGTTGTTGGCAATCTCCAGCAGGCGCATGTGGAAACGCTCGTTGATCTCGAAGAAGCGCTCGCGCTCCGCGGTGGCACCTTCGAGTTCGTCGTGGATGGTCTGCAGCTCGCGCAGCTGCTCGGGCGTGGCGCGCGTCGCCACCACACCGGCCGCGTCGCTTTCGAGCAGACCCAGCAGGTGGTAGATGTCCGTCATGTCCTTTTCGTTGACCTCGGTCACATAGGCGCCGCGGCGCACTTTCATCGTGACCAGGCCTTCGGCGGCCAGCACCTTGAGGGCCTCACGCAGGGGGGTGCGGCTGATGCCGTAGTCCTCGGCGATCTTGAGCTCGTCGATCCAGCTGCCGGGCTCGAGCTCACGCTTGAAGATGCGCTGGCGCAAGAGCTCGGCCACCTCTTCATAGAGGGCGCGCGGGGACAGGGAGACGGCAGACATGGGCAGGATTCTAGGGGAAAAGATATTTTGCATCAATAATTATGAATGATGTAAACTCCGCGCCACATTCAACCCCGCTGGCGTCCAGACGCCGGCCGCTGCTTTGCCATGAGCTCAAACAAGCCCGAATTCCAGCCCGCCAGCCTTGAGGCCTGGTACCAGGCCGCTGCCAAGTCCGCGCCCGGTGGTGACGTCAACGCCCTGAACTGGCGCACGCCTGATGGCATCACGGTCAAACCCCTGTACACCGCGGCCGACCTGCAGGGCCTGCCGCATGCCGACACGCTGCCGGGTTTCGAGCCCTATCTGCGTGGCCCGCAGGCCACCATGTACGCCGTGCGCCCCTGGACCATCCGCCAGTACGCGGGCTTCTCCACGGCCGAAGAGTCGAATGCCTTCTATCGCAAGGCCCTGGCGGCGGGCGGGCAGGGCGTGTCGGTCGCCTTCGACCTGGCCACGCATCGCGGCTACGACAGCGACCACCCGCGCGTGACGGGGGATGTGGGTAAGGCCGGCGTGGCCATCGACTCGGTGGAGGACATGAAGATCCTCTTCAACGAGATCCCGCTGGACAAGGTCAGCGTGTCCATGACCATGAACGGCGCCGTGCTGCCGGTGCTCGCCGGTTATGTGGTGGCGGCGGAAGAGCAGGGCGTGTCGCAAGACCAATTGAGCGGAACCATCCAGAACGACATCCTCAAGGAGTTCATGGTTCGCAACACCTACATCTACCCGCCCGAACCCTCGATGAAGATCATCGGCGACATCATCGAGTACACGAGCAAGAACATGCCCAAGTTCAACTCGATCTCGATCTCGGGTTACCATATGCAGGAGGCCGGCGCCAACCAGGCGCTCGAGCTGGCCTTCACCCTGGCCGACGGCAAGGAGTATGTGAAGACGGCCCTGGCCAAGGGCATGGACGTGGACGACTTCGCGGGCCGCCTGTCCTTCTTCTGGGCGGTCGGCATGAACTTCTACCTGGAGATCGCCAAGATGCGCGCCGCGCGCCTGCTGTGGTGCCGCATCATGAAGGGCTTCAACGCCAAGAACCCCAAGAGCCTGATGCTGCGCACGCACAGCCAGACCAGTGGCTGGAGCCTGACCGAGCAGGATCCGTACAACAACATCGTGCGCACCACCATCGAGGCCATGGCAGCGGTTTTCGGTGGCACGCAGAGCCTGCACACCAACTCATTTGACGAAGCCATTGCGCTGCCGACCGAGTTCTCGGCCCGCATCGCGCGCAACACGCAGCTCATCATCCAGGAAGAGACGCACATCACCAACGTGATCGATCCCTGGGCCGGCAGCTACATGATGGAGAAGCTCACGCAGGACATGGCCGACGCGGCCTGGGCCATCATCGAAGAGGTCGACGCCATGGGCGGCATGACCAAGGCGGTGGACAGCGGCTGGGCCAAGCTCAAGATCGAGGCCGCGGCCGCCGAGAAGCAGGCGCGCATCGACTCCGGCAAGGACGTGATCGTCGGCGTCAACAAGTACAAGCTCAAGAAGGAGGATCCGATCGAGATCCTCGAGGTCGACAACGTCAAGGTGCGCGAGGGGCAGATTGCGCGCCTCAAGACCATCCGGGCCAAACGCGACGGCCAGGCCGTGCAAAAGGCACTGGATGCGCTGACCGCTGCGGCCGCGTCCGGCAGTGGTAACCTGCTCGACCTGAGCATCAAAGCCATCCGTCTGCGCGCGACGGTGGGTGAGGTCAGCGATGCGCTGGAGAAAGTCTTTGGGCGCCATCGCGCCGATACGCAAAAGGTGACCGGTGTGTACGCAGCTGCCTACGACTCGGCCGAAGGCTGGGACAAACTCAAGCAGGAAATCGCCGAATTCGCCGAGGCGCATGGCCGCCGTCCGCGCGTGATGATCTCCAAGCTCGGCCAGGACGGGCACGACCGTGGTGCCAAGGTGGTGGCCACGGCCTACGCCGACCTGGGTTTCGACGTGGACATGGGCCCGCTGTTCCAGACCCCGGAGGAGTGCGCGCGCCAGGCCATCGAGAACGATGTGCACGCCGTGGGCGTCTCCACCCTGGCGGCAGGGCACAAGACCCTGGTGCCGGCCATCATTGCCGAATTGAAGAAGCAGGGCGCGGACGACATCATCGTCTTCGTCGGCGGCGTGATCCCGCGCCAGGACTACGACTTCCTTTACGAGGCAGGCGTCAAGGGCATCTACGGCCCCGGCACGCCGATTCCGGCCAGCGCCAAGGATGTGCTGGAGCAGATCAAGCTGGCTCACAAGGCGTGATGGTGGCGCATCCGCCTCTTCTGGACGGCATCCTGCAGGGCACACCCGCCCAGCAGCGCCGTGCCATGGCCAAGGCCATCACGCTGCTGGAGTCCACGCGAGCCGATCACCGCGCGCAGGGTGACGAGCTGCTCACGGCCCTGCTGCCGCACACGGGCCATGCCTTTCGCCTGGGCATCAGCGGCGTGCCGGGCGTGGGCAAGTCCACCTTCATCGAAGCACTGGGGCTTTATCTGATCGAACACGGCCATCGTGTGGCGGTGCTGGCGGTCGATCCTTCGTCCAGCATCTCGGGCGGCTCCATCCTCGGTGACAAGACGCGCATGGAAAAACTCTCCGTGCATGAAAAAGCCTACATCCGCCCGAGCCCAAGCAGCGGCACGCTGGGCGGCGTGGCCGAGAAGACGCGCGAGGCCATGCTGGTCTGCGAAGCCGCGGGTTATGACATGGTGATCGTCGAGACCGTGGGCGTGGGCCAGAGCGAAACCGCCGTGGCCAGCATGACGGACATGTTCGTGCTGATGCAGCTGCCTAACGCGGGCGACGACCTGCAGGCCATCAAGAAGGGTGTGATGGAGCTGGCCGACCTGGTGGTGATCAACAAGGCCGATATCGATGCCGCTGCCGCCACGCGTGCGCAGGCACAAATTACTTCCAGTCTGCGTTTGCTTGGCCAGCACGGCAACCCGGAGCACGCCCACCACGACGACAAGATCTGGCATCCCAAGGTGGTCCAGCTCAGTGCCCTGCTGGGCCACGGCGTGGACGGCTTCTGGGCTGCCGTGACGCAATTCCGGTCGCTGCAGATCGCCAGCGGCAAGCTGGCGCAACGCCGGGAACAACAGGCCCAGGCCTGGATGTGGGAACGCATCGAATCGGGGCTCAAGCAGGCTTTTCGCTCGCATCCCCAGGTGCGCCAGTTGCTACCCGTATTGGGTGCCGACGTCATTGCCGGCCGCCTGGCGGCCTCCACCGCCGCGCGGCAGCTGCTGCTGGCCTACGAACACAAAACCTGAGATCACCGGACCACTGAGGACGAACCATGCACGACATCCTGGAACAACTGGAGAAGAAGCGCGCCGCGGCCCGCCTGGGCGGCGGCGAGAAGCGCATCGCGGCGCAGCACGCCAAGGGCAAGCTCACGGCACGCGAGCGCCTGGAGGTGCTGCTCGACGAGGGCACGTTTGAAGAATGGGACATGTTCGTCGAACACCGTTGCGTGGACTTCGGCATGGACGAGAACAAGATCCCGGGTGATGGTGTGGTCACGGGCTACGGCATGATCAACGGCCGCCTGGTTTTCGTCTACAGCCAGGACTTCACCGTCTTCGGTGGTGCGTTGTCGGAGGCTCATGCCGAGAAGATCTGCAAGATCATGGACCAGGCCATGAAGGTCGGTGCGCCCGTGATCGGCCTCAATGACTCGGGCGGCGCGCGCATCCAGGAGGGCGTGGCGTCCCTCGGTGGTTATGCCGAGGTGTTCCAGCGCAATGTGCTGGCCTCGGGCGTGATCCCGCAGATCAGCATGATCATGGGCCCGAGCGCCGGTGGCGCGGTCTACAGCCCGGCCATCACCGATTTCATCTTCATGGTCAAGGACAGCTCCTATATGTTCGTGACCGGCCCCGACGTGGTGAAGACGGTGACGCATGAGGAAGTGACGGCCGAGGAGCTGGGCGGCGCGATCACGCACACGACCAAGAGCGGCGTGGCCGATCTGGCCTTCGAGAACGATGTGGAGGCGCTGCTCATGCTGCGCCGCCTGTACAACTACCTGCCGCTGAACAACCGCGAAAAGGCGCCCGTGCGCAAGAGCGGCGACCCGATCGACCGCATGGAGCTGGGTCTGGACACCCTGGTGCCGGACAACCCGAACAAGCCCTATGACATGAAGGAGCTGATCGTCAAGACGGTGGACGACGGCGACTTCTTCGAGATCCAGCCCGAGTACGCCAAGAACATCCTGATCGGCTTCGCGCGCATGGACGGGCAGACGGTGGGCATCGTGGCCAACCAGCCGCTGGTGCTGGCGGGCTGCCTGGACATCAAGAGCAGCATCAAGGCGGCGCGTTTCGTGCGCTTCTGTGATGCCTTCAACATCCCCGTGGTCACCTTCGTGGACGTGCCCGGTTTCATGCCCGGCACCTCCCAGGAATACGGCGGCATCATCAAGCACGGCGCCAAGCTGCTTTACGCCTATGCCGAATGCACGGTGCCCAAGATCACCGTGATCACGCGCAAGGCCTACGGTGGCGCGTACGACGTGATGGCTTCCAAGCACCTGCGTGGCGATGTGAACTTTGCCTGGCCCAACGCCGAGATCGCGGTGATGGGCGCCAAGGGCGCGGTGGAGATCATCTTCCGCGAGGACAAGGGCGATCCGGCCAAGCTGGCCGCCAAGGAAGCCGAGTACAAGGCCCGTTTTGCCAACCCCTTTGTGGCCGGCGCGCGCGGTTACATCGACGACGTGATCCTGCCGCACGAGACGCGCAAGCGCATCTGCCGGTCATTGGTGATGCTCAAGGACAAGAAACTGGACAACCCCTGGCGTAAGCACGGGAATATTCCATTATGAGAAGCACCCCTGAGCCGCTTCGCGTCTTCCCCTCAAGGGGACGACACCAGCAGCCCGGCAAAGCCGGTTCTGCGGTGTCCCTGGTTTTGATCCCGGGCATTCGAACAGCTGAGTGATAGAGGACGACATCATGTTTAAGAAAATTCTGATTGCCAACCGCGGCGAAATAGCATGTAGAGTGATTGCGACGGCGAAGAAGATGGGCATCGCCACCGTGGCTGTCTATTCCGAAGCCGACCGCGACGCGCGTCACGTCATGCTGGCCGACGAGTCCGTGCTGCTGGGCCCCGCGCCGAGCCGCGAGTCCTACCTCGTGGCCGACAAGATCATTGCCGCCGCCAAGCAGACCGGCGCACAGGCCATCCACCCCGGCTACGGCTTCCTGTCCGAGAACGAGGAGTTCGCCAAGCGCGTGGAGGAGGAAGGCTTGGTCTTCATCGGACCCAAGCACTATTCCATCGCGGCCATGGGCGACAAGATCGCGTCCAAGAAGCTGGCCAACGAGGCCAGGGTCAGCACCATTCCGGGTCACAACGAGCCCATCCTCACCCCTGAAGAGGCCGTGAAAATCGCGCAGAAGATCGGCTACCCCGTGATGATCAAGGCCAGTGCCGGCGGCGGCGGCAAGGGCCTGCGTGTGGCCTACAACGACAAGGAGTGCTTTGAGGGCTACACCTCCTGCCGCAACGAGGCGCGCAACAGCTTTGGCGACGACCGGGTCTTCATGGAGAAGTTCGTGCAGGAGCCGCGTCACATCGAGATCCAGGTGCTCGGCGACAGCCACGGCAACGTGATCTACCTGAACGAGCGCGAATGCTCGATCCAGCGCCGTCACCAGAAGGTGATCGAGGAGGCGCCTTCACCCTTCATCTCCGAGGCCACGCGCAAGGCCATGGGCGAGCAGGCCGTGGCCCTGGCCAAGGCCGTGAAGTACCAGAGTGCGGGCACGGTGGAGTTCGTGGTCGGCAAGGACCAGGACTTCTACTTCCTCGAGATGAATACCCGCCTGCAGGTCGAGCATCCGGTGACCGAGTGCATCACGGGCCTGGACCTCGTGGAGCTCATGATCCGCGTGGCTGCGGGCGAGAAGCTGCCGCTGGGGCAAGGCGATGTGCAGCGCAAGGGCTGGGCCATCGAGTGCCGCATCAATGCGGAGGACCCGTTCCGCAACTTCCTGCCGTCCACGGGCCGCCTGGTGCGCTTCATCCCGCCACAGCAGACCATGTGGCAGGGCCAGACGCAGCCGCTCATGGGCGTGCGCGTGGACACGGGCGTGCAGGAGGGCGGCGAGATCCCGATGTACTACGACTCGATGATCGCCAAGCTCATCGTGCATGGCCAGGACCGGCATGACGCGATTGCCAAGATGCGCGAGGCCCTCAACGGCTTCGTGATCCGCGGCATCAGCTCCAACATCCCCTTCCAGGCCGCGCTGCTGGCGCACCCGGATTTCGTGGCCGGCCGGTTCAACACGGGTTTCATCGCCCAGCACTACGGCCAGGGCTTTTCCTCGGACGACGTACCGCATGAGGATCCGAGTTTTCTCGTCGCGCTGGCGGCCTTTGTGCGCCGCAAGTCGCGTGAGCGCACGACCACCATCACGGGCCAGTTGCCGGGCTATGCGGTGGACGTGGGCAAGGACTATGTGGTGATCACGCTGGCGGGTGATGGCCAGCACCAGCACACGCCTGTGCATGTGGACGAGTTCGTGGGCGACACCGGCAAGGCGCGCGTGCGCGTCGGCCAGCAGACCTACGAGATCGTCAGCAACTCGCGCCTCAACGATGTGATCATCGCCGGCACGGTCAACGGTCAGCCTTTCACGACCCAGGTCGAACGCGGCACGCCCAAGAATCCGCTGGCCCTGCGCCTGCAGCACAACGGCACCAAGATCGACGCCCTGGTGATCTCGCCGCGCATGGCCGAGCTGCACAAGCTCATGCCCTACAAGGCGCCACCGGACCTGAGCCGCTACGTGCTCTCGCCCATGCCAGGCCTGCTGGTGGACGTGGCCGTGCAGCCGGGCCAGAAGGTGCAGGCGGGCGAGCGTGTGGCCGTGATCGAGGCCATGAAGATGGAAAACGTGCTGTTTGCAGCGGCCGACGGTGTGGTGGCCAAGGTGCTGGCCGCCAAGGGTGAGAGCCTGAGTGTCGATCAACCCATCGTCGAGTTCCAGGCATGAGCACGCGTCCCTTCAAGGTGCTGGGCATCCAGCAGATCGCCATCGGCGGCCCGGACAAGACCCGGCTGCAAAAGCTCTGGGTCGAGATGCTGGGCCTGCAGGTCACCGGCACCTTCCGCAGCGAGCGCGAGAACGTGGACGAGGACATTTGTGCCATGGGGCAGGGTGTGCACACGGTGGAGGTGGATCTGATGCAGCCGCTCGACCCCGAGAAGAAACCAGCCGTGCACGCCACGCCGCTCAACCACGTGGGCCTGTGGATCGATGACCTGCCCAGGGCCGTGGAATGGCTCACGGCACAGGGGGTGCGCTTTGCGCCCGGCGGTATCCGCAAGGGCGCGGCGGGCCACGACATCTGCTTTCTGCACCCCAAGTCAAGTGAAGAATTCCCGATTGCGGGTGAAGGCGTGCTGATCGAACTCGTGCAGGCGCCCCCCGAGGTGATCGCCGGACTTTCTTGATAGGTGCAAACCCCGTAAGGTACCCATCAGGCCCGTCCCTATACTGGCGCGATTCCTAGAAACTGCGCGCCGGTCATGTCCCGGTGCGACGACCGGATCGATACGTCATGGGACTCCTTCAACGTCTGCTCAGCCCTGGCATCTGGCTGATGCGTCGCCTGCCGCTGGCCGGCAAGCTATTGGTACTGGTGGCGCTGGTGCTGCTCGCCCTGCTGGTAGACCATTTCTCCGGGCTGATCGCGGGCCTGGCGGTGTTTGTTGTATTGGCTTACCTCATGCTGGCCTTCTACGTCAGCTTCACGGCCGATCTGCGGCAGGTGATGCATGTGATGGAGCAGACCGCTCGGGGCAATCTGCGTCAGACCATCCACCTGCAAGGCAGCGACGAGGTGGCTGCGATGGCGCAGGCCCTGAAGATCATGGTCGGCAGTCTGTCGTCCATGGTGGCCAGCATCCGCAGCAACTCGGCGCTTGTCGCCCATGCGGGCCAGAGCCTGGCGGCGGGCAACCGCGAGCTCTCGGACCGTACCGAGCAACAGGCGGCCAATCTGGAGCAGACCTCGGCCAGCGTACAGGAGCTCTCCAGCACGGTCCAGAGCAATGCCGGCACCACGCAGCAGGCCAACAGCCGCGCTGCCCAGGTGCGCGATGTGGCCGACCGCGGCGCCCAGGCCATGGCCGAGGCGGTGCGCACCGTGGAGGCCAGCCAGAGCAGCGCCCAGCGCATGAACGAGATCATCGGCGTGATCGATGGCCTCGCGTTTCAGACCAACATCCTCGCGCTCAATGCGGCGGTAGAGGCTGCGCGCGCTGGCGAAGCCGGGCGCGGCTTTGCCGTGGTGGCGGCCGAGGTGCGTACGCTGGCGCAGCGCAGCGCCGAGTCGGCCAAGGAGATCCGTCAGCTCATCAACACCTCGTCCACCCAGGTCACGACCAGCGTGCAGCAGATCCGTGCCGCGGGCAGCAGCATCGGGGAGATCGTCTCGGGCATCCGTGGCGTGGCCGAGAGCATGTCCAGCATCTCGGTGTCCAGCGCCGAGCAGAGCACCGCACTCAACGAGATCACCGCGGCCATCCGCCAGCTCGACGAGATCACGCAGCGCAATGCCGCCATGGTGGAGCATGCGGTGGAGCAGGCCGTGAAACTGGAGCAGCGGGCCTCCACGCTGGCCGAGGCTGTGGCCGCCTTCCGTCTGCAGCAGGGCACGGCCGACGAGGCCCTGGCCCTGGTGCACAAGGCGGTGCGCTACCGCCAGCAGACCACGCGCGAAGGCTTTGTGCGTGACCTGACCAACCCGGCCCAGGGCTTCCACGACCGCGACATGTACATCTTCGCGCTCGATCGCGCGGGGCACTACGTGGCCTTCGGCGGCAACCCGGCCAAGGTGGGTACGCGCGTGCAGGATATCCCCGGGATTGATGGTCAGGGCCTGCTCGACGCCATCGTGGCCCAGGCCGAGCGTGAGCCGGGCTGGGTGGAATACGACATCACCAACCCCGCCACGGGCGTGGTGCAGACCAAGATGTCTTATGTGCTGCAGGTCGACGACCTGTACGTGGGCTGCGGGGTCTACAAGAACCTGGTCGCCTCCTGACCATGAAGGTCTAGGCCCGGTTCGGCGGGGGCGCCGATGTCCCGCCGGGCGCTGGCGTCATGTCGCCGAGAAGGGCGCCGCAGACCCTGGCGCGCCCCATCGACTTGGCAAGATAGAGCTGCTGGTCCGCGAGTGCCACGAGTTCGGCTGCACTGGCATCGTGATCGGCTGTCACCGCCAATCCGATGCTGACCGTGACGACCTGCGCGGCGCGGGATGCCTGGTGCGGTATCGCACGTTCACGCACCGCCTGCTCCAGACGGTTCGCCAGCGTGTGGGCCTGCTCGAAGGAGGTGTCGGGAAGCAGGCAGATGAATTCTTCCCCACCGTAACGGGCCACGATGTCCGTGCTGCGCTTCACGCTGCTCCTGAGCACCGCCCCGATCTCCTTCAGGCAGCGGTCGCCTGCCTGGTGGCCGTATTGATCGTTGTAGGCCTTGAAGTCGTCGACGTCGACGATCAGCAAGGCCAGTTCGGTTCGCGCGCGCCGTGCCCGGGCCCACTCACGCTCCAGCTGCTCGTCAAAGTATCGACGGTTGTAGATGCCGGTCAAACCGTCGAGGTACGCCATGCTGCGCAGCAGATCGGATTGCTGCTTGAGCAGCAGGTGGGTCCGAACCCGCGCCCTGAGAACCGGGGGGTTGATCGGCTTGGCGATGAAGTCCACCGCACCGACTTCCAGTCCCTCGGTCTCCTGCTCAGGCGACGTACTGGCGGTCACGAAAATGACCGGGATGTCCAGTGTGATCTCGCTGCCCTTGAGCTGGCGGCAGGTTTCAATGCCGTTCATCCCGGGCATTTCGATGTCGAGCAGCACGAGATCGGGCTGCTGCTCTGCGCTGATTCTCAGGGCCTGCTCGCCGCTGGTGGCCATCAGGATCTGGCAGTCCGGCGCAAAGACGCGGTGCATGATCTGGATGTTCATCGGCTGGTCGTCCACCACCAGCAGGCAGGGTTTGCGGCCCGAAAGCGAGGAGAAGGGGCCCAGGGGGCCTTGAGACATGACCATCAGTGAATCAATCAGGTGTTATTCAGTGTAGCGGTTGATCAGCTCGTCGCACAACTCTGCGGCACGTTGGAAGTCCAGCTCGGCAATCGCCTCGCTCAGCGGGTTGCGGAGCTCATCGGGCAGACCCGGGTGGCGCTCCTGAAGTCTTGCGTGTACCTCAAGGCTGTCCATGTCCGAGCGCCGCAGCAGCGCCTGCAGTTCCCGCAGCTCATCGGTCAGTGCAGAAGCGTCCAGGGCCGGCGGCGCAGACGTCTGCGGTCGCGTTGGGTGACGCAGGAGGGCGAGCACCCGGTGAACGTCCATGGTGACAAGCTCGCATGCATCGCTCAGCCGCGCGACGATTTCAGCCGCCTCGTCGGCAGCGACGCCCTGCGCCGCGTCGATGCGCCGTTCGAGCTCGGCCGCCAGATCGGACAAGGCCTTTGCGCCGACCGTTGCGGCAGAACCTTTGAGCGAGTGCATCTGTCGTCGTGCCTCCGGGATCTCCGCTGCCTGCAAGTACTTGTGGAGACGGCTGCCCTGCGCGGGGAGATCCCGAACGAAGGTTTCGAGGACTATCCTTAACAGAGTCTGGTCGCCGCCCAGGCGCAGCAGGGTGCCGTCAATGTCGATGGCGTGTTGGCCGGACGGGCCGTTCTGCAGCGGCAAGGAATCGGCCGCGCCTTTCGGCGCAGCGCGCGCGGGTGTAGCAGCCTTGGGGGGGCGATGGCCGGTGTGCTCCACCAGTAGCGTGACCAAGGCGTCCAGACTGAACGGCTTGCCGATATGGGCATTCATGCCCGCTGCGTAAGCGTCCTGACGGTCGCTGTCCATGGCGTTGGCCGTCATGGCGATGATGGGCAGCTTGAGCAGCTTCAGCGTCTCGCGGACCTGGCGCGTCGCCGTATAGCCGTCCATCACCGGCATCTGAACATCCATCAGGACGGCATCCCAGGGCGGATCCGCCTGCGCAATGGCCTGGACGCCCAAGGCCCCGTTGTCCGCCAGACCGATCAGCGCGCCCTCGCGCTCCAGCAGCTCTTGCGCGACCTGCTGGTTGACCTTGTTGTCCTCCACGACGAGGATCCGCATCCCCGTCAGACGTCCGGCCAAGCCCCGCGGCAGGGTCTCTGCCGCAGCCCCTACCGGGCCCCGGCGGGCGTCCTGGACGGCGTCAAGCAGCATGGAAGGCGTCACAGGTTTGACGACAAAGCCGTCCAGCAGGGCCTGTTCCTCCGAGGGTCTGCGCGCCAGCGTCTCCCGACCGTGCGCTGTCACCATCATCAACAGGGGGGACCGTCCGGGACCAGCCCGCTGTCGGATCGCCAGGCTGGTTTCCCAGCCGTCCATCCCGGGCATCTGCCAGTCCACGAAGACGGCGTCGTAGGGCGGTGCGCCACGCGCCCGGCGCGCGTCGATCATGGCCAGCGCCTCCTTGCCGCTGGCGGCCAGATCGACCTGCCAGCCCATGGGCAGTGCCATGGCCCTCAGCGCAACCCTGGCGGTATCGTTGTCGTCGATGAAGAGCACCTCCAGTTGTCGCAGCGCTGTCTGGGCGGGCGGCGCGATCAGCGGCAGAGCGTCTGCCCCGGCGATTGGCAGCTGGATCTGGAAATGGAACAGGCTACCGATCCCTGGTGTGCTCTCGACCTGCAGTTGGCCGCCCATGAGTTGTACCAGTCGGGCCGAGATGGCCAGGCCCAAGCCTGTGCCACCAAAGCGCCGGGTGGTTGAAGCCTCGGCCTGGGAGAAGCCTTCGAAAATACGTTCCAGGTGCTCCGGTGCGATGCCGATACCCGTGTCCTGGACGCTGATATCAAGCGTCACCCGCCCTGGCTGTCGGTCTGTCACGGCAATCTGCACGAACACTGTCCCATGTTCGGTGAACTTGATGGCATTGCCGCCCAGGTTGATCAGGACCTGCTTGAGGCGCAGGCTGTCGCCAACGAGGGTGGCGGGGACCTGCGGGTCGATCTGAAACAGCACCTCGATGGTCTTGTCGCCCGTGTTGGCCGAAAGGATCACCGCCAGATCCCGCATCAAAGTCTCGACCTGGAAGGGGGCTGCTTCCAGGGCCATCTTGCCGGCCTCCACCTTGGAGAAGTCGAGGATGTCGTTGAGCAGGCCCAGCAGGGAGCGGGCCGCCCCCTCGGTCTTGGACACGTAATCCTGTTGGCGCGGTGTGAGGGTCGAGCGCTGCAAAAGGCTGAGCATGCCCAGGATGGCGTTCATCGGCGTCCGGATCTCATGGCTCATATTGGCCAGGAACTGGCTCTTCGCCCGGTTGGCCTGCTCGGCCTCGTTGCGCGAGCGCACCAAGTCCGTGATGTCGATGCGGAAGCCGACGATGTAGCCGTCGGAGGTCTTGCGCTCCACGATGCGCAGGTAGCGCCCATCGCCTAACGCCTGGACCAGGTCGGTGTTGGCCTGTCGATGTTGCGCCAGGCGCTCGGCGACCCATTCATCCACCCTTCCAATCGCCGCGGTGTACTCACCGCGCTCGGCACCGTAGCGGATGATCTCCTCGAAGGTCGCGCCAGGCTTCATCACCACCGCTGCAATGGGGTAGGTATCGCGATAGCGCTGGTTGCAGATCAGCAGGCGGTCCTGGTCGTCATAGATGACAAAGGCTTCATCCAGCGTGTTGATGGCCTGGCGCAGCATTTCATCGGCATGGTGGGCCTCACGCTCGGCGAGCTTGCGCGCGGTCACGTCGATCATCATGTACAGCACACCGCCGCCGCTCATGGGCTGTGCCCGGACTTCCAGGGTCTGGCCATTGGGCCGCACCCGTTCGAAGATCCTTTCCCGCGGTCGTTCCAGCGATTTCACCGCCCTGGCGACGATGTCCTCGACATCTCCTGCGCCGAACTCGCCGCGCTCGGCTTCGTTGCGGACCAGGTCCTGGTAGCGCACAGGTTCTCGCTCGAAGATCGACTCGGGGAAGTCAAGCAAGGTGCCGAACTGCCGGTTGCGCATGATGAGCATGAGGTCCCGGTCGAAGGCCGCCAGCCCGCCGGGCATGTTCTCAAGCACCGCGGTGAGCAGCTGATTCTGCTCGCGTACACGCCGCTCCAGGTTACGGCGTGTGGTGATGTCCTGAAAGGCGCCGATCAGCCGCACGGCCTTGCCGTTGACGAACTCGGCCTCGCCCACGGAGCGCACCCAGATCTTGCGGCCTGTCGCCGTGGTGAGCTCTGTCTCGACGTCGAAGCCCGCCCCCTCCTGGATGGCCCGCTCCACCGCACGTTTCATGGCCGCTGCGGAGTCCGGCGTATAGAAGGACAGGGCATGCTCTAGCGATGGGACATAGCCGTCCGGCACTTCGTGGATGCGACGGGTTTGCTGGCTCCAATAGACTTCGTTGGTAGCGAGGTCGAGCGACCAGCCGCCGATGCCCGCGACCTGGCCGGCGCGCTCCAGCATCTCCTCGCTCTTGCGCAGCGCCTGCTCCAGGCGCTTGCGCTCGGTAACGTCCGTGTAGGTGGTCACGAAGCCCCCGCCGGGCAGCGGGAGGCCTCGGACTTCCAGTACCGTCCCGTCGGGGCGGGTGCGTTCCATCACGTGGGGAACCGGGTGCCGTGCTCGCTCGACGATGGCGGCCACGATACGGTCCGGATCGCCCGGTCCGTATTCGCCACGCCCGGCATTGTGTCGGATGATGCTCTCAAAGGTCGCCGGAGAGGCTTCCAGCAGGGTGTCAGGCAGTTCCAGCAGCCCTCCGAACTTGGAGTTCTTGAGGATCAGATTCAGATCGGCATCGAAAGCACTCAGTCCGCCAGGCAGGTTCTCGATGATGACGGACATGAGCTGATTCCGACGCGAAACCTCGTCCTGGAGCTGGTGCCGTTCGGAGACGTCCATGTGCGTACCCGCCATCCACTCGACCTGGCCGTCCACCAGCCGCTTCGACGCCGTACCACGCGACAGAATCCAGAGCCATTCGCCGCTCTTGTGCCGCAGTCGCCACTCCATCTCGTAGTAGTCCTGCCGCCCAAGCAGGTACTCCTTGAGATGGGATGCCGATCGCTTCTCGTCTTCAGGGTGGATCAGCGCTTTCCAGCGTTCGTAGGTCATCGGCGTGAGCTCTTCCAGCGTGTAACCCAGCATGCTGGCCCAGCGCTCGTCAATGCGGCTCTCGCCGGTCCGCAGGTTGACCTCCCAGGTGCCAACCCGGGTACCTTCGAGCGTGTTCTCCAGGCGCTGACGCTCGCGCGCCAGCGCCATCTCGGCGGCCCGTGCCGCTGTGATGTCGAATCGGATCGATACGTAGCGCTCGATCTCCCCATTCGCATTCGTGAAAGGCGCCACGATGCTGTCCACCCAATACAAGGAACCGTCCTTGGCTCGGTTGCAGATCTGCCCGCGCCATGCTTGGCCCCGGGAGATCTGGCGCCACATCCCGACCCAGAAGGCGCGGTCGTGCGTCCCCGAGTTCACGATGCGATGGTCCTGGCCCAGCAGCTCCTCACGGCTGTAACCGCTGATCTTGCAGAACGCGTCGTTGGCGCGCGTGATGCGCCCGTCACGACCAGCCTCGGAGACGATAGCGTGGGCGTTGATGGTGCTCATCAAGGCCTCGGTCTCGCGCAGGGCCGCGGCGAGTTGCTCGGTGTACTGGCGTTCGCGGTCCTGGGCGGCACGCTGCTCGGTGATGTCTCGCTCCACCGCCATGTAGCCACTGAACTGCCCAAGGGCGTCGGTGATGGGCTGGATCTCGAGCTCCAGCCAGTAATGTGATCCGTCCTTGTGGCGATTCTGGATCTCGACGTGGCAGGCCTCGCGCCGGGACAGCCGCTGGGACAGCGTGGCGACGGTGGCCGGGTCGGTCCGGTCTGACTGCAGCAGGGCCCCAGGTTTGAGGCCCCGCGCCTCGTCCGCGGAGTAGCCCGACACCCGGGTGAACGCCTCATTCGTCCACGTGATCCTTCCAGACTCGTCGGTGATGATCACGGCGTCCCGGGTGCGCTGCGCGATGGAGGACAGGCGCTGCAGTTCGACCGTCAAGTCTTGCGCCAGCTGCTCCGCGCGCAGGCGGGCTGTACCCAACAGGCAGTAGGTGAGCGCGATCAGAGCGCTGATCAAGAGGCCGGTGCTAGCGACCAGCAAGGCGTGGTTCTCGTCGGTGGTTGCGTCGAATGCTGCGGTACTGCGAGACGACAGAGTAAAGGGCTGGTTGGCGATGGTGAAAGATACTTCGGCACGATGGCGTCCACCTCCGGCATTCGGCCTCTTATCCGATGGGTCCGTGGGTGTTGCCGTGGTCTGGTACACCAGCGTCTTGTCGCCAGCGACACCCAGAGCATGGACCTGCAACGTCAGATCGCGCGCGGACAGGGACTCGAAGACGCTCATGGCGTCCTGGGCAATGATCGGTGCGTATGCGAAGCCGACGTGCAGTGCGATGCGCTCCTCAACGCTGTCGGGAATGCGACCTCCGGCGTACAAGGGAGCCAGTAGCAGAAAGCCCGGACGGCGCAGGTTATCCTGCAGAAGCGTGATGGCCCCAGTCAGTGTGGCCTTGCCAGTACGGATCGCCTTTTCGGCGGCTGCCCTTCGCACCGGCTCACTACCGATATCCAATCCGATCGCAGCCGCATTGCTTTGCACCGGTTCAAGCAGTGTGATAACGAAGAGATCTGGCGCATTGCCGCTGGTCTTGAGCTGAAAGTCTGGCAGGTTCGTTCGCCGCTGCTGCCGCAGGTAGCTTCCGAGCGCGTCACGGGGGACACGTTCGATGTAGCCGAACCCCCTGATGCCCGGGAAATCTCGTGTGTAGCCCCGGGCTTCCCAAAACTTGCGGAACAGCTCCCTGTCAAACTGACCATCCGCGGCGTGGATACCGATCAAACCCTGCAAGCCCGACTCAGCTTTCTCAAAGGCGATCCGCAGGTTGGATTCCGCTTGTTTGACCCGTCTCTGGTAGCGTTCTTCGCCTTCCTGGTACGCGTCAGCCCAGATGCTGCGTGCCAGACCCAGGGATAAAAGGGCGCCCGCCGTGAAGATGGCGACACTGCTTAACCACGCGCGTCGAAAGGCGGCGCTGTGCCTGAGCGAGTCGGCGATCTGCGGCACGTCGGTTGTCCGCACATGAACGCGCCAGCGCCAGACCAGCAGGGGCGCTGCCAGCAGGCCGAGCCCAGCGAGGTGAAGCATCGCTTTTGACAGGATATCCAGCGCCAAGGGAATCTGGAGCGTCCCGTAAGCCACAAGCGCTTGCGTAACGCAGACGATCAGGACGACTTCAAGCAGGAGTTGAGGCCGTATCTTGGACAAACCGTGACTCATGGCGCGAGAGCTCTCTATCGGGCATACGTCTTTGCGACCCTGATACGACGATAGCAGACCCTCATGGGCCACGGGCAAGAACTAGCGGTTCTTTTTCACGCTAGACCGCTTGCCGTGCGTCGCGCCCTGGTCAGCGGCTGACCTGACGGCGCGCCCGGGCGCGCTCCAGCGCCGCTTCGATGACGGCACGTTTCTTCTCGAGTACCGCTGGGTCGGTGTGCAGGCTGTGGGCTGGCAGGTCGGCCAGCTTGGCCTGGGCCTTGGCTTCGAGGCGGATGGCGGTCTCTGCCGTATCACGCTGCAGCCGCAGCACATGGAAGTCGTAGCGCCGCCGGGCCGTGTCAGCCTGCGGCTGCGACCAGGCGGCCCAGCCGGTGCGTTCGCCGCTGACGTTCTCCATGCGGATGCAGTCCACCGGACAGACGGGGATGCAGAGTTCGCAGCCGGTGCACCAGGGCTCGATCACCGTGTGCATACGCTTGTTGGCGCCCAGGATGGCGTCCGTGGGGCAGACCTTGAGGCAGAGCGTGCAGCCTATACACCAGTCCTCGTCGATCACGGCCACCGTCATCGGGCCCTCGGCACCGCAGGCGGGGTTGAGCGGCTGCGCGGGCTGGCCGGTCAGTGCCGCCAGCCGGGCCACACCCTCGGCGCCGCCGGGCGGACACTGGTTGATGGCCGCCTGGCCGTCGGCGATGGCCTGCGCATAGGCCGCGCAGTCCGGGTAGCCACAGCGCGTGCACTGGGTCTGGGGCAGGGCGTCGAGGATCTGGGCAACGGTCGCGGGCATGTCGACCCGATTATCCCGCGGCCTTCCCCGCTGGTTCAGGCCGCGGATCGGGCGCTCTTGCGGCCGCCGGATTTCATCGGCGTGTCGTGGTCGCGGATGAAATCACGCACCTCGGGATAGACCAGGTCGCGCCAGCGACGGCCCGAGAAGATGCCGTAGTGGCCCGCCCCCTGGACTTCGTAGTGGCGCTGCCGCTTGGCCGGCACACCGGAGCACAGATCGTGCACGGCGCGCGTCTGACCCGAGCCAGAGATGTCGTCAAGCTCGCCTTCGACCGAGAGCAGGGCTGTGGTCTGGATGTCCTGCGGGCGCACGCGTTCGGCCTCGCCGTCCGGGTTCTTCACGTCCCAGGTCCCGTGCACGAGGCTGTAGTCCTGGAACACAGTCTTGATGGTCTCGAGGTAATAGTCCGCGTCCATGTCGAGCACGGCGTTGTACTCGTCGTAGAACTGGCGGTGGGCTTCGGCGCTGGCGTCGTCGCCCTTGATCAGGTGTTCGAAAAAGTCGTAGTGACTCTGGGCATGGTGTTCCGGGTTCATGGCCACGAAGCCCGCGTGCTGCAGAAAGCCGGGATAGACCCTGCGTCCGGCGCCAGGGTAGTTGCTGGGCACACGGTAGATCACGTTGTGCTCGAACCAGCTGTGGCTCTTGGTCATGGCCAGGTTGTTGACGGCCGTGGGCGACTTGCGTGCATCGATGGGGCCGCCCATCATGGTCGTGGACAGGGGCGTGGTTTCACCGCGGCTGGCCATCAGCGAGATGGCCGCCAGCACGGGCACCGTGGGCTGGCACACGCTCATGACGTGGCAGTTGCCGTACTCGTGCTGGATGTGGCGGATGAACTCCTGCACGTAATTCACGTAGTCATCGAGGTGGAACTCGCCCTGCGCCAGCGGCACCATGCGCGCGTTCTTCCAGTCGGTGATGTAGACCTTGTGGTCCTTGAGCATGGTGCGCACGGTGTCGCGCAGCAGCGTGGCGTAGTGACCCGAGAGCGGCGCCACGATGAGCACTACCGGCTGGGACTTGAGTCGCGTCAGGGTGGCCGGGTCGTCGGAGAAGCGTTTGAAGCGGCGTAGCTCGCAGAAGGGCTTGTCGAGTTCCACGCGTTCATGGATGGCCACGTTGACGCCGTCCACGCCCACGGTGCGGATGCCGAACTCGGGTTTCTCGTAGTCCTTGCCCAGCCGGTGCAGCAGGGCATAGCCGGCGGCCATGCGCTGGGCATAGGGCAGGTGGGCCAGGGGCGAGAGCGGGTTGTTGAAGGCCTTGGCCGTGGCCTGAGCCAGATCGGCGAAGGGCTCCATCAGGGAGCGCTGGGCTTCATAAAGCTGGTAGAGCATGAGGGCTCCCTTTTTGGGTATGCTGCAGTGCAATATAACAGCTGCGCCCGGTTTGTGCATCCGTAGAAATGCGAGGCCGGGTCGCAAGGTCTCGCCCACCAACTCCGCCTTCGCCTTAGCCACCATGAACCGCATCGCCGGGGCATCGAGCCTCCCCTCTCTTGAGAGCCTGCAGCCCAGCCCGCGCATGCCCGTGCTCTTCATCGGCCATGGCAGCCCGATGAATGTGATCGAGCCCAACGAATTCCGCCCTCAGTGGGAGGCCCTGGGCCTGGAGTTCGGCGAGGGCCCGGGCGCGCGCTGGCCCCGGCCGCAGCTCATCCTGTGCATCTCCGCGCACTGGATCACGCGCGGCTGGTGGCTCACGGGGATGGAGCAGCCGCGGACCATCCACGACTTCGGCGGTTTTCCGCAGGCGCTCTTCGACCAGCAGTACCCGGCCCCGGGCGCACCGGCCGTGGCGCGGATGCTGGGCCGCGAACTCCAGGACCCGACCCAGGGGCAGCCGCTGGGCCTGGACGACCACGCGTGGGGCCTGGACCACGGCGCCTGGTCGGTGCTCATGCCCATGTTCCCGGCTGCAGACATCCCCGTGCTGCAGCTCAGCCTGGACTACAGCCGTCCGCCGGCCGAACATTACGCGCTGGGGCAGCAACTGCGCGCCCTGCGTGAGCGCGGCGTGCTCATCGTCGGCAGCGGCAACATCGTGCACAACCTGCGCACCATGCGGCGCGGTGCCAGCAACGACCAGGCCTACGACTGGGCGCTGGAGTTTGACCAGCGCATGGGCGGGCATATCGTCCAGGGCCAGCTCGACGCGCTGGCCGATTTCCTGCAGCTCGGTGAACTGGCCCGTCTGGCCCATCCCACGCACGACCATTTCCTGCCGCTGCTGCATGCGGCCGGGGCTGTGCATGCAAGTGAAGCGCCGCGCTTCTTCAACGAGAAATTCCAGGGCGCCTCGATTTCCATGCGTTCGGTTGTCTGGTCCTAGGAGGCGCGGTGCATAGGTTCCCCCGTAAGCTGCTGTAAGCCGCGCGGCATACGCTCTTTCTTCTGACATCCAGAAGAGGAGCCTATGCGTCGAGTTCTTAAAGCGCTGCTGCTGTGCAGTCTGGGCCTGCTGTCGCTGCAGGTCGTGGCCCGGGAAATCCAGGGCGTGAAGTACGAGGAAACCATCGAGCTGGCGGGCAGCCGCTTGCAGCTCAATGGTGCCGGCACGCGCTACAAGGCCGTGTTCAAGGTCTACACCGCCGGCCTGTACCTGAGCCGCAAGGCCGCCAGCACGGCCGAGGTGCAGGCTACGCCCGGCCCGAAGCGCCTGACGCTGACCTTTGTGCGCGAGATTGGTTCCGAGGAGCTCGGGCGTCTCTTCATCAAGGGCATCAAGTCCAACACCCCCAATGAGGAATACACGCGCATCGTGGGCAGCGTGATGCGCATGAGCCAGGTCTTCTACGAAGCCCGCAAGATGAAGGTGGGCGAGACCATCAACATGGACTGGGTGCCGGGCAAAGGGACCCTGATCAGCATCCGCGACGTGCCCGTGGGCGATCCTTTTCCCGAGCCCGAGTTCTACAGTGCGCTGCTGCGCATCTGGATCGGCGCCGATCCGGCCGACTGGCAGCTCAGGGAAGCGCTGCTGGGCGGCCAAGCCGCGCCGAAGTGATCACAGCAGCGAGCGCAGCAGCAGGCTGCTGCCCGTTAGCAGCAGCACGCCGTGCAGCAGCTGCAGGAAGCGCTGGCGGTTCAGGCGCAGGCTGAGGTGGTGGCCGATCCACAGGCCCAGACCGACGGCGGGCAGCAGGCACAGCACCAGCCAGAGCAGGGCGGGGTCGAGCAGGCGGCCGGCCAGCAGGAAGAGCGCGACACGGATCACCGAGCTGAACATCAGCACCGCAGTCTGCGTGGCGCGGATCTGCTGAACATCGTCCAGGCGGCGCAGCAGGTAGATGGAATAGACCCAGCCGCCGGCCCCGAAGAGGGCGCTGAAGACGCCGCCCGTACTGCCGTACCACCAGGCCCAGCGGGCGTCGAGTTCCTTGCGCGGCGTTGCGGCCGACTGCCGCAGGCCGCGCAGGGCGTAGAGCACCACGAAGGCGCCCAGCAGCGGCATGAGCAGCCGCACGGGCAGTGTGAAGAGCAGCCAGGCGCCGAGCGCGCTGCCCGCGCACAGCCAGGGCACGAGGCGCCAGAGCTCGCGTCGGGCCACATGCTCGCTCAGGCGCCAGCCGTTGGACCAGGAGGCCGCCATATCGGTCAGGGCCAGCGTGGGCACGACGGTGGAGACTGGCAGGATGTGGGCCAGCAGCGGTGCACTGACCAGGGTGGAGCCGAAGCCCACGAGGCCGAAGACCACATAGGCGAAGGTGATCACGGGTTCGGCGTAGAGCAGGGTGAGCAGATCGGGCATGGTGCGACTGTAAACCGCGGCCAGTGGTATCTTCGGCAGCGACATGGCTGCCTCCACACCTCTTCCTTCCTCCTCCCGGCGCCCGCGCATCGGCCTGGCCCTGGGCAGCGGCTCGGCCCGCGGCTGGTCGCATATCGGTGCCATCCGCGCGCTGGAGCGCGCAGGCATCGTGCCCGACATCGTCTGCGGCACCTCCATCGGCGCCCTTGTGGGGGCGGTCTACGCGGCGGGCGAACTGGACCGCTTCGAGCCCTGGGTTCGCACCCTGAGCTGGAAGTCCGTGCTCGGGCTCATGGACTTCAAGATGGGCGGCGGCCTCATCGAAGGCGGCAAGCTGTTCGACTTCTTCCGCAACCGCTACGAGGACCGCGGCATCGAGGGCCTGGCCAAGCCCTATGCCTGCGTGGCCACGGAGCTCTACAGCGGTCGCGAGGTCTGGTTGCGCGAGGGGCCGCTACTGGATGCCGTGCGTGCCTCCATCGCCCTGCCAGGTCTGTTCACGCCGGCCCAGCACGAGGGACGCTTGCTGGTGGACGGTGGTCTTGTGAACCCGGTGCCCGTCTCCTTGTGCCGTGCCATGGGGGCCGACATCGTGATCGCCGTCGATCTGAACTGGGACATCATGCTGCGCCACAACCGCGTCGCGGGTCGTGCCAGCGCCGCCGAGGACGCCGATGCGACCGAGGGCTCGGGCGGCCTGCTGCAGGCCATCGTGGCGCGACTGCGGCCCGCGCGCAATGGCAAGGACAGTGCCGTTGCCATGCCGTCCCTGCTGGACGTGCTGACCACCAGCCTCAACATCATGCAGATGCGCATCACGCAGAGCCGGCTGGCCGGTGAACCCGCTGATGTGCTGATCCGCCCGCGCCTCAACGACGTGGCGCCCATGGACTACCATCTCTCCGCCTCGACCATTGCGGAGGGTGAGCGGGCGGCCGAATTCGCCTTGCCGCAGATCCGCGACGTGCTGGGCATCGCCTAGAACCGGCGTCCGAATGTGAAAAAGCCGCCCGCGGGCGGCTTTTCAGACGCAGGGTCCGGCGTCAGACCACCTTGGCGATGGCCTGGCAGACGTAGTCGATGTTCTTGCTGTTGAGCGCGGCCACGCACATGCGGCCAGTGTCGGTGCCGTAGACGCCGAACTCGCTGCGCAGGCGCACCATCTGCTCCTTGGAGAGGCCCGAGTAGCTGAACATGCCGATCTGGCTGGTGATGAAGCTCATGTCCTGCTTGACACCGGCGGCCTTGAGGCCATCGACCAGCTTCTGGCGCATGGCCTTGATGCGCACGCGCATCTCACCCAGCTCCTTTTCCCACAGGGCGCGCAGCTCGGGGTTGTTCAGCACCGCGGCCACCACGGCGCCGCCGTGCGTGGGCGGATTGCTGTAGTTGGTGCGGATCACGATCTTGAGCTGGCTCAGCACGCGGTCGGCCTCTTCCTTGCTGGTGCACAGCACAGACAGGGCGCCCACGCGCTCGCCATACAGGCTGAAGCTCTTGGAGAAGCTGGTGGAGACGAAGAAGGTCAGGCCGGCGGCCACGAACTTGCCGATCACGGCGCCGTCCTCGGCGATGCCGTTGCCGAAGCCCTGATAGGCCATGTCCAAGAAGGGCACGAGGTTCTTGCTCTTGATGGCGGCGATCACCTGATCCCACTGGGCGGCCGTGATGTCATAGCCCGTGGGGTTGTGGCAGCAGGCGTGCAGCAGTACGATGGTGCCGGCCGGGGCGGCCTGGATGTCGGCCAGCATGCCGGCGAAGTCCACGCCGCGCTTGGCAGCGTCGTAGTAGCGGTAGCTCTCGACCGTGAAACCGGCGTTGGTGAACAGGGCGCGGTGGTTTTCCCAGCTCGGGTCGGAGATCAGCACCTTGGCGTTCGGGTTGAGGCGCTTGAGGAAGTCGGCGCCAATCTTCAGGCCGCCGGTGCCGCCGATGCCCTGCACGGTGGCGACGCGGCCGCTCTTGACGGGCTCGCTGTCGGCGCCGAAGACCAGGCTCTTGACCGCGGCGTCATAGGCGGCAATGCCGTCGATGGGCAGGTAGCCGCGCGCGGTGGGCTTGTCCATCATGGCCTTCTCGGCAGCCTGCACGCATTGCAGCAGGGGCAGCTTGCCGTTGTCGTCGAAATAGACGCCCACGCCGAGGTTGACCTTGTTGGGATTGGTGTCGGCGTTGAACTGCTCGTTCAGACCCAGGATGGGGTCGCGCGGGGCCATTTCGACGGCGGAGAACAGGGACATGTCGATTCCTTGGAAAAGTCAGTTTTGGGAAGGGGGATCAGACCGCTGACACCGGCCAGCGGAATGGCGTATTCTTGTCGGTTGCCTGTAATTTTACCGGTCCGACGGATCAGCTTTCCATGACCAACGCATCAGTGGCCCCCGTGGTGGACAAACCGGCGCATGAAACGCCGTCCGGTCAGTTCGTGAGCTTTCCTGGCTCACCCTTCGAGCTCTACCAGCCCTATCCGCCGGCGGGCGACCAGCCTGCGGCCATCGACCAGCTGGTGGAGGGGGTGGAGAACGGCGAGGTGTTCCAGACCCTGCTGGGCGTGACTGGCTCGGGCAAGACCTACACCATGGCCAACGTGATCGCCCGCCTGGGGCGGCCCGCCATCGTGTTCGCGCCCAACAAGACGCTGGCGGCCCAGCTCTACAGCGAGTTCCGGGAGTTCTTCCCCAAGAACGCCGTGGAGTACTTCGTCAGCTACTACGACTACTACCAGCCCGAGGCGTATGTGCCGCAGCGCGACCTTTTCATCGAGAAGGACAGCGCGATCAACGAGCACATCGAGCAGATGCGCCTGTCCTGCACGAAGAGCCTGCTGGAGCGGCGTGACGTGGTCATCGTGGCCACGGTCTCGGCCATCTACGGTATCGGCAAGCCCGAGGACTACCACCAGATGATCCTGACGCTGCGTGCCGGCGACAAGCTGGGCCAGCGCGACGTCATCGCCCAGCTGGTGCGCATGCAGTACCAGCGCAACGACATGGAGTTCTCGCGCGGCACCTTCCGCGTGCGTGGCGACACCATAGACGTGTTTCCCGCCGAACATTCGGAGCTGGCACTGCGCATCGAACTGTTCGATGACGAGATCGAGACCCTGCAGCTCTTTGATCCGCTCACGGGCCGTATCAAGCAGAAGATTGCGCGCTTCACGGTCTACCCCAGCAGCCATTACGTGACGCCGCGCGAGCAGGTGCTCAAGGCGGTCGAGACCATCAAGGTCGAGCTGGCCGAGCGCCTCAAGGAGCTGACCGCCATGGGCAAGCTGGTGGAAGCTCAGCGCCTGGAGCAGCGCACACGCTTCGACCTGGAGATGCTGAGCGAGGTCGGCCACTGCAAGGGCATCGAGAACTACACCCGGCACCTCAGCGGCGCCGCCCCGGGCGATCCGCCGCCCACGCTGACCGACTACCTGCCCAAGGACGCGCTGATGTTCCTGGACGAAAGCCATGTGCTCATCGGCCAGCTCGGCGGCATGTACAACGGCGACCGCGCGCGCAAGACCACGCTGGTGGAGTATGGTTTTCGCCTGCCTAGCGCGCTGGACAACCGGCCGCTGAAGTTCGAGGAGTTCGAGACCAAGATGCGCCAGGCGGTCTTTGTCTCGGCCACGCCGGGCGACTGGGAGAAGGCGCATGCGGGTGCTGTGGTGGAGCAGGTGGTGCGGCCCACGGGTCTGGTCGACCCAGAGGTCGAGGTACGCCCGGCCACCCACCAGGTCGACGACGTGTTACAGGAGATCCGCCTGCGCGTGGACAAGCAGGAGCGCGTGCTGATCACCGTGCTGACCAAACGCATGGCCGAGCAGCTGACCGATTACCTCACGGACAACGGCGTCAAGGTGCGCTACCTGCACAGCGACGTGGATACGGTGGAGCGGGTGGAGATCCTGCGCGACCTGCGCCTGGGGGCTTTCGATGTGCTGGTGGGCATCAACCTGCTGCGCGAGGGCCTGGACATCCCCGAGGTTTCACTGGTGGCCATCCTGGACGCGGACAAGGAGGGTTTCCTGCGCTCCGAGCGCTCGCTGATCCAGACCATCGGCCGGGCGGCGCGCAACCTCAACGGCAAGGCCATTCTGTATGCGGACCGGGTGACGGACTCCATGGCGCGCGCCATTGGCGAGACCGAGCGCCGCCGCAGCAAGCAGCACAGCCACAACGAGGCCCACGGCATCACGCCGCGTGCCATCGTCAAGCAGGTGCGCGACCTGATCGACGGGGTCTACAGCGAGAAGGCCGGCCGCGAGGCCGAGCGCCTGGAGCAGGAGGCCATGGCCCGCGCCCAGGTCGAGGACATGAGCGAGAAAGACGTGGCGCGCGAGATCAAGCGGCTGGAAAAGCAGATGCTGGAGCACGCCCGCAACTTGGAATTCGAGCAGGCGGCCCGGGTGCGCGACCAGCTGTCCATGCTCAAGGCACGTGCCTTTGGCGCGGCCGTGCCCGACCGCTCGACCTGAAAGTCCTTTGCTGACAAGGACTTGCGCCAATTCCCGGTGATCCCGAGCGAGCCACTGGGTTTTTTGGTAAACTTGAGTTCGTTACTCGGAAAAGGAGCTTGCCATGCGCCTCACGACCAAAGGCCGCTTTGCGGTCACCGCCATGATTGATCTGGCCCTGCGTCAGAACAATGGCCCTGTGACCCTGGCCGCCATCAGCCAGCGGCAGCAGATTTCCCTGTCCTACCTGGAACAGCTTTTCGGCAAGCTGCGCCGCCATGAGCTGGTCGAATCCACCCGCGGACCGGGTGGCGGCTACACCCTGGCGCGCAAGGCGGCCGACATCACCGTTGCCGACATCATCCTCTCGGTTGACGAACCCATCGATGCGACCCAGTGCGGCGGCAAGGAAAACTGCCTGGGCGATGGCGGTCGCTGCATGACGCACGAACTCTGGGCCTCGCTGAACACCCGCATGGTGGAGTTCCTCGATTCCGTCACCCTGCAGAAGCTGGTCGACGACCAGCTGGCCAAGGGCATCACCATCGAGGACAAGCCGGCTGTCAAGCGCGCCATCTCGGCAGCGCCCGTGGTCAAGCCGGTGCGCGTGAATGCGCCCAACTCGGTGTTTGCCCTGGGCAACGCCTTTTCCAAGTCCTGATTTTTTGACGCTCTCCTGATTTCTGCCATGGACATGACGCCTCACTTCCCGATCTATATGGACTACGGCGCCACCACGCCTTGCGACCCGCGCGTGGTGGACGCCATGATCCCCTGGTTGCGCGAGCACTTCGGCAACCCGGCTTCACGCAGCCACGCCTGGGGCTGGGAGGCCGAGGAGGCCGTGGAGCAGGCACGCGGCTACGTGGCCGACCTGATCGGCGCCGACCCGCGCGAAATCGTCTGGACTTCCGGTGCGACCGAGTCCAACAACCTGGCGCTCAAGGGCGCGGCCCATTTCTACAAGGGCAAGGGCAAGCACCTGATCACCGTCAAGACCGAACACAAGGCCGTGCTCGACACCATGCGTGAGCTCGAGCGCCAGGGCTTCGAGGTCAGCTATCTCGACGTGCAGGAAGATGGTCTGCTGGACTTCGAGGTCCTCAAGGCCGCGATCCGCCCGGACACCATCCTCATCAGCGTGATGTACGTGAACAACGAGATCGGCGTGATCCAGGACATCCCGGCCATCGGCAAGCTGTGCCGTGAGAAGGGCATCATCTTCCACGTGGACGCGGCCCAGGCCACAGGCAAGGTCGAGATCGACCTCAACACCCTGCCGGTCGATCTGATGAGCCTGGCCTCGCACAAGACCTACGGCCCCAAGGGCATCGGCGCCCTGTATGTGCGCCGCAAGCCGCGTGTGCGCCTGGAGGCGCAGATGCACGGTGGCGGCCACGAGCGCGGCATGCGCTCGGGCACGCTGCCCACCCACCAGTGCGTGGGCATGGGCGAGGCCTTCCGCCTTGCCAAAGTGGAAATGGCGCAGGACTTGGCCAAGGCCCGCAAGCTGCAGCAGCGTCTGCTCGACGGCCTCAAGGACGTGGAGCAGGTCTATGTGAACGGCCACCTGGAAAAGCGTGTGCCGCACAACCTGAACATGAGCTTCAACTTCGTCGAAGGCGAGTCGCTGATCATGGGCATCAAGGGTCTGGCGGTGTCGTCCGGCTCGGCCTGCACCTCGGCCAGCCTGGAGCCCAGCTATGTGCTGCGCGCCCTGGGCCGCAGCGACGAGCTGGCCCACAGCAGCCTGCGCATGACCATCGGCCGTTTCACGACCGAAGAAGAGATCGACTACGCGATCACCACCATCAAGCACAACGTGGCCAAGCTGCGTGAGCTGAGCCCGCTCTGGGAGATGTTCCAGGACGGTGTGGACCTCAGCACGATTCAATGGGCGGCTCACTGAGCCCGAAGGAGAAAAATCATGGCATACAGCGAAAAAGTCATCGACCACTATGAAAACCCCCGCAACGTCGGTTCCTTTGACAAGGGCGACGACACGGTAGGCACCGGCATGGTGGGCGCACCGGCCTGCGGCGACGTGATGAAGCTGCAGATCAAGGTGAACCCGAGCACGGGCGTCATCGAGGATGCGCGTTTCAAGACCTACGGCTGCGGTTCGGCCATCGCTTCCAGCTCCCTCGTGACCGAATGGGTCAAGGGCAAGACCCTGGACGAGGCCGCTGCATTGAAGAACAGCCAGATCGCTGAAGAACTGGCCTTGCCGCCAGTCAAGATCCACTGTTCCATCCTCGCCGAAGACGCGATCAAGGCCGCGGTGGATGACTACCGCAAGAAGCACGTGAACTGAGATGGCCGTTTCCCTGACTGAAGCCGCTGCCCGTCACGTGACACGTTACCTTGCCAAGCGCGGCAAGGGCGTGGGTGTGCGCCTGGGGGTGAAGACCACCGGCTGTTCGGGCCTAGCCTACAAGCTCGAGTACGTGGATGAGATCGCACCGGAAGATGTGGTGTTCGAGGGGCACGGCGTCAAGGTGCTGGTCGATCCCAAGAGCCTGTCCTATATCGACGGGACCGAGCTGGATTTCGTGCGTGAAGGTCTGAACGAGGGTTTCAAGTTCAACAACCCGAACGAACGTGATCGTTGCGGGTGTGGTGAATCGTTCCGGGTGTGAACCTCCAGTCCGACGATTTCGAGCTGTTCGGCCTGCCACGGCAGTTCGCGCAGGACCGCGCCGCCATTGACGCGCGCTGGAAAGACCTGCAGCGCGAAGCCCATCCCGACAAGTTCGCCGCTCAGGGCGCAGCCGCCCAGCGCGTGGCCATGCAGTGGTCGGTGCGCATCAACGAGGCCTACCAGCGCCTCAAGGACCCGCTCAAGCGCGCCGCCTACCTGTGCGAACTCAACGGTGCGCCGGTCAATGCCGAGAACAACACGGTCATGCCGGCGGAGTTCCTGATGCAGCAGATGGAATGGCGTGAGGCCCTCGATGATGCACAGGACGCTGCCGCACTGGATGCACTGAACGACGAGGTGGGGCGCAGCCGCCGCGCGCTGCTTCAGCGCTGTGAGCAACTGATCGACACGGCACACGACTACACGGCGGCCGTGGCGCAGGTGCGGGCCCTGATGTTCATCGAGCGTTTCGCGCAGGACATCGATACCCGCTACGAGAAGATGGAAAGTCGCCTCGGGTGACAATAAGGACCGGTTCACCCGGCTAGAACAGAACAAGATGGCACTGCTGCAGATTTCCGAACCCGGCCAGGCCCCCGATCCGCACCAGCGGCGCATCGCGGTGGGCATAGATCTGGGGACCACGCACTCACTCGTGGCCGCCGTACGCCACGGTGTGGCCGAGTGCCTGCCCGATGCGCAGGGCCGCGTGATCCTGCCCTCGGTGGTGCGCTATCTGCAGGGTAACGGTCGCCAGATCGGCCACGAGGCGCTGGCGCAACAGATCCACGACCCGGGCAACACCATCGCTTCGGTCAAACGCCTCATGGGTCGCGGCCTGGCCGACATCGCCAACGCGTCCAAGCTGCCCTATGCGCTGGTGGATGGTCAGGGCATGGTCCGTGTGCGCACCATCGCTGGCGAAAAGACGCCGGTGGAAGTCAGCGCCGAGATCCTCGCTACGCTGCGCTACCGCGCCGAGGACAGCTTCAACGACGAGCTCTACGGTGCCGTCATCACGGTGCCGGCCTATTTCGACGACGCCCAGCGCCAGGCCACCAAGGACGCCGCGCAGCTGGCCGGCCTCAACGTGCTGCGCCTGATCAACGAGCCCACCGCCGCGGCCATTGCCTATGGCCTGGACAACGCGAGCGAGGGTGTCTATGCGGTCTACGATCTGGGCGGCGGTACCTTTGACATTTCCGTGCTGCGCCTGTCCCAGGGCGTCTTTGAGGTCATCGCCACGGGCGGCGACTCGGCCCTGGGGGGTGACGATTACGACCGGGCCTTGGCCGACTGGATGCTGGCGGAAACCGGCCTCCGCGCCGAGACGCCCGAGGACCAGGCCCGTATCCTGAGTGAGGCCCGAGCCGCCAAGGAAGCCCTGTCGGATGAAGAGATCGTCACGGCCGAGCTCGAGCTCTCCAGCGGCTCGGTCGATCTTTCACTCAACCGCGACCAGTTCGAGGCCTGCACGGCTGCGCTGACGGCGCGCACCATGACGGCCGTGCGCAAGGTGCTGCGTGACGCCAAACTGTCCGTGGACGAAGTGCAGGGCGTGGTCATGGTGGGCGGCTCCACGCGCATGCCGGTGATCCGACGGACCGTGGGCGAATTCTTCGGCCGGGAGCCCCTGGTCAACCTCAACCCCGACGAGGTGGTGGCCCTGGGGGCCGCCATCCAGGCCAACCAGCTGGCGGGCAACAATCCGGCCGGCGACCTGCTGCTGCTGGACGTGATCCCGCTCTCGCTGGGCATCGAGACCATGGGTGGCCTGGTGGAGCGCATCGTGCCGCGCAACCAGACCATCCCGACTGCGATGGCGCAGGATTTCACCACCTACAAGGACGGCCAGACGGCTCTGGCCCTGCACGTGGTACAGGGTGAGCGCGATCTCGTGGCCGACTGCCGCAGCCTGGCGCGTTTCGAGCTGCGCGGCATTCCGCCCATGGCGGCCGGTGCGGCGCGCATCCGCGTGACCTTCACCATTGACGCCGACGGCCTGCTGCAGGTCTCCGCACGTGAGCAGACCAGCGGCGTGGAGGCCAGCATTGCTGTCAAGCCTTCCTACGGCCTAGGCGACGATCAGATCGCGCAGATGCTGCAGGAGAGTTTCACGACCGCGCAGGCCGACATGAAGGCGAGGGCGCTCGTGGAGGCTCGCGTCGAGGCCGAGCGCATGCTCATGGCCACACGCACGGCCCTGGCGGCCGATGGGGATCTGCTCTCGACCCAAGAGCGCGCGGCCATCGACGCCCTGATGGCCTCGCTCGAAGGCATCCGTACGCAGGATGATGCGGCCGCCATCGACGCGGCCACCGAAGCCCTGGCCAAGGGCACCGAAGCCTTCGCCGCCCTGCGCATGAACCGCGGCATCCGCCAGGCCCTGGCCGGCAAGAACATCGAGGCCGTCTGAGCCTTCATCGAAAGTAGCAGCATGCCTGTCATCAAGATCCTGCCCCATCCCGAATACTGTCCGCAGGGCGCCGAGATCAGCGCGCCCGCCGGCACCTCGATCTGCGAGGCCATGCTCGATAACCACATCAATATCGAGCACGCCTGTGACATGAGTTGCGCCTGCACGACCTGCCACGTGATCGTGCGCCAGGGCTACAGCTCGCTCAACGAAGCCGACGAGAACGAAGAGGATCTGCTGGACCGCGCCTGGGGCCTGGAGCCGCAGTCGCGCCTGAGCTGTCAGGCCATCCTGGCGCAGCAGGATGTGGTGGTCGAGATCCCCAAGTACTCGATCAACCACGCCAAAGAAAACCACTGACTCCAGGATAAACGGCGCCAGCTGTCATTGTCGTGCTCGCCGGGTGTTCAACCCGGCTGTGCGCGACGCCTAAGCTGACACCGTTTTCGCGGGTCAGCATCTTTGGCCAGCTATCATTGCTTCATGCGCCAGATCGTCCTCGATACCGAAACCACAGGCCTGTCCGCCGAGAACGGCGACCGCATCATCGAACTGGGTTGCGTGGAGCTGCTCAACCGCAAGCTGACCGGCAACAACCTGCATTTCTATTTCAATCCCGGGCGCGACAGCCACGAGGACGCGCTGCGTGTGCACGGCATCAGCAACGAGTTCCTGCGAGACAAGCCCAAGTTTGCCGAAGTGGCCGAGGAGATCCTGACCTACCTGCAGGGCGCCGAGATCATCATCCACAACGCGGCCTTCGACGTCGGCTTTCTGAACAAGGAGCTGGAGCTCATCGGCAAGCCGCGTTTCGCCGAGTTCGTCGCCGGCATCACCGACACCCTGGCCATGGCCAAGGAGATGTACCCGGGCAAGCGCAACTCGCTCGATGCCTTGTGCGACCGCCTCGGGGTGGACAACTCCGGGCGCACACTGCACGGTGCCTTGCTCGATGCCGAGCTGCTGGCCGATGTCTACATCAACCTCACGCGCGGGCAGGACGCCCTGTTGATCGATGCGGCTGAGACCAGCGCCGTCGCCGGTAGCTTCGAGCGGATCGATCTCAGCGCGTTCGAGCTGCCGGTCATCGCGGCCTCGGAGCAGGAGCAGGCGGCGCACGAGGATGTGCTGAACCAGCTCGACAAGGCCAGTGGCGGCAAGACGGTCTGGCGTGCAGCGGCCTGAAGACGTCGCCGCGAGTTGTGGCATAATGCTGGTTTTCCTGAAGCCGCAAACGCTTTGCGCACGGATTCGGGGCGATTAGCTCAGCGGTAGAGCACTGCATTCACACTGCAGGGGTCACATGTTCGATCCATGTATCGCCCACCAACAAAAAAGCCCGCAGTCTCATGACTGCGGGCTTTTTCTTTGGCTGGCCTTCAGCGCGGCGGAGGCAGCGGGTCACCGAGCAGGCGGGCCCAGAGCCAGGGCAGTGCGCGGGACAGTTCGGGCCGGCGACCGCGCGCCTGGGTGGCTTGCGGCTCGGCACCGGGGCCCGCTGCCGGGCCGATGTCAAAGCTGAAGGTGTAGTTCGGCGTCTGACCCATGCGCAGATCGCTGAGGTGGGCACGGCCGTCCACGGCCTGCATGGCGACCAGGCCTTTGGCGAAGCGGTTCAATCGTTCGTAGCTCGGGTGGCCGGCGTAGGCCTGCATGAGTTCGGCGCCGCGTTGGTGGGTTTCCCAGAGCGGTTCGGCCTGCGCATCGAGCAGAGAATAGAAACCTTCGTGGTAGTGCGTGGACGTGGTGGCCACCACGCGCCAGAGCACGCTGTTGAAGGCGGTGGGCGTGACCAGCAGCGCCTGGGCTTGCACACCCTGGCGTGTCAGGGAGGCCTGGGCGATGCTGCGCACATGCTGCTGCACGGCGATGCCCCAGAGCAGATAGGCGGTGCTCAGTGCCAGGCCGATGGCATTGGCCCGCAGCGCAAAGGCGGGTCGGCGCCGGCCGGCCAGGGCGCATCCTAGACCCAGCAGCAGGGGCAGGGTGTAGAGCGGATCGATCACGAAGACGCTGCCCACGCCGTAGGGGTGGTTGCTGAAGGGAATAGCGAGCTGGGTGCCGTAGATGGTCAGCGTGTCCAGCAGCGGGTGGGTGATCAGGACCAGCCACACGGCGAGCCACCAGCGCCGCCATAGCGGCCATTCGCCATGCAGGCGTGCGATGCCAGCGCCAAAGAGCGGCGCGCAGAGCGTGAGCCAGAACAGGGCATGGCTTTCGGCCCGGTGCAGGACCATGTTGAGCATGGGATCGCCATGGTCGATGAAGACGTCGAGGTCGGGCAGGGTGCCCAGCACGGCGCCCCAGCCGGCGGCTTTGACGAGGGAGGTGCGTCGGCCCATGACGGCCACGCCCACGGCGGCGCCCAGCGCCAGTTGGGAGACGGAATCCATGCGCCTGATCATGTCAGATCAGACCGGGCGCCGCGGCCGTGGGGGCATCAGAGCGCGAGCACGATGGGGAAGCGGGCCTGCAGTCCTTGCGGACCGGATTCGAAGGGGATGGTGAGCGCGGCCCGGTCGGCATCGGACCTCAGATTGCGCCAGAGGAAGTCGCGTGCATTGCCCGGGTCGCCGGCCACGTAGAGCTGGGTGGTCAGCAGTTCGCGTGCGCCCAGGCGGACCTTGACGTGGACGTGGGGTGTGCGGCCGCTGTAGGCCACAGGCCGGATGGCGCGGAAGCGGTAGCGCCCTTCGCGGTCTACGGCGACACGGCCGTAGCCCTGGAAGTCGGGGTCGGCGCGGCCGCCATCGCCCGGGTGGTGGTAGCGCCCCTGGTGATCGCATTGCCAGATCTCGACCTGGGCGCCGCGCACCGGGCTGCCGGCCGTATCCGTCACCACGCCGTCGAGCCAGACCGGTGTACCGCGCCGGTAATCGGCGTGGCCATTGCGCAGCAGATCGCCGTCATGGTCTGCAGGCAGCTGCACGGGGTAGAAGGGCCCTTCGGTCTGTGCCGGGGTTGGGTGCAGCGCTTGCGCGGGCCGGGACCGGGCCGGTGTGAGCCAGACCGGCCCGGCCACGGCCGAGGCCAATCCCAGTCGCAACAGACGCCGGCGGTGGGGATGAGGTAAGTCCATCATGCACTCCTTGCTTATGGGCTGCTGGGGACGTGAGGCTGCCGTTTGCGCAACTTTACGGGGACTGTCATGAACTAGACTCATGAGTCTAGTATGATCGCCTTCCATGATCTGGTCGGGGCGTCCGACCGCCCAACCCTCAGCCATTCCTTGCCCCTATGACTGCCGATACCCGTGCCCGCATTCTGGAAGCGGCCCTGGATACGTTCTGCGAGAAGGGTTACGGCGCCTGCGTGGACGATATCGCACGCCGCGCGGGCGTCGTGAAACAGACGCTCTATCACCACTACGGCAGCAAGGAAAGCCTGTTCCGCGAGGCCCTGACCGGTCTGGTCAATGTGCTGCTGGTCGACCTGGTGGCGCGCTCTGGCTCGGTGCGCGAAGACCTGCTGCGTTTTGCCGAGTCCTTCCAGGCCCAGGCCATGAGTGAGCAGGGTCTGGCCCTGCATCGCATGCTGGTGGCCGAGTCTCCCCGTTTTCCCGAGCTGGCTCAGGCGGTCTACGAGACCTGGCAGCTCGCCGGCGCGGAACTGGCGCGTTTGTTGCGTGAGGCCATGGTGCGTGGCGAATTGCGCCAGGACGATCCCGAGTTTGCGGCCGACATGCTGATCAGCCTGTTGACCGGTACCCAGCGGGACATGCGTCTGCTCGGCATGCCGGTGGCATGTCCGCAGCAGAGCGGCCGTATCACCAAGATCATCGACTGTTTTTTGCAGGCTTACGCACCGGCACGCGCCCGGGCGTCTTGAAGGTTGAAGGGGAAAACAATGAAAGCTGTCCACTATCGTGCCACGGCCCTGGCGGCCGTCCTCGCCCTGCTGCTCAGCGGCTGCGGCCAATCCGAAGCGCCCAAGGGAGGCGCCGCTCCTGGCGGTGCGCCGCCGCCTACCGAGGTGGCCGTGGTCGTCGCCCAACCCGGCGAAGCCCTCTTGACCAAGGAGCTGCCCGGCCGCCTGCAGGCCTGGCGCACAGCCCAGGTGCGCGCGCGCGTCGAAGGCATCGTCGAGCAGCGACTGTTCGAAGAAGGCTCAGACGTGAAGTCCGGCATGCCGCTGTACCGCATTGATGCTCGCACCTACCGCACCAGCCACGAGGCGGCCAAGGCCGAGCTGGCGGCCGCCAAGGCCGTCGTCAACCGCTACCGCCCGCTGGTCGAGATGAAGGCTGTGAGCCAGCAGGAGCTCGACAGTGCCGAAGCGCGCCTGCGCCAGGCCGAGGCCGCGCTTGCACGCACCCAGCTGGACCTGGAAAACACCACGGTCCCGGCACCGATCTCAGGTCGCATCGGTCGCTCGCTCGTGACCGAAGGGGCGCTGGTAGGGCGTGGTGAGGCCACGCAGCTGGCCACCATCGAGCAGATCGACCCGATCTACGTGAACTTCACGCAGAGCAGCGTGGAGCTGCTGGCCCTGCGCGAGGCCATCGCGAGTGGGCGCTGGAAGAAGGCCGACACCCGGCGCATGGAGCTGGTGCTGGAGAACGAGAGCGTCTATGCCTTGCCGGGCAAGCTGCTGTTCTCCGATCTCGCCGTCGATCCGAACACCGGCGCCGTCTCCATGCGGGCCGAGTTCCCGAACCCGAAGAAGGAGCTGCTGCCCGGCATGTTCGTGCGCGTGCGCTACCCGCAGGCCAGGGCCGACCAGCTCATCACCCTGCCGCAGCGTGCCGTGCAGCTCTCGCCGGCCGGCGCCTCGGTGATGGTCGTGGGCGAGGGCAACAAGCTCATGCCCGTACCGGTCAAGCTCGGCGGCATGAGTGGCACCAACTGGACCATCCTCAGCGGCCTCAAGGGTGGTGAGCAGGTCATGGTGGAAGGCCATATGAAGGCCTATCCGGGCAGCGTGGTCAAGCCTGTGCCCTGGTCGGCGACACCGGCCGCCGCACCTGCCACCCAGGGGAAGTAAAACATCATGGCCAAATTCTTTGTCGACCGTCCGGTCTTTGCCTGGGTGATCGCGCTGGTCATCCTGCTGGCCGGCGCGCTGGCCCTGCGCCAGCTGCCGGTGGCCCAGTACCCCGAGGTCGCGCCGCCGGCGCTGGCCGTCAACGTGACCTACCCGGGCGCCTCCGCCAAGGTGATCGAGGATACCGTCGTGGCCCTGATCGAGCAGGAGATGAACGGCATCGAGAACCTGCTCTACATGGACTCGACCTCCGAGCAGAGCACGGGCACCATCAACCTGACCTTCCGCACCGGTACCAACATCGAGATCGCTTCGGTCGAGACGCAGAACCGCATCAAGCGGGTGGAGGCGCGCTTGCCCGACGAGGTGCGGCGCCTGGGCGTGACCGTGACCAAGACGCGGCGCAACTTCCTGATGTTCATCACGCTGTATTCGCCGGACAAGAGCCTCAAGTCTGTCGATCTGGCCAGCTACACGGCGGCCAGCGTGATCGACGAACTGCGTCGCGTACCCGGCGTGGGCGAGGCCCAGCTCTTCGGTTCCGAGTACGCCATGCGTCTGTGGGTGGACCCCGACAAGCTCGCGGCCTACCGCCTGACGCCCGGCGAAGTCATCGCCGCCGTGCGGGCGCAGAACGTGCTGCTGGCCGTGGGTGAGCTGAACCAGCCGCCCGCGCCCACGGGCATGGAATATGCTGCCACCGTTATCACGCGCGGGCGCTTGGCCACGCCGGAGGAGTTCGGCAATGTGGTGGTGCGCGCCCAGGGCGACGGTTCGCTGGTGCGCGTGCGCGACGTGGCGCGCGTGGAGCTCGGCGCGCAGGACTACTCCATCTTCGCGCGGCTGGACAGCCAGCCGACCGCGGCCGTGGGCGTCAAGGTTTCGCCGGGCGCCAATGCCCTGGACACGGCCAAGGCCGTGCGCACGCGCATGGAGGAGCTTTCGCGCTACTTCCCCCAGGGCATCGCCTGGGACGTGCCCTACGACACCACGCCCTTCATCGAAATTTCAATCAGCGAAGTGGTCAAGACCCTGTTCGAGGCGGTGCTGCTGGTCTTCATCGTGATGTACCTCTTCCTGGAGAACTTCCGTGCCACGCTGATCCCGACCATCGTGGTGCCGATCTCTCTGATCGGCGCCGCGCTGGGGCTGTACGTGCTGGGTTATTCCATCAACGTGCTCACGCTCTTCGCCATGGTGCTGGCCATCGGTATCGTGGTGGACGACGCCATCGTGGTGGTGGAGAACGTCGAGCGCATCATGAGCGAAGAACATCTCTCGCCACGCGACGCCACGGCCAAGGCCATGGACCAGATCGTGGGGGCCATCATCGGCATCACCGTGGTGTTGTCGGCGGTGTTCATCCCGATGGCCTTCTTCTCGGGTTCGGTGGGCGCCATCTACCGCCAGTTCGCCGTGACCCTGGTGCTGACCATGCTGTTCTCGGCCCTCATGGCCCTGACGCTGACGCCGGCCCTGTGCGCCACCTTGCTCAAGCCGCACAAGCCAGGGGAGGCTGGCGTGCTGCCGACCACGGGTTTCTTCGGCTGGTTCAACCGCGGTTTCGCGGCAGCCACGCGTGGCTACATCCGCAAGGTGACCGGCATGCTGGGTCGCCCGGGGCGCTGGCTGATCGTCTATGGCGCCATCGTGGCGGCCACGGTCTGGATGTTCGCCAAGCTGCCCGGCAGCTTTCTGCCGGAAGAGGACCAGGGCTATTTCATCAGCATGGTGATGCTGCCGCCGGGAGCGACCCAGGAGCGTACGGTGGAGGTCATCCGCCAGGCCGAGGAGTTTTTCCTGGCGCAACCCGAGGTGGAGCACACCGTGGGCGTGGTCGGCTTCTCCTTCTTTGGCCGCGGCCAGAACGCCGGCCTGATCTTCACGCGCCTGAAGAACTGGGACGAGCGCAAGGCCAAGGAGAGCAGTGCGACGGCCGTGGTGCAGCGCGCCAATATGGCGCTGTTCGGCCTCAAGCAGGCCTTCATCTTCAGCGTCAACCCGCCGCCCATTCCCGAGCTGGCGGCCGTCGGCGGCTTCGACTTCCGCCTGCAGGACCGCGGCGGTCTGGGCCGCGACAAGCTGGCCGAGGCCCAGGCCCTGGCGGTGCAACTCGCTGGCGCCAATCCGGCCCTGGCGGGCGTGCGCATGGAGGGCATGGCCCCCGGCCCGCAGCTGCTGCTGCAGATCGACCGCGAGAAGGCGCAGACCCTGGGCGTGGACATCGCCACCCTCAACGAGACGCTGCAGACCCTGTTCGGCGTGGCCTACATCAACGACTTCGAGCGGCAGGGCCGCATCCTGCGGGTGCAGATGCAGGCCGATCCGGCCGTACGCACCAGTCCCGAAGCCATGCTGCGCGTGCAGGTGCGCAACCGCAGCGGCGGCATGGTGTCGCTGTCCGAGGTGGTCAAGCCCTTGTGGATGGTGGGTGCTCCGCGCCTGGACCGCTACAACGGCGTGCCCTCGGTCAAGCTCTCGGGCAACCCTGCGCCCGGCCGCAGCACCGGCGAGGCCATGCAGGCCATGGGTGACGTCGCCGGCCAGTTGCCCAACGGCATCGGCTATGCCTGGTCCGGGACCTCGTTCGAGGAAAGCCTCTCGGGCTCGCAGGCGCCGCTGCTGTTTGCCGTGTCGCTGATCGTGGTGTTCCTCTGCCTGGCGGCGCTCTACGAGAGCTGGACAATACCCTTCTCGGTCATGCTCGTGGTGCCGCTGGGCGTGTTTGGCGCCTTGCTCGCGGTCTATCTGCGCGGCCTGCCCAATGATGTGTATTTCAAGGTGGGTCTGATCGCGACCATCGGGCTCTCATCCAAGAACGCGATCCTGATCATCGAGTTCGCCCGCACGCTGCAGGACCAGGGCATGGCACTCAAGGAGGCCATTCTCGAAGCCTGCCGCCTGCGTCTGCGGCCCATCCTGATGACCTCGATCGCCTTCATCGTGGGGGTGCTCCCGCTGGCCATCTCCAGCGGCGCGGGCGCGCAGAGCCGGCACGCCATCGGCACCGGCGTGATGGGCGGCATGATCGCAGCCACCGTGCTGGCCATCTTCCTGGTGCCCGTTTTCTATCTGGTCGTCAGCCGTCTGTTCCCCGGCCACAGCCGCGGGCACGCGCCGACCGCAGGCGAGGGAGGCCACCATGGCTAAAACGATGCATTACCTCACCGCCATCGCCGCCGCGCTGCTGATCGCCGGCTGCTCCATGACGCCCGAGTACCAGCGGCCAGCCCTGCCCGTGCCCGAGGCCTGGCCTGACGATGCGCAGGCCACGGCCGCCGCGAGCAAGCCGGTGGACTGGGCCAGCTTCTTTCCGGACGAACGCCTGCGGGCCCTGATCAAGCTCGCGCTCGAACACAACCGCGATCTGCGCATCGCCACAGCCCGTGTGGCCGAGGCCCAGGCGCTCTATGGCATCCAGCGTGCAGATCGCTTGCCCACGGTCAATGTGGGTGGATCGGTCGCCCGTAGCCGCACGCCGGGCGATGTGTCGCTCGCCGGTACGTCCATCGTGAGCCAGCGTGCCGACCTCAACGTCGGCCTGCCGGCTTTTGAGCTGGACTTCTGGGGGCGTGTCGCCAGCCTGAGCGAGTCTGCCAAGGCCAGCTACCTGGCCACGGAACAGGCTGAACGCAGCTTCCGCCTCTCGCTGATCGCCAGCGTCGCCGACGCCTACTTGGCCCTGGCCGAGGCGCAAGAGCGCGCCGCGCTGGCCCAGGCGACGCTGGAGACCCGGGCCCAGACGCGTGAGCTGGTGGACCGGCGCCGCCAGGCCGGACTGGCCGGGGATCTGGACTTCCTGCAGGCCGATGCGGCCTACGAGGGCGCACGCGCCGAGCTCGCCGCCCTGCAGCGCCAGCAGTCGGCCGCGCGCAACTACCTGCGCGCGCTCGTGGGCACCGAGCCCAAGGAGCTACCTGCCGGCAAGACCCTGGCCGAGCAGGGCATCACGCTGGAGCAGCAGGCCGATCTGCCGGCCCAGGTGCTGGTGCGCCGCCCCGACGTGCTGGCGGCGGAGCAGCGCCTGCTGGCCGCCAATGCCAACATCGGCGCCGCGCGTGCGGCCTTCTTCCCGCGCATAGCGCTCACCGCCTCGGCCGGCACCGCGAGCCGTGAGCTCGATGGCCTGTTCAAGGACGGCTCCGAGGCCTGGAGCTTCACACCCAGCATCACGCTGCCCATCTTCGACTACGGCCGGCGCAGCGCCAACCTGGACCTGGCCACGGTGCGCAAGGACATCGCGGTGGCCGATTACGAGCGCACCGTGCAGCAGGCTTTCCGCGAAGTGGCCGACTTGCTGGTCGCGCGCGAGCAGCTGGCCGAGCAGCTCAAGGCCGTGGAGGCGCAGGAGCGTTCGCAGCAGCGCGCTGCCGACATTGCCGAGGCGCGCTACCGCCAGGGTGTGGGCAGCTTCCTGGAGGTGCTGGACGCCCAGCGCCAGCTCTTTGCCGTGCGCCAGGCCCTCATCCAGCTGCGGCGCACCCAATGGTCCACCGCGGCCCAGCTCTACAAGGCCCTGGGCGGCGAGCAGAGCTGATCCCTCACGCCGGCTCGCTTATGCTCTACGTTTCTCGGGCGTGAGGAGCAGGGCAGTGGAGCAGGTCGATACGGTGGTGGTGGGCGCGGGCGTGGTCGGCCTGGCCGTGGCGCGTGCCCTGGCCCTGGCCGGGCTCGAGGTGCTGGTGCTCGAGGCCACCGACGCCATCGGCACCCAGACGAGCGCGCGTAACAGCGAGGTCATCCACGCGGGCATCTACTACCCGCCGGGCTCGCTCAAGGCACAGCTCTGCGTGCGCGGCAAGGCGCTGCTCTACGCCTACTGTGCCGAGCGTGGCATTGGGCACCGGCGTTGTGGCAAGCTCATTGTGGCGTCTTCCCAGGAGCAGGTGGCCCAGCTGCAGGGCCTCATCGCCAAGGCTGCAGCCAACGGTGTGGACGATCTGGTGCTGCTCACGCGTGAGCAGGCGCGCGCGCTGGAGCCCGCACTCGAATGCGTGGCCGCCGTGCATTCGCCGAGCACGGGCATTGTCGACAGCCATGGACTGATGCTGGCCCTGCAGGGCGACTTGGAGCATGCCGGCGGCATGGTGGCCTTCAACTCGCCACTGGCATCAGCAAGCATGACGGCGCAGGGCATCGAACTGCATGCCCGCGACGGCACACAGCTGCGCGCACGCACGGTGGTCAATGCGGCGGGTGTCCACGCGCCGACGCTGGCGCGTCGCTTCGAGGGCCTGGATCCGGCCCACATCCCTGGCGAGTATTACGCCAAGGGCAACTATTTCACTCTGGCATGTCGCTCCCCATTCACGCGCCTCATCTACCCCGTGCCCGAGGCTGCGGGTCTGGGCGTGCACCTGACCATCGACCTGGGGGGCCAGGCCAAGTTCGGACCCGACGTGCAGTGGGTCGAGACACCGGACGATCTGGTGGTGGATCCGGCGCGTGGTCTGGCTTTCTATGCCGAGGTCCGCAAGTACTGGCCCGCCCTGCCCGAGGGCGCGTTGCAACCGGGCTACGCCGGCATCCGGCCCAAGATCAGCGGGCCCGGCGAGACGGCAAGGGATTTCCTGATCCAGGGGCCAGCCGAACATGGGGTGCCCGGGCTGGTGAACCTGTTTGGCATCGAGTCGCCCGGGCTGACCAGCAGCTTGGCGATTGCCGAGCATGTCGTCCAGATGCTATCAAATCAATAGCAATTCTCAGCGGTTGCGGTTCTTGATGGCGAGGGCTGCAGACTGGACCAGGGCGGGTCCCTGGTAGATCAGGCCGGTGTAGATCTGCACCAGATCGGCGCCGGCGTCGATCTTGCTCACGGCGTCCTGAGCGTGCAGAATGCCGCCGACCCCGATGATGGGGAAGTCCTGGCCCAGGGCCGCGCGTAACTGGCGGATCACGCGGTTGCTGGCTTCCAGCACTGGCGTGCCGGACAGGCCGCCGGCTTCCTCCGCATGCGGCAAGCCCTGCACGGCTTCGCGGCTCAGCGTGGTGTTGGTGGCGATCACGCCGTCCATGCCATGACGCTGCAAGGTGGCCGCGATGACCTGGACCTGTGCTTCGTCCAGGTCCGGCGCGATCTTCACGAACACCGGCACGCGCTTGCCGTGCTGCTGCGCCAGGGCCTCGCGTTTTGTGGCGATGGCGCTCAGCAGACTGTCCAGTGCCTCGTCGCTTTGCAAGGCACGCAGGTTCTTGGTGTTGGGGCTGGAGATGTTGATGGTGACGTAGTCGGCGTGCGGGTAGACGCCGGCCAGGCCAATGAGGTAGTCGTCGGTGGCGCGCTCGATGGGCGTGGCGGCGTTCTTGCCGATGTTCAGGCCCAGCAGCAGGGGGGTACCGTCGCGGCGAAAGCGGGCGCGCTGCACATTGGCCAGGAAGGTATCGAGCCCCTCGTTGTTGAAACCCATGCGGTTGATCAGCGCATTCGCGCCCGGCAGGCGGAACATGCGTGGCCTGGGGTTGCCCGGCTGGGGCAGGGGTGTGACGGTGCCCACCTCGACGAAGCCGAAGCCCATGGCGCCCAGGCCGTCGATGCAGCGTGCGTTCTTGTCCAGGCCGGCGGCCATGCCCACGCGGTTGGGAAAGCGCAGGCCGGCGAGGGTGACGGGGTCATCGACACGCGTCTGGCGATAGGCGCAGGCCAGGGGCGTGTTCTGGGTGCGCGCCAGCAGGTCGATGGTGAAGTCGTGGGCGGCTTCGGGGTCCATGCGGAAGAGCAGGGCGCGGGAGAGGGGGTAGGGGATGAGAGACATCGGATAATTCCTAGGATTGCAGGATTTTCCCAGATCAATCTATCAAGACCTCTCCATGCTCAGCCAAGACGAACTCAAGACCCTGGTCGGCCAGGCCGCTCTTCAATATGTGATCCCCGGCGAGATCGTCGGGGTCGGCACCGGCTCCACGGTCAACAAGTTCATTGATGCACTTGCGACCATGAAGGACCGTATCCCCGGTGCCGTGTCCAGCTCCGAGGCGAGCACGCAGCGCCTGCAGGCCTTGGGTATCCAGGTCTTCGACGCCAACGAGGTCGGGGAGCTGTCGGTCTACATCGATGGAGCGGACGAGATCGACGGCCGTGGCCACATGATCAAGGGCGGCGGCGCGGCGCTCACGCGCGAGAAGATCGTGGCCGCCCAGTCGCGCCGTTTCATCTGCATCGCCGACGAGTCCAAGCGCGTCGAGGTGCTGGGCCGGTTTCCTTTGCCCGTCGAGGTGATCCCCATGGCCACGCAGCGCCTGGTGCGCCAGTTCGAGGCCTTGGGCGGGCAGGCCAGGATACGCCTGAAGGATGGCCAGCCCCTGGTGACCGACAACGGGCAGCACATCCTCGATGTGACGGGCCTGCAGATCCATGAGCCGCTGGCCTTTGAATCCGAGGTCAACCAGTGGCCGGGCGTGGTGACGGTGGGCGTGTTCGCGCACCAGCGTGCCCAGGTCTGTTTGCTGGGAACCGCCTCAGGGGTGCAGACCTTGCGCTACTGAGCCTTGCCTGAGGACTCAAAAATACAAAGGGTCCTCAAGGGCCCTTTGTATTGTTTGTGGCGGCTCAGAACACGATGCCGGTCGGGTTGGTCGGTGTAGGGCCGGGTGGGGGTAGGGTGGCGGGAGCCGGTGCAGGTGCCGCCGCGGCGGGCCGGGCGGGCGCAGCCTCAGCAACCGGTGCCAGCGGGCTGGCTGGCGCATTCCGGTAGGTGCTCGGCAGACGTGAGCTCGTCGGGTAGCCGGCCGCGTTCAGGTAGTCTTCCCATTCGCCTTCAGCGTAGCCTTTGAGCCGCTGGCCACCGATGGTGGCGCTCGGTACGGTGGCTTCCATACCCAGGCGCTTGAGCGCATCGATATCCTGGGCCGTGGTGATGGTGCGTTCGGTGTAGGGCACGCCCCGGCGGGTCAGCAGATTACGCGCGGCGTTGCAGGGCTCGCAATTGTCCCCGGTGTACAGCGTGACCGGGTAGCGGTTCATGGCCTCGCGCAACTCGAAAGGCAGTTCGGCCGCGCCGGCCGCCTGAGCCGAGCGCCCGCTGGCGCTCAACGCTGTCGCCTTTTCGCTGGCCGTCGGGGGTTTGTCCGAAAAAGTCACCCGCCCGTCCGGGCCAACGATGCGGTAGATGGCCTGTGCCGGGACCAGCGCCGGCAACAGGGCCAGGGTGGCGGCGACGGCCAGCAGGGCCGTGCGGTGCGGACGGTATGCGTTCTTCATGGTGCCGATGTTTCCCTACGCTCTGTGTTCTATGGGCGGGCCATACCCTGGTGGCGCAGCAGGGCGTCCAGGCTGGGCTCACGCCCGCGGAACGCCTTGAAGGACTCGATGGCCGGGCGGCTGCCGCCGGCCTCCAGGATGGCTTGCCGATATTTTCGCCCGGTTTCCACATTCGGCAAGCCCTTGTTACCCGCGGTTTCCTCGAAAGCCGCGTAGGCGTCGGCACTGAGCACTTCTGCCCATTTGTAGCTGTAGTAGCCGGCCGCGTAGCCGCCCGCGAAGATGTGGCTGAAGGTGTGTGGAGTGCGGCTCCAGGCCGGCGGCTTGAGCACGGCCACCTCGTCGCGTACCCGGTCCAGCAGGGGCAGGAAGTCCTGGGCCGGGTCGTGCTCGGTGTGCAGCAGCATATCGTAGAGCGAGAACTCGATCTGGCGCAGGGTCTGCATGCCGCTCTGGAAGTTCTTGGCCGCAATCATCTTGTCGTATAGCGCGCGCGGCAAAGGTTCGCCAGTGTCCACATGGGCCGTCATGTGCCTGAGCACGTCCCATTCCCAGCAGAAGTTCTCCATGAACTGGCTGGGCAGTTCGACGGCATCCCACTCCACGCCACTGATGCCCGAGACGTCGCGTTCGTTGACCTGGGTCAGCAGGTGGTGCAGGCCATGGCCGAATTCGTGAAAGAGGGTGATGACGTCGTCGTGGGTCAGCAGCGGCGGCTTGTCCCCCACGCCCTCGGCGAAATTGCAGACCATGTGGGCCACCGGGGTCTGGAGCTGTCCGTTGTCGGGGCGCAACCAGCGCGCACGCACATCGTCCATCCAGGCGCCGCCGCGCTTGCCCGAACGCGCCGGCTGGTCGAGGTAGAACTGACCGACGAGCTGACCGTTGCGTTCGATGCGATAGAACTCCACCGCCGGGTGCCAGACCGGTGCCGTATCGCGACGGATGGCCACCTCGAACAGGGTCTCGACGATCTTGAACAGGCCGGCGATCACCCGCGGGGCGGTGAAATATGCCTTGAGCTCCTGCTCGCTGAAGGCGTAGCGTGCCTCCTTGAGCTTCTCGGAGACATAGGGCCAGTCCCAGGGCTGCGGATCGGCCATGCCCAGCTCATCACGGGCAAAGGCACGCAGATCGGCCACGTCGCGTTCGGCATAGGGGCGGGCCTTGACGGCCAGGTCACGCAGGAAGCGCACCACCTGCTCGGGCGACTCGGCCATCTTGGGCACGACCGACACCTCACCGAAATTGCGGTAGCCCAGCAGCTGCGCCTCTTCCTGGCGCAGCGCCAGGATCTCGCGGATCAGGGCACCGTTGTCGAATTTCTTGCCATCCCCCTCGGCCTGGTCGGATGCGCGCGTGACGTAGGCACGGTAGAGCTTTTGGCGCAGCTCGCTGCTCCTGGCGAACTGCATCACCGGCAGGTAGCAGGGCATCTTGAGCGTGAGCTTGTGGCCGGCCTTGCCTTCGGCTTCGGCGGCGGCGCGGGTGGCCTGCTGCACGTCGGCGGGGACCCCTTGAAGCTCTTCGGTGTTGGCGTAATAGGCCCAGGCATCCGTGGCGTCCAGGGTGTGCTCGCTGAACTTCTGGCTGAGCTCGGCCTGGCGTTCCTGGATGGCGGCATAACGCGCCTTGGCCGCACCGGTCAGCTCGGCACCACCGAGCACGAAATTGCGCAGGGCATTGCTGTGGGCCTGGCGCTGCTCGGCGTTGAGCGTGGTGGGGGGGATGGCCTTGTACTTGGCGTAGAGGCGCTCATCGGACCCCAGACGGGTCCAGAACTCGGTCACGCGTGGCAGGGCCTCGTTGTAGGCGGCGCGCAGCTCGGGCGTGTCGGCCACGCTGTTGAGGTGGCTGACCGCACCCCAGGCTCGACCGAGCTGTTCGGTGGCGACGTCGAGTTCGCGGGCGATGGCCACCCAGTCGGCCGGGAAGTCCGCGGCGGTCACACGTTCCAGCGCGGCCTCCGAGGCCTGCAGCAGGGTGTCGATGGCCGGCGCCACATGTTCGGGGCGGATGCGGTCAAAGGCCGGAAGATCAGTGAAGTCGAGCAGGGGATTGTTCATGGTCATCATTGTGTAGCCTGCCGGCGCGGATTCAAGCGCCGTCCTCATAGCTTGTGCTGATGATGCCGATCAGCCTGCGGCCCGCTCGGCAGCTTCCAGGGTGTTGACCAGCAGCATGGTGATGGTCATCGGCCCCACGCCGCCAGGCACGGGGGTGATCCAGCCAGCCACTTGCTTCACACCCTCGAAGTCCACGTCGCCACAGAGCTTGCCTTCATCGTTGCGGTTCATGCCCACGTCGATGACCACCGCGCCAGGCTTGACCATATCGGCCGTCAGCACCTTTTGCTTGCCCACGGCAGCCACAACCACATCGGCCTGCAGGGTCATGGCCTTGAGGTCTTTCGTGCCGCTGTGGCAGATGGTCACGGTGGCGTTCTGCTGCAGCAGCATCAGGGCCATAGGCTTGCCCACGATGTTGGAACGGCCGATGACCACGGCGTGCTTGCCCTTGAGCTCGTAGCCGATCGATTCCAGCATCTTCATGCAGCCATAGGGCGTGCAGGGCCAGAAGCCGGGCTGGCCGACCATCAGGGCTCCCGCGCTGGCCACGTGGAAACCATCCACGTCCTTGGCGGGCGAGATGGACTCGATGACCTTGTGCGCGTCGATGTGGGCCGGCAGCGGCAGCTGCACCAGGATGCCGTGAATGGACGGATCGTTGTTGAGGGCGGCTATGCGCGCGAGCAGCTGGGCTTCGGACATCGAGGCTTCGTACTTCTCGAGCACGGAATGCAGGCCGCTGTCTTCGCAGGCCTTGACCTTGTTGCGCACATAGACCTGGGAGGCCGGGTTGTCACCGACCAGCACCACGGCCAGACCCGGGGTGATACCTCGTGCCTTGAGGGCCGCAGCGCGTCGGGCAACGTCGCCACGCAGTTGTTGCGACAGGGCCACGCCATCGATCAGTTTTGCAGTCATATCTCTGTTCTCTTCGTTCAAGTAAAAACGCCCGCAGGGGCGGGCGTCTGGGTTTGTGCGGCCGGGATCAGGCCTTGGCAGCCGCCTGGCCCAGGGCGATCTTGAGCAGATCGGCCACGGTGTTGGCGTTGAGTTTTTCCATGATATTGGCGCGATGCGCCTCCACCGTCTTGATGCTGATGCCCAGGTCGTCGGCGATCTGCTTGTTCAAGCGGCCGGCGACGATGCGCTCCAGAACCTGGCTCTCACGCAGCGTGAGCTTGGCCAGCAGGGCCTCGCGGCTCGCGGCCTGCTGGTGCACGCTGAAGGTCTCGCGGGCGCGTTCGAGCATGCGTTCGACCAGGTCGACCAGCTGGTCTTCCTTGAAAGGCTTCTGGATGAAGTCCATGGCGCCTTTCTTCATGGTGTCCACCGCCATGGGCACGTCGCCGTGGCCGGTGATGAAAACGACCGGCAGGGGCGAATGGCTCTCGATCAGGCGGTTCTGCAGCTCCAGGCCGGTCATGCCTTCCATGCGGATGTCGACGATCAGGCAGGCCACTTCGCGCGGATCGTAGCGGCTCAGGAAGGATTCAGCGGAATCGAAGCAGCGGACCCGGTAATCCTTGCCCTCGAGCAGCCACTGCAGGGAATCTCGCACGGCCTCGTCGTCATCGACGACGTACACGGTGCCTTTTTTTGGGATCAGACTCATGTTCAACCTGACATTTTTTCTGTGGGCGCCTGCACTTTGGTCGCCTCGGTCGGCTTGCCATCCATCGGAAGCCAGAAGGAGAAGCGGCAGCCGGTCACCTCGGAGCCATTGTAGAGGTTCTCAGCCTTCATCCGGCCCTGGTGCGACTCGACGATGGAGCGGCACAGGGACAGGCCGATGCCCATGCCCTCCGCCTTGGTGGTGTGGAAGGCTTCATAGAGCCGCTCCATCACCTCGGGTGGGATGCCGCGGCCGGTGTCGGTCACGGTGAACTCCACCACGGGGCGGCCTTCGACCGTGGCCGGCAGCACCTGCAGTTCCACCCGGCGCTCCTGCGGCGGACGCTGGGCCTGCACAATGGCCTCGGCCGCGTTCTTGAGCAGGTTGACCAGCACCTGCTCGATCAGGATGGGGTCGACCACCAGCGGGGGCAGGGTGGCCGTGTAATGGCTCAGTCGCACGTTGTAGCGGCGCAGCTCGATTTCAGCCAGTTCCACCGCCTCGCTGACCATGACCGCCACCTCGGACGGGGTGCGGTTGGGCTCGCTGCGCTTCACGAAGGCGCGGATGCGCTGGATGATCTGGCCCGCGCGCTGCGCCTGCTTGGCCGTTTTCTCGAGCGCACCCAGCAGATCGTCTTCCGAGATCTGTTTGGACTTGATGCGCGAGACCATGCCGTTGCAGTAGTTGTTGATGGCGGTCAGGGGCTGGTTGAGTTCATGCGCCACGCTGGAGGCCATCTCGCCCATGGTGATCAGGCGGCTGGCAGTCTGGGCGCGCTCGGCCTGGGCGGCGGCCTGGGCCTCGGCCAGGCGGCGTGGCGTGATGTCGGTGGCAATCACCATCTGGGCCAGGCGGCCGTCCACCCAGGTCAGGTAACGCGTGCGCACTTCCAGCCACTTGCCCAGCTCCTCGGCATACAGCTCGGCGTTCTCCGCCTCGGCGTCCGGCAGGCTGCTGGTGGGCATGCCGACCAGACCGTCCACGGCGTCATGGCTGTCCTCGGTATTGATCCGGGGCGGAACGCCTGCCTGGCTGGAGAGCAGGGCATGGCCGCGGCTCTGGTCGCTGAACCAGAGCCGATACATCTTGTTGGCAAACAGCAGCTCGTCACTGCCCAGCGGCGCGACGGACACCGAAGCGTCCAGCGCTTCGAGCACCGTGGTGAAGCGTTCGTACGACGCGTAGAGCTGCTCGCGCACGCGGTTGGGCTCGGTGATGTCGGTCATCGAGGTCATCCAGCCGGTCTGCAAGCCGCGCGCGTCGATCAGTGGCGAGACGTAGATGCGCGCATCGAACAGCGTGCCGTCCTTGCGCTTGACGCGCACCTGGAAGCCGCCTGGGGTGACGCGACCCGTCAGCTCGTCCTCCAGCCGCGCGGCCAGCATCTCTCGGTCCTCCTCGGGCCAGTAAGGGAAGGGGGCGGTGCAGCCCACGAGCTCGCGTTCGCTCCAGCCCGTCATCTGACAGAAAGCCGTGTTCACATAGGTGATGCGCCCCTGCAGGTCCAGCGCGCGCATGCCGGTGGGCATGGAGTTTTCCATGGCACGGCGGAAGTTGGTCTCCAGCACCAGCGCCTGCTGGGCCTGCATGCGCCGGCGCGTGTGGCGCCAGTTGGCAATCAACATCCAGGCCGTCATCACGCTCAGAGTACCCACCAGCCAGAACAGGCCGCTGCCAATCACGCCCAGCGAGGCACGGTAGGCCTGGGCGTGCAGCACCAGTCCGTTGCCCACGGGCGAGACGGGCACCTCGTATTCGTTGGCATGGGTGGCCCAGCCCATCCACGGGCCGGTGCGGTTGCGCCGCGGGGCGCTGCTGCCGGCCAGGACTTCTCCGCGCGAGTCACGCAGGGACACGGCGTAGCGTGCCGAGACTTCGGCAGGCACGCCATAGCGGTAGAGCGTGTCGAGCGAATACTCAGCGAGTACCACGCCGGCGAAGCTGGTGCGGGTGTGCAGGGGCAGGTGCAATTCCAGCAGCGCCGTGCCGTCGGGCGACGCAGCACGCTGGACGTAGATGGGCTGACGCAGCTCGCGTGCCAGGGCGTAGGCGTTTTCCGTCTCGGTGGGTTTGGCCGGTCGCACGCCGTTGCGCGTGGCGCCCTGGGCCAAGCCTTGCGCCAGCGTTGCATTGCCCTGACTCGCCCGCAGCCGCAGCCGCTCATCCACCCAGCTCAGGCCTTGCAGCTCGGGGTACTGGTTGAGCAATACGTTGGCGCGGTTGCGGAACTGTTCTGCATCGAGTTCCTGGTTGGAGACCTGCTGCGCGAGCCGTACCAGCTCTTCCTGGCGCTCCAGCAGCCGCAGGCGCACGCGCTGCTGGGCGTACTCCACATCACGGCGCACGGCCTCCTGCTCGCGTTCCATTTCCTCGAGACGGAGGTAGCCGAAAGCGGCCACGATCGCGGCGAAGAACAGCAGCACGGCGACCAGCGGCGCCAGCATGGCGTAGCGGTCCTGGCGGTGCGGGGATTGCTGGCGCCACCAGGAGCGCAGGCGCTGGGCGGCCGGAAGTTCGCGCAGACGGGGCAGCAGACGTTTCAGGGCGTGAAGCATGTTTGTGGCAAGTGTATTCGGGCCGGCCTGCTGGTGCGTGGGCCTAATTCACATAATGAAATCAGAAAGCACAGCCTAAAATTTCGTGGAAATTATGAGAAACTCTCGTATCGTTTTAAATTGGCCACAAGCCTGAAACCGAGGAGCAAGCATGTCAGCCCTACCCCAGAACCTGTCTGGACTCAATGCCGAAGATCTGGACAGCCAGGAAACCCTGGAATGGAAGCACGCCCTGGAGGCCGTGATTGCGCAGGAGGGCCCCGAACGTGCCCACTTCCTGCTGGAGCAACTGCTGGAGCATGCGCGCGAGCACAGCATCGACATGCCTTTCTCGGCCACCACGGGCTATGTCAACACCATCGAGCCTGACCAGGAAGCCCACAGCCCGGGCAATCTGGACCTGGAAGGCCGTCTGCGCGCCTATATGCGCTGGAACGCCATGGCCATGGTGGTCAAGGCCAACCGCTTGGACCCGTCTGATGGCGGTGACCTGGGCGGCCACATCAGCTCCTTCCAGTCCCTGGCGCACATGTTTGCGGCTGGTTTCAACCACTTCTGGCATGCCGACAACACGGACGAGGGCGGCACCCACGGCGGTGACCTGCTCTACATCCAGGGTCATTCCTCGCCGGGCATCTACGCCCGCGCCTTCCTGGAAGGCCGCATCAGCGAAGAGCAGATGCTCAATTTCCGCCAGGAAGTCGACGGCAAGGGTCTGCCGAGCTACCCGCACCCCAAGCTCATGCCGGGCTTCTGGCAATTCCCCACGGTGTCCATGGGCCTGGGCCCCATCATGGCCATCTACCAGGCGCGCTTCCTCAAGTATCTGCATGCCCGCGGCATCGCCGACACCAGCGCCCGCAAGGTCTGGGTCTTCTGCGGTGACGGCGAGATGGACGAACCCGAAAGCCTGGGCGCCATCGGTCTGGCCGCGCGCGAGAAGCTCGACAACCTGGTCTTCGTCGTCAACTGCAATCTGCAGCGCCTGGACGGCCCGGTGCGCGGCAACGGCAAGATCATCCAGGAGCTCGAAGGCGAGTTCCGCGGCGCCGGCTGGAACGTGATCAAGCTGATTTGGGGCAAGGAGTGGGACGGCCTGCTGGCCCGCGACAAGGACGGCGCGCTGCGCAAGATCATGATGGACACGCTGGACGGCGACTACCAGGCCTTCAAGGCCAACGATGGTGCCTTCGTGCGCAAGAACTTCTTCGGTCGCGATCCGCGCACCGCCGAGATGGTGGCCAAGATGAGCGACGCCGACATCTGGAACCTGCGCCGCGGCGGCCACGACGCCCAGAAGGTCTACGCGGCTTTCCACCGTGCCCACAACTCCCAGGGCGGCCCCACCGTGCTGCTGGTCAAGACCGTCAAGGGCTGGGGCATGGGCAAGGCCGGCGAGGGCAAGAACACGGCCCACCAGACCAAGAAGCTCGGTGATGACGACATCCGCTACATGCGCGATCGTTTCAACATCCCGATCCCCGACAGTGAGCTGTCCAAGATTCCGTTCTACAAGCCGGCCGACGACACGCCCGAAATGAAGTACCTGCACGAGCGCCGCAAGGCCCTGGGCGGCTACCTGCCCAAGCGCCGCGAGCGCTCCAGCGAAAGCTTCACCGTGCCCTCGCTGGAGACCTTCAAGGCCGTGCTCGAGCCCACGGCCGAGGGCCGCGAAATCTCCACTACCCAGGCCTATGTGCGTTTCCTCACGCAGCTGCTGCGTGACCAGGCCCTGGGCCCGCGCGTGGTGCCCATCCTCGTGGACGAGGCGCGCACCTTCGGCATGGAAGGCCTGTTCCGCCAGATCGGTATCTACAACCCGGAAGGGCAGAAGTACACGCCGGTCGACAAGGAGCAGGTCAGCTACTACAAGGAAGACAAGGCCGGCCAGATCCTTCAGGAAGGCATCAACGAAGCGGGCGGCATCAGCAGCTGGATCGCCGCGGCAACGTCGTATTCGACGAGCAACCGCATCATGATCCCCTTCTATATCTACTACTCGATGTTCGGTCTGCAGCGCGTGGGCGACCTGGCCTGGGCGGCGGGCGATATGCAGGCACGCGGCTTCCTGCTGGGCGGTACCTCGGGGCGCACCACGCTCAACGGCGAGGGCCTGCAGCACGAAGACGGCCACAGCCAGGTGCTGGCTTCCACCATCCCCAACTGCGTGAGCTATGACCCGACCTTCGCGCATGAGGTGGCCATCATCCTGCACCATGGCCTCAAGCGCATGGTGGAGAAGCAGGACAACGTCTTCTTCTACATCACCCTGCTCAACGAGAACTACGCCATGCCGGGTCTCAAGGCCGGCACCGAAGAGCAGATCATCAAGGGCATGTACCTGCTGCCGGAAGCCAAGGCCACCAAGAAGGCGCCGCAGGTCAACCTGCTGGGCTCGGGCTCCATCCTGCGCGAGTCGATGTTCGCCAAGGAACTGCTCGAGAAGGATTGGGGCGTGGCCGCCAACGTCTGGAGCTGTCCGAGCTTCAACGAACTGGCACGCGAGGGCCAGGACTGCGAGCGCTGGAACCTGCTGCACCCGACCGAAAAGCAGCGCGTGCCTTTCGTCACGCAGCAGCTCGAGCCGCATGCCGGCCCGGTGATCGCCTCGACGGACTACATCAAGAACTTCAGCGACCAGATCCGCCCCTTCATGCCCAAGGGCCGGACCTACAAGGTGCTGGGGACCGACGGTTTCGGCCGCAGCGACTTCCGCAGCAAGCTGCGTGAGCACTTCGAGGTCAACCGCCACTACATCGTGGTCGCCGCGCTCAAGGCCCTGGCGGAAGAGGGCACGGTGCCCATGGAGAAGGTGGCCGAGGCCATCGCCAAGTACAAGATCAAGGCTGACAAGGTCAATCCGCTTTATGCATAAAGCGGATTGACCTTGCGGCGAAGACTCATATCGCGCAGCGATGTGATGTCGTCGCCACAAAGTCCCGCTTCCAGGAACAAGGAAGAACAAACATGGCTCTCGTAGAAATCAAGGTGCCGGATATCGGTGACTTCGACTCCGTCGCGGTCATCGAGCTGCTGGTCAAGCCCGGCGACACGGTCAAGGCCGAGCAGTCGCTGATCACCGTCGAGTCCGACAAGGCTTCGATGGAGATCCCCTCCAGCCACGCCGGCGTGGTCAAGGAACTCAAGGTCAAACTCGGCGACAAGGTCGCCATGGGTTCTCTGGTCGCATTGCTCGAGTCGGCTGATGCGCCGGCCGCTGCCGCTGCACCGGCTGTCGCAGCTGCAGCGCCTGCCGCTGCGCCCGCACCAGTGCCCGCACCCGCTCCGGCACCTGTAGCCGTTGCGCCGGCGCCCTTTGCCGCCGCCCCTGTAGCGGCCGTGCCGGCCCACGACCCCACGGCCCCCAAGGGCCAGCTGCCGCACGCCAGTCCCTCGGTGCGCAAGTTCGCACGCGAACTCGGCGTGCCGCTGGACGAGGTCAAGGGCTCGGGCCCCAAGGGTCGCATTGTCGAGGCTGACGTCAAGAATTTCAGCAAGGCCGTGATGAGCGGCGCCGTGCGTACCCAGGCCATGGGCGCGGCTTCCGGTGGCGGTGATGGCGCTGGCCTGGGCCTGCTGCCCTGGCCCAAGGTGGACTTCGCCAAATTCGGCCCCATCGAGCGCAAGGAGCTCTCGCGCATCAAGAAGATCAGCGGCGCCAATCTGCACCGCAACTGGGTGATGATCCCGCACGTCACGAGCTACGAAGACGCCGACATCACCGACCTCGAAGCACTGCGCGTGCAGCTCAACAAGGAGCACGAGAAGGCGGGTGTCAAGTTCACCATGCTGGCCTTCGTGATCAAGGCCGCCGTCGCTGCGCTCAAGAAGTTCCCCGAGTTCAACGCCAGTCTGGACGGCGATCAGCTGGTCCTCAAGAACTACTGGAACATCGGCTTCGCTGCCGACACGCCCAACGGCCTCGTGGTGCCCGTGCTCAAGAACGCCGACCAGAAGGGCCTGGTGGAAATCTCTGCCGAGATGGCCGAACTTTCCAAGAAGGCACGCGAGGGCAAGCTCGGCGCGGCCGACATGCAGGGCGGTACCTTCTCGATCTCGTCATTGGGTGGTATCGGCACGACCTACTTCACGCCGCTGATCAATGCGCCCGAAGTGGCCATCCTCGGCCTGTCGCGCGGCGCCATGAAGCCGGTCTGGGACGGCCAAGCCTTCCAGCCGCGGCTGACATTGCCGCTCTCGCTGTCCTACGACCACCGCGTGATCGATGGCGCCGCTGGCGCGCGTTTCAACGCCTACCTGGCCCAGGTCCTCGGCGACTTCCGCCGCGTGATGCTCTGATCCGAGGAGAGACTGAATGGCACTGGTAGAAATCAAGGTCCCCGACATCGGCGACTTCGAGTCCGTGGCGGTCATCGAGGTGCTGGTCAAGGTGGGTGACACCATCAAGCCCGAACAGAGCCTGATCACCGTCGAGTCGGACAAGGCCTCCATGGAAATCCCGTCCAGCCAGGGCGGGGTGGTCAAGGAGCTCAAGGTCAAGCTCGGTGACAAGGTCAAGGAAGGTTCGGTGGTCCTGCTGCTCGAGTCGTCTGCAGTTGCTGCACCGGCCTCCGCGCCAGCTCCGGCGGCGTCGACGGCTGCACCCGCTGCTCCCCAGGCGGCGACACCTGCCCCGGCCGCAGCGAGCTTCGGCGGCAGCGCCGATCTCGACTGCGACGTGCTCGTGCTCGGCGGTGGTCCCGGCGGCTACTCGGCGGCCTTCCGCGCGGCCGACCTCGGTCTCAAGGTCGTGCTGGTCGAGCGTTACGCCACGCTGGGCGGCGTCTGCCTGAACGTGGGCTGCATCCCGTCCAAGGCCCTGCTGCACGTGGCAGCCGTGATGGACGAGGCCAGCCATCTGGCCGACCTCGGCGTGGACTTCGGCAAGCCCGTGGTCAACCTCGACAAGCTGCGTGGCCACAAGGAGAAGGTGATCGGCAAGCTCACGGGCGGCCTCGCCGCCATGGCCAAGATGCGCAAGGTCACGGTTGTGCGCGGCTACGGCGCCTTCGTCGGTGCCAACCACCTCGCAGTGGAAGAGACCACCGGCACGGCCCAGGACAAGACTGGCAAGAAGCAGGTCGTGTCCTTCAAGAAGGCCATCATCGCCGCTGGCTCGCAGGCTGTGCGCCTGCCGTTCCTGCCCGACGATCCGCGCATCGTGGATTCCACCGGGGCACTGGCCCTGAGCCAGGCGCCCAAGAAGATGCTCATCATCGGCGGCGGCATCATCGGCCTGGAGATGGGCACGGTTTACAGCACGCTGGGCGCACGCCTGGACGTGGTGGAGATGCTCGACGGCCTGATGCAGGGTGCAGACCGTGACCTCGTCAAGGTCTGGGAAAAGATGAACAAGCCGCGCTTCGACAACATCATGTTGAAGACCAAGACGGTGGGTGCGCAGGCCACGCCCGCGGGCATCCAGGTGCAATTCGAGGGCCTGGATGGCACCAAGAGCGAAGGCACCTACGATCTCGTGCTGCAGGCCGTGGGCCGCACGCCCAACGGCAAGAAGATTGCTGCCGACAAGGCCGGCGTGGCCGTGACGGACCGCGGCTTCATCAACGTCGACATCCAGATGCGTACCAATGTGCCGCATATCTTTGCCATCGGCGACATCGTCGGCCAGCCCATGCTGGCCCACAAGGCGGTGCACGAGGGGCATGTGGCGGCCGAGGTCATTGCCGGTGAGCTGCAGGGTAACAAGGAGCTGGCCTCTGCCGCTTTCAACGCCCGGGTCATCCCCAGCGTGGCCTACACCGACCCCGAAGTGGCGTGGGTGGGCCTGACCGAGGAGCAGGCCAAGGCCCAGGGCATCAAGGTCAAGAAGGGCCTCTTCCCCTGGAGTGCCTCGGGCCGCGCGATCGCCAACACGCGCGACGAAGGCTTCACCAAGCTGCTGTTCGACGAGGAGACGCACCGCATCGTCGGCGGCGGCATCGTGGGCACGCATGCGGGCGATATGATCGGCGAGATCGCGCTGGCCATCGAGATGGGGGCCGACGCCGTGGACATCGGCAAGACCATCCACCCGCATCCCACACTGGGCGAAAGCATAGGCATGGCGGCCGAAGTGGCGCACGGTTCCTGCACCGACGTGCCACCTGCGCGCAAGTAAACGCAAGAGCCTCCATCGCAAAGGCCTCACCCTCGGGTGAGGCCTTTGTCTTTCAGGGCCGGTCTCGTCACCTGGCCGTTCAGCTGTAACGGCTCGGTACAAGAGGGCCGGGTCCGACGCCTACAATGAACCGTACAGCACCGTCACGATTGCCATGAATTTTCTTCGCCTGTTCTGGAGCTGGTTGCGTTCCTCCTTCGTTCCGTTTCTCAAGACCCGGGTCCTCCCCATTTTTCGCCATCGGGTCTTCCGCGTCCTCGTCCTGCTGCTCGGGCTGGGCCTGAGCGGCTACCTTTACTACCTCGACGTCACCATCCGCGAAGCCTTTGACGGGCGCAAGTTCGCGGTGCCCGCGCGCGTCTACGGTCGCGCGCTGGAGGTGTACCCGGGGCTGAAGCTCACGCCAGCGCAATTGGTCGAGGAGCTGCGCTCCGTCGGCTACCGGGAGCACCCGCGGCCCGACGAGGATGCGACTTACCGCTACACGCTCAACGGCGTGGAGTTCACGAGCCGTGAGTTCGCGTTCTGGGACGGTTTGCAGCCGACCCAGCGTCTACGCGTCGACTTTGCCGATGGTGTCGTCGCCCTGATCCAGGAGCGGGGCGGCGAGGGCAAGGACATCCCGCTGCTGCGCCTGGAGCCGCCGCAGATCGGTGGCATCTATCCCGGCCACAACGAAGACCGCGATCTGCTGCGTCTGTCCCAGGTGCCCCAGACCCTGATCGACGCGCTGATCGCGATCGAGGACCGCAAGTTCTACACGCATTGGGGCATCGATCCGCGCGGCATTGCGCGGGCGCTGTACAAGACCCTGAGCGGCCAGCGCATCGAAGGCGGCAGCACGCTGACCCAGCAGCTGGTGAAGAACTTCTTCCTCACGTCCGAGCGCACGCTCACGCGCAAGGCCAACGAGGTCCTCATGGCCATGCTGCTGGAACTGCATTACAGCAAGGACGAGATCCTCGAAACCTATCTCAACGAGATCTATCTTGGGCAGGACGCCAACCGCGCCATCCACGGCGTGGGCCTGGCCAGCTACTTCTATTTCGACCGTCCGCTGGATCGACTGGAGCTGCACGAGATCGCCACCCTGGTGGGCATGATCAAGGGCCCGGCCATCTACGACCCCCGCCGCAAGCCCGAGCAGGCCCTGCAGCGGCGCAACATCGTGCTGCAGGAGATGGTCAAGCTTGAAGCCATCAGCCAGGAGCAGTTCGTGCTGGCCCGGCAGAAGCCGCTGGGGGTGGCCCCGCGCGCGCCCACCGGCACCTCGCCGTATCCCGCCTTTTTGCAGTACGTGCACCGCCAGCTGCAGCGCGACTACCGCGAGGAGGATCTGCGCAGCGAGGGCCTGCGCATCTTCACCACGCTGGATCCGCGCATCCAGCGCTCGGCCGAGCAGGCCCTGTCGCAGCGCCTGGAACAGATCGAGAAGGCGCGCAAGATTCCGCTCAATACGCTGGAAGGCTCGGTCGTCGTCAGCAGCACCCAGAACGGCGAGGTGCAGGCCATGGTGGGGGGGCGTCAGGCGCGTTATGCCGGCTACAACCGGGCGCTGGATGCGAAGCGTCAGATCGGCTCGCTGGCCAAACCCATCGTCTACCTCACGGCGCTGGAGAATCCTGCGAAGTACACCCTGCTCACCCCGCTGGACGACAGCGAGCTGGTCTGGCGCCAGCGCGGCTCACCGGACTGGAAGCCGAAGAACTACGACAACAAGTTCCATGGTCAGGTGCCGCTGCACACGGCGCTGGCACGCTCCCTCAATGTCTCGACCGCACGCCTGGGCATCGAGCTGGGGGTTGACCGCATCCTCGACAAACTGCCGCGTTTCGGCATCGAGCAGCGTCCACCGGCCTTTCCCTCGTCGCTGCTCGGGGCCTACGAGCTGTCGCCGCTTGAGGTGACGCAGATGTACCAGACCTTTGCCGACGGAGGTTTCCGCACACCGCTGCGTGCCATCCGTGACATCGTCACCGCCGATGGCCAGCCCCTGCAGCGCTATCCGCTCAATGTGGAGGCGGTCGCGGCGGCGGCCCCGGTCTATCTGCTCACCACGGCGCTGCAGGGCGTGGTGAAGGACGGTACCGGGCAGGGCCTGAACAACTGGCTGCCGGCCGAACTGAGTGTGGCCGGCAAGACCGGCACCACGGACGATCTGCGCGACAGCTGGTTCGCCGGCTACACCGGCAACCACGTGGCCGTGGTCTGGGTGGGCCGCGACGACAACAAGTCGTCCGGTCTGACGGGCAGCAATGGCGCTCTGACGGTCTGGGGCGAGATGATGAAGGGCCTGCAGCCCGAGGCCCTGCAGCCGGTGGTACCCGAAGACATCGAGTTCGTCGCCATCAACCCCCCCGCGGGTGCCAGCCCGGAGGAGGCCTGCCAGACCTCTGGGCTCCTGCCTTTCATCAAGGGCTCGGCACCGGTGGGCTCGGCATCCTGCGATCCGTCGGACCGGCCGCTGCCCGGGGCCCAGGATGCGCCCGCGCAAGATCCATCCACCCAGCGTAGCTGGTTCCGCAGGTTGTTCGACTGATGAAACGATACCCAGCCTATGTCCTCGCGGCGGCACTCCTGCTGCTGGCGGGTTGTGCCAGCGTGGACACGTCGCCGCCTGCGCCTGCAGGGGAGCCATCGCCCGCACGGGTGCCGGACCCGACCGTGATCGCACCGCCGGACGCGTCGGCACAGACCCGGCCCGTGCCCGGCGGTGAGGGCGTGCCGGGGGCCGAGCTTCCCGCAGCGGCGGAGCCCCCGCCCTTGCCACCGGCGTCAGGCAACCGCGCCGTGATCGCGCTGCTCGACCGCGCGCAGGCGGACGCCGGCGCCGAGCGTCCGGATGCGGCCAGCGCGACACTGGAGCGCGCCCTGCGCATCGAGCCGCGCAACGCACGGTTGTGGCATGAGCTGGCCCAGCTTCGTCTGGCGCAGGGGCAGTACGCCCAAGCGATCGCCCTGGCTCAGAAATCCAACAGCTTTGCGGGCGCGCAACGCCCCTTGCAGGCCCTGAACTGGCGCGTGATCGGCGAGGCGCGGATCGCCCAGGGCAATGCCGATGCAGGGCAGAAGGCGCTCAACCGGGCGGCAGCGCTGGAACAACCGTGAGACGCCCGCGGGCGTGCTGCACGGCCCGCTTTTCCCACCATGACGGGCACCTTCGGGTGCCCGTTTTGCTGCTGGCCGGGCCCTCCGCGACATTCCCCTTGCGTTTTTGTAACAAGACGTTACACTGAGTTACATCATGTTACAGAAAGGGCGCATGCCCTGAATGTGGCGAGCACCCGGGGCGCAATCCGTCCCTGTCGATCTGACCTGAGGGGGGAAGATGGAACGCACGCTGGGAATCCTGCTGGTCTTGCTGATGGCGGGGCACACCGCCCGCGCGCAGACCGTCGTACCGCCGGCCAGCACGGATCCGGGCCGGCTGAGGGAGCGGATCGAGGCACCCCGTCCGCCGGGCGCCGCGCGGCTGCCCGAGATCCGTGGCGCGGGCCAGGAGCCTGTGCCGGAAGCGATCCGGGCCCTGCGCATCAGCTTGTCGGCTGTGAGGGTCGAGGGCAGCACGGTCTACAGCGCCGAACAGCTGCAGAGCTTGACCTCCTCCTATGTCGGGCGCGAGATCAGCGGCGCCGAGATCTACGCCCTGGCCCAGGCCCTGACCACACGCTACCGCAACGACGGCTACTTTCTCTCGGTGGTCGTCGTGCCGCCGCAGTCGCTGGCAGGGGGTGTGTTGAGCCTGCAGGCCATCGAAGGCCATATCGCCAGTGTGCGGGTCGAAGGCGATCCGCGCCTGCGTGAAAAGCTGCAGGAGATCGGCGCGCAGATCCAGGCCGCGCGCCCGCTTTCGGCCGAGGTGCTTGAGCGCTACCTGCTGATCGCCAACGATTTCCCAGGTCTGCGGCTGCGCAGCGTGCTTTCGCCCTCGCAGACCGTGGGCGCCGCCGACCTGACCCTGATCGCCAGCGTGCGCGATGTCGAAGGTTTCTATAGCTACGACAACTACGGCAGCCGCTACCTCGGCCCCAACCAGAGCACGGCGGGCCTGACGGTGAACCAGTTGCTCGGGATCAATGACCAGTGGCGCATCATCGGGGCCGGCACGGGCAACAGCGAGATGGGCTATGCCCAACTGTCCTATGCCCAGACGGTGAATGTGGAAGGCCTGCAGCTCAACGCCTCGGCCTCGCAGGCGCGCACCCGTCCCGGGGACACGCTGCGTGCCTTCGATGTGCGCGGCTATTCCGACGCCTGGACTCTGGGCCTGGTCTTTCCCTGGCTGCGCACGCGCAACCACAGCGTCTCGCTGCGCTTGGCCTACGACCACGCAGACATCCGCAGCGACATCCTCGGTGCGCGGGTCAGCGAAGACCATATCCGCGCCCTGCGTGCCGGCCTGGGCTGGCGCGCGCTCGATGCGCTGGGCGGGCAGAACACGCTGGATGTCGATTACAGCAAGGGCCTGGGCGGCACGCGGGAAGACGACCCGCTCAAGAGCCGCGTCGGTGCCGACGGCCAGTTCAGCAAGGTGACCATGGAGTACACGCGCCAGCAGCCGCTCGGTGGCAACTGGTCCCTGGGTCTGGGCCTGGCCGGGCAGTGGACGCCGGAGCGGCCGCTGCTGTCGTCCGAGCAGTTCGCACTGGGCGGGCGGCGTTACGGCCGGGCTTACGACGCGGCGGAGCTGGTGGGGGACCGGGGCTGGGCCCTGCGTCTGGAGCCGCGTCGCCACGGCGTGACCGACGGTGACTGGCTGCGGTCGTGGCAGCTCTTCGGCTTCTATGACGTGGGGGAGGTGGGGCGCTTCGGCACGCAGTCGGCCGGCACGCCCTGGCACCAGAGCCTGGCCTCGGCAGGGCTGGGCACGCGGCTGCATCTGGTCGGCTCGGCCACCGTGCAAATCGAGGCGGCCTGGCCCATGACCCGAACGCCAGCCAGTCAGTCGGGCGAGGGCAAGTCGGCGCGCCTGCTGGGCTCGCTGATTCTTTCCTTCTAAGCAGGTCCATCGACGCAAACGGTCTCAGTGGAAAAGGGGCAACCTCATGAAAAGTCGGCAACGGTTTCCGCACACCCGGCGCGCGCGCGCGCAGCGCGATCCCCGCGTGCTCAAGGCCCTGCCTTGGGCCCTGGCCCTGTGCTTCGGTGCGCCGTTGGGCGCACAGATCAACCCCACCACGCCGGACCTGCCCATGGGCGGCACGGTGGCCAATGGCAATATCAGCAGTGCCCTGACCGCCGATCGCCTGACGATCACCCAGAGCAGCAACCGCGCCATCCTCGACTGGCAGTCCTTCAATATCGGTGGCGGCAAGACCGTGGAGTTCGTGCAGCCCGGCGCGCACGCCGCCGTGCTCAACCGTGTCAACGCGGCTGTGGGTCAGTCGGAAATCCACGGCCGCCTGCAGGCCAACGGCATGGTGCTGATCATGAACCCCAACGGCGTGCTGTTTGGGCAGGGCTCGGTCATCAACGTGGGCTCGCTGATCGCCACCACGGGGACGGTCGACCCGAGCCGCTTCATGGACGAGCTCAATGCCGGCTTCATCGCGATCAGCGGAGCCACCGGGATGGTGCGCAACCGAGGGCAGATCAGCGCCGCCGGGGCTGGCCTGGTGGCGCTGGTGGCGCCCTCGGTGCGCAACGATGGGCAGATCATGGCAACGGGCGGGCGCATCGTGCTGGCGGGAAGTGACCGTGCCACGGTCAGTCTCAATGGCGGGCTTTTCGAGTTCGCCCTGCCGGCCGGAGCCGCCGGTAACGACGTTGCCAACGTGGCCGGTGCCCGCCTCGAAGGCGCACAGCTGCTGCTGAGCACGGGCGATGCCGCAGGCCTGCTGACTGGCACCATCAATCTCGCGGGCGTGCAGCAGGCCAGCAGCGCGATCGTGGTCGATGGCGGCACGGTGGAGCTGCGAACCGCGCTCGAGGCACCCACGCTCAGCGGCAGCGCCCGGCGCATCGAGGTCAGTCCGAACGCACGCGTGGCCGACGCCGTGAAGATCGCGCGCACCGGCAGCGTGGGCGACGGTGCCACGGTGGCGCTCATGGCCGGCGAGCACACCCAGCCCGTCGTTCTGGACAAGGCCCACCTCACGCTGCAAGGCGAGGAGGGCGCCCGCTTGATCGTGTCCGATCTGGCCGAGGTCAACGGCATCAGCATCCGCGCTCACCACGTGACGGTAGAGAACCTGGAAATCGCTGGGCCGATCAATCAGCCTTACGCCAACTACTACGCGACGCCTCGCCCCAACATCAGCCGCGGCATCGCGGTGGCCGACGGCGTGACCGGCTTCACGATCCGCAACAACGACCTCCACGATCTGCGCACCGGCATCCTGGTGCACGGCCGCAACAGCACGGGCAGCATCACGGGCAACCGCATCGAGAACACCAAGAGCGGCCTCTCGGTGCAGTACACCGATGGCAATGGCATCGCCATCGCCGGCAACACCCAGGGACCGGTGGGCAATGAGTGGGGCGTGAACCTGCACCTCAACGGCCACCTGGATGGCAGCGGCAACATCCTGAGCAACAGCACGCCCATTGCCACCGCCCCCAGCCTCGCCTGGCAGCAGGCCCTGCTGGACCTGAGCACGGCCAACAACGGCTGGAGCGTGCAGGACCAGGGCTACACCCGTGCCAACCGCACGCAGGTACAGGTGGCCGGCAGCGGCACGGCCGGCAACCAGGGCAGTGTGCTGACACCGATCAGCACTGTGCAGGACGGTATCAACGCCGTGGTCAGCGGCGGAACGGTGCACCTGACGTCCGGCAGCTACACGCAGACCTCGACGCTCAATGTCGACAAACCACTGACCCTGGCCGGTGCGGGCGAGGCGACGACAACCGTCGATGCAAGCGGCCTCACCTCAGGCTACGGCATGCTGGTGACCGCCGACAACGTCACCCTGCGTGATTTCACGTTCTACGGCCCGTCCGCCTTCTATGCCTCGGCCTACGGCATCAAGGTCTCGCCCTCGGGCAATGCCGACGCACGTCTGCGCAACTTCAGCGTCATGAACGTCACGAGCCGAGGCGCAGGCAAGGCCGAGCTGGACCTCAACGGCGTGGACGGCGCGCTGATTGATCATGTGACGCTGGACGGCGCCCCGGTGGCCGGCGGCGCCGGCAGCAGCGCAGGTGCTGGCCTGCAGCTGACCGACAGCGCCAACATCACCGTGCGCAACAGCACCACGCGCAACAACACCTGGGGTGGCGCGGCGCTGTACCAGGCCAACCGCAGCTACAACCAGCGCACGAACAACATCCGCATCGAGGGGAACAACCAGTTTCAGGAACTCAACCCCGTCTATCTGCAGGACGAATCGGCCCTGCACGATTTCGGCAGCCTGGACATCGCCGGCTTGGGCTACGCGGTGCGCAACAACGCCAACGTCGGCAGCATGCAGTACACCTGGCTGCAGTCCACACGGCAGAACGCCTACGACTGGGCCGTCAATCTGCCGGCTTACTCGTCCAGCACCATCCAGGGCTGGAGCGGCACGGGCCTGACCCAGCGCTACGAGGTCGGCGTGGGCAACCTGCAGGCTGGCGGCAGCCAGGCCATGTCCATCGCCGCGGCCATCGCGCGGGCCGACAGCGGTGCCACCGTTCATCTGGGCGCAGGCGCCTACAGCGAGAACTTGGTGATCAGCCGTGCCTTGACGCTGGAAGGCGAGGGGCAGGGCGTGACGAGATTGCGCTCTGCCGTTGCGGGTGGGGGCGACGCCGTCACGGTCAACAACGCCTCCAACGTCACGCTCTCGAACCTGGCGATCGAGCAGTACGCCTATGGCCTGCGGCTCAACGGTGTGGCTCACGATGTGACGGTTGAGCGTGTGGCCTTCCAGGACAACATCTACGGCGTGCGCAACGGCACCGCCACCCGCGCCGACAACTTCCGCCTGCTCAACAGCAGCATCAGCGGCGGCCAGATCGGGGTGCAGACCTACAACGGCTATACCCTGGTCAACGGCGTGCCCGAGGCTACAGGCTCCTTCGCCAACGCGCTGTTCGAGAACGTCACCATCGACGGCCCGACCTTCAAAGGCCTGTACCTGGAAACCGCCAACAACCTGACGCTGCGCAACGTCACGGTCAGCAACGCCGGCAACTACGGCGCCCCGTCCACCTCCTCGCAGCACCAGAAATACGGCGCGGCCATCGACATCAACCTCAAGTACGACGCCTACGACAGCCTGAGCTTCGACAACGTCACCGTGCTCAACTCCGGCGCCAGCTCGGGCGACGCCAGCCGGGCCGCGGTGGTGATCAAGACGCGCGGCGTCGCGGGCGATGCGAGCTATGCCGCGGCGCCGGCCAGCCTGCAGAGCGTGAACATCAACGGCGGGCGCATCGAAGGCTCCAGCGGCACGGGTCTGCGCGTCGAGACCCTGAGCGACGGGGCCGGCGGGCAACCCACGGTGACGATCAGCGGCACGCAGTTTGCCAGCAACGGGCAGGACCTCGTGGTCGACAACACGCGGGTTGATGCGCGTGGCGCCGTCTTTGTGGGCGCCGCCGATGGCTTTGCCATCGAGGACCGCGTGACCCATGCGCTCGACGGCGCGGGTCGGGGCCTGGTGCGCTGGGAAGACGGCAAGGTCTATGTCACGCAGGCCAGCGGCAGCGTGCAACGTGGCCTCGACGCGGCGGACACGGGCGATACGGTGGCCGTGGCCGACGGCAGCTATGCGGAGCAGGTACAGATGCAGCGCCGGCAGACGTTGCAGCTCGGCACAGTGACGCTGCAGGGGCTGAATCTTGCCGCCACGGCCGCGGGCTCTGGTATTTCAGGCCAGCTCACCGTGGACGGGGCGGCGGGCATCACCTTCGATGCCGACGTGCAGCTGCTCGGTGACACACGCCTGGCCACCACGGGCAGCGATATCCGCCTTCGTGGCGACGTACAGAACGGTGGCGGCGCGGCCCGCGACCTGCGGCTGGTGGCTGGCAGCGGCGGCAGCCGCGGCAACGTCACCATGCGCAGCGGCGGGACGCAGGGCGATCCGCTCCGACGCTTTGAGGTACAGGCCGATCGCTACGCGCTCAGCGACACGCTATGGGTGCAGAGCTACCAGATCGACGCGCTGGGCACGGTGGCACTCAGTGCCCATACCCTGCGTGCGCTCGATGCCAACGCCAGCAGCACGCTCAACGCCGGAGGTGATGTCACGGGCAGCACCATCACCCTGGGCAGTGTGGTGATGCAAAGCGCGGGCGATGTGACGGCCACGATCAATGCCGGTGGCAATGCCTCGGTGGCGGCGCAGAACATCACGGGATCGATTGCGGGCGCGGCGGTGGATGTCGTGGCCCAGGGCCAGGCGCAGGTGGATGTCGTGGCCACGCAGAGTGTCACGCTCTCCGCCGCGACGGTGGCGGGCAGCGTGAGCGCGCCCGTGGCTGCGGTGGAGTCCGGTGGCAGCGTGCAGCTCGCGCTCCAGACACAGACGGCCACGGTGCGCGCCGAGGGTGGGGTGAGCCTGTCCGGTACGTCAAGCAACCTGAACCTGGATGCGCCGTCCGGCAACGTCAGCGGCAGCTTTGGCCAGGTCAGCAATGCCGGGGACGGGGTGATCACGGTCAATGGCCGGGCCGAACTCAACGCGGGGCTGACAGACACAACCGAAAGCAATCGCATCATGCCCGGTCGCAACCCGCGTACCGAGACCATGCCGGGAACGGGGCCGGTGGAACGTTCGCCCAGCCAGGCCCCGGTCTTCCTCGCCAGCGGGTTGCAGGTCACGCGCAGCTCGACGGCGGGTGCCGCCGCTTTGCTCAACCAGGGGCAGTCGGTCGAGATCGATCTTGCACCTGGTAACACCCGCGAACAGCCCTGAGCCGGCCCGGGATTGCACAAGGGTGCTAGATTCGGGCCCCTGCGGTGGCATAGCCCACCGGATCTCTGCAGGAGTCTGAAACCATGAAGAAAACCGCTGTGTTGTGCGCCCTAATGGCGGGGCTGTCGGTCACCGTGACCCAGGCCGAGGAGCGTTTCATCGACAAGGCCAGCCGTACCGTCAAGAAGGTCGGCGAGGCCGTGAGCGACGGGGCAGAGAAAGGTGTCAATGCTGCCAACAAGGGGGCCGGCAAGGGCTTCGAAGTCGTGGACGAGAAGGTGCTCAAGCCGGCCGACGGCTGGATCCAGAACAAGGTGGGCCGTCCCGGGGCCGGCAACACCAAGCCGGCCGCACCGGTCAGCAACAGCCCCTGAACGCCGCTGCTCCAGGGCACCCCGCCGGCGTCAGCCCGCGGGGTTTATTTTTTGCCGTAGATGAAGTCCATGATGACGGCGTGGAAGCGCTCGGGCTGCTCCAGATGCGGCACATGGCCCACCCCGTTGAATTCCTTGAGCACGGCCCCCGGAATGTTCATCTGTGCCGTGCGCCCGAGCAGCGGGAAATTGCCCATGGGGCGTACCACCTCGGGCGGCGCGAAGCGGCGGCCGAAGACCGTGCGGTCGTTCTGGCCGATGATGAGCAGCGTGGGCACGGTCAGGCGCGGCAGCTCGTTGAGGATGGGCCCCTCGTAGATCATCTGATAGGTCAGCGCCGAGACTTGAGCAAAACGCGGGTAGTCGCCGCTGAGCTGCACGCGTGCGAACTGCTCGACGAAACGCTCGTACTCGGGCTTCCAGACCGGGAAATAGCTCTTGACGAAGTTGCGGTAGCTCGCTGGGGTCTGCGCCATCTCCAGGCGCACCAGGGTGGGGGTCTGCTGCGCGGGAATGACGGCGTAGTCCTCCAGGCCCAGCGGGTTTTCCAGCACCAGGGCGACGACGCGCTCCGGGTACTTGCGCGCAAAGTGCACGGCCAGCATGCCGCCCATGCTGTTGCCGATCACCGTGACCCGGCCTATCTTGAGGTGCTCCAGCAGGCGCGTGGTGTTCTCGGCCAGCATCGCAAAGCTGTAGCGCATCTCGGGCTTGGACGACTTGCCGAACCCGATCTGGTCCGGCGCAATCACCCGGTAGCCGTAGTTGGACATGGCCTTGAGCGTGTGGGCCCAGTAGTCGCTGCCGAAATTCTTGCCGTGCATCAGCAGCAGGGTGTGGCCGTTGGGGTTCTGCGGCTTGACGTCCATATAGGCCATGCGCACGGGCCGGCCTTCCATCTCGAACTGCAGCATCTGCACCGGATAGGGGTAGGTCCAGTTCTCCATGGCCGTGCCCAGCGGCTCGGCGTTGGCGTAGCTCGGACCGTCCATGGACTGGGCCTGGACGTTGGCATACAGCGCAAAAGACAGGAGGAGGGTGGCGAGCGATCGGGAGAGGGGGCGTCGGGTCGTCATGCGCGCATTTTGGCAGGACTTGCCGGCGCCGCCGGCCATGGCCCAGGTAACGAGCGGTATCAGTAGTTCTGCAGCAGCAGGGCCGGATCGGCCGCGAGCTGGACCGGCGCGCGCACCGGCACATCGCCCGTCACGCGGCGTGCGCCATCGAAGCGGCGGTGCCAGTAGCTGACCCGCATGTCCTCAATGCGCACGGCCGCGCCGGGCCGCGGCGAATGGATGAACTTGTGGTCGCCGACATAGATGCCCACGTGGCTGTAGCTACGGCGCAGGGTATTGAAGAAGACCAGATCACCCGGGCGCAGCTGCTCGCGCTCGATCACGTGCGTGGCCGCAGCCTGCTGCGCGGCCTGGCGCGGCAGCGTCAGGCCCAGGCTCTGGCCGTAGACCGCGCGCACAAAACCGCTGCAGTCGAAGCCGGCGTCGTAGGAATTGCCACCGAGACGGTAGGGCACGCCTATGGCACCCATGGCGGCCACCACCAGCTCCGACATGCGGTCCGCGGGTGCGCCGGCCGCGCCGGGGTCCGGGGCAGTGCGTGCGCTCTGGGCCGGCGCTGCGTCCATGAGGCCGCGCTCCTGCAGCAAGCGATCGAGGTCGTCGTCCCCCGCGCTGGCCTGTGCACAGGCCAGCAAGAGCAGGAAAAAGATGGGACGACAGGCGTTCATGCGGTTAGGATAGGTCGGTCCAGTTTGTGGTGTCAATTAAAGTTTTTTCGCGAAAGACACGCCAAACTGTTGATTTGAATGAGTTTTTAACAGGAAATACATCCATGTTCAAGGCACTCCTGTTGGACAATGCCAACGGATTCCAAGTCGCGCTGCAGGATCTGGACGATACCCGTCTGCCAGCCGGCGACGTCACCGTGGCCGTGCAGTACTCCACCCTCAACTACAAGGACGGCCTCGCGCTGTGCAACAAGGGCCCGGTGGTGCGCAGCTGGCCCATGGTGGCTGGTATCGATGGTGCGGGCACGGTGATCGAGTCCAGCCACCCGGCCTGGAAGGCGGGCGACACCTTCGTGCACAACGGCTGGGGCGTGGGCGAAACGCACTGGGGTTGCCTGGCCGAAAAAGCCCGCCTCAAGGGCGACTGGCTCGTCAAGCTGCCCTCGGCCTTCACGCCCCGACAGGCCATGGCCATCGGCACGGCGGGCTACACCGCCATGCTCAGCGTGCTGGCGCTGGAAGACCATGGCATTCAACCGGGCGCGGGGGAGGTGCTGGTCACGGGCGCCACGGGCGGCGTGGGCAGCGTGGCCGTGGCCTTGCTGGGCAAGCTGGGCTACAAGGTGACGGCGGCCACCGGCAAGGCGGCCGAGGCCGACTACCTCAAGGCGCTGGGTGCCAGCACCGTGATCGACCGCGCCGAACTGGCCGCCCCCGGCAAGCCCTTGCAGAAGGAGCGCTGGGCCGCGGTGGTGGATGCCGTGGGCTCGCACACCTTGGTCAACGCCCTGGCGCAGACGCGCTACGGCGGAGTGGTCACGGCCTGTGGTCTGGCCCAGGGCATGGACCTGCCGGGTTCGGTGGCGCCCTTCATCCTGCGCGGCGTCACGCTGGCGGGCATCGATTCGGTGATGGCCCCGTTGGCGAAGCGCCAGCGCGCCTGGGACCGGCTGGCGCGCGACCTCGATCCGGCCCTGCTCGAGCGCATGGTCGAGGAGGTGCCGCTCGAAGCCGCCGTGGCCAAGGCTCAGCAGCTCATGGCGGGCCAGGTGCGCGGCCGTGTGGTCGTGAAGATCGCCTGAATTTTTGAAGAACACCATGCTGCTCGAACTCGACGACTCCCAGCTGCTGCTGGTCGACTACCAGGCCCGGCTCATGCCTGCCATCCATGAAGGCCCGTCCGTGCTGGCCAATGCCCGGCGCCTGGCGCAGATGGCACGCCTGCTCAAGGTGCCCACCTTCGCGACGGAGGAGAACCCGGCCAGCCTGGGCGCGACCGTGCCCGAGCTGCAGGCGCTGATCACGCAGGCCGGCGGCAAGACCTTCCCCAAGATGAGCTTCAGCGCCGTGGCCGATGGCCTGGCCGAGCTGCTGCGTCCGCCCGCGCGTGCGCCCCAGGGCAATGCGCGCAGCCTGCCCAAGCACCTGCAGAAGCCGGCCCAGGCCGCGCCCGAGCGCAACACCCTGGTCATCGCGGGTTGTGAGACCCATGTGTGCCTGCTGCAGACGGCACTGGACTTGATCGATGACGAGTTCGAGGTCTGGATCGTCACCGACGCCTGCGGCTCGCGCAGCGAACGCAACCGCGATGCCGCCTTCGACCGTCTGGCCGGCGCGGGCGCCGAACTCGTGACCACCGAGATGGTGGCCTTCGAGTGGCTGCGCAGCGCCGAGCACCCGGCCTTCGCCGAGGTACTGGCCCTGGTCAAGGCCTGAGTCATGCGGCACATGCGGCGCACGCTCCTGCTCAGTGCCCTGCTGCTGGTGCTGGGGGCGGCTGGCGCGCAGACCCGGGCCGTGGAGGCGCCGGCGCCCAGTGCCGACGGCGCCTACGTGATCGACCCGCGCAGCAAGCTGGCCTGGCCGCGCTGCGTCGTGGGCATGGAGTGGAACGGCCGGACCTGCACCGGCGAGCCACGTCTCATGAGCCATGGCGAGGCCGCAGCCATGGCGACGGCGCGCTTCAAGGCCGAGGGCGTGGCGTGGCGCCTGCCACGTCTCACCGAGCTGCGCCGCTGGGCCGGCAGCGAGCAGGGGCGCGAGCTGTTTCCCGGTGATCCACAGGACTGGACCTGGACCAGCACCTCGCGCATCGACACCACACAGAGCAGTCCCTACGCCTATGACAACATCACGCGCGGCAGCCTGGGCACGCAGGACCGTCTCGGGGTGCAGCAAGGTTGGGCCGTGCACATGGGCAGCGGCGAGGCGCGCGGTGACGTGGCGCGCAAGACCGCGCTGATCGTGCGGCTGGTGCGCCCGCAGCCCTGAGGACCGCGCCGCGGTGATGCCATGCGCCTTTTGAACCGCGTCCTGATCAGCCTCGCTGCGCTCTGTGCATGGGGCTTGCCACCAACCGCCGCGCTGGCCGCCCGCTGCGGCGAGCGCATCACGCTGGCCACGCATGGCGACACCCGCAGCAGCTACGCGTATGGAGCACCCGCCGCCGGCCAAGCAGCGCAGGCCGTGTTGCTGCTGCTCGCGGGTGGCAATGGCCATCTGCGGCTCGATGCCCAGGGCTGCCCGCGTGCGCTGACCGGTAATTCGCTGGTGCGTTCCCTGCCGCTGTTCCAGTCCCAGGGCTATGCCACGGCCTTGCTCGATGCACCGTCCGATCACGAAGGCGAAGACGGCCTGGGCGGCTTTCGCACGGCGCCCGAGCACGCGCAGGATCTGGGCCGCGTGATCACCGATCTGCGCCAGCGCAGCGGTGGCCTGCCGGTCTGGGTGATCGGCACCAGCCGTGGTGCCATCTCCGCTGCGCATGCCGCCAGCCGCCTGCAAGGCCATGCCGCGCCTGACGGCGTGGTGCTGACCTCGCCCGTCACCGCTGGCAACCCCCGCGGCAGCAAGGCCTGGGTCGCGCAGAGCGTCTTCGACCTGCCGCTCGAAGCCATCACCATGCCACTGCTCGTGATCGGGCACGCGCAAGACAAATGCCTGCGTTCACCGGCCTCTGAGAACGCGCGCATCCTCGCCCGTGTCGCAAGCGTCCGCAAGCAGCTCGTACAGGTGGAGGGCGGCCCCGGACGCGCCGGACTGTCGGCCGTCGAGGCCTGTGAAGGTCGCTCGCCCCATGGCTTTGTCGAGCAGGAGGCCGAGGTTGCCGCGGGCATCGCGCGCTTCATTCGCGGCGGGCGTTACTAGGGAAGGTCTGAATAAGTCCCGCCATGCGCGTTCGAGTCAAAAACGGGATGATTTGACCGCCCACATCGTGCGTCGTGTGCCAGTAGGCACACGCAAGCGATTGGGTGGGCAAAGGTCCCGTTTTTGGCCGAACCCCTTCGGGGGCGTGGTTTTGCGGGCGATCCGCCGCGTTGCAAAACCAGGCAAGCCGTCCAGGCTTGCCTTGGGTTTTGCGCCTTGCGACTCATCCCGCAAAAGCCCCGCCGCGCGCGGCGCGACTTGTTCAGACCTTCCCTAGGCCTGTTCGCACTTGAAAAATGAGTGTGAACAGGCCCTGTCGGCCATGAAAAAAGCGCCCCGAGGGGCGCTTGTGAGGGATGCACGCAGCCGGCTTACTTGCCGTGCTTGGCGATTAACGCCTTGGCGGTGTCGAGCAGCTTCTTGCCGTCGAAGCCGCGCTTGTTCATATCGGCCACCCACTCGTCGTCCACCGCGGCCGAGCGCTTGACGAACTCCTGGGCCTCGGCATTGCTGAGCGTGTAGATGGTGTTGCCGCGCTCGACCGAAGGCTTGCGACCCGGCACGTCGCTTTCCTGCTGTTGCTTGCCCAGCCAGGCCGAGGTGGCCAGACCAGAGTTGTTGTCGATGACCTTCTTGAGATCCGGCGCCAGCGACTCGTACTTGGCCTTGTTCATGGTCATCACGAAGGTCGTGGTGTACAGCCCCGGGTGACCCGCCGGGAACTCGGTGTGGAACTTGGTGAGCTCGTGCACTTTGACGGCTGGCACCACCTCCCAGGGGATCACGCAGGCGTCGATGGTGCCCTTGGACAGCGCGTCCGGGATCTGGGGCAGCGGCATGCCCACGGGCGTGGCGCCCACGGCCTGCAACAGCTTGGTGACCTGGCGAGTCGGGCCGCGCACCTTCATGCCTTTGAGATCGTCCGGGCTCTTGATCTGCTTGGCCTTGGAATGGAACATGCCCGGGCCGTGCACGTGCAGGGCGATGGGATGGGTGTCCTTGAATTCGTCCACGGCCACGGTCTGCACGTACTCCCAATAGGCCTTGGACGTGGCCTCGGCGTTGTTGAGCATGAAGGGCAGCTCGAAGACTTCGACGCGCGGGAAGCGGCCGGCCGTGTTGCCCGGCAGGGTCCAGACCACATCGACCACGCCGTCGCGCGCCTGATCGTAGAGCTGCACGGGCGTGCCGCCGAGCTGCATGGCCGGATAGGCCTCGAACTTGATGCGGCCGTTGGACTCCTTCTCGACCTTGTCCATCCAGGGCTTGTGCATGGTCAGCCAGACCAGGGACATGGGCGACATGAAGGTGTGGAACTTGAGCGTGACGCTCTGCTGGGCCAGGCCCAGGGTGGGAACGCCCAAGGCCGCGGCGGCGGCGGTGGTCTTGAGAAAGGTGCGGCGCTGGATCATGATCGGTCTCCTCGTTGGATGTGTCGGCACCTTAGCGGAAAAACCTTGCGTGCCGGGCTGGGGCTTTCCCTCAAACTTGTCGCGCTAACCCACGTACTGCACCAGCCAGAGCGAAATCGCCGGGAAGAAGAGCAGCAGCAGGGTGCGGATCACGTCGCTCGCCAGGAAAGGCAGCACGCCGCGGTAGCTCTCGGCAATCGGTACATCCCTGGCCATGCCGTTGACCACGTAGACGTTGAGCCCCACCGGTGGTGCGAGCAGGCCGAAGCCCACGGTCATCAGCACCATGATGCCGAACCAGATGGCGACCGACTCCTTGGGCAGACCGAAGTCCAGGCCCATGACCAGCGGGAAGAAGATCGGGATGGTCAGCAGGATCATGGACAGCTCGTCCATCACCGCGCCCAGCACCACATAGAGCAGAAGGATGGCCGAGACCACCATCAGCGGCGGCAGGCCCCAGCCGCTGACCAGCGTCGCCAGCTGCGCCGGTACTTGCGTGAGGGCCAGTGCCGCGTTCATGAGGTCGGCCCCCAGGAAGATCATGAAGATCATGGCCGAGCTCTCAGCCGTGGCCAGGAAGCAGTGCCTGATCTTGGTCCAGCCGAGCTCGCGCTTGAACAGCGCGGCGACGAAGGTGGCCGCCGCACCCACGGCCGCGCCTTCGGTGGGCGTGAAGATGCCGCCGTAGATGCCACCGAAGACCAGCAGGAAGATCAGCGCGATGGGCAGCACACCCAGCAGCGACTCGCGGTTCACACGTTCGCTGACCTCGTCATGTTCGGGCGCATGACCCGGCACAAAGCGCACGTAGAGCGCGATGGCCGCCATATAGCCCAGCATGGCAATGATGCCCGGCACCATGGCCGCGGCGAAAAGCTTGGCGATGTTCTGTTCGGTCAGGATGGCGTAGATCACCAGCGGCACCGAGGGCGGGATCAGAATGCCCAGCGTGCCGCCGGCCGCAAGCGTGCCGGTCGAGAGGCGGCCGGAATAGCCGTGGCGCTTCATTTCGGGCAGGGCCACCGAGGTGATGGTGGCCGCCGTGGCCACGGAAGATCCGCAGATGGCGCCGAAGGCCGCGCTGGCCATCACCGAGGCCATGGCCAGGCCGCCGCGCACGCCAGCCATCAGCGCGCTGGCGAAGGCGAACAGGGCCTTGGAGATGCCGCCCTGGGTCGCGAAGTGACCCATGAGGATGAAGAGCGGGATCACCGAGAGGTCGTAGCTCGCGAAGCGCGCAAAGGCCTGGGTGTTGAGGAAGTTGGACAGCGGCAGCCAGCCGGCCTGGGTCAGATACCCCGCACAGCCAGCGGCAAACATGGCGATGGCGATCGGGATGCGCACGGCCATCAGCCCCAGCATGATGGCGAAGATCATGAGAGTGAGCAGCAGCGGGCTCATGCCTGGGCCTCCGGCTCAAAGCCGGCCGCGGCCTGCCATAGCGCGATCAACACGGTCAGCACCAGCGGCGGCACCATGAAGCAGTAGACGATCCACTCCGGAAAGCCCAGCATCATGGTGGCCGACTGGGTCTTCCACGCGCTCAGGCCGCCGAGCACCGTGCGCCAGGCCAGCAGGCCCATGGCGGCCGCCAGCAGCAGCGCGCCCAGACGGTCGAGCGCCGCGTGGGTGCGTGCGCTGGCGCGGCTGGTGAAGAAGTCCACAATGATGTTGCCGCGCCGGTGCTGGCACCAGGGCAGGAAGAGGGCGATGGCCGCGCCTGCCGCGACGCCCGTGAGTTCGAAATCACCGACCAGCGTGGTGCCCGTGGTGTTGCGCCCCAGAACGCTGAGACAGGTCATCAGTGTGATCCCGGTCAGCAGCACACCGGCCAGGATGGCGCAGAGCCCGGCCAGCTTTCCCAACAGCTTATGCATCATGGGCCGCGATTGTAGGGGGCGGCCGTGGGCCTGTTCTGAAGGCGCTGCGGTTCAGACCACCTTGAGTTCGATGGGCGTGAGACCGGCGACAGCGCCGCGCATCACATCGCCGGGCACCACGGCCGCCACGCCTTCGGGCGTGCCGGTGTAGATCAGGTCGCCGGGCTTGAGCTCCCAGGCGGTCGTGAGGTGCTCGATGATCTCGCCGATGTTCCAGATCAGCTTGCTCACATCGCTGCGCTGGCGGTCCTTGCCGTTGACCTGCAACCAGATCTCGGCCTGGTCCACGTTGCCGGCCTGGGCCGCCGGCGTGATGGCGCCGATGGGGCAGGCTTCGTCGAAGGTCTTGCCGATGCACCAGGGGCGGCCGAGCTTCTTCTGCTCGCCCTGCAGGTCGCGGCGCGTCATGTCCAGGCCTACGGCGTAGCCCCAGATGTGCTTCTTCGCGTCGGCAGCCTTGATGTTTTTCCCTCCAACACCGATGCAGGCCACCAGCTCGATCTCGTGGTGGAAGTCTTTCGTGAGGCTCGGGTAGTGCAGGGTGCCCGTCTGCCCAGGCTCGATCACCAGGCAGTTGTCCGCCGGCTTGATGAAGAAGAAAGGCGGCTCGCGGCCGGTGAAGCCCATCTCCTGCGCGTGCGCCACATAGTTGCGGCCCACGCAGTAGATGCGACCGACGGGGAAGCGGTCGGCGCTGCCGACCACGGGCACCGAGACTTGCGCCGGTGCGGGGATGACGAAACTCATGCGAGCCTTTCTTCGCGGTGGATGCCCAGGGCCTGCTGCACCGGGCGGTCGGTAAAACTGAAGAGCACGCAACCGGATTCGGACTGCAGGCGCAGCGCCTGCCACGAGGGCACGACGAAATGGTCGCGGGCTTCAAACTCGAATCGTAGCGGGCCTTGCGGGCTCTCAATGTACGCAGTCCCCGCACCCTCGACCACGCTGTAGACCGCGCCATCGGTCTGGCGCCAGGCTCGCCCGTCAAAGCCCGCAGGCAGGCGCTGCAGAAAGGGCTGCATCGTGGGCATCGGGGCGCCGCCCGTGAGCGGGTTCACATAGCGCAACTTCCAGCCGTCCCAGGCATCCAGGGGCGTGGTGCGCTCGAGCTGGTGCAGGGCCTCGCGGCTGCGTGCATAGGGATAGTTGAAGATCGGTGAGGTCGCGCCATAGGGCGCGTCGCCACGCACCGGCGCCATGGTGTGGCCGTAGCGCGCCTGGCTGGCGCCTTCGGGTCGTGTGACGCGTTGCGACTTCTCCGGGCTGTTCTCGGCAAAGCCGGCGTCGAAGAAGCGCAGCATGGGGATGTCCAGGCCATCGAGCCAGACCACGGGCTGGTCGGCCTCGTTGCCATGTGCTCCGGCAGGACCCCGGCCAGGATGGCCGTGGTCGTGCCAGGTCCAGCTGGGCGTGATGATGAAGTCGCCCGGGTGCATGGTGGTGCGCTCGCCATCCACGGCTGTGTAGGCGCCCGTACCTTCAACGACGAAGCGCAGCGCGCTCTGCGTATGGCGGTGCGCCGGGGCCACCTCGCCCGGCAGGATGAGCTGCAGCCCGGCGTAGAGCGACTGGGTGATGGCCGACTGGCCGCGCAGCGCCGGGTTCTCCAGAATGAGCACGCGCCGCACGGCTTCCTCCGCCGTGATCAGCTCACCGGCTCGCATCAGGAAGGGACGCACATCGCGGTACTTCCAGAGCGCAGGCACGCAGGGCGAGGCGGGTTGCGGCGGCACCAGCGCGTGCAGCACTTCCCACAGCGGCGTGAGGTGCAGCGGGGACATCTCGCGGTACAGCGTCTGGCGCGCGGCCGGGGCGGGGTGGGGGGCGTTCATGGCAGTGGCGGGCGGGCAATCCGCGTCGGAGGGCTTGTTCTGGCGCGTGGATCGCTATTTAATAAGTGTGCATACTGATGATGCAACTGACTCTCCGGGTTTACCCGAAGGAATGTGGCACTAGACTCCGGGGCCAGACATGAGCAAGAGTTACGAATTCCAGCGCGCCCCCGGTCACCTGATCCGGCGCGCGCATCAGTTCTCGGTCGCCGCCTTCATGGAGGAGACGGCCGACTTCGACATGACGCCGGTGCAGTTCTCCATCCTGCACGCCTTGATGGATGCTCCGGGCACGGACCAGGTCACCCTGGCCGCACGCGTCGCCTTCGACCCGGCGACCTCGGGTTCGGTCATCGGCCGGCTCGAAGCCAAGGGCTGGGTCCGCCGTGAATCGGATCCGCAGGACCGCCGGCGCAAGCTGCTTTGGGCCACACCCGAGGGGGCGGAGACCGCCTTGCGCATGAAGCGCGCCGTGGCCCGCGTGCAGACCCGCATCCTGGAGCCGCTCAACGCGGCCGAGCGCGAGCAGTTCGTCCGGCTGCTAGGCAAGCTCGTGGCCGGGCACGAAAACAAAGACTGAGTCTCAGTCCGACTTTGCCAGCAGCGTGAAGTGCTCCACCTGCGGGGGAGAGGCAAAGAAGGGTCCGACGATGGCGCGCCATTCGGCGAAGGCCGGCGACTGGCGGAAGTGCACCGTGTGGTCCTCCAGCGTCTCCCAGAAGATCATCAGCACATAGCGGTCCGGGTGCTCCACACCCTTGTTGACCTTGAAGCCGCGGTAGCCCCGCGCCTTGCTGATGACCTTGTCCAGGCCACGCTGGATGGCCTCGTCAAAGGCGGTCTGCTGGTCGGCGTGGATGCGGATGTCGGCGATTTCCAGAATCATGGGGGCTCCTCTTGCTTGAATGCTGCCCGCATTCTCTCCCAGAGCCGGAGCGTCGCGGTATCCTCGCGGCATGAAGCTCTACAACTACTTCCGTTCGTCCGCCTCCTTCCGCGTGCGCATCGCGCTGGCCCTCAAGGGCCTGGCCTACGACTACCTGCCCGTGCACCTGGCGCGCGGCGACCAGAAGCAGCCGGCCTATGCCGAGATATCACCCGATCGCCTCGTGCCCCTGCTCGAAGAAGACGACGGCACGCGCCTGACCCAGTCCATGGCCATCATCGAGTACCTCGACGAAACCCATCCCCAGCCGCCCCTGCTGCCTGCCGACGCCCTGGGCCGTGCCCGCGTGCGCGCGCTGGCGCAGTCCATCGCCTGCGAGATCCATCCGCTCAACAACCTGCGCGTGCTCAAGTACCTGGTGCGTGAGATGAAGGTCAGCGAAGACGCCAAGAACACCTGGTACCGCCATTGGGTGCGCGAGGGCCTGGAGGGTTTTGAACGGCAGCTCGCCGGCCTGGCCGCGCAGCGCCAGGCCGCGGGTCTGCCGCCTTCGGTCTACTGCTGGGGCGACACGCCCACGCTGGCCGACTGCTGCCTGGTGCCGCAGATCTTCAACGCCCGGCGCTTCGAGACGAACCTCGATGGCCTGCCGCTGACCCTGGCCGCCTTCGATGCCTGCATGCGTCACCCGGCCTTCCAGCAGGCCCAGCCCTCGAACTGCCCAGACAACGAGCCCTGATCCCTCGCATGCATCCGGATTGGATCACCCCGCAATGGCCCGCGCCAGCTTCGGTGCGCGCGGTCTGCACCACGCGTGCGGGGGGGCGTTCGGTGCCACCCTACGACAGCCTCAACCTCGGCGACCATGTGGGCGACGATGCGCTGGCCGTCGGATCCAACCGCGCCGTGTTGGCCCAGGCGCTGGGCGCGCACCCGGTCTTCCTCCAGCAGGTCCATGGCCACGGCGTGGTCACGCTGGACGCGCACACGCCCCACGGCACCGAGGCCGACGCCTGCCTCACGCGCGAGCGCGGTCTGGCCTGCACCATCATGGTGGCCGACTGCCTGCCGCTGCTGGTCACCGATGCGCAGGGCAGCTTCGTGGCCGCCGCGCACGCGGGCTGGCGCGGCCTGGCCGGGCAGGGCGGCGTGGGGGTGCTGGAGTCGCTGCACGCGGCGCTGGGTCGGCCGGCGCGCGAGCTGCTGGTCTGGCTCGGGCCCTGCATCGGGCCGCAGGCTTTCGAGGTGGGTGACGAGGTGCGGGCTGCCTTTGAGGCGCAGGACGCGCGGGCCGCGCTCTGCTTCACCCCGTTGGCGACGCCGGGCAAGTGGCTGGCCGATCTGCAGGCGCTGGCGCGTCAGCGCCTCAACCGCCTGGGCATCCACCAGATCTATGGCAACGACGGCACACCATCCTGGTGCACCGTCACGCAAACGTCACGGTTCTTTTCGCACCGGCGCGACCGCGTCAGCGGCCGGCTGGCCGCCTGCATCTGGCGTGTCTGAGGCCTGCTGCTGCGCCTGCCAGGCGGCCAGCTCCTCGGCCTCACGCTGCTTGCGCAGCTTCTTGCGCGCCGGCGTGCCCAGGATGTAGAGCAGCAGCAGCACGGGCCCCACGCCGTAGAGCACAAAGGTGATGATCGCGCCCAGGACGCTGCCCACGGAGCTCGTGGCCTCGGCCACGGCCATCATGAGTGCAACGTAAATCCAGCCGATGGCTATCAGTATCAGGAACATGGGTTAATTGACAAATGTCAGCGTGCTGCAGGGTCAGGCCTGAGATACTGGAAACCAATTCCAGCACGAGGACCCGTTGTGAGACAGGATACCCCCGAATTTTGGACCCAGGCGGCGCAGCAGTTTCAACAGGCCTGGGCTCAGGCCTTTCAACCCTACCAGACGCCGTCCGCCGCCATGCCCGGCCTGCCGGCCCTGCCCGAGCTCATGGTTTCGGTGCCGCCCGAGAAGCTGCAGGCCCTGCAGCAGCAGTACCTGCAGGACATGACGGCCCTCATGCAGGGTGTCGGCCCCGCCGCCAGCAGTGACCGGCGCTTTTCCGCCCCCGCCTGGGCCGAGAACCCTTACTCGGCCATGGCCGCCTCGACCTACCTGCTCAACGCGCGCTTCCTTATGCAGCTGGCCGAGGCCGTGCAGGCCGACGAGAAGACCCGCGCGCGCATCCGCTTCGCCGTGGAGCAATGGGTGGCGGCCAGCGCGCCCAGCAACTACCTGGCCTTCAACGCCGAGGCGCAGAAAAAAGCCATCGAGACCAAGGGCGAGAGCATCGCCAAGGGCCTGCAGAACCTGCTGCACGACCTGGGCCAGGGCCATGTGAGCATGACGGACGAGAGCCGTTTCGAAGTGGGGCAGAACGTGGCCACGAGCGAGGGCGCCGTGGTCTACGAGAACGAGCTCTTCCAGCTCATCGAATACAAGCCGCTGACCGAGAAGGTCTACGAGCGTCCCTTCCTGCTGGTGCCGCCCTGCATCAACAAGTACTACATCCTCGATCTGCAGCCCGAGAACTCCCTGATCCGTTACGCCGTGGCCCAGGGTCACCGCACCTTCGTGGTCAGCTGGCGCAACCCCGACGAGTCACTGGGCCACAAGACCTGGGACGACTACATCGAGGATGCCGTCATCCAAGCCATCGGTGTCACGCAGGAGATCAGCGGGGCCGATCAGATCAACGCCCTGGGCTTCTGCGTCGGCGGCACCCTGCTGGGCACCGCCCTGGCCGTGCTGGCCGCACGCGGTGAAAAGCCCGTGCACTGCCTCACGCTGCTCACCACCTTCCTCGATTTTTCCGATACGGGCATCCTCGACGTCTTCATCGACGAAGCCATGGTCAAGCTGCGCGAGCAGCAGATGGCACAGGGCGGCCTGATGGCCGGTCGCGACCTGGCCTCCACCTTCAGCTTCCTGCGGCCCAACGACCTGGTCTGGAACTACGTGGTAGGCAACTACCTCAAGGGCGAGACCCCGCCGCCCTTTGACCTGCTCTACTGGAACAGCGACAGCACCAACCTGCCCGGGCCCTTTTACGCCTGGTATCTGCGCAACACTTACCTGGAAAACAACCTCGCCAAGCCCGGCAAGCTCACGGTCTGCGGCCAGAAGGTGGACCTGCGCAAGGTCGACCTGCCGGTCTACATCTACGGCTCGCGCGAGGACCACATCGTGCCCATCGCGGGCGCCTACGCCAGCACCCAGCTGCTGCCCGGCAAGAAGCGTTTTGTCATGGGCGCCTCGGGCCATATCGCGGGCGTGATCAACCCGCCCGAGAAAAAGAAACGCAGCCACTGGATCCGCAAGGACGGCAAGTTGCCCAAGACGCTGGACGCGTGGCTCGAGGGCGCCGAAGAACACGCTGGCAGCTGGTGGCCCGACTGGGCCGCCTGGCTTCAGGCCCAGGCTGGCAAGCAAATTGCTGCGCCGAAGAAATACGGCAAGGCCAGCAAGTACAAGGTCATCGAGGCCGCACCCGGCCGCTACGTCAAGCAGAAAGCTCAGTGAAGAGCGTCAAGGAGTCCATCATGGAAGACATCGTCATCGTCGCTGCCGCCCGCACCGCCGTGGGCAAGTTCGGCGGCGCACTCGCCAAGACCCCGGCCACCGAGCTCGGGTCCATCGTCATCAAGGAGCTGCTGATCCGCAGCAAGATCGCGCCCGATCAGGTGGGCGAGGTCATCCTGGGCCAGGTGCTGGCCGCCGGTGCGGGCCAGAACCCCGCACGCCAGGCGCTGATGAAAAGCGGCCTGCCCAAGGAGATCCCCGCGCTGACCATCAACGCCGTCTGCGGCTCCGGCCTCAAGGCCGTGATGCTGGCCGCCCAGGCCGTGGCTACCGGCGACAGCGAGATCGTCATCGCCGGCGGGCAGGAGAACATGAGTGCCGCGCCCCACGTGCTGCCCAACTCGCGCGACGGCCAGCGCATGGGCGAGTGGAAGATGGTGGACACCATGATCATTGACGGCCTCTGGGACGTCTACAACCAGTACCACATGGGCATCACGGCCGAGAACGTGGCTAAGCAGTACGGCATCACGCGAGAGATGCAGGACGCACTGGCCCTGGCCAGCCAGCAGAAGGCCGCCGCCGCGCAGGACGCGGGCAAGTTCACGGACGAGATCGTGCCCGTGCTCCTGCCGCAGAAAAAGGGCGACCCCCTGGTCTTCGACGCCGACGAGTTCATCAACCGCAAGACCAATGCCGAAGCCCTGGCCGGTCTGCGCCCCGCTTTCGACAAGGCGGGCGGTGTGACGGCGGGCAATGCCTCGGGCATCAACGACGGCGCCGCCGCGGTGATGGTCATGACGGCCAAGAAGGCCGCCGCTCTCGGCCTCAAGCCCCTGGGCCGCATCGCCAGCTATGCCACCAGCGGCCTGGACCCGGCCACCATGGGCATGGGCCCGGTGCCGGCGTCCAAGAAGGCGCTGGCGCGCGCCGGCTGGAAGGCTGCGGATCTGGACCTGCTGGAGATCAACGAGGCCTTCGCGGCACAGGCCTGTGCGGTCAACAAGGAGATGGGCTGGGACACCAGCAAGGTCAACGTCAACGGCGGCGCGATTGCCATCGGGCACCCGATTGGTGCTTCCGGCTGCCGCATTCTGGTGACGCTGCTGCACGAGATGCAGCGCCGCAATGCCAAGAAGGGTATCGCCAGTCTCTGCATCGGCGGTGGCATGGGCGTTGCATTGACCATCGAGCGTTGAGCGCTCGATCCACACGCGGGTTTTGCCTAGCTATCCCGCCGCAGCGGCCGGGCGTAGATTGAGATCACGAGTTAGATGAGGAGGACATCATGAGTCAGAAAGTGGCGTATGTGACCGGTGGCATGGGTGGTATCGGTACGGCCATCTGCCAGCGTCTGCACAAAGAGGGGTTCAAAGTCATCGCGGGCTGCGGCCCCACGCGTGACCACGCCAAGTGGCTGGCGGAGCAGAAGGCCCTGGGCTACACCTTCTACGCCTCGGTGGGCAATGTGGGCCTGTGGGAATCCACCGTCGAGGCTTTCGGTAAAGCCAAGGCCGAGCACGGCTCCATCGATGTGCTGGTGAACAATGCCGGCATCACGCGCGACCGCATGTTCCTCAAGATGACGCGCGAGGACTGGGACGCGGTGATCGAGACCAATCTCAACTCCATGTTCAACGTGACCAAGCAGGTCGTGGGCGATATGGTGGAAAAAGGCTGGGGCCGCATCATCAACATCAGTTCTGTGAACGGCGAGAAGGGCCAGGCCGGCCAGACCAACTACTCGGCTGCCAAGGCCGGCATGCACGGTTTCACCATGGCGCTGGCGCAGGAGCTGGCCAACAAGGGCGTGACGGTCAACACCGTGAGCCCGGGCTACATCGGCACCGACATGGTCAAGGCCATCCGCCCCGACGTGCTGGAAAAGATCGTCGGCACCATCCCCGTCAAGCGCCTGGGCCAGCCCAGCGAGATCGCGTCCATCATCGCCTGGCTCGCGAGCGAGGAGGGCGGGTATTCGACGGGGGCGGACTTCTCGGTCAATGGTGGGTTGCATATGGGCTGAGGCTTCTGACTCCCTAAAAGCAAACCCCGCTAAGGCGGGGTTTGTTGTTTTATCGAGATCGGGTGTGAGACTGGAATCGGCCAGGAAGGGCCGTTCGCGACCATGTCCCGAAAGCGGGCGTTGTTCCACTCTCTTATCGTGTTTGTGGTGAATGGGAACCATCGAATCGTTCGGATCTTCCGGCCAACGTGCGATCACGTTTAGTATGTCACTTTCTCAGCGCCAACAGCGGGAGCTTCATGAGCGATCCTTCATCATTGAGTAAGGCACTGGTAGAAAGTCTGCGATCAGATGAGGCTATCGCTGTAGCCTCTCAAATGGCCGAATCTGCAATCGATTCGCAACTCGCGGAAGGTCTGCTTCGAGAAGTTCCGGTCGTCGGAACGGTACTCGCCGTTGCTAAGGCGGGAGCCACTGTTCGTGATGCACTTTTTGTGAAGAAGCTATTTAAGTTTCTCAGCAACTTTGACGGCACGAACCATTCAGAGCGAGATGAAATGGTTCGGCGGCTTGAGCTCGATTCAGAGTACGGTCGGAATGTCGGCGAACATCTAACCGACTTGCTAGAAAAGTTGGATACACATAGAAAGCCGTCGATGCTTGGACAGGTGTTCTTGTCCTACATGCGCGGTCAGATCGATGTGAGAACTCTCAATCGTCTTAATACAGCCATTGAGCGCATTCCCTTCTACGAGATCGATGCCGTGCGCAGGGTTTACGAAAGTCATCAGAGTGACGGCCGCGCCGACGAAAACCCGGAGACGTACAAAGCACTGGAAAATGCTGGACTCATGAACGCTCAAAGCGCTTGGGGTGGCCTTACGTACCAACCTTCAGATTTGTGCAAAGCCTTCGTGGATCTCCAACTTGACAAAGCGGGCTCCTGATGCGCGGCTGGAGTACCGCCATCAATAATATGTTGTCTACTTTGATCAAGCCGGCCGCCACAGACAAGGCCAATCACTTCAGCCGTTGAGCGTCCGCTTCCTTAGCTGACGACCGTCCGCAACGGGTCGTTCGCAGGCTTTGGTCAGTGACTCTGGCTTCGGTTTCCGCGTACCAGTCAGACCGGACAGCTTGACGCCAGCAGCAAGCCTTTGGACGCTTCCTGGCTTGCTCTGCTCATGGTATTCGCTGATGCCCCATTCTTCACCGCCACCACCTCCGCCATGATGGAGAGCGCAATCTCCGCCGGCGTCTTGCTGGCGATGTAAAGCCCGGCAGGTCCGTGCAGCCGATCCAGCACCTCATACGAGATCTCAAAGTGCTCATGCAGCCGCTCGCGGCGTGTCGCGCTGTTGCGGCGTGAGCCGATGGCGCCGACGTAGAAGGCCTCGGACTGCAGGGCGTCGATCAGGGCCAGGTCGTCGAGCTTGGGGTCGTGGGTGAGGGCGACGACGGCGGTGCGGGCGTCGGGCTTCAACCGCAGGATCAGGTCGTCGGGCATCTCGTGCGTAAGGGTCACGCCGGGCAGGCTCCAGCTGGCGCGGTGCTCCTCGCGCGGGTCGCAGACAAAGACCTCAAAACCCAGGCTCAGCGCCATCTGGCTCATGAAACGTGAGAGGTCGCCCGCGCCGATGAGGATGAGCCGCGCCTGCGGGCCGAGGTAGGTCGTCAAGGTGGCGTCGTTCAACTCCGGCACGCCATCGCGCCGGCCCGGGCGCAGCTGCACGCGACCGCTGTGCAGGTCCAGCACGCGCTCCACGCTCTCACGTTGCTCGCAGGCGGTCAGCAGCTCGTCCAGCCGGCTGTGCACGGCCACGCGTTCCAGCACCAGTTCCACCGTGCCGCCGCAGGGTAGACCGAAACGATGCGCCTGGTCGGCCGAGATACCGTAGCGTTGCACGGTGGGCGCGTTGCCGGTAAGCGCCGCCTCGACACCCCCTTCGCGGATGCGGTGGATCAGGTCGTCCTCGATGCAGCCGCCCGAGACCGAGCCCACGGTCTCGCCCCGGCCGTTGATGGCCATGAGTGAGCCAGGCGGGCGCGGCGAGGAGCCCCAGGTGCGGGCCACGGTGACGAGCACCACGGCCTGCCCCTCGGACTGCCAGCGAAGGGCGGTACGCAGGACTTGCGTGTCCAGGTCTTCCATACCGCGCCCTCCGTTCAGGCCAGCTTGAAAGGCAGCTCGCGCGGCGTCTTACCCGTGAGGCGGGCAATCGCGTTGGCGAAGGCTGGGGCCAGGGGCGGCAGGCCGGGCTCGCCCATGCCGGTGGGCGCGTCGGCGCTGGGCACCACGTGCACGGCGATCTGCGGCATGTCGGTGATGCGCGGCACGGCGTAGTCGCCAAAGTTGCTCTGCTGCACCTCGCCATCCTTCAGGGTGATGGCCGCGCCGGGCAGGCAGGTGGCCAGGCCCATGAGGGCTGCGCCCTGGATCTGCGCTTCCACCGTGCGCGGGTTGATGACCAGGTTGCAATGCACGCCGGCCGTCACGCGGTGCAGCACGGGCTGGCCGTCTTTCACCGAGGCCTCGACCACATAGGCCACCACGGTGTTGAACGATTCGTGCACGGCCACGCCCCAGGCGCGGCCTTGGGGCAGGGCCTTCTTGCCGTAGCCGCTTTTCTCCACCGCGAGCTGCAGCGCGGTGCGGTGGCGCGGATGCTTGTCACCGATGAGCTTGAGGCGGTAGGCCACGGGGTCCTGCTTCGTCGCCCGCGCGATCTCGTCGATCAGCGTTTCCATCACATAGGCCGTGTGCGTGCTGCCCACGCTGCGCCACCAGAGCACGGGCACGTTCTGCTTGGGGTGGTGCACGGTGAGGCGCATGGGCAGGGGGTAGGGCTCGCGCATGCCTTCGATGGCCGTGGCATCGATGCCGTTCTTGACCATCATGCCTTCGAAGAAGGTGCCGGTGATGATGGACTGGCCCACGAGGGCGTGGTCCCAGGCCAGCACCTGGCCTTGCGCGTCGAAGCCGATGCGGGCGCGGTGCAGGTGCATGGGGCGGTAGTAGCCGCCCTTGATGTCGTCCTCACGGCTCCAGACGGTGCGGATGGGCGCATTGAGGCCCACGCCGCGTGCGGCCTTGGCAATGCCGCAGGCTTCCACCACGTATTCACTCGTGGGGATGGCGCGGCGACCGAAGCCACCACCGGCCATCTGCACGTTGACCTTGATCTGCTCAGGCTTGAAGCCCAGCACGCCGGCCGCGGCCATGCCGTCCAGGCCCGGCATCTGCGAACCGACCCAGAGTTCGGCGCCGTTGTCGCCGATCTGTACCGTGCAGTTCAGCGGCTCCATGGGCGCGTGGGCCAGGTAGGGGAAGACGAACTCGGCCTCGATCTTCAGCGGGGCGCTGGCCAGGGCCGCCATGTCGGCGTCGAAGTGGCGCGGGCCATCCTGTTTGGCGAGTTCGCGGTACTGGGCCAGCTGTTTCTCGCTGTCCACCTTTTCCACACCGCTCGTGTTCCATTGCAGCTTGAGTGCGTCGCGGCCCAGCTTGGCTTGCCAGTAGCCATCGGCCACCACGGCCACACCTTCGGCGCCGCGGTCCAGTGGCACGCGCAGCACGGCTTTCACGCCAGCGACGGCGCGCGCGGCGCTGTCGTCCACCGACGCGATCTTGGCGCCGAAGACCGGCGGGCGGGCGATGACGGCCGTGAGCTGGCCCGGCAGGCGCACGTCGATGCCGAAGTTCTGCTGGCCGCTGCTCTTGGCCTTGGCATCCAGACGGCCCGTGGGCTTGCCAATGATGCGGAAGTTCTTCGGATCCTTGAGCGTGACCTTTTCGGGCACGGGCTGGGCCATGGCGGCTTCGGCCAGTTCACCGTAGCTGGCCTTGAGGCCCTTGGGGCCGAGCACCATGCTGGCTTGCGTGCGCAGGGTCTTCACGTCCACGTTCCAGCGCTGTGCGGCGGCGGCCAGCAGCATGGCGCGGGCGCGCGCGCCGAGTTCGCGGTACTGGGTGTAGCTGTGCTTGATGGCGGTGGAGCCACCCGTGAGGTGCATGCCGAACAGCGGGTCGGCGTAGGCGGGGTTGTTGCTGCCGTGCTGGCTGCGCACCTTGGACCAGTCGGCGTCCAGTTCCTCGGCCAGGATCATGGGCAGGGCGGTCTGGATGCCTTGGCCGAACTCCAGGCGGTTGAGGGTGACGGTGACCTCGCCATTGGCCGCGATCTGCACAAAGGCCGTGGGTTGCTCGAAGGGCTTGAGGCCCGCTGCGGCGGGAGCCTGCGCGGTGGCCAGGCTCGGGTAGAGGCCCAGGGCCAGGCCGCCGGCACCGGCCAGCTTGAGGAAGCTGCGGCGGGGCATGGCGATGTCTGTCTGTTCTTCGCGGGCCAGCAGGTGTTGCAGGGCGCGCGGCATGTCTTGGGCAAGGGTGTGGGACAACATGGTGTGCTCCTTCAGGCGAGGGCCTTGGCGGCGTCAGCGACGGCGGCGCGGATGCGGGCATAGGTGCCACACCGGCAGATGTTGCCGGCCATGGCGGCGTCGATTTCAGCAGCCGTGGGCTGCTTGCCGCGCGGCAGGGATTGGAGGAAGGCGGTGGCGCTCATGATCTGGCCGCTCTGGCAGTAGCCGCATTGCGCCACGTCGTGCTTGACCCAGGCGGCATGCACGGCCTTGCCCACACGGTCCTTGCCGCCGGTGACGGCTTCGATGGTGGTGATCTTGGCGCCCTGGGCGGCCGAGATGGGCGTGACACAGGAGCGGATGGCCTGGCCGTCCATGTGCACCGTGCAGGCGCCGCAGAGGGCCGCGCCGCAACCGAACTTGGTACCGGTCATGCCCAGCGTGTCGCGCAGGGTCCAGAGGATGGGGGTGGAGGGATCGACGCTGACCGCGTGTTCGCGGCCGTTGACGTGGAGGGTGCTCATGGTGACGTGGCTCCTTCGGTAAAAGATCGTGGGCGGATGACGTGGGCTTGGGTATAGCCCGTCGTCCGGCGCAGTGCAAGAAGTGTCGGTGTTCGGGCGTCGCTGCGTTTGCCGATTCCGATGTGTTTTTTGCCTTTTCTGATGGATTGCTGTCGGAACTGTGCAGGAAAAAACCGGGGGAGGTACAGTGCGGGCTCGATTTCCATCGGATATCCCCTCTGTCATCGCCCTGTCATGTCCATCACCACCCTGGCCGCCGAGATCGGCAAGATTGCCCGAAACGACGGTGATTACCAGACCGCCATCCCGCAGCTGATGATGGCGCGCCGCAGCGGCCGCACCGAGCCACTGGCCTGCATGTACATGCTGGGCCTGGCCGTGGTGGCACAGGGCAGCAAGCGCGTGACCCTGAACGATCAGGTGGTGGACTACGCGCCCGGCCAGTCCTTGCTGGTCACGGTGGACCTGCCCGTGGTCTCGCAGGTCACGCAGGCCGATCCGGCCCAGCCCTTTCTTGGCATGCTGGTCAAGCTGGACACGCGGGCCCTGGTGCAGCTTGCCGCGGACATGGAGCTGCCGCCCCTGCCGCGCGACCAGGCCGCACGGGGCCTGTCGGTGGCTGCCATGGAAGAACCCCTGCTGGATGCGGTGGTTCGCCTGGTGCGGCTGCTGCAGGAGCCGCAGCATATCGAGCGCCTGGCGCCGCTGGTGCAGCAGGAAATCATGGTGCGCCTGCTCACGGGGCCACACGGCCCTTACCTGCGGCACCTGATGGCCGCGGGCTCACCGAGCCACCAGATCGCGCAGGCCATCGCCTGGCTGCGCAGCAACTACCACCGCGATGTGCTGATGGACGAGCTGGCCGCACGCGCGCATATGAGCCCCTCGACCTTCCGCGCACATTTCCGCAGCCTCACGGGCATGAGCCCGCTGCAGTACCAGAAGCAGCTGCGCCTGCAGGAGGCGCGCCAGCTCATGCTGACCCAGGCGCTGGACGCCAGCAGTACGGCCATCCGCGTGGGCTATGAAAGCGTCTCGCAGTTCAACCGCGAATACAGCCGCCATTTCGGCGCGCCGCCGCAGCGCGACATCAAGCGCATGCGCGAGCTACCGGGGGGCGGAGTGGTGCAGGCGCTCAGCTAAGAGCGTTCAGGTTTTCTTCAAAGTCCCGCGTACGAAGAGCCAGACCAGTGCCGCCGAGCTGGCGATGCCCGCCACCATGGGCAGGCCTGTGCCATCGACGAAGAGGCCGGTGATGGCCATGACGATGGCGCCGGTGGCGAACTGCAGTGTGCCCATGAGGGCCGAGGCGGTGCCGGCGATCGGGCCGTGGTCCTCGAGGGCCAGGATGGCCGAGGTGGGGATGATCAGCCCCAGGAAGCCGTAGCCGACGAAAAGCGGTACCAGCAGCACGGGCAGCTGGTCCAGGCCCGACAGGAAGCACAGCAGCAGCAGGGCCATGACCGCGGCGTAGGCGTGCGTCGCGAGACGCACCATGGGCTTGAGGCCGTAGCGCTGGCCCAGGCGGCCGGTGAGCTGGGACATGCCGATGAAGGAGGCCGCGTTGGCCGCGAAGACGATGCTGTACTGGCGGGGGCTCAGGCCATAGTGGTCGATGAGCACAAAGGACGAGTTGGCCAGGTAGGCGAAGAAGCTCGCGATGCCGAAGGAGCCGATGAAGACCAGGCCCAGAAAATGGCGGTCCTGCAGCAGCGTGAGGTAGCCCCTGAAAGCCTGGCCCCAGCTGCTCTGCCGGCGTTGTTCGACCGGTCGCGTCTCGCTCATCTGCGTGGCCATGAGGATCAGGCCCAGGATGCCGATGCCCAGCATGAACCAGAAGGCACTGCGCCAGCCCTGCCACTCGATCAGCAGGCTGCCGGCCAGCGGCGCGAGGATGGGTGAGACGCTGAAGACCAGCATCAGCGTGGACATGAGGCGCAGGGCCTCGTGGCCGGTGTAAAGGTCACGCACGACGGCGCGAGGGATCACGGTGCAGGCGCAGCCGCCCAGGCCCTGCACAAAGCGCATGGCGATCAGGGTGTGGATGTCGGGGGCGAGAGCGCAGCCCACGCTACCCACGGCAAAAAGGCCTAGGCCGAAGTAGAGCGGCGGCTTGCGGCCGAACATGTCGGAGGCAGGCCCGTAGATGATCTGCCCCACACCGAGCGCGATGAAGAAGGCCATGAGGCTGCCCTGCACCGCACCAATGCTGGCGTTCAGGCTTTGCCCGATGGAGGGCAGGGCCGGCAGGTACATGTCGATGGCGAAGGGGCCGATGGCCGAGAGCAGGCCCAGGATGAGGGCGGCGCGCAGGATGCTGGTGGTCATGGGGGCCGGTCGGAGGGCCGACGGGGAGGGATGTCAGAGTGCAGATTGTCACGCTTGTGCGTGATCCTTCGATCATAGTCGGCTTGGCCGGTTGAGCTGCGGCGCGAGAGACGCTAAGCTGTGCCCTCGCTCAAGGACCCGCAACGGCGCGAGGTCCGGCGAGGCGAGTTGCAGAACCAGCAGGCCCGATCACCGATGGATCTCCAGACACTGTTGGCCTCACCCGTGGCCCTGCCCAGCATTCCGCGCGTGATTGCGCTAGCGCTGACCGAGCTCAATGCGGCAGAACCTGACGCACGGCGTGTCAGCAGCCTCTTGAGCATGGAGCCGGTGATGACGGCGCGCCTGCTCATGGCGGCCAATTCCGCGCGCTTTCAGCTGAGCCGTCGTGTCGGCACCGTGAGCGATGCACTGAATGTCCTGGGTCTGCGACCCGTGCGCGATATGACGATCGAGGCGGCCATGAGCAGTGCCTTTCGCAAGGTGGGCGGCGTGGACATGAAGCAGTTCTGGCGCTACAGCCTGGACACCGCGCGCCTGACACAGTTGCTGACCCGGGACCGCAAGGTGGCGGTGTCACCTTACACGGTGGGTCTGGTCCACGCCCTCGGTGAGCTGGTGATGCACCGCGGCATGCTCGCAGAGATGGAGCCGCTCAACCAGCGGGTTCCGGTGTTCGCGCCGCAGCGGGCGCGGGCCGAGTTCGAACTGTTCGGCTATTGCTATGCCCAGGTCGGCGCTGCGTTTGCGCGCGCCTGGCATCTGCCCGAGGCCCTGGTGGAGACGCTGGAGCACCAGGACGCGCCCTTCGAGCGCGAGGGTTACGAGCCCATGGCAGGCATCCTGCATGTGGCGTCCTGGCGCTGTCGTGCGCATGAGATGGGCTACACGGAGCGCAAGCTTGCCGTGACCTTTCCAGACAAGACCGCTCTGGTCCTGGGCTTGGACGTGGGGGTGGTGCTGGACCACGCACCGGTGGACTGGGCCTCCAGCCAGGAGGCGCAGCTGTTTCTGGACTAGGCAGGCCGCCTCAGGCCGCGTAGTCCAGCACAGCGAAGAAGTGCAGGCCGGTGCCGACGGCCACGAAGGCGTGCCAGACCGCGTGCGCGTATTTCAGCTTTGAATCGAGCAGGAAGAAAACCACGCCCACGGTGTAGGCCAGCCCGCCGGTGACCAGCAGCACCAGGCCGGGCGTGGCCACGCGCTCGACCAGGGGCACGGCGGCGATCAGCACGATCCAGCCCATGGCCAGGTACAGGCTGGTGGACAGCCAGGGGTGCGTGAGGCGGTCGAAGGCCTTGAGCGTGATGCCGAGAGCGGCCATGCCCCAGACCAGGCCGAACAGCGTCCAGCCCCAGGGGCCGCCAAGTGCACCCAGGGCAAACGGGGTGTAGCTGCCGGCGATGAAGAGGTAGATCGCCCCGTGGTCAAGCTTGAGGAAGATGCCCTTGGCGCGACCCACGGGCAGTGCGTGGTAGAGCGTGGAGGTGAGGTAGAGCAGGATCATGGTGGCCGCGAAAACGGCGGCACCGACGATGTTGGTGGCGCTGAGCTGGCTGGCGGACACCAGCAGAAAGGGCGCGCCGACCAGGGCGGCCAGCAGGGCCACGCCGTGGCTCACGCTGTTGGCGATTTCCTCGCCCAGGGTCTGGGGACGATCTTCGGTCATGCGCTCATTCTGACACGCGTCTTTGTTGGATGTGTGACGACGCGGTGTCGCCGCTTCATTGGCGCCGGCGTTCCTTGTCGTAGTCTTCGTAGGACTGGCGGTTCACGCGGGCCATGCAGTCTTCGTAGCCGCCCGGGGGCAGTTTGCGGCATTCGTTTTCCGCGCCGGCACGTCCCCCTTCGTACCAGGCACGGGCGCTGCAGCCGGGCAGGACGGCAAGGGCCAGCAGGAGGGCGGTCAGACGGCGCATGGCCGTAGTGTAGGGCGCCCAAAGGCGCTGGCCGGGCTTGATAAAGTGCACGCTTTGCGCTGAATCAAACGAGTATGAGCCTGCAGTCCGTCCGCGAATTCTTTGCGTCCCGCCAGCTGGACATCCCCATCATTGAGCTGGAGGCCAGCACCGCCACGGTGGCCCTGGCAGCCGCAGCGCATGGCGTGCCGCCCGGGCGCATCGCCAAGACCCTGGCCTTTCGCCTGGGCGATGGGCGTGTGGTGCTGCTGGTCTGTGCCGGGGACTTGCGCATCGACAACCGCAAGTTCAAGGAGGCCTTCGGGCGTGGCCGCATGTTGCCGCCCGAAGAGGTGGCCGAGCTCACGGGTCACCCTGTGGGCGGGGTCTGCCCCTTTGGCCTGGCGCAGCCGCTGCCCGTCTACCTGGACGTCGCCCTGCAGCAGTACGACGAAGTCTTGCCCGCGGCCGGCAGCACGACGAGCGCTGTGCGCCTGTCGCCCGCGCGTCTGGCCGAGATCACGGGCGGGCAGTGGGTTGACGCCTGCCAGCCCGCCGCCTGAGGGCATTCAGGGCCGGCGCGCGACGATGCGCTGGTCCTGTGCGCCGATGAGCTGCAGCGTGCCGTCCTCGCCGATGTCGAAACGCTGCACGGCTGCGAGCTGGCGCAGGTAGCGCGCCTCCACGTCCATGAGTGCGGGCGCGCAGGCCATGCGTGTGGCGGCGCCCGGCGCGAGGCGCAGGCCTTCGCCGCTGAGCGTGTAGCGGCTGGTGTAACGGTTGCACCCCGCACGGCCGCTCACGCGACCGCGGGCGTCGAACTGCAGCGTGAGCTGCGCGCCCGCGGGCAGGCCGCCGGCCAGCGCGCTGATCTGCCACTCGCCCTGCAGCAAGGCCGCCGGCTCGCCGCCGCAGCCCGCATAGCGACGTTCGTCGAGGCGCACCAGGACTTCATAGGGATGCGGCATGCCGCTCATGCTGTCGCGGCAGATGCGGGCCTTGGTCCAGACCTCGATGATCTGGCCTTCGTGCATGCCGGCCAGACGCATGCCGCTGGCGCTGGGCGCCGGACGCATCTGGGCGCTGAAGGTCTGCTCGCCAGCCTGCCACTGCAGCTGTTCACCGGTGAGCACCAGGGACCACGACGGTTCCTGGCCGCGGGCACGCAGCACCGTCTCACCGTCCGCCGACGCAGCGGCGATCGGTGCGGCGGTCTGGGCGCAGCCGCCCAGCAGGGCCGCCATCAGCAGTGCACCTAACAGGTGCTGGCGCGCTGTTGCTTGGAGGGTGGTATCGAGCATGGGGTTATTCCTGATCAGAAGAGCAGCGTGCATCGCATGATGATATTCATTCTGATGTGCATCGGCCGATATACAGAGATGGGCTGGTAGGTCACCGCCGGGACAGGGATGCTCCGGGGCTTGAATGAAATGGAAGGGCGGTATGCAGGGTGCTGCAGGATTTGTAGCAAAAGCGCTTCATGTTCATGCCCAACGGGCGTGGCATGATGTATTTCATGCCCTAGAATCGGCGGCGTCTGCAGGCACCTGAATTGTCGGGGTGCAGATCCGTTTACTCATGAAGCCATCCGACACCGAACTGATCGATATCGCCGATTTGCGCATCGGGCTCTATGTCGAGCTTGATCTGGGCTGGATGTCCCACCCGTTTCCCACTGGCAGTTTCAAGATCAGCTCGCTCAAGCAGATCGAGGTGATCCGTGGCCTCGGCCTCAAGCAGGTGCGCTGGGTGCCGGCCAAGAGCGATCCCCCGATGGATGACGCCAACGAAAGCCGCCCGCTCCCCGACGCGGAGTCCGCAGCCCGCGCGCAGGCGCATGAGCGCGAGTTGCGCCGCCAGCGCGCCGCCCTGATCGAGGCGCAGCAGAAAAGCCTGAAGCTCTGCGAACAACGCTTCGGTGCGGCCCAGCAGCTGTACCGCCAGGTGCAGGAAGACGTGCTGGAGCAGCCGCGGGCCGTGCGCGAGCGCTGCATGGCCATGGTCAACCAGTACATGGAAGAGATGAACTGCGATGGCGAGTCGGCCATCCGTCTGCTCTCCGAAGGTGTGGGCGAGCGTGCCGCCATGCATCCGGTCAACGTCACCGTGATGTGCCTGCTGCTGGGCAAGGCCATGAACCTCGGCGGCCAGGATCTGGTGGACCTGGGCATGGCCGCCTTTCTGCACGATGTGGGCAAGCTGCAGCTGCCGCAGCGCGTGCGCTGGTTCGAGGATGGTTTCTCGATCGAGGAATTCAAGCAATACCAGGAACACGTGGCCAAGAGCGTGGCCATCGGCAACCGCATGCAGCTCAGCGAGGGGGCGCTGATGGCCATCGCCCAGCACCACGAGATGATGGACGGCAGCGGTTTTCCCATGAAGCCGCCGGCCAGCGAGCTGAGCCTGGCCGCGCGCATCCTGGCCCTGGTGAACCGTTACGACAACCTGTGCAATCCGGTGCGTCTGGTCACGGCTCTGACGCCGCATGAGGCCCTGTCGCTGCTCTTCGCCCAGCACAAGGCGCGCTTCGACAACCTGGTGCTCAGCGCCTTCATCCGCATGATGGGGGTGTACCCGCCGGGTTCGGTGGTGCAGCTCATCGACGGGCGCTATGCGTTGGTGGTCTCGGTCAACTCGGTGCGACCGCTGAAACCCCGCGTCATCGTGCACGAGCCCTCGGTGCCCAAGCACGAGGCGCTGATCCTCGATCTGGAGAGCCAGCCGCACATCGGCATCCGGCGCAGCCTCAAGCCCGCGAGCCTGCCCACCGACGCGCTGGAGTACCTGGGGCCGCGCCAGCGCATCGCCTACTACTTCGAGAACTCGGGGCCGGCGCCCCTGGAGGACGCCTGAGTGGGTGCAAGGCCCCATGAAAAAGCCGCTGCAGGGCAGCGGCTTTTTCGTCTCTGCCCGGCGCGCCAGGCATGGGGTCAGATGGCCTTTGCCGCGCGCAGCTCGTCGAGCTGGGCCTTGCTGTAGCCCATCTGCATCAGCACTTCCTCGGTGTGCTCGCCCAGCAGCGGCGAGCGCGTGACTTCGGTCGGGCTGTCGGAGAGCTTGATGGGGTTGCCCACGCTGAGGTACTTGCCGCGCACGGGGTGGTCGACCTCGACGATGGTGCCGGTGGCACGCAGCGACTGGTCCTCGGCGATCTCCTTCATGGACAAGATGGGACCGCAGGGGATGTCGAACTCGTTGAGGATGTCCATGGCCTCGAACTTGGTCTTGGTCTTGGTCCACTCCTCGATGCGCGCGAAGATCATCTTCTGGTGCGGCAGGCGGGCGGCCGGCGTGGCGAAGTGCGGGTTGGTGATCCAGTCTTCCTCGCCAATCACCTTGCAGATTGCCGGCCAGGCGTTGGACTGTGTGATGAAGTAGATGTAGGCATTGGGATCCTTCTGCCAGCCCTTGCACTTGAGCACAGCGCCCGGCTGGCCGCCGCCCGAGGCGTTGCCCGCGCGCGGCACGGCTTCGCCGAACTCGATCTCGGGGTATTGCGGATACTCCTTGAGCACGCCGGTGCGCTCCAGGCGCTGCTGGTCGCGCAGCTTGACGCGGCACAGGTTGAGCACGGCGTCCTGCATGGCGGCCAGCACCTTCTGGCCACGGCCGGTCTTTTCGCGCTGGAACAGGGCGGTCACGATGCCCAGGGCCAGGTGCAGGCCGGTGCCGCTGTCGCCGATCTGCGCGCCGGTCACCATGGGCATGCCGTCCGGGTCACCGGTGGTGGAGGCAGCGCCGCCCGTGCACTGGGCCACATTCTCGTAGACCTTGCAGTCGACGTAGGGACCGGGGCCGAAGCCCTTGACCGAGGCCAGGATGATGCGGGGGTTGATCTCCTGGATCTTCTCCCAGGGAAAGCCCATGCGGTCCAGCGCACCCGGCGCGAAGTTCTCCACCATGACATCGCACTGCTTGATCAGGTTGACCAGCACTTCCTTACCCTTGGGGTTCTTGGTGTCCAGTGTGATGGAGCGCTTGTTGTGGTTCAGCATGGTGAAGTACAGGCTGTCGGCGCCATCCACGTCGCGCAGTTGCGCACGCGTGGCGTCGCCTTCGCCGGCTTTCTCCACCTTGATCACGTCCGCGCCGAACCACGCGAGCAGCTGCGTGCAGGTCGGGCCCGACTGCACGTGGGTGAAGTCGAGGATGCGGATGCCTTCGAGGGCCTTGGTCATGAGTGAACTCCTATGATGCTAAATAATAAAAAATTCTTATGGATAGTAAGACCAGGTCTTCTATATGACTTGAGCATTATAGGGGCTTCATCCGGCTGAAACCATCGTCGTTTTTTATGCGCTTAACGTTCTGCACTGATACGTACCACGATAGGCATGCTGAATCACTTATGCAAGTCCGACGCCGGCGTTGAGAGGCAAAAAAAAACGGCGCCCGAAGGCGCCGTTTTCAGGGTCGGATCATGCAGATCAGACGGCCTTGTTGGTGTGCATGGCCGCGATCTGGTCCTTGCTGTAGCCCAACTCGGCAAGCACCTCGTCGGTGTGCTGGCCCAGCAGCGGCGAAGCGGTGACCTCGGGCTTGAGGTCGGAGAACTTGATCGGGCTGCCCACGGTGTAGTAGCTGCCACGCACGGGGTGCGGCACTTCCACGATGGAGCCGCTCTTGCGCAGCGACTCGTCCACCAGCAGTTCCTTCATGGAGAGCACGGGAGCGCAAGGAATGTCGAACTTGCGGAAGATGTCGACGGCCTCGTACTTGGTCTTGTCCTTGATGAAGTCTTCGATGGTGGCGAAGATCTTTTCGATGTGCGGCTGGCGGGCCTTGGCGGTGGTGTAGGCCGGGTCGGTCTTCCACTCGGGCTTGCCCAGCGCGTCGCAGATCGGCTCCCAGGCGTGACCCTGGATGGTGAAGTAGATGTAGGCGTTGGGGTCGGTCTCCCAGCCCTTGCACTTCAGGATCCAGCCCGGCTGGCCGCCGCCGCCGGCGTTGCCGCCGCGCGGGGTGACCTTGTCCTTGAAGTACTCCATCTCGTGCGGGTACTGGGGATACTCTTCCAGGTAGCCGACCTTCTCCAAGCGCTGCTGGTCGCGCATCTTCACGCGGCACAGGTTGAGCACGGCGTCCTGCATGGACACGGCGACCTTCTGGCCCTTGCCGGTCTGCTGGCGGCCGATGATGGCGGTCAGGATACCGATGGCCAGGTGCATGCCGGTGTTGGAGTCACCGAGGGCCGCGGCGGAGATGGTCGGCACGGCGTTCTCGCCCTTCCACCAGCCGGTGGTCGAGGCGGCACCGCCGGCGCACTGGGCCACGTTCTCGTAGACCTTGAGGTCTTCGTAGTGGTGGCCTTCGCTGAAGCCCTTGACGGACGCGAGGATCATGCCGGGGTTGAGCTTCTGGATGTACTCCCAGGTGAAGCCCATGCGGTCCAGCGCGCCGGGACCGAAGTTCTCGACCATGACGTCGGACTTCTTGATCAGCTTCTCCAGCACTTCCTTGCCTTCCTTGGTCTTGGTGTCCAGGGTCAGGGAACGCTTGTTGCTGTTGAGCATGGTGAAGTACAGCGCGTCGGCATCGGGGATGTCGCGCAGCTGGCTGCGGGTCACGTCACCGGCGCCGGGGCGCTCGACCTTGATCACGTCAGCGCCGAACCAGGCCAGCAGCTGGGTGCAGGCGGGACCGGCTTGCACGTGCGTGAAGTCGATGATCTTGATGCCCTTGAGGGGTTTGTTTCCAGACATGGTTTTTTCTCCTTGGTGAAACGAGTCTTGTGGACTTACTTTTTGATCGCGGCTGCGGGGTTCAGGCTCGTGATACGACCGCTCTCGGTGCCGGCCGTCTCGTCGATGATGGCATTGATCAGGGTGGGCTTGCCGGACTTGAGGGCTTCCTCAATGCCCTTGCGCAGCTCGGCCGTGGTCTGGGCGTAGACGCCCACGCCGCCGAAGGCTTCCATGAGCTTCTCGTAGCGGGAGTCCTTGACGAACACGGTCGGGGCCACGTCCTTGCCGCCGGTGGGGTTCACATCGGTGCCGCGGTAGACGCCGTTGTTGTTGAAGATCACCACGCAGACAGGCAGGTTGTAGCGGGCGATGGTCTCGACCTCCATGCCGGAGAAACCGAAGGCGCTGTCGCCGCAGATGGCCACGACACGCTGGTTGGTCTCGACGGCGGCGGCCACGGCGAAGCCCATGCCGATGCCCATCACGCCCCAGGTACCCACGTCCAGGCGCTTGCGCGGCTTGTACATGTCGACGATGGAACGGGTGAAATCCAGCGCGTTGGCGCCTTCGTTGACCATCACGGTGTCGGGGTGGGCCTTGAAGATGTCGCGCACCACGTTGAGGGCGCTGTGGAAGTTCATCGGCTTCGGATCCTTGGCCAGGGTCTCGGCCATCTTGGCGATGTTCTTCGTCTTCTTCTCGTTGATGGCGTTGAGCCACTCAGCCGAGGGCTTGGTCCAGTTGTTGCCGATGCCGGCCAGCAGGGCGGCCACGCTGGAACCGATGTCACCGGCGATGGGTGCGTCGATGCGCACGTTGCTGTCGAATTCGGTGGAGGCGATGTCGATCTGGATGAACTTCTGGCCACCCCAGTCCTTGTGATCCTTGCCACCCCAGGTCTTGCCCTTGCCGTGCGAGAGCAGCCAGTTCAGGCGGGCGCCGACCAGCAGCACCACGTCGGCTTCGGGCAGCACGAAGGAGCGTGCGGCAGCGGCCGATTGCGGGTGCGTGTCGGGCAGGATGCCCTTGGCCATGGACATGGGCAGGTAGGGGATGCCGGTCTTCTCGACCAGCGCCTGGATGTCGGCGTCGGCCTGGGCGTAGGCGGCACCCTTGCCCAGCAGGATCAGCGGCTTCTTGGCACCCTTGAGCAGGTTCAGTGCGCGATCGATGGACTCGGGGGCGGGGATCTGGCGCGGGGCCGGATCGACCACCTTGATCAGCGAGTTCTTGCCAGCCAGCGCGTCCATGGTCTGCGAGAACAGCTTGGCCGGCAGGTCCAGGTAGACACCGCCCGGGCGGCCGGAGACGGCAGCACGGATGGCGCGGGCAATGCCCACACCGATGTCTTCGGCGTGCAGCACGCGGAAGGCGGCCTTGCACAGGGGCTTGGCGATGGCCAGCTGGTCCATCTCTTCGTAGTCGCCCTGCTGCAGGTCGACGATCTCGCGCTCGGAGGAGCCAGAGATCAGGATCATGGGCCAGCAGTTGGTCGTCGCGTTGGCCAGCGGCACCAGGCCGTTGAGGAAGCCGGGGGCCGACACCGTCAGGCAGACGCCGGGGATGCCCTTGGCGCCGTTGAGGAAGCCGGCGATGGCCGCGGCGTTGCCCGCGTTGGCCTCATGGCGGAAGGAAATCACGCGCATGCCTTCGGCTTGCATCATGCGGGTCAGGTCCGTGACCGGAATACCCGGCAGGCCGTAGATGTTGGTGATCCCGTTGAGTTTCAGAGCATCAATGACGAGGTGGAAACCGTCGGTCAGTTCTCTGGTTTGGGCGTCGTTGGACATGGTGCAGTCTCTCTCGGTGTTGGACGTCGTTGAAAGTCGGGCGACCCGGCTGGCAAATACCTGCGGCTCCGGGGGATAAGGCGCGCCCCGGGAGCGCGCAGGCGGGGTGCCAGCGTTGCCGCCCTCCATGGCTGCACAGGGGTGGAGCCGGGTCGGTTGGTAACGCCGGGTTATGATAGGAAGCGATCCGTTTTACGCCATTGACCACGGTCAATTTTCGGGACAAATGACCGGCTTCCAGAGGGAAGACGGCCCGAAACCGGCGCCAGGCGGGCGCGATTCCAGGACCCCATGACATCCATAGAGAATCATCCGGAAAAAAACATCATCCGGGTTCAACTCCGCCAGAACCACGTCCTCAAGGGCATGAGTGCAACCTCGCACGAGGAGCTGGAGCAGCATCTCACGGTGGTGGACTGCAACAAGGGTGACTTCCTGCTGCACCAGGGCGTGCACGAGATGGAACAGTATTTCATCCTCGACGGCGTGCTCAAGCGCGTGGTGGCCAACCCGCAAGGCAAGGAAATGATCCTGCGCTTCGCGGCCGAGCGTGAGATGGAAACCAGCTACGCCGCATGGTCTTTGAAGACCCCCACGCCCTACAGCATCGTCTCGGTGATCAAGTCGCGGGTGGTCAAGCTGCCCATGCCCGAATGGATCGCCTTCCTCGAACGTCACCCCGAGGAAAAGCGCCTTTTCGAGTACAGCGTCATGCACCTCATGAGCGAGATCATGGCGCACACCATCACGCTGCACCTGCTGGACGCGCCGGGCCGCGTGCACCGGTTTCTGCGCAAGCATGCCGAGCTCTTCGACCGCATCCCCAAGAAGGAGCTCGCGGCCTACCTCAATCTCTCGGCCGAGACCTTGAGCCGTTTGAAACAACGCGGCAAGATCTGAGGCGCGCGCGTCGTTCCCAAGAACAAGAAAAAAGGCCTGTTCTGTGAGGAACAGGCCTGGAGGCTGCCCTGTCCGCTCAGGGCAGGTCGGCAAGATGCCGCTCAGGTCTTGGAGTAGGTGAAGGTCCGGGTGGCTTTCATGAGGCGCAGGCGGTTTTCCACGCCTGTGACGCCCTTGACAGCGGCCGCGACCCTCTCGGCCTGCTGGTGTTCCTGCTCATTGACCACGATGCCCTTGAGGACGACGCGTCCCTGCTGGGCTTCGACCGTGATGTTCACTTCCTGCGTGCTCTCGTTGGCCTTGAGGGCAGAGCGCACGTGGGCTGACAGCGCCATATTGGCCAGCAGCTGGCGTGAAGCCTCCGAGGCCTGAAACTCGGGACGCTGCGTCAGCTGGCGGATCTGCTCCACACAGCTGTGCACGCTGAGACGGTCGGTGTTGAGCACCAGGTCGTAGAGCACCGGGTCGCCCCAGGTCACGCCGAAGAGCTGATGCATGCGGGTGGCATGCGCATGGTCGCTACGGCGGATCTCGCTTTCCGCGAAATCGCGGTCGTCGGTCTCCAGGTGGTTCATCAGCCACTCGACGCGCTTGTGGAAGGAGCGCGTGATGCGCACGGTGACCACATGGGGCACCGGGCGCAACAGGCAGGTGGCTCCCCAGCCGCGCAGGACCACATTGCCCCGGTTGGCCAGCTCGTAGACTTCCTCGGCGGTGTAGAGCGCCATGCTCGCCGTATCCGCCGTGGCCCGCTCGATGAGGCCCGCCTTGCCCTCGCGCAGCCGCTTGATGAGGCTGGACGACACATGCATCTTGCCGGCCACGTGATCCACCACCTCATGCCGCAGCATGGAGAGGTTCATCGTGCTGGCCAGCTCCATGGCCACGTCTTTTGCGAGCGATCCCATTTCCTGGGTCATTGCAATCACGGCCATGGTCTGAACTCCTTCAATGCAGGGTGGTCAGGGCAGGGGGCGGGCCCAGGCGATCAGTCCACGCCGCGCTGCTCGGCAAACTCGTCCTGCTTCGGCGGCTTGACCAGAGCGATCAGCTTGGAGATGACCGGCCAGAACAGCAGCACGAGGGCGAGGGTGGTGATGGAGCCGACGAGTGCGTTGGAGAACATGATCGACATCTCACCCTGCGAGACCAGCATGGCCTGGCGGAAGGAGTCCTCGGCCTTGTCGCCCAGCACCAGGGCCAGCACCAGCGGCGCGATCGGGTAGTCGAGCTTCTTGAACACATAGCCCACCACGCCGAAGAGCAGCATGAACCAGATGTCGAGCATGGCGTTGTGCACGGTGTAGGCACCGATGGCGCAGATCACGATGATCACGGGAGCGATGATCGAGAAGGGGATGCGCAGGATCGAGGCGAACAGCGGCACCGTCGTCAGCACGACCAGCAGGCCAACCAGGTTGCCCAGGTACATGGAGGCGATCAGACCCCAGACGAAGTCCTTCTGCTCGACGAAGAGCAGCGGGCCGGGTTGCAGGCCCCAGATCAGCAGACCACCCAGCAGCACGGCGGCGGTCGGAGAGCCGGGGATGCCCAGGGCCAGCATGGGCAGCAGGGCGGCCGTACCGGCAGCGTGGGCGGCCGTCTCGGGCGCAACGATGCCTTCGAGTTCGCCGGTGCCGAACTTGTCGCCGGTCTTGGAGACCTTCTTGGCGATACCGTAGGCCATGAAGGAGGCCGGGGTGGCACCACCGGGGGTGATACCCATCCAGATGCCGATCACGGAGCTGCGCAGCGAAGTGGCCCAGTAGGCGGGCAGCTTCTTCCAGGTCTGCCAGACGACCTTGGGGTCGATCTTGGCGCTCTTGCCCGAGAAGGACAGGCCCTCTTCCATGGACAGCAGGATTTCACCGATACCGAACAGGCCGATCACCGCGATCAGGAAGTCGAAGCCGCGCATCAGTTCATGGAAGCCGAAGGTCAGGCGCAGTTGACCGGTCACGGTGTCCATGCCCACGGCCGCCAGGGCGAAGCCGATGGTCATCGAGGCCAGGATCTTGAAGGGCGAGCCCTTGCCCATGCCCACGAAGCTGCAGAAGGTCAGCAGGTAGACCGAGAAGAACTCGGGCGGGCCGAACTTCAGGGCGAACTTGGCAACCAGCGGGGCCAGGAAGGTGATCATCACCACCGCCACGAAGGCGCCGATGAAGGAGGAGGTGAAAGCACCCGTCAGCGCCTCGCCCGCATGGCCTTTCTGGGCCATGGGATAGCCGTCGAAGGTCGTGGCGACCGACCAGGGTTCACCCGGGATGTTGAACAGCACCGAGGTGATGGCGCCGCCGAAGAGGGCGCCCCAGTAGATGCACGACAGCATGATGATGGCCGAGGTCGGGTTCATGCTGAAGGTCAGTGGCAGCAGGATGGCCACGCCGTTGGCGCCGCCCAGGCCTGGCAGCACGCCGATGAGCACACCGAGGATGATGCCAACCACCATGAGCAGGAAGTTCATGGGGGTCATCACCGTGGCGAAGCCCTGGAACAATGCGTTGATTTCTTCCATTTTCTCTAATCTCCGTTATTCCGCGCGGGCGCTCAGTAGCCCAGGAAGCTAAGCGGATCCAGGGCGCCCTTGTGCAGCGGAACCTTGAACCAGACTTCAAACATCATGAAGAAGAGCGTGTTGACCGCCACGGCGACGATCGCGCTCTTGAGCCAGCTGTACTTGCCCAGGATGATCATGAACAGGGCGATGTAGATCGCCGACGCGACGTAGATGCCGATCAGCTGGATTGCGCCCACGTAGACGGCGGCCGGAACCAGCACCGACAGCACGCGGCCCAGCTGCTCGCGGTCCACGAAGACTTCCGTGTTCTTTTCCTTGCCGGCCAGGGCCTGGTACAGCACGCCGACGCCGGAAATGCAGAGGATCAGGCCGATGTAAAAGGGGAAATAGCCGGCGCCAGGACCATCGGTGGTCCACTCTGAGCCGAGCTTGCGGCTGCCATAAATAACGATGCCGCCCAAGATCAGGACCAAGACGGCGACAACTGCGTCGACGATGTTGGTGGCTACGCCTTTGCGTTCGCCTTCGTGTGATTCCATAGTCAATTCCGTGAAAAAGAAAGGTCTGTTGATGTAATTTTGGGCGGCAGAAAACTTGGGTCAGTGCCAGCTGTACCGGTCACCGTCCCACTCTTGCAGTTGCGTTGGGTTGGAGGTGCCGGACCCGGGCGGAATGCCGGGTCCGGCGGTTTGGTTTTTTACCGGATCAAGTGGATCACTTGGCCAGGAAGCCCGCTTCCTTCATGAGGTCGCGGTGGGTGTTTTCAGCAGCGGTCAGCCACTTGGTGAAGTCGGCACCGGTCATGAAGGTCTGGTTGAAGGCACCCTTCTCCATGTACTCCTTCCAGTCCGGCGTGGCGCGGATCTTCTGCATCAGGTCCACGTAGTACTTGAGCTGGTCGGCCGTGATGCCAGGCGCTGCGAAGATGCCGCGCAGCATGACGTAGTCCGCCGGCACGCCAGCTTCCTTGCAGGTCGGGATGTCAGCCCAGGACTGGGTGTCGGTGACCTTTTCCTTGTAGGGCATGCGGGTGTCGTCGAACACGCACAGGGCGCGCAGCTTGCCGGCACGCCACTGGGCCACGGCCTCGGCCGGGTTGTTCACACTGGAGTCGACGTGGCCGCCGACCAGCTGCACAGCCACCTCACCACCCCCCTTGAAGGGCACGTAGATGAACTTGGTGCCGGTGGCCTTTTCCATGCCCACGGTCAGGATCTGGTCTTCCTGCTTGGAGCCCGTGCCGCCCATCTTGAACTTGTTGGGGCCAGCGGCCTTGACGGCATCCAGGTACTCCTTGGCGGTCTTGTAGGGCTTGTCGGCGTTGACCCACAGCACGAACTGGTCGAGCGCCATCATGGAGACGGGGGTCATGTCCTTCCAGTTGAAGGGCACGCCGGTGGCCAGCGGGGTGGTGAAGAGGTTGGAGAGGGTGATGATGATCTTGTGCGGATCGCCCTTGGCTTCCTTGACGGAGAGGAAGCCCTCGGCGCCAGCGCCGCCGGACTTGTTCACCACGATCAGGGACTGGTTCATCAGCTTGTGCTTGACGATGATGCCCTGCATCAGGCGGGCCATCTGGTCCGCGCCGCCGCCAGTGCCGGCAGGCACGACGAATTCGACGGGCTTGGTCGGCTCCCACGCATGGGCCGTCATCGATGCACCGAGGCCGGTGGCGGCGATGATGGCGGTGGCAGCAGCCACCACCCGGGTTTTCAGTTTGGCTTGAAAGCTCTTCATCTTTGTCTCCTGTTGATAAACCGTCTGTCGACGAGGACCACTCTTCGATAGCCTCTCGATCGCTTCGCAGCAATCGATGTCAGCTACTGTGAAATTTTCTCGCGAAAACGCTCTTGATTGCGGTCAACTTTTCAATAATTTTCGCGGGCCCTAGGGTTTTCACGAGTGGGGGTATTGCGTATCTGCGCGTAAGCAGCTCGACGCAGCTATTCAACGCATCACCAGCGTCTTATGTTTACGCAAGGTGCATGACGCGCACATGAAAAAGGGCAGCCGCGGCTGCCCCCTGCGCATGGTGCGCGGCACAAGCTCAGGCGCTGGTCTGTGTCAGAGCCTGCAGACCGCGCTCGCGGGCGAAATCCGCCGCGCCCATCTTCTTGCCGCCTTCGGGCTTGAGGCGCAGCACCTCGATCATGCCGCCCTGGGCATTGATGAACAGCGACTGCTCGGTGATGCGCACGATCTCGCCCGGCTTGCCACGCACCGCTCCGAAGGTGCGTACCGGATGCTTGCGGCAATCGTAGAGCGAGACCTTGACGCCACCGAGTTCGCACCAGGCGCCGGGTGCGGGGTTGCAGGCTCGGATCAGGTTGTAGACCTGGTCGACGTGGTTGGCCCAGTTGATGCGCGATTCCTCGGCCCTGAACCAGCCCTCGTAGCTGGCCTGGCGCTCGTCCTGCACGGTCTCGGTGTGCCGGCCGGCCACCACCAGGTCGGCGGCTTCCAGCAGTGCGGCCACGCCCAGCGGGAAGAGCTGGTTGAAGTACACGTCACCCAAAGTGTCGTCGGGACCGATGGCGCAGCGCTTCTGCAGGATCACCGGCCCTTCGTCCAGCCCGTCGGTGGGGCGGAAGATGGTCAGCCCGGTCTCGCTGTCGCCGCGCGCAATGGGCCAGTTGATCGAGGAAGGGCCGCGGTATTTGGGCAGCAGCGAGGGGTGGTACTGAATGGTGCCGTGCTTCGGGATGTTGACGAAGGCCTGCGGCACGAACTGCAGCACATAGGCCATCACGCCCAGATCGACATTCAGCGCGCGCAGGGCCTCTTCAGCCTCGGGGCTCTTGAGGCTGGCGAACTGGAAGACCTTCAGCCCCATGCTCTCGGCCGCCGCGCGCAGGGCGTCGGGCTTCTCGCCGGGCTTCTCGGGCTTGCAGAACACGCCGGCGACGTCGTCACCGCGCGCGAGTAAGGCTTCCAGCACAGCCTTGCCGAAATCCTGCTGGCCGATGATGGCAATACGCATGTCGTAGGTCCCCTCGAAGATTCTTGCTCGTGGATGTCCACCGTGGATTATCGGTCCCGGCGCCCCGGTTTCGCTGCCTCAAAAGGTTGGACAGCCCGTCCTGATGCAGCGGAAATTCCTAGCGCAGCAGGAAGTACGCGGCCAGCAGGTAGAGCACCACGCCGAAGGCCCGCTTGAGCGGGCGGATGTCCATGCGGTGCGCCATGCGCGCGCCCAGCGGGGCAGTCAGGATGCTGGTCGTCGCAATCACCAGCAGGCCCGGCAGGTAGAGGTAGCCGAAGGCCCCCGGCGGCATGTCGGGCAGGCCGCGGCCGGCCCAGATGTAGCCCAGCGTGCCGGCCAGCGCGATCGGAAAGCCCAGTGCCGCCGAGGTCGCCACCGCCTGGTGGATCTTCACATTGCACCAAGTCATGAAGGGCACGGAGACGAAGGCGCCGCCCGCGCCGACCACGGAGGACAGCAGGCCGATCACATTGCCCATGCCGAACATCCCCCAGCCGCCGGGCAGGGTGCGCGTGGGCTTGGGCTTGCGGTCCAGGATCATTTGCGTCGCCGAGTAGGCGATGAAGAGCGAGAAGACCAAGCCTAGTACACGGGTGGGCAGGGCCGCGGCGATCTGCGCGCCGATCAGCGCGCCCACGAGGATGCCCGGCGCCAGCACGCGCGCCACGGGCCAGAGCACGGCGCCATGCTTGTGGTGTGAGCGCACCGAGGACAGCGAGGTGAAGCAGATCGTGGCCAGCGAGGTGGCCACGGCCATCTTGACCACGTACTCGGCCGGGAAGTCCTTGGCCTCGAGGATGATGGTCATGAAGGGCACCATGATCATCCCGCCACCGATGCCCAGCAGTCCCGCCAGAAAGCCCGCGCAGACGCCCATCAGGGCCAGTTCGGCGATCAACAGCGGTTCGAGAAGCATCGGGGAAATGTAGGTGTCTGCAATGGTCCTCCGGACCGTCATCCTGAACCGGGGGTTCAGGTGGGCGAGGTCAGCGTTGGCTTTGGGTTCATCTGACGCGAGACGATCACGCTAGCCAGGCAATGTTCCAAGCCCGGGCTCAATGAGCATTGGTTCAAGGAAATATAAAGCCCGATGGCATTGCAGACAGGCCCATTGTAGTGCGCTGCGATGGAATGCATGGCAGGCTTTTTTGCGGAACGCCGTGGAACCGGCTTTGCCGGGCCACGGGCGTTACCCCCTGCAAGGGGGGAGGCATAGCGAACGAAGGGAGCGGAGCCTGGGGGGGAATCAAATCAAGCGGCCGTCTTCCCCGAGAGCGGCGTCAAGGCGCTGGATCAGCCCCAGGATCACGGCATCGGCCTGGGCGGTCGTGCTGGCCGCCGCGACGCTGGCGCGGGGAGGTGCGGCTGCGGGCTCACGGTCGCTCAGGTCGAAGGCCAGGTTCAGCGAGGCCAGCACGGCGATGCGGTCGCGTGCCTTGACCTTGCCTGCGTCGCGGATCTTGCACATGGCGGTGTCCACGCGCTCCACGGCCTCAAGCAGTTTCGCTTCGCCGCCCTCGGGGGCGCTCAGCAGATAGCTCTGGCCCATGATCTGCACTTCGAGCTGCTTCATGCGGCGTCCTTCTGGCCTTCGCCCTCAGCCGGCTCGGAGATACGCTCCAGCAGGGCATCCACACGGGTGCGGGCCGCAGCCAGGCGCTGCTTGAGCTGATCACGCTCGGCAGTGAGCTCGTCGATCTGATCGGTCAGCAGCTCGTTGGTGCGTTGCAGTTCGGCATAGCGCACCAGCAGACGCTCGACGCGTTCAACCAGTTCTTCGATGGGCGTAGGTTTTGACATGGATCGTCAATAAAAGTCTTGCCATTGTAGGGTTTACGCAAGATTTCGAACGTAAAATCTCAGCCGTTGGTGCTCGCGGTGTGGTTCACACGCCGCAGTTCAACGGGAAGCAGGAAGGCCAGACCACCCCGGTCCAGCCCAACCTGCGCTGCCCCCGCAACGGTAAGTGGACGCGCCGCAAGGCGCCGCTTTCATCAATCGGCCACTGGCTGCCCTGAACAAGCAGCCGGGAAGGCGATGGAGGTTGTTTCCACCAGCCCGGATACCGGCCAACGAGGTGGTTGTGCGCCTGCGCGCAGCCGTGCCGTCCATGCCCTGGCGGGGAAGCCGGGGAGGACACGTATCCGCTCTTCATCATGACTCTTTGCGTTTCGTACAAGCGCCAGGCTGCCGTCGCGCTGGCCGCTGCCTTGCTTTCTTCATCCGTCCTCGCTCAGGGCGGCGAGCTCAGCCCGACCGTCGTGACCGCGACCCGCACCGCATCGCGCGCCGATGCCGTGCTAAGCGACGTGACGGTCATCACCCGCGAGGACATCGAAAAGGGCACGGGCAGAACCGTGGCCGAGCTGATTTCCCGCGTGGCCGGCGTGCAGATGACGGGCAATGGCGGCCTGGGCAAGAACTCAAGCATCTTCATCCGCGGCACGGCCAGTACCCATGTGCTGCTGCTGGTCGACGGCGTGCGTGTGGGTTCGGCCACGGCTGGCCAGGCCAATTTCGACAACATCCCGCTGGAGAGCATCGAGCGCATCGAGGTGCTCAAGGGCCCGGCGTCGGCCCTGTATGGCAGCGATGCCGTCGGCGGTGTGATCCAGATCTTCATGCGCCAAGGCCGTGAGGGCTTCTTCCCCTACGCCAGCGCGACCGTGGGCAGCGCCGGGCGCAATGAAATCAGTACGGGCCTGAGTGGCGGCTCCAAAGCGGTGTCTTACAACCTGGGCGTACAGTCCTTGCGCGAAAGAGGCTTCTCGGCCACCAACCCCGCTGTCGGCTCCGGTTACAACAGGGACCTCGACGGGTTTTCCCAGGACAGCCTCACGGCCTCCACCAGCTGGCGTTTCGCCCCGGGCTGGAAGCTCGGGGCCAATCTGCTGCACGCCGATGGTGTCAACCACTACGACAGTGGTGCCAGCGCCTTCGACGTACGCGCCGACGTCCAGACCCAGAGCTATGGCGTGAATCTGGAAGGTCAATTGCTGCAGAACTGGAAATCGCGTTTGTCCTACGGGGGCAGCGACGACAAATCCACCAGCTACACCAGCACCTCGACGTCGCGCTTCGATACGCATCAGGACCAGTGGTCTTGGCTCAATGAGATCGGAACCCCGCTGGGTCTGGTGCTGGCAGGCCTGGAGCGCGTGGATCAACGGGTGAGCGGCACCACGGCCTATGCCGTCAACCAGCGCAGCACGGACTCGGTGTTTGCCGGCCTCAACGGCGATGCCGACGGTCACAGTTGGCAAATCAATGTTCGGCGGGACGATAACTCGCAGTTCGGCGGTGCGACCACCGGCTTTGCCGGCTACGGCTACAAGCTCACGCGTGATCTGCGCGCCCATGTGTCCTACGGCACCTCGTTCAAGGCGCCGTCCTTTAACACCCTGTATTTCCCGAACTTCGGCAACGCGACCACCCAGCCCGAAGAAGGGCGCAACCGCGAGGTCGGTTTGGCTTATACGCCAGGCGCGCAGGAGTACAAGGTTGTCTACTTCGACAACAAGATCAAGGGGTTCATCACGACCCAGCCTGTAGCCACCAACATTCCGCGTGTGCGCATCCAGGGCTGGACGCTGAGCTACGTCGGCCAGTTTGATGCGCTGGGCCTGCGTGGCGCACTCGATCTGCTGGAGGCGCGTGACGAGCTGACGGGCAAGATGCTGCAACGCCGCGCTGACGAGCAGCTCACCCTGGGGGCGGACTACCGCCGTGGTGCCTGGAAATACGGGGCCACATTCCTGGCAGCCTCCGAGCGCTATGACAACGTAGCCAACACGATCTACCTGGGAGGCTTCGGCACTCTGGACGCCCATGTGGACTACGTCCTCAATAAGGACTGGTCCGTGCAGGCGCGCGTCAACAACCTGGGCGACAAGGTCTACCAGACGGTCAACGGCTACAACCAGCAGGGCCGCGCTGCTTACCTGACCTTGCGCTGGGTCCCCCGTTAAGCTTCGTCGCATGACCCACACGACATCCTGTCCCGCCCTGCTGATCGCTGCCCCGGCGTCCGGCCAGGGCAAGACCACGGTCACGGCCGCGCTGGCTCGTCTGCACGCACGTCAGGGGCGGCGGGTCCGGGTCTTCAAGTGCGGGCCCGATTTCCTGGACCCGTTCTGGCACACGCTGGCCACCGGCGCGCCCGTGCACCAGCTCGATCTGTGGATGACCGGCGAGGCCGATTGCCGAGCCCGCCTGCACGCGGCGGCGCAAGAGGCTGATCTCATCCTTGTCGAGGGCGTCATGGGACTGTATGACGGCCAACCCAGTGCGGCCGACCTGGCGCAACACTTCGGCCTGCCCGTGCTGGCGGTGATCGATGCCTCGGCCATGGCCGGGACCTTCGGTGCACTGGCCTATGGTCTGCAGCATTACCAGCCCGGCTTGCGCTGGGCCGGCGTGCTGGCCAATCGCGTAGGCAGTGCGCGCCATGCCGAGATGCTGCAACAGGGCCTGCGGGATCCGCAGCACTGGCTGGGCGCGCTGCAGCGCAACCCGTCCCTGGTCCTGCCCGAGCGCCATCTGGGCCTGGTGGCCGCCACCGAACTGGGCGATGCCCAGCAGCGTCTGGACGCCGCGGCCGATGCCCTGGCCGAGACGCCGCTCGGACGCATGACGCTGGAGGAGCTTCGTACGCGCTGGGCCGTGGAGTTCCCCGGCCCCGTCCTGCCGGCGCCCGTGCCCGCACTGCTGCGGGGCTGCACCGTGGCCGTCGCCTCGGACGCAGCCTTCTGCTTCATCTATGCCGCCAACATCGAATGCCTGCAGCGCCTCGGGGCGCGCGTGGTCTTCTTCTCGCCGCTCAAGGACAGTGCCCTGCCAGCTTGCGATGCCGTCTGGTTGCCCGGCGGTTATCCCGAGCTGCATGCCACACGCCTGGCCGCCAACCATGGCCTGCGCGACAGCCTGCGCGCCCATGTGGCGGCGGGCAAGCCCCTGTGGGCCGAATGCGGCGGCATGATGGCCTTGTTCGAGCGGCTCACCGATGGCGCAGGCGTGACGCATGAACTCTGGGGCCTGTTGCCCGGCGGCGTCACCCTGCAGAAACGTCTCGCCGCACTCGGCCCACAGGCCCTGCAAGCCGATGGCGGTGAATTGCGCGGCCACACCTTCCATTACTCCACCTGCGACACATCCTTGCAGCCGGCCCTGCGCACCACGCGACCGACGGGCATGGCCGGGGAGGGCGAGGCGGTGTACCGGCAGGGTTCGATTGCTGCGAGCTATTTTCACGCCTGGTTCCCTTCCGACCCGGCGCTGGTGGCGCGGCTGTTCAGCGCGGGACTGGCCCAAGTTCAGGAGGCTGCATGAGTGCAACGCCAACGCTGGGCCCGCAACGCATCGTCTGCCTGACCGAGGAGACGACCGAGTGGCTCTACCTGCTGGGCGAGGAGCGGCGCATCGTGGGCATCTCGGGCTACACGGTGCGACCGCGCCGTGCGCGCGCCGAGAAGCCCAAGATCAGCGCCTTCCTGAGCGCCAAGATCGAACAGATCGTCGCGCTGCAGCCCGACTGCGTCTTCGGCTTCTCCGATCTGCAGGCCGAGATCGCCAGCGAGCTCATCCGCCGGGGCATCTCCGTCACAGTCTTCAACCAGCGCAGCGTGGAAGAGATTTTCTCCATGATGTACCAGGTGGCGGCCATGGTGGGGCAGGCGGAGCAGGGCGCGCAGCGCATTGCCGCGCTGCGCCAGGGCCTGGAGGATATACGCGTGGCGGCCGCAGCTCTGCCGCGTCGCCCGCGCGTGTACTTCGAGGAATGGGACGAGCCGCACATCAGCGCCATCCGCTGGGTGTCCGAGCTGATCGGCATCGCGGGCGGTGACGACATCTTCCCCGAGCTGGCCGTGCAGTCCCTGGGCAAGCAACGCATCATCGCCGACAGTGCCGAGATCGTGCGCCGTGCACCCGATCTCATCGTCGGCTCTTGGTGCGGCAAGAAGTTCCGCCCCGAGAGGGTGGCCGCACGCCCGGGTTGGCAGGACGTGCCGGCGGTCCAACACCAGCAGCTCTTCGAGATCAAGTCGGCCGACATCCTGCAGCCCGGCCCCGCCGCGCTCACCGATGGCGTCGCCCAGTTGCAGCGCCTCATTCAACAGTGGAGCGAGACCCATGGACGTTGAGCTGACCGTCGCACCCCGCGAACTCATCCTTGGCGGCCAGCGCAGCGGCAAGTCGCGCCGTGCCGAGTTGCTGGCACGTGTCTGGCTGGCGCAGTCCTCGCAGAACCGTGCGGTGCTGATCGCCACCGGCCAGCCCCATGACACCGAGATGCGTGAGCGCATCGCCCGGCACCAACGCGACCGCGCCGAGCGCGTGCCCGGCCTGGGGACCATCGAAGAGCCGCTGCACCTCGACCGCGCGATCACAGAGCACAGCACCCCCGCGACCCTGCTCGTGGTGGACTGCCTGACCCTGTGGCTCACCAACCACCTGATGCCGGCCGATGGCACCGCGAGTGAGCCACCCATCGAAGCGTTGCTGCTTGCTCTGCGTGCCGCTGCTGGCCCCGTGGTGCTCGTGGGCAACGAGATCGGTCTGGGCGTGATTCCCATGGGCCGCGAGGTGCGCCACTTCGTCGACGCCCTGGGCCGGCTCAACCAGGAGGTGGCCGCCATCTGCGAGCGTGTGAGCTTCATGGCCGCCGGCCTGCCGCTCACGCTGAAAGGACATGCATGAATTTCCGTCTTGCCCTGGTCTGGCTGTTGACCCTGGTCGGCTCCGCGCAGGCGCTGGAGATCACCGACCAGCGTGGCGTCACGGTGCGCTTTGCGCAGACGCCGCAGCGCATCGTGAGCCTGCTGCCTTCGTTGACCGAAAGCGTCTGCGCGCTCGGTCAGTGCCAGCGCCTTGTGGGCGTGGACCGCTATTCCAACCATCCGGAGAGCCTCGCGGGCCTGCCGCGGCTCGGCGGCGGGCTGGACCCGAGCATCGAGGCCGTGGTTGCGCTGCGGCCCGACGTGGTGCTGATCTCGATGTCCTCGCGCGCCGCCGAGCGTCTGGAGGCGCTGGGGCTCAGGGTTGTGGCACTCGAACCCAAGACCCATGCCGATGTACGGCGCGTGCTGCAGGCCCTGGGGGTGCTGCTCGACGTGCCGCCTGCTGCGCCTGAAAAACTCTGGCGCGAGATCCAGGACAGCGTGGACGCCGCGGCCCGCAGCCTGCCACCGGCGGCGCGCGGCCTGCGCGTCTACTTCGAGGTCAGCCGCGGCCCCTATGGCGCGGGCGAGGCCTCCTTCATCGGCGAGACGCTGACGCGCCTGGGTGTGAAGAACGTGATCCCGGCCGAGCTCGGACCCTTTCCGCGGCTCAACCCCGAGTTCGTGGTGCGCGCCGACCCCGACCTCATCATGATCGGCAACCGCAGCATGCAGGCACGCGTGCCCTATCCGGGCTGGGACCAGATGAAGGCCGTACGCGCCCAGCGCCTCTGCGTCTACGGCGTCGGCGATTCGGATGTCGTCGTGCGACCCGGCCCGCGCATGGCCGAGGCCGCGCAGATCATGGCGCGCTGCATCAGCGAGAAGCTGGCCCTGCCTGTGCCTCCGGGGGGCCGTCCATGAAGCGCCCGGCCTCCGCACTCGGTTTCGGCCTGCTGCTGCTCTCGGCGCTGGTGCTGGCTCTGGGCGCCAGCGTGGGCAGCACGGGTTTCGAGAGCGTGCTGCGCGCCACGCAAGACCCGGTGTCGGCGCAGATCGTCTGGGAGATCCGCCTGCCACGCACCCTGGGCGCCTGGCTCGCGGGTGCGCTGCTGGGTCTGGCCGGCGCGGTGGCGCAGGGGCTGTTCCGCAACCCGCTGGCCGATCCCTTTCTGCTCGGCAGCGCCTCGGGCGCTTCTCTGGGCGTGGCCTCGGCCATGGCCCTGCTCGGTGTCTCGCCCTCGGCCGTGGCCTGGGTCACGCGCCTGGGGCTCACGGGCGCGGCCTTCCTGGGCGCGGTGCTGGCGGTGCTGCTCACGCTGCAGCTCGCACGTGGCGTGCAGCACACGCTGCGCCTGCTGCTGGCCGGCGTCATCGTCGGTGTGGTGCTGGGCGCCGCCAAGGACTTGGTGACGCTGGCCGCGCCCGACATCGTTCCGGCCATGCTGGGCTTCAATCTGGGCAGCGCGAGTTTTGTGGGCTGGTCGGCCTGCGCGCTCATGGCAGGTGTGGGGGCGCTGTGCGCGCTGGCCGCCTGGGCTTGTGCGCGCGCGCTCGATGGCCTGAGCCTGGGCGAGGCCACGGCCGCCAGTCTGGGCCTGCCGCTGGGACCCATGCGCGTGGTGCTGGTGGCCGTGCTCGCGCTGGCCACGGGCACCGCGGTGGCGCAGACGGGACTCATCGCCTTCGTCGGCCTGGCGGCGCCCCACCTCGTGCGCTCCATGGTCAAGACCACGCACGGCCGGCTCGTGCTGCTGGCCGCGCTCATGGGCGGGCTGCTGCTCATGGCGGCCGACATCCTGGCACGCTGGCTCATTGCACCGCAAGAGCTGCCCGTGGGCGTGCTCACCGCCGTCCTCGGCGGCAGCTACCTGCTGTGGCTCATGCACCGGCGCACGAGTGCTGGTGGAGGGGTGGTATGAATCTGTATCCCACGCCCGCCACACCGGCCCTGAGCGCCCGCGGCCTCAGCGCCACGCTGGGCCAGGTCGAAGTCCTGCACGGCATCACCTTGGACCTGCCGGCCGCGCGCTGGACCAGCATCGTCGGTCCCAACGGCGCGGGCAAGTCCACCCTGCTCAAGGCACTGGCGGGTCTGCTGCCGCAGGCGCGAGGCGAGGTGAGGTTGCAAGGTGAAGTCCTGTTCACCGTGCCGAGCCGGCTGCGCGCGCAGCGCCTGGCCTGGCTGGGTCAGAACGAAGGCGCCACCGATGACCTGCTGGCCTACGACGTGGCCATGCTCGGCCGCCTGCCGCATCAGCCCTGGCTGGCGCCGCCGAGCGCAGCCGACCACGCAGCGGTGGAGCGCGCCCTGCGCGCCACCCAGGCCTGGGATTGGCGTGATCGGCCCCTGGGACAACTCTCGGGCGGTGAGCGCCAGCGGGTGCTGCTGGCGCGCGCGCTGGCTGTCGAAGCCCAGGTGCTGCTCATGGACGAGCCCCTGGCCAACCTCGATCCACCGCACCAGGTGGACTGGCTGCTGCTGGTGCGCGAACTCGTGCGCCAGGGCCGCACCGTGGTCAGCGTGTTGCATGAGCTGCCGCTGGCCCTGCAGTCCGACGACCTGCTCATCATGGCCGCCGGCCGTATCACCCACCACGGTGCCTGCGATGCAGTAGCCACGCATCGCGCGCTCGAAGCCGTGTTCGACGAACGTATCCACATCCAGCAGGTGGCCGGCCAGTGGCTGTCCCTGCCGAAAATTTAGGCGCTACCTTATGCAGATTGAAACCCCACCCAGCGAGAAGCCCTACGAAAAACCCGAGGGCGAGCGGCGCGGCCTCGTCATCGTCAACACCGGCGACGGCAAGGGCAAGAGCACAGCCGCTTTCGGCCTGGCCCTGCGTGCGCATGGTCGCGGCAAGGCCGTGAAGATCTACCAGTTCATGAAGGTGCCCACGGCGCGCTTCGGTGAACACCGCATGTTCGAGCAGATCGGCATCCCCATCGAAGGCCTGGGCGATGGTTTCAGCTGGAAGAGCCAGGACCTGGAGCATTCGGCGCAGCTGGCGCGCGACGGCTGGGCCAGGGCGCGGGCGGCCATCCTTTCTGGCGACTACTTTCTGGTCGTGCTCGACGAGATCACCTACCCGCTGATCTACGGCTGGCTGCCGCTGGACGAGGTGCTGCAGACCCTGCGCGAGCGTCCCAAGGACGTGCACGTGGTGCTCACGGGTCGGCGTTGCCCGCCCGAGATCATCGAGCTGGCCGACACCGTGACCGAGATGAGCAAGATCAAGCACGCCTTCAATGCCGGCATCCCGGCGCAACGGGGTATCGAAGACTGATGGACTTCTGGCCTGTCACCTCCACCCTGGGCCCGTCGCTGGCGGGCGCGCTCTGGCTGGCCCTGCTCGTGGACCGCTCGCTTGGCGAGCCACCTGCGCGCTGGCATCCGGTGGTGTGGATGGGCCATTACCTGGGCTGGATGGGGCAACGCATCGCACCGCAACGCACGCAGGCCGGGGAGGGCGCGGACATCACGCGTTTCGTACGGGGTGCGTTGGCCTGGAGTCTGGGCGCCATCGTGATCACCATGCTGGCCTGGTGGCTCCAGCGCTGGCTGCTGTCCTGGCATGCCGTGGTGGCCATGGTGTTGCTGGGCCTGCTGCTCAAACCCCTGCTGGCCTGGCGCATGTTGCGTGACGAGGTGCAGGCGGTCGAAACGGCCTTGCAAACGAGCCTGGAGAGCGGGCGGGCGCAGCTGGCACGCTTGGTCAGCCGCGACGTGAGCACACTCGATGCGCATCAGGTCCGCGAAAGCGCCATCGAGTCGCTGGCCGAGAACCTCAACGACTCGCTGGTCGCGCCGCTGTTCTGGTTCGCGCTGCTGGGCCTGCCGGGCGCGGCACTTTACCGCTACGCCAACACGGCCGACGCCATGTGGGGCTACCGCGGCCTGCGTGAGGGCCGCGACTGGACCTGGGCCGGCAAGTGGGCCGCGCGCGCGGACGACGTGCTGTCCTGGATACCGGCCCGTCTGACAGCGCTGCTGCTTGCGCTGGTGCGTGGTGGTCTGTCCTGGCGGATCTTGCGCGCCCAGGCGCCGCGCACGCCTTCACCCAACAGCGGCTGGCCCATGGCGGCCATGGCGCTGGCGCTCGACGTGCGCCTGGGCAAGCCCGGCGTCTATGTGCTGCATGAGTCCGGGCGTGCGCCGCAGGCCGGCGACACCTTGCGGGCCGTGCAGCTGGGCGAGCGCGTGGTGTTGCTGCTCGCGCTGCTGCTGGGCGCAGCGCTGCTCTTCGTGGGCGAGAATCGCGCATGATTTCGCAGCAGCTGCATGGCGGGCCGGACGCAATCGGTGTGCCCGCGCACGACTTCTCCACCAACAGCAATGCCTGTGGTCCCTGTCCCCAGGCCCTGGCGGCTTTGCAGGCTGCCGACGCCACGCATTACCCCGACCCCGCCTACACCGCCCTGCGCACCCAGCTGGCCGACTGGCATGGTGTGGCGCCTGGCCGCGTGCTGCTGGCCGCGAGCGCAAGCGAGTTCATCCACCGCATCAGCGCCTGGGTGGCGCAGCGCGGCCCGCGCAGTGTCTGGCTGCCCCAGCATTGCTATGGCGACTACACGGCTGCCGCATTGGCCTGGGGCCTGCGCCCGATCGATGAGGTGCACACCGCCAGCCTGGTCTGGGCCTGCGAACCGTCGAGCCCGCTGGGCCAGGCGCAGGCCGGACTTTCGCAGCTGGTACGCGAGGCACCGCTGTGCGTGCTCGACCGCGCCTACGAGCCGCTGCGCCTGCAAGGTGAGCCCAGCCTGAAGCCCGAGGAACTGGCACAGGTCTGGCAGCTCTGGACACCCAACAAGGCCCTGGGCCTGACCGGCGTGCGCGCCGCCTATGTGATCGCGCCGCAGCAAGCCGACGAGACCGTAGCCCAGCTCGAAGCCCTGTGCCCCTCCTGGCCGCTGGGAGCCCACGGTGTGGCCCTGCTGCAGGCCTGGGTGCGTGCCGATGTGCAGGCCTGGCTACACGCCAGCCTGGACACGCTGCGCGCCTGGAAGGCGCGCCAGCTCAGCCTGTGCGAGTCACTGGGCTGGCAGTGCGCGCCCAGCCTGGCCAATTTTTTCTGCGCCCGCACCACCGTGCAGGGGCCGGCCTTGGCCTTGGCCTTGCAGACCCTGCGTGCACAGGGCATCAAGCTGCGCGCGGCCGCTTCCTTCGGCCTGCCGGGCCAGGTGCGCCTGGGCGTGCTGCCGCCGGCCTCGCAGGACGCCTTGCGTGTGGCCTGGCAGCAGCTCACGCAGACCGGTGAGGTGCAGGCATGAGCGGCCCGCGACGCGCACGCGCCGTCATGGTGCTGGGCACCACCAGCGGTGCCGGCAAGAGCTGGCTCACCACGGCCCTGTGCCGCCACTACGCGCGTCAAGGGCTCAAGGTGGCGCCTTACAAGGCGCAGAACATGAGCAACAACGCCAGAGTGGTGGTGGGCGGCGAAATCGGCAGCGCCCAGTACTTCCAGGCCCTGGCTGCGCGCGCCGAGCCCGAGGTGCGCATGAACCCGCTGCTACTCAAGCCCGAGCGCGACACGCACAGCCAGGTCGTGCTGCTGGGCCAGGTCGACGAGGCCCTCACGCGCATCGACTGGCGCGGCCGCAGCGAGCAGGTCTGGCCCACGGTGGCGCGGGCGCTTGACGAACTCATGGCCGAGAACGACGTGGTGGTGATCGAGGGCGCGGGCTCGCCGGCCGAAATCAACCTCATGGGCAGCGACATCGTCAACCTGCGCGTGGCCCGCCACGCGCGGGCGCGCTGCCTGCTGGTCACCGATATCGACCGCGGCGGCGCCTTCGCCCATCTCTACGGCACCTGGGCCCTGCTGCCCGAGGCCGACCGCGCGCTGATCCACGGCTTCGTGCTCAACAAGTTCCGCGGCGATGCGGCCCTGCTGGCCCCCGGCCCGCAGCAGCTGCAGCAGCTCACGGGTGTGCCCGTCGTGGCCACGCTGCCCATGTGGTGGCAGCACGGCCTGCCCGAAGAGGATGGCGTCTTCGATGACCGCCACACGGCCAGCGGCGAGGTCCACACGCGCATCGCCGTCGTGGCGTATCCGCGCATCAGCAACCTCGACGAATTCCAGCCGCTCAAGAACGTGCCCGGCGTGAGCCTGCGCTGGGCCCGCAGCCCGGCCGAACTGCAAGGCGTGGACTGGATCATCCTGCCCGGCTCCAAGCACACCAGCGGCGACCTGGCCTGGCTGCGCGCCCAGGGTCTGGACCGGGCGATTGCCGCGCACGCGGCACAGGGCAGGGCGGTGCTGGGCATCTGCGGCGGCCTGCAGATGCTGGGCGAGGGGCTGATCGACACACACGGCATCGACGGCAACGCGCCCGGTCTGGGCCTGCTGCCCCTGGTCACCAATTTTGAGCCGGCCAAGACCGTGCGGCGCACGCAGGCGCGCTTCGGCGCCGTGCGCGGTCCCTGGGCCGCGCTCGCGCAACTCGCCGTGCAAGGCTACGAGATCCACCACGGCCAGACGACCCAGCACCCGGCCATGGCCGCCAAGGGCGACGTGGCGCGCGAACTAATCCCCGGCCTGGCCTGGCAGAAGGAGACCGGCCACGTGCTGGGCGTCTATCTGCACGGCCTGTTCGAAGACCCGGCCGTGCTGCAGGCGCTCTTCGGCGCCCAGGTGCCCACGCTGGAATCCGTCTTCGAGCACCTGGCCGACTACATTGAGAAACATTTCCAGCCCGGTGTGCTCACCAATCTGATCCAGCCATGACCTTCCAGATCCCACCCATCCCCGACCTGCACGATGCCACGCTGGCCCAGCGCCTGCAGCACAAGCTCGACCACAAGACCAAGCCCCTGGGCTCGCTGGGCCGCCTCGAAGATCTGGCGCTCAAGCTCGGGCTGATCCTCGGCAGCGAAACGCCCGAGCTGCGCGCGCCGCAGATGCTGGTCTGCGCCGGCGACCATGGCCTGGCCGCGCGCGGCGTCTCGGCCTTCCCGAGCGACGTGACCTGGCAGATGGTGGAGAACTTCCTGGCCGGCGGCGCCTGCGTCAGCGTGTTGGCGCGCCAGCACGGCATCGCGCTCACCGTGGCCGACTGCGGCGTACGGCACGACTTCGCGCCACGCCCCGGCCTGCTGAACATGAAAGTCGCGCCGGGCACGGCCGACGCCCTCAGCGGCCCGGCCATGACGGCCGCGCAGTGCGAACAGGCGCTGGTCAACGGCCTGCGCATCGTGCAGGGCCTGCCGGGCAACGCCCTGCTGCTCGGCGAGATGGGCATCGCCAACACCTCGGCCGCCTCGCTGCTGCTCGCGCGCCTGGCCAGCCTGGACATCGCCGATTGCACCGGCGCGGGCACGGGCCTGGACGCCGAGGCCGTGGTCCGCAAGACCGCGGTGCTGCGCGAGGTGCTGCTCAAGCACCCTGCAGCGCGCACCCCGCTGGAGGCACTGGCCGCCTTCGGTGGTTTCGAGATCGCCACCCTGGCGGGTGCGGTGCTGCAGGCTGCGAGCGAACGCCGCGTCATCGTGGTCGACGGCTTCATCGCCAGTTCTGCCGTTCTCGTGGCTGCACGCCTGGCACCGGCCGTGCTGCAGCGCTGCGTCTTCGCCCACCGCTCGGGTGAGCGTGGCCATGCGCTGCTGCTGGCCCAGCTGCAGGCCAAGCCTTTGCTGGACCTGGGCCTGCGCCTGGGCGAGGGCTCGGGCGCGGCCCTGGCCTGGCCCCTGCTGGTCTCGGCCTGCGCCGTGCTGCGCGAGATGGCCAGCTTCGAGTCCGCCGGCGTGTCGGAGAAATCGGCCTGAGGATGCAGTTCGTCCGTCATTACCTGCTGGCCCTGCAATTCTTCACGCGCGTGCCCGTCACGGGTCGGCTCGCGGACTGGGTGGGCTACAGCCCCGAGATGTTGCGCCGATCCGCCGCCCATTTCCCCGGCGTCGGCTGGTTGGTCGGTGGACTCGCTGCGCTGGTCTATGCGGGTCTGGCCGCCGTGTTGCCGGACGGCGGTTACACCCCCTTGCTGCTGGCGGTGCTCAGCACCGTATTCACCGTGCGGCTCACCGGCGCCTTCCACGAAGATGGCCTGGCCGATGTGGCCGATGGCCTGGGCGGTTCCTATGACAAGGAGCGCGCGCTCGACATCATGAAGGACTCGCGCATCGGCGCCTACGGCGCGCTGGCCCTGGTGCTCGCGCTGCTGCTCAAGGTGAGCTTGCTGGCGGTGCTGGGCGAGGCCGATCCGGCCCTGGCCTGCGCGGCGCTGTTCTTCGCCCATGTGCTCTCGCGCTTCCTGCCGCTCGGGCTCATTCGCCTGTTGCCGCATGTGGGCGATACCGCGCGCTCCAAGTCCAAGCCGCTCGCGGACCAGATCAGTGGCGCGGGCCTGTTCGTGGCCGCGCTGTGGACCGTGGCCGCCGTGGCCCTGACAGGGTGGTGGCTGCCGGATGCACGGCTCTGGGTCTGTGGCGCCATCGGGGCCGTGCTGGCCTGGCTCTGGATGTGGCGCTACTTCGCGCGCCGCCTGCAGGGCTACACGGGCGACTGCCTGGGTGCCACGCAGCAGGTGGGCGAGATCGCCATCTACTTCGGCCTCGCGGTCGCCCTGACACTGTGAAACTCTGGCTGGTCCGCCACGCGCGCCCGCTCATCGATGCCGGCATCTGCTATGGCGCCACCGATGTCCCGGCCGATGCCGCTCACACCCAGGCCACGGCCGCGCAGCTCGCGCCCCTGTTGCCCGCGGGCCTCACGGTCTGGACCTCACCGTTGCAACGCTGCAGTGCGCTGGCCGACCTGCTGCTCACGCTACGCCCGGATCTGCAACTGCGCCACGACGCCCGCCTGGCCGAGCTGGACTTCGGTTGCTGGGAAGGCCAGCGCTGGGACGCCATCCCGCGCGCGGCCTACGACGACTGGACGGCCGATTTCGGCGCGGCCCGCTTCGGTGGACGCGAGAGCGTCAACGAGCTGCTGCAGCGCGTGGCCGCTGTGCGTGCCGAGGCGCAGGCTGCGGGGCAGGACGCGGTCTGGGTCACGCATGCCGGCGTGCTGCGCGCCATGGCCTTGCTCGAGCAGGGCCTGCACACCCTCGACCGGGCACCGCTATGGCCACGGGACGTGGCGGGCTGGGGCGAGTGGGAGGAACGGACGCTGTAGACGGGGGCGGCCGAACCCACGTGGCCTCAGGGAGCCACGTCCAGCCGGCCCAGCCCGGCGGCGTCGAACGCCTGCCGAAGCAGACCGCTGGCCTTGGCCTCCTCGATGAACCGTGTGAGGCAGGCGAGCGCCGCCGGGCGATGCTGGCGTACGGCCATGGCGACACCGGTGACCTGGAAGGCACCCGCGAGGATCACCGAACCGGGCAGCTCCCGCTGCAAGGGCGGCAGTGCGTCATGCGTGAGGGCGAAGACCTGCGCCTGGCCTGACTTCATCAGGGCCATGGCCGCATCGATCGAGGGTGCCGCGACGACAGTGGCCCGCGTGAGGCTTCGGCCGGCTGCCCGGATCGTGGTCGAGCCGGCAATGCCCACCACCGTCACGCCCAGCCGGTCGACATCGGCCTGCGTCGCGATGCCGGCCTGCCCCGCTGCCAGGTAGGTGCTTTCAATGATGAAGTAGGGCGGGCTGAAGTCGAGCTGCCGTCGGCGCTCTTCATCCGCTGGCATGAAGCCCAGATCGATCTCTCCGGCCAGGCAGGCCCGCGTCAGCTCTGCCGTCGTCGCGGCGGCGACGATCTCAAGCGGCACGCCCAGCCGCTGAGCCAGCGCGCGGCCCAGGTCCACGGCCACGCCCTGGTAGTCGCCATCGGCGGCCTGCGCAACGAAGATCGGCGTGGGCCGGGGCGCGTAGGCCACCCCGACGCGCAACGTCCCGCTCGGGATCAGTTCCTGTACCAGTTGAGCGTCCAGGGCCATGGCCAGGCTCAGCCCGCGGGCGTCTTCGGCTTGAAATCGCAGTAGGCGGACACGCTGCACTGCCAGCACAGCGGCTTGCGCGCCTGGCAGACATAGCGGCCGTGCAGGATCAGCCAATGGTGCGCGTCGACCATGAACTCAGGCGGGATGCGCTTGAGCAGCTGCATCTCCACCTCGTAGGGATTCTTGCCCGGCGCCAGGCCGGTGCGATTGCCCACGCGGAAGATGTGCGTGTCGACCGCCATGGTCGGCTCGCCGAAAGCCACGTTGAGCACCACGTTCGCAGTCTTGCGGCCCACGCCGGGCAGGGCCTCGAGTTCCTCGCGCGTGCGTGGCACCTGGCCGCCGTGGCGTTCCACCAGGATGCGGCAGGTCTCCATCAGATGCTTCGCCTTGCTGCGGTACAGGCCGATGGTCTTGATGTAGCTCTCCAGCCCTTCGAGCCCGAGGTCCAGGATCTGCTGCGGCGTGTTCGCCACGGGAAAGAGCTTGCGCGTGGCCTTGTTCACGCCCACGTCCGTGGCCTGGGCCGAGAGCAGCACCGCGGCCAGCAGCTCGAAGACCGAGGTGTATTCGAGTTCGGTGACGGGATGCGGGTTGGCGGCCTGGAGCGTGGCGAAGAAGGAACGGATGGCGGCGGGCGTCATGGAAGCAGGCGGGAGCAGGGCGGGGCGGCACGCCCCGGGGTTCAGAGGGAAGACAGGTCGAGGAAGCTTTCGCGCTCGGGCAGCTTGGTACGCATCCAGTCCTTGTTCAGGTCCAGCCCGCCGATCACCTCCTGCGGCAAGGCATCCACGATCTCCGGGTCGCTGAAGGCCATGTCGGCCAGGCGGCTGGCCAGGTGCAGCACGGCACCGAGCTGCGAGAGCGGCTGGGCGGCCAGCGGGTTCGAGGCGGCGTTGAGCCCGCGCACGATGCCGGCCGGGAAGTTCCAGCGGTGGGCCAGCTCGGCGGTGACCTGCGCCTCGGTAAAGCCCAGCACCTGCTGCTCGCGCGTCCAGCGGTCGCCGGGGATCTGCGGCTGGCGCTCCAGTTCGGCCAGGGTTTCGGGCTTGGTCTGCACGATGATGAGTTCGCCCAGGCGCAGCATCATGCCGGCCAGCCAGGCCTGCTGGGCATCGATGCCGATGCCGCTGGCGAGCCACTGCGCATAGCCCGCGCAGGCCATGCAGTTGCGCCAGAACTCGGTACGGTTGAGGCCGGGCACCACGGGGAAGGCCACGTTCATACAGGCCGTCAGCGCCAGCGTGCGCACCTGCGACAGGCCCACCATGGCAATGGCCGCGTCCAGCGAACCCACCTCGCGCTTGAGGCCCATGGCCGCGCTGTTGGCGGCGCGCAGCACCTTGGCAGTGAGCACCGGATCCTTGGCGATCAGGTCCCGCACCTGGCTGATGGAGATCTCGTCGTCGTGCAGGGTGCGGATCAGCGCGTGCGCCACCTCGGGCATCACGGGCAGCTTGACGGACTGGAAGAAGGCGGACAGGTCGGACATGGAGGCCTCTCGTGGGATGCGGGTCGAGTGTGCCGGGGACACACGCGGGCAGCAAGAGCGGTAATTTCTGCTTACGCATTCTCCACCATCGGGCGTGAGGCATGCTGTTTCATGGGATGATCTCAGCCTTCGCTGTCTCACTTTGCTGACTCTCGTGCACACCCCAGCCCGTCTCGTCCAGCGCCTCCTGCCCCTGGGCCTGGCCCTGCTGCTGGCCGGCTGCCAGGCGCTGATGCCCGCCCAGGCGCCGCCGCCCGAGCCCACCCCGGCGCCGGTGCCCGCCACCCCCGTCGCCAGCCCGGCCGGCCCCGTGTCCCCCAGCTGGACCGGCCGGCCCAAGCTGCTCGTGCTGCTCGTCGTCGACGGCCTGCCACAGCGCCAGGTGGTGGCTTACCGTGATCAGCTCGCGCCCGACGGCTTCAACCGCTTTCTGCAGCAGGGCGCCTGGTACGCCGACGCCCATTACGGCCATGCCTACACCGTCACCGCGGCCGGCCACGCCGCGGTGCTCACGGGCGCCTACCCGCACCGCAGCGGCATCATCGCCAACGAATGGCGCGACGCCATGAGCGGCCAGCCTACGTACTGCACGGGCGACCTGGGTGCGCTCTACATCGGCCACAAGACCCAGCCGCTCGACGGCACCAGCCCGAGGAACCTGAAGGTGGAGACCGTGGGCGACGTGCTGCGCGGCATCGACCCGCGCGCCAAGGTCATCGGCATCTCGGGCAAGGACCGTGGCGCCATCCTGCCGGCCGGCCACAAGGGCACGGCCTATATGTACATGACGCAGACCGGCTTCTTCGCCAGCAGCACGTACTACATGGACCAGCACCCGGCCTGGGTCGAGTCCTTCAACCAGGGCAAGCCCGCCGACCGCTGGTTCAAGCAGACATGGACAGCCCTGCTGCCCGAGGAGGCCTACGCCAAGTCCCTGCCGGACCGCCAGCCCTGGTACGGCGTGAAGGCCGCCGAGCTGCCCATGATGATGGGCGCGCCCGACGACGAAGCCCCGGGCCCCGCCTATTACAGCCAGCTGCTGCGCAGCCCCTTTGCCGACCAGCTCACGCTGGATTTCGCGCGCGCGGCCATCGCCGGCGAAAAGCTGGGCAGCGACGAGGTGCCGGACATCCTGGCCATCAGCCTCTCGGGACACGACTACATCAACCACCGCTTCAGCGCCGAATCGCGCTTCTCGCACGACCACCTGCTGCATCTGGACCGCATGCTGCAGGACTTCTTTGCCCACCTCGACAGCACCCTGGGCAAGGACAATTACGTGGCCCTGCTCACCTCCGACCACGGTTTCATGCCCGCACCCGAATTCACCGCCCAGCAGGGCCTGCGCTCGGGCCGCATCACGGGTGCGCAGCTGCTCACGCGCCTCAACAATGGCCTGGAAGAAGAGTTCGGCGCCGGCAAGTGGGTGAGCTTCTCGGGCACGGCCCTGCTGTTCAACAAGCAGCTCGTCGCCCAGACCCGCGTCGATCCCAACGAGCTGGCCGAGGCCGCGCGCGCGCTGCTGCTCGAAGAGCCAGGCATCGCCGCGGCCTACACCCGCGCCGACTTCGTCACCGGCAACCGCAGCGACGGCCCCTTCTTCAGCGCCATGCGCCGCAGCTGGCATGAAGAGGTCTCGGGCGACGTGCAGTACACCGTCAAGCCCTACTGGATGTTCCAGTCCAGCGCCAGCATCGCCACCCACGGCTCGCCCTATCCCTACGACACCCACGTGCCCATCCTGGCCTGGGGTCCGCGCTGGGTGAAGCCGGGCAAGGTGGACGCGCGCGTGGAGGTGGTGGACATCGCGCCCACCGTCTCGCAATGGCTGGGCGTGGCCGTGCCCTCGGCGTCTGAAGGCAAGCTGCTGCCGCAACCGAAGTGAGGTGAGGGCAGGGCGGCGCAGCTCTGCATGGTGGAGAATGGCGTTTTTCTCCCTCACAAACTCGCCTGCCCATGCAATTCGCCGAACGCCTGAACAACGTCGAAACCTCCGCCATCCGCGAACTCTTCAAGCTGCTGGGCAAGCCCGGCATCATCTCCTTTGCCGGCGGCTTCCCCGACAGCGCCATGTTCGACGTCGAGGGCATCCGCGAAGCCTCGCAAAAGGCGCTGAGCGACGAACCGGGCGCCGCCCTGCAGTACGGCGCCACCGAAGGCTACAACCCCCTGCGGGAACAGATCGCCGCCTTCATGGGCAGCAAGGGCGTGCAGGTCGCATCGGATGGCCTCATCGTCACCACGGGCAGCCAGCAGGCCCTGGACCTGATCGGCAAGACCCTGGTGGACCCGGGCGCCAAGGTCATCGTCGAGGCACCCACCTTCCTCGCCACCATCCAGTGCTTCCGCCTCTACGGCGCCCACGTCATCGGCGCGCCCATCGACGCGCAGGGCGTGCAGGTGGACAAGCTGGAGCAACTGATCGCCGAACACAAGCCGCGTTTCGTCTACCTCATCCCCACCTTCGGCAACCCCAGCGGCGCCACCCTGAGCCTGGAGCGCCGCAAGCGCATCCTGGAAATTGCGGTGAAGACGCAGACCGTGGTGATCGAGGACGATCCCTATGGCGATCTGTACTTTGGCGAGGCCCCGCCGCCCAGCCTCATGGCCCTCACGGCCCAGGTGCCGGGCAGCCGCGACTGGCTGGTTCACTGCGGTTCCCTGAGCAAGGTACTGAGCCCCGGCCTGCGCGTGGGCTGGATGATCGCGCCGCCCGCGCTGCTGGCCCGCGCGACCATGTGCAAGCAGTTCAGCGACGCCCACACCAGCACCTTCGTCCAGGCCACGGCCGCGCAGTATCTGAAAGCCGGCCGCATGCCCGCCACCCTGGCGCGCGTGCGCGAGGTCTACGCCAGCCGCGCCCGCACCATGGGCGAATGCCTCAAGAAAGAACTGGGCGACGCGATCGAGTTCACCCAGCCCGGCGGCGGCCTGTTTTTCTGGGCCCGCCTCACGGGCGCCGGCGGCAAGATCAAGGATGGCAATGAGCTGGCAAAGCGTGCCATCGAGCAGGGCGTGGCCTTTGTGCCGGGCGCGCCGTTTTTTGCCACGAATCCGGATCTCTCATCCCTGCGCCTGAGCTTTGCGACGGTGGGAGAGGACAAGATCCGCGAGGGGGTGGAGAGGTTGGGGAAGGCGGTTTAATAAACCGCGTGTCGGTGGTTCGATTTCGCCCCAGGCCACCAGTCTTTACGCGCCCCAGCGCCCGATTCGGGTTCTGGGGCGTTTCTACATTCTTCCAGTCCTATCTACAATTCCCGAAGACTCATCTGACTGGGGGGGGCGTATGACGGATCACTCCGTGCAACTAGAAGGCGATAAACGCGAAGTAGCAGTAGTTCCAAAGCCGATAAATATGGCTCTGGAGACATTTCTAGCGGCTATTGACATCATCCGCCGGACCGCCAACTACGTGGTGCCCAAGACCGCGTCCTGGGCACGCGAAGAGCTGGACAAAAAGTATGCCCGGATCGAAAAGTTTGAAAAGCACGCCTCAGAGGACGGGACTAGCTTCACGCTGGCGTCCGCTCACGAGACGGCAGAGCTTCTGGCAGCTGTCTCTGATATCCATGAGTTCCGACCAGTCCAGATGCTGGAAACCCTTGATCGCAGCCTATTCACGCAGATGTTTGCGGAGTTTGATTCGTTCACGGGTGCACTGCTGACTGCAATTTACACAAACAAGGCTGACCTCTTGAAGGGAGTCTCGCGCGAGGTCTCCTTGAGCGAGCTTCTGGAGTTCGATAGTCTGGAAGCTGTGAAGTTGAACATGCTGGAGAAGGAGATCGAAAACTTCCGGCGGGACAGTTATTCGGAGCAGTTTGCAACGCTCGAGAAAAAGTTTGGGTTCAAGACTCTCAAAGATTTTCCTGAGTGGGGTGAATTTATTGAACTTTCTCAACGACGCAACTTACTGACTCACAACGGTGGACGAGTGAGCGAGCAGTACTTGCTTGTTTGCGACAGAGAAGGCTACGCCTTTAAGAATCGTCCGAGCTTGGGGGAAATCCTGGGCGTGAATGGCGAGTACCGTTCACGAGCAATAGTCGTGCTTTCGAAGGTTGGCTTCATGCTGGCACACACTCTTTGGCGCAAAGTTTTTCCCCATGAAGTAGACGTGCAAGCTGAGGCAATGAATCAGACCATCTACTCAATGCTTGAGAAGAAGAGATGGAGTACTGCTGCGGAATTGTCTGGATTCAGCTTGTCAGAGCCAATGCGAAAGGGTGTTTCCGAGATACGCCTGAGGGCGCGCATCGTGAACTGCGCAATCGCACTAAAGTTTTCCGGGAAACATGCGGACGCAATTCGTCTAATTGAGAACTTCGATTGGACCGCGACGTACCGTGATTTCAAACTCGCTGTCGCGGTACTGAACGACGACTTCACGGCAGCTGCGCAATTCATGCGTGAAATTGGCAAGACTGGTGAGATGGTGAATGAAGTGGCATATCACCAGTGGCCTCTTTTTCATAAGTTTAGAGAGTCTGAAGAATTTCAGAATTCGTACCAAGAAGTCTACGGTGTTAGCTTCCGCTCAAAAGTAGCGGCTGATGTCGCTGAAGCTCGTATTCTCCAAGATCAACACCCAAGTCAACAAGTAGATGCTTCTGAGGACACAAAGATCGCGGCGAAGACCAGGCGCACCCGAAAGAAGGGTGTGTCTAGCACAAGCAAAGGCGGCGATGAGGGTGTTGCGCAAGTTGTGTAGATCAGCACCTAGAAAGGCGCCAGGTTGTCACTACCGCAGCGGTTTTACTAGCTCTCCTTTCCCTGCTCGAACGTAGTGCTCTGTCATGTCTCGGTTTTTATGCGCGAGGAGCTTCTGAGAATGGGCTAGGTCCCCAATATCAGTGGCTGTGTTCAAACGAATATCCCGGAACTGAAAATCCACGTTGGCCAGGGTTCGGGGCTAGTCGAACCTTGAGTGCAGGGCAAACTGGCTACGCGGCTGGCAGTTTTCATGCTGGATGAGGTACGCGCTAATGGCTTTCCTGGGCCTCTGATTGATCCTCTCGATAACCTGGGCCAGGTGCCCGGTGATTTCGATCCCCAGCCGAGCCACTGTCTCGTTACGCATAACCGAGAGCCACCGTCCCGGATATGCGGACGTTACCCATGCCTGGAACAAGAGCGACAGCCAGCGTGTCTATGTCTACAACGGCGACGTTTTCAAGGACGCGGTGCAGCGCACAGTGGAGTTCCCGCGCAGCAATTTAGGCGAGGGTTTCACTGACTCATGGAGCGCAGGCCCGCAAGGTTGACGATCTCCATTCCCCCCCGCTGCACCCGCACAATCCCCCGCGCCTCCATCCCCTTGAGGATCTCGTTCGTCGTCTGCCGTGAGATACCGATCATCAGCGCCAGCTCCTGCTGGGTCACGGCCAGCACACGCCGGGTGCCACCCTTGCCGCCCTGCACCCCATAACCCTCGGCCATGACCACGAGGCGCCGCGCCAGGCGCAGCGGGGCGCTGAGCACGGTCTGTTCCTCCATGGTCTGGAAGGCCAGGCGCAGCTTGTCAGCCATGAGCAAGGCAAGTTCACGCCAGTGCTGCGGGTGTTCGTGCAGCCAGGCCCGCAGCTCGGCCTGCGGCACCTGCAGCAGGGTGCTGGGCTCGGCGGCGTGGGCGCGGTGGGTGCGGGTGGCGCCGTCGAAGACGGTGATCTCGCCAAACCATTGCGGCGGCGGCAGCAGCACCAGCAGAGCTTCGCGCGCGTCGTCGCCGCGGCCGCTCTGGCCTGAGATGCGGATGGAGCCGGACACCACGGCGTAGAGCCCGCAGGGTGGGCTGTCGCGCAGGAAGAGCACCTCGCCGCTTGCCAGCTGGCGCACGCGGGCCATGCGCAGCAGGGCCTGTGAAAACTCCGCCGGGAGCTGGGCGAACCAGCGGCCGGTGTTGAGCACGGGGAGGTAGCGAGCGGGGGCTAGCATTGCGGGTCGAGCTTGGGGTTTGTACGGGGGTGCAGGCTTGTGTCGGGTACCTGACAGACTGTGGGCGAGGGTAGGTTGATCATGGGCGCCTGTCAATGTCCAAGACACCGACGAGGAGACGACCATGAAGACCCTAACCGACCATTTGACCCAGTACGCGGCCTACCACCAGGACCACCGCAACGTGGCCACGCATTTCGTGGGCATCCCCATGATCGTGCTGGCCGTGACCACGCTGCTCTCGCGCCCGACGCTGGACGTGGGCGGCCTGCCGTTGACGCCGGCCCTCGTGGTGGCCGCGCTGTCGTCCATCTTCTACCTGCGCCTGGACCTGCGCTTCGGCCTGGCCATGGTGGCCCAGCTCATCCTGAGCCTGTGGATCAGCCAGTGGATCGCGGCGCAGAGCACCACGGTGTGGCTGAGCTGGGGCATCGGTCTGTTTGTGGTGGGCTGGATCATCCAGTTCATCGGCCACTACTGGGAGGGCCGCAAGCCGGCTTTTGTGGACGACCTCGTGGGCCTGCTCGTGGGCCCGCTCTTTCTCACGGCCGAGGTGGCCTTTGCGCTGAAGATGCGCCAGGACGTGTACGCCGAGATCCAGCGCCGCCTGGGTGAGGGCGCGCACGGCGCGCGTCGCCGCGTGGTGGCGGCATGAGCTTTACTGCGGCCTTGCCCGCGCTGCTGCTGGGCGCGCTGGCCCTGGTCATGTTTGGCCTGGGCCTGTCGCTGACCGTGGGCGACTTTGCGCGCCTGCGCCATCACCCCAAGGCCGTGCTACTGGCCCTGGCCATCCAGATGCTGCTGCTGCCGGCCGCGGCCTGGGCGCTGGTGGTGTTGCTGAAGGTGGAGCCCGTCTACGCCGTGGGCCTGCTGCTGCTCGCGGCCTCGCCCGGCGGCGTGTCGGCCAACCTCTTCAGCCATCTGTTTGGCGGCAACGTGGCGATGAACATCTCGCTCACGGCCATCAACACGGTGCTGTCCATCGTGAGCCTGCCGCTGATCACCAACTGGGCCATCGCCACCTTTGTGCAGAGCGGGCAGATCGTGCCCCTGCAGTTCGGCAAGGTCTTCGAGGTGGTGGGCGTGATCCTGGTGCCCGTGCTCATCGGCATGGCGGTGCGCAGCAAACGCCCGGGTTTTGCCACGCGCATGGAAAAGCCCATGAAGCTGCTGAGCGTGCTGGTGCTGGCGGCCTTTGCGCTGATTGCCATCGCCAAGGAGTGGACGGCGCTGAACCAGAGCTTTGCCAGCCTGGGGCCGGTGGTGCTGGCCTTCAACCTGCTGAGCCTGCTGGCGGGGTATTACCTGTCGCGCTGGGGCGGGCTGGACAAGCCCATGGCCACGGCGGTGAGCTTCGAGATCGGCATCCACAACTCCACGCTGGCCATCTTCGTGGCGCTGTCGGTGCTGCAGAACTTCCAGCTCGCGCTGCCCGCGGCCATCTACTCGGTGAGCATGTATGTGACGGCGGCGCTGTTCGGCGTGCTGGTGCTGCGGCGCCACGTGGCGCAGGCGGCAACGGCCTGATTCCTTCGGCTGGGTTTCAGCGTGGCAGCCGCCAGCCGGCGGGCAGCAGGCCACGCTCACCCAGCCGGAAGGCGGCCTCGATGCCCAGGGCGAGCAGGGCGACCGGGATGGCGCCCGCCAGCAGCAGGGCGTGATCGTTCAGGGCCAGGCCGGTGACGATGCGTTCGCCATAGCCGCCGGCACCGATGAAGGCGGCGATGGTGGCCGTGCCCACATTGAGCACGGCCGAGGTCTTGATGCCCGCCAGCAGCGTGGGCGTGGCCAGCGGCAGCTCCACGAGTGTCAGGGTCTGGCGGCGCGACAGGCCCAGGGCCTGGGCGGCCTGGCGCAGGCCCGCAGGCACCTGGCGCAGACCGGCGTGGGTGTTGCGCACGATGGGCAGCAGCGCGTACACCGACAGCGCGATGAAGGCCGGCACCAGGCCGATGCGCCCCGTCAGCGGGATGAGGATGGCCAGCAGGGCCAGCGAGGGGATGGTCTGCAGCATGCCCGTGATGCCGAGGATCAGGCTCTCGGCCAGCGGATGACGCGCCGCGAGCATGCCCAGCGGCACACCGACGACGACGCTCACGCCCAGGGAGAGGAAGACCAGCGCGAGATGCTCGAGGCCCAGGCGCCAGAGGTCCGGGCCGCCCAGGCGCTGCCAGAAACCGGGGCGCGGCGCGGCCGGCGACGTCGTCGCGGTCGCGCCGGCCAGAAACTGCGCGGCCACGTTGGCAAAAGGCTGCTGCGCCAGTTCGGCTGCGGCGTTCATGCGCCGCATGGCCTCCTCGCTGATGCGGCCCTGCAGGCTTTGGAGCCCGGCCCAGCGCTGGGGGTGACGCGCCGGCAGGTCCGTGCGGTGCAGCAGCACCGCCTCATAGCGCGGGAAATAGCTCATGTCATCGACGAGCACGCGCAAGTTGTAGGGCGTGAGCTTGGCGTCGGTGGTGTAGATGTCGATCACGTCCACCTGCTGCTGCGCGAGGGCCTCATAAGCCAGGCCATGGTCCAGACCGCGCGGGCGCACGGCCGCCAGCCCATAGGCCTGCTGCAGGCCGGGCCAGCCGTCAGCGCGCCCCATGAACTCCTGCGAGAGGCCGTAGCGCAGCGTGGGGTGCTGGCGCAGCTGGGACAGGCGCGTGATGCCCAGGGCCTCGGCCTGTGCGGCGCGCACAGCCAAACCGTAACTATTGTTGAAGCCCAGCGGCACCGAAGCCTGCAGGCCCAGTGCGGCCAGCCGGGCATTGAGTTCCGGCAGGGGCGGCACCTCGGGCAGCTGCAGGATGTCGCGTGCGATGGTGCCTGTGTATTCGGGGTAGAGGTCGATGCTGCCGGCACGCAGGGCACCGAGCAGGATGGCCGTGTTGCCCAGGCCGGGCTTGTGCAGCACGGGGCCCTCGTCCGTGCCCGCAGCGGTCTGGCGCACGAGCTCGGCCAGCAGGTAGGACTCGGTGAAACGCTTGGAGCCCACGTTCAGCGGCTCCGCGGCCTGGCAGGGCAGCAGGGCCAGGGCGAGCAGGGCGGCGAGGGCGAGCAGACGGGTCATGCGGCGCGAGAGGCTGGGTGCCCGACAGGGGCGCAGCCAGTGTAGCGAGCCCGGGGCGCACAAACGACAAGGCCCTCGTACGAGGGCCTTGGGGGTGGCAGCGGAGCGATCCGCGGGCGATCAGCCGCCCTTCTTGGAGCGCTTGCCCGGATTCTTCTTGCTGCGGGTGGCGACGCCACGCTCCAGGCTCACGCGCTGGCCGCGGCCCGGGGAGGGCAGGCTGGTGCCGTTGGCAGCCTTCGGACGGGGGGTGGCCTTGCGGTCGGCTTCGGTAACGATCTTGTTGCCCATGAGGGGCTCCTTCTAGCGAACAAAGAAACCGCAATGTTAGCGCATGACGCCCCGGACGGCCGGGTGGACCTGCGCGACAGCGCGCAGCACCCGCCCAGCCTATCATCGCGGCAGCCCTGACGGCCCCCGAAAGCACACTATGACGACGACCTCGCCCTATCCCCACCTGCTGGCCCCGCTGGACCTGGGTTTCACCCAGATCAGGAACCGCGTGCTCATGGGCTCCATGCACACGGGCCTGGAGGACGGGCGCGACCTGAGCCGGCTCGCGGCCTATTTCCGCGAGCGCGCCGAGGGCGGGGTGGGACTGATGGTGACGGGCGGCTTCGCGCCCAACATTGCCGGCTGGGCCAAGCCTTTTGCGGGCACGCTGTCCACGTCCGGCGCGGCACGGCGGCATCAGGTGGTGACGCAGGCCGTGCATGAGGCGGGCGGCAAGATCGCGCTGCAGATCCTGCACACCGGGCGTTACGCCTACCACCCGCTGGCCGTGGCGCCGTCGGCCATCAAGTCGCCGATCTCGCCCTTCAAGCCCTTCGAGCTGTCGGCGCGTGGCGTGGAGCGGCAGATCCGCGCCTTCGTCAACTGCGCCGTGAAGGCGCGCGAGGCAGGCTACGACGGCGTGGAGATCATGGGCAGCGAGGGTTATTTCATCAACCAGTTCCTCGCCAAGCACACCAACCACCGCGACGACCAGTGGGGCGGCGACTACAGCCAGCGCATGCGATTGCCGCTGGAGATCGTGCAGCGCACGCGCGAGGCCGTGGGGCAGGATTTCATTCTGATCTACCGGCTCTCGATGATCGACCTCGTACCCGGCGGCAGTTCCTGGGACGAGGTGGTCACCCTGGGCAAGGCCGTGGCCCAGGGCGGCGCCAGCATCATCAACACGGGCATCGGCTGGCACGAGGCCCGCGTGCCCACGATTGCCACCAGCGTGCCGCGCGCCGCCTTTGCCTGGGTGACGCAGAAGATGAAGGCCGAGTTCAAGGCCGCGGGCATCACGACGCCGCTGGTGACGTCCAACCGCATCAACACGCCCGAGGTGGCCGAGCAGATTTTGGCCGAGGGGCAGGCCGACATGGTGTCCATGGCGCGCCCGCTGCTGGCCGACGCGCATTTCGTCAACAAGGCGGCGCAGGGTCGGGCCGACGAGATCAACACCTGCATCGCCTGCAACCAGGCTTGCCTGGACCACATCTTCGTCAACAAGCTCACGAGCTGTCTCGTGAATCCGCGCGCCTGCCACGAGACCGAGCTGGTCTACCGGCCGATCTCGGAGCTGAAGGTGCCGCGCAAGCGCATCGCGGTGGTGGGGGCCGGCCCGGCCGGGCTGACGGCCGCCACCGTGGCGGCCGAGCGCGGGCACGAGGTGCATTTGTTCGACGCCGCGAGCGAGATCGGCGGCCAGCTCAACATGGCCAAGGTGATCCCGGGCAAGGAGGAGTTCCACGAGATGCTGCGTTACCTGCGGCGCCGCGTGGAGACCACCGGTGTGCAGCTGCACCTGGGCAAGACCGTGCAGGCCGCGGACCTGCAGGGCTACGACGAGGTGATCGTCGCCACCGGCGTGTCACCGCGCGATCCGAAGATCGCGGGCCAGGACCACCCCAAGGTGCTGAGTTACATCGACGTGCTGCGCCACAAGAAGCCCGTGGGCCAGAGGGTGGCCATCATCGGTGCGGGGGGCATCGGCTTCGACGTCGCCGAGTTTCTGGTGGCCGGCGAGCATTCGACCACGCTGGACCTGCCGGCCTGGCAGGCCGAGTGGGGCGTGACCGACCCGGCCGCGGCGCCCGGTGGTCTGCGCCCCGACGGCCCGCAGGCGACGCCGCCCGCGCGCGAGGTGACGCTGCTGCAGCGCAAGCAGGGCAAGCTCGGCGACGGCCTGGGCAAGACCACGGGCTGGATCCACCGTGCCGCGCTCAAGATGAAGCGCGTGAAGATGATCGGCGGCGTGAACTACGAGCGTATCGCGGACGAAGGGCTGCTGGTCAGCTACGGGGAGAAGCGCGAGAACCCGAGCTGGATCCCCTGCGACACCGTGGTGCTCTGCGCGGGCCAGCTGCCGCTGCGCACCCTGGCGGACGACTTGCAGGCCCAGGGCCAGAAGCCACACCTGATCGGCGGGGCGCTGGAGGCTGGGGAACTGGACGCCAAGCGCGCCATCGACCAGGCCGCGCGGCTGGCGGCGCGGCTGTGAGCGGCGGGCTCAGTCGTCCGAGGGCCAGTCGCTGAAGGGGAAGGGGACGTCTTCGCTGGCAAAGCTCAGGAAGTCGGTGATCTGGCGCAGATAGACACCGAGGCTGCTGCCGAAATGCTGCAGCCGTGCATTGGGGCCGTCGCTCACGGCGGCGAAGAGCAGCTGCACCAGGGCCAGCGCGCCAAGGATGGTGACGGCGATGTGGAAGGCCAGGCCCATGAGCAGCATGAGCAGGACGCGGGACCAGAGGCTGCGTTTCTCGGCGGGGGTGGTCGTCTCGGGGCTCATGGGGTTCTCCTGGTCTGGGGGCTCAGGGCGAGCGGTGCAGGCGCGGCGCGGCCAGCAGGGCCATGTTTTCCTCGATGGCCATGTCCAGCTCGCGCCAGCGGCCCTTGAGCTGTGCCTTCTCGATGGCGGCCTGCAGCTGGCGCAGTTCCTTGACGCTGGGCGCGACCTTGATCTGCGCGATGGCCGCCGCGGTGTTGCCGGTCTTGATGACGGCCAGCATCTTGGCTGGCCACTCGCTTGGTTTGGACATAGGGACGCTTTTCTCCAGAGGCCTCCGAATGTACACAAGTTAAGCTTGCGTCTGTGAGCTATACGGTCAAACTTTACGACGCCGAAGGCGTCAGCGAGGCGCAGCAGCGCGCGGCGCAAAAGCGCTTCAAACAGGTGCTGGAAGAGACGCTGGGCGACGCTGCCCTGGTGCTGCCGGTCTACCAGGCCTACCAGCGCATCGCTGCAGCCTATGGCGACCCACCGAACGTCGAGGCCCTGACGGATGCCGAGCGTGAGATCGCCGAGCAGTGGCAGGCGGCTGAGAGCGCGGCCATCACCGCCGTCTACGGCCCGCTGCGCGGCATGGGCGACGGCGACTACGAGTTGAAGCCCGCAGAGGACGGCGCGTGACGCAGACCGTGCCGCGCCGGGTGCTGCCGCTGATCGTGCTCTCGCAGTTCGCGGGCACCTCGCTGTGGTTCGCGGTCAATGCCGTCATGCCGGACCTGCAGGCCGCCTGGGGCCTGCCCGCCACCGCCGTGGGCACGCTGACCTCGGCCGTGCAGCTGGGCTTCGTCGCGGGCACGCTGGTGTTTGCGCTGCTCATGGTGGCGGACCGGTTCTCGCCTTCACGCGTCTTCATGGCCTGTGCGCTGCTGGGCGCGCTGGCCAATGCGGCCACGCTCTGGATCGGTGGCAGCTTCGGCCTGCTGCTCGCGCTGCGTTTCGCCGTGGGCTTTCTGCTCGCGGGCATCTACCCCGTGGGCATGAAGATCGCGGCCAGCTGGTACCGCCAGGGCCTGGGCGCGGCCATGGGCGTGCTGATCGGCGCGCTGATCCTGGGCACGGCGCTGCCGCATGGCCTGCGCGCACTGGTGGGCGAGGGCGGCGGCGGCCTGCTGCCCTCGTGGCAGAGCGTGGTGCTGGGTGTGTCTCTGTTGGCTGCGGCGGGTGGCCTGCTGACCGGGCTCTTCGTGCCCGAGAGCCCCTGGCTGCAGCGCGGTGCCCGCATCACGCCCGCGGCGCTGCGCCTGATCTGGAGCGACCGCCAATTGCGTGCCTCGGTCTTCGGCTACTTCGGCCACATGTGGGAGCTCTACACCTATTTCGTGCTGGTGCCGCTCATCGTGGGCCTGCGCTGGTCTGGCTCCACGCAGAGCGCGGCGGCCTTCTGCATCATCGCGGCCGGCTTCATCGGCTGCGTGGGCGGCGGCCTGCTGGTACGGCGCTGGGGCAGTGCGCGCGTCGCGCAGCGCCAGCTGGCCACCAGCGGCGCCTGCTGCCTGCTGGCGCCGCTGATGCTGCAGGCGCCCGACGCACTCTTCCTGGCCTGGCTGCTGATCTGGGGCCTGACGGTGTCCGGCGACTCACCGCAGTTCTCCACGCTGACGGCACAGAACGCACCGCCGGCAGCCGTGGGCAGCGTGCTGACCTTTGTGAACTGCATCGGCTTTGCGATTTCGGTGCTGAGCATCGAGCTCTTCGTGGCGGCGTTGCCGCACGTGCCCTTGGCCGTGCTGCTGCCGCTGCTGGGCCTGGGGCCGATGGTGGGTCTGTGGATGTTCCGGCCGCTGAGCCGGCGGGCTTATCAGGCGCCTGCGTCCTGAGCCAGCCCAAGCGCGTGGAAGACGCGGATCGCGGCCCAGGCGTCGTTGGCCGCATAGACCAGCTGCGCTTCGCTCAGGCGCGGGGCGGCCCAGTTGGAGGTGGCGGCCTTCTTGGACTTGAGGTAGCGCCGGTTGAAGAGCACGGCCACGGCACCCTTGACGCCCATCTCCTTGCGGTAACCGCGCTCACGGAAGACGGCGTTGAGTTCCAGCACGCCACCGGGCTCGCGGCCCAGCTTGGCTGTGATGCGCTTGCGGTCATCGCCCAGCCCGAAGCCGGCCTTGACCACGCGCTCCAGTGCCAGCAGCTCAGCCACGGGGCCGCGGCATCCCGGATCGTGCAGCTGGAAGATCCAGGCCCGGTCCGGCGTGGCCAGCTGCACGATGTGCGGCCCATCGGAGACCTCACCGACGCGGAACGTGGGCTTGGATTCGGTGTCGAAGCCCAGATGCGGCGCGGCGGCCAGCTCGGCGCAGGCGGTTTCGGCCTCGCGCGGGCTGCTGATGACGCGGATGCGGTCCAGTCCCAGGCGCTCGAAGGGTTCGAGCGCGGCGATGGCGTCCTTGTCGGGGGTGGGATGGTGGCTGCGCATCAGACAAATTTCTTCATGTGGGATAGAAGTGTGACAAATAGTTACTGATTGTGTATGCTAGTCGCTCAACTGCGGGAACAGCAGAGGGCCATCAGCTCGCCAGATCAGGGGGTGCATCATGACGTACGAATCCGAAGACCGATCCGACTTGATCGACCAGCTTTCCAAGCTGCTGTCGGTCACGCAGGACATGGGGCGCAAGCTGGCCAACGAGTCGCACGGCCGATCCTACGACAGGGTGCGCGAATTCAACGAGATCCTGCATCTGGCGCGTGAGCAGCTCACGGCCATCGAGCAGGAGGAAAAACGCATGTTTTTGCTGGAGCGCCGGCGCGCGCCGCGCTCGACCTTCGAGCGCTGAACCGGCTTTACGATAGCGGCCTCCGTCAGAAGGTCGCTTTTCCATGTCATCCCCCAACAGCCCCGGCGGGCTGGTCTATTCCACCGAAGGCGGGCGCATGTGCCCGCAATGCCGTCAACCGCAGGACCGTTGCAGTTGCCAGGCCCAAGCTGCCGCGCGCGTGCTCGGGGACGGCCAGGTGCGTGTGCGGCGCGAAACCTCGGGTCGCGGCGGCAAGGCCGTGACCGTGGTGCGCGGCCTGCCCCTGGACGCCACCGCCCTGCAGGCCCTGGGCAAGCAGCTCAAGGCCGCCTGCGGCACGGGCGGGACCGTGAAAGACGGCGTGGTGGAGGTGCAGGGCGACCATGTGGACAAGGTGCTGGCCTGGCTGTCCAAGCAGGGTTACGCGGCCAAGAAGGCAGGCGGCTGATGTACGACGGCGAACAGTTGCAGCGCCTGCTGACCGTGGAAATGCCCTTTGGCAAACACAAGGGCTGCTTGATCGCCGATCTGCCCGGCAACTATCTCAACTGGTTTGCCCGTGAAGGTTTCCCCAAAGGCGATCTGGGCCGGCTGCTGGCCCTGATGCACGAGATCGACCACAACGGGCTCAAGGGCCTGCTCGACCCACTGAGGCGCCAATAGGCCTCATGCTTTTTTCTTCACCACTGGCGCCTGGCCCGGGAAATGGGTCTGCCGGTGTGCACGCGGGCGGTAGAGCTGGGCCTGCTGTTCGTAGCCCAGCTTGCTCTTGAGCACGCTGTTGCATTGCTCGACGATGGCTTCGAGCGTCTTGCGCCCGCCGCTGGCGCGCAGCTGCTGGATCAGCATGAAGGTCAGCGCACCATAGGGTACGGAGCCATGCGTGTATTCGTAGGCGTACTGGTCTTCGCGGCAGGCGGCCAGAATGACGGGGTTGTAGGGACCGTGGTGGCCCAGGCGGCGTGAGGCGGCCTTGAAAGCCGCGGGCGTGTCGCTCCAGCGGCTCACGGCGCGGCCCAGCTTCTGCGTCGCGCCATCACCCAGGTAGCGCTGCACCTGATCGGCCGGGGCCTTGCCCATGCGTCGGCGCAGGTCCAGGCTCTTGCGCGGAAACCACATCTGCTTGCCGGCGTCCCATTCGATGGCGCGGTGGCGCACGTCGTCGGGCGGGTTGATGCCGCGCACGGCCACACCACCAGCGCGCGCCACGCCACCCGAGTGGCAGCAGTCCAGGATGATGGAAAAGCGTGCCTCGTAGGGCAGGTTGGCATAGAGCCGGCACAGCATGTCGTCGGTGATGCCGCTGTTGCCGTTCCAATCAAAGTCGTAGGTGACCAGGGCCTCGTCCTTGTGGTCGGGCTCGCCGTCGGCGTCGAGCGCGGCGACCTGGGCACCGTGGCCCGAGTAGAAGAGCACTCTCTCGTCGTCGGCGCGCACGTTTTCGAGCAGCCACTGCAGCCGCTCCTGCACGCCGCGCGTGGTGGCACGTGCGTCCAGCACCACGCGGATCTCCTCGGGCTGGTAGCCGCGTTCCTGCAACATGGCGCTCATCTGGAACACGTCGTTGACGCAGCCGTTGAGACGGTTTTCCGGCTGCGGGTAGTCGTTGATGCCGATCAGCAGGGCGCGGCGCTTGCGCGGGCTGCGGCGCTGGATCGTCGGGGCCTTGAACCAGCTTGCGGCGACGGTCGGGCCGGGCCGGGGCTTGGTCACGGCTGCGGCCGCGCTGCGCGGCAGGGCGGCGGCCAGGCCGGCCCAGACATTGGCGGATGTGACTTCGTGCTTGAGGTACTTTTCGGCGCTGTGGTCCAGCGGACCCGATTCATCGAAACGGGTATCAAGCTGGGTAAACGGCGCCTCGGGGAAATCGAGCTCACAGGTGAGCACCGCATCCTCGTGGTTGTAGAGGTGGTACCAGTGGCGCACGGTGCTGATGGGACGCAGGTAGCCGCCAAAGGTCTCGGCCAAGGCCGGGTGCCCGATCTGCGAGCCCAGGGTGACGAAGAGGCGGTCCTGCGCCAGCGTCTGCTGGGCGGCCAGGGTGTCGTAGCTGATCAGCGAGCCCAGGCTGTGGGCGCAGATGACGTGTGGGTCCACGCGGCGGATGGCCTGGGCCAGGTCGCCGGCCAGCTGCTGGCGCAGCGCGGGCAAGGCCGTCCATTTCGCGACCATGCCGATGGTGTTGTCGATCAGGGTGCCCAGGCCTTTCTCGGCGGTACGGCCCAGCGCGCGGCGGTGCACCCAGTAGCTGTTCCAGAGGCGCTTGACGGCTTCTGCATAAAGCGCCCCCTCGGGCTCGACGGCTTCGAAGCGGGCGTTGTAGCGCAGCTCTTGGAACTCCAGCGAATCGGCAGCCACGCCGGCGCGCGTGGCCGAGGTGCGGATGGACTGCTCCCAGGTGGCCAGCCAGTCGCCGTTCTCGTTGGTGTTGACGCCGTGGATGCACAGGATGCGGATGCCCATGATGTTCCCCCTGAGGTGCTTGGTGCGCCTTTATAGGAGTAAAAATCGGACTTGTCTTCCCCCGTTTGTGGGAGGGCGCCATAATCGACGCGTCTTTCTTACCCGCATGCCCATGGCCGTTTTTGTCGAATCCGCTACCGTCACCCACGGCATCCAGCTCGCTGTGGCGCCCGTGTTCCTGCTGACCGCCGTCTCCGGCATGATCGGCGCGGTGGCCGGGCGGCTCTCGCGCATCATCGACCGCGGCCGCGTGCTGGAGGAAAAGCTGCGCCTGGACACCGAACCCATTCTGGCGCCGCAATGGAACGCCGAGCTGGCCATGCTGCGCAAGCGCGGGCTGCTGGCCAACAGCACCATCGGTCTGCTCACGCTGTGCGCCTTCATGATCGGCCTGACCATCGTCGTGCTGTTCCTGGGCGAGACCACGGCACTGCGCGGCGTGGACAAGCTGGCGATCTACGCCTTCCTCGCCGGCGTGAGCTGCTTCATGGCCGCGCTGTGCTGCTTCTTCGCCGAGACCCTGCTGGCCACGCGCGTGCTCAAGTTCGGGCAGCCGCACGAGGACTGAGGCGGACGCCTCAGCCCGCTTCGACGAAGGTCTTGAGGCGGCCGAGCGCAGCGTCCCACTGACGGCCGATCTCGTCGAGCGCCCGACGCGCTTCCTCAAGCTGCACCGGGTCGAGCTGCCAGAGCCTTTCCCGTCCCAGCTTGAGGCCGTGTACCACGCCCGCCTCGGTCAGCACCTGCAGATGCTTGCTCACGGCCTGGCGACTGATGTCGGTATGGGCCGTGAGCTGGGCAATCGACAGGGCGCCGCCTGCGCAGAGCAGAGTGACGAGTTGCAGCCGCGTGGGGTCACCCAACGCGGCAAAGACGCGCGCCAGCGCCGGACGGTCGGGGGTGGTTTCAGTTCGCTGCGGTGACATGGCGGGCAATGTTGTCCAGCTGGGCGGCCCAGCCCTGGTCGTTCATGGGGAAGGCCTGCAGGCGACGCTGCGGGGGCAGCTTGTCGAAGCCCGATTCGACCACCTTGAGCAAGGTGGCCGGCCCGGCGACGTCCTGCAGCGTGAAGGTCACGAGCGTGCGTTCCTCCAGCTCGTAATCAACGTCCGGATCCACGGCATAGGGATGCCAGCGGTAGGAGAAGAGCTCCATAGGCTCCATGCGCTCGATCAACGCGTCGAACCAGACGTGCTCGTAGTTGCAGATGGTGATGGGGCCGCGCACGCGCTGGCCGGGCGCGAAGGTCTGTCCCTGGAGCTTGGCGCCAAACCAGGTGCCGAATGCCTCGGCCGTGGTCAGGGCCTGCCAGACCCGTGCACGCGGGGCGTGAATCAGGATCTGGCGTTCGACGCGGTCGGTCTGGGGAGCGAGGGTCGTTGCGGTGTTCATGCTGTTCCTTCGGTTGGGAGGAGGTTCAGTGGGCGCAGCTGTCGGCCAGCGCGTGGGGTGTGCCGCGGCCGGTCTCGGCGTACTGCTGCAGGCTGGCGAGGAAATGGCGCCAACCCTGCTCGCAGACCTCGTAACACTCGACCGCGGGGATCAGTCCGAGGTGCTCAAAGTCCAGCCGGGTCTGCCCCTCGCCCTGTGCCTCGATGCGGAACACGAGTTCGGTGCCGACCCATTCGTCCTTGCGGCGAAGCTCGGGCAGATCGATCAGGGCGCCCGTGCAATGCCAGCGCACCAGGCGGGGCTCCAGCTGGTCCACGCGCAAGTCCTTGTGGTGAGGGCCGAAGCGCACGCGGTGGGTGTCGCCCAAGGTGGGCGCAAAGTCGCAGTCCTGTGTCCACCAGCCGCGCAGGCCCGCGGCGGTGGTGAGCGCCTCATAGACGACGGCAGGACGGGCCTGGATCAGCAGGCTGAGTCGGAAGTTTTCCATGGAGCCTCCAATACGCAACAAATTGGTTGCGTATTGAATTATGGCGATCCAAGAATAAAAAAGCAACCATCAGGTTGCTTTTTTATGAAGGGCGATCAAGATCAGCGTTTCAGCAGGTCCTTGAGCTTGTCGCTGGCCTTGTCCTTGAGCTGTTCCTTGGCGGCTTCCTTCTTGGCGTCAAGCTTCTGTTTCGTCTCTTCCTTGAGCACAGCCTTGCGCTGGCCGGCGATGCCGCCGAAGTCGATCTTCCACTTCAGGTCGCTGTAGGGCCCCGTGAGGCGCACGGGGATGGTCAGGCCGCGCAGCTGGTCCAGCTCGGGGCCGCCCTGGCCCTGCAGGGTGGGAACCACGGTGGCCTTGACGGTGTAGTCCAGCCGGTCTTCAGGGATGAAGATGGTGCCCGCGCCGCCCAGGCGCAGCAGCGGGGTCTTGGCCGAGAGGTCGTCGTTGCGGGCCACGCCGTCGGTGATCTTGAGGCTGGCGCCGAATTCGGTGAAGTCGGTCTTCTGCTGGCCGGAGGCCTGGCCTTCCTCGCTGCCGCCGCCGAGCTTGGCCTTGGCATTGCGCAGCATGCCGGCGATGTCGACGCCGTTGAGCGCGCCGTCGGTGAGCTGCACGCCGACCGTGCCGTTGAGCTTGCGCTTGAACTGGGTGACCGTGTTGCCGCCGGTGCTGACATCGAGGGCCACGTTACCGCGGCCTTCCAGCGGCTGTTGGTCGAGCGCATCCTTCATCAGCGGGCCGATCTGGATGCCACGCAGGTCCAGCTTGGCGGCCAGGCGCTGGGCGCCCGCGGCATCGGCCGTGAGGCTGCCGTTGACGCCGCCCTGGTACAGCGATGCCGTGACGGGGTTGAGCTCGGCGCGGCCGTTCTGGGCCTTGAGCTGCAGGCGCAGGCCCGTGGTCTTGACGTTCATGACCTTGAGGGCGGCCACCTTGAGCGTGCCCCGCAGATCCAGCCCGTTCAGGGGCGAGAGGTCGATCTGGGGCTCGGGGCCGGATGGCACCGGGGTGTTGGCGGGGGTGCCGGCGGCGGTCGCCGGCTGGTTCTTGGGCAGGTAGCGGTCGGCGTCGAGATCGCCCAGGGCGAGGTCGAAACTGATCGCGGGGCGGGCGAACTTCTGCACCCCGGCCTTGAGCGCCAGCGTGGTGCTGTCCAAGGTGCCGTCCAGGGCCAGTTGCACGGCCTCACGCGCCAGGTCCACGCTGGCCTGCCCCTGGGCCTTGAGGGCCAGACTGCCGCCGGCCGGGTTGGGGGCGCTGAGTTCCAGGGTCAGGCCCTGGGCGTCGATCTTGCTGGCCGAGGCTTCAGCCTGGGCCAGGCCCAGCTTGAGTTGCAGATCCTTGAGACCGGCGGCGGCGCCGTTGAGCGTGAAGTCGACCGCATCGAGCTTGATCTGCTGCTGGGCCAGTGCGGGGGTGTAGGCCGTGCGCAGGCCGAGCTTGAGCGCGAGCTCGGGCTGTTGGCCGCTGAGCGTGGCGTCGAGCGCAAGCTGGGCGCGCTGACCGTCGCGAATCGGGCCGGTGTTGAATTCGAGCGGGGCGATCTGCAGCTGCTGGCCACTGGCGGCGTCACGGTACTCAACACGTGCGCGGCTCAGGGTGATGCCATCAATGTCGAGGCGGGGCAGGGCCTGGGTGCCGGTCTCTGCGGGCTTGTCTGCGGTCGCCGCCTCAGGTGCGCTCTTGAGCAGGTCGTCGAAGTTGAAACGGCCGCGCGCGTCCCGCGCGAGCTTCACGTCCAGGCCGTCGATGAGCACGCGGTCCACGCGCACTTCCTTCTTCAAGAGCGGCAGCAGCGCGACCGAGACGCGCAGCTGCTGCGCAGCGGCGAAGATCTGTGTGCTGCGCGGCTCGGACAGGGAGATCTGGCCGAGCTCGGCGCCGATGCGCGGGAAGAAGGTCAGGCTGATCTCACCGGGAATGGCCAGGGTGCGGCCGGTCTTGTCCTGCACGAGCTGGATGAGCTGGGGCTTGTAGTCGTTGGGGTTGAAGGTGGCGGCAACATAGGCCACGACGGCCACCACCAGGGCGACGAAGATACCGAGGGCGATCAGCAGGTACTTGAGGACTTTTTTCATGGCGGGCACACGAGGAAGACGGCGTTGAGGATAACGCAGCAGCTTCGACGATGAGGTGACAAAAGGTTTTCTGCCCTCACCCCGGTCCCCGGTTTTATAGCCGGCCGTCGCGGGCCAGACGGTGTGCCAGCGCACTGAGCGCGGCGTACGCGGCGCCGGCCTGGGCATCAAGTGCAGCCACGGCCAGGCCCTGGCGTTGGACCAAGGCGGTATCGCCACGCGCGGCCGGCCCGGTGAGCGCGCCGGCCGGGCCCAGGGCCAGCAGGTTATCCAAGGCGTTGCGCAGGAGACGCTCGCGCAGACCCGGCAATAGCTCGGCCGGCAGGCCGCTGTGCTGCCACAGGGCCTCGGCCTGGGCCTGCAGCACGGGCAGGAAGTTGGTGGCCCAGACGGCCGCCGCGTGATAGATCAGCTTGTGTTCGGACGCCAGCGCGAAGCACTGCGCACCGATGGCCGTGAACAGGGGCTGCAGCCGGGCCGTGGCCTCGGCATCGCCTTCGAGCGCGCAGACGGTCCCCGGGAACTGCTGCAGGGCCCGGGCGGGATCCGCAAAGCTCAGGATGCCATGCGCGCTGGCACAGCGCCAGCCATCGGCCTGCAGCGGTGCGAGTTCGGCCGCGGCCAACGCACCGCTGGCATGGAAGGCCAAGGTAGGCGGCTGATTGCACGTGGCAAGCAGCTGTGCACAGGCGGCGATGTGTCGGTCCGGCACGGCGAGCAGCCAGAGATCGGCGGGCCGCATCTGCGCCACGGTGGAGACGGCGCGCCCCGCGCCGATGAAGTCCACCGCCGCCTGCGCGCTGGCAGTGGACGTGGTCAGCACATCCTGGAGCTGCAGCACACCGGCCTGCTGCCAGAGCCGTCCCAGCGTCTTGCCGACCCGACCGGCACCGACGAGGTTGAGCGTAGGCTGGGGCGAGGACATGAGGGCGTCGCTCAGACCAGCCCGAACCAGCCCAGCGCCGCGCCCGTACCCAAAAGCCACAACAGGTGCAGACGGGTGCGCCAGACAATCGCGGCCGTGACCACGGTCAGCAGCCACAGCGGCCAGTCCCGCGCCGGGTCGCCGTGGGCGCTGGCCAGGATCCAGCCGGTGGCGATCAAGAGGGCAATCACGACCGGGGCCATGCCCTGTTTGAAGGCACGCACGCTGCGCAGATCGCGGTTCTCATGGCCCCAGCGCGCCGCAAAGTAGGCCAGTGTGGAGCTGGGCAGCATCACGCCCAGCATCGAGACCGCCACACCCAGCAGGGCCAGCCCCAGACCGCCGGCGTTGAGGCCCACGTTCCAGCCCATGAGCGCCACGAAGAGGATGTTGGGACCGGGCGCCGCCTGGGCGATGGCAATCGACGCGTTGAACTGGGGGTCACTGAGCCAGGCCTGCCGGTCCACAAGGTAGCGGTGCATGTCGGGCGCCGTGGTGATGGCACCGCCCACGGCCAGCAGCGAGAGCGAGGCGAAGTGCGTGAAGAGCTGCAGCCACTGGGGCCAGCCGAAGTCGAGGACGGGGTTCATGGCTGGAGCTTGCGGTAGGCGACCACGCAGGCCAGCGAGCCCAGGCCCAGCAGCACATAGGCCAGGGGCCAGCGCAGCAGGGCAATGGCCACGAAGCACAGCAGGCCGAAGAAGATGCAGGTGCCCAGGCCCAAGGCATTGTTGCGCAGCGCCGGGAAGAGTTTGAGGCCGACGGCGATGATGAGCCCGGCGGCCACCGCGCCCATGCCGCGCAGGGCGCCGGCCACACCCGCGTGGTCGGCAAAACGTGCGTAGAGCAGGGCGATCAGCAGCACGACCAGCATGGGCGCCGTGAGCATGCCCAGCACCGCGGCCACGGCGCCGCGCAGGCCGAAGTAACGGCTGCCGATCATGATGGAGAGGTTGATGATGTTGGGGCCGGGCATGATCTGCGCCACCGACCACTCCTCGACGAACTCCTCGTTGGTCATCCAGCGCTTGCGCTCGACCAGTTCACGCTGGGCCACGGCCAGCACGCCGCCGAAACCCTGCAGGGCCAGGACGGTGAAGGAGAGAAAAAGGTCGCCCGGGGACTTGGGCTGGACGCGCGGGGCCAGTGCGGGATCGGAGTGCATGGCTGGCGATTATGGCGCCGCCCGTGCGGGTCTGTGGCGGGACTCAGTTGCGCGCGTAGTTGAGCTGGTAGCTGGTCACGCCCTCAAAGCGGCCGATCTGCTGCGAGAGTTCGGAGATGGGCACCATCTTCTGCCGGTTGCGCGCCACAGCGACGAAGGACCACTGCTCGGCACCCTCCTTGCAGTCGATGGCAATGGTGCCGGAGGCGATGTCGTAGCCACGGTTGGCCGCCATCTGGCGCATGGCCTGCTCGCTGGGCACGAAGCCTGGCTTGAAGCACAGACGCACGGCCACGGCCTGGCGCGAGGGCAGCCAGGCCTCAAGCCGCGAGATCCACATCATGGACAGGGCCGAGAGTCCGGCCAGGGCGATGGCCGCGGCATAGAAACCCACGCCGACCAGGATACCGATGACCGAGGCGGACCACAGCGAGGCGGCCGTGGTCAGGCCGCTGATGTTGAAGCCCTCGCGCATGATCACGCCCGCGCAGAGAAAGCCGATGCCGGTGACGATGCCCTGGATCACGCGGCTGGTGTCGGTGGCCGTGCCCAGCAGGAAGTTGCCGCCGAACCAGGCCGAGGAGAAGCCGCCGATGACGGTGAGCGCGGCCGAGGCCATGCAGACCAGACCGTAGGTACGCATGCCCGCGGCGCGTCCATGGTAGGCGCGCTCGTAGCCCACCAGCAGCCCCAGCAGCAAGGCCCCCAGCAGATTGAAGAAGACCAGGATATTGGTCTTGAGCATGGGGGCGGTCCAGAAGGCGGCGAGGGTGTCGTAGGTGGGCATGGCGCGAGACGGGGGCAGGGATGAGATGAAAGACGCATCCATTCTGCGCCCAGGCCGAGGCCCTGCCAAGCGAGGGAGTCCCCGGGGGACCCGTTGGTATTGCCAAAAACGTACACTAGCGGGTTGCCTGCAGAGCCTCACGGCCCTCCCCATGAACGCCCCCGTCGACGTCTCCTTCTTTCCGCGCGCCGCCAAGCCGCTGACCAGCTACCGCAAGTACTGGGCCGCGCGCTTCGGTACGGCCCCCTTCCTGCCCATGAGCCGCGCCGAAATGGACAAGCTGGGCTGGGACAGCTGCGACATCATCCTGGTCACGGGCGACGCCTATGTGGACCACCCGAGCTTCGGCATGGCGGTGATCGGCCGGGTGCTGGAGGCGCAGGGCTTCCGCGTGGGCATCATCGCCCAGCCCGACTGGCAGAGTGCCGACCCCTTCAAGGTGCTGGGCAAGCCCAATCTGTTCTGGGGCGTGACCGCGGGCAATATGGATTCCATGATCAACCGCTACACGGCGGACCGCAAGATCCGCAGCGACGACGCCTACACCCCGGGCGACGTGGGCGGCAAGCGGCCCGACCGCGCGGCCATCGTCTACAGCCAGCGCTGCCGCGAGGCCTACCCCGAGGTGCCCATCGTGCTGGGCGGCATCGAAGGCTCGCTGCGCCGGATCGCCCACTACGACTACTGGAGCGACAAGGTCCGCCGATCCATCGTGGTGGACAGCAAATGTGATCTGCTGCTCTACGGCAATGCCGAGCGGGCCCTCGTCGAGGTGGCGCATCGGATTGCCGCCCGGGTGCCCGTGCAGGACATCACCGATGTGCGCGGCACAGCCTTCGTGCGACGCAGCAGCCCCGAGGGCTGGTTCGAGATCGATTCCACGGAAGTCGACACGCCCGGCCATGTGGAAGAGCACATCAATCCCTACATGACCACGGCTGAGCAGGCCGCGGCCCAAGGCCAGAGCTGCAGCAAGGAGGAGGGCGGTGCCGCGACGGCGGTCATGCCGGCCATCCAGCCCATCACCTTCATGGCCAACCCGGCGCTGAGCGGCAAGGGCAGTATCAAGCGCCTGCCGCGCGATCGCACGGTGATCCGCCTGCCCAGTTACGAGCAGGTCAAGTCCGACCCCGTGCTCTACGCCCATGCCAACCGCGTGCTGCACCTGGAGACCAACCCGGGCAATGCGCGCGCCCTGGTGCAGGCGCACGGCGAAGGCACGACAGCACGCGACGTCTGGATCAACCCGCCGCCCATCCCGCTGACCACGGCCGAGATGGACCATGTCTTCGACCTGCCGTATGCGCGCAGCCCGCACCCGAGCTATGCCGACGAGAATGGCAGCCACGACGGTGCGACCAAGATCCCGGCCTGGGAGATGATCCGCTTCAGCGTGAACATCATGCGCGGCTGCTTCGGCGGCTGCACCTTCTGCTCCATCACCGAGCACGAGGGCCGCATCATCCAGAGCCGCTCCGAGGATTCCATCATCCACGAAGTGGAAGAGATCCGCGACAAGGTCAAGGGCTTCACGGGCGTGATCTCCGACCTGGGCGGGCCGACCGCCAATATGTACCGCATCGGCTGCAAGAGTCCCGAGATCGAGGCGGCCTGCCGCAAGCCCAGCTGTGTCTACCCGGGCATCTGCCAGAACCTCAATACCGACCATTCGGCACTCATCAAGATCTACCGCCGTGCCCGCGCCCTCAAGGGCGTGAAGAAGATCCTGATCGGCTCGGGCCTGCGCTACGACCTGGCCGTGAAGTCCCCCGAATATGTGAAGGAGCTGGTGCAGCACCATGTGGGCGGCTACCTGAAGATCGCGCCTGAGCATACGGAGGGCGGCCCGCTGTCCAAGATGATGAAGCCGGGCATCGGCAGCTATGACAAGTTCAAGCAGATGTTCGAGAAGTTCAGCGCGGAAGCGGGCAAGAAGCAGTACCTGATTCCCTACTTCATCGCAGCCCACCCCGGCACGAGCGATGAGGACATGATGAACCTCGCGCTCTGGCTCAAGAAGAACGGCTTTCGCGCCGACCAGGTGCAGACCTTCTACCCCAGCCCCATGGCCACGGCCACGGCCATGTACCACAGCGGTCTGAACCCGCTCAAGGGCATCCACCGCGACGACCGGGCCGAAGGCGTCGACATCGTGCGCGGCGAGAAGCGCCGCCGCCTGCACAAGGCCTTCCTGCGCTACCACGACCCGAACAACTGGCCGCTGCTGCGAGAGGCGCTCAAGAGCATGGGCCGCGCCGACCTGATCGGCAACGGCAAGCAGCACCTGATCCCGACCTTCCAGCCGCTCACCGACGGCAGCTACCAGAGCGCGCGGCGCAAGAACTCCACGCCCTCGGCCGCCAAGGCGGCCGGCAAGACGCCCGTGAAGGGCCGTATCCTGACCCAGCACACGGGCCTGCCGCCGCGTGTCACCGGTTCGGCCAAGCCAGCCAAACCTGTCGCGCGCAAGCCGCGCTGAACGCTCAGTTTTTGGGCAAGGTGTGCAGCGGCAGATCCAGCCGCTGCGCCAGGGCATCCAGCGTGCGCCGCGTCTGCTGCGCGAACCAGGCCTCCAGCGCCCGGTGCACGGCGGGCGCCATCATCGCTGCGGGCTTGAGACCGGCCGCACCACACAGGGCCTGCGCGAAATGCGGCTCCAGCGCGGCCACGGCCACGCGCCCGTCCTTGCAGGCGTAGACCCGGTAACCCGCATGGCCGCCGCCCACGGCGCTCGTGGGGGAGACCAGGCCCCAATGGCGCGGCAGGCCCAGCCAGGCGGCGGCGTCTGACAGCGCCACCTCCTGCCGCACCCCCGTTCCTTTTTGCGCGCGCGCCATCAGCGCCTGCAGCACCGCCTCGACGGCCAGCAGGGCACCGCCCATGTCGGCGTAAAGCGTGGGCGGCAGGTTCAAGCCCTGCACCAGACCTTGCTCGGCCATATAGGTCAGGTCGTGTCCGGGAATTTCCGCCGCCTTGCCCGGCGCGCCGACGATGGCCACCAGGCACAGGGCAGGGAACAGCTGATGCAGCGTGGTCCAGTCCAGACCGAGGCGCTTGAGCGCCGAGGGACGAAAGGACGTCAGCAGCACATCGCTGCGGGCCAGCTCACGGTGCAGGGTCCTGCGGCCCGCATCGCTCTTGAGGTCGGCCTGCAGCACCCGGATGCTTTGATGCAGCGCGGCATAGGCCTCGGGACGATAGGCCTGCATGGGGTCCCCGGCAGGAGGCTCGAGCTTGGCGCAGCGGGCGCCAAGGATGTGCAGGCGCATCAGCGCCGCCGGGCCGGGCAGGTTGAGGGCGAGGCTGAGAATGCGCTCGCCGCGCAGGGGCTTGGGGTTGCGGGCCATCATCCGGCCCAGTGTAGCCAAGCCCGCGCTGTACTCAATGCGTGCCGAAATCCAGGGGCAGGCCGACGTAGTTTTCGGCCAGCGAGCGCGACATGGACTCCGAGTGCACCAGGTACTCCAGTTCAGCTTCCTGGATCTTCTGACCGAAACCCGCGGTGTCCGGGAAGCGGTGCATCAGCGAGGTCAACCACCAGGAGAAACGTTCGGCACGCCAGACCCGCGCCAGGGCGCGCTGGGAGTAGCTGTCGATGCCGGCCTCGGTCTTGTCGCGGTAGTACTCGATGAAAGCGCTGGAGAGGTACTTCACATCGCTGGCCGCGAGGTTCAGGCCCTTGGCACCCGTGGGGGGCACGATGTGCGCTGCGTCGCCGGCCAGGAACAGGCGGCCGAAGCGCATCGGCTCGGCCACAAAGCTGCGCAGCGGGGCGATGCTCTTCTCGATGCTGGGGCCGGTCACGATGCGCTCGGCCATGTCCGGATCCAGGCGGCGTCGCAGCTCGTCCCAGAAGCGGTCATCGCTCCACTCCGAAACCTTGTCGTCGATCGGGCACTGCACGTAGTAGCGGCTGCGCGTCAGGCTGCGCATGGAGCACAGCGCGAAGCCACGTTCGCTGTTGGCGTAGACGATGGCGTGCGGTGACACCGGTGGTACATCAGCCAGGATGCCGAGCCAGCCAAAGGGATAGACCTTCTCATATTCTTGGATGGCGCCGCGCGGCACACTGGCACGGCAGACACCGTGAAAGCCATCGCAGCCGGCGATGAAGTCACACTGGATCTCGTGCGTCCGGCCGTCCTTCTCATAGGTGACACGCGGGCGCTGACCGTCGTAGTCGTGCACCTGCACGTTGGCGGCCTCGTAGACGGTGGGCAGGCCGGCGGCCTGGCGCGCTTCCATCAGGTCGCGCGTGACCTCGGTCTGGCCGTAGGCCGTGACCACCTTGCCCTTCGTGAGCCCGGTGACGTCGATGGGATGGCGGGTGTTGGCGTAGACGAGTTCGATGCTGTGATGGACCGTCCCCTTACCCTGGACCCCCTGTCCCACACCGGCCTCATGCAGCAGGTCCACGGTGATCTGCTCCAGGATGCCTGCACGAATCCGGCCCAGCACGTAGTCGGCACTCTGGCGCTCCACGATGACGGCGTCGATGCCGGCCTTGTGCAGCAGCTGGCCAAGCAGCAGGCCCGAGGGGCCGGCACCGATGATGGCAACCTGGGTACGCATGGACATTCTCCTCGTTGAATCCGATGCGGCAAGAATAGGCAGGCCGGGGCTCCTGCGGGCCCATGACCCACGTCAAATGTGCGATGATCGCCATAGTTGCGCGATCATCGCGCAAATGATGGGGCACCGATGATCGCCAGATCCGACCTGATCGAGGGCATGGCCAAGGGCATGGCCGTGCTGGAGAGTTTCGACACCGAGCGCCAGCGGCTCAATGCCACGCTGGCTGCGCAGCGTGCCGGCATCACGCGCGCCGCAGCACGCCGGCATCTGCTCACCCTGGCCCATCTGGGCTATCTGGAGACCGACGGCAGCCATTTCTGGCTGTCGAGCAAGGTGCTGCGCTTCTCCGGCAGCTACCTGGCCACCTCGCGCCTGCCCCGGGCCCTGCAGCCCATGCTGGAACGCCTGGCCACGCAGACTGGTGAATCGTTCTCGGCCGTGGTGCTCAACGGTGATGAGGTGGTGATCGTGGCGCGCAGCAGCGACGTGCGACGTACCGGCGCCGAGGGTCTGCCGCAGGTGCTGGCCTATGGCCTGCATCTGGGCGCGCGCCTGCCGGCCCATGCCACCTCCACCGGCCGGGTGCTGCTGGCGGCGCTGCCCAAGACCGATTTCAACGCCTGGCTCAAGGGCCGGCTGCTGACGCGCCTGACCATGCACACCGTGACCGAGCCGCGCGCCTTTCGTGCCCTGATCGAACAGGTGCGGCGTGAGGACTTCTGCCTGAGCACCGAAGAGCACGAGCTCGGCGTCCATGCCCTGGCCGTGCCGCTGCGCAACGTCCAGGGCCGCACCGTGGCGGCACTCAATGCGGTGGCCGCGACCTCGCGTCTGTCGGGGGCCGCCATGCAGCGCGATCTGCTGCCCTTGCTCTGGGAGGCCGCGCGGGAAGTACGCTCGCTGCTCTGATTTCTGTATGCAATTGCAACAAATCGGCGTGGCCGAATGGCCGTACGGGGCTTCGGTATATAGTGCCTACGGTTCTGCTGTCCACCTCTGATTCATCCCACAAGCAAGGAGCATCCATGAAACGTCTGTCGCTTTTCGTCGCCCTGGCTCTGGCCCTGCCCGGCGTCTGGGCCCAGGTCAAGCCCTGCGAGGAACTCAAGGCCGAGATCGCGGCCAAGATCGATGCCAACGGCGTGACCAACTACACGCTGGAGATCGTGCCCACCGAGCAGGTCGGTGACCGCAAGGTGGTGGGCAGCTGCGAAGGCGGTAGCAAGAAGATCGTCTACGTGCGCAACTGAGCACCGTCTTCACAAGCACCAGCCGCCTGCGGGCGGCTTTTCTTTTGGCCGCGGTATCCGCGACGTGGTTTTACAAATCCATACCAAATGCACGGACGGCCGACACAGGTCCCTGCAGAATCAGTCGTCATGTTCTCTCTATTCCGCAAGAGCGCTGCTGCCCCCGAAACCGTCATGCTGTCAGCCAAGGGCACACGACGCATGAGCCTCGAAGAGCGCATGGCTTTCCGTCGCGAGCTGGCCGAGCAGGTGGTGCACGAAAGCCTGCAGGAGCTGGCGGTGCCCGCGACGCAATACAGCCTGCGGCTCATGCCGCTCGATCCCCGGCACCACCGCTACATCGTGATGCTCGACGTAGCGCCGGGCTTTGCGCCCAGCCAGCGTGGCCAGGCCTGCACCGAAAGCGAGGTCGAGGCACGCCTGCGGCGCAACGCCTACGAGCGTTACGGCCTGAGCTTTGAAGGCATCTACTGGCGGGCCAGTGCCCGGGAGCAGGCGGCTTTCGAGCGGCGCGTCAGCCAGCGTGCCGGTAGCAGCCCAACGCTGGCGCAGGAGGGCCTGCGCCCCTGGGAGCTGGTGTCGGACGAGGAAAAACAGGCGCTGATGGAAGCCATCCGCGAGGGCAGCGAACTGCCCGTTCTGCATGTGGGCGCGCTGGAGTACCTCACGGACATGGCGCCGCTCGATGGCCCGCGCGGCGACGAGCGCCAACGCCGCCGCTAGGGGGCTTCAGTCCAGCGTGATCGGCTCGGGCCGGGTGCGGTAGAACTTCAGCGGCATTTCCTGCGCCTCGCGCGCGGCCTGGTTCAGCACCGATTTCTTGATCTTGCCCACCACGTGCATCTCGCAGGGCTTGCAGTCGAAACGCAGCGTGAGCTTTTCCTTGCCGTTGATCAGGGTCAGCGGCTCGGCGCGCACCGTGCCCTGCACGCCCGTCACGCCCTTGGCCTGCTTGGGGCACAGGCTCAGCGAGAAGCGCACGCAGTGCTTGGTGATCATGAGGCTGACTTCGCCTTCTTCCTCATGGCTCTCGTAGGCCGCGGCAATCACCTTGACGCCGTGTTTCGCATAGAAGTCGCGCGCCTTTTCGTTGTAGACGTTGGCCAGGTAGCTCAGCGTGTCTTCGGGGTAGGCCACGGGCGGCTCCACCGGCTGCGCACGCGGCGGGCGCACATAGGCGGCGGCGCGTGAGGCTTCCAGCGCGGCCACGGCATCGCGACGCAGCTGGTTGAGCGTCGAGGCGGGGATGAACCAGGGCTTGGCCAGGGCCAGCGTGATGTCGATGGGCTCGAAAATGGTCGTGCCGAAGCGACCCAGCTGCTCACGCAAGGTGGTCTCGGCCTGGGCCGGGTTCCTGGCCGCTTCCTTGGCTGCCACCACGGAAGCGCCGCCTGTGTGGCCGTCCTCGTCGGTCAGCTGCAAGGCAAAGCCGTTCGGCGTTTCTTGAAGGCTGGCCCAGACACCGATGCGACGCTCGCTGGATTTCTTCTCCAGCATGCGCACCCAGTTCATATCGCGATTGCGGTTGAGCTCGGTGCCCTTGCGCAGGTCCTTGAGGCTGCTGATCGGGTCCTTCGGATACACGCGCCAGCTGTCGACCGACATGGCGCCGGCCGGCTCGGCACGGTTGATCGCCAGGCCCACGAGTTCCTTCTGCAGGTCGTAGTAGCACAGGCCGTCGCCGTTGTGCAGCACGGTGCCGGGCTCGCTGACCGTGAGCTCGACGAAATCGGGGCCGACCTTGGTGACGTAGCCCAGGTGGCGGCCCGGGTTTTTGGGCGTGTCGAAGGCACCGATGTCCTCCTTGCGGCCCTGCACAAAGTAGTCGGTGAACTCGCGATTGAAGTTCTGGTCCGGGTCGGGCGTGAAGCTGAAGGTGGTCTTGCCACTCGACGCGCGGGCCAGCTCAGGGCGCTGCTCCAGCAGCTCGTCGAAGAGCTTGCGGTAGTGCGCCGTGATGTTCTTGACGTAGGCCAGGTCCTTGTAGCGGCCCTCGATCTTGAAGCTGCGGATGCCGGCGTCCACCAGGGCCGCGAGGTTCTCGCTCTGGTTGTTGTCCTTCATCGACAGCACATGCTTGTCATGGGCCACAAAGCGACCCTGGCTGTCCTGCACCTGGTAGGGCAGGCGGCAGGCCTGCGAGCAGTCGCCGCGGTTGGCGCTGCGCCCGGTGTGGGCATGGCTGATGTAGCACTGACCGCTGTAGGCCACGCAGAGCGCGCCGTGGATGAAGAACTCCAGCGTGCAGTGGGTTTGCGCACGGATGGCCTGGATCTGCTGCAGCGTGAGCTCGCGCGCGAGCACGATCTGGGAGAGGCCCGCATCCTGCAGGAAACGCGCCTTCTCGGGCGTGCGGATGTCGGTCTGGGTGCTGGCGTGCAGCTGGATGGGCGGCAGGTCGATCTCCAGCAAGCCCATGTCCTGGATGATCATGGCGTCGACGCCGGCGTCGTAGAGCTGCCACGCCAGCTTGCGCGCGGGTTCGAGCTCGTCATCGCGCAGGATGGTGTTGAGCGTGACGAAGATGCGGCTGTTGTAGCGGTGGGCGTGCTGCACCAGGCGGGCGATGTCGGCGACCGAGTTGTCGGCCGTGGCGCGGGCGCCGAAGGAGGGGCCGCCGATGTAGATGGCATCGGCGCCGTGGTTGATGGCCTCGATGCCGATGTCGGCCGTGCGGGCCGGCGACAGGAGTTCGAGCTGGTGATCGGGAATCGACATCCCGCGATTATCCCAGCCCGAGGACTTTTCGTCAGGCCCTAGCGTTCGGCCGGGGCGACGGCTGCACCCTCGATCTTGTGGCGTTGCAGCGCCTGGGCCACAAAACCGCTGGCCTTCATCTCTTCGACAAAGGTGCGCAGATAGGCCACGCCGGCCTCGCCGCGCACGCGCGGCGTACCCATGGCCTGGTTGATGACCATGAAGCGGCCGGGCAGCAGGCGCAGGCCGGGCACACGCTTGGCGTCGGCTTCCAGTTGCTGCTTGACGCCAGCGGCGACCTCGAGCTTGTTGGCGATGAAGTAGTCGACGACGGCGGGTGAGGTGGGCGCGCGTTCCAGCGTGGCCTGTTTGATCTCACGGGTGAGGTAGAGGTCATAGGCACTGCCCTTGCCCACCGCGATGCGGTGCCCGGAGCGGTCGACCTCCTCGTTGCGCTGCAGCGGGGAGTCCTGCCGCACGAGATAGGCGCCCTCGATGATCACGTAGGGGGCGCTGTAGAGCACGTCCTGGCCGCGCAGCGGGTCGATGGCCACGAAGGCGATGTCGACCTGGTTGGCCTTGAGGGCCTCCACGACCCGCCCGGCCGCGGTGAAGGTGACCAGCTCCAGCTTGACGCCCAGGCGGCCCGCCAGTTCACGTGCCAGGTCGACCGAGACGCCGACGGGCTGGCCGGCCGCGTCCTGGTTGGCCAGGATGGGATTGCCGAAATTGATGGCGGCACGCAGCGTGCCCTGGGGGGCCAAGGCCTCGCGGGCGGCGGGTGGAACGGTGGAACAAGCGGTCATGAGCAGGCTGAGAGAGAGCAAGAGCGCCAGCAGCGGACCGCGGCGCGAAGAGGGGGCAGGATAGCGCATCAGAAGTCCACCTTCTCGCCCGGCTGAACCTTGAGCATCTTGTTGGCGTCGCTGCCCAGGGCGGCGGCGAACTCCTCAGGCGTGCCGCGCAGCACGGGGATGGTGCCGTAATGGATGGGCAGGGCGTACCTGGGCTTGAGGTAGTTCTTCACGGCATAGGCCGCGTCGGCCGGGCTCATGACGAAATGGCCGCCGATGGGGATGAGCACCAGGTCGGGCTTGTAGTACTCGCCGATGAACTTCATGTCGCCGAACAGGCCCGTGTCACCCATGTGGTAGACCTTGAAGCCGTTCTCCATCTCGATGATGAAGCCCACGGGCTCGCCACCGACATGCACCTCGTCCTTGGTGGTGGCCGGGTTCTTCCAGACGTATTCTGAGGAGTGCTCGGCGCGTGTCGCCGTGACCTTCACGCCGCCCGGACCAAAGGGCAGGATGGTGCCGCCCTTGCCGAAGCGCGGCGACAAGTCCATGGGCAGCACGCCCAGGGTGCTCAGCGTCTGGTTCAGGCCGGCCGGACCATAGAGCGGCACCTTGTGCATCTTGGCCAGGTCAGGCGCGTCGGCGATGTGGTCGAAGTGGCCGTGCGTGACCAGCACCAGATCGACCTTCCCCAGGGCTTCGAGGTTCTTGAAGCTTGCTGGCGTCTTGGGGTTGGTACGCAGCCAGGGATCGATGACGATGACCTTGCCGCCGGGGGTGGTGATGCGCGCCGTGGCCTGGCCCAGCCAGAGCACTTCGGTCTTCCCGCTTTGCGCCGAGGCGCCCAATGTGGTGCCCAGCAACAGCAGGGCGGCGAGTGAGGAGGGGATCAACCGGGACAAGAGCTTGCGCATGGGAGACTCCTGAAAGGTGGAGGGCAGGGCTGCGCCGATTGGACACAGCGGCTGTCACCACGTCAAGCGAGCTAGCCCTCGGTCGGCAGTGCCTGGCGCAAAAAAAACGCGGCCCGAGGCCGCGTTTCACATGGGTGGATCGGGGTTTACTCGATCTTGGCCTTGGCCTTGAGATCGTCCTGGAACTTCATGAGCTTCTGCTGGCCGAGCTGCTGGGCGATCTGGGGCTTGATCTCGTCGAGCTTGGGCAGCTGCGCTTCACGCACGTCGTCCAGGCGGATCACATGCCAGCCGAACTGGGTCTGCACCGGGGTTTCGGTGATCTTGCCCTTTGCCAGGGCGACCATGGCGTCGGAGAACTCCTTGACGTAGTTGCCCGGCGCGGCCCAGTCCAGGTCACCGCCATTGGCGCCGGAGCCCGGGTCCTTGGACTGCTTCTTGGCGATGGCGTCGAACTTGGCGCCCTTCTTGAGCTGGGCAATGATGGCCTTGGCTTCGGCTTCCTTCTCGACCAGGATGTGGCGGGCACGGTATTCCTTGCCAGCATTGGCCGCGACGAACTTGTCGTACTCGGCCTGGATCTCGGCGTCGGTCACGGGATTGTTCTTCTGGAAGTTGGCCACGAGGTCACGGATCAGCAGCGAGTCGCGCGTGAACTCCATCTGGGCCTTGAACTCGGCGCTGGCATCCAGGCCCTGCTTCTGGGCTTCCTGCACCAGCAGCTCGCGGTCGACCACAGCCTTCTTGAGCTCTTCCATCATCTCGGGCGTGATCTGGCGGCCCGAGCGCGCGAATTGCTGAGCGAGGGCGTCGACGCGTGCCAGCGGAATGGGCTTGCCGTTGACGATGGCCAGGTTCTGGGCCTGGGCCGGCATGGCCAGAGCGCCCAGCAGGGTAGCGGCCGCCAGGGCCGGAAGAATCAGCTTTTTCATCATGGATCCTAGGAGGACGGAAGGGTAAATCAGTGTGGAGAAGCTCTAGCGCGTTTCGATGGCGATGGCGTGCACGCCCTGGGCGATGAAATCTTGCAGCGCATCATACACAAGGCGATGTCGCGCCACGCGTGTCAGATCTGTAAACAAAGGTGTCGCAATGCGCACGCGGAAATGGGTGCCATAAGGCGTGCCATTGGAGCCGACGTGCCCGGCGTGGGCGGCGCTTTCGTCGATGACTTCCAGCTGGGTGGGCTGCAGCCTGTCCTGCAGGCGCTCGGCCATGCGGTTGGCCAGTTGGGACAGATCCTGGGTCATGGGCTCAGGCCTGATCGGTTTTCAGGTGGCGGGCGATGTAGAAGCCCTGGCCGATGATGAAGGCCAGGGGGAAGACATAGCCCCAGAGCTTGAAGTTGACCCAGGCCTCCTGGCTGTAGAAGGCGGCCACATAGCCGTTGAGCGCGGCCATGAAGAAGGCGTAGACGATCCAGGCCAGGTTCAGACGCAGCCACACACCGTCGGGCAGTTCCAGCTGGCTGCCCAGCAGGATCTGCAGGAAGTTCTTGTGCCAGATCCAAAGCGCCAGGGCCAACGCCAGGCCCATGGCGCCATAGAGCACGGTGGGCTTCCACATGATGAAGCGATCGTCCTGCAGGGCCAGGGTCAGGGTGCCAAAGACCAGGATCAGCAGCAGGGTGACCTTGTGCATGAGCTGCAGCTTGCGGTCGACGGCATAGACCAGCACCATCTGCAGCACGGTGGCGGCCATCAGCACGGCGGTGGCGACGTAGATGTCGTAGAGCTTGTAGGCGCCGAAAAACAGCAGGATGGGGAAGAAGTCGATCAGGAGTTTCATATCAGCAGGCAGGGACAGGCCGGCATTATCGTGGGCTGCGCCTCAGTCCTTGTGTTCGATGGCCGCCGAGTTGATGCAGTAGCGCAGGCCCGTGGGAGCCGGGCCGTCCTCGAACACGTGACCCAGATGGGCACCGCACTGCGAGCAGACGGTTTCGACGCGGACCATGCCGTGGCTGGTGTCGCGCCGCTCCTCGATGGCGTGCGGCTGCGCCGGCTCGGAAAAGCTGGGCCAGCCGCAGCCGGCGTCGAACTTGGTGTCGGCCTCGAAGAGGCGGGCGCCGCAGCAGATGCAGCTGTAGTGGCCAGGCCTCCAGAAATCGGCGTACTTCCCCGTGAACGGCCGCTCGGTGGCGGCGTGGCGGGTGACCTGGTAGGCGCCGGGTTCGGCGTGCTTGGCGGCCAGCAGGGCCTGCCATTCTTCGGCGGTCTTTTTTATCGCGTAGCTCATGATGAACAGCTGATCTCGATGGAGGATGCCCAGTCGGGCGGGAAGCCAGCCTCGGCCTCGTGGCCAGGATGCTCGTCGTAAGGAGTCTCAAGCAAGGCCAGAAGTTTCGCAACGCCCGCGTAATTCTTCTCGCGTGCCTGGCGGATGGCCAGCTCGCCCAAGTGGTTTCGGAGCACGAACTTGGGGTTGACGGCAAGCATGCCAGCGGCAGCAGCCGGCGTGTCTTCGAGTGCGAGCCGTGCCTCGTAGCGGTGCAACCAGGCGTCGAGAGCGGCGCGATCGACAAACAGGTCGCGTACAGGCGCGGCCTGGCCGTCAGAAGCGTAGTGGCTGAGTCGGCGCCAGAAGATCGTGTGGTCCGTCTTTTCAGCGGCCAGCAGGCGCAGCGTGTCCTCGACCAGCTCCCGGTCGCCGGCCTCCTGGCGCTGCAGGCCCAGCTTGGCGCGCAGCCGGGCCTCCAGCTCGGCCGGGTAGCGCGTGCGGTAGCTTTCCAGTGCGGCCAGGGCCAGCTCCTGCTCGCCGATCAGGGGCAGCAGCGCCTGGCCCAGACAGAACAGGTTCCAGTAGGCGATATTCGGTTGGCGCGCAAAGGCGTAGCGCCCCTGGGTGTCGGAGTGGTTGCAGATGTGGGCCGGGTCGTAGCCGTCCAGGAACTGGAATGGGCCGTAGTCCAGGGTCAGACCCAGGATGCTCATGTTGTCGGTGTTCATCACGCCGTGGCAAAAGCCCACGGCCTGCCATTGCGCCAGCAGCGCGGCGGTCTTCTCGCTCACGGCTTCGAGCAGCGCGGCGTAGGCGTTGCCCCCGAACTTCTCCGTCGCCCGGCACGCCGGGTAATAGCTGTCAATGACGAAGTCGGCCAGGCGGCGCAGTTCCTCGGGACGGTCGTTGGCGGCGAAATGTTCGAAGTGGCCGAAGCGGATGAAGCTCGGCGCCACGCGCGTGACCACGGCCGCCGTCTCGATCTCCTCCCGGCGTATGGGCGCATCGGAACCGGTCACGCAGAGCGCCCGGGTGGTGGGGATGCCCAAGCCATGCATGGCCTCGCTGCAGAGGAATTCGCGGATGCTGGAGCGCAGCACGGCACGCCCATCGCCCATGCGCGAATAGGGCGTGCGGCCCGCGCCCTTGAGCTGGATCTCCAGGCCTCCCGCGGTTTCACCGAGCAGCAGGGCCCGGCCGTCGCCGAGCTGGCCGGCCCAGACGCCGAACTGGTGCCCGCTGTAGACCGTGGCCACGGGCTCGCTACCGGCCAGTGGTCGGTTGCCGCTGAACGCGTGCAGCAGTTCGTCCGAGTGGATCCAGTTGGGCGACAGGCCCAGCAGCTCGCCTGTGGCTCGGCTCTGCCCGACCCAATAAGGAGCGGGCAAGGGCTGCGGGGGCAGGGCGGTGTGGAAGGCCGGGCCGAGCGCGGCGTAACGGTTGATCCAGGTCAAACCGCTGGCAATGGCGGCGGGCGGATCCTGGACGGCGTCGATGGCGAGAGACATGACTGCATTGTCACGCAGAGGACGTAAGCCGGTCCCGATCAGGGGCTTACCCTCAGTGGAAGCGTCCCGCGCTTGCGCCATACTGCGCACGAACACCACGAGCCACAAGAAGAGGAGACCTGTCCATGCTCGGATTGATGCAAAGCCAGCCGCTGCTGATTTCGTCCCTGATCGACTTCGCCGAGCGCCACCACGGCGACGCCGAGATCGTCTCGCGCCGGGTCGAAGGCGACATCCATCGCTACACCTACCGTGACGTCGCGGCGCGCTCCCGCCGGGTGGCCAACGCCCTGGACGCGCTCAGGCTGGCTTTCAGCGATCGCGTGGCCACGCTGGCCTGGAACGGCTACCGCCATCTGGAGCTTTATTTCGGCGTCAGCGGTTCGGGCCGGGTGCTGCACACCATCAACCCGCGCCTGCACCCCGATCAGATCGCCTGGATCGCCAACCATGCCGAGGACCAGGTGCTGTGTTTCGACCTGACCTTCCTGCCCATCATCCAGGCCGTGCACGCGAAATGCACCACGGTGAAGCACTGGATCGCCTTGTGTGATGCCGACAAGCTCCCCAAGGACAGCGGCGTCCCCGGCCTGCAGAGCTATGAGAGCTGGGTTGGCGCCCAGTCTGAAAAATACCGTTGGCCCGAGTTCGACGAGAACTCGGCCTCGAGCATGTGCTACACCAGCGGCACCACGGGCAATCCCAAGGCCGCGCTCTACAGCCACCGCTCCACCATCCTGCACGCCTATGCGGCGGCGCTGCCCGACGTGATGTGCCTGAGCGCGCGCGATTCGGTGCTGCCCGTGGTGCCCATGTTCCACGTCAATGCCTGGGGCATTCCCTATTCGGCCGCGCTCACGGGCGCCAAGCTGGTCTTTCCGGGCCCGGCGCTGGACGGCAAGTCCATCTACGAACTGATCGAGGCCGAGCGCGTGAGCTATGCCGCCGGCGTACCGACGATCTGGCAGATGTTGCTAGGTCACATGAAGCCGGGTGGCCTGAAGTTCAGCACCCTCAAGCGCACGGTGATCGGCGGCTCGGCCTGCCCGCCGGCCATGATCGCGGCGTTCCGCGAAGAGTATGGGGTGGAGGTGCTGCACGCCTGGGGCATGACCGAGATGTCACCGCTGGGCACGCTGTGCACGCTCAAGAACAAGCACCTGACGCTGCCCGAAGCCGATCAGATGAAGATCCGCCTCAAGCAGGGCCGGGCCATCTACGGCGTGGACATGAAGATCGTGGATGCAGCCGGCACAGAGCTGCCCTGGGACGGCAAGACCTATGGCGATCTGCTGGTGCGCGGCCCCTGGATCCTGCGCGAGTACTTCAAGGGGGAGGGGGGCGACCCGCTGCGCCAGGATGCCGGTGGCAAGGGCTGGTTCCCGACCGGTGACGTGGCCACCATCGACGCCGACGGCTATATGCAGATCACCGACCGCAGCAAGGACGTGATCAAGTCCGGTGGCGAATGGATCAGCTCCATCGACGTCGAGAACATCGCCGTGGCGCACCCGGCGGTGGCCATGGCGGCCTGTGTGGGCATGAAGCATCCCAAGTGGGACGAGCGCCCCGTGGTGGTGGTGGTCAAGAAGCCCGGCGCCGAGCTCAGCAAGGAAGAGCTGCTCAAGTTCTACGAGGGCAAGACGGCCAAGTGGCAGATCCCGGATGACGTGATCTTCGTCGACGCCATCCCCCTGGGGGCCACCGGCAAGATGCTCAAGACCCGGCTGCGCGAGACGCTCAAGGACTACAAGCTGCCGGGCACCTGAAGCGCCCGGGCATGCTGAATGACCCGCGACCTTGCGGGGCCGACCGGCCGTCGGCTCTGGAGTCGCAAAGGCGATAGTTCTAGGGCAATCCCTAGCGCGCCCGGATTTGAATTTGGTTACGCTGCAACGATTCTGACAACGAGGAGATGGCAAATGAAGTTCACCGTGAAATTTGTGACCGCCGCCGCGACCCTGGCTTTTGCCGGCGCCGCTTTCGCCCAGAAGGGCGAGACGGTCAAGATCGCCTGGATTGATCCGCTCTCGGGCCTCATGGCCCCGGTGGGCAACAACCAGGTGCGCAGCTTCCAGTTCTTCGGCGAGAAATTCAGCGGCGCGGGCAACCCCGCCGGCGTGAAGTTCGAAGTCATCGCCATGGACAACAAGCTCAGCCCCGCGGAGAGCCTGAACCACCTCAAGGCGGCCATCGACCAGGGCGTGCGCTACATCACCCAGGGCAACGGTTCCTCGGTCGCCGGTGCGCTGATCGACGCCGTGGCCAAGCACAACGAGCGCAACCCCGGCAAGGAAGTCATGTTCCTGAACCATTCTGCCGTGGACCCGGACTTCACCAACAGCAAGTGCAACTACTGGCACTTCCGCTTCGATGCCGATACCTCCATGAAGATGGAGGCCATCACCACCTTCATGAAGGACCAGAAAGACATCAAGAGTGTCTATCTGCTCAACCAGAACTACTCGCACGGTCATCAGGTCGCCAAGTTCGCCAAGGAGCTGCTGGCGCTGAAACGCCCCGACGTGAAGATCGTGGGCGAAGACCTGCACCCGCTGGCCCAGGTGCGTGACTTCGCGCCCTACATCGCCAAGATCAAGGCTTCGGGCGCCGATACCGTGATCACCGGCAACTGGGGTTCTGACCTGGCCCTGCTGGTCAAGGCGGCCAACGAAGGCGGCTACAACGGCAAGTTCTACACCTACTACACCGGCGTGAGCGGCACGCCCACCGCCCTGGGCCAGACCAGCGCGGGTCGGGTCTTCCAGGTGTCCTACAACCACTACAACATGGGTGGTGACATGGGCAAGTGGCAGGCCGAGTACAAGGCCAAGTTCAATGACGACTTCTACACCGGCTCGGTGATCCACATCTATAAGGCGCTCGGTGAAGCCATGGCCAAGGCCAAGTCCACCGACCCGGTCAAGGTGGCTGCGGCCCTGGAAGGCCTGAAGTTCAAGAGCTACAACGGCGACGTCGAGATGCGCAAGGCCGACCACCAGCTGCAGCAGCCGCTGTTCCTGACGGTCTGGCAGAAGGCGGACAAGAAGTTCCCCTACAGCCCCGAGAACACCGGCATGACCCTGGCCTTGGTCAAGGAGTTCCCGTCCTATGTGTCGAGCACGCCGACCAGCTGCCAGATGAAGCGTCCCTGAAGCCCCAGGCTTCAGTGCAGGGAAGGGCCCGATGCCTGTGACCTTCGGGCCCTTTTTTTGTCCAAATGAAACGCACAGATTGACGCTGCGGTACTGACGTCTGCACGGCAGACAGGGAAAGACGGGATCCAATGGAGTTCTTCATCATCTCCATGCTCAACGGCCTGAGCTACGGGCTCTTGCTGTTCATGCTCAGCTCCGGGCTGACGCTGATCTTCAGCATGATGGGCGTGCTCAACTTCGCCCACGCGAGCTTCTACATGCTGGGCGCCTACATCGGCTACAGCGTGTCCAAGTTCGTGGGTTTCTGGCCCGGTCTCATCGTGGCACCGCTGGTCGTGGGCTTGCTGGGTGCGGTGTTCGAGCGCCTCGCCCTGCGCAAGGTGCACAAGTACGGCCACGTGCCCGAACTGCTGATCACCTTCGGCCTGTCCTACATCATTCTTGAACTGGTGCAGCTCGCCTGGGGCCGGATCGCCGTGGAGTTCCGACCGCCCGAGTTGCTGCAAGGCCCGATGTTCACGCTGGTCAATCATGCCAGCGAAGGCCTCAGCATCATCTGGGGGCAGGCACCCGCCGAGCTCTGTCAGGCGACGGTCTGCTCGCCGTTCCCGGCCACGCGCGGCTTCATGATGCTGGTGGCACTGTTCATGCTGGTGGCACTGTGGCTCATGCTCACCCGCAGCCGCATCGGCCTGGTGATCCAGGCGGCGCTCACGCACCCCGAGATGGTGGAGGCCCTGGGCCACAACGTGCCGCGTGTGTTCATGCTGGTCTTCGGTGCCGGCGCGGCGCTGGCCGGCCTGGGCGGCGTGATCGGCGGCAGTACCTTTGTGACCGAGCCGGCCATGGCGGCCACGGTCGGATCGGTGATCTTCGTCGTGGTGGTCGTTGGGGGGCTGGGCTCGCTCTCGGGCGCCTTCTTGGCCTCGGTGCTGATCGGCGTGATCCAGACCTTTGCGGTGGCCTTCGATTATTCGTTCCTGACCCTGGCGCAGCAGCTGGGATGGGAGCTCAGCGCCGCGGCGCGCAACAACTCGGTGCTCAAGCTCACGCTTTCGCAGGTGGCACCCATCCTTCCCTATCTCTTCCTGGTCCTGATCCTGATCTTCCGGCCCAAGGGTCTGCTCGGTACGCGGGAGGAGTGAGATCATGGCCAAGCAATACCACGAATTCAAACCCTACAACGTCGGTCGCTGGATCATCTGGGGCCTCTTCGCCCTGATCCTGCTGTTCGTGCCCAAGCTCTTCACGAGCAGCCTGGCGGTGACCATGCTCTCGCAGATGGGCATCGCCATCATCGCCTGCCTGTCCTACAACATCCTGCTGGGCCAGGGGGGCATGCTGAGCTTCGGCCACGCGGTGTATTCAGGCCTGGGCTCCTACATGGCCATCCATGCGCTCAACATGGTCAGCAAGGGGAGCCTGCCCATCCCGGTCAGCCTGCTGCCCATCGTGGGCGGCTTGGCCGGCATGGCGTTCGCCATCCTGTTCGGCTACGTGACCACGCGCAAGTCGGGCACGCCTTTTGCCATGATCACCCTGGGCATGGCCGAGCTGGTGTTCGCCATGTCGCTGATGTTCTCCGAGTTCTTCGGCGGTGAGGCCGGTGTCTCGGGCAACCGTGTGGTGGGCCAGCCCTTCTTCGGCATCACGTTCGGGCCGGGCCTCCAGGTCTACTACCTGATCGCCGTCTACACCTTCGTCTGCGTGGCGCTGATGTTCGCCCTGACGCGCACCCCGCTGGGCCGTATCCTCAACGCGGTGCGCGACAACCCCGAGCGCGTGGAGTTCATCGGCTACAGCACGCAGCGCGTGCGCTACATCGCCTTCATCATCTCGGGCTTCTTTGCCGGTATCGCGGGCGGTCTGGGCTCCATCCTGTTCGAGATCGTCACGGCCGAGGTCGTGGGCCCACTGCGCTCGGGCAGTTACCTGCTGTTCACCTTCCTGGGCGGCGCAACCTTCTTCTTCGGCCCCGTGATCGGTGGCGTGTTGCTGGTGCTGGCCTCGGTGCTGCTGTCGGAGATCACCAAGGCCTGGCTGCTCTACCTGGGTCTGATCTTCCTCTTCATGGTGATGTACGCCCCGGGCGGGATCGCCAGCCTGATCATGATGAACCTGCGCGTGGCCAGCTTCGGCTTCCTGCGCAAGCTCTGGGTCAGCTACCTGGGCCTGGCCCTGGCTGCGCTCACGCTGTTGCTGGGCGCGGCCGTGATGATCGAGATGGTCTACCACCTGCAGATGAACCTGTCGCTCGGCCCGGAGCTGCGCTTCATCGGCATCCCGCTCAACGCGCACGACCCCGACCACTGGTTCGGCGGCGCCTTCGTCATGCTCACGGGCCTGGGCCTGTTCGAGCTCTGCCGCCGGCACTATGTGCACGAGTGGGGCAAGATCCAGGAAGACATCGAGAAGGAAATCAAGCGGAGGGAAGCGCTGTGAGCGGCCAACAGAACATGAACAGCCCCTACGCGCTGGAGCTGAAAGACCTGCGCAAGAGCTTCGGCAAGACCGAGATCATCCGTGGGGTCGACCTGGCTGTGAAGCCCGGTGAGCGCGTGGCCGTGATCGGTCCCAACGGGGCCGGCAAGTCCACGCTGTTCAACCTGATCAGCGGGCGTTTCGGTCCCACCAGCGGGGAGATCCTGCTGGGCGGCCGTCGTATCGACGGCATGAAGCCCTATGAGATCAACCGCATGGGCCTGGCGCGCAGCTTCCAGATCACCAACATCTTCCCCAAGCTCAGCGTGTTCGAGAACCTGCGCTGCGCCGTGCTCTGGAGCCTGGGCTACCGCTACACCTTCTTCAAGTTCCTGGCCGATCTGGAAGACGCCAACGACCGCACCGAGGAACTGCTGGAGATGATTCGGCTGGACAAGAAGCGCGACGTGCAGGCCATGAACCTGACCTATGCTGAGCAGCGTGCGCTGGAGATCGGCATCACCATCGCCGGCGGCGCCAGCGTGATCCTGCTCGACGAGCCCACGGCCGGCATGAGCAAGAGCGAGACCACACGCTTCATCAAGCTGATCCGCGAGGTTACCGAAGGCAAGACCCTGCTGACGGTGGAGCACGACATGGGCGTGGTGTTCGGCCTGGCCGATCGCATCGCCGTGGTGGTCTACGGCGAGCTGCTGGCCTTTGACACACCCGAGGCCGTGCGCGCCAACGCACGCGTGCAGGAAGCGTATCTGGGCTCGGTCGTGGCCGAGTCGCAGGCGGGAGGACACTGAAGTGACGGCGATGCTCAAAGTTGAGGGGCTGCACGCCTTTTACGGCAAGAGCCATGTGCTGCATGGTGTGCATTTCGAGGTGAACGCGGGCGAAATCGTGGCCCTGCTGGGGCGCAACGGCTCGGGCCGCTCCACCACGGCCAAGGCCGTGATGGGCATGGTGGACTGTGCCGGCAGCGTGCAATGGAAGGGCGAGGAGCTGCAGGGCCGCAAGGCCTTCGAGATTGCGCACCGCGGCATTGGCTACGTGCCGGAGAACCGCGACATCTTTCCCAAGCTGACCGTGCACCAGAACCTGATGCTGGGAGAGAAGGGCAAGGGCCGCCAGAGCCGCTGGAACTTCGACGACATGTACGAGATGTTTCCGCGCCTCAAGGAGCGCCAGCACACCGAGGCCGGCGTGCTCTCGGGCGGCGAGCAGCAGATGCTGACCCTGTGCCGAACGCTCATGGGCGACCCGGACCTGATCATCATCGACGAACCGACCGAGGGCCTCGCGCCCAAGATCGTCGAGCTCGTAGGCGAGTACCTCAAGAAGCTCAAGGACCGCGGCATCTCCGTGCTGCTGATCGAGCAGAAGCTCACCATTGCCATGGCCATCTCCGACCGCGCCCTGGTCATGGGTCACGGCAGCATCGTGTTCGAAGGCACCCCCGAGGCCTTGCGCAACGACAGCTACACCCGCAAGGAGTGGCTGGAAGTCTGAGGCCGGCCTGCACCGGCCGCCTGCCGGTGCCGCGCGTCACCCGCTGACCCGAGGACCCGATACGGGGGCGGGTTCTTGCGGAACAAAATAATAGTAATTATCATTACGGTTTTGTTGTTCCGCGCCGTGCCGGGGTGTGCACGGCCTGGAGCGGCGCGAATTTCGCCGATCTCATGCAAAACAAAACCATCAAAACCTGGTCCTGGATCCACAAGTGGAGCAGCATCGTCTGCACCGTGTTCATGCTGCTGCTGTGCCTCACGGGCCTGCCGCTGATCTTCCACCATGAAATCGGCCATCTGCTCGGCACCGAGGTGGAGGCCCCCGAGATGCCGGCCGACAGCCCGCGCGTGAGCCTGGACCAGGTCATCCAGGTCGCGCACGCCCAGCACCCGGACCGCGTGGTGCAGTTCGTTTCGCAGGACGAGCATGACGATGCGATCTGGTTCGTCACGTTGACCCCCACACCCGATCCCACGGACGATTTCCGTTCGGTGGCGGTCGACGCACGCACCGGCGAGATCCTGGCCCAGCCGCGCTTCGACCAAGGCTTCATGTGGGTGATGTTCAAGCTCCACGTGGACCTGTTTGCCGGTCTTGCGGGCAAGCTCTTCCTGGGCTTCATGGGCCTCTTGCTGCTGGTGGCCATCGTCAGCGGGGTGGTGCTCTACAGCCCCTTCATGCGCAAGCTCGAGTTCGGTACCGTGCGCCGCGAGCGCCAGCCGCGCCTCAAGTGGCTGGACCTGCACAACCTGCTGGGCATCGTCACCCTGGTCTGGCTTTTTGTCGTCGGAGCCACGGGCATGATCAACACCTGGGCCGACCTGCTGATCAAATACTGGCAGCATGACCAGCTCAGCGTGCTGCTGGCCCCCTACCAGGGCCAGCCCACGGTGCCGGTGACCGAGCGGGCCTCGGTGCAGCGCACACTGGACGTGGCCCTGCAGCAGGCCCCCGACACCACGCTGTCCTTCATCGCTTTCCCGGGCACAGCCTTTTCGAGCCCGCACCACCACACGGTCTTTCTGCGCGGCAACGAACCCTTCACCTCGCGCCTGCTGCAGCCCGTGCTGGTCGACGCCCGGACGGCGGAAGTGACGGCCTCACCCAAGCTGCCCTGGTACCTGATCGCCTTGCTGGTATCGCAACCGCTGCACTTCGGCGACTACGGCGGCGTGCCCATGCAGCTGCTCTGGGCCCTGCTGGACATCGCCTCCATCATCGTGCTGGGCAGCGGCCTTTACCTCTGGCTCAGAAAGGGCAAGACGGCACAGCACAACTTGCCCGACGCGGGCGCCAACGTGGAGGCGGCCACATGAGCAGCGACGGTCAACTCGGCTTCGCCGCCATCTGGGGCTGGCCTATTGTGCTGGGGGTGCTGACCACCATCGGTCTGGTGTCGGCCCTGTTCAGCGACGGCGGCCTGGGCGACATGCTCGCAGGCATTTGCCTAGGCATTCCGGCCGCGGCAGCTCTGTGGTACGGCTGGCTGCGCCGCAGCCGGGACAAGACGGCCTAGCCGCCCCGGGTCGGTAAAACAGCGCAGCGGCACGTGGTCCCCACGTGCCGCTTTGTCTTGGGCGGCATCCCGTCGCCGAGTAGACAAGTCGGTGACACCCGGCACGCCGGAGGCGCGCACAATCGGCCTAGAATCGAACGATCGTTCTTTTCGGGCCCCAGCGCCTGGACACCACCACACAAGGAGATTGCATGACCGCGCAATACGAGGCACATGGCGACATCGCCGTGATCACCCTGAACAATCCTCCGGTCAACGGCCTGGGCTACGAGACCCGCAAGGGGATCGCCGACGCGCTGGCCCGCGCCAATGCCGACGGCCAGATCAAGGCCGTGGTCCTCACGGGTGCCGGCAAGGCCTTCTCGGGCGGGGCCGACATCAAGGAGTTCGGTAGCCCCAAGGCCCTGGCCGAGCCCAATCTGCTCAGCGTCATCCTGGCCATCGAGAACTCGGCCAAGCCCGTTGTGGCGGCCGTGCACAGTGTGGCCATGGGCGGCGGCCTGGAGCTGGCCCTGGGCTGTCATTACCGCGTAGGCGCGCCCGGCTGCAAGGTGGCACTGCCCGAAGTCAAGCTGGGCCTGATCCCCGGTGCCGGCGGCACACAGCGACTGCCGCGGGTGCTCGGCGTGGAAGCCGCGCTTAACATGATCGTCAGCGGCGAGCCCGTGCCCGCCGAGATGCTGGCCCAGGTGCCCGGCCAGAAGCTGTTCGACAAGATGGCCGCCTCTGCAGAGTCCCTGATGGACGAGGCCAAGGCACTGGCCCGTGAGAAGGCCGACGTGCGCCCGCTGCCCCTGGTGCGCGAGCTGCCCTGCAAGCATCCCAAGGGCGACGCCTACTTCCAGTTCGCCCGCAACATGGTAGGCGGCATGAGCAAGAACTTCCCCGCACCGCTCAAGTGCGTGGATGCCGTGGAGGCTGCCACCAAGAAGAAGTTCGACGAAGGCCTGGCCTATGAGCGCGAGATCTTCATCAACCTGATGTGGACGCCCGAGTGCCGCGCGCTGCGGCACATCTTCGCGGCCGAGCGCGCTGCCTCCAAGATCCCCGACGTGCCCGAAGACACGCCCAAGCGCGAGATCAAGTCCGTGGCCGTGATCGGTGCCGGCACCATGGGCGGCGGCATCACCATGAACTTCCTCAACGCCGGCATCCCCGTCAAGATGCTGGAGATGAAGCAGGAGGCGCTGGATCGTGGCGTCGCCACCATCCGCAAGAACTACGAAGCCCAGGTCGGCAAAGGCAAGCTCAAGCAGGACAAGTACGAACAGCGCATGAGCCTGTTGTCCACCACGCTGAGCTACGACGACATCAAGGACGCCGATCTCGTGATCGAAGCCGTGTTCGAGGAGATGGGTGTCAAGGAGACGGTGTTCAAGAAGCTCGACGAGGTGATGAAGAAGGGCGCCATCCTGGCCTCCAACACCTCGACGCTGGACGTCAACAAGATCGCCTCTTTCACCAAGCGACCGCAGGACGTGGTGGGCCTGCATTTCTTCAGCCCCGCCAACGTGATGAAGCTGCTCGAAGTGGTGCGCGGCGAGAAGACGGCCAAGGACGTGCTGGCCACGGTCATGGCCATTGCCAAGACCATCAAGAAGACGGCGGTGGTCTCTGGCGTCTGCGATGGTTTCATCGGCAACCGCATGATCGAGCAGTACAGCCGCCAGGCCGGCTTCCTGCTGGAGGAGGGCTGCACACCCGAGCAGGTGGACAAGGCGATCGAGAAGTTCGGCTTCGCCATGGGTCCCTTCCGCATGGGCGACCTTGCGGGCAACGATATCGGCTGGGCCATCCGCAAGCGCCGCTATGTCGAGAAGCCGGGCATGAAGTACAGCAAGACCGCCGACCTGCTGTGTGAAATGGGCCGTTATGGCCAGAAGACCGGTGCCGGCTGGTACGACTACAAGCCGGGCAAGCGCGACGCCATCCCCAGCCCGCTGGTGGTGGAGATGATCGAGAAGCACCGCAAGGACCTGGGCATCACCCCACGCAAGATCAGCGACGAAGAGATCGTGCAGCGCCTCGTCTATGCGCTGGTCAACGAGGCCGCGCATATCCTGGAAGAGGGCATTGCCTCGCGCGCCAGCGACATCGACATGGTCTACCTCACGGGCTACGGCTTCCCCATCCACCGTGGCGGCCCCATGCAGTACGCCGACACCGTCGGTCTGTTCAACGTGGCGCAGAGCATGCAGCGTTTCGCGCGCAACCCGCTCGACGACGCCCAGTTCTGGCAACCGGCGCCGCTGCTGGCCAGGCTGGTGGCCGCGGGCAAGAGCTTCAACCAGGTGGGCTGAGACCCGGTCGGAAAGCGTACAGACATGAGTGGAAAGTTCATCCGTCGTGGTCTGCTGATCCTCGTGGCGCTGCTGCTGGGCTTGGCCGCGGTGGTCGTCGGCAAGACGCTGATGACGCCCACGCGCCAGGTGCCTGTGCAGGCGATCACGCCAGTAGCAGTCGACGCGGCTCAGGCCGCGGCGCGCCTGGGCGCCGCCGTGCGCTTCAAGACCATCTCCAGCGATACCGATCCGGATCTCAGCAAGGACGAGTTCGAGAAGTTCCACGCCTACCTGGCCCGGACCTTCCCGCGCGTGCATGTCCAACTCAAACGTGAGGTGGTGGGCGGCCTGTCGCTGCTCTACACCTGGACCGGCAGCGACCCGAAAGCCGCGCCCATCGCCCTGATGGCTCACCAGGACGTGGTGCCCATCGCGCCCGGCACCGAAGGCCGTTGGCAGGTGCCACCCTTTGCGGGTGAGGTGCGCGAGGGCTATATCTGGGGCCGCGGCGCCTGGGACAACAAGGGCAACCTGATGTCTCAGATGGAGGCCATCGAGATGCTGCTGGCCACCGGCTTTCAGCCGCGCCAGACGGTCTACCTGATCGCCGGTGCGGACGAAGAGGTCGGCGGGCGCCGCGGTGCCATGGCCATCGCCGCGCTGCTCAAGTCACGGGGCGTCTCGCTGGACTTCGTGCTCGACGAAGGCCTGCTGGTCACCGAAGGCGTGCTGGCCGGTCTGTCGCAGCCCACCGCCCTGATCGGCATCGCCGAAAAAGGCTATGCCAGCTATGTGCTCAGCGTAGACGCCACGCCCGGCCATTCCTCCATGCCGCCCAAGCACAGCGCTATCGGCATGCTCAGCGGCGCACTGGCGCGACTCGAAGACAAGCAGATGCCGGCGGCCATCCGCGGCGTGGCCCTGGACATGTTCGAGACCCTGGCTCCCGAGATGCAGGGCGTGAACCGCGTGTTGCTGTCCAACCTCTGGCTGTTCCGCCCCGTGGTCCAGGCCCAGCTGGAGAAAAGCCCGAGCAGCAACGCCATGCTGCGTACCACCACGGCGCTGACCATCGTGCAGGCCGGCAACAAGGAAAACGTGTTGCCCGGCCGTGCCGAGGCCGTGGTCAATTTCCGCCTGCTGCCCGGTGACGAGCTCGATGAGGTCCACGACCATGTGCACCATGCCGTGGCCGACGAGCGCGTCAAGTTCGAACCGCGCGACGCCGACAAGAACAACGCCGCCTCACCGGTCTCGCCGATCGACAGCCCGTCCTACCGGCTGGTGGCCCGCACCGTGCGTGAAACCTTTCCCGGTGCCATCGTCGCCCCGGGTCTGATGATCGCCGCCACCGACTCGCGCCATTTCACGGGCCTGTCGCGCCACATCTACCGCTTCTCGCCGGTGCGCGCCAAGCCCGAAGACCTGAGCCGCTTCCACGGCACCAACGAGCGCATCTCGGTAAGCAACTACGTGGAAGCCATCCAGTTCTACCACCAGCTGCTGCGCAACACCGCGCAGACCGCCGCCCCCAACAACTGAAAGAGAGAGACCGCATCATGAGCAAAGCCGTCATCGTTTCCACCGCCCGCACGCCCCTGGCCAAGAGCTGGAAGGGCGCCTTCAACATGACCCATGGCGCCACCCTGGGCGGCCACGCAGTCAAACACGCCATCGAGCGCGCCGGCATCGAGGCCGCCGAGGTCGACGACGTGATCATGGGCTGCGCCACCCCCGAGGGCGCGACCGGCTCGAACATCGCACGCCAGATCGCGCTGGCTGCGGGCTGCCCCGTGACCGTGTCGGGCATGACCATCAACCGCTTCTGCTCCTCGGGCCTGCAGACCATCGCCACCGCGGCCCAGCGCATCATCGCGGGCGAAGGCGATGTTTATGTGGCCGGCGGCGTGGAGAGCATCTCCTGCGTGCAGAACGAGGCCAACACCCATATGCTGCGCGATCCGGAGCTGATGAAGCTCAAGCCCGAGATCTACTGGAACATGCTGCAGACCGCCGAGCAGGTGGCCAAGCGCTACAACATCGGCCGCGATGCCATGGACGAGTACGGCGCCGCCAGCCAGCAGAAGGCCTGCGCGGCCCAGGCCGCCGGCCTGTTCAACGCCGAGATCGCCCCCATCACCGTCACGGCCGGCGTGGCCGACAAGACCCTGGGCCTGATCACCAAGAAGGTCACGGTCAGCGCGGACGAAGGCCTGCGTGAAGGCACGACCAAGGAAGGCATCAGCGGCATCAAGCCCGCCATCCCCGGTGGCGTGATCGCCGCGGGTAACGCCAGCCAGTTTTCCGACGGCGCGGGCGCCTGCGTGGTCATGAGCGAAGAGTTGGCCAGCAAGCGTGGCTTCAAACCCCTGGGCCGTTTCCTCGGTTTTGCGGTGGCCGGCTGCGAACCCGACGAGATGGGCATCGGCCCCGTCTTCGCCGTGCCCAAGGTGCTGAAGAACCTGGGTCTCAAGGTGTCGGACATCGACCTCTGGGAACTCAACGAAGCCTTCGCCGTGCAGGTGCTCTACTGCCGCGACAAGCTGGGCATTCCAGCCGATCGCCTCAACGTCAACGGCGGCGCGATTGCCGTGGGTCACCCCTACGGCGTGAGCGGCCAGCGCCTCACCGGCCATGCGCTGATTGAGGGCAAGCGCCGCGGTGCCAAGCGTGTGGTGGTCACCATGTGCATCGGCGGCGGCATGGGCGCAGCCGGCGTCTTCGAGGTTCTCTGATGGCTCACCCCCAGGCTGCGCGCACTGCGTGTCGCTACGCCACCCCCCTTGCAGGGGGCGCAGCCTGTGGCCCAGCCCAGCTGGATCCACGGCGGCCCGCGGTTCGGGTTTCTTAAGGCCAGCGTATCCGCTTCCGCGCTGAGCTGTTCTCATTGCATCCAGGAAAGACGACTATGAGCTACCGGCAGACGCTTGATTTCCTGCTCTACCAGTGGCTCCAGGCCGACGCACTGAAGGACCGCGAACGTTTCGCTGATCACAGCCGCGAGACCTTCGACGCGGTGCTCGACACCTGCGAGCGTATCGCGCGCGAAAAGTACGCGCCCTTCAACCGCACTGTTGACATCGAGGAGCCGCGCTTCGACGGCGAGAAGGTCATCCTGCCCCAGGCCACGCACGAGGCCCAGAAGGCCTATGCAGCCTCGGGCATGCTCAGCGCCGCGCAGGACTACGAGGTGGGCGGTATGCAGCTGCCCTACACGGTGGAGGCCGCGGCCAATTCCTTCTTCGCCATGGCCTCGATCAGCATCGGCTCGGGCATGCTCACGTCCGGCAATGCCAACCTGCTGATGGCGCACGGCTCGGACTTGCAGAAGGAGGTCTTCGCGAAGAACGAGTTCGCGGGCCGCTTCTCGGGCACCATGTGCCTGTCCGAACCCCAGGCCGGTTCGTCCCTGAGCGATATCGCCACCCGTGCCGTGCCCGATGGCGCGGATTACCAGAACGATCCGCTGGGCCCGCGCTATCGCTTGAAGGGCAACAAGATGTGGATCTCGGCCGGCGAACACGAGCTGACCGAAAACATCATCCACCTCGTGCTGGCCAAGATCCCCGGGCCTGACGGCAAGCTCATTCCCGGCACGCGCGGCATCTCGCTCTTCATCGTGCCCAAGAAACTCGTGGACACCGAGGGCCGCCTGACCGGTGAACGCAACGACGTCGCGCTGGCCGGTCTGAACCACAAGTGCGGCTGGCGCGGCACCACCAACACCCTGCTGAACTTCGGCGAAGGCAAGTACCCCGTGCGAGGTGAAGCCGGCGGGGGACTGGACGGTGCCGGCGCCGGCGCCGTGGGCTACCTCGTGGGCCAGCCGGGCCAGGGCCTGCGCTGCATGTTCCACATGATGAACGAGGCGCGCATCGGCATCGGCATGGCGGCCACCATGCTGGGCATGGCCGGCTATCAGGCCAGCCTGGAGTACGCGAAGAACCGTCCACAAGGCCGCCCGATCGGGCCCGACGGAAAAGACGCGGCCCAACCGCAAATCCGCATCATCGAGCACGCCGACATCAAGCGCATGCTGCTGGCGCAGAAGTCCTGGTGCGAAGGTTCGCTGGCCCTGCAGCTGTATTGCGCGCGCCTGGTCGACGAGCAGCACACGGGCACGCCCGAGGCCGCCGACGAGGCGCGCCTGTTGCTGGAGGTACTCACGCCGATCGCCAAGAGCTGGCCCAGCGAATGGTGTCTGGAGGCTAATTCACTCGCCATCCAGATCCACGGCGGCTACGGCTACACGCGCGACTTCCCGGTGGAGCAGTACTGGCGCGACAACCGCCTCAACATGATCCACGAGGGCACGCACGGCATCCAGGCCCTGGACCTGCTGGGCCGCAAGGTGCTGATGGAGGAGGGCCGGGGCCTGCAGCTGCTGGCCGGCCGCATGACGGCCACCATCGCCCGTGCGCAACGGCAGGCCGAACTGGCGCCTTATGCCGCGCAACTGGGGCAGGCCCTGCAGCAGGTGGGTGCGGCCACGCAGGCCGCTTGGTCCACCGGCCAGCCTGGCGAAGCCCTGGCCAATGCCGTGCCTTATATGCAGGCTTTCGGCCACACGGTGCTGGCCTGGATCTGGCTCGACGTGGCGCTGGCGGCACTGGCCGGTACACAGGACGCCGGCAACCGCGGCCGCTTGCTGTCCGCTCAATATTTCTTCCGATATGAATTGCCGAAAATCGGCGCCTGGCTTAAGGTAGTAGAGACGCGCGACATGACCTGCGCGGACTTTCCTGAGGAGGGCTACTGAGATGGCAAGCGACACCAACAAACTCCGTGTAGAGCGCTGGGCCTGGATCTGCATCTATGGCGGACTCCTGACCCTGGTGCTGGGCATGTTTCTGCAAAAGCAGGACCGCATGCTCGGCGACAGCTTCCAGATCGGCGGCGCAGCCGTGGCCAGCATCGGCGCCGGCCTGATCTGGATCCGATCCCTCATGAAATGAAGAAAGACGAGACATGACCCGTACCATCCAGCAACTCTTCGACCTCAAGGGCAAGACCGCCCTGATCACCGGCGGCTCGCGCGGCCTGGGCCTGCAGCTGGCCCACGCCCTGGGCGAGGCCGGCGCGCGCGTGATGCTCAGCGCGCGCAAGGCCGATGAACTGGAGGTGGCTGTGGCCGACCTGCAGGCGGCCGGGATCGATGCGCGCTGGATCGCGGCCGATTGCTCCCGCGAGGACGACATCCACCGCCTGGCGTCCGAGACGCTGCAGCGCATGGGTGACATCGACATCCTGGTCAACAACGCCGGCGCCGCCTGGGGTGCCCCCGCCGAGGACCACCCCATCCCGGCCTGGGACAAGGTGATGAACCTCAACATCCGCGGCTATTTCATCCTGAGCCAGGTCGTGGGCAAGAAGAGCATGATCCCGCGCAAGCAGGGCCGCATCATCAACGTGGCTTCGATCGCCGGCCTGGGCGGCAACCCGCCGCAGATGACGACCATCGCCTACAACACCTCCAAGGGCGCGGTGATCAACTTCACGCGCGCACTCGCAGCGGAGTGGGGCAAGTACAGCATCAACGTCAACGCCATCTGCCCGGGCTTCTTCCCCAGCAAGATGACCGCCGGCACCCTGGAGGCCTGGGGCGTGGACGAGCTCAAGAAGCACGCACCGCTGCAACGCCTGGGCGACGACGAGGACCTCAAGGGCCTGTGCCTGCTCTACGCATCCGATGCCGGCAAGCACATCACGGGCCAGTGGCTGGCCGTGGACGGCGGTGTGAGCTGCGTGACCGGAGGCTGAGGGCATGTCGATTCCCTTTGGCGTGCGGGTCCCCTTTGTCGACCACCTGGGCTTCACCCTGGAGCGTTTCGAGAACGGGGCCTCCGAGCTGCATTACGAGGCCCGGCCCGAGCACCTCAACTCCTTTGCCGTCACGCACGGCGGCGCCACCATGACGCTGATGGACGTGACCATGGCCTGCGCGGCGCGCAGCGTGCAGCCCGAGATGGGCGTGGTCACCATCGAGATGAAGACCAGCTTCATGCAGGCCGCGCGTGGCAAGCTCACCGCCAAAGGCAGGCTGATCCACCGCACCGCCACGCTGGCCTTCACCGAGGCCACGGTTTTTGATGCCGAGGGCAAGCCCTGCTCCCATGCCACCGGCACTTTCAAGTACGTCAAGCGCCTGCCCACCGGCCCCAAGGACAGCAACGCGCTCAACGTGATTTCCACTGATTAAGGACCCACCATGCCCAGCAACCAACAGATCCTGCTCGACAACCGCCCCGAGGGCGAAGCCACCACGAGCAACTTCAAGCTCGTCACCACCGACACCCCTGCCTTGCAGGATGGCCAGGTTCTGGTGCGCCACCATTACCTGAGCCTCGACCCCTATATGCGAGGCCGCATGAACGACAGCAAGAGCTATGCGCAGCCGCAGCCTCTGGGCGAGGTCATGATCGGGGGGACGGTGGGCGAGGTGGTCGAGAGCCGTCACCCCAAGTTCGCCGTTGGCGACAAGGTCGTGGGCATGGGCGGCTGGCAGCAGTACAGCGTGGTCGACGCCAACCAGCCCGGTGCCGTGCGCAAGGTGGACACCACCCATGTGCCGCTGAGCCACTATCTGGGTGCAGTGGGCATGCCCGGCGTGACGGCCTGGTATGGCCTCGTGAAGATCATCAACCCCAAGGCCGGCGAGACCATGGTGGTCAGCGCGGCTGCGGGCGCCGTGGGCAGCGCCTTTGGAGCCCTGGCCAAGGCACGTGGCTGCCGCGTGGTGGGCATTGCCGGCGGCAAGGACAAGTGCGACTACGTGGTGAACGAACTGGGCTTCGACGCCTGTGTCGATTACAAGGAGCACAAGGACGCCATCTCGCTGTCCAAGGCGCTAAAGCAGGCCTGCCCCAAGGGCATCGATGGCTACTTCGAGAACGTGGGTGGCATGGTGCTCGACGCCGTGCTGCTGCGCATGAACGCCTTCGGCCGTATCGCGGTCTGCGGCATGATCGCCGGCTACAACGGCCAGCCACTGCCCCTGGCCAACCCGGCGCTGATCCTGGTGAGCCGCCTCAAGGTTGAGGGCTTCATCGTCAGCGAGCACATGGAGATCTGGCCCGAGGCGCTCAAGGAGCTCGGCACCCTGGTTGGCACCGGCAAGCTGCGCCCGCGCGAGAGCGTGGCCCAGGGCCTGGCTGCCGCACCCGAGGCCTTCCTGGGCCTGCTGAAAGGTAAAAATTTCGGCAAGCAGCTGGTCAAGCTGATTTGAGGCCTGCGGCGTGGCGAGGAAGATCCCATGAACACCACGCATGAGGTCTTCAACCAGCCCGCGCCGCTGGTCGACTACAACCTCTACGAGACCAACCGGCCGCTGCAGGACGCGCTGCGCTTCAACGCGCCGCAGCTCGACACCGCCGCACTCCAGCAGCTGGGGGTCGCGCTGGGCACGGCCGAGATGCAGAACCATGCGCGTCTGGCCAATGTGCACACGCCCCAGCTGCACAGCCACGACCGCCAGGGCCGGCGCATCGACCAGGTGGAATTCCACCCGAGCTACCACGTGCTCATGGCCGCAGCTGTGGGCGCGGGCCTGCACGGCACACCCTGGGCCGAGTCTGTGGCCCCCACGCTCGGCACCGGCGTGTCGCCGCACGTGCAGCGCGCCGCGGGCTTCATGCTGTTCACCGAGCTCGAGCCTTCCATGCTGTGCCCGATCTCCATGAGCTATGCAGCCACCCCGGCCCTGCGCCGTAACACGGCCGTCTATGCCGACTGGGGCCCCAAGCTCACGAGCCGCGACTACGACCCCGTGCTCAAGCCCTGGCGCGACAAGGCCGGCGTGACCATGGGCATGGGCATGACGGAGAAGCAGGGGGGCTCGGACGTGCGCGCGAACACGACGCAGGCCCAGGCCGACGGCAACGACGCCTGGGGGGCGCGTTACCGCCTCACCGGGCACAAGTGGTTCTTCTCGGCCCCCATGTGTGACGCTTTTCTCGTGCTGGCCCAGGCACCGGCTGGGCTGAGCTGCTTCTTCCTGCCGCGCGTGATGCCCGACGGCACGCTCAACGCGCTCTACATCCAGCGGCTCAAGGACAAGCTGGGCAACAAGGCCAATGCGAGCTCCGAGGTGGAATTCGTGCAGGCCGCGGCCTGGCTCGTGGGTGAGGAGGGGCGGGGTGTGCCGCAGATCCTCGAGATGGGCACCATGACGCGGCTCGACTGCGCCCTCGGCAGCAGCGGCCTGATGCGCCAGGCCCTGGCGCTGGCACTGAACCACACACGCCAGCGCCTGGCCTTCGGCAAGCCCCTGATTGAGCAGGAGCTCATGCGCAATGTGCTGGCCGATCTGGCGCTGGAGAGCGAGGCCGCCACGGCCCTGTCCATCCGCGTGGCGCGTGCCTTCGACCGCGCAGGCGACGCGCACGAGCAGCTCATGGCGCGCCTGCTCACGCCCGTGGCCAAGTTCTGGATCTGCAAGCGCGGTGCCGGCTTTGCCCAGGAGGCCATGGAATGCCTGGGCGGCAACGGCTATGTGGAGGAGGGCGGCGAGGGCGTGATGGCACGCATCTACCGCGAGATGCCGGTCAACTCCATCTGGGAGGGCGCGGGCAACATCATGGCCCTCGATCTGCTGCGTGCGCTGCGCAAGGGGGATGTCGCTGCAGCGCTGGACCATGAACTGGCACCCGCCCGTGGCCAGCATGCGGCGCTGGATCGTCTTGCACGCAGCCTGCCGCTGCGCGTGGAGGCCATGGCCAGCGAGACCGAAGCGCGCCGACTGGCGCAGGACGTAGCCCTGGCCGTACAGGCCGCGCTGCTGGCCCAGAGTGCGCCGGCCGCGGTGTTCGCGGCCTTCTGCGATTCACGCCTGGGCGGGGACTGGGGCCAGACCTACGGCAGCCTGGGCCGTGGCTGCGATTTCGCCGCCATCCTGCAGCGCGCGCTGCCCCACTGAATTCATAACGACAGCAAGAGGACGACACGATGATCAAGGATTTCAAGGGCAAGACCGCCGTGCTGACCGGCGCGGGCTCGGGTTTCGGGCTCGAATGTGCGCGCATCGGCGCGCGCCTGGGCATGAACCTGGTGCTGGCCGACGTGCAGCAGGACGCACTCGACAAGGCGGCCGCCGAGCTCAGGGCGGCCGGCGCCGAGGTGCTTGCCCAGCAGGTGGACGTCTCCGACGCGGCGCAGATGGAACACCTGGCCCAGCGCGTGCATGGCCATTTCGGCGCACCGCATTTCGTCTTCAACAATGCCGGCGTGGGTGCCGGTGGCCTGATCTGGGAAAACACCGTGCAGGACTGGCGCTGGGTGCTGGGCGTGAACCTGTGGGGGGTGATCCACGGCGTGCGCCTGTTCACCCCAATGATGCTGGAGGCCGCGAGGAAAGACCCGGCCTGGCGCGGCCACATCGTCAACACGGCCAGCATGGCCGGGCTGCTGAACCCGCCGAACATGGGCGTCTACAACGTCAGCAAGCACGCCGTGGTCTCGCTCAGCGAGACGCTGTACCAGGACCTGAGTCTGGTGACGGACCAGGTCAGTGCCTCGGTACTCTGCCCCTTTTTCGTGCCCACGGGCATCCAGCACAGCGAGCGCAACCGGCCGGGTGAGCTGGCCGCGGCCAAACCCACGCGCAGCCAGCTCATCGGCCAGGCCATGACCGACAAGGCCGTGAGTTCGGGCAAGGTGACGGCGGCCGAGGTGGCGCAGCTGGTCTTTGACGCTGTGGCGGCCGGGCAGTTCTACATCTACAGCCACCCCAAGGCCATTGCCTCGGTGCAGACGCGGCTGGAAGACGTGATGCTCGCACGCAACCCCACCGATCCCTTTGCGCACAAGCCTGAGCTGGGCCAGGAGCTGCGCAAGGCGCTGCGCGCGGCCGGCTGAAGACTGAGCCCGACGGGTCAGTGGATCTTGGGCGGGGCGGGCTTGTCGCCGTCCATCAGCAGATCGAGCTGGGCCAGCGGATTGTTCTGCCGGTCCAGCGCGTCCACGAACTGGATGAGGTCCACGTCCTTGATGAAGCCGGCGGCCGAAGGCACCTCGAGCAGCTTCTCGGGCGCCATGGGGCGGGCCACGGCATAACCCTGGACATAGTCGACCCCGATTTCGGCCAGGGCCTGCACCGTGGCCGAGTCCTCGGCCCATTCGGCAATGGTCTTCATGCCCAGGTTGCGGGCCAGATTGACGATGGCCTCGACGATGGACACATTGGCCGGGTGCTGGTTCATGTTGACGACGAAGCTGCCGTCGATCTTGAGCAGGTCCGCGGGCAGCTCCTTGAGGTAGGAGAAGGAGGTGTAACCGGCCCCGAAGTCGTCCAGCGCCACGCGCGCGCCGTAGCCACGCACCTTGTCGATGAAACGGCGCGTGTTCTTGAGATCGTGCAGGGCCACGCTCTCGGTGATCTCGATGGTCAGGAAGCTCGACACATGGCTGTTGCGGCGCAGGATGCCGAAGACTTCCTGCATGAATTCCTCGTCGTTGAGCGAAGCGCCGCTGAGGTTGATGCAGACGAACTGGGTGCGCTGCAGCTTGTCACGGTGCTGGTCCAGCCAGGCCAGGGTGGTGGTCAGCACCCAGTGGTCAATGCGACTCATACGCCCGCTGTCTTCGGCCGCGGCAATCACCCGGTTGACCGGTAGCAACTCCCCGGCCGCATCCCGCATGCGCAGCAGCACCTCGAAGTTCATCGCGTCGCTCGGGCGCGTGAGCGACATGATGGGCTGCATCTCCAGGAACAGGCCATCGATGCTGTCGCTGGCCGACAGTTCGCCGATCAGGCGCAGCTCGGCCTGATGCTCCTTGAAGGCCGGTGAGCCCTGCTCGTAGACCACAAGGCCGCGGTGCTGACCGCTCTTGGCCTCGCGGCAGGCGCGGTCGGAGGTGGACAGCACCTCCTTGAACTGCGTGCCCGGGCTGACCTCGATCAGGCCGATGGAGCCACGCACATAGAAGGCCTTTTCGCCAACGCGGAAGGGCTTCTCGTCGATGTTCTCGATAATGCCGCGCGCAATCACCGTGGCCAGCGGCATGCGCGTGTCGGGCAGCAGGATGACGAACTCGTCGCCACCGACTCGGCCGAGCTTCATGTGCGCCGCCAGCAGCACGTTGACGCGGTGGCAGACCTGGCGCAGCACCTCGTCGCCCGCGTTGTGGCCATAGAGGTCGTTGATGAGCTTGAAGCGGTCCAGGTCCAGATAGGCCAGGGCCAGGGGGTGGGCCTCGTCCACGGCGGCCACGGCCTCGTAGAAGGCTTTCTCGACCCCGCGCCGGTTGAGCACCTTGGTCAGCGCGTCGTTGTCGGCCAGGAAGTTGAGCTCCTCGGCCGCCATGGATTTCTCGGTCACGTCCTGCAGAGAGCCCTCGATCTTGTCGCCCGCGAGGGCGGCCTTGACCAGATAGCGCCGCGGCGCCTCGTAGCCCGTGATGTCCATCTGGCTGCGGATCTCGAGCTCGCCGTCCTGGCGGTTCTGCACCAGGTCCAGCAGCTGATGCCAGATGTCGGCCCCGAAGTACTGCTGCCAGGTGTTGTGCGCGCTTTTGAAGGCCCGCGGCCCGAGCATGCGGCGCAACGCCGGGTTGATGCTGGTGAAGCGCCCCTGCAGGTCCAGCGTGAACATGCCGATGGGGACGGTGTCGTAGGTGTGCTGGAGCTGGGCCTGGGCGGCCAGGCGTGCGCGATGCTCCTGTCTCATCTGGGCCGCGATGGCCAATGAGGCCAGGAGGGCCGAAGCCAAGGCTGCCGTGACAGTGTTCAGAACGCTGACGAAATGCCGCAGGTTGAAGGCTGCGGCAAAAATTTCCGACAGCCCCGAGACCAGGGTCACGGTCAGGGCCGCGGCATACCAGAGCGCTACCGGCGACCTCGTGCGCGAGACGATGTCCACCAGCGTCATCAGCAAAAGTGCAAGGGCTCCGGTGCCCAACAACCACATCACTTTCAGAAACTGGTCTCGGGGCAGCGCAAAAGCGGCCAGCAACAAGGCCAGACAGAGCCACTGCGCGATGTGTACGAGGAAGGCCGATCGCACCTGCTTGAGCTCTTCGCGCAACAGGGCTTTGTAGAGCGTGACTGTCAGGATGGCCCACAGTCCTCGGGCGATGGACCTGCTCTGGGCTAGCCAATCCTCGGGAAAAGCATGGTTGAGCCACTGGGTATCCCATCCTGCCGAAGTGGTGCTGATGCGCAGGGTGACGAAAAGCCAAGCCGCGAAGATGATGTAGAGGCTCTGCCGGTTGATCAGCGCAGTGATCAGCACAAAGGTGGCCAAAACCAGCATGCCACCATCAAGCAGGCCCGATTTGCGCTGAAAGTCACGCTCCGAAACATCGAGTGCCTGCTCCGACCACTGAAAGGCCGTGAGCTTGGCAGGCCCCTGGAACTGAGCCCGACAGACCAGCGCCTGTCCAGGCCGTTCAATTCTCAACGCATACCCGGCTTTGGCCTTGTGCAGAGCGCCCGCGGTCCCTCCCTCACCCGTTCCGCCAAGGACTTGTCCGGTCGCCCCGTCCCAGCACTTCATGCTGACGACATGACGAGAGGGCAACTCAACATACTGAGGTACGGCGCTGCGTTCATCTAGCGCAAGACCGAACCACAGGGGAACCTCGGACAGTTTGGTTTCGTGCTGGAGGACAGGGCTTGACTGGATCAGCGCCCGCTTGGCCTGATCCGGCGTGAGCTCAGTACCGTTTTCAACATGGACACGCAGCTCCATCTGCTGCTCCGGGCTGGCGTCATAGACGTTCTCCCAGAAGACCAGCGCAAAGATGGAGAGCAGGGCCAGTCCAATGGGGACCAGGTAGATCGACACATAGAGGAAAAGGCGGTCGAGAACGTGCTGAACCAACCCGGACAGCGATCTGTTCCAGGCCAGTACATGCTCTGCCGCCGCATTCCACATCAGACGCCTCCCACCCTTTCTACTGCAAAAGGAGCATGGCCATTTCTCGTCGCTACGTCCCCAAGTAGGGAGATAGCATAACGCCACTGGAGGAGGTTTGAGCGCTAATGCGCCGAATTTGCTACAGAAAAGATACCAGCCACCCCACCACTCTGTGGCGGGGTGGCTGCAGAATGCGCCGAGGCCCGGGGATCAGGCTTGGTAAGGTTGAACGGCGGTCGCGTGTCGCGTGTGCGCCGGATGGGCGTACTCCGCGGGCTCACCTCCGACATCCAGATCGGGGTGCTGGGTGAAGAAGATGAACTGGGTCAAGGGATGGCCTGCTTGGCGCCAACGCGCATAGGCCGTAGCGACTTCGAAGGCCATGACCCGATGAGGTACGTTGTTCATGTGTGCCAGAGGGGTAAGGCCTTGGCCCGGGAAGACATCCTTGAACAGCAGTTGCTGATACATGCGGTCCAGCGGCGTACGGGCCGCCACAACAGCCCAGTCGATGCCGTTCTGTTCCCAGTATTTGAACAACCCCTTGAAAAGCATCAGCTTGACCAGTCGACCTGCATGTCCCTGGACGATGCCCAGGCGACTGACATGGGCCAGGGACTTCCCCTGCAGCCATTCGGGCAGGGCGATCGACTTCTCCAGCGCCAGCGCCTCGTACTCGTTCGTCTGGATGCGGGCTGTCCCGAGAGGCGAGCCGTCGACCTTGGATTCCGCCAGCAAGATCACCACGCCATCCTGGGTATCTACAGCCTCGGGTGCGCCCAACCCTTGGGCGACTTCGGGCATGTGGCGGGCGTAGGCCTGTTGCCTGATCTGAACGGCCTTGCGCAGATCTGCTTCATTGCGAACCAGACGTACCGTGAAAGGCAGACGCTCCTCGGTCATGAAGTTATCGTCATAGGCTTGGACAGGGAATTCACCGGGCATGACGGGAGCGGATGTGGGCACGCTTTGAAGATTCATGTTTGCACCTGTAATGGACGATATGACCGACAGGCCGGGCCCTCTGCCCGTCCTCCCGACTCTTGCTGTCGATACTGACCGCCAGCGTTAAAAACTTGAGTCGGAATTTGCCTGATCCTGCTGTAGGAATTTGTCTGACAGGCCTCAAGTCGGGCTGTGGCACACTCGCGGGCTTTGTTTCCATGCGCCGGCGTCCGGGCCGGCGGCGAGTCAGACAGTCATGCAGAAAATCATCGCGCAGATCGCGCAGGAAATCGGGGTCAGAACACAGCAGGTCGAGGCCGCCGTGGCCTTGCTGGACGGAGGGGCCACCGTCCCCTTCATCGCCCGCTACCGTAAGGAAGTCACGGGCGGGCTGGACGATACCCAGTTGCGCGAGTTGGAGGTCCGACTGGTCTATCTGCGGGAGCTGGAAGAGCGTCGTGCCGCCATCCTCAAGAGCATCGAGGAGCAGGGCAAGCTCACGCCCCAGCTCCAGGCCGCCATTGCCGCGGCGCCGACCAAGCAGGAACTTGAAGACCTCTACCTGCCCTACAAGCCCAAACGCCGCACCAAGGGCCAGATCGCACGAGAGGCCGGCATCGAACCCCTGGCCGACAAGCTCTTTGCCGATCCGACGCTGGACCCGGCCATCGAGGCCCAGGCCTTTGTACTGAAAGAGAAAACCGAGGCCGGCGACGACTTCACCACCGTGGCGGCTGTGCTTGATGGCGTGCGCGACATCCTGTCCGAGCGCTGGGCCGAGGACGCCGCCTTGGTGCAGTCCCTGCGCGAATGGCTCTGGCAGGAAGGTCTGTTCCAGAGCAAGCTGGCCGCGGGCAAGGACGAGAACAACGTCGATGTGACCAAGTTCCGCGACTATTTCGACTACGACGAGCCCATCGGCCGCGTGCCTTCGCACCGGGCGCTGGCGGTGTTCCGCGGCCGCACACTGGAAATCCTGGACGCCAAGCTGGTGTTGCCCGTGGAGCCCGAGCCGGGCAAGCCCTCGCTCGCCGAAGGCAAGATCGCCCTGCACCTGGGCTGGAGCCACAAGGGGCGCCCGGCGGACGATCTGCTGCGCAAATGCGTGGCCTGGACCTGGCGCGTCAAGCTCAGCCTGTCCACCGAGCGCGATCTCTTCACCCGTCTGCGCGAGGAGGCCGAGAAGGTGGCCATCAAGGTCTTTGCCGACAACCTGCGCGATCTGCTGCTGGCCGCACCAGCCGGGCCGCGCGTGGTCATGGGCCTGGACCCAGGCATACGCACCGGCGTCAAGGTGGCCGTGGTCGACGCCACGGGCAAGCTGGTGGACACGGCCACGGTCTACCCGCATGAGCCCAAGCGCGACTGGGAAGGCTCGCTGCATACCCTGGCGCGTCTGGTCGAGAAACATGGCGTGAACCTGATCGCCATCGGCAACGGCACGGCCAGCCGCGAGACCGACAAACTGGCCGCCGACCTGATCAAGCTCGCCGCCAAGGTGGACAAGCAGATCGAGAAGGTGGTGGTCAGCGAGGCCGGCGCCTCGGTCTATTCCGCCAGCGAGTTCGCGTCGCAGGAAATGCCCGATGTGGACGTGAGCCTGCGTGGCGCGGCCAGCATTGCGCGCCGACTGCAGGACCCGCTGGCCGAACTCGTGAAGATCGACCCCAAGTCCATCGGCGTGGGCCAATACCAGCACGACGTGAACCAGAGCGAGCTGGCCCGCATGCTGGACGCCGTGGTCGAAGACTGCGTGAACTCCGTGGGCGTGGACCTGAACACGGCCAGTGTGCCGCTGCTCTCGCGCGTCTCGGGCCTGTCGTCCAGCGTGGCCAAAGCCGTGGTGCGCTGGCGCGAGGCGAATGGGGCTTTCAGGAGCCGCCAGGACCTGCTCAAGGTCACCGGCCTGGGCGCCAAGACCTTCGAACAAAGCGCAGGCTTCCTGCGCATCCGCGGTGGCGACAACCCGCTGGACATGACGGGCGTGCACCCCGAGACCTACCCCGTGGTCGAGCAGATCATGCAGAAGACCGGCAAGCCCGTGGCCGAACTCATGGGCCGCGCCGAGATGCTCAAGACGCTGAAACCCGAGCTGTTTGCCAACGAGCAGTTCGGCGTCATCACCGTCAAGGACATCCTGGGCGAGCTGGAAAAGCCCGGCCGTGACCCGCGCCCGGACTTCAAGGTGGCGCGCTTCAACGAGGGCGTGGACGACATCAAGGACCTGCAGGAAGGCATGGTGCTGGAAGGCACGGTCAGCAACGTGGCCCAGTTCGGCGCCTTCGTCGACCTGGGCGTGCACCAGGACGGCTTGGTCCACGTGAGCCAGCTCGCGAACAAGTTCGTCAACGACGCCCGCGAAGTGGTCAAGACGGGCGACATCGTCAAGGTCAAGGTGCTGGAAGTGGATGTGGCGCGCAAGCGCATCAGTCTGACCATGAAGCTCGACGCCGCGCCCGGCCGGCGCGATGCCCCGCGGGAGAACCGCTTTGAAGGGGCAGGGCGGGGCCAGCCCCAGCCACGCCGCTACAACGACCCGGCACCGCAGTCGGCCATGGCCTCTGCCTTCGCCAAGCTCAAGCGCTGAAGCCCCGTTGCCCGAGGTCGCCCTGGCGCCCCCGGCGCAGGGGCATCTCGACGCAGGCCTCAAGGGCGCGTGATAATGCCCCCATGAGTCCGCTTGCACACCGGAGATGCCCGCCATGGAGCTGAATGCCCTGCTGGCTTCGCCCATCGTGCTGCCCAGCATCCCCAAGGTCGTCGCGCTGCTGCTCAGCGAACTTGACCGCGAGGTACCGGACCTCAAGAACATCACGCAGCTGATCGGCACCGACCCGGCCCTGACCACGCGCGTGCTGCAGACGGCCAACACGCCACTGTTCAAGCTCTCGGGCAAGGTCCACAGCGCGGCCGAGTCGCTGGCCCTGCTGGATCTGGCGCATATCCGCCACATGGCGGCCGATGCCGCATCGGCCGCCTCGCTCAGGGGCATCCCGGGCGTCAACCTGCCGCAGTTCTGGGCCTACAGCCTCAACGTGGCCAAGCTCTCGCGTTCGCTGGCCGGCGTGACGCGGCAGAACCAGGGCGCCGCCTTCACCTGCGGCCTCATCCACGCCATCGGGGAACTGGTCATGCATGCCGGCATGCCGGCCGAGATGGCCGCCCTCAACAAAGAGCTCGGCCCGCTGGACCTCAAGCGCGCCAAGGCCGAGATGCTGCGCTTTGGCTACAACTACGCCCATGTCGGCGGCGCCTATGTGCGCCAGTGGCGCTTCCCGCAGCCCATGGTCGACGCGCTGGAGCACCAGTACGCGCCGTTCTCCAACAACGTCTACGAACCGCTGGCCGGCGTGATCCACCTGGCCACCTGGCGTGCCCGTGCCAAGGAAGCCAAGCTCAATGACAAGGCCCTGGCCGTGACCTTCCCGGGCGAAGTCGGTGAGGTGCTGGACCTGGACATCGACATGGTGCTGCAGCAGGACCCTTTCGACTGGTCGGCCCATACCTGAATCCGCGCGAACTTCTGTCTTCTCTTTCCGCATGCAAGCATTGAGTCTGTACGCCGGGCCCGCGGCCCGCGAGCACATCCGTCGCTACGGCCTGTCCCCCGACCACATCCGCACCATCCCGGCCGCTGCGGGCGGCCCCAAGGGGCTGATCCTCGGCGCCGTCGACCGTTTTGTTTTTGGCGAGTGGCTGCCCCGGTCGCAGCAGCCGGTCGACCTGGTCGGTGCCTCCATCGGCGCCTGGCGCATGGCCACAGCGTGTCTGGACCAGCCTATGGCCGCCTTCGAGCGCCTGGAGCATGACTACATCCACCAGCACTACGAGCTGCGGCCCGGGCAGAAACTGCCGCCGGCACGGCTGGTTAGCGAGGAGTTCGCGCGCAACCTGCGCCTGTTCTACGGCGGCCGTGTGCCCGAAGTGCTGCAGCACCCGCGCTATCGCCTGCACATCGTGACCTCACACGGACGCCATCTGCTGGGTCGCGAACACGGCGTGCGCACGCCGCTGGGCTATCTGGGCGCTTTCCTGAGCAACAGTGTGCGCCGTCGCGCCATGGGCGCCTGGCTCGAACGCGTGGTTTTCTCCACCGCGGGTGGGGTGGGGCAGCGTCTTGCCCCCTTGCCCTTTGCCACCGGCGACTACCGCACGCGCCAGCTCGCGCTGGACGAGGCCAATTTCTACCCGGCACTGCAGGCCAGCTGCTCCATCCCCTTTGTGCTGCAGGCCGTGCACGACATCCCGGGCGCACCGCCCGGCGCCTATTGGGACGGCGGCATCACCGACTACCACCTGCACCTCAACTACGCCGCGGCGCCCGATGCCGCTCAGCGACCGGGCCTGGTGCTCTATCCGCACTTCCAGCGCGCCGTGGTGCCGGGCTGGCTGGACAAGGCACTCAAGTGGCGCCACCGTGCCACGCACTTTCTGGACAATATGCTGCTGCTGGCGCCCAACCCGGCATGGATCCAGACTCTGCCCAACGGCAAGCTGCCTGATCGCCAGGACTTCACGCACTACGGCAACGACCTGGCCGCACGCGTGCAGGCCTGGACGCGCGCGGTGCGCATGAGCGAGCAGCTGGCCGAGGAATATGCCGCCTGGCTGGAACGGCCCGATCCGGCGCGGCTGCAGGCCCTATGACATTCAACCCCGAGGACACGAGATGAAGACACTGCTGATCCTGGCCACCACGCTGGTGCTGCTGACCGCCTGTTCGCCCGAAGTCGGCAGTCAGGCCTGGTGCGACCAACTCAAGGACAAGCCCAAGGGCGACTGGACGGCCAACGAGGCCACCGACTACGCCAAGCACTGCCTGTTCAAGTAAGGGCTGCTTGTCGGCCTCACATGGCCTGTTCCAGCATCACCCGGTAATCCTCCGGGCTCGCAATGCGCGGGTTGGTCTTGTGGCAGTGGTCGGCCAGGGCGCCGGTGATGACCTGATCGAACTGGCTCTCGCTCACGCCCATGGCGCGCAAGCCCGTGGGCAAGCCCAGGCGGGCGTTCATGTCGCGGATCGCCTCGCCGATGTCGCCCGCGGAATCCAGGTTCATGGCCTGGGCCATGCGCAGCAGACGTGCCTCCTTCTGCACCGACTCGGCGCCGGCATTGAAGGCCACGACGGCCGGCAGGAACATGGCATTGAGCGTGCCATGGTGCAGACGCGGGTCCACGCCGCCCAGGCTGTGACTCAGGGAGTGCACGCAGCCCAGCCCCTTCTGGAAGGCCATCGCGCCCTGCATGGAGGCGCTCATGAGGTTGAGCCGCGCCTCGCGGTCGGAGCCGTCGCGAGTGGCGCGTTCGATGTGGGCCCAGGCGCGCTGCAGGCCGTCGAGCGCAATGCCGTCGGCCGGCGGGTTGAAGGCCGCCGCCATGAAGGTTTCCATGCAGTGGGCGATGGCGTCCATGCCCGTCGCAGCCGTGAGCTTCGGGGGCAGGCCCAGCGTGAGCTCGGGGTCGCAGATGGCGGCCTTGGGCACGAGGTGCCAGGAGTGGAAGCCCAGCTTGCGGTGGTCGTCGACGATCAGGATGGCGCCGCGCGCCACCTCGCTGCCCGTGCCGGCCGTGGTGGGCACGGCGATCAGCGGCGCAACGCGCTCGGTGATCTTGGGTGAGCCGCCCTCGATGGTGGCGTACGTCTTGAGCGGGCCTTCGTGTGTGGCCGCAATGGCCACGCCCTTGGCGCAGTCGATCGCGCTGCCACCGCCCACGGCGATCAGGCCGTCGCAGCCCTGCGCTTTGTAGATGGCGGCCGCGGCACGTACGGCGGCTTCGGTGGGATTGGACGGCGTCTGGTCAAACACGGCGACGGGCAGGCCGGGCAGGGCGTCCAGCGCCTTCTGCAGCAGGCCGGCGGCCTTGACGCCGGCATCCGTGACGATCAGCGGGCGGCTGATGCCGATGCGTTCACATTCGGCCTTGAGCAGCTTGATCGCTCCAAACTCGAACTGGACCTGGGTGACGTAGTAGATGAGGGCCATGGTGCGCTGTCTCCGCAGTGTAGGATTTGTGTCTCTGTTCCCCTGTTTATAGCAAGCAAACGCGCGCGCATGAGTCACCAACGCAACCCCCGGTCCCTGCTGACCCCGGCCATGCATCAGCTGCTGGACCGCATGGCGCGCACCCGCCAGCTGCCGCTGCACGCACTGACGCCGCAGCAGGCGCGCCAGGTCTACGAAATGGGTTCGGGCATGCTGGACATCCCGGGCCACAAGCTGGCCCGCGTGGAGGAGCTGTCCATCCCCACCCGGGATGGCGCCACCATCGCCGCGCGCCTCTACGCGCCGGCCCAGGAACGCCTGCCAGTGCTGCTGTATTTCCATGGCGGCGGCTTCACCATCGGCAGCGTGGCCACGCACGATGCGCTCTGCCGCCACCTGAGCCACCTGGCACGCTGTGCCGTGGTCTCGGTGGACTACCGGCTGGCCCCGGAGCACAAATTTCCCACCGCCGCCAACGACGCCTGGGACGCGTTGCAGTGGCTGGTCCGCGAGGCCGGGGCCCTGGGCCTGGATGGCACGCGCATTGCCGTCGGCGGTGACAGTGCGGGCGGCACGCTGGCCATCGTCTGCGCCATCGAGGCGCGCGATGCCAACCTGCCGCTGGCCCTGCAGCTGCTGTTCTACCCCGGCTGTGCCGCACACCAGGACACGCCCTCGCACAAGACCTATGCCGAGGGCTTCGTGATCGGTGAAGAGCAGATCAGCTATTTCTTCAACCACTACGTCAACAGCGAGGCGGACCGTGAAGACTGGCGTTTCGCGCCCTTGCTGGCGCCGGACGTGGAGGGCCTGGCACCGGCCTGGATCGGCCTGGCCGAATGCGACCCGCTGGTCGACGAGGGCGTGCTCTACGCCGACAAGCTGCGTGCCGCGGGCGTGAGGGTCGAGCTAGAGATCTACCGCGGCGTGGTCCACGAATTCATCAAGATGGGCCGCGCCATCCCCGAAGCCCTGCAGGCCCATGCCGACGCGGCCCGCGCCCTGAAACACGCCTTCCAGACCCCATGAGCGCCACCACACCGACCCGTGCCGACTTCCGCTACTTCCACCGCCTGCGCGTGCGCTGGGCCGAGGTGGACATGCAGAAGATCGTCTTCAACGCCCATTACCTGATGTATTTCGATACGGCCATCAGCGACTACTGGCGCGCGCTGGCCCTGCCTTACGTCGAAGCCATGGAACATTTGGGCGGTGACCTCTACGTGAAGAAGGCGACGCTGGAGTACCACGCCTCGGCGCGTTACGACGACATGCTGGATATCGGTATGAAGTGCGAGCGCATCGGCAACTCCTCGCTGCTGTTCCGCGGCAGCATTTTCCGCGGCGATGCGCTGCTGATCAGTTGCGAGCTGGTCTATGTCTACGCCGACCCCGCCACCCAGACCTCCAGGCCCGTGCCCCAGGCCCTGCGCGACACGTTGCTGGGCTTCGAGGCCGGCGAGCCCATGGTGACGCTGCGTGTGGGCCGCTGGGCCGAGCTGGGTGCCGAGGCCAGCCGGGTCCGCACCGAGGTCTTCGTGCAGGAGCAGCAGATCCCCCAGGATCTCGAATGGGATCAAGAAGACGCCACGGCCATCCACGCCCTGGCCTGCAACCGCCTGGGCATGCCCCTGGCCACGGGTCGCCTGCTGCAGCACGCGCCGGGTGTGGCCCGCATCGGCCGCATGGCGGTCAGCCGCACCCTGCGCGGCAGCGGCCTGGGCCGTGACATCCTGCTGGCGCTGATGCAGGCTGCACGTGAGCGCGGGGACAGCGAGGTGCTGCTACATGCCCAGCGCAGCGCCGAAGGCTTCTACCGGCGGCTCGGCTTCGAAGGGCAGGGGGAGCCTTACGAGGAAGCCGGCATCCCGCACCTGACCATGCGTCGTGCCCTGAGCGGGCCGAACGCATGAGCTCCGACACGTCGCGCCCCATCCTCCCGCTGGACCACCGTGTGGTGGCCGTCCTGGCTGCCGTGATGTTCCTGGCGCCGGCCCTGGGCGTTCCCAGCGAGCTCGTGCTGCAGGACACGCTGAAATCCGCGCTGGTCGCCTTCGGCACGCTGATTGCCGCGCTGCTGTTGTTCCGCGCCCGCCTGCGGGAAGCAGCGGGTCTGGCCTGGCACCCGGTGCTGGGGTTGCCCCTGCTGCTGCTGGCCTGGGCCCTGGGCAGCATGGCGTGGTCGCACCCCTATCTGGCAGGCGTGGAGGCTGTCCGCTGGGCGCTGTTTGCCTTGCTGGTCTGGCTGGGGCTCAACACCCTGACGCTGCCGCGTCTGCCCTTGCTGGCCACGGGCATCCACTGGGGCGCGGTGCTGGCCTCGCTCTGGGTGGCCCTGCAGTTCTGGCTCGATCTGCGCTGGTTCCCGCAGCTGCCGCCACCGGGATCCACCTTCCTGAACCGCAACTTCTACGCCGAGTACGTGCTGTGCACGCTGCCCTTCTCCGTGCTGCTCGCGGCCCAGGCGCAGGGCCGAGCGCAGATCGCGCTGCGGGTGTTCAGCACGGCCTTCAATGTGCTGGCCCTGCTGATGACCGGCACCCGATCGGCCCTGCTGGCGATGGCCGTACTGCTGCCGGTGCTGGTCTATCTGCTCTGGCGTTACCGCAGCCAGTTGGCATGGCCGCATTGGCTACGCGCCGACCGCGTGCTCGCGCTGTCCATCGTGCTGGGCACGCTCATCGGCCTGGGCAGCGTTCCCACTGGCAACGCCTACCTGGCGCGCGAGGGCCTGGGCCAGACGGCGCTGGAACGTGCCTTCGTGCGTGGACAGTCTCTGACCGTCCGCACCGAATACACCACGGGCTCGTCCAGCACACGCCTGCAGATGTGGCAGGCCACGCTGCGCCTGATCGCCGACCGGCCCCTGGTGGGCGCGGGGGCGGGGGCCTGGGAAGTCGAGATTCCGCGTTACCAGGCGATGGGAACCCAGATCGAGACCGATTACTACGCCCACAACGAATATCTGCAGCTGCTCGCCGAGTACGGCCTGACAGGCTGGCTGTTCGCGCTCGGGCTGGCTTGCTGGCTCTTGCGCGCAGCCGCACGCACCTGGCGCGAAGCACCCGCAAGCCGTGTCGCCGACCCTCAGGAATGGCCCTGGCGTGCGACCTTGCTGAGCAGCCTGCTGGGGCTGTTCATCGTCAGCGGTGCGGGCTTCCCCTGGCGTCTCGCGGGTGCCGGTGCCCTGTTCGCGCTGGCCCTGGGCGCACTCGCGGCATCCGAGCAGCGCTTGCAAGGACGCCGGTCCGAACGCCCCACTCATGCCGGCCACTTGCGGCTGGCGCAGTTGGGTCTGGTGCTGGCCCTGCTGGCGGGCGCCGGCCTGAGCGCGCTGGCCGTCGCGGCCGAAAGCCGGCTCGTGCGCGCGGCCCAGCTGGCCTACGGCATCAGCCGCTCGGGCGCTCCGAACGAGCCGGAGGCTTTGGCGCAGCGCGCGGAGATGCTGCGTCTCGTGCGCGAGGGCGTGGCCCTGCATCCGCATTACCGCAAGATCACCCCGCTGGTGGCCGACGAGCTCGCAAGCTGGGGCGACTGGGAGAACGCGCGCTGGATCTGGGCGTCGGTGTTGACGTCCCGGCCCCATGTGGTGGCGCTGATGACGAACTTGGCGCGTGCCCACGTCCACCTCGGGGATCTGGACCAAGCCCAGGCATATTACGAGCGCGCTCGGGCACTGCGGCCGGACGCACCCAGCCTGCACTCGGTGGAGGTCATGCTGCTGCTGCGCCGTGGTCAGGAGCAGGAGGCGCTGCAACGTCTGCGCGTGCACTTGGACAGTGGCAAGGTGGAGCCGGACCTGATCGACTACGCCTATGTGCAGGGCCTGCGCCAGCGGGACTTCCAGCTCGCGCTGGACGCCCAGCAGCTGCGACGCCAGCTCTGGCCCGCCACGCAGATCGACAGCTGGCTCAGGACCGGCATGGTCTACGCAGGCCCCGATCTGCGGGACCGCCCCCGAGCGCTGGCCGCCTTCCAGGCCGCGTGGGATGCTACCCCTGAAGTCCTGCGTCCGCAGGTGCGCGAGCTGGTACCGCCAGACTACCGCGCGGCCCTGCGCTGAATCTCAGATGTCTTCCAGCAAGGCGTAGGGCAGGGGCAGCAGCGTCAGCGCCGGGCCATCGGCCTGACCGAGGTGCAGCGCCTGCTGTGCCGAGGCGGTCTGCAAAGAGACGATGGCATCCCAGCCGCCTTGGGGCGCGGGTGCCGCCTGGGCCACGAGGCCGCAGGGCTGTTCGGGGTCGGCGGCGGCATAGATGTCCTGGCCGGCCTGCATCGCCACCTCGCCATGCACCAGGTAGCCGCGACGCTTTAGCGTGCCGCGAAACTGGCTGCGTGCCACCACTTCCTGACCGGGGTAGCAGCCCTTCTTGAAGTTCACGCCACCCACCGACTCGTAATTGAGCATCTGAGGCACGAAGGCCTCGAAGATGGGCTGGCTCACCGTGGCCACGCCGCTGCGGACCTCGGCCCAGAGCCAGTCCTCGGGCAGCATGAGCGGGCCTGCGGTCAAGGCCGTGCCTGCAGGCGCGACCCAGAGCGCGCGTGGTACGCCGTCGGCCGGGTAGAGATGCACCAGATGCGCCGCGTCCAACGCTTCGCAGGCCCAGGGACGTGATGGCCCGGCGGTCAGCGCCTGCAAGGCCGGACCGGCCACGCCGCAAAGGGCCGTGCTGTCCGTGGCATCGCTGAGCCTGACCTTGGCGCGCAGGACAAACATGGACAGGCGCTTGAGGGTCTGGGCCAGCAGGTCGCGACTGCAGATGAGCAGGATCTCGGTGTGACTGCGCTTGAAGGCCACGAAGCTGGCCTGCATACGGCCCTTGGCCGAGCAGAAGGCCGCCAGCCGGGCTTCGGACAAGCCCAGCAGGGTGAAGTCCTGGGTCAGCTGGCCATGCAGGAACTTGGCCGCGTCCTCGCCTTCGGCGCGGATCACGCCCAGATGGGGCAGGGGAGCGATACCGTTGAGGGTGTGGTTCATGACTGTGAATTATCATCGTCCAACAGAGACCTCTTTTTTTCAGGGCCGTGAAGTTCATTTCCTCTTTGGTGTTCCTGCTGGCCAGCGTGGTCATCGCGGCTGGCGCCTGGTGGCTGCAGCAGCCCGTGCCGATGAAATCGGAGGTGGTGGAAATCACCGTTGAGCCCGGCATGTCGGCCCGCGCTGTGGTGCAGGCCCTGGTCAAAGGTGGTGTCGAAGTCGATCCCCAGTTGCTGTACTGGTGGATCCGCCTGTCGGGCCAGGCCCGCCAGATCAAGGCCGGCAGCTATGAGATCAGCCGCGGGCCAACCCCGCGCACGCTGCTGTCCAAGCTGGTGCGTGGCGAGGTGGCCCAACGCAGCGTCACGCTGGCCGAGGGCCTGACCTTCGCGCAGTGGCGGGTGACCCTGCGCAATGCCCCCCACCTGCGCCAAGAGGGCCAGGATCTCGCCCCTGAAGCACTGATGGCCAAGCTGGGACGCCCGGGCGTGCATCCCGAGGGGCGCTTCTTCCCCAGCACCTACACCTATGCCAAGGGCTCGAGCGACCTGGCCCTGCTGCGCCGCGCCATGCAGGAGATGGACCAGCGCCTGGCCGTCGCCTGGGCCCAGCGCGCGCCCGACAGCCCCCTGCGTAACCCGGACGAGGCCCTGATTCTGGCCAGCATCGTCGAAAAGGAAACGGGGCGCGCCAGCGACCGCGGCCAGATCTCCGGCGTCTTCAACAACCGCCTGCGCAAGGGCATGCTGCTGCAGACCGACCCGACGGTGATCTACGGCCTGGGCGAGAAGTTCGACGGCAATCTGCGCAAACGCGACCTCCAGACCGACACCCCCTGGAACACCTACACCCGCAAAGGCCTGCCGCCCACGCCCATCGCCATGCCCGGGCAGGAATCCCTGCTGGCCGCGGTACAACCAGAAAAGACCTCGGCCCTGTACTTCGTGGCCCGCGGTGACGGCACGAGTGCCTTCAGCGCCACGCTGGAAGAACACAACCGCGCCGTGCGCCAATACCAGCTGGGACAACGCTGAATGGCGGGTCTCTTCATCAGCTTCGAAGGCATCGACGGCGCCGGCAAGTCCACCCACATCGAGGGCCTGGCCCAGGCCTTTCGCGCCGCGGGTCGCCAGGTCACCCTGACGCGTGAGCCGGGCGGCACGCCACTGGCCGAGAAGCTGCGCGCCCTGGTGCTCAACGACGCCATGGATGCCATGACCGAGGCCCTGCTGGTCTTCGCCGCCCGGCGCGACCACCTGCAGCAGCTCATCGAGCCGGCGCTGGCCCGTGGCGACGTGGTGCTCTGCGACCGTTTCACCGACGCGACCTTTGCCTACCAGGGCATGGGGCGCGGCTTCGATCTGGAAACGCTGTCCGTGCTCGAGCGCTGGGTCCAGGCCCAGCCCGGTACCACGAGCTTGCGCCAGCCCGAACTCACGGTCTGGTTCGATCTCGACCCGACCATCGCTGCCGAACGCCTGGCCGGCGCCCGAGTGCCAGACAAGTTCGAAGCCCAGCCGGTGGAATTTTTCCGCCGCGTGGCAGCCGGCTATGGGGCGCGCATGGACGAGGAACCCCGGCGTTTTGCCCGCATCGATGCGGCGCAAAGCCGCGGTGCCGTCTGGCAGGATGTGCTCCAGGCCGTACAGGCCCGAGGCTGGCTGGCATGAGCGAGCAGGCACCCTGGATTGCGACTCAAGCCCGGCAGCTGCTGGCCCAACGCGGCCATGCCTGGCTGCTGCAAGGCCCGTCTGGCCTTGGGCAGTACAGCCTCGGCCTGGCCATGGTACGGGCCTGGCTGTGCGAGCAAGCGACAGAGCAGGGCGCCTGTGGCCGGTGCCCGTCCTGCCACGCCATCGAGGTGCGCACCCATGCCGACCTCTGCGTGCTCATGCCCGAAACCGTGATGCTGGAGCTCGGCTGGCCTCTGGACGAGAAGGCCCAGAGCGACATCGACGAGAAGAAACGCAAGCCCAGCAAGGAGATCCGTATCGAGGCCATGCGCGATGCGATCGAGTTCGCGCAGCGTACCAGCGCGCGTGGGCGCGGCAAGGCGGTGCTGATCTATCCGGCCGAGCGCATGAACCATGTCACGGCCAACGCGCTGCTCAAAACCCTGGAAGAGCCGCCGGGCGACGTGCGCTTCGTGCTGGCCAGCGAAGCCGCGCACCAGCTCCTGCCCACCATCCGCAGCCGCTGCCTGACCCACGTCATGACTTGGCCGACGGAGGAGGCCGCGCAGGCGTGGCTGCAGGCGCACGGCGTCCCGGCGGCCGACACCCTCACGCTGCTGCGTGCTGCCGGCGGCCGCCCCGATGATGCCTTGCTCTACGCCGGTTCGGGACGTGACCCTCAGAGCTGGCGCAAATTGCCCCGCGCCATGCAACGCGGTGAACTCTCGCTGGTGGCCGACTGGAGCCCGGCGCAACTGATCGACGCCCTGCACAAGATCTGCCACGACCTCATGGCCCGGGGCGTGGGCGCAGATCCGCGCTACTTCGCCGCAGCCGATCTGCCCGCGCCGCCGGCACTGCAGCGACTCAAGGACTGGCAGCAGGAGCTGAGCCGCGAGAGCCGTACCGCCGAGCATCCGTTTAACAACGGCCTGATGCTGGAAGCGCTTGTGAGCCGCGCCCAAAGCACTCTAAACTAGCGGCTCTTCCGCTCCACCCGCCCATGTCGACCGCCAACACCACGCCGCGTCCCAGCGTCATCCAGCTCGCGATCAAGGAAAAAGCCGCGCTCTACGCCGCCTACATCCCCTTGTTCACCGAGGGCGGCGTCTTCATCCCGACCACGCGTGAGTACCGCCTGGGCGACGATGTCTATGTGCTGATGTCCCTGCCCGACGACAACCAGCGTTATCCCATCGCCGGCAAGGTGGCCTGGGTGACGCCGGCCAAGGCGGCAGGCACGCGCACCCAGGGCGTGGGCGTGCGTTTCCCGGCCGATGAGAAGTCGCGCCTGCTCAAGAACAAGATCGAGGACATCCTGGGCTCGCACCTCGGTTCCGACCGCACCACCCAGACGATCTGAGCCCGGCCTCGGTATCGAGAGCCGTATCGCCGCCATGTACACCGATTCGCATTGCCACCTGAGCTTTCCCGAGCTGCGTGAGGATCTGCCGCGCATCCGCTCCGCCATGGCCGCGGCCGGCGTGAACCGCGCCCTGTGCATCTGCACCACGCTGGAGGAGTTCGAGGAGGTCCACGGCCTGGCCCTGGCCCACGACAATTTCTGGTCCACCGTGGGCGTGCACCCGGACAACGAGGATGTGACCGAACCCAGCCTGGACGATCTGCTGCGCCGAGGGCGCCTGCCGCGGGTCATCGGCATCGGCGAAACCGGCCTGGACTACTACCGCCTGGGCGAACGCACCGTGGCCGACATGGAATGGCAGCGCCAGCGTTTTCGTACCCACATCCGGGCCGCGCGCCAGCTCGACCTGCCCCTGGTGATCCACACCCGCAGCGCCTCCGACGACACCCTGGCCATCCTGCGGGAAGAGGGCGAGGACGGCTCCCCGGGCTCGGCCGGCGGTGTTTTCCACTGCTTTACCGAGACCGCCGAGGTGGCTCGGGCCGCCCTGGACCTGGGTTTCTACATCTCCTTTTCCGGCATCCTGACCTTCAAGAACGCCGCCGATCTTCGGGACGTCGCCCGGTTCGTGCCCATGGACCGGATGCTGATCGAGACTGACAGTCCCTACCTGGCACCGGTCCCGTACCGCGGCAAGACCAACAATCCGTCCTATGTGGTCCATGTGGCTCAGCAGATTGCCGAGCTGCGCGGATGCGCGCCGGAAGAGATCGCGCTGACCACCAGCCGCAATTTCGAGCGCCTGTTCAAGGGCTGCCTGAGCACGGCCTGAAGCTCAGAAGACACTTCAGGTTGATCCGGAAGTGCCTTGATTTTTAACATTTTTATTTCCGCAACGGCACGATATCGTGTGCTGTAAGAGCTTCTGTATTTGTCTCTTTAACTTAATACGATGTATATTATGTAAAGTTAAGAAGACACAAAGATGTCAACCCAATTCAAAGCCCACCACGGGTGTGGTGGCGTCCGAAAATGCCGCCCCCAGCGCCATCTCCCCTTTGCCGTGCAGGACGCATTCCTCGCGCCGTAGCAGCAGTTCGGAACGGGTGCCGGCAAACCGGATCCAGGTGCCATAGCTGCTGACATCGACCAGGAGAATCCGGCCATGACGCCACTCCAGGCGCGCGTGGGTCCGGGACACCCGAGGGTCGGCCACGACAAACTCGCAATGTCTGATCCGTCCAATATGGACGGGCAGCTCAAAGGCGCGAAATACCCGCTTCTGATCCCCCCAGGCCAGATGCACTTCCTGGCCCAGCGCATCCCCACGCGCGGCCTTGCTCATGGGATCGATGTCCCCCTGCATGGTGATGAAGTCCGTCGACTGGTCTTCGTGCCACTCGACCTGGTAGACATTGCAGGGTTCGACCCGGCCCCGCACGCTGATCGGCCCCAGGGGGCGGTAGCGTATGCCATTGGCGCGGCTGGAGTAATCCAGCCCGGGGCTGTCGGCCCAGATCTCATGGGGACCCGCCAGATCGCACAGCCGTGATGCCACGTTGACGGCATCGCCGTAACAGTCGCCGTTGACGATTTCGACCTCGCCAGTCGCCACCCCGACGCGGACCGGCAGATGCTCGGCCAGCGGCTGCTGCAGCAGGTTCATCTGATGCTGGCGTTGAAGCTCGACCACCGCATGCACAGCGACCGTGGCATCACTGAAAACAGTCAGCACCCCGTCGCCCAGCGTCTTGATGACCTGCCCGCCCCGGGCCTGCAAAAGATTGCAAATCCAGTGCGTCAGCTGGGTCACGGCCCGGGTGGCCCGGGTGTTGCCGAGGGACTCGAAAACGGAGGTGCTGCCGGTCAGATCAGTGAAAACGACGGTGGTGTTGACACCCATGCGAGAACTGGATTGATTTCTTCTGTTGTCAGTTTAGGGCATCGCCGGTGCCTTGGATACCGCCGCACCCCACGGAAATCACGCGCTGCGCACTTTGCGATCCGCATGGCAGCTCCACCAAAGGTCTGCCCGAGGCCATGGGCCCACACAAGCGCAGTCGGCGCTGGATGAGCATACAGCCTCTAGTGCTCTCTGATGTATATTGGGTAAGCGATTGATTTATATGTTGTTTTACGGGAACATCTGCTGGATAAACCGGTTGTGGGGTGTCCACGACAAATTTATCCTAAGCAAGTCGTTAGGTTCATTGAATTCGATTCACTGGAACAGAAGAACATATGAACAAGCTGGCCAGTCATTTCATCAGCAGCATGCAAGGCTTGCTGGGGCGTCCGCCCATCGACGAGAACCATTCGAGTTTTCGCATTGAAGACATCCGTCAGGCCATGCTGGACTCCCTCGGCGAGGAAGGCTGTACCAGTTACCCGCACATCGAGCGCCGCGTTCTGTTTGCGCCGGATCTGCAAGGGCTCTGGTATCTGCGTGCTGACATGATGGTGGCCCTGTCGTCTCTGCAGGGTGAGCGTGTGGCCAGTCAGAAAATTCGCCAGATCACCCACATGTTCGAAGGCCTGCTGCCCAAGGGCATGGTCTCGCGCCCAGGCAGCATCCACCGCTGAGTTCTCAGTGGGCGGGGTGCGCGTGACCCCAGACCAGCAGCACGTCCCGCCCCTCCACCAGCAGATCGCAGCACGCCCCCACCGGCAGCAGCACCTTGGTCGGCACATGGCCGAAAGGCAGCCCCGTCAGCACCGGCACCCTGAGCTGACCTCTTAGCCAGTTGACGACGGATTGCAGCTTGAACCCGCGGTCGTGCGGGACCAGCTTGTAGTCCGTGAACTGCCCCAGCACGATGGCCTTCTGACGCGCCAGCACGCCAGCGTGCAGCAGCTGCGTCAACATGCGCTCGATGCGGTACGGGTGTTCGGCCACGTCTTCCAGAAAGAGGATGCCGCCCTGCAGGGCCGGGAAGTAGGGTGAGCCCAGCAGCGCGCACAGCACACTTAGGTTGCCGCCCCACAGCGGCGCGTGTTCAACCTTGAAGTTCGCCGTGTCACCCAGACGCTGCTGATGCCAGCGCCCTGCCGCCGCGAGGTCGGCCTGTGCCGTCCTGGGCTGGCGCCATCCCGTGCCCTCGCCCTGCCCCAGCAGCAGATCCTCGAAGCAGGCCAGCATGATCTCGTCGGGGCCGCCCTGCCCTGCACCCCCGTGTCCGTCGGCCGCATCCGCCTGATCACTGACCCCGAAGGCTTCGCACAGCGAAGGCCCGGCCCAGCTGCTGCTGCCGGTCTGGGCCAGCAAGGCCAGCTGGAAGGCCGTGAAATCGCTCAGCCCCACGAAATGCGTGCCGCGCTCAATGGCCTTGGCCACCCGCTTGTACGCGATGCCGGGCAGGATGCGCGTGAGGCCATAGCCACCGCGGGAAATCATGGCCACATCGGCACCACTGGCTGCCGCGCGGCTGATGGCCGCCAGCCGCGTGGCATCGTCGCCGGCAAAACGCTGGTGACTGGCCAGAGCGGCCTCGTCGATCTCGACCTCGTGCCCCAGGGTCTGCAGGCGTTTCACGCCGCGGCGAAAAGCGGCCTTGTCACGCACCGCGCCCGAGGGTGAATAGATGTAGATGTGTTTTTTCATGCTGCGCCGATTATCGTGGCGCGAAGTGCCGCACCGCGGTCTCGGCGATCTCGTGCCCCCACTCCGGCAGGAAGTGGCCGCCCTGCTCCACCCGGATCGGCTCGGGGCAGTGGCGGATCAGCGCGTGCAGTGACTGCATCTGGGGCCAGCCCAGCACCGGATCCTGCAGGCCAACGGCCATGAGGCTGCGCCCGCTCCAGGCCTCCTGCCAGAAGGCCTGTGCGCGACGCGAGACCGCCGCACCGTCGTCCTCCAGCCGCTCAGGCACCAGGGACGGGAAGGCACGCAGCGCAGCACGGTGGCCGCGGTCGGGAAACGGCGCGTCATACGCCGCACATTCGGCCTGGCTGAGCTGCGGCTTACCGCGTGCCAGCAGGCGACCGACCTCGTAGTCCGGCTTCTTGACGCACATCTCGCGCCAGGCGAGAAAGCCAGCCGACAAGGGCTGCTCGCCCGTGGCCAGCAGCGTGTTCATGACCAGCAGGCCGGCGTAGCGCTGCGGGGCCTCCATGGGCAAGGTCAGCCCCAGCAGGCCACCCCAGTCCTGCACCGTCAGCACGACGCGGCGCAGATCCAGGCGTTCGACGAACTCCAGCAGCACCTGGCGGTGCCAGCTGAAGCTGTGCGCCTCCTCCTTCTTCGGCTTGTCGCTCTTGCCGAAGCCGATCAGATCGGGGGCAACCACCCGGTGTCCGGCCGCCAGGAAGACCGGGATCATCTTGCGGTAGAGGTAGCTCCAGCCCGGGTTGCCATGCAGGCAGAGCCAGGTCAGGGGCGCATCGCGCGGGCCCTCGTCCAGGTAGTGCAGTCGCAAGCCGTCCAGTGCGGGCAGATCGCTGAGGTAGTTCGGAGCCCAGGGGTAGTCCGGCAGATCGGCGAAGCGGGCGTCCGGCGTGCGTACCGCATCCTCACGCACCGGCTGGCTTGCGCGTCGCTGCGCCTCGCGCCGGCCTTGAAAAAAGTCCTGCAACTGCGCAGCGCAAGCCTCGGCCAACACGCCCCCCTGCACCTCGGTCTGGTGGTTGAGCAGGGTCTGGGCAAAGAGGTTGAGCACCGAGCCCGCGGCACCGGTCTTCGGATCTGACGCACCGAAGACCACCTTCTTCAAGCGCGCATGCAGCATGGCCCCCGCACACATGGGACAGGGCTCCAGCGTCACATAGAGCTCGCAATCTTCCAGCCGGTAATTGCCCAGACGGGCAGCCCCCGCGCGCAAGGCCCGGATCTCGGCATGGGCCGTCGGGTCGTGGGTGCCGATGGGCGCGTTGTGCCCCGTCGCGATGATCTGCCCCTGGTGCACGAGCACGGCACCCACCGGTACTTCACCGGCCTCGGCCGCCAGGCGGGCCTGGGCCAGCGCCGCCTGCATGAAATCGGTGTCAGTGGCCATGCAGCCCCAGCTTATCCATCCAGGCGGCCAGGGCCCGCGAATCTTCACCGCCCGCGGCATAGGTGGCCTGCATGGCCGCATGGGCCTCGGGCCGGTGCTGGTTGAGCTTGAGCTTGCACTGCAGATCCGTGACCCGCAGCTCGAAGGCCACGATACCAGCCAGCATCTTGTGCGCGAACTCCTCGCCGAGACCGCGCCACTGCGCAGCGTAGGGCGGCTCATGGTCGCCGATGAGCTTCTTGAGCAAGGCATCCTTGGCGGCCGGCTCTTCCACCAACACGGCCTGCACGGTGCAATGCACGGCCAGATAGTTCCAGGTGGGCACCCGCGCCAGGTCCGGATAGACCTTGGGTGACATATAGGCATGGGGCCCCAGAAAGGTCACCAGGGCCTGCGGTCTGGCCTTCAGATAACGCCAATGGGGATTGGGCTTGGCTACATGCCCCAGCAGGACGAGCGCCTCGCCCTCTTCCTGCAGATGCAGGGGCAGATGGGTGACGTAGGGCAAGCCCGTCTCGTCGGTGCTGATCAGGCTCGCAAACGGACGCTCGCGCATCAGCGCCCGCGCGTGCGCCTCGTCCTTGGCCTTGAACTGGGGGGGCAGGTACATGATGCGTCAACTTTATCAGCAGCACAAAGACCCAGCCGCCCCGTCCCGTGGCGGGCGGCCGACGGTTGCCAGATGGCGGCCCCGAGGCGCACGATTTTCTGCTACCTTAGGCCTGAGAGGAAATGGCAAGGACGTGACAGGCACGAGGTGACACGGGTATGAGCGGCGCCCTGGTGGGATTCAGGATCGATGGCGAGAAGAAGCTGATGCGCCTGCACGGCGAGCGCAACTGCGAAGAGGTGTTGACGGAGTTGCTGGCCTGTCTGCGCCATATCAGCGATGCCCGTCTGCAGGCCTACGCCCGCACGCTGCGGCTGGTGGCGTCCGGCCAGGACCTGTTCCCCGACGAGGCAGCCCGCGCGGCCATGCAGGATTTCGCGGAAAACCACCTGGGCGAAAGTTACCGTTTCCAGACCTGGGCCGAAGCCTTTGCCGAGTTCCAGGGCCTCGACGCCTGGCATGCCGGTTTTCCTTTCATGCCGGCGGCCAGCATCGATGCCTGTGGTGACGTAATCTGGGGCTTTCTGGTCGACCTCGATGCGGGAGAGCTCCAGATCTTCGTCAATCGCAACAAGCGTTTCCTCTGGCGCGAAATGGCCTGCCCCCAGCCGGCCTACTGCACCCTGACGCTGGACCACGCACGTCTCTTGACGCCGGACGACGTCAGCTCGCTGCACAACCTCCTGCACCAGCACTCCTATTCCGACGGTGTCGATCCGGTGCTGCCGCTGCGCGACCTGCTGTCCGACCGGTTCCCCGGGCCAGGTGGCTGGCAGGCGCGGCTACGGCTGGCGCACGGTCGTGTGCGGCTGTTGCTGGAACGCGGGGAGATCAACGCCAAGGTCCGGCAGGTTGGGGAGCTCAGGCTCGACGATCCGCACTGCGGTGCCCTGCTGCAAGCCAGCCTGGCACCACCGGTGCTGGCCCTGTCGCTCGGCATCTATGGCACGGCGGCCAGCCTGGGACAGGTCGCACTGGTCGCTGCGCACCTGGAGCAGCTGCCCTTCGGACCCGAGGAAGGGGGCTTGCCGCTACTGGACCTGGGCTTGCGCCCCTCTTCCGGGCTGGGTCTGCCGCTCGGATCCGGTTTCTTTGACGCGGTGCGCGCCTGTTTTCTGGCCGCAGGCATGACCATGCAGGGCTGGCGTTTCCTGATCAAGCAGAACAACGCGGTGCTGCGCTTCTTGCTGCAGTTCTACCCGCCCTCGGCCCGCATCCTGCGTGACTTTGCGCGTTTCATCAATCTGATCGCCAGCGCCATGCAGAACGAACCCCTGCGGCTGGTGCGCTGCCAGCCGGCCTTGCGCGGCGTCGAACGCATCCTGGACCGCACGCGAGGCCGCCCAGGCCCGCTGCGCGAGGAAAACGCGCGCATCTTCCTGCGGGCCATCATGCGTGCGCGCCTGAGCCCGCAGGACGAAGCCAATCTGCTGCACGATGCGCAGGACGTGTCCGACTATGTGTATTCGCATGGCGCTGTGCTCAAGGGGGTGACATGGGCCTCGCTGTGCCGCCGTTCGGATGCCTGGCACCGCGCCCTGCTGGTCACCGTCGACCCCGAGAAAGATGTGCGCTGGCCCGCCTTGCTGCCCCAGTACAACGCCGGGCCCTTTCTGGCGGTGGAGCTGGACACCGGCTCGCTGCTGGCCGAAGAGGGACTGGAGCAGCGCCATTGCATCGGTACCTACGTCAACGCATGTGCCAGCGGTGCGACACGGGTGTTTTCACTGCGCCGCAACGGCAAGCGTGCGGCGACCATCGAATTGCAGCGCAACCATGACGGGTCGTGGCGCATGGTCCAGATCCGCGGCAAAGCCAACACGGTGGTGCACGATTCGGCCGCGCTGGAGGCCGCCGAGCGGGTGGTGCAGGCCTATTCAGAGGCCGCGCAGTCCCGCAGCCAGGAGCCGCTGGCGGGAAGTCATGCGGGCACCAGCGGGATCATGACGCCGAGCTATCTGATCCACCGCCAGGAGCACTGGACCGGCTAGATGCCGGTCGCGGGCCTCATTCCCACTCGATCGTGGCTGGCGGCTTGGAGCTCACGTCGTAGGTCACACGGTTGATCCCGCGCACCTCGTTGATGATGCGGCCCGAGACCTTCTTGAGCAAGGCATAGGGCAGCTCGGCCCAATCCGCTGTCATGAAGTCACTGGTCTGCACCGCGCGCAGAGCCACGACGTAGTCGTAGGTTCGGCCGTCGCCCATCACGCCCACGCTCTTGACCGGCAGGAACACCGTGAAGGCCTGGCTGGTCAGGTCGTACCAGGTCTTGCCCGTGGCCTCGTCCTTGAAGTTGCGCAGTTCCTCGATGAAGATGGCGTCGGCGCGGCGCAGCAGGTCGGCGTATTCCTTTCTCACTTCACCCAGGATGCGCACACCCAGGCCCGGGCCCGGGAAGGGGTGGCGGTAGACCATGTCGTGCGGCAGGCCCAGGGCCACGCCCAGCTCGCGCACCTCGTCCTTGAACAGGTCGCGCAGTGGCTCCAGGAGCTTGAGGCCGAGCTGCTCGGGCAGGCCGCCGACATTGTGGTGGCTCTTGATGGTCACGGCCTTCTTGCTCTTGGCGCCGCCCGACTCGATGACGTCAGGGTAGATCGTGCCCTGGGCCAGCCATTTGGCTCCCTTGGCGCCATCCCCCTTGAGCTTGGCTGCCTCGGCCTTGAAGACATCGACGAACAGGCCCCCGATGATCTTGCGCTTCTGCTCGGGGTCGCTCACGCCGGCCAGCTTGCCCAGGAAGAGCTCGCTGGCATCGACACGGATCACCCTGGCGTGCAGCTTGCCGGCGAACATGTCCATCACCATGTCGCCCTCGTTGAGTCGCAGCAGACCGTGGTCCACGAAGACGCAGGTCAACTGGTCGCCGATGGCGCGGTGGATCAGCGCCGCGGCCACGGAAGAATCGACGCCGCCAGACAGGCCCAGGATGACCTCCTCGTCGCCCACCTGCTTGCGGATGGCCTCGACAGCCTCCGCGATGTGGTCCTTCATGATCCAGTCGGCCTGCACGCCGCAGATCTGCAGCACGAAGCGCTCCAGCAAGGCACGGCCCTGCACGGTGTGCGTGACCTCGGGGTGGAACTGCACGGCGTAGAACCTGCGCGCCTCGTTGGCCATGCCGGCAATGGGACAGCTCGGTGTGGACGCCATGAGCTTGAAGCCCGGCGGCAGCTCGGTGACCTTGTCGCCATGGCTCATCCAGACCTTGAGCATGCCGTAGCCTTCGGCCGTGGTGAAGTCCGCGATGTCCTTGAGCAGGGCCGTATGGCCGTGGGCCCGCACCTCGGCATAGCCGAACTCGCGCTGGTGGCCGCTCTCGACCTTGCCGCCCAGCTGCTGGGCCATGGTCTGCATACCGTAGCAGATGCCCAGCACCGGCACGCCGAGTTCGAACACGGCCTGTGGGGCCTTGTCGGTGCTTTCCTCATAGACGCTGGCATGGCTGCCCGAGAGGATCACGCCCTTGAGCTGGCCGTCGGCCGCGTACGCACGTACCCAGTCGTCCGTCACGTCGCAGGGATGGACCTCGCAGTACACATGCGCCTCGCGCACACGGCGTGCGATCAGCTGGGTGACCTGGGAGCCGAAATCGAGGATGAGGATCTTCTGGTGTTGCATGGCTTAGAAAAGATCAAGGCCCGAACGCCGCTTGCAGTGTTCGGGCCTGGGTGTTGCGGACGGTCAGTCCATCCTGTAGTTGGGTGCTTCCTTGGTGATCTGCACGTCGTGCACATGGCTTTCGCGGATACCGGCCGAGGTGATCTCCACGAACTCCGCCTTGCTGCGCATCTCCTCGATGGTCGCACAGCCGCAATAACCCATGCTGGCACGCAGACCGCCGGCCATCTGGAAGATGATGGCCACGACCGAGCCCTTGTAGGGCACGCGGCCTTCAATGCCCTCGGGCACCAGTTTGTCGGCTTGGGGGTTGCCCGCCGTCGACTCCTGGAAATAGCGATCGGCGCTGCCCTGCTGCATGGCACCGATGGAGCCCATGCCGCGGTAGCTCTTGTAGCTGCGGCCCTGGAACAGCACGATCTCGCCCGGCGCCTCTTCGGTGCCGGCGAACATGCCACCCATCATCACGGTGCTGGCGCCGGCCGCGATGGCCTTGGCGATGTCGCCGCTGTAGCGGATGCCACCGTCAGCGATCAGCGGCACGCCCGTGCCCTGCAGGGCCGTGGCCACGTTGTCCACCGCCATGATCTGCGGTACGCCCACACCCGCCACGATGCGGGTCGTGCAGATGGAGCCCGGGCCGATACCGACCTTGACGGCGTCCGCCCCCGCATCCACCAGGGCCCGCGCGGCAGCGCCGGTGGCGATGTTGCCGCCGACCACATCGATCTGCGGGAAGTTCTGCTTGACCCAGCGCACGCGGTCGATCACGCCCTTGCTGTGGCCGTGCGCCGTGTCCACCACGATGGCGTCCACACCGGCCTTGACCAGGGCTTCGACCCGCTCTTCCGTGCCCTCGCCCACCCCCACGGCCGCGCCCACGCGCAGGTGGCCGGCGGCGTCGCGCGCCGCGTTGGGGAAGTTGAGCTGCTTGGTGATGTCTTTCACCGTGATCAGGCCCTTAAGCTCGAAGGCGTCGTTGACGAGCAGCAGGCGCTCGAGCTTGTGCTTGTTCAACAGAGTCTTGGCCTCGGCCGGGGTCGTCCCGTCGGGCACGGTGATCAGGCGCGCGCGCGGCGTCATGATCTCGCGCACCGGCAGCTCGTAGCGGGTCTCGAAGCGCAGGTCGCGGCCGGTCACGATGCCGACCACCTTGCCTGCTTCCACGACGGGAAAGCCGGAGATGCCGAGCTCGTCGGACAGCTTCATGACCTGGCTCACCGTGGTTTCGGGGCTGATGACCACCGGGTCGCGCAGCACGCCCGATTCGTAGCGTTTGACCTTGGCCACCTGGGCGGCCTGCTCGGCCACGCTGAGGTTCTTGTGGACGATGCCCATGCCGCCTTCCTGGGCGATGGCGATCGCCAGGCGGGCTTCGGTGACCGTGTCCATGGCCGCGGAGACCAGGGGCAGGTTCAGGGAAATGTTGCGGGAGAAGCGGGTCGCGAGGGAGGTGTCCTTGGGCAGGACCTGGGAGTACGCCGGCACCAGCAACACATCGTCGAAGGTGAGCGCTTTACCAAGAAGGCGCATGTCTCAAAGCTCCAAAAAACGGATTGTACCCGCCTCGGCAGCGCTGCGCTGCCGAGCCCGCTGCGGCAATGCCACAACAGCCTTGGGCAGGGCCGGAAATCTGGCGCCACGGCGCTACACTGCAGGCATGAACATGATCCGCCCCCTCATCATCCTGGCCGCCTGCCTGTATGCGCTGACGGCCAGTGCCCAATGGCAATGGCTGGACAAGGATGGCCGCAAGGTTTTCAGCGACCGGCCGCCGCCGGCCGATGTGCCGGACAAGAACATCCTCAAGCGGCCGGGTGGCCGAGGCTCGGCACTGCCCGCCCCGGCTGCGCCCGCGCCCGCCGCAGCACCGGCCGCCGCACAGGCTGGTGTCGACAAGAGCTTGCAGGAAAAACGCCAGCAGGCGGAAGCGGCCGAAGCAGCCAAGCGCAAGGAAGAGGAGGAACGCAACGCCCGGGTCCGCGCTGAGAACTGCAGCCGCGCGCAGCAGGCCAAAGCCGGTATCGACTCGGGGGCACGCATCGCGCGGATCAACGAGAAGGGCGAACGTGAGTTTCTGGACGAAGCCGGTCTGTCAAGCGAGAGCCAGCGGCTCCAGACCATCATCAATGAGAACTGCCGCTGATTGAGACAGCGCAGGTGACTCAATAGCCGGCCTTGGCCCCGGCGCGACGCTTGGCAAACAAACCGGCCGTTCCTGCACCCTGCTTTGCAAAACGCTCGCGCCGGGCCACTTTGGGATCGACCCGCAGCGGGCGGTAGATCTCTACCCTGTCCCCCGCTCGCAGGAGCTGTTCGGGCCCGGCCTTGCGACCCCAGACCCCCAGGGGGGCTGTCGCCGTCTCCGGATAGCGCTCGATCCATCCGCTGGCGACCAGCGCCTGTCGGACGGTCGTTCCTGCAGGCAGCTCCAGCACGAGCTCATCGACGTGGCGCGCAGACGGCGCGAAGGCGAGGGTGATCTGCATGCCCGTCTCAGGCCCCGTAGACCTGCTCCGCCCGCTTGACGAAAGCATCGACCATGCTGGCAGCGATCTTGTCGAAGACCGGCCCCACAAGCTTGCCCAGCAAGGCATTGGAAAAGCCATAGTTCAGCACCAGCTCGACCTTGCAGGCGCGCTGCTGCCCCTGCCCGACGGGCGTGAAGGACCAGTGGCCATCAAGCTGCGAAAAGGGCCCGTTGACCAGCTGCATCTTCACGGCGCTGCCCGGCAGATGCGTGTTGCGGGTGGTGAAGGTCTGGCGGATGCCGCTGAAGGCGATGCCGACCTCGGCCGTGACACCGCCATCGTGGGCTTCGAGCACCCGGGCATGGTCGCACCAGGGCAGAAACTGGGGATAGTCGGCCACACCAGTGACCAGTTCGTACATTTCCTGCGGGCTGTACCAGATCAGAACGGACTTGTGCACGGTTTTCATAGAATGCTGGACTCGCGGCCCAGACCGGATTGTAAGTTTGGTGCCCGCCCCCACATGAGAATGCATGGCCAAAAAACCTGAAACATCCAGCCGGATTGCCGACAACAAGAAGGCCATCTTCAACTATTTCATCGAGGAACGCTTCGAAGCCGGCATGGTGCTGGAAGGCTGGGAGGTCAAGGCGGTGCGCGAGGGCAAGGTCCAGCTCACCGACGGCTATGTGGTCATCCGTGACGGCGAGATGTACATCATCGGCTGCCAGATCAACCCGCTCAAGACCGCGTCCACCCATGTCCGGCCCGATGCCGTACGCACCAAGAAGCTGCTGCTCAAGAAGGACGAGATCAAGCGCCTGATCGGCAAGGTGGAGCAGAAGGGCTACACCCTGGTGCCGCTGAACCTGCACTGGAAGAACGGCAAGGTGAAGTGCGAGATTGGCCTCGCCAAAGGCAAGGCCGAGCACGACAAGCGCGACACCATCAAGGAGCGGGAGGGCAAGCGCGAGGTGGAGCGCGCCCTCAAGAGCCGCAGTCGCTGATTTATTTTCGACCTGGTGGAATAAACCGGGGCCGTCTGGCGTTCATCCCGTTGAGCACGCTTTTGTGCCGCAAACCGACGGAGATGACCATGACCTTGACCGTATCCCGCGCCAAGCGCGCCTTCCTGTCTCTCACCCTGGGTTCGGCCTTGCTGGCCGGCTGTGCGTCGATGGGCGCAGGCCCCGCCAAAGTATCCGACGGCGTACTGACCGGCCCCAACGGCATGACGCTTTACACCTTCGACCGTGACACGGCCGGCAGCGGCAAATCGGTCTGCAACGGCCCCTGTGCCACCAATTGGCCGCCCTTCATGGCGGCTGACACGGACCGGGCCAGCGGCGACTACAGCGTCATCACCCGCGATGACGGCAAGAAGCAGTGGGCCTTCAAGGGCAAACCCCTGTACTTCTGGGCCAAGGACATGAAACCGGGCGACCGTACCGGCGACGGCTTCAACAAGGTCTGGCAGCTGGCCCGCCCCTGATCTGATCGGCCGGTGCGCGGTATAAAGCTCGTACATCGATGAACCGGCAACCCCTGATCGCGCACATCCCCGCCTTGCGCCGCTACGCACGGGCGCTGACCGGTGATGCCTGGGCCTGCGACGACTTGGTGCAGGACACGCTGGAGCGTGCCTGCGCCAAGTGGCGGCTGTGGCTGGCGGGCTCGGATCTGCGAGCCTGGCTGTTCACGATCATGCACAACCTGTATGTGAGCCAGGTCCGCCTCCGCGTGCGCCAGGGTGACCTGGCCCATCCTCTGGACCTGTCCGAACTGGACCAGGAACCCGCGGCGCCCGCCTCCGGCGCGGACAGCGCCATCGACCTGCAGCGCTGCCTGCTGCGCCTGCCCGAGGAACAGCGCGCGGTCTTGCTGCTGGTCACCCTGGAAGACCTGTCCTATGCCGAAGTCGCGAAGATCACGGGCGTGCCGGTGGGCACCGTGATGTCGCGCCTGTCGCGGGCGCGCAGCCGGCTGCAGGAACTGATGGACATATCGGCAGATCCACCGGCCCGCGGCAGCGTTGCAGCCACCGAATCCGTGACGCCGCCCCTGCGGCGACTGAAATGAAGACTGAAGACCGCCATGGATAAGCGTCCCGACCACCCTGTCGCCGAAGCCGATCTGCACGCCCTGCTCGACGGCCGGCTCGATGCCGACGAGCGGGCCGCCATCGAGCGCAGGCTGGCGGAGGATCCGCAGGCCAGCGCCACACTGCAAGCCTGGCAGCGCCAGCGTGACGCCTTGCGCCGACTGCATGGGGACGTGCTGGCCGAGCCGGTCCCGGCGTCCCTGCTGGCCGCCGCCGGCCAGGCACAACACGCCCGCCGGCAGGTGCAACAGTGGTGGCGCTGGGGGGGCATGGCTGCCAGCGTCACCCTGGCGTTTGGCCTGGGCTGGTTCACGCATGGGCAGCAGCAGGGATCTGCGGCCGAGTTGCTGGCCCGCCAGCAGCCGGCACGCGAGTTCGTGCACCAGGCTGCGCTGGCGCATGCGGTCTATGCGCCTGAAGTCCGCCATCCGGTCGAGGTGAGTTCTGCTCAGGAAGAGCACCTGGTGCAGTGGTTGTCCAAACGCCTGGGCCGTCCGCTCAAGCTGCCCCGGCTGAACGAACAGGGGTATGAGCTGGTCGGCGGTCGCCTGCTGCCCGGCGATGAAGGCGCCCGCGCCCAGTTCATGTACCAGAATGCGCGCGGCGAGCGGGTGACGCTTTATCTGGGCAACACCCCTGGCGGGGTGGGTGCGCCCGGTGTCAGCACGGAATTCCGCTACAGCGCCGAAGGCCCGGTGCCCGGTTTCTACTGGGTGGACGAGGGTTTTGCCTATGCGCTGTCAGGCACACTGACGCGTCCGCAATTGCTGCAACTGGCGCAAGCGGTCCACCACCAGCTCTGAATCAGGCCAGATCGCGCAGGGGGTGTGCGTGCGCCGGCCAGGGCGAGACGAAGAAGCCCTCGACCATAGCCGACGTGACATCCTCCAGCCGCGCCGGGTTCCATTTCGGCGTGCGGTCCTTGTCGATCACCAGGGCACGGATGCCTTCCATGGTGTCCGTGGCGGTCATGTAGCGATCGAGGTGGCGTGTGTTGAAGCAATGGCGCACCATGTCACGCTCCATGCGCAGTTCGTCGGCCAGGCTCATGCCAGCGCCACGTCGGATCTGCTGCAGCGTGACCTCCAGCATCAGCGGGGCATGCGTGCGCAGGGCCTGCAAGGTGCTCGCAGCCCACTCCCCCGGCTCTTGCGCCAGGGCCTGGACGATGGCCAGCACAGTGTCGTGCGCAAAGCAGCGCGCGATCGTGTCCAGCGGCAGCGTCGCTGCAGGCGCCGGGGCGAGATAGGCCTGTTGCCAGGCTTGCAGGCCGGGGGCGTCATAGCTGGCTTGAGCGGCCAGTGCATCCCAGGCCTCGCCCAGACGGGTGGCGTCGAAACAGGCGTCCGCCAGTTGCAGGGCCAGGGCGTCCCCTGCCCCGATCACCTCACTCGTCAAGGCCAGCCACTCGCCGCCATGTCCGGCCGTCTGGGCCAGGAACCACCCACCGCCGACATCCGGGAACAGACCGATATTGGTCTCCGGCATGGCCATCTTGGTGCGCGACGTGACGATGCGCAGCTGGGCGCCCTGGCTGATGCCCATGCCGCCGCCCATGACCACACCGTCCATGAAGGCGATGTAGGGCTTGGGATAGTGGTGGATCAGGTGGTTGAGCGCGTATTCCTCGGTGAAAAAGTCCTCCAGCTCGGCGTCGCCACGCAGCACCGCCTGATGGAAGAAGCGGATGTCACCGCCGGCACAGAAAGCGCCGAACGGGCCCTCCTTGCCCATGCCCCGGATGGCCACGGCCTCGACCGCCGGATCGTCACGCCAGGCCAGCAGCGCTGCAGCGAGCGCGCGGATCATGGGCAGGGACAGCGCGTTGAGTGCGCGCGGACGGTTCAGCGTGATGCAAGCCAGGCGGCCCCGGACTTCGGTCACGATTTCGGCACAGGTGTAAGCGAGGTTCAGGCTCATCGTCTCTTCTTCCAGTTCAAACCTTCATTCATCAACAGCGCCAGCAGCACCAGCGCCCCGCCCTGTAGCACCGCGTTGGCCGGGCGTTCGCCGGCGAAGATCCAGACCAGCAGGATGCCGAACAGGATCTCCAGTTGCGCCAGCAGCGAGATCTCGGGCGCCTTGAGCGCCCGCGCGCAGACCACCAGCAGCGTACAGGGCAAGGCCAGCTGCACCACCCCCAGCAGGGCCAGCAGGCCGACATCGTGGGCCGTGGCCTGCAGCGGCAGCGCCAGCGGCAGGGTCAGCAGGGCGGACAGGGCACCGCCGACCAGCACCGAGGGAATGAGATCCACATCCTCGCCCTGGGCATGGGCATGCTGCACCACGATCCAGTTCACGGCGGCGCTCAGCGGCACGCACAGGGCTACCAGCAGGCCCACCCCACCCTCACCGGCGAGCTGGCCGCCGAACATCCAGGCCATGCCGAGCCCGGCCAGCACGATGGCCACCCAGGTGTGGGCTGCGATGCGCTGGCGCAGGAGGATCCAGGACAGCAGAGCCGTGAACAAGGGGTTGAGCGCAGAGATCACGAGCACCGCCGCCACGCTGGTCATGGTGAGCGCCAGCATGAAGGAGGTGAACATGAAGCTCCAGCACAGGCCTGACCACCAGAGCGCGGCCGGCGCCGTGCGCAACTGGCGCCAGACCTGCCCCGGCCCGCGCCACAGCGGCAGGATCACGAGCAGCGCCAGCGCCGTGAAGAAGCTGCGCCAGAACGTGACCTCGAAGCTGCGCGCCGCCTCGAGCTGGCGTGTGACGACGCCGGCGATGGACCACATGAGGGTCACCGCCACCATCAACCAGACCGCGCGCCGGTGCGTGAGTTTCATGGACAGAAGGCCCCCTGAGTCGGCCTGCGGCCGCCTTCCCCCTTGAAGGGGGACGACGCCAGTGGCCCGGCGAAGCCGGTTCCACGGCGTCCCACGTGGGGGTTCAGGCCTTAGAGATTTTTTCCAGCGCGCTTGCGCTCGTTTTCGGTCAGGAAACGCTTGCGCAGACGAATGGACTTGGGCGTGATCTCGACCAGTTCGTCGTCCTCGATGAACTCCACACCGTACTCCAGCGTGCACTCGATCGGGGGCGTGATCTTGATCGCGTCTTCCTTGCCGCTGACACGGAAGTTGGTCAGCTGCTTGGTCCGCGTGGCGTTGACGACGAGGTCGTTGTCGCGGTTGTGGATGCCGACGATCATGCCTTCGTATACCGGATCGTTGGCCTTGACGAACATGCGGCCGCGGTCGTCCAGCTTGCCCAGGGCGTAGGTGAAGATTTCACCCGCGTCCATGGAGATCAGCACGCCGTTCTTGCGGCCGCCGATCTCGCCCTTGTGCGGCTCGTAGCCGTCGAAGATGTTGGAGATCAGGCCGGAACCACGGGTCAGGTTCAGGAACTCGTTGGAGAAGCCGATCAGGCCCCGGGCCGGGATGCGGTACTCCAGGCGCACGCGGCCACGACCGTCCGGCTCCATGTTCACCAGCTCGCCCTTGCGTTCGCCCAGGGCCTGCATCACGCCGCCCTGGTGGGCTTCCTCGATGTCGGCCGTGACCAGCTCGATGGGCTCGCACTTCTCGCCGTTGATCTCCTTGAACATCACGCGCGGCTTGGAGACGGCCAGCTCGTAGCCTTCCCGGCGCATGTTTTCCAGCAGGATGGTCAGGTGCAGTTCACCCCGGCCCATCACTTCGAAAACGCCTTCCTCGTCGGTTTCCTTCACGCGCAGGGCAACGTTGTGCTGCAGTTCCTTCTGAAGACGGTCCCAGATCTGGCGGCTGGTCACGAACTTGCCCTCACGACCGGCCAAGGGGCTGGTGTTGACGCAGAAGTTCATGGTCAGGGTCGGCTCGTCGACCTTGAGCATGGGCAGGGGTGCCGGCTTGGCCGGGTCGGTGATGGTCACGCCAATACCGATCTCCTCAATGCCGTTGATCAGCACGATTTCGCCGGGACCGGCCTCGGTGGCCTGCACGCGGTCCAGGCCCTGGAAAGTCAGCACCTGGTTGATTCGACCCTTGACGGTCTTGCCGTCCGGGCCTTCCATGACCAGCACGTCCATGGCGGGCTTGATCGTGCCCTGGCTGATGCGGCCGACGCCGATACGGCCGACAAAGGTCGAGAAGTCCAGCGCGGAGATCTGCAGCTGCAGCGGCGCGGCCGGATCACCTTTCTGGGACGGCACATGCTTGAGCACAGTGTCGAACAGGGCGGACATGTCAGGGCCCCACTGCTCGCCCGGCGCACCCTCTTCCAGAGAGGACCAGCCGTTGATGCCGGAGGCATAGACCACGGGAAAATCCAGCTGCTCGTCGGTGGCGCCCAGCTTGTCGAAGAGGTCGAAGGCGGCGTTGACCACCTTGTCGGGATTGGCGCCCGGCTTGTCGACCTTGTTCACCACCACGATGGGCTTGAGCCCCAGGGCCAGCGCCTTCTTGGTCACGAAACGCGTCTGCGGCATCGGGCCTTCCTGCGCGTCGATCAGCAGCAGCACGCCGTCCACCATGGACAGGGCGCGCTCCACCTCACCGCCGAAGTCGGCGTGGCCGGGGGTGTCGACGATGTTGATATGGGTGCCCTTCCAGCTCACAGCGCAGTTCTTGGCCAGGATGGTGATGCCGCGTTCCTTTTCGATGGCGTTGTTGTCCATCACGGTGTCGACGACCTTCTCGTGTTCGGCGAAGGTGCCGGACTGGCGCAGCAGCTGGTCCACCATGGTGGTCTTGCCGTGGTCGACGTGGGCGATGATGGCGATGTTGCGAATCTGTTTGGTGCTCATGGTTGACTTTCCAGGATTTGTTGGATTTCGATTGGGCTCAACAGGCGCCCGGGTATCAGTTCACCGGCCTTGACGTGGGCCGTGCCCAGCAGGCTGCGGGCAGCCTGTTCTGGGCTTGTCGAAGGGCCGTAGACGGCGGCCCGCTCGGTGTCATGCCAGCGGCCGCGACGGCGCAGACCGCTGAGGAAACGGCCGGCATTGTCACCGTCCAGCGTGACGGCCTCGTGTCCGTCGAGCAGGACCTCGACCGGCCGAAGCTGGCGCAGACGCTGCGGCTCGTCCATGGCCTCCAGCGCCGCCAGCGACAGGCAGTCTTGCTCTGCAAACGGACCGGTCGCGACGCGACGCAGGGCCGTGAGGTGGCCGCCACAGCCCAGCGCCTCGGCGATGTCCTCGCCCAGGGTGCGGATGTAGGTGCCCTTGCTGCAGTGCACACGCAGGCGCAGAAACGGCGCCTCGCCCTGCAGTTGCATGTCCAGCAGCTCCAATTCATGGATGACTACGTCACGCGGCTCACGTTCCACGGTCTCGCCTTCACGGGCGTATTCGTACAGGGCCTTGCCGTCCTTCTTCAGGGCGCTGTGCATGGGGGGGACCTGCTGAAGGGGCCCCATGAAACGGTCCAGCACCTCGACCACCTGGCCTGGCGTGCAGTCCACGGGCCGGGTTTGGATGACCTCACCCTCGGCATCGGCTGTGCTGGTGCGAACACCGAGGCGCACCGTGGTCTCGTAAGTCTTGTCGGCGTCCAGATGCAGCTGGCTGAACTTGGTCGCGGCCCCGAAACACAGGGGCAGCACGCCCGTGGCCAGCGGGTCCAGCGTCCCCGTATGGCCGGCTTTTTCAGCGCGCAGCAGCCACTTGGCCTTCTGCAGCGCCTGGTTGCTGGAGAGTCCCAGCGGCTTGTCGAGCAACAACACCCCATGCACAGGGCGCCGTTGCACCCTGGTGCGTGGCGCGTGCATCTTCAATCCTCGTTTTTGGAACGCGATGCAACGGCCTGCGCGATCAGCGCATTCATGTCGGCCGCACGCTCGGTGGTACGGTCGAACAGGAAATGCAAGGTCGGCACGGTGTGGATGTGCAGTCGCTTGAACAGGCCGTTGCGCAGGAAGCCCGCGGCCTGGTTCAGCGCGTCCTGGGTTTCCTGCGGGTCGCCCACGAGCACGCTGAAGTAGACCTTGGCGTGCGCGTAGTCGGGCGTGACCTCGACCGACTGCAGCGTCACCATGCCCACGCGCGGATCCTTCAACTCGCGCGCGATCAGCTCCGTCAGATCACGCTGGATCTGATCAGCGACCTTGAAGCCGCGGTTCGGAGCTGATGATTTCTTGGCCGGCATGGTTTACAGGGTCCGGGCGATTTCCTTGACTTCGAAGAATTCGAGCTGGTCGCCTTCCTTGATGTCGTTGTAGTTCTTGAGCTTGATACCGCACTCGAAGCCTTCCTTGACCTCGCGCACATCGTCCTTCATGCGCTTGAGGGAGTCGAGCTCGCCGGTGTAGATCACCACGTTGTCGCGCAGCAGACGGAAATGCGCGCTGCGGGTGACAAAACCGGCAGTGACCATACAGCCCGCCACGGTGCCGATCTTGGACGCCACGAAGACGGTGCGGATCTCGGCCATACCGATGACCTCTTCCTTCTTCTCGGGTGCCAGCATGCCCGACATGGCCGCCTTCAACTCGTCCACGGCGTCGTAGATGATGTTGTAGTAGCGGATGTCGATGCCGTTGCCTTCGGCCAGCTTGCGCGCACCGGCGTCGGCGCGCGTGTTGAAGCCGATGATCACCGCCTTGGAGGCGATGGCCAGGTTGACGTCGGACTCGCTGATGCCACCCACGCCGGCATAGACCAGCTGCACCTTGACCTCGCCGGTCGAGAGCTTGAGCAGCGAGGCCGCCAGTGCCTCCTGCGAGCCTTGCACATCGGCCTTGACGATGATGGGCAGGGTCTTGACCTCGCCGGCAGCCATGTCGGAGAACATGTTCTCCAGCTTGGCGGCCTGCTGCTTGGCCAGCTTGGTGTTGCGGAACTTGCCGGCACGGTAGGTGGCGATCTCGCGCGCGCGGCGCTCGTCGGCCATGACCATGAAGTCATCACCGGCCTGCGGCACCTCGGTCATGCCCTGGATTTCCACCGGAATGGACGGACCGGCCGCCTCGATCTTGCGGCCGTTCTCGTCCAGCATGGCACGCACGCGGCCATAGGTCTGGCCGGCCAGCACCACGTCGCCCGTCTTGAGCGTGCCCGACTGCACCAGCACGGTGGCCACGGGGCCGCGGCCCTTGTCCAGCTTGGCTTCAATGACCAGGCCCTTGGCTGCGGCGTCCACCGGGGCCTTGAGCTCCAGCACCTCGGCCTGCAGCAGCACCTGCTCCAGCAGTTCGTCCACGCCCATGCCTGTCTTGGAAGACACGGCCACGAAGGGCGAGTCGCCGCCAAAGTCCTCGGGCACCACTTCCTCGGCCACGAGTTCGCTCTTGACACGCTCGATATTGGCTTCGGGCTTGTCAGCCTTCGTCATAGCCACCACGATGGGCACACCCGCCGCCTTGGCATGCTTGATGGCTTCCTTGGTCTGGGGCATCACGCCGTCGTCGGCTGCGCAGACCAGGATCACGATGTCGGTAGCCTGGGCGCCACGGGCACGCATGGCCGTGAAGGCCTCGTGACCCGGCGTGTCCAGGAAGGTCACCATGCCGCGCGGGGTGTCCACGTGGTAGGCGCCGATGTGCTGGGTGATACCACCGGCTTCGCCCGCCGCCACCTTGGTTCGACGGATGTAGTCCAGCAGCGAGGTCTTGCCGTGGTCGACGTGACCCATGACGGTGACCACAGGCGCGCGCGACAGAGCCTCGGCGGCATGGGCGGCCTGCACTTCCTCTTCGGTGAAGGCTTCCGGATCGTCCAGCGCGGCGATGATGGCCTTGTGGCCCATTTCCTCGACCACGATCATGGCCGTGTCCTGGTCCAGCGGCTGGTTGATGGTGACCATCTGGCCCAGCTTCATCAGCTGCTTGATGACCTCGGAGGCCTTGACCGCCATCTTGTGCGCCAGCTCGGCCACGGTGATGGTCTCGGGCACATGGACCTCGATCACACGGGCCTCGACCGGTGCGGCCTGGACCTGCTGCTCGTCGCGGTCATGGCCGCGACGGCCCTTGGGACCGCTGCGCCAGCTGCCACGGCCCACGCCACCACTGGCGTCGCCGCGCGTCGGGATGGCCTTCTTCTTGGCCGGATCACCCGCCCAGCTCGACGAGAGCTTGGCCGACTTGACTTCCTTGCCCGCGCCCGCCGGTGCCGCAGTACCGCTGCCTGCCGGTTTGGCGGGTTTGGCCACCGTGCTACCGGCCGCCGGTTTGTGCAGGGTGCCCTTGATCGGCGCCTTGGGCTCTTCCTTGGCGGGCGGCGGCGGGGCCTTCTTGGCCGGGGTCGCCATCATGGACCGGATGGCGGCGGCTTCGGCCTCGGCCTTGCGGCGGCGGTCATTCAGGTCCAGCGCACGGGCAGCCTCTTCATCCGCACGAGCCTTCGACTCGGCGGCGACCTTCTCGCGGGCTTCAGCCTGCGCGGCCACACGGGCGGCGGCGGCTTCAGCCGCCTCGGCGCTGGCCTCGGCCTTGCTGGTCGACGCCTGGGCCTTCTTCTGGTCTTCGGTCGCGGCGTAGCTGGCGGCACGCTCTTCGGCTTCACGCTCGCGCTTTTCGGCTTCCTCGCGCTGACGACGCTTCTCGGCCAGGTCTTCCTCCTGGCGACGGATCAGCTCGGCCTGGCGGCGTGCCTCTTCCTCGCGACGCACCAGTTCGGCGTTGTCCACTGCGGGAGCGGCCGGAGCGGCCACTGGCGCCTCTTCCGCCCGCTCGACCGTCCCCGTCTCGACCCCATCGCTACCGTCTTCACGGCGGATGAAGGTACGCTTCTTGCGAACCTCGACCTGGATGGTGCGGGCCTTGCCACTGGCGTCGGCCTGCTTGATCTCGGTGGTCGATTTCTTGGTCAGCGTGATCTTCTTGCGCTCGGCCGTGGCAGTGCCATGGCTGGCCTGCAGATACCCCAGGAGCTTCTGCTTGTCAGCGTCGGTCAGGGTGTCAGCCGCGGAGGCCTTGGCCACGCCGGCGGACTTGAGCTGCTCGAGCAGGGTATCGGTTGACTTCTTGAGTTCGGTTGCAAACTCGGCGACGGTCGTACTGGACATTTGTGATGGAACCTTTAGCTAGGGCATGGCCACCCCGTGGGGAAAATGGCCTGCCGCGACTGAACTTATTTTTTCATGACGTGGACTCTTGCGTAGCGGCTTCACTGGTGAACCAATGCTCGCGCGCCTTCATGATGAGTGCCTTGGCTTCGTCTTCCGACTGGCCGGTGATCTCGGTCAGCTCGTCGACGGCCAGATCGGCCAGATCGTCGAGCGTCTGCACACCGGCCTCCGCCAGCTTGGCGATCAGATCGGGGGTCAGACCCTGGAGGTCGCGCAAATCCTGCGAGACTTCCTCGACGCTCTCCTCGCGGGCGATCTCCAGCGTCAGCAGCGCATCCTTGGCGCGGGCGCGCAGCTCGTTGACGGTGTCTTCGTCGAAGGACTCGATCTCCAGCATCTCCTGCAGCGGCACATAGGCCACCTCTTCCAGGCTGGTGAAGCCCTCGGCGATCAGGATGTCGGCGATCTCCTCGTCCACATCGAGCTTTTCCATGAACAGCTTGCGCAGCGTGCCGGTCTCGTCGGCCTGCTTCTGGGCCGACTCGGCCGCGTCCATGATGTTGATCTTCCATCCCGTCAGGTCGGAGGCCAGGCGCACGTTCTGGCCGCCGCGGCCGATCGCGATGGCGAGGTTTTCTTCGTCGACCACCACGTCCATGGCGTGCTTCTCTTCATCGACCACGATGGACTGCACGTTGGCCGGGGCCAGCGCGCCGATCACGAACTGGGCCGGGTCTTCGCTCCAGAGCACGATGTCCACGCGCTCGCCGGCGAGCTCGTTGGTCACGGCGTTGACGCGGGTGCCGCGCACGCCCACGCAGGTACCGATGGGGTCGACACGCTTGTCGTGCGAGAGCACGGCGATCTTGGCGCGCGAACCGGGGTCACGGGCGCAGCTCTTGATCTCCAGCAGGCCCTGCTCGATCTCGGGCACTTCCTGGCGGAAGAGTTCGATCATGAACTCGGGGGCCGAGCGCGAGAGGATGATGGGCGCGCCACGCAGCGTCAGGTCCACCTCCATGATCATGGCGCGCACGCGGTCGCCGGTACGCAGGTTTTCCTTGGGAATCATCTCGCCGCGGCGCAGACGACCCTCGACGCGCCCGCTTTCCACGATGATGTCGCCCTTGTCCATGCGCTTGACGGTGCCCACGAAGATCTTCTCGCCGCGCGACATGAAGTCATTGAGCAGCATCTCACGCTCCGCGTCGCGGATCTTCTGCAGGATGACCTGCTTGGCGGCCATGGCGCCGATGCGGCCGATCGGCACGGACTCCACCGGCTCCTCGATGTACTCGTCGACCTCGATGTCGGGGATCTGCTCCTTGGCTTCGAACAGCAGGATTTCCTGGTCGGGCAGCTGCAGGCCGGCCTCGTCGGGCACCACATGCCAGCGGCGGAAGGTTTCGTACACACCGGTGTCGCGGTCGATCGCCACGCGGATGTCCACGTCGCCTTCGTACAGCTTCTTGGTCGCCTGCGCCAGCGCCGCCTCGACGGCGCCGAAGACCACGTCACGCTCGACGTTCTTCTCGCGCGAGATGGCTTCCACCAGCATCAACAGTTCGCGATTCATGCTACTCACCTCCAGTACCTTCAATCACCTGCAGCCGCGGGATTGGCATCCCCACGGCCCTTGAAATTCACAATAGGCGCCAGACGCGCCTCACGCAACTCATCCAGCGTGAAACCCAGTGCCTGCAGCGGCACGGGCGCACGTTTCTTGCTCACCTTCTGACCCGGCTTGGCGGGCGGCTCGTCGCTCCAGACGATCTGCCAGCCCGGCGTGCCGTCAGCAGCGCTCACGCGCTCGAGCGTGCCGCGGAACTTCTTGCGGTTGGCCGCCACCTGGCCGCCAGCGGCCGCCCCGAGCGGCGCCTTGAGCGTGATGTCGACCACCTGGCCGGCAAAACGCTCGAAATCCTGTTCGTGTCGCAGCGGGCGATCGATGCCCGGCGAGGACACCTCGAGCCGCTTGTATTCGATACCCTCGACCTCCAGCGCATACTGCAGCTGGCGCGTGACCTTCTCGCAGTCCTCGACATTGATGAACCGCTCGCCGGCCTGAGGATCCCAGGGCAGATCGATCGTCACACGCAGCAGTCCCCCGGCGGAGCGTTCGATCTCCACGAGGTCGTAACCAAAACCGGTCACGGTTTGTTCAACGATCTGCTGCAGTGCCAACGTTACCCTTCCCTGTCCATCAAAAAGCGTTCGACCATGAAAAAGGGGCGGTTGGTATCCGCCCCTCTGGTCAAGATCGCCGTTATTGTAATCCAAAAAACGGCTAGGGCCTTGATTTTCAAGGCGATTCGAGCCTGAAACCGCCGTTTTTCGGACAGTTTCAGGCCGCCGCCTGCACCAGGGTCCGGGTGTAGGGGTGGCTCGGGGCGTCCAGCAGGGCCGCCACCGGCCCGGATTCGACGATCTCCCCGCCCTTCATGACCAGCACCTCGTGGGCCATGGCCCGGATCACGTCCACGTCGTGGGTGATCAGCAGATAGCTCAGACCCCGCTCCCGCTGCAGACGCTGCAGCAGCTGCAGCACCTGCTTCTGGATGGTCACGTCCAGGGCGCTGGTGGGTTCGTCCAGCACGATCAGTCGCGGCTCGACGATCAGGGCCCGGGCAATGGCCAGGCGCTGGCGCTGGCCGCCCGAGAACTCGTGCGGGTAGCGCTGCAGCAGCCCCGGGAACTGGCTTTCGGTCAGGCCCACCTCCTGCAGGGCCTGCTCCACCTTGCTTCGACGCTCCTCTTTTGATAGCTCCTGCGCATGGACGATCAGGCCCTCGCCCACGATCTCCTCGACCGTCAGGCGCGGCGACAGGGAGGAGAACGGGTCCTGGAAGACCACCTGCACCACCCGCCGCAAGGCCTTGTTGCGGGTCTGGTCGCGGCTCCAGGCCTGGCCGTCCAAGGTCAGCCGGCCGCCACAGGGCAGGAGGCCCAGGGCGGCCAGCGCCAGGGTGGACTTGCCGGAACCGGACTCGCCAATCACGCCCAGGGTCTGTCCGGGCGGGACCGCGAAATCAGCCCCCTGAACAGCCACGAATTCGCCCTTGCGGAACCAGCCGCGCAGGCCGAGGATGGGCACGGGATAGGCCACGCGCAGGCTCTGGGCCTGCAAGATCGGCGGGCCGGCGGACGTGGGTGGCACGACGTCACGCACGGGCCGGCTGTCGATCAGGCTGCGTGTGTACGGGTGCTGCGGCCGGGCAAAGACCTCGGCCACCGGGCCCTGCTCGACGATGTGGCCGTTTTCCATCACGATGACCCGGCTGGCAAATCGGCGCACCAGGTTGAGGTCATGGGTGATCATGAGCACGGCCATGCCATGTTTGCGCTGCAGGCCGTCCAGCAGGTCCAGGATCTGACCACGCAAGGCCACATCCAGGGCCGTGGTGGGCTCGTCGGCCAGCAGCAGGCGCGGCTGGCAGGCCAAGGCCATGGCGATCATGGCCCGCTGGCGCTGGCCGCCGCTGAGCTGGTGCGGGTAGGCCGCCTGGCGCCGCTCGGGCTCCGGGATGCCGGTGTCGGCCAGCAGCTGCACCGCACGCGCCTGGGCCTCGGCCCGGCTCAATCCCAGCTTGAGCTGCAGCACTTCCATGATCTGCTCGCCCACGGTGTACAAGGGGTTGAGCGCCGTCATGGGCTCCTGGAAGATCATGGCGATGTCACGTCCGCGGACGCCGCGCAGCTCCCGCTCGGGCAAGGCCAGCAGATCGCCCTCCCCCTCGCTGCCGACGAAGTGGGCCTGGCCGCTGACCTGCGCCTCGCTCAGCAGGCGCAGCAGGCTCAGCGCGGTCACGGTCTTGCCGGAACCGGATTCACCGACCAAGGCCACCTTCTCGCCGGGCGCGAGCTGGAAGGCGAGGCCGCGCACCACGTCCTTGCCGCCGAAGGCGACACGCAGATCTTTGACGTCCAGCAGCAAGGAGCTCATTTTTCGGCCTTCCTGGGGTCGAGTGCGTCGCGCAGCGCGTCGCCCATGAAGGTCAGTAGCAACAAGGTGATGACCAGCACCGCAAAGGTCGACAACGAGATCCACCAGGCGTCGATGTTGTTCTTGCCCTGGGCCAGCAGCTCCCCCAGCGAGGGCGTGCCCGGCGGCACGCCCAGGCCGAGGAAATCGAGCGAGGTCAGCGCCAGGATGGCAGCACTCATGCGGAAGGGCAGGAAGGTCACCACGGGCGTCAGGCTGTTGGGCAGGATGTGGCGCCAGATGATCTGCCCGTTGGACAGGCCCATGGCGCGCGCGGCGCGCACATAGTCGAGCTGGCGGTTGCGCAGGAACTCGGCCCGCACATAGTCCGACAGGCCCATCCAGCCGAAGAGGCTGAGCAGGATCAGCAGCAGGGCCACGCTGGGGTCGAACATGGCCGAGAAGATGATGAGCAGGTAGAGCTCGGGCATGGAGCCCCAGATCTCGATGAAGCGCTGGAACCAGAGATCGGTCTTGCCGCCGAAAAAGCCCTGGATCGCGCCCGTGATCACGCCCAGCAGCACGCCAATGATGGTCAGCGCCAGTGCAAACAGCACGGAGATGCGAAAACCGTAGAGCAGGCGCGCCGCCACGTCGCGCCCGCGGTCGTCCGTGCCCAGCCAGTTGTCGGCCGACGGCGCCGATGGATTGGGCTCCTTGGCAAAGTAGTTGATGGTGCTGTGGTGGTAGGGGTTGAGCGGATAGAGCGCGAAGTTGCCCGGCTGCGCGAACTGTTGCTGGATGAAGGGGTCGAGGTAATCGGTCGGGGTCTCAAAGTCACCGCCGAAATGCGTCTCGGGCACGTTGTGCAGGATGGGGAAATACCACTGCCCATGGTGGCGCGCGATCAGCGGCTTGTCGTTGGAGATCAGCTCGGCGCCCAGACTCAGCACGAAGAGCACGCAGAAGATCAGCAGACTCCAGTAGCCCAGCCGGTTGCGCCGGAAACGCTGCCACGCGCGACGCGAGGGAGACAACGATACCGTGCTCATGCAACACGCCCCAGCGATTGATGGCGTCTGGTCGGGAAACGCCGTGGAACCGGCTTGGCCGGGCCACTGGCGTTGCCCCCCGCAAGGGGGGTGGCGGAGCGACACGCAGTGCGCGGAGCCTGGGGGTGTTCCATAGTCTCAGTCGAACTTCACCCTGGGATCAACCCAGACATAGCAGAGGTCGGAGATCAGCTTGGTCACCAGACCGATCAGCGTGAACAGGTAGAGCGTGCCCAGTACCACGGGGTAGTCACGTCGCATGACCGACTCGTAGGACAACAGCCCCAGGCCGTCGAGCGAGAACAGGGTCTCGATCAGCAGCGAGCCCGCGAAGAAAGCGCCGATGAAGGCCGCCGGGAAACCGGTGACGATGGGGATGAGCGCGTTGCGAAACACATGCTTCCAGAGCACGGTGCGTTCGCTCAGCCCCTTGGCGCGCGCCGTCAGCACGTATTGCTTGCGGATCTCCTCGAGGAAGGCGTTCTTGGTCAGCATGGTGGTGACCGCAAAGGCCCCCAGCACGCTGGCCGTGACCGGCAAGGTGATGTGCCAGAGATAGTCCACGATCCTGGCGCCCCAACTCAGGCTCTCCCAGTTGCTCGACGTCAAGCCCCGCAAGGGGAACCATTGCAGCTGACCGCCAAAGATCACGAGCAGGGCCACGCCGAGCACGAAACCCGGTATCGCGTAGCCGATGAGCACGATCAGACTGGTCAGCGTATCGAAACGCGTGCCCGCGCGCACCGCCTTGGCAATGCCCAGGGGCACCGAGATCAGGTAGCTCAGGAAGAAGGTCCACAGGCCGAGGCTGATGGACACAGGCAGCTTCTCCTTGACCAGCTCCCAGACACTCTTGGGATAGTAGAAGCTCTTGCCCAGGTCGAAGCGTGCGTACTGACCCAGCATCTGCCAGAAGCGCTCGTGGGCCGGCTTGTCGAAGCCGTAGAGCGTGCGGATCTCCTCGATGCGCTTGGCGTCCACGCCCTGTCGACCGCGGTAACCAGCGCCACCTGCTGCGGAGCCCTCGCCTCCCGTGTCGCGCCCCTGAAGCTGGGCCACCATCTGCTCCACCGGCCCGCCGGGTACGAACTGGATGACCACGAAGGTCAGCAGCAGGATCCCGAACAGCGTGGGGATCATCAGCAGCAGACGCTTGAGGATGTAGGCGGGCATGGCTTATCTCCCTCCCGCCAGATTCGGAGGCGTAGCCCACCAGACCGAGGTCACCCACGACTCGGGCTGGTAATAACGCGGCGTCACGGCCGGCTGCTCGAAGCGGCCGGCCCGCCAGGCCACCCGATGCACGCCGCTGTACCAGTGCGGAACCGCATAGTGGCCATGGCGCAGCACGCGGTCCAGGGCGCGCAGGCGCGCCACCAGCTCGGGGCGTGTGCGGGCGGAGATGACCTCGTCCAGGATGGCATCGACCGCCGGGTCCTTGATCCCGATCACGTTGCTGGAGCCCTCGACGTCGGCGGCCTTGGAGCCGTAACGCTCCAGCAGCTCGGTGCCCGGTGCCTCGCTGCCGATGAGGCGGTTGCTGATGATCTCGAAGTCGAACACATCCATGCGTTTTTGCAGGATGGCGAAGTCGATCACCTTGGTGTTGACGCGTATGCCGAGCTTCTCCAGATTGCGCGCATAAGGCGTGACCACGCGGCTCATGGAGCCCGAGTTGTCGAGGAACTCGATGGTGAAGGGCTCACCCTTGGCGTTGCGCAGCGCACCGTCACGGTAGGTCCAGCCAGCGGCAGCCAGCAGGTCGCGCGCGCGCCGCAGGTTGTCACGCAGGGTCTGGCCCGAGGCCGGGTCCAGGCTGGTGTACGGCGGCAGCGGCACCTCCTCGGTGTAGACCTCGGGCGGCAGCTGGCGGCGCAGCGGCTCCAGCACGGCCAGCTCCTCGGGCGTCGGCTTGCCCTTGGCCTCGAAGTCGCTGCCGACGAAATAGCCGCGCACCCGGGTGTAGGCGTTGTAAAAGAGCTGGCGGTTCATCCACTCGTAGTCCATGGCCAGGGCGATGGCCTGGCGCACACGCACGTCCTTGAACTTGTCGCGCCGCAGATTGAAGAGAAAGCCCTGGAAGTCGCCGGCATTGCCATGCTGCAGCTCCTTCTTGATGAGTTGGCCACGCTCGAACTGTTTGCCCGTGTAGGCGCGTGCCCATTCGCGTGCGATGAAGGCCTGGATGTAATCGAACTCGCCGGCCTTGAAGGCTTCCAGCTGCGCCGTGTTGTCCTTGTAGATCTTGTAGCTGATGCGGTCGAAGTTGAACATGCCGCGCCGCACATTGAGGTCGCGGGCCCAGTAGTCCGGATCACGCTCGTACGTGATGTCTTTGCCGAAGTTGACCTTGCCGATGCGGTAGGGCCCGCTGCCAATGGGCGTGTCGGTGACGATCTGGTCCATCGGCTTGCCCTCGCCCCATTTGCGGCTGAAGACCGGCAAGCTGCCCGCGATCAGCGGGAGCTCGGCATTCACGCGTTTGAAGTCGAAGCGCACCTGGCGCTCACCCAGGATGGTCACGCCGCGGATCTCGCCGAAGATGGTGCGGAACTGCGGCGCCGCCTCCTTGGACACCAGCTTGTCAAAGGAGTGCTTGACGTCGACCGCCAACACCGGGTCGCCATTGTGGAAACGCGCCTTGGGATTGAGCGTGAAGACGGCGGACAACTTGTCCGGCGACACCGTCACGTCCTGGGCCAGCAGGCCGTAGGCCGTGGTGGGCTCGTCCAGCGTGCCGGTCAGCAGGCTTTCGAAGACCAGGCCGTTGAGCGCGGGTGGCGCGCTGCCCTTGAGCGTGTAGGGGTTGTACTTGTCGAAATTGGACAGGCGCGTGGGCGGCACCAGGGTGATCACGCCGCCCTTGGGCGCGTTCGGGTTGACGTAATCGAAATGGGCGAAGCCCGGCGGGTACTTGATGTCGCCGAACTGTGCATAGGCATGGGCCGCCCACGTGGGCAAAGCCCCACACAGGCCGGCCAGGACCAGCAGGAAAGCACGCATCCGCATGCGACAATTCTGCCCGTAAATTGACTACCGAGAAAAACATGGGATTCCTGACCGGCAAGAAGTTTCTGATCACCGGCGTGCTGAGCAACCGCTCCATCGCCTACGGCATCGCCAAGGCCTGCCACGAGCAGGGTGCCGAGCTGGCCTTCAGCTATGTGGGCGAGCGTTTCAAGGACCGCATCACCGAGTTCGCCGCCGACTTCAACTCCAAGCTGGTCTTCGACTGCGACGTCGGTGATGACGCCCAGATCGAGAAGCTGTTCGAGGACCTGTCGGCCCACTGGCCCACCTTCGACGGTTTTGTACACAGCATTGGTTTCGCACCGCGCGAAGCCATTGCCGGCAACTTCCTCGATGGCCTGACACGCGAGGGCTTTCGCATCGCCCACGACATCAGCGCCTACAGCTTCCCGGCCATGGCCAAGGCCGCCCTGCCCTACCTGAACGACAAGTCGGCCCTGCTGACCCTGAGCTACCTGGGCGCCCTGCGTGCCATCCCCAACTACAACACCATGGGCCTGGCCAAGGCCAGCCTGGAAGCCTCGGTGCGTTACCTGGCCGAAGCCGTGGGCAAGCTGCCCGATGGTCGCAGCATGCGCGCCAACGGCATCAGCGCCGGCCCCATCAAGACCCTGGCCGCGAGCGGCATCAAGGACTTCTCCAAGCTGCTGGGCGTGGTGGCCAATGCCTCGCCCCTGCGCCGCAACGTGACCATCGAGGACGTGGGCAATGTGGCCGCCTTCCTGATGAGCGACCTGGCCGCGGGGGTGACCGCCGAGATCACCTATGTGGATGGCGGCTTCAGCCAGACGGCCGTGGCCATCGTCGAATAAGCCGCACCGGCCCCATAAAAAACGCCCCGCATCGCGGGGCGTTTTTTATGGCATGGGGCCTATGGCTCAGACCTTCACGCAATCCGCGTAGTAGTGCTTCTTGCCATCCGCGCCAGTCTCTTCCACCAGGCCGTGGATGTCGGTCTCGAAGCCCGGGCACTGGGCATTGAACTCGCGCGCGAACTTGAGGTAATCCACAATCTTGCGGTTGAAGACCTCGCCAGGGATCAGCAGCGGGATGCCCGGCGGGTAAGGTGTGACCAGGCCCACGGTGATGCGGCCTTCGAGCTGGTCGATCTCCACCCGCTCGGTCTTGCGGTGCGCGATGTGCGAATAGGCCTCGCTGGGGTTCATGGCCGGTTTGAGATCGCTCAGGTACATCTCGGTGGTCAGACGCGCGATGTCGTACTTGGCGTACATCTCGTGGATGAACTGGCACAGGTCACGCAGGCCCATGCGCTCGTACTTGGGCTGCTTCTTGCAGAACTCCGGCATGATGCGCCACATGGGCTGGTTCTTGTCGTAGTCGTCCTTGAACTGCTGCAGCGCGGTCAGCAGCGTGTTCCAGCGGCCCTTGGTGATGCCGATGGTGAACATGATGAAGAAGCTGTACAGGCCCGTCTTCTCCACCACCACGCCGTGCTCCGCGAGGAACTTGGTCACGATGGAGGCCGGGATGCCGGTCTTGTCGAACTTGCCGTCCAGGTTCAGGCCGGGCGTCACGATGGTGGCCTTGATCGGATCCAGCATGTTGAAGCCGTCGGCCAGCTGACCGAAACCGTGCCACTTGCTGCCGTTCTTGGTGCTGCGGCCGTCGCTGCGGATGATCCAGTCCTCGGCCGCGCCCACGCCCTCCTCGACCAGCTTGTCCGGGCCCCAGACCTTGAACCACCAATCCTTGCCGTACTCCTCGGCCACCTTGCGCATGGCACGGCGGAAGTTGAGCGACTCCATGATGCTCTCTTCCACCAGCGCGGTGCCGCCGGGCGGCTCCATCATGGCAGCGGCCACGTCGCAGCTGGCAATGATGCTGTACTGCGGGCTGGTGCTGGTGTGCATCAGGTAGGCCTCATTGAAGAGGTGGTGGTCCAGCTTCGTGTTCTCCGAGTCCTGCACCAGCACATGGCTGGCCTGGCTGATGCCGGCCAGCAGCTTGTGGATGGACTGAGTGGCATAGACCATGGAGCTCTTGGGCCGTGCGCGCTTCTTGCCCATGGCGTGGTAGCGGCCATAGAAGGGGTGGAAGGCCGCGTGCGGCAGCCAGGCCTCGTCGAAGTGCAGGTTGTCGACGTAGCCGTCGAGCAGGCCCTTGATGGTCTCGGTGTTGTAGAGCACACCATCGTAGGTCGACTGCGTGATGGTGAGGATGCGCGGCTTGACCTTCTTGGGGTCCACGCCCTTGAGCAGGGGGTTGGCCTTGATCTTGGCCTCGATGGCCGCGGGCTCGAACTCGCTCTGCGGGATCGGGCCGATGATGCCGAAGTGGTTACGCGTGGGCTTGAGGAAGACGGGGATGGCCCCCGTCATGATGATGGCGTGCAGGATGGACTTGTGGCAGTTGCGGTCCACCACCACCACATCTCCCGGCGCGACCGCGTGGTGCCAGACCATCTTGTTCGAGGTGCTGGTGCCATTGGTCACGAAGTAGCAGTGGTCGGCGTTGAAGATGCGCGCCGCATTGCGTTCGCTCTCGCCGATGGCGCCATTGTGGTCCAGCAGCTGGCCCAGTTCCTCCACCGCATTGCAGACGTCGGCGCGCAGCATGTTCTCGCCATAGAACTGGTGGTACATCTGACCCACCGGGCTCTTGAGGAAGGCCACGCCACCCGAGTGCCCCGGGCAGTGCCAGGAGTAGGAGCCGTCCTCGGCGTAATCGAGCAGGGCCTTGAAGAACGGCGGTTGCACGCCCTCCAGATAGCTCTTGGCCTCGCGGATGATGTGACGCGCCACGAACTCCGGCGTGTCTTCGAACATGTGGATGAAGCCGTGCAGCTCACGCAGGATGTCGTTGGGCAGGTGGCGGCTGGTCTTGGTCTCGCCGTAGATGTAGATCGGCACATCGGCGTTCTTGCGGCGCACTTCCTCGATGAAGGTGCGCAGGTTCAGCACCGCGGGGTCCAGGTCGGGGCCGGGGGTGAACTCCTCATCGTCGATGGAGAGGATGAAGGCGCTCGCGCGGCTCTGCTGCTGGGCGAACTGCGACAGGTCGCCGTAGCTGGTCACCCCCACCACCTCGAAGCCCTCGGCTTCGATGGCCTGGGCCATGGCCCGGATACCCAAGCCTGAAGTGTTCTCGGAACGGAAGTCTTCGTCGATGATGACGATGGGAAAACGAAATTTCATGGACCAGGCCCCGGGCAGGAATGGGAAAAAGAAAAATGAGCGCGAAGTGTACGAATTAATCCCGGACGGACCTCAGACTGTCGCGGGATTTGCCGCAGAATGTCGCAATTGGAACACAACGCTTCATAGGAGGGGTCTGTTCACACCCATTTCTCAAGGTGCGTTGCGGATCAAAAATGCCATGCGGTAGGCGCGTAGTCGCAGCCGGAGTAACCTCCGGCAAGGCTACGCAACACCCCGCATGGCTTTTTTGGCCGCAACCCGGAGGGAACGGGGTTAAAACAGTGCCACTCGTTGTTGCACTCCTCGCCCAGGCGGCAGCCTGGGCATCGTCGCGCGCCTAGATTGGCGCTGTTTTAACCTCGTTCGCACTTGAGAAATGGGTGTGAACAGACCCCAAGGAGAGGACACATGGCCGACACGACCCTCTGGTGGCTGGCCGCCGGCATCCTGGTGGCGGCCGAGCTCGTCACCGGCACCTTCTATTTGCTCATGCTGGCCCTGGGCCTGGCTGCTGGGGCCGTGGCGGCGCACCTGGGACTGGGCAGCGCGCTGCAGGTGGTGGCGGCCGCCCTCGTCGGGGGAGGCGCCGTGCTGGCCTGGCATCTGCTGCGCCGCCGGCCCAAGGACGCTGCGCCGGCCAACGCCAACCCCGACGTCAACCTCGACGTGGGCGAGACGGTGCACATCGCGGCCTGGAGCCCTGACGGCACGGCCAGCGTGAAGTACCGCGGCGCCCAGTGGACCGCCCTGCCCGCACCCGGCCAGCCGGCCGCAGACAGCGGCGCGTATCGTATCGTCGAGGTGCGCGGCAGCCAGCTGCTCGTGGCCAAGATCACCGCCTGAAAACCAATCCTGGGGAGACCTTCATGGAAATCGCCATCGTCCTGCTCGTCATTGCCGTCATCTTCATCACCCGCTCCGTCAAGGTCGTGCCCCAGCAGAACGCCTGGGTGATCGAGCGCTTGGGCAAGTACCACGGTGCGCTGACGCCAGGCCTGAACTTCATCTTCCCCTTCATCGACAAGGTGGCCTACAAGCACAGCCTCAAGGAAATCCCGCTCGACGTGCCCAGCCAGGTCTGCATCACGCGCGACAACACGCAGCTGCAGGTCGACGGCATCCTCTACTTCCAGGTCACCGACCCCATGCGTGCGAGCTACGGCTCCTCCAACTACATCGTGGCCGTGACCCAGCTGGCCCAGACCACGCTGCGCAGCGTGATCGGCAAGCTGGAACTCGACAAGACCTTCGAGGAACGCGACATCATCAACGCCCAGGTGGTCCAGGCCATCGACGAGGCGGCGCTGAACTGGGGCGTCAAGGTGCTGCGCTACGAGATCAAGGACCTGACGCCGCCGAAGGAAATCCTGCACGCCATGCAGCAGCAGATCACGGCCGAGCGCGAGAAGCGCGCCCTGATCGCCGCCTCTGAAGGCCGGCGCCAGGAGCAGATCAACATCGCCACCGGTGAACGCGAGGCCTTCATCGCCCGCTCCGAGGGCGAGAAGCAGGCGGCGATCAACAAGGCCCAGGGCGAGGCCGAGTCCATCCGTGCCGTCGCCCAGGCCACGGCCGAGGCCATCGAGCGCGTGGCCAGCGCCATCCGCCAGCCCGGTGGTGAGCAGGCCGTACAGCTCAAGGTGGCCGAGAAGGCCGTCGATGCCTATGCCAACGTGGCCGCGGATGCCACCACCACCCTCATCGTGCCCGGCAATATGAGCGAGGTCTCCGCCTTGATCGGCTCGGCCATGACCCTGGTACGCCAGGGTGGCGCCAGCAAATAAGTCCCCGTGTCGCCCGTCGCCCGGGGCGTGGCCCTGTCGGTGCTCGCCTCCGTGTTGTTCGGGGCGATGTATTACCTCAGTGCCCTGCTCGCGCCGCTGAGCGGCGAGCAGATCTTCGGCTGGCGCATGCTGCTGACGGTGCCCCTGCTCGCGCTCTTCCTGCGCTGGAGCGGCGACTGGCAGCTTGTGCGTGCCACCACCGAGCGGCTGCGCCATGAGCCCGTACTCTGGCTGGTGCTACCGGCCTCGGCTGCCCTGCTGGGCGTGCAGCTGTGGCTCTTTCTCTGGGCGCCGCCCAACGGGCGTGCGCTCGAAGTCTCGCTGGGCTACTTCATGCTGCCGCTGTCCATGGTGCTGGCCGGCCGCTGGGTTTACGGCGAGCGGCTCACGCGCCTGCAGCAGCTGGCCGTGGGCTGCGCCGCTGCGGGTGTGCTGCACGAGCTCTGGCGCGTCGCGCAGTTCTCCTGGCCTGCGGCGGTGGTCGTGATCGGCTATCCGCTGTACTTCCTGCTGCGTCGGCATTACCGCACGGATCATCTGGGCGGCCTCTGGTTCGACCTGCTCTTCATGCTGCCACCCGCCACCGCGTTCGCGCTGTCGGCCGAAGGCATCGGCGTCTATATGCAGCGCCCCTTGCTAGGCCTGCTGGTGCCCCTGCTCGGGATCATCAGCGCCAGCGCGCTGGTGAGCTACATCCTGTCCAGCCGCCTGCTGCCACTGGGCCTGTTCGGTCTGCTGGGTTACGTCGAGCCCATGTTGCTGGTGGCCGTGGCCCTGCTGCTGGGTGAACGCATCGCCACCGGCCAGGTCTGGACCTATGGGCCGATCTGGCTCGCCGTGGGCCTGTTGCTCATCGAAGGGTTGCGCCGCCTGCGTCGGCGCTGAGTGTTTTGCGTCTCAGGAACCTGATCGCCCGCGGCGGCGGAAGTCCCAGGGCGCGACCGGTTGCGTATCGCTCCACAAACCCTGCCGACGCTCGCGCGCCCGCTGTTCAGCCTCGGCATACTGCTCGCGCTCATCGGCCGGCTGCTCGCGTTCGTAGGCACGGTAATGCCAGGCCAGGCCCGCGCGCACCAGCTCCAGGTTGATGTCATCGCCATCGAGCAACACCTTGCCAATCTCGCGCCCGTAGCGGTCCGTCTTGCTGACCTCGACGCGGACCACCCTCTGGAACACGCGTTCGCCCAGGAACTGCTGCGCCCGCTGGCCCCAGGCCTGGCGCTTCTCCGGTGCGTCGATGCCGGCGAGGCGGATTTTGTGCTGGCGCTGTTTGGCGTCGAGCACGGTAAGCGTGTCGCCGTCCGAGATGGCCACCACGCGGCCGGTGTAGGTGGCAGAGAGGGCGGGCGGGCAAAGGCAGGCGAGCAGGAGGGCCGCGAGGGCAGCTGTCTTGCGGAACCATGTCTGCACACGCAGAGGAATCTCCGCTGCGTCCCAACGAATGCTTGTCTGCATGAACACCAACGACGTTATGTCTGCCAGCAAGGCGGGATTGCTCGAAATTCGTCTTGCGCGAATTTCTCGGGGCTGCGCCCCCGCGCTACGCGCGTCCAAGAACAGTCCCCCGGACTGTTCTTGACCGAACCCGAGCGAGGGTTCTCACCTGCCCAACCCACAAAAAACGAAAACCCCGCCGAGGCGGGGTTTTGTTTTTTGGCGGAGAGGGCGGGATTCGAACCCGCGGTGAGTTTTACCCCACGCACGCTTTCCAGGCGTGTGACTTAAACCGCTCATCCACCTCTCCGGAGCCCGCCATTGTAACCGAGCCAGAGCCCTCCTGGCGGCCATGGGAGACGGAAAAAGAAAAAGCGCCCGCAGGGCGCTTTTTCCGGCGTCAGGCAGAGATCAGCGGATCACGGCCAGTTGCTCGCGCTTGCCATCCTTGTAGGTGAACAGGGTCAGCGCGCCGTTCTTGATGTCGCCCTTCTCGTCGAAGGCGATCGGGCCGGTCACGCCCTTGTAGTCGGAAGTGGCAGCCAGCACCGGCAGGTACTTGGCGGGGTCAGAGGAACCGGCCTTGACCATCGCGGCGACCATGACCTTGGTGGCGTCGTAGACGTAGGGGGCGTAGAGCTGCACGTCGACGTTGAACTTGGCCTTGAAGTCGGCGCGGAACTTGTCCATGCCAGCCTTGGCCTCGCCCTCGACACCACCGGCCTCGGCGCAGAAGACCAGCTCGCTGCCAATGGCGTCGCCCGCCAGCTTGCTGAGCTCGGCCGTGCAGATGCCGTCACCGCCCATGAACTTGGCCGTGATACCAAGCGACTTCATCTGCTTGAGCATGGGGCCGCCCACAGCGTCCATGCCGCCGAAGAAGACCACGTCGGGCTTCTTGCCCTTGATGCTGGTCAGGATGGCATTGAAGTCGGTGGCCTTGTCGGTGGTGAATTCCTTGGCCACGATTTTGGCGCCCGCGGCCTCGGCGGCCTTGGTGAACTCCTCGGCCACACCCTGGCCATAGGCCGTGCGGTCGTCGATCACGGCCACGTTCTTGGCCTTGAGGGTGTTGACAGCGTACTTGCCCAGGGTGCTGCCCAGGTGCACGTCGTCAGCCACCACGCGGAAGGCCGTCTTGTAGCCCTGGCGGGTGTACTTGGGGTTGGTCGCGGAAGGCGAGATCTGCGGGACGCCGGCGTCGCTGTAGATCTTGGAGGCCGGGATCGTGGTGCCCGAGTTCAGGTGGCCGATCACGCCGACCACCTTGGCATCGACCAGCTTCTGGGCGACGGCCGTGCCCTGCTTGGGATCGGCACCGTCGTCCTCGGCCATGAGCTCGAGCTTGACCTTCTGGCCGTTGATCACGACGCCGGCCGCGTTGAGCTCGTCGATCGCCATGCGTGCGCCCAGCTCGTTGTCCTTGCCCAGGTGGGCGATGGGACCGCTGACCGGCCCCACATGGCCGACCTTCACGACGGGCATCGGTGCGGCGGCGCCAGGGGCGGCGGCCTCCTCCTTCTTGCCGCAGGCAGCCAGCAGGGCTGCGGCGGCCACGATGGCCAGGACACGATTCACTTGTTTCAGACGCATGGTGAACTCCAGATTATTGAATTGAGCAGGTCAAAACTGCGACCGCAAGACTACAGCAAATTTCGTGCCCCGGCACATACCCCCAGCGGCGTGAGAGACAAATGCGGCGCCGGCGCGACGGTCGGCGTCAGCGCAGGGACGGTGGCAGCTTGAGTTCGCCGGCCACGGCCTGGGTCACGGCCTTGCGCACGGCGGCATCCACGCGCTGACGGATACGCGGCGCCAGCTCCTTCATCTGCTCGTCCAGCACCGTGGCCACGACCTGTCGCACCTGCTCGTCCAGCGTCAGCTCCAGGCGCTGCAGCACGCGCTGCGTCAGGGCCTCCTCGTCCAGGGAGGGGCCGTTCGCCTGGGGCGCCGCTGCCGGCGCCTGGGCGGGCACCACTTCGGTGAGGGTGGGCAGGCTGCGCATGATCTTCTTGGACAGGGCAGGCATGGCAGGCACCCTTTCAGGTCTTGAGATTCAGATCGTGGCGCTGGATGGCGTAGCCGCGCTCGGTGTAGTGCTTCCAGCGGCCGCGGGCCTGCTGGCGGTCGTCCTCGTCCAGGCTCACCACCTCGATCACACGCTGGTACCGCTCGAAGCCACCGGGCAGCTCCGGGCCCAGATTGACCAGCACCTGGTGGTGCGGCAAACCTGCCGCCGCCGGGGTTTCGGTCAGCACCACGGGCGACGCCGCCAGCAGCTCCGCGTCGCCGGGCGCGCGGGCGTGGGCGATGAAGTCGGTCTGCGAGAAGGTCCACAGCAAGGCGTCCAGCCGGGCCAGGGCCTCGGCGGGGGCGGTCACCACCACCCGGGCGCCACCGGCCACCGCCTTGCGCAACAGGCGGCAGGCATAGGCCAGTTTGTCCGGCGCATTGAAATGGAAGGCGACCTCGGTCATGGCTACGATCGCGGCTCAGGCCTTGCGCGCGCGCGGACCGCCCTGGGCCTGCGCCAGCAGGAATTCCAGCAGCAGGCCCACGGGTCGGCCCGTGGCGCCCTTGGCCGCCCCGCTCTTCCAGGCCGTGCCCGCGATGTCCAGGTGAGCCCAGGGGAACTTGGTGGTGAAGCGCTGCAGGAACTTGGCCGCCGTGATGGCGCCACCGGCACGGCCGGCGACGTTGGCCACGTCGGCAAAATTGCTCTTCAGGCCCTCGGCGTAGTCCTCGTCCAGCGGCATGCGCCAGGCCAAGTCCTGCGCGGCCTCGCCGGCGGCGAGCAGGCGCTGGGCCAGGGCATCGTCGGTGCTGAACAGGCCGCTGCGCACCCCACCCAGGGCAATCACGCAGGCGCCGGTCAGCGTGGCGATGTCCACCACGGCCGCGGGCTTGAAGCGCTCGGCATAGCTCAACGCGTCGCAGAGGATGAGACGGCCCTCGGCATCGGTGTTCAGGATCTCGATGGTCTGCCCGCTCATGCTGGTCACCACATCGCCGGGCTTGACGGCCTTGCCGTCGGGCATGTTCTCGCAGCTCGGGATCAGGCCCACCACATTGATCGCGGGCTTGAGCTCGCCCAGCGCACGGAACACGCCCAGCACGCTGGCGGCGCCCCCCATGTCGTACTTCATCTCGTCCATCTCGGCGGCCGGCTTGATGGAAATCCCGCCCGTGTCGAAGGTGATGCCCTTGCCCACGAGCACCGTGGGGGCCTGGGTCTTGGCCGCGCCCTGATACTGCAGCACGATGAAGCGCAGGGGCTGCTCCGAGCCCTGGGCCACGGCCATGAAGGACCCCATCTTGAGCTTGGCCACCTCACGCGGGCCCAGCACCTGGCAGCTGATCTTGGGCAACTTGGCCAGGCCGCGTGCCGCCTCGGCCAGATGGCTGGGTGTGGCGTGGTTGGCGGGCCGGTTGGCCCATTCCTTGGCCAGCTCGATGCCCGCCACGGCAGCCGTGGCCTGGGCGAACTCGGCCTGCAGCGGCGCCGCCTTGGGCACGCCTAGGGTCACGCGCGTCAGGCTGCGGCCCTCGGCCTTGGATTTGGTCGTGGTGTAGACGTAGCTGCCGTCGGCCACGGTCTGCACGGCCGCGCGCAGCGCGCCGGCCTGGGGCGCGGCGCCAAAGCACAGCGCCAGTCTCTTCACTGCCGGCCCACCGCTGCGCAAGGCACCCAGCGCCGCGCTCACGGCCTGGCGAGTCTGGCGCACCGTGCCCTCACCCACGCCCACCAGCAGCACCCGCGGTGCCTTGGCCTGGGCCGGGCGGTACAGCGCCAACAGCTTGCCGGTCTTGGTCTCCAGGTCACCGGCCTTGAGCGCCTGGGCCACCAGGGCCGCCAAGCCTTCCTTGCCAGGCTTGAAATCAGCGGGAATGAGCACGATGAGGGCGTCGGCCGGCTGTTTGGCGGCGCCGGCGAGGTCCAGGGTGAGCAGTTCAAAGTTCATAATGGCGTTTTCCTTCCGAGCAATGTTATTCGATTCCTCCATCCGCAAGGAGCTGGCGCGCAGCTTTGGCGCCACGCTCATCGTGCTCGTCACGGTGGTCATGACCATGACCCTGATCCGCGCCCTGGGCCTGGCCTCGCGCGGCAGCTTCAACCCCTCGGACGTGATGCTCGTGATGGGCTACACGGTGCTGACCTACCTGCCCAACCTCATGAACCTGGGCCTCTTCGTCGCCGTGGTCATGACGCTGTCGCGTCTGTACGCCGACAGCGAGATGGTGATCTGGTTCTCCAGCCGTGTCGGCCTGGGCAGCCTGCTCAAGCCCCTGCTGCGTTTTGCTTGGCCGGTGCTGCTGGCCATCGGCGTGCTCGCTCTCCTCGTGCGGCCCTGGGCCAAGGACCAGATCGACGAGATGCGCGCCCAGTACGAGCGCCGCGGTGACCTGGAGCGCGTCCAGCCCGGCCAGTTCCAGGAGTCCGCCGACGGCTCGCGCGTCTTCTTCGTGGAAAAGGGCGACATCGAAGAGCTCAAGGCCGGCAACGTCTTTGTCGCTACGACCGAACCCGACAAACGCACCGTGATTTCCGCGCGCAGCGGCTACACCGAACTGGTCGACGGCGACCGCTTCCTGGTGCTCGAACGTGGCCAGCGCCTGGAAAGCCAGACCGGCGAGACGGGTGTCAAGGTCAGCGAGTTCGAGTCCTACCGCATGCTGGTCGCGCGCGACCCACTGGTGCGCAGCGCCATGGATTCGCTCAACAGCCGCCCCACGCTGGAGCTGATCCGACAGCCCACCGGTGAGAACCTCGGCGAGCTCACCATGCGCATCGGCTACGCCATCGCCTCGCTCAATCTCATCATCTTCGCCCTGGCGGCCACCCGCATCAACCCACGCGTGAGCCGTACCGGCAACCTGCTGTTCTCGCTGCTGCTGTTCCAGGTCTATCTGAACCTGCTGATCCTGGGCCAGAACTGGATCGCGCGCGGCCAGGTCAGCTTCGCGGTCTTCAACGTGCTACTGCATGGGGGCATGCTCAGCGCCGGTCTGCTCTGGCTGGCCAAGCGCCACTACAACTGGAACTGGTGGCCCACGCGCCAACGCGCAGCAGCCCCAACACAGAACATCGGGGGCCGACCAGCATGATGCACACCATCCGCCGCCTGCTGCACCGCGAGATCTTCACCGCGGTGGTCTACGTCACCCTGGGCTTCCTGGCCCTGTTCGCCTTCTTCGACTTCGTCGACCAGCTCGCCTCGGTGGGCCGTCCGAACATGCCGGGCTACCAGATCCCGCAGGCCGCGCTCTATGTGCTGCTGCTCGTGCCCAGCCACCTCTACGAACTGCTGCCCATCACCGTGCTCATCGGTACCATCTATGTGATGACGCGGCTGGCGCAAAGCTCGGAGTTCACCATCCTGCGCACCAGCGGCCTGGGGCCCTGGCGCGCGCTGCGCATGTTGCTGGCCGCGGGCTTCACCTTCGCCCTGCTGACCTTCGTGATCGGTGACTACCTCACGCCCTGGGCGGACCGCACGGGCCAGCTGCTGCGCGCACACTACCAGGGCCGCATCCTGACCGTGGGCCAGACCGGCGCCTGGCTGCGCGAGCGCGAACCCTATGCGCAGTACGGCGTCAACGTCGGCTCGCTCGCGCCCGACGGTTCCATGCGCGATGTGCGCATCTTCGAGTTCGACAACCAGAGCTCGCTGGTCTCCATGATGCAGGCGCCGGTGGCACGTTTCACCGAAGACGAGGCCTGGCTGCTCGAGAACGTCGAACGCACCGAGTTCAACGCCGGCGGCGCCCAGCTCAGCCGCATCGAACGCACGACCGTGCCCGTCTTCCGCTGGCCCACGGCCATCTCGGCCGAGATGATCTCGGCCGCCGTGCTCAAGCCCGACCGCATGAGCGCCGTCGACCTGTTCCAGTACATCCGCCATCTCAAGGCCAACGCCCAGAGCGCCGAGCGCTACGAGATCGAATTCTGGAAGAAGGTCTTCTATCCCCTGTCCTGCCTGGTCATGGTCATGATGGCCCTGCCCTTTGCCTACCTGCACTTCCGCAGCGAAGGCATCTCGCTCTACGTCTTCGGCGGCGTCATGGCCGGCATCAGCTTCTTCTTCCTCAACAATATGTTCGGCTACATCGGCGAGCTGCAGCGCTGGACGCCCTGGATCACCGCTGCCGCACCCGGCTTCATCTTCATGCTGATCTCGCTGGCCGCTTTCGGCTGGCTCGTCCTGCGCAGGTAATCTTATGACCCAAGGCCTCATTCTCTTTGCCCACGGCTCGCGTGACCCGCAGTGGCGCGCCCCCATGGAGGCCGTGGCCGCTCGCGCCGCCGCGCTGGACCCGCAGGCCCGCGTGGCCTGTGCCTACCTGGAGCTGATGGAGCCCGACCTGCCCGCCTGCGCCGCCACGCTGGCCGCCGAGGGGCTGCAGGAGATCACCATCGTGCCCATGTTCCTGGGCGTCGGCCGCCATGCACGCGAAGATCTGCCCCTGCTGGTGGAACAGCTGCGCCGCGATCACCCGCAGGTGCGCTTCCAGCTGCGCCCGGCCATCGGGGAAGACGAGCGCGTGGTCGACATGCTGGCGCGCATTGCACTGGCCTGAGGCCTGCGCCTGCCTACAATCGCGCGCAACATGAGCTTCCAGACCTCCATGCCGCTGGCCCTGCTGCGCCTGATGCGCCCGCACCAGTGGCTCAAGAACGTCTTCGTCTTCGCCGGCCTGATGTTCAGCCAGACCTGGCACCGCGGCCCGCTGGTCGAGCAGGTGCTCTGGGCCTTCCTGGCCTTCTGCGCTGCCTCCAGCCTGGTCTACATCCTCAACGACTGGCGCGACCGTGCGGCCGATGCCCAGCACCCCACCAAGCGCCTGCGCCCGCTCGCCAGCGGTGCGGTGAGTCCCCAGGCCGCGCTGGGCCTGGCTGCGGTACTGGCCCTGCTCGCGATCGGGCTGGCCTGGGGCCAGAACGTGCTGCTGCTCCTGCTGGGCTGCTACGTGGCGCTCAACCTCGCCTACAGCTGGAAGCTCAAACACGTGCCGGTGGTCGACGTCTCCATCATCGCCAGCGGCTTCATGCTGCGCCTGCTGGCCGGCACCGTGGCCGTGGGCATTCCGCCCTCGCGCTGGCTGCTGCTCACCGGCCTGTTCATCGCGCTCTTCCTGGGCTTCTCCAAGCGCAAGGCCGAAACCTTCCACGCCCCCGACCAGCAGCGCGCCGTGCTCGAGCACTACCCCCCGGCCCTGCTCGACACCTTCATGGCCGCCACCATGACGGCCACCGTCATCACCTACGGCCTCTACGCCACCAGCATCGAAGCCCTGCAGCAGCACGGCGGGCGCCTGATCTACACCGTGCCCCTGGTGGTCTTTGGCCTGCTGCGCTACACCTACCAGGTGCACCGCGGCCGCGGTGAGGATGTCTCGCGCGATCTGCTGCGCGACCCCTGGATCGTCGCCGCCGGCCTCGCCTGGCTCGCCATTTTTCTCGCCACGCGGCTCTGGCGCTGACGCCACCCAAGCGCGTGAAGCTCCCGCTCAAGCCCCTGCTGCTCGTCATCGGTGGCGCCGCCACCGTCTACGCCGTGCTGCTGCTGCTCACGGGTGAGGCGCCGCTGGCGCAGCTCGGCCAGGCGCTCTGGACCCCGGTAGGGGCCGCGGCCACGACCCTGTGCCTGCTCAACTACGGCCTGCGCGGCCTGCGCTGGCGCGGCTGGATGGCGCACTACGGCCGACGCTTTGGCGTGCGGCGCGGCCTGCGCCTCTACCTCGCGGGCTACACCTTCACCCCCACGCCCGGCAATGTGGGCGAGGCCGCGCGCGGCCTGCTGCTGCGCGAGCCCCTGCGCACGGCCGACAGCCTGGCTGTCTTCGGCGCCGAACGCGTGGCCGATCTGCTGGCCCTGCTGCTGCTGACACTGCCCGGACTCTGGTGGCTGCTCCAGCGTCCCGAAGCCGCCGCCTGGCAATGGCCGCTGATCCTGAGCCTGCTCTTCGCCGGCCTGCTGCTGGCCGCGGTGCTCTACCGCCAGCGCCACACCCTGTTCGCACGCCTGCCCTGGCTGCAGTCGGCCTGGCACTGCCTGGCCCACCGACCTTGGCTCTGGCTGGCCCAGACCCTGGTGGCCTGGGCCGCGCAGGGCTTGGCCCTGTGGCTGCTCTGCCTGGAGCTCGGTGTGCCGATCCCCCCGGAGCTGGCCACCGGCTTCTATGCCCTGGCCATGGTGGGCGGCGCGCTCTCTCTGCTGCCCGCCGGCCTGGGCGGCACCGAAGCCCTGCTGACCGGCCTGCTCGTGCTGCACGGCGCGGGTCTGGCCGCTGCGCTGGCCATCACGGTACTGGCCCGCCTGCTCACCCTCTGGCTGGCCGTGGCCCTGGGCGCGCTCGCTCTCCTCTATAGTGCGGCTGTTTCCCGCGACATCTCCCTGCGCTGATGACCCTCCCGTCCCAAGACTCCTCCCTGAACCTGCCGCGCTGGCTGCTCTTCACCGCGCTGGGCGCCCTGGCCCTGCGCCTGTGGATCGCCGTCGCCCTGCCCATCACGGGCGACGAGGCTTTCTTCTACTGGTGGGGCGTCTACCCCGACTGGGGCTACTCCGACCACCCGCCCATGGTGGGCTGGCTGATCTGGCTGATGCGCATGCTCTTCGGCGAGGCGACCTGGGCCATCCGCCTGCCCATCGTGCTCTTGCCCCTGGCCGTCGGCGGCCTGATCTGGTGGGCCTTCAAGCCGCTGGACCGTGAACGTGCCGCCTGGGCTGCCCTGCTCATCTGGCTGGCCCCGCTGAACTGGATCACCGCGCTGATCACCACCGACACGCCGCTGATCTTCTGGTCCGTGCTCTCAGCGGCCCTGCTGCTGCGCGCCGAGCGACGTGCGCAGGTCGACAGCGGCACCCTGGGCCTGTACGCCCTGTCTGGCCTGGCGCTGGGCTGCGCCTTCCTCTCCAAGTACTTCTCCGTGGTGCTGGGCCTGGCCTATCTGGTGTACTTCGCGCTTTACCGGCGCGAGCGCTGGAAGGCCTTCGTGCTGCTTGTCGTCTGTGTCCTGCCCGGACCGGCGATCAACATCGCGTGGAACATGGACCACGGCTGGTCCAACATCATGTTCAACGCGATCAACCGCAACGAAGACGCCGCCTTCGAAGCGCGCAAGCCCGTCATGTACCTGGGCATGCTGGCCTATCTGCTGACGCCGGCGCTGCTCTGGCTCGGCTGGAAGCACCGCAGCGCGCTGCGTGAGACCGCGCGCCGCCAGCGCCTGCTGGCCCTGCTGCTCGTGGTGCCGCTCATCTTCTTCGCCCTGCTCTCGTTCAAGAAGGTCGTGGGCCTGCACTGGGTGCTGTCCTTCTACCCCTTCGCCTTCGCCCTGTTCGCGCTGGCCCTCCCCGAAGCCGCTCTGAAGTCGGCGGCCAAGGGCCTGGCCTGGTTCACGGGTGCGCACGTCGTGCTGGTGCTGGGCATCTCCTTCACCACACTGGAGCAGTGGGCCGGCAAGCCCGGCTACACCAGCTTTGTGCGTGCCTTCCGAACCCCCGAGTTGCTGGCCCAGGTGCGCACGCCCGACAGCGTGCTCATGGCCAATGCCTACTCGCCCGCCGCGGTCTACGGCTATGTGCTGCAGCAGTACGTGCCCGTCTTCGGCCCCGGCAAGTTCCACGCGCGCCAGGACGACCAGCTCGTCGACTACGCCGTCTACCAGGGCAAGACCATCCGCGTGCTCATGGCCGACGCGCCCACCCTGGCCGACTACAGCCCTTACTTCGAGAACGTACGGACCTTCACGGTGCAGCAAAGCGGCGTGACCTTCCACGTCGTCGAAGGCCAGAACTTCAACTACGAGGCCTATCGCCAGGGCGTGCTCGGTGAGGTCTTCCGGCGTTACTACAACATCCCCTCCTGGCTGCCCATGACAGGCTGCCCCTACTGCGTGCGCTACTGCGGCCAAGTGCGATGTCCGAAACCGTGAACGATGGCGCAGCGCCACCGGTGGTCGCGGCTTTCGACTTCGACGGCACCCTGACCTGGCGCGACACCCTGGGCCCCTTTCTGCGTCGCCTGCTCGGCACGCCGGGCTACCTCTGGCTGCTCTTCGCCTGCAGCCCCTGGCTGATCGCCTTTGTGCTGCGCCTCACCAGCAACCACCGCGCCAAGGCCAAGCTGCTGCAGGCCGCGCTGGCGGGCCGACCTGTCGACGAGGTGGCGCGCTGCGCACGGGCCTATGTGCAGCAAGACCTGCCCCTGCAATGGCGGCCCTGGGCGCTGCAGCGCTTGGTCGCACACCAGAAGCAGGGGCACCGCTGCGTGCTCGTCAGCGCCTCGACCAGCCTCTACATGCATCTGGTCGGTGCAGGTCTGGGTGTCGACGCGGTGCTCTGCACCGAGATGGAAGTGATCGATGGCCGCTACAGCGGCAAGATGGCCACGCCCAACTGCCACGGCGAGGAGAAAGTGCGTCGCCTGCGGGCCTGGCTGGCACAACAGTACGGCGAAACGCAGCCCGAGCTGCACGCCTATGGGGACACGGCCGGAGACCACCCCATGCTGCGGCTGGCCCGGCAGGCCTGGTACCGCGAACGTCCCTGGCCGCGCGCCTGAGAAGCCATAAGCCAAACGTCGATTTTTCATAAGTCGACGCAGCGTTCGTCTCCCTAGAATGGACTCGTGTCCAGGACATCCCGTCAGAGGATGTTCGCCACATCCCGCGTTCCAACGACGAAGGAGACAACATGAGCAAAGTTCTCGCAGCGGTCCTCTGCACCCTGTTGGGCGTGCAGTCCGCCTGGTCCCAGGATATCGTCATCGGCCAGTCGGTGCCGCTGAGCGGCTCCAACGCCGACATCGGCCGCGACATGCGCGACGGTGCCTTGGCCATCTTCAACAAGTTCAACGCCAGCAACCAACTGGGCGGGCGCAAGATCCAGCTCGTGACGCTGGACAATGCGAACAACCGCCAGCGGGCTGCAGAAAACTCGCAACAGCTCGTGAGCCAGGGCGCCGTGGCCCTGTTCGGCTACAACTCGGCCACCAACAGCGTGGACGCCCTGCCCCTGGTGGCGCAGAACACGATGCTCTTCTTCGCGCCCTTCAGTGGTTCGATGAGCCTGCGCAATCACCCCAACGTCTACACCATCCGCGCCTCCTACAAGGACGAGACGCTCAAGATCCTCGAATCCAAGCGCTCGGTCGGCGCCAACAAGACGGTGGTGGTCTACTACGACGACGAGGTGGGGCGCAGCAACTACGAGGCTGTAGCCGGCACCTTTGCCGACCAGGGCATGGAGCGCCCGCGCGGCGTGGCCGTCAAGCGCGGGGGCGCTGCGGTCGACGCTTCGGTGGTCGACGCCATCGTCAAGGACAGCCCGCACTACGTGCTGGCCACGACCCAGTTCAATGTGGTCGGCGAGTTTCTCAAGATCGCCAACGACAAGGGCTCCACCGTTCCTGTGGCTGCGCTCTCCTTCGTCAACCCGGACGAGCTCGTGGAATCCGTGGGCAACCTCGCGCGTGGCACCGTCGTGGCCCAGGTCATGCCCTCGCCGCGCAGCGCCAACCAGATCTCGTTGCCGCTCATGAAGGAATGTGCCGAGGCGCTCAATGCCCTCAACGGGGCGCGCCTGAACTACACCTCGCTGGAATCCTGCATCGGTGCCAAGGTGCTGGTCGAGGCCCTCAAGAAGGCCGGCCCCCAGGTCACGCGCGCCAGCCTGCTGCAGGCCATGGGCAACCTGGGCCGCGTCGACCTCAAGGGCTTCAGCCTGAACTTTGGCCCGGGCCAGCGCCACGGCAGCAGCTGGGTGGAACTCACCATCCTCTCGCGCGGCAACCGCTTCGTGCAGTAACCGGTGTCGGGGGCAGACAGGCCCCGGTGCCTGGGCCGGCTCAGAGGTGACTGCAGAACGCCGGCGCAGTGTCCCAGCGGTCCGCACGGCCATCGACGTAGGTGATGGGAAGACGAGACAGCGCCTCCTCATCAAGTGCGTCGATGCAACCGAGGTTCACGCCATACATCTTGCCGATCGGCGTCTCGGTGCCGATGCCGAAGGCGCGCACGCCACAGTGCCGGCAGAAGTAGTGCTCGTTCTTGCGTGTGTTGAACAGGTACTTCGTGAGCTCCCCTTCACCGGCCAACAGGCGAAAACCGCCCTCACGCGCCACGGCTGGCCAGAAGCGCGTGCGCCGGCAGATCGAACAGTTGCAGCGGTAGGTGCTTTGTGTGAGGTCCAGATCCGCCTCGAACTGGACGGTGCCGCAATGGCAGCTGCCCCGGTAGGTCTTGAGCATGGTGGTCATCGCCTTCACGCCCTTCAGACCGGTGCACGCTCCGCGTGCTGCGGCAGTCCATCATGGATTTCGTACCAGGGCGCCTTCGAGCCCACGAAGATGTGCTGCTGCGGCCCCTGCTTCAAGGGCGTGTCCAGCAGGCCCAGACGCAGGCGCAGGAAACCCGGGCCGCTGTCGCGCTTGCTGTAGACCGGTGCGCCGCATTGCCCGCAAAACACCCGGTGCACGCCCGCCGCCGTGCTGTAGGTCTTGAGCGCATCACCCCCTTGCAGCAGGCGAAACTCGCTTTCCTTCACGGTGGCGTTGGCTGCGAACACCGAGCCGTTGACCTTGCGGCAGCGCGAGCAATGGCAATAGGCGGCGGCGCCGAGCTCGCCATCGATTTCATACTTCACCGCGCCACACAGGCAGCTACCTTGGTACATCGCCCAGCCTTTCAGACAATTGAACCGGCTTTATAAACCGGCGGCATGGGATTGTCGACGAGACCGGTCGCGCCCTTCAGTACTTCAGTGCCGTGCTCTTGCCCCAGAACACGCGGTAAGCATAGACCGTGTAGCCGATGATCACCGGCAGCACCACCGCCACGCCGTAGAAGATCACCAGCAGCGCCTCGGGCGAACTCGCGCCCTGCCAGATCGTGAGCTTGTCCACGACCAGCCAGGGATAGAGGCTGTAGCCCAGGCCATAAAACGCCAGCAGGAAAATGCCCACTGTGCAGGCGAAAGGCACGGCCGCGCCGTACTGGTTGCCCTGGTCCAGGCGCAGGGGCAGGCGCTTGAGGCTGCGCGCGATCACCACAAACAAGGCCACGGTCACGGCCGGAATCGGCAGCAGCAGCACCACATTGGGAAAGCTGAACCACTTGTCGAAGATGCGTTCGCTGACCCAGGGCGTGGCGAGCGAAATCGCTGCAATGCCCGCCGCCGTCAGCCACAGGCTGCCCTGCGCCCAGCGCACGGCCTTGCGCTGCAGCGCGCCCTCGGTCTTCATGATCAGCCAGCCGGCGCCCAGCAAGCCGTAAGCCGCGATCAGGCACAGGCCGATCAGCGCCGCAAAGGCCCGGCTGCCCCAGTCGGTGGCAAAACCCGTCACCAGGCTGCCCAGCATGAAACCTTGCGACCAGGACGCCAGCGTGGAGCCCACATAGAAGGCCCGGTCCCACAGATGCTTGTGTTCGGCCCGTGCCTTCACGCGGAAGTCAAAGGCCACGCCGCGCAGCGTCAGCGCCACCAGCATCAGCGCCACCGGCAGATAGAGGGCGCCCAGGATTACGCCGTGCGCCAGCGGAAAAGCCACCAGCAGCACGCCCACACCCAGCACCAGCCAGGTCTCGTTGGCGTCCCAGAAAGGGCCGATGCTCGCGATCATCATGTCCTTCTGCGCCTCGTCGTCGGCGCGGCGCAGCAGCACACCCACGCCCAGGTCGTAGCCGTCCAGGATCACATAGGCCAGCATGGCCAGGGCCATCACCAGCGCGAACACCAGGGGCAGCCAGCCCGCGGGCTGGCTCAGGTCGGGCAGGGTCAGCACATTCATGGCATCAAGCATGGCTCACCTCCAGCTCGGTTTTGGCGGCCTTGCGCGCCAGATAGAACACCACGCTCACATAGGCCGCCAGCAACGCAGCGTAGAGCACCAGGTACATCCCCAGCGTGAAGGCGATGTTGTGCGCCGGTACCTGTGATGCAGCTTGCGCGGTCTTGAGCACGCCCTGCACCAGCCAGGGCTGACGGCCGATCTCGGTCACGTACCAGCCGGCCAGCAACGCCACCCAGCCCGAGAACGTCATCCCCACCAGCGCGCGCGCCAGCCAGGGCTGCAGGCCGCGCTTGCGCACCTGCCACACGCCCAGCCAGCTCACCACCAACATCAGCAGACCCACGCCCACCATGGTGCGGAAGGCCCAGAACACCGGCGCCACGGGCGGATGGTCGGGTCCGAAATCCTTGATGCCCTTGACCTCGCCGTCCCAGTCGTGCGTCAGGTACAGCGACGCCAGCTTGGGAATGGCCAGCTCGTATTTGTTGCTCTGCGTCGCCTGGTCCGGCAAGGCAAACAGTACCGCGGGTGCGCCCTTCTGTGTGTCCCAGATGCCTTCCATGGCGGCCAGCTTGGCCGGCTGGTGCTTGAGCGTGTTCAGGCCGTGCATGTCGCCCACCCAGATCTGCAGCGGTATCAGAAACGCCGCAACATAAAGGCCGGTGCGCAGGCTGGCCTGCACCGTTGCACCCCGGTCGCCCTTGAGCCAGCGGTAGGCACTCAAGCCCGCCAGCAAAAAAGCCACCGTCAGGCCCGAGGCCAGCAGCATGTGCGTCATGCGGTAGGGAAAGGACGGGTTGAAGATCACCTCGAACCAGCTGGTCACATGCGCCTTGCCGTCGATCATCTCGAAGCCTGCCGGCGTGTGCATCCACGAGTTGAGCGCCAGGATCCAGAAGGCCGAGGCCGTGGTCCCCGCGGCGACCAGGAAGGTGGCCAGGGTGTGCACCCTTTCGCTCACCCGGCCACGCCCGAAAAGCATGATGCCCAGCATCGTCGCCTCGAGGAAGAAGGCCGTCAGCACCTCATAGGCCAGCAGCGGCCCGGCCACATTGCCCACGGTGTTCATAAAATCCGGCCAGTTGGTGCCGAACTGGAAACTCATGGTGATGCCGCTGACCACGCCCAACGCAAAGGTCAGCGCAAAGACCTTGACCCAGAACTGGTAGGCGTCCATCCAGTGCGACAGCCCCGTGGCATTGAAACGCAGCTTGAAGAACAGCAGCACCCAGCCCATGCCGATGCTGATGGTGGGAAAAAGGATGTGGAAGCTGATGTTGGCCGCGAACTGGATGCGCGCCAGCACCACCGGGTCAAGACTGTCCATGGTCGCTCTCCTCCTTCTGGGCCTTGGCCGGACTGAAGACGTTCTTCACGCGTTCCTTCATCTCCAGCAGCTTCTGCACCTTGGCCCCCATCTGCATCAGGCTGGCCAGGGTCTCGGAGTCCATCTTCTGCACATCGTCGAGCCAGTTGGTCATGAGCTCGATGAAGCTGTGCATCTGCTTCATGCGTTCCTGCGCGTGGATGTCTTCGGCCGTGCCCGGCTGCTCCATCAGCGCCTCGCGCAGCATCGACAGCGTGGGGTCCACCTCGCGCTTGCGCCGTTCATTGGCCAGGGTGCGGAAGATGGCCCACACGTCTTCAGGCGCCTGGAAATACTCGCGCCGGTCGTTGGGCCGGTGTATCAGGCGCACCAGGTTCCAGGATTGCAGCTCCTTGAGCCCCATGCTGACATTGGAGCGGGAAAAGGCCAGCGCCTCCCCGATCTCGTCCGCGTTCAGCGGCTGGGCCGACACATAGAGCAGCGCATAGATCTGCCCGACGGTCCGGTTGATGCCCCAGCGGCTGCCCATCTCACCGAAATGCAGCACGAAACGCTGCGTGAGGGGTGGAAGCTTCATGCCTGTCCTTTCTGAATTTTCAGTATTTTCTGAAAACTCAGGAACTCTTGAACCAGGCAGGGCCAGACCTTGACTGGAAGCTAGGGCTATTGGCAGCCAAGGATCGACGTCCCAGGCAGGAAAGAGCCTCTTGATAGACACTAAGAGGCATAATAAAAGCCTTCTTTATCCGGAATTCGCCATGAATTTGCACCAGTTCCGCTTCGTCCAGGAGGCCGCCCGCCAGGGACTGAACCTCACGGAGGCGGCCAAGGCCCTGCACACCTCGCAGCCCGGCGTGTCCAAAGCCATCATCGAACTCGAGGAAGAGCTGGGCATCGACATCTTCGCCCGCCACGGCAAACGCCTCAAGCGCATCACCGAGCCCGGGCAGCAGGTGCTCAAGAGCATCGAACTCATCATGCGCGAGGTCGGCAACCTCAAGCGCATCGGCGAGCAGTACAGCAAGCAGGACAGCGGCACCCTCTCCATCGCCACCACCCACACCCAGGCGCGCTATGTGCTGCCCGAGCCGGTGGCCAAGCTGCGCGCAGCCTGGCCCAAGGTCAATCTCTCGCTGCACCAGGGCAACCCGGACCAGGTGGCGCGCATGCTCATCGACGAGGTGGCCGAGATCGGCATCGCCACCGAATCGCTGGCAGACTACGACGAACTCGTCACCCTGCCCTGCTACGAATGGCAGCACGTGCTGGTGCTGCCTGCCAGCCACCCCCTGGCCGGCAAGGAGCGCCTGAGCCTCGAGGACCTGGCCGCCGAGCCCCTCATCACCTACCACCCCACCTTCACAGGCCGCACGCGCATCGACACGGCCTTTGCCCAGCGCAAGCTCGCGCCGCGCATCGTGCTCGAAGCCATCGACTCGGACGTGATCACCACCTACGTCAAGCTCGGCATGGGCCTGGGCCTGGTGGCCGAGATGGCCGTGCGCAATATGCCGGTGCTGGCCGGCACCGAGGAGCTGGTGGTGCGCCCCCTGGGCCACCTCTTCGGCAAGAACGTCACGCGCGTGGCATTCAAGAAGGGCGCCTACCTGCGCAACTTCGTCTACGAATTCGCCGAGCTGCTGAGTGACCGCCTGCAGCGTGAGCTGGTGGCGCGTGTGATGCGTGGCGAACACACAGACTATGAACTCTAGCCCCCCTGAGGCGCTGCGCGCCTTCCCCCCGCTCATCCTGCGGTGGCGGGGGGACGCTCCCAGTGGCCCGGCGAAGCCGGTTCCACGGGAGCCCTGGTAAAAGCCCCGCCCAGCGCCTTAGTAGAACCCTACAAACTTTGCGTATCCTCTCCGCATGAATCCGACCACTCCTGCCCTCCAGAGCCGCCTGCCCAAGGTCGGCACCACCATCTTCACCGTCATGTCCGCCCTCGCCACCGAACGCGGTGCCGTCAACCTGGGCCAGGGCTTCCCGGACTTCGAGGGCGATCCGCGCCTGGTGGACGCGGTGACTGGCGCCATGAAGGGTGGCCTCAACCAGTACCCGCCCATGACGGGCGTGCCCGCGCTGCGCGAAGCCATCGCCAAGAAGGTCGAGGCCATCTACGGCCACCGCTACGACGCCAACACCGAGATCACCATCACCGCCGGCGCCACCCAGGCCATCCTCACCGCCATCCTGGCCATCGTGCACCCGGGCGACGAAGTCATCGTGCTCGAGCCCTGCTACGACAGCTATGTGCCCAACATCGAGCTGGCCGGCGGCGTGGTCGTGCGCGTGCCGCTCACACCCGGCACCTTCCGCCCTGATTTTTCGAAGATCGCTGCCGCCATCACACCCAAGACCCGCGCCATCCTCATCAACAGCCCACACAACCCCAGCGGCATGGTCTGGACGAAAGAGGAAATGCTGCAGCTGCAGGCGCTGCTGGACCCGACGGACATCCTCGTGATTTCCGACGAGGTCTACGAACACATGGTGTTCGACGGCCAGCAGCACGAAAGCGCCGCGCGGTTTCCGGCGCTCGCCGCGCGCAGCTTCATCGTCAGCAGCTTCGGCAAGACCTACCACGTCACCGGCTGGAAGGTGGGCTACGTCGCCGCGCCCGCGCCGCTGACGGCCGAGTTCCGCAAGGTGCACCAGTTCAACGTCTTCACCGTCAACACCCCGGTGCAGCACGGCCTGGCCAACTTCATGGCCGACCCGCGGCCTTACCTGGACCTGCCCGCCTTCTACCAGCGCAAGCGCGACCTGTTCCGCGAAGGTTTGAAGAAAACCAAGTTCCGCATGCTGCCCGGCCAGGGCACCTACTTCCAGTGCGTGGACATCTCGGCCGTGAGTGACCTCAATGAAGCCGACTTCTGCAAATGGCTCACCACCGAAATCGGCGTGGCCGCCATCCCGCTCTCGGCCTTCTACGGCAACGGCTTTGATCAGAAGGTCGTGCGTTTCTGCTTCGCCAAGAAGGATGAGACGCTGAAGACGGCGCTCGAACGCCTGGCACGACTGTAGGGTGAGGCGACGCAACCCACCTCAGTGATCCAGAGAAATTGCGCTATTGCGGAGTGCGCCTGGCGCGACGGGCTGCCCTGCGAGCCACGGTTTCGCTACATTGCTCCAGTGCGGCACACAATGTTCGGGCGGCTGGCTCGACCTCATCGGTTGGCACGAGACCTACGCCAAGCAGGAGCCCCTGACGTCCTCGCCACTCTTGCCCGTGGCATAGCGCGGACAGCGGTAGCGCCACAAGGCCCCGTGACTGCAGTTCGCTCACTACGTCCAGATCGATCAGGGGTTCCGGAAGGCCGATGCACAACTGCAAGCCCCCGAGGAGCTTGCTGGGAAGGATCAGCTCATAACCTGCTCCGCTGAGAATCCGATGCAAGGTTCTTAGCCGCTTCGAGTACTCAACATTCATGCGATGTATATGGCGTCGCAGCTCACCATAGGCCATGAAATCAGCCATCGCCAGCTGAACATGGATTGAAACGCCGATACCCGTTCCCGATACGATCGTCTCCGCCAGGCCGACGTAGGCAGGCGGAACAACCAAATATGCGATCCGCAAGCCTGGTGCGAGTGACTTGGAAAACGTACCGACATACATCACGACCCCATTCCGGTCCAAGCCCTGGAGGCTGGCCACAGGTTGCCCATGAGCCTGGAACTCGCTGTCGAAATCATCCTCGATGATCACCGCACCATGCGCTCGCGCCACTTCAAGTAGTTCCAGGCGACGCGCGAGCGACAGCATCGTGCCGGTCGGGTACTGATGAGAGGGTGTGAGGTAGATGAGCCGCGGCCGTGAACGCTGCCCGGCTGGGCACAGTCCCTCGACATCCACTGGCACGGGCTCGATTCGAGCCTTGTGCGCACGCAACAGGGTCCGTATGCCCGGATAACCGGGATCCTCCACCCATGCAGTATCCCCCTCCCGCAGGGTGCACCGCATCGCGACATCAAACGCGGTCTGCGCCGAGGGTAGAACGATCACCTGCTCTGGTCGGGCAACAACATGGCGAGTCTCCGCGATGTGGCGAACGATCTGCTCACGCAGGCTGGAAACTCCGGCATGCCCCACGTAACTCAAGTCATGGCTAGCGGGCTGACGCGCGCGCCGCCCTAGATGGGTGGCCCAGACCTGTGCGGGAAAGGCTCGGATATCGGGTAGTCCCGGACGAAACGCCCTGATCGTCACGGGAGTTGGGGGATCGTCCTGAAGCCAGTGCTGGACTCCCAAAGTCGGCGATCCGTCCGCTTGCTCCCAGTGCTGCTCGGTCGCGGTGGGACGCTTGGCGACATTATTCAGGTGGATGGGGTCCAGGGCGGCTATGCGCGTGGCAGCACCCTGTCGCGTGACCAGATAGCCCTCCATGCGCAGCTGATCCAGCGCCTCGACGACCGTGCTACGCGAGACGCCGAGCACAGCCGCGAGATCGCGTGTCGACGGCAATACGGTCCCGGGAGCCACACGCCCCTCGGTCACCGCGTCCCGCAGTTGCCTATACATCTGCACACGCAGTGAGCCTGCGTCCGGATCGAGCCGCCAGATCGCGTGCGCGAACAAGGTCGCCAACTGGTCTGATTGTTTCATGAAAACCGGTTCTTTTCGTCAGTCCAATTCTAGTGAATCATTCCCGCTTCGGGCGCAATCACACCCATTGATTCCGGCACAGACATAGATCAGGGCCGCATTCGAATAGGTCCAAGGGTCTCGAAATCGCCGACATCGGTCTGCACAGACCACAACCAAGAAACTTATGAACAGAAAACATGAGAACGCTACAAATCTTCTGTATCGCCCTGAAGCTGGCCCTCTGCCATGCGCTCCTGGCCCCAGGAATTTCCCTCGCAAATCAGGACTGTGTCGTTGACCGACACGGGAACACGCTCTGCCCTCCCCCCAGGGCCCAGTGTGTGAAAGACAGGTACGGTGACTGGCACTGTGCAGGTCCTGGCGGCGGAGCCGTTCTGGACCGCTATTCGCAGCCGACCTGTGGGATTGGCCGCTGCGTCACCGACGCTCGGGGTGAAGTGATGTGCTCGTCCATGCCCGGGGGACGTGCAGCCATCAACCGCTACGGAGACGCGGTCTGCAGTGAAGGATGCGTCCACGCTCATCGATCCAACTGCCAGTTGCTCAAGGAATGACGCTGGCGCGCAAGTGCCAACCCAACGGACTCCCCCCTGACCAATGACATATCAGCTTACGCCCACGGCTCACGGCAACTCCGATCACCCAAGGCGATCTCTTGACCGTGTCGAACGCTTCTTCTTCGCGCTTGACGCTATCCAGAGACAGAACTTTACGATCCACGTCCGTCTTCGCCAACCGCTAGACGAGACGAAGGTACGACTTGCCTTTAGTTGCTTGGTCTCCATGCACGAGTCCCTGCGGACCGTGCCCGGCATCAGCCCGGGGGTTGGCCACTGCCTGACCACCATCCCAATGCGTGCCGGCGACCCTTGCCTATGCGGTCCAGACTGGGAATACCTGCGCAACCATGCGCTCTCGCTCGACATGAGCGGGAGCCCAGGCGTGCGGTGCCTTCTGGTTGGCCATCGAGGACGTATCGAACGAATCGCGTTAGTCTTCCACCATGCGATCATGGACGGACGCGGCGCAGTCGCGCTGATGGGTGACCTCCTGCGGCTTACCCTCGGCGTGCCAGCAAAGTACGGCCCGCAGCCCTTCGCATCCGCTTTCGAGCCGGTAGTTTCGAACGAGCGTGTTCGAGCCGCGAGCAGGAGGTGGATGCAGGAGATGCATGCGATCCAGAGGTCAGTGCGCCTCCCGCTCAGCCCCGACGACACCGCGCCCTGCCTGCCAACCATCCAAAGCATCACCCTCGGCACCGGCAGCCACACCAAGCTTCGGGCGGAGTCGCAGGCGCTGGGCGTGAGCACGCATGCCATGCTCTCAGGCCATGCGCTGCTCGCATTGAGGGACGCGATGGGCGTGGGAGACGTCTCAGTTGCGCTCAGCCATGCCGTTGACATGCGGCGCTTCGAGGCGACCCCGCCGGTGCTGGCCTGTCGCGCCGGCCTGTTGCTCGGTCGACACAGGATCTCCAACAACGACTGCCCATCGACCGTCGCGGTCGACGTTCATACCCAGGTCCAGGCGGGTCTCGACTGCGCCTTTCCCGCCTGGTTACTCAACGTGCTGCCGTGGCTCGGTCAAGCCGGCGATCATGCGGCCGACGTTGATGCAGCCCGTCTCGCGATGGCATCCGCGCCGTCCTACCTCGTGATCAGTGATCTTGGGGCCGTCGACCGGGAGTGGCATGGGATATGTGATGCCGTTACTCAGACCGGACTCACCGTCCAGCCACTTCCAGGCCAGCTAGCGGTGCTCACACGCATCGATCTAGCGGGACGCAGTCATCTCCAGCTGCACACCCGACATGCCGCAGGCGCGGGCGCGATCCTGCATCACTTCGCTAGGGGCTTAACCGAGAGACTGAACGCACACGGGCGCCTTGCGAGTGGCTTGCCCAAGTCCTGCCTGGAGACTGCATGAAGACTGTGCAGCCAACGCAACGGGTGCCCGGAGCAGGGGTGCATGCCCTGGCCGTCGGGCTACTTTTGATACTAGGTCTCCTGGCCGCCGCGGACTGGAGCGGACAGGTCATGAGCCAGTATGGTGCCCGGCTGACATGGTCCTTGCTGTTGTGCTGGGCAATGCTGACCACGTGGCTCTTGCATGGCTCGCCCAGACCGCTTGCCATGCTGGTGTACGCGGCCCTCATCCCCCTCGGGCTGGTGCCGTGGATCGGACTGCTGGCGCTCCTGCTGCTTCCGATCACCCTGCTCACTTTTCTGCTCGGCAGCCTCTTGGCCCTGATTCCAACCGCAGTTCGTACCGGGCTTGCAGCCATGTCGCTCGCCACCGTCGCTGCGCTCGGCAGTCTGCTAACGCTGGTGGGCCCGGCAAGTTGCGCCGACATCACGATAGTCCACCAGCTGCCTGCCCACGAGCGGATCGACTGGGCAGTGAGAACGGACCAGGAAGACCGACGCACCGCCTGCTTTGTTTTCAACCCACAGCGCGACGCCAAGCGCCGGGACACCGTCAAGACGGCACTCGAAGAGAGCGAGACCTTGCCGGTCAGCGCCCTGAGAGACGCCGGTCTCGTGTTACTGCACAGCAGCAAGGAGGACGACCTCGCGCTCGCTCTAGGCGCACTGGCGGAGGCCCGATTGATGGGTGATACCCACGCCGCTGTGCTGGAGAAAGTCGCGATCGATAGACTCCTGCTCGCCAAAGGCCAGCCACAAGTGCACCAGACGCAATGGCTGCACGCACGTTGAGGACAGAAATGAGCGCGATCACCCTACGCCAAGCGACCGTCCAGGACCTCCCACAGCTCGTCCCCCTCTTTGACGCCTACCGCCGTTTCTACGGGCAGGCGTCGGATACCGCACGCGGACGCGACTTCCTTTTCGAACGCCTGAGCCGTCACGAGTCGACTGTTCTGCTTGCCCTGGACAAGCAGGGCTCGGCCTTGGGTTTTGCGCAAATCTACCCGACGTACTCCTCCGTGCGCTGCAAACACGCCTGGATCCTCAACGACCTTTACGTTGTGGCCGCGGAACGCGGCCGTGGCGTTGCCACCGAATTGATCAATCACGCAATACAGATGGCGCGGGCGCACGGCGTGGATTTCATCACCCTGGAGACGGCCGCCGCCAACCATCAGGCACGGCAACTCTATGAACGGCTGGGCTTCGTCCGTGAGACGGAGTTTCTGAGCTACACCTTTAGAACGTGAGTTCCGTCCAGACCGTCCAACCAGGACCAACGCCGGTACTTCCATGACGCGCACCAGCCAGACGCGGAAGCTTGGACCCAGAGCCCTCTTACCCACAGCCCGTCTGCGAGGCCGTACGGGGACGCAGGATCACTTGCTCGTCACCTCCTAAGTAGGAACCAGATATGCCCTCAGTTCATAAGCATGCGCGCCGTTTCTTTTCGCTGTGTGGCGTCGGCATGATCGGCCTCATGGGACTGATGCTTCAGGAGCCTCCGGCGGCCCTGCTGGATCGGGAGCCACAGTTGCATGCGCTCCCCGACTGGGTCCTGCGCCTGCTCCTGGCGGCAGGCCCGGCCGTGCTCGTCATCTGCATGGCCGCGGCCGGCGTTGCATGTGCGCACAGGGTCGGCTTTCGCAGCGCGCTGGCGGGAGACGCTGGCGCACGGCCCGACCTCCGACTCGGGCTGCTCGCCGGCATGATGGTGGGACTGGCGCTGGTGCTCCTGGACAAGCTGTTCCCCGAGCCCCTGCTGGCGGCATCGGCCCCACACCTCTCGTCGGCTGTCGCGTCACAATCTTGGACCATGCTTGTTACCGGCGTACTCTACGGCGGCATCGCAGAGGAGATCATCATGCGCTGGGGTGTGATGAGCCTTGCCGCATGCGGCCTCGCTTGGACATTCGGCCGTCTGTCTCGTGGAGAGACTCAGGTGACGGATGTAATCGCTTGGTCCAGCATCGGCGTATCAGCGCTGATCTTCGCCGTGAGCCACTACCCGGCACTCGCCCTACTGGTCGAACCGAGCCCGGTCGTCGTGGCGCAGTCGATGCTGATGAACGTCTTGGCTGGCGCCGTCTACGGATGGCTGTTCTGGCGCCGCAGCCTGGAGTGCGCCATGACCTCACATGCCTGCACCCATCTCGTCTTCGGTGCGGCGCGCTGGCTGGGATGAGCCACCGGCACCATCGCAGACCAGTCAAAGGGAACACGCCGCCAAGGCGCGCCTGCATTGCCAATAAGAACAAAACGCTGCACACTGCGCAGGAACGACTCACCAAACTCTGAGGCCCACGATGAACGAACGGCAGCGCCTCTGGACCGGCTCCGTGCTGGTGCTGCTGCAGTTCGGCCTACTTGCGGTACTGGCCCTGCTGGCCTGGCCTGTCCTGGAACACGGCGCCATCCCGCTGGCCGCCTGGCCCATGGCCGGCTCTGCCCTGCTGCTGGCCGGCTGGGCCCTGCGGGCCAACCGCCCGGGCAACTTCAACATCCACCCCCGCCCGCGCGTGGGCGGCGCGCTGGTCACCAGCGGTCCTTACGGCTGGATCCGCCACCCCATGTACACATCCTTCCTGCTCGGCGCCCTGGCACTGGTACGCACGGCGGATTCCGAAACGGCCTGGCTGGCCTGGGGGGCACTGCTGCTGGTGCTGTGGATCAAGTCGGGGTTGGAAGAGCGCTGGATGCTGGCGCAGCATCCGGGTTATGCGCATTACCGCGAGCAGACCAAGCGGTTTGTGCCTTGGGTCTATTGATCAATACAGGGCAGGACAAAGCTTCAGTACGCTCTCGCCCGATTTCCGATACCCGCTGCTTCAGGCCGAGTGCCCACTCCGTAGGGGAAGTGGCCGTCGAAAGAGGACGAATGACCTAAGCCACTTTCATTCTCTGTTCGGCTTCAAGCTTGCCGATCAACTCATGAATTAATTCTGACGTTTTCAGAAATTCGGTATCCAAGCCCAAAATCTGAAGACGCTCCTTGATTACCATGAACAGCAATTGACACACATAGTGCATGCACCTAAGCAGATCGAGTATGGCTAGCAGTACAGCTTCGCGGCCGTGAGCAAACACAGTGATGATCTCGTATTTGTCATGATCCAATTGCCTGACATCTGAACTCAGTGCGAGTCCGTCCACATTCGGATGGGCGCCATAGTCAATAAGCTGCTCATATTCGACGGAAATCCTTTCCGCCAAGACCTTGTTGGCACCTTCTAGAAGCTTCAATAAATCTACCCACGAAAAGAGCTTTCTGGACATCTTCCGCTCTGCGTCGCCATCACCCCTTTCCTCCCATGCCTTTCTGTGCTTGTCTGACGCGCTGCATACCCACGCGTAGACAGCGCTTTCGAGAAGAGATCTCATAAGGACGGTTGCCTCGAATAGCTGGCCGCTAACGGAAAGTCGAACTGCCGCACGGTACGTCGCGAAGCAGCGCATAAAGAGCCTCACTGAGGTTCGCCGCAGCGGATCGATCTCATGAAAAAAGGTGGGGGCCTTCTCTGTGACAGATTGGTCTATCCGAATCAAGATGCCAAACCATTCGGGAAGACCCGCGAACGATCCGAGTATCTGCCGTTCTAAGTGTGCCAAGAATTTCGTGAGTTCGCTTTCCCCCCAGTGCTTGGGTACTGCGCGGTGCTCCATTCGGCTTTCGACAACTACCCCGGACGACACTTCTTTCATAGGAAAACTCCTTGATCGTACGGCGCACTGTAGTTCCGCCGGTCGGGAATGGGGAAGTCTGATTTCGACTGAAGTGGACGTTCGATTACTGGTTTTTCTCATTTCTGGGTTGGCCGAAATCCGCTATTCAACACTGAATCGGATTCCGACAGAACTTCTCCAGCTCCCGCACCGTCGCCTTGCCCGCCACCGCGTTCTTGGCCTTCGGCCCCACGTCCAGGCTCAGCTTGAACTCGTACTTGCGGAAGAACTCGTCGAACAGCTCGCCACCCAGCGTGGCATACGCCGTCAGGGTGTCGGCCTTGGGGTCGTGCTCCAGCAGCACGGCGCACAGCGGCTGCTCGGCCGGGCCGCCGAGCACCTGGGCGCCTTTGGCGGGGTCGTACTGGCTGTGGTCGGCGCAGCAGTGGATCAGGTTGTCGGCCACGCCTTTTTGCGCCTTGCTCTTGCGAAAGCTGATGAAGCTCACCTGCTGCGTGGGATAGACCAGCTGGTGCGCGCAGATGGCGCTGAAGGCCACCAGATTGCGCTGCGGCCCCACGCCGCCGGGCCACACATAGCTGTCCTTGCTCTTGGTACTCAGCGGCTGCGGTGCCGCGGGCTTGTCGAGCTTGAGCAGGAAGACGGGGGTGGCTTCAAAGGGGTAGTGGAAGACGTAATTGGTCTGGGCCTTGAGCTGACTGGCCTTGAGCGGGTCGCCGTACTCGTTGGTCAGCAGCACGCGGGCGTAATTCTTGGGCTTGGCATCGGCCGCGAAGGCCGGCAGGGCGGCGGCGGCGGTGAGACACACCACGCTGGTGGAACAGGTTTCGACAAACTGGCGGCGATCCATTCGGGCTCCTTGCACATGAAGCACGTCCGGCAGGATGGCCGGATGCAGACCAATTTATCGGTGTGCCCCGGGCCCGTCAAGCGCGGGGATGCCCGGATTCAGCCGCGACGCGATTCGCGTCGCGCGATCCACACGGTGGCGCCAGCAATGATGACGCCGCCAATCAGCGAGTGGCTCGTGGGCACGTCGCCAAACACCAGCCAGCCCAGGGCCGCGGCCCAGAGCAGGTCCAGAAACTTGACCGACTGGGTGGCCGAGATGTCGGCCACGGCATAGGAGCGCATCAGCAGGTAGTGCGCGCCGCTGCCCAGCAAGCCACAGAGCAGATAGCCCGCCCACTGCGGCCCCGAGACCGGCTGCCAGACCACCAGCGCCAGCGGCAGGCTCAGCAGCGTGACAGTGATGGACTGCCAAAGAACGATGACGCCGGCCGATTCATAGCGCGTGAGCGCCTTGCTGATCAGGAAGGAGGCCGCGAACATGGGCGCCGTGGACAGCATGACCAGGTTCCACCAGCCGCCCTGCCCCGTGAGATTGGGCCCCACGACGATGAGCACGCCGGCAAAGCCGATGCCCGCGGCCAGCCAGCGCTCCCAGCGCATGGGTTCGCGCAGGAAGAGCCAGGCGCCGATCATGATGAAGATGGGCGTGGTGAAGCCCATGGCCGTGGTGTCTGAGAGGGAGATGTGCGGGATGGCCGTGAACCAGATGGCCAGCGCCGTGGTGTGGACCACGCCGCGCACGAACTGTCCCTTGATGTCGCGCGGCATCCAGGCCGCCAGGCCGCCGCGCAGCACCAGGGGCAGCAGCACGAGCACGCCACAGAGGTAGCGCAGGAACTGCGACTGCATGGGCGGCAGTTGGGTGGTGAGGTAGCGCGTGGTGGTGTTGAGCAGCACGAAGCACAGGCCGGCCGCGACCGACCAGAGCAGGCCCTTGACCGTGTCGTCCAGCCGGTGCGCGCGGTGCCGCGTGAGATCCAGCCGCCGCCGCCAGGGGCTGCGGTGGGGTTTACGTTGAAGCTGTCGTTTGGCGCGCATGAGATCAGTGCTCAGCGGCTGAGCTGTTGCCAGGCCTGGGGGCTGCGGCGTAGATGCCCTTCCGGCAAATGCGACCTTGCGCTATACGGCGTGGGATCAGCTGTTCAGCTGCTGCCATGCTTTGTCCAATCGTTTGATGCTCACCGGCTGCGGTGTGCGCAGCTCCTGCGCAAAGAAGCTCACGCGCAGCTCTTCGAGCAGCCAGCGGAATTCCTGCAGGCGCTCGTCCATGACGCCTTTGCGTTCAGCCACCAGGCGCCAATAGCGCTGCTCCTGGGGCTTGATCTCGGCCAGGCGCGCGGCATCGCGCGCGGGATCGGCACGGTATTTGTCCAGGCGCAGCGTGATGGCCTTGAGGTAGCGCGCGTAGTGCTGCAGCTGCGGCCAAGGGGTCTGGGCGAGGAAGCGCTTGGGGCACAGGCGCTGCAGCTGCTGCGTGCAGTCCGCCGCGGCCTCGGGCGCGTTTTTCGTGTCCTTGATCTTGCGGGCGGCGGCGGCGTATTCGGTGAGGATGACGCCGGCGAGGCGCGCGACCTCGTTGGCGATCAAGGTGAGCCGGCCCCGGCCCTCCTCCAGCCGTTTCTTGAAGTCGAACTCGTCAGCGGGCAGCGGCTCCAGCAGGAAGGCGCGGTCCAGCGCCACGTCCAGGATCTGCGCGCGCAGCTCTTCCATCGTGCCCAGCGGCATATAGGCCACCGCCATCTTCTGCAGATCGGGGATGTTCTTCTCGAGGTACTTGAGCGCGTCCCTGATCTGCAGCGCGAACAGGCGGCGCAGGCCGCCACGGTGTTTGGCCGCGGCCACCTCGGGCTCGTCGAAGACTTCGATGCTCACCGCATCGTTCTGGTCGATCAGCGCAGGGAAACCGATCAAGGTCTGCCCGCCCTTGCGGATCTCCATGAGCTCGGGCAGCTCGCCAAAGGTCCAGGCGGTGTAGCGCTGCTCAGCCGGTACCGATGGTGCGGCGGGTGCAGGCTTGCCACCTTTCGGCGGCGCAGCGTCCGCCTTGGCCGATGGGGCGGGTGCCGCGGCCTGCGGCGCGAGCTTGAGCCCGGCCAGGGCCTGGAAGGCACCGCGCGCCTGGGCGCCGAGCTCCGCCTTGAGCGCACCGAGGTTGCGGCCCGTGCCGAGCTGGCGGCCGTGCTCGTCCACCACGCGGAAGTTCATGAACAGATGGGGGCTGAGCATGTCGAGCTTGAAGTCCGCGCGCTTGACGTCCAGGCTGGTGATGTCGCGCACCTGTTTGAGCAGCGCGTCGGTCAGGCCACCGCGGCCGAAGGCCTCCTCCGTCCCCAACACCTCGGCGAGCTTCGCGGCCGACTCCGGCAGCGGCACGAAGCGGCTGCGTGGCCTTTGCGGCAGGCTCTTGAGCAGGGCCTGGATCTTGTCCTTGAGCATGCCGGGCACCAGCCACTCACAGCGCTCCTCACTGACCTGGTTGAGCACAAAGAGCGGCACGGTGACGGTGATGCCGTCGCGCGCATCGCCCGGCTCGTGCAGATAGGTGGCGGCGCAGTCCACGCCGCCCAGGCGCACGGTCTTGGGGAAGGCGCTGGTGGTGATGCCCGCGGCCTCGTGGCGCATGAGCTCCTCGCGCGTGAGCTTGAGCAGGTTGGGCTGCTTCTTGCTCTCTTCACGGTACCAGCGCTCGCATTCAAAGCCGCTGCAGATGTCCTGCGGCAGCTGCTGGTCGTAATAGGCGTAGATCAGCTCGTCGTCGACCAGCACGTCCTGCCGGCGCGACTTGTGCTCCAACTCCTCGACCTGGCGGATCAGCTTCTGGTTGGCCGCGAGGAAAGGCAGCTTGGTCTCCCACTCGCCGGCCACCAGTCCCTCGCGGATGAATATCTCGCGCGCGGCCACCGGGTCCACCTTGCCGTAGTTCGCACGCCGGCCGCTGTAGACCACGATGCCGTAGAGCGTGGCGCGCTCCAGCGCCACCACCTCGGCCGCCTTCTTTTCCCAGTGCGGGTCCAGCAGCTGCTTCTTGAGCAGGTGGCCGGCCACCTGCTCGATCCACTGCGGTTCGATGGCGGCGATGCCACGGCCGAAGAGGCGCGTGGTCTCCACCAGTTCGGCCACCACGATCCAGCGGCCCGGGCGTTTGCTCAGGTGCGCGCCCGGGTGGCGGAAGAACTTGATGCCGCGCGCGCCCAGGTACTCACCGGCGCTGGCCTCTTCCTCGAGCTTGCAACCCACATTGCCCAGCAGGCCGGCCAGCATGGACAGGTGCAGCTGCTCATAAGAAGCCGGCGTGCTGTTGATCTGCCACTTGTGTTCGGTGACCACCGTCAGCAACTGACTGTGGATGTCGCGCCATTCGCGCACGCGGCGGATGTTGACGAAGTTCTGGCGCAGCAGCTGCTCGTACTGGCGATTGGACAGCTTGTGCTCCCCATGGCCGCCACGTGCGTCGTTGATCCACTTCCAGAGCTTCAGGTAGCCTGTGAACTCGCTTTTCTCGTCGTCGAACTTGGCGTGGGCCTGGTCGGCCTGGGCCTGGGCTTCCATGGGGCGGTCGCGCACGTCCTGCACGCTCAGTGCGCTGGCGATGACCAACACCTCGTCCAGCGCGCCGCGGGCCTTGGCTTCCAGGATCATGCGGCCCACACGCGGGTCCAGCGGCAGCTTGGCGAGTTCGCGGCCGATGGGCGTGAGTTCGTTTTGCTCGTCCACGGCGCCGAGCTCGGCCAGCAGCTGGTAGCCGTCGGCAATGGCGCGGCCCGAGGGCGCTTCGAGGAAAGGAAAGTCCTCCACGATGCCCAGGTGGAGCGATTTCATGCGCAGGATGACGCCGGCCAAGGAGGAGCGCAGGATTTCCGGCGTGGTGAAACGGTCGCGGCCCGCAAAGTCCTTTTCGTCGTAGAGGCGGATGCAGATGCCGTTGGCCACACGGCCGCAGCGACCGGCCCGCTGGTTGGCCGCGGCCTGGCTCACGGGCTCGACCAGCAGCTGCTCCACCTTGCTACGGAAACTGTAGCGCTTGACGCGGGCCGTGCCCGCGTCGATCACGTAGCGGATGCCGGGCACGGTGAGCGAGGTCTCGGCCACGTTGGTGGCCAGCACGATGCGCCGGCCCGTGTGGCCGTCGAAGACGCGGTCCTGCTCGGCTTGGCTCAGGCGCGCGAACAGGGGCAGCACCTCGGCGTTGCGCGTGATGGGGTTGTGGCTCAGATGCTTGCGCAGGTGGTCGGCGGCCTCGCGGATCTCGCGCTCACCTGGCAGGAAGACCAGGATGTCGCCCTGCTGCCCCGGCTCACGCCAAAGCTCGTCCACCCCGTCGGCGATGGCGTCGTTGAGGTCGTACTCGCGGCTTTCCTCGAAGGGGCGGTAGCGCTGCTCCACCGGGTAGGTGCGACCCGAGACCATGATGACCGGCGCCGGGCCCTTGGCGCTGGCAAAGTGCTGGGCGAACCGGTCCGCATCGATGGTGGCCGAGGTGACCACGATCTTGAGGTCAGGCCGGCGCGGCAGGATCTGGCGCAGGTAGCCCAGCAGGAAGTCGATGTTGAGGCTGCGCTCGTGGGCCTCGTCGATGATGATCGTGTCGTAGGCCTGCAGCAGCGGGTCGGTCTGCGTCTCGGCCAGCAGGATGCCGTCGGTCATGAGCTTGACGGAGGCGTCCTTGCCCAGTCGGTCGTTGAAACGCACCTTGTAGCCCACCACCTCGCCCAAAGGCGTGTTCAGTTCTTCGGCAATGCGCTTGGCCACGCTGGAGGCAGCGATACGGCGGGGCTGGGTGTGGCCAATGAGCCGGCCGCGCTGGCCCGCCGGGTAGTTGCACTTGCCGCGGCCGAGTGCCAGCGCGATCTTGGGCAGCTGGGTGGTCTTGCCGGAACCCGTCTCGCCGCAAACGATGATGACCTGGTGCGCCTGCAGGGCGGCCATGATCTCGTCGCGTTTGGCCGACACCGGCAGCGCTTCGGGAAACTCGATTTTCAGGGGGGCGGAACTCAAGGGTCTAACATGCTGGACAATCCGCAATTATCCCAGCCCGCCAGCCCCCTTCTTCCGACCCAGCATGTCCGCCGTCTTCAATTTCACCTTCGTGCCCTGGTTCCGTTCGGTGGCGCCCTATATCCACAAGTTCCGCAACCAGACCTTCGTGGTGGGCGTGTGTGGCGAGGCGATCGCGGCGGGCAAGCTGCCGCATCTGGCGCAGGATCTGGCGCTGATCCAGAGCATGGGCGTGAAGATCGTGCTGGTGCATGGCTTTCGCCCGCAGGTGAACGAACAGCTCAAGGCCAAGGGCCACACGCCCAAGTACTCCCACGGCATCCGCATCACCGACGAGGTGGCGCTGGATTGCGCGCAGGAGGCCGCGGGCCAGCTGCGCTACGAGATCGAGGCGGCCTTCAGCCAGGGCCTGCCCAACACGCCCATGGCCGGCGCCACGGTGCGCGTGCTCTCGGGCAACTTCATCACGGCACGCCCGGTGGGCATCATGGACGGCGTGGACTTCCAGCACTCGGGCCTGGTGCGCAAGGTGGACGTGGCGGGCATCAACCGCACGCTGGACATGGGCGCCATGGTGCTGCTTTCGCCCTTCGGCTTTTCGCCCACGGGCGAGGCCTTCAACCTGACCATGGAAGAAGTCGCCACCAGCGTGGCCATGGCCCTGCACGCCGACAAGCTGATCTTCGTGACCGAGATCCCGGGCATCCGCATGGACCCGACCCAGCCCGAGTCCGAAGACAACCCCATCGACACCGAGCTGCCCCTGGCCGCGGCCGAGAAGATGCTGGCCACCCTGCCCGCGGCCGCGCTGCCCACGGACACGGCCTTCTACCTGCAGCACTGCGTCAAGGCCTGCAAGGGCGGCGTGGAGCGCAGCCACATCATTCCCTTCGCGGTGGACGGCGCGCTGCTGCTGGAGATCTATGTGCACGACGGCATCGGCACCATGGTGGTGGACGAAAAGCTCGAAGAGCTGCGCGAGGCCACGGCCGACGATGTGGGCGGCATCCTGCAGCTGATCGAGCCCTTCGAGAAGGACGGCACCCTGGTCAAGCGCAGCCGCACCGAGATCGAGCGCGACATCGGCAACTACACCATCGTCGAGCACGACGGCGTGATCTTCGCCTGCGCCGCGCTCTATCCCTATCCCGAGGCCAAGACGGCCGAGATGGCCGCCCTGACCGTCTCGCCCGAATCCCAGGGCCAGGGCGATGGCGAGAAGGTCTTGAAGCGCGTCGAGCAGCGCGCCAAGGCCATGGGTCTGGAGAGCATCTTCGTGCTGACCACGCGCACCATGCACTGGTTCATCAAGCGCGGCTTCCAGAACGTGGACCCGGACTGGCTGCCCGAAGCCCGCAAGCGCAAGTACAACTGGGACCGCAAGTCCCAGGTGCTGGTCAAGAAACTCTGATCAGCCCGCGGCCGGCGCCACGCGCGGGATGCGCAGCTCGAAGACCGTGCCCTGGCCCGGCGGGCTGCGCAGGCTGACCTGCCCGCCCAGCACATGGGTGACCGCGTTGAAGACGATGTGCAGCCCTAGGCCGGTACCGCCCTGGCCGAGCTTGGTGGTGAAGAAGGGCTCGAAGACCTTTTTCTGCAGCGCCTCAGGGATGCCCCGGCCGTTGTCGGCGACGCTGAACACAATCTCGTCTCCCTCACCCACCGCGGCCTGGATGGTGATGATGCCGCCTTCGCGGCCATCGAAGGCGTGCATGACGGCGTTGCCGATCAGATTGGTCAGCACCTGGCCGAGCGCGCCGGGGTAGCTGTCCAGCACCAGGGCCTCGGGTACCTGCAGCTCGATGCGGTACGGCGTCCCGCGCAGTGTGGGCTGCAGGGTCAGCAGCACCTCGTCCACCACCTCGCGCAACTCAAAGCGGCGGCGCTGCGCGCTGGTCTGGTCCACCGCCACCTGCTTGAAGCTGCTGACCAGCGCGGCGGCGCGCTGCATGTTGCGCAGACTGATCGAGCAGGCCATCTCCACCGCCTCGGCGAAGCCCTGCAGGTCCGAGTAGCGCATCGCATCACGCGGCACAGCGCGGAAGGCCCGCAGTCGCTCGTCGAGCGTGGTGATCGCCATGACGCCGTTGCCGATGGGCGTGTTGAGCTCATGGGCCACACCGGCGACCAGATTGCCGAGCGCGGCAAGCTTCTCCGACTCGACCAGCTGCTCCTGGGCACGCTGCAGGTTGAGCACGGTGCTCTCCAGGCGCTGGTTGGCCAGGCGCAGCTCTTCGGTACGCGTCTCGACCCGCTGCTCCAGCTCGGCGTTGAGTTGCTGCAGCTCGCGCTCGATGCGACGCTGCTCGGTGATGTCCACCGTCATCATGAGCACCAGGCGTTCGTCACCGATCTCGGTGATCAGCGCCGAGAGCCGACACAGGATGGAACGCCCCTTCCCGTCCAGGCACCAGGTCTCGAAGCCGTCGACCCGGCCATCGGCCTCCAGCAACTGCAGGTAGCGCAGGCGATCAGCCGGTTCAGCCCAGATGCCGAACTCCTGCCCGTTGCGGCCCATCACCTCGGCGCGGCTGCGCTGGTAGAGCTGCTCCCAGGCGCGGTTGACATTGATCACCCGATACGACTGACGCACGTCGGACACCGACATGGGCGCGGGCGAGGCGTGGAAGATGGCCTCGAGCTTGAGCTCGTTGTCGCGCAGCGCCTGCTCGGCCAGCTTACGCTGGGTGATGTCCACGTCCATGCAGACGAAGACGGATTGACCGCCATCGCCGGGGATGGCGAAGGTGCTGGCCAGGATGGTGATGGGGCGGCCGTCGGCGTGCCGCATCGCGAACTCGACGGGACCGACCGGCTGTCCGCTGCGCTCGATCTCCTGCAGGGTCTGGACGAAGGCGGCCGCCTGCTCCCTGCTCTCGTAGAAGCCCAGCGTGTCCTCGGTGATCTTCACGCCGATCGCCCGCTCGGCGGGGATACCGTACATCTCGGCCGAGGCGGGGTTCCAGTAGAGGACGGTGCCTTCACGGTCGTACCACTGCACCGCGACCGACGGCGTGTGCTCCAGTGTCGCTTTGAGGCGGGCCTCGCTGCGGCGCAAGGCGGTCTGACGCTCCTGGATGGCAGCCGCCATGTCGTCCAGATCGGCGGCCAGCTGGCGGAACTCCACCACTCGGCCCGGGTCCTCCTCGTCGGTGGCGCGTACGCCCTGGGCGATACGGCTGGCCTTGAGGGCCAGCGCCCGGAAGGGGCGGCTCAGGCGCGTCGCCCAGACCGGCGCCAAAGCCAGACTGATGAGCAGCGCGCCGCCATAGCCCAGCAGCACGACCAGCACCGTGAGCCGGTAGCTGTACAGGTCCATGCCGGCGGGCAATGTGGCCAGCACGACCCAGCCCAGCTTGGGCGATACCACGCCCCCCACCAGCAGGCGCTGACCCAGCACCTCGAAGTAAGGCGGTGGCGCCTGCGACCGGGAGATGGCCTGAAACGCCGGATAGCCACCGTAGTCCATCACGGTCGGAGCGTTTGCGCTGGAGCTGGCCAGTCGCTTGCCGCGGCGGTCCAGCACGAGGACGGTGGCCTGGTCCGTGTAGCCGATGTTCTGCATGATGGTCAGCATGCGCGCCTGCGAGAGTTCGCCAATGACCATGTACGGGCCGGCCGCCATGGCCACGCCCACCGTCATCTGGCCGCTGAGCACCGACAGGTAGGTGTCGCTCCACAGCGGCGCCGGGGCCGTGGCGTCGGGGCGCTGCAGGGCACGCTGCGCACGGTAGAGCCGGTTGGCCGACAGGTCCAGACCGCGCAGGGCCATGCCCCTGGCAGCGCCGCGAGCGCGCGGCAGACCGTAGGCCTGGACGCGTCCGTCAGGCCCCACCAGCGTCAGCGCATCGAAGGTGACGCCCTCGCCCACGATGGCATCGAGCAGGAACTGCAGATCGGGCGCTGCGCGCCCGACGCGAAGGGCATGCAGCAAAGGCTCGATCTGGTGTTCGACCGACTCGGTGTAGCGGTCGAGCAGGCGATTGGTTTCCTGGGCCGTGATCTGCGCCTGGTCGCGCGCGCGCTGCTCCACCTGGGGCAGCCGCACCAGCAGCACCAGCGTGGCGACGATCCCGAAACTCAGCAACGCCGCCGAGGTCAGCAGCAGGGCCAGGAAGGTCCGCAGGCGGAGGGTACGCATGAGAGCTCAGTTGACCGTGACGAAGCGGCCATCCTTGACGACGCTGACGTACTGGCGGCGTTGCACGTCGCCATAGACATCGAAGTTCCAGCGCTCCTGCAAGCCCTCGTAGGGACCGGCTTGGAGGAGTGCCTGCTTGACGTTCTGGTCCGGCTGGCGGGCACGCAGGGCCTGGATCAGGGCCTGGGCCGTGTCGTAGGCGGCGATGCTGGCAAAACCCGGTTCCTGCGTAAAGCGCTCACGGTAGGCGCGCAGAAAGGCCTGGTAGCGCGGGGTCATCAACTCGCGATCGAAGAGCTGGATCGAGGACATGCCCTCGACCTCGCGCCCTCCGAGCTCGAGCAACTGGCCGGTGGCCGACCAGGTCACGCCCAGGGCGGGCATGCGCCAGCCAGCCTGGCGTACCAGCAGCAGCAGGCGCACCGTGTCCACCGCGTTGGCCAGGTAGAGCACCGCGTCGGCCGCGCGACCCTGCAGCTGGCGCACCGCCTCCAGATAGCTGTCCTGCTGGCCGGAGGCGAACGGCAGCGCCTGCACCACGCGGCCCCCGTGGTTGCGCACGGACTCGCGGTAGGTGCCCAGCCAGTCCTGCGTGAACGCGAGATTGCGCGTGTCGTAGAAGGCCGCCACACGACGATAGCCTCGGCTCTGATGGTAGTGCGCCGCCTGGCTGGCGTTATGACGCGTGGAGGTCAGCGCCATGAACAGGGTGTCGTCCCGGCCCTGCAGGCGGCTGGCTGACACCGTGGGACTGATCAGCACCAGGCCCGACTGCATGCTCAGCGGCAGCACCGCCTCGGCCATGGCGCTCGTCATGGGCCCGATCACCGCGGCCACGCCCTCGCTGATGAAAGCGGCCAGGGCGGCACGCGCGCGCTCGGGATCCTGGGCGTCGTCGCGCGGCAGCAGCTCGACCGCACGTCCGTTCACGCCACCTGCGGCATTGGCCTGCTCCATCGCCAGCTGGGCCCCCGCTCGCGCTGCCTCGCCCAGGTCGGCGACGCTGCCACTGAGCCCACCCAGTAAACCGATGCGCAGCACCGGTGCCGGCCCGCAGGCGCTGAGCACCGGCGCCAACGCGGTACCGAGCATCAGACGGCGGCGTAGTCCCGCAGACCCGGACATCATGGCCGCCCCCCGCTGGCCGCCAGCCAGTCAAGGAGGGCCTCAAGCGGCATGGGCTGCGCGTAGAGATAACCCTGGGCTTCGTGGCAGCCGAGACTTCGCAGGTAGTCGGCCTGCTCACGTGTCTCTACGCCCTCCGCCAAAACTCTCAGGCCCAGTTGCTGGCCCAGCGGAATCACCAGCTCGGCGATGCGCGCGCCGCGGGTCTGGGTGTTGAGCACCTGCACGAAGGAGCGGTCGATCTTGAGACGGTCCACGGGCAGGCGGTCCAGATAGGCCAGCGAGGAGTAGCCGGTGCCGAAGTCGTCAATGGCGATGCTGACACCGCGTTCGCGAATGCGCTGCAGCAGTGGCTCGACCTGGTCAGAACCCATGATGGCCACCGATTCGGTGATCTCCAACTCCAGCAGCCCGGCACTGCCCGGCTCCTGCGCGAGCGCGGCTTCGAGATCGGCCGCGAAGTCCGGGTGCGAAAACTGCTGGGCCGAGACGTTGACCGACATGCGCAGCCCCTCGTGGCCCCGGCTGCGTATCGTCTGCAACGCCCGCAGGGCATCGCGCAGCACCCAGGCACCCAGCTCGACGATGAGCCCCGAGCTCTCGGCAATCGGCAGGAAGCGGTCGGGTGGGATGTAGCGGCCATCCTCGGCACGCCAGCGCAGCAGCGCCTCGACGCCGGTCACGCGGCCCGTGTCCAGCGCTACCTGGGGCTGGTAGACGAGAAACAGGCGCTCGCGCTGGAAGGCGTGGCGCAGCGCGTGCAGCAGGCGGGTGTGCTCCCGCGTCTCGCGCGCCGAGGACTGCGTGTACCAGGCGTCCTGGCCATGGCCGCCCATCTTGGCGCGCTTGAGTGCGATCCAGGCTTCCTTGAGCAGGTCCGCGCCTGTCACACCCTGGGCCTCGTGCAAGCGCACCGCGCCGATGGACACGCTGACCACGTGCGCTGCGTCGTCGAAGACGAAGCTCTGCGCGAACAGGTGGCGCAGCGCCGCCGGCTGCACCACGGACTCGGCGCCCCAGACCGCGAAGGTGTCGTTGCTGACACGGGCCAGCACCGTGGGTGGTGGCAGGGCATGCTGCAGGCGCCGGGCCGCGATCTGCAGCAGGCGATCGCCGTAGGCATGGCCGAACATGTCGTTGATGCCCGAGAAGTGGTCGATGTCGATCAGCGCGAGCACGGTCGTGTCCATGCAGGCGGTGTCACTGCGGCAATCCTCGAGCTGCTGGACCAGGGACGTGCGGTTGTGCAAGCCGGTGAGCGCATCGCTGTAGGCAGCATGGTGCAAGCGATCGAGCAGGCGCAGGTTCTGCCACTCCAGGGTCATGTGGGCGCAGAAGACGTCGAGCATGTGCAGGTCCACGTCGTGCATGCGGGCCGGTGGCATGTGCAGGAAGGCGGCCATCTCGCCGCCCTGCGCATGCCGCAGGTACAGGGCCATGCCCTCGGCACCGGCCAGGCAGTGACGTGCCTGCAGGCAGCGCTCCAGCTGCTCACGCACCGGCGTACCCACGTCCGCCGGCAGACCGGTGTGACCGGGCGCGTCCGTGTAGCGCCCGGCGGCGGCCTGCAGCAGCAGCGGCGCGTCGACACCGGCGCGCTCGACGAGGAAGCCGTCGGGAGGCACACCGAAATAGGCGGCCAGCATGAGCAGCAGATCGCTGGCATCGGGGATGCGCCCTTCGCCCGCATAGGACTTGATGCGCCGCCCGCTGTCGATGATCTTCTGCAGGCTTTCGCGGGCCTGATTCGCCTGGCACAGCTGGGCGTAGGTGCGCAGTGCGACCGACAGCGCCGCGTAGAGCTTGGTCTGGGTCAGCTCGCTCTTGGCCTTGTAGTCGTTGATCTCGTAGCGGCGGATGGTGTCGATCTCGGGCGCGTAACCGGGCTGGCCGGTGCGCAGGATGATGCGGGTGCAGGAAAGACCGAGCTCGCCACGGATGCGGGCGATGATGTCCAGGCCCGCGGTCGGCGTCTCCATGACCACGTCGAGCAGCACCACGGCGATATCGGGCTCCACGGCCAGCAGGCGCAGGGCCTCGGCGCTGGAATAGGCGTGCAGCAGTTCCAGCGGCCGGTCTGCCACCTGCAGGTGGGCCAGCGCAAAGCCCGTGGCCTGGTGCACCTCGGGATCGTCGTCCACCACCAGGATGCGCCACGGCGGCTGCCCGGTCTCGGTCGACGCGGGTTCCTCTCGGAAGATGACCTGGGCGTTGAGGGCACTCATGCAAGTTGAGCCGGTTGGCAGGGGATCTGCGCCCCTATGCTACGCCAGTGCCACACATCCACGCTCCGCGGATGGCCAGGAAATCCTGGAAACGTGAACTTTTCCCCCAGTCACCCACGGCTCAGCGTCAGCAGCTGCGGCGCTTCGCTTTTGAGCCGGAACACGGCCACGGCCTGCACCAGCTCCTGCGCCTGACTGCGCAGGCTGCTGGCGGCGGCGGCCATCTCCTCCACCAGCGCAGCGTTCTGCTGCGTGGCCTGGTCCATGTTCGTCACCGCCTCGCCGATCTGCGCCACGCCCTGGCTCTGTTCGGTGCTGGCGGCACTGATCTCGCCCATGATGTCGGTCACACGCCGGATGCTGGCCACGACTTCGTCCATGGTTTTGCCGGCCTGATCCACCTGGGCGCTGCCTTGCTCGACGCGCTGCACGCTGTCCGTGATCAGGGCCTTGATCTCCTTGGCCGCCTCCGCACTGCGGCTGGCCAGGGTACGCACCTCGCCGGCCACCACGGCAAAGCCGCGGCCTTGTTCACCCGCCCGCGCGGCTTCCACCGCCGCGTTGAGCGCCAGGATGTTGGTCTGGAAGGCGATGCCGTCGATCACGCTGATGATGTCGGCGATCTTGCGTGAGCTGTCGTTGATGCCCTTCATGGTATCCACCACCTGGGCTACCACCTCGCCGCCCTGCACGGCCACGGTGCTCGCGCTCTGCGCCAGCTGGTTGGCCTGGCGCGCGTTGTCGGCGTTCTGCTTCACCGTGGAGCCCAGCTCTTCCATGGAAGCCGCGGTTTCCTCCAGCGCACTGGCCTGGCTTTCGGTGCGCGCACTCAGGTCCTGGTTGCCCTGGGCAATCTCGGCGCTGGCCGTCGACACGGATTCGGAGCTTTGACGCACCTGGATGACCATGTGCGCGAGGTTGTCTCGCATCCGGGACATGGATCGCAGCAACTCTGCCAACTCGTCACGTCCCTGGACCGGTATGTCGACCGACAGATTGCCTTGGGAGATCTCGTTCGTGGTCGTCACGGCGAGCTGGATGGGCCGCACCACCGCGCGGGTCAGGCTGAGCGCGAGTACGGCACTGATCGCGCAGATGATCACCACGAGGATGGTGCCGATCATCATGGCCTGCTCGCCCTGACTCTGGGCGCGCTCGGCCATCGCTTCGGCCTCCTTGGCGATCACGACCTCGATGTCAACGAGCAGTTTGGCGGACGCCCGGTCGATACCGCTGACGGCCTTGTCTCCGGCCGTGTGGCTGAAGCCGGAGCTCTTGTAGGCTTCCAGGCCGCGCCGGTAACCTTCGCCGAGTGTGGCGTGCTCCTTGAGGAAACGCTCCAGCAGCGTCCTGGCCTCGCCGTTCGGCAGCTCGGCGAGAAGCTGTCGACCCTGCTTGGCGACTTCCTGCTCGTTCTTGACGAAACTGGTCCAGAAGCGGTCCAGCTGCTTCTCGTCGGCGCCGCGCAGCAACACGTTCTTCCATTCCTGGACCTGGGTCTTGAAGGTCGAGAGCATGGAAGCGACCTGCCGCTCGTGGGACACGGCACTGAGCACCCCGACCTCGAAGGTCTGCAGGGAGCGGTACATGAGCAGGGTTCCGAAAGCGGAAGTGGCCAGCAGCAGGCTGATGATGACAACGATGGTCAGCGGCAGACGAAGACTGATTTTCACTTGGGCAGGCTCTCTCGATATGGACACGGCGACCCTGGGCGCTCAACGGCGACGGGCCACTTGAGGATGGGAGGACAGGCGCAGTGTGGCACTGCACCGGGATCCGGTTTCCATTCTCCGGGCTTCCCGCACGAAGCGCTAAGGAATTTTTCCTCATCAGAGACGCTTAGAAATTGCCGGCTCCGACGTCCGTGCGACATCCGCTTCGGCATGCACCATCACGGCGCAGAGGCTCGGCATCTTTCGGGGGCGGGACGCCCCGAGCAGCGAGTTGCCGCCCCTGCTGTCTAGGACAGGAGCTAGGCCAGCGCCGCGAGGCGCCTGTCCTGCCGCGCGACCAGGCGCGCGATGTCGGCCACGTCCTGCGCCGAGAGCTTCGGGCCTGGCTTGCGCACGGCCTCGCTGGCGATGACGCCGCGCTTGAGCAGGAGATGCTTGCGCACAGCCAGGCCAATGCCGGCCTGCTGCTCGTAGCGCGCCAGCGGCAGGTAGGCGTCGAAGAGATCGTGGGCGCGCTCGACGTCGCCGCGTGCATGGGCAGCGCAGACGTCCACCATCATCTCGGGGTAGGCAAAGCCCGTCATCGCGCCATCCGCACCGCGCGTGAGCTCTTCGGGCAGGAACAGGCCGCCGCCATTGCCCGTGAGGATGGAAACGCGCGGCAGCTCGCCCCGGTCGCTGGCCGCACGGATGGCGGAAAGCTTGGCCAGACCCGGGCAGTCTTCGTGCTTGAGCATCACGCAGCGGGGTGAGTTTTTGAGGATCTTGAGGACCACCGCCGTGGACATCTGTACGCCCGTCGCCACGGGGTGGTCCTGCAAGACCCAGGGCACGTCCGGGCCCAGGGTCTCGTTGACCATGTCGAAGTAGGCCGTGATCTGGTCGTCTGTGCGCACGGTGGACGGTGGCGCCACCATGACGCCGGCGGCGCCCAGCTCCATGACGCTCTGCGTGAGCTCCTTCATGGGCGCGAAGCCCGGGGCCGAGGCACCGACCACCACGGGCACGCGCCCGTTCACACGCGCCAGCACCTGTCTGACAAAAAGGCGGGACTCCTCCATCGTGAGCTTGGGTGCCTCGCCCATGATGCCCAGCACGGTGAGGCCGGTCACGCCTTTTTCCAGACAGAAATCCACCATGCGGTCGGTGCTGGCCAGGTCCAGCGCACCGCTGTCGGTGAAGGGGGTGACGGTGATGAGATAGACGCCCTGGGCCTTGCGATCGAGTGTGTTGCTCATGGATGCTCCTGGACTCAGAGCATAGCGCCACCCTCCTCCGCACCATGAAAAACGGCGCCCGAAGGCGCCGTCGTGGTCCGCTGATCAGAGGCTCAGAAGCTTTCCCATTCGCCGTCGTCAGCCGACTTCGATGCCGGGGCAGGCTTGGCCACTGCGGCGGGCACCGCGGACTTGGGCACAGGTGGCGCGCTGGCCAAAGCCCGGGGCGCAGGCGCCGGTGCAGGTCGGGCCCGCGGCGGTGCCGCAGACACCGCGGGCGCGGGACGCGGGGCGGGAGCGGCAACCGCCGCCTGCGCATCCAGTCGGAACACGGCCACGGCCTGCACCAGCTCCTGCGCCTGACTGCGCAGGCTGCTGGCGGCCGCCGCCATCTCCTCCACCAGCGCAGCGTTCTGCTGCGTGGCCTGGTCCATGTTCGTCACGGCCTCGCCGATCTGCGCCACGCCCTGGCTC
>NZ_JAPZSV010000006.1 GCF_027532185.1 Hylemonella sp. | reverse complement strand
CTTGCGTCGCCAAGAAAAGTAGGCAAAAGAAGGCGACCCTGGTGTCTGTGACCCCGGCTTTGCCGGGGCAACCTGCGATGCTCGCGCCAGGCGGGAGCCGCGCAAACTCGCTGCGCTCAAACATGCGCGTCTCTTGATCCGCCTGCCGCTGCGCTTCTCGGCACAGACACAAGGGCGGGGGATACAACCGAGCAGCCGGGCCCCACAAGGACGCGCCATGGCGCGTCCTTGTTGTCTTGGTATTTGGTTCCTACCGCCGTCATGAGGAGGCGAGTAGCACAGGGCTGAGCGGAACAAGGGGCGCGCATGTTTGAGCGCAGCGAGTTTGCGCGCACCCCGCTCAGACCGAGCAACGTAGCGGGCCGACGAATCCGGCTCGCCTTTCTTTTGGGTACTTTTCTTTGGCGAAGCAAAGAAAAGTACCTCGCCCGCCGGGGCGAGACCCGGCAAAGCCACGACAGCAAAAACTTCACACAGAGAGGAGAAGGCTCAAGCCCCTTCGCGCTTCTTCAACTCCGCCAACACCATGCTCGACTCCCCCAGCCGGGCCGCCAGGATGCGCGCGATATTGCGATAGATGGCCGAGGCGCTCTCCGGGTTGGAATCGATGAGTTCGCGGTAAAAGCGCATGGCCACCACGGGGGCGGTGGCGCGCACTGTGGCCGAGCGCACGTCGTTGCCCACCAGGGCCATCTCGCCGAAACACTCGCCCGGACCCAGGCGCACCAGTTCGACCGGCTTGCCCTGACGCAGCTTCTCCACCACCACCTCGCCGGCGATCAGCACGTAGAAGGAGTTGCCCATGTCGCCTTCGCGGAACACGGCCTCGCCGGTCTGGATGGTGAAGTGCTCACCCGTGGCCAGGGTGGCCAGCAGGCAGGGCTGGCTCATGCCCGCAAAGATGGGCACCTTCTGCGCGATCTTCTGGATGATGGCCGGATCGAGCTTGATCGCCGGAGCCGTGCGCGCGGGCAAGACCTCGGCGCGCACCCGTTCGGCGATGTTCTGGACGATGGCGGGATCGATGCCCATGTGCTGTGGTTTCCGGCAGGCCCGGCGCTCCGGGGTTGCATGGCGCATATTACACAGCCCGCGGCCGTCCGGCATCCCTGCGCGTGGCGTTTTGCGCACGATTGCACGCCCGTCACACCCCGCCTATCATCGCCGCGATGAAGCCCGCGCCCCCGATCACGCCGGCCGTGATGGATGTCGAAGCCTCCGGTTTCGGCCGCCACAGCTATCCCATCGAGGTCGGCTACGCCCTGCCCGATGGCCGGGTCTTCTGCACCCTGATCCGCCCCGAGGCGCACTGGACCCATTGGGACACCCGGGCCGAGGCGCTGCACCAGATCCCCCGTCCAGCGCTGCTGAGCCGCGGCAAACCGGCCGCGGAAGTGGCCATCCTGCTCAACGAACAGCTGCAGGGCCGAACGGTCTATTCCGACGGCTGGAACCACGACTACACCTGGCTGGCCCTGCTCTTCGACGTCGCCGGCCTGCGCCAGCGCTTCAAGCTGGAAAACCTGCGCGCCCTGCTGCGCGAGGACGAGGCTGAACGCTGGCACGCCGTCAAGCGGCAGGTCGCGGGCGAACGCGGGCCCCAGCGCCACCGGGCCAGTGCCGATGCGCGCCTGCTGCAACTGACCCTGCAGCGGGTACGCCAGCCGGCCGCGCAGTCCTCCTGAGCCTGCGCCCCCGGCACCTCGCAGCGACGCGCCTCTATATACTCGGCTGGACCGCCTTACCGCGCGTCTGCAACGGAAACGCATCGGGCCGGGTCATAATCAGCATACAAATTACAAGCTCCTCCTGCATGACCGTCCTCACCATCGTCTTCGCCGACCTGACCGGTAGCACCGGCCTGTTCGAGGCGCTGGGCAATACCCGGGCGGCCGAGGTGGTGACACGCACCACGCACTGGATCGGTAAGCTCTTCCAGGCCCGTGGCGGGCGCGTCATCAAGTACCTGGGCGACGGGGTGCTCGCTTCCTTTGCCGACAACCAGGCCGCCGTGCTGGCCATGGTGGAGATGCAGCGCCTGCAGAAGGAGCGCGTTAGCGGCTACCCCGGCTCGACCAAGATGCAGATCAAGGTGGGCCTGGCGCGCGGCGAGGTGGTGGAACAGGACGGCGACTGCTTCGGCGACGCTGTCAACATGGCCTCGCGCCTGAGCGATCTTTCGGGTGCCGAGCAGATCTTCGCCTCCGAATCGGTGATCGACGCGCTGTGGAACGACGGCGAGATCAACTACCGCAACCTCGGCCCCATGGACGTGCGCGGCAAGAGCGAGCCTGTCACCATCTACCGCATCGACTGGCAGCGCGAGACCACGTCGGAGATCATGACCATGCAGGCCGGCCTGGACACGCTGGGCGCGCCCACCAGCCGCCTGCCCAGCACCATCGAGCTGACCTGGCGCGAACACAATGTGCTGTTCGAGGCCATGGACATGCCGGTCTTCCTGGGCCGCGGCAACGACGCCCATTTCGCCGTCCTCGACCCGCGCGTCTCGCGACTGCACGCGCGCCTGGACCGACGCGGCGACCTCTTCGTGCTCTCCGACATCAGCAGCTACGGCACCTGGGTGCGCTTTGCCGGCTCCACGGCCGTGATCTCGCTGCGCCGTCAGGAATGCGTGCTGCTCGACAAGGGTGAAATGTCGCTGGGCGCCTCCTTCGACGACCCGACGGCCCCGGTCGTCAGCTTCTGGTTCACCAACAAGAACGCCTGAGCCGCGCCCACCGCCCGCCCCTGCCATGTCCCGCCGGGCCCTTCCCAAGCTGATCGAAGACCTGCGTGCCTACCAGGCCGAACTGGAGGCGCAGAACAGTGCGCTGCAGTACAGCCGCATTGCGGCCGAGGGCGCCTCCGAACGCTTCGAGTCCCTGTTCTCCAATGTACCGCTGGCGCTGATGGTGGTCGACGAGGACGGCATGGTCGAGCAGAGCAATGCCATGGCCTTGCGGCTGTTCCGCCCCAAGGAATCCGATCCGCCGCTCAACTTCCTGCTGCCCCTGGTCACACCCGACCATGTGGAGCGCGTGCAGCACGCGCTGGACGAGGCCAAACTCCAGGGCCACAGCGACACCACCGAGGTGGTGTTCTCCAGCGGTCTGGAAGCCCGTTTCACGGGCGACCTGCACATTGCGCGTATCCAGTACTCGCACGACCGCGACCTCACGCACTTCATCTGCGCCGTCATCGACCAGGGACCGCTGCTGACCGAGCGCCGCGCCCTGCAGGAACGCCGGCGTGCCCTGCAGGAAAGCGCGCTGGCGCTGCAGCAGCGCAACGAGGAGCTGCGCCTGTCCGAGAACCGGCTGGCAGCCATCATCAACTCCTCGCTCGATGCCATCATCTGCGTCGACGGCGAGCAGCGCATCACCGTCTTCAACCCCGCCGCCGCCGCGCTCTTCCAGTGCCCGCCCGAACAGGCGCTCAAGACCTCGCTGGGCCGTTTCCTGCCCGAGTCCATCGGCGCCATCGCCGCGACCCGCGTTTCCAGCCAGGCCATCCTGGGCGAAGTCAACGGCCGCACGGCCGACGGCCTGCCGCTGGCGCTGGAGGTCAGCGTCTCGCGCGAACGCCAGCCCGAGGGCGACGGCGACATCACCACCGTCTTTGCGCGCGACCTGACGGCACGCCGGCAGATGGAGGCGCAGCGCAACATCCTCGAAGCCCAGCTGCGCGAGGCGCACAAGATGCAGGCCATCGGCACCATGGCCGGCGGCATCGCGCACGACTTCAACAACATCCTCGGCGCCATCCTGGGCAACGTCACACTGGCGCGCCAGGACGCCCCGGCCGACTCGCCCGTGCAGGTCAGCCTGGCCGAGATCGAGAAGGCCGGCCGGCGCGGACGCGACCTGGTGCGCCAGATCCTCACCTTCAGCCGCAACGAGGCGCCCAAGCGCCACAGCGTCCATCTCAGCGACGTGGTGCAGGAATCGGTACGCCTCATGAAGGTCACGCTGCCGCCTGGCGTGGACCTGCAGGTGCGCCTGCACGACACTCCACCCGTGCTGGCCGATGCCACCCAGGTCGAACAGGCCCTCATCAACCTCTGCACCAATGCCGTCCATGCCATCGGCAGCGTGCGCGGCACGGTCAGCATCTCGCTGGCCAGCTGCAGCCCGGCCATGCTCGAATGCCAGCGCCTGGGCCTGGCGGAGGGCCGCTACGTCACGCTGTCCGTGCGCGACAGCGGCAGCGGCATGGACCGCGAGACCCTGCAACGCATCTTCGAACCCTTCTACACCACCAAGCCCGTGGGCCAGGGCACAGGCCTGGGCCTGGCTGTGGTGCACGGCGTGATGCGCACGCATCTGGGCGCGGTGGACGTGAGCAGCACTCCCGGCCAGGGCAGCGAGTTCACGCTCTACTTCCCCGTCGCTGATGACGACGTGGCCTCCATCCCGGCCGAGCCCGCACGCCTGCAGACCGTCATGGGCTTCGGCCGCCACGTGATGTATGTCGACGACGACCAGGCCCTGGCCTTCCTCGTCGAACGCGTGCTGAGCCGGCGCGGCTTCAAGATCAGCATCTACACCGACCCGCGCGCCGCGCTGGCCGCGTTGCGCGAGCAGCAGGACTTCGACCTGCTCGTCACCGACTACAACATGCCTGGCTACAGCGGTGTGGACCTGCTCAAGGAAGCGCGCCAGATCTGCCCCAAGCTGCCCATGGCCCTGGCCTCGGGCTACATCACGCCCGAGATCGAGGCCAATGCGCTGGCCGCGGGCGCACGCGCACTGATCCACAAGCCCAACGACGTTTCCGAGCTTTGCGACACGGTACAGCGCCTGATCCAGGGCGACAAGAAGCCCTGAATCCCATGTTCCCGGCCCTGCCCTGCCTGCACGCAGACGAGGCCCTGCTCGTGCTGGAGAAACCCGCGGGCCTGCTTTCCGTGCCGGGCCGCGGCATCGTCAACCAGGACTGTGCCAGCGCACGCGCCCAGGCGCAGTGGCCCGATGCCCTCGTCGTGCACCGGCTCGACATGGCCACCTCGGGCCTGCTGCTCATGGCGCGCGGCGCGGCCATGCGGCGGGAACTGGGCATGGCCTTCGAGTGGCGCCGCGTGCACAAGCGCTACATCGCTGTCGTCGCCGGCCACGTTGCGGATGAAACAGGTGAGATCCACCAGCCCCTGCGTACCGATTGGCCGAATCGTCCGCGCCAGATCGTCACACCTGACGGTCGGTCGAGCCACACGCGTTGGCGCGTGCTCGCACGCGAAACCGATGTCCAGGGCCGGCCTCAGACCCGGCTCGAACTCGAACCCGTGACCGGTCGCACCCACCAGCTGCGCGTGCACCTGCAGCACATCGGCCACCCCCTGCTTGGCGACCCGCTCTATGCCGACGCCGAGACCCAGGCCCGCAGCCCGCGCCTGCTGCTGCACGCCAGCGAGCTGGCGCTCACGCATCCCGTCAGCGGCGCGCCGCTGCACTGGCACAGCCCCGCCCCTTTCTGAGGACCCCCATGAACCCAACCCATCTCTTCATCCTGACCGGCGCCTCGCGCGGCATGGGCCTGGCCATGGCACAGCAGCTGCTGCAGGCCGGCCACCACCTGCTGTGCATCTCGCGGCAGACCAACGAAGCGCTCGCCGCGCAGGCCCGCGCTGCGGGCCTCAGGCTCGAACAGTGGTCGCAGGACCTGGCCCACAGTGCCCAGGCCGCCGCCCGGCTGCAGCAGTGGCTGGCACAGATCCAGGTGCGCCCTGCCAGCGCCACCCTGATCAACAACGCCGGCGTGATTCCCGCGATCGCCCCGTTGTCGGCGCTCGCCGCGGACGACGTGGCTGGGGCTCTGCGCGTGGACCTGGAAGCGCCCATGGTGCTCACGGCCGCCTTCCTGGCCGCGACCGAGAGCTGGGGCGTGCCACGCAAGGTGCTCAACATCTCCTCCGGCCTGGGACGGCGGCCCATGGCCTCGCAGGCCGTCTACTGCGCGGCCAAGGCCGGCATGGACCACTACACACGCTGCCTCGCGCTCGAAGAGGCGCGCAAGCCCGCAGGTGCCAGGGTGTGCGCCCTGGCCCCGGGCGTGATCGACACCGATATGCAGTTGCAGTTGCGCGGTGCGGATGCCGCCAGCTTCCCCGACCGTGCACGGTTTGAACAGCTCAAGCAGGGCGGCCAGCTCGACAGCCCTGAAGTGGCTGCACGCAAGGTGCTCGCCTACCTGCACAGCCCCGGCTTCGGGAGCGAACCCGTGGCCGACGTGCGCGGCTGACATGCTGCAGACGCCCCAGCCACTAGACCGATAACCTGCGCGGCAACAGGGCTTGCGCGCGGCTAGCGATCAAGCGCGCTTCACCGCGGCATGATGGTGCCTCCATGACACCCACCCTCCCCCCCGAACTCACCGTGTACTACGACGGCAGCTGCCCGCTGTGCCGACGCGAGATCGCGCTCTACCAGCGCCAGCGCGGTGCCGAACAGCTGGCCTGGCATGACATCAGCGCCGGTGCGCCCACCGGTCCCGGTCTGTCCTGCGAGGCGGCCATGCGCCGCTTCCATGTGCGCGACGCACAGGGCCGCCTGCACAGCGGTGCGGCCGGCTTCGCGCGCCTGTGGCGCAGCCTGCCCGGCTGGCGCATGCTCGGCTGGCTGGCCGCTGTGCCTCCGATCAGCTGGTCGCTGGAACTGGCCTACCGCGCCTTCCTGCCGCTGCGCCCGCGTCTGCAGCGCTGGGTCCGCAACCGCTGGCAGGAGCCCGGGCCATGAAGCGCGCCGCCTGGCTGCTGGCCCTCGTGGCCTTCAGTGCGCAGGCCCAGGTGGGCGAGCGTGTGCGGCTCGACGACGCAGGCGGGCTGGAGATCGACCGCACCGAGGTCACCATCGCCCAGTTCGCGCGCTACGTGGCCGACACCGGTACTGTCACACAGGCCGAGCGCGAAGGCGGCGGCTTTGAATACGTGGCCGGCTGGCAGCGCCGCACTGGATGGACCTGGCGCCGCCCGGACGGTGTGGAGCCCGTCAGCGCGCAGTTGCCTGCGGTCCACCTCACCCACGCCGAAGCTGCGGCCTACTGCCGCTGGGCCGGCGGCCGCCTGCCCACGGCCGCGGAGTGGCGGCGCGCCGCCTACACCGAGTTGCGCAGCGCGCCGCCTGCGCCCTGGGTGCGTGGGCGCAGCTACCCCTGGCCCACGGGCGAGAGCCCGCAAGGCGCCAACACCAGCGAGCCCGATCCCTGGCCACGCGCCGCGCCCGTGACCGCCACGCGCGCTGGCGTCAACGGCCTGCACGACATGGGGGCCAATGTCTGGGAATGGGCCGCGGATGTACGCGGCGATGAGCGGCCCACGATGGGCGGCTCCTGGTGGTACCCCGCGGGCCAGATGCGCGCCGACGTGGACGCCTGGAAGCCCAAAGACTTCTATGCGGTGTACATCGGGATGCGCTGTGTCTACCCACCGGTGGCGGCGCGATGACGGGCCGGCTGCGCGAGGGCTACCGCGCCTTGGTCATCGGCGCCTCCGGTGCCATCGGTGAGGCCTTCGTTCAGGCCCTGCGCGCTGATGCGCGCTGTGCCGAAGTCCTTGCGGTCACGCGGGCGCATCCCTGGCCCTGGGACCTGCGCGACGCCGACAGCATCGCCACGCTGGCCGGCCGCGTGAACGGTCCGCTGCACTTGGTGGTCGACGCCACCGGCGCGCTGACGATCGACGGCCGCGGACCCGAAAAGCGCCTGCAGGAGCTGGACGCGGCCGCCCTGCTGGCCAACCTGCAGGTCAATGCCGTCGGCCCGGCGTTGCTGCTGCGCCACCTCAGCCCGCTGCTCGCACGCGACGAACGCGTGCTGTGGGCCAAGCTGTCGGCGCGGGTCGGCAGCATCGAAGACAACCGCAAGGGCGGCTGGTATGGCTACCGCGCGGCCAAGGCCGCGCTGAACCAGCTGCTGCAGACCGCAGCGATCGAACTCGCACGTCAGCGACCCCTGGCCGTGGTGGCGGCGCTGCAGCCGGGCACCGTGCGCTCGTCGCTGAGCCAGCCCTTCGTGGGCGAGCAGGCGACGACGCCCGCGCTGGCGGTGCAGGGTCTGCTGCAGGCCCTGGACCAGCTGGAGCCCACAGGCCGGGCCCATTTCATCGACTACGCGGGCCAGTCGATCCCCTGGTGAACCCGGCGGTTGAGCCCAGCGCCACCCCCGGTGATTTCCAGCCTTCGACGCGTAGTTACAGGTGCGCGTCCTCGCGCTGGCCTGCGGGTTTTGCCGCACTGGACCGCCCTCGGCGGCCGGTGTCACAATGACCGCGACACCCTCCCCGGAACACCGAACACGATGCTTCGCGCCCCCTGGTCCACCGGAACCCGCCTGCTGCTGGGCCTGGGTCTGCCCCTGCTGCTGCTGGCCGGCTATGCCTGGCTGGCCACCGTGCAGCTGCACAACATCGAGCAGTCCGCCGAGCGCATGAGTGCAGCCGACCGCGCCCAGGCCGAGGCCGCGGCCCAGCTGCTGGCCGCGACCAACGCCATGTCGGCCGTGGTCATGGATGTGATCAAGGCGCCCATCTCCGCGCCCCCGCAACCCTTGCAGGCCCAGCAGCAGGCCGCCAACCGCCAGTTTGATGCAGCCCTGGCCACGCTGGAGCGCAGCGCCGACGCCGCACTGCTGGCCAGCCTCAAGAAGCAGCGCGTGACGCACACCGAGTCCGCCGAGCGCGTGCTCAAGCTGGTGGAAGAGAACCTGCGCCCCGAGGCCTCGCTGCTCTTCATCGGCGAGACCCTGCCCGCGCTCAATGCCCTGCAGGCCTCCATCCAGACCCTCGCGACCCAGCAACGCCGCAACGTAGAGCGCGGCAGCATCGCCACTGCGCGCACCCTGCTGCTCGCGGCCGGCGTGGTGGCCATGCTGCTCTCGGCCCTGTGGGCCTGGTGGGTACTGCACCCGGTCAACCGCAGCCTTCAGGGCACGGTGCAGGCCGCGCGCCGCCTGGCGCAGGGCGATCTGGACAGCCCCATTGACGTCCGCGACCCCGGCGAAGCCGGCCAGCTGCAGGCCGCGCTGCGCGATCTGCAGCAGCGCCTGCGCGAGACCGCGGCGCAGATGCAGCAGCAGGCCGAGCAGCTGGAACAGCAGTCACAGCAACTGGCGCAGCCCCTGCAGCGCGAGGCCGTGCTCAGTGCCCCGCAGCAGGCCCGCCTGCAGCAGGCCGACATCCAGATGCAGACCCTGGCCGGCACCTTCAAGCAAAGCAGCGAGAGCGGCCGCCAGGCCCAGCAGCTCGCCAGCAGCGCGGCCCAGGTGGCCGAACGCGGCGGCGCCGTGGTGAGCCAGGTGGTGGACACCATGCAGGCCATCCGCCAGTCGTCGGCTCGCATTGCCGACATCATCGGCACCATCGACGGCATCGCCTTCCAGACCAATATCCTCGCGCTCAACGCCGCCGTGGAAGCGGCGCGTGCGGGCGAGCAGGGCCGCGGCTTCGCGGTGGTGGCCACCGAGGTGCGAGCGCTCGCCGGGCGCAGCGCGGCCGCCGCCAAGGAGATCAAGCAGCTCATCGAGGCCTCGGTGAGCAGTGTCGCCGAGGGCGGCAAGCTCGTGGAACAGGCGGGCCAGACCATGCAGGACGTGGTGGCGCAGGTGCAGCGCGTGGCCCAGACCATGGCCGAGATCACGCAGCACACACGTGCGCAAGACGCCGGACTGGACGAACTGCGGCAGACCCTGGGCCAGCTGGAGCAGCTGGCCAGCGGCCATGCGCACCGCCTGCAGGCCTCGGCCAGCACGGCCCGCCAGCTCGACGTGCAGGCCCGCAGCCTGGCCAGCGCGCGCCCGGTGGCGCCGCGCCTGCGCTGAGCGTTTCCGCGCCGTCGTTCAGCCAGACAGGCGGCCCCCGACGCCGCAGCAAAGCTTGACCCAGCGCAAGAAGCAGGGCCGCGTTCCCCCTTAGGCTAGGCGGGCCATGAATCCTGCTCTTCCCTTCCCCCACATCCCCGTCAGCAGCACCGCCTGGCTCGCACGCAGCGGCCTGCGTCCGCTGCGGCTGGCCGGCCGCAGTCTGCTGCCCATCGTGCAGGGCGGCATGGGCATCGGCGTCTCGGCGCACCGCCTGGCCGGCAGCGTGGCCGCGCTCGGCGGCGTCGGCACGCTCTCGTCCGTCGACCTGCGCCGCCACCATGAGGATCTGATGGCGGCCACCGGCCATCTCGAAGCCGGTGACGCCGCCAAGACCGCCATCAACGCCGCCAACCTGGAAGCGCTGCGGCGCGAGATCCGCGCCGCGCGCGCGCTGGCCCAGGGCTTCGGCCTGCTGGCCGTGAACGTGATGCGCGCCGTGGGCGAATACGCTGCTTCCGTCACCACCGCACTGCAGGAAGGCATCGACGCCGTGGTCGTGGGTGCCGGCCTGCCGCTGGACCTGCCCGACTTGGCCCAGGACCACCCCCAGACCGCGCTCATCCCCATCCTGTCGGATGCGCGCGGCGTGCAGCTCATCGTGAAGAAGTGGGAACGCAAGAAGCGCCTGCCCGACGCCATCGTCATCGAACACCCCCGCCTGGCGGGCGGCCATCTGGGTGCCGCGAAGATCGCCGACCTCAACGATCCGCGCTTCGACTTCGAGAACGTGATTCCGCAGTCGCGCGAATTCCTCAGATCCGCCGGCATCGAGCAGGAGATCCCGCTGATCGCCGCCGGCGGCATCCGCACGCACGCCGACATCGCGCGCCTGCAGGCCCTGGGCGCGGCCGGCGTGCAGCTGGGCACGCCCTTTGCCGTCACCACCGAGAGCGACGCGCATCCCGAGTTCAAGCGCGTGCTCGCCGAGGCCCAACCCGAGGACCTGGTGGAGTTCACCAGCGTGGCGGGCCTGCCAGCGCGCGCGGTCGCCACGCCCTGGCTGCAGGCCTATCTGAAGATCGAGCACAAGCTGCAGGCCGTGGTGCACCACAAGACGCGCTGCACCAAGAGCTTCGACTGCCTGGCCCAGTGCGGTCTGCGCGACGGCCTGCCGGGCTGGGGCCAGTTCTGCATCGACAACCAGCTCGCGGCCGCACTGCGCGGCGACGTGAAGAAGGGCCTGTTCTTCAGCGGCACGGGCGCCCTGCCCTTCGGCGCCCAGATCCGCAGCGCGCGCGAGCTCGTGGAGCGTCTGCTCACACGCCAGGACACGCTGGCGCCAGCCTGATCCTCAGCCCGCGAGCAGCCGCAGGCCGCCGAGCACCGCCCCCACGAGCAGCAGCACGGCGACGCCCGCCAGCCAGCGCAGCTGGCGGCGCTGGGCCTCGACGGCCCGCACGAGCTGGGTGTTCTGATCCGCGAGCTCCTTGATCAGCTGGGTAGCGCTTTGCATCTGCGCCTGCAGCTCGGCCACCGCCGCTTCGCTGGCCAGCAAGCCGGCCTGCAACTGCGCCACGGTGGGCTGAACCGCTGGCGCCTGTGTCGTACCCGGGGACACCGGCGCGGCCGGTCCCGCAGCCTTGTTCCACAGCGTGCGCGCACCTTCGGCCACCTTGGGCGCGTTGCGGATCACCTCGCCCCAGGGCACGGCCTGCAGAACGGTCAACCAGGGGATGGGCATGGTGGCGCCTCAATCGAAATCGAAGATGTCGGACAGAAAGCCTTCGCGCTTGCGCTTGCGGCCATAACCGTCGCTGCGGCTGTCGCGGTAGCGATCGGCCTCCACCGGGGCAGGCTGGGCGACACGCACGGGCGCGGCGGGCGCCGCAGCGCCCTGGCTGCGGTCGATGATCTTGTCGAGCTCGCCGCGGTCGAGCCAGACGCCACGGCACTGCGGGCAGTAGTCGATCTCGATGCCCTGGCGTTCGGACATGACCAGGCTGACGTTTTGGCACACGGGACATTGCATGGGGAGAGGCTCCTTGCAGAGTGAGCGCCCATTCTGCCGCCGGACGCTTTCCGCAGCGCACCGTGGGGAAACACACACCGCCAGCAATGTCTGCGCACATACGGCCCGGGGCACAGGCCACGGCCTGCGAATGCGCATACACTGCGGACCAGGGAGCCCAACACGTACGCAAGGATCGCCGCACCATGCCTCTTGCCTGGGCCAGCGTCTTCAACCCCCGCAGTTTTCGCGGCCGCCTGACCCTCTGGTTCGGCGGCCTGTCCCTGGCCACGCTGCTCAGCGTAGGACTCTATGTAGGCCACATCGCCACCGAGGAACTGGCCGACTTCGGCGGCCAGAGCCTGCACGCCAGCGCCCGCTCGGCAGCCGACCTGCTGGCGGCCAACCTGGGCGAACGCGACAAGGAAATCCGCCTGCTCGCCCAGCTGCCGCCATTCACGCGCGGCGACCCGCGCGCCCCGGACCTGGCCAAGGCGCTGGATCTTCGCATCCAGGCGTCGGGCGAATACGCCTGGATCGGCGTCACCGACGCGCAGGGCGTCGTGCTGCAGGCCACCGGCGGACTGCTGGTGGGTATGAACGTGAGCCAGCGTCCCTGGTTCCAGGCCGCGCGCGAGGCGCCCTACACCGGCGACGTGCACGAGGCTGTGCTGCTGGCCAAGCAGTTCCCGCAGCGCACGCCCAGCGAGCCGCTGCGTTTCATAGACTTCGCGGCCCCCATCCTCGATGATGGCGGCCGTCTGCGTGGCGTCCTCAGCGCCCATGCCCACTGGAGTTGGGTCACGGACACGGTGGAATCGGTCATGACCCAGAGTGCGGTGCGCCGCCAGGTCGAGGTGCTGATCGCCGACAAGGAAGGCCGCATCCTCTACCCCTTTCGGCATACCGCCACGCTGCAACTGCCGTCGCTGGCGCGTACCTCAGCCCCCTACGAGGTGGTGCACTGGAACGACGGCAAACCCTACCTCACCAGCGCGGCCGAGGTGCAGGCCCGCACCAGCACGCCGCTGGGCTGGCGCATCGTGCTGCGCCAGCCCCTGCAGGCGGCGGTGGAGCCCATGCAGATCCTGCACCAGCAGCTGCTGCTTTTCGGCCTGGTCACGGCCCTGGTCTTCGCCCTCATCGCCTACCGATTGGCCACGCGCGTGAGCCAGCCCATCGAGCAGCTGGCCCAGGCCATGCACCACGTCGAGCGCGGCGACCAGCCCCCGGTCTACCCGCAGGACAGCGAGCAGGTCACCGAGATCCGCCAGCTCAGCGACTCCATCCAGTCCATGACCGGCGCTCTGCTGCGGCACGAACGCGAGCTGGAAACCCTCAACGCCTCGCTGGAGCAGCAGGTGCGCGAACGCACCGAGGCGCTGTCCATTGCCAATCAGGAGCTCGAGCGCCTGGCCACGATCGACAGCCTGACGGGCCTGAACAACCGGCGCCGCTTCGATGCCCGCCTGCACGAGAGCTTCCAGCTCATGCGCCGCACCGAACGCAGCTTCTGCCTCATGCTCATCGACATCGACCACTTCAAGGCGGTCAACGACCAGTACGGCCACCAGGGCGGCGACGAGGTGCTGCGCCGCCTGGGCCACCTGCTCACTCAGTGCACGCGCGTGACCGACTTTGTGGCGCGCTACGGTGGCGAAGAATTCGTGGTGCTGGTGCCCGATGTGAAGGACGAGGACGAGGGCCGTCACATTGCCGAAAAGATTCGCACCACGATCGCTGGCGCCGCATTCCCGGCTGTCGGCCGCCTCACAGCCAGCGTGGGACTGAGCTGCGCCCGCAAGGGCGACACGGACAGCGCCGAGGTGGTGGAACGCGCCGACAAGGCCCTGTACACGGCCAAGGAGCTGGGGCGCAACCGGGTGGTGCAGCTCTAGCGGCAGCCCGCGTTCAGCAGTGGATGGCCATGCGCAGGCCGCAGGCGTCAAGCGCCGCCGCCGCCGGTAGCGAGAAGGCCTGCCCGCCCACCAGCCGACGTGCCGTCCACAGGCAGGCCAGCGCATCCAGCACATCGTCGGCCTGCACGTCCCGGCGGGGGTGCTCGTCCAACAGGCGCTCGGCCTGACCGGGGAAATGCGGCGCCAGCAGCGCCAGGCGCAGCGCGCGGCCCGCCGGCGTCTTCTTGCTGTGGGCCAGTGGCAGGCCGGCGTTCATCTGCAGAAAGCAGACCTCGGGATGGGTCTCATGCACGCGGCGCGCCTGCGCGGGTGCGGCGCGCAAGACGGCATCCACCTGCTCCACCTTGCGCAAGATGTTGTAGGCCTGGATGGACATGCCCTTGCCCTCGATGGCACGGCGGCGCCTGGACGCTTCCTCGTGGCTCGCCGCACCCAGCACGCCCCGCAGCGGCGCCGTAAACACCGAGCTGGACCGCAGCCCGAGCCGCTGGCGCGCGGCCAGGTCACAGGCCCGCTCACCCGACTCGCCCAGGCCGATCGGGATGTCCACCGCCACACAGGCCGGCGGCGGGCAGGCCTGCAGCACCTGCTCGAAGTGCGCGTGCACCGCGCCCTCGATCTCGTCATGGCCCGGCCGCAGCTGCACGGCGTACCAGCCGGCCGGACAGCCATCGACGCCGACGATCGATGACGCCAGACTCAAGCCCCGGCCTTGGGATAGAGGATCATCTGCGTGCAGCGAAACAGCGCCAGCGTCTTGCCGCTCTCGCGGTGCGTGACGGTGGCGTCCCAGACCTGGGTGGTGCGCCCGCTGTGCACGGCGCGCGCCACGCACAGCACCGCACCGTCACGCGCGGTGCCCAGGTGGTTGGACTTGAGCTCGAGGGTGGTGAAGCCGCTGGCGCCCTCGGGCAGGCTGGTGATGCAGCCGTAGCCCGAGCAGGTGTCGGCCAGGGTCACGATGCTGCCCGCGTGCAGAAAGCCGTTGGGCGCCATGAGCTCGGTGCGCACCGGCATTTCGGCCCGCACCTCGCCGGTGGCCATGTGCGTGATGACGATGCCCAGATGGCCGGGCAGCATGGCCTGGCCGCGCTGGTTGAGTTCGTGTGCTGAGATCATGGGAGCCCTCCTCCCGCCATGTTAGCCCGAGCTCAGACCTCCCTTGGGCGCATGGATCGTCCCGTGGGATCGAGCTCCAGCACGGACTCGTGCAAGCCCCAGATGGGGCCGACGGGTTGTCCTGCGGCATCCGTTGCGAAAAGGCCCCAGCCCAAGTCGCTCAGTTCGGGCTCCTTGAAATCTGGATCCTCCAGCAGATAGGCTAGGCCGGCCAACATCTCCGCCTGGACCCCGCGCACGATGTCATTCAAAAGCTGTCGATCAAGCCCTTGCGCAAGACACTGCTTCAGCGCCAGTCCGACCCCCGCATAGGGGTCTGCCGGTCTCACTTCGGCGTGTTTCATATGCGCGTCCATCCAGCTGGTATCGCCCTCATCCACCACCAGACGCCAGGCCTGGCGGAGCCAGAGATAGCGGTGCAACTGCGGGATCCCTTCCTCCAGTTGTGAGCGTGCCCAGCTCTCTGGATCAGCCGCACCCAGGCGGCGGAACAGCGCGCTCAGGTCGCTCAGATTGGCTGGTATGTCCATGCTGTGTCTCCTGGTCTGTCGGCTCTGCCTCAGCCCTCGGCCGGGATCTCGGGCTCCACCAGCTGGGCCAGCAGCTGCAGCGACTCCTGCCAACCCATGTGGCAGGCTTCGGCCGGGATCACGGCTGGCACGCCCTCCTGCACGATGTGCATCTCGGTGCCACAGAACACGGCCTTGAAGGTGATGGTGGTCTTCATCTCGCCCGGCAGGCCGGGGTTGTCGAAACGGTCGGTGTGCACGATGCGCTCACCCGGCACCAGCGCCAGGTATTCGCCACCAAAGGCATGGCTCTGCCCCTGGCTGAAGTTGGTGAAGGACATGCGGTAGCGCCCGCCCACGCGCGCGTCCATCTCGTGCACCTGGCCCGTGAAGCCGTGCGGCGGCAGCCACTTGACCATGGCGGCGGGGTCGAGAAAGGCACGGTAGACGCGTTCAGGCGGCGCGCGCAGCACGCGGTGCAGGCGGACGGTGTGGGTGCTCATGGTCGCTCTCCTTGATATGACGGTGTCCGAGGAAGGACCCTCAGTCTCTACGACGATCCAGGGCGCCGGATATCGACAGCCCCGCCAAATCGATCAGCGCACGCCGCGCAAGGCCCGCCCGTCGGCCGATCGGGTGACCGGGCAGTTGACCACGATGTCCGTCACTTCCAGCGAGACGTCCCCCCGCTCCTGCGCGGCCAGCACCTCTTCCTCGGAACGCAGCTCGCGCAGCGCCGTGGGCCGCAGCCAGCGCACCAGCACCATGCGCCAGAGGGGGCTGTAGTTCGCATCGGCATTGGCACCGCCAGCCGGCCGGGGCGCCGACTGGAAGACGGTGATCTGCTCGCCACCGACGAATTTGTAGACGCGCTCCGTCACGGCCGGCCGCCCCGGGCCACCCAGGGCCAGCGCCAGGCGCGGCACATGGTTCACGCCTTCCTGGCGGGCCATGGCCGCGTCGGAAATATCGGTGGTCACGTACTCCACCTGATGGCCATCCACCCAGGCGCGGTGCAGGGGCAGACGGACTTCGGCAGGGCCCGTGGCACAGGCCGTCAGGCACAACACCAAGGCCAGACCGAACGGCAGGCGCAGGCCGTGCCTCAGAGCCATCGCCGCACCCGCCGCTTGTAGGCCCGGTAGGCCTCGCCGAACTTGGCCTCCAGCACCCGCTCCTCGGGCAGGATCTGAAAACGCGTGATGTAGGCCGCATAGGCCACGGGCGCCAGGAAGGCCGGCCAGTTCCACAGCTCGCAGGCATAACCGAAGAGCAGCAGCAGCAGGCTCAGGTACATGGGGTTGCGCGTGTAGCGATAGATACCGTCGGTCACCAGGGCCGAGGCGCGCTCGGGCTGCAGCGGATTGATGGTGGTGTGCGAGCGCCAGAGGCTGGCCACGGCAGCCAGCACGCACAGCGCGCTCAGCTGGAAGCTCAGGTCCATCACCACCTTGCGCACGAAGAAGAGCGCATCGTCGGCAGGCAGGGGCGGCAGCAGGTGCATGGCCGCGCCCAGCAGCAGGGCGACGACAGGTGCGGGGATGCGGGTGTCCAGCGGATGCTGGGCAACGGACGGGTACGCGGAATCAGACATGGAGGGCACAGGAAAACGAGCGCGTCACGCAAGTCTAACGCGCCGGCGGATGAACTCCAGCGTTCAGACCGGCAGCCAGCGCCGCCAGAACGGCGGGCGTTGCGTCTGCACGCCCAGGGCCTGCAGACGCTGTTCAATGGCACTGCGCCCGTGTCGGCGCGCCGCCTCCAGCGGCGTCATATCGTCGAAGTCCGAACGCAGGCGCGGGTCTGCGCCCTGCTCCAGCAGACACAACGCCACGGCATCGTGTCCCTGGATGATGCTGGCCACCAGCGGCGTACACAGCACCTCGGGATGCTGGTAGTTGGGGTTCACGCCAGCGCACAGGTGATAGCGCACCCGCGCCAGATCGCCTTGCGAGGCGGCGGCGTAGAGATCTTTCCAGTCTCCGGCAGACATGCGGTCTCCTTGCTTCTTGTCCGAGTGACACTATCGCGGCGGCCTGAAGGCCTTGCGCGCCTTGCTCACGCGGGCGCGCACCACGCAATCTTCCACATGGTCGTTGAGCAGGCCCATGGACTGCATGAAGGCATAGACCGTGGTCGGACCCACGAACTTCCAGCCGCGCTTCTTCAGTTCCTTCGACAAGGCCACCGACTCAGGTGAGGTAGACCGGGTCTGCGGCAAACCCTGCGATTTCGGATCGGTCTCGTAGCGCCAGATGAAGGCCGCTAGCGAGCCCTCGGCCTGCACCAGCTCGCGGGCACGCTGCGCGTTGTTGATCACCGCCTCGATCTTGCCGCGGTGCCGCACGATGCCCGCATCACCCAGCAGGCGCTCCACGTCGCGCTGCGTGTAGCGCGCCACCCGCTCGAAATCGAAACCGTGGAAGGCCGCACGGAAATTCTCACGCTTGGCCAGGATGGTGCGCCAGCTCAGCCCCGACTGGAAACCCTCCAGGCACAGCTTCTCAAACAGGCGCCGGTCGTCCGCCACGGGCTGCCCCCACTCCTCGTCGTGGTAGGCCAGGTACTCGGGGGTGGCGCTGCACCAGTGGCAGCGCGGCTGGCCATCCGGGGCTGTCCAGGTCTTGCTCATCGTGTGGTCTCCCTTGGGCGCATGCGAGCCTATTCGTCCAGAAACCCGCCCTTGTAGAAACTCCAGGCCGTGCCGTCGTGCAGATAAAAATAGCCGTCGGCACAGAAGTCCTTGCCGGGAAAGTATTCACGGTAGGCCTTGGGGATCAGGCGCAGCAATTGCTCATCCTCGAGCAGCTCGAACTCTTCGGGGGTAATGGGTCGTCCGACCCGCAGTTTGGGGGTGTCCATGGCGCGCATCGTAACCGGGCACCCCTCGATCCAGGTTCTCTGACCTGCGATCAGCGGCAGGCGCATGGCCCAGGGATAGCATCCCCCGTGTCACGGACGAGGCCTGCGCTGACGACCAAGCCCTGTCTGACGCTACCGCCCACATCAACGACGTCGCAGCGCGCCCTGATTCAAGCCGCAGGCCTTACCTCAAGCAGCTGCGCCAGCAACAGCAGCGACTCCTGCCACGCGAGGCAACAGTCGTCCGGGGGAATCACGGCAGGTATTCCGTCCTGCATGATCTGCAACTCAGTGCCGCGGGACAGCGCGTTCAAGCGGATCGCGGTCCGAATCTCGCCCGACAGATGGGCCGCCTCGAAGCGGGCGGTCTGAACGATGCGCTCGCCGGGGATCAACTCCAGGTAAGTGCCGGCCAAGGCCTGCCGATGTCCCGTGCTGAATTGGGTGAAGGACATACGGTAGCGGCCTCCGACCCGTACCTCCATCTCGTGCACCTGGCAGGTGTAACCGTGTGGCGGCAGCCATTTCGCCAGGGCCTCAGGGTGCAGGAAGGCGCGGTAGACCTGCTCAGGCGGGGCACGCAGCATGCGATGCATGCGGAGGGTATGGCTGCTCATGACGGTGCTGCGGAGTGGGAGACGGTGACGTATCTGCGCGGCGCGACACTTGGCGTCGCAAGCGGGCTGGCGTGCTCAGCAAGCCATGACAGCGCTGGGGTGTCTGCCCTGCACGGCCCTCATGGGGCCTTGCCGTTCTGAACCAGCTCACCGAGCAGGACGGACATGATGCTTTTTGCGAGCTGCATCGCCCGCTGACGGTCCTGACGCACTTGCTCGAAAAGCTCGGGCAATGCAAGGGGCGTCTTCAGGCCCGCCCACTCCGCAATCTGCTCTGGCGTGGCGCTGACGTAGGCCATGGTCCAGTCAGAGAAACTGGCGTCGGCGACCTCCCCCGCCTGCAAGACGGTGACCGTCTCATGGCGTATGTCGCCGGCTATTTTTTCCATCAGCCTGCAGACGCTCTCCATCGAGCCTTCCAGAATCTGCAGGAAGAATCCGTCCACGTAGACCAGCGCACCCGTGATCCCCTGGCGGGCGTTGTTGTCTTGCGCGCGTTTGAGGATGTCCTGCAGGTCCTCCGACTGCATGGGCGTGGAGGAGACGGATGAATAGATGAGCTGGTAAGGCATGGAACCATCCTAGCAGCTCAACGGGGTGCTGCGGTTGCGCCTTGGCCATCATGCCGCAGTCTCATGGCCTGAAATCGAAGCTCTTGGGGCCGTCAGGCAGCCCCTGGGGGCAGCGGCATCCCTGGCTTGATTTTCCCGGCGACCGTGCCACACTGAACAGAATCTTGCCCTCGGGCCGTCGCCAGGAAGATTCTGATTGGCGGTACATCAAACGCCCGGGTGGGTACTCGCCCACTTCCCCTTGAGACCCCGTGGAGTCATGCATGAGCAATACGACGCACCCGATACCGATCGCCCAGGCCCTGGCACCACAGGACATCAGCACCGAAGTGCTGATGGAGAAATACGCCAAGGGTGAGGAACGGACGATCCTGGAGGTGAACCAGCGCGTGGCGCACGCACTGGCCGCGGTGGAAGCCCCCGAGCAGCGCACCCACTGGGAGGGGCGTTTCCTGCAGGCGCTGCAGCAGGGTTTCCTGCCGGCCGGGCGCATCCAGTCCGCGGCGGGTACGGAACTGACGGCTACGCTGATCAACTGCTTTGTGCAGCCCGTGGGCGACTCCATCGCCCAGCCCGACGAAGGCCACCCAGGTATTTATGTGGCGCTGATGGAAGCGGCCGAGACCATGCGCCGTGGCGGTGGTGTGGGTTACGACTTCTCGCGCATCCGCCCGCGCGGCGCCTGGGTGGGCAGCACGCAGAGCAGTGCCTCTGGCCCGGTGAGTTATATGCGCGTGTTCGACCGCTCCTGCGAGACGGTGGAATCCGCCGGCAGCCGGCGCGGTGCGCAGATGGGCGTGCTGCGCTGCGACCACCCGGATATCGAGGAGTTCATCCATGCCAAGGATGCCGGCGACTTGCGCAACTTCAACATCTCGGTCGGCGTGACCGACGCCTTCATGCAGGCCGTGGTGGCCGACGGCGAGGTGGAGCTGGTGCACCACGCCGAGCCGGGGGCCGCACAGAAAGCCGAAGGCGCCTATGAAGCGAAGGACCGCCACCTCTGGGTCTACCGCAAGCTGCGCGCGCGCGACCTGTGGGAGCAGATCATGCGCTCCACCTACGACCACGCCGAACCGGGCGTGCTTTTCGTCGACACGATCAACCGCGACAACAACCTCTCGTACTGCGAAACCATAGCCAGCACCAACCCCTGTGCGGAGCAGCCCCTGCCGCCCTATGGCTGCTGCTGCCTAGGCTCCATCGACCTCACGCGTTTTGTACGCGAACCTTTCGAGGAGACCCCACGTTTCGACTTCGCTGGCTTCGCGGACCTGTGCAAGACCGCGACTCGCATGCTCGACAACGTGCTGGACGTGACCGTCTGGCCGCTGCCACAGCAGGAGCAGGAGATGCGCAACAAACGCCGCGTCGGCCTGGGCTACACGGGCCTGGGCGATGCGCTGGTGATGCTGGGTCTGCGCTACGACACGCAGGCCGCGCGCGACATGGCGCGGCGCATCACGGAGGCCATGCGTGACGCAGCGTATGAAGCCTCCAACGAACTGGCACGCGAGCGCGGCCCCTTCCCGCTCTTCAACGCCGACCTCTACCTGAGCAGCCCACGTTTCGCCTCGCGCCTGCCGGCCACGCTGAAAGACAAGATCCGAGCGCACGGCCTGCGCAATTCGCACCTGCTGTCCATCGCCCCCACAGGCACCATCAGCCTGGCCTTTGCCGACAACGCGAGCAATGGCATCGAGCCGGCCTTCAGCTGGCACTACACGCGCAAGAAGCGTATGCCCGACGGCAGCTTCAAGGAATACGCGGTGGAAGACCACGCCTGGCGGCTGTACCGCCACCTCAAGGGCGCGGACGCGCCGCTCACGCCCGCCTTCGTGACCGCGCTGGAGATGAGCGCCCAGGCCCACGCGGCCATGGTCGCGGCCGTGGCGCCGATGATCGACACGGCGATCTCCAAGACGGTCAACGTGCCAGCGGACTACCCCTATGCCGATTTCCAGGACCTGTACCTCCAGGCCTGGCAATCCGGGCTCAAGGGCCTGGCGACCTACCGACCCAACAGCGTGCTGGGCTCGGTGCTCAGCGTCGCCCCCACTCCAGCCGCGCCGCTGGAACTGGACGACGCCAACCGCCGCCTTGCGCTGGAGCGCCTGCCCGCGCCGGTGCTGGCCTCGCTGCGCTGGCCGGGCCGGCCCGAGCTGCCCGGCGGCAATCTGGCCTGGAGCTTCATGGTGCGGCATTCCTACGGCGAGTTCGCGCTCTTCGTCGGCGAGATGCCGGGTGAGGAAGGCGGGCCGGCCCAGCCCTTCGAGGTCTGGGTCAACGGCGCCGAGCAGCCGCGCGGCCTGGGCGCGCTGGCCAAGACCCTGTCCATGGACCTGCGCGCCAACGACCCGGCCTGGCTCCAGCTCAAGCTCGATGCGCTGGCCACGGTGGCCGAAGAGCGTTCGTTTGAAATGCCCTTCCCACCGCACGGCGAGCGCCGGCTATTCCCCGGCGTGGTGGCCGCCACGGCGGCCGTGGTGCGCTGGCGCTGCGAGCAGTTGGGCGTGTGGCGCGCGCGCGCGCAGCCCGCCGCCACACCCGTGCTTGATGCCATGTTCAGTCGCGAGGAGCCGCAGACCGGCCCCTCGGGCACCCTGGCCTGGGCCGTGGACATCGACAACCCGGCCACGGGCGAGGCCTTCACGCTCACGCTCAAGGAGGTCACGCTGCCCGGACCGGACGGCAATGTGACGCGGCCCTGCGCCGTGGGCTTTTCGGGCAATTACCCGCGCGCACTCGACGGGCTGGCGCGTCTGCTCTCGCTGGACATGCGCGTGGTAGACCCGGCCTGGATCGGCATGAAGCTGCGCAAACTGCTGAACTACGCCGAACCCCTGGGCTCCTTCATGGCCTTTGTGCCCGGCCTGCCGCACGGCGAACGTCGCCAGCGGACCTGGCCCTCCACCGTGGCCTACCTCGCGCGCCTCATCATCCACCGCTACGCCATGCTGGGCGTGCTGGACGAAGAAGGCTACCCGCTGCGCGAGATGGGCGTGCTCGAAAGCCCCGAGGCCGGTGAGGCGGATGAGCCCGCGGCCATGGCTGGCCGCTCCTGCCCCGAGTGTGGCAACCCCACGGTGATCAAGAAGGACGGTTGCGACTTCTGCACCGCCTGCGGTTACGTGGGGCAGTGCGGCTGACGCGCCGGCGAAATGCCAGGGAAGACACGACGCGGCACTCCCAGCTCCATCGAACGACGGGGCCGTCATGGTTTTTCGCTGCGCTAGACTGCCACGTCTCGCACCAGAAGAAGGAAGCAACGCATGTCGACCCCCACGCCTGAATCACTGGCCGCACAGATCCTGCACAGCATGCCGGAGGCCGTGATTTTTTCTGACCTGGAAGGCATCGTCCGCGTCTGGAACAGTGGCGCCGAGAAGATCTTCGGCTGGACGGCAGAGGAAGCCATCGGCCAGAGCCTGGACATGATCATCCCCGAGCGCATGCGCAAGGCCCACTGGGACGGTTTCAACCAGGCCATCGCCCGCGGCGGTGTCAAGCCTGGGCGCACCTCGATGATCACGCGCTCGCTGCACAAGACCGAGGAGTTCATCTACATCGACATGAGCTTCGAGATGGTGCATGACGCGCAGGGCGAGATGCTGGGTTCGCTGGCCGTGGCACGCGATGCCACCAAGCGCTTCAACGAAGAGAAGGCCCTGCGCAAGCAGCTGGCCGAGCTGACCGCGCCCAAACCGGCAAGCTGATCCATGAGCACCCCGGGCCACCCCCTGCCCGGCTTCAACAGCCCGGCCGCGGGCTTCGAGCAGCCTTACGAGATGCTGGCCGCCTGCCACGAGCGCGTGCAGCGCACGCTGGACCTGCTCGATCGCCTGATCGCCCATGTGGCGCAGACGGGCCACGACGCGCAGAGTCGCTCGGCCGCGGCCGATGTGCTGCGTTACTTCGACCGGGCCGCGCCCCTGCACCACCAGGACGAAGAGCTGCATGTGTTCCCCACTCTGCTCGCGGGCGGGGACGCGGCCTTGCAGGCCATGGTGCATCGCCTGCAGGCCGAGCACCGCGAGATGGAGACGCTGTGGGCTGCGCTGCGCCCCACGCTGCTGCGCTGGTGCGAAGCCGACGGCAGCGATGCGCCCGATGCCACGCTGCGCGCGCACGCCGCACGCTTTGCGCAGCTCTATGCCGGGCACATCCCGGTGGAAGAAACCCTGGTCTTTCCCGGCGCACAGGCCGGCATGGCTGCTGCGCAGCAGACCGCCATGGGCGAGGAGATGCAGGCGCGCAGGCGCGGCTAGTCCAGGGCGAACGGGCTGGCTCAGTCGCGCACGATCAGCACGGGCTGCGTCGCATGCGCGAGCACGCGCTGCGCCACGCTGCCCAGTACCAGCTTCTCCAGACCGCGGCGCCCGTGCGAACCCATGACGATGAGGTCTGCGCCGCGCGCGTGGGCCGTCTCGGTGATGCCGCGCCAGACGGCATGCGACTCCACCACCTCGGTCTGCACCGTCACCCCGGCTGCCGCCAGCGCAGCGCGCGCAGCCGCGATGGCCTCGGCCGCTTCGGTGTGCGCGGCGCTCAGGTACTCGGCCTGACCGTAGGCCAGGTCGCTGCCCAGGCCGGTGAAAGGATAGGGGTCGATCACATAGATGACGGTGGTCTGGCTGCTGAAGGCCCGCGCCAGGCCCGCGGCTTTGGCCACGGCCTGCTGCGCCGTGGGCGAGCCGTCGACGGGAATCAGGATGTGCTTGAACATGCGCGCCTCCTTCACGGGGTCGATGCTGCGTCCTCTCCCTGGAAGGCGTGGGCACGCAGCGTGACGACCAGCGTATCACGGTAGGCCGGCCCCTCCACGGGCTGGATGGGCGTGGTCTCGTGGACCACGCGCGCATCGTCGAGCAGCAGCACGGACCAGGGCTCGGCCAACGTGAAGCGCTGGCCCTGCGGACCCGCAGCCTCGAACACGCGTGTCTCGCCACCCTTGACGCCGCGGCGCTGCACCAGAAAGACCGCCACCAGGTCGACACCGTCGCGATGCGCACCTTCGGGTGTGGGCCGGCCGATGCCGTCCGTGGTGTCGATGCGGAAAGGATGGGCCTCGATGTACCAGCGCTGCGCGCCCTTGAGTGCGCTGGCCGTGCGGCCCAGCCAGCGCAACAGCCGGCCCCAGACGGGCTGCGCCAACATGTCGGGGACCATGGGCTCGAAGAGGCGCTGCATGCCGCCGTGCAGGGCGTTGTATTCGAGGGGCTGCCAGTGCGGCCGGTGTGGCACCTGGGTCAGTCCCTCGCCGTCGAGCACGAAGCAGGAATGGCGCCGGCGGCGATAGCGCCCGCCGTCCTTGAGAAAGGTGTCGGGCGGCAGCGCGTCCCAGTAAGGCTGCAAGGCCTGCAGCTCCGCCGCGGTGCAGCCGCTGAGATGTGCCACGGCCGCCGCATCCAGCACGGCATGCCCCTGGCGCTGCAGGGCGGCATCGAGTTCAGCGGGTGGTGTGAGCGGAGGCAAAAACAAGGGGCTGGTCATGACAGGCATTGTGCCCGCCGTGACCAGCCCCTTGCAGGGGGTCGGGAAGGATCAGCAGCCGGCTTGCGTCGCGGTCAAAGTGATGACCGGAGCCTCATTGGCGTTCGCAGCGTCATAGGTAATCTGGCAGGTACCAGCAGCACCGAGTGCACTAATCGTCAGGATCGAGGTGGCAGCGGTACCACCACCGGTGGTGGTAATCCCCTCAGTCGCCAAGTTAGTAATCCCGGCTGCGCCAAGAATACCCACTACAGTCGGTGGATTGCCGACCGTGGCGATGGCTTGAGGATAACGGTTGATCATCGCCACCAGTTGGCCATCCATGTTCACCTGGGGCGTTGCGTTACCGCAGGTGCCCGCAGCGGTCAAACCAGACGCAAGGTCAAGCTCGCAGCGAGCCCGAGCCAAAGCAGCGGCAGAGCGCAGCGAACCGTAGATTGCCTGCATCTTGGCGAGGCGCGCGTCGCGTTGGGCCTGGATGTAACGCGGCAGCGCAATGGCAGCCAGGATGCCAATGATGGTGATCACGATGATCAGCTCGATCAGGGTGAAACCTTTGACAGACTTTTTCATAGGGTACTCCAACGTGGATGGGCAATATATGACCCGAATTGTGCCCGAGTCGCCGTCAGCCATACAAATTTGATAGCAAAAATGCCGCTCGCAGCGTGACTTAGTTGACGCCAGACGGCCCGCCAACGGGGCAGGCTACAGTTCGCCCCATGAAGCTCCAGTTCCGCCATCCCCTGCGCACCCTGTTCACCGGTCTGCTCGCCATGCTGCCGCTGGCGGCGACGCTGATGCTGATCGGCTGGGCGTTGAGCCTGCTCTCGACCTGGCTGGGGCCGCAGAGCAGCTTTGGCCGTGTACTCGTGCACCTGGGCCTGGGTGGCACGGGTTCGGAGCTGCTGGGCTACGCGCTGGGCCTGCTACTGCTGCTGGCCTGCATCTACCTGCTGGGCCTGCTCACCGAGGCCGGGCTGGAGCGCGGGCTGGCGCGTGCCGTCCATGCCCTGGTGCAGCGCATCCCCGTGGTGCGCACGGTCTATGACGTGATCCAGAAGCTCGTCGACCTGTTCTCGCAGTCGCAGGCGCCGGGGCTCAAGTCCATGAGCCCGGTCTGGCTGCATTTCGGTGGTCGCAGCGAGGCGCCGGGCACGGCCGTGCTGGGCCTGCTGTCCACGCCCGAGCCGGTGCTGCTGGGGGGCCAGCCCTATTTCGGCGTGCTCGTGCCCACCGCGCCCGTGCCCGTGGGCGGCGGCCTGCTGTTCGTGCCGGCCGCCTGGGTGGAAGCGGCGGACATCGGCGTGGAGGCCGTCACCAGCATCTATGTCTCCATGGGCGTGACGGCCGGCCAGTACCTGCCCACGCAGCGCTGAGCTTGGCGTTTTCCCGGGCCGGCGTGCGCGCGGCGCTCACGCACAATGGCAACCTGTTCTTCACCATCGCAAGCACCATGCGCAAACTCCTTGCCCTGCTCAGCGCCGGCCTGCTGCTGGCCCTGGGGGCCCACGCCCAGACCTTTCCCTCCAAGCCGGTGCGCATCGTCATCGGCTTTCCGGCCGGCGGACCGCTGGACCAGCATGCACGCCTGCTGGCCGACCGCCTGCAGGCCGTGCTGGGCCAGCCCGTGCTGATCGACTATAAGTCCGGCGCCGGCGGTACCGTGGGCGCGCAGGAGGTCATGAAGGCCGCGCCCGACGGCCACACCCTCATGCTCGCCAACACGGGCGTGATGGTCATCAACCCGGCGCTGTACAGCAAGCTGCCCTATGCCACGCTCAAGGACTTCGTGCCCATCGCGCGCACCGCGATGCAGCCGCTGGCCCTGCTGGTCAATCCCAAGCTGCCCGTGAACACGCTCAGGGAGTTCATGGACTACACGCGCGCGCGCCCGGGCCAGGTCAACTACGGCTCGGCTGGCAACGGCGGCATCAGCCACCTGGTGCCCGAGATGTTCAAGAGCAGCACCGGGCTCTTCATGGTGCACATCCCTTACCGGGGCAGTGCGCCGGCCTTCACCGACCTCATGGCTGGCCAGGTGCAGTTCATGGCCGAATCGATTCCGCAGGCTGCGGCGTACCACAAGCAGGGCAAGGTGCGCGCCCTGGCCGTGACCAGCCGCACGCGCAACCCGGCGCTGCCCGAGATTCCCACGGTGATCGAGAGCGGCATCGCGGGCTTCGAGGTCGTGGGCTTCTATGGCTTTCTCGCGCCCGCCGGCACACCCAAGGACGCGGTGGCCAAACTGAGCGATGCCTTCCGCCAGGTACTGAGCCAGCCCGATCTGCGCGAACGCATGATCACCCAGGGGGCCGACCCGGCCTTCCTCGGTGCGGACGAGTTCGCCCGGTTCCTCGCTGGCGAGATGCCGCGCTGGGCCGCCGCGGTTCAAAAATCCGGCGCGCGTCTGGATTGAGGCCCGCGCAAGCTTGGCATGTCCACCATGAAACCCGGCAAACCCACCGGCCCCGTCGCCCCGCCTGGCACCACCTGGCCCTCGGCCCTGGCCATCCTGCTGGTGCTGGCCTTGACGGTCGATGCCGCCTACCTGCTCTACGCCGAATGGCAGCACTTCAGCCATCCAGACATGGGCACGCTGGTCATCGCTGTCGCGCTGGCCAGCCTGGCGCTGTGTGGGCCCTACAGCCTCTTCACCCGCCGCCCCTGGGAGGCCTTGCTGACGGCCCTGCTCGCGCTGGCCTGTGTGGCCGGCGCGCATGCGCTGCTGCTGTCGGGCCGTCTCGACTACCGGGCCCCCTGTGAGGACGGGCAGTACGAATGCGCGCGCAAGGGCCTGCACCGCACCATGACCCGCTATCCATGAGCCATCCCCTGCTTAAGCACCTGCAACTCGGGCTCGATGCCCTGCGCAGCGACGCCACCACGCCCGCAGCCTTCAGCGCCTTGGCACGCGCGCAGTCTGATCTGCTCGCCGCACTGCCCCCGCGCTATGGCGAGGTGCTGTTGGGCCTGCTGGACCGGCTCGAATCGAGCGCCTTGTTCTCGGAAGAAAGTTGCTCCTTCAGCCAGCGCGACCTGCTCGACAGCCTGCAGCTCTGGCTGGACAAGGCCCACGCACAGCTCGCGGACTGAGCCCGCGTCGCCCCGGGTAAACCCTCGCCATACAGGCCGTGCGCACTTTTGACGAAGCGCAGGTGCAGCGGTCACGCAAATCCCGTATAAACGTCCGTGCCCGGCGCTTGCCGGCCTGTGCGCGCGACAGCGCATCCTGATGGAGGAGAGAGCGATGGCCAAACTCAATGTCAACGGTGAGGAACAGGAGTTCAACGCCGCCCCCGACACCCCACTGCTGTGGGTGCTGCGCGAACAGCTCGGGCTCACCGGCACCAAGTACGGCTGTGGCGTGGCCCAGTGCGGCGCCTGCACGGTGCACGTCGACGGCAATGCGGTACGCAGCTGCGTGATGCCGCTGCGCGCGCTCAAGGAGACCCAGCAGGTCGTGACGATTGAAGGTCTCTCGCGCAACGGCACCCACGCGGTGCAACGCGCCTGGCAACTCCTGGACGTGCCGCAATGCGGCTTCTGCCAGAGCGGCATGATCATGGCCGTCAGCGCCCTGCTCAAGGACAAGCCCAATCCCACGGACGCCGACATCGACGCCTCCATCACGAATATCTGCCGCTGCGGCACCTACAACCGCGTGCGTGCGGCGATCAAGGTGGCCGCCCAGGGCGTGACACGCCGGCGTGTCTCGGCCGCCGATGGTCTGCAAGCCGAGGAGGACCTGTCATGAGCACGCTGCAACAGGATGGCGTGACACGCCGCGGGTTCCTGGCCAGTACAGGCGCCGCCGCCGGCGGCCTGATGGTGGCCTTTCATGTGCCCCTGGTCCAGGCCTCGGACCTGCCCCCCGAGATCAATGCCTGGGTGGTCGTGAAACCCGACGACACCGTGGTGATCCGCATCGCACGCTCCGAGATGGGTCAGGGCACATTGACCGGCCTGGCCCAGCTCGTGGCCGAGGAGCTGGACTGCAACTGGCGCCGCGTGACCACCGAGTACCCGACGCCGGGCCAGAACCTCAAGCGCCAGCGCATCTGGGGCAATTTCTCCACCGGCGGCAGCCGCGGCATCCGCGAATCGCACGACTACGTGCGCAAGGGCGGTGCCATGGCGCGCATGATGCTGCTGCAGGCTGCGGCCGAGGGCTGGGGCGTGCCGGTGGCCGAGTGCAGCGTGACGCGCGGCGTGATCACGCACACACCGAGCGGGCGCAAGACACTCTATGGCCGCGTGGCCGCCGCCGCCGGCAAGCTCACACCGCCGGATCCGTCCAGCGTGGTGCTCAAGGACCCCAAGGACTGGAAGATCGCGGGCCAGCGCATGCTGCGCCTGGACACCTTCCGCAAGACCACAGGCCAGCAGGACTACGGCATGGACCTGCAGCTGCCGGGCATGCTCAACGCCGCCATCAAGGACTGCCCGGTCTTCGGCGGCACGGTCAAGAGCTTCAATGCCGCACCCATCATGCGCCGCCTGGGCGTGAAGAAGGTGGTGCAGGTGGGCACCAGCGCGGTGGCCGTGGTGGCTACAAGCTGGTGGACGGCCAAGACCGCACTCGACGCCCTGCAGATCGAATGGGACTATGGGCCTCACGCCGCGGTCTCGCAGGCCGACATCCACGCCATGGTGCGTGGTGGCCTGGATCTGTCGGTGCCCGCCACCTCGGTGGGCAACAGCAACGGCGACGCCGTGGCCGCCATCACGGCCGCACCGCGTCGCATCGAGGCCATCTACGGCTACCCCTACCAGAACCACGCCTGCATGGAGCCGATGAATGCCACCGCGCGCTGGACGGCTCAGCGCTGCGAGGTCTGGGTCGGCACGCAGAACGGCGAGGCCGCGCTGGCCGCCACGGCCGAGGCGGCAGGGCTGCCGGCTGCGCAGTGCGAGGTCTACAAGCAGCTGCTCGGCGGCGGCTTTGGCCGGCGCGGGCGCAGCGACTACATCACGCAGGCCGTGCAGATCGCCAAGAGCATGCCGGGCACGCCGATCAAGCTCATCTGGTCGCGCGAGGAAGACATGCAGCACTGCTTCTTCCATCCGATCACCGCCGCCAAGCTCAGCGCCGGCCTGGACGAACAGGGCAACATCACTGGCCTGCACATGCGCATCTCGGGCCAGTCCATCCTGGCCACGGTGGCGCCGCAGGCCATGCGCGACGGCAAGGACATGGTGGTCTACCAGGGCCTCAACGCCAGCGGTCCCGAGGCCTCCATCGGCTACAGCTTCCCCCACCTGCTGATCGAGCACGCCATGCGCAACCCGCACGTGCCCGCGGGCTTCTGGCGCGGGGTGAACCTGAACCAGAACGCGATCTACCTCGAGTGCTTCCTCGACGAGGTCGCGCACGCCACGCAGCAGGACCCGCTGGCGCTGCGGCGCAAGCTCATGGCCAACCATCCCAAGCACCTGGCCGTGCTCGATGCCGTGGCCGCGCGCGTGGGCTGGGGCAGCCCCGCCCCTGCGGGCGTGTACCGCGGCCTGGCCCAGACCATGGGCTTCGGCAGCTATGTGGCGGCCTGCGCCGAGGTCTCGGTGAGCCCCGAGGGCAAGCTCAAGATCCACCGCATCGTCGCCGCCACCGACTGTGGTCACGCCGTGAACCCGCAGCAGATCGAGGCCCAGGTCGAAGGCTCCTTCGTCTACGGCCTGTCGGCCGCGCTGTTCGGCGAGATCACGGTCAAGGACGGCGCGGTGGAGCAGAAGAACTTCGACACCTACCCCGTCATGCGCCTGGCCGACATGCCGCCGGTGGAAACCATCGTCATGCCCTCGGGCGGCTTCTGGGGCGGTGTGGGCGAACCCACCATCGCGGTCGCGGCGCCCGCCGTGCTCAACGCCATCTTCGCCGCCACGGGTAAGCGCATCCGCGAGCTGCCGCTCAAGAGCCAGGACCTCCGGCGCGCATGAAGCTGCTGCTGGCCGCCGCCGTGCTGGCCCTGCCCCTGGCGGGCGGGGCCGTGTCGGTGGTGGGCGACGGCATCCCCGCGGCACTCGAAGGCAAGACGGGCGACGCCGCACGCGGCCGCGCCATCGCGGCCAGTCGCAGCCAGGGCCTGTGCCTGCTGTGCCACAGCGGCCCGGTTCCCGAGGAACGCTTTCAGGGCAATCTGGCGCCCGATCTGGCCGGGGCCGGTGCGCGCTGGAGCGCGGCCCAGTTGCGCCTTCGCCTCGTGAACCCGCAGCATGTCAACCCGGACAGCCTCATGCCGCCCTACTACCGTACCGACGGACTGGTACGCGTGGGCAACAACTGGCAGGGTCGCCCCCTCCTCGATGCCCAGCAGATCGAGGACGTGATCGCCTGGCTGCTCACCCTCAAGCAGTGAAGCCCATGGAACGCCGCCAGCTTCTGCAGACCACTGCCGGCCTCACCGGCTGGCTGCTGCTGCGCCCCGCGCAGGCCAACACCCAGTTGCAGGACGCGGTGCGCGCCTGGACCGGCGGCACGCCCGTGCAGCGCGGGCGCGTGCAGATCGACATTGCCACTCTGGTGGACAACGGCAACACCGTACCGCTGACCGTGCGGGTGGACAGCCCCATGACGCCCACCGACCATGTGGTGGCCCTTGCGGTCTTCAACGAGCGCAATCCGCAGGCCGATGTGCTGCGCTGCCAGTTGGGCCCGCGCGCGGGCAAGGCGCAGGTGAGCACCCGCATCCGCCTGGCCACCACGCAGAAGCTGACCGCCGTGGCCCGCCTGAGTGACGGCAGCTGCTGGCAGCAGACGGTGGAGGTGATCGTGGCACTCGCAGCCTGCCTGGAGGAAATCCAGTGAGCGCACGCACGCTCATCAAGGTCCCGCCAACCGCGCGCCGTGGCGAGGTGATCGAGGTCAGCGCCATCATCGGCCACCCCATGGAGTCGGGCTTCCGGCCCGGGGCAGACGGACAGCGCCTGCCACGCAACATCATCACGCGCTTCAGCTGCCACTACAACGAGGAACCCGTCTTTGCGGCCGAGTTCTCGCCCGCGATCTCGGCCAACCCGCTGATCGCCTTCCACACCGTGGCTGTGGCCAGCGGCACGCTGCGCCTGAGCTGGGAAGGCGAGCAGGGTTTTCGTCACAGCGAGAGCGTGACGATCACGGTCACATGAGGCCGCGCCGCATCGCCTGGCTGGCGCTGCTGCTGGCGGGCACGCTGCAGGCGCAGCTGGCGCCCGAGCAGCGCCGCTCCGACTTTGAGGCCCTGAGCCCGGACCTGCAGGCCATGCAGCGCGACGACACGCGCAACCCGGCCATGCTCTGGGTGCAGCAGGGCGCGCAGCTCTGGCAGCAGCCGGCCGGCACGCAGCAACGCAGCTGCGCCGGCTGTCACGGTGAGGTGCAGAGCCTGCGCGGCGTGGCCGCACGCTATCCGGCCTTCGATGCACCCCGCGGGGGCGCCCTCAACCTGGCACAGCGCATCAACCGCTGCCGCACGCAACAGCAGCAGGCCGCCCCCTGGCCGCTCGACAGCGAGGAACTGCTGGCCCTTGAGGCCCTGGTGGCGCTGCAGTCGCGCGGCCTGCCGCTGGCCCCTCCAGACGATGCGCGGCTGCAGCCCGTGCGCGAACTCGGCCGCCAGCTCTACGTGCAGCGCATGGGCCAGCTCAATCTCTCCTGCGCCCAATGCCACGACCAACGCTGGGGCCAGCGCCTGGGCGGTACGCGGATCCCGCAAGCGCATCCGAACAGCTATCCGCAGTACCGCCTGGAGTGGCAAGGGCTGGGCTCGCTGCAGCGGCGGCTGCGCAACTGCATGAGCGGTGTACGCGCGCAGCCCTGGCCGCTGGGCGCGCCCGAGCTGGTGGCACTGGAACTCTATCTCGCAGACCGCTCACACGGTCTGCCCATGGAGTCCCCCGGGGTACGCCCCTAACGTAAGCTTCGCGAATGCGGGTATATATACGGCATGCGTTTGCCTTGGTTGCGTCTGACCAACCTCAAGACCCGGGTGGTCCTGGCGGTTGCCCTGCTCTTCATCGTCTTTGCCGGCTTGTTGACCTGGCTCACCCTGCAGCACTTTGACCGGAACTTCCGCGAGAGCCTCCAACAGCAGCAGTTTCTGCTGGCCACCACGCTGGCCAAGGCGCTGGACGACAAGCTACGCCAGAGTCAGGAGCTGCTGCAGCTCACGGCCCGCGACGTGCCCCCCGAAGCGCTCGTCAATCCACGCGTGGCCCAGTCATTCCTCGACCAGCAGACGGCCTTGCGGGCCTTGTTCAGCAACGGCCTGATCCTGCTCTCCGAAGACGGTAGCCTGATCGCGGAGTCCCCCTTCCTGGCTGGCCGGCGCGGGCGCGACGTGAGCTACCTCGACGCCTACCAGGTGGTCTCCAAGACCCGCCAGCCCTACATCTCGCGCCCCTTCGCTTCGGCACGCGCCCAGGGCCGACCGGCCATCACCATCGCTATCCCGCTGTTCGACAGCCGGGGCGATATGGTCGGTCGACTGCACGGCAGCATCGAGCTCGAGGGGCGCAACTTCCTCTCCGACCTCAACCACGTCAAGCTCGGGCGTACCGGCTACATCTCTCTTTTCACACGCGAGCGCATCTTTATCACCAACCGCAATCCGCAACGCATCCTCAAACCCATCGTGCAGCCTGGCCTCAACCCGCTGGTCGACCGCGCGGTGGCTGGCTTCGAAGGCAGCGGCACGACGGTCACCTCGCGCGGCGAGGAGGTGATGAGCAGCTTCAAGCACCTGAGCACGGTGCCCTGGCTGCTGAGCGTGAACCTGCCCGTGGCCGAGGCCGAAGAACCGCTGCGCGAGGCGCGCAACCTTCTGCTGCTGGGCATCGCCGCGGGCACACTGGTGGTGGTCGTACTGATCGGCCTGATCATGCGCCGCGCGCTGGCGCCGCTGGACACCCTGACGCGGCATGTGCGGTCGCTGCACGACCGGCCGGGCCCGCAACGCCAGCTCGTGCTGCAACGCGACGACGAGATCGGCACCCTGGTGCAGGCCTTCAACGACATGGTCGGCCGGCTCGACCGCCAGCAGCAGACGCTGCGCGAGAGCGAGGCTCGCTTTCGCAGCCTGGCCGAGCTGTCGACCGACTGGTTCTGGGAACAGGACGAGCAGTTCCGCTTCACCCAGGTCTCGCGCGGCATCTACGGCGCGGACCTGGTGCCGCACATCGGGCGCACCCGCTGGGACCAGCCCGTGGTGTCACCCGACGAGGCGGGCTGGGACGCGCACCGCGCGCTGCTGCAGCGGCACGAGCCCTTCCACGACTTCGTCTACCAAGTGCGTGACAACCAGGGCATGGTGCGTACCCTGAGCATCAGCGGCACACCCATCTTCGACGAGCAGGGTGTGTTTTGCGGCTACCGCGGGGTGGGCTCGGACATCACGGAACGCAAGGCCGCGGAGCAGCGCATCGAGTACCTGGCTTACCACGACGCGCTGACGGGCCTGCCCAACCGCCTGCTGGTGCAGGACCGCTTCGTGCAGGCCATGGCCCAGGCCGACCGCCACCAGACCCGCATCGCCCTGGTCTACCTGGACCTGGACAACTTCAAGACCCTCAACGACACCCTGGGTCACGAAGCCGGCGACGAGCTGCTGCGCGAGGTGGCCCGCCGACTGCGCGAGAGCGTGCGCGACAGCGACACCATCAGCCGCCAGGGCGGCGACGAGTTCCTGCTGATGCTCACTGATCTGCCCGACACCGAGGTGGTGGCAGCCGTGGTGCTCAAGATCATGGACAAGCTGCAGGAACCCGTCCAACTGGGGCAGCAGGAGTTCTCGACCTCGGCCTCGATCGGTGTGGCCATCGGCCCGCAGGACGGGCGCGACTTCGAGACCTTGCGCAAGAAGGCCGACATGGCCATGTACCGCTCCAAGGAGGCAGGGCGCAACGTCTACCATTTCTTCGACCCGACCATGGACGCCGAGGCTGGCGAGCACCTGCTGATGCGCAACGGCCTGCGCCGGGCGCTGGAGCGCGACGAGTTCCTGCTGCACTACCAGCCCCAATACGACCTGGCCAGCGGGATGCTGACGGGCGTCGAGGCGCTGATCCGTTGGCAGCACCCGGAGCTGGGTCTGGTGCTTCCCGGGCGCTTCATCAGCGTGGCCGAGGAAAGCGGGCTCATCGTGCCCATGGGTGACTGGGTGCTGCAACAGGCCTGTCAGCAGGCCATGCGCTGGCAGCGCGCCGGTCTGCCGCCGCTGACGCTGGCGGTCAACCTCTCGGCCATCCAGTTCAAGCGTGGCCAGGTCGAGCAATCGGTGCTGCGCGCGCTGCGGGCCTCGGGCCTGCCGCCGGGCCAGCTGGAGCTGGAGCTCACCGAGTCCATCCTGCTCCAGAACGTGGAAAGCGTGCTCTCCAGCGTGCGCGCGCTCAAGCAGCTGGGCGTGAAGCTGGCCATCGACGACTTCGGCACTGGCTACTCCAGCCTGGCCTACCTCAAGCAGCTCGACATCGACCAGCTCAAGATCGACCAGGGCTTTGTGCGCGACCTCGCCAGCGATCCCGATGATGCGGCCATCGTGCGCGCCATCATCCAGATGGCCCACAGCCTGAACCTGCGCACCCTGGCCGAAGGGGTGGAAACCGAACAGATCCGCGACCAGCTGCGGGCCTTCGGCTGCGACGCAGCCCAGGGCTATTTCTATTCACGACCGGTGCCCGCGCCGGAGATTGAGCGCCTGCTCACACAGGCACCGCGCAGTCTGGGCCTGTTCGGCACGTCCTGAAGCCCGCGCCCTGACCGACCTCAGGCCTGGCGAAACACGCTGACGGCCTGCACCAGATCACGGGCCTGGCTGCTGAGGCTGTCGGCCGCGGCGGCCATCTGCTCCACCAGCGCAGCGTTCTGCTGCGTTGTCTGGTCGATCTGCGTGACGGCCACACCCACTTGCGCCACGCCCTGGCTCTGCTCGGCGCTGGCAGCGCTGATTTCGCCCATGATGTCGGTCACACGCTGGATGCTGGCCACCACTTCCGTCATGGTGGCCCCCGCCCGATCCACCAGGGCCGTGCCCTGTTCGACCCGGCCCACGCTGTCGTTGATCAGCGACTTGATCTCCCTGGCGGCCTCGGCGCTGCGACCGGCAAGCGAGCGGACCTCGCCGGCGACCACGGCAAAGCCGCGCCCCTGCTCACCGGCCCGCGCCGCCTCCACGGCGGCGTTCAGGGCCAGGATGTTGGTCTGGAAGGCGATGCCGTCGATCACGCCGATGATGTCGGAGATCCTGCGCGCGCTGTCGTTGATGCCCTTCATGGTGTCCACCACCTGCGCCACCACCTCGCCGCCCTGCGCGGCCACCGTGCTGGCGCTCTGCGCGAGCTGGTTGGCCTGGCGTGCGTTGTCGGCGTTCTGCCTGACGGTGGAAGAGAGCTCTTCCATCGAGGCCGCCGTCTGCTGCAGCGCACTGGCCTGGCTCTCGGTGCGGGCACTGAGGTCCTGGTTGCCGTGGGCGATTTCGGTACAGGCGACCTCCATGCCCGCCGCCGTGCCACGGATGGACGCCACCGCCGCGTCCATGCGTGCCAGCGTGGACTGCAGGACGCTGGCCAGCGACGTGCTGACCTGGACCTGCGTGGCCTGGGACAGCGCGATGCCGTCGGCCCGCTCCACCGAACTCACCAGTTGCCCCAGCTCCGCGCCCTGGCGCGCCGTCTGGGACATCCTGACCGCCATCAGCACCTCAAGCGCGGTCTGGATGACCACATAGACGGCGTGGATGATGATGACACCGAAATTCGCTTGCGACAGACAGTAGAGGCCGAAGCCGGCCGCCTGCAAACGGTCGAACAGCACATGGTGCACAGCAAAGACGGCCGCCGAGAGCACGATGGGGCGCCAGTCGCGGTAGACCAGCACCAGGGCGAGCGTGACGAACACGCCGAAGTGGAATTCGGTCATGCCCCGGGCCAGCTGGATGTGCAGGATGACGAACAGGGTCTGGATCAGAGCCAGGCCCATGCTGGACAGTAGCGTGCCACGGCAGACCACATAGATCCCCATCGCCAGCCCCACCAGCAAAGCAGACAATCCCCAGGCCAGCCCGGCTTCGACGAAGCTGGTGCCAAGGATGACGGCCGCCAGGGCACTGAGCCCGATGGACATCAGCAGCACGCGGTCACCCAGCAAGGCCTGGGCAGACAATTCATCGGAATGAGAGGACGGGGAAACTTGCATGAGGGCGCGCACCTTCTGGTATGAACGGACAACTCCCTGCTGCCTGACCCCGCATCACTTTCAGCGGCGTGGTTTCTTGAACCAAGGTTATGCGGATCGTCCCAGAGGTGTCAATGAACTTTGTCACGAGCAGGTGTGCGATCGTATGAGGCCTTGACACAGATCAATTCCGGTTTGACGTGGACAAAAGCGCAGCATCCAACATCCCACGGGAACTTTTGGCACGCGGGCCGTATCATCTTGCCCATGCGCGTCTGCCTGCTGATCATCATGATGGCCCTGCTGCCACTGCGTGCCGGTCTGGGTGACGTCATGGCCATGGAGCGCGCGCGCATGCAGACACAGGCCGACCTGCCCATGGCGGCCATGCACGACTGCCATGACGATGCGTCGCAACACGCGGCTGCGCATGACACAAGCCATCATCACACCGTCCTGCACGCTTCCACCGATGGAACGCAGGGGGATCATGAGTGCAGCGACTGCACGGTCTGCCATGTCACCGCAGTGCCCGGCGCGCTGCTGCTGCACGTGCCGGCGCCGGCTGGCCACGCGCGGCCCCAGGCCCTGCTGGTGACGCCTGCCAGCGCTGATCCGGTCCCCGGCCTCAAACCCCCCATCGCCTGAGCTGCCTGCCCGAAGTGCGTCCGCCCTGCGCGGACATCGGCGTCACGGCGACACACCGGACGCCAGGCCAGGCCCTGCGACACCAGCGCGGCCTGGCCCGCCACCACGCCGCCCCGCCTGGGCCGGCATGGTCTGACGATCGACTTTCCTGGAGCTCATCATGAGAACACACATTCTTCTTTGCGCCGTCTTGCTGGCCGCCGGCCCGACCTGGGCCCACGGCGACAAATCACATGGCAGTGCCGCGCATGGCAGCCACACTGCGGTCAAGACGCAGCAAGCCTGGGGCATCGCCGGCGAAGCCCGCCAGGTCCAGCGCACCATCACGCTGACCATGACCGACAACATGCGCTTCACGCCCGACCGCATCGAGGTGAAACAGGGCGAGACCGTGCGCCTGCGCGTACGCAACGCCGGCAAGCTGCTGCACGAGCTGGTCATCGGCACCCGCGAGACGCTGGCGGCCCATGCCGAGGCCATGCTCAAGAACCCCCAGATGGACCACGACGAGGCCCACATGGTCCACGTCGACCCGGGCAAGACCGGCGACCTCATCTGGACCTTCAACCGCGCGGGTGAATTCGAGTTCGCCTGCCTGATCGCGGGCCACTTCCAGGCCGGGATGAAAGGCAGCATCACGGTCCGCCCCAACTGACAACTGAGCTCACACCATGCAACGACGCAAACTGCTGGCCACCGCCGCCGCGCTGGCCCTTACCCCCTTGGCCATCACGGCGAACACACGCCCCGTGATCGAAGTCTGGAAGACACCCACTTGCGGCTGCTGCAAGGACTGGATCCGCCACCTGGAGTCCGAAGGTTTTGCCGTGAAGTTCCACGATCTGCCCCAGGCACGCAAAGACGAACAGCGCCGCCGCTTGGGCCTGGCCGACAAATACGGCTCCTGCCACACGGGCCTCGTCGGTGGCTATGTGCTGGAAGGCCATGTGCCAGCGCGCGAAATCCATCGCCTGCTGAAAGAAAAGCCGAAGGCTCTGGGCCTGGCCGTGCCCGGCATGCCCGTGGGTTCGCCCGGCATGGACGGCCCGGAGTACGGTGGCCATAAGGACCCTTACGAGGTGCTGCTGGTGCAGCGTGACGGCAGCGCCCGCGTCTACCAGGTCTACCGCTGAACCCGGCGCTTGCCGCTCAGAACAGGCTGCCCTGCCCCGCGGCCAGGCCAGGGCGGAACTGCGTGAGGTCGAGCGCGATGCGCTCGCGGTTCAGGCCCAGGCGCGCGCAGGCCTTGTGGAAGCGCTGTGCGATCAGATCGGCCCACACACCGCTGCCACGCATGCGCGTGGCCCAGTCGCTGTCGTAGTCCTGGCCGCCACGCATCTCGCGGATGCGCGCCATCACGCGCGCTGCGCGCTGCGGGTGGTGCAGCTGCAACCACTGCTGGAAGACCTCCTTGAGCTCCCAGGGCAGGCGCAGCACGGTGTAGAAGGCGCTGCGCGCGCCGGCCTCGGCCGCGGCGGCCAGCACCTGCTCCAGGTCGTCGTTGATGAAGGGGATCTGCGGCGCAACGCTCACGCCCACGGGCACACCGGCCTGGGCCAGGGTGCGGATGGTGCGCAGGCGCCGCTGCGGCGAGGGCGCGCGCGGCTCCAGCTGGCGCGCGAGTTCGCCGTCGAGCGTGGTGATGGTCACGTAGACCGCAGCCAGCTGACGGGCCGCCATGGGCGCGATCAGGTCCAGGTCGCGCTCGACACCGCTGGACTTGGTGACCAGGGCGAAGGGGTGACGCGCATCGCGCAGCACTTCGATCAAGGCGCGGGTCAGCCTGAGCTCGCGCTCGACGGGCTGGTAGCAGTCCGTCACGGTACCGATGGCCAGATGGCTGGGCCGGTAGGCCGGCGCGGTCAGCTCCTCACGCAGGCGCTGCGCCAGACCGCGTTTGGCGATGATCACGCGCTCGAAGTCCAGACCCGGCGACAGGCCCAGATAGCTGTGCGAAGGACGCGCATAGCAGTAGCTGCAGCCGTGCTCGCAGCCGCGGTAGGGGTTGATCGAGAGATCGAAGGCGATGTCGGGCGAGTCGTTGTGCACCAGAGCACTTCGTGCCTCTTCCCAACGGATCTCGGTCCGCCACGTCGGTGCCTCGCCGGCCAGCGCCTCGTCCCAGGTGCCCCAGCCGTCGTCATAGGCCGCACGCGTATCCCGCTCAAAGCGATGCGCATTGCGGGTGGCCGCACCGCGGCCCTTGAGCGCGTGCAGGGGTAGCTTGAATTCGCTCATGGCCCAGTCCTTTGATACTGTTTGTTTATACAGTATTTTGACCGCCTTGGGCAAGATCGCCAAGGCTCACCCATCGCTTACAGTTCGCGCCATGAACCCCTCCCACAGCGTCGCGTTCTTCGAGCGGCAGTTCCAGCGCCAGCTGCGCGAACAGGCACAGGCGCTCAACCCTTTCGAAGAGGCCGCTCTGCCCTGGCTGCAGGGGCGCGTGCTGGACTATGGCTGCGGCCTGGGCGAGCTGAGCCTGGCCGCCGCGCGGCGCGGCTGCGAGGTGCTCGCGCTCGATGCGAGCGCAACGGCCATCGCACACCTGCGGCAGATCGCGCAGGACGAGGGTCTGGCCATCGATGCGCGCGAGGCCGAGCTGTCGGCCTACCAGCTCAGCGCTGACTTCGACACCGTGGTCTGCATCGGCCTGTTGATGTTCATGGACTGCGACAGCGCCCTGCACCAGCTGACACAGTTGCAGCAGCGGCTAAGGCCCGGCGGCGTACTGGTGCTCAATGTGCTGGTCGAAGGCACGAACTACATGGAGATGTTCGACCCACAGCGCCATTGCCTGCTGACGGCCCAGCAGTTGCGTGAACGCTTTGCGGGCTGGACGCTGGAACAGTTCGAGCAACGTGACTTCCCGGCCCCCGGAGATACCGTCAAATCCTTCGTGACCCTCATCGCCCGCAAGCCCGCAGCCTGAGGTGCCGCCGCCCGTCGGCTCATGCAACCGCCTGTCGATCCGCTGCGGCCGGTTGGCAACAGACGAGGCAGATCCCACAAGACCTGCACGCGCGCCGGTTCTATAGTGACCCGCATGCACACGCTCTGGATCTCCGCACTCTGGTCCGCCCGCCTGCGCTGGGCCGGCGCGGGCTGCGCCCTGCTGCTGGCCATGACGGCCGGCTGCAGCAGCACACCCGGTTCCAGCGCCTCCGGCCACAGCGACACGGGGCAGGCCTCCTACTACGGCAATGAATTCCACGGCCGCAAGACCGCCAATGGCGAGCGCTTCGACCAGGGCAAGCTCACGGCTGCGCATCGGACCCTGCCCTTCGGCACCCGCGTGAAAGTCACCAACACCCAGAACGGCAAGACCGTGGTGGTGCGCGTCAACGACCGCGGGCCGTTTGTGAAGGGCCGCATCATCGACCTCTCGAGCTCAGCCTTCAAAAGCATCGCCAGCCTCAACGCCGGCGTGGTACCGGTGCGCATCCAGGTGATCGACTGAGCTTCTGAGACCCTGGGGCTGCGCTGCGTATCATCGGCGCATGCGTTCTCCCCCCCTGCCCTATCCCGGCGCCATCACCGATGTGGCCGGCATCGACGTCGGCCATGACAGCGACACCCGGCGGCCTACGGGTTGCACGGTGGTGCTTGCGCGCCAGGGCGCCGTCGGCGGCGTCGACGTGCGCGGGGCCGCGCCCGGCACGCGCGAGACCGATCTGCTGGCCCCCGGCAACCTCGTGCAGCAGGTGCACGCCGTGCTGCTGGCGGGCGGCAGCGCCTGGGGTCTGGACGCGGCCGGTGGCGTGATGCGCTGGCTGGAGCAGCAGGGCATCGGCCTGAACACGGGCCATGGTCTCGTACCCATCGTGCCGGCCGCCGTGATCTTCGACCTGGGCGTGGGCGATAGTCGCATCCGCCCTGATGCCGAGAGTGGCTACCGCGCCTGTGCCGCGGCCAGCAGACTGGCCCCCGCGCAGGGCAATGTGGGCGCCGGCAGCGGCGCCCTGGTGGGCAAGCTGCTGGGCGCTGAGCGCGCGATGAAAGGTGGCGTGGGCACGGCCTCGGTCACGGCCAACGATGTGACCGTGGGCGCGCTCATCGTCTGCAACGCCGTGGGTGACGTGCTGGACCCGGCCACGGGCCGCGTGATCGCGGGCGCACGCACGGCCGACGGCCGTGCACTGCAGAACACGCGTGACGCCCTGTTGCAGGGTATGCAAACGCGGCACGCACTGGCCGGGCGCAACACCACCATTGGCGTGATCGCCACCGACGCGGTGCTGGATAAGGCCCAGGCACAACGCCTGGCCCAGGTGGCCCACGACGGGCTGGCGCGCAGCATCAACCCCGTGCACACGCAGCTCGACGGCGACACCCTGTTCGCCCTGGGCACGGGCACCAGCGGCCGCAGCGCCGACATGCTGCTGCTGGCCACGCTGGCGGCCGAGGCCACGGCACGCGCCGTGGTCAACGCCGTGCATGCCGCATGCGGCCTCAGCATGGGCACGCAGTACTGGCCCGCCTGCACCGACTGGACCAGGCCATGACGCAAAAGCTCTCGCTCTGGCTCTCCCATCTGCGCGACCTGCTGGTGCCGGCTGCACCGTTTGCGTTGCTGGCTGCTGCGCTGCTGGCGCTGGCCTACTGGTGGCTGGACCCCATGCCGCCGCGGCGCGTCACGCTGGCCACCGGGCCGGCGCAGAGCGCGTACGAAGAATGGGGGCAGCGCTACGCGCGGCTGCTGGCCCAGCAGGGCATCGAGGTGGTCCTGCGGCCCAGCCAGGGCTCGGCCGAGAACCTGGAACTGCTGCGCCGCGGCGAAGTAGACCTGGGCTTTGTACAGGGTGGCAGCGGTACGGCCGACGAGGACGAGGAGCTCAGCGCGCTGGGCAACCTCTTCGTTGAGCCGCTGTGGATCTTCTACCGCAGTGCTGCCGGGCGCCGGATCGAAGGGCTGCGCGATCTGCAGCGCCTGCGCGTCAACGTGGGCAGCGCGGGCAGCGGCGTGCCCGCGCTGATGCAGCAGCTGATCGAGGCCAATGGCCTGGACCCGCAGCGCATGCAGCTGATGCAACTCGAACCGACTCCGGCCGTGGTCGCGCTGCTGGACGGGCACATTGACGCGCTGGTCTTCGCCTCGGCGCCTGAGTCGCTGCTGGTGCAGATGCTGCTCAAGACCCCGGGCATCGCCCTCATGGACCTGGCACAGAGCGAGGCCTATGCGCGGCGCTTCCATTTCCTCAGCCCCGTCACCCTGCCGCGCGGCGTGGTGGATCTGGCCACGGACCTGCCGTCGCGCGATGTGCGCCTGGTGGCAACCACCACCACGCTGCTAGCCGGGCCAGACGTGCATCCCGCGCTGCTGCAACTTTTCTCCCAGGCCTCGCTGCGCCTGCACCGCGGAGCCGGCTGGTTCAACCGCGCGCGCAGCTACCCGAACGCCGATCTGGCCGCTTACCCGCTGGCTCGCGAGGCCGAGCGCACCCTGCGCAACGGCGTGCCCCTGCTGCAGCGCTACCTGCCCTTCAACCTGGCCAATCTGCTCGAACGCATGTGGCTGGCCCTGGGCCTGATCATCGCGTTGCTGCTGCCGCTGGGCCGCATCGTGCCACCGCTCTACGAATTCCGGGTACGTTCAAGGGTGTTCCGCTGGTATGCGCAGCTGCGGCAGATCGAGGAGCAGCTGCAGGCCGGCCAGGCCACGGCCGAGGCCTTGGTGCGGGAGCTGGACACGCTGGAGGCACGCGTGGGCCGCATCCGCATCCCGCTATCGTACGCCGACGAGCTCTACGCCCTGCGCAACCACATCGATCTGGTGCGGCGGCGCCTGCGCGGCGAGGATAGGCCGAGCGCGCAGGACTGAGCCGCTCAGGGTTGCGGGTCGGCCTGGATATCCATGTAAACGCTGTTGCGCATGGCCAGTTCGGCCACGGCATCGAAAGCGCGGTCGACCACGGGACCCTGCGACACCAACCGCAGCTGGTCCTGGGCCACAAGGCGGTCGAACATGCGCCGCGTCATCGAATGGTTGGCACCGCTGCTGCTGGAGAAAAGGCAGAGGCTGGCGTTGTCACTGAGCCAGACCAGCTGCAGCCGCGCCCACTGCCCGCTGACCTGCAGCTCGATCCAGCTGCCGGGCTTGAGCTGTTCGAGCGTGAGCTCGGCACGTGTCATGAACTCCAGCGGTGCCTGATCGGTGGCCGACGAACGGTCCACTAGCCCCATGGGAACGGTGGCGGGAAACTCGGACGGGAAATCAGCGGGGACGGTGGCTGCAAAGTCGCCGCCGCCCGCCTCGGCACTGCCGAGATCGTCCATGAAGCCTGAATCGCGGGCTTCCTCCGGGGCCAGCCACGTACTTGCAGCGGGCCGGGCCGCAGCCCGCAGGCTGCGGGCCGAACTCATGCCCTCCATACCGCCCTGATGCAGGGCAAAGAGCTGGCTGAAGAACTGCTCTGCCTGAGCCTGCGGAAAATGTATACGCTCCAGCCCCTGGCGCAGGCCCTGTATCAGCTGGGGAATCACCTTGACCAGCTGGCCCGGCTGCTGACGCGTCTGATCAGGCCGTACGCTCCAGAACAGGTCTTCCAGCAGGGCGACGTAGTCAGGCTCACCTGGCTGGTCGACCTTGCCCTCCATCTGCGCCTGGGCCATGACCTGGGCCCAGGGGCCGCAGGCAAAGTCGACCACCACGTCAGGCACCAGCACTGTCCCGGGCTGCTTGCGGATGTGCTCGGCAATCTGCCGCGCCAGCTCATTGCGTCGCTCAGCCTGCTGCAGGGCCTGGACGGCCGCCTGCTGCTGGGCTTCGCGCCGCCCCTCGGCCTCGTCCCACTCCTGCCGCAGCTGCGCCAGCACCAGAGCAAAGGTCTCCGCGGTGGCCGTCGTGGGGGTGATGGAGCGTAACGGCAGTTCCAGCGCATCCATGAACTCGGCGAAGCCTTCAGCACGTTCGCTGTCGTAGGCGAAGCTGTGCTGGGCGATTTCCTCCAGCAGCACGCGCGCGGGGTGCTTCTTGTCGCTGAAGAAATGCAAGTCGACGCGGGCCAGCTGCAGCAGCGCCGGCTCCAGCCCCGCAATCAGCTCACGCACAGGAGACAGCAAGTGGCTGTCCCCCGTGATGTTGCGCAGGAACAGACCAACCACCTCCTGAACCAGCTGGGTCGCGTCCTGCTGGGTCCCGGAGATCAGGCCGTGCAATTGCTGCACCGTGAGCTGGCCTGCATAAACCTGCTGTGCCAGGCCCGCTCCCTGTGCCTGAGGCCAGCTCGAAGCGACGGCCATGGTCGCCCCACCGGTAGCCACGGGGCGCCCCGCCATGGCAGGGCCAGCCGCTGGAGCGGCTGCACCTCGCTGGATCACATAGCGCACAGGCTGCACCTGCTGCTTCCTGAGGTAAGCCAGCAGATCCTTGTAAACCGCGCGCAGACACTTCCCCAGCAGGGGCACCATGATCTGGCGGCACTGGGTCTGCGCGGCCGCGTCTCCTTGCATGCCGTTGATCAGGTTCTGCAGGGCATCGACGAAGACTTCCGGGCGGAAGGGGTTGCGCTCGGGACGGACCTGATCGAAACCCAGGATGGCGCTGACCAGGGTGTTGAGCTCGGCCAGCTCATGTTCGGTCTCCAACATGGCCTGCTGCAGGCCGCGCACGGCGCTGATGCGCATCTGCACCTCGCGCTCGTCCATGAGCTCGAGCTGCTCGAACTTGATGCTGGACGGCCCTGCATCGATGATGGTGGTGCCCGGGCTATCGTCGAGATCACGCTCGAAGGCCTGCTTCAGCACTTCGGGGAAACGCGCGCGCAGCTCGGGCGCCGACTGCACCAGCGCCGACACCGCCCGGGCCCGGTCGTCGCGCGCCATGACATCGCGCGACTGGTCGATCTGCCGCTGCAGGGCTTCTCGCGACTGACGCAGCAGGTTTTCCATGATGTCCACGCCCTGCCGCGCCGCCTCGCGGATCAGGCCGTCGATCTGGGGCGTGCGTGTAACGGGCGCTGGGCGTGAACTCATGGGTTGCTCCTGCCGGTTCTCCAAATGTCAGGCGGCTCTCACTTCAGCGCCTTGTAACGCACCCGCTTGGGCGCTGCGCCCTCCTCACCCAGGCGCTTCTTCTTGTCAGCCTCGTACTCCTGGTAGTTGCCGTCGAAGAAGACCCACTGGCTGTCGCCCTCGGCGGCCAGGATGTGGGTACAGATGCGGTCCAGGAACCAGCGGTCGTGGCTGATGACCATGACCGAGCCGGCGAATTCCAGTAGCGCGTCTTCCAGCGCGCGCAGGGTTTCCACGTCGAGGTCGTTGGACGGCTCGTCCAGCAGCAGCACGTTGCCGCCCGTGGCCAGGGTCTTGGCCAGGTGCAGGCGACCGCGCTCACCGCCCGAGAGCATGCCGACCTTCTTCTGCTGGTCGCCACCATTGAAGTTGAAGCGGCCGCAGTAGGCGCGGCTGGGCATCTGGAACTTGCCCACGGTGATCATGTCCAGACCGCCCGAGATGTCTTCCCACACGGTCTTCTCGTTGGCCAGCTCGTCGCGGTGCTGGTCGACGAAGGCCATCTGCACGGTCTGGCCGATCTTGACCTCGCCGCTGTCGGGCGTCTCCTTGCCGGCGATCATCTTGAACAACGTGGACTTGCCCGCGCCGTTGGGGCCGATGATGCCGACGATGGCGCCCGCAGGCACCTTGAAGCTCAGGTTGTCGATCAACACCCGGTCGCCGAAGGACTTGGTGACGTTCTTGAACTCGATCACCTCGTTGCCCAGGCGCTCGGCCACAGGAATGAAGATTTCCTGGGTCTCGTTGCGGCGCTGGTACTCGTAGTCGCTCAGTTCCTCGAAGCGGGCCAGGCGGGCCTTGCTCTTGGCCTGGCGGCCCTTGGGATTCTGGCGGGCCCACTCCAGTTCCTTCTTCATGGCCTTGGTGCGGGCGTCCTCGGTGCGCTGCTCCTGCTCCAGGCGGGCTTCCTTCTGCTCCAGCCACAGGGAGTAGTTGCCCTTGTAGGGGATGCCCTGACCGCGGTCCAGTTCCAGGATCCATTCGGCCGCGTTGTCGAGGAAGTAGCGGTCGTGGGTGATGGCCACCACCGTGCCCGGGAAGCGCGACAGGAACTGCTCCAGCCAGTCCACCGACTCGGCGTCCAGGTGGTTGGTGGGTTCGTCGAGCAGCAGCATGTCGGGCTTGGACAGCAGCAGGCGGCACAGCGCCACACGGCGCTTCTCGCCACCGGAGAGCTTGCCGATCACGGCGTCCCAGGGCGGCAGACGCAGCGCATCGGCGGCGATTTCGAGCTGATGGTCGCCGCCATCGCCGGCGGCGGCGATGATGGCTTCGAGCTTGGCCTGCTCGGCGGCCAGGGCATCGAAGTCGGCGTTCTCATCGGCGTAGGCGGCGTAGACCTCTTCCAGGCGCGCCTGGGCGGCCTTGGTCTCACCCATGCCGCCTTCGACGGCCTGGCGCACGGTCTCGTTCGGGTCGAGCTGCGGCTCCTGCGGCAGATAGCCGATCTTCAGGCCCGCCATGGGGATGGCTTCGCCCTCGAACTCCTTGTCCACGCCAGCCATGATCTTGAGCAGGGTGGACTTGCCCGAACCGTTGAGGCCCAGCACGCCGATCTTGGCACCGGGGAAAAAGGACAGGGAGATGTCCTTGAGGATGTAGCGCTTCGGCGGCACGATCTTGCCGAGGCGGTTCATGGAGAAAACGTACTGCGCCATTACATGGCCCTCCCGGACAGTAGGGACGGGAGGCCGCCGTAGGCGGGCAGTTGTTTCGCTAAAACGTATTGGGCCATGAGCGGTGAATTCTGCGGGGGTAAAAGCCGCATTATCCCAGCCCGACGGCCCGCCAAGGCCCCGGCTCAGGATTTGGGCGGCTTGCGCTCGTTGAGCAAGGCAGCCTGAGCCACGGCGTCCAGGGCGTTGTCGACCATGTGGCGCTCGGACACGACGCGCATCAGGCCACGCGTGCGCAGCTGTTCCATGGTACGGCGTGACATGGAATGCGCCAGCCCCTTGCCCGAGATGAACATGAAGAGCGTGCGATGCGGGCTGGCCCAGGTCAGCTGGGCCCGCACCCACTCCCCCTTGAGCTGCAGCTCGACCCAGCAGCCGATGGCCAGGTCGGCTGCGTTCCAGGCATTCGACAAGGGGGCGCCGGTCGCGCCTTCGGAGGGCATCACATCCCCTTCGGGCAGGTAGCCAGCCTCGTCGGCCTCGTGGCCAGCCATCCAGATCTGGTCCGCGTCGCCCGCCTCGATCACGCCATAGCCTGTGCTCTCCTCCCCCGGGTCCTGGGAGAACTCCTCGGGTAGCTCGTCGGGTATGCCTGCCAGCTCCGTGACCTCCAGGCCTTCGACCGGCCCGCCCAGCTCCTCGGGGACCACCCCGGGCTGCAGGGGCTTGGCCGGGGGCGTCATCGGCGCCAGCTCGGCTTGGGGTGGCTTGACCTTGGGCGGCTCGAAAGCCTTCTCGTGCAGGGCGATGAGATCGTCGAGGAAACGCGGGATGCGCTCGGGCGGGTATTCGATGAGCTGCAAGCCCTGGCGCAGCTTCACCAGCAGATTGGGTACCAGTTGCACCAGGCGCGCGCGGTTACGCCGCGCCAGCTTGGCCTGTGCGCTCCAGAGCAGATCGTCGACCAGCGCCAGGTAGCCGTCAGCGTCGTCGGCGCCATGGGCCCGCAGCTGTGATTCGGCCACCACCTGGGGCCAGGGCCCACTCAGAAAGGCCTGGATGAACTCCGGGAGCTTCTTATCGCGCATGCGCTCCTGGAAATCGGCAGCCAGACGCTGCGCCAGCAGATTGCGCTGCTCGGCATGCATGAGGGCACGCGCCGCATCATCCTGCCTGGCCTTGAGCTCCAGATCCACGCGTGCCCACTGGGCATCGAGCATGGTCAGCGCCCGGGCAAAGGACTCGGGGTGGCCGTCGCTGCCCAGCAGTTCGAGCACCGCTGAGGTAACCATCTTGAGGAAGCGCTGGAAGCGCTCGTCGTTCTCAGTCTTGTAGCCCAGGCTCTGGTGCGTGATGCGGTCCAGGAACTGGCGCGCCGGATGACGCTTGTCGCTGAAAAAACGCGGGTCGCTCTGCGCCAGCTTCAGTAGCAAGGGCTCCAGTTCCTTGACCTGGGCGCGTACCGGCAGCAGCAGGCGCTGGTCCTTGCCCAGGTTCTCCAGCATCAGGCGCACCACCTCCTCGCCCAGTTGCTGGCCGAGCTCGCGGTTCATATTGCCGCTCTTGCCTTTGGCCGCGACCTTGGCGTCCTTGAGGGCGCGTTCGCTGAGGCGCTTGATCATGGGCTCGACCATCTTCAGGTCTTCAATCGCCACCATCGAAGCCGGCACCGTGTGCAGAAAGTCCTTGCCCTTGTGCGCGCCTCCGCCGAGCTCGATCTCGGTGGTCAGCAGCTTGCGCAGCTTGTCCAGCGTGAGCATGGTGCGGGTCACGGGGCTCTCGACCGGCCGGCCGCTAGCATCGGCGCCCGAGGCCGTCAGCAGCGGCACGACCGGCTCGATGCCCTGGGAACGCAGCCAGTCGGCCAGCTCCTTGTAAAGCGCGCGCAGGCTGTTGCCCAGGATGCCAGCGGCCGGCGTGATCAGCGCGGTGCGTGCCTGCTCGCTGGGCACGTGCTGCAGCAGGGTCTCGCGCAGCGCGCGCGCAAAGGTCTCAGGCCGCAGCGGGTTGAGGTGGGCCTGCACCGACATCCAGCCCATGAGGCTGCTGATGAGGGCATTGAGCGGCGAGATCACCTCGTCGGTGGCGAACTGGATTTCCTGCTGCGCGAGCGCGAATTCGATATTGGCCTCAAGCTGGCCTTCATCGAGCAGCTGGATGTCGTCGAAGCGCACCAGCGCCTCGGGGTCACTCGCGTGGCTGCCGCTGCGGTAGATGGCCAGACGCAGCTGCACGCCGAAGGTGGCGCGCACGGCTTCGGCTTGGCGCCGCAGTTCCTCGACGATGGGCTGGCTCAGGGCCCGCTGGTTCACCTTCGAGACCTTGCCTCCGACCTGGTGCAAGGCCAGGTCCAGCCCCTTGATCACGTCGTCCATCAGCGGGCCGGACTGCTCCAGCACCGCCTCGATGCAGTCATGCAGGGATGGCTTCTCGGCTGTCGGATCATCCGACACACCCAGACGTCGCGAGAGGAACTTCTTCATGAGGAAAAAACAATGCTGTGCCGAAACGGGGCCCCGGCTACTTGTTACATTTTCTCCGCAGCAGAGCGGACAGCATACACGCGCGCAACATTTGCTTACGGGTATGACATAAATGACCAGAGATGGCACATAAAAGTCGTTTCACGAACAATTTATGCCCTGGACGGCACGAGGCCCCGAAGCATGAGACAATCGCACCCGTTGCACTTCAGTTGGTCGCAACACCAGCATCTCTGCTGGGGGTTCCGTCGCCGCAGTCTGCGGACCGACCGGCCCCACCCTTGAACCTTATCTGCCTTTGACTGGCCGGGCGCTTTCAGCACCCGTACAGGCCGATATCCCTGCGCCCCGGATGGGCGCCTTCCACATGAACTTTGAAGAACTGAAACTGGCTCCCGCCATCCTGAAGGCTGTGCGCGAGCAAGGCTACGAGACCCCCACGGCCATCCAGGCCCAGGCCATCCCGCTGGTGCTCGAAGGCCACGACCTGCTGGGCGGCGCCCAGACCGGCACCGGCAAGACCGCCGCCTTCACCCTGCCCCTGCTGCATCGCCTGGCCATGGCCCGCAGCGCCCAGAACAAATGGGGCGGCACCGGCATCCGCGCCCTGGTGCTCACGCCCACGCGCGAACTCGCCGCCCAGGTCGAGGAATCGGTGCAGACCTACGGCAAGTACCTGCAGCTGAGCTCCACCGTGGTCTTCGGCGGCGTGGGCATGAACCCGCAGATCAACCGCCTCAAGAAGGGCGTCGATATCCTGGTCGCCACGCCGGGCCGCCTGCTGGACCTGCAGCAACAGGGCTTCCTGGACCTGTCGACCGTGCAGGTCTTGGTGCTGGACGAGGCCGACCGCATGCTGGACATGGGCTTCATCCACGACGTGAAGAAGGTGCTGGCCCTGGTGCCCAAGGAAAAACAGAGCCTGCTGTTCTCGGCCACCTTCAGCGACGAGATCCGCGAGCTGGCCAACGGCCTGCTCAGGAATCCTCAGAGCGTGCAGGTCACGCCGCGCAACACCACCGTGCAGCGCATCACCCAGGTCATCCACCCGGTGGGCCGCGGCAAGAAGAAGGCTCTGCTGGCCCACATCATCCAGCAGCACAACTGGAGCCAGGTGCTGGTCTTCGTGCGCACCAAGTTCGGCGCCAACAACGTGGCCGAATATCTGGAAAAGAACGGTATCACCGCCATGGCCCTGCACGGTAACAAGAGCCAGGGCGCCCGCACCCAGGCGCTGGCCGGTTTCAAGAGCGGTGCGGTCCGCGCCCTGGTGGCCACCGACATCGCCGCTCGCGGCATCGACATCGACGATCTGCCGCACGTGGTGAACTACGAGATTCCCAACGTCAGCGAAGACTATGTGCACCGCATCGGCCGCACCGGCCGCGCCGGTGCCGACGGCGCCGCCGTCAACCTGGTGTGCCTGGACGAGGAAGGCTTCATGGCCGACATCGAGCGCTTCACCAAGCAGAAGATCGAGGTCCAGGTGATCGAAGGCTTCGGCCCCGAGCCGGGCGAGCGCGCCGAGCCCATCGCGATGGGCCGCCAGACCATCTGGGGTGGCGCCGGCAAGCCGCCGAGCCGCGAAGTCATGGCAGCCGCCGCCAAGGCTGCGCGCAGCGAGATGATGCAGCGCATCCGAGATAACAAGGCCGCCCAGGGTGAGCGTGGCGGCAAGAGCGGCGGCGGGCAACGCAACGGCAACGGCCAGAGCCAGGGCCAGCCCCGCGGTCAAGGCCCCGCACGCCCGCAAGGCGCCAAGTCCCAGGGTCAAGGCCAGGGCCGCAACAGCGAGCAGCGCCGTGGCAACAACGGCCCGCGCGGCGGTGGCAACGGGGGCGGCAATGGCGGTCAACCCGATCCGCTGCGCACGGGCACGGACGCACTGAGCCAGGGCGGTCGCCGCCGTGGTGGTGGTGGCCGTGGCCGCTCCGGTGGTGGCCAGGGTGGCGGCAAAGGTGGTGGGGGTGGCGGCGTCGATCCGCTGCGCACCAACTACGGCCGCATCAGCCACTGAAGCGCGCCCGCCAGAAAAACCAGAACGGCCCTGCGGGGCCGTTTTTTGTGGGCGTCAACCGGCGGGCCTTGACGCCGCGCAGGCGCTAGCATTGGCCTATGAGCACCGACACCACCGCCATCCGCTACGGCCTGCAGGGCCGCGTCTGCATCGTCACCGGCGCCGCCCAAGGCATAGGCGCGGCCTGTGCCCGGCGTTTCGCGCGCGAAGGCGCGCAGGTCATCGTGGCCGATGTGGCCGACACGCCGGGCCGGGCGCTGGCCACCGAGCTCGGTGGGCTCTATGTGTCCTGCGATGTGGGTAACAAGGCCCAGGTCGACGCGCTGGTCGCGCAGACCGTCGCGGTGCACGGCCACATCGACGTGCTGGTCAACAACGCCGGCATCTTCAAGGCCGCGGATTTCCTGGACGCGAGCGAGGCCGACTTCGACGCCGTGCTGCGCGTCAACCTCAAGGGCGCCTTCCTCATGGGCCAGGCGGTGGCGCGTGTCATGGCGCAGGCCGGACGCGGCGCCATCGTCAACATGAGCTCGGTCAATGGCGTGCTGGCCATCCCCAGCATTGCGAGCTACAACGTCAGCAAGGGCGGCATCAACCAGCTCACCCGTGCCATGGCGCTGGCCCTGGTGGACCGGGGCATCCGCGTCAACGCGGTGGCGCCGGGCACCATCGCCACCGAGCTCGCGACCCAGGCCGTGCTCACCAGCGAGGAAGCGCGCAAGCGCATCCTGAGCCGCACGCCCATGAAACGCCTCGGAGAGCCTGAGGAGATCGCCGAAGCCGTGGCCTGGCTGGCCAGCGACGCAGCAAGCTACATCACGGGCGAGATCCTCACCGTGGACGGTGGCCGCATGGCACTGAACTACACCGTGCCGGCCTGAAACGCCACGTGCCGCTCAGCCGCGCACGAACAAGGTGATCAGCGGGTCGGGGCCGACCTGGCGGCTCCAGTGGCCGTGAACGGTCGGGTCGAAGGTCGCTCCCTCGGGCAGCAGGTCGGCCGAATAGAAATGCTGACCGGGCCCGAAGATGCGCGAGACCCCGCCCTGCAGGCCGATCTCCATCTGCCCCTGCAGGATGAAGCACCACTGCGGCGCGCCCGTGCAGTGAAAGCTGCTGCGGAAACCCACGGGGCTCATGCGTAGCTGGTAGCCGCCGCTGGCAAACACCTGGGACAGCATGGACTGCGGCGTGCCCTCGCCCAGGGGTATCTGTTCCTCGCGAAAGCGCGCGCGGCCATCGGTGTCGGTGTAGAGGATGACTTGGGTGAATTGACTCATGCCTGTCATCCTACCCGCTGCGCCGGCCGATCAGGCCGTCGCCGCACGTGCCGGCAGCGGCTTCTCGGCGATGGGCAAATGGATCAGCGCAGCGCCCACGGCCAGGGCGATGTCCAGGTACCAGACCCAGTCATAGCTGCCTGTCGCATCGAAGACCTGACCGCCGAGCCAGGCGCCGAGAAAGCCACCCACCTGATGCGAGAGCATGACCAGACCGAAAAGCGTGGCCATGTGCGATACGCCGAAGAATTTGGCCACCAGACCAGCCGTGGGCGGCACGGTGGAGAGAAAGGTCAGGCCCATGACCGCGGCAAAGATCAGCACCACGGGGCCGGTCTTGGGCGCGAAGACGAAAACGAGCACGGCCAGCGCACGTGTCGCATAGACCAGGGACAGCAGCGATTTCATGCGCCAGCGTCCCACAGCCCAGCCCATGGCCACGCTGCCCACGATGTTGAAGAGACCGAGCAAGGCTAGCGACCAGGCCCCCCACTCCGTGGGCAGGCCGCACAGGGCCACCACACCGGGCAGGTGCGTCGCGAGAAAGGCCACGTGAAAGCCGCACACGAAGAAGCCAGCCGCCAGCATCAAGTAACTCGGGGTACGCAGCGCCTGGCGTATCGCCTCGCCCGTGCTGAGCTCTTTACCGACGCCCGCCGCGGCATGCTGCCCTGCATGCCCTTGCAGTACATAGGCCGCCGGCAGGGCCAGCAAGACCAGCAGGCCCATGATCTGCATGGCCAGCGACCAGCCCGCCCCGGCCATGAGCGCCGCGGCGATCGGCGCCATCAGGAACTGTCCAAAGGAGCCCCCCGCGTTCACAATGCCGCTGGCCAGACCGCGCTTCTCGGGCGGCGTCAGGCGCGCAGCCGCAGCCATGAGCACCGCCGGACCGGCCATGCCCGCACCGCCGGCGGCCAGCACACCGATGGCCAGAATGAGCCCAGCCGTCGAGGTCATATAAGGCGTGATGAAGGTGCCCAGCGCCACGAGCGCGACACCAAGCAGCAGCACGCGCCCGGCGCCCACACGATCGGCCAGCGCGCCCGCGAAGGGCTGGGTCAGCCCCCACCAGAGCTGCCCGAAGGCGAAGGCCAGGCTGATGCTGCCCACGCCCAGACCCGTCGAGGTGTTGAGCGCGCTCATGAACAGGCCCATGGTCTGACGTACGCCCATGGTCAGCGCAAAGGTGCCGCCCGCGGCCAGCAGGACCAGCCACAGCGCCCACACGCGGACATCCCTGCGTTTTATTGTTTCAGACATCGTCTTCTCCGGTTTCATCGAGCGCCAGCAATTCCAGCGCCTCGTCGATCAGGGTGTGCAGCGCCAGCACGCGCTCCACACCCAGGATCTGGTTGAGCCGCTCCTGCGCCGCGCGCCAGCGGCGCTGGGCCTCGGCGCGCTTGAGCTGCCCGGAATCGGTCGCGACCACCAGGCGGCTGCGCGCGTCTGAACCGGGCAGGATGTCCAGCAGGCCCTGGGCCACCAGGGGCTGGAGATTGCGCGACAGCGTGGAGGCGCTCATGCGCATGGCCGCCGCCAGGTCCACCGGACGCAGGGGACCGAGCTTGACCACGTGCGACAGCAGCGAGTACTGCGTGACCTTGAGCCCAGTCTTGGCCAGCTCCGCGTCGTAGTGGCTCGTCACACGGCGCCCGAGCTGGCGCAGCTTGAGGTTGGTGCAGCCCTGGGGGCGGGCGGGGACTTCCGCCCCGCTTCGGGTCTGATTTGCGGTGCTCATGGTTGATAATTGTATATGCAACCATTGCAGCTACAATCACCTTCGTCTTCAACCCTGTTCCCAACATGTCCATGAGCACTCTCTCCCAACTTGACGCCTGGCTGGCCCAGGAAGAAGCTGTCCTGGCCCGCATCCATGCCGGCGTCGGCGTCGGGGTCTCGCGCCCCGACCAGGTGGCCGGCAAAAGCGGCCTGGAGTTGATGCAGGCCATGTTGCGCGGCGAGCTGCCCTTCCCGCCCATCGCCAAGACACTGGACTTTCAGCTGATGGAGGTCGCCGAAGGCCGGGCCGTCTTTCAGGGCCGCCCTGGGCCGGATCACCTCAATCCCATGGGCGGCATCCATGGCGGCTGGTACGCCACGCTGCTCGATTCGGCCCTGGGCTGCGCCGTGCACACCCTGATGCCGCCGGGCCGTGGCTACACCACCGCCGAACTCGGTGTGAACCTGGTCAAGGCCATCCATCCCGCCAAGGTCACACGCGTGCGTGCCGAGGGCAAGGTGCTGCACTGCGGCCGCCAGTTGGCGACCGCCGAAGCACGCCTGGTGGGACCCGACGGCACGCTCTACGCACACGCCACCACAACATGTTTGGTTTTTGAACTTCCGGCACAATCCCGCGCATGAGAATCCTGCACACCATGCTGCGCGTCGGCGATATGCAGCGCGCCGTCGACTTCTACACCCGGGTCATGGGCATGAAGCTGCTGCGCACCACCGACCGCCCCGAACAGAAGTATTCGCTCGCCTTCGTGGGCTATGAGAGCAACCCTGGCCAGGCCGAGATCGAGCTCACCTACAACTACGGTGTCGACAAGTACGAGATGGGCGGCGCCTACGGCCACATCGCGCTGGGCGTGGACGATATCTACGCCACCTGCGAGCAGATCCGCGCCCAGGGCGGCAACATCACGCGTGAACCCGGTCCGGTGAAGGGCGGCGACACGCTGATCGCCTTCATCACCGACCCTGACGGCTACAAGATCGAGCTGATCCAGCGTGACGCCTGAGCCCCGCCCGGGCCAGTCCACGTGACTTTTTGCCATAGACAGCGGGGCCAGTTTCCCAACGGGTCACCGCCCGGGGCCGACTCAGGCTAGGATGGGCACAGCGACTGGTAGCCCCGCCCGTCGCATCCCCTGCGAGGTCCCGCACCTTGAGAGTGACTGCCCTGCTCCAGCGCACCCTGGCATCGGCACCGGCCGAGCCTGAGGTGTTGCACGACTGGCGCCACCGCATCCTCTCGACCATCCTGCTCTTCGTTGGCGTGCTGGGCACGCTGACCGCCATCCCCGGCATCTGGCTGGCCGCGCAACAGGGCCTTTGGAGCATCGCCTGGGTCGACCTTTTTGCATTGGTCTGGGTCATCACGCTGTGGAAGTACCGACGCCTGTCCTACCGGCTGCGCGCCTGGAATCTCCTGGTCCTGATCTACCTGCTCGGAACTTGGTTTCTCTTCATCGTCGGACCCGTCAGCCAGATCTACCTCATGGCCTTTCCGGTCATGGCCGCGCTGCTGCTGGGCCTGCGCCCTGCGCTGCTGGCCCTGCTGGTCAACGCGCTCACGCTGATGACCGTGGGCTACCTGGGCAACACCGATCTGCATGTGCCCGGCTTCGAAACCCGGCCCTTCGTGGAGTGGGTGGTCATCACGCTGAACTTCCTGTTCATCAACACCATCATCACCATCTCCTGCGCCGTGCTGCTGCAGCAGCTGGAGCGCTCGCTGGAGCGGCAGCGGGTCATCACCGCTTCGCTGCAGCAGGGCCAGGAAGACCTGCAGCGTGTCAACGCCGAACTGCAGCGCACGGCCGATGCGCTCAACCGCCTGGCCTATTACGACGAGCTCACCGGCCTGCCCAACCGCCGCCTGCTCATGGACCGGCTGGCCCAGGCCCAGGCCGGCGCACGACGCAAGACCCGGGGCGCCACCCTGCTCTATCTGGACCTGGACCGCTTCAAGAACATCAACGACGCTCGCGGCCACGCCGCTGGCGACGCGCTGCTGATCGCCGTAGCGCAACGCCTCAGCGGCCTGATGCGCGAGGACGACACGGTGGCCCGTCTGGGCGGCGACGAATTCGTGGTCCTCGCGCTCCATGGAACGACTGAAACCGAGGGCGATGCGCGCAAGGCCAGCGTGATCGCCGGCAAGGTGCGCGAAGCCTTTGAGCAGCCCTTCATCGTCGACGGCCAGCCCTATGCCGCCCACGCCAGCATCGGTGTCGTGCTCCTCGGTGGCACGGCACAGACCGCCGAGGAGCTGGTCCGCGACGCCGACACCGCCATGTACCGGGCCAAGGAGGCGGGGCGCAACCGCATCGCCTACTTCGAAGCCGCGATGCAGCAGGAAGTGGAAGCCCAGCTCGTGCTTGAAAACGAACTGGCTCGCGCCATCGAGCAGGATCAGCTGGCCTTGCACCTGCAGTCCCAGATGGATGCTGATGGCACCGTGGTCGGCGTTGAGCTGTTGCTGCGCTGGACCCACCCCACGCTGGGCACCATCCCGCCGGCACGCTTCATCCCGATCGCCGAGGAGGGCCAGCTCATCCTGCGCCTGGGCGACTGGGTGCTGACGCAGGCCTGCCACATCCAGCGGCAGCTGCGGGCTGCCGGGCATGCGCTGCCAGTCTCGATCAACGTCAGTCCGCGTCAGTTCCGCCAGGGCGATTTCGTGGAGCGGACCCTGACCATCCTCGACCGCCACCAGGCCGACGCCACGCTGCTGGTCTTCGAGGTCACCGAGGGCCTGCTGCTGGACAACCTGGAACGCACCATCCAGCGTATGCAGACCCTGGCCGCACGCGGCATCCGCTTTTCCATCGATGACTTCGGCACCGGCTACTCCAGCCTGGCTTACCTCAAACGCCTGCCGCTACACGAACTCAAGATCGATCGCAGTTTCATCCAGGACACCCCGCACGACCCGAACGACACGGCCATCGTCGCCATGATCCTCTCCATGGCCCGTCACCTGCGGCTCAAGGTCGTGGCCGAGGGCGTGGAGACACGTGCGCAGGCCGACTTCCTCACGGCCCATGGCTGTGACGCCCTGCAGGGTTTCCTTTATGCTCGCCCGCAGCCGTTGGACGCGTGGCTGACAGCCACCCGCCACAGCCACAGTCTTTTCGGCGCCCTGTGAACCCCCAGCCTTCCCTCCCTCGCCCCTTGCGCGATCCTGCGCCCATGCTGCACGCCACCTTGCAGCAGTGGGGCGGTCACGGCGACCTCTGGGTCTTCGGCTACGCCTCACTGATCTGGCGGCCCGACTTCGACTACGAAGAACGCCGCCCCGCCCATGTCCGTGGCTGGCACCGGGCGCTCAAGATGTGGAGCCGGGTGAACCGAGGCACGCCCGAGCTCCCGGGCCTGGTCTTTGCACTGCTCACGGGCGGCAGCTGCCATGGCATGGTGTTTCGCGTGCGGCAGAGCCAGGTGCGCGAGGTGCTGCACACGCTGTGGGAGCGCGAGATGCCCACCGGCGTCTACGACCCGCGCTGGCTGCGCTGCGAGACGCCGCATGGTCCGGTCAGCGCCCTGGCCTTCACACTCTCGCGCCGCAGCCCCAACTACACCGGCTCGCTGAGCCCGGACCAGTACCGCCACATCTTCAGCCATGCGCGCGGCCGTTACGGCAGCACACATGACTACGCGCGCCAGACCTACGACAGCCTGCGCACCCACGGCATTCGCGACAAGGCACTGGAGGCCCTGCTGGCGCACGCACGCTGAGACCTTGTCCGGTGCAGGGTCGCCGCCCCTGCGCTTGCGAGGTCTGCACCGGCCTCCTACAGTGTCACAACGCATCACAACCACAGGAGACAACATGCGCATCCCCCTCTTGCCCTTGGCCGCAGCGCTCACACTGACCGCCTGCGCCACACCCACCGGTCCCTCTGCCAGCGCGCAGCTCCAGCCCACACGCGGCAACAGCACCAGCGGCGAGGTCCGTTTCGTGCAGCAAGGCGACAAGGTGCGCGTCAGTGGCGAGGTGCGCGGCCTCAAGCCCGGCGCCGAGCACGGCTTCCATGTGCACGAGAAAGGCGACTGCTCAAGCGGTGACGGCATGAGCACTGGCGGTCACTACAACCCGTCTGGCCGCAAACACGGAGCCCACGGCCGGGGCGAGCACCACGCTGGCGACCTGCCCAATCTCAAGGCCGATGCCCAGGGCATCGCCCGCTTCAGCTTTGAATCAACAGGCATCGGCGTCGGGAGCGGTCAGGCCGACATCATCGGCCGAGGCCTCATCGTGCACCGCGACCCGGACGACTACACCACCCAGCCCACGGGCAATTCCGGGCCGCGCCTGGCCTGCGCGGTGATCACCCGCAGCTAGCCCTCAGGACCGCGCCTGCAGGATCTGCCGGGCCCGCACCAAGTCCTCGGGTGTGTCGATGTCCGTCACGCACCCCGGGTCATCGACCGCCAGGGTCCACAGGCGGTGCCGCCGGACCACGGCGGCCGCACCGGACTTGCCCCCGAGGGCCATCAGCGCCTCGGCGCAGGTGCGCGCAAAACGCACCGGATGGCCCTGGCGCCCCTGGTAGATGGGTCGCACCACGGTCTGCTCATCCGGGGCCGCGGCAATGCGGCGCAGTGTTTCGGGCAAGACCAACGGCAGATCGGCCGGCAGGATCAGCCAGCCCTCGGCATGGGGCGTGGCGCGCACGGCCGCAGCAATGCTGTCGCCCATGCCCGGGTGGGGCGCCTCTTCCAGATGCCAGGGCAGGCCGCTGGCGCGCACCGCGTCCAGCGTGTGCTGCAGCACAGTCTTGCCGTCCAGCAGGGCCTGCAGCTTGTGCGTGCCACCGCCCGCAGCAAGAAAGCGTTCGCCACGCCCCGACGCCAGCACCAGAACGGTCGGATTCATGCCACCGTGGTGCAACCGGGCGTCATGCTTGCACGTGCGCCGGCGGCGTTCTTGACCTGCACGATCTCGGCCAGGATGGCCACGGCAATCTCGGCCGGCGTTTTTGCCCCGATGGCCAGCCCCACCGGCCCGTGCAGGCGGGCCAGCTCCTCGGCGCTGAGGTCGAAATGCTCGGCCAGGCGCTGCTTGCGCGCGGCCTGGTTGCGCCGCGATCCGAGTGCCCCCACGTAGAAAGCCGCCGACTTGAGCGCCTCCAGCAGGGCCAGGTCATCGAGCTTGGGGTCGTGCGTGAGCGCCACAATGGCGGTATGCGCATCGGGCAGCAGCTCGCGCACCACGTCGTCGGGCATGCCGGGCAGGCGCTGCACGCCCGGCAGGTCCAGGACGTATTCCGCACGCGGGTCGCAGACCAGCACCTCGAAGTCAAGCAGGCCTGCCATCTGCGCCAGGGCCTGCGAGAGCTGGCCCGCGCCGATGACCAGCAGACGCCAGCGCGGCCCGAAAACCGTGGTCAGTCTTTGCGCTTGCTCATCCAAGACCAGCCCCTGGCCCCGCACGGCGTCGGCCAAGCTCACCGCCCCCGTCGCCAGGTCCAGCGTGCGTGCCACCAGACGATGTTCGGCCGTGCGGGCCAGCAGCTGGACGATCCAGCCCGCGTCCCGCAAGGGCTCCTGCACCAGGCGCAAGGTGCCACCGCAGGGCAGGCCAAAGCGCGCGGCCTCGTCAGGGTCCACGCCATAGACGATCATGTCGGGGCGGGCTGCCGCCTCGTCATGCGCACCCGCGGCGAGTGCGGCCCGGGCCCGCGAGATCAGGTCGTCCTCGACACAGCCGCCCGAGACCGAACCGCTGACCACACCGTCCGCCCGCACCGCCAGCAGGGCCCCGGGGGGGCGCGGCGCGCTGCCCCAGGTCTGCACCACCGTGACCAGCGACACCCCGTGGCCGGCCTGTTTCCAGGCCAGCGCATCGGCCAGCACCCGCAAGTCCAGACTTTCCATTCTGCCGCCCTTCAGTCTTTCTATACTGCGAGTATGACCAAGATCGCCGACCTCCGCAAAAGCTACGAACGCGCCGAACTCAGCGAAGACGCCTCCCACGCCGATCCGCTGCAGCAGTTCGACCAATGGCTGCATGAAGCCATCCAGTCCGAGCTGCCCGAACCCAATGCCATGACCCTGGCCACCGTGGGCAGCGACCTGCGGCCGTCCACGCGCATCGTGCTCATCAAGGGGTATGACGCGCGCGGCATCGTCTGGTATACCAACTATGACAGCCGCAAGGGCCGCGAGCTCGCGGGCAACCCCTATGCTGCACTGCAGTTCCACTGGGTCGAACTGGAGCGCGTGGTGCGTATCGAAGGCCGCGTGGCGCAGGTCAGCGCCGAGGAAAGCGACGCATACTTCAACAGCCGCCCGCTCGATTCACGCATTGGTGCCTGGGCCAGCCCGCAGAGCCAGGTCATCTCCGGCCGTGGCGTGCTCGTGGCCAATGCCGCGAAGTACGGCGCACAGTTCCTGCTGCAGCCCCCCCGCCCGCCGCATTGGGGCGGCTACCGCCTCGTGCCCGAGCGCTGGGAGTTCTGGCAGGGCCGACCCAGCCGCTTGCACGACCGCTTGCGCTATATGTCCGATGGTCAGGGCGGCTGGATGCGCGAGCGGCTGGCCCCTTGAGGCCGGGGCTCGTCAGGACTTTGTAACGACGGCCTGGGCCTGAGCGCGTATCCACTCGACCAGATCGCGCACGTCCTTGCGCGGTTTGGGGTCGGCCTGAACCAGCCAGTAGGCGTGGCCGCCGGAGCGGCGATGCTGGGCCTGCTTGAGCACCGTCAGGCGGCCGTCGGCGAGCATGGGCTCGATCAACTCATGCCGTCCGAGCGCCACGCCCTGCCCCGCCAGCGCGGCCTGGATGACCTGATCGTACTGATTGAAACGCAGCACGCCCTTGGCCATGCCAGTGCTGAGCCCCATGGCATTGAGCATATCCTCCCAATGCAGCCAGGGACGTCCTGGCTCCTCGTACTCCAGTAGCACCAGAGAGGCCAGATCCGCGGCCGTCTTCAAGCGCTTGGCCGCGAACGAGGGGTGGGCAACGGGCACGACGGTCTCACTGAACAGCTTCTGCGCTCCCCAAGGGGCCTTGCCCTCGTCGCAATAGCGGATGGCCAGATCGACGCCCTCCTGGTGCAGGTCCAGCACCTTGTTGGTCGCGGCAACGCGCAGGTCGATCTCAGGATGCTGCTGCTGGAGCTGACCCAGACGCGGCAGCAGCCAGAGCGCGGCGACGCCCACGCTGGTCGTGATCGTCACCGGCCGGCGGTAGCCAGCCGCCAGCGAGGACACCGCTTCCTGCAGCTGCTGCAGCGCGCCGTCGGCCGCGCGGAACAAGCGCTCGCCTTCAGCGGTGAAGCGGATGGACCGATGGCCGCGCGTCAGCAGTTTCGTGCCCACCGCCGCCTCGAGCGCCTGGATCTGCCGGCTGACCGCCGACTGCGACAGGCACAGATCCTGCGCTGCCAGGGTGATGCTCATACGTCGCCCTACGGCGACGAAGCCGCGGATCAGGTCCAGCGAGGCCAGTCGGAACAGAGGTGTGGACATGGGCTCAGTGCACCGGGGACAGGGCTTTTTGCCGCGCTGCGAGCGCCGCGCCGATGAAGAGGGCGCAGGCCGAGACGATCAGGCCGCGCGCCAGCCCACCCGGCCCGTCGGCGATCTTGCCCACCAGGGTCGGGCCGACGATCTGGCCGAAGGCAAAGGCCACCGTGAAAGCGCTGATGCCGGCGGACCAGGACTCGGGCGGCAGGTTGTGCCGCACCAGGGCCGTGGTGGACGCCACCACCGAGAGGAAGACCGCACCGAAGACGATGCCCGAGAGGAAGACCAGGGGCACGACGCTGCTCAGCGCCGGCAGGATGGCGGCCACGCCCAGCACGCCGTTGAGGATGGCCAGCGACTCGCCCCCCTTGTAGCGATCGAGCATGCGTGCCCAGATGCGCGAGGACGCCACCACCGCCAGTCCGAGCAGCGTGTAGAACGCGGTGATCCAGGCGGCTGGCATGCCCTGCTCCTTGAGCAAGGCAACGACAAAGGTCATGTAGCCGATGTAGCCGACGCCAAACATGAAATAGCCGCCCAGACCGTAGCGGAAATCCCGCGCCGCGAAACGCCGTTGGCCGTTCTGACCGGGTGACGCCTCGCCTATCGTGCGCGCCGGCCCCGCCATGAAGGCCGTCGCGCACAGGCAGGCGAAACCCAGAGCCAACCACGGCCATTGCCACGCATGCGCCACGCCGTAAGCCTGCGCACAGGCCAGCGCCGCGGGCACCAGTCCAGCGGACAGTGCGATGCCGATACCCGTGCCCCCGTAATACAGACCGATCAGGAAACCCGCGCGACCGGGATGCAGAGAACCCAAGCGCGCGGCCAGCACACCGCCCGTGATGAACATGAAGGCGCTGGCCACGCCCGCTGCCACGCGTTGCGCGAACAAGGCGCTGGCATCGGTCACCAGGCCCGACATGAGCATGAAACCGCTGGCCAGCAGGGCGCCGACCATCAGCAGACGCCACACACCCAGGCGGCGCATCAATGCGGGGGTGAGTAGGGCACCCATGAAGTAGCCGAGCGCGTTGGCAGTGTTCATCGCACCGGCCAGCAGGTAGGACCAGCCCAGATCCTCGCGCATGGGCGGCAGCAGCAGCCCGTAGGAAAAGCGCGTCAGACCCAGGGCCACTGCGGCCGCCAGCGACAGGGCCAGCGCCGTGGTCAGGGGATGGAACTGGGACAGGTCCAGATCGGCGGGAGGACGATGCGACGACATGAATGACAAATGGGCATGTGAAGGCTGGAGTCTGGCAGCTTACAAGCCTGTCTTCAAACGATTTTTATGCAAGTCTTGGATGCGTCCTACGCATGCAAGACTTGATGTCAGAGCAGCCCCACCACGAACATGGCCAGCGGCACGCTGAGCAAGGCCACGGCATTCGACACGGTGATGCTGGCGGTCACGAGTTCCTCGGCCACGGCGTAGCGCTGCGAGAACAGGAAGACGTTGGCCCCCATGGGCAAGGCTGCCGTCACCACCATGACCACCAGGGCCAAGCCCGTGAGCCCCATGAGCAGGCCCAGCCCGGCCACCAGCGCCGGCATCAGCAGGTTCTTGATCAGGGCGAGCCCCAACGCACCGCGCAGATGCGGCCCCACCGTCGTGCCGGCCAGCGTCACGCCCACAAGCAGCAGTGCCAGCGGGCCAAAGGCATTGCCCAGCCATTGCAGCGGCTTGTCCACGACTTCGGGGATGGCCCAGCCCGTCTGCGCATACAGCAAGCCCGCAATGATGGGCAAGGGCACGGGATGGATCACGGCGTTGCGCACGGCGCCCAGCACGGTGCTGAACATGGCCCGCACGCCCTGCCCGCCGGCACTGGCCTCGCGCGCCACGGCCAACTCCAGAATCACCGTGCCCGCGGTCAGCAGCACCAGTGCATGCAGGGAGATCAGGGACAGCAGGATCACCAGACCGGCCTCGCCATAGGCCAGGCCGACCAGCGCAATGCCGATCATCACCGTGTTGCTGAAAGTGGTGGCCAAAGCCAGCACCGCGGCCCGCCGGTTGAAGCCCTGCCAGAGCAGCATCAACCCAAACAACAACAGCACGGCGGCGAAATAGGTCAGCAGCGGCAAGGCCTCCAGCTGTTTCACATCCACCTTGCCCATGGTGCGGAACATCAGGGCCGGCGTGAGCACCAGAAAGACCAGATTGGAGAGATCCTTGCTCGACTCGGCGCGTATCCAGCGCAGGCGGCCGGCGACATAACCCAGGATCACGAGCAGGACGACGGGACCGAGGGCGGAGAAGACGGGGTGATTCATGAGGGGCTCTATGCTATTTCATAGGCTCAGGGGTGCGGGTACCCACCTGCCAGCGTTGCCTGCCCCGGCGGCTTGGTGTGGCCGGGATGTGCGCCCGCCGGGGCGAGACCCGGCAATGCCACGCACGAAACGCTAGGCAGCAGCCCGCAACTTAGGCCCGGCCAGTTCCGGTTGAAGCACCAGCCTTTGCGGCGCAGAGTAGCAGTAGAAGTGCCTGCCAGTCGCCCGCCCGATCGCACACAGCCCCACACGTTCGGCGACAGCATGCCCCATCTGCGTGATCCCGCTGCGCGACACCACGATTGGCACCCCCATCTGTGCCGACTTGATCACCATCTCACTCGTCAGACGGCCCGTGGTGTAGAACACCTTGTCCGCAGAACCCATCGAAGCCGGATCCTGCATCCACATCCAGCCCGCAATGGTGTCGATGGCATTGTGACGCCCCACGTCTTCGACGAAGATCAGCATCTCCTCGCCGCGGAACAGCGCGCAGCCGTGCACCGAGCCAGCGGACTTGTAGGTGCTTTCCTGCAGCCGGATGGCGTTGACGATGCCATAGAGCTGGGCCTGGGTCAGACGCGCAGCGGGCGGCAAGGCAATCTGGTCCACCTCGTCCATCAGGTCGCCAAAGACACTGCCCTGACCACAGCCCGTGGTGACCACACGCTTGGCGGTACGCTCCTCAACGTTGGCGATGCCCTCGCGCGTCTTCACGGCGGCGGCGCCCACGTCCCAGTCCACGGTGATGGATTCCACCTCATCCACCGAGCGCACGAGGCGCTGGTTGCGCAGATAGCCCAGCACCAGCAGCTCGGGCTGCGCCCCCAGGGTCATGAGGGTGACGAGTTCGCGCTTGTCCACATAGACCGTGAGCGCCCGCTCGGCGGGGATGGAGAGTGTGCTGGCGTCACCGTGTTCATTGACGACGGCGACCTCGCGCGTCAGCGGTGCGCTGGCACGGGTCAGGCGGGGAAGCAGGCGGTCAGACATGGCGGCAGGGTACAACAAAAAGGGCCGGGGTCTTGCGACACCGGCCCATGCCCGCAATGCGCTTGCGGATCAGGACTTCTTGGCGGGCGCCGTCGGTGCTGCCGCGGCAGCGGCCGGCTTGTAGGGCCCGGGATCGGCACACGGTGCCGTGGCCACGGGCTTGGCGTCCTTGGACTTGGCCGACTTGCGGTAGTGGGCCGCGGTCCGGTCCTGCGACTTGCACAGGAGGTAGGCCTCGACCTTGCCAGCGTGCGCGGTCTTGGCCGCAGCTTCGGCTGCCGCAGCCTTGGCGGCGTCGTTCGGTGCCGGCAGTTTGGCCAGGGCCGAGATGCTCAGGGCACTGGCGGCGATGAACAGGGCGATGGATTTCATGCAGGTCTCTCTCTTTCTGTGACTCAGGCCTTGACCGTGGCACCGGGCGCCGCAGGCTGGCTGCGCTGGGCGGGAATCTTGCCGGCCTTGATGTCGTCGTACCAGAGCTCGTGGTGTTCCTTGGCCCAGGTCTCGTCGACATAGCCGGTCTTCATGGCGTCGTAGGCGCCGGCCATGCCGACCGTCCCCATGTAGATGTGGCCGATGAACATGGCCATCATCAGCACGGTGGCCACAGCGTGGATCATGTGGGCAATCTGCATCTCGCCACGCAGGTACTCCAGCCCCGGAACGAGTTTGTCGAGCACCAGACCCGAAGCCACGACGATCAGGCCGAGGAAGAAGACGCCGCCCCAGAACAGAACCTTCTCGCCCGCGTTGAAGCGGTGCGAGGGGATCTCCTGTCCGGACAGCAGACCGCCGCCCTTGACCAGCCAGGTGATGTCTTCCTTGCGTGGCAGGTTGTCCTTGATGAAGGTAGCAATCACGATCACCAGGGACACCGCGAACACCGGACCGGCGAAGTTGTGCAGGTTCTTGAGCACATAGGTGAGCCAGCCGAAGAGCGTGCCACCGATGATGGGGTGCAGGAAATACTTGCCGAAGGCCATGACGATGCCCGACACCGCGAGGATGACGAAGGCGATCGCATTGGCCCAGTGGGCCGCGCGCTCGAAAGCCGTGAAGCGCTCGATCTTGCGGCCGGTCTCGGCGCCGTGCAGCTGCATCGTGCCCTTGCGCCAGTAGAACAAGGCCACCGCACCCAAGGCGATCAGCAGCAAGGCGCCACCGTAGGGAATGATCCAGTGATTGCGCACCTGGCGCCAGGCTTCGCCGGCGTTGGTGAGCATCGAGCCCGGATACTGCACAAAGGGCTGGATCAGGTTACCGGCCTCGGGCGCTTCGTGCCGGGGCAGGCTACTGTAGCCTGTGACACCGGCGCCGACCGCACGCCACATGGGCGCGTTGTTGCCGGGCTGCACCTGGGCGCGCTCGGCATTGGTCTGTGTGGCATAGCCCGGCTCCTCGCTGGCATCGGGCTTCACATCGAAGATGTTCTGGCCTTTGATGCCGCCTTGCTGGGCCGGCGCCGCCTTGGCCGGCGGCTCGTCGAGCTTGAGTTTGTCCTGCTGGGCCAGGGCCGGAGCGGCCCAGCCCAAGGCCATGAGCATCGCCACGGCGAGAGCTTTTTTCATGAGAGGCGTCCGTTCTTCAGTTGACCCGGTTGTACTCGTTCTGGCCATACTGGCCGCGCGCCTTGAGCTTGGACTCCCAGCTGGTCTTGTCACCGGGCTTCCAGCCCGGCTCGACATAGGCCTTGCCCGTGCCGTTGTAGGACGGAGCGTCCGACTTGACGCCGGCCACAGACTGGTCCACCTCGCCGCAAGCGGCGAGCAGGCAAGCGAAGGATGCAGCGATCAGGATTTTCTTCATGACTTGGCTCCTGCCGGTACGGGCTGGCCGGCCTGACGAGAACCGTAGGCGGTGCCCCAGCCCCAGACCTCAGCGCCCTTGCCGCGTTGCAGCACGCGGGTGCGGAAGATGTCCGCCACCATGTCGCCGTCGCCGGCGAGCAGGGCCTTGGTCGAGCACATCTCGGCGCAAGCCGGCAGCTTGCCTTCTGCCAGGCGGTTGCGTCCGTATTTCTCGAACTCGGCCTGGCTGCCGTGGGCCTCGGGACCACCGGCGCAGAAGGTGCACTTGTCCATCTTGCCGCGCACACCGAAGGTGCCCTGCGAGGGGAACTGCGGAGCGCCGAAGGGGCAGGCGTAAGAGCAGTAGCCGCAACCGATGCAGATGTCCTTGTCGTGCAGCACCACACCCTCATCGGTGCGGTAGAAGCAGTTGACAGGGCAGACAGCCATGCAGGGTGCGTCGCTGCAGTGCATGCAGGCCACCGAGATCGACTTCTCGCCCGGGACACCGTCATTGAGGGTGACCACACGGCGGCGGTTCACGCCCCAGGGGACTTCGTGCTCGTTCTTGCAAGCGGTGACGCAACCGTTGCACTCGATGCAGCGCTCGGCGTCACAAACAAATTTCATGCGTGCCATGTCTTACTCCTCAGGCCTTCTCAATCTGGCAGATGGTGGTCTTGGTTTCCTGCATCATGGTCACGATGTCGTAACCATAGGTGGTGGCCGTGTTGACCGCTTCGCCGCGCACGATGGGCGCCGCGCCCTTGGGGTAGTAGGACAGCATGTCCGCACCCTGCCAGCGACCGGAGAAGTGGAACGGCATCCAGACCGTGTCGGGGCCGACACGCTCGGTCACCAGAGCCTGGACGTTGATCCGGGCACCGGTCGGGGTGCTCATCCAGACGCGCTCGCCGTTGCGGATGCCACGCTCGGCCGCCGTCTTCGGGTGGATTTCCACGAAGGCTTCCTGCTGCAGCTCGGCCAGCCAGGGGTTGGCACGGGTCTCCTCGCCACCGCCCTCGTACTCGACCAGACGGCCCGAGGTCATGATCAGCGGATACTTCTCGTGCATCTTGTCGGCCACGTTCTTCTGCTGCAGCGACTTGTACAGGATGGGCAGGCGCCAGCGGTTCTTCTGGTCGTCGTGCGTCGGGTACTTGGCGATCAGGTCCGGGCGGGTGCCATAGACCGGCTCGCGGTGCTGCGGCACCGGATCCGGGAAGTTCCAGACCACCGCACGGGCCTTGGCATTGCCAAAGGGATGGCAGCCGTGGTTCTTCATGAACACACGGATCATGCCGCCCGAGGGATCGGTTTTCCAGTTCTTGCCTTCTGCCGCCTTGGCTTCCGCCTCGGTCAGCTCCCCCCACCAGCCCAGCTTCTTCAGCAGCACATGGTCGAGCTCCGGATAACCGGTGGTGATGTCGGCACCGACCGAGTGCGAACCGTTCTCGGCCAGCAGGTTCTTGCCGTCCTTCTCAACACCAAAGTTGGCGCGGAAGTTGCCGCCACCTTCCATGACGTGCTTGGAGGTGTCGTACAGATTGGGCGAACCGGGGTGTTTGAGTTCCGGCGTGCCGTAGCAGGGCCAGGGCAGACCGAAGTAGTCACCGGTCATGTCGTAGCCGGTCTCCTTGTCTACCACGGTGCCCTTGCACTTGAGCGTCTTCACGTCGAAAGCGTTCATGTGGCGCATGTGGGCCTTGAGACGCTCGGGGCTCTGGCCGGTGTAGCCGATGGTCCAGACGGAACGGTTGATCTCGCGCAGGATGTCCTCGGGCACAGGCTCGTCCATGCCCTTGACCTTCTGCAGCTTGTAGTTCTTGACCAGCTCCTTGTCGAAGCCGAGCTTCTGGGCCAGCTGGTACATGATCATGTGATCGCTGCGGCTGTCCCACAGCGGCTCGATCACCTTCTCACGCCACTGGATGGAGCGGTTCGAGGCCGTGCAGGAACCACTGGTCTCGAACTGCGTGGCCGCGGGCAGCAGGTAGACCGCACGGTTGGGGTTGAGGTCTTCCGGCTTGCCCGGCATGGCAGCCATGGCGGCCGTGGCCGACGGGTAGGGATCGACCACCACCAGCAGGTCCAGCTTGTCCATGGCGCGCTTCATTTCCAGACCACGGGTCTGGGAGTTGGGCGCATGGCCCCAGTAGAAGACGCCGCGCAGGTTGTTGTCTTGGTCGATCAGCTCGTTCTTCTCAAGCACGCCGTCGATCCAGCGCGAGACGGTGATGCCCGGCTTGGTCATCATCGCGGGCGAGGCGTACTGCTTCTTGATCCACTCGAAATCCACACCCCAGGCGTTGGCGAAGTGCTTCCACGAGCCCTCGGCCACGCCGTAGTAGCCCGGCAGCGAGTCGGGGTTGGGGCCGACGTCGGTCGCGCCCTGCACGTTATCGTGGCCGCGGAAGATGTTGGTACCGCCGCCGGTCTTGCCGACGTTGCCCAGCGCCAGCTGCAGAATGCAGGAAGCACGCACCATGGCGTTGCCAATGGTGTGCTGGGTCTGGCCCATGCACCACACGATGGTGCCGGGACGGCTCTCGTGCAGCATCTTGGCGATCTTCAGCACCTGGGCTTCAGGCACGCCGCAGGCCTCTTCAACCGCCGCCGGCGTCCACTTGGCCATGACGTCCTTCTTGACGTCGTCCATGCCGTAGACCCGGTCGTTGATGTACTTCTTGTCTTCCCAGCCGTTCTTGAAGATGTGGTACAGGACACCGAACAGGAAGGGGATGTCGGAGCCGGAGCGGATGCGCACGTACTCGTCGGCCTTGGCCGCGGTACGCGTGAAGCGCGGGTCGACGACGATCATCTTGCAGCCGGTTTCCTTGGCGTGCAGCATGTGCAGCATGGAAACCGGATGGGCCTCGGCGGCGTTGGAACCGATGTACAGAGCGACCTTGCTGTTCTGCATGTCGTTGTACGAGTTGGTCATCGCACCATAGCCCCAGGTGTTGGCCACGCCAGCCACCGTCGTGGAGTGGCAGATACGTGCCTGGTGATCACAGTTGTTCGTGCCCCAGAAGCTCACGAACTTGCGCAGCAGGTAAGCCTGCTCGTTGCTGTGCTTGGACGAACCGATGAAGTAGACACTGTCCGGGCCGCTGGCCTTGCGCAGCTCCAGCATGCGATCGGCGATTTCCTTGAGTGCCGTGTCCCAGCTGATGCGCTCGTACTTGCCGTTCACGAGCTTCATGGGGTAGCGCAGGCGGTACTCACCGTGGCCGTGCTCGCGGATCGAAGCACCCTTGGCGCAGTGCGCGCCGAGATTGATCGGGGAATCGAACACCGGCTCCTGACGGGTCCAGACGCCGTTTTCCACCACGGCGTCGATGGCGCAGCCCACCGAGCAGTGGCTGCAGACGGTGCGCTTGACTTCGATCTTGCCGTCACCCACGCCCACCTTGCTGGCGGCGCGAGCCTTCTTGACGAGCGTGAGCTGCGACGCAGCCAGGCCGACGCCCAGGCCCAGGCCCGAGCGGCGCAGGAAGGCACGGCGGTCCATGGTGGGCAGCGCTTGCGACAGACCGCGACGCAGGCTGTGCACGAAAGGCGAGCGGGCCGTGGCCTCGGTCACCGGGGATTTTTTGGTGAGCAACATGTCTCTCTCCAGCTGGGACTTGGACTTGAATTAGAGGCGGGTGGTCTGGTAGTAGTGCTTGACGTGTTCGGTCAGCTGGTAGCCGCCACCGTTCTTCGGCGCGGGCTTGAGCTCCTGGGCGGCCTGCTCGACCGGTTGCGCCGACGGCAGCAGGCTGGCCACCGCGGCCACGGCACCGACCGTGCCTGCCCCTGCAAACAGGGTGCGACGCGACAATTTCCCTTGGGCTTGTTGACTCATGCTGGTCTCCTGTGACTGACATTCACTCCATTACCGAGATAGGAATGGATATGCATAACCTCCTTCGAATTTATCAACGCAGCACCGATTCAGCAAGCGAATCTGCCGATAAGTTTTGCCGTGTTTTCCCTCGGGGAACGCCTTTAATTCACCAGTGACTGATATATTTGTTCGCGCCCCAACCAGACCTGCCGGGCGCGCAAATCACGGCGGCACAGGGCTTTGCGTGATTGCTGCTTCGCAGCATCCGTGCAGCAGCCAGACATCCTGACGCAAACGTTGCGACAAGTTGTCGCGAGGCGTCACGAAGCAGATAAGAATGCTTCCCAATTCACTCTCGCCACTGGTGTTGCACCCAGGTCGAAATGCGCGATACCCGAGAAAATCACTCGGAAGCGCTCGATAGAATCCCTCACCTTTGGCCGATACAACGTGACCCAAACCCCGCACCCCGCTGACAGCGCCAAGATGGCCGAGGGCTGGCCTTACTGGTCCATCCTCGTCGTCGACGACGAACCCGGCATGCGCAACTTCCTCGTCAAGACCCTGGGGCCGCGCTGCCAGACCGTGCACGAAGCCGGCAGCGCCGAGGACGGTGCCGCGCTGCTGCGCGACCACCATGTGGACCTCATCATCCTGGACATCGCCCTGCCCGGCATGAACGGCCTGGCCTGGCTCAAGGATCTGCGTGAGCACGGCTACACGGGCCAGGTCATCCTGATCACGGCCTTCGCCGATCTGGACACGGCCATCGAGGCGCTGCGTGCCGGCGCCTCGGACTTCATCCTCAAGCCCTTCCGCGTGCCGCAGATCCTCAACGCCGTGCGGCGCTGCTACGAAAGCGCACGGCTGGCGCGCGAGAACTTCGTGCTGCGCCACACGCTCGCGCGCAGCCAGTTCGCCGACAACGGCCTGGTGGGCCGCTCGGCCCAGATCGCCGAGCTCTCGGCCTCGGTCCGCCGCGTGGCGCCGGTCAACAGCACCGTGCTGCTGCAGGGCGAATCGGGCACGGGCAAGGAACTGGTCGCGCGCGCCCTGCATGCCTTGAGCCCGCGCGCGCAAGGCCCTTTCGTGCCGGTCAACTGCGCCTCGGTCTCGCCCGAGCAGATGGAAAGCGAGCTCTTCGGCCATGCCAAGGGCGCCTTCGCCGGCGCCACGCGCGCACGTGACGGGCTGTTCTACTACGCGCAAGGCGGCACGCTCTTTCTCGACGAGGTGGCCGAGCTGCCCCTGGCCCTGCAGGCCACCCTGCTGCGCGCGCTCGAAGACCTGCAGATCCGCCCCGTGGGCAGCCAGCAGCTGGTGCCCGTGAACGTGCGCATCATCGCCGCGACCAACCGCGACCTGCAACAGGAGGTGGCCGAGGGGCGCTTTCGCAAGGACCTCTACTACCGCCTGCAAGTGGTGGAGCTCACGCTGCCGCCTCTGCGCGAGCACAAGGAGGACATCCCCGACCTCGTGCAGCACTTCACCAGCCAGCTTGCGCCCGTGCTGGGTGCCTTGCCGCTGCAGCTGACGGCCGCCGAGATGGACTACCTCACCCAGTACGACTGGCCTGGCAATGTGCGCGAGCTGCGCAATCTGATCGAACGCTCGCTGATCCTGGGCACGCTCAACGTCTCGGCGCTCTACGCCATGGACAAGAAGCGCCGCGCCGCCAGTGCCCAGCCCACCGATCTGCACACGCTGGAAAAGCAGCACATCCTCGCCGTGCTCGACTCGGTGCAGGGCGACAAGACCCAGGCCGCGCAGCTGCTGGGGATCTCGCGCCGCACGCTGGAGCGGCGCTGCGCCGAATGGGCCCTGCCGTGACGCCCTGGCCCCGGCTGCGCGCCCTGCTGGCGCCGCGCTGGCTCACGCATTCCATCCGCAACAAGCTGCTGGCCATGGCCTTGCTGCCGCTGCTGGTGGTGCTGCCGCTGCTCGTGGGCGCCCTCGTGATCTGGGGCAACGCCGCCTACGACCGCCTGCTCATCACCAAGGTGCGCAGCGACCTGGCCGTGGCGCGCGGCTATTTCGAGCAGGTGCTGGCCGAGGTGGGTTCGGGTACGCAGGCCGTGGCGGCCTCGCAGGCCCTGTACCAGTCGCTGCACAGCCGCGATCTGCCCGCCGTCCAGTCCCTGCTGATGCGCGAGCGCCATCGTCTAGGTTTCGACTTCTTCAATCTCTATGCGCTGGACGGCCGCCTTATCACCGCCGGCTGGCTGCCCAAGGCGGAACCGCCAGCCCAGCTGCACGCGCCCGCCAGCGGGCCAGCGGCCATCCATGCGCGCGTGAGCACCGACCACGCGAGCTTGGCGCGGCTGGAACCGGCCGAGCTGCTGGCGCTGGCGCCGCATCTCGCACCTCGCATCCACATCCCGCTGATCGCCACCCGCAGCGCCGTGCCCACCACGCGCAGCGTCGAAGACCGTGCCCTCGTGATGCTGGCCACCACGCCCGTGCGCGGTGCCGACGGCAGCATCGTGGCCCTGCTGCGCGGCGGCGTGCTGCTGAACCAGAACCTGCCCTTCATCGACCACATCAACCGCATCGTCTACCCCGAAGGTTCCCTGCCTTTCGGCAGCCACGGCACCGCCACGCTCTTCATGGATGACGTGCGCATCACCACCAATGTGCGCCTGTTCCGCGACGAACGCGCCATCGGCACACGCGTGTCGCACGCGGTGCGCGAGGCCGTGCTCAGCCGCGGCGAGACCTGGCTCGACCGTGCCTTCGTCGTGAACGACTGGTACGTCTCGGCCTACGAACCGCTGGTCGACGCCGGCGGCGAGCGGGTGGGCATGCTCTACGTGGGTTATCTGGAACAGCCCTTCCGCTACGTCAAGTACGGCATGCTGGCGCTCATCGTCGGCATCTTCGTGCTCGTGATGATCCTGGCCGCGCTGTTCTCGCTGCGCTGGGCGCGCAGCATCTTCCGACCCGTGGAGCAGATGAACCAGACCATGCAGCGCGTGGAAGACGGCGACACGGGTGCGCGCGTCGGCGCGGTGAGCGCACGCGACGAGATCGGCGCGCTGGCCGGGCATCTGGACGAGCTGCTGGACGTGATCGACGAGAAGACGCGCGCGCTGCAGCGCTGGGCCGAGGAACTGGACGCCAAGGTGATCGAGCGCACGCGCGAGCTTGCACAGAGCAACGCCTCGCTGCAGCAGGCCCAGGCGCAGCTGGTCAAGTCCGAGAAGCTGGCCGCCATCGGCCAGCTCACGGCCAGTGTGGCGCATGAGATCAACAACCCCATCGCCGTGATCCAGGGCAATCTGGACCTGATGCGCGAGACCCTGGGGCCGCAGGCCGCGCCGGTGCAGGCCGAGCTCCGGCTGCTGGACCAGCAGGTCGAGCGCATGCGCCTCATCGTCACCCAGCTGCTGCAGTACGCACGCCCGACCGAGTACGCCGGCTATGTGGAAGCCGTGGATGTGAACCAGGTACTGGAGAACTCCCTGGTGCTCGTGGCCCATCTGCTGACGCGCACGCACATCGAAGTCCAGCGGGATCTGCGGGCCACGGTACGCACCGGCATCAACCGTCAGGAACTGCAGCAGGTGGTGATCAACCTCATGATCAACGCCATCCAGGTCATGCCCGAGGGCGGCACGCTGCGCCTGCGTACGCGCGACCGCGAAGACAGCAAGACCGGCGTGCTGCTGGAGATCAGCGACACGGGCCCCGGACTTTCCGAGCGCGTCAAGGAGCGCCTGTTCCGCCCCTTCTTCACCACCAAGAACGACGGCAACGGCCTGGGCCTGTGGATCAGCGTGGGCCTGGTGGAGCGCTACGGCGGCAGCATCGAGGGCCTGAACCGCCGGGAGCTGGGCGAAGACAGCCCGGGCGCGACCTTCCGCGTCTGGCTGCTGACGGAACCGCAGGCACCGCAGGAGGGGCCCACCGGCCCGATGGAAGCGCGGCGCGCTTAAGCCAGCATGTCGAAGCCCTGCATCTCCACGCTGATGAAGGCGCGCGTGAAGCCCGCCAGCGCGGCGTAGAAGCGTGCCCGCGGATGCGCCTCGAGCGCATCGCAGAGCTGGTTCACCCAGGGCTGCAGATGGTCCACAAAGAACTCGCGCTGCTTGGTGAGGTTGGCCACGGCCACGTCGTCGCCCGCGATCAGGTAGCGCATGACCTCGCAGAGGTAGGCGATATGGTCCTCGGTCTCGGGCAGGGTCTCGTCGCGCGCCAGGCCCAGAGCGGCCAGGTCCGTGCGCAGCTGGGCCAGCGGCTTTTCATTGAGAAAGCCGCTGAGGTAGTGGGAACCGAAGAGGTAGATCTCGGGCTTGCCCACGCCGCCAAACAGCGTGTGGTACTCGCCGGTCACGGCGGCCAGATCCATGTCGCGCGCGGCGCCCACCAGGCCACGCCAGGGCTCCTCGAGAAAGCCGCCCTCGGCCGGTGCCTCGGTGGCGGCCACGCGCAGCTGTTCCAGCAGCTCAGCGCCGGGCGGCGCGTAGTACAGCGCGGCCAGCAGGCCATAGACTTCGGCGCGCGCGGTCTCCTCGTCCAGCGAGCCCTGGGCCAGCTGGGCATCTTCGGTGTTCTTGTCCGTGCTCATCGTGTCGGTCTTTTCAGAGGTCGGTGATTTTTGATTCGTTCGGGTTGCTGTAGATGTCGATCACGCGGCAGTCACCGCACATCTTCAGCCGCTCCAGCGCCTCGCCCTGGAACATGGCATGGCCCGCCAGCTTGCCCAGCATGGCCTCGATGGCCTTGAGCGTGCCGAAAGGCTTGCCGCAGCGCACGCAGGCATAGGGCTGCATCTCGTTGATGACCACGGCCTCCTTGCGCTGCGGGGTCAGGCGCAACTGTGGCACCAGGCTCAGCGCCTGTTCCGGGCAGGTCTTGACGCACAGGCCGCATTGCACGCAGTTCTTCTCGATGAACTTGAGCTGCGGCGCGTTCGGGTTGTCCTGCAGCGCGCTGGCTGGGCAGGCATTGACGCAGCTCAGGCACATGGTGCAGGCGTCCTTGTTGATGGCCAGTGCCCCCAGCGGCGAGCCCTGGGCCGGCAGGGCAATGAGCTCCGGGCGCGTCGGCGCCTGCTCGACCAGATGATCCAGCGCGAGCTCCAGCGTGGCACGCTTGTCGGCCTGCACCGCAAAGCTGGCCGTCTTGGCCACGCCCTTGGCCGGTGCAGCCTGCAGTGAGGCATCGAGCTCGGCGAGGTCACGCGCATCGCGTGCGTGCAGGATGCGGAAGTGCTCGCCCGTGTACCCGAGGCCGTTGAGGATGGACTGGGCCACATTCATCTGCGCACGCACGGCCTCAAGGTACTGCGGCGCCTCCTCACCCGTCATCAGCACCCAGACATTCCGTGCGCCATAGGCCACGGCCGAGAGCCAGACCTCCAGGCCCAGGGAAGCCGTGTGCCAGACCGGCACCGGAATCACGCGGGCGGGCACGCCCAGCATGTCCGGGTCCACGCGCGCAGCGCGACCCAGATCGCCGATCAGACGGGTGCCGGCCTGCTGGCTGTGCAACAGCAAGGCCGGTTCACGCCCACCCGCGCGCTGGTAGGCCGAGAGCAGGGTCTTGAACTTGACGCCCTGCTCGCTGGCGCGCGGGTAGGCAAAGGCCAGCGCACCGCTGGGGCAAACCGTGGTGCAGGCCCCGCAGCCCACGCAGAGGTTGGGGTTGACCTTGATCTGCTGGCGATCCTTTTCCGAGCTGATGGCCGAGGCCGAGCAGACTTCGATACAGGCATTGCAGCCGGTTTTCTCGTTGCGGCTGTGTGCGCAGAGCTTCTGCTTGTAGGTGAAGAACTTGGGCTTCTCGAATTCACCGACCAGGCCACGCAGCTCGATCAGCACGCGCGGGTCTTGGCCATCCCAGAGGAAGTAGCCCTGGGGCCTGGCGTGCTGGCTGAAAGCGGGCGAGCCGCGCAGGTCGAGCACGAGGTCGAAGGTGTCGCTCTCGGACTGCGGCTCGCGCGTGAAGTCGATCGCCCCGGCTGCGCCGCAGGCTTGGACGCAGCTGCGATGGGATTTGCAAAGATTGCTATCAATTTGGTAGTCGAAGCCGATGGCGTTCTCGGGGCAGGCGGCGATGCAGGCATTGCAGCGCGTGCACAGGTCCAGATCGATCGGGTTGTTCGTCTGGCGCTGGAGTTCGAAGGCACCGAGCCAACCCGTCAGGGACTCGATGCGTCCCGTCAGCACCGGGTAGCGGCGCTCCTGGAGCCCGCCGTCGGCACCGGCACCGGTGCTGAACAGGGTCACATCCAGGGTGTCCGCCAGCAAGTCGGCGGCGCGCTCGGCCGCGTCGAGCGCGCCGATGATCAGCAGCCGGCCCGCACTCTTGTAAGTCACCGTAGGCACGGGCTCGGGATCGGGCAGCCGCGCGGCAGCCAGCAGCGCCGCCATCTTGGGCATGGCCTTGCTGGCGTCCTTGCTCCAGCCCCCGGTTTCGCGAATGTTGACGAAGCGGATGGGCACGGCTTTGGCGCCCTCGGTCTGTTCGGCGATTTCGCCGAACAGCCGCGCCTCCTGGGTGCAGGCCACCACCAGGTCGTCCCCACGGCCCAAGGCCTGCTGGAACGCGCCAGCCTCGCGCCGGCACAGAGTGCTGTGCAGTGTCAGCGTTTCGTCAAGCGCCGCGCCCAGGCCCTTGGGGTCCAGCGGCATGGTCTTGTTGCAGTCGCAAATCAGGGTCGTCATGGTGTGGGGTCTCGTCGGTTTCTGCGACGCAGGTCTGGGGAGACTCAGGCTCCTTCACGTCCTGCGCGGGTACGGCTACGTGGGTCGGCTGCACGGCGGCGGGCGCCTGCGGCTTCTTCTCTTGCTCTTCTTCCACCAGGCCCAGGAAATGGGCGCTGGCCATCTTGCTCAGCATGGAAGCCGGCATGGGATTGGGCGTGTTGTAGTCATCGATGTAGATGTCCAGTCCGTCCATCACATTGAAGTGCGGATCGGAGAACAGCTTGCGCATCGCGGCGTGCCTGACCTCGGGGTCCACATCGCCGGCGACATAGCGCCGGAAATCGGATTGCGGCGTCAGGGCCTGTGCCTCCTCCAGCGTGGGCGGCGGGGGTGCCTCCACCTCGGGTGCGGCGCCTGGCTCGGCCTGGACAGGCGGCGTGCGCGCAGCGACCGCGGGTGCAGGTGTGGGCGGGGCGACCGAGACCAGCGGCTCCTCAAGGGGCTTGCCCTCACGCAGCGCCTGCTTGCGCTGCGACCAGCGGCCCAGAAAGCCCTCAGCCATGGTCGCCTCCACCGTATTTCTTTTCGGTGCTCACCGAGGCCGGGTTGCCGAACCGATCGGTCAGCGGCTTGAAGCTGTCCGGGCGCTTGCGGCGCTTGGGTTCGATCACGTAGTGCTCATCGGCAAAGGCCCGGAACCACGTCACGATGTCGGGCGGGGCCGGGACCTGCTCCACGGTCTCCTGCGCGTCCAGCCAGCGGCCGGCGTCGTGATAGCTCACCGAGACGGCCACCGGACGCGCAATGGGCTCGTCGGCCAGCGTGGCCTCCTCCTCCATGCGCCAGAGCACGAACCAGCAAGGGGCGGGCGTGGTGGCGTTGAGGTAATAGCCTTCGGCATCGTCGCGGAAAAGCTCAACCGTGAAGCCGGGATGGAGCCACTGCTCGCCGTCCTCGTCCTGGCGCAACCGGCGCGGCTCGCCCTCGAAGGCCGGCTCGTGCAGGACCACATCGGCCAGCTCCCAGCGCCAGGGCTGCCAATGGCTCATGGGCCCGGTAATGCGCACCTTGCGCATCACGACGGCCACGGGCAAAGACGGACTCTTGTTCATACAGCCGCCACTGTAGCGGATAGGCAAAGACCTGCCTATGCAGTCTGGCGCGACAAAATGTCGCAAACGCCGATACCGCCGGTGTTGCGCCATCCCCCAAAAGAGGGATAGGGAGACAGGATGTCTTTTCATATGCTCCTCCAGCCTTGGTCCGGCGTCTCCATGCGGGAGTGCCAGGCCGGCACCTCCCTCATCTCATTTCGATCAACACCATGAAATTCAAAGTTCTCGCTCTGGCAGTCCTGGCCGGCCTTTCCTCGATCGCCATGGCCCAAAACCTGAAAGGCTATGTAGGCCTCGGCGGTGGCAGCGCCTTTTCGAACGTCAAGGACTCCAACTCTGGCCAGACCAAATCGGAGTCCGCAAGCGCCGTCAGTTTCTTCGGCGGCGTCAAGTTCAACGAAAACATTGCCGTTGAAGCCGAGCACATCTCGACCGGCGACATCAAGCTCACCAACAGCAAGGTGAAAGTCTCTGGTTATGGCGTTTCGGCCGTGTTCAACCAGCCCGTAGGCAACTGGACCTTGTTCGGCAAGCTGGGCGTGACCAGCCTGACCTCGAAGCTGTCCGCCGATCCGGGCTATGTGCTGATCGTGAAAGACAGCCAGACCAAAACCGGCGTCATGTTCGGCGGTGGGGCAGAGTACGCCTTCACCCCCCATGCAGCCCTGCGCCTGTCGCTCTCCAGCTACGACATGGCGGCTGGCGAGGGCGCCGTCTCCGGTCGCATGGGCACCTTTCTGGTCTCTGGCGTATTCAGCTTCTGAACGAACTCACAAGCGGCCCAACAAAGGCAGGCCCGAGCTCGCTTTTGCATTTGACGGTTGCCTCAAAGTAAAAAGGCCTTGCACCGAGGTGCAAGGCCTTTTCATTTCCGCCGATGCAGCTTGACTCAGCCCAGCATCACCTCCGCCGCCCCGAAGCCCTGCGTCTTGGCCGGCTTGCCGCCGCGACGGATCGAGACCGCGCAGTACTTGAACTCCGGGATCTTGGCGACCGGATCGAATGCCGCGTTGGTGATCAGGTTGGCGGCTGCCTCGTAGTAGGCAAAGGGGATGAAGACCGCGCCGCGCGGCGTGCCGTCGTCCTGGCGCAGGTGGATGGCCACCTGGCCGCGGCGCGAGGCCACCGTCACCACATCCCCCGGGCTCAGGCCCAGCTCGGCCATGTCGGCGCCGCACATGGAGGCCGTGGCGATGGGCTCGATGGCATCGAGCACGCCCGAGCGGCGCGTCATGCTGCCCGTGTGCCAGTGCTCGAGCTGGCGGCCCGTGATCAGCACGAAGGGGAAGTCGGCATCGGGGCGCTCGTTGGCCGGGATGATGTCGGCCGGCACCAGCTTGACCTTGCCATCCTTGGTGTCGAACTTGTCCACGAAGACGATGGGCTGGCCCGGATCGTCCGCACTCAGGCAGGGGTAGGTCACGCTGGACTCTTTCTGCAGACGGTCCCAGGTGATGCCCGAGATGGCCGTGTGCATGGCCTGGCGCATTTCCTCATAGACCTCGGCCACACCGGCGTGCTCGCCGCGGTAGTTCCAGTTCAGACCCATGCGCTGGGCGATCTGCTGGATGATCCAGAGGTCGGGCTTGGCCTCGCCCGGAGGCGTGACGGCCTGCTTGCCCAGCTGCACCATGCGGTCGGTGTTGCTCACCGTGCCGGTCTTCTCGGGCCAGGCGGTGGCGGGAAGGATCACGTCGGCCAGCCAGGCGGTCTCGGTCATGAAGATGTCCTGCACGACCAAGTGCTTGAGCTCGGCCAGTGCATGGCGCGCGTGGTTGAGGTCGGGGTCGCTCATGGCGGGGTTCTCCCCCTCGACGTACATGCCGTGGATCTTGTGCGGATCGCTGTCGTCGACCAGGGCCTTGTGCATGATCTCGACCACGGTGTAGCCGGGCTTGTCATCGAGCTCGGCGCCCCAGAACTTCTCGAACCACTGGTGCACTTCCTTGTTGTCCACGCGCTGATAGTTCGGGAACATCATGGGGATCAGGCCGGCATCGCTGGCGCCCTGCACGTTGTTCTGGCCACGCAGCGGGTGCAGGCCGGAACCGGGCTTGCCGATCTGGCCGGTCACCGCGCACAGCGCGATCAGGCAGCGCGCGTTGTCCGTGCCGTGCACGTGCTGGCTCACGCCCATGCCCCAGAGGATCATCGAGGCCTTGGACTTGGCGAACTCGCGCGCCACTTCGCGCAGCGTGGCGGCCGGGATGCCGCAGATGGGCTCCATGGCCTCGGGGCTGTAGCCCTGGACGTTTTTCTTCAGCGCCTCGAAATTGCTGGCGCGGTTCTTGAGGAAGTCCTTGTCGGCCAGGCCCTCCTCGATCACCGTGTAGATCATGGCGTTGAGCATGGCCACATCGGTGTCCGGCTTGAACTGCAGGGTACGCCAGGCGTGCTTGCCGATGTCGGTGATGCGCGGGTCGGCCAGCACGATCTTGGTGCCCTTCTTGGCCGCGTTCTTGAACCAGGTGGCCGCCACCGGGTGGTTGGCCGTGGGGTTGGAGCCGATCAGCATGATCAGACCCGAGTGCTCCACGTCGTTGACCTGGTTGGACACCGCCCCCGAGCCCACGCCTTCAAGCAGGGCCGCCACGCTGGAAGCGTGGCACAGGCGCGTGCAGTGGTCCACGTTGTTGCTGCCAAAGCCGGTACGCACCAGCTTCTGGAACAGGTAGGCCTCTTCGTTGCTGCCCTTGGCCGAACCGAAGCCGGCCAGCGCCTTCTTGCCGTACTTGTCGCGCAGGGCCTTGAGGCCGCCACCGGCCAGGTCCAGCGCCTCTTCCCAGGTCGCTTCGCGGAACATGGTGGAGATGATGGACGGGTCCTCGCTCATCTTGCGGTTGAGTTCGTCGATGGCCTCCGGGTCCTTGGGCACGCCGGCCTTGCGGATCAGCGGCTTGGTCAGGCGCTGCGGGTTGTGCGCGTAGTCGAAGCCAAAGCGGCCCTTGACGCACAGGCGGTTGTGGTTGGCCGGGCCGTCGCGCCCGTCCACGCTGATGATCTTGTTGTCCTTGACGTTGTAGGTGATCAGGCAACCCACACCACAGAAGGGGCAGACCGAATCGACCTTCTTGTCGACCTGCTGCGAGCCCACGCGGCTCTTGGGCATGAGCGCGCCCGTCGGGCAGGCCTGCACGCATTCACCGCAGGCCACGCAGGTGCTGTCGCCCATCTTGTCGCCCAGATCGAAGACGATCTCACTGTGGCTGCCGCGCAGGGCGTAGCCGATCACGTCGTTGACCTGTTCTTCACGGCAGGCGCGCACGCAGCGGTTGCACTGGATGCAGGCGTCGAGGTTCACGGCCATGGCCGGGTGCGAGACGTCGGCCACCGGCTGCTCGCGGCGCAGGGCCTTGAGCTCGGGGCGCACGGTGACACCGGCCTTCTTGGCCCACTGCGACAGTTCGCCATGCTGCAGGGATTCGTCCTGCTCGTCCCACTTGTAGCCCTCGTCAGGCATGTCGGACAGCAGCATCTCGAGCACCATTTTCTGGCTCTTGACGGCGCGCTCGCTCTTGCTCTGCACTTCCATGCCGGCCGTGGCGCTGCGGCAGCAGCTCGGGGCCAGCGTGCGCTCGCCCTTGATCTCGACCACACAGGCGCGGCAGTTGCCATCGGCGCGATAGCCTTCCTTGTAGCAAAGGTGGGGGATCTCCATGCCCATGCGCTTGGCCACGGTCAGGATGGTTTCGCCGGCATAGGCCTGAGCCTTGCGGCCATCGAGCGTGAACTCGACCACCTGGGGCATCACTTCATTCAATTTGGCGGGTGCATTCATCTTCAGGCTCCCAGTTCTTGCGGGAAATATTTCTGGACACAGCGGATGGGGTTGGGTGCGGCCTGGCCCAGGCCGCAGATGGAGGCATCCACCATCACCTGGCTCAGGTCCTCAAGCAGCTCGTTGTCCCAGGTCTTCTGCTCCATCAGCTGCACGGCCTTGGCCGTGCCCACGCGGCAAGGCGTGCACTGACCACAGCTCTCGTGCGCGAAGAAGCGCATCATGTTGACGGCGGCTTCGCGCGCGGTGTCGTGCTGGCTCAGCACGATGACGGCCGCCGAGCCGATGAAGCAGCCGTAGGGCTGCAGGGTGTCGAAATCGAGCGGGATATCGCCCATGCTGGCCGGCAGGATGCCGCCCGAGGCGCCGCCCGGCAGGTAGGCATAGAGCTCATGGCCGTCGAGCATGCCGCCGCAGTACTGGTCGATCAGCTCGCGGATGGTGATGCCGGCGGGGGCCAGCTTGACGCCCGGGTGCTTGACCCGGCCGCTGACGCTGAAACTGCGCAAGCCCTTGCGACCGTTGGCGCCGAAGCTGGAGAACCAGCTCGCGCCCTTCTCCACGATATCGCGCACCCAGTAGAGCGTCTCGAAGTTGTGCTCCAGCGTGGGCCGGCCGAACAGGCCGACCTGGGCGATATAGGGCGGGCGCATGCGCGGCTCGCCACGCTTGCCTTCGATGGATTCGATCATCGCAGACTCTTCGCCGCAGATGTAGGCACCTGCGCCGCGGCGCAGCTCGATCAGCGGCAGCGCGCAGGGCGGGTTGGCCTGCAGCTTGGCCAGTTCGGCCTCCAGCAGGGCACGTGCGCCGTGGTACTCGTCACGCAGATAGATGTAGCAGGCGCCCACGCCCACGGCGTAGGCGGCGACCAGCATACCTTCGAGGAAGCGGTGCGGATCACGTTCGAGGTAGGTGCGGTCCTTGAAGGTGCCGGGCTCGCCCTCGTCGATGTTCACCGCCATCACGCGCGGCGCCGGCTGGTCACGCACGATGCGCCACTTGCGGCCGGCCGGGAAACCGGCGCCGCCCAAGCCGCGCAGGCCCGAGTCTTCCATGGCCTTGATGATGGGCTCGACCTCGCGCTTGCCCCCGAGCAGGTCCGCGATCATCTGGTAGCCGCCCTTGGCCTTGTAGGCCTCGAAGCCCACGTAATCGGGCGAGACCTGCTGCTGGCTGGGTGCAGGCGAGACCGACTTGAGCGCCAGCGCCGCCGGCTCGAAGCTGGACTTGCCGTTGGACTTGGGATGCGTGCTGGCCGCGGCCTTGACGGCCTTGGCGACCGATTCGGGCGTGGCGTGCAGCACGGGGTTCTGGTGCACCACGGCCACGGGCGCCTGCTCGCAGCGGCCCACGCAGGGAGCGGGAATCACGCGCACCTTAGACGGATCCGAGCCCAGCGCAGTCTGCAGCTTGGCCATCAGGCTCTGGGCGCCGCCCATTTCGCAGCTCAGGCCGTCACAGACGCGCACCGTCAGGCCCGGGGCCTGCTCGTCACCCTTGACCACCTCGAAGTGGTGGTAGAAGGTCGCCACCTCATAGACCTCGGCCATGGGGATGTTCATCTCCTTGGCCAGGGCCACCAGGTGCCGGTCGTGCAGGCAGCGGTAAGCGTCGTTGAGCTTGTGCAGGTGCTCGATGAGCAGATCGCGGCGGTGGCCGCCTTCCGGCTTCGGACCGATCAGGGTGATGACTTCAGCCAGCGACTTGTCATCGGCCTGGCGGCCCTTGAGCTTGCTCTTGCGGCGGATGCGTTCGCGCAGGTCATCGACCGTGGCAACGGCCACGGCCTGGATTTCGCCTTTGCGGCCTGGGTGGTTCATGCTATGTCCCTCGATTCATAACTAGGCATGCGCGGAGTTTCAAGGCCGCGCCGGCCTGGGTCAAATTCGATCGGGACATGACATCATTCAAAAAATAAATGATGCAGTGCAGTAGATAACAGCAATTCTTATTAAAAGAGGCGGAAGGCCCCTGTCAGGGACCTCAGGCGTGCAGCAGACCACTGTGGGCTGCTGCATGACGCAGCCACGCCGCATCCTGCGCCAGCGTCAGGGCCGCTTCGAGCGGGCGCGAGTGACGCTCCTTGGTCTGCACCATGAAGCCTATGGAAGTGCGCACTTCGGGGCCGCTCAGCGGCCGGGCTTCGAGCTCGCGGTAGGCACGCACCGCGCCCACGAGGGCGCCGGGCATGATGCAGCTCACCGCCCCGCCCACGGCGCTCAGCGCCAGGGTCAGCAGGGAATTGGTCTCCAGCACGGGCCGCACCTGGGCGCCCGCTTCGGCAAAGGCGCCATCCACGATGTGGCGGTTGTACATCTCGGAGGTCATCAGGCACAGCGGCAGGGCGGCGGCGTCCCTCCAGGCCATGGGCTCGCCGAAACGCATGCCCTGCTCGCCGGGCTGGGCCGCCTTGCGCACGAGGAAGTAGTGCTCGGTGTACTGCGGTACGGTGCGCAGGGCGCCGGGTCGTACGCGCTCGATGAAGCCCAGGCCCATGTCCAGCGTCAGCTCCTCCAGCCCGGACTCGATTTCCTGCGAGCTCATGGAACGCACCACCGGGGTGATGCCCGGGTGCCGCGCCTGCAGCATGGCCGCAAAACGTGCCGCCACGGGCTCGGCCGACGGCACGACACCGATGCCCAGACGGCCCTGGGGCTGACCGCTGACGCTGCTCAGATCCTGTTTGAGCAGCTGTTCCTCGCGCAGCATGCGGCGCGCGCTCTCCAGCAGCCGCTCGCCTTCGGGCGTGAAGCCGACGAAGGTACGACCCCGCCGCACGATGGGACTGCCGAACTCCTCCTCCAGCGCGCGGATGGCGTTCGAGAGGGCCGGCTGCGTGACGAAACAGGCCTGGGCCGCGCGGGCGAAATGCTTGTGCTCGTCAAGGGCGACGAGGTAGCGCATGGAGACGAGCAGGTTCATGGGCCTGTCATCTTGCCAGATCGTGAACTTATGCACGGCGTCCACAGGCCTTCAGGGGAAACCACTAGCCCGGGGACCGTACTTGATTGTTTTAAATAACTATATTCGATCACCATATGTACCGGCCCCCGCAGGCCGGGGACGTCGTTGGAGCGCGGGCAGACACCGCAGGAGATGGACATGTTTCGACTTTTGATACTCGCCCTGGCCTTGGCCATGGGCAGCAGCGCCTCGGCTTCCGACCGCGGCGTGACGCCCACCGAGATCCGCCTCGGTGCCTCGGTGGTGCTCAGCGGCCCGCTGGGTCCGCAAACGCAGGAATTCGGTCAGGGCTCCCGTCTCTACTTCGACGCGGTCAACGCCGCCGGCGGCGTGCATGGCCGCAAGATCGTATACACGACGCTGGACGACGGCTTCGACGTCAAACGGGCTGTCGACAACACGCGCCAGCTGATTGACGAGCAGGGCGTCTTCATCATCTACAACAGCACGGGCACGGCCCAGACCGGGGCCATCCTGCCCCTGGCAGAAGCCAGCCGCACCATCGTCTTCGGCCCCGTGACCGGTGCCACAGCCTTTCGCCAGAAGGTCAATCCCTACCTCTTCCACGTGCGCGCCAGCTACGCCGACGAGGCGCGGCGCATCGTCTCGCATCTGGTGGACACGGGCATCAGCCGCGTCACCGTGGTGTACCAGGACGACGGCCTGGGCAAGACCCTGCTGGCAGAACTGCAGCAGGCGGCCGCAGCCGTCAAGATCAAGCTGGATGCCGAAGTGAAGATCGATCCCAAGGCCCCGGACTACGCGGCCACTGCGGCCGCGACCGAGCGGGCGCAACCGCAGGCCGTGCTGCTGGGCATCGCAGGCGGGACGCTGTCGAAATTCATCCAGGCCACGCTGCAGACCAGCATACGGCCCAGCTTCTACGGCTTCTCCATCGCGAACGTGGACCTGATCCGGCGCGACCTGCAGGAGAACGCGCGCGGCATCGTGCTGGCCCAGATCATGCCGCCGCTGCGCAACGCGACCATCCCCGTGGTGTCCGAGTACCACAAGCTCCTGCGGGAGAGGGACCCGGCGGCCATCCCCTCGGCCTTCCAGCTCGAAGGCTTCGTGCACGCCAAGCTGCTGGTCGAGGGCCTGCGCCGGGCCGGCCGCAACCTGAGCACGGCCTCCTTCATCAAGGCGATGGAGGAAGCGGGCGAGATCAGCTTCGGCCGCTTCGCGGCCAAGTACTCGCCCACCTCACACAACGGATCGTCCTACGTCGAACTGGCCATCATCGACAACGCGGGCCAGCTGCGCTACTGAGAACTTCAGGTCTCCTTCGAGATCTTGATGCTCGGGAACTTGCTCGAGAAGTCCTTGTTCTTGGCGGCGATCGAAACCGCCACCTGGCGCGCCACGGCCTTGTAGATGCCGGCGACTTCGCCGTCCGGGTCGGCGACCACGGTGGGCTTGCCGTTGTCCGCCTGCAGGCGGATCTGCATATTGAGGGGCAGCGCGCCCAGGTAGTGCATGCCGTACTCGGCCGCCATCTTCTTGCCGCCGTCGACGCCGAAGATGTGCTCGGTGTGGCCGCAGTTGCTGCACACATGCACGGCCATGTTCTCGACCAGTCCGAGGATGGGCACGCCCACCTTCTCGAACATCTTGATGCCCTTCTTGGCGTCGATCAGGGCAATGTCCTGCGGCGTGGTCACGATGACCGCGCCCGTCATGGGCACGCGCTGCGACAGCGTGAGCTGGATGTCGCCGGTGCCCGGCGGCATGTCGACGATGAGGTAGTCCAAGTCCTTCCAGTTGGTCTGGCGCAGCAGCTGCTCCAGCGCCTGGGTGGCCATGGGGCCGCGCCAGATCATGGCCTCGTCCTGGGCCACGAGGAAGCCGATGGACATGACCTGCACGCCGTAGTTCTCCAGCGGCTCCATGGTCTGACCGTCCTCGCTCTCGGGCCGGGCGTCGATGCCCATCATCATGGGCTGGCTCGGGCCGTAGATGTCGGCGTCGAGCAGGCCCACGCTGGCGCCTTCGGCGGCCAGGGCCAGGGCCAGGTTGACGGCCGTGGTGCTCTTGCCCACGCCCCCCTTGCCCGAGGCCACGGCCACGATGTTCTTCACCTTGGGCAGCAGCTGCACGCCGCGCTGCACGGCATGCGCCACGACCTTGGTGTTGATGTTGACCGAGACGTTGTTCACGCCCGCCACCCCCTTGGCCGCAGCGATCAACGCCTTGCGAAAGCCCGGGATCTGGCTCTTGGCCGGGTAGCCCAGCTCGACGTCGAAAGACACGTCACCATCCTGCACGCTGAGGTTCCTGATGGTCTTGCCCGAGACGAAATCCTTGCCCGTATTCGGGTCCACGACGGCCTTGAGGGCGTCCATCAAGGCCTGTTCTGTCACTGCCATTCCGTTTACTCCTGAAGTGCGCGTAGTCTAGCCGCGACGCAATAGACCCGCCGGACCGGGCAATTTGCACAGCGCGCCCACATTCCTGATCCGGAACGCGTGACGGTCACGGACCCTCACCGCATAATCAGCCGCATGGTGAGCGAAGCCCCCGCCGACAAGAGCCACCCGAGCATCGGTCTGCTGCTGACCGGTGGCGGCGCACGCGCGGCCTACCAGGTCGGCGTGCTCCAGGCCCTGAGCGAGCTGCGCCGCCAGCGCCAGCCGACACAACGCTCCAGCCCCTTCAGCATCATCACCGGCACCTCGGCTGGCGCCATCAATGCCGCCGCCCTGGCCTGCGGCGCGGATGATTTCGACCTGACCGTCGAGCGTGTGGCCTCGGTCTGGTCCAACTTCGAGGCCGGCCAGGTCTACGAAGCCGACCTGCTCAGCGTGCTGCGCAGCGGCGCGCGCTGGATGAGCCTGCTGTCGCTGGGCTGGCTGATCGCGCGCTGGCGCCGCATCAAGCCGCGCTCACTGCTCGACAACAGCCCGCTGGAGCAGCTGCTGCAACGCATGGTGCCGCTGGAGCGCCTGCCCCAGCTCATCGCCCAGGGCCATCTGCGCGCCCTGGCGGTCACGGCGTCGAGCTACAGTTCGGGCCACCACGTGACCTTCTTCGAAGGGGTCGAAGAGCTTCAGCCCTGGGTGCGATCGCAACGCCTGGCCGTGCGCGACCACATCACGCACACGCATCTGCTGGCCTCCTCGGCCATCCCCTTCGTCTTCCCGGCCCAGGCCCTGCCCATCAACGACGGCACCGAATACTTCGGCGACGGCTCCATGCGCCAGACCGCACCCGTGGCCCCGGCCATCCACCTGGGGGCCGACCGCATCCTGGTGGTCGGCGCCGGCCGCATGAGCGAGCCACGCGATTCGCTGACCCGCGCCGCGCCCACGACGTACCCCTCGCTCGCACAGATCGCGGGCCACGCCATGTCGAGCATCTTCCTGGACGCGCTGGCCGTGGACATCGAGCGCATCCGCCGCATCAACCAGACGCTCAATCTGATCCCGCGCGAAGCGCGCCAGGCCAGCGCGCTCAAACCCGTCGAGCTGCTTGTGATCTCCCCCTCGGAGCGCCTCGATCAGCTCGCGGCCCAGCATGCCGGCGCCCTGCCCCATGCGGTGCGCTCCCTGCTCAGCGGCCTGGGCGCCTCACCCAGCCAGGCCGACGTCAAGGGCGGGGCGCTGACCAGCTATCTGCTGTTCGAGGCTGTCTACACGCGCGAGCTCATGAAACTGGGCCGCGACGACACCCTGCGGCAGGAAGACGAGGTCTGCCGCTTCTTTGGCTGGGGCGGCGCATCCATCGCCCCAGCCCGTCCCCAGGTGGAACGTCGCAGCGTCGCCCGGGCCTGAAACCCGAGCCCCGGCGCTGAGCCGGGCGACTAAAATCGCGGGTTCCCTCCGAAAGACCCGGCCCATGACCCGCAAGCTCTTCGTCACCACCGCCCTGCCCTACGCCAACGGCAACTTCCACATCGGCCACATCATGGAGTACATCCAGGCCGACATCTGGGTGCGGTTCCAGCGCATGCAGGGCCACGAGGTCAACTTCGTCGGCGCCGACGACACCCACGGCGCGCCCATCATGATCGCCGCCGAAAAGGCGGGCAAGACGCCGCAACAGTTTGTGGCCGAGATCGCCGCAGGCCGCAAGCCCTACCTCGACGGCTTCCACATCGCCTTCGACAACTGGAGCTCGACCGACAGCCCCGAGAACCACGCGCTGGCCAAGGCCATCTACCTGGACCTGAAGGCTAACGGCCTGATCTCCAGCGAGGTGGTGGAGCAGTTCTTCGACCCCGAGAAGGGCATGTTCCTGCCCGACCGCTTCATCAAGGGCGAATGCCCCAAGTGTGGTGCCAAGGACCAGTACGGCGACAACTGCGAAAACTGCGGCGCCGTCTACGCGCCCACCGATCTCAAGAACCCCTACTCGGCACTTTCGGGCGCCAAGCCCGTGCTCAAGAGCTCCGAGCATTTCTTCTTCAAGCTCTCGGACCCGCGCTGCGTCGCCTTCCTCGAAGACTGGACCCAGGACGGCCGGCTGCAGCCCGAGGTGGCCAACAAGGTGCGCGAATGGTTCACCGTGCGCACCAACCCCGACGGCACGCAGAGCGAGGGCCTCGGCGACTGGGACATCTCGCGCGACGCGCCCTACTTCGGCATTGAGATCCCGGGCGCACCGGGCAAGTACTTCTACGTCTGGCTGGACGCCCCCGTGGGTTACCTCGCCTCGCTCAAGAACCTGCTGGACAAGCGCGGACAGGATTACGAAGCCTACATCGCCGACCCCAAGCTGGAGCAGATCCATTTCATCGGCAAGGACATCGTGACCTTCCACACCCTGTTCTGGCCCGCCATGCTCAAGTTCAGCGGCCGCAAGACGCCGGACCGCGTCTTCGTGCACGGCTTCCTCACCGTGAACAACGGCGAGAAGATGAGCAAGAGCCGCGGTACCGGCCTGGACCCGCTCAAGTACCTGTCCCTGGGCATGAACCCCGAGTGGCTGCGCTACTACCTGGCGGCCAAGCTCAGCGGCCGCAACGAAGACATCGACTTCAATGCCGAAGACTTCATGGCGCGTGTCAACAGCGACCTGATCGGCAAATACGTCAACATCGCCTCGCGCGCGGCGGGCTTCATCGCCAAACGCTTCGGCGGCCAGCTTGGCGAATACTCGGGTGACGGCGACGCCCTGCTCGAACACCTGCGCGACGGCGCCGCCAGCCTGGCCGAGCTCTACAACGAGCGCGACTACGGCAAGGCCCTGCGCGAGGTCATGCTGCTGGCCGACCGCGTCAACGGCTATGTGGACCAGAACAAGCCCTGGGAGCTGGCCAAGCAGGAGGGCATGGACGGCCGCCTGCACGACGTCTGCACCGTCTGCATCGAAGCCTTCCGCCTGCTGACCCTCTACCTCAAGCCCGTGCTGCCCGCCCTGGCCGTGCAGGTGGAAGCGTTCCTGAAGATCCAGCCCCTGCAGTGGACCGACGCCACGCGCGAACTCGGCAAGGGCCACGCCATCGGCGACTACAAGCACCTGATGCAGCGTGTCGATATGAAGCAGCTCGAAGCCCTGTTCGAGCCGCCGGCCGCGCCCGAGCCGGAAAAGCTGCTGCCCGGCGGCGAAGAGATTGCGCCGGTGATCACCATCGACGACTTCGCCAAGATCGACCTGCGCATCGCGAAGATCGTGAATTGCGAGTCCGTCGAAGGCTCCACCAAGCTGCTGCGCCTGACGCTGGACGTGGGCGAAGGCCGGACCCGCAATGTCTTCAGCGGCATTGCGTCCGCCTACAAACCCGAGGACCTGGTGGGCAAGCTCACGGTCATGGTGGCCAACCTGGCGCCGCGCAAGATGAAGTTCGGTGTGTCGGAAGGCATGGTGCTGGCCGCCAGCCACGCCGACGAGAAGGCCGAACCCGGCATCTACGTGCTCAACCCCTGGCCGGGCGCACAACCCGGCATGCGGGTCAGGTAGACAGGTTTACGCCGGACAGGGTGCAACGATGTAGTGCGCCCTTCCGCTGCTCTTGACGCGGTACAGCGCCTCGTCCGCACAGCGTACCAGGCTCTCGGGCACCAGGTCCTGGCTGGCCACGACCGTGGCCACGCCGATGCTCACGGTCAGGTGCTCGGCCACCGGGGAATCGGCGTGCAGGATGCGCGCCTTGGCCACCTCGTCCATGCAGCGCTGGGCCACGGTCATGGCCACGTCGCCATCGGCGCCGGGCAGCAGCAGGGCGAATTCCTCGCCACCGTAGCGGGCCACGAGCTCGCCCGTGCGCTGGGCACAGTCGTAGAGGATGGCTGCCACCTGGCGCAGGCAGGCGTCGCCAGCCAGGTGACCATAGCGGTCGTTGTAGCGTTTGAAGTGGTCGATGTCGAGCAGCAGCAACGAAATCGGCAGGCCGCTGCGCATGCTGCGCTGCCATTCGCTGTAGAGGTGCTGGTCGAACTGGCGGCGGTTGGCCAGGCCCGTCAGGCCGTCGGTGGCCGACAGCAGCTCCAGCTGCTGGTTGCTGCGCTCCAGGGCCATGCTTTTCTGCACGAGTTCGGTCACGTCCAGCCGCGCCATGACCAGGCAACCCGACGACGTGCTGATCTCGTATAGATGCATCCAGCGGCCATCGCTGCGCGGGCGCAGCAGGGGACGCTTGAGCTTGCCGCGCCCGGCCAGGCGCTCGCGCAGCCAGTCCTCCTCGCGGCCCCGGGCCTCGGGGATGGCACCACGCTCCAGGGTGCGGCGCAGGATGGATTCGAAGGTCTGGCCGATGAGTTCGCCACCGTAGCGGTAAGGGGCCAGTTCGGTGGCCAGCTTGTTGAAGAGTAGCAGGCGGTCGTGCTGGTCGTAGATGGCCACGCCCAGGGGCAGCGCGTCAATGGCCTCGTGCAGGCATTCGTGCCCGATCTCGAGCTCCTGGCGCTCGTACTCGCCGGCCAGCATCTGGCGCACGACAGCGCGGCCCAGCACCAGCAAGCCCAGCACCAGCAACATGCCCAGCACCAGGACCCAGGCCGTTGCGGCCCCCGCCGGCACCAGCACCGCCGCCAGGCAGACCAGGCCGATCGCGACCAGCAGCACCGCCAGCCCCAGCGCCGTCAGCCGCCGAAAGCCTGCCATGCCCATGAAATCAGCCAGATGCTTCAAGAGTGTCCTTGGATGGAGCGGCAACAAGCCCTGAAAAGCGCTTGGGGCACACCGGATGACTCCCCCGGTGTGCCCCTCGCTTTCTTCCTGACGCTGTGACAGCAGCAGGAAGGACTTTAGGCACGCCGGCCTGCCCTGCCTATCCCCCAAAAGGGTCATAGGGCAACAGTCCTTTTCCCATCTGCTGAAAAAGCCCAGGGCCTGTTCACCCCTATTTCTCAAGTGCGAACGTGGCGAAAACGGCGCCAATCTAGGCGCGCGACAACGCCCAGGCAGGCGCCTGGGCTAGGAGTGCAACAACGAGTGGCACCGTTTTCACCACGTTCCCTTCGGGTTGCGGCCAAAAAAGCCATGCGGGGTGTTGCGCGGACTTGCCGGGGATCACCCCGGCGGCGTCCACGCGCCTACCGCATGACTTTTTTGATCCGCAACGCATCTTGAGAAATGGGGGTGAACAGGCCCTACACTGCCTTCATGCCCGCCCCCCGGCCCCCGTCCCACCCTCACTGGTGGACCGACATCCACCGCTCGCCAACGGTCAATCGCCGCCTCGGCATCACCCTGAGCTTCATTGCCGGCGCCACCAACGCCGGCGGTTTCCTGGCCATCGGGCAATACACCTCGCACATGACAGGCCTGCTTTCGGCCGTGGCCGACCACCTGGTCCTGGGCCAGTTCCTGCTGGTCGCGGCCAGCCTGGCCGCCATCGCCGCCTTCGTGGGCGGCGCCATGACCACGGCGCTGATGGTCAACTGGGGGCTGCGGCGCCAGCTGCGCAGCAGCTACGCCCGGCCGCTGGCGCTGGAAAGCAGCCTGCTGCTGGTCTTCGGCCTCTTTGGCGCGGCCCTGCAGCTGCACGCCGAGTTCTTTGCCCCGCTCACCGTGCTGCTGCTGTGCTACATCATGGGCCTGCAGAACGCGGTGATCACCAAGGTCTCGCAAGCCGAAATCCGCACCACGCACGTGACGGGCCTGCTCACGGACGTGGGCATCGAGCTGGGCAAGCTGGTCTACCTCAACCGCTCGCCTGCGCCCAGTCGCGTGCGCGCCAACCGACACAAGCTGCGCATCCACCTCTCGCTGGTGGCGGCCTTTCTGATCGGCGGCGTGACTGGCGCGCTGGGCTTCCAGCACTGGGGCTACATCACCACCGTGCCGCTGGCCGCGTTGCTGGGCCTGCTGATCTCCGGGCCGCTGCTGTACGACCTGCGCCACGGTCGCCTGGCGCCGCCCGTGCACCCGGGCTGAAAACCCGCGGTCCGCAGCGGACCCGGGAGTACACTGAAACGCCATGCCCGCCGACTCCGCCGGCCCCCTGGCCGCCTTCCGCCCCAAGCTGCTCGACACCCTGCCCGGCTACACCCGGGCCCACTTGGCACGGGACCTGGGCGCCGGCCTCACGGTCGGCGTGGTGGCGCTGCCGCTGGCCATGGCCTTTGCCATCGCCTCCGGGCTCAAGCCCGAGGCCGGGCTCTTCACGGCCATCATCGCGGGCTTTCTCATCTCTGCGCTGGGCGGCAGCCGGGTGCAGATCGGCGGGCCGGCAGGTGCCTTCATCGTCATCGTCTACGGCATCCTGGAGCGCTATGGCCCGGCCAACCTGATCATCGCCACCGCCATGTCCGGCGTGCTGCTCTTCCTCATGGGTCTGTTCAGGCTGGGCGCGCTGATCCGCTTCATCCCGATTGCTGTGGTCATCGGCTTCACCAACGGCATTGCGGTGCTCATCATGCTGTCGCAGGTCAAGGACTTCCTGGGCCTGACGCTGGACAAGGTACCGGCCAGCTTCTTCGCCCAGCTGCACGCCCTGGGCGGCGCATTGCACACCGTCAACCCCACGGCCCTGGCGCTGGCCCTGGGCTCGCTGATCCTGGTCGCCGTCTGGCAAAGGCTGATGCCGAGGCTGGGGCCGGAAAAGCTGCCTTTCTCAGGCAAGCTCACCGTGGTGCCTGGCACCATCGTGGCGCTGGCGCTGGCCACGCTGCTGAGCTGGGCGCTGGCCTTGCCCGTGGAGACCATCGGCAGCAAGTTTGGCGGCATTCCGGCCGCGCTGCCGGCCTTCGTCTGGCCCGCCTTCAGCTGGAGCACGGTGCAGTTTCTGCTGATGCCCGCGCTGACCCTGGCCCTGCTCGGTGCCATCGAATCGCTGCTCTGCGCGCGCATCGCCGACGGCTACACCCCGGACCGCCACAACCCCAACCAGGAGCTCATGGCCCAGGGCGTGGCCAACTTCGTCACGCCCTTCTTCGGCGGCATGCCGGCCACGGGCACCATCGCGCGCACCGTGACCAATGCCAAGAGCGGGGCCGTGAGCCCGGTGGCCGGAATTGTGCATGCGCTCACTTTGCTGGTCGTGGTCCTGGTGGCGGCACCGCTGGCGCAGCACATCCCGCTGGCGGCGCTGGCCGGCATCCTGGTCTACGTGGCCTGGAACATGGGCGAATGGCGTGAGTTCGTGCAGCTGCGCCAGTACCGCCTGCCCTACCGCCTGACCCTGCTCGCCGTCTTCGGCCTGACCGTGATCGTGGACCTCACGGTCGCCGTCGAGGTCGGCCTGATCGCCGCCGGCCTGACCTTCATCTACCGCATCTCCAGCCTCAGCCGGGCCGAACCGGTCGGCGCCAGCGACCAGCCCGTGCTCGCAGGGCGGGCAGCCGAGGTGCAAGCCTGGCGGCTCTACGGCGCCTTGTTCTTCGGCGCCGTCAAGCTGGTCGAGAACCTGGAGCACCACCTTCCTGCGCGCGCGCTGGTGCTGGACCTCAAGAACCTGATCTACATCGATTCCTCGGGTGCCGACACCCTGCGGGACCTGGCGCGCAGCTGCGAGCGCCAAGGCGTGCGCCTCATCCTCTGTGGCCTGACGCACCAGCCGCTGGACATCGCGCGGCGCTCCGGCCTGCTCGACACACTGCCCCCGGCACAGGTCTGCCCGGACCTGGCCGCTGGCCTGGCCGCCGCCGTGTCCGCACCCTGAACGCCGCCCCGACCGCGCCAGTGCGGCAGGGGGCTAAAATGCCCGGTTCCTGTCGAGAAAGACCAGTCCCATGCACCTGTTCCGCTACCCCGACTACCAGTCCGACGCCACCCAGTTCATCAACCAGCTCAAGACCGCCCAGCCCGATCTGGAAGCGCGCCAGCGCCAGGGCCGTGAGCTGCTGTGGGACAAGGCCGTGGACCGCCAGGCCTGGGAAGGTTTCAAGGCCGCCCGCGTGGCCCAGAAGCCCTACGTCTACCAGACCGGCAGCGACGCGAAGTAAACGCGGCCTGCCGCGTCCGCCCCCCCTTTCCCTGATGAGCGACCCGCACGACAGCGCCGGCCTCGAAGCCGCCGAGGCCCCGCACACCGCGGCCCTGCCCGAGGTGGTGGACCACGTGGCCGTGGCCCGCCTCTACGGCGAGCCGCTGTTCCAGCTGCCGCAGGATCTGTACATCCCGCCGGACGCGCTCGAAGTCTTTCTGGAGGCCTTTGAAGGCCCGCTGGACCTGCTGCTCTATCTGATCCGCAAGCAGAACTTCAACATCCTCGACATCCCCATGGCTGCGGTCACGCGCCAGTACCTGAGCTATGTCGACGAGGTGCGCACGCGCAACCTGGAGCTGGCCGCCGAGTACCTGCTGATGGCCGCCATGCTGATCGAGATCAAGTCGCGCATGCTGCTGCCGCCCAAGAAGACGGCCGAGGGCGAGGAAGCCGAAGACCCGCGCGCCGAGCTCGTGCGTCGCCTGCTCGAATACGAACAGATCAAGCTGGCCGCCGCCTCGCTGGGCAATCTGCCACAGTACGGGCGCGACTTCCTCAAGGCCCAGGTCTACATCGAGCAGGCACTGCAGCCGCGCTTTCCCGACGTGCACGTGGTCGACCTGCAGGAAGCCTGGGCCGACATCCTCAAGCGTGCCAAGCTCGTGCAGCACCACAAGATCACGCGCGAAGAACTCTCGGTGCGTGAGCACATGAGCATCGTGCTGCGTCAGCTGCAAGGCCAGAAGTTCGTCGAGTTTGAACACCTGTTCGAGCCGTCCAAGGGCGTGCCCGTGCTCGTCGTGACCTTCATCGCCCTGCTGGAACTCGCCAAGGAAAGCCTGATCGAGATCACCCAGGCCGAGGCCTTTGCCCCCATCTATGTGCGGCTGGCCTACACGCCGGCCTGAAACTGCCTTCTCTGCCGTGCCCCCGTCCTCCCACCATTCCTTTGATGTGCTGATCGTAGGCAGCGGTCTGGCCGGCCTCAGCGCCGCGCTGCACCTGGCGGCCACCCACCGCGTGGCCGTCATCACCAAGCGCAACCTGGGCGACGGCTCCAGCGGCTGGGCCCAGGGCGGCATCGCCGCCGTCATGGGCGAAGGCGACACCCTGGCCTCGCATGTGCAGGACACGCTGATCGCCGGCGCCGGCCTGTGCGACCCCGAGGCCACGCGCTTCGTGGTCGAGAACGCACCCGCCAGCATCCGCTGGCTGCAGGGCCTGGGCGTGCCCTTCTCCCAGGAAGACGGCCAGCTGCACCTCACACGCGAAGGCGGCCACAGCGAACGCCGCATCGTCCACGTGACCGATGCCACCGGCGCGGCCGTGCAGAACACGCTGATGGAGAAGGTGCGCGCCACGCCCAACATCACGCTGTTCGAGCACCACATGCTGGTGGACCTGATCACCAGCGCCAAGCTGGGCCTGCCCGGACAGCGCTGCCTGGGCCTGTACGCGCTGAACGAAGTCACCGACGTGGTCGACACCTTCAGCGCCCCGCACACCATCCTGGCCACGGGCGGTGCCGGCAAGGTCTACCTGTACACCACCAACCCGGACACCGCCACGGGTGACGGTATCGCCGCGGCCTGGCGCGCGGGCTGCCGTGTGGGCAATATGGAGTTCATCCAGTTTCACCCCACCTGCCTCTACCACCCGCACGTCAAGTCCTTCCTGATCACCGAGGCCGTGCGCGGCGAAGGCGGTCGCCTGCTGTTGCCTGACGGCACGCGTTTCATGCCCGCGCACGACGAGCGCGCCGAACTGGCGCCGCGCGACGTGGTGGCACGCGCGATCGACTTCGAGATGAAGAAGCATGGCCTGGACTGCGTGCACCTGGACATCAGCCACCAGCCCAAGGCCTTTCTGCTGGAACACTTCCCCAACATCTACGCGCGCTGCATGGAGCTGGGCATCGACATGGCCAAGCAGCCCATCCCCGTGGTGCCCGCGGCGCACTACACCTGCGGCGGCATCGTCACCGACCTCAACGGCCGCGCCGACCTGCAAGGCCTCTACGCCGTGGGCGAAGCCGCGTACACCGGCCTGCATGGCGCCAACCGCCTGGCCAGCAACTCCCTGGTCGAATGCATGGTCTACGCCCGCGCCGCGGCCCAGGACATCGCGCGCGCGCAAGCTGCGCCCGTGCCGCCCCTGCCCACCTGGGACGACAGCCGTGTGACCGATGCCGACGAATCGGTGGTGATCTCGCACAACTGGGACGAGCTGCGCCGCTTCATGTGGGACTACGTGGGCATCGTCCGCACCAACAAGCGCCTGGAACGCGCCGCGCACCGCATCGAGCTGCTGCGCTCGGAGATCCAGGAGTTCTATTCCAGCTTCCACGTCACCCGCGACCTGCTGGAGCTGCGCAACCTGGTGCAGGTTGCCGACCTGATCGTGCGCAGCGCACAATCGCGCCATGAAAGCCGCGGCCTGCACTTCAGCCGCGACTATCCCGCCACTGCCGCCACCGCACGCCCGACCATCCTGGCGCCGTCGGCCGCCTGAGGCGACCCCAAGGACCGTTCTATGTACCGAACCCTGCTCAAATCCAAGATCCACCGCGCCACCGTCACCGACTGCGAGCTGCACTACGAGGGCTCCTGCGCCATCGACGAGAACCTGCTGGAAGCCGCCAACCTGCAGGAGAACGAGCAGGTCCACATCTGGAACATCAACAACGGCGAACGTTTCATCACCTACGCCATCCGGGGTGAACGCGGCTCCGGCATCATCTCGGTCAACGGCTCGGCTGCGCGCCGCGCCGCCGTGGGCGACCTGCTGATCATCGCGGCCTTCGCCCAGGTGCCCGAAGAAGAGTGCAAGGGCTTCGAGCCCAAGCTGGTGTTTGTGGACGACAAGAACCGCATCAAGGAACAGCGCAGCCACATTCCCGTGCAGGCTGCGCACGAGCCCCTGCATGTGGACCACCAGGGCGGCGACAGCGCCTGAGCGCCGAAAGGACAGACCATGACCGAACAGACCATCACCCTGCACCGCGCGCCCAAGGCGCCCGTGCATCCCAAGAACGAGCGCTGGAGCGTGGACGCCATCGAGGCGCTGTTCCAGCTGCCCTTCCCCGAGCTGCTCTACCGCGCGCAGATCGTGCACCGCGAGCATTTCGACCCGACGAAGGTCGAATTCGCCACCCTGCTCTCGGTCAAGACCGGCGGCTGCCCCGAGAACTGCGGCTACTGCCCGCAGGCCGCCGAGTTCGACACCGGCGTCAAGGCCAGCAAGCTCATGGAACTTGAAGAGGTGCTGTTCGCCGCCAAGCGCGCCAAGGAAGCCGGTGCCACGCGCTTCTGCATGGGTGCCGCCTGGCGCGCGCCCAAGGACCGCGACATCGAGAAGGTGGCCGAGCTGGTGCGCGGCGTGAAAGGCCTGGGCATGGAGACCTGCGCCACGCTGGGCATGCTGGAAGACGGCCACGCCGAGCAGCTGCGCGACGCCGGCCTGGACTTCTACAACCACAACCTGGACACCGCCCCCGAGTTCTACGGCGACATCGTCTCCACGCGTGACTACCAGGACCGCCTGGACACCCTGGCGCGCGTGCGCGGCGCCGGCGTCAAGATCTGCTCGGGCGGCATCGTGGGCATGGGCGAGACCGTGCGGCATCGCGCCGGCCTGATCGCCGAACTCGCGAATCTGGATCCGTATCCCGAGTCGGTGCCCATCAACAACCTCGTGCGCGTCGAAGGCACGCCGCTGGCCAACCAGGCGCCCATCGACCCCTTCGATTTCGTGCGCACCATCGCCGTGGCCCGCATCACCATGCCCAAGGCGCGCGTGCGCCTCTCGGCCGGCCGCCAGCAGATGGGCGATGGCATCCAGGCCCTGTGTTTCCTGGCCGGCGCCAACTCCATCTTCTACGGCGACAAGCTGCTGACCACGGGCAACCCGGACACCGAGGCCGACATGCAGCTCATGCAGCGCCTGGGCATGAGCCCGGCCCAGCAGCCGCCCGGCAAGACCTGATCTTTTCCCGCTGACCTGCAACTGGAGACCACCGTGAGCGAACCGACCTCCACCAACAACGGCGCCTCCCCCTACGGCACCCTGCCACCGGCCAGCGCGCCCGCCACGCGCAAGCCCATCAGCCTGCCGCGTCTGCAGGAGATGCATGCCCGCGGCGAGAAGATCACCATGCTCACGGCCTACGACGCCACCTTCGCGGCCACGGCCGACGCGGCCGGCGTCGAGTGCATCCTGATCGGCGACTCGCTGGGCATGGTCTGCCAGGGCCTCTCAAGCACCGTGGGCGTGACGCTGGAGACCATGCGTTACCACGTGGAAAGCGTCACTCGCGGCGTGCGCCGCGTGCAGGGCACGGCCTGGATCATCGGCGACATGCCCTATGGCACCTTCCATGAATCCAAGGAGCAGGCCTTCCGCAACGCCTCGGTGCTCATGCAGGCCGGCGCCCACATGGTCAAGATCGAAGGCGGGGGCTGGACGGCCGAGGTCGTTCACTTCCTCGTCGAACGCGGCATCCCCGTCTGCGCCCACCTGGGCCTGACGCCGCAGACCGTGCACGCCCTGGGCGGCTACCGGGTGCAGGGCCGCGGTGACGAAGCCGCCGCCACGCTCAAGCGCCACGCGCTGGAGCTGCAGGATGCCGGCGCCAGCCTGCTGGTGCTGGAGATGGTGCCGGCCGCGCTGTCGGCCGAGATCACCCAGGCCCTGCCGCGCTGCGCCACCATCGGCATCGGTGCCGGCGTGGACTGCGCGGGCCAGGTGCTGGTGCTGCACGACATGCTGGGCATGAACCTGGGCAAGATGGCCAAGTTCGTGCACAACTTCATGGCCGATGCCGGCAGCGTGCGGGGTGCTATGGAAGCCTATGTGAAGGCGGTCAAGGAAGGCAGTTTCCCGGTGAACGCAAAGCACGCCTGGTGAAGACGCCGCGATGAAAGTCATCCACACCATCGCAGAACTCCGCGCGGAACTGGCTCGGCACGAGCGCCCGGCCTTCGTGCCCACCATGGGCAATCTGCACGAAGGCCATATCGCGCTCGTGAAGCAGGCCAAGCCGCTCGGCGACGTCATGGTCAGCAGCATCTTCGTCAACCGCCTGCAGTTCCTGCCGCACGAAGACTTCGGCACCTACCCGCGCACGCTGGAAGCGGATTGCGAGAAGCTTCAGGCCGTGGGCTGCGACATCGTCTTCGCACCCAGCGAACAGGAGCTCTACCCCGAGCCCCAGGGCTACAAGGTGCAGCCACCGGCCGAGCTGGCCGACATCCTGGAAGGCCACTTCCGCCCGGGCTTCTTCACGGGAGTCTGCACCGTGGTGCTCAAGCTCTTCAATCTCGTGCAGCCGCGCGTGGCCGTCTTCGGCGCCAAGGACTACCAGCAGCAGATGGTGATCCGCCGCATGGTGGCCCAGCTCGGCTTACCCATCGAGATCATCACCGGCCCCACGCTGCGCGCCGAGGACGGCCTGGCCCTGTCCTCGCGCAACGGCTATCTGAGCCCCTCGGAGCGCGCTGAGGCGGTGCAACTTTCACGCACGCTCAAGAGCATGATCGCCATGCTGCGCGCGGGGGAACACAACATCGCCGCCATCGAGCAGCACGCCATGCACACCCTGTCGCACCGTGGCTGGAAGCCGGACTACATGACCGTACGCCGCCGCCACGACCTGCAGCCCCCGCAGGCCGACGACCTGACGCATAGCGACCGCCTCGTCGTGCTCGGCGCCGCCCGCCTCGGCACCACGCGATTGATTGACAACATCGAGGTCTGAGACCTCGATGTTGCGGCGCAGACTAACAACTGCCCGCAGGGCTTGTTAGTCGGAGCCACAAAGTACCAGCGTAGAAGACTCGCATCTGCCCGCAGGGCATGTGAGTCGTAGCCACAATCCCTCTGAGATCTCGATATTGCGGCGCAGACTAACAACTGCCCGCAGGGCTTGTGCTGCCGGAGACCCAAGCGCCCTAGCGACGCTCATCCATCGGATGCGTCCGCCACCGGCCCGGCCAGGTGCCGTGGGCGACGAAGACCGTGCCCATGACCAGCATGTCCACCTGCAGCTGTGCCCCGTACTGCTGCAGCGTGAGCCAGGGTGAGCTCAGCCCCTCATACTGGGTGACCGACTGCGCCATGTGCATGCCCACCAGCACGTTCCAGGGCGCCAGCTCCGGCGCTGTCCACTTGAGCCCGGTGGCCACCACGCGTGCGCCGGGGCGCAGATGGCGCAGCAGATGCTCGATCGCCTGCGGGCTCTGCAGGATGTCGTGGGTGAAGTGCAGCAGCACGGCATCGGCCACCTGCGGCAGCAGGGCGATCTCGGCGGCCGAGCATTGCAGCGTCACGTTGTTCCAGCCGGCGCGCTGGGTGCGCAGGCGCGCCAGCGCCAGCATCTCGGGGCTCTGGTCCACGGCCACCACGCGGCCGGACGGGCCCACCGCATCGCGCAGCAGCGGCAGGCTCATGCCGGTGCCGCAGCCCAGGTCCAGCACGACCTGGCCCGGCCTCAGCTGCAGGTGTTCCACCGCCATGCGGCGGATGAATTCGTAGGGAGCGAGTTGCAGCTCGTAGCTGCCCGCGCGCCAGCCGTAGAGCGCACGGGCTGCCGCATGGTCATCATCGGGTTGTTGTGCCCCTGGGGGAATGTCCTCGCGCATGGCCGCCTCCTCGCGGTGATGGTCGCCCGCCGCTGCGGCCGGCATCCACCGTGCAGCGTACTCTCTTTTGGGCCGGATTTCGCTGACACCCGAGCCCGTCCAGGGGGCTCTCGCCCCGTGACCGCTTCAGGCCAGCGCCAGCAGCACCAGCCCGAGGGCCGCCGGCAGGCCCTGGATGAACAGGATCTTGCGGCTGGCCGTGGCCGCGCCGTACACCCCGGCCACCAGCACGCAGGCCAGGAAAAAGACCTTCACGCCCAGGCCGGCCGCGCCCAGGCTCAGGCCCCAGAACAGACCAGCGGCCAGAAAGCCGTTGTACAGGCCCTGGTTGGCCGCCAGCGTCTTGGTGGCCTGGGCGAACTCGGGCGTCAGTTTGAAGGCCTTGCGCCCGGCCGGCTGGTCCCAGAGGAACATCTCCAGCACGAGGATGTAGACGTGCAGCAGGGCGACGAGGGCAACAACGATATCGGCGGCGAGAGACATGGGAACTCCTGAAGTGAGCGCAGCGGGAGGATACGCCTACCGCAGAAAGGCACGCACCGGCACCAGCGTGGCGGCCGGGTCTTCCTCCTGAGGGACATGGCCCAGGGCGTCGAACATGACGAGCCTGGCGCCCGCGATGTCCTGCGCAAAGCGGCGCCCGTAGGCCGGCGGGATCAGGCGGTCCTGCCCGCCCCAGAGGATGAGGGTGGGCAGCTTCAGGTCCTTGATGTCGGCCTCGCGCCCCGTGTTGCGCTGGATCAGGCGCTGGCGCAGCGCGGCGCGGTTGCCCTCCCGCCGCGCCATGTCGGCGTAGTGCGCCACCAGCTCGGGCGTCACGCGCGAGGGATCGCCATAAACGCTGCGGACGGACTTCTCCATCAGGCCCGGCGGCAGCAGATTGCGCATCAGGGGCTGCAGTGCCGGCATGCCCGCCACGCGAAAGCCCAGCGGCACGGACCCGGATTCGAAGCGGTAGCCCGCCGCGTCCACCAGGATCAGCCGGTCCACGCGTTGCGGGTGGGCATGGGCCACCGCCCAGGCCACCTCGCCACCCAGCGAGTTACCGCCGATCACGAAGCGCTGCACCCCGAGCTGGTCCATCAGCGCCGCGACGAAGCGCACGTAGACCGCGATGCTGTAGTCATTGGCCGCATTCGGCCCCGTGAGGCCGAAGCCCGGCAGGTCAAAACGGATCACGCGCCGTTCCTTGCGCAGCTCTGCCGCCCAGCCGTCCCAGGTGTAGAGGCTGGCCGCCGTACCGTGCACCAGCACGATGGGCAGCGGGTCGCTGCGCGGGCCTTCGTCGCGCAGATGCACCTGCAGGCCGTCGACCTCGACGAACTGCGAGGGAGGCTGCCCCCAGCGCGCCTTGAGCACTTCCACCGGAATGTCGGGCGCCCAGGACCAGGCGATGAAGCCGCCGGTGGCCAGCAGCAGGACCAGCACCAGGCCGGCCAGCAGACGGAACAGGATTTTCATGGGAGGCCTCCTTGCGGGATGCGGCAGTCTAGGCCTGCGCCTCGTCGCGTCCTGTCACCCGCCCGACAGGTTCTTGAACAGGTGCCGCGCCAGCGCGCGCCAGAAGTCCGCGCCCGAGTGCGCCTCGGCCAGGCGCGACACATCAGCGTAAACCTTGTGCAGGATCACGCCGATGATCAGTGCCAGCAGCGCGATGGCCAGCCACTGGAGGACGGTCTTGAATCGTTCCTCAGCGCGGGATGGCATAGGTGCCCACCGCATGGGCCACGGGCTCGTCCGAGCCCTCGGAGTACAGCGTCACCTCGCCCACGGCCAGCGTGCGGCCGAGTTTGAGCAGCTTGCAGACCCCGATGATGTCGCGGTCGCCCGCGGGCTTGCGCATGAAGTTGAAGCTCAGGCTGGTGGTCACCGCCAGCGGCACGATGCCGATCTCACCCAGGATGGCCACATACAGCGCCACATCCGCCGTGGCCATCATCACCGGCCCGGACACCGTACCCCCGGGCCGCAACTCGGCCTGGCCCACGGTGTGGCGGATGGTGGCGCCCTGGTCGCCGACGGCGACGATGGTGCAGGGAGTCTGCGGAAACTCGCGGGCGAGGAAGTCGGAGAGTTCGGTGAGGGTGGGCATGGCTTATCTTAACGGCGCGGAAGACCTTGGCATCGCATCGGCTGCGGTGTCGCCGCCCCGAAGGGCGCGGCATCGCCCCAGCGGATGGAACAGATCAACTGGAAACCGTGACGTCACGAAGGGTCCGTCGATCTCTTGACAGGCGCAATGTCAAAGTGCAGCACCTCCTCGCGGACTCCCAGCTTTGTGTAGAGCGCGATGGCCGGGTCGTCCCCGTAGTCTGCCTGGACGAAGATCACGTAGATCCCGCGGGCGGCCGCGATGCGCTGGAGTTCATGGATCATCGCCTCGGCAATGCCTTGCCGCCGATGCCTTTCGTCTACAGCCAGGTCGTAGATATAGAACTCGCTACGCCGCTGCTCGAACTTCGGCAGGACATAGCCAGCCAATCCGCCCACAACGGTGTCCTTCCTCAGCGCAGCAATCGCCAGAAAGCCGTTACTGCCGAGCAAGTCTCGCAGGTAGGCATCGTCCGGCTGATGCGCGGAGTAGGTTGGCTGGTCCTCAAACGCCGTACCGAACATGTCGAGCATCTGACGCATCAACCGGATATCGCTGCGGTCGAGGGCGCGGATCTCTAGATCTGTTTTCATGGTTTGAAGTCAGCAAAGGTGGCAGGCAATCTGCGCTTGACTGCCCAGTTAACGTTTGAAGTAAGCCGACGCGTAGGCGATCGGCGCTCAACTGAATTGTTAAGCGACATAGCCTCGAACTCCACATACCCTAAGCAGGAGCGTTACGACAACTGCCGGGATCAGTACAACCACCAGAAGAAATGCAGCATCGTCGAGTCCAGCCGGATCTGGATAAAACTTCTCTGCCGCCTTGCTCCAACGACTGGATGGAGGCGTAAATGCAGCAACAAAGACAAGAACTCCCCACGCAAGAAACAAAAATCCAACACCCCACAAGACAAGACTCCATCCCCAAGACTGATCGGAACCGACTGGCTCAGACAGACAGAGTAGACCTAGAGCAGCCGCACTCCCACCAAAAATCGCAAGCGCAACACGGATGAAAAGATCATCTTTCGTTACGGTCTCAACTAGCGCCTTCCACAGTATGCTCATGACACCTACCGTTTGAGATAAGTGGTAGCCGAAGGCGATCCACTCTTGATTGAAAGGTTAGGCATTAGTCCCACCAAACTACAACTGCCTGACCCGAGGCGCTTGAGAACTCAGGCAAGCCGAGTGAGCTGAGCTCTGCGCTGGACACATCGTCGGGCTGGAGTGACTCGAGGGCCGCGCGAATCTCCTCAGCAAGGACGTCGCCGACAACCAAAACGGTGTCGGAGAAGGGCCAAGAGTCCTCGCCCGGATCGAGCTCTGAGATTACGGTATAGACGCCGCGAATACCTTGTCTCTTTGACAAGCCAACCAATGAATCTCGAAACGCGTCGATTCCGGGGTGTGGCTCCAGATTGCAACCAATAGAGCCCTCGTCGTCATTGCCGTCAAAGAACCGGTTGATATCGACGATCGGCGGCTCCGGGAGCTTGGCTAACTCCTTCTTGAGCGTTGCGCACTTCTGTCGATCCACGACAGGCCTCCACTAATGCCTAACGTTTTGAGTAAGCCGACGCCTCAGGCGATCGGCGCTTGGCTGAATTGTTAGGACTCATGCGCGAGCCCCCTCTTTCTGCCACTAGCCACAAAGGCGCAGACCCCCGCAACGGCAAACCAAGCTAGCGCTACACCGATTCGCGCCCCCGCTTCACCGAAAAAGCCAAATAGAAGGCTGTTGAGCCAGCATGATTTCGAACATTGCGAAAGGATTGGCTCATCTGAGACAAGAGTAGCGAGTGCTCCAGCCAACGCCGCCAAGGCAATCAGCCACATCCCCATCCGAATCAACCGCGGCATCATGAGATCTAACGTGACATGGACAGCAAATCTGTCACATGAACAAGTTTCAAGTCCATCATGTAGCCCTCCCGTCTTGTGTTCTAAGTGCCTGTTTTATAACAGTCTTTCCCCGTTTCCCCCACCCCATGCAACCATGAACAGAACCGCAAAACCCTGCAGATCTGTCTTGTGAGAAAGGTGGCCTGCCTATGAACAAGGCCCATCAGCGCAGAAAAAGTGCCGCGCCATCAAGGACTTTGGGGGTGGCTATTGTTTGTAGCGATGACAGAGCCGTCAAACCCGGCGTAGCAGGTGCGCATGCACCGCCCCCGCCTTGAGATGGCGGTGCAGTTCCAGGCCTAGCGGGGCCAGTAGTTCCTCGGCCCAGGCCGTGGGCGCCTCAAGATAGACATAGCCACCCACAGCCACGGCGCGCGCCGCAGCCTGCAGGGCCGGGTCGAAGAGACCGTCGTCAAACGGCGGGTCCAGCAGCACCAGATCCGCACTGCCCGCAGGCCAAGCCTTGAGCGCCGCAATGCCGTCACCGCGCTGCACCTGCACGGACTCGGCCTGGAGCTGCTCCCTGATCTTCTTCAACTGCGCCACCAGTGCGGCGTCCTGCTCGATCAGCGTGACCTCTTGCGCGCCGCGCGAGGCAGCCTCGAAGCCCAGCGCGCCGGTGCCCGCGAAGGCGTCCACGCAGCGCCAGCCCGTGAGGTCCTGGCCCAGCCAGTTGAACAGGGTTTCGCGCACGCGGTCGGGCGTGGGGCGCAGGCCGGGCTTGTCGGCCACGGGCAGCTTGCTGCGTTTCCACAGGCCACCGATGATGCGCACCTCGCCCGCCGGCTGGGCCGCGCGCGGACGGCCGGCGCTTGGGGCGGCAGGCTTCTTACTGGCCACCATCACGGCCCCCGACGATGACGGTGACCATGCGTTCGGGCTGCAGCTTGCGTGCAAAGGCGGCCTTGATGTCGGCCGCGGTGACTTTGGCCACCTGCTGGGTCCAGGTGTCCAGATAATCCAGCGGCAGGCCGAAGGCGGCGATGTTGGCCACGTTGTCGAGCAGCTTGCGGTTGTTGTCGATGCGCAGCGCGAAGCCGCCGATGAGGTTGTCCTTGGCGGCCTTGAGTTCAGCCTCGGTCGGACCCTGTTCGACGTAGCGGCGCAGCGTGTCGCGTGCCACCTGCACAGCCTGGGCGGCCTGGTCGGGGCGGGTCTGCAGTCCGATGGTGAACGAACCCGCGTGCAGACCCGGATTGAAGTAGCTGTAGACGCTGTAGCTCAGGCCGCGCTTCTCGCGCACCTCGGTGGTTAGGCGGGAGACGAAGCCGCCGCCACCCAGGGTGTAGTTGCCCACGGTCAGCGCGAAGAAATCCGGGTCGTCGCGCTTGAAGCCGGGCTGGCCGATGAAGACGTGGGCCTGGGCGGAGTCGAAGGGGATCTTGATCTCGGCCGCTTCCTTCAGCGGCTGCACCTCGGCCACGGGCGGCAGGGGCTCGCAGGCCTTGGCGGGCAGGCGCGCCAGCAACTGTGTCACCAACGCATCGGCCTGGGCACGCGTAACGGCGCCCACAATGCTGACCTTGGCACGGCAGGGCTGCAGGGAGCGCGCATGCCAGGCCTGCATATCGGCCACGCTGATGCGCGCCAGCGTCTCTTCCGTGGTGTCGCGGCCATAGGGGTGATCACCGAAGACGGCGCGGTTGTAGGCGCGCCCGGCCACGGTGGCGGGCCGGGTGTTGGCCTCGCGCAAAGCGGCCACCATGCGCTCACGCTCGCGCGTCCACACCGCCTCCGGGTAGGCCGGTTCGGCCAGCTGGCGCGCGGCCAGCGCCACGGCCTTGGCCAGCAGATCGGGGTAGGTCAGGGAGCGCAGGGAGAAGTTCAGGCGGTCGCCGCCATCACCGCCACCGAAGCTCGCACCCAGATCGGCCCAGGCTTCGCCGAGGGCGTTTTCGTCCAGCGCCGGCTCGCTGCCTGTAGCACGGATACCCTTGCTCATCATGGCGGCGCTCACACCGGCCAGGCCGGTCTTCTCAGCCGGGTCGCGCCGGCCACCGGCGTCGAAATCCACACGCACGTCGACCATGGGCACGGTGGGGCTCTCCACCAGCCAGACGCCCGCGCCCGAGGGCTGGGTCCAGTGCTGGATGGGAATGCCGGCCTGGGCGGCACCCGCCAGGCCGAGGAGCAGCGCAAAAGCTACATTTTTGATAGCAAACAGATTCTTCATGTTAGGCATGGCGGTGCTCCTCAATGACGGGCACCGGCCGGTGCGGGGCGACGCACGCGGTTCGGGTCCGGCGGCTGGGGCAGCAGCGTGGCCACGGTGAGCTGGTCCTCGCCGAAGTAGCGTGCGGCGACGGACTGCACCTGCTCGGCCGTGATGGCGCGCAGGCGCGTGAGCAGGCGATCGTTGGTGTCCAGCGGCAGACCCAGCACCCAGTAGGTGCCGATCTCGCGCGCCTGGTTGAAGAGCGAGTCGCGCTTGTACACCTCGCCGGCCACCCACTGGGTCTTGACGCGCTCGAGCTCTGCCGCACTCACGCCTTCGCGCGCAATGCGCGCCACCTGCTCGCGCAGCGCGGCTTCCACCTGGGCGGCGGTCTTGCCCGGGGCCGGCACACCGTCGAGGATGAACATCTGCGGGCCGCGGCCCAGGAGGCCGTTGCTGGCACCGGCGCTGTCGGCCACGCGGTCCGATCCTTGCGTCAGTGCGCGATCCAGGCGCGCGCCGCTGTAGCCGTCGAGCACCGCGGACAGTACCGTGAGCGCCAGCGCGTCGTCGTCCTCGGGCGTGGGGGCTTCCACATTGCGCAGGGCCGGCACCTTGTAGGCCAGGCTCACATAGGCCTGCTCGGCGGGGGCCTTGAGCTCCACGCGCTTGAGCCCGGCCTGCAGCGGCTCGACGCGCGGCTTGCGCGCGGGCACGGAGCGCGCAGGGATCTTGCCGTAATACTGGTCTGCAAGCCGCTTGACCTGGGCCGCGTTCACATCGCCCACGACCACGATCACGGCGTTGGCCGGCACGTACCATTTGCGGTAGAAATCGCGCGCGTCGGCAGGCGTCATGGCGTCGAGGTCACTCATCCAGCCCACGATGGGGCGCCGGTAGGGGGAGGCGGTGTAGGCCGTGGCCATCAGCGTCTCGTAGAGCAGGGCGCGGGGGTTGTCATCGGTGCGCAGACGACGCTCTTCCTTGACCACCTCGATTTCCTTGCGGAACTCAGCGTCGGGCCAGCGGTTGTTGGCAAAACGGTCGGCTTCCAGCTTCATGACGTCTTCGAGACGGGTGGCCGGGATCTGCTGGAAGTAGCCCGTGTAGTCCAGGCTGGTGAAGGCGTTTTCGCGCCCACCGAGCGCCGCCACACGGCGCGAGAACTCGCCGGCCTTCAGCGTCCTGGTGCCCTTGAAGAGCATGTGCTCCAGCACATGGGCCACGCCGCTGGTGCCGTCGACCTCGTCCATGCTGCCCACGCGCAGCCAGACCATGTGCACGGCCGTGGGCGCGCGCCGGTCGGGCTGGACGATGAGCGTCATGCCGTTGGCCAGGGTGTATTGCTGGGCGCGGGTCTGGGCCTGCAGAGGGGACACCAGTGCCGCGCAGAGGGTGAGGAGGAGGGGAATCAGGCGTTTCATAGAATGGAGTGATTCTATGAAGCACGGAAATGTTCAATCTTTTCAAGAAAAAAAGCCCCTCGCCGGCAACTGCGGCCGCTGAGGCCCCGGCCCGCCAGGGCTGGCTGGGCAAGCTGCGTGCGGGCCTGCGCAAGACGGGCTCCAGCATCGCGACCGTGTTCACGGGCACGCGCATCGACGACGCGCTTTACGAACAGCTCGAAGAAGCGCTGCTCATGGCCGACGCGGGCGTGAACGCCACGCAGTTCCTGCTCGACGACCTCAAACGCCGCGTCAAGGAGGCCAAGGTCACCGAGCCAGCGGCCGTCAAGGCCCTGCTGATCGACGCGCTGGCCGAGCTGCTGGCGCCGTTGGAAAAGCCCCTGACCATCGGCGCGCAGCAGCCGACTGTGATCATGGTGGCCGGCGTCAATGGCGCGGGCAAGACCACCAGCATCGGCAAGCTCACGCACCATCTGTCGAGCGAAGGCGCCAGCGTACTGCTGGCCGCGGCCGACACCTTCCGTGCCGCAGCGCGCGAGCAGCTCATGGTCTGGGCCGAGCGCAACACGGTGGAGATCGTGCACCAGACGGGCGGCGACCCGGCCTCGGTCTGTTTCGACGCGGTGAGCGCGGGCAAGGCGCGCGGCAAGGATGTGGTGCTGGTGGACACGGCGGGGCGCCTGCCCACGCAGCTGCACCTGATGGAAGAGCTGCGCAAGATCAAGCGCGTGGTGCAGAAGGCCGACGCCAGCGCGCCGCACGAGGTGCTGCTGGTGATCGACGGCAACACGGGCCAGAACGCGCTGACCCAGGTCAAGGCCTTCGACGAGGCCCTGGGCCTCACTGGGCTGATCGTCACCAAACTCGACGGCACCGCCAAGGGCGGTGTGCTGGCCGCGATCGCACGCGACAAGCCCGTGCCCGTGTACTTCATCGGCGTGGGCGAGCAGCTCGACGAGCTGGAAACCTTCAAGGCACGCGAGTTCGCGCAGGCGCTGCTGGACTGAGGCCGCGTGGCGGACAGTTTCGTCATCCTGATCATCGGCGCCACGCTGGGCGGCCTGGTGCAGGGGCTATCGGGCTCCAACTTCGGCATGACGTCCACCGCGGTCTGGGCCTGGTTCCTCGCGCCCCAGGTCGTGGCACCGCTGGCGCTCACGGGCTCGCTCACCGGTCAGATCCTGGGCGCGCTCACGCTGCGCCGCGGCTGGTACTGGCGGCGCTTCGCGCCCTTGCTGCTCGGGGGCCTGCTCGGCATCCCGTTGGGCGTGGCCCTGCTGCCGCGCCTGGACACCGACCTCTTCAAGCTCGTGCTCGGCAGCCTGCTGGTGCTGACCTGCCCGGCCCTGCTGCTGGCCAGCGAGCTACCGCGCATCCGTCGCGGTGGCCGCATCGCCGACGGCCTGGCGGGCCTGGGAGGCGGCATCCTGGGCGGGCTGGGTGGCTACACCGGCGTGATCCCCACGCTGTGGACCACGCTGCGCGGCCTGCCCAAGGACGAGCAGCGAGCGATGATCCAGAACTTCAACCTGGGCATCCAGCTCGTGACCTTCGGCGCCTATCTCTGGCAAGGCCTGATCACGCGTGCCCTGCTGCCGCAGCTGGCCCTGCTGATCCCGGTGGTGCTGCTGACCTCGTGGGTCGGCACGCGCATCTACCTGGGGCTGTCGGAGGCGCGCTTTCGGCAGCTCGTGCTGCTCCTGCTGACCGCGGCCGGGGTCGCCATGCTGGCTGCAGCCCTGCCCCGCCTGCTGGCCTGAGCGCCGCCCTGGACAAATTTCACACCGGCAGCCTTCGGCTGGGTCGGACTGGGGCTTACCCTATTGAGCAAGGGGGACCAAACACGCAGCATGGGACGACATGCTTGGGCGAAGGTGCCCGGGCCAGCGCAGGCACTGAATGTGACGCAACCCACACCGGACCCATCGCAAGACATCGCCGCGAGCTATGCGTGGCAGCCAACCCTGGCCTTCCTGCGCTACACCATCGTCACCATTCTGGCGGCCTCAGCTGTCTTCACCTTCATCATCTTCACTTTCCTTCCGGACCAGATACCCCGCGCCCTCGGCCCCGGCATGATGTCGCTGGTGGCCCTGATGTCAGCCGCGCTGCTGCGCCAGGGACGGTCCCGCGAGGCCGTGCTGCTTCTGGCCGGCGGCGTGTGGGTCTCGGTGACCGTGATCGCCACGCTCTATGGCGGCATCCGGGCCACCATCTACTACGTCTACCCCTTGGTGATCTTCCTGCTGGGCTGGATGGTGAGCACGCGCGCGGCGGTGGTGGCCGCTGTCCTCACGTCGGCCGTCACCATCGTGCTGATCCTCGCAGATGCACGAGGCTGGTTGCCGGCGTCGCTGCCGGCCGAGCCCATCCTCTACGGTGTGGTCCAGATCTTCGTCTACATCCTGACCGCGGCCATGGTCATCTACCTGGTGCAGGCCTACCGCCGCCAACTGCAGGCCCTGCAACAGGTGAGCGAGGACATGCAACGCGCCAACGCGGTCCTGCGGCAGTCCGAACTCAAGTTCGCCACCGCCTTCAGCTCCAGCCCGGCGGCCGCCTCGATTGCCACCCTCGCCGAGGGGCGGCTGATCGAGGCGAACGCAAACTTTCAGCGTGACTTCGGCTGGAGCCTGCCCGAGCTGCAGAACCGGACCGCCCTGGACGTAGGTCTGTGGCCCGATGCGGCCCAGCGCGAACTTTGGGCCAACACGCTCAAGCAGCATGGCCGCACGGTGAACTACGAGACCATCTGGCGCCACCGCAATGGCGAGCTGCGCCATGTGAGCATCGCCGGCGAAATCATCGACCTCGACGGCGTGCCCTGCATCCTCGCCTACACCACCGACATCACGGCGCGCAAGGCGACCGAGGAGCAGATCCAGCGCCTGGCCTTCTACGACCCGCTGACCCAGCTGCCCAACCGTCGCCTGCTCATGGACCGGCTGGAGCAGGCCATGGCGGCCTGCGCGCGCCACCAGCGCCTGGGCGCACTGCTCTTCATTGACCTGGACAACTTCAAGACCCTCAACGACACCCACGGCCACGACAAGGGAGACCTGCTGCTGCAACAGGTCGGCGCCCGCCTGATCGACTGCGTGCGTGAGGGCGACACCGTGGCGCGGCTCGGTGGCGACGAGTTCGTGGTGATGATCGAGGACCTCGCGGCGGACGCGATGACGGCCGCCAAGCAGGCTGAGAACGTGGGGCGCAAGATCATGGCGGCGCTCAACGAACCTTACGACATCCGGCCGCTGCAGGTGCACAGCACACCCAGCCTGGGCATCACGCTGTTCGGTGCCCAGCACGAGAACCTGGAGGAGCCCATCAAGCGTGCCGATCTCGCCATGTACCAAGCCAAGAACGCGGGGCGCAACACCCTGCGCTTTTTCGACCCGCGCATGCAGGCCATGGTGACGGCACGTGCCAACCTGGAACGCGACCTGCGCCAGGCCCTGCAGCTGCAGCAGTTCGTGCTGCACTTCCAGCCTCAGGTGCAACAGGGCGGCCGGGTCACGGGCGCGGAGGTGCTGCTGCGCTGGCCCCACCCCGAGCGCGGCCTGGTGCCGCCAGGCGAGTTCATCACCCTGGCCGAGGAGAGCGGGCTGATCATCCCCTTGGGCGAGCAGGTGCTGGAGCAGGCCTGCCGTGAGCTCGCCCTGTGGGCCACGCGGCCGGCCATGGCGTATCTCACGCTGTCGGTCAACGTCAGCGCGCGCCAGTTCCAGAAGGACGATTTCGTGGATGGGGTGCTGGCCGTGCTGGAGCGCACGGGCGCGCCGCCCCAGCGCCTGATCCTCGAGCTCACGGAGAGCCTGCTGATCAGCAATGTGGACGAGGTGATCCGCAAGATGGATGCCCTCCAGGCCCGTGGCGTGGGCTTTGCGCTCGACGACTTCGGCACGGGCTATTCCTCGCTGTCCTATCTCAAGCGCCTGCCGCTGAACCAGCTCAAGATCGACCAGGGTTTTGTACGCGACATCCTGGTGGACCCGAACGACGCGGCCATCGCGCGCATGATCATCGTGCTGGGCGAGAGCCTGGGCCTGGAGGTACTGGCCGAAGGCGTGGAGACGCCGGAGCAGCAGCAGGCCTTGCAGACCCAGGGCTGCCACGCCTACCAGGGCTACCTCTACAGCCGGCCTGTGCCGCTGGAAGCTTTCGAGGCGATGACGCAGCGGCCGGGCTGGCCTGTCATCGAGGCCGGGGTCTGAGCCCAGCCCTCGTCGCGCAACGATGCGGCAATTTCTCACACCGGGGAGACCAGGCGGGGGCTTACCCCCTTGAGCGCGCCCGCAGCCAGGCGCATCATGGACACTAGCGGTCGGGCAGCGGCGCCCGCCCCTGAGCGCATAGAGGCCGATCATCACATCCACACCTGAACCGGATCGCACGCCACAGGAGTACGTCGCTGACCGCATCACCTGGCAGCCGACGCTGACCTTCCTCAATTACGCGATCCTCACCATCCTCGCGGGCACGGTCTGTTTCGCGGCCGTGATCTTCTGGTTGCTGCCGGAACACGCCTCCCAGGCCTGGGGCCAGATGGCCATGGCCCTGGTGGCCCTGGTGGGCGCCGTGCTGCTGTGGCGCCGACGCTACCGGCTGGGCATCTACTGGATGGCCAGCGGTGTCTGGCTGTGCATCATGGGCATGTCCCTGTTCCACGAAGGTGTGCGCACGCCGATCTACTACGCGCTGCCCATCGTGGTGATCTTCCTGGGGTGGGTGGTCGGCACGCGGGCGGCGTTGTTCGCTGTGGGCATCACCATCGCCGCCACCGTGGCCTTGATCGCGGCCGACATGCTGGGCTGGCGACCCGCCGTCCCGCCCTCACCGCCCTTGCTGCACGGCATCGCCCAGAGCTTCGTGCTGCTGCTGTCGGCGGCGCTGGTGATCTACCTGGTGCAGGCCTATCGCGAGCGCCTGCAGGAGATGGCGCGCGCCCATGAGGTGCTGCGCCAGTCCGAGCTCAAGTTCGCCACCACCTTCAACGCCAACCCGGTGGCCGGCTCGATCGCCACGCAATCCGAGGGACGCATCGTGGCGGTGAACGACAACTTCGTGCGCGACTTCGGCTGGAGCCGCGAGGAGCTCGAAGGCCGCACGGCGGTGGAGATCGGCCTGTGGCCCGATCTGGCGCACCGCACCCAATTCCGTGAGGCCCTGTCGCGGCAGGGCCGCACCATGAACCACGAGACCGTCTGGCGCCACCGCAGCGGCGAGTTGCGCCGCATCAGCATCTCCAGCTCCGTGATCGAGCTCGATGGGGTGAGCTACATCCTGTCGTTCTGTACCGACATCACCACCCGCAAGGCTGCGGAGGAGGAGATCCAGCGCCTGGCCTTCTTCGACCCGCTGACTGGCCTGCCCAACCGCCGCCTGCTGATGGACCGGCTGGACCAGGCCATGACGGCCTGCACCCGCCACCAGCGACTGGGCGCCCTGCTCTTCATCGACCTAGACAACTTCAAGACGCTCAACGACACCCATGGCCACGACATGGGCGACCTGCTGCTGCGTCAGGTGGCCCAGCGCCTGGCGGGCAGCGTGCGCGAGGGCGACACGGTGGCGCGCCTGGGCGGCGACGAGTTCGTCGTGATGCTGGAGGATCTGAGCCGAGACGCCATCGAGGCCGCGACGCAGGCTGAGACCATCGGACGCAAGATCGTGAGCGCACTCAACGAGCTCTACGAGATCCGTGCGCTCAGCGTGCACAGTACCCCCAGTCTGGGCGCGACGCTGTTCGGCGCCGAGATCGAGAACATCGAAGAGCCCATCAAGCGCGCCGATCTGGCCATGTACCAGGCCAAGTCTGCCGGGCGCAACACCATCCGCTTCTACGATCCGCGCATGCAGTCCCTGCTGCTGGCACGCGCGGCGCTGGAGCGCGACCTGCGCGCGGCCCTGCAGCAGGACCAGTTCGTGCTGCACTACCAACCGCAGGTCCAGCGCGGCGGGCTCGTCGCAGGGGCCGAGGCCCTGCTGCGCTGGCAGCATCCACAGCGCGGCCTGGTGTCGCCGGGCGAGTTCATCGCGCTCAGCGAGGAGACGGGGCTCATCCTTCCCCTGGGCGAGCGCGTGCTGGAGCTGGCCTGCACGCAGCTGGCCCGCTGGGCGACGCAGCCTGGCATGGCGCACCTCACGCTCTCGGTCAACGTGAGCCCGCGACAGTTTCAGCAGGAGCAGTTCGTCGACCAGGTGCTGGCGGTGCTGCAGCGCACGGGCGCGCCGCCGGCACGCCTCAAGCTCGAACTCACCGAAAGCCTGCTGATCAGCAATGTGGACGAGGTCATCACCAAGATGGATGCCATCAAGGCGCGCGGCGTGGGCTTTGCACTCGACGACTTCGGCACCGGCTACTCCTCGCTCTCCTACCTCAAGCGCCTGCCGCTGGACCAGCTCAAGATCGACCAGAGCTTTGTGCGCGACATCCTGGTGGACCCGAACGACGCGGCGATTGCGCGCATGGTCATCGTGCTGGGCGAGAGCCTGGGACTGGAGGTGATGGCCGAGGGCGTGGAGACCCTGGCGCAGCAGCAGGCCCTGCAGGCCCTGGGCTGCCACGCCTACCAGGGCTATCTCTACAGCCGGCCGCTGACGGTCGAGGCCCTGGCCGAGCTGGCCCGCCAGACGGGCTGGCCCATCATGACGCTGCGCGGCTGAGTCAGCGCACCAGCAGGCGGCCGGGCGCGGCGTCGGTGACGGCACCGATCTCGGCCGCCGCGTCGAAACCGTAGCGACGGAAGATCTCGAGCACCGCCGGCACGCTCTCGGGCGTGCAGCTCACGAGCAGGCCGCCGCTGGTCTGCGGATCGCTGAGCAGGGCCTGATCGACCGCCGCAAAGCCTGCCGGCAGCGTGACCGAGGCGCCGTAGCCGGCCCAGTTTCGGCCAGAAGCACCGGTGACGTGGCCCTGCGCTGCGAGTTCCCGCACGCCAGTCAGCAACGGCACGCGGGACCAGTCGATCTCCACCGAACAGGCCGCGCCGCGCGCCAACTCGAGCGCATGGCCAGCGAGGCCAAAGCCCGTGACATCGGTCAGCGCATGCACGCCGGCCAGCGCCGCAAGCTCGGGACCGGGCGTGTTGAGCTGGGTGGTGGTGGCGATCATCTGCGCGTAACCCGCTGCGGCCAGCTTTTCCTTCTTGAGCGCGGCCGAGAGCACGCCCACGCCCAGCGGTTTGCCGAGGATGAGCCGGTCGCCCGGCTTGGCATCGGCGTTGCGCTTGACGCGCTTGGGATGGACCAGACCCAGGGCCACGAGGCCGTAGATGGGCTCGACGGAATCGATGGTGTGGCCGCCGGCGATCGGGATGCCCGCGGCCTTGCACACGGCCTGTCCGCCGTCGAGGATGCGGCCGATGGTGGCCGTGCTCAGCACGTTGATGGGCATGCCCACCAGGGCCAGCGCCATGATGGGCGTGCCGCCCATGGCGTAGACGTCGGAGATGGCATTGGTGGCGGCGATGCGGCCGAAGTCGTACGGGTCGTCGACGATGGGCATGAAGAAATCGGTGGTGGCGATCAGGGCCTGTTCGTCGTTGAGCTGGTAGACGGCCGCGTCGTCCGCGGTCTCGATGCCCACCAGCAGCTCGGGCGGCATGGGCAGACCATTGCTGCCCTTGAGAATGTCCGACAGCACGCCCGGGGCGATCTTGCAGCCACAGCCCCCGCCGTGCGAGAGCGAGGTGAGTCGGGGTTCGGCGGGAAAGGTCGGGGCATTCATGTGAGGTCCTGGAGCAGTGCAAGCAGGGCCGCCTGTTCAGCTGCGGCAGTGAACAGCGGCGCGCGGAGGCTGCATTGTGCCCGCAAGGCCAAAACCTTGTCGGGCTCGTCGCGGCAACGCTGCAGCAGCCCGGCCAGGGCCACGGCATCGTCGACGGGGAAGTAGCCCGCGTAGTCGGCGCCCAGCATGCCCACATTGCCGTCGATGCGCGTGGCCAGCACGGGCGTGCCGCTGCACGCGGCCTCCATGAGCACGTGCGCACCGCCCTCCATGCGGCTGCAGTGCACGAGCAGGTGGGCGCGCTGGATGTGGCGGCGCACCGCCTCGTGCGGCAGGCCGCCGAGCCAGCGGTAGTTGGGGCATGCGGCCCGGGTGGCGCGCGCGGCCGCGCCCAGGGCCGGGTCCAGGGCCTCGCCGATGTGGTCGATGCAGATGTCGGTGCGGTCGCGCAGCAGACGCGCCGCGGCCCACAAGGTCTGCGGCCCCTTCTCCTCGCGCAGATGGCCCACCATCACGGCACGCAGGCGCGCCGCGGTCTTGGGCAGGCTCCGACGTGTGGTGGTGGACTGGAAGATCACGCGGGTCTTGGCACGGTGCTCCGCAGGCAGGGCTTGCGGCCCGAGTTCCTGCAGCACCACGAGCCGCTGTGCCAGCGCCAGGGAGCGCTGCGCGGCCGCGTCGTGCTGGATGTCGCGGTAGAGGTCGGTGCCCGTGAGCACCACCGCCAGACCCCGGCCCGGATGCACCCGCGCCCAGGCGGCGATCACCTCCGCCGAACGACGTGCGTGCAGGGCCAGCAAGGCCACGGCCTGCGAGTGTTCGCCCGCTTGCCAGGACGGCACGATCTGCGTGCGGTAGTGCGGCGCGAGCAGGCGTGACCAGCGCCAGGCGGTCTGCCAGTTGCCGTTGTTGGCCTCGGCCAGCGCGGGACTGGCGATGAGCACGAGCGGGCGTGTCACTCAGGCCTCGGCCCAGAAAACGGCAAACCAGGCCCGCGCATCGGTCCAGGCCTGGATGCGCTGATAGCCGGACGCGGCCAGCAGAGCCTGGAAGTCCGCAAGCGCGTACTTGTAGGAGTTCTCGGTGTGGATGCGTTCGCCGCTGGCAAAGCGCCGCTCCCCGCCGGGCCAGCGCACGGTCAGCGCTCGCCGCGCTTCCAGATGCATCTCGATGCGCGAGGCCGCCTCGTTGAAAAACGCGATGTGCCGCCAGTCCTGCACGGCAAAGTCGCTGCCCAGCAGGCGGTTGAGGTGCAGCAGTACATTGCGGTTGAAGGCCGCGGTGACGCCCAGCGTATCGTCATAGGCCGGCTGCAGCACGTCCAGCGGTTTGCGCAGGTCCACGCCGATCAGCAGGCCACCGCCCTGCGCCGCCGCATGGGCCTGGCGCAGAAAGACCCGCGCCTCCTCGGGCGTGAAGTTGCCGATGCTCGAACCCGGATAGAACAGCAGGCGCGGCCCCGCGCCCACCTCAGACGGCAAGTCCAGACGGCTGGAGAAATCCATGCCCACGCCCAGCATGTCGAGTGCGAGGAACTGGCGCTGCAGGCACTGCAGGGCGTGGCGCAGATGATCGGCCGAGATGTCCACCGCCACATAGCGCGCGGGCTGCAGCAGCTCGAAGAGGCGCCCGGCCTTCTCGCAGTTGCCCGCGCCCAGGTCCACCAGCGTGGCGCCGCGCGGCACACGCTGCGCGATGGCGGCCCCGTGCTCGGCCATCAGCGCCGCTTCGATGCGCGTGGGGTAGTACTCGGGCAGCTCGGTGATGGCGTCGAAGAGACGCGAGCCCAGCGCGTCGTAAAAGTACTTGGGCGCGATGCGCGCCGGGGTGGCCTGCAAACCGGCCAGGAGCTCGGCCTGCCTCGTGGCGGTATCGGTCTGGTGCAGCTGGATGAAGCTCGGCTGGCGCGGCGCGGGGACGGTCATGCGAGGCACTATAGCCGCGGTGCGCCGATCGCAGCCTCGTGGTTTGCCCCGGCCCGACCGGCTTCAGGCCGGACGTTCGAGCCGGGCCAGCAGGCGCTCGCGCCCCGAGAGCACATGGCGCTCGGCCAGAGTGCGGGCCCGCTTGGCGTCCCCCTTGGCGATGGCCTCGAAGATGGCGCGGTGCTCGGCGTTGGAGCGGCGCATATTGCCCGGCGCGTTGAAGTAGCTGCGACGAAACAGGTGCAGCTCCTTGACGTGCTCGTCGTAGGCCTGGTGCGCGCGCTGGTTGCCCGAGAGTTCCAGGATCAGGGTGTGGAAGTGCAGGTTGAGCTCATAGTAATGCGTGCCCTCCCCGGACTCGCAGGCGGCGTCCATCTGCGAGAGCAGCTGCTCCATCTGGCTGCGATGCGCCTCGTCCAGGTGCTCGCAGGCGCGCTCGGCAGCGAAGCCGAAGATCAGGGCGCGCAGCTCGTAGATCTCCAGCATCTCACGCACCGAGATCTGGCGCACATAGACGCCGCGGTTGGGCACGGCCGTGACCAGGCCCTGGCCCGTGAGCATGCGGATGGCCTCACGGATGGGGCCGCGGCTGGTGCCCATGCGCAGGGCCAGCGCGGCCTCGTTCATGCGCTCGCCCGGCTGGATCTCGCCGCTGTAGATCAGGCGCTTGAGTTCCTGGGCAATCGCGGGCGCCAGCCCGAGTTCGTTCTTTGCTTTCGCGGATTCCATGGTGGAGGGGACTGCGCCCGTCAAGTTGGCCGCATGGTAGCACCCAGGGGCCTGACGGCCTCAGGGTTAACCACTAAAAATGTTTTCTATTTGAATAAAAGTGTTGACACTTTAGGGCTTGCGGCGGACACTGACGGCGTTTTTCAGACCCTGCGTCGCGCCACGCCATGCCCCATCTCCCCGCCTCTTCCGCCCTGGCACGTTTCCGCGTCATCGACCTGACCCAGGTGCGCGCTGGCCCCACCTGCTGCCGCCAACTCGCCGACTGGGGCGCCGACGTCATCCAGGTGCAGATGCCCGAGCACATGCGCGGCGACGACACCCTGGGCGGTCAGGACGGTTCCGACTACCAGTACACGCACCGCAACAAGCGCTCGATCACGCTCAATCTGAAAGAGGCAGAGGGCATCGCCGTGCTCAAGCGCCTGATCGTCACGGCCGACGTGGTGGTCGAGAACTTCCGGCCCGACGTGAAGTTCCGTCTGGGCATCGACTACGAGACGCTGGCCAAGGACCATCCGCGCCTGGTCTACGCCAGCATCTCGGGCTTCGGTCAGACCGGGCCCCTGGCGCAGCGTCCCGGCTTCGACCAGATCGCCCAGGGCATGAGCGGCCTGATGTCGGTCACCGGCAAACCGGGTGACGGCCCCATGCGCGTGGGCATCCCGATTGCCGACCTTTGCGCGGGCATCTTCGCGGCCCAGGGCATCCTGGTCGCGCTGCTGGAACGCGAGGCATCGGGCAAGGGCCAATGGCTGCACACCTCGCTGCTCGAATCCATGGTCTACATGATGGACTTCCAGACCTCGCGCGTGCTCATCGACCACGAGGTGCCCACCCAGGCCGGCAACTACCACCCGACCAGCATCCCCACCGGCGTCTACAAGGCGCGTGACGGCTGGATGAATATTGCGGTGTTCGGCTCCAAGATCTGGGAGCGCTTCTGCGACATCCTGGGTGCCCCCGAGTGGGTCAACGACCCGCGCTACCACGACAAGATGGGCCGCTCGGTGAACCGTGACAGCCTGAATGAAGAGATCAACCGCCGTCTGGCCACCCAGGACCGCGCCTACTGGGTGCAGCGCTTCAACGAGGGCGGCGTGGCCTGCGGCCTGATCAACAACGTGCAGGAAGTGTTCGAGGAAGCGCAGGTGCAGCACCTGGGCATGGTCAAGGAGGTGGTGTCGGCGCACCACGGCCCGCAACGGCTCGTGGGCCAGCCCGTGCAGCTGGAGCGCACACCCAGCAGCATCGTCCGCGCGGCGCCCAAGCGCGGCGAGCACAGCGCCGAGATCCTGCGCGAGATCGGCCTCGCTGAGCCGGACCTGAGCCGCCTGAAGGCCCAAGGAGTCTATTGACATGGCAGAGATCACCTACGCCTCCCCCACCGAGCGGGTGCAGAGCTGGATGGACGCGGACGGCAGCACGCTGCACATCCGCTTCAACAACCCCGAGCGCCACAACGCGCTGTCGGTGGACATGTGGGAAGCCGTGCCGGTGCTGCTGGCCCAGGCCGAGCAGGACGAGCGCGTGCGCCTCGTGGTGTTCTCGGGCGCGGGCGAGAAGGCCTTCGTCTCGGGCGCCGACATCTCGCAGTTCGAAGACCAGCGTGCAGCGCGTGAGGCCGTAGCCCGCTACGAGGAGATGGCCGAGAAGGCGCTCATGGGCATCTACCACTTCAGCAAGCCCACGCTGGCCTGTATCCGCGGCTGGTGCATCGGCGGTGGCGTCAACGTGGCCATGAGCTGCGACCTGCGCATCGCCGCCAGCGATGCGGTGTTCGCCATCCCCGCCGCGCGCCTGGGCCTGGGCTACCGCTACTCGGCGCTCAAGAACCTCGTGGACCTCGTGGGCCCGGGTGTGGCCAAGGATCTGTTCTTCACCGCGCGCCGCATCGGCGCGGCCGAGGCCAAAGACGTCGGCCTCATCACGCGCGTGGCCGCGCCCGAGCAGCTCGACGCGCTGCTCACCGAATACCGCGAGGCGCTGGCCGCCAACGCACCGTTGACGGTGCGCGCGGGCAAGGCCATCATCGCCGAGATCCTCAAGCCCTCACCCGAGATCGACCACGACAAGTGCAGGCAGCTCATCCTGGGCTGCTTCCAGAGCGAGGACTACGCCGAAGGCCGCAAGGCCTTCATGGAAAAACGCAAGCCCGTGTTCCGCGGCCGGTGAAGGGAGTGGAGACCATGCAGTCCTACTGGGCCAGGATCACCGGCGGCAAGATTGCCGTCGAGCTGCGCGAGATTCCCCGCCCCGAGCCCGGGCCGGGTCAGCTGCTGGTCCGCGTACGCGCGGCCGGCCTGAACCGCGGCGAGTTCATCATCGGCCACAGCCTGCAGACCGAAGGCAGCGCCAAGCCCGCGGGCATGGAGGCCGCAGGCGAGGTGGTGGCCTGCAGCGCCGGCGTACAGGGCTGGGCGCCGGGCCAGCGCGTCATGGGTCGCTGTGGCGGCGCCTTTGCCGAGTACGTGCTCATGGACCAGCGCGAGGCCCTGCCCGTGCCGGTGCGCCTGAGCTGGGAGCAGGCCGCCGGTGTGCCGCTGACCAGCCTCGTCGTGCACGACATGCTGGTGCTGCAGGGCCGGCTGCAGCCCGGCCAGTGGCTGTTGATCCCGGGCGTGTCCTCGGGGGTGGGCGTCACCGCCCTGACCATGGCCAAGGCCCTGGGCGCCAAGGTCATCGGCACCTCGGGCTCGCAGGCCAAGCTCGACCGCCTCCAGACCCTGGGGTTGGACCTCGGCCTGTGCACACGCCAGCCCGACTTCCAGGCCGCCGTCATGCAAGCCACGGGCGGCCAGGGCGTGAACCTGGTGGTCAACACGGTGGGCGGCTCCGTCTTCGCCGAGTGCGTGCGTTGCCTGGCCTTCGAGGGCCGACTCGCCACCGTGGGCTATGTGGACGGCGTGCTGCACGCCGACATCGACCTCGATGCGCTGCACGCCAAACGGCTCACACTGTTCGGTGTCTCCAACAAGTTGCGCAGCGCAGCGCAGAAAGCCGAGTTCGTGCCCGAGTTCCGGGCCCAGATCCTGCCGCTGCTGGAACAGGGCCGCATCACGCCGGTGGTGGACCGCGTGCTGCCCTTCGAGCAGCTGGCCGAGGCCAAGGCCGCCATGGAGGCGGGTGTCCACATGGGCAAGATCGTGCTGGCCGGTCTGCCCTGACAACCTGAGTTCGCCACGTCAGCACACCCTATCGAAACGAGGAGACCGGACATGCACAAACGCAAACTCTTGTGGGCCACGCTCGCGCTGGCGCTCGGCCCGCAGCTCGCCCTGGCCCAGGCCTACCCAGCCAAGCCCGTGAAGCTCGTCGTGGGCTTTGCGCCCGGCGGCGCCGCCGACTATGTGGCACGCGCCATCGGCGATGCCCTGGGTCGCGCCCTGGGCCAGCCCGTGGTGATCGAGAACAAGGCTGGCGCGGGTTCGAGCATCGCGGCCGAACAGGTGGCCAAGGCCGCACCCGATGGCTACACGGTGCTGGTCGCCAGCCCCGCCGCCATCTCGGTGAACCCGGCCCTCAATCCCAAGCTGGGTTACAAGCCCACCGACCTGGCCCCCGTGAGCAAGGTCACGACCTCACCGCTGGTGATCGCAGCCAACCCGGCCGTGGGGATCAACTCCGTGCAGGAGCTGATTGCCCGCGCCAAGCGGGAGCCGGGCAAGCTCAACTACGCCACCTCCGGCAATGGCTCGGCGCCGCACCTGGGCGCGGCCCTGTTCAGCCAGGTGGCGGATGTGAAGATGCAGCACATCCCCTTTCGTGGCGGCGCGCCGGCCATCCAGTCGGTGGTCGCGGGTGACACGCAGCTGACCTTCGGCACCCCGCCCTCGGTGCTGCCCATGATCCAGGCCGGCCGCCTCAAGGGCCTGGGCGTGAGCACGCGCGAGCGCTCGCCCCTGGTGCCCGACTTGCCGGGCATGGCCGAGGCCGGCCTGCCCGACTACGTGATCGAGTTCTGGTACGGCCTCTTCGTGCCTGCGGGCACACCGGCACCCGTCGTGAAAAAGCTCTACGACGCCACACAGGAGGCAATGAAACAGCCCGGCGTCAAGGCGGCACTGGCGCGCGAGGGCACCGATGTGTCGGTGTCGTCCTCGCCCGCAGACTTCGCGTCCTTCCTGGCCCAGGACGAGAAGTTCTGGGTCAAGCTGGTCAAGGACGCCGAAGTCAAGATCGAGTGACGGATCCTTCCTCATCCACAGGCAAGAGGTGCGCCCATGAAACGTCGTGTCCTGCTGCAGGCCCTGCCTGCCTCCCTGCTGCTGCCGGCCGGCTTGTCCCAGGCCCAGGCCCAGGCCTACCCGGCTAAACCCATCCGCTACATCGTGCCCGTGGCTGCCGGCGGCGGCAGCGACATGGTGGGCCGCACCGTGACCGAGCGCTGGGGCAAGCTGCTCAACCAAAGCTTTGTGGTCGACAACCAGGGCGGCGGTGGCGGCGTGATCGCCTGCCAGGCGACGGCCCGTGCGGCCCCCGACGGCTACACCCTGCTGCAGGGCTACGTGGCCACGCACGGCACCAGCCCGGCCACGCGCAAGGTGCCTTACGACGCGGTCAAGGACTTCACGCCCGTGGGCATGATCGGCGGCACGCCCAATGTGCTGGTGGTCAACGCCAACCTGCCTGTGCACACCGTGCAGGAGTTCGTGGAGCACCTGCGCGCACGCGCCGGCAAGCTGAGCTACGGTTCGGCCGGCGCGGGCTCGCTGACGCACCTGACCATGGAGCTGTTCAAGCAGCAGATCCAGGCCTTCATGGTTCACATTCCCTATCGCGGCGTGGCACCGGCCTTTACCGACCTGATCGGCGGCCAGACCCAGGCCATGTTCCCCGGCCTCGCGGCCGCGCTGCCCCACATCCGCGGCGGCCGCGTGCGCGCACTGGCCGTCACCGGCGGCCAGCGCCACCCGCAGCTCAAGGACACGCCCACGCTGGACGAGCTGGGCTACAAGGGCTTCGATGCCATGCAGTGGTACGGCGTGGTGGGCCCGGCCGGCATGCCGGCGCCCATCGTCAAGCAGCTCAACGACACGCTCAACACGGTGCTGCAGGCGCCCGACATGCGCGACAAGCTGTCGATCGAAGCCATCGAGCCCATGCCCATGAGCCCGGAACAGTTCGGCCAGTTCGTGCGCGACGACATCGCGCGCTGGACCCGCCTGGCCAAGGACCGCAGCATCCAGCTCGATAGTTAAAATTTCCCGGCAGCTTATCGGCCACAAGCCGATAAGCTATTATTTTTATAGCAAACTGTTTTCCCATGGCCCGCAACACCCAGGTCCCCGCAGACCACCACGCCCCGCCCGTCACGCAGACCCTGGCCCGCTACGTCGCCACCCATCCCTCCCGGGGCTGGAGCGACGCCGTAGAGCACGAGGCGCACCGCACCTTCCTCAACTGGCTGGGCTGCGCCGTGGGCGCGGCGCAGCACGAGTCCGCGCATGCGGCACTGGGTGCGGTGCAGATGCTGCAACCGGCCCAGCAGGCCAGCGTGCTGGGCCGCACCGAGAAGGTGGACATGGCCGGCGCCGCGCTGATCAACGGCATCACCTCGCACACCTTCGACTTCGACGACACCCATCTCAAGACCATCATCCATCCGGCCGGCCCCGTGGCCTCGGCCGTGCTGGCGCTGGCCGAGTTCAAGGGCCTGTCCGGCCGTGCCGTGATCGATGCGCTGGTGCTGGGCATCGACGTGGCCTGCCGCGTGGGCAACACCATGTACCCCGAGCACTACGACCGCGGCTGGCACATCACCGGCTCCACCGGCACGCTGGGCGCGGCCGCGGGTTGTGCGCGCCTGCTGGGCCTCAACGAACAGCAGACCACCATGGCCTTGGGTATCGCGGCCTCGCAGCCCATCGGCATGCGCGAACAGTTCGGTACCATGACCAAGCCCTTCCACCCGGGCGGCGCGGCACGCGCGGGGCTCATGTCCGCGCTGCTGGCCAGCCAGGGTTTCACGGCCAGCCCCAAGGCCTTGGAAGCACCGCGCGGCATGATCCAGACCGTCTCGACCAAGTACGCCTGGAACGAGATCACCGACGAGCTGGGGCAGCGCTTCGAGATCTCCTTCAACACCTACAAGCCCTTTGCCTGCGGCATCGTGATCCACCCCAGCATCGACGCCTGTGCCCAGCTGCGCGCCCAGGGCGTCAAGCCCGAGGAGATCGAGCGCATCGAGCTCAAGGTGCACTCGCTGGTGCTCGAACTCACGGGCAAGAAGGAGCCGGCCGACGGCTTGCAGGGCAAGTTCAGCGTCTACCACGGCTGCGCCTGCGGCCTGATGTTCGGCAAGGCCGGTGAAGAGCAGTACGCAGACGCCATCGTCACCCGCCCCGATATGGTGGAACTGCGCCGCAAGGTTGTGGCCGTGGTGGACGACAGCATTCACGAGGCCAGCGTCGACGTCACCGCCGTGCTCAAGGACGGCCGCAAGGTCCACGTCTTCGTCAAGCACGCCATCGGCTCGCTGGAGAACCCGATGACCGACGCCATGCTTGAGACCAAGTTCCACGACCTGTCGGACCCGGTGATCGGCCAGGGCAAGACGGACGCGCTGATCGCCGCCTGCTGGAAGCTGGCCGGCACCGCCGACGTACGCACGCTCACCGCGCTGGCGCGGCCCTGATGCCCTGATGCCCTGATGCCCTGATGCCCTGATGCCCTGATGCCCTGATGCCCTGATGCCCTGATGCCCTGATGCCCTGATGCCCTGATGCCCTGATGCCCTGATGCCCTGATGCCCTGATGCCCTGAT
>NZ_JAPZSV010000001.1 GCF_027532185.1 Hylemonella sp. | reverse complement strand
TCCCGCCTGGCGCGAGCATCGCAGGTTGCCCCGGCAAAGCCGGGGTCACAGACACCAGGGTCGCCTTCTTTTGCCTACTTTTCTTGGCGACGCAAGAAAAGTAGGTGCGCCGCCGGGCGCACATCCCGGCCACACCAAGCCGCCGGGGCGAGACCCGGCCAAGCCACACGAGCAACCGCGCCAGGAAAAGCGCTGAGTGCCCAAGAGAGCAGAATTCAGGCCGCCTGTGCCTGAGCCTGCGCTTTCCAGGACGCCAGCAGCTCAGGAATCTGCTCCAGCCTGTCCACCGCCACCACCCCCACAGGCAAACGCTTGCGCAGCGACGGGTGGCTGCCGCCAGCCCAGAGCTGCACGTCGTCGGGCAGCTGGGCCCGCAAGTCCAGCAGGCTTTGCTGCAGCTGCGGGGTGTTGCTGGCCGGGCTGAAGCTCAGGCCCACGATCTGGGCGCGGTTGGCCAGGGCGGCGCGCACGATCTCGGCCACCGGGGTGTTGGCCCCGAGTGACACGCATTCACAGCCTTCGAGCGAAAGCATGGTCTCGGCCATCAGCAGACCCAGCAGGTGGTGTTCCTGCGGCAGCGTGCCCAGCAACACGCGCGGCATGCCGGGGCTGGGCATGGCGGAGCCGCCGAGCGCGCCGCGCAGCACGGCCACCACGCTCTCGGTGTACATATGCTCTTCGAAGACCTGGATCTCGCCGCGCATCCAGGCCTCGCCCACGTGCACGGTCAGCGGCGCCAGATGTTCGGTGATGAAGCGGGCAAGGCCCAGACGCATCACGGCCTGGTTCAGGGTGCGGCGCAGTTCCATGATCTCGCAGCGCCGCAGCATGGTCAGCAGGGCCTCGTGTTCCAGCGCCAATCCGCGTGCCATCGGCATGCTGGCCTGCAGACGCTGCCGCAGTTCGGCCAGGGGCAGGGCCACGATCTGGCCCGGGCGCTCTCCCGAGTTGAGCAGGCGGGCGATCACGCGCAGGCGTTCCACCTGTTCGGCCGGGTAGAGCCGTTCGCCGGCGCCGTCGCGGCCGGGTTGGGGGAAGCCATAGCGCCGCTCCCAGACCCGCAAGGTGTCCTTGGACAGGCCCGTTTCACGCTCGACGGCGGCGATGGGCAGGGCTCCGCCCTCGCGCAAAGCGGTAGACGGGGTGCTGCCGGCGGATCGGGTGCTCGGAATCATGTTTGTTGTTTGTCCAGGACAAACGGTCTTGTGATTTGGATTTTAATGGACAAAAATCCAAATAACAAAACTTTGTCCACGACAAAAATGCAAATTCCGATGTTTTGTCCAGGCTCCGGGATGGCCGCATGAAGGTCGCCATCGTCGGTTCCGGCATCTCCGGCCTGGCCGTGGCCCATGCCCTGCGTGGGCGGGCCGAGCTCACCTTGTACGAGGCGGGCCACTACTTCGGCGGCCACACGCACACGGTGGACGTGACCCTGCCCACGGCCAATGGCCCCACGACCTGGGGGGTGGACACGGGCTTTCTGGTGTTCAACGAACGCACCTACCCCAACCTGATCCGTCTGCTGGACGAGCTGGACGTGCCCACGGCCAAGACCGACATGTCCTTCTCGGTCCAGGCCATGACGGGTGCGGGGCGGCGCATTGAATGGAACGGTGCCGACCTCAACACGGTCTTTGCCCAGCGCGGCAACCTGTTCAACTGGCGTTTCCTGCGCATGCTGCGCGAGGTGCTGCGCTTCAACCGCCTCGCGACCGAGCTGGCCGAGGCCGGCGCGGACGAGCGCCTGCAGCTGCCGCTGGGCCGCTGGCTGGACCAGCAGGGCTTCAGTGCCGAGTTTCGTGACTGGTACTTCCTGCCCATGATGGCCTGCATCTGGAGCTGCCCCACGGCGCAGATGCTTGAATTCCCCGTGGCCACCATGGTCCGTTTCTGCCACAACCACGGGCTCATCCAGGTCAATGGCCGGCCGCAGTGGTGGACGGTGGCCGGTGGCGCGCGCCGCTATGTCGAGAAGATCGTGGCCGGCATCGCCGACAAGCGCCTGGCCACCCCGGTGCGCAACATCGTGCGCGACGGCGCGGGCGTGACGGTGCAGACCGATACCGGCAGCGAGCGCTATGACGAGGTCGTGCTGGCCACGCACAGCGATCAGGCCCTGGCCCTGCTGCAGCAGCCTTCGGACGAGGAGCGGCGCATCCTGGGTGCCATCCGCTACCAGCCCAACCGCGCGGTGCTGCACACCGATGCCTCGGTGCTGCCGCAAGCGTCCCGCGCATGGGCGGCCTGGAACTATGAGCGCGCCACCCGCAGCGAGCAGGAGCACAGCCGCGTCTGCCTGCACTATCTGATCAACAAGCTCCAGCCCCTGCCTTTCGAGCAGCCCGTGGTGGTCTCGCTCAACCCGCTGCGCGAGATCGCCTCCGAGCATGTGCTGGGTGACTATGAGTACGCCCACCCCGTCTTCGACCTGGGCGCGATTGCGGCGCAGAAGGAGCTGGCCCGCATCCAGGGTGGCCACCAGACCTGGTACTGTGGCGCCTGGACGGGTTACGGCTTCCACGAAGACGGGCTGAAGTCCGGTCTGGTCGTCGCTGAGCGCCTGCTGGCGCAGCTGGCTTGGAAGGAGGCTGCATGAACGTTCCCGCCGTCCCGCTGATCGGGACGGGTCAGGTGCGCCACACGCGCCTGCGCCCGGCGCGGCACGCCTTCGCCTACCCCACCTTCTTCCTCATGCTGCCGCTGCGTGCCATGCGCAAGCAGGGCGGCGGCGCGCTGGCGCACAACCGTGGTGGCTGGTTGAGCTTTCACGATGCCGACCATGGCGACGGCCGGGGGCCGCAGCAGGGCGGGGCCCTGGCCTGGATGGAGGAGCTGCTGGCACAGCACGGCATCACTGACGCCGACGGCGAGATCTGGCTGCACTGCTACCCGCGCGTGCTGGGCTACACCTTCAAGCCCGTGAGTTTCTGGTACTGCGAGCGCGCCGACGGCACGCTGCGCGCCGTCGTTGCCGAGGTCAACAACACCTTCGGCGAACGCCACTGCTACCTGTTGGAGACCCCGCGCTATGGCCAGGCCCGGCGCGCCGACAAGGTCTTCCACGTCTCGCCCTTCTGCCGTGTCGAGGGCGAATACGAATTCCGCTTCCTGCGCACCGAGCACGCAGGGGTGCAGCGCACCGTGGTGCGCGTCGACCTGCACGATGCCGGTGGCGCGCTGCTGCAGACCAGCGTGAGCGGCGTGCTTCAGCCCTACGACCGGCAGAGCGCGCGCCACGTGCTGCTGGCCCAGCCGCTGATGACGCTGGCGCTGATCGCGCGTATCCACTGGCAGGCGCTGCGCCTGTGGCTCAAGCGCGTGCCCTTCTTCCGCAAGCCGGCGCCGCCGGCCGATTTCGTGACCCGTTCCCATCCCGCCTGACCCGCCATGAACACGACCACCGCCCCCCGCCTGGTGCTGCCGCGCAGCGCCCCGCCTGCCGCCCGCACTGTGCTGCGTCTGCTCGAACGCCTGAGCCACGGCAGCCTGCATCTGCAATTGCCCGACGGCAGCCAGGTGCACTACGGCCGCGGCGAAGAGCCGCGCGCCAGCCTCACCGTGCACGACTGGTCCGTTTTCAGTGCTGCGCTCAAGTCGGGCGACATTGGTTTTGCGGAGAGCTACCGTGAAGCTCAGTGGTCCACGCCCGACCTGGCCGCGCTGCTGCGCCTCTTCATCCGCAATCGCGAGGCGCTGGAGAACGTGGTCTACGGGACCTGGCTCGGTGGCCTGCTGTATCGCCTGCGCCATCTGTTCAACCGCAACACCAAGACCAACAGCCGCAAGAACATCCATGCCCACTACGACCTGGGCAATGCCTTCTACACGCTGTGGCTCGACGAGACCATGAACTACTCGTCGGCCATCTTCGAGGGGCAGCTCGACGGCGACATGGTCACGGCCCAGCAGGCCAAGGTGCGGCGCGCGCTGCGCATGGCCGGCGTGCAGCCGGGCAACCGCGTGCTGGAGATCGGCTGCGGCTGGGGCGCGCTGGCCGAGATGACCGTCACCGAGTTCGAGGCCTCGCTCACCGGTGTGACGCTCTCCACCGAGCAGCTGGGCTGGGGCCGCGAGCGCATGGCGCGCCTGGGCCCGCAGGCCGCGGCCCGTGCCGACCTGCGCCTGCAGGACTACCGCGACATCGCCGATGGCCCGTATGACGCCGTCTGTTCCATCGAGATGGTCGAGGCCGTGGGCCGCGAGTACTGGCCCACCTACTTCGAGAGCGTGGCGCGCCTGCTCAAGAGCGGTGGCCGCGCCTGCATCCAGAGCATCGTGATCGACGACCGCCTGTTCGAGCGTTATCTGCAGTCTACCGACTTCATCCAGCAGTACATCTTCCCCGGTGGCTGCCTGCCCTGTCCGGCAGAGTTCCGCCGCCAGGCCGAGGCCGCGGGCCTGCAGGTGGTGGACGCCTACGCCTTCGGCCGCGACTACGCCGAAACCCTGCGCCGCTGGCGCCAGCAATTCCTGGGCGCGCGCGAGCGCGTGCTCCAACTTGGCTTCGATGAAAGGTTCATCCGTCTATGGGAGTTCTATCTCGCCTACTGCGAAGCGGCCTTCGACGAGGGCAACACCGACGTGGTGCAATTCACGCTACAAAAAGCGTAGCAGCCCTGCTGCTGGCCGGCGTGACCGTCTTCGGCGCACAGGCCGAGATCGGGTCGTCTGCGCCGGCAGCGGCGCCGCTGGCGCAGCTGCGCGCGGCCGGTAGCGGCACTTACACCTACTGGGGCTTCGACGTCTACCAGGCCAGTCTCTGGGTCGAGCCGGGCTTCGAGCCTGCGGCCTTCGCACGCCAGCGCCATGCGCTCGAACTGCAGTACCTGCGCAACTTCAAGGGGCGCGACATCGCCGAGCGCTCCATCGAGGAGATGCGCCGCATCGGTCCCTTCAGCGAGACGCAGGCGAAAGACTGGCTGCAGGCCATGGTGGCGGCGTTTCCGGACGTGCGCGCTGGCGACCGCCTGCTCGGCGTGCACCTGCCGGGCCGCGGCGCGCAGTTCTATTACAACGGTCGGCCGACGAGTGAGGTTCGCGACCCCGAGTTCGCCCGCCTGTTCTTCGGCATCTGGCTGTCGGAGCAGACGCCCGCGCCCAAGCTGCGCGCGGCCCTGCTCGGGCCGGTGCGCTGAAAGGCCTCTGTGACCGCTTCCGCCGCGATCAATCTGGCACAGGCTGCCCGCTACGGCCTCATGGGCCTGCCCCTGGCTTTCGTGGCCCTGCCGCTCTATGTCTTGCTGCCCAACCATTACGCGCGCGCCTTCGGCGTGCCGCTGGCCACGCTGGGCGCGCTGCTGCTGGCCACGCGCCTGCTCGACGCGCTGATCGATCCCTTGCTGGGTCGCTGGAGCGACCGTCTGTTCCGCCGCTCGGCGGGTGCGCTGCTGGTCTGGGCCGGGATCGCTTGCGGCCTCATGGCCGTGGGCTTTGCCTTGCTGTTCTTCCCGCCGCTGACGCAAGGCAACGGGCTGCTGGTCGTCGCCGCGGTCCTGCTGGTGCTGACCTATGCGGCTTTCAGCGCCGTCTCCCTGGCGCACCAGAGCTGGGGTGCGCTGCTCGGTGCCGAGGCGCTGGTGCAGAGCCGGCTGGTGGCCTGGCGTGAGGGTCTGGGCCTGGTGGGCGTGTTGCTGGCCTCGGTGGTGCCGGTGGCGCTGGGCCTGCCGGTCATGGTGGGGCTGTTCAGCCTGGCGCTGGGGCTGGGCTGGCTGGCCTGGCGCAGCGGGCCGCGCCCGCCCGCCGTGCCAGCCGACGACGAGACGCAGCCCGTCAAGGTGTGGCTGCCCTGGCAGCGCGGGCCTTTCCGGCGCCTGATCGCCGTCTTCATGCTCAACGGCATCGCCAGCGCGGTGCCGGCCACGCTGGTGCTTTTCTTCGTGCAGGACCGTCTGCAGGCCCCGACAGCCCAGGAGCCGCTGTTCCTCGGCAGCTACTTTCTGGCTGCTGCGCTGTCCATGCCGCTGTGGCTGCGCGCGGTACGGGCCTGGGGGCTGGCGCGCAGCTGGCTGCTGGGCATGGCGCTGGCCGTAGCGGTCTTTGTCTGGGCTGCCACGTTGGGCGCGGGTGACAGTGCGCCTTTCATCGCCATCTGCGTGCTCTCCGGCGCCGCGCTGGGTGCCGACCTGGTGATGCCCGGGGCCATGCTGGCCGGCCTGATCGGTCGCGCGGGCGACCTGGGGCGCGCGCAGGGGGCGTATTACGGCTGGTGGGCCTTCGCCACCAAGCTCAATCTGGCGCTGGCCGCGGGTCTGGCGCTGCCATTGCTCGGATTTTTCGGCTACGCGCCCGGCACGCGCGAGCCCCAGGCCTTGCAGGCCCTGACCTATGCCTACTGTCTGCTGCCCTGCGTGCTCAAGCTGGCCGCGGGTGGCCTGTTGTTCCAGTTCTTCGTACGGAAAGGATCTTCATGAAACGACGTTTGCTGCTCACGGGCGCTGCAGCCCTGGGGGCCACCGGCCTGACCGGTTGCGCCTCGCCCACCATCGCCGACTATGCCGGTGAAAAGCCTGTGCTCGATCTGCGCAAGTATTTCAACGGCACGGTCGATGCCTGGGGCGTGTTCACCAACCGCTCGGGCAAGGTGGTCAAGCGCTTCACCGTGGTGATGAAGTGCAGCTGGAGCGGCGAGCCCGGCCGCGAGGTCGGTGTGCTCGACGAAGATTTTGTCTACTCCGACGGCACCACGCAAAAGCGCATCTGGACGCTCAAGCGCACGCCCGGCGAAGGCGGCCAGGGCCGGTACACCGGTACCGCGGGTGACGTGGTGGGTGAGGCGCAGGGCGAGGAACGCGGCAACGCCTTCTACTGGAGCTACGACCTGGACCTGCCCGTGGACGGGCGCAACATCGTCGTACATTTCGAGGACTGGATGTACCAGATGGACGAACGCGTCATGCTCAACCGCGCCACCATGAGCAAATGGGGCGTGACCCTGGGCGAGGTGACGCTGTCCTTCACCAAACGCTGAGAGCTTTTATGCCCCTGAATCCCCCGCTGCGCGACTGGAGCGGCAAGAACGTCTGGCTCGTGGGCGCCTCCACCGGCATCGGCGAGGCCTGCGCGCATCAGCTGCATGAACGCGGTGCAACCGTCTTCGTCTCGGCGCGGCAGGCCGAGCGCCTGCAGGACTGGGTGGCACGCCACCCGGGCACCGATGCCCAGGGCCGGCCGCGTGCCGTGGCCCTGCCGCTGGACGTGACAGACCGCCGCGCCTTGCAACTCGCCACCGATGCCGTGGCGGCCCGCGGCCCGCTGGATCTGGTGGTGTACTGCGCCGGCTATTACAAGGCCCTGGGCGCGCAGCGCTACAGCCTCGATGAGATGTTGCGCCACGAGCAGGTCAACTACGTGGGCGCGCTCTATCTGCTCGACGCTGTGCTGCCCCAGCTGCAGCGGCAGGCCGCGGCAGGCCAAGGCGGACACCTGAGCCTGATCAGCAGCGTCGCGGGCTTCCGGGGCCTGCCCCAGAGCCTGGCCTACGGGCCGACCAAGGCGGCCCTGATCAATCTGGCCGAGGCCCTCTATCTGGACCTGAGTGCACAGGGCCTGGGCGTGAGCGTGGTCAATCCCGGCTTTGTTGAAACGCCACTGACGGCGCAGAACCGCTTCAAGATGCCGGCGCTGATCACGCCCGAGGTCGCGGCGCGCGAGATGCTGGCCGGCTGGGCGCGCGGCCAGTTCGAGCTGCATTTCCCCAAACGCTTCACACGCTGGCTCAAGTTCATGCGCCTGCTGCCCTACCGTCTCTACTTCCCCCTGGTGCGCAAGTTCACCGGGCTTTGATCTTCATCCCGCCATGAGCCACGCTGCCGAGAAAATCGTCGTCTTCTTCGAGACGCTCACGCCCGAGAGCGTGCAGCGCTTCAGCCAGTTCTACACCGAGGACGCGTATTTCAAGGACCCGTTCAACGAGGTGCGCGGCATCGCGCCCATCCAGAGCATCTTTGCCCACATGTACACCGCCCTGCACGAGCCGCGCTTCGTGGTCACAGGACGGATTGTCGAGGGCGAGCAGGTCTTCCTGAGCTGGGACTTCCACTTCCGCTTCCGCAATTTCCGGAGCGACCGGCCGCAGATCATCCGCGGTGCCACGCACCTGCGCCTGGCGGCCGACGGGCGCATCCGCTCCCACCGCGACTACTGGGACGCGGCCGAGGAGCTCTACGAGAAGCTGCCCGTCGTGGGCGGGCTGATGCGTTGGTTGAAGAAACGCGCGAATTCGTAAGCTGTCTTATGATTCCCGGGTCTTCCGAGGAATCCCCATGCTGCCTGCCCGCTACGCCCCTGTCCTGTTCGGCTTCATCCTGTCCGGGCTCATGTCCCTCGTCGTCTCGGGCATCTCCACCTTTCGGGCCATCGGCCTGGGCGGGGACTTCCTGCACTTCTGGCTCAGTGCCTGGGTGGCCGCCTGGGCGGTGGCCTTCCCGCTGGTGCTGGTCGTGGCGCCCTTCACGCGCCGTGTCGTGCAGCGACTCGTTCAACAGGATCAGTAAAACAGCGCCTCGAAACCCGCTTCGGGCGCGAAGCGTTTGTCTACATAACGCAGCCGGGTCGGGCCGGGCAGGGCGCGCTCGCGCACGCTGTGGCGCGGATCGCCGGGGTAGCAGAGCACCCGCACACCGAGTTCGTCGTCATAGGGCTCGGGCTGCACCAGGGCTGGCGGCTTGCCTCGGGCCTCGGTCAGCACACTGGCCACGCTCGCATGTCGCGCCAGATGCGCCAGGCTCATGATCTGCGGCGGTGCCAGCTCGATCAGCCCGTCGCGGTACTGCTCGAGCGCCGCGCGTGGCGCAAGCCAGACACTGGCCGTGGCCTCATAGTCGTCGTGGCGCGCGGTCTGCACGGTGGGCACTGCGGCAACGAAGAAGCGCGTGTCAAAGCGCTTGCTGCTGACCGAGGCCATACGCGGCGTGACCCAGCGTGACCAGGGCTGCACGCTGCGCGTGTCCAGCCCCAGGCCCAGGCGGGTCAGCACGTCGGCAAAACCGTGGCCGGCGCGCAGCAGGGCAGTGGCCGCCTGCACCTGATCGGCCGTGGCGCCGTGCGCGTAGAGCACGCCCGATTCCTCGAAGGCCTCGCGCAGCGCTGCCACATAGCAGCGCGCCGCATGCTCGACCGTGGCTCCGGGCTCGCCGAGCGCGGCGTGCAACGCGCCCAGGGGCTGGTCCAGCTGCGCGATCAGCGCGCTGTCGGCCTCGTCGATCTTGCCACCGGGAAAGACATAGGCCCCGGCCAGCACGTCCGACGCGGTGGCGCGCTTGAGCAGAAAGACCTCGAGTCCGCCGGGCGCGTCGCGCAGCATGACCACGGTGGCCGCGTCGCGCGGCGGGCTGTCGATGAGGGTGCGGTTGAGTTCCATGCTGTCGTGTGGATGACTGTGTCCGAGTATGGCTCCAGTAAGATCGCACGCCATCGGTACTGATACCAAGCAGTCAACAAGGAGACAGCATGATCGATTTCACGGGCCGAGTGGCCATCGTCACGGGCGCTGGTGGTGGTCTGGGCAAGCAGCATGCGCTGGCGCTCGCCAAGCGAGGCGCCAAGGTGGTGGTCAACGACCTCGGTGGCGCGCGCGACGGCTCCGGCGGATCGGCCAGTGCCGCGCAGGCGGTGGTCGACGAGATCCGCGCCGCAGGCGGCGAGGCCATCGCCAACGCCGCCTCGGTGACCGACTTCGAAGCCGTGCAGGCCATGGTGCAGCAGGCGGTGGACACCTGGGGCCGCGTGGACATCCTGGTCAACAACGCCGGCATCCTGCGCGACAAGACCTTCGCCAAGATGGACCTGGCCGACTTCCGCCTGGTGCTGGACGTGCACCTCATGGGCGCCGTGCACTGCTGCAAGGCCGTGTGGCCGCACATGACGACACAGAAGTATGGCCGCATCGTGATGACCACCTCGTCCAGCGGCCTCTATGGCAACTTCGGTCAGAGCAACTACGGCGCGGCCAAGCTGGCGCTGGTGGGGCTGATGCAGACGCTGTCACTCGAGGGTGCGAAGAACGACATCCGCGTCAACTGCCTGGCGCCCACGGCCGCCACACGCATGACGGAAGATCTGATGCCGCCCGAAGTGCTGCGCGCCCTGCAGCCCGAGGCCGTGGTGCCCGCCATGCTGGTGCTGGCCAGCGAGGGCGCGCCCACACGTACCACGCTGTGTGCCGGCGCGGGCAGTGTGGAGGCTGCGCACATCACGATGACCCAGGGCGCCTGGATCGGCATCGACGAGAACGCCGACGTGCGCCTGGCGCAGCACCTGGCCGAGGTGCTGGACCGGACCCATGAAACGGTGCCCGGCAGCGGCAGCGCCCAGGGCCAGCACGAGGTGGGCCGGGCCCTGGCCATGCTCAAGGCCTGAGGCTGGCCGTCGGCCCGCTCAGCGCTGGGCGTGGAGCGCGAGAACCGCCGCCACATGTGTCAGCGTGGTGAGCCAGAACACAAAGAGGAAGACAGGCTTGCGCGTCTTGTGCCGCAGCCTGTGCTGCGCGATGAGCGCCCCGGGCCAGCCGCCGAGCAGCGCGAGCAGGTGCAGGGTGCGCTCGGGCACGCGCCGGTGGCCCTGCTGCGCGGCCCGTTTGTCCACGGCGTACACGGCGTAGCTGAGCAGGCTCATCAGCACCGTGCTCGCGATCAGCAGCAGCGTGAGGGACATGCGTGTGCTCAGGCCTGCAGCCGCAGCTCCGCCTCTTGCTGCCAGTAGGAAGCCGCCGCATAGAAACCCTCCCACACACAGCCGTTGCAGCCGCGACCGCAGCACGTCGTGGGCAGGGGCGGCGGCGCGCGCAGAGTCACGCCGGCCTGCTGCGCGCGTTGTTGCCACTGCGCGAACATGGCCTGCGCGGTAGCCAGCGGATTGCTGGCATCCAGGGGCGGGGAGGAGCTTTGCATACCGGTGGGGGAAGACCCTGCACAGCAGGGTTTATCCCCTCATGGTACCTTCGGCCACCGTTTAAAAAGAGACCCAGTCGTAGGAAGTCCTGCATGAGCACCCCCTCCGTTTCCCCGAACCTGACGCCCGGGCGCCTGCTCGGCATCCGCCGGGGCATCGAGAAGGAAAGCCTGCGTGCGCTACCCGACGGCACGCTGGCGCTCACGCCGCATCCGGCGGCGCTGGGCTCGGCGCTCACGCATCCGCACATCACCACCGACTATTCGGAGTCGCAGCTCGAGCTGATCACCGGCGTGCATGCGGGCGTGCAGGATTGTCTGGACGAACTCACCGAGATCCACCAGGCTACCTACCGCAGCCTCAACGAGGCAGGCGAGGAAATGCTCTGGGTCTCCAGCATGCCCTGCGGCCTGCCCACCGACGAGACCATCCCGCTGGGGCGCTATGGTTCCTCCAACATCGGCCGTGCCAAAAGCGTCTACCGCATGGGCCTGGGCCATCGCTATGGCCGGCGCATGCAGACCATCTCGGGCATCCACTACAACTGGTCCCTGCCTGGTGTGGACAACGAAGGCTATTTCTCGCTGATCCGTAACTTCCGCCGCCACGCCTTCTTGCTGCTCTACCTCTTTGGCGCCTCGCCTGCGGTCTGCGGCAGCTTTGTCGAAGGGCGCCAGCACGAGCTGCAGACCCTGGCCGGCAAGACGCTCTACATGCCGCACGGCACGTCGCTGCGCATGGGCCGCCTGGGCTACCAGAGCGAGGCCCAGGCCTCACTGGCCGTGAGCTACAACAGCCTCGAAGGTTATGCAGCCTCGCTGCACGACGCTCTCACCCGGCCCTGGCCGGCCTACGAGGCTCTGGGTGTGCTCAACCCCGGCGGGGACTACATCCAGCTGGCCACCAGCCTGCTACAGATCGAGAACGAGTTCTACGGCACCATCCGTCCCAAGCGCACCATCTTCCAGGGCGAGCGTCCGCTGCACGCGCTGCGCGAGCGGGGCGTCGAGTACGTGGAGGTGCGCCTCATGGACCTCGACCCCTTCGAGCCCGTGGGCATCCAGGCACAGACCCTGCGCTTCCTCGATGTCTTCCTGCTGCACTGTCTGCACAGCGATAGCCCGCCCGACACGCCGCAGGAGATCGCCGAGCTCGCTCGCAACCAGCACCTGACCGCCGCACGCGGGCGTGAGCCGGGCCTGCAGCTGCTGCGCGGTGGTCGCGCCGTAACCCTGAGCGACTGGGGGCTGGAGCTGGTGCAGGCCTGCGAGCCCATTGCCCGCGCCCTGGATGCCGCGCACGGCTGCAGCGACTACAGCACGGCCGTGTCCGCAGCGCGCGCCGCACTCGACGATCCGTCACGCCTGCCCTCGGCGCGTGTGCTCGCAGCCATCACGGGCGAGCACGACAACTCCTTCCTGCGCTTCGTGCGGGCGCGTTCCCAGCAGACGCGCCAGGAATTGCTGGCCCGGCCCTGGACGCCACAACAGCAAGTCAAGTACGAGCTCATGGCCCGTCAGTCCGTCGAAGCGCAGCGTGCCATCGAGGCGGCCGACACCATGCCCTTTGAGATCTTCCGCCAGCAGTACGTCTCAGCCTCGCGGCTTGGACTGCCCGCGCGCGCGGCGGCGCAGGCCATAGCGGCCTAAGAGCGCCAAGCCCAGTACCAGCGCGAACCAGCCCATCACGCGCCCACCGGTCAGCAGTTCCTGCACGGCGGGGGAGCGGGCGAAGTAGGGCCCGATCAGGATGATCACGCCGATCAGCGTGATCACGAGGCCTTTGAAGAGAAGGTCCTGGTCGGATTTTTGCATCTTGGGATTATCGGGCTTGCTCTGCTCTGCTCTGCTTCCGGCGGCGTGGTTTGGCCGGGAAGTGCGCCCGGCGGCACACCTACTTTTCTTGCGTCGCCAAGAAAAGTAGGCAAAAGAAGGCGACCCTGGTGTCTGTGACCCCGGCTACGCCGGGGCAACCTGCGGTACTCGACTGGTCCGGGGTCTGCGCAAACTCGCCCTGCGGGCTCAAACATGCGCAGCCCTAGATCCGGCCCAGTCTCCGCTCCTCGGCACAGACACAAGGGCGGGGGAAATCAACAGCCGAACAGCCGCACCCCACAAGGACGCGCCATGGCGCGTCCTTGTTGAATTCGGTCTTCGGTTCCCGGTTCCCATCGCCGTAATGAGGAGGCGAGTAGCGCAGGGCTGAGCGGAGAAAGGGGCGCGCATGTTTGAGCCCGTAGGGCGAGTTTGCGCGCACCCCGCTCAGACCGAGCAACGCAGCGTGCCCGTAGCGCAGCGTAGGGCCGACGAATCCGGCTCGCCTTTTCTTTGGGTACTTTCTTTTGGCGAAGCAAAAGAAAGTACCTTGCCCGCCGGGGCGAGACCCGGCAAGCCGCGACAGAAAAAACGCTGCGCAGAGGAAAGAAAAGCCACCCGTAGGTGCTCCGCTTACGACGTACGAAACTCCCGAAAAGCGTCGTCGTCAATCTGCGCCAACGCCGCATTCAGCCCCTCAGCCAAGGCAACAGCCTCTGATGCCAGGCCACGCTGGCCTGAGCGATGCAGGTCCGCACCGTCGATGGTGTATTCCCAGCCATAGCGTCCGTCGCCGCGCGCCACCGCGGTCACCACGATGGTTTTATCGCGGTAGACCTCGGTGCGCGTGTTCATTTCCTGCTTTTGGGATCGAGCGAGAGCAGATCGGCGCCCACACCGGCCGACAGCAGGCCGGTGCCGGAATAAATGCCCAGCTTGGCGCGCGTATCGGTGATGTCGAGGTTGCGCATGGTCAGCTGGCCGATGCGGTCCAGCGGGCTGAAGGGCGCGTCTTCCACCTTTTCCATCGACAGACGCTCGGGCGCGTAGGTGAGGTTGGGGCTCTCGGTGTTGAGGATGGAGTAGTCGTTGCCGCGGCGCAGCTCCAGCGTGACTTCACCGGTGATGGCGTGGGCCACCCAGCGCTGGGCTGCTTCGCGCAGCATGATGGCCTGCGGGTCGAACCAGCGGCCCTGGTAGAGCAGGCGGCCGAGCTTCATGCCGTTCATGCGGTACTGCTCGATGGTGTCCTCGTTGTGGATGCCCGTGACCAGGCGCTCGTAGGCGATGTGCAGCAGGGCCAGGCCCGGGGCTTCGTAGATGCCGCGACTCTTGGCCTCGATGATGCGGTTCTCGATCTGGTCGCTCATGCCCAGGCCGTGGCGGCCGCCGATCTCGTTGGCCTTGAGGATCAGGGCCACGGGGTCGCTGAAGGTCTGGCCGTTCAGGGCGACCGGTTGGCCCTCCTCGAAGCGCACCGTGACCTCTTCGCGTTTGATGGCGACCTCGTCTTTCCAGAACGCCACGCCCATGATGGGGTTCACGATGCGGATGCCGGAGTTCAGCTGCTCCAGATCCTTGGCCTCGTGGGTGGCGCCCAGCATGTTGGAGTCTGTGCTGTAGGCCTTCTCGACCGACATCTTGTAGTCGAAGCCATTGGCGATGAGGAACTCGCTCATCTCCTTGCGGCCGCCGAGCTCGTCGATGAAAGTCTGGTCCAGCCAGGGCTTGTAGATCTTGAGCGAGGGGTTGGTCAGCAGACCGTAGCGGTAGAAGCGCTCGATGTCGTTGCCCTTGAAGGTCGAGCCGTCGCCCCAGATGTGGACGTCGTCTTCCTTCATCGCGGCCACCAGCATGGTGCCGGTGACGGCGCGACCCAGGGGCGTGGTGTTGAAGTAGGTGACGCCGGCCGTGGAGATATGGAAGGCGCCGGACTGCAGGGCGGCAATGCCCTCATGTGCCAGCTGGCGGCGGCAGTCGATGAGGCGTGCGAGCTTGGCGCCGTAGGCCAGGGCCTTCTTGGGGATGGCGTCGTAGTCGGACTCGTCGGGCTGGCCCAGGTTGGCGGTGTAGGCATAGGGCTCGGCGCCCTTTTTCTTCATCCACAGCAGGGCAGCGCTGGTATCCAGGCCGCCAGAGAAGGCGATGCCGACCTTCTGGCCGATGGGGAGGTTTTGCAGGATGGTGGCCATGGCTTAACCAAAGTGGCAGATGTAGTGGTAGGTCTCGGTGACGCGAATGTCGAAGGAGGAGTTGCCCGGCACGTTGAACTTCTCGCCCGCCGAGGACTTGACCCAGACGTCCGAGCCCTTGAGCTTGTATTCGCAGCTGCCGGCCACGCATTCCATGATCTCGGGTGCGCCGGTGTTGAAGGTCAGGGTGGCGGGGAGGATGACGCCGACCGACTTCTTGGTGCCGTCGGCCAGGGTGATGCTGTGGCTGACGCACTTGCCGTCGAAATAGACATTGGCCTTGGTCGTGACGCTCACGCCGTTGTATTGCTGGGTCATGGTGTGGTGCTCTGTTTGCAGGGGCGAACCCGGCATTTTAAGGCAGGGCCTCTGCCCGCCGGGTCTGCCAGTCGGCGGGGCTGAAGCCTACCGTCACGTCGCTGCTGTTCCATTCCACGACGGGGCGCTTGATGACGCTGGCCTGGGCCAGCATCAGTGAGCGCGCGCTGCGGGCATCGCTCACGCCGGCCTGGGTGGCCGGATCGAGCTTGCGCCAGGTTGTGCCCTGGCGGTTCACCAGCTTTTCCCAGCCGACCGTGGCCAGCCAGTGATCCAGCCGGTCCTCAGGCACGCCCTGCTTCTTGAAATCGTGGAAGGTGACCTGCACCTGATGCTCGGCCAGCCAGGCGCGCGCCTTCTTGACGGTGTCGCAGTTGGAGATGCCGTAAAGGGTGATGGAGGGCTTCATGAAGGACAATTGTCGGCTATGTCTGGCCTGAACACACTTTCCGATTGGCTCGCCCACTGCGAGCGCCTGCATCCCAAGACCATCGAGCTCGGCCTGGAACGCGTCAAGGCCGTGGCGCAGCGCATGGCCCTGCGCCTGGATTGCCCTGTGATCACGGTGGCTGGTACCAATGGCAAGGGCTCGACCTGCGCCATGCTCGAAGCCATCCTGGGCCAGGCTGGCTACCGCACCGGGGTCTACACCTCGCCGCATCTGGTGCACTTCGAGGAGCGCCTGCGTCTGCAGGGCGAGGCCGTGCAGGCCGATGTGCTGCTGCCCTCTTTTGCGCGGGTCGAACAGGCCCGCACGGACGGCACCGAGATCTCCCTGAGCTACTTCGAGTTCACCACCCTGGCCATCCTGGACTGCATCGCGCATGCAGGCGTGGACGTAGCCGTGCTGGAGGTGGGCCTGGGCGGACGGCTGGATGCGGTGAACATCATCGACGCCGACTGCGCCATCATCACCAGCATTGACCTGGACCACATGGAGCTGTTGGGCCCGGACCGCGAGAGCATCGGTCGCGAGAAGGCCGGTGTCATGCGCACCGGGCGTCCCGTTGTGGTGAGCGACCCGATTCCGCCGCAGAGCGTGATCGACCATGCGATGGCCATCGACGCCGATCTCTGGCGTGCCGGGCGCGATTTCAACTACTCGGGCGACAAGCAGCAGTGGGGCTGGGCCGGCCGTGGCCGGCGCTACAGCGGCTTGGCCTACCCGGCGCTGCGCGGTGCCAATCAGCTGGTCAACGCCTCAGGCGTGCTGGCCGCGCTCACGGCCTTGCGCGAGCATCTGCCGGTGACGGCCCAGGCTGTGCGCAACGGCTTGGCCTTCGTGGAGCTGCCCGGGCGCTTCCAGATCATCCCGGGCCAGCCCACCCTGGTGCTGGATGTGGCACACAACCCGCATTCGGTGGCGGCACTCACCGCCAACCTCGACGCCATGGGCTACTACCCCACGACGCATGCCGTTTTTGGCGCTATGGCCGACAAGGACTTGGCGCCCATGCTCGCGCGCATCATGCCGCTGATCGACCGCTGGTACTTCAGCGATCTGCCCACGCCGCGCGCGGCCGGCGCGGCCGATCTGCAGGCTCGTTGCCAGGCCCTGAACCCGCGTGTGGAGGCTGTGGCCAGTACCCATGCCGAGCCCCTGGCCGCCCTGCGTGCCGCCCTGTCTGCGGCAGACCCCGCTGATAGAATCGTGGTCTTCGGATCGTTCTACACGGTCGGTGGCGTTCTGAAGGAAGGCGTGCCGCGCCTCTCAGCCCAGCATCTCCAAAACTGAGTCCCGACTTCATGGCCTTCTTCAAGTTTCGCAAGGGTGGTGACGAACAGACAGCCCCCGCCGCGCAGCCCGAAAGCGTGGAGGTGCTCCGCCGCCGCGCCAAGAATCGCCTGATCGGCTCGGCCATCCTGGTGCTGATCGGCGTCATCGGCTTCCCCTTGCTGGTGGACCAGCAGCCGCGTCCCGTGACCGTGGAGCTGCCGATCGAGATCCCCGACAAGAACAAGGTGCTGCCGCTGGCGGCACCGCCCGCACCCGCTGCCGCGCCAGCCGCCATGGAGGCCGCGCCCGCGCCGTCGGCTGCCGCCTCTGGCGTGGTGACCCAGGCCGAACCCGCGCCCGCCGAGAAGCCCGCGGCCAAGCCTGCAGCGCCTGCTGCCAAGCCCGAGGTCAAGCCTGAAGCGAAGAAGACCGAAACGCCCAAGCCCGCGGCCGAGAGCCGTTATGTGGTCCAGGTCGGCTCTTTTGCCGAAGAGACGCGGGCCCGCGAGGCGCGCGCCAAGCTCGAACGCGCCGGGTTCAAGAACTACACGCAGGCTGTCGAGACCAAGGATGGCAAGCGTATCCGCGTGCGCGCCGGTCCCTTTGCCAGCAAGGCCGAGGCCGAGCGCGCCGCTGAAAAGATCAAGAAGCTCGATCTGCCAGCCTCCGTGCTGAGCCTGTGAGCGTGGCCATGACGGTCCTGGACTGGCTTTTTCTGCTGGGCCTGCTGGCTTCCATTGGCCTGGGCGTCTGGCGTGGTTTCGTGTACGAGGTGCTCTCGGTGCTGAATTGGCTGCTGGCCCTGGTGCTGGCGCAGTGGCTGGGTGACGAGGTGGGGCGCATGCTGCCCATCGACAGCGGCTCCGAGACCCTGATCCACATCGCCGGCTTCGTGCTGGTGTTCGTGGTGTCGGTGTTTGTCGGGGGCGTGGTCGTGTGGGGCCTGCCCAAGCTGATCGAGCAGGCCGGCCTGCGTCCGGTGGACCGGGTGCTGGGCGGGGCGTTCGGCGTTCTGCGCGCCATCATCCTGGTGCTGGCCATGACGGTGTTCGTGCTGATGACGCCGGTGAAGGACCAGGGCTGGTGGCGCGACTCGCTGGTGGCTGACACTTCGGTCTGGAGCCTGAAGCGACTCAAGCCCATGCTCCCCGAGAGTGCAGGAAAGTATTTGCCCTGAAGCGATGGGAGCCGCGGCTCCCGACTGGAAGTGAAACTATGTGTGGAATCGTCGGCGTTGTCAGCAACGCACCTGTGAACCAGCTGATCTATGACTCGCTGCTGCTGCTGCAGCATCGCGGGCAGGACGCGGCCGGCATCGTGACCCAGCAGGAACGCAAGTTCTTCATGCACAAGGCCAAGGGCATGGTCAAGGACGTGTTCCGCACCCGCAATATGCGTGCGCTGCCGGGCAACTGCGGCCTGGGCCAGGCACGCTACCCGACGGCCGGCAATGCCTTCAGCGAGGAAGAGGCCCAGCCGTTCTATGTGAACGCGCCGTTCGGCATCGTGCTGGTGCACAACGGCAACCTGACCAACGCGCAGGCGCTCAAGGCCGAGCTCTTCAACACCGACCACCGCCACATCAACACCGAGAGCGATTCCGAGGTGCTGCTCAACGTGCTGGCCGACGAGATGGACAAGGCCACGCGCGGCAAGCCGCTGCGCGTGGGCGACATCTTCACCGCCGTGCGTGCGGTGCACAAGCGCATCCGCGGCTCCTACGCCGTGATCGCGCTGATCGCCGGGCACGGCGTGCTGGCTTTCCGTGACCCCTATGGCATCCGTCCGCTGTGTTTCGGCCGCAGCCCGGACGGCACCGTCATGCTGGCCAGCGAGTCCGTGGTGCTCGAAGGCACGGGCCATGTGTTCGAGCGCGATGTGGCGCCGGGCGAGGCCGTTTTCGTCGACCTCGAAGGCCGTATCAGTGCCCAGCAGTGCGCCGATGTACCGCGCCTCAACCCCTGCATCTTCGAGTTCGTCTACCTGGCGCGGCCCGACTCGGTCATGGACGGCATCTCGGTCTATCAGGCCCGTCTGAACCTGGGTGAGACCCTGGCCAAGCGCGTGGTCTCCACGGTGCCGCCGAGCGAGATCGACGTGGTCATTCCCATTCCCGAGTCGAGCCGTCCCAGCGCCATGCAGCTCGCGCAGCTGCTGGGCTTGCCCTACCGCGAAGGCTTCGTGAAGAACCGCTATGTGGGCCGCACCTTCATCATGCCGGGCCAGGCTGTGCGCAAGAAGAGCGTGCGCCAGAAGCTCAATGTGATCGGCAGCGAGTTCAAGGGCCGCAACGTGCTGCTGGTCGACGACTCCATCGTGCGGGGTACCACCAGCCGCGAAATCGTCCAGATGGCGCGCGAGGCAGGCGCCAACAAGGTCTACATGGCCAGTGCCGCGCCGCCGGTGCGCTATCCCAACGTCTACGGCATCGACATGCCCACGGTGGAAGAGCTGGTGGCCCATGGCCGCACCGTGGAAGAGGTGCGCCAGATCATCGGCGCCGACGCGCTGATCTACCAGGACGTCGATGCCATGAAACAGGCCATCGGCAAGCTCAATCCGCAGCTCAGCGGCTTCGATGCATCCTGCTTCGATGGCGTCTACGTGACGGGCGACATCCAGGCCGCGGACATCGAGCGCATGAACTCGGCCCGCGTCAAAGGTGAGGACGAGGACGTCGACACCTCGCGCCTGGCCTTGCCCAACCACCAGGGGGACTGAGCCTATGAGCGGCAAGCAAGCCAAGGACGGTCTGCGCCTGCAGACGCTGGCCGTGCGTGCGGCTGTCGCGCGCAGCCAGTACGGCGAGAACTCCGAGGCGCTGTACCTGACCAGCGGCTATGTGCAGCCCAGCGCCGAAGCCTCGGCGCGCCGCTTCGCCGGCGAGGAAGAGGGTTACACCTACGGCCGCTCGGGCAATCCCACGGTCAGCAGCATGGAGCAGCGTCTGGCCGCACTCGAAGGGACCGAGGCCTGCATGGCCACGTCCTCCGGCATGTCGGCCATCATGCTCATGTGCTTCAGCCTGCTCAAGGCCGGTGATCACGTGGTCTTCTCGCAGTCCATGTTCGGCTCCACGATCAAGCTCATCGGCTCGGAGTTCGCGCGTTTCGGCGTCGAATCCACGGCCGTGCCGCAGACCGATGTGGCCGCCTGGAAGGCCGCCATCCGCCCGAACACGCGTCTGCTGTTTGCCGAGACACCCACCAATCCGCTGACCGAGGTCTGCGACATTGCGGCGCTGGCTGATCTGGCGCACAACGCCGGCGCGCTGCTGGCCGTGGACAACTGCTTTGCCACGCCAGCCCTGCAGCGCCCCATCGATCTGGGCGCCGACATCATCACGCATTCGGGCACCAAGTACCTCGATGGTCAGGGCCGTGTGATGGCCGGTGCCCTGTGCGCGAGCGAGAAGATGGTGCTGGAGAAGTTCCTGCCGGTGCAGAAGAACAGCGGCATGATCCTGTCGCCTTTCAACGCCTGGGTGGTGCTCAAGGGCCTGGAGACGCTGGACCTGCGCATGCGCGCGCAAAGTGCGCTGGCGCACGAGCTGGCCGTCTGGCTGGAGCAGCACCCGGCCGTGGCGCGTGTCTATTACCCGGGCCTGGCCTCGCATCCCCAGTACGCCCTATCGAAGAAACAGATGTCGGCAGGCGGCGCTGTACTGTCCTTCGAGGTGAAAGCCAGCAACCCTGAGCAGGCGCGTGCGCGTGCCTTCCACGTGCTGGACACGCTGCAGACCCTCTCGCTGTGTACCAACCTGGGCGACACCAAGACCCTGCTCACGCACCCGGCCAGCACCTCGCACGGCAAGCTGTCCGAGGCGCAGCGTCAAGCCGCCGGCATAGCCCAGGGCCTGATCCGCGTGGCTGTGGGCCTGGAGCATCCGCAGGATGTGCAGGACGACCTCGCGCGTGGCCTGAATACTTTGACCTGACCCCTTGCGTTCGTCCCGAGCCTGGTCCAAGGCTTGGACACGCGCAGTCCGAACGGCATTTGCCAAGAACCGCACATGACACAACGCGTCCGTACCCGCTTTGCCCCGTCGCCGACGGGCTTCATCCACCTGGGCAACATCCGCTCGGCCCTCTACCCCTGGGCCTTTGCACGCGCGCAGGGCGGTGATTTCATCCTGCGCATCGAGGACACCGATCTCGACCGCTCCACTCAGGCCGCGGTGGACGTGATCATCGAAGGCATGGACTGGCTGGGTCTGAATTACGACGAAGGCCCCTACTACCAGATGCAGCGCATGGCGCGCTACAAGACGGTGCTGGCCGAGCTGCAGGCTGCCGGCCACGTCTACCCCTGCTATATGAGCGTGGAAGAGCTCGACGCCCTGCGCGAGCGTCAGATGGCCAACAAGGAGAAGCCGCGTTACGACGGCACCTGGCGTCCCGAGCCCGGCAAGACCTTGCCACCCGTGCCCGCAGGCGTGCAGCCCGTGCTGCGTTTCAAGAACCCCCAGGGCGGTGTCGTGGCCTGGGACGACAAGGTCAAGGGTCGCATCGAGATCAGCAACGAAGAGCTCGACGATCTCGTGATCGCGCGCCCCGACGGCACGCCCACCTACAACTTCTGCGTGGTGGTGGACGACATCGACATGGCCATCACCCATGTGATCCGCGGCGACGATCACGTCAACAACACGCCGCGCCAGATCAACATCTTCCGTGCGCTCGGCAAGGAGCCGCCGGTCTACGCCCACCTGCCTACCGTGCTCAACGAGCAGGGTGAGAAGATGAGCAAGCGCAACGGCGCCAAGCCCGTCACGCAGTACCGCGACGAAGGCTATCTGCCCGATGCTATGGTCAACTACCTGGCGCGCCTGGGCTGGAGCCATGGCGACGACGAGATCTTCAGCCGCGCGCAGTTTCTGGAATGGTTCGACCTGGATCACCTGGGACGCAGCGCCGCCCAGTTCGACGAGGCCAAGCTGCGCTGGGTCAACGCCCAGCACCTCAAGGCCCTGGCCGACGAGACCCTGGCGCCGCTGGTGGCCGCGCAGCTGGGCAAGCGCGGCATCACGTCCGACGAGCGCCTGCCGCGCATCTGCGGCTTGTTCAAGGACCGCTGCGACACCACCGTGGCCCTGGCCGACTGGGCCCAGGCCTTTTACGCGGATGTGCATCCCAAGGCCGAGGATCTGGCCCAGCACATCACCGATGCGGTCAGGCCCGCCCTGGCCCTGCTGCGCGACAAGCTGGCCGCCTGCCCTTGGGACAAGGCCTCGATCGCCGCAGCCATCAAGGAAGTGCTCACCGCCACCGGCCTGAAAATGCCGCAGCTGGCCATGCCTGTGCGGGTGCTGGTGCTGGGCACGCCCCAGACCCCCTCCTTGGACGCCGTGCTGGAACTGCTGCCGCGCGAAAAAGTTCAGGCCCGTTTGCAAAGCGCCTGAATTTCGGTCTATAATTCGAGGCTCGACGCGATGCTCTTGAAAAGGAGTGTCAAACGAAACGGGGGTATAGCTCAGCTGGGAGAGCGCTTGCATGGCATGCAAGAGGTCATCGGTTCGATCCCGTTTACCTCCACCAGTTTCTCGTCGAGTCGGAAACAGTCCAGGTTTTGACCCTATCGTCTAGAGGCCTAGGACATCACCCTTTCACGGTGAGTACCGGGGTTCGAATCCCCGTAGGGTCGCCAAGTTTTGCAGCAACTTGGTCTGGTTACGCAAGTAGCCAGACGAACGCTGCACCACGCGGAGTGGTAGTTCAGTTGGTTAGAATACCGGCCTGTCACGCCGGGGGTCGCGGGTTCGAGTCCCGTCCACTCCGCCAAAAATCAAAAAGCCGTTGCATGCAAGTGCAACGGCTTTTTTCTTTGGGGACTCCCGCGATACAGGGGGCTCAGGCGTGCGTGCTGCGTGCGATTTCCGCCGCGCGCTGCTCGATCGCCAGCAGCAGGCGTGCAACACTTTCGGAACTCTTCTGGTCGCCTGCATCCAGCAACACGGCGGCTGCGCGTGCGATCGCCTCGATTTCCTTGGCGGAGTCTTCGATGGAGGGGGGGCTGGCTGTGGGCATGATGGATTGCGCCTGACGCTCGTGATGAAGCAGGATCTCGATTGTGCGGGGTTTGACGGGCAGATCAAGCGCCGTTGCCGGTGATTACCGGGCTCTGTGCGTCAAAGTTGACGCCAGGCGGCCAGATATCGGAAGCTGAGCCATGGCTGCGTTATCCGCTGGCTGTGTAGAAAAGCCCCTGACCATGACAGTCAGGGGCTTTGAAGAGTGGTGCCGGAGAAAGGAATCGAACCCTCGACCTTCTCATTACGAATGAGCTGCTCTACCAACTGAGCTACACCGGCGAAGGCGCAGATTATACCTTCTCGAGGTGGTAGGACGTGACCCGTTCGACCTCGTTCTTCGAGCCCAGGATCACGCTGACGCGCTCGTGCAGCTGGGTGGGCTGGATGTCCAGGATGCGTTGTTTGCCATTGGTGGCCGCGCCGCCGGCCTGCTCGACGAGCCAGCCCATGGGATTGGCCTCGTACATCAGGCGCAGCTTGCCCGGCTTGTTGGGCTCGCGTTTGTCCCAGGGGTACATGAAGATGCCACCGCGCGTGAGGATGCGGTGCACATCGGCCACCATGGAGGCGATCCAGCGCATGTTGAAGTCCTTGCCGCGCGGGCCTTCTTTCCCCTGGAGGCATTCGTCGATGTAGCGTTTCACCGGTTCGTCCCAGTGGCGCATATTGCTCATGTTGATCGCGAATTCCTTGGTATCTTCGGGAATGCGCACGTTCTCCTGCGTGAGCACGAAGGAGCCCTGCTCGCGGTCCAGTGTGAACATGACCACGCCGTCGCCCACGGTGAGCACGAGGGTGGTCTGTGGGCCATAGATGCAGTACCCGGCAGCCACCTGCTGCCGACCCGGCTGCAGGAAGTCTTGCTCGCTGACGGGCTCGACGGTCTTGGGGTCGTCGTTGTGCTTCTTCAGCACGCTGAAGATGGTGCCGATGCTGACGTTGACGTCGATGTTGCTCGAGCCATCCAGGGGATCGAAGAGCAGCAGGTACTCACCCTGGGGATAGCGGTTGGGCACGACATAGATACCGTCCATCTCCTCTGAAGCCATGGCGGCCAGATGGCCGCCCCACTCATTGGCTTCGATCAGCACCTCGTTGGCGATGATGTCCAGCTTCTTCTGCACTTCGCCCTGGACGTTCTCGCTGCCGGCCGTGCCCAGCACGCCGCCCAGCGCCCCCTTGTTGACCGCCTGGCTGATGCTCTTGCAGGCGCGGGCCACCACTTCCAGCAGCAGCCGCAGTTCGGACGGGATGTGGCCGTCCACGCGCTGCTGCTCGACCAGGTAGCGGGTGAGGGAAATCTTGGAAGACATAGGGGCTCCGGTTTTCTTATTCAGCCAGGGCGCGTGTGACCACCTCGCGCACATCGTTGCTCAGGTCGGGCTTGGCGGCCACGCGGGCAATCGCCTCACGGGCGGCCGTGCGATAGGGCTCGGCGAGCTTCTTCCAGCGGTCCAGCGCGCGCGCCAGGCGGGCGGCGACCTGCGGGTTGATGGCGTCGAGCTCCAGCACGCGTTCACTCCAGTACACATAGCCGGCCGCGTCGGCGCGGTGGAAGGCGCCGGGGTTGGCACTGCAGTAGCTGAAGATCAGGCTGCGCGCGCGGTTGGGGTTGCGCAGGTTGAAGTCCGGGTGGCTCATGAGCTGGCGCACGGCCGGCAGCACCTGGCCGCCGCGGTCGCAGGCACCGGCCTGCAGGGCGAACCATTTGTCGAGCACCAGGGCCTCATCCTTGAACAGGGCGTGGAAGCGCTCCAGTGCGGGCGCGGCCAGCGCGTGGCCGCTGTGCACCAGGGCGGCCAGCGCATTGAAGCGGTCGGTCATATTGCCCGCGTCCTTGAAGCGCTGGTAGGTCTTGCCGGGCCAGATCACGTCGCCGGTCTCGCGCGCGGCCAGGCAGAGCATGGTCAGCGCCAGGCCGGTGAGGGCGCGGCGGCCGCTGGAGATGGCGTCCGGGCGGTAGGCGCCGGTGTCGTGGTGCGTTTCGTAGGCCCAGACCCAGTCGTGCTGCAGCTCCAGCGCCAGCTGCTGGCGCATGGCTTCGCGCACGGCGTGCACGCGCTGCGGGTCCACCACGTCCAGCTGCTCGGCCATATAGGTCTCGGCCGGCAGGGTGAGCACCAGCTCCTTGAAGGCGGCATCCAGCGTGGGATGGCGCAGCACCTGGCGCATGGCGTCGATGTAGGCGGCATCCAGCACCCGTGCTTCGCCGGGCCGGGCGTTGCCGCGGATGAAGGCCAGGGCGCGCTTGAGGGCCAGGCGCTGGCCTGCCTCCCAGCGGTTGAAGGGGTCGGTGTCGTGGGCCAGCAGGGTGAGCAGCTGTTCGTCGCTGTAGTCGAAGGCCAGCACCACGGGGGCGCTGAAACCACGCAGCAGCGAGGGCACGGGCTCGGCTTCCACGTTGACGAAGCGCAGGGTCTGCGTGGCTTCGGTCAGCACGATGGTGCGCGAGCTCGGACCCGGTTCGGTTTCGCCGTCGAGCTGCAGGGGCAGGGAGCGACCATCGGCCGTGACCAGGCCCAGGCTGACCGGGATGACGAAGGGCTCCTTGACGGGCTGGCCCGGGGTCGGGGCGCAGCTCTGGCTCAGCGTGAGGGTGTAGCTGCGGCTGGCAGCATCGTAGGCGCCGGAGGCACTGACACGCGGCGTGCCGGCCTGGCTGTACCAACGCTTGAACTGGGGCAGCAGGCGCGCGAGTTCCGAGCCCGGGTTGGCGTCAGCGATCGCCTGGGCGAAGTCGTCGCAGGTCACGGCCTGGCCGTCGTGGCGCTGGAAGTACAGCGCCATGCCCTTGGTAAAGCCTTCGCGGCTCGTCAGCGTCTGCTGCATGCGCACGACCTCGGCGCCCTTCTCGTAGACCGTGACGGTGTAGAAGTTGTTAATCTCGATGTAGGAATCCGGGCGCACGGGGTGGGCCATGGGGCCCGCGTCCTCGGGGAACTGGGCGGTGCGCAGCACGCGCACGTCCTCGATGCGCTTGACGGCCCGCGCCGAGAGGTCGCCTGCCAGGTCCTGGCTGAACTCCTGGTCGCGGAAGACGGTCAGGCCCTCCTTGAGGCTCAGCTGGAACCAGTCGCGGCAGGTGACGCGGTTGCCGGTCCAGTTGTGGAAGTACTCGTGGCCCACCACACTCTCGATGTTGGCGTAGTCGGTGTCGGTGGCCGTGGCCTGGTTGGCCAGAACATACTTGGTGTTGAAGATGTTCAGGCCCTTGTTTTCCATGGCGCCCATGTTGAAGTCGCTGGTGGCGACGATCATGAAGCGCTCGAGGTCCAGCGGCAGGCCGAAGCGCGCCTCGTCCCAGGCGACCGAGGCCATGAGGGAGTTCATGGCGTGTTCGGTCTTGTCCAGGTCGCCCGGACGCACATAGACCTGCAGCAGGTGTTCCTTACCGTTGCGCGCCGTGATGCGCTGCTCGCGTGCCACCAGCTGGCCCGCGACCAGGGCGAAGAGGTAGCAGGGCTTCTTGTGCGGATCGAACCACTTGGCAAAGTGGCGGCCGTCTTCGAGGTCGCCCTGCTCGACGAGGTTGCCGTTGGAGAGCAGCACCGGGTACTTGCGCTTGTCGGCGCGCAGGGTCACGGTGTAGCTGGCCATCACGTCCGGACGGTCCAGGAAATAGGTGATGCGGCGGAAGCCCTCGGCCTCGCACTGCGTGAAGAAGGAGTCGTTGCTCACGTACAGGCCCATGAGCTTGCTGTTCTTCACCGGGTTGCAGGTGGTGAAGATTTCAAGCTCGAAGGGCGCGTCGCCCCCGGGCAGGTTTTCCAGCACGAGCTGGCCGCCATCCATCTTGAAGCTCGTGCCCCGGCCGTTGACCAGCACGCGCGCCAGGTTCAGCTCCTCGCCGTCCAGGCGCAGGGCCTGGGCCGCGACGGCGGGGTTGCGACGCAGCGTCATCTTGTTGAGCACGCGGGTCTTGGCCGGGTCGAGGTCGAAGCTGAGCTCGACCGTGTCGATCCAGTAGGCCGGCGCGCTGTAGTCCTCGCGCCGGATGACGGTGGCTTGTCCTTCACGCATGGTGGTTCCTTAAACGCCTTGTTTCAGCGAGGCTTCGATGAAGGGGTCGAGATCGCCGTCCAGCACTTTCTGCGTGGCCGAGGTCTCGTAGTTGGTGCGCAGGTCCTTGATGCGGCTCTGGTCCAGCACATAGGAGCGGATCTGGTGGCCCCAGCCCACATCGGTCTTGCTGTCTTCCAGCTTCTGCTGCTCTTCCTGGCGCTTGCGCATCTCGTGGTCGTACAGGCGGCTGCGCAGGCGCTTCCAGGCCACGTCGCGGTTGCTGTGCTGGCTGCGGCCGTCCTGGCACTGCACCACGATGCCGGTCGGGATGTGCGTCAGGCGCACGGCCGAGTCGGTCTTGTTGATGTGCTGGCCGCCGGCGCCGCTGGCGCGGAAGGTGTCGGTGCGCACATCGGCCGGGTTGATCTCGATCTCGATGGTGTCGTCGATCTCGGGATAGACGAAGACGCTGGCAAAGCTGGTGTGGCGGCCGCCCGAGCTGTCGAAGGGCGATTTGCGCACCAGGCGGTGCACGCCGGTCTCGGTGCGCAGCAGGCCAAAGGCGTAGTCGCCCTCGATCTTGATCGAGGCGCTCTTGATGCCGGCCGTGTCGCCAGGGGTTTCTTCTTCCACCGTGGCCTTGAAGCCCTTGCGTTCCGCGTACTTGAGGTACTGACGCAGCAGCATGCTGGCCCAGTCGCAGGCCTCGGTACCACCGGCACCGGCCTGGATGTCCAGGAAGGCGGGCAGGGGGTCGGCCGGGTTGTTGAACATGCGACGGAACTCCAGCTTCTCCACAATCTCGGAGAGCTTGGCCGCTTCGGCCGCAATGGTCTCCAGACCCGCGTGGTCGCCCTCTTCCTTGCTCATCTCGAAGAGCTCGGCGTTGTCGGAGAGCTCGCTGGTCAGCTTGTCCAGCGTGACGACGACGTCGTCCAGGGCCTTCTTTTCCTTGCCCAGCTCCTGGGCGCGCTTGGGGTCGTTCCAGACCGTGGGGTCTTCGAGGGAGGCGTTGACCGTCCTCAGACGCTCGGATTTGGCATCGTAGTCAAAGATACCTCCGGAGCTCGACCGTGCGCTGGCTCAGGTCGGCGAGTTTGGAACCAATGGCGTTGATCTGCTCTGCGTCCATCATGGGGGAATCCTGTCGGTGTTCTGTGCCGGGCGGGCTGCCGGCGGCAGCGTTCCAGACCCGAAACCCCGTATTTTAGGTTGTGGCGGCTCGCCCGCCACGCAGGCCAGGACGCGGCGCCTCAGGCGAGGAACTTTTCGATCAGCGCGGCCAGTTGTTCGGGCTGGTCGTGGTGCAGCATGTGGCCCGCGTCCTGGATTTTGGCCTGCTGCAGCTGCGGCACACTTTTGAGACGCTCATGGAACTCGGCCAGGGTGTATTTGCCCTGCCACCACTGCTCCATCTGGTTGTCGCTGGCTTCGACCGACAGCACCGGGGCTGTGATGGCAGCAAAGGCGGCCAGCACCTCGTCCACACGGTAGAGCTGGGCGTTGACGATCTTGTGCGCCGCGTCGCCCAGGATCTCCCACTGCCCCTGGGCATTGGGCCGAGCCCATTGCCGGGCCAGCCACTGGGCCTTGTCCTCGGGCAGGCGCGGGTTGGTCTTCATGAGGCGGCGCGCCACACCGTCGGCGTCGGCATAGGCTTTGAGGGACAGCTCGCCGCGGTGCAGGCTCTTGAGCTCGTCCATCCACTGGGCGTAACGCTTGGGCGCTTTGTCCGATCGCGTGGCCGGCATGCCGAAACCTTCGAGATTGACGAGGCGCCGGATGCGCTGCGGCCGCACACCCGCATAGAGCATGACCACATTGCCGCCCATGCTGTGGCCCACGAGGTCGATGGCTTGGTCGCCGACATAGTGGTCGAGCAGGAAGTCCAGATCGGCCAGATAGTCGGGGAACCAGTAGTTGTCGTGGCCAGGGCATTCCGTGAGCCCAAAACCGCGCCAGTCGGCCGCGAGGATGGTGCGGCCCTCGAAGAAGTCCGGGCTGAAGGCGTCGACGACGAACTGATAGGAGGCGGCCACATCCATCCAGCCGTGCATGAGCACCAGCGGGGGGAGGGCGGATTGGGCTGCGCCCCAGCGCAGCACGTGGTACTGGAGATGGCGGACGGGGGCGAATTCGCTGCGGGCGGGGCGACGGGCTTGGTACATTTGATTCATCCTGGAACAAGATCATAAGGAGACAGGCCATGGCGCGCAGTCAGCATGGTGACCATTACGAGGCCTTGCACCGCCAGTTCCGTTGGGCGGTGCCAGCGCAGTTCAACATCGCCGAGGTCTGCTGCCGGCGTTGGGCCCAGGCCCCCGACGCCGCGCGGCGCATCGCCGTGCTGGCCGACGGCCCGGGCCTGCAGGCGCGGGCGCACAGCTATGCCGAGCTGCAGCAACAGGCCAACCGCCTGTCACACGCCCTGGCCTCCCTGGGCGTGCGGCGTGGCGATCGTGTGGCCATCGTGCTGCCGCAGCGTTTCGAGACCGCCGTGGCCTATATGGCCGTGCTGCAGATGGGCGCCGTGGCCATGCCCCTGTCCACGCTGTTCGGCCCCGAGGCGCTGGAGTTCCGCCTCAATGACAGCGCCACGGCGGTGCTGATCTGCGACGATGCATCGATCACCTCGGTGCAGAACATCCGCGGCAGCTGCGAGGCGCTGCGCCACGTGATCGGCGTGGGCGACAGCAGCCGTGGCGATGTGGGTGGCGGCGCGGCCCAGATGGCCGACCTGGATTACGCGGCGATCACCGTCGGACAGCCGCCACATTACACGCCGGTGGCTACTGCGGCCGAGGACCCCGCCGTGCTGATCTACACCAGCGGCACCACAGGCAACCCCAAGGGTGCGCTCATCCCGCACCGTGCCCTGATCGGCAACCTCACGGGCTTCATCTGCAGCCAGAACTGGTTTGGCTTCGATCCGCAGGCCACCGGGCCTATGCCCGCCTTGCCGGAACCCAAAATGCCCAGCGTGTTCTGGTCCCCGGCCGACTGGTCGTGGACCGGAGGGTTGATGGACGCCCTGCTGCCCTCGCTCTACTTTGGACGGCCCATCGTGGCCTGGAACGGCCGCTTCAGTGCGCAGACGGCTTTCGAGCTCCTGCAGACCCACCAGGTCACGCACACTTTTCTCTTCCCCACGGCGCTCAAGGCCATGATGAAGGCCTATCCGCAGCCGAAACAGCAGTTCAGGCTCAGGCTGCAGGCCATCATGAGCGCAGGCGAGGCCGTGGGCGACGCGGTCTTCGCCTACTGCCAGCAGCAGCTGGGTGTGACGGTCAACGAGATGTTCGGCCAGACCGAGGTCAACTACATCGTGGGCAACTGCTCGATCTTCTGGCCACCCAAAGCCGGCAGCATGGGCAAGGGCTACCCGGGCCACCGCGTGGCGGTGATCGACGAGGCGGGCCGCGAGTGCCCGGCCGATACCGTGGGCGAGGTGGCCATCCACCGACTCGACGTGCATGGCGACCCAGACCCGATCTTCTTCCTCGGCTACTGGAAGAACGAGGCCGGCACGCGTGCCAAGTACACCGGGGACTGGTGCCGCACGGGCGATCTGGCCACGCGCGATGCCGACGGCTACCTCTGGTACCAGGGCCGCGCGGACGACATGTTCAAGGCCGCGGGCTACCGCATCGGTCCGGGCGAGATCGAGAACTGCCTGGTCAAGCACCCGGCCGTGGCCAACGCGGCCGTGGTGCCCAAGCCCGACGCCGAGCGCGGGGCGCTGGTCAAGGCCTATGTGGTGCTCACGCCCGAGGCACGCGCCGTGCTGGGAGATGGTGCCGCGCTGGTGGCCGAGCTGCAGCAGCATGTGCGCGGCAAGCTGGCGCCTTACGAGTACCCCAAGGAGATCGAGTTCATCGACGCCCTTCCCATGACGACGACGGGCAAGGTGCAGCGGCGCGTGCTGCGCCTGCAGGAGGAGGAACGCGCGCGCCGGGCGGGGGTATTGCCCGCTGCGTAAACTCGCCGCTTTGCCGTTTCCTGAGAACAAAGCCATGAAAAACGTCCGCCTCGGCCAGAGCGATCTGCACGTCACCCCCATCTGCCTGGGCACCATGACCTTCGGCGAGCAGGTCGACGAAGCCAAGGCCCATCGCATCCTCGACCGCGCGCTGGAACGCGGCATCAACTTCCTGGACACGGCCGAGATCTATGCCGTGCCCACCAAGCCCGAGACCTACAACGCGACCGAAAAGATCATCGGCAACTGGTATGCCAGCCGGCCCGGCGCGCGCCAGAAGATGCAGCTGGCGACCAAGGTGGCCGGCCCCTCGCGCGGCATGGACTGGGTGCGTGGCGGCAGCGCCAACCTCACCGGCGCCGACATCGTGGCGGCCTGCGATGGCAGCCTCCAGCGTCTGAAGACCGATGTCATCGATCTCTACCAGATCCACTGGCCGGTACGCCACGTGCCCATGTTCGGCCAGATGTACTTCGACCCGGCCAAGGACGACAAGACCGTCTCCTCCATCCATGAGCAGCTCGAAGCCATGGGGCGGCTCGTGAAGGCCGGCAAGGTGCGGGCCATCGGTCTGTCCAACGAGTCGCCTTATGGCGTGCACGAGTTCGTACGCCTGGCCGAGCAGCATGGCCTGCCACGCGTGGCCACCACGCAGAACCCCTATTGCCTGGTCAACCGCACAGTGGAAAACGGGCTGGACGAAACCCTGTATCGCCTGGGCGTTTCGCTGCTGGCCTATTCACCCTTGGGTTTTGGTCTGTTGACGGGCAAGTACGACGCCAGCGGTTTCGTCGGCGCTGATGCGCCCCAGGACGGTCGCATCGCCAGATTCGAGAGCGTGCGCAAGCAGCGCTGGGGCCGTGCCGAGGCGCTGGAGGCCGCGCGCCGCTACAACGCCCTGGCGCGTGCGCACGGGCTCACCCCCACGCAGATGGCCCTGGCTTTCTGCTACACCAAGTGGCAGGTGGCGAGCACCATCATCGGTGTGACCTCGTTGGCCCAGCTCGACGAGGACCTGGACGCCTGGGGCACGACGCTGAGCCCCGAAGTCTTGCAAGCCATCGACGCGATCCGCAAGGAGATGCGCGACCCGGCCGTGTAAACAGGCTCCCGTGCTCTTCCACTAGGTGTGATCGCTGCCCCCTCAAGGGGGCTGAGGCCCGCGGCTACTACCCTGCCTGCCCAGGCAGGGAAGGGCCGAAGAGACGGGCACGTCTCGTGCCCTCATGTCTCGTCGCGTTGGGGCGGCCCGGCGGCGACTCACGCCGTGCGGTCGCCTACTTCAGCAGGAACTTCAGCAGCTTGTCGGTGAGCGGCCCGTAGGGCGGTGCGAGCAGCTTGGCGCTGGAGAAGCGTGACTGCGTGAACACCGGGCGCAGCTTGGAGAAGGTCAGGAAGCCCTCGTGGCCGTGGTAGTGGCCCATGCCCGAGGCACCCACGCCGCCGAAGGGCAGTTCTTCCTGGCCGACGTGGAAGAGCGCATCGTTGATGGACACACCGCCGGACATCACGCGTGTGAGCAGCTCCTGCTGCACGGCCTGGTCATGGGTGAAGGGGTAGAGCGCCAGCGGACGCGGCCCGGCATTGATGGGCTGGATCACATCGTCTTCCAGATCTTCGTAGGCGATCACGGGCAGGATGGGGCCGAAGATCTCGCGCTGCATCAAGAGGCAGTCGGCCGGTGCGTCCAGCACGAGGTGCGGTGCGATCTTGCGCAGCTTGGCATCGAAGGGCTTGCCCGGAATCAGCGGGATGACCTGGGCGCCGCGCTGCTTGGCCTCGTCCAGCGCGTGCAGCAGTCGGGCGTAGGCGATCTCGTCGATGATGGCGGTGTAGTCCGGCGTGTCCAGCTTGGGGTAGCGCTTGGGAACGATCTCCTGCGCGAGCTGCACGAACTCCTTGACGCGGCGCTGCGGCACATAGACATGGTCCACCGTGGTGCAGATCTGGCCAGCGTTGAGGTACTTCACGTAGAGCAGGCGCTCGGCGGCCGTGCGCAGCGGGAAATCCTCGCAGACGATGGCCGGCGACTTGCCGCCGAGCTCCAGCGTCACGGGGCAGAGGTTGGCCGCTGCTGCAGCCATCACGGCCTTGCCGGTCTGGCCCGAGCCCGTGAACAGCAGGTGGTCGAAAGGCAGCTTGGAGAACTCGATGCCCACGCCGCCGGTCTCGTCGAAGAACTGCAGCTTGTCCTCGGGGAAGTAGTCGGGCATCTCCTTCATCAACAGCTTCGCCAGATGGCGTGAGTTCTCGCTCATCTTCACCATGGCGCGGTTGCCGGCCGCGAAGATGGCCGTCAGTGGCACCAGGCTGAGGTTGAGCGGGAAGTTCCAGGGCACGATCACGCCCACCACGCCCAGGGGCTGAGGGATCACGCGGTTGCTGGCCAGTCCGAAGGTCAGACGGTCCACGCCGCGGCGCTGCGGCTTCATCCAGCGCTTGAGGTGCTTGAGCGTGTGGTGGATGCTCTTGAGCACGGGCATGACCTCGGTCAGCAGGGTCTCGTGACGTGAACGGTTGCCATAGTCGGCGCTGATCGCCTCACAGATGGCATCCTGGTGCTCGCGTACGAAGCGCTCGAGCTTGCGCAGGTCGGTGCAGCGGGCCTCGTAGTCGGGCACGGGGTTCGCGAAGTAGGCAGCGCGCTGTTTCTTGAGCGTTGCGTCGAGCGGGGCGCGGATCAGGGCCGCGGCGGAGTCGTTGACGGCGTTCATGGCTTGGCCTCCTTGGTGTTCAGTTGGCAATATAGCGCCCGGCGCGGTGGTTGATGGCCAGGGTCAGGTTGAGCACCACGGCACCGACGACGGACAGGGCCACCTGCAGCAGCGGCGCCGTGATCAGGGCCAGCAACAGGATGACACCATCCACGGCCATTTGTACGTGGCCGGCGCGCCAGCCGCGCGTCTCCTGCAGCCAGAAGGCCAGGATGCCCACGCCGCCCAGGCTGGCGCGGTGGCGAAAGAGGATGAGAAAGCCCACGCCCAGCAGCACCCCGCCCACGAGTGCGGCATAGAGTGGACGCACCTGCTCGAAGACGATGAGGTGCGGCATGACTTCGGTCAGGCTCGACAGCAGGGCCACAGCAATCATGGTCTTGACCAGGAAGGCACGGTCCATGCGGCGCCAGGCCAGCACGTAGAAGGGCAGGTTGAGCACGAAGAACACGGGCCCGAAGCCCCAGCCCATGCCGTAGTGCAGCAGGAAGGCGATACCTGCGGTACCGCCGCTGAGCAGCTGCGCGTGCTGGAACAGCGCCACGGCCAGGGCGATCAGGGCCGTGCCGGAGAGCAGGGCCAGGGCGTCCTCGGCGTGGCTGTGGCGCAGGGAGGGGCCGTCTTGCGGGGTGTTCATGGGGCGCGATTGTGGCACCACGGCTGCGGCGCCCTGAGGGAAAATTCCGTCATGGCCAAGAAAGACCACGTTTCCGAGACCCCTGCCACCCAACTGCTGAAAGCGCACAAGGTGGCGTATACCGAGCATCCCTACGAGTATCTGGAGCATGGCGGCGCGCAGCACAGCGCCGAGGTGCTGGGCTGGGACCCTTACGCCGTCGTCAAGACGCTGATCATGCAGGACCAGGACGCCAGACCCCTGGTGGTGCTGATGCACGGCAACCGCAAGGTGTCCACAAAGAACCTGGCGCGTCAGATCGGCGCCAAGTCCGTTGAGCCCTGCAAGCCCGAGGTTGCCAACCGCCACAGCGGTTACCTCGTAGGCGGCACCTCGCCCTTCGGGACGCGGCGCGAGATGCCGGTCTATGTCGAGGAGTCCATCCTGGCCTTGCCGCGCATCCTGATCAATGGTGGGCGGCGCGGCTATCTCGTCGGGCTGGACCCGCAGGTTTGCGTGCAGCTGCTGGGTGCGCGGCCCGTGCAGTGCGCGCTGGCCGATTAGCGCGCCCACGCCAGCCCACGCGCCAGGGCGGACTCTGCGAGAATGAACACGCTACCGGAGTCTTCCCCCATGCGGTTTCCGAGTTCGACCTTCCTGTCCAGGCACGCCGTGGCGCTGGGCAGCGCTCTGGTCGTGTTCCTGCTGCTGCAGCTCGCGGGGGAAGTGCTGCTGCGCTCCCTGTTGCAGGACCGCGTGAGCAAACGCCAGCTGGAGACCCTGTCTTACGCCACGACGCTGCGCGTGCGCCTGGAGCGCGAGCTCAACGCCCTGCTCAACCTCAACAGCGGAATGGTGGCCTATCTGACCGTGCGCAACAACAGCATGGAGACCCGCGAGGTCCAGGCCATCCTGGCCGAGCTGCATCGCAGCAGCCAGCACGTGCGCAACTTCGCCGTGGCTGTGGGCTACCGGCTGCTGTATGTGCATCCCGTCGAAGGCAATGAGCGGGCCATCGGCCTGTACTACCCGGACATCCCGGCCCAGTGGGTCGTGATCCAGCGCATCGCGCAGAGCGGTGAGTCGGCCCTGGCCGGCCCGGTACAGCTGGTCCAGGGGGGACGGGGACTGATCTACCGTAAGCCCATCATGATCGAAGGCCGCTACTGGGGTCTGCTGTCCACGGTGATCGACTCCGATTCGCTGTTCCGCATGGTGCAGGCGGAGGCCGCGGACGGCGACTACGAGTTCGCCATCCGCGGCAGTGACGGCCGGGGGCACGAAGGCGGCGCTGTCTGGGGGCCGTTGTCCCTCTTCGAGCAGCCCGATGCCCTGCTGCAACAGATGGAGGTGCCGGGTGGTCAATGGGTCATCGCCGTGCGGCCGGTGAGGGTAGACGACACCCTGCCTCTGCGTGCCGGTCTGCGTACCGGCGTGGCCCTGGCCGGCCTGGTGGTGGCGCTGATGCTGTTCCTGCTGATCCGCAACCGGGGCCTGATGGCGCAGCGTGCCATGTACGACGATCTTACGCACCTGCCCAACCGCCGCCTGTTCGAGGACCGGGCGCTCATGGCCTTCTCGCGCCAGCAGCGCCAGCCCGGCCAGCTCTGTGCCTTGCTGTTCCTGGACCTGGACGACTTCAAGTCGGTCAACGACCGCCATGGCCACAAGGCCGGCGACGCCGTGCTGGTGGCCGTGGCGGCCCGTGCCCAGGCCGCGGTGCGCCAGAACGACACGGTCGCGCGCTGGGGCGGTGATGAGTTCATCGTGCTGCTGGAGAACATCTCGGCCGACATGCTGGAGACGATCGCCCAACGCCTGCGCCGTTCCATCCAGGAGCCGGTCGACTACCAGGGCAACCTTTTGCAGGTCGGGGTGTCGATCGGCCTGGCGCTCTACCCGGATGCAGGGCAAGACCTGGACCAGCTGCTGCACGCGGCCGACCACCACATGTACAGCGACAAGACCGATCGCAAGGGCGCTTCGCGGCCGGCGCCGCTGGCAAAATAACGCCCTGCATCACACAACCACCGGCCCGGTCACGCTGCCCGGCCCTTGAGGAGCTCTTACCTTGGATTCCCCGTCCACCTATTACCCCGTGCTGGCCGCTGTCGCGGCCTATCTGCTGGGGTCCCTGTCCTTTGCCGTCATCGTCAGCCGCGTCATGGGGCTGAACGACCCGCGCACCTATGGCAGCAAGAACCCCGGTGCCACCAATGTGCTGCGCTCGGGTTCCAAGAAGGCGGCGGTGGTCACGCTGCTGCTCGATGCGGTCAAGGGCTGGCTGCCCGTGGTGCTGGTGCGCTGGTACGGGCAACCCTACGGACTGGAGACTGGCACCTTGGCCCTGGTGGGGCTGGGCGCCTTTCTGGGGCATCTCTACCCCGTGTTCTTCCGTTTCGAGGGCGGCAAGGGCGTGGCCACGGCGGCCGGCGTGTTGCTGGGCCTGCACTGGGGGCTGGGCCTGGCGACGCTCGTGACCTGGATCGTGATCGCGGTGTTCTTCCGCTATTCCTCCCTGGCCTCGCTGGCGGCGGCGGTGTTTGCGCCGCTCTACTACGTCTTCGGTGACGGACTGGCCTGGCGCATGGAGGGCCCGGTGCTGTTTGCCGTCTGCATGATGTCGCTGCTGCTGATCTACCGCCATGCCGAAAACATCGGCCGGCTGGCGCGTGGCACGGAATCCCGGCTGGGCAAGAAGAAGGATTGAATCCGCGGCGCGGCTTCAGCTCATCTGGGCCGCGTGGGCGCCGAGCTGCAGGATCAGGTGGTGGTTCAGACGCAGGCGCACCACCGACGCGGCCAGCGCGGCCTGGATGACCGGCCGGCCGCTGAGCGTGCGATGCAGGCGCGGCCGCGGCAGCACCTGGCCGTCCGCACCGGTGACCACGGCCACATGGGGCAGATTGGGCCGCGGGCTGCGGCGCATCACGATGGCCAGGGTGTTGTCCTCCAGCCGCACATAGGTGCCCGGCGGGCACAGGCCCACGGCGCGCACCAGGGCGTGGCCGATCTCGTCGTTGTAGGCATTGGCGCCCGTCATGATGGTGCGCACGGATTCTGTGGTGCTGCGGCCTTCCCGTGACTTGCGCGGCGAGATCATGGCGGCGTAACGGTCCACCACGCGCAGGATGCGCACCAGGCGCTTGTGCGGCGGCAGCAGACGCAGCTCGATCTTCTCGGTGTACTCGTCATGGTGCGAGGACACCACCTCGATCCACAGCGGATCGCTCACGCCGAGGTTCTTGGCCAGCATGAGGCCACCCTTGGGTGCATGCAGGCGCACGACTTCAAGCTGGGGCGGGCTGAGCTTCTCGGTCTGCAAGGCCAGTTCGTCCTGCAGCTCGGTCATGGCGATGTTCATGGTCAGCGCGGCGTGCACCAGGCTGTCGCGCTCCTTGGGTTCGAGCTTGAGCTCCGCCGCCAGCAGGTGGCACAGCGTGGCACAGACCAGGCTGTGCGAGGCGCTGTAGCCGACCGAGGAGTTGGTCGCCAGCTGGAACAGCAGGTAGATGCCCACGTCGGCATCGCGCTGCAGCAGAGCCTGCATCCAGCGGTCGTACTGCCAGACGCGTTGCTCGAACTCCTGCACGCTCAGCGGGCTGCCCAGCAGGATGCCCAGGCCGGATTCCAGATCCGACCACAGGCCCAGCAGGTCTTCGTATTCGTTTTCGTCTTGGACACTCACGATGGGATCGATTCTTTCCCCGCCAGCATACCCTAGAGGGGGTTCAGTAGCGCTGTTCCAGCACCAGCTGGTCGTTGGTGCGTGTCATCTGGAAGCGGGTCAGGTAGCTGTTGCCCAGCAGGACATAGGGCATGGGGGCGGGGGTGACCAGGGCTTCGACGTCGTAGACGTCGAGGCTGCCCAGGCGCACCGTGGAGAGCTTCACGCGCCAGCCCACCGTCACGCCGTTGGCCGTGCTGACCTGGACCGTCTGACCTGACTGGTAGCGCAGACCGATGGCCTCGGCATCGGTGACGCTCATCGACACCACGGAGGCGCCCGTGTCGACGATGAAGTTCACCGTGCGCCCGTTGATCTGCCCCTGGGTGCGGAAATGGCCGTTGCTGCCCGCATGCAGCACGATGCGACGGCGGTCGCCGGCTTCAGGGGCGCTGGGCGCGGCGCTGACCGGCCCTTCGCCCAGGCGCAGGGTCTGACGCTTGCCGCCGATCTCCACCTCGGCCTGATTGCCCTGGGCCGAAAGCAGCTTCACGCCGCGGTGCGTCTCCCCGATCGCCACGCTCTTGGGCGGCGCACCGTCGACGACCAGCAGGGCCTTGCTGCCCAGGACGCCCGAGAGCACCACGGTCTGGGCCTGGGCCGCTGCCACAAAGGCCAGGACGCAGAGCAGGAACAGGACGGCCTGGCGGATCATGGATTTCAGTCGCGGAAGTTGTTGAAGGTCAGCGGCACGTCGGCCACTTCCTTGCGCAGCAGGGCCATCACGGCCTGCAGGTCGTCGCGCTTGGCACCGGTGACACGCACCTTCTCTTCCTGGATGGCGGCCTGCACCTTGAGCTTGCTGTCCTTGATGAGGCGCTGGATCTTCTTGGCCAGCTCGGACTCGATGCCATTGCGCACCTTGACGAGCTTCTTGACCTTGTCGCCGCCGATCTTCTGCAGATCGCCGATGTCTAGGAAGCGCACGTCGACCTGCTGCTTGGTCAGCTTGTTGCGCAGCACGTCCAGGATCTGGTCGATCTGGAAATCGGCGTCACCGATCACGGTGATCTCCTGCTCCTTGATCTCGATGCTGGCCGAGGTGCCCTTGAAATCGAAGCGGGTACCGATTTCCTTGGCGGCGTTGTCCACGCCGTTTTTGACCTTGACCATGTCGGCTTCGCAGACGGTGTCGAAAGAAGGCATAGGTGTTCGTAGCTGGGAGGATGCAAATGAGAGAATCAGGGCGATGTTAGTCGAGAAAAACGTCCCGCTCCAGCCGTACAACACCTTCCGCATCGTGGCCCGGGCCCAGACCCTGGTGCGTGTGTTGCGCGAGGCCGACGTGCAGGCCTTGCTGGCCGACCCCGAGCTTGGGCCGGCGCCGAAGTTCGTGCTGGGCGGCGGCAGCAACATCGTGCTGACCGGCGACGTCAAGGCCGTGGTCCTCAAGGTCGAGATCATGGGCCGAAGGCTGGTGGCGGAAAGCGACAAGGCCTGGATCGTGGAGTTTGGCGCCGGTGAGAACTGGCACGAGGCCGTGGGCTGGACCCTGGCGCAGGGTCGGCCCGGGCTGGAGAACATGGCCCTGATCCCTGGCACGGTCGGCGCGGCACCGGTGCAGAACATCGGCGCCTACGGCGTGGAGCTGCAGGATCGCTTCGAGTCGCTCGATGCCATCGACCTGCAGACCGGCCGGCCCTTCACGCTGGAGGCGGCGCAGTGCGGCTTCGGCTACCGCGATTCGGTGTTCAAGCACGCCGCGGGGCCGCAGGGCCTGGGGCTCGCAGGCCGGGCCCTGATCACACGCGTGCGCCTGCGCCTGCCCAAAGCCTGGAAACCCGAACTGGGCTATCTGGATTTGCAGCGCCGTCAGGCCGAAACCGGGATCGAGCGGCCGACCGCGCAGCAGATCCACGACTGGGTCTGCGAGATTCGGCGCGCCAAGCTGCCCGATCCGGCCGTGATTGGCAATGCCGGTAGTTTCTTCAAGAACCCCACGGTCACCCCCGAGCAGTGCGCTGACATCATCGCCCGCGAACCCAAGATCGTGCATTACCTGCTGGACGACGGCACGGTCAAGCTGGCCGCGGGCTGGCTCATCGATGCCTGCGGCTGGAAAGGCAAGTCCATCGGCCAGGCCGGGGTCTACGAGAAGCAGGCCCTGGTGCTGGTCAACCGCGGCGGTGGCGACAACGGCGCCACCGGCGGCGAGGTCATGACCCTGGCCAAGGCCATCCAGACCAGCGTGTACGAACGCTTCGGCATCCTGCTGGAACCCGAACCCGTGGTGATCTGAGAACTTATGAATAAATCTACGGCGCAACCCGATCGCGGCGTTGGGCGGTGCTGGGACTCCTCACGTACCTGAGGTACGTTCCGGCTCCTGCGCTCCGTCCGTCTTGCGCTCGGGCTGCTCGCTACGATTTCCTCACAAGTTCTGAACGCTGAGGGTGCTCAGCCACCCGGGGTCGGATTCGGTACGGAGACGATGTCCTCCAGCGCCCGCTCCAGCGCGGCGCGGCTGGGCGTCTCGACGAAGACGCAGGGCTTGCCGGTGCGCTTGCAGTGGTCCTTCACGCGCCAGTAGGCGTTGTGGCTGATGCAGCCGCTCTGGCAGATCACGAGGTCGGCCGCGGCCAGCGTGGCGTCGAGCTGGCTGCTGTTGTCCTCGGTCCCTCCATCGTGGTGGAGAAAACGCGCGCCCCGGTGCTCGATGACCTGGCGGTAGATGGGCACGCTGGCCGTGCGTCCGCCCACACACAGTACGGCGCGGTGGTCGAGCCGCGGCGACTCGCCCGCGGTTTCCTGGGGCAAGGGGGCGGGCATCTCGTCCAGCCGGTGCTGCAGTGCTTCGGCGCGTTCGCGCTGGGCCTGGGCTTCGTGACGGGCGTGCTGTAGATGACGCTGCAGGGTCTGCAGGTCTTCCTGCAGCTGGCGGTTCTGCTGGCTCAGGGCCAGGCGCGTGGGCAGCTCCGGTGAGCCGGCCTGGAACTGTGCCAGCTGCTCCTGCAGCTGCATCTGCCGGGTTTGGGATTGCACCAGGTCGGCCCGCAGACGCAGGGCCAGGGCCTGCTGCTCCTCCAGCCGGGTGCTGAACTGCAGGGCCTGCTGCTGGCAGCGCGCCTGTGCGTTGGCCAGCTCACGGCCCAGGATGGCGTTCTCGTCGTGCAGGGCGTCCAGTCGTGTCAGGTCGGCGCGGCAGGCCATGCCCACCTGGTGCTGCAGCATATGCACCTCGCCCAGGATGCGGTGCTCCAGTACCGTGTCGCAGCGCGGGTGGGTCAGCGCGGCCCACAGGGCGCCAGCCCAGTCCGCGCTGGCGCGGCAGTCGTCCCACCAGCGGCCCAGGGCCTCGGTGGACTTGAGCTGCTGGGCGGCCTTGAGCACCAGGGCGTAGCGGCCCTCCAGCTCCTTCTGCACGGCTTCGGACAAGGGCGAACGATGCCGGCATTCGGTGACGGCGATGCAGTGGACTTCGTAGTCGTTGTGCTGCTGCATGCGGCCCAACGTCTTTTCGGCCAGGCGGCGCAACTGCGGCAGGGGCAGACAGACGCCGATGACGGGGCAGTAGGCGTGGCCGTCGAGCTCCCAGAGCCGGCGCCGGCGCGAGCCGCTGGCGGGGACGGGCACGGACATCCTGGGTGCGGCCTCGGGGGCCTGGGCATAGGGGATGGTGGTGGCGCTGCGCTGCTGCTGGCACATGGCGAGGTCCTCAGTGCAGCAGGCCGCCGCTGGTCTGGGCGGCCAGTGAATCGCCGGGACGGGTGACGACCGAGGCATCGCCCGCCGATTCGGACACCAGCACCCAGCGCTCGTGTGCGCGGGCCATGAGCTGACGCAGCCCCGGGCTGGCGTGTGGATGGGTCTTGAGGAAGAAGAGGTTGGAGACGATCTTGCGTGCCATCAGCGTGCGCTGGCGTACCGTGGGCAGGGTGCCGTCCTGGGCCGGTGCGGCCCAGCAGGTCATGAGGGCGAAGGTGCCGGCCACCAGGGCCTCCAGGCAGGGCGGGTTCAGATCGTCTTCGGTGCAGGACATGGAAAGCTCCGTTCAACATGGCGAGATGCCATGGAACGGATTGTAATGATAATAATTCTCATTACAAACAATCCAAGCTTGCTTTCAGGGTTATGGGGCCGGAAAAGCAAAAAGCCCGCACGAGGCGGGCTTTTGTTCAGGTGCCGGGCCGAATCACTTCAGCTTGGTTTCCTTGTATTCCACATGCTTGCGAGCCTTGGGATCAAACTTCATGATCGCCATCTTCTCGGGCATGGTCTTCTTGTTCTTGCTGGTCGTGTAGAAGTGACCGGTGCCGGCCGTGGATTCCAGCTTGATCTTTTCGCGTCCGCCTTTGGTAGCCATGGTGCTTACTCCTTATGCCTGGCCACGTGCGCGCAGGTCGGCGAGCACGGAGTCGATGCCATTCTTGTCGATCAGACGCAGGGCGGCGCTGGAAACGCGCAGACGGACCCAGCGGTTCTCGGACTCGACCCAGAAACGACGGTATTGCAGGTTCGGCAGGAACCGGCGCTTGGTTTTGTTGTTGGCATGGGAAACATTGTTCCCGACCATCGGGCCTTTGCCCGTGACTTCGCAGACGCGTGCCATGAGGACACTTCGCTTTCTTTAATACAGCAGTCACTGGCTCGAACAGGGGAGGGCCCCTGTTCGATCGCAACTCGCCTCACCTCGCCAGTAGGGTGGCGGTAACCCATGAAGCTGCCGGGCAAGCCCAGCAAAGCCTGCAATTATAGCCAGATTTAGGAAGCCAGGGCCGCGCGTACCGCAGGCCCGTTCCAGGGCACCCGCGGAACCGGCTTCGCCGGGCCGCCGGGTGCGCCCTCTGCGCATAGCAGGAGAGGCTGAGGGCTGCGGCTCCCAGCCTGCCTGCGCAGGCTAGGACAGCCAGAAGGGCCTGAACCTCTGGCGTCAGGCGCCGGGCGAAACGACCGCAGGGAACAGAGCCTGGGGGAGGCAGGAGGCTAGCCCTCCTGCTCCAAATAGCGTTGCGCGTCCAGTGCCGCCATGCAGCCGGTGCCGGCGCTGGTGATGGCCTGACGGTAGACGTGGTCCTGTACGTCGCCCGCGGCAAAGACGCCGGGAACGGAGGTCTGGGTGGCAAAGCCCTTGAGGCCGCCCTGGGTCACGATGTAGCCGTTTTCCATGGTCAGCTGGCCCTGGAAGATCTCGGTGTTGGGGGCGTGGCCGATGGCGATGAAGGCGCCCTTGAGCTCCAGGTCCTCGGTGCTGCCGTCGACCGTGCTCTTGAGTCGCACGCCGGTCACGCCGCTGGCGTCGCCCAGCACCTCGTCGAGCACCTTGAAGGTCTTGAGCACGATCTTGCCGGCCTTGACCTTGTCCATGACCTTGTCGACCAGGATGGGCTCGGCCTTGAACTTGTCGCGGCGGTGGATCAGGTAGACCTTGCTCGCGATGTTGGAGAGGTAGAGCGCTTCCTCGACGGCCGTGTTGCCGCCGCCGACCACGCAGCAGACCTGGTCGCGGTAGAAGAAGCCGTCACAGGTGGCGCAGCCGGAGACGCCGCGGCCCATGAAGGCCTGCTCCGAGGGCAGGCCCAGGTACTTGGCCGAAGCGCCGGTGGCGATGATCAGTGCATCGCAGGTGTAGGTGCCGCTGTCGCCCTTGAGCGTGAACGGGCGCTTGCTCAGGTCGACCTGGTTGATGTGGTCGTAGACGATCTCGGTCTTGAAGCGCTCGGCGTGCTCCAGAAAACGTTGCATCAGCTCAGGGCCTTGTACCCCATTCACATCGGCGGGCCAGTTATCGACCTCGGTCGTGGTCATGAGCTGACCGCCCTGGGCCATGCCGGTGACCAGCACCGGGTTCAGGTTGGCGCGTGCGGCGTAGACGGCGGCCGTGTAGCCGGCCGGGCCGGAACCGAGGATCAGGACCTTGGCGTGTTTGTTCTGCGACATTCTGGGAACCTTGGGTAGGGGGATGGGGCTTTTGGTCAATAATCAGGGCGCCGCGTACCGTGCCGCGGCCCATGGCACAGGGGGGATCCGGCAGCTCCGGGACCACGCCATTGTAAGAACTCATCAACGCACGCGCAGAGTGGCCGATCTATGTCAATGTTGACCAATCAGGATTTGTTGCGCCGGGTTCCCCTGTTCTCGATGCTGTCCGACGAGCAGCTGCATGCGCTGGCCGGAACGGTGGTCAAGCGCCGGGTCAAGCGCGGCGAGCGCGTCGTGCAGCAGGGCGAGAAGTCCGATGCGCTGTCCATCATCCTGTCCGGGCGTGCGCGCGTGCTCATGACCGACAGCGGCAATGGTCGCGAGGTCATCCTGGCCACGCTGCAGTCCGGCGACTACTTCGGCGAGATGAGTCTGCTCGACAACGACGTGCATTCGGCCTCGGTCGAGGCCGAGACCCAGACCGATGTGCTCGAGCTGGGCCGTGCCGAATTCCTGCGTAGCCTGGCCGAAAGCGCACCCATGGCCTACGGCATCATGCGCGGCCTGGTGCAGCGACTGCGCCATGCCGACCGCAAGATCGGTTCGCTGGCGCTGATGAGCGTCTACGGCCGCGTGGCCAATGTGCTGCTCGACACCGCCAAGGCCGCGCCCGCCGGCGACATGATCATCCGCGACAAGCTCTCGCGCCAGGACATTGCCAAGATGGTGGGAGCCTCGCGCGAGATGGTCAGCCGCGTGATGAAGGATTTCGAGGAGCAGGGTTTCGTGACCCCGCTCGAGGGCGGCGCCATGCACGTCAAGGAACGCCGCTCCAAGCCGCGCTGAAGCGGCAGCCCCTGCGCGGGCCTGATTCCCCTCCATGACCTACCGACTCCACACGCTCCATTCCGACGATTCCGGCGCTGCGGCGCCCGCCCGCAGCGGTCGCAGCCGCCTGGCCGGCGAGGTCCTGCTCTTCATCAGTCTCGTGCTGCTGGCCTACTGGCTGTTGGCTCTGCTGAGCCACACCCTGCTCGATCCGGCCTGGTCCACCTCGGGCGACGGTGCGCCGGTACGCAACCGCGGCGGCCAGCTCGGGGCCTGGATTGCCGACGCCAGCTATTACCTCTTCGGTTTCTCGGTCTGGTGGTGCTTTGCCGCCGCCGTGCGCAGCTGGCTGGCGGCCCTGGCGCGCTGGCTGCGCGGCCCCGAGCTGGTCGATGAGAACGCCCCGCGCCCCTCACGCCTGGCGCGCTTCGTGGCCAGCCGCTGGAGTTTCTGGATCGGCTTGGCCCTGCTGATGCTGGCCAGCACGGCCATCGAGTGGTCGCGCTTCTACAGCCTGGAGCCGCATCTGCCGGGGCATGCGGGTGGCGTGCTCGGCTACTGGATCGGCCCACTGGCGGCGCGCTGGCTGGGGGTGACAGGCTCGGCCCTGCTGGCCATCGGCCTGTGGGTGCTGGCCGTGGCGCTGGTGTTCCGTTTTTCCTGGGGTCACGTGGCCGAGCGCATCGGTGCCGGGGTGCAGGACTTCATTGAATCGCGTCGCGCCAAGCGCGAGATGGCGCAGGACCTAGCCCTGGGGCAGCGTGCCGCGCGTGAGCGCGAAGAGGGGGTGCTGGAGGAGCGCGAGGAGATCATTGAGCACCATGCCCCGCCGGTGCTGATCGAGCCCGTGCTGGCCGAGGTGCCGCAAAGCGTGCGCGTGGCCAAGGAGCGGCAAAAGCCGCTGTTTGCCGATCTGCCCGATTCCAAGCTGCCCCAGGTGGATCTGCTCGACGGCGCCCAGGGCCGGCAGGAGAGCGTCTCGCCCGAGACGCTGGAGATGACCAGCCGCCTGATCGAGAAGAAGCTCAAGGACTTCGGCGTCGAGGTGCGCGTGGTGCTGGCCCAGCCCGGCCCGGTCATCACGCGCTACGAGATCGAGCCGGCCACGGGCGTCAAAGGCTCGCAGATCGTGGGCTTGGCCAAGGACCTCGCGCGCTCGCTGAGCCTGGTGTCCATCCGCGTGGTCGAGACCATCCCAGGCAAAAACTACATGGCGCTGGAGCTGCCCAATGCCAAGCGCCAGTCCATCCGCCTGTCCGAGATCCTGGGCTCGCAGGTCTACAACGAGGCCAAGTCCATGCTGACCATGGGCCTGGGCAAGGACATCGTGGGCAATCCCATCGTGGCCGACCTGGCCAAGATGCCGCACGTACTCGTGGCCGGTACCACGGGTTCGGGCAAGTCGGTGGGGATCAACGCCATGATCCTCTCCCTGCTCTACAAGGCCGAAGCGCGCGACGTGCGCCTGCTCATGATCGACCCCAAGATGCTGGAGATGTCGGTCTACGAGGGTATCCCGCACCTGCTCGCGCCCGTGGTCACCGACATGAAGCAGGCCGCGCACGGCCTGAACTGGTGCGTGGCCGAGATGGAGCGCCGCTACAAGCTCATGAGCAAGCTGGGCGTGCGCAACCTGGCCGGTTACAACCACAAGATCGACGAGGCCAAGGCCAAGGAACAGTTCATCTACAACCCCTTCAGCCTCACACCCGAATCGCCGGAGCCGCTGGACCGTCTGCCGCACATCGTGGTCATCATCGACGAGCTGGCCGACCTCATGATGGTTGTGGGCAAGAAGATCGAGGAGCTGATCGCGCGCCTGGCGCAGAAGGCGCGGGCTGCCGGCATCCACCTGATCCTGGCCACCCAGCGTCCCAGCGTGGACGTGATCACGGGCCTGATCAAGGCCAACATTCCGACCCGCATCGCCTTCCAGGTCAGCAGCAAGATCGACAGCCGCACCATCCTCGACCAGATGGGGGCCGAGGCCCTGCTGGGCATGGGCGACATGCTCTACATGGCCAGCGGCACAGGCCTGCCCATCCGGGTGCACGGTGCCTTTGTCAGCGATGAGGAAGTGCACCGTGTCGTGAGCTACCTCAAGAGCCAGGGCGAGCCCGACTACATCGAGGGTGTGCTCGAGGGCGGCACGGTCGACGGCGAGGACGGCCCGCTGGGCGAGGGCGGCCCCAGCGGCGAGAAGGACCCGATGTACGACCAAGCCGTGGAGATCGTGCTGAAGAACCGCAAGGCCAGCATCTCGCTCGTGCAGCGTCACCTCAAGATCGGCTACAACCGCGCCGCGCGCTTGGTGGAAGACATGGAAAAGGCGGGCCTTGTCAGCGCCATGAGCACCAACGGCCAGCGCGACATCCTTGTGCCGGCCCGTGCCGAGTGAGTCCTATGAAAAAACTGTTTGCTCTCTGTTTCGTCGCTTTCGGTGCCACGGCGCAGGCTGACGGCCTGGGTGCTCTGGAGCTCTTCCTCAAGACCGCGGCCAGCGGCCGCGCCGAGTTCAGCCAGGTCGTGACCTCGCCGCCGCGCGAGGGCCAGACGGCGCGCACGCGTAACTCCAGCGGCACCTTCGAGTTCCAGCGCCCCGGGCGCTTCCGCTTCGTCTACGGCAAGCCCCTGCCGCAGACCATCGTGGCCGACGGCCAGACCCTGTGGCTGTACGACGTCGACCTGAACCAGGTCACGGCCCGCGCCCAGGCCAGCGCCTTGGGCAGCACGCCAGCGGCCTTGATTGCCGCGGCACCCGACCTGCAGGCTCTGCAGGCCGACTACCAGCTGGCCAATGCGCCCGAACGCGACGGCCTGCAGTGGGTGCAGGCCACGCCACGCACTCGCGACGGTCAGGTGCAAAGCGTGCGCGTGGGTCTGCGTGAAGTGGAGCAGGGTGGCAGGAAGACGGCTGAACTCGCCGCGCTGGAGATCGTCGACAGCTTCGGCCAGCGCTCACTGCTGACCTTCAACAAGGTGCAGCTCAATGTGAGCCTGCCGCCCGAGACCTTCCGCTTCAAGCCGCCGGCCGGCGCCGACGTGATCCGCCAGTAGGACGGGTCGCCAGGGTCGCCTCAGCGGCCGTCTTCGCGGGTGTACTCCGTGTGCAGGTGCACGGGCTTGGCGGCACGCTTGCGCATGCGGATGTTGAGCATCTCCACGCCCAGGGAGAAGGCCATGGCGAAGTAGACGTAGCCTTTGGGCACGTGATGTTCGAAGCCCTCGGCGATCAGGACCACACCGACCACCACCAGGAAGGACAGTGCCAGCATCTTGATGCTCGGGTGTGCCGACACGAAGCGACCGATGGCACCGGCGAACAGCATCATCAGGACGACGGAGACGATCACCGCCGCAACCATGATCCGGACATCGTCCACCATGCCGACCGCGGTGATGATGGAGTCCAGCGAGAACACCAGATCGATCACCATGATCTGCAGGATCACGGCGGCAAACGTCGCCTTCACCGCACCCGAGGCATGGCCCTCCGCACCCTCCAGCGACTGGTGAATCTCGCCGACGCTCTTCCAGAGCAGGAAGAGACCGCCCGCAATGAGAATCAGGTCGCGCCCGGAGATCTCCTGCCCGGCCACGGTGAACAGGGGAGCCACCAGACCGATGATCCAGGACAGCAGCATCAGCAGGCCGATGCGCATGAACATGGCCATGAACAGGCCGAGCCGCCGCGCCAGCACGCGCTGCGCCTCCGGGAGCTTGTCAACCAGGATGGAGATGAAGATGATGTTGTCGATCCCCAGCACCAGCTCGAGCGCTGTCAGCGTGGCGAAGGCGATCCAGGCCTGGGGGGCCGTGAGCAGTTCCAGCATGAGGGTCTCCGGTTGGGGGCTGTCAGTTCGCGGCGATGGCTTCGCGCACGGCGGCGAGCTGGCGTCGTGACACCGTGAGCATCTCCTCGACGCCGCTCAGGCGCACGGCCCAGCCCTCGCCTTCCTCCGGGTCCTCGTGCTTCTCGATCGCGCGTACCGCGCGCCGCGCGACGAGCGCATTGCGGTGGATGCGTAGGAAACGCCCGCCATACTTCTCTTCGAGCTCGCTGAGCGCACCGTCCAGGATATAGGTCTTGGCCGGGGTGCGCACAGTGATGTACTTGAGTTCAGCCTTGAAGTAGAGCACCTCGGCCAGGGGCACGCGCTCGGTGCGGCCGCGCTCCTGGATCAGCAGCACCTCGCCCGCCGTCTCCAGGGGCGCGTCACCGCGGCTGCGCAACAGACGCTCGGCTTTCTGCAAGGCCTGCTGCAGGCGTTCTAAGCGCACTGGCTTGGTCAGGTAGTCCACCGCCTCCAGCTCGAAGGCCTGCACGGCGTGCTCGGTGTGGGCCGTGACAAACACCACCATGGGTGGATGCGGCAGCGTGCGCAGGGTCTGGGCCAGGGCCAGGCCGTCGGCGCCGGGCATGTGGATGTCCAGCAGGGCCAGGTCATAGGCCTGCCGGCGCAACAGCTCCACCGCCTGGGTCGCGTTGGCGGCTTCGCCTTCCACCAGGGCGGCGGGCAGCTTGCAGTCGCCCAGCAGGGTGCGCAGGCGGCTGCGCGCCAGGGCCTCGTCGTCGACGATGAGCGCACGCAGGGTCTGGTTCATGTTTGGGCCTCCCTCTGTCTTGGCTGATCGTTCTTGCCGCTTATGCCGGTACTTCGATGCGCACCTGGTGCACACCGTCCTTGTGCACGGTCTGAAAACTGCACTGGACATCATGCAACAGGCGCAACCGGTCGCGCACATTGCCCAAAGCGACGCCATGGCCCTGCGGGCCGGGACCGGCGGGGACCGTGTTGGTCACCTTGATCACCACGCTGGAGCCGCGCCTTTGCGTGGAGATGCGGATCTGCGCGCCCGTGGGGCTGGGCTCCACGCCATGGCGCACGGCGTTTTCCAGCAGGGGTTGCAGCAGCAACGGGGGCAGGCGGGCCTCTTCGGCCTGTGGATCCAGCGCCCAATCGAGCTGCAGGCGCTCGCCAAAGCGCACCTGCTCGATGTCCAGATAGCGGCGCGCCAGCGCAATCTCGTCGGCCAGCGTGACCGACTCCCCCTGGTCCACGAGCGCATGGCGGAACAGATCGCTGAGGTCTTCGAGCAGGGCCTCGGCCTTGGCCGGCTCGGCACGCACCAGGGCAATGGCGCTGTTGAGCGTGTTGAAGAGGAAATGCGGGCGGATGCGCGACTGCAGCTCCGACAGCCGTGCCGCCGTATCCGCCGGCAGGCGTCCGCGCGCGCGCAGCGCCAGCACGGCCACCAGCACGCCGGCCAGCAAGGCGCCGGTGGCACCGCTGGCCACCCAGGGTGCGGGGGCCAGCAGGCCGGCCAGCACCAGCATGCTGCAACCGTAGAGCCCGGCCAGCATGCCCAGGGCCACGCCGGCCCCGTACTGGGCGGGGCGGGGCAGGCGGGCGAGCGGTCGTTTGAACAGACAGGCCACGACCAGCCAGAACACGGTAGCCGGCAAGGCACTGCCGGTCAGCAGGGCCAGACGCAGCAGCCAGTCGAGTGGCGTGTCGGCCATGTAGAGGGCGCCTACGCCCATGGCCACCTCCACAAACAGCACGGCCCGCAGGGCCACGCCCACCTGGCAGGCGTCGTACAGCGGCTGGGCGGTGACGCTGCGCGCGGGTCGTTCCGCCGGCAGCTCATGGAAGGCCGATAAAATCTGGGTATCTTTCATACGGAGGCGACCCTGGGGCCGCACCCGATTATTGGTGAATTAGCCCTGATCGCCAAATGACGATCGCCTGCCCCGTCCCCAACCACCCACCTCGCCCACCATGTCCCACAACCAACTCGACACCAAATCCCAGGCCTGGTCGGCGCTGTTCTCTGAACCCATGAGCGAGCTGGTCAAGCGTTACACGGCCAGTGTCTTCTTCGACAAGCGCCTGTGGGACGCCGACATCACCGGCAGCCTGGCCCATGCCGAGATGCTGGCCGCGCAGAAGATCATCGGTGCCGAGGATCTGGCGGCCATCCAGAAAGGCATGGCCCAGATCCGCGCCGAGATTGAGGGCGGCACCTTCGAATGGAAGCTGGACCTGGAGGATGTGCACCTCAACATCGAGGCCCGTCTCACGCAACTGGTGGGGGACGCTGGCAAGCGCCTGCACACGGGCCGCAGCCGCAACGACCAGGTGGCCACCGACGTGCGCCTGTGGCTGCGCGGCGAGATCGATCTCATCGGCAATCTGCTGTCCGACCTGCAGAAAGCCCTGCTGACCGTGGCCGAGCAGAACGTGGACGTGATCCTGCCCGGCTTCACCCACCTGCAGGTGGCCCAGCCCGTGAGCTTTGGCCACCACATGCTGGCCTATGTGGAGATGTTCGCGCGTGACGCCGAGCGCATGGCCGATGTGCGCCGCCGCGTCAATCGCCTGCCCCTGGGCAGCGCTGCGCTGGCTGGCACCAGTTACCCGCTGGACCGAGAGCGCGTCGCGAAGACGCTGGGTATGGAGGGTGTGTGCCAGAACAGCCTGGACGCCGTCAGCGACCGCGACTTTGCCATCGAATTCACGGCGGCCGCCTCGCTGGTCATGGTGCACATCAGCCGCTTCAGTGAAGAACTGATTCTCTGGATGAGCCAGAATTTTGGCTTCATCCGCATCGCCGACCGCTTCACCACCGGCTCGTCCATCATGCCGCAGAAGAAGAACCCGGATGTGCCCGAGCTCGCTCGCGGCAAGACCGGCCGTGTGGTGGGCCACCTCATGGGCCTGATCACCCTGATGAAGGGGCAGCCCCTGGCCTACAACAAGGACAACCAGGAAGACAAGGAGCCGCTGTTCGACACGGTGGACACCTTGAAGGACACGCTGCGCATCTTCACCGAGATGGTGGGTGGTCAGCTGAACCCCGCCACCGGCAAGCTGGAAGGCGGTATCACCGTCAACGCCCAGGCCATGGAACAGGCGGCGCTCAAGGGCTATGCCACGGCCACCGACCTGGCGGATTACCTGGTCAAGAAAGGCCTGCCTTTCCGCGATGCGCACGAGACCGTGGCGCACGCGGTCAAGGCCGCCGTCAGCCATGCTTGCGACCTGTCCGAACTGCCTCTGGCCGTGCTGCAGGGCTTCCACCCCAAGATCGAGAAGGACGTCTATGACGTGCTCTCGCTGCGCGGTTCCCTCAACGCACGCTCCACCCTGGGCGGCACGGCGCCGGCCCAGGTGAAGCTACAGATCGAACGCCACCGCACACGGCTCGGCTGAGCCGTGCCGCGGTGCCGGATCAGACCGCGCGCCAGAAGATGTAGTCGGCCTGGTACTTGACCACCGACTTCTGACCGACGTTGCCTATGGCGCAGGCCTGGGCCGGCGCCACACCACCGCGGGTGGCCAGGCGCTGGATATGGCTCACGCCTTGCATGGCGCCCATGCCCATGGCCGGATTGGCCTTGACCAGTTGCAGCGGGATATTCCCTTCACCACCGGGGGCCACGGCGAGCTGGACGCCCGTGATGCGCGAGCCATCGTTGCTGGCCCAGGTGGCGGGCGGGCCGTAGTAACGGCCCACATCCTTGCCACTGCGATCCATCAGGCGGGCCTCGGGTCCGACAAAGACCCACTCGAAGGCGCCCGCCATGTCCTTTTTGGCGCGGCATTCGTAGGTGATCTCGCCCACACCCACGGTTTCCAGCACCGCTTTGTGGCCGGCCGGCACCTTCACGGCGTCGGGCACACCGGTCTGTGCAGAGCTCGGCGTGGACATGCCACCGCCGGACATGGCGCAGGCAGAAAGCAGGGTGGCGGCCGCCAGGGCGGTGAGGGTACGGGTGGTCATCGTTGAACTCCTTGAAGATGTGGCGAAAAAAAGCCGTGGTCCCGGCAGGTGACGCCGGCCGGTCCAGCATCGGCGCATGAGGTGCCGACAGAAGGGATACGCAAGGACCTTGCATCCGGATTCAAGAGACCCCTGGTGATATCCGGATATGGGCCGGGCTGAATCCGCGTGGCCCTGCACGGCGTATCCATCCCATGCAGATCATCTGTCATGGCCCCCGTCTGCAGACACTGTGGTCTGCCGTCTCACGCCGCGCGCGTGAGGCTCGCTGGATCCGGATCGAGCACAATCGCGCCATGATGCTCGAAGCCCAGGATTTGGAACTGACGGCCCTGCTCGACCAGGTCGCGCTACAGGATGCGTCAGCGCTGAAGTCGCTGTACGCACGCACCTCGCCTCTGCTGTTCGGCCTGGCCATGCGGGTGGTGCGGCATCGGGAGTGGGCCGAAGACGTGGTGCAGGAGAGCTATCTGTACATCTGGCGCTCGGCCGGTGATTACCGCGCGAGCCTGAGCCCGCCGATGGCCTGGATGGGTCTCATCGTGCGCAGCCGCGCCCTGGACCTCTTGCGGCGGCGCGCGGCCGAGCGCGCCGACAGCACCGAGGAGCTGGACGACGCCCTGGCCGAGACCCTGGAGGGCGACGCCCCCAACCCTGTCGATCAGGTCCAGGCCAGCCAGCAGGCGCGTGCCTTGCACCGCTGCTTGCAGCAGCTCGAGAACCGGCAGCGCGAAGTCCTCAGCCTGGCCTATCTGCGCGACCTCAGCCACCTGGAGCTGGCCGAGCAGCTGCGTCTGCCCTTGGGCACCGTCAAGACCTGGATCCGTCGCGGTCTGAACCAATTGCGTGGCTGCATGGCCGGCGCGCACTGAGATACGACCATGAGATTCCAAGACCATCCCGAACTGCTCGATCGCCTCGCGGCCAGTTACGCCCTGGGCACGCTGCGCGGTGGCGCGCGCCGTCGTTTCGAGACCGTGGCGCGGCAGCAGCCCGCCGTGCAACGCGCCTGCCAGCATTGGCAAGGTCGGCTGGCCGGCCTGACCGAGCTGCAGCCAGCCATCGAACCACCCGCCTATGTCTGGACCCGTATCCACAACCAATTGCAGCTTCAGGCCCAGACGGCGCGCGCCATGAAGCCTGCAGCCGGCAACGGCTGGTGGCAAAGCCTTTTCGTCTGGCGCAGTGTGGCCGCGGCGGGCGCCTTGGCCACCGTGGCGGCCGTGGTCGTGGGCCTGCAGGTCAACGAAGATTTACGCACACAGTCGGGCGCCCAGATCGCCGAGCTGCGCCAGCAGCTGCAGGCCACGCCACAGATTCAGTATGTGGCCGTGCTGGCAGACGATCGGTCCACGGCGTCCATGCTCGTGACCTTTGACCCCAAGAACAACACCCTGGTCCTGCAGCGTGTCGGCAGCTACCAGGAGGGCCGTGACAAATCCCTGCAGCTCTGGGCCCTGCCGCCAGCCGGCGCGCCGCGCTCGCTGGGCGTGCTGGGTCAGGGGCCGCTGGTCAAACTCACCGCGGGTGAAGCCGATGTGCGCGAAGTGCCCACGCTGGCCATCAGCCTGGAGCCGCTGGGCGGCGTGCCCGGCGCGGGCGGACCGACCGGTCCCGTGCTCTTCAAGGGCAGCCTGATCCAGCGTCAGTTGTAGAGCCGGCACGGGCTACTGAAAATTTTTCTGCTTTTTTGAATCCGATCGGCGTCGGGGTGCGTATCCGGTAGACAGGTCTGTTGGCCTGCAACTCTACGAGGAGCCACCCTGATGAAGACCTTCTTCCGGTACGCCACGCTCTCCTGCCTGGTCTGTGCCACCGGCCTGGCCCAGGCCGATACCGGCAAACTCTTGCTGACGGGCGGTGTCAGCTCCATCACCGGCTCGGCCGGGGGTGGCCTGACACCCTGGGCCGTGATCGGCACCAACGCCACGGAAGGCGAGATCGGTGTCAGCAGCTACCTCACACGCGCCGTCACCCAGGACTACGCCCTCAACAGCTACGGCCTGGCCCTGGGCTTGAAAGACCGCGTCGAGCTGTCTGTGGCCCGCCAGGACTTTGACGCCTCGCCCAGCATCGCGCTCAATGGCGTGGCCGCCTTCGGCGTGCAGCCCGGCCAGCACATCCAGATGGACGTGCTCGGTCTCAAGCTCAAGGTGGCGGGCGACGCCATCCTCGACAGCAACAGCTGGATGCCGCAGATCGCCGTGGGCCTGGAGCAAAAGCAGACTCGCCCCGGCTCGTTGCAGTCCGTCTTCAATTTCCTGGGCGTCAAAGACAGCGGTACCGACGTCTACGTCAACGCCACCAAGCTCTTCCTGGGTCAGGGCCTGCTGGTCAACGCCACCGTGCGTTCCACCAACGCCAACCAGAACGGCCTGCTCGGCTTTGGCGGCAAGGCGCAGGCGCGCAACAGCCGCAGCCTGCAGACCGAAGTCTCCGTGGCCTATCTGGTCAGGAAGAACATCGCCATCGGCGCTGAGTACCGCAACAAGCCCAACAACCTTGAAGCCCTGGGCGCGGCCTCGGGCCTGGGCAAGGGCCTGGCCGAAGACGACTGGAAAGACCTGTTCATCGCCTGGGCACCCAGCAAAAACCTGTCGCTGACCCTGGCCTATGTGGACCTGGGGCGCATCGTCCCCGGCATCACCGATGGCCGCCGCCAGACGGGTTACTACCTGTCCGGCCAGGTCGCCTTCTGAACCCCGTTGTGCATTGAATCCAACCAAGGAGATTCATCGTGAAAAAATTCTTCGCTGTTTGCTTCCTGTTTCTGGGTGTGGTGCTGGGCGCTCAAGCCCAGACCCAAGCTGCTTCTGACACGCTCTACCAGGCCCTGGGCCAGAAAGCTGGCATCACGGCCCTGGTCGATGATTTTGTCGGGCGCGTCCTGCGGGATGAGCGCATCAAGCACCACTTCAAGGACACCAATCCCAAGGCTCTCAAGGACAGTCTGAGCGATCAGTTCTGCCAGCTCAGCGGCGGCCCCTGCAAGTACGAGGGCGCCGACATGAAGGCCGCGCATGCCGACATGGGCATCCGCAAGCACGAATTCAATGCTCTGGTGGAAGACCTGCAGGCCGCCATGGACGCCCGGGGCATCCCTTTCACACAGCAGAACCGCCTGCTGGCCCTGCTGGCGCCCATGCACCGCGACATAATCACGGAGCGTTGAGATGCGCAAACTCCTCTGCATCGCGTCCACACAGCTGGTCTGCTGGGCCGCGCAGGCCTCCGGCCTGCACGTCCAGGTGCAGGACCGCGAGGGCAAGCCCCTGGCGGAAGCCGTGGTGGTGCTCTACCCGGTCGGTCGTGCTGCGCCGGCCTCAGCGCCACCGCCCGGCCCCGTGCTGATCGAGCAGGAGCGCATGCGCTTTGTGCCGGCCCTGACCGTCGTGGTGCCAGGCACGCAGCTGCGCTTCGCCAATCTCGACCGCTGGGACCACCATGTGCGCGGCACGCAGGCCACCGGTCTGGCCGCGCTGGACCCGAACGCACCGGCGGGGTTCGAGTTCCGCCTCGCGGGCCGCGCGGCCGGGCAGGCACCCGCCGCCACGGAACTGGTGGTGGACAAGCCTGGCGTCGTGCTGCTGGGCTGCCATCTGCACGGCTCCATGCGTGGCCATGTCTTCGTCACCGACTCGGCCTGGACGCTCAAGACCGACGAGAGCGGGGTAGCCCGCTTCGAGGGCCTGCCGGCGGGCCAGGTGGAACTGCGCGTCTGGCATCCGGAGCTGCTGGTGGAGCCGCCGCGCCAGGCCCTGCAGCTCGGGGCTACCACGCTGCAGCAGACCGTACAGCTTGGGGTGGTACCCCGCCGGCGCCGGCTCTGAGGCCAGGGGCTGGGCTATGATCCGGGGCGAAATCCGGCAAGCCCGCCTCTGTCACCTCGCGACACATGGCCGGGCCTCTTGCCGACACGCCGATACGGCCCGAGAAGGAATGACCATGTCCGCCACCCATACCCTGAACTGGAGCGAATCGCTCGTGTTGGGCGATGCCCGCACCGACCACACGCACCAGGAATTCGTGGACCTGATCAACGCCACCACGGCCGCCCCGGCCGACCAGAAGCTCGGTGTCTACCGCGATCTGCTGAATCACACCGTGGAACACTTCGCCATGGAAGAGCGCTGGATGCGCGCCTGCGGCATCCCCGAGGACTTCTGCCACTTCGGCCAGCACGCCAGCGTGCTGCAGGTGATGAAAGAGGTGGAGCGTCGCGCGCTCAACGGCGAGACCGAATACATCGGCAGCATGATCGAGGCCCTGGTCGAGTGGTTTCCGGGGCACGCCGAGAGCATGGACGCTGGCCTTGTGGCCTATCTGCAGGAAAAGGGTTACGACACCACGGCCGAGTCCTTCAAGGCCGGTGCACCCGCCACGGCCGACACCGCCTTGCCCTCCTGCGGGCACGAGCCGGGCGAGGCCTGCGCGTCCTGAGGCCAGGCGGCAGAGGCTGGTGTCGAGTCGGTCGCCGTCCAGAGTGGCACGACCTGCCGGCCTCCCCACCTGCTGTGCGTTGATGGCTGGGGCGCTACACTGCCTCGCATGACGAACTCCATCCGTCGCATCGCCCTCTGCACCGGTGGCGGTGACGCCCCCGGTCTCAACGCCGTCATCAGCTCTGTGGTCTGGGCCGCGGCCCAGCGGGGCTGGGACTGTGTGGGCATACGCGACGGGTTCAACGGCATCCTGGAGCCCGGGCGCTACCCAGAGGGCGGCGTCATCGCGCTCACGCGCGAGCGCGTGCGTGGCATCTCGCACCTGGGAGGCACCATGCTGGGTTCGACCAACAAGGGCAACCCGTTGGAGTACCCGCAGCGGCAGCCGGATGGCTCCACCCGAGCCGTGGACCGCAGTCGGGAGATCCTGGACTACTTCCGGCGCGAGGGCATTGACGCCCTGGTCTCCGTGGGCGGCGATGGCAGCCTGACGATCGCCAACGCCCTGCACCAGCGCGGCCTGCGCGTGATCGGCGTGCCCAAGACCATCGACAACGACCTGGACAAGACCCACACCACCTTCGGTTTCGACACGGCCGTGTCCTTCGCCACCGAGTGCCTGGACCGCCTGCACAGCACGGCCGAGAGCCACCAGCGCATCATGGTGGTCGAGGTCATGGGGCGTTATGCGGGATGGATTGCCCTGCACGCGGGCATTGCGGGCGGGGCGCACGCCATCCTGCTGCCTGAGATCCCCTACGACCTGGCCAGCGTGGCGGCCAAGGTGCGCGCGCGCGACAGCCGGGGCCGCTCCTACACCCTGGTCGTGGTGGCCGAGGGCGCGCAACCGCGCGCCGGCCAGCGTGCCGTGCAGGCAGCGGCCGAGGTGGGGCGGGCCGAGCGCCTGGGCGGCATCGGCGAGCAGGTGGCGGCCGAATTGGCACGGCTCACGGGCAAGGAGGCACGTGTGGTGGTGCTGGGGCATCTGCTGCGCGGTGGCAGCCCCTCGTCCTTCGACCGCATCGCGGCCAAGCGTTTCGGTACCGCGGCCGTGCGCGGGCTGGCGCAGGGACTGAGTGGCGTGATGGTCTCGCTGGCGCACCCCAATGTGGTCTATGTGCCGCTGGCCGAGGTGGCCGGGCGCATGAAGGCCGTGCCGGCCGACAGCGACACCTTGCAGACCGCGCGCGACCTGGACATCTGCCTGGGCGAGTGAACGGCAGCCATCGCCTGATGCGGTTGGCCATGGGTCAAGTTGGGGTCAGGATTCACTGGATAATCACCGGTTGATCTGAACCGGAGACACAAGAATGCCCGTCATCACCAATATCGAAGACTTGCGCGTCCTGGCGCAAAAGCGCGTCCCGCGCATGTTCTACGACTACGCCGACAGCGGCTCGTGGACCGAGACCACCTACCGTGCCAACAGCAGCGATTTTCAGAAAATCCGGCTGCGCCAGCGCGTGGCCGTCAACATGGAGGGCCGCACGACGCGCTCCACCATGATTGGCCAGGACGTGGCCATGCCGGTGGCGATCGCGCCCGTGGGCCTGACGGGCATGCAGCATGCCGATGGCGAGATCCTCGCGGCGCGTGCGGCCAAGCGCTTCGGCATCCCTTTCACGCTTTCGACCATGAGCATCTGTTCCATCGAGGACGTGAGCAAGGGTACGGACGGCCACCCTTTCTGGTTCCAGCTCTACATGATGAAGGACCGTGGCTTCATGGAGCGCCTGATCGAGCGCGCCAAGGCCGCGCGCTGCTCGGCCCTGGTGGTCACGCTGGACCTGCAGATTCTGGGCCAGCGCCACAAGGATCTGAAGAACGGCCTGTCGGCCCCGCCCAAGTTGACCCTCCCCAATATTCTCAATATCGCGACCAAGCCGCGCTGGGCGCTGGGCATGCTGGGCGCCACGCGGCGCGAGTTCGGCAACATCGTGGGCCATGTTCAGGGCGTGGAGAACATGAGCTCGCTCTCGGCCTGGACGGCCCAGCAGTTCGACCCGGCGCTGAGCTGGGCCGATATCGAATGGGTCAAGCAGCGCTGGGGCGGCAAACTCATCCTCAAGGGCATCCAGGACGTGGAAGACGCCCGGCTGGCCGTTGACACCGGCGCGGATGCCATCGTGGTTTCCAACCACGGCGGCCGTCAGCTCGACGGCGCCCAGAGCAGCATCGAGGCGCTGCCGGCCATTGTGGAGGCCGTGGGCAACCGCATCGAGGTGCACATGGACGGCGGCATCCGCTCTGGCCAGGACGTGCTCAAGGCCCGGGCCCTGGGCGCGCGCGCGGTCTATATCGGCCGCGCCATGGCCTATGGCCTGGGCGCCATGGGTGAGGCCGGCGTGACCAAGGCGCTGGAGATCATCCACAAGGAACTGGACATCACCATGGCCTTCTGCGGCCACACCGACATCAACACCGTGGACCGCAGCATCCTGCTGCCCGGCACCTACCCGACGGCCTGAGTCGCCTGCACCTCGATGTGGTACAGCCCCCAGGGGCACTGGGCGTAGCGCTCGGCCAGGGGGCGGGCCAGCACATCGGGGTGGCGGTCGGCGTCGAACACGGCCCACAGCGGGCCCAGGCCGCCCAGCGGCATGGGCCGCCCGTCCAGATGGGTCGCGACGATGAAGCGGTAGCGCCGCGCCTGCGCCAGCGTGAGGTTGACGGTGTAGCCGTCGATGGCGCGCAGCACCAGCTTGAGCGTGCTGTCCAGGCGTGCGCCCGTGGCCTCGATCACCTGGCCCAGCAGGGGGCCGCCCAGGGTGTGCACCTTGGCGTCGTACTCGAGTGTGGGGCGGATGCTCACCGCGGGCAGGGACGTGAGAGCTCGGTAGTCGAAGGTGTGGGCGCGATCGAAGCGGATCTGCTGCTTGGCCATCATCTGGTCCAGCGCCGGGTCCAGCGCGCCGCGGTTGCCGCGCCCGATGGCGCCGCTGATGGTCAGCAGCGGCGGGCCACTCTGTCCTGAGGACGCGAGGGCAGGGGGGGCCGTCGTGGCCAGGGCCGCTGTGCCGGCAGCGGCCAGGAATTCACGTTTGTGCATGAGGTCTCCGCAAGAGGCGTGGGTCTGTGGTCGGCATTCTGCACGCTATGCTTGCCGGGTGAATTCCACGAGGCCCGTTTCCGATCTGCCGCGCCGCATCGCGCACCTGGACATGGATGCGTTCTATGCCTCGGTGGAGCTGCTGCGCTACCCGCAGCTGCAGGGCCTGCCGGTGGTGATCGGTGGGCGGCGCCGGCGCGACGACGATGCGCTGCTGCAGAAGTATGCGGGGCAGCCGCTGTCGGAGATCCCGGTCGCCGAGTTCCCCCTGCTCAAGGATTACGCCGGCCGTGGTGTCATCACCACCGCTACCTATCCTGCGCGCGCCTTCGGCGTGGGCTCGGCCATGGGCCTGATGAAGGCCGCCGCCCTGTGCCCGCAGGCCATCCTGCTGCCGGTGGATTTCGACGAGTACCGCAAGTACTCGCGGCGCTTCAAGGAGGTGATCACCGAGATCGCCCCGGTCATGGAGGACCGCGGCGTGGACGAGGTCTACATCGACTTCACGCAGGTGCCCGGTGGCCAGCGCGAGGGCGGGCGCGTGCTGGCGCTGCTGATCCAGAAAAGCATCCTGGACGCCACAGGGCTGACCTGTTCCATCGGCGTCGCCCCCAACAAGCTGCTGGCCAAGATGGCCAGCGAGTTCCACAAGCCCAAGGGCATCTCCATCGTGCGGCCGGAGGACCTGCAGACCCTGATCTGGCCGCTGCCCTGCCGCAAGATCAATGGCGTGGGCCCCAAGACCGACGCCAAGCTACAGGCCCTGGGCATCCACACCATCGGCGAGCTCGCTGCGCAGGACCCGGGCTGGCTGGTCGAGCGCTTTGGCAAGAGCTACGGCGCCTGGCTGCACGAGGCATCCTGGGGCCGCGACGAGCGCCCGGTGGTGACGGAGAGCGAGCCCGTGTCCATCAGCCGCGAGACCACCTTCGAGCGAGATCTGCACGCTGTGCGCGACAAGGCCGAGCTCGGCGCCATCTTCACGGCCCTGTGCGAGCGCGTGGCGGCCGACCTGCAGCGCAAGGGCTATGAAGGTCGCACCATCGGCATCAAGCTGCGTTACGACGATTTCAAGAGCGTGACGCGCGACCAGACGCTGGAGCAGGCCGTCGCCGACGCCAAGGCCATACGTCAGGCGGCTGGCGCCTGCCTCAAGCGCGTGGATCTCACGCGCCGCCTGCGCCTGCTCGGTGTGCGCGTGGGCTCGCTGCAGCGCGTGGGGGCTGCGATAGCAACGCCGGCTGTGCCGGCCGAGCCTGCTTCGGGGTTGCTGTTCTGAACCTCGCGGCCCCGCTCAGCCCACCACGATCTCGTCCTGATGGTTCGCCACGTGCAGGGCGTGGGCCAGCGCATAGTCGGCATGGTCCAGCGGGCCGTAGGCAAAGTGGGGCTGCAGCGCCCCGCGGTGCGCCTGGAAGCGCGCCACAGCCAGACGCAGACGGGTGGCACCGGGCTGCCAATCGTCGAGCTGGGGCAGGGCTGGCGCGCCGGGGATGGGCTCGGTCAGGCCATGGCTCATGCGGCCGCGCCACTTGAAGAAGGCGAAGGCTGCAGGCCCCACGGTGGCGCGGAACAGCGTGCCCTTGGGCTGCGGAAAACCGTCCAGGCTCATCTCGACGCTATGCGCCAGATGTTCCAGCACGGCGCGCAGTGTCCAGTCGCTGCTGCTGCGCACCGTGCGGGCGCGCTGCAGGCGGTCGAGCCAGCGCTGAACGTCGTCGAGCGATTGAACCTTGGGGGTGTCGGCCATGGCGCCTCCGGTGAGCAGACTGGCTTGCAGTACGAGGTAGTGTCGGCGTTTCATCGAGAAGAGGCTGCTTACGCGCGGGTGACATGCTCTTGCCGCCGCGTCCTGTAGAGTGTATCCAGACCCTCGAGGGAAAACAGGAGACATGACCATGCAGTGCTTCACGCTGTCCATCCAGGACCATATCGCCCATCTGGTGCTCAACCGGCCCGAGGCCATGAACACCATGCACCCGCTGTTCTGGCGCGAGCTGGATCAGGTGCTCACCCAACTGCACACCGGGCAGGAAGCGCGCGTGCTCGTCATCAGCAGCACGGGCAAGCATTTCAGCGCCGGCATGGCGCTGGAGACCTTTGGTGGCGCCATCACGCTGGACGACCGTAGCGCCGAGGGCCGCGCCGCCATCTTCGACCTGCTCACCGATATGCAGGGCACCTTCAGCAAGCTGGAGAGCCTGCGCATTCCGGTGATCGCGGCCATCCAGGGCGGCTGCATCGGCGGCGCGGTGGACATGGTCAGTGCCTGCTGTCTGCGCTATGCGACGAACGACACCTTCTTCTGCATCCAGGAAATCAACATCGGCATGGTGGCCGACGTGGGCACTTTGCAGCGCCTGCCCAAGCTGATCCCGCTGGGCGTGGTCAAGGAGCTGGCCTATACAGGCCGGCGCATGCCGGCCGCGCAGGCCCTGGGCTATGGCCTGGTCAACCAGGTCTTCGATACGCCGGAGGCGCTGTTGGCCGGTGCCCTACAGACCGCTCAGGAGATTGCCGCCAAGCCGCCCGTGGCCATCTGGGGCACCAAGCAGGCCCTGCACTACGCGCGCGACCACGGCGTCGACGATGCACTCAGGCAGATGGGCTGGCTGCAGGGCGCGATCTGGAGCAACAAGCACGTGCTCGAAGCCGTGACGGCCATGAAGGAAAAGCGTGCCGGCCAGTTCCCGCCGCTGGCGGCGCTGCGTTCCTTCCGTGAACTGGGCTGAGTCTGTTCTGCATGAACCTGAAACCGCTCCTTCCCCTTTTGCTGGCCAGCAGCCTGGCCTGCGCCGCCGACCCGGACGACGCGCGTTATGCGGCCTATGCCTGTCAGCAGTACGCCATGGCCACCCTCAAGACCCTGGGCAAGCCCAAGGTCGACGGCTCGCAGCCGGCCCAGCCCGTGGACGTCAGGGACGCGCGCTGGGCGGGCAAGCCCGAGGTCTGGCAGTCCTCCGGCGCCCTGCTGGCCCAGGTACGCTTTGGTGCGCCCATGGTCCGCTACGAGTACCGTTGTGCGGTGCAGAAGCAGTCGGGCAGCGGCTGGAAGCTGCTCGAGCTGCAGTGGCCGAACGGCCAGCCCTGAGCTGTTGTACTTTTTCCTGTGATGGCGAGAGGGCCGTCGGGCTCGTGATGGAGCCGTGGTGCGCGCCGAAAGCTTGATAAGCTTGTCTCGACGAGTCAGACGAAGGAAATCATGAGGGACGGCACGCAGATTCTGCTACTTGAGGACGAGCCCGCCATCGCCAGTACGATTGCATTTGCAGTCCAGCGCGAGGGCTTTGTTTTGACCCACTGCCCCCTGGTGCGGGATGCTCGACGAGAGCTATCGAGCCGTCCTTTCGATCTGGTGGTTCTTGATGTAGGCTTACCCGACGGCAGCGGCCTCGACCTTTGTCGTGATCTGCGCAGCGGGCCCGAGACCGCTGGCATGCCTATCCTCGTTTTGAGCGCACGCAGCGAGGAGCTGGACCGCGTACTCGGGCTTGAGCTGGGTGCAGACGACTATGTCGCCAAGCCTTTCAGCCCGCGAGAGCTGGTGGCGCGCATGCGTGCCCTGCTGCGTCGCAGCGTTTCGGGTCACCCTCTTGGCAGACTTGAGGGGAGGGTTCCGGACAGTCCATTTGTCCTTGACCGGGAAGGCCAGCGAGTCAGTTTCCGGGGTGTTGCGCTGCCGCTCACACGACTGGAATATGGCTTATTGGCGACGCTGTTGCAGGGCAATGGCCGGATATACAGCCGCGACAAGCTGATCGAGGCGGTGTGGGGGCAGACCGTAGACAGCATGGATCGTACCGTCGACACGCACATCAAGACTTTGCGGTCCAAGCTGCGCGATGCCGGTGCGGACAAGGACTGCATTGTCACCCACCGTGGCATGGGTTACAGCTTGGTCGCCCGATGAAACTCGGCATACGCCTGTTCTTCGTCTTCTTCCTGCTCAACGGAATTGCGGCGTTTTTCCTGCTGCGTGTCTTCACCACCGAGATACGCCCCAGCGTGCGTGACGTGATGGAAGATATGCTGGTGGATACGGCCAACATCCTGGCCGAACTTGCCAGCGATGAGCTGGCCCAGGGGCAGCTGGCCCAGGGGCGCTTTGCTGAGCATGTCAACAACTATGCACGACGCCCCATTGACGCCAGGATCTGGGGGCTGAGCAAACAGTCTCTGGACTACCGCATCTACGTGACCGACCGTGGCGGCAAGGTGGTCTTCGACTCGGTCCATCTTGCCCAAGGTCAGGACTACTCCCAGTGGCGTGATGTGGCCTTGACCCTGCGCGGTGAGTACGGGGCCCGGGCTACGCGGGAAGTACAGACCGACGACAGGACATCGGTCATGTATGTCGCTGCGCCGGTATTACACGAGGGGCGCATCATCGGCGTGTTGACGGTAGCCAAGCCTATCAGCACGGTGCAGCGCTTCATCGACCGGGCCGAGCAGAAAATTATGACCGGCGGCGTCTGGTTGTTGATGCTCTCAGCGACGGTCGGCGTGCTGGTCACCATTTGGGTGGTGTGGAACATCCGGCGTCTGCGCAACTATGCCCGCAGCGTACAGTCTGGCGGGACCGAGGTGCTGCCGCGCGTTCCCGGCGAGCTGGGTGAGCTGGCTCAAGCCATGCAGACCATGCGTGAGCGTCTGGATGGGCGTGAGTACATCGAGAACTATGTGCGCGCGCTCACCCATGAGCTCAAGAGTCCTGTAGCGGCTGTGCGCGCCAGCGGGGAGTTGCTGCAGGAAAACCTGCCCGAGGCCCAGCGACGTGAGTTTGCCGGGCATGTGGTGGCACAGAGCGAGCGTCTGCAGCGCTTGGTCGACCGCTTGCTGGAACTCAGCAAGCTGGAGCACTTGGCCAGTTCTGGGCAGGGGCTGCATGTCGTTGATGAGGTGTATCTCGTGGACAGCGTCCGGGCGGCGGTGGCAGCGGCGGCCGGACGATTTGCTGCACGACAGATGACGGTACACATCGAGGTCGGAGAGGGTGGGGCCAGCGCGACGGTCAGGGGCGACACCCAGGCGATCGCATTGGCTGTCAGCAACTTGCTGGAGAACGCCCTCGATTTCGCACCATCGGGTAGCCAGGTCACGGTGTGTGTGACACCCCGGTGCATTGCCGTGCAGGACCAAGGGCCCGGTGTGCCCGACTATGCCCTGCCCAGGCTGGGTGAGCGTTTCTTCACCACGGCGCGCCCCAACGGTGAGCGCAGTGGTTCAGGCCTGGGCCTGGCCATCGTGCGGCAGATCATGGCTCTGCACCGTGGTCGTCTGCAGTTGACCAATGCGAACGGCTTTCGCGCCGAGATGGAGTTCCCGGCCGGCTAGATCGGTTGAAACTTCACGCAGCCTTCACAGACTTCATCATGGTCTCACGCCGCGGCGTGATCATCCCTCCATCTCAACCATGGAGAAAACATGAAGTCGCTGATCTCACCCAAACTGGCCTATCTGCTGCTAGTACTGTTGGCTTTGTTGTTCGGACTGGGCCAGATCCAGGACATCGTGCAGGACAGGCAGCAGCATCGCAAGCGGGCCGTGGCCGGTATGGGCACCCCGCAGATCGTCACGGGTCCCATGGTGCATCTGCGCTGTGTCGAGAGGTGGCGCGATACGACGAACCTGGATGCGGGCCATCCGCAAACGGTGGAGCGTGAGAAGGACGTGTCCAGATTGGTGCCCCCCGAGAGTCTGATGGCTAGGGCCGGTGCTGATGTGCAGAACCTGCATCGCAGCCTGCACAAGGTCAGTACCTACAACATGAAGTTGGCGCTTCATGCCCGCTGGACGCCGGAGTCTTTGAAGATACGGCCCCAGAACGAGCGCACGCGCATCAGCTGTGCCACCCCTGAGCTTATATTGCCGATCAGCGATCCCACCGGCATTCGTTCTGCTGGTCTCAGTTGGAACGGACTGGCGCTGCCGCTGAGGGCAGGCACTCACCACAGCCGCTACAACCGTGGCCTGCATGCCGTGCTGCCCGAAAGCGTCGGGCAATCGCCCGATGACCTGGAGGCCGTGCTTGACCTGGAGCTGTTCGGCATCGAAGACTGGACCTTTGTCCCCGCGGGAGACATGACCCAGCTAAGTGTGCAGAGCAACTGGCAGCATCCTTCGTTCGGAGGTCAGTTTCTCCCGGCAGAACGCGCCGTGGGCGCTGAGGGCTTCAAGGCCAACTGGCGTATTTCTTCGCTGGCGATCGGCAACGGGGATGATCTGCAAAAAGGCCAACCCGTCTGCGCCCGTGTCAGCGAGGGCGACTGGGAGGAGTCCAAAGATTGCCTGAAGGCCATCCGCGTGTCCTTTGTCGATCCGGTCAACGCCTATACCCTGAGCGATCGGGCGTCCAAATACGGCCTGCTTTTCGTCGTGCTGACTTTTGTGGCAGTCGGCCTGTTCGAGGTCATGCAGCGCCTGAGGGTACATCCGGTTCAGTACTTTCTTGTGGGTTCCGCGGTGGCCATCTTCTTCCTGCTGCTGCTCAGCCTGGGAGAGCATTTGGCGTTCAATCTCGCCTACGCCATCGCCGCCACGGCCTGTGTGTTGCTGCTGACTTACTACGCTGTGCACATATTGCATGGCGTACGACGAGGCCTGCCTTTCGGACTGGGCGTAGGCGTTCTGTACGGCCTGCTTTTCCTCTTGCTGCAGCTGGAGCAGAAGGCGCTGGTTGTCGGCTCACTGGCGCTGTTTGCCGTGCTCGCCGCAGTGATGTACCTGACGCGCAAGGTGGATTGGTACCGTCTGCTGACGCCTGCGGGCCGAGCCGAAGCAGCGCAGGCGTGAGTCAGACCTTACTGTCTTGCCGTGCGGATATTCGGCGGCAGGGCCTGCGGGTGGCTGGTGCGCCACGGGTTGATGTCCAGGCCGCCACGGCGCGTGTAGCGCGCGTAGACCGTCAGCTTGGCCGGCTTGCAGCGGCGCCAGAGGTCCATGTAGATGCGCTCAACGCACTGCTCATGGAACTCGTTGTGGTTGCGAAAGCTCACGAGGTACTGCAGCAGGCCGGCCTGGTCGATCTGCGGGCCGCTGTAGGTGATCTGCACACTGCCCCAGTCGGGCTGGCCCGTCACGAGGCAGTTGCTCTTGAGCAGCTGGCTGGTCAGTACCTCGTCCACCGGTTTCTCGTCAAAGGCGGCCGTCAGCAACTCGGGCGCGGGCATGTACTGGGTGCACTCGATGTCGAGCCGGTCGATGTTGAGGCCGTCCATCTCGTGGATCGGTTCCTGGTCGAAGAGCTCGGGGGCCAGCAGGCGCACACCGACCGAGCCCGTCTTGCCCGAGCCGCGCCAGGCGGCTTCGCCCAGGTCCGCGCGCAGGCGGGCCTGTACCTCGGCCGCGTCGGTGAACTTCGTGTTGTTGTAGCTGTTGAGGTAGAGCTTGAAGGACTTGCTCTCGATGATGTTGGGCGTCTCGCAGGGCACAGTGATGTGCGCGATGGCCACCTGGGGCTTGCCGCGCGGGTTGAGCCAGCTCAGCTCATAGGCCGTCCACAGGTCCGCGCCCAGGAAGGGCAGGGTGGACGGCACGCCGATTTCTACACGCTTGGTCAGACGCGGAATGGGGTAGAGCAGCGTGGCGTCGTACTGGTCCTTGTACGGGGTGGCCTTGCCGAGCAGGGAGTCTTCGGGCTTGCTCATGCTTGTACTTTCCGGCGGAAGACCAGGCGATCGGGTTCTGAAACCTTCGCGTCGTAGGCGTAGCCATCGAGGTTGAATTTCTCCAGCTGCTTCGCTGTGCTGAGCCGCTTGCTGATGGCGTAGCGCGCCATGAGGCCGCGTGCGCGCTTGGCGAAGAAGCTGATGACCTTGTACTGGCCGCCTTTCCAGTCCTCGAACACGCATTCGATCACGCGGGCCTGGAGGGCCTTCGTGTCCACGGCCTTGAAGTATTCCTGCGAGGCCAGGTTCACGACCACGGGCGATTTCTCTCCGGCCAGGCGCTCGTTGAGGTAATCCGCGATCTGCGTGCCCCAGAATTTGTAGAGGTTCTGCCCCTTGGGGTTCTTGAGTGTCGTGCCCATCTCCAGCCGGTAGGGCTGCATCCAGTCCAGCGGGCGCAGCACGCCGTACAGGCCGCTGAGGATGCACACATGCTCCTGGGCCCAGGCCAGGTCTTCGGTCTGGAGGCTCTTGGCGTCGAGGCCGTCGTAGACATCGCCGTTGAAGGCCAGCACGGCCTGTCTGGAATTCCTCGCGCTGAACTTCGGGCGCCAGGCCTGGTAGCGCGCGACGTTGAGCCCGGCCAGCGTGTCACTCAGGTCCATGAGCTCGGCGATCTGCTGCGGCGAGTAGGCGCGCAGGAGTTCGATGAGCTCGGCGGATTGTTGGGTGAACAGGGGCTGGGTGTGGGGCAGGTCCGCGACCGGCGTGTCATAGTCCAGCGATTTGGCGGGCGAGAGCAGAAAAAGCATGTTGCGTATTCTCCATCAGGACGAGCAGATCGTGGCCGTGGACAAGCCGCCGGGCCTGCTGGTGCACCGTACGGGGCTGGACGCCGGCGAGACGCAGTTTGCCCTGCAACTGCTGCGCGACCAGCTGGGCCGCCCGGTCTGGCCTGCGCACCGCCTGGACAAGGGCACGAGCGGGGTGCTGCTGTTCGCCCTGGATGCCGAAACGGCCCGCGTGCTCGGTCAGGCGTTCGAGGCACCTGACCAGGTGCGCAAGACCTACCGTGCCGTGGTGCGGGGCTGGCCTGCGGCCGAGGGCCTGGTCGATCACCCGCTGCGGCGTCTGGAAGACGATGCCCGTGCCGGCCGTACCGAGGTGCAGGACGCGCAGACACGCTACCGTACGCTGCAACGCTACGAGCTGCCGCTGCCCGACCGCGATTTCTCCGTGACACGTTGTGCCCTTGTGGAGCTGCAGCCGCTCACGGGCCGGCGCCACCAGTTGCGCCGCCACATGAAGCACATCGCCCACCCCATCCTCGGCGACGCCACGCATGGCAAGGGGCCCTTGAATCGCGCGGTGGCGAACTTTCTGGGGGCGCAGCGCCTGTGGCTGCATGCGCTGCGGCTGGAGTTGCCGCACCCGGTCAGCGGCGTGCCGCTGCGCATCGAGGCGCTTTGCGATCAGACCTGGGAGGTCTGGGACAGTTCGCGCAGCGCGGCGACGGTCTCGGTCTCGGTGCGGTAGAGCCGGTGGCCCGGGTCAGCCAGTTGCCAGCCCGCCTGGAGCAAGGTCTTTTCCACCGGCAGCTTCATGCCGCTGATGTGCAGCAGTACGCCCTGTTCACGCAGTTGCTTGCCCAGCTTGAGGAAGGCGTCGACGCCCGTGCTGTCGATGTGGTTGATGGGCTGGGCGAACAGGCAGACATGGCGCGTGTCCGGGTGTTCGGCGAGGTACTCGACGATGTTGCGTTCGAACTCGGCTGCGGCCGCGAAGTCCAGCGCCGCGTCCATGCGCAGCGCGTAGGCGTGGGGCGCCAGGGGCGGCAGCTTCCACAGGTGGCGGTCGCGCAGGCTGCCGTCGGGGTGCAGGCCCACTTCGATGATGCGCGGGTGCAGTCGCTGGTAAAGAAAGTAGCTCAGCGACATCAGCACGCCGGCCAGCACCCCCCAGTAGAGCTGGGGCGAGACGGCCAGGGTGATGCCGAAGGTGAGCGCGGCGATCACGGCCTCGACGCGGGCGATACGCCATAGCCGGGCGAACTCGCGCGGTTTGATCAGACCCAGCACCGCAGCGACCACGATGGCGGCCAGCACCGCCTGGGGCACATGACGCAGCACGGGGATCAGCACCCAGAGCGCGATCAGCACCACCCCGGCCGAGAACACCGTGGCCCAGCCGGTCTGCGCCCCGGCGTAGAGGTTGAGGGCCGAGCGTGAGAAGGAGGAACTCGTCGGGAAGGCGCCGCTGAAGCCGGCCACGATCTTGCCCAGGCCTTGGCCGATCAGGTCCTGGTCCTGATTCCAGCGCGTGCCGCGGCCTTCGTTGTCCACCTTGGCGCTCGACGCGGTTTCCAGAAAGCTCACCAGGGTGATGACCAGGGTGGGCAGCAGCAACTGGCTCAGCACCTTCCACTCCGGCAGGGCAGGCAGCGTGAGGGCCGGCAGGCCCGCAGGCAGTGCACCGACCACGGCTCCGCCACCGGCCTCGAAGCCCAGAAAATGAGAGAGGCCAGCTGCCCCCAGCACGATGAGCAGCACCGAGGGGAAAGTCGGGCGCCAGCGCCGCGCCACGATCAGCAGGGCCAGCGTGCCCAGGCCGAAGGCCAGCGAGGGCCCGTGCCAGCCCTGTGGCGAGCTGAGCTGCTGCCAGCTCTGCAGCCCCAGCAGGTCGGGCAGCTGTGAGCCGATGATGAGCAGAGCTGCAGCCTGCGTGAAGGCCGTGAGGACAGGCGCGTTCACCAGATTCAGCAGCCAGCCGAAGCGCATGAAACCCAGCAGCAGCTGCAGCAGACCCGACAGCAGGGCCAGCCAGATGGCCAGCTGCACCCACTCGACCGAGCCAGGCTGGGCCAGGCCCGTGAGGCCTGCGCTGATCAGCAGGCAGGACAGCGCCGTGGGGCCCACCGAGAGCCGGGTCGAGGCGCTGAAGAGCACGGCGACCAGGGCCGGCAGGATGGAGGCGTAGATGCCCGTGACGGGCGGCATGCCGGCGAGCACGGCATAGGCCACGCCCTGCGGGATCACCATCAGGCCCACGGCGAGACCTGCCAGCGCCTCGCCGCGCAGCAGCGCGGCTGTGGGGCGCGGCCAGCTCAGGAAGGGCAGCAAGGCGCGCAGGCGGGAAGCGGAAGACATGGGGCCGAGTTTAGGGCCTGTTCACACGCATTTCTCAATTGCGGGTGGGGCAAAAACGGCGCCAATCTAGGCGCACGACGAAGCCCGGACTGGCCGTCTGGGTGAGGAGTGCAACGACGAGTGGCGCCGTTTTTGCCCCATGCCCTCCGGGTTGCGGCCAAAAAGGCCATGCGGGGTGTTGCGCGGACTTGCCGGGGATCACCCCGGTTGCGTCCACGCGCCTACCGCATGACTTTTTTGATCCGCAACGCATTTTGAGAAATGCGTGTGAACAGGCCCTAGCCCCGTAGACCCGGCGGCCGCAGGCTTCGGCCGGTCGGGCTTTTACGCTAAAGTAAACGCATTACGCATCCGTGAATTCATCGCCGGAGACCATCGTATGTCGAATGCCATGCCCCGGGCCGCCCAGTTGCCGCCACCGCCCCCCATCCAGCAGCTGCACCACTACGCCTACCGCGCGCGTGATGCTGAAGAGACGCGCCACTTCTACGAAGACATCCTGGGCCTGCCGCTGTACCACATCATCCAGAGCGACCACGTGCCCAGCACGGGCGAGTACTGCCCCTACACGCACTTCTTCTTCCGCCTGCAGGACGGCTCCTTCATCGCCTTCTTCGACCTCGGCGACGACGTGGCCGCCGAGCCCAGTGCCAACACGCCGCGCTGGGTCAACCACATCGCCTTCCGTGTGGACTCCATTGCCCAGCTCGAGGCCATGAAGGCGCGCCTGCAGGCGCATGGGGTTGAAGTCATCGGGGTGACCGACCACCACATCTTCAAGAGCATCTACTTCTTCGACCCCAACGGCATCCGCCTCGAACTCTCGGCCCAGCTGGCCGACGAGTTCCAGATGCTGCAGGAAAGCAAGACGGCGCATACCCGTCTGAATGAATGGACAGCACGCAAGCAGGTCTGGCGTGCCGAGCGCGCGGCCGGCAAGACCGGCGCGCCGCTCAAGCCACAGCAGAACGACCGACCCGAGGTGGGCGGCCGCCCGGCAACCAGGGTCTGATCATGGCTGCGGCTTGGCGCGACCCCGCCTACACGAATGGCTACGAGTTCAGCGAGGGTACGGGCTACGTCCTGCCCGAATACCCCTTCGTGGAGCCGCCGGAGCTCCAGACCGGTGAGGTGAAATGCCACGACATCGTCATCGTCGGCGCCGGCATCACGGGCTTGACCCTGGCCTGTGGCCTGGCGCGGCTGGGCATCGCCGCCGTGCTGCTGGACGAGGACCACACCGTGGGTGTCAAGGGCGCGGCCTCGCGCGGCATCTGCTACACGCAGAAATCGCTGGAGATCTTCGAGCGCCTGGGCGTCTACGAACGCATCGCGGCCAAGGGCATCCAGTGGAGCGTGGGCCGCACTTTTGCGGGCCAGGACGAGGTCTACTCTTTCGACCTGCGGCAGAACAGCAGCTACAGCCTCTCGGCCCAGCCGCCCTTCGTCAACATCCAGCAGTTCTACATCGAGGGCTATCTGGTCGAGCGCATCCACGAGCTGGGCCAAGTGGACCTGCGCTGGCGTTCGCGCGTGGTCGGTCTGCGGCAGCGGGAGGACCACGCCGAGCTCGACGTGGAAACGCCGGCCGGCAAATACCGGCTCCAGGCCCGCCACGTGATCGACGCCAGCGGCTCGCACAGCCCCTTTCACACCTGGACCGGCGTGGGCATGCAGTCGCGCCGTGGGGACGACCGCTGGTGCATCGCCGACGTGCGCTTCAAGACCATGCCCCCCAAGGAGCGGCATACCTGGATCGAGGCGCCCTTCAACCACAACCGCGCGGTCTGGCAGCACCTGATGGCCGACGGGGTCTGGCGCATCGACTACCAGATGGAACCCAAGGCCGACCTTGAGGCCGTGAGCCGCGAGGAGGTGGTGCGCGAACGGCTCAAGGGCCAGTTCGGGCCCGATGTCGACTGCGAGATCGTCTGGGTCGGCCCTTATGCCTACCGTAGCCAGTGCCTGGACCGGCTGCGCCTGGGGCGGGTGTTTTTCATGGGCGATGCGGCCAAGATCGTCAGCCCCTTCGGCGCGCGCGGCGGCAACACCGGCGTGGCCGATGCCGACAACCTGGCCTGGAAGCTGGCCGCCGTGCTGCGCGGCCTGGCCCCCGAGAGCCTGCTGGACAGCTACCACGAGGAGCGCCACGAGGCCGCGGCGCAGAACGTGCAGGTCACGGCCCGCACCACGCGCTTCCTGCGCCCGGCCGAGGGCATGGAGCGCACCTTCCGCAGCGCGGCCATCAGCCTGGCGCGGCAGTACCCCTTTGCGCGTGCGCTGATCAACACGGGCCGCATGGCCGTGGCCAACAGCTACACGCAGTCCGGCATCTGCGAGCGCACGGGCGGTTTGTCGGTGCAGAACGTGGCCTTCCGCTGGGCGGACCACAGCGTTGGGCATGTCAATGATCTGATCGCCTGGGCCGACGGGCGTCTGCTGGTGCTGGTCTTCGGCGATATCTCGCCAGCTGCGGCGCAGCGCCTGCGCCAGCTGGGCAGCGCTGCGCCGGTGCGCTGCGTGCAGGTGCTGGGACCGCAGACGCGGCCACAGGCCCGGGAGCATGTGATCGACCCCCAGGGCCATTTGCAGGGTGCCTGCCATGTCTTCGGCCATGCCTGGGCGCTGCTGCGGCCCGACGCCTACATTGCCGCCACGGGTGAAAGCGTGGACGCGGGCCTGATCCAGGCCATCGAGAAAGCCATCGGCATCCAGGAGTAAGCCATGAAAACCAGCCCCAACCTCCAGGACGCCGACGGCTTCTACGAGCAACTGCTCGATGCGCACACCGGCCTGTCGCGCGAGCAGTCCGAGCTGCTCAATGCCCGCCTCATCCTGCTGCTGGCCAACCAGATCGGCAGCCAGGACGTGCTGGCCGAATGTATCGCCGCAGCCCGCCAGACGCCGCAGGCCGCCTGAGGCGCCCCGCCCGGTAAAATCGGGGCAGTTTCCAGCCTGCCCCTGCAACGGCACCCGCGGGTGCCGTTTTTGCATTCCTGATCCACACCATGACCGACACCGTCCAGCAACCGGGCCTCAACAGCCTGTCCAAGTCCTTCGAACCCGCTGCCCTGGAGGCGCACTGGGGCCCCGAGTGGGAAAAGCGCGGCTACGGCAAGGCCGGTTTCCGCGGCACGGGCCAGGCCAAGGCGGGTGCGTCGTCCTTTGCCATCCAGCTGCCGCCGCCCAACGTGACGGGCACGCTGCACATGGGCCACGCCTTCAACCAGACCATCATGGACTCGCTCACGCGCTACCACCGCATGGCGGGCGCCAACACGGCCTGGATCCCGGGTACGGACCACGCGGGCATCGCCACGCAGATCGTGGTGGAGCGCCAGCTGCAGGAGCAGAAGATCAGCCGCCACGACCTGGGGCGCAAGAACTTCGTGGCCCGCGTCTGGGAGTGGAAGGAGCAGAGTGGCAACACCATCACCACCCAGATGCGCCGCCTGGGCGACAGCGTGGACTGGAGCCGCGAGTACTTCACCATGGACGACAAGCTGTCCAAGGTGGTGACCGAGACCTTTGTACGCCTCTACGAGCAGGGGCTGATCTACCGCGGCAAGCGTCTCGTGAACTGGGACCCGGTGCTGCAGTCCGCCGTCTCGGACCTGGAAGTCGAGAGCGAGGAGAAGGACGGTTCGCTCTGGCACATCCGCTACCCGCTGGCCGATGGCTCCGACAGCCTGGTCGTGGCGACCACCCGCCCAGAGACCATGCTGGGCGACGTGGCCGTGATGGTGCACCCCGAGGACGAGCGTTACAAGCACCTGATCGGCAAGAAGGTCAGGCTACCCCTGGTGGGCCGGGAGATCCCGGTGATTGCCGACGACTACGTCGACAAGGAATTCGGCACCGGCGTGGTCAAGGTCACACCCGCGCACGACTACAACGACTACCAGGTGGGCCAGCGCCACAAGCTGGAGATGATCTGCATCCTCACGCTGCAGGCCACCATCAACGAGAACGCGCCCGAGGCTTACCGCGGTCTGGACCGCTTCGTCGCACGCAAGCAGATCGTCAAGGATCTCGAAGCCCAGGGTCTGCTGGTCGAGACCAAGAAGCACAAACTCATGGTGCCCATCTGCACGCGCACGGGTCAGATCGTCGAACCCATGCTCACCGACCAGTGGTTCGTGGCCATGAGCAAGGTGTCGGATAAAGATCCCACGGGCAAGAGCATTGCGCAGAAGGCCATCGACGCCGTGGCCACGGGCCAGGTGAAGTTCGTGCCCGAGAACTGGGTCAACACCTACAACCAGTGGATGAACAACATCCAGGACTGGTGCATTTCGCGCCAGCTCTGGTGGGGCCACCAGATCCCGGCCTGGTATGACGAGGACGGCAAGGTCTACGTGGCCCGCAGCGAGGCCGAAGCCCAGGCGCAGGCGCCGGGCAAGAAGCTGGTGCGCGACGAAGACGTGCTCGACACCTGGTACTCCTCGGGCCTGGTTCCTTTCAGCACCATGGGCTGGCCCGAGCAGACCGAGGACTTCGATCTTTACCTGCCCTCGTCCGTGCTGGTCACGGGCTACGACATCATCTTCTTCTGGGTCGCACGCATGATCATGCTCACAACCCATTTCACGGGCAAGGTGCCCTTCAAGCACGTCTACATCCACGGCCTGGTGCTCGATGCGCAGGGCAAGAAGATGAGCAAGTCCGAGGGCAATGTGCTGGACCCGGTGGACCTGATCGACGGCATCGCGCTGGCCCCCCTGCTGGAGAAACGCACCCAGGGCCTGCGCCGGCCGGAGAGTGCGCCCCAGGTGCGCAAGAACACCGAGAAGGAATTCCCCGAGGGCATTCCCGGCTACGGTGCCGATGCGCTGCGCTTCACCTTTGCGGCCATGGCCACGCTGGGTCGCAGCGTCAACTTCGACAGCAAGCGCTGCGAGGGCTACCGCAACTTCTGCAACAAGCTCTGGAACGCCACGCGCTTCGTGCTCATGAACTGCGAGGGCCAGGACTGCGGTCTCGCCGAGCATGGCGCCAATGAGTGCGTGCCCGGCGGCTACCTGGAGTTCAGCGCGGCCGATCGCTGGATCGTCTCGCTGCTGCAGCAGGTCGAGGCCCAGGTGGCGCAGGGCTTTGCCGATTACCGCCTGGACGTAGTGGCCAACACGATCTACGACTTTGTCTGGAACGAGTTCTGCGACTGGTATGTCGAGATCGCCAAGGTGCAGATCAACAGCGGCAACGCCGCCCAGCAGCGCGGCACGCGCCGCACCCTGATCCGCACGCTGGAGACCATCCTGCGTCTCGCGCATCCGCTGATTCCTTTCATCACCGAGGAGCTGTGGCAAAAGGTCGCCCCAGTGGCAGGCCGCGCGGGCGAGTCCGTGAGCGTGGCCGCCTATCCCGTGGCCCAGCCCGAGCGCATCGACGCCGCCGCCATGGCCGAGGTGGCCCGCCTGCGCCAGTTCGTCGACGCCTGCCGCAACCTGCGTGGCGAGATGAATGTCTCGCCCTCGACGCGCCTGCCGCTGTATGCGCTGGCCGGTAATGCGGGTGAGGCCGCGTTCCTCACGCAGTGGGCACCGGTGCTACAGGCCCTGTCCAAACTGGCCGAGGTCAAGGTGTTCGCCACCGAAGCCGAATGGGTGGCAGCCGCGCAGGCCGCCCCCGTGGCCGTGGTTGGCGAAGCTCGCCTGTGCCTGCACATGGAAGTGGACGTGGCGGCCGAGAAGGCACGCCTGGGCAAGGAAGCCACACGCCTGGAGGGCGAGATCGCCAAGGCCAAGGGCAAGCTGTCCAACGAGGCTTTCGTGGCCAAGGCGCCGCCAGCCGTGATCGAGCAGGAGAACAAGCGCTTGGCCGACTTCACGGCCACGCTGGCCAAGATCCGGGACCAGCTGGCACGCTTGAAGTGACATATTTCGCAGGGAGAATCGGGGCATGACACAACAGATCAAAACCGCTGTTTTCCCCGTCGCCGGCCTGGGCACGCGTTTCCTGCCGGCCACCAAGGCTGCGCCCAAGGAAATGCTGCCTGTCGTCGACAAGCCGCTGATCCAGTACGCGGTGGAAGAGGCCTATGCGGCCGGCATCCGCCACATGGTCTTCGTGACCGGGCGCAACAAGCGCGCCATCGAGGACCATTTCGACACCGCCTACGAGCTTGAGAACGAGCTGGAGCAGGCCGGCAAACAGGCCTTGCTGGACCTCGTGCGTTCGGTGCAGCCTGAGGACATGCTCTGTTCCTATGTACGCCAGCCGCGCGCACTCGGCTTGGGTCATGCGGTGCTCTGCGCCGAGCACCTGACCGAAGGCGCACCCTTTGCCGTGCTGCTGGCCGATGACCTCATGATGGGTCCGCCCGACGGCGCCCCTGTGCTGGTGCAGATGGCCGAGGTCTTCCAGCGTCTGGGCCGTTCGGTGCTGGCGGTGCAGGAGGTACCGCAGGACCAGGTGCGCCGCTACGGCATCGTCGCGGGTACGCCTGCGGGTGAGCGCCTGCTGCAGATCGAGCGTATGGTCGAGAAGCCGGCCCCCGAGGCCGCGCCCTCACGCCTGGCCGTGGCCGGGCGCTACATCCTCACGCCCGCGGTGTTCGAACAGATCCGCCAGCAGCCGCGTGGCGCGGGCGGGGAAATCCAGCTCACCGACGGCATTGCCGGTCTCTTGAAGCACGAAGCCGCCTACGCCTACACCTACACGGGCAAGCGCTACGACTGCGGCAGCAAGGAAGGTTTTCTGGAGGCCACCGTGGAGCTGGCCCTGGCACACCCCGAGGTGGGCGCGCGTTTCCGCGCCTATCTGAAGGCGCTCAAGGTCTGAGATCGGCCTGGAACTTCCGAAGATATCGTAGCGAGCGGGGCGCGCAATCGCTTTATCAGCGAGTTCTCAGCGGCGCTTGAGGACGTGAATGTAGTCCTTGCCCTCGGTGCTCTGCTCCAGCAGCTCGTTGCCGGTCTGCTTGGCGAAGGCCGCGAAGTCACGCACCGAACCAGAGTCGGTGGCAACGACCTTGAGGGTCTGGCCGCTCTGCATTTCCGCCAGGGCCTTCTTGGCCTTGAGGATAGGCAGGGGGCAGTTCAGGCCGCGGGTGTCGAGTTCTCGGTCAGCGTTCATCACAGGTCCAGATTGGTCAAACTGGCTGAATTTTAAGCAATCCGGGTTTCAGCTGTCTGGCGTGGGGGCAGGCGGCCGCGACCACTCGATGAACTGGGGCTCGTGCCCGCGCGAGCGCAGCCAGTCGGCCAGGGCGTAGCCGGTGCCCGCCGGCCAGCATTTCACCTTGTCCGGGGTGAACAGCCGGTAGTCCACGAGCTCGGGCGAAAGCCGCACCTCGCCCTCACAGCGCGCGTGGTAGGCCACGATGAGCTGGTTCATGCGCTGGAAATCGTAGACGCCGATGAGGTTGAGCTCCAGCGCGCGCAGATGGGTCTCTTCCTGGATTTCGCGCGCGATGCCTTCCTGCGGCGTCTCGCCGGCTTCCATGAAGCCGGTGATCAGCGCGTACATCTTGCCTTCCCAGGCCGCGTTGCGCGCCAGCAGGATCTGCCCCTGGTATTCCACCACCGCCGCCAGCACAGGCACCGGGTTGTTCCAGTGCGTCCAGCCGCAGGCTGGGCAGCGCAGGCGCTCCTTGGGGCCGCCGTCTTCGGGCTGACTGATGCGGGCCAGCGCCGTGGCGCAGGCGGGGCAGTAACGGTAGGCTGTGTCCATCAAGCCGGGAACACGCCGGTCGACAGGTACCGATCGCCCCGGTCACAGACGATGAAGACGATGGTCGCGTTCTCCACCGTGGCAGCGATCTGCTGGGCGACCCAGCAGGCGCCAGCCGCTGAGATGCCGGCGAAGATGCCTTCTTCGCGCGCGAGGCGACGGCACATCTCCTCGGCGTCGCTCTGGCTCACATAGACCAGCTCGTCCACGCGGCTGGGGTCGTAGATCTTGGGCAGGTACTCCTGCGGCCATTTGCGGATGCCCGGGATGCGCGAACCCTCGCTGGGCTGGGCACCGATGATCCGAACAGCCGGGTTCTTCTCCTTGAGGAAGCGCGAGACGCCCGTGATGGTGCCCGTGGTGCCCATGGCGCTGACGAAGTGCGTGATGCGCCCGCCAGTCTGCTCCCAGAGTTCGGGACCCGTGGTTTCGTAATGGATGCGAGGGTTGTCGGCGTTGGCGAATTGGTCCAGCACGCGGCCCTTGCCACTTTTTTCCATCTGATCGGCCAGGTCGCGCGCGTACTCCATGCCGCCGCTCTTGGGCGTGAGGATGAGTTCGGCGCCAAAGGCCTTCATGGTCTGGGCGCGTTCGATCGACAGGTCCTCCGGCATGATGAGCACCATGCGGTAGCCCTTGATGGCGGCTGCCATGGCCAGCGCGATGCCAGTGTTGCCGGACGTTGCCTCGATCAGCGTGTCGCCGGGTTGGATGTCCCCGCGCTCTTCTGCGCGTTGGATCATCGAGAGGGCCGGGCGGTCCTTGACGGAGCCTGCGGGGTTGTTGCCTTCGAGCTTGCCAAGGACGACATTGCCTCGGGCCTGGTTGTCAGCGGCGCCTATGCGCTGCAGTGCGACCAGCGGCGTCTTGCCGATGGCGTCTTCGATCGTGGGGTACTTCATGGCCACCACTGTGCCATAATTTCCGCCTCCGTTCCCCGTGAATGGCCCGCCCTGCCTCGGTGGTGAAATTGGTAGACGCGCCGGACTCAAAATCCGGTTCCGAAAGGAGTGTCGGTTCGATTCCGACCCGAGGCACCAGATTCAAGGCCGCACAGTGTCAGCACTGTGCGGCTTTCGTTCTTCAGTACCGCTCGCGCAGGTAGATGAAGGGCGTGGTCGGGCTGCCGAAGCGCAGGCGCGCGGCCGGTGCGCGGTCGGCGTTGGCGCCGCACCATTGTGCGGTCATGAAGCTCAGGTCGGGCAAAGGCGCGGTGCCTGTGCCAGCCGCCGGGCCCGAAGTCCAGGCGCCGCACCAGTCCGCATTGGCGTCCACGCCCAGGCCCAGGTTAAGCACCACGTCCACGCTGCCTGGGCCTTTGACAGCCGGGTTGATGCGGAAGCTGGTCAGGCCACCGCTCATCGTGGGCGAGGGACTCAGGGCCAGGCTGGCGCTGGTCACGCTCAGGCCGCTGCTGCTCACCGTGTTGCCTACGGCCAGATTGCTTGCGCTCAGCGTGGTGCAGCGGTCCTCGGTGTTGAGCTGCCAGCTGCTGCCGTTCCAGTACTCGGCGCGCACCGGCACCAGCAGGGGCAGGGCGTCGGAGCCATAGGCGTTGAGCAGGTTGAGGCGGCCCAGCACCATGCCCGTGCTGCCCAGCCGGATGGCGTTGCACCCCGCGCCGCTGCACACGCCCGTGCTGGCTGCGTTCATGTTGGCCCCGGTCATGACCGCGGTGCCCTCATTGACGAGCACGCCGAGCTCTAGGGTCCAGAAGGGGTTGCCGGCGTTGGCCAGCGTGGCCGTGCACAGGGCAGGTGTGCTGGCGTTGAGCGTGCCGGGTGTGGTTGTGGCCGGCCGGCTGAACGTGGCTTGCGCAAGGGGCGCGTTGTAGACCCCGGCGCTCCAGGTTGCGGTGGGCAGGCCGGAGAGGCGGGCAGCCAGGTTGCAGCTCTGGTTGGCGGCGTCCTGGTCCTCGGCGACCACAGTGGGGGCGACCACCGCGGCGCGTGTAGCGTCGTAGTTCTGCGTGATGCCGTCGGCGCCGTTGCGCGCCTCCAGGCGATAGGCCATGCCCAGGCGCGCCTGGCCCATGTAGGTGAAGTCACGCGTGGCCGGATTGCTGTCGTTGCAGGCTGGCGTGACGCTGCCCGCGGTCAGCACGAAGCGATCCGGGATGAAGCGGCCGAACAGGGCGCTGTTGGCGCCCAGGCCGAAGAGGCAGCCGTACTTGCCATAGCTGGGGTTGCTGGCAAACGTGCCGCTGGTGTCACGCAGGTTGGCGTAGCTGTTGGGAATGCAGTCCTGCGTGCCCTGGTCCACCGCTGTCCAGGTGCTGTCGTAGATACCGCGCGCGCTGCTGCTGTTGACGGCCGGGTCATAGCCCAGCAAGCGGAACTGCCCCACCTCGCTGTAAGTAAACGTGTTGCCTGTCGAGCTGGAGCCGGAGGCCGCTGGGAAGCCGCTCGGCGCGATGCTGCCCACGGCCCAACCAGCGGCGTTGGCTTCCACACCGGCGGGGTTGATCGTGGGCAGGGCGGCGGCACCAGCATAGCCGGCGGTGGCCGTGCCCACCGTCATGCTGAAGACATCGGTGCCAGCGCGCAGGGCGGGCAGGCCCGTAGACGTCGCATTGCTGGCGGTGCTGCTGATGGTGTCGAAGCGCGGCGGGCGTACCGAGAAGGCATCGGTGGAGCAGGCGCTGGTGGTGCCGTCGCTGACGATGGCCACCAGATTGCTCCAGGCGCCCGAGACGGTGAAGTCCAGGCTTTGTCGCTGTCCGGCATTCGTGGGGGTGAAGCTCAGGGTCTGGGCGCTCACACCCACCGTCGTCGGCACAGCCGGTTTGGCCCGGCAGGCCGCGCTGCAGTAGTTGGCCTGGGTGCTGTTGAGCACGCAGACCCCATCGCTGTTGTCCACGAGCTTGACGTCCACGTTGCGGCTGCCCGCCAGCACATAGCCGGTCTGGATCTGGTTGTTGCTCAGGGCCGCGATGTTGAGCTTGAAGGGTGTGCCCGCCACCTTGGTGTAGATACGGCCGGTCAAGTAGTTCTGCACAGCAATCGACGGTGTGCCATAGGCCTCGTCGATCACGGCAAAGCCCGAGGCCACGCCGCCGCTGGGCGGTACGACGGTCTGCGCGCAGATGCGCAGCGCGCCGATCTCGTGGATATTGGTCGAGCCGCCGGTAGAACCCGTGAAGGAGATCTGCCAGTTGGCCGGTACCGGCGCCTGGGTGAAGCCCAGGGTGACAGCGCGCGCAAAGGCGTCGAAGGAGGGGATGAGGGCTGCGTAGCTGTTGCCCGTGCCCGAGGTGTCACGGTTCACGGCGACGAAGGTCTGCGGTGTGCCAGCGCCGGCGTTGCGCGCATCGACCACGATCTGGTAGCGGTGACCGGGGCCGCGTGTGGTGCCCGTGACGTCGATGCCCGGCGAAAGATTAGCTCCGGTGCCCTGCAGCCAGCGGTAACCCGTGGTGCCGCTGCCCGAGCCGCGGATGCCGACCGAGTCAACCAGGAAGCCTGGGCCGCCAAGGCGGCCTTCCGTCGGGTTCTGGTAGTTGCCGTATTCGTCCAGCGCCACGCCGATCCAGCCACCGGCAAAGCCGTTGATGGCGCTCTGCTGCGCGTAGCCCAGCGAGCCGCCATAGGCGCCGGGCACGGCCGGCACGTTGTAGTCCGACAGCGTCACGGCGATGCCGTCGGCGCCCGAGCCGTTGTAGGCGTAGTGGTTGAACTCCACCGAGATGTAGTTGCCGGCCGCCGGGAAGGCCGAAGGCACGGTCGCTGCCTTGGCGTTGTTGCCCGTGTTGTTGGTCAGGCGCAGGTAGTTGGCGTTGACGATGCTGGGCAGGATACCCGTGCTGTCGCTGATGGAGGTGATCCAGTCCTGGCCGAAGATGGGTGAGGGGTTGAGCGTGGTGCGATTGAAGTTGTCGCAGACGCAGGCTACCGTGATGCCGCCCGGGATGTTGGCAGGTGGGTTGCAGGGGGCCGCGGTGACGTTGTAAACCTGACCGGTGAAGTTGCCGTTGTTGGCGCCTGTGCCGCCCAGACGGTTGTTCGCCGCGTCGACGATGGAGTCGTTGTCCACGAGGTTCAGACCCAGGGTGCCGGTGTTGACGCCCGGATAGGCGGTGACGGTCCAGGTGGTGCCGCTGCCGCTGACCGAGGTGATGCTGGTGCCGCTGACGCCACCGCCGGGAACGAGGGCGAAGTCGCCGGTGTCCACACCGGTGACGGGCTCGGTGAACGTGACGGTCCAGGACACGCTGCCGGCACCTGCGGTGGGATTGGCGTCCGCACGCACGATGGCGCTGACGGTAGGCGGCGTGGTGTCCGGTGTGTAGGTGACCGCGATACGGATCACGTCCACGGACACGGTGCGATTACCGCTCGCGTTGTTCACCTTGTGGGTGGCAAAGGCGACGCCGAAGTTCGCGGCGTTGACCTCCGCCGGCGTCCAGGTCGTGCCCCAGAGATCGTTGGTGGCGCCGTAGCCCGCGTCGACCCAGGCCGTGGTGTAGGCTGTGCCCGTGGCCTTGTTGTCGCCGGTGACGACATTGGCCTTCACGAGTTGGACGACCTGGTCGTCGACGACGCTGCCGCCGGTGGTGCTGCTCACGGTGCGTCGCACGGTGACCACGATGCCGTTGATCGTGGCTGACGTGGGGATCGCAAAGCCGTAATCGGTGCAGCGCAGGTACTCGCTGACCTGACCGTCGTTAACCGTCACCGTCGCGCCGCTGTCGTTCTGGGTCTGGGCGCGGTTTTCGTTGCCCCAGCCCTGGGTACCACCGGCCCAGTTCACTTCCTGACAGGTGTTCGGAACTGCTTGCACCGTGACCTGCGACCAGGCCAGGCCTGGCAGGCTAAGTGCCAAGATCAGCAGCAGGAAACGGGGCAGACGATTCAAGGCAGTCTCCGGGTACATCATCATTGATTGAAGCTCACGTCCAGTCGCCGCTCGACATAACGCTGTCCCGGGGCCGGGTTGGGGCAGGCCCCGGCGCCTGGCTGGTTGCAGGCCGTGGCGACCACGGTGTAGGTGATGGGCCCGCCATTGGTGCCCGGCGTGGCGACGCAGCTCACCGTGACGGTAAATCCTGCCAGCGTGGGCGCAGGTGGCACGAAGCTGGTGGCGCCTGCACAGGCGCCGTTGCGCAGTTGCTGGTACAGGCCCCATTCGATGCCGGCGCGCGCGGCTTCGTAGGCGCGCACACCCTGCACGTCCTGGGCCGAGCCGAGCTGCTGGGTCATGGAAACGTTGACGACGAACGCCCCCAGGGCCACGAGTACCACGAGGATGACGATGGCCGAGATCGCGGTGAAGCCGCGCTGCAGGTGGCGCATGGCGGTCCTCATGGTGCGTTGTCCACCCGGATCTGCTGCTGCAGCACCACGGTCTCCGCGGCGGCCCCGGCACCCGCGCTCAGGCTGAGCCGGATCTCCAGCAGGCCGTGGCGCCCGCCCAGGGCCGGTGCGTAGCTGACGGCGCAGTTGGCGCCCGTGGCCAGCAGGGCCTGGTTGCCGCCGGGTGGTGTAGGCTGGGCGGTGAAGAAACCGTAGTTCCAGTGACGCGTCAGATTGCCGGCGGCCGCGCCGACCACGGGGCAGCTGTAGGTGACGGCACGCACATCGCCCGGCACGACCTGGAATCGGCCGTTGGGCGAGGACAGCGGTGGGGCCTGGCTGGCAAAAGGGTTGTTGGCCAGCGTCACGGTGTTGCCCGCGACACCGGTGATGCGGGCCCGGTTGCAGTTGGCGCAGGCGTCGCCCGTGGCATAGGCATTGGCCGGGGTGTTGCCCGGGCCGAGGTTGAAGACCACGAAGAAGTCCAGGCCTGGCGTCATGGCCGGCAAGGGGCCGTGCACGTCGAAGCTCAGGTCGGCAGCATTGGTAAAGCTCAGGAAGTCGCCACCGGTGGAGCCGTCGCTGACGTCGCGGTAGCGTCCGCCGGAACGCGTCATGATGAACTCGATGTAGTTCACATTGCCCACGGTGCTGAGCCGCACGCTGTTGGGCAGGGCCAGGCGCACATCGCGCGTGATGCGGCGCAGGGCCAGGTCGGCCTGGTCGGTCAGCTCGGCGCGGCGCACGGTATCGAAGTAGCCCTGTACCGGGGCGCGGATGAAGATGGCCACGATGGCGGCCAGGATGCCGGTGATGACGATCACGATGACCATCTCGACCAGCGTGAAGCCGGCCATGCGCCGCCAGCGGGGTGAGTGATGCGCGTTCTTCATGGCAGGGCGTTGGGCGCGTAGCGCGTGCGGTAGCCTTCGAGCACCAGGGCCTCGGGGCCGAAGTTCACCGTGACGACGATGCGCAGGGCCTCACCCCCCGCCACGCCGCCCAGGTTGTCGGCCTGCAGCACCTGCACGGCTGCGCTGTAACCGGCGGGGAAAGCCGTGCCGGCGAGGCTGGTGTTGAGCACCGCGCCGTTGTAGTCGGTGACCTGGTCCCAGGGATTGAGCGCGCTGCCGCGGGTTTCCGCCGGTGTGCCGCCCGCGCAGCCGGCGGCGTTGGCCGCTGTGGCAGCGTTGGCGTCGTCCGGGTCGCACCAGCCGAAGGACTGTAGGCGCACCTCCTCCATCACCCCTTCCGCCACGGCCAGCATCTGCTTGCGCACCATGGGGTCGGCGCTGCGGCTGGTGGTGACGTCAAGCACGGTCAGGATGCCGGCCAGACCCGCCGTGACGATGACGATGAAAAAGATCAGTTCGATGAAGGTCAGGCCGCGCTGGGCCGTGCGCGTCGTACGGCGGGTTTCAGCGCACATGGCCGGTCTCCGCTTCGACGAGGATGTCGGGCTGGCCCGTCACGGTGTAGGTGGCCGCGGCGCTGGCCCGGCCCAGGGGGCTGAAGTCCAGCGTGGCCGGGCCGCCGAGTGCGATGTCGGGCGGGGCGCAGAGCTGGTGGATCGCGCCGCCGCAACGACGGTCCGGCGTCGGCAGGGCGAGCTGACGCGGGAAGGTGCCTGCACCGGCGGTCTCGGGGCCGACGTTGTCGATGGTCAAGGTCAGGTTGTTGCCCGCCAGCGTGACGCGCACATGGCGCCGCTCGGCGATCGCGCTCTTGCGTGCGTATTCCAGCGTGGAGCGCGCGGCATCGTGGAACCCCACTTCGTCGAAACCCCGTGTCAGGTCGGCGCGCGGCAGCACGAAGACGGCCAGGATGCCCAGGATCAGGATCACCATGACCAGCTCGATCAGGGTGAAGCCGCGCGCGCCGCAGGGCGCCGCCGGGAGGGGCCGGGGGGGAAGCATGCCGGTGATTATCCCGGCGATTTCAAGGGGCTCGCAAGCCGAGTGCCGCCGTCGGGTAGCGCAATCCGAGACGCAATTCACGCTTGAGCCGGCTGTTTGCGAGGCGCCGTGACTCGCCCATGAAGCTCAGCAGTGGGGCGGGTAGCTCTTGCGCGGCTACGGCCCGGCTGATGCGTGGCGGCTTGGGCAGACCGTAGAGCCCGGCGGCGAGGTCGAAGTAGTCGCCCATCTTGAGTTCCGTGTCGTCGCTGGCGTGGTAGGCCCGTTGGGGCGCGCCGCGCCACAGTGCAGCCAGGCAGGCGCGCGCCAGGTCATCGGCGTGGATGTGGTTGGTGTAGACGTCGTCTTCAGGCCGCAGCACGGGCGTGCCGCGCAGCAGGCGCTCGCGGGGCGTGCCGCCGGCACGGTCCGGCGCGTAGATGCCGGGGATGCGCAGGATGCTGGCGCGCACGCCCGCGCTGCGACCAAGGAAGCGCACCTCGTCCTCGGCGGCCACGCGGCGCTGCGCCCGGGCCGTACCCGCACGTCGCGCGCGGGTCTCGTCGATCCAGTCACCGCCGCAATCGCCATAGACCCCGCTGGTGGAGCCGTAGACCAGGGCCAGCGGCGGTGTGCGTCGGCGCAGCGCCTGCAGCAGGGCACGGGTGCGCGGGTCGCCCGCGCCCTCGCCAGGCGGCGGCGCCAGATGCAGCACGCGATCGGCCAGGCCGGCGAGGCGCTGCAGGGTGGCGGTCTGGTCGAGGTTGCCGGCCAGGGGCGTGATGCCGCGTGCGCGCAGTTCGGCGTGTCGCTCGGGGCTGGAGGTGAGTGCCAGCACGCGCACGCGCCGGGGCAGGGCGGCGGCGGCCCGCAGGCCCACGTCGCCGCAGCCCACGATGAGCAGGCGCGAGCGCCGAAAGCGCATGGGCAGGGCACCGAGGGGGCTTGTGTTTGCAGGCAAAATTACGCCTTTGTGGCTCAGAAAACCAGCAAGGATAGCGAAAAGATGTCTTCCCATCAGGTCACCGTGCAGCCCAGCGGTCGTAGTTTCGAGGTTTTACCCGGCGAGGCCATGCTGGCCGCCGGCATCCGTGCCGGCATCGGCTTGCCTTATGGCTGCAAGGACGGGGCCTGCGGCTCCTGCAAGTGCAAGAAGATCTCGGGCACGGTGGTGCATGGCCCGCACCAGGAGAAAGCCCTGAGCGCGGCCGAGGAGGCCGCGGGCTTTGTGCTGACCTGCTGCGGCGTGCCGCAGAGCGATGTGGTGCTCGAATCGCGCCAGGTCACCGAGGCTGGCGCCTTCCCGATCAAGAAGATGCCGGTGCGTGTGAACGAGATGACGCGGCTCTCGCACGACGTGATGCGCCTGGTGCTGCAGCTGCCGGCCAACGACAACTTCCAGTTCCACGCCGGCCAGTACGTCGAGTTCCTGCTCCGTGATGGCGCCCGCCGCAGCTATTCCATGGCCAACGCCCCGCACAGCCGTGCCGGCAACCCCACAGCCACTCCGCCCGTGGGCGCCACCATGGAACTGCACATCCGTCACATGCCCGGCGGCAAGTTCACCGACCATGTGTTCGGCGCGATGAAGGAGAAGGAGATCCTGCGTGTCGAGGGACCTTACGGCAGCTTCTTCCTGCGTGAGGACAGCGACAAGCCCATGGTCTTGCTGGCCTCGGGCACGGGCTTTGCGCCCATCAAGGCCCTGATCGAGCACATGCAGCACAAGGGCATCAACCGCGCGGCCACGCTCTACTGGGGCGGCCGCCGCCCGGACGACATGTACCTCCATGACTGGGTGGTGCAGAAGCTGGCCGAGATGCCCAACCTCAAGTACGTACCCGTGATCTCCAATGCCCTGCCCGAAGACGGCTGGACCGGACGAACGGGCTTTGTGCACCAGGCCGTGCTGGAAGATCACCCCGATCTCTCCGGCTACCAAGTCTATGCCTGCGGCGCACCCATCGTGATCGAGTCCGCCCGCCGCGACTATGCCAAGGCCGGCCTGCCCGACGAAGAGTTCTACGCCGATTCCTTCACGAGTGAGGCGGACAAGCAGAGCGCGTAGCGCTCTGCTTGCGGCAAAGGCTAACTTTGCGTCGCAAAGTTAAGGCGCGAGAGCGCCGGGCCGTCGCCACAAGATCCGTGTTTGCGGCGAAGACTGACTTTGCGCAGCAAAGTTGAAGTGCGACAGCACCGTGTCGAAGCCACAAGCTCCTCAATGTGCAGTGCAGGCTAACTTGGCGCCGCCAAGTCAAGGCGCGCCAGCGCCGCAAAACCTGCACAATGGCGGCATGATGAAACGCCGCCTTCTCCCCCTCCTGGCCCTGGCCGCACTGGCGCTGTCCAGCGCGTCCGCCCTGGCGCAGACCAAACCCATCCGCCTCGTCGTGCCCTATGCACCCGGTGGCCCCATTGACATCACGGCGCGCGTGCTGGCCGAGCGCGTCAAGGACAGCCTGGGCACGGTCATCATCGAGAACCGCGCCGGTGCTGGCGGCAATATCGGGGCCGATGTGGTGGCCAAGGCCGCGCCCGACGGCCTGACCATCGGCATCGCGGCCACGGCCACGCACGCGGTCAACCCCTGGCTCTACAGCAAGATGCCCTACAAGGCCGACCAGGACTTCGCGCCCATCACCCAGATGCTGCGCGTGCCCAATGTGCTGGTGATCAACGCCGAGACGGCGCAGCGCCTGAACATCCAGAGCCTGCAGGATCTCATCGCCTACGCCAAGGCCAACCCCGGCCGGCTCAACTACGGCAGCGGCGGCAATGGCAGCGCAGGCCATCTGGCCGGTGAGCTGTTCAAGGCCCAGGCCGGCATCTATGCCGTGCACATCCCCTACAACGGCGGCAATCCGGCGCAGCTGGCCCTGCTCAGCGGCCAGGTGGACTACAACTTCGACAACCTGGCCACGGCCTCGGCCAATATCCGCGCCGGCAAGCTCAAGGCCCTGGCAGTCACCACGCTCCAGCGCGCACCGGCCCTGCCGCAGGTGCCCGCCGTGGCCGAGACTCTGCCGGGCTTTGCGGTGGACACCTGGTGGGGGCTGGTCGCGCCGGCAGGTACACCGAAGGAGGTGCTGGCACGTCTGAACCAGGCCTTCGTCGCGGCGCTGCAGGCCCCCGAGACGCAGACACGTTTCGCCGCACTGATGGCCGAGCCCGTGCCCACCACGCCTGAGGCCTTCGGCAGCTTCATGAAGGCCGAACTCGCCAAGTACGAAAAGGTGGTCAAGGCCTCCGGCGCGAAAGTGGACTGAGGCGCAGAGCCTCTTCACGGTCTCGGAGGGGCGCAATCGGGATGAGTTGCCCGGCAAGATCACGCCGCATGGGCTCGTGCCCACGCAAGGGATTGGGTGGGTCAATCGCCCGATTCCGCTTCAACCCGAAGGGCAAGCGCCTTGCCCGGCGGTCTGCGGCGTTGCAAAGCCTCGTCGGGCATGGGCCCGGCTTCGTTTTGCGCCTTGCATCCCATCCCGGCAAGGTGGTGGCGCGGCTCCTCTGAGACCTTGAACAGGCGCTTAGAGCCTGTTCGAGACCTCGATGAGGTTGAGGTCCGGGTCGCGGAAGTAGACCGAGAGGATGGGCCCTTGCGCGCCCGTGCGTTGCACCGGGCCCTCGGTCACGGTGACGCCGCAGGCGGCCAGGTGCGCCTGCACCTGGGCCAGTGGCACGCTCGTGAGAAAACAGAGATCGGCCGAGCCCGGCGTGGGCCGCTGCGCCTTGGGCTCGAACTCGCGGCCGGCCGCGTGCAGATTGATCTTCTGTGCGCCAAAGGCCAGGGCCTTGCGGCCCTGCCCGAAGGTCACGACCTCCATGCCCAGCACGCGGCTGTAAAAGGCGCAACTGGCCTCGACGTCGGCCACCGTCAGCACCAGATGGTCCAGGCTGTCGATCTTCACGGGGTCAGAACTCCAGGCTGTCGGCAATCGCCTTGATGCCAGCGCGGGCGCAGGCCTCGTCGGCCTCGCCGCCGGGCGCGCCCGAGACACCGATGGCGCCCAGCAGACTGCCGCCGGCCTCGATGGGCAGGCCGCCGCCGGCCGCGATCACGCGCGGTACGTCACGGATGCCGCTCATGGGCCGGCCGGCCTGGGTCTCCTTGGCGAATTCCAGGGTCGACGTCTTGAAGCTGGCCGAAGTCCAGGCTTTGTCCGTCGCCACGCCCGGGGTGTGTGCGCCGGCGTAGCGGTCGCGCAGCAGGACCTGAAGCACGCCGCTGCGGTCGACCACGGCGATCGCGGTCTGGTAGCCCTGCTTGCGGCAGAACTCCAGCGCGACCTGGGCTGCCTTGAGCGCGGTCTCCGGGGTCAGGGTCTTGGTCTGGAAGGTCGCGTCCTGGGCACTGGCGCCACCGGCCAAGGCAAGGATCAGCACCAGCGGGGCGATGCGTTGGATCATGAGGTACTCCGTATCGATGCAGTTCAGGCGCCATCCTATACCGTAACAGGTATCGAGGCGACCCAACCCAGCCGTCAGCTGCCTTATTCGCCCAGATAGGCGGCGCGGACCGCCGGGTCGTGCAGCAGTTGCTGCGCGGGTCCGTCGAGGGTGATCAGGCCGGATTCCATGACGTAGCCGCGGTCCGCAATGCTCAGGGCCCGGCTGGCGTTCTGCTCCACCAGCAGCACGGTGGTGCCCTGGCCGTGGACCTCGCGCACGACCTCAAAGATCTTGTCGACCATGATGGGGCTCAGTCCCATGGAGGGCTCATCCAGCAGCAGCAGCTGGGGCCGGCTCATGAGTGCGCGGCCCATGGCCAGCATCTGCTGCTCGCCGCCCGAGAGCGTGCCAGCCAGCTGGGCCTGGCGCTCCTTGAGGCGCGGGAACAGGGTGTAGGCGCGGTCCAGGTCGGCGGCGATACCGTCGGCATCGTCGCGCACGAAGGCGCCCATGAGCAGGTTCTCATGGATGCTCATGCGCGTGAAGACGCCGCGGCCCTCGGGCACCATGGCCAGGCCCTGGCGCACCAGGTCCCAGGGCCCCTGGCCACGCAGGGGCTTGCCCAGGTAGTGCATGCTGCCGCTGCAGGGCAGGCTGCCGGTGATGGCCTTCATGGTGCTGGTCTTGCCCGCGCCGTTGGAGCCGATCAGGCAGACCAGCTCGCCGCGCCGTACCTCGAAGTCCACGCCTTTGACGGCCTGGATGCCGCCGTAGGCCACCTTGAGGCCGCTGACCTGCAGCAGCACATCCTTGTTCGCTTCACTCATGATGCCGTGGCCTCCGCGGCCGTCTTGGCGCCGCCGTGGCCCAGATAGGCCTCGATGACTTTTTCGTTCTTCTGCACCTCGGCCGGTGTGCCCTCGGCGATCTGGCGGCCGTAGTCGAGCACGGTGACGCGATCGCACAGTCCCATGACCAGCTTGACGTCGTGCTCGATCAGCAGCACGGTGATGCCGTCGTTGCGGATGCGTTCGATCAGGGCGCGCAGCTCGACCTTTTCGGTGGCGTTCATGCCGGCAGCGGGTTCGTCCAGGGCCAGCAGCTGCGGCTCGGTGGCCAGCGCCCGCGCGATCTCCAGGCGACGCTGGTCCCCGTAGCTCAGGGTGCGCGCCTTGTAGTCGCCGAGGTGGCCGATGCCCACGTAGTCGAGCAACTCGTTGGCACGGCGTGTGATGTCGGCCTCTTCCTGCTCGAAGCCGCGGGTGCGGAAGATGGCGCCCAGCAGGCCGGAAGACGATCGGATATGTCGGCCCACCATCACGTTCTCCAGCGCCGTCATGTCGGCGAAGAGGCGGATGTTCTGGAAGGTGCGTGCGATGCCGGTGCGCGCCACCTCGTGCACGGCCGTGGGCTTGTAGGCGCGGCCGGCGAGCTCGAACTTGCCGCTGTCGGGCGTGTACAGGCCCGTGATGACGTTGAAGAAGGTGGTCTTGCCGGCGCCGTTGGGCCCGATCAGGCCGTAGACCATGCCGCGCTCGATGCGCAGGTGCACGTCATTGAGGGCCTGCAGACCGCCGAAACGTTTGGAGACGCCGCTGACATGCAGCAGGGTATCGACGCTCATGCCGGACCTCCCTTGCTGCGACGCACCTTGCCGTGTTCAGGCGAGGGCCAAAGGCCGCGTGGACGCAGCAGCATGACAACGATCATCGCCAGGGCGATCAGCAGCTGGCGCAGGATGGAGGCATCCAGCCGTCCGTCCGTCATGGACTGCAGTGGGCCGGCCACATAGCGCAGCACCTCGGGCAGCGCCGCCAGCAGCACCGCGCCCAGGATCACGCCGGGCAGGTGGCCGATGCCGCCGAGCACCACCATGGCCACGATCATCACGGACTCCATGAGGCTGAAGGATTCGGGCGAGATGAAGCCCTGGAAGGCCGCGAACATGGACCCGGCCACACCGCCGAAGGTGGCGCCCATGCCGAAGGCTAGCAGCTTCATGTTGCGGGTGTTGATGCCCATGGCCTTGGCGGCGATCTCGTCTTCGCGGATCGCCATCCAGGCGCGGCCGATGCGCGAGAACTCGAGCCGGTGGCAGATGATCACGCTGACCACCACCAGCACGAGGAAGAGGTAGTAGTACATCGTGACTGGCGCCACGTCGAAGCCGAAGACATTGAGTTTCTTGCCCAGATCGAAGCCGAAGAACTTGATCGAGTCGATCTGACCGATGCCCTTGGGCCCGTTGGTGATGTTGACCGGGTGGTCCAGGTTGTTGAGGAAGACGCGGATGATCTCGCCGAAGCCCAGGGTCACGATGGCCAGGTAGTCGCCGCGCAGCCTCAGCGTGGGCGCGCCCAGCAGGATGCCCAGCACGCCAGCCAGCAAGACCGCCAAGGGGATCACGATCCACAGCGGCGTGTGCAGGCCCTGGGGAAACATTGCGGCAAAGGCCGGGAAATGGTCGCTCAGATGCGGCGAGGCCATGAGGCCGAACATATAGGCGCCGATGGCGAAGAAGGCCACGAAGCCCAGATCCAGCAGGCCGGCGTAGCCGACCACGATGTTCAGACCCAGGGCCAGCAGCACGAAGAGCAGGGCCATGTCCAGGATGCGCACCCAGGCATTGCCATAGCCTTGAAGGATGAGCGGCAGCACCAGCAGGCCGATGGCGGCCAGCACGATGGCGATGAGGCGGTGACGGGAGTTCATCTGCATGGTCGTCGTCAAGCTCGGTCAGCGACACGCTCACCGAGCAGACCCGAGGGCCGCAGCGTGAGCACGGCGATCAGCACGATGAAGGCAAAGATGTCGGTGTAGTGGCTGCCCAGCACGCCACCCGTGAGGTCGCCGATATAGCCAGCGCCGATGGACTCGATCAGCCCGAGCAGGATGCCACCCACCACGGCCCCGGCCAGATTGCCGATGCCGCCAAAGACGGCGGCCGTGAAGGCCTTGAGCCCGGGCAGGAAGCCCATGCTGTGCTGTACCGTGCCGTAGTTGCTGGCCCACATCACCCCGGCAATCGCGGCCAGCACGGCGCCGATGATGAAGGTGGCCGAGATCACGCGGTCGGGCTGCACGCCCATGAGCGCGGCCACGCGCGGGTTCTCGGCGGTGGCGCGCATGGCCCGGCCCAGCTTGGTGGCGTGCACCAGCCACATCAGCGCAGCCAGCGTGACCACGGTGGTCACGAGGATCATGATCTGCGTGGGCGTGATGCTGGCGCCGCCGATCTGGATGGGTGTGCTGGGCAGCAGCGTGGGATAGGACTTGTAGTTGGGCTTCCAGATGATCATGGCCAGCGTCTGCAGCAGGATGGACATGCCGATGGCCGTGATCAGGGGCGCCAGGCGCGGGCTGTTGCGCAGCGGCCGGTAGGCCACCTTCTCGATGCTGTAGTTCAGCGCCGCGGCAAGCGCGCAGGCGATGAGCAGGGCGATGATCAGCACCGCCCAGGGCGGCAGCAGGGGCTGGAGGATGCCGATGACCGTCCAGCTCACGAGCGCGCCGACCATGAGCACTTCGCCATGGGCGAAGTTGATCAGGCCGATGATGCCGTAGACCATGGTGTAGCCCAGGGCCACCAGGGCATACATGCTGCCCAGCACCAGACCGTTGATGATTTGTTGGAGAAAGATGTCCATGTGTGACCTGTCACTGGTTTGCTTGCAGCAAGCTTCATGCCATGGGTGGCAGGTTGTCGCGTTTAGTGCTTGTTCCGGCTTTTTTCGTTGAGCGCGCGGAGTGTACGCATCTTTTCGGCGATTTTGATCTCCAGGCCACGTTCCACAGGTCGGTAGAAACCCGGCTCGGCCATGCCTTCGGGCAGATAGCTCTCGCCGGCCGCGAATGCCCCTTCTTCGTCATGGGCATATCGGTAGTTCTTGCCGTAATCCAGCTCTTTCATGAGCTGGGTCGGTGCATTGCGCAGGTGCATGGGCACCGGGCGGGTGCCGTCCTTCTTGATGTAGGCCTTGGCCTCGTTGTAGGCCTTGTAGACGGCGTTGCTCTTGGGCGCGACGGCCAGATACACCACGCATTCGGCCAGCGCGAGCTCGCCTTCGGGCGAGCCCAGGCGCTCGTAGACTTCGGCTGCATCCAGCGCCAGGCGCAGGGCGCGCGGGTCGGCCAAGCCGATGTCTTCACTGGCCATACGCACCAGTCGCCGTGCCATATAGCGCGGATCGGCACCGCCGTCGAGCATGCGCACGAACCAGTAGAGCGAGGCATCGGGGTCCGAGCCGCGCACGGATTTGTGCAACGCGCTGATGGTGTCATAGAACTGCTCGCCGCCCTTGTCGTAACGACGCATGCGCTCACCCAGCACCTTGAGCAGCCAGTCGTCGGTGATGCGTTCCTGTTTCTGCTGGGTGGCCGCTACGGCCAGCGTTTCGAGTGTATTGAGCAGGCGGCGCGCGTCGCCATCGGCATAGGCGATGAGCCGGTCGCGCGCGGCGTCGTCCATGGCCGGCACGGCCTGGATGTCCAGTGCGCGCTGGACAATCAGCTTCAGGTCGTCTTCGCTGAGCGATTGCAGCACATAGACCGCGGCGCGCGAGAGCAGGGCGGAGTTGACCTCGAAGGAGGGGTTCTCGGTGGTCGCGCCGATGAAGGTGAAGAGACCGGATTCGACGTGCGGCAGGAAGGCGTCCTGCTGGCTCTTGTTGAAGCGATGCACCTCGTCGACGAAAACGATGGTGCGCTTGCCCTGGCCCAGCGCCACCTGCGCCAGTTCCACGGCCTCGCGGATGTCCTTCACCCCGCCGAGTACCGCGCTGATGCTGATGAACTGTGCGCCAAAGGCATCGGCCATGAGCCGCGCAATCGTGGTCTTGCCCGTGCCCGGTGGCCCCCAGAGGATGCAGCTGTGCGGCTGGCCCGATTCGAAGGCGATGCGCAGCGGCATGTCTTCACCCAGCAGGTGCTGCTGGCCGATCACCTCGCCCAGGATTTTCGGGCGCAGGCGTTCGGGGAGGGGTTGATGTAAGGCGGCTTGCTCGCGGGGCATGGCGGGGATTCTATGGGGTCTGGTTTTGTTCCTCTGATCGTGCTGGCTGGCGTGGCATGCCGGGTCTCGCCCCGGCGGGCGAGGTACTTTTCTTTGCTTCGCCAAAGAAAAGTACCCAAAAGAAAGGCGAGCCGGATTCGTCGGCCCTGCGCTGCGCTGCGGGCACGCTGCGTTGCTCGGTCTAAGCGGGGTGCGCGCAAACTCGCTGCGCTCAAACATGCGCGCCCCTTGTTGAGTTCCGGCTGTTGGTATCCCCGCCCTTGTGTCTGTGCCGAGAAGCGCAGCGGCAGGCGGATCAAGAGACGCGCATGTTTGTGGCGTTAGCCGAGTTTGCGCGGCTCCCGCCTGGCGCGAGCATCGCAGGTTGCCCCGGCAAAGCCGGGGTCACAGACACCAGGGTCGCCTTTCTTTTGGTTCCTTTTCTTTGGCGAGACAAAGAAAAGGAACTGCGCCGCCGGGCGCACATCCCGGCCAAACCACGCCGCCCGGACGCAGGAGGCAGAGACCTGCGAAAATCCACTCCTTATGACCTACTCCGTCAAAGAGATCTTCTACACCCTGCAAGGCGAAGGCGCCCAGTCCGGCCGGGCCGCGGTGTTCTGCCGCTTCGCAGGCTGCAATCTCTGGAGCGGACGGGAAGAAGACCGCGCGACGGCGGTCTGCAGCTTCTGCGACACGGATTTCGTGGGCACGGATGGCACGGGCGGCGGCAAGTTCGTCGATGCCGATGCGCTGGCGGACGCGATTGAAAAGGCCTGGGAGCCCCAGGGCCTTGCCGGTCGTTACGTGGTGCTGACCGGTGGTGAGCCGCTCCTGCAGGTGGACGAGGCGTTGACCGCGGCCCTGCACGCGCGTGGCTTCACGATTGCCGTGGAAACCAACGGTACGCAACCGGCCCCGCCGGGCCTGGACTGGATCTGTGTCAGCCCCAAGGCCGATGCCGAGGTGGTGCTCACGCGCGGGCACGAGCTCAAGCTGGTCTACCCGCAGGTCCAGGCCGACCCGGCGCGTTTTGCCGGGCTGGACTTCCAGCACTTCTTCCTCCAGCCCATGGACGGGCCGGATCGCGTGGCCAACACCGAACGTGCTATTCGCTACTGCCAGCAACACCCGCAATGGCGGCTGGGCATCCAGTCGCACAAGATGATCGGAATCCGTTGATGTACGAGATCAGCCAGCGTTTTTTCTTTGACGCCGCCCACACCCTGCGCCGTGAGATCGAGGCCGAGGGAAGCCGACGGGTTCATGGCCACACTTATTACGCGGAGGTCTTTGTCCGTGGGGAGCGACAAGGCCAGTCGGGCATGGTGCTGGACCTGGGCTATGTACGCCGCGAGATCGAGGGCCTGCGCGAGAAGCTGGACCACCACTTTCTGGATGAGGTCGATGGCCTGGGCATCCCCACACTGGAGAACCTCTGCACCTTCATCTGGAAGGAATTGCAGCCCAAGGTGCCCGGACTTTCGGCGGTGACGGTGGAGCGGCAGGCTCTGGGTGACAAGTGCGTTTATCGGCCGGACTGAGTTTGTCTCTGAGGTGAGCTGAGCCTGGCTTGTCGGCGCGCGTGCCAAACATAAAGCGTGAGAGCGGCAGTGATCCAGAGGGTGACCGCAATACCCACTTGGCCGAATGCGCCGACCAGTGCATTCCAAAAGAAGGCATATCGTCCACTCCGCGGCGGGTCGGTGGGATCCAGCAGCGCCAGTACTCCCATCACTGCAACAACACCCGCCCCGACCAACAGGCCGAGCTCTGCGGCCGTTTGTCCCGGCACGGAGGAGGTGCTGCGGGATGCCGGCCGCTCTCGTTTGAATGATTCCCACAGAATGAAGATCGCAAGCCCTGCCAAGAGGGCCATGATGATCAGTTCACCTGTGTCGACCAGTTCGAACATCGCTCTCTCCCTCCACATCCGAGATGGATCGGTGGGAATCAACCCGTATTCCGCAACCCCGCGGCAATCCCGTTGATCGAGATGTGGATGCCGCGCCGCACGCGCTCATCCGCCTGTCCCGCGCGGTAACGCCGCATCAGCTCGACCTGCAAGTGGTGCAGCGGATCGATGTAGGGGAAACGGTGGCGGATGGAGCGTTGCAGGGCGGCGTTGCCGGCCAGGCGCTGTTTCTCGCCGGTGAGCAGGGTCAGCGCGTGCACGGTGCGCTGCCATTCGGCCTCGATCTGGGTATAGACCTTGCGGCGCAGCTTGCCGTCGCTGACCAGCTCCGCATAGCGTGAACCCAGGGCCAGGTCGCTCTTGGCCAGCACCATGTCCATGTTGGAGAGCAGGGTCTTGAAGAAGGGCCACTGCTTGGCCATTTTCTGCAGCAGGGCCAGGCGCTCCTTGTGTTCCTTCGTACCGCCCGCATTCAGGAAGGCCTCCACCGCAGAGCCGAAGCCGTACCAGCCGGGCAGGGTGAGGCGGCACTGGCCCCAGCTGAAGCCCCAGGGAATGGCGCGCAGGTCTTCGATCTTCTGCGTGGCCTTGCGCGAGGCCGGGCGTGAACCGATGTTGAGTTCAGCGATCTCGCGGATGGGGGTGGCGCCGAAGAAGTATTCGGCAAAGCCCTCGGTCTCGTAGACCAGCTTGCGGTAGGCGCCCATGCTCGCCTGTGAGAGTTCGGCCGCAGCTTGCAGCCAGGCCGGGGCCGCGGACTTCGTCGGTTGCAGCAGGGTGGCTTCCAGCGTGGCGGCGACCAGCGTTTCGAGGTTGCGGCGGCCGATCTCGGGGTTGGCGTACTTGGAGGCGATGACCTCGCCCTGCTCGGTCAGGCGGATCTGGCCGCGCACCGTGCCCGGGGGCTGGGCCAGGATGGCCTGGTAGCTCGGGCCGCCGCCGCGGCCCACGGTGCCACCACGGCCGTGGAACAGGCGCAGTTGGATGGGCTTGAGTTCGTCGAAGAGTTCCACCAGCGCGATCTCGGCCCGGTAGAGCTCCCAGTTGCTGGTGAAGATGCCGCCGTCCTTGTTGCTGTCCGAATAGCCGAGCATGATGTCCTGCTCGGCGCCGCTGCGCCGGATCATGCCGGCGATGCCGGGCAGGGCGTAGTACTCGCGCATGATGGGCGCGGCGTTGCGCAGGTCTTCGATGGTCTCGAACAGGGGCACGACGATCAGGTCGGCCACACAGCCGGGTGCGTCCAGCGTGCCGCGCAGCAGGCCCACTTCCTTCTGCAGCAGCAGCACCTCGAGCAGGTCACTCACGGTCTCGGTGTGGCTGATGATGTAGTGGCGGATGGCTTCGATGCCATAGCGCAGCCGCATCTGGCGCGCGGCCTCGAACACTGCCAGCTCCCCCTGCGTCCAGGCGCTGTAGTTCGCGCCCACCACGCGCAGTGGTCGCGCATCGGCCAGCAGGCGCAGCAGCAGACTGCGCTTGGCCTCCTCGTCCAGGCCCGCGTAGTTGGACTCGATGCGCGCCGTGGCCAGCAGCTCGGCAATCACCTCTTCGTGTTTGTCCGAACTCTGGCGCAGGTCCAGCGTGGCGAGGTGGAAGCCGAAGACCTGCACGGCGCGGATCAGCGGGCGCAGGCGTTGCTGGGTCAGGGCCTCGCCGTGCCGTTCGGTCAGTGACTGTTCGATGGTGCGCAGATCGGCCAGGAACTCAGCGGCGCTGAGGTAAGGGCTTTGCGGCGCCACGGCGTGGCGCGCGGCCTCGGTACCGGTGAGCTCGTGCAGCGTAGCGGCCAGTCGCGCGTACATGCCGATCAAGGCACGGCGGTAGGGCTCGTCCTTGCGGTGCTCACTGTGGTCGGGCGAGGCATCGGCCAGGGCCCGCATCTCGGGGCTGCAGCCCACCAGCAGGTCGGAGACCGAGAGTTCGCTGCCCAGCAGATGCACCTCCATCAGATAGTGGCGCAGTGCGACCTCGGCCTGACGCGCCAGGGCCATCTGCATGGTGGGTGCGCCGACATTGGGGTTGCCGTCGCGGTCGCCGCCGATCCAGTGGCCCATGCGCAGGAAGCTGTGCACGGGCTGGTTGAGTTCGCGTTCCAGGTTGGCATACAGCGCCGGGATCTCGCGCAGGAAGGTGGGCTCGTAGTAGCTCAGGGCGTTTTCGATCTCGTCGGCCACCACCAGCTTGCTGCTGCGCACCAGGCGGGTCTGCCAGAGCTGCAGCACGCGGGCACGCAGCCGCGCCTCGTTCGCGGCCAGCTCGCGCGGGGTCAGCAGATCCTTCTTCGGGTCCAGGCCGGTGGCGCGCACCTTCATCTCGTCGCGCTCGACCAGCAGGCGAGCGATGTCGCGCTCGGCGTCCAGGATGCTTTTGCGTTGCACCTCGGTGGGGTGGGCCGTGAGCACGGGCGAGAGATAGCTGTGCGCCAGCGTGTTGGCAATGCTGCGCGTGCTGATGCCGGCCCAGCGCAGGCGCGACAGCGCCACGTCGATGCTGCCCTCTTGTTCATTGCCAGCGCGTTCGTGCACGGCGCGGCGGCGGATGTGGTGGCGGTCTTCGGCGAGATTGGCCAGGTGGCTGAAATAGGTGAAGGCCCGGATCACGCTGACCGTCTGGTCATCGCTCAGGCCCTTGAGCAGCTTCTTGAGCGTCTTGTCGGCTTCGGCGTCGGCGTCGCGGCGGAAAGCGACCGAGAGCTTGCGGATCTGCTCGATGAGCTCATAGGCCTCGGTGCCCTCCTGTTCACGGATCACATCCCCCAGGATGCGCCCGAGCAGGCGGATGTCTTCGACCAGGGGGCGTTCGTTGTCACGGGAGGCACGAGGGGCGGGCATGGCTGGAGTGTCGAGGTGTTGCAGTGCGGTGCCATGCTAGCATCGTCGCCATGCTGATGAGTCTGTGATTCACGACTGATGAATCGGCGATCCCACGAATGAAAGTCGCACACCGCATGAAACTGACGATTGCCACCCGCGAAAGCCGCCTCGCTCTCTGGCAGGCCGAGCATGTGAAGGCCCTGCTGGAACAGCAGGGGCATACGGTGACGCTGCTGGGCATGACCACCAAGGGCGACCAGATTCTGGACCGTTCGCTCAGCAAGGTGGGCGGCAAGGGCCTGTTCGTCAAGGAGCTCGAAGTCGCGCTGGAGGAGGGGCAGGCCGACCTGGCGGTGCACTCGCTCAAGGACGTGCCCATGGAGCTGCCGCAGGGCTTTGTGCTGGCCTGCGTGATGGAGCGCGAAGACCCGCGCGATGCCCTCGTGTCCCCGAAGTACACCAGCCTGGCGGCGCTGCCGCAAGGCGCCGTGGTCGGCACCTCCAGCCTGCGCCGCGTGGCCCTGCTGCGAGCCGCCCGCCCGGACCTGAAGATCGAGCCGCTGCGCGGCAACCTGGACACGCGCCTGCGCAAGCTCGACGAAGGCCAGTACGACGCCATCGTGCTGGCCGCCGCCGGCCTCAAGCGCCTGGATCTGGAGCACCGCATCCGCGCCGTCTTTGCTCCCAGCGAAATGCTGCCAGCCGCCGGCCAGGGCGCCCTGGGCATCGAGATCCGAAGCGCCCGCCCCGAAGTACAGCAGGCCCTGGCGCCGCTGGTGCACCAGGGAACCTGGCTGCGTGTGGCGGCCGAGCGTGCGGTTAGCCGCGCCATGGGCGGCAGCTGTTCCATGCCGCTCGCGGCCTATGCCGCGCTGGATGGCGCCACCTTGAGCCTGCAGGCCGCCTGGGGCGATCCTGAGGGTCGCATTCCCCTGGTGCGAGCGCAGGCCGCAGCGCCCGCGGCCGATCTGGCCGCGGCCGAAGCCCTGGGCCTGCAGGTGGCCACGCAGCTGCGCCAGGGTGTGCTGCGGGTCGGCGGTACGCTGGACAGCGGAGCGCATTGAGCGCCATGCGCGTCGTCGTCACGCGCCCGCAGCGTGAAGCGCAGGACTGGGTGCAGGCGTTGCAGCAGGCCGGGCACGAGCCCTGGGCCCTGCCGCTGATTGCGATTGCGCCAGCACCCGATCCGGCGGCCCTGCGCCAGGCCTGGCAAGAACTCGATCGCTATCTCGGTGTGATGTTCGTGAGCGCCAATGCCGTGGAAGGCTTTCATGCGGTTCGTCCGGCGGGTGACCGCACGCCCTGCGAGGCCTGGGCCACGGGGCCGGGTACGGTGCGCGCACTGCGGCAGGCGGGTGTGCCGACGCAACAGATCGTGGCGCCGCCTGAGGATGCCCCGCAGTTCGATTCCGAAGCGCTCTGGTCCCTGGTGGCGCAGCGCATCCGGCCCGGCGTGCGCGTGCTCGTCGTGCGCGGGGCCGACGCCGCGGGCCACAGCAGCGAAGGCGCAGGCCGCGACTGGTTTGCACGCCAGGTGCGCGCGGCCGGCGGTGCGGTGGATTTCCTGGCCAGCTACCAGCGCCAGGCACCGGTGCTCGATGCTGCGCAGCGGCAGCGTGCGCTGGGCGCAGCTGGCGATGGCTCGGTCTGGCTCTTCAGCAGCAGCGAAGCCGTGCACAACCTGCAGGCCAGCCTGCCCGGCGTGGACTGGGGACGCGCGCGTGCCGTGGCCACGCACGCGCGCATCGCGCAGGCGGCGCGGGCTGCAGGTTTTGCCGAGGTGCGTGAGACCCGTCCGGCCTTGGCCGATGTGCAGGCCTCGATAGAATCTTTCCAATGACCACGCCCGAGCCCCTGGAAGCACCCGAGACCCCTGGCGCTGCTGCGCCTGCCGCCGCGGCACCCACGGCGAGTGCCGGGGCACAGCCTTCGGCGGCCCACGTGTCGCGCAACCTGGTGCTGGCGCTGGGTGTGCTGGCCATTCTGGCGCTGCTGCTCAACGGCCTGCTCTGGGAGCGTCTCTCCACCTTGCAGGACCAGCTGACCCGCCAGACCACCGAGGCGGCGGCCACGGCGGCCGAGGCGCGCACCCTGGTGCGTCAGACCCAGGAGCAGGAGCGCAACCTGGCCGCGCGCCAGGCCGTGCTCGAAGCGCGGCTGGGTGAAGTGGCCCTGCAGCGCAGCCAGCTCGAAGAGTTGATGCAGAGCCTCTCGCGCACCCGCGACGAGAATCTGGTGGTGGACATCGAGTCCGCCATCCGCCTGGCCCAGCAGCAGGCCCAGCTGACCGGCAGCATGGAGCCCCTGCTGGCGGCCCTGCGCACCGCCGAGCAGCGGGTGCAGCGGGCTCCGCAGGCCCGCCTAGCCCCGGTGCAGCGCGCGCTGGCCCGCGACATGGCGCGTATCAAGTCCACCCCCATCGCCGACACGCCCACGCTGTTGGCGCGGCTCGATGAACTGGTGCGCCTGGCCGACGAGCTGCCTCTGGCCAATGCGGTCGGCGTCGCACCGGCGCCGGTTGCGCCGCCGGTGTCGCGCAGCGAGAACCCCCTGCAGGCCTGGTGGCAGCGCACGCTGCAGCATGTGCTCGATGAGTTGCGCGGTCTGGTGCGCGTGAGTCGCATCGACACGCCCGAAGCCGTGCTGCTGACACCCGAGCAGTCCTTCTTCGTGCGGGAGAACTACAAGCTGCTGCTGCTCAATGCGCGCCTGGGCCTGCTGGCACGTCAGCCGGAGGCTACGCGTGCCGACCTGCTCAAGGCGGCCAACACCCTAGGCAAATATTTCGATGCCAGCGCGCGCCGCACGCGTGTGGCCGCCGAGTTGCTGCAGCAGACACGCAGCCAGATGCAGAGCGTGGAGCTGCCACGCGCCGACGAGACCCTGGCCGCGCTGGCGGCTGTGGCGCCCGGACGCTGAGCGCAGGAGGCGGACGCCATGCGCAATCTGCTCTGGTTCCTGGCCCTCTTTGCCCTGGCGGCAGGGCTGGCGCTGTTCGCGGGCAACAACCAGGGCACGGTCACGCTGTTCTGGCCGCCCTACCGCCTGGACTTCTCACTCAACCTCGTGCTGCTGGTGCTGTTCGCGGCCTTCGTGCTGCTCTACGCGGCGCTGCGCGGCTTGTCTCTGCTGCTGGCCCTGCCTGCCGAGGCGCGGCGCTGGCGCCGCCGCCATCAGGAGCGCACGCAGCTGCAGGGGCTGCTTGACGCCATGTCTCATCTGGCCGCAGGCCGCTTCATCCGGGCGCGCAAGGCGGCCGAGAACGTGGTGGTGCAGACCGAGGCGCTGGCGCGCGGCGAACAGGCGCTGGCGCATGGCACGCGCCTGATGGCGCTGGCCCATCTGCTGGCCGCTGAATGCGCCCATGCCTTGCAGGACCGGGCTGGCCGCGATGACCATGCGCGTTCTGCGCTGGCCCTGACCCAGGGCCGAGGCCGCGACGCCCAGGAGGTGCGCGAAGGCGTGCAGCTGCGCGTGGCGCGCTGGGCCTTCGATGACCGCGATGTACAGGCCGCGCTGCAGCGCCTGGACGAGCTACCCCAGGGCGTGGCGCGTCGTACGTTGGCGCTGCGTCTGCGTCTGCGCGTGACCCGTCTGGCGGGGCAGTTCCGTGCCGCGCTGGAGACGGTGCGTCTGCTGGGCAAGCACCGCGCGTTTTCCGAATCGGCCGCGCGCAGCATCGTGCGTGGCTTGGCCTTGGAGCTGCTGCGCGGCACGCATGACCCGGCCCAGCTGCAGAAAGTCTGGGAGCAGCTCGACACCGCCGAGCGTGGCATGCCCGAGGTGGCGCTGCAGGCTGGCGAGCGCATGCTCGCGCTAGGGGGGGACTTTGCGCTGGCGCAGCAGTGGCTGTTGCCGGTGTGGGAGCAACTGGTGCGGCCCGCGTCCACCCTGCCGCAGGAGCTGCGCCTGCGGCTTGTGCTGCTGCTCGAGCGCGGCTTTCACCAGACACCGGGGCAACCTGACGCGGCCTGGCTGGCGCGCATCGAGGCAGCCCAGCTCGGCAACCCGCGTGAGCCGCTGCTGCAGTACTTGGCGGGTGTGGCCTGCATGCACCTGCAGCTCTGGGGCAAGGCCCAGCAGCTGCTGCGCCAGGCCCTGACCCAGCTCAAGGACGAGGCCCTGCGTCGGCGCGCCTGGGCGGCCCTGGCCCGGCTGGCGGAACAGCGCGAGGATGCTGCGGCCGCGCTCGACGCCTGGCGGCAGGCGGCCCAGGGCTGAGCCCGACCTCGGGATGATCCCGGGGTGGCGGGGGGTGACGGCGCCCCGGCAAAGGGCTAATATGGTCCGCACACAACTTGTGTTTGCAGCATGGCCACCCTGACCGAACACCTCATCAAGCTCACCGATCACCGTGACCGTGATCTGCTGGAACTGACCCTGGCCAAGGCCCTGATCGATCTGGTGCCGATCCAGCGGGTGGTGATTTCCCGCGTCAGCGCCGAAGACAGCGAGAAGCGTTGGCTGGACCTGGTCTCGCTCGACGCGCGCGGCGGCGGCAAGGTGGTGGATCCGCTGCGCATTGACTTTCATAGCCTGCCCAAGCTGGAGGAGTCCTACGACCGGCTGCGCAGTCTCAATGGCCGCCAGGTCATCGAGGTGGCCTGGGCCGGTCCCGATGGGCCTCGCATCTACTACCTGCCGCTGTTCGCCGATACGCGTGCCGACGACGAGCAGGGCGTGATCGAGATTCACACCGCGGGCGTGCTGGAGCCGGCCGATCGGCAGACCATCGAGCAGCTGCACCACATCTACCGCAACATGTACACGCTGCTGGCCTACAGCGACCGTGACGCGCTGACCGGCCTGCTCAACCGCAAGTCCCTGGATGACACCTTCTACAGCGCCGTGCTCGAGGAACTCGACGGCATGCCGGACGATCCGAAAAACGAGCCCGCACCCGGCAAGGAGCGACGCCACCGCGTGCCGCCCAATTACTGGGTCGGTTGCATCGTCATCGACAACTTCCACCTGCTCAGCGACAAGCACGGGCATCTGATCATGGAAGAGGTGACGCTGCTGGTGGCGCGCATCATGAACAGTACGTTCCGCGCACATGACCGGCTCTACCGCTTCGGCGGCGAGCAGTTTGCCGTGCTCTTCCACTGCCCCGAGGAGGCCCTGGCCCTGGGGGCCTTCGAGCGCCTGCGCGCCAATGTCGAGAAGTACAACTTTCCCCAGGTCGGCCGGGTGACCATCAGCGCCGGCTTTACCCGGGTGCTGGCCGACGATTCGCCCAGCACCGCGCTGGAGCGCACCGACCAGGCCATTGACTATGCACAGCGCAACGGGCGCAACAAGGTCTGCAGCCACCCGGAGCTGGTGCGCCGGGGTCTGTTCGGCGAGGTGTCTCGCACGGGTTCGGTCGACGTCTTCTGACTCGCGTCGCGCCAGACGCAAAAAAGCCCGCTGATGCGGGCTTTTTTGCGGGGGCGAGGGGACTTTAGCCCTGGGCTGTTTCCTGCTGCTCGAAGGGCAGCTTCATCTCGCGCAGATCCTTGCGGGTCTCGACCAGGATCAGCGGGCCTTCGTCCAGCACCACCGGTGCCGGGCGTTCGCGCGGCACATGGACCGGCTTGGGTTCGGCCGCGATGGCGGCCTGCACGGCGGCCACCTTGTCGGCGTCGGAGTTGACCCACTGCAGGCCTGAGGCGCTGGCCACCTGATTCAGGTCGGACAGCGGCAGAGTGTAAGGCTGCACGCGGGGGAGGGCCCGGCCGGTGGCAGCCGTGGCATGGGCAGCGGGTGCTGCCGCGACCGGGGTCGGGCGGGATGCCGCGACGGCGGGGCTCGTCTGGGGCTGGGTGGCCTCGGCCCCCGCGGATGCCTGGGCGGCCTGCTCCTGGCGCTCGCCACGCTCGCGGCGGTCACGGCCATAGCGGTCGCGTGAACGGCGCTCACGCTGACCCTGGGCTTCGCCTTCGGGGCGGGGTTCCATGGGCTGGGTGTCGCCGTCATGCGCAGTCTCGACGGCCTGCTGCGCCTCGTTCAGCGGGTCTTGCGGACGGGTTTCCTCGGCCGGACGGCGTTCCGCTTCGGGGCGCGGGCCGCGCTCGTTGCGGCGCTCACCGCGCTCCGGGCGCTCCCCACGCGGTTCGCGGGGCTCACGGGGCTCGCGAGGTTCGCGTGTTTCACGCGGCTGATCACCGCGTTCGCCCCCGCGGTTGCCGCGCGGCTCGTTGCGCTCACCACGCTCCTGGCGCTCGCCACGTTCGGCGCGTTCACCGTTGCGGCCGCGCTGTTCGTTGTTGCGCGGCGCACGTTCCTGACGCGGCTCGCTGCCGCCTTCAGCCGCCTGCTGCGTGTTGCGGTTCTCGGCGTCGGCACGCTGGCCCTGACGCTCGCCGCGGTTACCGCGCTGCTCGTTACGCTCGCCGCGTTCCTGGCGTTCGCCACGTTCACCGCGCTCACCACCACGGCCACCGCGTCCGCCGCGTCCACGGCCTTCGCCGCGACCTTCACTGCGGTTGCCTTCGCGGCCACCACGGCCGTCGCGACGCTCTTCCTTCTTCTCCACCTTGGCCGGCTCGGCTGCCGGCTTGCTGCCGAACAGGTTCTTGAGCCAGCCGATGAAGCCCGGGCTGGCCGGCTGTTGCGCGGCCGCAGCGGCCTTGGCCGGCGTGGCGGGGGCTTCGGCCACCGGCTTGGGCGGGGCGATCGGCGCCGGTGCGTCGGGCAGCACGCCCTTGATGACCGGGGTCTGCTTGTTGGTGGGCTCCTGCGAACGGCGCGTGACGGCGGTCGGGTCCTCGATCTCGTCGGCCATCTGGTAGCTGGCCTCGATGTTGTCCAAACGCGGATCGTCGTGCTTGAGGCGCTCGAGCTTGTAGTTCGGCGTCTCCAGCGACTTGTTGGGCACCATCAGCACATTGATACGCTGCTTGAGCTCGATCTTGGTGATCTCGTTGCGTTTCTCGTTGAGCAGGAAGGAGGCTACGTCCACCGGCACCTGTACATGCACGGCGGCGGTGTTGTCCTTCTGGGACTCTTCCTGGATGATGCGCAGGATCTGCAGTGCCGAGCTTTCCGTGTCGCGGATGTGGCCGGAGCCGCCGCAGCGCGGGCAGGGGATGGACGCGCCTTCGGAGAGGGCCGGGCGCAGGCGCTGGCGGCTCATTTCCATCAGGCCGAACTTGCTGATGGTGCCGAACTGCACGCGGGCGCGGTCCTGGCGCAGAGCGTCGCGCAGGCGGTTCTCGACCTCGCGGCGGTTCTTCGACTCTTCCATGTCGATGAAGTCGATCACGATCAGGCCGCCCAGGTCACGCAGGCGCATCTGGCGAGCCACTTCGTCGGCGGCTTCCAGGTTGGTGCGGGTGGCGGTCTCCTCGATGTCGCCGCCCTTGATGGCGCGCGCCGAGTTGACGTCGATCGACACCAGAGCCTCGGTGTGGTCGATCACGATGGCGCCGCCCGAGGGCAGGTTGACCGTGCGGGCGTAGGCCGACTCGATCTGGTGCTCGATCTGAAAGCGGCTGAACAGCGGGGCGTTGTCGCGGTAGCGTTTCACGCGCGCGGCATGCTCGGGCATGACGTGGGCCATGAACTGCTGGGCCTGCTCGTACACGTCGTCGGTGTCGATCAGGATGTCGCCGATGTCGTTGTTGAAGTAGTCGCGGATGGCCCGGATCACCAGGCTCGATTCCTGGTAGATCAGGAAGGCGCCCTTGCCGCCCTTGGCCGCGCCGTCAATCGCGGTCCAGAGCTTGAGCAGGTAGTTCAGGTCCCACTGCAGTTCGGGCGCGCTACGGCCGATGCCGGCGGTGCGCGCGATGATGGACATGCCGTTGGGGTACTCGAGCTGGTCCAGCGCTTCTTTCAGTTCGGCCCGGTCGTCGCCCTCGATGCGACGGCTCACGCCACCGCCGCGCGGGTTGTTGGGCATGAGCACGACATAGCGGCCCGCCAGCGAGACGAAGGTGGTCAGTGCCGCGCCCTTGTTGCCACGCTCTTCCTTCTCCACCTGGACCAGCAGCTCCTGGCCTTCCTTGATGGCGTCCTGGATGCGGGCCTGGCTGACCGACACACCCTGCTGGAAGTAGTTGCGGGAGATCTCCTTGAACGGCAGGAAACCGTGGCGGTCTTCGCCGTAGTCGACGAAGCAGGCTTCCAGCGAGGGCTCGACGCGCGTGACGACGGCCTTGTAGATGTTGCCCTTGCGCTGTTCGCGCCCTTCGATCTCGATCTCGTAGTCGAGGAGCTTCTGTCCGTCGACGATGGCCAGGCGGCGTTCTTCGGCCTGCGTGGCGTTGATCAGCATCCGTTTCATGGGATGTTTTCCTTTACATCAGTACACATGCCCTGTGCGGGCGCACGATGCCGGAACTGACGCTTCGAAACGGATGGAATTGCCGGAGAACCGCGGGCTCAGCTTGTGAGCCGCGGTGTAGGCGCGTGGATGAGGGCGAGGAAAGGCGTCTGTGGGGCCGCCACCAACTTGGCGGCCAGGGCTGCCCGCAGTGCGGGCGCTGATGGCTGATCGGTGCCGGGCAGCAGCACGCGGGCGCGCTGCAGGCACAGGAGGATCAGGCACATCAACACAAACATTTCGCTTTGATCCGGCTGCCAGCTTATGGCTGGCAGCACTGGGTATTCCGTTCAGTGTTTCTAGGCGTCGGTTGCGCCTTCCACTGGGCAGGCCACGGCAAGCAGCTGGCTTGCGGTTTGCGTACCCGGTGGTCGGTGACATCGACCTTCCAGCGCGGCTTGAGGGCCATCTGGACTAAACTCCAGATAAATCAACCACTTACAGCGCGGCGCTAGTGAAACACATTATAGGGGGCAAAACGCCTGCGGCCAGTCCCCGTGTCGAAATCGTGACAGTCGACGAGGAATCGGCCGGCCAGCGCCTGGACAATTTCCTGCTGCGTCAGCTCAAGGGCGTGCCCAAGACCCATGTCTACCGCATCATCCGTAGCGGCGAAGTGAGGGTTAACAAAGGGCGAGCTTCAGCCGATACGCGGGTCGAGACGGGCGACCAGGTGCGGGTGCCGCCCGTGCGCCTGTCGGAGCGGGCGGTGGAGAAAGCCGAGGCCATGGCGGCGCCCCATGCCCCGGCCCGCGAGTTCCCGGTGTTGTTCGAGGACGAGGCCGTGCTGGCCCTGGACAAGCCCGCCGGGACGGCCGTGCATGGAGGCTCAGGCGTGAGCTTCGGTGTCATCGAGCAGCTGCGCATGGCCCGGCCGCAGGCGAAGTTCCTGGAGCTGGTGCACCGGCTGGACCGGGAAACCAGCGGCATCCTGCTGCTGGCCAAGAAACGCAGCGCGCTCAAGGCCTTGCAGGACCAGTTTCGGGAGCGCGAGACCGGCAAGACCTATCTGGCCCTGGTGGCCGGCGCCTGGCCGCTCAACAAGAAGGTGCTGGACAAGCCCCTGCACAAATACCTGCTGGAGGACGGCGAGCGCCGCGTGAAGGTCGTGGCGCGGGACGACCCGGACGGCATGAAGTCGGTCACCCTGGTCAAGGTGCGCGCCCGTTCCGAGCACTACAGCCTGCTGGAAGTGACCATCAAGACCGGGCGCACGCACCAGATCCGCGTGCACCTGGCGTCCGAAGGCCTGCCCATCGTGGGCGATGACAAGTACGGGGATTTCGAGCGCAACAAGGCCCTGCAGAAACCCGTAGCTGGCGAGGGGGCGGTGCCGCTGCGGCGCATGTTCCTGCATGCCTGGCGTTTACAGTTCAACCATCCGGCCAGCGGTGAGCGTATCGAGCTGATCTGCCCGCTGCCGCCTGAGCTGGCCCGTTTCGCGGGTCACGTCCTTCCTGAGTCCGAGCATTCATGAGTTTTAGACCCCGCCAGTACGACCTGATCGCCTTCGATTGGGACGGTACCCTGTTCGATTCGACGGCCATCATCACGCGCAGCATCCAGGAGGCGGTGCGCGATGTTGGCGGCACCGTGCCCAGCGACAAGGATGCGTCTTATGTGATCGGCATGGCCCTGAGCCAAGCCCTGGCCCATGCAGCGCCCGACGTGCCGCCCGAGAAATACCCGGCCCTGGGGGAGCGCTACCGCTTTCATTACATGGCGCACCAGAACGACCTGAGCCTGTTTGCCGGCGTGCTGGAGCTGCTGACCGACCTCAAGGCACGCCACCACTGGCTGACCGTGGCCACGGGCAAGAGCCGACGTGGTCTGGACGAGGTGCTGCACACCGTGCGGCTCAAGGGGGTGTTCGACGGCTCGCGCACGGCCGACGAGACGGCCGGCAAGCCGCACCCGCGCATGCTGCAGGAGCTCATGCGCGAATTCGGCGTCGAGCCCGAACGCACGCTGATGATTGGCGACACCACGCACGACCTGCAGATGGCGCTCAACGCCGGCTGCGCCAGCGTGGGCGTGAGCTATGGCGCGCACGAGCCCGAGGCCTTCCACGCCTTGCAGCCCCTGCATGTGGCGCATTCGGTGCGCGAGCTGCACGACTGGCTGTTGGAGCACGCTTGAGTCATGGACGAGGCCGGCCTGATTCCCCTGTGCAATTCGGCCGATCTGGTCGACAGCGGGCTGGCCGTGCCTTTCGACGTGGTCTATGGCGGCCAGACCTGCCGCGCCTTTGCCGTCCGCTACGCGGGGCGAGCCCACGCCTATCTGAACCGCTGCAGCCATGTGGCCATGGAGCTGGACTACCAGCCCAACCATTTCTTCGACATCACGGGCCACTGGCTGATCTGTGCCACGCATGGCGCGCTCTATGCCCCCGAGACCGGGGCCTGCCGGGGCGGGCCCTGCCGCGGGGGGCTGGTCAAGATCGCCCTCACGGAGCGTGATGGCGTTGTGCACTGGCATACTGCCTACAACCTGAAACCTGTCGAGTTCTGACATGAATGAATCCCTGAGTCCCGAGAGTGGCGCAAACACGAAGGAGCCGGCCGCGGTTCCCGGCTGGGAGCGTGGCGTGCTGGAGAAACTGGCGTTTGCCGCACTGGAAGAGCAGCGCACGGCGCGACGCTGGAAGATCATCAACCGGTTGATCACCCTGGGCCTGTTCCTGCTGGTGGTCTGGCTGGTGTTCGGCCTCGGGCAGACGGGCAGTTCACCCAGCGCGCGTCACACCGCCATGGTGGAAATCAAGGGTGAGATTTCCTCCGAAAGCGAGGCCAGTGCCGAGCTGGTCGTTGCCGCCATTCGCAACGCGTTTGAGGATGCCGGCGCCCAGGCGGTGGTGCTCCTGATCAACTCTCCGGGTGGCAGCCCCGTGCAGGCCGGCATCATCAACGACGAGATCCGGCGCCTCAAGGCCCAGCATGACAAGCCGGTCTATGCGGTGGTGGAAGAGGCCTGTGCCTCGGCGGCCTACTACATTGCGGTCTCGGCCGACCGGATTTATGTGGACAAGGCCAGCATCGTGGGCAGCATCGGCGTGCTGATGGACGGCTTCGGCTTCACCGGTCTCATGGACAAGCTGGGCGTCGAGCGTCGGCTCATGACGGCTGGCGAGAACAAGGGCTTTCTCGACCCCTTCAGTCCGCAGACGGAGAAGCAGCGCGCCTATGCTCAGGCCATGCTGGACCAGATCCACAAGCAGTTCATCGGTGTCGTCAAGGAAGGCCGCGGCAAGCGCCTGAAAGAGACCCCGGACATGTTCAGCGGTCTGTTCTGGACCGGCCAGCAGGCCGTCGAGCTGGGTCTGGCCGATCAGCTGGGCAACCTCGACTACGTGGCGCGTGAGGTGGTGCAGGCCGAGGACATCGTCGACTACACACGCCATCCGAACGTGGCCGAGCGTCTGGTCAAGCGTTTCGGTGCGGCCATCGGCGAAGGTTCGGTACGCGCCGTGCGTAGCGCCGCACCGTCCTGGCGCTGAGCGTCGGCCATCGGCCTCAGGCCGCTTGAGCGGGCGTTGCCTGGCTGGTCGGGGCCACGCGTTGTTCCATCGCTGCGGCGCTGTGGTCCCACAGGCTGAGCAGGTTCTCCGCGCGCTGCAGGGTAGACAGGCTGAGACGTTCCTTTTCGGCCAGCTTGTCCTGATGCGCAACGGCGCGGGCTTCTCCGAGCTTCACCTTCGAACGCGGAATGCGGATGAGCTTCATGCTGCGGCCGGGCAACAAGGACAGTCGTCTGGCCTCCTCAGCGCCCGATCGCGTAGACGGCGGGGGTGTGGTTGTCTGCTGCAGGCGCAAGCTGCCTCCAGCGCTTGATGTGCTCGCTGCGGATCTGGGCATTTTCCAGCGTCAGCCCACTGGCGACCGACAGCCGGGTGTTGTGTTGCAGGGTTTTGAGCAGCGCATCCTGCAGGGCGGCGTTGCGGTACGGCGTCTCGATGAAGAGCTGGGTCTGGCCCGTCTTGAGCGCCAGGGACTCCAGCGCCTTGATGCGTTGCGTGCGCTCCGCCGCATCCTGCGGCAGGTAACCCACGAAGGCGAAGCTTTGGCCGGACAGGCCGCTGGCCGCCAGGGCCAGCAGCAGTGAAACCGGCCCGACCAGGGGGACGACGGCAATGCCGAGTTCGTGCGCAGCACGCACCACCGAGGAACCGGGGTCGGCCACAGCCGGCATACCGGCTTCGCTGAGCAGCCCGACGTCCTGTCCCGCCAGTGCCGGGGCCAGCAAGGGCCGGGCATCGAAACCGCCGGGGCCATGGTCGCCCTTCTTATGGACTTCTCGCGGCAGTTCCTGGATGTTCAGCGCCTGCAGCGGCGCCGACAAGGGCTGCAGTTCACCCACACGTTTGAGGTAGGCGCGCGCGCTCCTGGCGTTCTCGCAGATCCAGTGAGACAGCCGGGCCGCAACGACCAGGGTGCCCGAGGGGAGCACCTGGTCCAAAGGCGTCTGCCTCTCGCAGCCGAAGTCCAGCGGGGCTGGCACCAGATAGAGTTTGCCGGCGCTGTTCATGCGCTCAGCACAGGCCATCCGGCGGCACGCAGCATGCGGGCCGTGCGGATCAGGGGCAGGCCGACAAGGGCGGTGGGGTCATCGCTTTCGATGGACTCCAGCAGGGCGATGCCCAGGCCCTCGCTCTTGGCGCTGCCGGCGCAGTCATAAGGTGTTTCGGCGCGCAGATAGGTCTCGATCTCGGTATCGCTGAGCTCGCGAAAGCGCACCCGCACCGGCGCCAGGTCCAGTTGCTCAAAACCGGTCTCGAGGCAGACCACGGCCAATGCCGTCTGGAAGATCACGGTGCGCCCGCGCATGCGGCGCAACTGCTCGACTGCGCGTTCGTGCGTGCCGGGCTTGCCCAGGGGCTCGCCGCCGAGATCGGCCACCTGGTCCGAGCCGATCACAAGGGCCGAGGGGTGGCGCTGGGCGACGGCACGGGCCTTGGCCAGGGCCAGGCGGCGCGCAAGTTCGGGCGGGCGTTCGCCAGCGTGCGGGGTTTCGTCGACGTCGGGGGCGACGACCTCGAAAGGGAGGCGCAGGCGTTGTAGCAGCTCGCGCCGGTAGGCCGAGGTGGAGCCGAGGATCAGGGGGCGGGATGTCATGCCCGGATTCTCTTACACTGCCGCCATGTTGACCGAGTTTCAACCGCGCCATCTTGATGTGCCCGCCTTTGCCCAGGCCGGCGTGACCTTGCGCGGGAATGATGTGCTATCAAATTACGAGCGTCTACTGCAGGAGAGCGGCGGGCAGGGCGCCGATCGCCAGGTGCAGTGGGAGGCTCGGGGCGCGCAGCAGAGCGATGCCAGCGGCCATGCCCGCATCTGGCTGCATCTGAGTGCCCGGCTCAGCCTGCCGCTGACCTGTCAGCGCTGCCTGGGGCCGGTCGATATCGTCCTGGATGTGGCGCGCGATTTCCGCTTTGTGGCCACCGAAGCGCAGGCCGAGACCGAGGACGAGGAGGCCGAAGAAGACGTGCTGGTCCTGAGTCGGGATTTCGATCTGCAGACCTTGGTGGAGGACGAGCTGCTCATGGCCTTGCCGCTGGTGCCAAGGCATGAAGCCTGTCCGACCGCGTTGACGCTGGCCGTTCAGGACGCCGATTTCGAGGCCGCCCAGCAGGCCCAACCCAAGCCGTTTGCCGTGCTGGCTGGCCTGAAAACCGGCCGCAAAGGCTGAGGCCCTCCCGGGTTTGCGAAATTGGCGTGAAATCAATCAGTTAGGCTATAATTCGTGGTTTCGCGCAGCCCCAACCTGCGCTGATATGTCCAATCAACCTGACGCAGGGTCTCTTCGAGGCCCGTGTCCACCAGGAGCCAAACATGGCCGTTCAGCAAAACAAGAAGTCGCCGTCCAAGCGCGGCATGCACCGTTCGCACAACGCCCTGGGCGTGCCCGGCATCGCCGTCGAGCCGACCACGGGTGAAACCCACCTGCGCCACCACATCAGCCCCAACGGTTTCTACCGTGGCCGCAAGGTGCTGAAGACCAAGTCCGAAGCCTGATCTCCCCAGGTTTTGCCGGGCCCGACGCTACAACGCAGGTAGCTCGGGCCTTTGTCTTGATGACGACCGTCTTTTTCGGTTCCTACCGCGCCTGATCGCGCTGCCGACCCATGATCACGATAGCTGTGGACTGCATGGGGGGCGATCACGGCCCCCGCGTCACGCTGGCGGCGTGCCGCAACTTCCTCGAAAACCACCCTGAGGCCGAGCTGCTGCTGGTCGGTCTGGCCGAGCCCTTGGCTGGTTTCCGCCATGCCCGGGCCCGTGTGGTGGCCGCTTCCGAGGTCGTCGGCATGGACGACCCCATCGAGGTGGCGCTGCGCCGAAAGCGGGACTCGTCCATGCGCGTGGCGATCGAGCAGGTCAAGACCGGGGCGGCCCAGGCTGCGGTCTCGGCCGGCAACACCGGCGCGCTGATGGCGATTGCCCGCTACGTGCTCAAGACGCTGGAGGGGATCGACCGCCCGGCCATCGCCACCCAGCTGCCCAATGCCACGGGCGGCGCAACGACGGTGCTGGATCTGGGGGCCAACGTGGATTGCACGGCGGAGCACCTGCTGCAGTTCGCGGTCATGGGATCGGCTCTGGTCTCGGTCCTGCGGGATGAGGCCAACCCCAGCGTGGGCCTCCTCAATATTGGCGAAGAAGTGATCAAAGGCAATGAAGTCATCAAAAAAGCGGGCGAATTGCTTCGATCTGCCGCTAATTCTGGCGATTTGAATTTCTACGGCAATATCGAGGGCAACGATATCTTCAAAGGCACGACCGATATCGTGGTCTGTGACGGTTTCGTTGGCAATGTGGCCCTGAAGACCAGCGAAGGCCTGGCCTCGATGATCGGTGGCTTTCTCAAGGAAGAGTTCTCGCGCAATATCTTGACGAAAATTGCGGCCATCGTCGCCCTTCCGGTTCTATTGGCATTTAAAAAGCGTGTGGATCACCGGCGCTACAACGGTGCAGCCCTGTTGGGCCTGCGCGGCCTGGTATTCAAGAGTCACGGCTCGGCCGACGAACTGGCTTTTGAGCAGGCCCTGAACCGCGCGTATGATGCAGCCCGGAACCAGCTGCTTGACCGGGTCCAGGCCCGGATCGCGCATGCCGCTCCGTTGCTGGCCGGCTTGGCCGCTGCGGAGTAGCCGAGCCGGCCCGACGGGCCGGCCCCGGACCTTCCCTTACGAACTATTACATGAGACGCTATTCCCGCATCACCGGCACCGGCAGCTTCCTGCCGCCCAAGCGCCTGAGCAACGCCGATCTGGCAGCCCAGCTGGCGCGCGACGGCATTGAAACATCCGATGAATGGATTGTGGAGCGCACCGGCATCCGGGCGCGCCACTTCGCCGAAGCTGGCGTGACCAGCAGCGATCTGGGGACCGAGGCCGCGCGCCGCGCGCTGACAGCGGCTGGCATCCAGGCCAGCGAGCTGGACCTGATCATTGTGGCGACCTCGACCCCCGACATGGTCTTCCCCTCGGTGGCTGCCATCCTGCAGGACAAGATCGGGGCCAACGGTTGTGCGGCGTTTGATGTGCAGGCCGTCTGCAGCGGCTTTGTCTACGCCCTGAGCGTGGCCGATGCCATGATCCAGACCGGCGCCGCCAGCAAGGCCCTGGTGGTGGGCGCCGAGGTGTTTTCCCGCATCATCGATTTCAAGGACCGCACCACCTGTGTGCTGTTTGGCGACGGCGCCGGCGCCGTGGTGCTGGAGGCTTCCGAGACGCCGGGCGTCCTGGCCAGCGACCTGCACGCCGATGGCAAGCACGTGGGCATCCTGTGCACGCCGGGGCATGTCTCGGGCGGCCAGGTGCTGGGCGATCCCTTCCTCAAGATGGACGGCCAGGCCGTTTTCAAGTTGGCAGTGGGCGTGCTCGAAGAGGCTGCCCGTGCCGTGCTGGCCAAGGCGGGCAAGCAGGACACGGACATCGACTGGCTGATCCCGCACCAGGCCAACATCCGCATCATGACGGGCACGGCCAAAAAACTGAAACTGCCCATGGACAAGGTCATCGTGACCGTGGACCAGCATGGCAATACCTCGGCCGCCTCGATTCCGCTGGCGCTGGACGAAGGCGTACGCAGCGGCCGCGTGAAAAAGGGGGATCTCGTCATGCTCGAAGGCGTGGGCGGTGGTTTCACCTGGGGTGCCGTGCTGCTGACGATGTGAGCCTCGCCCCATCTATATTTTCAGAAGACCATGAAACCGTTTGCTTTTGTATTCCCCGGCCAAGGCTCCCAGTCGGTTGGCATGCTCGACGCCTGGGGTGACCATCCCGAGGTGCGTGAGGTGCTGCACGAGGCCTCCGAGGCCCTGGGCGAGAACGTGGCCCAGCTGATCAAGGAGGGCCCCAAGGAAGCGCTGGCCCTGACCACCAACACCCAGCCCGTGATGCTGGTGGCCGGCGTGGCCGCCTACCGCGTCTGGATGGCCGAGACCGGTGTGGTGCCGCAGGCGGTGGCCGGCCATTCTCTGGGGGAGTATTCCGCCATGGTGGCGGCCGGTGTGCTGACCTTGAGCCAGGCCGTGCCCCTGGTGCGCTTCCGCGCCCAGGCCATGCAGGACGCCGTGCCGGTAGGGACCGGTGCCATGGCCGCCATCCTGGGCATGGACGCCGCCAAGGTGATCGCGGGCTGTGCAGAGGCGGCACAGTCCTTCGGTCCGGGTTCGAACGAGGTGGTCGAGGCCGTGAATTTCAACGACCCGGCACAGACCGTGATCGCGGGCTCCAAGGCCGCGGTCGAGAAGGCCTGTGAGGTGCTCAAGGCCAACGGTGCCAAGCGCGCCTTGCCCCTGCCGGTCTCGGCACCCTTCCATTCCAGCCTCATGAAGCCCGCGGCCGAGAAGTTGCGAGAGCGGCTCGAAGAGGTCGAGTTCGGGGCGCCCACGATCACCCTGATCAACAACATCGATGTGGCCGTGGAGGTTGATGCCGACCGCATCCGCGACGCGCTGTACCGCCAGGCCTTCGGTCCGGTGCGCTGGGTCGAGTGCGTGCAGGCCATCAAGGCCCATGGCATCGCACACATCGTGGAATGCGGCCCGGGCAAGGTGCTGGCCGGCATGGCCAAGCGCATCGACGCCGACCTGACGGGCCTGCCCCTGTTTGATCCGGTCACGCTGGCGGAAGTGAAAGGACAACTCGCATGAGCGATACGAAATTCGAAGGCCAGGTGGCTCTGGTCACCGGCGCCTCGCGCGGCATTGGCGCAGCCATTGCGCACGAGCTGGCACAGCGCGGGCTCAAGGTCATCGGCACGGCGACCAGTGATGAAGGGGCCGCGAAGATCAGTGCGGCTCTGGCGGCCCATGCGGGTTGCAAGGGCATCAAGCTCAACGTGAACGATGCGGCCGGCTGCGAGGCTGCCGTCGACGCCATCGTCAAGGAGCATGGTGCCTTGCATGTGCTGGTCAACAACGCGGGCATCACGCGCGACAACCTGGCGATGCGCATGAAGGATGGCGAATGGGACGAGGTGCTGGACACCAACCTCAAGGCCGTGTTCCGCATGAGTCGCGCCGTGATGCGCACCATGATGAAACAGCGCTACGGCCGCATCATCAGCATCACCTCGGTGGTCGGCGCTTCGGGTAACCCGGGTCAGGCGAATTACGCCGCGGCCAAGGCCGGCGTGGCCGGTATGACGCGTGCGCTGGCGCGCGAGCTGGGTTCGCGCAACGTCACGGTCAACTGCGTGGCGCCGGGTTTCATCGAGACCGACATGACGGCCCACCTGCCCGACGAGCAGCAGAAGGCCCTGCTGGGCCAAATCCCCTTGGGCCATCTGGGCAAGCCGTCTGACATTGCCCATGCGGTAGCCTACTTGGCCTCCCCGCAGGCCGCTTACGTGACGGGGCAGGAGCTGCACGTCAACGGCGGCATGTTCATGGCCTGAGCATGCAAGCATCCAGCCGAACCATCCGTACGGCGGCCGTCCCGGAAACTCTTTCAGGGACGGCTAAAATCACGGATTCATCTACAACCCTCTGAGGGAACACATGAGCGATATCGAAGCACGCGTCAAGAAAATCATTGCCGAACAACTCGGTGTGGAAGAGTCCCAGGTGACCAACGAGAAGGCTTTCGTGGCTGATCTGGGTGCCGACTCCCTCGACACCGTCGAGCTGGTGATGGCCCTGGAAGACGAGTTCGGCATCGAGATCCCGGACGAAGACGCCGAGAAGATCACCACGGTGCAGAACGCGATCGACTACGCCAAGTCGCACCAGAAGGCCTGATGGCCTGTCCGCGACGCGTGCTTTGTTCGTGTCGCCCACCCTGCAAGCGGTCTGTCCGGTGAGAGGACACCTTCCGCTTGCGGCGGTTCCCATTTCTTAGCTTCTGCAGAAATCTATGTCCCGTCGTCGCGTCGTCGTCACTGGTCTGGGCTGTATCAGCCCGGTGGGCAATACCGTGGCCGAGTCCTGGGCCAGCCTGCTGGCCGGTCGCTCCGGCATTGATCTGATCACCAAATTCGATGCCAGCGCCTTTGCCTGCAAGTTCGCCGGCGAGGTCAAGGGTTTCGAACTGGACAAGTACATCGGTGCCAAGGAAGCGCGGACCATGGACACCTTCATCCACTACGGCATTGCCGCGGCGATGCAGGCGGTTGAAGATGCCGGATTGAAGACGGGTGACGCGCTGGATGAAGAGCAGGCCGTGCGGATCGGTTGCCTGATCGGCTCGGGCATCGGTGGCTTGCCGCTGATCGAAGAGACGCATGCCGAATACGCGAGCCGCGGTCCGCGCCGCATTTCGCCCTTCTTCGTGCCGGCTTCGATCATCAACATGATTTCTGGCCACGTCTCGATGCGCTACGGCTTCAAGGGGCCGAACCTGGCCATCGTGACGGCCTGTACCACCGGTCTGCACAGCATCGGCGAAGCCGGGCGTCTGATCGAATATGGTGATGCCGACGTCATGATTGCCGGCGGTGCCGAGGCCACCGTGTCGCCGCTGGGCATCGGCGGGTTTGCAGCCATGCGCGCGCTGTCCACCCGCAACGACGATCCCAAGACGGCGTCGCGCCCTTGGGACAAGGACCGCGACGGCTTCGTTCTAGGCGAAGGGGCCGGTGTCATGGTCCTCGAAGAATACGAGCACGCCAAGGCCCGTGGCGCCAAGATCTATGCCGAGCTGGCTGGCTTCGGCATGAGCGCCGATGCGGGCCACATGACGGCCCCGAACATGGACGGTCCGCGCCGCGCCATGCTGGGTGCGCTGCGCAATGCCGGCGTCAACCCGGACCAGGTTGACTACCTCAACGCCCACGGCACCTCGACGCCGCTGGGTGACATCAACGAGTCCAATGCCATCAAGGCGGCCCTGGGCGACCATGCGAAGAAGATCGTCGTCAACTCGACCAAGTCCATGACCGGCCACCTGCTGGGCGGCGCCGGTGGCATCGAGTCGGTGTTCACGGTGCTCGCCGTGCATACGCAGAAGAGCCCGCCGACCATCAATATCTTCAACCAGGATCCTGAGTGCGATCTCGATTACTGCGCCAACACGGCGCGCGATCTGAAGATCGACGTCGCGGTCAAGAACAACTTCGGCTTCGGCGGAACCAACGGCACCCTGGTCTTCAAACGCGTCTGACGCGTCATCCACCAATCACCATGCACAGCGCCCCAGCGGTTTCCTATCCGGTGGGGCGTTCTTCCATGCGCGCCCTGATCTACATCGTGCCGGCACTGCTGGCGTGCCTGGCCTGTGGGGCCTGGGCCTGGCAGTCGGCGGCGGCGGATGTTGTGCGCCTGCCGGTGCTGCTGTTGTGCGGTCTGGTGCTCGTTCTGGCGGGTTGGGCGGCGCTGCAGCCCCCTCAAGGCCAGCTGGTCTGGGACGGGCAGTCCTGGCGCTGGGAGACCGCGACCGGTGCCCAGGTGGGCAGAGTCCATGCCCGGCTGGACGGGCAAGAGTACCTGCTGCTGGAATTCCGTCCCATGCAGGGCCGGGGGATCTGGCTGTGGCTGGCGCGCGGCATGGCTCCCCGGGTCTGGGATGAGCTGCGCCGTGCGGTCTACGACGTGTCCGCCGAGGAGGCCTCGATGCCAGGGGGGGCGTCTTGAGCGAGCCGCTGCCTCCTGCTGCCGATAGCGACGCCCAGCTGGTGGCGCGGACCCTGGCCGGGGACGACCGGGCCTTCGATCTGCTGGTCATCAAGTACCAGCGCCGCATCCAGCGCCTCATCGCCCGCATGGTGCGTGACGTCGACCTGGTCGAGGACATTGCGCAGGAAAGCTTCATCCGGGCCTACCGGGCCTTGCACCAGTTCCGGGGCGACGCGCAGTTCTATACCTGGCTCTACCGCATTGCCGTCAACACGGCCAAGAAGACCCTGCTGGACCTCAAGCACGACCCGCTGCTGACCGAGGCGGCGCTGCGCCCGGCGGGGGACGACGATGAAACTTTCCAGCCCGGGAATGAACCAATAGCTGAAGAAACCCCGGAAAGCCTGCTGGCCGCGCGAGAGATCGCCGCTGCCGTGCAGGCCGCCCTGGACGCCCTGCCCGACGATCTGCGCCAGGCCGTGACCTTGCGCGAGATCGAGGGGCTGAGTTACGAGGACATTGCGGCCGTCATGGCATGCCCGATCGGGACGGTGCGCTCACGCATCTTCCGCGCGCGCGAGGCCATTTCGGCGCGGGTGCGGCCCCTGCTGGACCGCCAGACCGGTAAACGTTGGTAGGAATGAACATGAAAGAAGACTCCGCACTTCAGGCCCGGCGGGCACCTGAGCTGGTGTCAGCCCTGGTGGACGGCGAGCTCCAGGAGGCCGAGTTCGCCCGGGCGATGGACGCCTTGCAGTCGGACCCGCAGGCCCGTGCCTGCTGGCGCGATTACCACCTGGTGGGCGAGGTCCTGCGCCATGGTCACGCGGCGGCACTGGGCGCCCCCGACGAGGCCTTTGTCGCACGTCTGCGCAACCGGCTGGGATCGGCCAGGTCCTGGTCCGCAGCGCCCGCGCAGGCGGTGTCGGGCGCAACGCGTGCAAGCGCCAACGACAGCGTCTGGCGCTGGAAACTGGTGGCCGGTCTGTGTTCCCTGATGGCGGTGGCCGTGCTCGGCTGGCAACTGGTGGCCTTGCGCTCCGAGATGCCGGCGCCCCAGCTGGCGACGGTGGCGCCGCCCCCTTCGCCCACCGCCGAGGCCGCGGTGATGATCCGTGATCCGCGGCTGGACCAGCTCATCGCGGCCCATCAGCAGCAGGGCGGCACGTCGGCGCTGCAGATGCCCGCAGGCTTTCTGCGCAACGCAACCTTCGAGCGGCCAGCGCGCTGACCGGACAGGACATGAAAGTGACTGCCTTCCTGCGTCTGGTGCTGCCGCTGGCATTGCTGCTGGGGCTGGCGCCCGCCGGGGCCGATACGCCCGTGCCCGGCGAGCGCAGCATTTCCGAATGGCTGCAGCGCATGCACGAGGCCTCGCGCCGACGTGCCTATGTCGGGATCTTGGTGGTGTCTTCGGGGGGCGCCATGTCGAGTGCGCGGGTCTGGCACATCTGCGATGGTCGCCAGCAGATGGAGCGGGTCGAGGCCCTGACGGGTACGCCGCGTTCCACCTTCCGGCGCAACGACGAGGTCATCACCTTCTCGCCGCAGAGCCGGGTGGCCGTGGTCGAGAAGCGAGAGTCGCTGGGCCTCTTCCCTCAGTTGCTCAAGTCGGTCGACGCGGCGATCGACCAGCACTATGGCGCAAGTCTGCAGGGCAGCGAGCGTGTGGCCGGTTTCGAGGCCGATGTGGTGCAGCTCCAGCCGCGCGATGGTCTGCGTTTCGGCTACCGCATCTGGAGTGAAAAGAAGACCGGTCTGATGCTCAAGCTGCAGACGCTGGATGCCCAGGGACGGGTGCTGGAGCAGGTGGCCTTCTCCGAGTTGCAGCTCGACGCACCGGTGAGCATGGACAAGCTCAAGCGCATGATGGGCGAGACCGAGGGCTACAAGCTGGAGACGCCCGCCCTGGTCAAGACCACGCCGCAAGCCGAGGGCTGGAAACTGGCCCAGGAGGTCCCGGGGTTTCGTGCCATGAGTTGCTATCGCCGCCCGGCCCCCACGGGTGGCGGCGCGCTGCAGTGGGTGTTTTCGGATGGTCTGGCCACCGTCTCGCTGTTCATCGAGCCCTATGATCCGCGCCGCCACGTGCAGGAGGGGCAGCAGGCCATGGGGGCGACCCACGCCTTGGTGCAGCGCGGACGGGGCGCGGGTGCCGCTTGGTGGCTGACCCTGGTGGGCGAGGTGCCACCCCAGACCCTGCAGGCTTTTGCCCAGGGGCTGGAGCGTCTGCCTTGAATCCCGCTGCTGCGCGGGCACTTTTCTTTTTGCTTTAATTCTTCGATCGATTCGAGATGAGGTTTCACATGTCTGTGTTGGCTGTATCGATGTCCTCCCGTGCGGAGGCAAGGCGTGGCTGGTGGGTGTCCGGCTTTCTGCTGCTCTGGGCGCTGGCCGCGCTGTTCCTGGCGCAGCCGGCGCATGCCCAGGTACGTGGTCTGCCGGACTTCACGGACCTGGTCGACCAGGTCGGGCCTTCTGTGGTCAACATCCGGACCCTGGAGAAGGCCAGTGCCCGGGGTGGCGAAGAAGGCGTGGACGAGGAGATGCTCGAATTCTTCCGTCGCTTCGGCCTGCCCGTGCCGCCCAATGTGCCACGGCAGGGACCTCGTTCCGGTCGACCGCAGCCCGAGGAGCAGCCGCGCGGCGTAGGCTCGGGCTTCATTCTCTCGGCGGACGGCTTCATCATGACCAATGCGCACGTGGTCGACGGCGCCGATGAGGTGCTCGTGACCCTGCCGGACAAGCGCGAGTTCAAGGCCCGCATCGTGGGGGCGGACAAGCGCACCGATGTGGCCGTGGTCAAGATCGAGGCCACGGGCCTGTCCGCGGTGAAGATCGGCGACGTCAGCCGGCTCAAGGTGGGCGAGTGGGTCATGGCCATCGGCTCGCCCTTCGGCCTGGAAAACACCGTGACCGCCGGCATTGTCAGTGCCAAGCAGCGCGACACCGGCGACTACCTGCCGCTGATCCAGACCGACGTAGCCATCAACCCGGGCAATTCGGGCGGGCCGCTGATCAATCTGCGTGGCGAGGTGGTGGGCATCAACAGCCAGATCTATTCCCGATCTGGTGGCTACATGGGCATCGCGTTTGCGATCCCGATCGACGAGGCGATGCGGGTGAGCGAGCAGCTGCGTGCCAGCGGCCGTGTTACGCGCGGGCGCATCGGCGTACAGATCGACCAGGTGACCAAGGAGGTGGCCGAGGCCATCGGTCTGGGCAAGCCGCAGGGGGCGCTGGTGCGCGGGGTCGAGGCCGGTGCACCCGCCGAGAAGGCCGGCGTCGAGGCGGGCGACATCATCATCAAGCTTGACGGCAAGGCCATCGAGAAGTCCACGGACCTCCCGCGCATGGTGGGCAGCCTCAAGCCAGGCAGTCGTGCCACCCTGACTGTGTTCCGTCGTGGCGCGACCAAGGATCTCACAGTGACCATTGGCGAATTCGAGGCCGAGAAGCCCGTGGCCCGCAAGGCGCAGGACGACAAGCCGCGCACGGCCGCCGCTGCGGCGCTGGGCCTGACCGTCACCGAGCTCACCGAAGCCCAGAAGAAGGATCTCAAGCTCAAGGGTGGGGTGAGGGTCGAGTCGGCCGTGGAAGCCGCGGCCCGCGCGGGTTTGCGCGAAGGCGATGTGATCCTGGCGCTTTCCAACGTCGAGATCGGCTCCGTGCGGGAGTTCGAGACCTTGCTGGGCAAGCTCGACAAGGGCAAGCCGGTCAACGTGCTGTTTCGTCGGGGGGAGTGGGCCCAGTACGCGGTGATCCGGCCGCAACGCTGAGTCCGCCAGACAGCCCCCTATCCGACTCGGTTTTGGGGGCTTTGGCCACGCTGCAAATTTTTCTTTCCGATCCGTTCCGCAACAGCGATGTAAGTTTGTGATTGCTGACTTTATTGTTTCGAATGGACGAATTGGTTAGAATCAGCCCCATCCCAGGGCTGATTTCTTGCATATCGCTAGGCTTTAAACCCACGATGCGAGATTCCGGGACCCGTTCCCGGACCGATCCACAGATCGCCCACAACTTGTTCAAACCTTGGCCACCTAATTTGTTGATAAGCTGTTGACAAATTCCTGTTGTGACGTCGCAACGACGGAAATTTGCGATTTTTCGGACTGTACGGGGCTACCTTTTTGCCTACAATGAAGCTCCAACTATCGCAGTTGCCATAGATTGTTGGTTCAGGGCGCGTCACTACCCGACGCGCCCTTTTTTCTTGCCTGCCTCTTTTTAAATTCAATCACTTAAGCGTTCTCGTTGATGAAGCACATCAGAAATTTTTCGATCATCGCGCACATCGACCATGGCAAATCGACGCTTGCGGACCGGCTGATCCAGCGTTGTGGTGGCTTGGCGGAACGCGAGATGGAGGCCCAGGTGCTGGACTCCATGGATATCGAGAAAGAGCGTGGGATAACCATCAAGGCGCAGACCGCTGCGCTGCAATACAAGGCACGCGATGGCCAGGTCTACAACCTCAACCTGATCGACACACCAGGTCATGTGGATTTCTCTTACGAAGTCAGCCGTTCGCTGTCGGCCTGTGAGGGCGCTCTGCTGGTGGTGGATGCCAGCCAGGGTGTGGAGGCGCAGACGGTGGCCAACTGCTACACCGCGCTGGACCTCGGCGTGGAGGTGCTACCGGTGCTCAACAAGATGGATCTGCCGCAGGCCGATCCCGAGCGCGCCAAGGAGGAGGTCGAGGACGTGATCGGCATCGATGCCTCGGAGGCCATCCCCTGTTCGGCCAAGACCGGGATGGGCGTGGACGACATCCTCGAGGCCATCGTTGCCAAGATCCCGGCGCCGCGCGGCAACCCAGACGGTCCGCTGCGTGCCATGATCATTGACAGCTGGTTCGACAGCTATGTGGGTGTGGTCATGCTGGTGCGGGTGGTCGACGGCCGCCTGAACAAGGGCGATCGTATCAAGCTCATGGCCGCCAATATGGTTTACGAGGCGGGCAGCCTGGGAGTCTTCACCCCGGCCAACCAGCCACGCGAACTCCTGCAGGCCGGCGAGGTGGGCTACATCATTGCCGGCATCAAGGAGCTGACCGCCGCCAAGGTGGGCGACACGGTCACCCTGGAAAAGAAGCTTCCCAACAACGCCGGCCCGGCAACCGAGGCCCTGCCCGGCTTCAAGGAAATCCAGCCCCAGGTGTTTGCCGGCCTGTATCCGACCGAAGCCAACCAGTACGACGCCCTGCGCGACAGTCTGGAGAAGCTCAAGCTCAACGATGCCTCCCTGCACTTCGAGCCCGAGGTCTCCCAGGCCCTGGGCTTCGGCTTCCGCTGCGGCTTCCTGGGCCTGCTGCACATGGAGATCGTGCAGGAGCGGCTGGAGCGAGAGTTTGACCAGGACCTGATCACCACGGCGCCCAGCGTGGTCTACCAGGTCGTCAAGGGGGACGGCGAGGTCGTCATGGTCGAGAACCCGTCCAAGATGCCGGACCAGGCCAAGATCCAGGAAATCCGCGAACCCATCGTGACCGTGCACCTGTACATGCCGCAGGAATACGTGGGGCCGGTCATGACCCTGGCCAACCAGAAGCGCGGCGTGCAGCTCAACATGGCCTACCACGGTCGTCAGGTCATGCTGACCTATGAGTTGCCGCTGGGCGAGATCGTGCTGGACTTCTTCGACAAGCTCAAGTCGGTGAGCCGAGGGTACGCGTCCATGGATTACGAGTTCAAGGAATACCGGGCCTCGGACGTGGTCAAGGTGGACATCCTGCTCAATGGCGAAAAGGTGGACGCCCTGTCCATCATCGTGCACCGCAGCCAGTCGCAGTACCGCGGCCGTGCCGTGGCCGCCAAGATGCGCGAGATCATCAGCCGCCAGCAGTTCGACGTGGCCATCCAGGCTGCCATCGGCGCCAACATCATCGCGCGCGAGAACATCAAGGCGCTGCGCAAGAACGTGCTGGCAAAATGCTACGGCGGCGACATCAGCCGCAAGCGCAAGCTCCTCGAAAAACAGAAAGCAGGCAAGAAACGCATGAAGCAGATCGGTTCGGTGGAAGTGCCCCAGGAGGCCTTCCTGGCCATTTTGCAGGTGGAGGAGTGATGCAGATCCTGACCGCGGCCATCCTGGCCGCCTTCGCCGGCTACATCGGCGCCTGGTACTTTGGCGCCATCGAAGGCAATTTCGCCCTGCTGCTGTTCCTGGCTTCGGTGGTCACGGGTCTGTATTGGCTGGCCGAGCGTTTCCATTTCCTGCCGCAGCGCCAGCTGGCCGCCGCCAGGCTGGAGGCCGAGGTGCAACAGCGCCGCGCCGACAACGAGAAGCTGGGGCTCAGGAGCGATGAGGGTGGGGAACTGTCCCAGGCCCGTGAGCAAATCCTGGCCCAGCCCTGGTGGCTGGACTGGACAGCCGGCCTGTTCCCGGTCATCGTGGTGGTCTTCCTGTTGCGCTCCTTCCTGTTCGAGCCCTTCAAGATTCCCTCGGGCTCGATGATCCCGACCTTGTTGGTGGGCGACCTCATCCTGGTCAACAAGTACCACTACGGCATCCGTCTGCCCGTGCTCAATACCAAGATCACCGAAGGCAACGCGCCGCAGCGCGGCGATGTCATGGTGTTCCGCTACCCGCCGCGTCCCAGCCAGGACTACATCAAGCGGGTCATCGGCGTGCCGGGCGATGAGGTGGCCTATCTGAACAAGCGGCTGACGATCAACGGACAGCCGGTGCCCACCGCCGAGCTGCCCGAGTTCTTTGACGAAGACGCCATGCGCTACTTCAGGCAGTACGGCGAAAGCCTGGGGGCGCAGCAGCATCGTCTGATCGTCGACCAGGACCGCCGTGGCGGCTTCTCGGAGGCCGAAATCGGCGATTTTCCGTTCCGAGACAACTGCCGGTACAGCGTGGAAGGCGTAGTGTGCAAAGTTCCCGCCGGCCACTATTTCATGATGGGCGACAATCGCGATAATTCGCTGGATTCGCGCTACTGGGGTTTCGTCCCGGACCAGAACATCGTGGGCAAAGCCTTCCTGGTCTGGATGAATTTCGGCAATCTCAAGCGCATCGGCGCTTTCAACTGATATCGATGACACCTAGAACGGGGGAAACTATGGCAAGGCAAGCGAGGTCGGGGCAACGTGGCATCACCTTCATCGGCCTGCTGTTCATTGGCGGCATCCTGGCGGTGAGCGGTGTGGTTCTGGCGCAAGTCGTCCCGACGCTGATCGAGTTGCAGGCCATCCACAAGGCGGCCAAGAAGGCGGCGGCGGAGGGCGGGACCGTGGCCGATGTGCGCATGGTTTTCGACAAGGCGGCCCAGATCGATGACATCAAGTCCGTCTCCGGCAAGGACTTGAATGTGACGAAAAACGGTGACAAGGTGGTGGTCAGCTTTGCCTATCAGCGTGAGATCCACCTTGCCGGACCGGCCTGGCTCACGCTGAAGTACGAAGGGCAGACCAAGTAGCGTGGCTGATGGACTGACCGCGTTGCAGGCGCGCCTGCAACATCAATTCTCCGATCCGGCCCTGCTGGTGCGCGCGGTCACGCACCGCAGTTTCGCGGCGGATCATAACGAGCGTCTCGAGTTTCTGGGCGACTCGGTCTTGAACCTCTCGGTGGCCGACCTGCTGTTCCAGCGGCTGAGTGCCCTGCCCGAGGGGGATCTCTCGCGCATCCGTGCCAATCTGGTCAAGCAGGACACGCTGCACCAGATCGCCGTCGAGCTGGGGCTGCCCGAGGTGGTGCGTCTGGGTGAAGGCGAGGTGCGCTCCGGCGGCAGTCGTCGCCCCTCCATCCTGGCCGATGCGCTCGAGGCACTGATCGGTGCCGTCTATCTGGACGCGGGCTATGCAGCGGCCCAGTCGCTGGTCCATCGCCTGTTCCAGGGCGTCGAGATCAATCCGCAGATGGAGGCCAGTGCCAAGGATGCCAAGACCGAGCTACAGGAGTGGCTGCAGGCACGCAAGTACAAGCTGCCGCTGTACCGCGTGGTCGGTACGCTGGGGGCTGCGCATCGGCAGACCTTCGACGTCGAGTGCGAGGTGTCCGACCTCAACCTGAATGAGCGCGGCATCGGCAGCTCGCGCCGTGCCGGTGAGCAAGCCGCCGCTGCCGCCATGCTGCAGGTCCTGAAGACGAGGGTGCACTGATGTCCGACTCCACAGCCCAGGGTACGGGCCCCGCACAGCGTTGCGGCCTCATTGCCATCGTGGGCAAGCCCAACGTCGGCAAATCCACCCTGCTCAACGCCCTGGTCGGGCAGAAGATCAGCATCACCTCGCGCAAGGCCCAGACCACGCGACACCGCATCACGGGCATGCGCACCGTGGGGGCGACGCAGTTCGTTTTCGTCGACACGCCGGGCTTCCAGACCCGCCACGGCAACGCCCTCAACCGCTCGCTCAACAGGACGGTGCAGGGTGCGGTGGGTGATGTGGATCTGGTGCTGTTTGTCGTCGAGGCCGGCCAGTTCAACCAGGCCGACGAGCGCGTGCTCAAGCTGCTGGCCGAAGGCGTGCCCTTGCTGCTGATCGCCAACAAGCTCGACACCGTGCATCGCCGCGCCGAGATCGCGCCCTGGCTGCAGGAGATGCAGCAGCGCCTGCCGCAGGCCGAGATCGTGCCCATGGCCGCCAAGAACGCCAAGGACATCGAGCGCCTCTACACCATTTGCGAGAAATACCTGCCCGAGCAGCCCTGGTGGTATGCCGAGGACGAGCTGACCGACCGCAGCGAGAAGTTCATGGCCGGCGAGATGGTGCGCGAAAAGCTGTTCCGCCTGACCGGGGACGAGCTGCCCTACACCTCGACCGTGGTGATCGACAAATTCGAGGAGGAAGAGCCTCAGAAAAAGGGACAGAAGCGCCTGGTGCGTATCTCAGCCACCATCGTGGTCGAGCGCGACGGCCACAAGGCCATGGTGATTGGCGACAAGGGCGAGCGCATCAAGCGCATCGGGACCGAGGCGCGGGTTGAGCTCGAGAAGCTCATGGACGCCAAGGTTTTCCTTGAGCTCTGGGTCAAGGTGCGGTCCGGCTGGGCCGACGACGAAGCCCGCGTGCGCTCTTTCGGCTACGAGTGAGCGCGGTTCGCGCCATGGCGACGAAACGCATCAGTGAGGAACCGGCCTATGTGCTGCATCGCTACGACTGGAGCGAGACCAGCCTGATCCTGGAGGTCTTCACCCGCCATCATGGGCGCATCGCGCTGGTGGCCAAGGGCGCCAAGCGGCCCACGTCCAGTTTTCGTCCCATTCTTCTTCCCCTGCAGCCGCTGCGCTTGTCGTACGGCGGCGAGTCTGAGGTGCGCACGCTCAAGAGTGCCGAGTGGGTAGGGGGCCATGTCATGCCCACGGGCGAGGCCTTGCTCTCCGGTTACTACCTCAATGAACTGCTGCTGCAGCTGCTGGCGCGCGACGACGCGCACCCCGCGCTGTTCGACGTCTACGCCCAGGTGGTGCAGGTGCTCGCCTCGGAGCACACCGAGGTGCTGGAGGCGGCGCTGCGCAGCTTCGAGCTGTTGTTGCTGCGCGAGATCGGTCTGCTGCCGCAGCTGGACCGCCAGACCCTGACGCTGGCGCCGCTCGACGAAGCGACCGTCTATGCCCTGGTGCCCGAAGGCGGGCTGCGCACACGTGGCCCCGGGGACCGTGCCGGGCTCAGTGGGGCCCAGTGGCGGGCCCTGCAGCAGGCCCTGGAGACCGGTGCGCCCTTCACCGACACCCTGCGGGCCTGTGCCGCGGTGATGGGCGAGCTCAAGCCCCTGCTGCGAACCCTGCTCCATTACCATTGCGGCGTGTCCACGCTACGTACCCGGCAGATGATGGTGGACCTGCAATCCCTATGAACATGACACCCACGCTCTTCACTTTGTGTAATTCGCTGCCCCCCAGGGCGGCGCGTTTTCCTTTGGGGCGGCCCGGCAGCAGAACATGACCGCACTTTCCGTCAACGTCAACAAGGTCGCGCTGGTGCGCAACACGCGCCATCTGGGCATCCCCAGCGTCACGCGCGCGGCCACGCTCTGTCTGCAGGCCGGCGCGCAGGGCATCACCGTGCATCCGCGGCCTGATGAACGCCACATCCGTGCCCAGGATGTGCATGAGCTGGCGACGCTCATGAAGCAGTGGCCTGACCGCGAGTTCAACATCGAGGGCAACCCGACCCAGAACCTGCTTGATTTCATCCGCACCGTCCGTCCTCATCAGGCGACGTTCGTCCCCGACAGCGAAGACCAGTTCACGAGCGACCATGGCTGGACCTTTCCGCAGGATGCTGCCCGGCTGCGCCCCTTGATCGCCGAATGTCGGGCGCTGGGCGTGCGGGTCAGCCTGTTCATGGACCCGGTGCCCGAACAGATGGCCCAGGCCCGTAACGTGGGAGCCGACCGCATCGAGCTCTACACCGAACCCTACGCCGCCGCCTGGGGGACGCCCGGGCAGGAGGCGCAACTGCAGCGCTATGCCGCGGCGGCCCGGGCGGCACTGGATGCCGGTCTGGGCGTGAATGCTGGCCACGACCTCAGCCGCGACAACCTCACCGACTTCCTGCGTCGCGTACCCGGCGTGGCCGAAGTCTCGATCGGGCACGCGCTGATCAGCGATGCGCTGGAGCTGGGCTACGCGGCGACGGTGCAGGCCTATCTGCAGTGCATCGCACAGGCGCAGCCATGATCCAGGGCATCGGCACCGATATCTGCGATGTGCGTCGCATGCGCGCGAGTTTCGAGCGCCATGGCGAGCGCTTCGCGCGTCGTGTGCTGGGCGAAGCAGAGTTTGCCGTCTGGCAGGCGCGCAGCACACGCTGGCCCGAGCGTGGTCTGCGCTATCTGGCCACGCGTTTCTCGGCCAAGGAGGCCTTTTCCAAGGCCATCGGCACCGGCATTCACCAACCCATGAGCTGGCGTGCCTGCGAGATCCTCAACCACCCCAGCGGCCAGCCCTATATCCGCCTGCACGGCGAGCTCAAGACCTGGTTCGAGGGGCAGGGCCTGCGCGCGCACGTGACCCTGACCGACGAGAGCGACTACGCGGTCAGCTTTGTGGTGGTCGAGAAGATCTCGACAATGCCCGCCGAGCTGCCCAACTACTGACAGAAGGATCCGTATGACGCAGCACGCCCCCCTGATCATCGATATCGCGGGCACCGCGCTCAGCGAGGACGATCGCCGCCGCCTGGCCCATCCGCTGGTGGGGGGGCTGATCTTTTTCGCGCGCAACTGGCAGAGCCGGGCGCAGATCAGTACCCTGTGTGCCGAGATCAAGGCCATCCGTCCTGATCTTCTGATCTGCGTGGACCACGAGGGCGGCCGCGTGCAGCGCTTCCGCACCGACGGTTTCACCCACCTGCCGCCCATGCGCACCCTGGGCGAGCTTTGGATGAAAGACCAGCTGGGCGCCACCAATGCTGCCACGGCCTGCGGCTATGTTCTGGCCAGTGAGTTGCGGGCCTGCGGCTTGGACTTCAGTTTCACGCCCGTGCTGGACCTGGATTACGGCAGCAGCGGCGTGATCGGCGACCGCGCCTTCGGACGCGATCCGCGGGTGGTGACGTTGCTCGCCAAGAGCCTCATGCATGGCCTGCGCCTGGGCGGCATGGCCAGCTGCGGCAAGCATTTCCCGGGCCACGGCTACGTCAAGGCCGATTCCCACACCGAAATCCCCGTCGACAAGCGCAGCCTCAAGGCCATCCTGGCCGACGACGCCGCGCCCTATGGCTGGCTCAGCACGGCGCTGGACAGCGTGATGCCGGCGCACGTGATCTACCCCAAGGTGGACAAGCGGCCAGCGGGTTTTTCGAAGAAATGGCTGGGCGACATCCTGCGCGGCCAGCAGCGTTTCCAGGGGGCGGTGTTCAGCGACGATCTCAGCATGGCCGGTGCACGTCAGCTGGAGGGGCGCACACTGAATTACAGCGAAGCCGCTTTGACGGCGTTGGACGCCGGTTGCGATCTGGTGCTGCTGTGCAACCAGTCCTTGGACGGCGGCGAAGCCGTGGACAGCCTGATTGACGGCCTGGCTGAAGCGCAGATCAAGGGCCGCTGGCAGCCGAACGAAGCCAGCGAGGCGCGCCGCCTGGCCCTGCTGCCGCACACGCCCCAGCCCGACTGGAACGAACTGATGGTCAGCCCGGCCTATATGCACGCGCTGGATCTGCTGCCCTGAGAGGCCATCGGCTCAGTTCGCTGCAGGCTGGGCGCTTGCTTCCAAGTGGGTGAGGTAGAGCCGCAGATCGAACTCGTACTGCAGATAGTTCGGCTCCATATGGGTGCAGAGCTGATAGAAAGCCTTGTCGTGCTCCCGCACCCGCAGGTGGGCCAGCTCGTGCACCACGATCATCTTCAGAAACTCGGGTGGTGTGTCCTTGAACAGGGCGGCGATGCGGATTTCCCGCTTGGCCTTGAGCTTGCCGCCCTGCACCCGTGACACGCTGGTGTGGGTGCCCAGGGCGTTCCGGATGACGTGCAGCTTGTTGTCGAAGCAGACCTTGTTCAGCGGCTCACTGCTGCGCAGGCAGTCAGCCTTCAGGTCCTGCACGTAATCAAACAGGGTGCGATCGCTGCGCACCTCGTGCCGCTGCGGATAACGCTGGCGCAAGTGCTCGCCCAGGCGATTCTGGGCGAGCAGCTGGCGTACCTGGGCCAGCAGGGGCTCGGGGTAGCCCGTGAGGTACTTCACCCCGCGACCGATAAGCTCAGCCCTCGCGGCGCAAGGCCGGGAAGAGGATCACGTCGCGGATGCTGGGGCTGTCGGTCAGCAGCATCATGAGTCGGTCGATGCCGATGCCGCAGCCCCCGGTGGGCGGCATGCCGTATTCGAGGGCTCGCACGAAGTCGTGGTCGTAGTACATGGCCTCGTCGTCGCCGCTGTCCTTGGCAGCGACCTGGCTCTGGAAGCGCGCGGCCTGTTCCTCGGCGTCGTTGAGCTCGGAGAAGCCGTTGCCGAACTCTCGGCCCGTGATGTAGAGCTCGAAACGCTCGGTCACTTCGGGACGCGTGTCGCTGGCGCGCGCCAGAGGCGAGATCTCCACCGGGTGCTCGCAGATGAAGGTGGGCTGCCAGAGCTTCTCTTCGACCACTTCCTCGAAATACAGCACCTGCAGCGAGGCGAGCGAGCGGGTGGAGAGCTTGTTCCTTTCCTCGTTCAGGCCCAGCTTCTTCAGGGCGTTGGTCAGCCAAGCGCTGTCATCTACATAGGCGCTGCCGGCCTCGCTGTGGCGGATGATGGCTTCGCGGATGGTCAGGCGCTCGAAGGGCTTGCTCAGATCGACGGGCTGGCCGCCGTAGCTCAGCTGCAGCGTGCCCACCGCCTGCTGGGCGGCGTGGCGCACCAGGCCCTCGGTGAAGGTCATGAGGTCCTGGTAGTCCCAGTAGGCCGCATAGAACTCCATCATCGTGAACTCGGGGTTGTGGCGTACCGAGATACCTTCGTTGCGGAAGTTGCGGTTGATCTCGAAGACGCGCTCGAAGCCGCCGACGATCAGGCGCTTGAGGTAGAGCTCGGGCGCGATGCGCAGGAACATCTCCTGGTCCAGCGCGTTGTGGTGGGTGACGAAAGGCTTGGCATTGGCACCGCCAGGGATGGGGTGCAGCATGGGCGTCTCGACTTCGAGGAAGTGGTGCGTCACCATGTAGTCTCGGATCGAGCTCACGGCCTTGCTGCGCGCCACGAAGCGCTTGCGCGCTTCCTCGTCGGTCATCAGGTCCACATAGCGCTGGCGGTACTTGACCTCCTGGTCGGCCACGCCGTGGAACTTGTCGGGCATGGGGCGCAGGCTCTTGGTCAGCAGGCGCACGCTGCTGACCTGGATCGACAGCTCGCCCGTCTTGGTCTTGAAGACCGTACCCTCGGCCGCCAGGATGTCACCCAGGTCCCAGTGCTTGAAGGCGGCGTAAGCTTCCTCGCCGATGGCGTCACGCGTGACGTAGAGCTGGATACGCCCCGTGCTGTCCTGCAGGGTGGCGAAGCTGGCTTTGCCCATGACGCGTTTGAGCATCATGCGGCCGGCCACGCTGGCGCGCGCGCCCTGCTCCAGCAGGCCCTCGGCGGTCTGGCCGGCGTGGGCCGCAAAGAGATCGGCGGCGCGGTCGGCCGGCTTGAAGTCGTTGGGGAAGGCCGGGCCCTGGCCGGCGGCCTGCTGTTGGCGGATGGTCTTGAGCTTCTCGCGGCGTTCGGCAATCAGCTGGTTTTCATCCTGGGCCGGGGCGGGGGTGTGTTGTTCGGACATGGGTGGTGATGGGTAAGGCCGGGCTGCAGGCGCGGCCCAAACCCGCTATTTTAATGACGCTATCATCGCCGCAGCCTCATCACCACTGCCCGGACCCTCCATGCTGTTCCAGATCATTTCCCTGCTGCTCGAAGTGACCGCCGGCGTGCTGGCCGGCGCCTGCCTGCTGCGCCTGTATATGCAGCACCAGCGCATTCCCATGTCGGCGCGGTCGGGCAACCCGCTGGGGCGCTTCGTTTTCGCCCTGACCGACTGGATCGTGCTGCCGCTGCGGCGTGTCGTGCCCTCCGCCGGCCGCTGGGACATGAGCAGCCTGCTGGCGGCCTACCTGGTCGTGCTGCTGCAGTTCACCCTGCTCTGGACCTTGCTGGGCTTTGGCTACAGCTACGTCTCGGTGCTGATCCTGGCCGTCTTTGGTGTGGTGAAGATCGTGATTTCGGGCCTGACGGGCCTGGTCATCGTCTATGCCGTGCTGTCCTGGGTGCAGTCGCGCACCGTGCTGTCCGAGGTCATCGAGCGCCTGGTGCAGCCGGTGCTGGCACCCATCCGCCGCTTCGTGCCCCTGATTGGTGGCATCGACCTGTCGCCCCTGGTCTTGCTGGTCTTGCTGCAGGTGGCGCTGATCGTGTTGGGAGAAGTGCAGGGCATGGCCCTGCTGTGAATGAAAAACCGGCCCTCAGGCCGGTTTTTGCGGGCGGCTGCAGCGCGCGTTCAGATCACTGCATCGGCCGGCTGGCGTTGCAGCATGGCCAGGGTGCTGGCGATGGTCTTGCGCAGTTCGCGGCGGTCGCAGATGAAGTCCACGGCGCCTTTTTCCTGCAGGAACTCGGCGCGCTGGAAGCCTTCGGGCAGCTTCACGCGCACGGTGTTCTCGATCACCCGCGGGCCGGCGAAGCCGATCAGGGCCTTGGGCTCGGCGATCACCACGTCGCCCACGAAGGCAAAGCCCGCGCTCACGCCACCCATGGTCGGGTCGGTCAGCACGCTGATGTAGGGCAGCTTCTTCTTGGCCAGCCGGGTCAGGGCCGCGTTGGTCTTGGCCATCTGCATCAGCGAGAGCAGGCCTTCCTGCATACGGGCACCGCCGGTGGCGGTGAAGCAGATGAAGGGCACTTTCTGTTCGATGGCGGTCTCGACGCCGCGCACGAAACGCTCACCGACGACCGAGCCCATGGAACCGCCCATGAAGCCGAATTCGAAGGCCGCAGCCACGATGCCGATGCCATGCACGGCACCGCCCTGCACGATCAACGCATCGGTCTCACCGGTCGCTTCCAGGGCTTCCTTGAGGCGTTCGGGGTATTTGCGGCTGTCCTTGAACTTGAGCGCGTCAACCGGCAACACTTCCTGGCCGATCTCGTAGCGGCCCTCGTTGTCGAGGAACAGGTTGAGGCGGGTGCGCGCGTCGATGCGATGGTGATGGCTGCAGGTCGGGCAGACGTTCTGGTTCTGCTCGAGGTCGGTCTTGTAGAGCACCGATTCGCAGCTTGGGCACTTGATCCACAACCCTTCAGGCACGCTGCGGCGGTCCGCCGGATCGGTGGGCTGGATTTTCGGGGGCAGAAGTTTTTCGAGCCAACTCATGGGGCGCTCCTTGAATGAGGGTCAGACACCAACGGCTGTCAGGCGCAAGACCGGGATTATGCGTCCAAAGCCCTGCGGATCTCCCGCAGGAAATCCGAGGCGGCGGTCACCACCTGTGCGCGCGGCAGCGGGTCGATGATTTGGATGATCCGGCTGCCAATGACCACGGCATCGGCCACGCGGCTGACAGCCCGGGCGCTGGCCGCATCCCGGATGCCGAAACCGACGCCGACCGGCACTTTCACGTGCTGGCGGATGCGCGGCAGCATGGCTTCCACGGCCCCGGTGTCCAGGGTGCCGGCGCCGGTCACGCCCTTGAGCGAGACGTAGTAGACGTAGCCGCTGGCAATGCGGGCCACCTGGGCCATGCGTTCGTCCGTGCTCGTGGGCGCCAGCAGGAAGATCAGGTCCAGGCCATGCTTCTTGAGTGACCCAGCGAACTCCTCGCACTCCTCGGGCGGATAGTCCACCACGAGCACGCCATCCACGCCGGCCGCGGCCGCGTCACGCGCAAAAGCGTGCGCTCCGGACGCGGCATGCAGCTGGTCGTAGCGTTCGATGGGGTTGGCGTAGCCCATGAGCACGACAGGTGTGCTGTCGTTCTTCTCACGGAAGGCTCGCACCATCTCGATGACTTGGCGCAGGCCGATGCCTGCGGCCAGGGCCTTGTCACCGGCGGCCTGGATCACCGGGCCATCGGCGCTGGGGTCGGAGAAGGGCACGCCGAGCTCGATCACGTCGGCGCCCGCGGCGACCATACCCAGCATGAGCTCAGGCGTGATGTCGGGGTAGGGAAAGCCGGCCGTGACGAAGGGGATCAGGGCCTTGCGCTTTTGCGCCTGCAGCGCGGAGAAGGTGGCGGCGATACGGCTCATTTCTTCAGCTCGACTTTCTGTTCGACACCGCCCTTGACCGACTGGCCCCGGCAGGAGGGACGACAGTAGAAATCCGCCTGGCTCAGGTCCGCCACGGTGCCGATGTCCTTGTCGCCACGGCCCGAGAGATTGACCAGGATGGACTGGTCCGCACGCATGGTCTTGGCCAGCTTCATGGCGTAGGCGATGGCATGGCTCGATTCGAGGGCCGGGATGATGCCTTCCGTGCGACACAGGTAGTGGAAGGCGGCCAGGGCCTCGGTGTCGGTGATGCCCACGTACTCGGCGCGACCGATGTCCTTGAGGAAGGCGTGCTCGGGGCCGACGCCGGGGTAGTCCAGGCCGGCGCTGATGCTGTGCGTCTCGGTGACCTGGCCGTCCGCGTTCTGCAGCACATAGGTGCGGTTGCCGTGCAGCACGCCCGGGCTACCGCGCTGCAGCGACGCCGAGTGTTTGCCGCTGTCCATGCCCTCACCCGCGGCTTCCACGCCGATCAGGCGTGTCTGCTCGTGCTCGATGTAGGGATGGAAGATGCCCATGGCATTGCTGCCGCCGCCCACGCAGGCGAGCACGGCATCGGGCTGCTGTGTCTTGCAACCGGCACGCGCCAGCAGCTCGGGCATCTGCACCAGGCATTCCTTGCCGATCACGCTCTGGAAGTCGCGCACCATCATGGGATAGGGATGCGGACCGGCTACGGTGCCGATGATGTAAAAGGTGTTGTCCACGTTGGCTACCCAGTCGCGCATGGCCTCGTTGAGCGCGTCCTTGAGGGTTTTGCTGCCCGACTCCACGGGTACTACGGTGGCGCCCAGCAGCTTCATGCGGTAGACGTTGGGGCTCTGGCGCTTGACGTCTTCGGAGCCCATGTAGACCACGCACTCCAGGCCGTAGCGCGCGCAGATGGTGGCCGTGGCCACGCCGTGCTGGCCGGCACCGGTCTCGGCGATGATGCGCGGCTTGCCCATCCGTTTGGCGAGCAGGGCCTGGCCGATGGTGTTGTTGATCTTGTGCGCACCCGTGTGGTTGAGATCTTCGCGCTTGAGGAAGATCTGCGCGCCGCCCTGCTCGCGGCTCATGCGCGCCGCGTGGTAGACCGGCGAGGGGCGGCCCACGAAATGGGCCAGTTCGTTCTCGAACTCGGCCAGGAAGTCCGGGTCGTGCTGATATCTGGCGTAGGCCGCCTTGAGCTCGTTGACGGCCTGGGTCAGCGTTTCGCTGATGAAGCTGCCGCCATAAATGCCGAAGTGGCCCTTGGCATCGGGCTGGTGATAGTCGAACATGATTAACCTGCTGAGTTGGCGTCGGCAGCACGCACGGCTGCGACGAACTGGTGGATCTTGCCGGCGTCCTTGATGCCTTTGGAGGCTTCGACACCGGAGCTGACGTCCACGGCCAGCGACTTACAGCGCGGCCGCAGCTGCCGGATGCCGTCGCCCACGTTTGCAGGCGTGAGTCCACCACTCAAGACGAGGTGAGCGTCGACGCTTGGAGGCAGATGTGACCATTCGAAGGATTTGCCGCCGCCCCCGAACCCCTCGACATGGGCGTCGAGCAGGATAGCCTGGGCGGCTGAGTATTGCTGGGCGTATTTTACGAGGTCGAAGTCCCGGCCAGCAGCGCCCAGGGGAATGCGGGCGGCGCGCAGATAGGGGCGGGTACCGGCCAGGGCCTGGCATTGCCCTGGCGTCTCGTCGCCGTGGAATTGCAGGGTGGCGTTGGGGACCAGGGCGCAGGCGGCCTGGATCTGCTCAGCCGAGGCATTGACCACCAGCAGCACCGGCGTCATAAAGGCCGGCAAGCGACGGGCCAGCTCGGCGGCACGCTGGGGCGTGACGTGGCGCGGGCTTTGCTCGTACAGCACGAAGCCCACGGCGTCGGCGCCGGCGGCGATGACGGCGTCGACATCCTGCTCACGCGTGAGGCCGCAAATCTTGATCCGGGTTCGGATGGCGCTGGTCATGGCAGCCAATCATACGCAGGCGTGCGATCGGGCAGGTTCCAGCAGGCGTCGTAACGCGGGCCCAGGAAGTACAGGCCGTCGGGCGAGAAGGTGGGCGCGGCCGCGTCGCGGCTACGCGCGGCGATGACCTCGGCCATCCATTCAGGGGGCTTCTTGCCCTGGCCGATGGTGATCAGCACGCCCATGATGTTGCGGATCATGTGGTGCAGAAAGGCGTTGGCCTCGAACTCGAAGCGCCAGTAGGCGCCGCGCCGGCTGATCTCCAGACGCATCAGCTGCTTGACAGGCGAGAGTGCCTGGCAGGCCGAGGCGCGGAAAGACGTGAAGTCATGCTCGCCCAGGATATAGGGCAGGGACTGCTGCATGGCTTCCAGATTCAGCGGCTGAAAGACCCAGCCCACGCGGTGCCCGTCGATGCTGGGGCGCACGGGGGATTCGAGCAGCAGGTAGGCGTAACGGCGCGAGGTCGCGCTGGCACGGCAGTGGAATGCGTCCGGGACGATCTGTGCCCATTGCACGGCAATGTCGCGCGGCAGAAAGGTGTTGGTGCCGCGGATCCAGGCATAGGGATCGCGCTCGGCGGTGGTGTCGAAGTGCACCACCTGCATGAGGCCGTGCACGCCAGCGTCGGTACGGCCGGCGCAGAGGGTGGAGATGGGTTGGTCGGCGAAGCGGCTCAGGGCTTGTTCAAGCTGGTCCTGCACCGTGCGACCGGAGGGCTGGCTCTGCCAGCCGTCGTAGGGGTGGCCGTCGTAGCTGACGCCGAGGGCCACCCTCACGGAACACTGCCTTCAGGGAACGCCGGCGGCTCAGCCGAGCGCAGCGAGCGCCTTCTGGGCGCGCGACTTCATGTCGCCTGAAGCCTCGGCAATGATTTCCTCGATCAGGGCACGGGCACCGTCGGTGTCGCCAATGGCCTTGAACTCGTCGGCCAGGGCCAGCTTGGTGGACAGCGGGTCGTCGCTGTCGCCACCGGGCTGTTCCGAGGGCGTGCCCAGATCCAGGGACAGGCCGCCCATGTCGAAGTTCATCATGTTGTCGGCTGCAGGCGCTGCCGCCGCGGGGGCCGAGCTTACGGGCAGCGACGGGGCCTCGAAGGCCAGGCTGTTGTCGGGTGCAGAGGCGATCGGCGCCGGCCGCGTGGCCGCGCTGGGCACGGCCGCCCGGGCCGGCGCTTCGTCGAGCGAGAAATCCAGGTCGAGGTCGAGGTCCACACCGCTGGCGGCCGCGGCAGCCGCGGGGGCGGCGGCGGCGACCGGAGCGGCCTGACGCACCGGCTGGGTCGAGGTGTAGCTGCTGGGCGTGGGCTCCAGAGGCGCCGGGGCCGAGGCCGGCGGCTCACCGCCAGGCTGGTACATCCCGTTGTTCGGGTCGATGCCACGGCCCAGTTCGCAGATCTGCTCCCACTCCAGGCCGCTGCCGCCCGTGACCTTGTAGGCTTCCTTGGCGATGATGCCGAAGTTCTTGCCGTCACGGCGCTTGGCGTAGATCTCCAGCAGTTTCTGGTGGATTGCGACGCGGCTGGGGTGGTGGCGCAGCGCTTCCTTGAGAATTTCTTCGGCCTGCAGATCGCGGCCGTAGGCCAAGTACACATCGGCTTCAGCGACGGGGTCGACATCGTCGCCAGCGTCGAGCTGGCTGGGCGAATAGACCATGGACGAGGAACTGTTCACACTCGCGTCGTTGGTGTCGACGCGTTGTCCGCCGCTGTTACCGAAAAAAGAGTCAGGCTGGAGTCGGCTCTCCAAGTAGGCGCTGTCAACCTGGCCGGCGTTCTTGCGCTGGCGGCTGCGATAGAAGGCGTAGCCCGCGAGCAGGGCGATGAGGCCACCGCCTGCAGCCGGGATCATGGGGTTGTCGAGCAACTCGTCAATCAGCGAGGGCTCCTCCACCACGGGGGCGGGTGGCGGTGGCGCTGCGGGGCGCGGAGTCGGCGGCGGCGCTGCAGCCGGGGCCGGCGCTGCCGGTGCTTGTGCCGGCGCGCTCACGGGTGGCGTGGGAGCCGCAGCAACCTGCGGCGCCGGGGCGGGCGCTGGCGTCGCGGCCGGCGCGGGTGCAGGCGTCGGAGCGGGTGCTGCTGCTGCGGGTGCGGCGGGCTTGCTGGCCTCCGGGCTCGGCGCAGGTGCCGGCGTGGCGGCCTTGCTCAGCTTTTCAAGTTCGGCGACGTTCTTGGACAGGGCCTCGGTCTTGGCGGCCGCTTCCTTGGCACTGCGTTCCTGGGCCAGCTGGTCGGCGGTCTGGGGCTGCACCGCACCCTTGGACAGCGTGAGCTTGTCGGGCGTGGGCGCCGCGGCCTTCTTTTCCTCGACCTGGGGCTGCACGCTGCCGGCACTCTTGCGGTCGGCTTCGGCCTCGGTGCTGGCCGGGGCGCTGGCTGCCAGACGGCGACGGTATTCGTTGAAGTCCCTGCTCTGGGCCGTGATGATCTGGCGGGCTTCCTCGGTCGACGTGGCCTGGGCCTCCTCGCTGCCCGGCATGTCCAGCACGGCGCCCCTGCGCAGGCGGTTGATATTGCCGGCGACGAACGCCTCAGGGTTGGCGCGCAGCATGGCGACCAGCATCTGGTCCAGCGACACGTCGGCCGGCTTTTGTGCCAGGGCGAGCTTGCCCGCAGTGTCGCCGCTCTTCACGGTGACGCTGGAGCGCCCGACCACGGCCGGTGCGGGGGGGCTGCTCGGGGCGGTGGCCACGGGGGCTGCAGCCGGGCTGCTTTCAGCAGCGGGGGCCTGAGCAGCAGGTGCCGGGCTGGGAGCGGCTTCTGCGGGAGACGGCGCCGCTGCAGTCTGGGCAGGTTCGACCGGGGCGGGGGGTGTGGGCGCTGCGATGGGGGCCGCTGCCGGTGCTTCTGCAGCCGGCGCGGGCGGCGGGGTGATACGGACCGGCACCGAGCTGACCTGGGGCGCTTGCGGGGCCACGGCTTGGCCGCCGTTGAGGGCCGGGGGGTCGAACAGCATGGTGTAGTCGCGCACCACGCGCCCCGAGGACCAGCTGGTCTCGAGGATCAGATCCACATAGGGCTCGTTGACCGGGCGGGCATTGCTCAGGCGCAGGTAGCGCTGTCCGCTGGGCCGACGCTGCAGGCTGATCTGCAGCCCGTTGAGGGCTTGGCTGTAATCCATGCCACTGGCCCGGAAGGAGTCCGGCAGTGCGACGCGCGGTTGCAGCGAAGACGCCTCCTCTTCGTTGATCTCCAGGATCTCGATCTCGGCGCGCAGCGGCTCACCGAGCGCCGATTGGACAGTGACCCGTCCCAAGGAGAGCGCGGACGCCCCTGACCCCCACAAACCGAGAACCGAGGCAGAGGCCAGGGCCAAGGCGGTTCTTTGCCAGCGTGTTGACTTGGAAATCAATTTAGGGGCCTCCGATGATCGGGCGACAAATAGCAAAATCGGTCATGTCCGGCAGCCTGCCTTTCATGACCCTTGAATCTGGAAAAGTACCTTAACATCAAGACGTTAGCCTGACAAGCTGAGAAAGCGCTTAACCTTCTGAGCCTAAGCCGGGCGACCCACTAAGCGGTCGGTTCTGTTGTTAAGGGACAACGAATATAAGGACCCCGGGGTATCAGGCCTGCAGCAGGATGCGCAGCATGCGACGCAGCGGTTCGGCCGCACCCCAGAGCAGCTGATCACCCACGGTAAAGGCGCCCAGGTACTCGTCGCCCATGGCCAGCTTGTGCAGGCGACCGACCGGCACGGTGAGGGTGCCCGTCACGGCAGCAGGCGTGAGTTCACGCTCGGTGATCTCGCGTTGGTTGGGAACCACCTTCACCCAGTCGTTGGCGCCAGCCAGCAGGCCTTCGATCTCGGCCATGGGCACGTTCTTCTTGAGCTTCACGGTCAGGCCCTGCGAATGGCAGCGCATGGCACCGATGCGCACGCACAGACCGTCGATCGGGATGCTGCCGGCGCTGCGGAAGGCCTGGTTACCCAGGATCTTGTTGCACTCGGCGCCGCCCTTCCACTCCTCCTTGCTCTGGCCGTGTTCGACGGGCACGTCAATCCAGGGGATCAGGCTGCCGGCCAAGGCCGTGTTGCGGAAGTTCTTGGTCGGGAAGCTGGCGTCGCGCATGGTGGCGGCCACCTTGCGGTCGATGTCCAGGATGGCCGAGGCCGGGTCGGCCAGTTCGGCCTTGACGGCGTCGTGCAGGGCACCCATCTGGCTCAGCAGCTCGCGCATGTTCTGCGCGCCGGCACCGGAGGCAGCCTGGTAGGTCATGGCGCTGACCCATTCGACGAGGCCAGCCTTGAACAGGCCGCCCATGCCCATGAGCATCAGGCTCACGGTGCAGTTGCCGCCGATCCAGTTGCGGCCGCCCTGGGCCAGCGACTGGTCGATCACGTGACGGTTGACGGGGTCCAGGATGATGACGGCGTCATCAGCCATGCGCAGGGCAGATGCCGCGTCGATCCAGTGGCCCTTCCAGCCCGCAGCGCGCAGCTTGGGATAGACCTCTTTCGTGTAGTCACCCCCCTGGCAGGTCAGGACGATGTCGCACTTCTTGAGGTCCTCGATGCTGTTGGCGTCCTTGAGGGTGGTCTCGTTCTTCGCCAGGGCCGGGGCCTTGCCACCAGCATTGGAGGTAGAGAAGAACACAGGTTCGATCAGGGCGAAGTCGCCTTCGGCCTGCATGCGGTCCAGGAGGACCGAACCCACCATGCCTCGCCAGCCGACGAGACCGACGACATTGCCAACCTTGCTCATCTGATGCCCTTTCAGTATCTAAAACAGTGCTCACTGACTGTCTGCCCCGGCTCGTCTGGCCGGGAAGGGCGCACGACGATGCCAGAGCCGGATCAGCCCTTAATGGTCGTGGTTTTGGTTGTTGCGCACACGGCCCCGCCTGCCGGGGCGGCAGTAGCGGTGTTCAGGGAGAACGGGCAGGCGGCGAACATGCGCTCGATTGTAGCGGATGGCGTGAGGAAAGAAAAAGGGCAGCCCAGCGGCTGCCCTGGTGCGTGGACGCTGACGACAGCGTGCTCAGCCCAGTGCCTTGAGCACCGCATCGCCCATCTGCGCGGTGCCGACCTTGGTCGTGCCCTCACTCCAGATGTCGGGCGTGCGCAGGCCCTGGCTCAGCACCTTTTGCACGGCGGCCTCGATGCGTTTGGCGGCTTCCTCCTGGTTGAGGCTGAAACGCAGCATCATGGCGGCCGAGAGGATGGTGGCCAGGGGGTTGGCCACGCCCTTGCCCGCGATGTCCGGGGCGCTGCCGTGGCTGGGTTCGTAGAGGCCCTGGTTCTTGCTGTTCAGGCTGGCCGAGGGCAGCATGCCGATGGAGCCGGTGAGCATGGAAGCTTCGTCACTCAGGATGTCGCCGAACATATTGCCGGTGACGATGACGTCGAAGCTCTTGGGCGCCTTCACGAGCTGCATGGCCGCGTTGTCCACGTACATGTGCTCCAGCTTCACGTCGGGGTACTGGGCATGCACCTCGGTGACCACGTCTTTCCAGAACTGGAAGGTCTCGAGCACGTTAGCCTTGTCCACGCTGGTGACCTTCTTGTTGCGCTTGCGCGCGGCCTGGAAGGCGGTGTGGGCGATGCGCTCGATTTCGGGCTTGCTGTAGCGCATGGTGTCGAAGGCTTCTTCAGCACCGGGGAAATGGCCATCGACCGCCGTGCGGCGGCCGCGCGGCTGGCCGAAGTAGATGTCGCCCGTGAGTTCACGCACGATCAGGATGTCGAGGCCGGCCACGAGCTCGGGCTTGAGGCTGGAAGCGTGCGTCAGCTGCTCGTAGCAGATGGCGGGGCGGAAGTTGGCGTAGAGGCCCAGGTGCTTGCGCAGGCCCAGGATGGCCTGCTCGGGCCGCAGGGCGCGCTCGAGCTTGTCGTATTTCCAGTCGCCCACGGCCCCGAAGAGGATGGCATCGGCGGACTTGGCCAGATTCAGCGTGGACTCGGGCAGGGGGTGGCCCGATGCCTCATAGGCGGCGCCGCCCACGGGTGCGGTTTCCATCTCGAACTTGAGGTCCAGCGCCTTGAGGACCTTGACGGCCTCGGCCACGATTTCGGTACCGATGCCGTCACCCGGCAGAACTGCGATTTTCATTCCAATTTCTCCAATGTCTTATTCGAGGAACGCCGTGGAACCGGGCCACTGGCGTTGCCCATTTGAGGGGGGAGGCGGCCTCAGGGCCGCCACGGGGGTGTTACATCGTGTGGGCCAGCCAGGGCTTTTTGGCCAGGCGCTCGGCTTCGAAGGCGGCGATCTTGTCCTTGTGGCGCAGGGTCAGTCCGATGTCGTCGTAGCCGTTGAGCAGGCAGTACTTGCGGAAGGGCTGGACATCGAAGGGGATCTCCTCGCCCTGGGGCTTGACGATGACCTGGCGCTCCAGGTCCACGGTCAGGCTGTAGCCGGGGAAGGCCGCGCATTCGTCAAACAGCTGGGCCACTGTGGCTTCGGGCAGCACGATGGGCAGCAGGCCGTTCTTGAAGCAGTTGTTGAAGAAGATGTCAGCAAAGCTCGGCGCGATGATGGCGCGAAAGCCGTACTGGTCGATGGCCCAGGGCGCGTGTTCGCGCGAGGAGCCGCAGCCGAAGTTCTTGCGCGCCAGCAGCACGGAGGCGCCCTTGTAGCGCGGTTGGTTCAGCACGAAGTCGGGGTTGGGCTTGCGGGCCGATTCGGGTACGCCGGGCTGGCCCACGTCCAGGTAGCGCCATTCGTCGAACAGATTGGGGCCGAAGCCGGTCTTGCGGATGGACTTGAGGAACTGCTTGGGAATGATCGCGTCGGTATCGACGTTCTCGCGGTCCATGGGGGCTACAAGGCCCTGGTGCACAGTGAATTTCTGCATGATCAAGCTCAGGCGTATTTGCGGATGTCGACGAAGTGGCCGTGGATGGCGGCAGCCGCCGCCATGGCCGGGCTCACGAGGTGGGTCCGGCCACCGGCGCCCTGGCGGCCTTCGAAGTTGCGGTTGCTGGTGGAGGCGCAGCGCTCGCCGGGCTCCAGGCGGTCGGCGTTCATCGCCAGGCACATGGAGCAGCCGGGCTCGCGCCACTCGAAGCCCGCAGCCTTGAAGATTTCATGCAGACCTTCGCGCTCGGCCTGTTCCTTGACCTGGCCGGAGCCAGGCACGACCATGGCCAGCTTGACGTCCTTGGAGACTTTCTGGCCCAGCTTCTTCACCACGGCGGCGGCTTCGCGCATGTCTTCGATGCGGCTGTTGGTGCAGGAACCGATGAAGACCTTGTCGATATGCACGTCGGCCAGCGCCTTACCTGGCTCCAGGCCCATGTAGCTGAGGGCGCGTTCGATGGCGCCGCGCTTGTTGGGATCCTTTTCCTTGTCCGGGTCGGGCACGCGGCCGTCGATGCCCAGCACCATCTCGGGCGAGGTGCCCCAGGTCACCTGGGGCAGGATAGCCGCGGCGTCGAGCTCGACCACGGTGTCGAACTTCGCATCCGGGTCGGAGTGCAGGGTCTTCCAATAGGCCACAGCCTGGTCCCATTCCACGCCGGTGGGGGCCAGCGGGCGGCCACGGACGTACTCGATGGTCTTCTCGTCCACAGCCACCAGGCCGGCGCGCGCGCCGGCCTCGATAGCCATATTGCAGACCGTCATGCGGCCTTCCATGGACAGGGCGCGGATGGCGGAGCCTGCGAACTCGATGGTGTAGCCCGTGCCGCCGGCCGTGCCGATCTTGCCGATGATGGCCAGCACGATGTCCTTGGCCGTCACCCCCTTGGCCAGGGTGCCTTCGACCTTGATGAGCATGTTCTTGGCCTTCTTGGCCAGCAGAGTCTGGGTGGCCATCACGTGCTCGACCTCGCTGGTGCCGATGCCATGGGCCAGTGCGCCGAAGGCACCGTGGGTGGAGGTGTGCGAGTCACCGCAGACCACGGTCATGCCCGGCAGCGTGGCGCCGTTTTCCGGGCCGATCACGTGCACGATGCCTTGGCGCTTGGACAGGAAGGGGAAGAAGGCAGCCGCGCCAGACTCCTTGATGTTGGCGTCCAGCGTGGTGATTTGTTCCTTGCTGATCGGATCGGTGATGCCGTCGTAGCCCAGCTCCCAGCCCGTGGTCGGGGTGTTGTGGTCGGCCGTGGCCACGATGGAGCTCACGCGCCAGACCTTGCGGCCGGCCTGGCGCAGGCCTTCGAAGGCCTGCGGGCTGGTCACTTCATGGACCAGGTGGCGGTCGATGTAGAGCACGGCAGTGCCGTCTTCCTCGATGTGGACGACGTGTTCGTCCCAGATCTTGTCGTAAAGCGTTCGTCCCATGGTGTGTGTCCTCGTGAGGGTCTTGGATTCTAGGTGGCGGTGAGGTGGTCCACCAGCAGCCGCGCGGTCACGGGCAGGGTGGAGAAGTCGCGGGCGACGAGCTCGATGCGGCGCTGGGCCCAGTCGTCCTTCAGTTCAACGCAAGCCAGGTCGCCCACGCCGTGCATGAGTTCGAAGGCGCGGCGGGGCATCACGCCGACGCCCAGGCCGTTGTGGATCATGCGGCACATGGCGTCCAGGCCCGTGACGTGGATGCGCAGGCGGATGCTGCGGCCCGCGGCGGCGGCTGCCTCGCGCATGGCCAGGTAGATGGAGCTGGTGGCGTGCAGGCCCACATGGTCCCAGTCCAGGGATTGCACGAAGTCGATCGTGCCCGCCGAGGCCAGCGCGTGTCCCTTGGGCACGATGAGCACGAGCTGATCCTGCCGGTAGGGCAGGGTCTGCAACTCGCCCGTGCCCACGCCGGCGTTGCAGATGCCCAGGTCGGCGGCACCTTCCTGCACGGCGCGCACGACCTCGGTGCTCAGGTGTTCCTCGAGGTCGATCTTGACCTGCTCATGCGCCCGGATGAAGGCGCCCAGGTCCTCGGGCAGGAACTGCACGATGGCCGAGATGCTCGCGTGCACGCGCACATGGCCGCGCACGCCGTCCACGTACTCGCTGAGCTCGCCCTGCATCTTCTCCAGGCTGTAGAGCACCGAACGCGCGTGGTGCAGCAGGCTCTCTCCGGCCGGGGTGAGGTCGACCCCGCGCGTGTGGCGGTAGAGCAGGGGGGTGCCCAGCGTGGCCTCGAGGTCAGCCAGGCGCTTGCTGATGGCCGAGGCGGCGATGAATTCACGCTCGGCGGCCTTGCCGATGCTGCCGAGTTCGCAGACGGCCACGAACAGCTGCAGGGACGTGAGGTCCATGCGGCGGGCAAAGCTGCGGTCGGCGGGTTTCATGAGCTGGGGCTTGTCATCGCATTTGGCGATGTGTTGTCGATTTTCCCCCAGTATTTGGCCGCTGGTCATCGCGTTTCGAGATGACTGTGTTGCCGGTCGGGTGATGCTCAGTCGACGATCAGTGTCGGGTCGAGCACGCGCACGCGGTGGTCCACGTAGTAGCCGCCGAACTCCGTGTAGCGCAGCACCAGCCGGCGACAGGACTGGCAACGCCAGACGTCGCAGCGGTTGTAGGGGAAGAAGGCCAGGGCCACCGGGGCGGCCGGATCGTCGTAACGGGTACCGGCCGGGTGGTATTCCTCGAAGGTCGGCTCGTAGACCTCGGGGTCACGCAGGGTGGCGAGCTGGGTCATGCGCGCGGCAGGCCAGCGCTCCTCGGTCAAGCTGCTCCAGCCGGTGTACCTGGCCAGGCCGCAGTCGCACGGGGCGGGGTCGGGCGTTTCGGTCTGCAGGGCGCGCAGTTCGGTGGCGCTGCGGATCAGTTTCATGCGTGTGTCTTGCCAAGAAAAAACCCGCCGACGTTGCCGTGCGGCGGGTTGTTCCGTGTGGCTCAGCGCTTGGCCAGCGGCGGCACGTCGCGGCGCGGCGAGCCGGTGAAGAGCTGGCGCGGACGGCCGATCTTGTACTCGGGATCGCTGATCATCTCGTTGAGCTGGGCGATCCAGCCCACGGTACGGGCCAGCGCGAAGATGCCGGTGAACAGGTTCACCGGGATGCCGATGGCGCGCTGCACGATACCGGAGTAGAAGTCCACGTTCGGGTAGAGCTTGCGCTGCACGAAGTAGTCGTCTTCCAGGGCGATCTTCTCCAGGGCCATGGCCAACTTGAACAGCGGGTCGTTCTCCAGGCCCATCTCCTGCAGCACTTCCTTGCAGGTTTCCTGCATGAGCTTGGCCCGCGGGTCGTAGTTCTTGTAGACGCGGTGGCCGAAGCCCATGAGCTTGACGCCGGAGTTCTTGTCCTTAGCCTGCTTGATGAAGTCGCCGATCTTCTCGACGCCACCGTTTTTCTGGATGTCACCCAGCATGTTGAGGGCGGCTTCGTTGGCGCCACCGTGGGCCGGGCCCCAAAGGCAGGCCACGCCAGCGGCAATGGCGGCGAAGGGGTTGGTGCCCGACGAGCCGCACAGACGCACGGTGGAGGTGGAGGCGTTCTGCTCGTGGTCAGCGTGCAGGATGAAGATGCGGTCCAGCGCACGCTCGAGCACGGGGTTGACCTTGTACTCCTCGCAGGGCGTGCCGAACATCATGCGCAGGAAGTTGCCGGCGTAGGACAGGTTGTTCTGCGGGTACATGTAAGGCTGGCCGATGCCGTACTTGTAGGCCATGGCGACCAGCGTGGGCATCTTGGCGATCAGGCGGATGGCCGCGATGTTGCGATGCTCCGGGTTGTTGATGTCCGTGCTGTCGTGATAGAAGGCCGACAGCGCGCCGACCAGGCCAGTCAGCACTGCCATGGGGTGGGCATCACGGCGGAAGCCGCGCAGGAAGAACTGCATCTGCTCGTTGACCATGGTGTGGTTGGTCACGAGCTTGTGGAAGTCCTTCTGCTGGGTGGCGTTGGGCAGATCGCCGTACAGCAGCAGGTGGCAGGTGTCGAGGTAGTCGCACTGGGTCGCCAGCTGTTCGATCGGGTAGCCGCGGTACAGCAGCTCACCTTTGTCGCCGTCGATATAGGTGATGGAGGACTGGCAGGATGCGGTGGAGAGGAAGCCCGGGTCATACGTGAACATGCCGGTCTGGCCATACAGCTTGCGGATGTCGATGACATCCGGGCCGATATTGCCCTGGTAGACCGGCAGCTCGATGCTGGGGGCGCCGTTGCTGAACGACAGGGTGGCTTTGTTGTCGGCAAGTTTCATTTTTGACCTTTCAGGAGGTGGTTCTCAACATCTTCAGTACTTCGCGTACCTCTTGGCGATCCAGCCCGGGCTCCACCTCGGCCAGCGGTTTGCGGCCCAGGTGCAGGTCGAGCAGATCGTTGTCGCTCAGGTCCATCAGGGCACTGAGGCCCTGTGCCTGGCGCACCGTCAGCGTGGACTCGAACTGGCGGAAAAAGCGCTCGATGAAGAGATCGTTCTCGAGCAGGCCGCGGCGGCAGCGCCACTTCAGCTTGCTCAGAGCCCGTTCATCGATCAGTGCATTGTCCACGGTCTACCCTGGTGTTTCGCTTACACCGCGCGAGCGACCATCATTTCCTTGATCTTGCCGATGGCCTTGGTGGGGTTCAGGCCCTTGGGGCAGACATCGACACAATTCATGATGGTGTGGCAGCGGAACAGGCGGTAGGGATCTTCCAGGTTGTCCAGACGCTCGCCCGTGGCCTGGTCACGGCTGTCGGCGATGAAGCGGTAGGCCTGCAGCAGGCCGGCCGGGCCGACAAACTTGTCCGGGTTCCACCAGAAGCTCGGGCAGCTCGTGGAGCAGCTGGCGCACAGAATGCATTCGTACAGGCCGTTGAGCTCCTCGCGCTCCTCGGGCGACTGCAGGCGCTCCTTTTCCGGCGGCACGTTGTCGTTGATCAGGTAGGGCTTGATCGAGTGGTACTGCTTGAAGAACTGCGTCATGTCCACGATCAGGTCGCGCACCACCGGCAGGCCCGGCAGGGGCTTGAGCACCACGGTACCCTTGAGCGTGTTCATGTTCGTCAAGCAGGCCAGGCCGTTCTTGCCGTTGATGTTCATCGCGTCCGAGCCGCAGACGCCTTCGCGGCAGGAGCGGCGGAAGGACAGGGTGGGGTCGACCGCCTTGAGTTTCACCAGGGCATCGAGCAGCATGCGCTCATGGCCGTCGAGCTCCACCTCGATGGTCTGCATGTAGGGCTTGGCGTCCTTGTCCGGGTCGTAGCGATAGATCTGAAACGTGCGTAGGGTCATGATGGTCTCTCGGCGTGACGTCTTAGAAGGTGCGAACCTTGGGCGGGACGGAATCCACCGTCAGCGGCTTGAGGTTGACGGGCTTGTAGGTCAGGCTGTTGCTCGCGCTGTGCCACAGGGTGTGCTTCATCCAGTTGGCGTCATCGCGGCCCAGCGGCGCGACCGGATCATCCGCCGGACGCTCGTAGTCGTTCACGGTGTGGGCACCACGGCATTCCTTGCGGGCCGCGGCCGACACCATGGTGGCCTGGGCGCACTCGATCAGGTTCTCGACTTCCAGCGCCTCGATGCGCGCGGTGTTGAAAACCTTGGAGTTGTCCTTGAGGCCGATGTGCCTGCTGCGCTCGCGCAGTTCGGCGATCTTCTTGACGCCTTCGTCCATGCTGGCCTGGGTGCGGAACACGCCAGCGTGCTGCTGCATGGCTGCGCGCATGTCATTGGCCACGTTCTGCGCGTACTCGCCGTTCGTGGCGGCGTCCAGACGCGCCAGTCGGGCCAGCGTGCGGTCGGCGGCATCGGCCGGCAGCGGCTTGTGCGACTTGGTACGCGAGGCGAACTCGACGATGTGGTTGCCGGCGGCGCGGCCGAAGACCAGCAGGTCCAGCAGCGAGTTGGTGCCCAGGCGGTTGGCGCCGTGCACCGAGACGCAGGAGCATTCGCCCACGGCATACAGACCGTTGACGACCTGGTTGCTGCTGCCGTCGTGCACCACGACCTGGCCGTTGATGTTGGTCGGGATGCCGCCCATCTGGTAGTGGATGGTGGGCACGACCGGGATCGGCTCCTTGGTGATGTCCACGTTGGCGAAGTTGACGCCGATCTCGTACACCGAGGGCAGGCGCTTGTGGATGGTCTCAGCGCCCAGGTGGTCCAGCTTGAGCAGCACGTAGTCCTTGTTCGGACCACAGCCACGGCCTTCCTTGATCTCCTGGTCCATGGAGCGCGAGACGAAGTCACGCGGTGCCAGGTCCTTGAGCGTGGGGGCATAACGCTCCATGAAGCGCTCGCCCTTGCTGTTGAGCAGGATGGCGCCTTCGCCACGGCAGCCCTCGGTCAGCAGGACGCCCGCGCCGGCCACGCCGGTCGGGTGGAACTGCCAGAACTCCATGTCCTGCAGCGGGATGCCCGCACGCGCGGCCATGCCCAGGCCGTCGCCGGTGTTGATGAAGGCGTTGGTCGAGGCCGCGAAGATGCGGCCGGCACCGCCGGTGGCGAGCAGCACGGTCTTGGCGTGTAGCACGTGCAGGTCGCCCGTTTCCATTTCCAATGCGGTCACGCCGACCACGTCGCCCTCGGCGTCGCGGACCAGGTCCAGCGCCATCCATTCGACGAAGAACTGGGTGCGTGCGGCGACGTTCTGCTGGTACAGGGTGTGCAGCATCGCGTGGCCGGTGCGGTCGGCCGCGGCGCAGGCGCGCTGTACCGGCTTCTCACCGTAGTTGGCTGTGTGGCCGCCGAAGGGGCGCTGGTAGATGGTGCCGTCGGGATTGCGGTCGAAGGGCATGCCCATGTGCTCGAGGTCGTAGACGACCTTGGGCGCTTCACGGCACATGAATTCGATCGCGTCCTGGTCGCCGAGCCAGTCGGAGCCCTTGACCGTGTCGTAGAAGTGGTAGTGCCAGTTGTCCTCGGACATATTGCCGAGGGATGCGCCGATGCCGCCCTGGGCAGCCACGGTGTGCGAGCGGGTGGGGAAGACCTTGGACAGCACGGCCACGTTCAGGCCGGCACGCGCCAGCTGCAGCGAGGCGCGCATGCCGGAGCCGCCGGCGCCGACGATGACGACGTCAAATTTGCGCTTGGAGATGGAATAGGACATGACTCAGAGTCTCCAGAGGACTTGGAGGGCCCAGCCGGCGCAGCCGACCAGCCAGACGAGGGTGAATACCTGCAGCGACAGGCGCAGCCAGACGGGCTTGATGTAATCCATCCAGATGTCGCGCATGCCGACCCAGACGTGCCAGATCAGGGCGATGATGACCGCGAAAGTGATGACCTTCATCCACTGGGGGGCAAAGATGCCCGCCCAGGTTTCGTAGCCGATCGGACCGCGTGTGAAGACCACCTGGGCCAGCACCAGCAGGGTGAAGAGGACCATGAGGATGGCCGTGGCGCGCTGGACGATCCAGTCGCGCAGGCCATAGTGGGCGCCGACGACGATGCGCTTGGAGCCGTAGTTGACAGACATGTTTGCTCCTTGGGAATCAGTAGAGGCCAAACAGCTTGGCGCCCAGCACGACGGTCAGGCCCAGGCTCAGTGCCAGCGTGACGATGGCCGAGCTGCGGCCGAAGGCCTTGCTCACGGCGTGGGTGGCGTCCATCCACAGGTGGCGCAGGCCCGCGATCAGGTGATGCAGATAGGCCCAGATCAGGGCCAGGGCGACCAGCTTGATGAACCAGCCCGGTACGAAGCCAAGCCCCACGCCAAAGGCGGCGCTGAAGCGGGCGTAGGAGTACTCGGAGGTCAGCGAGGTATCGAACATCCAGAGGATGAAGGGCAGCAGAAGGAACATCAGGGCGCCGCTGATGCGGTGCAGGATGGACACCCAGCCAGCTGGGGGCAGACGGTAGCTGGGCAGGTCCTTGAGTGCGTGGATGTTGCGGAACTCGGGCCGCTGGGGCCGGGGGGGCGTGGCAAGCTCGGACATGGTGAGGGCTTTCGGTGATGTAACCGCCGTGAAACTTTCAGGCGTTGACGAGGGTAAATTCTATTGCAATGCAGCATCCATAAGCTTGTGTCGAAGGATTCATTGTTCGACCTTATGTGCGTAACCGAGTTTCTCAACTCAGCACATTGCGGTAGTGATGCGTATCCGTCAAATAAAGCCCGCGGCGCAATTCCATGGGAACGTCGTTATAGGTGTAGGCGATGCGCTCCACGCTGAGCAGGGGCGTGTTCTTGCCCACCTTGAGCAGTGCGCTCTGGGCGGCGTCGGGCAGCACGGCACGGATCTTTTCCTCCGCGCGCACCATGCGCACACCGAACTCGGTCTCGAACATGGCGTACATGGGGCCGTGGTCATCACTGAGCCGCTCGGCCGTCAGGCCCTTGAAGGGCGTGCCCGGCAGCCAGAGGTCTTCCAGAATGGTGGGGCGGCTCGCGAAGGCCAGCACGCGGCGCACCTGCAGCACGCTGTCGCCGCTGCGCAGCGCCAGAGCGCGCGCGATCTCGGCCGTGGCGCGCAGGCGCTTGCAGTCGATGATGGTGCGTTCGGCCGGGCCCTCGCTCTGACGGTCGCCGGTGTCGGGCATCAGACGCAGGAAGCGGTACTGCACATGCTGCTCGGCGTGGGTGGCGACGAAGGTGCCCTTGCCTTGGCGGCGCACCAGCAGGTTGTCGGCGGCCAGCTCGTCGATGGCCTTGCGCACCGTGCCCTGGCTGACGCGGTAGCGCGCGGCCAGATCCATCTCGCTGGGGATGGCTTCCCCGGGTTTCCATTCGCCCGACTGCAGGCTTTGCAGGATCAGCCCCTTGATCTGCTGGTACAGCGGGCTGAAGGCCGGGGCGGGGCCGCCGGCGTCCGCGGCGGCCATGGCGTTGTCGGCCAGGGGGAGCGAGCTGGAATTCATGCGGACGACCCGGTAGATGTGGCTGGTGAAATAACCTTAATCATATCTTATATAAGACATAAGACAAATTGAAAATCGAGGCTTTTCGCGCTACACTGCCGGGACGATCCGGGAGGCCTGCCGGCCTGCGTGCAGGGTGCTTCCCCGGTCAGCGATCACTTATCACCTTCTGGAGTTTCCACCATGAGCAAAAAGCCCGTCCGCGTCGCCGTCACCGGCGCCGCCGGTCAAATCGGTTACGCCCTGCTGTTCCGTATCGCCTCGGGCGAAATGCTGGGCAAGGACCAGCCCGTGATTCTGCAACTGCTGGAGATTCCGGACGAGAAGGCCCAGAAGGCGCTCAAGGGCGTGATCATGGAACTCGAAGATTGCGCCTTCCCGTTGCTGGCCGGCGTGATCCCCACGGGTGACCCGCTGGTGGCCTTCAAGGACGCTGACTACGCCCTGCTCGTGGGCGCCCGTCCGCGCGGCCCCGGCATGGAGCGTGCCGACCTGCTGGCGGCCAACGCCCAGATCTTCACCGCCCAGGGCAAGGCCCTGGACCAGGTCGCCAGCCGCAATGTCAAGGTGCTGGTGGTGGGTAACCCCGCCAACACCAACGCCTACATCGCCATGAAGAGCGCGCCCAGCCTGCCGCGCGAGAACTTCACGGCCATGCTCCGCCTGGACCACAACCGCGCCGCCAGCCAGATCGCCGCCAAGACCGGTGGCAAGGTGGGTGAGATCGAGAAGCTGACCGTCTGGGGCAACCACTCGCCCACCATGTACGCCGACTACCGCTTCGCCACCATCGGCGGCAAGAGCGTCAAGGACCTGATCAATGACCAGGTCTGGAATGAGACCGTCTTCCTGCCCACCGTGGGCAAGCGCGGTGCCGCCATCATCGAGGCGCGCGGCCTGTCCTCGGCCGCATCGGCGGCCAACGCCGCCATCGACCACATGCGTGACTGGGCCCTGGGCTCCAACGGCAAGTGGGTCACGATGGGCGTGCCCTCCAATGGTGAGTACGGCATTCCCAAGGACGTGATCTTCGGCTTCCCTGTCACCACCGAAGGCGGCAAGTACAAGATCGTCGAAGGCCTGGCCATCGACGCCTTCAGCCAGAAGTGCATCGACAAGACCCTGGCCGAGCTGCAGGGCGAGCAGGACGGCGTTAAGCACCTCCTGTAAGGAAGCAGCATGTACCCGACGCCAGAGGCATCGGGCCTTCGGGCCGTCCCCGCCCACGCAGGTGGGCGTGGAGCCGCGGCCCTCAGTCCGCGCGACATCCTCCTCGGCGCCCAGGCGTCGTCCGGCTTCCTGCCGGTCTGCGACCATTACAGCGGCGTGGAAGCGCGCATGCGCAAGAGCCTGCAGCTGCAGGCCGAGATGACGGCCGAGTTCGGCGCCTGCGTGTTCGACGCCTCGCTCGACTGTGAGGACGGTGCGCCCGTGGGCGGTGAGCGCGACCACGCACAGATGGTGGTGGCGCTGGCCAACGAGGCACAAGCCGCCGCCCGCAAGGCGGGCTTGCCTGCCGCACCCCGCATCGCGGTGCGCGTGCATCCGGTCGACCATGCGGCTTTCGAGCAGGACGTGGCCACCATCGTCGGCGGGGCCGGCGCGGCCCTGTGCCACCTCATGATCCCCAAGGTCGAGACGGTGGCCGATGTGGAGCGCGCCGTGGCCGCGGTCGATGCCGCCGCGCGCGGCACGGACCGTGCCATCCCGCTGCCGCTACAGGTCTTGCTGGAGTCACCCGCCGCGGTGCACCGCGCCTTCGACATCGCCGCCCATCCGCGTGTGCAGTCCATCAGCTTCGGGCTCATGGACTTTGTCTCGGCCCATGGTGGGGCCATCCCCGACAGCGCCATGGGCAGCGCGGGCCAGTTCAGCCACCCGCTGGTGGTGCGTGCCAAGCTCGAAATCGCCTCGGCCTGCCATGCGCATGGCAAGGTCCCGTCGCACTGCGTGGTCACCGAGTTCAGTGACACCGCGGCCATGCAGGCTGCCGCCCGCCGCGCAGCGCGCGAGTTCGGCTACACGCGCATGTGGAGCATCCATCCGGGCCAGATCCGTCCCATCCTCGAGGCCTTGGCACCCGATGCGGCCGACATCGACCGTGCCGCCGCCATCATCGAGGCCGCCCAGGCCGCGCAGTGGGCCCCCGTGAGCTACGAGAAGCAGCTGCACGACCGGGCCAGCTACCGTTATTTCTGGCAGCTGCTGGAGCGTGCGCACCAGACCGGTCGTGCGCTGCCCGCTGCCATGCAGCCTTATTTCGCGGCCTCGGCCGCACCGAAACCCCAGGGCGTGCCTGCCTGAAGCAGGCGCCCTTTTTGAGTTGTCCTACAAGGAGTCACCATGTTGCAAGCCTACCGCGCCCATGCCGCTGAACGCGCCGCGCTCGGCATCCCCCCGCTGCCGCTCGATGCAAAACAGACGGCCGAGCTGATCGAGCTGATCAAGAACCCGCCCAAGGGCGAAGAGGCCTTCCTGCTGGATCTCCTGACCCACCGTGTGCCTCCGGGCGTGGACGATGCGGCCAAGGTCAAGGCCAGTTTCCTGGCCGCCGTGGCGCACGGCGACCTCAAGCTCGGTCTGATCTCCAAGGCCAAGGCCACCGAGCTGCTGGGCACCATGGTGGGCGGCTACAACGTGCACCCGTTGATCGAGCTGCTCGATGACGCCGAAGTGGCGGGTGTGGCGGCCGAGGGTCTGAAGAAGACCCTGCTGATGTTCGACTTCTTCAACGACGTGGCTGCCAAGGTCAAGGCCGGCAACGCCCACGCCAAGGCGGTGATGCAGAGCTGGGCCGACGCCGAGTGGTTCGTGAGCCGCCCGGAGGTCGCCAGGAAGATCACCGTGACGGTCTTCAAGGTGCCCGGCGAGACCAACACCGACGATCTCTCGCCCGCACCGGATGCCTGGAGCCGCCCGGACATTCCGCTGCACTACTTGGCCATGCTCAAGAACACCCGTCCGGATGCGGCCTTCAAGCCCGAGGAAGACGGCAAGCGCGGCCCCATGAAGTTCATCGAGGACCTGAAGAAGAAGGGCCATCTGGTGGCCTACGTGGGTGACGTGGTGGGCACCGGTTCGAGCCGCAAGTCGGCCACCAACTCGGTGATCTGGGCCACGGGCCAGGACATCCCCTTCGTGCCGAACAAGCGTTTCGGCGGCGTCACGCTGGGCGGCAAGATCGCCCCGATCTTCTTCAACACGCAGGAAGACTCCGGCGCGCTACCGATCGAGGTGGACGTGAGCAAGCTCGAGATGGGCGACGTGATCGACATCCATCCCTATGACGGCAAGATCACCAAGAACGGTGCCACGGTAGCGGAGTTCCAGCTGCGCAGCGAGGTGTTGTTTGATGAGGTGCGTGCTGGCGGCCGCATCAACCTGATCATCGGCCGCTCGCTGACGGCCAAGGCGCGTGAATTCCTGGGCCTGCCGGCCTCGACGCTGTTCCGCCTGCCCCAGGCGCCGGCTGCCACCAAGGCCGGCTTCACGCTGGCGCAGAAGATGGTTGGCCGTGCTGTCGGCTTGCCCGAGGGCCAGGGCGTGCGTCCGGGCACCTATTGCGAACCCAAGATGACCACGGTCGGCTCGCAGGACACGACCGGCCCCATGACCCGCGACGAGCTCAAGGACCTGGCCTGCCTGGGCTTCTCGGCCGATCTGGTGATGCAGTCCTTCTGCCACACCGCGGCCTATCCCAAGCCGGTGGACGTCAAGACCCACCGCGAGCTGCCGGCCTTCATTTCCAACCGCGGCGGCGTCTCGCTGCGCCCGGGCGATGGCGTGATCCACAGCTGGCTCAACCGTCTGCTGCTGCCCGACACCGTGGGCACGGGTGGCGACAGCCACACCCGCTTCCCCATCGGCATCTCCTTCCCGGCCGGCTCCGGTCTGGTGGCCTTCGGCGCCGCCACGGGCGTGATGCCGCTGGACATGCCCGAGTCGGTGCTGGTGCGCTTCAAGGGCCAGCTGCAGCCGGGCGTCACCCTGCGTGACCTGGTACATGCCATTCCGCTGTACGCGATCAAGGCCGGTCTGCTGACCGTGGCCAAGGCCGGCAAGAAGAACATCTTCTCGGGCCGCATCCTGGAAATCGAGGGGCTGCCCGACCTGAAGGTGGAGCAGGCCTTTGAGCTGAGCGACGCTTCGGCCGAGCGTTCGGCCGCCGGTTGCACGATCAAGCTCAACAAGGAGCCGATCATCGAGTACCTCAACTCGAACGTCGTGCTCATGAAGAACATGATCGCCGACGGCTACCAGGATGCGAAGACCCTGCAGCGCCGTATCGAGAAGGTCGAGGCCTGGCTGGCCAAGCCCGAACTGCTCGAGGCCGACAAGGACGCAGAGTACGCCGCCGTGATCGAGATCGACATGAACGAGATCAAGGAGCCCATCGTCTGCTGCCCCAACGACCCGGACGATGCCAAGTTCCTGTCCGACGTGGCCGGCACCAAGATCGACGAGGCCTTCATCGGCTCTTGCATGACCAACATCGGTCACTTCCGTGCCGCGGCCAAGCTGCTGGGCGGCCAGCGTGACATCCCGGTCAAGCTGTGGGTCGCGCCGCCGACCAAGATGGACCAGAACGAGCTGATCAAGGAAGGCCATTACGCCGCCTTCGGCACCGCCGGTGCCCGCACCGAGATGCCCGGCTGCTCGCTGTGCATGGGCAACCAGGCGCAGGTGAAGGAGGGCGCCACGGTGATCTCCACCTCGACGCGCAACTTCCCCAACCGTCTGGGCAAGAACACCAATGTGTTCCTGGGCTCGGCCGAACTGGCCGCCATCGCCTCGCGCCTGGGGCGCCTGCCGACCCGCGAGGAGTACCTCAAGGAGATGGGCGTGATCGATGCCGACAAGGCCAGCGTCTACCGTTACATGAACTTCGACCAGATCGAGGAGTACAAGGACGTGGCCGACAAGGTCTCGGCCTGATCCTCACCGCCTCTGGCGGCAAGCCCTGCGGCAGCGCCGCAGGGCTTTTTTCTTGCCCGCACGGATAATCCCGGCTCATGAGCACCCTCCAGTCCCTGCCGTTTTCTGTGCAGACCATCCTCTTGCTTCTCGCCAGCAACGTCTTCATGACCTTTGCCTGGTACGGGCATCTGAAGAACCTGGCGACGGCACCCTGGTATTGGGCAGCGCTGGTGAGCTGGGGCATCGCCCTGTTCGAGTACATGTTCCAGGTGCCGGCCAACCGCATCGGCTTCCAGCAGGCTGGCTTCACGGTCGGCCAGCTCAAGATCGTGCAGGAGGTCATCACGCTCAGCGTCTTCGTGCCCTTCGCCATGTTCTACCTGAAGGAGCCCTTCAAGCTGGATTACCTCTGGGCTGCGCTGTGCATGGTGGGCGCCGTGTACTTCATCTTCCGCAGCGCCTGAGCCCAGACCGGGCGCGACGGGCAGCGGTTACACTGCCCGGCTTTCATCAATTTGTCATAAAACCGACACCCCCGGAGTTCGCCATGCTGTTCGGAAAACTGATGCCGCGCGACGGCAATTTCTTCGAGATGTTCAACCAGCACGCGGACCGCATCGTGGAAGCGGCGCGTGCCTTCTCCCAGCTGGTCGCCCATTACGGCGACCACAACCTGCGCGAACAGTACACCCGCGACGTGGACAACGCCGAGCGCGCGGCCGACCGCATCACGCACGAGGTCAACAAGGCCCTGCACAAGACCTTCATCACGCCGATCGACCGCGAGCAGATCCACACCCTGATCAACACCATGGACGACGTGGCCGATCTGCTGCAGGACGCGACCGAGACCATGGCGCTGTACGACGTGCGCCACATGACCGAGGAGATCATCCGCCTGACCGAACTCAGCGTGAAGTGCTGCGAACGCCTCAAGGACGCGGTGTCGCTGCTGGGCAATATCGGCGACGCCAAGACGGCCGAGGCGGCACTCAAGACCTGCGAGGAGATCGACCGCCTCGAATCCGACGCCGACCGCGTGATGCGCACCGCCATGAGCAAGCTCTTTCGCGAGGAGCCCGACGTGCGCGAGGTCATCAAGCTCAAGGCCATCTACGAGCTGCTCGAGACCGTCACCGACAAGTGCGAGGACGTGGCCAATGTGATCGAGGGCATCGTCCTCGAGAACGCCTGAGGCGGACCTGCGCATGGAGAATATTCCGCAAGTCGCCCTCTGGGTGATCATCATGCTGGTGGTGCTGGCACTGGCCTTCGACTTCATGAACGGCTTTCATGACGCGGCCAACTCGATCGCCACCGTCGTCTCCACCGGCGTGCTCAGACCTGGTCAGGCCGTGCTGTTTGCCGCCTTTTTCAACTTCGTCGCCATCTTCGTCTTCCACCTCAGCGTGGCGGCCATGGTGGGCAAGGGCATCGTGCAGTCGGGGGTGGTCGATACCCATGTGGTCTTCGGTGCCCTGGTGGGTGCCATCACCTGGAACCTCATCACCTGGTACTACGGCATCCCCAGCAGCTCCTCGCATGCGCTGATCGGTGGCATCGTGGGGGCGGTGATCGGCAAGGCCGGCACCGATGCGTTGTTGCTGCCCGGCATCCTCAAGACCGTGGTGTTCATCTTCGTCTCGCCGACGCTGGGCTTTCTGCTCGGCTCGCTGATGATGCTCATCGTGGCCTGGCTCTTCCGCCGCACGGCGCCCTCGCGGGTGGACGGCTGGTTCCGTCGTCTGCAGCTTGTGTCTGCCGGCGCCTACAGCCTGGGCCATGGCGGCAACGATGCGCAGAAGACCATCGGCATCATCTGGATGCTGCTGATCGCTACCGGCTATGTGGCGTCCACCGACCAGGCGCCGCCCTACTGGGTGGTCCTGAGTTGCTATCTGGCCATCGGCCTGGGCACCATGTTCGGCGGCTGGCGCATCGTCAAGACCATGGGGCAGAAGATCACCAAGCTCAAACCCGTGGGTGGTTTCTGTGCCGAGACCGGCGGGGCGCTGACGCTCTTTCTGGCCACGGGCCTGGGCATCCCAGTGTCCACCACCCACACCATCACAGGTGCCATCGTCGGCGTGGGCTCCTCGCAGCGAGCCAGCGCGGTGCGCTGGGGCGTGGCCGGCAACATCGTCTGGGCCTGGGTCTTCACCATCCCGGCCAGCGCCTTCGTGGCCATCGTGGCCTACTGGATCAGCCTGGGCATTTTCTGAGGCAGGTCCGACCGATCCAGAAGAAAAGGGCCTGCAGGCCCTTTTCTTTTTTCACTGACTGATCTTGCGTGCTTCCTCGATCTGGTACTCGAAGTAACGCTGGAAGCTGAAGGCGATGCTGGACATCAGCGCCGTGGTGCCGATCAGCAAGGCACAGACGACCGCCCCGATGGTGAACCAGCCCGTGCGCCCTGCGGGCGCATCGGCCGGCGCCTGCGGGTTGTGGCGGGCATTCCATTTTTCCGGACTGCTCAGACCGTAGACGATGGCCGTGAGCGCACAGGCCGCGATATTGAAGCCCAGCAGCGGAATCAGGACCCAGCTCCAGCCGTCGTCCACGCCGTACTGGAGTACGCGCTCGATGCCGTAAAGCCCCAGGGCCGTGGGAATGGGCAGCAGCCATCCCAGGACGTCGCCCAGGCCGTGCAGGTAGAAGCGGTGCAGGCCCAGCGGCCCGCCCAGGAAGGCCAGCCAGGCCGCGAGTGTCTTGTTCTTCAGCATGCGGCTCATTGTGCCTGCGGTGCCATGCGGTCCCCGTCACCCAGGGTCTTTTCCATCAGCACGATGTCCAGCCAGCGATCGAACTTCCAGCCGCAGGAACGTATGGTGCCCACGGGCTCGAAGCCCAGGCGGCGGTGCAGGCCGACGGAGGCCGCGTTGCCCGAGTCGCCAATCACGGCGATCAGTTTGCGCAAGCCGGCGGCTTCGGCCTGGGTCGCCAGTTCGGCCAGCAGAAGACGGCCCCAGCCGCGGCCCTGGGCGGCCGGGGCCAGGTAGATCGAGTTCTCGGCCGAATAGCGGTAGGCCGGACGGGGTTTGAACCAGTTGCAGTAGGCGTAGCCTAGGACCTGGTCGTCCTTTTCCAGCACCAGCCAGGGCAGGTTTCGGCCCAGCACCTCGGCGCGACGCGCGGCCATCTCGGCGGGCGAGGGCGGGTCGACTTCGAAGGTGCAGGTACTGTGCAGCACGTAGTCGGCGTAGAGGGCGGCGATGGCCGGGATATCGGTCTCGCGGCTGGGGCGGATGGTGGGCATGGCGGTATATCAGGGGAAAACGCTATAATCGCAGGCTTTTCGGTGTGTCGCTGGCCGGGTGGTCAGTCGCGTGTCTCAAACACCGGAAGAAATATCGTGTGAGGGCGTTCCGTTCGTATCTAATTTATACGGGCCGCCAGGTCACCGATCCACCCTAAGGACAAACCATGGTCGTCATTCGACTCTCCCGCGGCGGCGCCAAGGCACGCCCCTTCTTCAATATCGTCGTGGCCGACAAGCGCAGCCGTCGTGATGGCAATTTCATCGAGCGCATCGGTTTCTACAACCCGATCGCCACCGAGAAGGAAGAAAGCATCCGCATCGCCCAGGACCGCCTGACCTACTGGCAAGGCGTGGGCGCCCAGGCCTCCCCCACCGTGGAACGCCTGATCAAGCAGGCTGCCGCCAAGAAGGCCGCCTGATCTGACCCTCACGCTTGCCGCCTCGCGTGCTGCGCTGCCCCCCGAGGGGACCGCAGTCATCTGGGGGCTGCCCGGCGGTGACTGAACCGTTCCCATGCCGCTCGTCCTCGAAGCCGCCGAACTGCCGGCAGACGCCATCGAAGTCGGGCGCATCCTAGATGCCTGGGGCATCAAGGGCTGGTTCAAGGTCCTGCCCTACAGCGCCTCCCCGGAGGCGCTGTTTGCTTCCAGGCGCTGGTTTCTGCAGCCCTCCGAGAAGGGGGCCAAGACGTTCACCGGCACGGTGCAGCTGTCCATCAAGGAAGCCAAGGACCATTCGGATTCAGTGGTCGCCAGCGCCCATGAGGTGCCGGATCGCGACGCCGCCGAAGCCCTGCGCGGCGCCCGGATCTTCGTCGCCCGTTCCAGCTTTCCCACGCCCGACAAGGACGAGTACTACTGGATCGACCTGATCGGCCTGGACGTCGTCAATCGCGAGGGGGTGGTGCTGGGCCAAGTCAGCGACCTCATGTCCACCGGCCCCCAGACCGTGCTGGTCGTCGCCCATGAACACGAGGGCAAGCCGGCCGAGCGCATGATCCCTTTTGTCTCGGCCTACGTCGATGCCGTGGACCTGCCGCAGCGGCGGATCACGGTGGACTGGCAGCCCGACTACTGATGCTGCAGGCCGTCCATGCGCTTCGACGTCCTCACGCTTTTCCCTGAACTGTTTGCACCGCTGCTCACGAGCGGCATCACGCGCCGCGCCTACGAGTCCGGCCAGGTCCAGGTGCAGCTGCACAACCCGCGCGACCACGCCGAGGGCAACTACCGCCGCGTCGACGACCGTCCCTTTGGGGGTGGCCCGGGCATGGTCATGATGGCCGAGCCGCTGGCGCGTTGCCTGCAGGCCGCACAGGCGCAGCGCACCAGCCGCGCGCCCGTCGTCCTGTTTTCTCCACTGGGCCGCCCGCTGGACCATGCCCAGGTCGAGCGCTGGTCCGCCAGCGATGGCGCCGTGCTGGTCTGCGGCCGTTATGAAGGCCTGGACCAGCGCTTCATCGACAACCATGTGGACGAACAGCTCAGCCTGGGCGACTTCGTGCTCTCGGGCGGAGAGATCGCGGCCATGGCCTTGCTCGACGCCGTGGCGCGCCTGCAGCCCGGTGTGCTGGGGGATGCCGACAGCCACGCCCTCGACAGTTTCAACCCGGCCCTGGACGGCCTGCTGGACTGCCCGCATTACACCCGACCCGAAAGCTGGGAGGGGCAAGGCGTGCCCGAGGTGCTGCTATCCGGCCACCACGGCCAGATCGAGCGCTGGCGCCGCGAGCAGCGCCTGGCGCTGACGGTGCGGCTGCGCCCGGAGCTGATCGCGCGTGCCCGGGCCGCCGGGCGCCTGAGCCGCCAAGACGAGGCCTATCTGGCCACCCTGGCCTGAAGCGGGTACTTCCTGCTACAATGGCGGGCTTCCCGATCCTCTGTCCGGCTGGCTGACCATGGTGGTCTTCCTCCGGGTTCCCTGTGAGCCCCGCGCGCGGACAAGATCCTTAAAGGTAGAAACATGAACCTGATCCAGACCCTCGAGCAAGAGGAAATCGCCCGCCTGGGCAAGAACATCCCCGAATTCGCTCCCGGTGACACCGTCATCGTGAACGTGAACGTGGTCGAAGGCACCCGCAAGCGCGTGCAGGCCTACGAAGGCGTGGTGATCGCCAAGCGCAACCGTGGCCTCAACAGCGGCTTCACCGTGCGCAAGATCTCCAGCGGCGAAGGCGTGGAGCGTACGTTCCAGACCTACAGCCCCCTGATCGCCAGCATCGAAGTCAAGCGCCGTGGTGACGTGCGCCGCGCCAAGCTGTACTACCTGCGTGACCGCAGCGGCAAGTCGGCCCGCATCAAGGAAAAGCTGGTCAGCAAGTCTGCCGCTGCTGCCGAGTAAGCCTCAGCCGGTCCAGACCCCAACCGCCCTCGCGCCTGCGCCCGGGCGGTTTTGTTTTTGGTGCACCCGATGTCATCGTCCGATCACATCACCCCTTTGTCCAAGCTGCCCAACTTCGATCCGCGCCAGGTGCCGGTGGCCGGGGTGGACCGCCACCTGCCTGCCGTGCCGGCCGAACGCCTGCAGGCCGACTTCCTGCGCCAGCGCTTTGCCGCCCCGCCCGACTGGCAACCCGAGGTGCGGGCCGAGCCGCGCTTCACCCAGCGCCAGCCCGCCCAGGCCGCCGTGCTAGTCCCTCTGGTGGCGCGGCCCGAGCCCACGCTGCTGCTGACCCAGCGCACCAGTCATCTCTCCAACCATTCCGGGCAGATCGCCTTTCCCGGCGGCAAGGTCGACGAGACCGATGCGGATGTGGTGGACGCGGCCCTGCGCGAAGCCGAAGAAGAGGTGGGCCTGGCGCGCGACTATGTGCAGGTGCTGGGCACCCTGCCCATCTACACCACGGGCACGGCTTTTGTCATCACGCCGGTCGTGGCCTGGGTGCAGCCCGGCTTCACGCTGGCGCCCAACCCGGGCGAGGTGGCCGACGTCTTCGAAGTGCCCCTGTCCTTTTTGCTGGATCCGGCTCATCACCGTCGCCACACCTTCGAGTTCGAGGGGGTGCGGCGCGAATGGTTCTCCATGCCCTGGCAGGACGGCGCCACCGAACGCTACATCTGGGGCGCGACGGCCGGCATGCTGCGCAATTTTTACCGCTTCCTGGCGGCCTGAACCTTCTGCGCAAGCAGCGTGTCGCTTGGCCGCCGCTATGATCGCGGCATGAGTTTCTTCTCCCTCCTGCTGGCCTTGCTGATCGAACAGGCGCGCCCTCTGGCGCGCGGCAATGCGGTGCATGCAGGCATGCGCAGCTGGATGCGCTGGGTGGTGCGCAAGCTCGATGCCGGCCAATCCGCGCATGGCTGGCTGGCCTGGGGTTTTGCCGTGCTGCTGCCCGCGCTGATCGCTCTGGGCGTCTACTGGCTGCTCTGCACCTTCGTGGGCTGGCCCCTGGCCATGCTGTGGAACGTGCTGGTGCTTTATGTGACGCTGGGTTTTCGCCAGTTCAGCCACCACTTCACCGCCATCCGCGATGCGCTGGAGGTGGGCGACGAGGTGGAGGCGCGACGCCTGCTGGCCGAGTGGCGGCAGATCGACGCCAGCGAACTGCCGCCGCGCGAGATCATCCGCCACGTGCTCGAGTTTTCGGTGCTGGCCGCGCACCGCCATGTCTTTGGCGTGCTGAGCTGGTTCATCGTGCTGGCGGTACTGGGCCTGGGGCCGGCCGGCGCCGTGCTCTACCGGCTGGCCGAGTTCGTCACGCGCTACTGGCCCCATGTGGCGCGCCGGCAGGCACCCCCGGTCAGCGAGGCGGCCTGTGCCGCCGCCGCGCGCGCCTGGCGGTGGGTGGACTGGCTACCCGCGCGTGTGACCGCGCTGGCCTTTGCCGTCGTCGGCAGTTTCGAGGACGCGGTGGACAACTGGCGTCGCTACGAGTCCCTGCCCGAGAGCGAGGGGCCGGGCGGCAACGACGGCCTGATCGTCGCCGCCACAGCCGGTGCAATCAATGTGCGCCTGGGCACCACGGCCATGGCCCAGGGCGATACCCAGGAGCAGATGCCTGCCGCTTCGGCACGCTTCGAGCCGCAGCTGGCGCATCTGCGCAGCATCGTGGGCCTGGTCTGGCGCTCGGTGGTGCTGTGGATGCTGCTGCTCGCGCTGCTCACGCTGGCGCGTCTGATCGGTTAGCCCGCCGCTTCAGTAGCGCGGCGCCTGGGACAGTTCCGCGTACAGCTCGCGATAGATTCTGTAGCGGGACGGACTGATCCCGGTGCCCCCCGTTTTTTCATCCACGGCGGCAATCACGCCGCAGCCCGGCTCGTGCAGGTGGCTGCAGTTGTAGAAGCGGCACGCACCGGCATGCGTGCGCAGATCGGGCATGAGACCGGCCAGCTGCGCTGCCTCGATGTGCTGCAGGCCGAATTCCTGGAAGCCCGGTGAATCGATCAGTGCGGTCTGCCGCGCCTCATCGACCCAGTACCAGCGTGTGCTCGTGGTCGTGTGCTTGCCGGAGTTGAGCGCCGTGGAAATCTCGCCGGTCTGCGCCTGGGCGCCGGGCACCAGGCGGTTGATCAGCGTGCTCTTGCCTGCGCCCGAGGGACCCAGCACCAGGGTGGCCTTGTCCCGCAGTTGCATCTGCAGCGCCACCAGCTCGGCTGGGCAGCCCGGCGCCTTGAGGTTGAGCGGCAGCACGGTGTAGCCCATGCGGCGGTAGGGCTCCAGGCGCGCCCACGCGCGTGCAAAGAGTTCGGCGAGATCGCTCTTGTTGAGCGCGATCAGGGGCTGGATGCGTTCGGCTTCGGCGGCCACCAGCGCGCGGGCCAGCTGGCTTTCGGAAAATTCAGGTTCGGCCGCGATCAGGATCAGCACCTGGTCCAGGTTGGCGGCAAAGCTCTTGGTGCGGATCTCGTCCTGGCGGTAGAAGAGGTTGCGCCGCTGCTCGACTTTCTCGATGCTGCCCTCGTCGCCGCTGGCCAGCCAGAGCACGCGGTCGCCGACCACGGCCTGGTTCTTCTTGCCGCGCGGGTGGCAGATCAGTTGCCGACCTTCGGGAGTTTCAACGACGACGTGGCGGCCGTGACTGGCCACCACCAGGCCACGGTCCAGTTCGGGGGCCTGACTCAAACGCTTCCCCGCAAGGCGTCCACCGCGGCGGCACACTCGAAGTCGATGCGCGTGATGCCGCCGGCATCGTGCGTGCGCCACGCCACGGTGCAGTGCCGGTAGCTCACGAGCAGATCAGGGTGGTGATCGCGTTGCTGGGCCAGCCAGGCTACCGCGTTGGCAAAGGCCATGACCTCGGGGTAGCTCCCAAATTCATAGCGCCTGGCGATGCTCAACTCCGACCCGTCACCTTGCAGTGTCCAGCCCGGGTGCCTGGACAACTCAGTCACGAGTTCGGTCGGACCCAGGGGGCGGCGCGTCACGCTGTTCATGTGGTACCCAGCCGTGCCAGGCGCTGGCTCGCCGGGGGATGCGAGTAGTAGAAGGCGACGTAGAGCGGGTCGGGCGTCAGCGTCGAGGCATTGTCCTCGTAGAGCTTCAGCAGGGCGCTGCCCAGGTCCTTCGCATCGGCCTGCTGGGCGGCGTAGGCGTCGGCCTCGAACTCGTGTTGGCGCGAGGAGCGCGAGAGCAGGGGCGTGATGAAGAAGCTGAACACCGGGATGACCAGCAGGAAGAGCAATAGGGCCAGCGCATCGTTGGGCATGGCCTGGGTCGCGCCCAGTGCCGGCACCAGCAGTTGCAGGCTGGGTGTGACACCCAGGCCCGCATAGAACCAGGCCTGTTGCGCCAGCCAGCCCAGCAGGGCGAAACCGGCCAAGCTGAGCGCGAACATCGTCACGATGCGCTTGAGGATGTGTTTGTGCTTGAAGTGGCCCAGCTCGTGCGCCAGCACGGCGTCCACCTCGCCGGGGGACAGCTTGTTGAGCAGGGTGTCGAAGAAGACCACGCGCTTGGCGGCGCCAAAGCCGGTGAAGTAGGCATTGGCATGCGCGCTGCGGCGGCTGCCATCCATCACGTACAAGCCCTGGGCCTGGAAGCCACAGCGCTGCATGAGCGCGGTGACACGCGCCTTGAGCGATTCGTCTTCGAGCGGCTGGAACTTGTTGAACAGCGGGGCGATGAAGGTGGGGTAGATCAGCAGCAGCAGGAGGTTGAAACCCATCCACACGCCCCAGGCCCAGAGCCACCACAGACCGCCAGCCGCCCCCATGAGCCAGAGGATGAGTGCCGCGATGGGCAGGCCGATGGCCGCGCCCAGCAGGGTGGACTTGATCAGATCGCCCAGCCAGAGCTTGAGCGTCATCTTGTTGAAGCCGAAGCGCTGCTCGATCACGAAGGTCTGGTACAGGGACAGCGGCAGCTCGATCAGACCGCCGATGAGCGCAAAGCCTGCGAGCAGGGCAAGCTGTTGCGTCATGCCTCCGCCCAGCCAGGCGATCAGGGCCTGGTTCAGCGCGTCCAGGCCGCCCAGCAGCGTCCAGCCCAGCAGCACCGCGGCACCCACGGCGGTCTCCAGCAGGCCGAAGCGCACCTTGGTCACGGTGTAGTCGGCCGCCTTCTGGTGTGCGGCCGGGCTGATCGTGCCGGCGAAAGCCGGCGGCACGCTGGCACGGTGCCGAGCCACATGGCGCACCTGGCGCGAGGCCAGCCAGAACTTGGTGAGCAGGCCCAGCAGCAGGACGGTGGCGAAGACCACGGTCAGGGCCAGGCTGGGGTTGAAGGTGGCGGCAGGTGTCATGGCTGGGAAGTTTAGGCGATCGGCGACAATCGACGCTATGAGCGAGAATGCGACCCCACTGAAGAAATCGGATCTCAACCTGGTCTGGCTGGACTGCGAGATGACCGGGCTGGACCCGGAAAAGGAACGCATCATCGAGATTGCCGTCATCGTGACCGGCCCCAGTCTAGAGCCGCGCATCGAAGGCCCGGTGCTGGTGATCCACCAGGAAGACGCCATCCTCAACGCCATGGACGCCTGGAACAGGGGCACGCACGGCAAGAGCGGCCTGATCGACAAGGTCAAGGCCTCCACCGTGACCGAGGCCCAGGCCGAGGCCGAGCTGATCGCCTTCCTCTCCAAATACGTGCCCAAGGGCACCTCGCCCATGTGCGGCAACAGCATCGGCCAGGACCGGCGTTTCCTCGTGAAGTACATGCCCAAGCTGGAGGCGTTTTTCCACTACCGCAACATCGACGTCAGCACCTTCAAGGAGCTGGCCAAACGCTGGAAACCTGAGGTCTACGGCGCTTTCAAGAAGGCGCAGAAGCACACGGCCCTGGCCGATGTGCACGAGTCCATCGAGGAACTGGCCCACTACCGCGAACACTTCCTGAAACTCGCCTGACTGAAATTGCGAGGTGGCACACAATTAGGTGGAAACCCTGATCCGTGCCATAATCCGGTTTGCGCTGTAAAAAGCAGCGCTTTTCGTGCATCTCCCTTCACTCACCGGATCAGGGTTTTCGAACCCGCAATAGATCCCCGGTACCGGTCCCCACCGGCGCAGGCTTTGTTTGATGGTTGATGTCTTTTAACCATCAGCGAAGCACCCGCAGTCCCTGCGGTGTTCGCGTGTGAGAAAAATCTAAATGACCGACGCTTTTGAAGTGACGGGCGAATTTGCGCCTGTCGAATCCATGCTTTCCTCCGACACCGCCGTGGCGGTCGAGACCGAAGTGGCCGCTGCATCGGCGCCCAACGGTTTTGTGCAGCTGGGCCTGGCGCCCGAGCTGGTGCAGGCCGTGGCTGACCTGGGCTACACCCAGCCCACCACCGTGCAGGAACGTGCCATCCCTCTGGCCATGCCCACCGAAGGCCAGGAAGGTCGCTACATCGACCTCATGGTCTCCAGTCAGACCGGCAGCGGCAAGACCGCGGCCTTCCTGCTGCCCGTGCTGCACACCCTGCTGCAGCAGCAGGCCCAGGCCGCCGAGAAGGAGCGCGCCAACTACGAGCGCGCCGTCGCCGAAGCCGCCGCCAAGGGCGAGCCGGCCCCCAAGCGCCCCAAGCGCCAGGACCCGACCAACCCGCGCCACTTCAAGGCCGCCACGCCCGGCGCCCTGATCCTGTGCCCCACGCGCGAACTGGCCCAGCAGGTGGCGCACGACGCCATCGAGCTGGTCAAGCATTGCCGCGGCATCCGCATCGCCAACGTGGTGGGCGGCATGCCCTACCCGGTGCAGATCGCCAAGCTGCAGAACGCCAACCTCGTGGTCGCCACGCCGGGTCGCCTGCTGGACCTGCAGCGTTCCATGCAGATCAAGCTGGACCAGGTGCAGTTCCTCGTCGTCGACGAGGCCGACCGCATGCTGGATCTGGGCTTCTCCGACGACCTGGCTGAACTCAATGCCCTGACGGCCCAGCGCCGCCAGACCATGATGTTCAGCGCCACCTTTGCGCCGCGCATCCAGCAGCTGGCCATGCGCGTCATGCACGACAACGGTTCGGGCGTGAAGAAGGTGCAGGTCGATTCGCCGCAGGAGAAACACGCCAACATCAAGCAGGTGCTGTTCTGGGCCGACCACGCCCAGCACAAGCGCCAGCTGCTCGACCACTGGCTGCGTGATGCGTCCATCGACCAGGCCATCGTCTTCGCCAGCACCCAGGTGGAGTGCGACGGTCTGGCCAACGATCTGCAACAGGACGGCTTCAGCGCCGTCGCCCTGCACGGCGCCCTGAGTCAGGGCCTGCGCAACCGCCGCCTGATGGCGCTGCGCCAGGGCCAAGTGCAGATCCTGGTGGCCACCGACGTCGCCGCGCGCGGCATTGACGTGCCCACCATCACCCACGTCTTCAACTTCGGTCTGCCCATGAAGGCCGAGGACTACACGCACCGCATCGGCCGTACGGGCCGTGCCGGCCGCGACGGTCTGGCCGTGACCTTTGCCGAGTTCCGCGACCGCCGCAAGATCTTCGACATCGAGGCCTACAGCAAGCAGCCCTTCAAGGCCGAAACCATTCCCGGCATGGAGCCCAAGCAGCGCTTCCCCGATGGTCGTTCGGAGCGTTCCAACTTCGGTGGCCGCAACAGCCGTGGTGGCAATGACAGCTTCTCGCGCGATCGCAAGTTCGGCGGTGGCGGTGCACCCCGTGGCGGTTTTGGCGGTGGCAACAGCCGCGGTGGCGACTTCGGTGCGCCGCGTGGTGATTTCGGCGGCCCCCGCGCTGGTTTCGGTGACCGCCATGCCCGTGGCCCGCACCCGGTCCGTGATAGCGGGTACCAGAGCCGCGGTCATGAGGGCGTGCCGGAAGGCCGCAGCTACGAGCGCAAGGGCGGTTTCAACGACCGCTACGCCGGCGACGGCCGCCGTGAAGGCGGCGCAGCGCGCGCTGATTTCGCACCGCGCCAGGACCGTGGCGAGGGCAAGTCGTCCTTCGGCAGCAAGCCCGCCTATGCCAAGCCTGCGGGCGGCTACGCCAAGCCGGCTCACGCCGGTGGCGGCAAGCCCTTTGTCGCCCGTGAGGGTGGCAAGCGCGCACCGCGCCCGGCCCGCTGATTGATCCTGTTCGTCAGAGAGACCCGCCCGCAGTCATGCCGGCGGGTTTTTTCATTCCAGGCGCAGACTGCCGCCGTCCGGCACCAGCCGCTTGCCCGGTGGTGCGATCAGCCAGGCGCGCGCGGCTTCGGGGGCCAGGCCATAGGTGAGGCTGACGCTGTGTGTCTCGTCACGGCCGGCGCCGTGGCCACTGGTTTCACCGAGGGCCGTGTATGCCAGACGTGCCTGACGCCCATCGCTGCAGCGCAGGTTCACCACGCCACCGGTGCTGCTGGTGTAACGCATGCTGCCCATGCAGCTCAGGGCGGGTTCGCCCTGGCTCTGAAGCTGCAGCGTGGCGCTGCGGTCGGTGTAGAGCAGCACCTCGCCCGTGAGCACCCGCTCGCCGATCACCGCCAGTGCCGGTGCTGGCGTTGCCAGCGCGCGCATGGTGGCGTCGTTGAGCGCGGCACAACCGCCAAGCAGCAGGGGTAGGCTCAGCAGCAACGCAGGTGTAGAGACACGGGTTCGCATGGTATGGGCATCATAGAATACCCAGCGCAACGGGCGCGAGACCCGACGCACTCCAGAAGAAAGAGACGTCGTATGGACCACGAAACCACCATGCCCGGGCTGCTCACGCGGCCCGCTGCACTGCAGCCGCAGACCCATCAGTCCCCGCCTGTCACCGGCCTGCGCAAGCTGGTTTTCGTTCTGGTGGTGCTGGCCCTGCTGGGGCTGGCCTGCTATTTCATCTGAAACCGGTCATCTGAAACCCGGCGCAGGCTGACCGTGCCGCGGGTTCAGGCTTCGGCCAGGCGGGCGGCTGCGCCACGCTTGCCGAGCTTGCGCACCTCGGCAATGCCCTGCAGCTGACTGGCCCGGGGCTTGGACTGGCCCTTTTCCCAGTGGTAGATCGTCTGCAGTGAAACGCCCAGCAGCTTGCCCATGTCTGCGGCCGACAGGCCCAGCTTCTTGCGCAGGCTCGCAAAGCCGTCGGCGCGAAAGCGCCGTTGCGGCGCCTCTTCACCGGTCTCGGTCGCGGCGGCGGCCGGTTTGGATTTCTTCAGCCGGGCGATCAGCCGATCCTGTTCGGACAGGCGGCGCTTGAGGGTTGCAATGTCGCTGCGGTACTGGGCGGAGGCCTTCTTCAGGGCCTGGGTTTCGGCGCGGATCTCTTTGCGGGCGATGCGGGAGATTTCTGATTTGAGGAGGCTTGCAATATTGGCCATGTCGGTCCTTGGATAAGGGTTGCCTTGCCATCTTACCGGGCGTAGGAGCCGGCGGGTGGGTGGGATGACCGGGCCCGGACCACTCTGTTGCAAAATAAAACGCGCCCCGGCGGGCGCGTTATTGAAAGTGGTGGAGAGGAGGAGGATCGAACTCCCGACCTTCGCATTGCGAACGCGACGCTCTCCCAGCTGAGCTACCCCCCCACGCGTGGCGAAATTCTAGCAAGCCGATGCGCGCGCGTCCAAGCGCAACTCAGGTCCAGGACGCCAGTTCCCAGCGGTGGTGGGCTTCCCGGCCGCGGAAGCCTCCTTTGCCGCCGCCGACGAAGTACTCACCGGTGGTCTCGCGCGCAACCCAGCGCCCGATCTCGGGCGCCAGCCAGAGGGTGTCGCGTCGCGTGGTCTCGGTCCGTGAGAAGTCGTGGTGCTGGAGCCGGACGAAATGCTCGACCCGCAAGGCCAGCATCCGCCCTTGCGGAACCTGCACGTATTCCCATCCCCGCACCCGTGAGTGCTGGTTGACCCAGTTGAGGTAACTGAAGCCGTCGATGTTGTACTTGCCCCAGAACACGTGGGTGGCCCCCGGCGTGAGCTCGGCGGGCCAGAGCGGCAGGGCGGGCGCGTAGTTCTGCACGAAGTCCCAGGCGGGGTCGCGCTGCACCAGCCGGCCCCCGGCCAGTTGCACCTCTTCCAGCGCGGCAGAGGTGGTGGTGTTGCGCTGCCGGATGCGCAGCAGCGGATCGACGGCCACCAGCTCATGCTCTTCGGTCGCCAGCAGCTCGCCGTTGTAGCCGTTGTACTTGCGGTAGGTCCAGCGCTGCCCCACCGCGGGGGTCCGCCAGGGCGGTATCTGGGCCGGGGCGTCGGCCGGTTCGGTACGCAGATCGGGGAGGGGGCGGTAGGCACAGCCTGCCAGCGGCAGGCCCAGCAGGGCGAGAGAGAGTTGGCGGCGTCGGGTTTGCATGGTCAAGGAGGGCTGAGATGAACGCTATCATTCTGGCAGCCTCTGCGTTATCCCAACCCCCTCCAGGAAAAAACCATGAAAGCTGCCATGCCCTTTGCCCTGCTGAGCCGCACCGTCTGCGCGGCCGCCGCTGCCCTCGTGCTCGCCACCCCGGCCCTGGCGGCCGACAGCGTCAAGATCGGCCTGCTGTCCACGCTCTCCGGCCCCGGTGCCGGCCTGGGCGTGGACATCCGCGACGGCTTCCAGCTCGCGGTCAAGCTCAATGGCGGCAAGCTCGGCGGCCTGCCGGCCGAGGTCATCGTGGCCGACGACCAGGCCAGCCCGGATGTGGGCCGCCAGACGGCCGACCGGCTGGTCAAGCGCGACCAGGTGAACTTTATGACGGGCATCGTGTTCTCCAACGTCATGCTGGCCGTGGGTGCGCCCACCTTCGCCGCCAAGACCTTCTACATCAGTGCCAACGCCGGCCCCTCGCAGCTGGCCGGCGAGCAGTGCAACCCCTATTTCTTCAGCGCTTCGTACCAGAACGACAACCAGCACGAGGCCGTGGGCAAGACCGTGGCCGACAAGGGCTTCAAGCGCGTGGCCCTGATCGCCCCGAACTACCCGGCAGGCAAGGACGCGCTGGCCGGTTTCAAGCGTTTCTACAAGGGCGGCGAGATCGTCTCCGAGAGCTACACCCCGCTGAACCTGCTGGACTATGGCGCCGAGCTGTCCAAGCTGCGCGCCGCCAAGCCGGACGCGGTCTACATCTTCCTGCCCGGCGGCCTGGGCATCAACTTCATCAAGCAGTTCGTCGGTGCCGGCCTGTCCAAGGACATGACGCTCTTCGGCCCCGGCTTCTCGGGCGACGAGGACGTGATCAAGGCCGTGGGCAATCCCATGCTGGGCATGTTCAACAGTTCGCAGTGGGCGCACGACCTGGACAACGTGGCCAACAAGAAGTTTGTCGCCGCCTTTGAGAAGGAATACGGCCGCCTGCCCACGCTCTATGCGTCCCAGGGCTACGATGCCGCGCAGCTGATCGCCGCCGCCGTGCGCGATACCAAAGGCAAGCTCGAGGACAAGGCCGCGGTGCACCAGGCGCTCAAGGCGGCCAAGTTTGAGTCGGTGCGCGGCAGCTTCAAGTTCAACAGCAACCAGTTCCCGATCCAGGACTATTACCTGCGCGTCATCACGCAGGACAGCAAGGGTCGCGTGACCAATCGCACCCTGGGCACCATCTTCAAGAACCACGCCGATGCCTACGCGGCCCAGTGCAAGATGCCCGCGCTCTGAGCGCGCCGCTGAGGTGATCCTGCGTCGATGACCGGCATCCTCGTCCTGGAGCAGGCCTTGAACGGCCTGCAGTTCGGGCTCATGCTCTTTCTGCTGGCGGCCGGCCTCACGCTGGTCTTCGGCATCATGGACATGATCAACCTGGCCCATGGTTCGCTCTACATGGTGGGCGCCTACCTCGTGGCCGCGGCCACGGCGGCCAGCGGTTCCTTCTGGATCGGGCTGGGGGCCGGCGTAGTGGGCGCGGCCGTCTTCGGCGTGCTGCTGGAGCTGACCGTGCTGCGCCGGCTCTACACGCGCGATCACCTCTCGCAGGTGCTGGGCACCTTCGCCATCCTGCTCATGTGCAACGAGGCCGTGCGCTGGGTCTGGGGCTCGCAGCCCGTGATGCTCAGCGCGCCCGATGCGCTGGCGGGGCCGGTGGAACTGCTGCCCGGCTTCTACTACCCGGCCTACCGCCTGCTCATCATCGGCGTCGGCCTGCTCGTAGCAGTGGGCCTGTGGGCCCTGATCACGCGCACCTGCATCGGCATGCAGCTGCGTGCGGGCGCCTCCAATCGCGAGATGGCCCTGGCCATGGGCGTGCCGGTGCGTACGCTGTTCACCGCGCTCTTCGGCCTGGGGGCTGCGCTGTGTGGCGTGGCCGGCGGCATGTTGGGGCCGCTGCTATCGGTGCAGGTGGGCATGGGCGAGAGCATCCTGATACTGGCTTTCGTCGTCATCGTGATCGGCGGCATCGGCTCGGTGCGCGGGGCCCTGCTGGGGGCGCTCATCGTCGGTGTGGTCGACACGGCGGGCCGCACGCTGATTCCGTTGGCGCTTGGGGCCGTGCTCGGCCCTTCGGCGGCGGACAACGCGGGTCCCGCCCTGGCCTCCATCCTGATCTATGTGCTCATGGCCGCGGTGCTGTTCTTCAAGCCGCGTGGCCTTTTCCCCGCCCATGGCTGAACCGTCCGTCCCCGTGGCGCCGCCGCGCGGCCTGCTCGATCACGCGCTGGGCTGGCGCTGGGCGCTCCCGCTCTTCGTGCTCTTGCTGGCGCTGCCCTTCATCACCCCGCTGATCGGGGGCGACTTCTACCTGGGCCTGGCCGCGCGCGTCCTGATCTTCGCGCTGGCGGCCACCAGCCTCAACCTCATCCTCGGTTTCGGCGGCATGGTCAGCTTCGGCCACGCGGCCTTCATCGGCGTGGGGGCCTACACCGCGGGCCTGCTGCTGCAGTCCGGCCTCACCTCGGCCTGGATCGTCTGGCCGCTGGCCATGGGGGTGGCCGCGCTGTTTGCGGCCCTCATCGGCGCCATCAGCCTGCGCACACGCGGCGTCTACTTCATCATGATCACGCTGGCCTTCGCGCAGATGCTCTATTACCTGGCCGTCTCGGGCAAGGCCTGGGGCGGGGATGACGGCCTCACGCTCACGGCCCGCGCCACGCTGGGCTTCGGCCTGGACCTCGCGCACCAGCGCACCTTCTACTGGACCACGCTGGCCCTGTGCACCCTGGCCCTGCTCTTCATCTGGCGCCTGCTCAACGCGCGCTTCGGCCATGCCCTGCAGGCCATGCGCGAGAACGAGCAGCGCATGGAGGCCGTGGGCTTTGCGGTCTATGGCCACCGCCTCGTGGCCTTTGTGATCGCGGGGGCCATCGCCGGCCTGGCGGGGGCACTGCTGGCCAGCCTGAGCAATTTCGTGAGCCCGTCCATGATGCAGTGGAGCCAGTCGGGCCTACTCATGGTCATGGTCATCCTCGGTGGCGTGGGCCATCTCTGGGGCGGCGTGATCGGCGCCGTGGTCTTCCTGCTGCTGGAAGAAGTGCTGAGCCACCACACCATCTACTGGCAGTTCGCGCTGGGGGCGGCGCTGCTGGCCGTGGTCCTGCTGGCGCCCAACGGCCTCATGAGCCTCTTCCGGCGCAAGGAGCGGGCATGACACAGGCGCTGCTTGAAGTTCAGGGGCTCGTGAAACGCTACGGTGGTCTCGTCGCGACGGACGGGGTGGACCTGGCTGTGCGCGCGGGCGAGATCCATGCGCTGATCGGCCCCAACGGCGCGGGCAAGACTACGCTGATCCAGCAGCTCTCGGGTGCGCTCGCGCCCGATGCCGGGCGCATCGTCTTCGACGGCCAGGACATCACGGCCCTGTCCATGCACGAGCGTGTGCACCGCGGTCTGGCGCGTTCGTACCAGATCACCAGCATCTTCCCGCGCCTCTCGGTGCTCGACAACGTGGCCCTGGCGCTGCAGGCGCGCACCGGCTCCAGCCTGCGCTTCTGGTCGGGGGCGCGCGCCGAGGTGCAGCGCTACACGGCCGCGGCCGGGGTGCTCACGCGCGTGGGCCTGGGCGAGCGCAGCGCCCAGCTGGCGGGTGCGCTCTCGCACGGCGAGCAGCGCCAGCTCGAAGTCGGTATCGCCCTGGCCACGGGCGCCCGCTTGTTGCTGCTCGACGAGCCCATGGCCGGCATGGGGCCCGAGGAATCCGAACGCATGGTGGCCTTGCTGCAGAGCCTGCGCGGCGAGTACACGTTGCTGCTGGTCGAACACGACATGGACGCCGTCTTCCGCCTGGCCGACACCATCTCGGTGCTGGTCAGCGGGCGCATCATGGCCAGCGCAGCCCCCGACGCCATCCGCGCCGATGCCGAGGTGAAGCGGGCCTACCTGGGCGATGAGCTGGAGGAGGGCGCCTGATGCCAACCGTGGCGCCGACCCCCATGGCCCGCCCTGCCATCCGCCGCCCGTTGCGGGCCTGGCGGCATTTCCAGCTCTGGACGCTGCTGGTCGGCCTGAGTCTGCAGCTGCACCTGGGCTATCTCTATCTCGTGGACTACATGAACCCCGCACCCGAAGCGGCGCAGCTGGTGCAACTGCCCATCGAGGTGCTGCAGGTGCGGGACCGCGTGCCCCATCTGCAGGTGCGCCTGGCGGACGACACGCAGCGCGGCATGGAGTTTCCGGTGTCGGCGGCCCTGTTCGCGCCGACCCATACGCCTCTGCAGGACGGCGAATGGGATAGCCTGGGCGGTTGCATGGGCTATGTGCTGGGCGTGCCCGTGCGCTGGGTGCGCGGTGAAGAGCGCTTCCGCATTTGGGAGTTGCATTGCGGCCCCGTGCACCGGGTCTACGAGGAATTCAAGACCGCCTATGCGCAGACCCTGCAGGGCGCCCAGCGCAGCCTGGAGTGGCATGGCGGCATCATCCTGCTGCTCACGCTGGTCGTGCTGGTGCTGGAGCGGCGCGCCATGGGACGTCGGGAGCGCCAGGCATGAGCGCCTTGCTGGAAGTCCGCGACCTGCAGACCGCCTATGGCGCCAGCCAGGTGCTGTTCGGCATCAGCTTCAGCGTGGCGGCCGGTGGCGTGGCCACGCTGCTGGGGCGCAACGGCATGGGCAAGACCACGACGGTGCGCTCCGTCCTTGGACTCACGCCGCCGCGCACCGGCGAAGTGCGTTTCCTGGGCGAGCGCATCGACGGCCTCGCGCCCGATCGCATCGCGCGCATGGGCCTGGCCCTGGTGCCCGAGGGTCGGCAGATCTTCCCCAACCTCACGGTCGAGGAGAACCTGCGCGCCTTCGCCGCCAACCGGCGCGCCCGGGCCGAGCCCTGGACGCTCGACCGCGTCTACGCACTCTTCCCCGCGCTGGCCGCGCGCCGCCGCAATCTGGGCAACCAGCTCTCGGGTGGCGAGCAGCAGATGCTGGCCATCGGCCGCGCGCTCATGACCAATCCCGAGCTGCTGATCCTCGACGAGGCTACCGAAGGGCTGGCTCCGCTGGTCCGCGAGCAGATCTGGGCCTGCCTGGACCAGCTGCGCGCCCAGGGCCAGAGCATCCTGGTGATCGACAAGTACGTGCAGCGCCTGATCCGCCTGGCCGACAGCCACACCGTGATCGAACGCGGGCGTGTGGTCTGGTCCGGCCGGTCCGGGGAACTTGCGGCCGATCCCGGACTCTGGCATCGGTACCTGGGCGTCTGAGCGCCTGTTCTCGCTCTCCCGGGTGTACCGCCTGGCCCCGTCGTTTGAGTCCCCGCTTTACCTAGGGGAAACACTGATGTGGCCTAATTCTTGCGATTCTGATTTCGAACCTCGCTCCCAAACACAAGACCATGCGCCGCCCCGCTTCTGTTCCGCAGTCCACCGCTTCAATGTGGCCCGGTTTGCATGGGTGGCTGGTATTGGTCTTGCTGGCCACGGGGGTGCTGTCCTGGTCCTGGGCACGCCCGGTCATGCCTGCAGGGCATAGCGAGCTGACGTATTTCATGCCCCGCGCCGGCGCCCTCGCTCAGGGCGCTGCCTTTGAGCCTGCCGCCAGCACGGCGCAGATCACGGCGCAGGCGCCGATCTGCCTCAAGCCGCTGCTGGTCAGCGCGCCGACGCACGACCAGGTGCTCAACGAGATTGCCGATCAGGACGTCCCGTCCTGCCCCGGACCGTGGCTTGCCCTGCTGCACGGCCTGCCGGAGCAGAGACCGCAGCCCGCATTGCCGCAGATCGTCCGTCAGCCCTTGCTGCGTCCTCCAGCGCATCTGGGCTGATACTTTGCATTGCCATCTTGCGTGGCGCGCGGCTGGCCGGCATCGTCGTGATGGCCGCGAGATTTCCCATCTCTCCGAGGATTGAATGAAAAAGACCAAGATCTGGCGGCACGGCGCTGCCAGCCTGTTGCTGTGGCCGGCGGTCGTGCTCGCCCAGTCTGCAGACCCGATGTCTGCGCCCCCTGCGCCGATGGCTGCTGCGCCTGCTGCAGCGTCTGCCGAGGAGCCGGTGACCGCCTATGAGCTGGATGCCCTCATCCAGCTGGTGCTCACCCATAACCCGAACCTGCAGGGCGCGCTGCGCCTGCGCGAGCAGGCCGAAGCTGGCATCACGACGGCGCGAGCCTTCGCGAACCCGCGCGTGGAGTACAGCCAGGGTCGCAATCAGGCCCTGGTGCCTTCGGCGGTGCCTGGGGACGTGCACAACTGGACGGTGTCCCAGTTCCTCGAGAACCCATCCCTGCGAGGCGCCCGGATCGAGGCCGCCAAGGCCGGCCAGACGGCCAGCTTCCACCAGGTGGCACTAACCCGCAGCGAACTGATTGCCCAGGTCCAGTTGCGATCCTTCGAGTACTTCCTGCGCCGAGACGAGGCGGCCGCGCTGTCTGCCGACGTCGTGCTGCTTGAGCAGGTCAGGGACCGCGTCAGGGCGCGCGTCAACAGCGGCGAAGCCGCCCGCTACGAAATCATCAAGGCCGACGCCGAAATCATCAACGCGCGCCAGCGCCAGCGCAGTGCCGTCTTGCTGGCCGAACAAGCCTTGCTGAGCCTCAACCGTCTGGCCGCAGGCCAGTTGCCCCGGAACTGGATCCTCAAGGGCGAGCTCGATGCCGTGCAGCCTTTTGGAGAGCTGGAGGAGTTGCTGTCCTTGGCCAAGCTGAGCAATCCCGAACTCAAGGTGCTCAACAGCCAGCTGGACCGCGCACGGCGCCAGCTCGAGGGCGCGCGATCCAGTCGCTGGCCCGGGCTGGACCTGCGTTACTCCCAGAACACGGCACCGGATATCCGCCAGAACGTCCTCGGCGTGCAGGTGCAGATCCCGCTCTTTGACCAGAAGCGTGGCCCGATCGCCGAGGCCGGCAAGGAGTATGAGCGGGCCCGCTTGCGCCTCGATGGCCGGCAGGCCGAGCTGGAGCAGCAGATCATCGTCGCGTGGAAGTCGCTCGAGATGGCCCGCATACGCGTGGAAGCGCTGTCGCAGGGCGTGATGCGCGATGCCGAGGCCGCGCTGCGTGTCGCGCAGGCGGCCTACCGTTTCGGCGAGCGCGGCATCCTCGACGTGCTCGACGCGCAGCGCGTCTTGCAGGCGGTGCGCTCGGATCTGCTGGACGCACGTTTTTCGGTGCAGGCCGCCCGCATCGAACTGGAATTGCTGACCGGCCGCTATGCCGGCGAGTCGAACCCCTAAAGAAGGAAGTCCCATGAGTACCACCCCAGCCTCTCATCCCCTGTTCCGGGTGATCGGCGCTTTCTGCCTGGCGTCGGGCCTGGCCTTCGCGCTGAGCGCCTGCAAGGACGCGCCGCAAGAGACGCCAGCGGCCGACAGCGCGCCTGCCGACCCGATGCTCGTGCGCGTGGCGCCCGAACAGGCCACGAACTACAAGACGGGTGCCGTTGTTACCGCTGACGTCGCACTGGTGCAGGAGCATCCGGGGCGCGTCGAGGCCAACGAGCGCCAGGTCGCCCGCATCGGCGCCACCGTGACCGGCCGCGTCACCCAGGTGCAGGCGGAGCTCGGTGACGTTGTTCGCCCGGGCCAGGTGCTGGCCCGGGTCAGCAGCCCGGAACTGACCACCTCGCAGCTGGCCTACCTGCGTGCGCAGTCCAATCTGGCGCAAGCCGAACGGGCGGTCGAGCGTGCCCGTCAGCTGATCCAGGCAGACGTGATCGGCTCGGCGGAGCTGCAGCGCCGCGAGTCCGAACTTGCGATCGCCCGCGCGGAGACGCGCGCGGCCGCCGACCAGCTGCGCCTGCTGGGCCTGCCGGCCGAGGCGGTCGAGCGCCTGAGCGCCACCGGCGGCCTGCAGTCGGAGGCAACGGTCTACTCCCGTCAGGGTGGAGTGGTGATCGATCGCAAGGTCAGCCAGGGCCAGGTGGTCCAGCCGGGCGAGGAAATGTTCACGGTCGCCGACCTGAGCAAGGTCTGGGTCGTGGGCGCCTTGCCCGAGCAGGCCGCCCGCTCCGTGCAGCGGGGCCAGATGGTCGAAATCGAGATCCCCGCGATCGACCGCAAGGTCAACGGCCGCGTGGTTTTCGTCAGCGACACCATCCAGCCCGAGACGCGAACGGTCACCGTCCGTACCGAGCTCGACAACCGCAAGCGTGAGCTCAAGCCGCAGATGCTGGCCAGCCTGCGTATCGCCTCGACCGCCAAGCGTATGGCTGTGGTGCCGGAAACGGCGGTCGTGCGCGACGGTGACCGCGACCACGTCTTCGTCCAGATCGAGCCCAATCTCTACCGACTCGTTCCGGTCGAACTGGCGCCCCTGGCCAACCAGCAGCGGCCCGTGCTCAAGGGCCTGCGCGAGGGTGACGTGATCGTGACCGAGGGTGGTTTTCACCTGAACAACGACCGTGCCCAGCGCCTGCTCACGGGCGCCGGCGATGCGGGTAACGGAGCCAAGAAATGATCGCTGCGCTGATCCGCTGGTCGCTCCAGGAGCGCATCCTGGTGGCGGTGATCTGCGTCGTGATGCTGATCGCCGGCGGCTTTGCCGTCAAGCGTCTCTCGGTCGATGCCTTCCCCGACGTGACCAACGTCCAGGTCCAGGTCGCGACCGAGGCGCCGGGCCGCCCACCCACCGAGGTCGAGCGCTTCGTCACCGTGCCGATCGAGATCTCCATGACCGGCCTGCCGGGCCTGGTCGAAATGCGCTCGCTCAACCGCAACGGCCTGTCGCTGATCACCCTGGTGTTCACCGACAAGACCGACGTCTACTTCGCGCGCCAGCTGGTGCTGGAGCGTCTGGTCGAGGTGACGCAGCGTCTGCCGGCCGGTGTCACGCCGGTGCTGGGCCCCGTGTCCACCGGACTGGGCGAGGTCTACCAGTACACGCTGGAGCGCAAGGACGACCGTGATGCCCAGGGCCGTCTCAAGCCCCTGAGCGAGGAAGAGCTGCGCAGTCGCCGTGAGGTGCAGGACTGGGTGGTGCGGCCCATGCTGCGCTCCATTGCGGGCGTGGCCGACATCAACAGCCAGGGCGGCTATGCACGTCAGTACCAGGTCAAGGTCAACCCTGACCGCCTGCGCTACTACGGCCTGAGCGTCAAGGAAGTCTACGAGGCGGTGGCGCGCAACAACGCCAACTCCTCGGGCGGCGTGCTGCCCGCGCTGGCGGAGCAGTACCTGATCCGCGGCGTGGGTCTGATTGCTTCGCTGGAAGACGTGGGCAATATCGCGCTCAAGGAGTTCCAGGGCACTCCGGTGTACGTGAAAGACGTCGCCAGCGTGGCCTTCGGCTCCGAGGTGCGTCAGGGCGCCATCATCAAGGACGGCGAGACCGAGGCGGTCGCCGGCATCGTGCAGATGATCCGTGGCGGCAACGCCCGCGAGGTGGTGACCCGCATCAAGGCGCGTGTCAAGGAGATCAACGAGAAGCAGATGCTGCCCGACGGCCTGCAGATCGTCCCCTTTTATGACCGCTCTGACCTGGTCAACACGGCCATGGTCACCGTCGCCAAGGTGCTGGCCGAGGGCATCATCCTGGTGGTCATCATCCTGTTCGTCTTCCTCGGCGATGTGCGCTCCAGCATCATCGTGGTCGCCACACTGGTGCTCACGCCGCTGCTGACCTTCTTCGTCATGAACCGCATCGGACTGAGCGCCAACCTGATGTCGCTCGGGGGTCTGGCCATCGCCATCGGCCTCATGGTGGACGGCGCGGTGGTGGTGGTGGAGAACGCCTTCGCGCGCCTGGGCGATCCGGCCAATGCCGGCAAGTCCAAGCCGCGTGTGATCCTGGAAGCGGCGAGTGAGGTCGGCAAGCCCGTGCTCTACGGCGTGGGCATCATCATCCTGGTCTTCCTGCCGCTGCTGAGTCTGCAGGGCATGGAGGGCAAGATGTTCGCGCCGCTGGCGCTGACCATCGCCATCGCTCTGACGATCTCGCTGATCCTGAGCTTCACCATGAGTCCGGTGTTGTGCAGCTATATCCTCAAGGGTGGCGCCGAGCATGACACCTGGCTGCTGCGCAAGATGAAAGAGCCCTACCTGCGCATGCTGCATTGGGCCCTGGCCCAGCCCAAGAAGGTGTTCATGGGCGCCATGCTGGCGCTGGTGGGCAGCTTCGCGCTGGTGCCGTTCCTGGGGACGGCCTTCATCCCCACGATGCAGGAAGGCTCGATCACCCCGGTGATCGTGCGCGTGCCCAAGATCTCGATCGAGGAGTCCATCAAGCTCGAGACCCAGGCCATGCGGGCGATCAAGACCGTGCCCGAGGTGCATGCTGTGGTCTCGCGACTGGGTCGTGGCGAATCGGCGTCCGATCCGGGGCAGCCGCACGAGTCCGATCCCATTGTGATGCTCAAGCCCCGCGACGAATGGCGCGATGGCATGAACCAGGAGGACATCGCCAACGAGATCCGCGACAAGCTCAAGTTCCTGCCGGGCGTGGAGATCGCCATCAGCCAGCCCATCGCCGCGCGTGTCGACGAGATGGTCTCGGGTGTGCGCTCCCAGGTCGCCGTCAAGATCTTCGGTGACGATCTGGATCAGCTGCGCAAGCTGGGCGATGCCGTGGCGGGCGCGCTGATGGCCACCCAGGGTGCGACCGACCTGCGGGTCGAGCGCGTCAGTGGCCAGGAATACCTCACGATCCAGATCGATCGCTCGGCGATTGCGCGCTACGGCATCAACGTCGAGGACGTCAACGCCCTGATCGAGATCGCCGTGCAGGGCCGGGTGGCCACCCAGGTCTACGAGGGCGAGCGCCGCTTCGACACCATCGTGCGCCTGCCGGCCCAGTTCCGCTCGGACGTCGAATCCATCGGCAACCTCGTGCTGCGCGCGCCCACCGGTGCCATCGTGCCGCTGCGCGACGTGGCGGACATCACGCTGGGCGACGGACCGGCCCAGGTCAGCCGCGAGGGTGGCAAGCGCCGCCTGGTGATCGGTGTGAACGTACAGGGGCGCGACCTCGGCGGCTTCGTGGCCGAGGCCCAGTCCCGCATCGACCGCAGCGTGCCGCTGCCGGCTGGCTACTATCTCTCCTGGGGTGGCCAGTTCGAGAACATGGAGCGCGCCATCGGTACGCTGTCCATCATCATCCCGATCACCATCACCGCGATCTTCTTCCTGTTGTTCATGCTGTTCAACTCGGTGCGCTACGCGGCACTGGTGATCACAGTGCTGCCGCTGGCGGCCATCGGCGGGCTGGTGGCCTTGGCAATCAGCGGTGAGTACCTGAGCGTGCCGGCCGCGGTGGGCTTCATCAACCTCTGGGGTATCGCGGTGCTCAACGGGGTGGTGCTGGTCAGCTTCATCCGCCAGCAGCGCGAGGCCGGCCTGGGGACCGATGAGGCCATCATCGAGGGTTGCACCCACCGCTTCCGTCCGGTGATGATGACGGCCATGGTCGCCTTGCTGGCGCTGATCCCCATGCTGTTCTCGACCGGACCGGGCTCCGAGGTGACGCGACCGCTGGCGGTGGTGGTCATCGGCGGCCTGTTCTCGTCCACCAGCCTGACCCTGCTGCTGGTGCCGGTCCTGTACCGCTGGTTTGAAGAAAAAGAGATTGAAGCCTGACGTTGAGGAATCCAAACATGAAAGAAATCAGAGCCATTGTTCGCCCGAACCGTCTGCCCCTGCTGCGTGAGGCGCTAAGGGGGATCCCTAACTTCCCGGGCCTGACCATGCTCAAGGCCGAGGGCTTCACGGCGCCCGCCTCCATCGGCAAGCGCACCGTGCGCGACGAGCTGACGGACTACACGCCCAAGATCATGGTCACGGTGATCGCCTCGGACGACATGGTGGCGGAGATCCGCAACACCATCATCGAGATCTGCAGCACCGGCCAGATCGGCGACGGCATGGTCTGGACCGTACCGATCGAGACCCTGCATCGCATCCGTAACGGCTCGGACATGTTGGCCGAGTGAGGCGGGGGATCCCCGCGGTTCAGGAGCCCGGCTTGCCGGGCTCTTTTCATGTGGGGTGGTCGGGCGCTAGCCGGCTTGCGCCTTCAACTGCGCCACGGTCGCGGGCTGCAGCTCGAACCCGGCCGGCAGGCCCGGGTTGATGACGATGCCCAGGTCGGACGCCATGCCCTGGAGCACGCCCGAAAAATCGGTGGACAGGCCGCAGCCGTAGGAGGTCTGGCGCTGGGCCCAGGCGGTGGAGCGCTCGGGCGCGGTGAAGATGGCCAGATAGGGCGTCTTGCGGGCGTCGGCGAGCACCATGGGCGTTGCGCCGGGATGCCAGGCCTCACCGGCCGGGATCGGCTTTTCGGTCAGCAGGTAGACCCGGGAGCGCAGCAGCGTCTGCACGAAGGCCGGCACCGGCATCTGGTTCTGCAGGGCCGCCACCAGGGCCCGCTCCAGATCGTTCAAGGGCTCGAAAGGCTGTTTCATCGAGGCAGCCCGTCCCGATGGCTATCGCGGCTTGGCGTTGTGCACCGCAAACCAGCTGCTGATGAGCGCCCCGATGATGACCACGATGGGGGCCGCGTTGTCGGCGATGGCGCGGGCGCTGTGCACGAGCCAGTTACCGCTGGGCGAGGCGGGCGCGGGGACATAGCCGCCCGCCGGGGCCATGCGGTCGGTCGGGTCGGCCAGGCCAGCGGCGGCATCGGCGGCCAGGATGGCGAGCGCCGTGATCAGCAGCCCGGTGAGGCCCAGCCACTGGCCCTGCCGCAGCCGTGCCAGCAGCACGATGCCCAGGTGCATGCTCAGGAGCACACCGATGGCGATGGCCGGTGCCAGCGCCAGCCGGGTCAGGTAGCGGCTCAGCAGCACATAGGCCAGGCCCGCGACGATGGCGAGCACGACCAGCGCCGCATGGGCCGCCGCTTTCCTGAGCTCAGGTTGCGGCGGCGAGGGCGGGGTGAACTCAGGCAGTTGGGAGGGGCGGAACTCGGGTTTCAACACGTGCGGTTTTCCATGCGGGCTGAGATCTGGAATTCTACGGACGTCGACGGCCGGCCGTGCGGCACAGCCGGAAGCCGCCCTCCGGTCTCACTTCATGCCGTTGCGTCGTGCCAGCTCCACGAACAGGCCCGACTGGTCCAGGTCGCTGAGCCCGTGCGCCACGCCTTCGGCGTAGAGCTGCTCCAGCAGATCGGTGATGGGCGCGTTGTAGCCCAAGCCGGTGGCGGTTTCCAGGGCGTTGCGCATGTCCTTGAGCTGCACGGTCATGCGTCCGCCCGGGGCGAAGTTGCGCTCCACCATGCGCTGGCCATGCACCTGCAGGATGCGGCTGTCGGCAAAGCCGCCGCTGATGGCTTCCTTGACCTTGGCCGGGTCGGCGCCGCCTTTCTGGCACAGCAGCAGGGCCTCGGCCACGGCGCCGATGGTGATGCCCACGATCATCTGGTTGGCCAGCTTGGCGAGCTGGCCGCTGCCGCTGGGGCCCACCAGGGTGGCGCGGCCCAGCGGGGCGAAGACCGGCTTGGCGCGCTCGAAGCTGCTGAGTTTGCCGCCAGCCATGATGGCCAGGGTGCCGGCCTCGGCGCCCAGCGTGCCGCCGGAGACCGGGGCGTCCAGGTGGGTGATGCCCATGCCGCCCAGGCGCTCGGCGTGGGCGCGCGCCTCGGCCGGCTTGATGGAGGACATGTCGATCAGCACCGTGCCCGGCTTCATGGCACCAGCCACGCCCAGCACAAAGAGCACCTCCTCGACCACGGGGCCGTGCTCCAGCATGGTGATGACGAACTCGCTGTTCTGCGCGGCGGCCGTGGGGGTGTCGTGCACGGTGGCACCGAAGGCGGCCAGGCCTTCGGCTTTGGCGCGGGTCCGGTTCCAGACCTGCACCGTGTGGCCGGCCTCGCACAGCCGGCGCGCCATGGGATAGCCCATGAGTCCTGTGCCCAACACTGCAATATTCATCTTGTGACCTCCGGCGTGCGCGCGGATATGCCAAGATACCCGGCTGCACACAATGCACGCTATTGTCATTCATCCGGAGACGCCCCCCATGAAAAAGAATTTCGCCCCCGCCTGGCTGGACCGCATGTACAACAACCGGGCCCTGGTGCCCGAGCACGCCATCCATTTCGCGCGCTGGGCCGATGCCTCGGATGACGCGCGCGCGGCCCATCCCTGCCAGACCGACATCGCCTATGGCGACGGGCCCATGGAGACGCTGGACGTGTTTCCGAGCAACCAGCCGGGTTCGCCGGTGGTGGTCTTCATCCACGGCGGTTACTGGCGTTCGCTCGACAAGTCGCAGCACTCCTTCATCGCCCCGGCGTTCAAGAACCTGGGCGGCTGCGTCTTCATTCCCAACTACGCGCTGTGCCCGGCGGTGACCATCCCCGAGATCACGCTGCAGATGGTCCAGGCCCTGGCCTGGGTGTACCGCAACGCCAAGAAGTACGGTGGCGACCCCAGCCGCATCTATGTCGTGGGCCATTCGGCCGGCGGCCACCTCGCGGCCATGCTGCTCAACTGCCTCTGGCCCCAGGTCGGCAAGGACCTGCCGGCCGATCTGGTCAAGGGTGCCCTCTCCATTTCCGGTCTCTACGACCTGGAGCCCGTGATGCACACGCCCTTTCTCAAGGACAGCCTACGCCTCACGCCCGAGCATGTGGCGCTGGCCAGCCCAGCCCTGTTGCCGGCGCCAAAAAAAGGCGTGCTCTACACCGTGGCCGGCGCCGAGGAAAGCGCCGAATTCATCCGCCACAACAAGCTGATCCAGCAGGCCTGGGGCAAGACCACTGTTCCGGTTTGCGAGACGATTCCCGGACGCAACCACTTCAGCGTGCTCGAAGACCTGACCGCGCCCTGGGAACACCTGCACCAGCTGGCCATCCGCCTCGTGTTCGGCAAAAACTGAGCGTCGCGCCCGGGTTAACCCGGGCTCTGTGTCACCGCTGTGACGTGCGCAGCCGCTGCTCTGCGGCGCTCGCGCAACAAAGCGAACTGTTACACGTGCCTGTCAGCTGTGCGCAGCCCCGACGCACCTAAACTCACGCCCCGTGGGAGACGGTGCGCACGGCGCCGTCGGTCGAACAAAACAAGCGAGCGACACGAGAAGCACATGCAAGCTGAGGAATACCTGCTGGCCAGTCACGCCATCCATATTGAGATGGGGCGCCTGAGCGAAAGACTGCTGGAACTGGCGCAATTCCGTTGCGCCGAACCTTCGAATCAGGTGTTCCTCAACATCATGAACCGCCATGCCGAGCTGCTGGCCGAGCTGGCCGACATGCACGACCGCGCCTCGGCGGGCTTCCGCCATTCCTCGGCCCGCATGCCGCTTTAGACCCGGGCCAGTGCCGGGCCTTTCTACAATGGTGGCATGTCCGCACTGCTGCCGCCCACCGGCTCTTCCTCCCTCTTTCCCGCGCCCTCTGATTCCCCGCTGCTGGCCAGCCTGAACGCCGAGCAGCGCGCCGCCGTGGCCCTGCCGCCCGAGCCCGCGCTCATCCTGGCCGGGGCCGGCTCCGGCAAGACACGGGTGCTCACCACGCGCATCGCCTGGCTGCTGCAGACCGGCCAGGTCTCGCCCGGCGGCCTGCTGGCCGTGACCTTCACCAACAAGGCCGCGCGCGAGATGATGACGCGCCTGCAGTCCATGCTGCCCGTCAACGTGCGCGGCATGTGGATCGGCACCTTCCACGGCCTGTGCAACCGCCTGCTGCGCGCGCACCACCGCACGGTCAACCTGCCGGCCACCTTCCAGATCCTGGACACGCAGGACCAGCTGTCCGCCATCAAGCGCCTTTGCAAGCAGTTCAACGTGGACGAAGAGCGCTTTCCGCCGAAGCAGTTGGCCTGGTTCATCGCCGGTTGCAAGGAGGAGGGCTTGCGCCCCAACATGGTCCCGGCCGGCGATCCCGACACCCGCAAGAAGATCGAGATCTACCAGCTCTACGAAGACCAGTGCATGCGCGAGGGCGTGGTGGACTTCGGTGAGCTGCTGCTGCGCAGCTACGAGCTGCTACGCGACAACGACCCCGTGCGTGAGCACTACCAGCGGCGCTTCCGCCACATCCTGATCGACGAGTTCCAGGACACCAACAAGCTGCAATACGCGTGGATCAAGCTGCTGGCCGGCTGCGATGCCGAGGGCCGCCCGCGCACCGACGGCCCCATGGGCGCGGTGTTTGCCGTGGGCGACGACGACCAGAGCATCTACGCCTTCCGCGGCGCGCGCGTGGGCAATATGGCCGACTTTGTGCGTGAGTTCCAGGTGCAGCACCAGATCAAGCTGGAGCAGAACTACCGCAGCCACAGCAACATCCTGGACACGGCCAACGCGCTCATCAGCCACAACAAGCACCGCCTGGGCAAGAACCTGCGCACCGACCAGGGTGCGGGTGAGCCCGTGCGTGTCTACGAAGCCGTGAGCGATTTCGCCGAGGCGCAGTGGATGATCGACGAGATGAAGCAGCTCATCCGCGAGGGCACGAGCCAGAAGGAGATCGCCGTGCTCTACCGCAGCAATGCGCAGAGCCGGGTGATCGAAACCGCGCTGTTCAATGCCAGCATTCCCTACCGTGTCTACGGCGGCCTGAGGTTTTTTGAGCGCGCCGAGATCAAGCACGCGCTGGCCTATCTGCGCCTGCTGGAGAACCCGAAAGACGACACCAGCTTCCTGCGCGTGGTGAACTTCCCGCCGCGCGGCATCGGCGCGCGTTCCATCGAGCAGCTGCAGGATGCGGCGCGCGCCGCCAACAGCTCGCTGCACGATGCTGTGGGTGCCATGAGTGGCAAGGCCGGCGCCAACCTCGGCGCCTTCGTCGCCAAGATCGACGTGCTGCGCGAGCAGACCCAGGGCCTGACGCTGCGCGAGATCATCGAGCTCGTGCTGCAGCACAGCGGCCTGATCGAGCACTACCAGACCGAGCGCGAGGGCGCCGACCGCATCGAGAACCTCGAAGAACTGGTGACCGCGGCCGAAAGCTTCGTGAGCATCGAAGGCTTCGGCCGCGAGGCCGAGGCCACCGAGGCGGCAGTCAACGCCGTGCCGGACGAGGAGAGCGGCGAGGTCATGTCACCCCTGGCGGCTTTCCTCACCCACGCCGCTCTCGAAGCCGGCGACAACCAGGCGCAGGAAGGCCAGGAGGCCGTGCAACTGATGACCGTGCACGCCAGCAAGGGCCTGGAGTTCGACGTGGTCTTCATCACGGGCCTGGAAGAAGGGCTCTTCCCGCACGAGAACTCCATGAACGACTTCGATGGGCTGGAGGAAGAGCGCCGCCTCATGTACGTGGCCATCACGCGCGCGCGTCAGCGCCTCTACCTGAGCCACTCGCAGACGCGCATGCTGCACGGCCAGACGCGTTACCACATCCGCAGCCGCTTCTTCGACGAACTCCCGGAGGAGACACTCAAGTGGATCACGCCCAAGAACCAGGGCTTCGGCAGCGGCTTTGCGCCGCCGGCTGCGGGCTACAACCGACAGCGCGAAAGCTGGGGCCAGGGCTGGCAGGGCGGTGCCACCAGCGGCTACTCAGGCGGCTATTCGGGTGGTTATGGGCGCGATACTGGCGCCACCAGTGCTTCGAGCACCAAGGTCGTCCAGCAGGCGCAGGAAGCCGCCACCGGCCTCAAGGTGGGCATGCAGGTCTTCCACAACAAGTTCGGTGAGGGCAAGGTGCTCACCCTTGAAGGCTCGGGGGATGATGCGCGCGCGCAGATCAGCTTCCCGCGCCACGGCACCAAGTGGCTGGCCTTGTCGGTGGCGAAGTTGACGCCCGTGACGTAGAGGCATTACTACCCATCCATTGCGGACCGCCCCTGGGCAAGCGGTGGGTCTTCTTGCCAACGAAAGGGTCAGGCGTTACCGTGTGCCGTAGGGTTTGGGGTCAAGCTGTTCAACGTACTCGAGATTCTCGTACGAAGACGCCAGATGCGATTTGAGGTCGTTGCGCAGACGATCTGCCTTTTCCTGACCGCTGGCGCCGAAGAAGAGACCTCCCGGAAACGCTAGGACCTGGAAGGAGAGGCTCTTGGCTCCCGTGAAGATGTACCGCAGAGACATGCCGTTACCTCTGAAGCTGCCGCAATTCACCTGACTGGTGGAGTCTTCGCATTTGAGGCCATGCTGTGTAGCGATCAGAGAAATGGTCTTCGCGATTGCCTCGCGATCAAGATCGGGTGCGCGATCAGTCCCGCGTACTTGATAGTCTTGGCGAGTCGGGATGACCGACGTCGCCATGAGGCCAAGGACTGTGAACGCAACAATAGGAGCCAACAGCAAGCGACGAAGCGTATGGCTCGGCAATGCAAAGGCCAGAGGTTGTGCAGTCACTAGGGCGCATGCAGGCATGACAAGAAAAGCAAGCAGGTCGGTATAGTCGACTGTCCGTCCAATCGGAGCAGGAAGTAGCGTATTGACGACGTCAATGACCGGCTGAGAAAGAGGGCTTTTCCACCACGAAAATGCGAGGATGATGAAGCCATAGATAAGACGCTGGCGGTGAGGATGAGTAGCCAGCAGCAGACTGACAACCGCAATGCCAGCGAAGTCTGAAAGCTTTCCCGTCAGGAGCCCGGGGTATGCGTGCTTCAGCCAAGCATCGTTGACGAGCAGCACCAAGAGGCTGAGAAGAAATGGCCACGTGGTGACGATTGTGCGAAGGCTGCGGAACATCATGCACTGCCTGTTAGCCGATGAATCAGCTCCCTAGCCCGACGTACATATGCTGCACGTCATCGTGCGCATCAATCGCCGCCAGAAACGCCTCCACCTCCTCCAGCTGCTCGGCGCTCAGGCTGCCCGGGTCCACCGGGTTCTTGGGCTTGTAGCCCAGCTTGGCGGACAGCACGGTAAAGCCCTGGGCCGGCAGGGCGCGGCTCACGAGGTCCAGGTCGGCAGGGTCGGTGACAAAAAGTGCCACGCCGTCTTCACCGGCGGCTTCGAAGTCCTGCGCGCCGGCTTCGATGGCGGCCACTTCGACGTCGGCGTCCGGCTTGGCCGCCTCGGCCTCGATCAGGCCTAGGTGGTCGAAGTCCCAGGCCACCGAGCCCGAGGTGCCGAGCTGGCCCTTGCGGAAGAGCACGCGCATCTCGGGCGCGGTGCGGTTGAGGTTGTCGGTCAGGCATTCCACCATCACGGGCACGCGGTGCGGGGCGAAGCCTTCGTACATCACGTGTTCGAAGTTCACGGCCTCACCCGTGAGACCTGCGCCCTTCTTGATGGCGCGTTCCAGCGTGTCCTTGGGCATGGAAGCTTTGCGGGCCTGTTCCACGGCCAGGCGCAGGCGCGAGTTGAGGGCCGGGTCGGCGCCGCCGCGCGCGGCGACCATGATTTCCTTGGCCAGCTTGCCAAACAGCTTGCCCTTGGCGTCGGCGACCTGCGCCTTGCCCTTTGCTTTCCATTGCGCGCCCATCTCGGCTTCCTCGTCGTGTGTGGTTGGTGCCTGAGGCGTGTCGCTCAAGCCGGCCGTCATTCTGGCACGAGCGTGCGTCGACGGATTCAGGCCATCTGGGCGATGGTCTTGCGAAAGCGCGCGAGGGACAGGCTGAAGAGCACGCCGCCGATCAGCAGCAGGGCCAGCAAGGCGCCCCAGACCACCTCCAGCCCGGCGCCCCGGAACAGGATGGCCTGGCTGAGTTCGGTGTAGTGCGTGGTGGGCGAGAGTGACATGAGCCAGCGCACCCAGTCGGGCATGCTTTCGCGCGGGGTCATGCCGCCCGAGAGCATCTCCAGCGGCATCATGGTCAGCATCATGAGCAGGGCGAACTGCGGCATGCTGCGCGCGATGGTGGCCAGGAAGATACCCATGGAGGTGGTGGCAAAGAGGTGCAGGGCCGTGCCGAAGAGGAAGAGCGGTACCGAGCCGCCGATGGGCACGCCCAGCCAGCGGTGCACCACCAGGCCCAGCGAGACGCTGCAGGCCAGCAGCACGACCAGCGCCATGGACCAGACCTTGGCCAGCATGATCTCAGCTGGCGTTACGGGCATGACCAGCAGGTGCTCCACGGTGCCGTGCTCGCGCTCGCGGATCAGGGCCGCGCCGGTGAGGATGATGGACAGCATGGTGATGTTGTTGACCACTTCCATCAGCGAGCCGAACCAGCTCGGGTCCAGCGCGGGGTTGAAGCGCATGCGCGGCACCAGCTCCACCGGGGAGGGCGTCGCGCCGCGATAGCGCTGCACGAACTCGGCCACCTCACCCAGCACGATCTGCTGGATGGCGCCGTTGCCGCTGAAGGCCTGGCCCATGCGCGTGGCGTCGATGTTGAGCTGCACGGCCGGGGCCTGGCCGGCCAGCACGTCGCGCTGGAAGTTGGGTGGGATCACCAGCACGAAGGTGTAGCGGCCCTCGTCCAGGCCCGGGTCCACCTGGTCCAGGGTGATGCGCTGCGGCGGCGTGAATTGCGGCGGGTAGAAGGCCGAGCGGATGCGCTGCGAGAGGGCGGAGTCGTCCTCGTCCACGATGGCGATGGCCGTGCGGTGCAGCGTTTCCGGTGCCACCGTGCCCGCGGTGTAGATCGCAAAGGTGAAGGCGTGCACGATGAGGAAGAGCATCATCGGGTCGCGCCACAGGCTCCAGAGTTCCTTGACCCCGAGGCGGTAGATGTGGGCGAGGTGGCGCAGGACCGTTTTCATTTTTCCTGCTTTCTCAAGAGCGCGATGGACAGGCCCAGGATCACGGGCACGGCCAGCAGCAGAGGCCAGAAATGGGCCTGCAACTCGGCAAAGCCCAGGGCCTTGTTGAAGACGCCGCGGCTGATGATGAGCATATGGCTGGCGGGGTAGGCTTCGCCGATCCAGCGGCCCGCGCCTTCGAGCGCGCTCACGGGGTTGATCAGCCCGGCGTATTGCACGGCCGGCAGCATGGTGCCCAGCATGGTGAAAAAGATGGCGGCGATCTGGCTGCGCGTGACGGTGGAGGCCAACAGGCCCATGCCGGTGGAGCACAGGCAGTAGAGCAGGGTGGCCAGGGTCAGCGCGGCGAAGCTGCCCGTCATGGGCACGCCGAAGAGGGTGACCGCCGCCAGACACATGAGCCCGTGGTTGAGCATGGCCAGGGCCAGATAGGGCAGCTGCTTGCCCAGCAGGAACTCGGTGCGCGTGACGGGTGTGACGTAGAGGTTGACGATGGAGCCCAGCTCCTTTTCGCGCACCACGGCCAGCGCGGTCAGCATGGCGGGCAGCATGAGCAGCAGCAGGGGGATGACGGCCGGCACCATGGCCGGCAGGCTCTTGACGTCCGGGTTGTAGCGGTAGCGCGCCTCCACGTCCACCAGGCTCGCGGGCGCCACGCCGGTGCGGGCGTGGATCTGTTCCACCAGCCACTGCTGGTGCAGGCCTTGCACGTAGCCCAGCACGGTCTCGGCGCGCTGAGGCATGGCGCCGTCGATCCAGGCACCGATCTGCACGCTCTGGCCGCGCTCCAGGTCACGCGCGAAACCCGGCGGGACCTCGATGGCCAGCGAGATGTCGCCGCTGCGCAGGCGGCGGTCCATGGTGTCGTCGTCGGTCAGTGGCGGGCGTTCGATGAAATACGGCGAGCCGGCCAGGTTGTCGGCATAGGCGCGGCTGAGCTGGGTCTGGTCGCGGTCCAGCACGGCATAGCGCAGGTCGTTGACGTCCATGCTGATGCCGTAGCCGATCACGGCCATGAGCAGCAATGACCCGAGCAGGGCCATGGCGCCGCGCACCGGGTCACGCCGCAGCTCCAGTGTTTCACGCCACGAATAGCTGTGCAGGCGCGTGAGGCTGCGGCGCAGGCGCTCGCGCCAGCCCGGGCGCTGCGGCACGGGCGCGGCAGGCTCCACCGGCGGGGCGCTCATGGCGGCCTCGCCCTGCGTGGCTTCGCGCAGATAGGCGATGAAGGCCTCGTGCAGGTCGCGTGTGCCGCGCTGCGCCACCAGCTGCCGCGGCGTGTCGCTGGCCAGCACGCGGCCGGCGTGCATGAGCGAGATGCGGTCGCAGCGCTCGGCCTCGTTCATGAAGTGGGTGGAGATGAAGAGCGTGACCCCATCGCGCCGGGCCAGCTCGATCATCAGCTGCCAGAAGTTGTCGCGCGCGATCGGGTCTACGCCCGAGGTGGGTTCGTCCAGGATCAGCAGCTCGGGCTTGTGCACCATGGCCACGGCCAGCGAGAGGCGCTGGCGCAGGCCCAGGGGCAGGTGCTCGGGTAGCACGTCCAGCGCGCTGTGCAGGCCGAAGCGCTCCACCATCTCGTCCACACGCGCGGGGATCTCGGCGGCGGGCACTTCGAAGAGACGCGCGTGCAGCACCAGGTTCTGCCGCACGGTGAGTTCGCCGTAGAGCGAGAAGGACTGCGACATATAGCCCACACGCCGGCGCGTGGCCAGGTCGTGCGGGTCCACGGCCTGGCCAAAGAGCCAGGCCTGGCCGGCGCTGGCGGGCAGCAGGCCCGTGAGCATCTTCATGGTGGTGGACTTGCCGCAGCCGTTGGAGCCGAGGAAGCCGAAGATCTCGCCACGGCGGATGCGAAAGCTCACGCGGTCCACGGCCGTGAAGTCGCCGAAGCGCATGGTGAGTTCGCGCGCCTCGATGGCGATCTCGGCCCCTGCCCCATCGGCCAGCGGCTGGATCTGCACCGGGCGATGCAGCCTGCGCAGGTCGTCGGGCAGCAGGGCGATGAAGGCGGCCTCCAGCGTGTCGCGCCCGGTCTGTGCCAGCAGCTCGGCCGGTGTGCCCGTGGCCAGCACGCGGCCGGCGTTCAGAGCAACGAGCCAGTCAAAGTGTTGCGCCTCTTCCATATAGGCCGTGGCGACGATCACGCTCATGCCCGGGCGCTGGGCACGGATCTGCCCGATCAGGGCCCAGAACTGCGCGCGCGCCAGCGGGTCCACGCCCGTGGTGGGCTCGTCGAGGATGAGCAGGTCCGGGTCGTGGATCAGTGCGCAGCACAGGCCCAGCTTCTGTTTCATGCCGCCCGAGAGCTTGCCGACCGGCCGGTCCAGGAAAGGGTAGAGGCCGGTGCTGCGCGTGAGCGCGTCGATGCGACGGCGACGCTCGTGGGCCGTGTGGCCGAAGAGGCGGGCGAAGAACTGCAGGTTCTCTTCGACCGAGAGCGTGGCGTAGAGGTTTTTGCCCAGGCCCTGGGGCATGTAGGCGATGCGCGGGCAGATGCGGCGGCGGTGGCGCGCCCGGGCCATGTCGCCGCCCAGCGTCTCCACGTGGCCCTGCTGGAGGCGGCGCGCACCGGCCATCAGCGCCAGCAGGCTGGACTTGCCTACGCCGTCGGGGCCGATCAGACCCACCATGCGGCCGGCCGGGATGTCGAGCGTGACGCCGTCCAGCGCCGTGGCCTTGCGGTAGCGCAGGGCCACGTCCTGCAGGCGGACCACCGGGGGGCTGTCCGGGGCGGCCATGGCGAGACTCACTGCACCAGCTGGCGGTCGAGTTGGCTCGGCCAGGGCGCCTGCGGATCGAGCCGCACCCAGGCCACACCGGGCAACCCGGTCTTGACCTGGGCCTGGTACTTGAGCAGCAGCTCGCGGGGGATCTGCGCGCGCACGCGGAACATGAGCTTCTGGCGTTCACTCTCGGTTTCCACGGTCTTGGGCGTGAACTGCGCGCTGCTGGCCACGAAGCTGATCTTCGCGGGCACCACACGGTCAGGTGCGGCGTCGAGCACCAGGCGCACCTCGCTGCCGATGGCCACGCGCCCGGCCACGGTCTCGGGCAGGAAGAAGGTCATGTAGACATCGGAAAGATCGAGCAGATTGAGCACGCGCGCGCCGGCACCAATGACCTCACCGGGCTGGGCCACGCGGAACTGCACACGGCCGTCGCGCGGGGCCTTGAGCTCGCCCTCGGTCAGCTCCACGTCCAGGCGCTGCAGCGTGGCTTCGAGCGCGCGCACATTGGCCTGCGCACCGCCGACCTGGGTGCGAGCCGCGGCAATGGCCGTGCTGGCGGCTTCGGCTTGGGAATGCGCCGCCTTGAGCGCGGCTTCGAGCGTGCGCACGCGGGCGCGGTCGTCGTCAAGCACCTGGCTGGAATAGAAGCCGTCCTGGGCCAGCTTTTCCGAGCGCGGCAGGCGACGCTGCGCGGCATCGAGTTCGCTTTCACGCTGGGCCACCACAGCCAGAGCCGACTGGCGGTCGCTCTCGCGCTGGGCCACAGCGGCACGCGCCTGGGCGACGGCTTCCTGGGCTTGCTGCAGGCGGGCCACGGCTTCTTCGCGCTGGGCGCGCAGGCTGTCGAGCTCCATGCGCACCAGCACCTGGCCGGCCTGCACGAAATCGCCCTCGTTGACGCGGATCTCGGCGACGCGTCCGCCGGTCTTGGTGGCGATGGAGATCTCGGTGGCTTCGATGCGGCCGTTGCCGCTGACGAAGCCCTCACCCACGGCTTCCTCGGCCCAGGGGGCCCAGGTCATGAGGATGGCGGCGGCCAGCGCGGCGGCGGCGCCCGCCGCCGCGGCGTGTTTCCACTGGAATGTCATGCGTGCTCTCCCGTACCGGAGGCCACGAACTCAGGGCGCGGTGCCGGCGGAATTCATCCTAGCGCAGCGGCGGCCTCGCACGGCAGGCCGCGTGGAAGGAACACCTCCTTCCTTGATGCAGATCAATCCTGCGCGGGCTCGGGCGCGGGTTCTGCGGCGGGCTCGTCGTCCACGAAGCTGTCGCGGAAGGTGAACCAGATGGAGCTGAAGAACATGGCGGCCATCAGCATTGCGGCGGGGAACATCAGCGTGTTGATGAGCCCCGGCGCGCCCAGGGTGACCGTGAGGATCATGACGAAGAGACCCACGCCGAAGAAGAGCCCGGCCCAGGACAGCACATAGACGGCCAGCGCACCGAAGTTGCGCATGCAGGCCACGGCGCTGAAGAACAGGCCTTTGAGCGGCGTCACGCCGTGCCAGTGCACCAGGGCGGGTGCGTGCCAGAACAGCATGGCCAGCGGCAGGTAGAGCGCCATGGCCAGCCACATGGCGTTCTGGAAGTCGGCGGACTGCACCAGTTCGGGCGTGAGCTGACCGCCGACGAGGTAAAGGCGCGCGAATTGGCCACCGTCCGCCAGGGCGGAGACGCCCATCACGAGCAGGAAGCACGCGGCGTAGGCCGCGCCCAGCACCGCCATGGCGCGGGCGCGCTGCTGGCCCGCGCGAAAGGCACTGACCAGGATGGAGGGCATGGGAAAGCGTCCCTGCGTGGCCTCGCGCGTGGCTGCCATCAGGCCCAGGGTGGCGGCGGGCAGCAGGGCCAGCGAGACCACGCTGCCCAGCACGGGCACGAGACTGACCACCGAGATCAGCGCAATGAACATGAAGAACAGGCCGGCCAGCGCCAGCGGCTGCTGCCAAAAGGTGCGCAGCCCGGCACGGAACCAGGCAAAACCGGTGCTAGCTGGGACGATGTTGAGCCTCATGACGCAGCCCCTGCGGTTTCGAGCAGATCGGCGGCATGCAGCGGCTGCTGCACGCGTTGCCGCAGCACGCGCTCGAAGTGCGTGGGGTCGTGCGGTTGCAGCAGGCTCGCCTCACGCGGCAGGTGGAAATCCCACAGGCGCGAGATCCAGAAGCGCAGAGCGCCGGCGCGCAGCATGGCCGGCAGCAGCTGGCGTTCGGCGGCCGTGAGCGGGCGCACCGCCGTGTACGCCTGTACGAAGGCGGCGCTGCGCGCGAGGTCGGCCTCGCCCGTGGGCAGGTCGATGCACCAGTCGTTGAGGCAGACCGCCAGGTCGAAAAGGAAGGTGTCGACACCCGCGAAATAGAAGTCGAAGAAGCCGGTGAGCTGGCCGTCGTCGAACATCACGTTGTCGCGGAAGAGGTCGGCGTGGATGGGACCACGCGGCAGCGCGGTGCAGGCCGCGGACTCGGCGATGTGGTTCTGGTAGGCCAGCTCGGCGCGCAGCAGCGTGGCCTGGGCCGCGTCCAGGTGCGGCAGCACCAGGGGCACGGTGTCGTTCCACCAGGGCAGGCCGCGCAGATTGGGCTGGCGGCGCTCGTAGTCGCGCCCGGCCAGGTGCATCTTCGCCAGCATCTCGCCCACCGCCGCGCAGTGGGTCGCCTGCGGTGCCAGCTCGCTTTTTCCTCGCAGGCGGTTGACCACGGCCGCGGGTTTGCCGCAGACCGTGTGCAGGATGTCGCCGTCGCGGTTGGCGGCCGGGTCGGGCACGGGGATGTCACGGGCCGCGAGGTGCTTCATGAGGTGCAGGTAAAAAGGCAACTGCTCATGACTCAGGCGCTCGAACAGCGTGAGCACGTACTCGCCCTGGTCCGTGGTGGCGAAGTAGTTGGTGTTCTCGATGCCGCCCTGGATGCCACGCAGCTCCTGCAGCGTGCCGAGGTTCAGGGATTGCAACAGTGCGCTGGCCTCATCGTGTGAGACTTCGGTGAAGACGGCCATTTGTCGTTCGGGGTCGGTTCAGTATTTGAGGATGTTCCAGCGGGCCTTCCCCTCGCCCTGGCCGTCGCTGCCGGCCGGGTTGCGGTTGTTGCTTTCGGGCGCGACCTCATAGGCCGGTGCCTTGCCCTTGGGGCTCACGGTGATGGCCTTGGTCTCGCCGCCCACGCGCAGCTCGTCAATGCGCGCGCCCTTGTCCTCGTGGCGAATGCGCTCGATGGTCTGCTCAGGGGTCTTGCTGGCGGGCTGCTGGGCCTCGGGCAAGTTTTGCTGGGCCGAGGCGAGGCCGGCGGCCAGGGGCAGGAGCAGGGCCAGCAGGCGGACGGAGGCGTGTGCGGAAGGCATGGTGCGATTGTAGGCCGCGCCCGAATGGGGAGCCTGCGCAGGCACAATCGGCGTCTGACCCACGGATACAGCCCATGAGCGACAAGAAAACCCTGCTGCTGGTCGATGGTTCCAGCTACCTCTACCGCGCCTTCCACGCCATGCCGGACCTGCGCGCCGTGCCCGGTGACCCGGCGAGCGCGCCCACCGGGGCGATCCGCGGCATGATCAACATGCTGCAGAGCCTGCGCAAGGAGGTGCATGCCGACTACGCCGCCTGCGTCTTTGACGCCAAGGGGCCAACCTTCCGCGACGAGATCTACCCCGAGTACAAGGCGCAGCGTGCGCCCATGCCCGACGACCTGCGCGCGCAGATCGGACCCATCCACGACGTGGTGCGCCTCATGGGCTGGAAGGTGCTGGACGTGCCGGGTGTCGAGGCCGATGACGTGATCGGCACCCTGGCGCGTGCGGCGGCAGAGCAGGGCGTGGAGGTCCTGATCAGCAGCGGCGACAAGGACCTCGCACAGCTGGTGAATGCGCACATCACCATCGTCGACACCATGAACGGCAAGCGCCGTGACGTGGCCGGGGTGGAGGCCGAGTTTGGCGTGCCGCCGGCGCTGATGATCGATTACCAGACGCTCGTGGGGGACGCCGTGGACAACGTGCCCGGTGTGGAGAAGGTGGGCCCCAAGACCGCGGCCAAGTGGCTGCAGGAGTACGGCTCGCTGGACAACATCGTTGCCAACGCGGGCGCCATCAAGGGCGTGGCGGGAGAGAACCTGCGCAAGGCACTCGACTGGCTGCCCACGGGTCGCCAGCTGCTGACCATCAAGACCGACTGCGACCTCAACGGTTGGGTGCCGGGCCTGCCGGCGCTCGATGCGGTGCGCGTAGGCGAGCCCGACACAGAGGCGCTGAAGGGCTTCTACGAGACGTATGGCTTCAAAGGCCTGGCACGCGCGCTCGGTGGCGAGCCTGCGCCTGCGCCGAAGCCGGTTGGCGATCCGGGCTTGTTCGATGAGCCCGCGCCCGTGGTCTCGTCCATCAGCACGGTGAAGTACGACACGATCCTCGACTGGGCGGCCTTCGAGGCCTGGATGGCGAAGCTGCACGCGGCCGAGCTCGTCGCCATCGACACCGAGACCACCTCGCTCGACGAGATGGTGGCCGAGATCGTGGGCATCTCCTTCAGCGTGGTGCCGGGCGAGGCGGCCTACATCCCGCTCGCGCACGACTACCCGGGCGCGCCCGCGCAGCTGCCGCGTGATGAGGTGCTCGCCAGGATGAAGCCCTGGCTGGAGAACCCGGCCGCGCACAAACTGGGCCAGCACATCAAGTACGACCGCCACGTCTTTGCCAACCACGGCATCGAGGTGCAGGGTTATGTGCACGACACCATGCTGCAGAGCTACGTTCTGGAAGTGCACAAGCCGCACGGCCTGGCCAGCCTCGCCGAACGCCACCTGGGACGCAGCGGCATCAACTACGAAGACCTTTGCGGCAAGGGCGCCAAGCAGATCCCCTTCAGTCAGGTGGACATCGCGCGCGCGGCCGAATACTCCTGTGAAGACTCGGACCAGACCCTGGACGTGCACCGCGCGCTCTGGCCGCGCCTGCAGGCCGACGAGAAGCTGAAGTTCATCTACGAGCTGGAGATCGCCAGTTCCGAGTCGCTCTACCGCATCGAACGCAACGGCGTGCTGATCGACGCGCCCACGCTGAGCAACCAGAGTCATGAACTGGGCCAGCGCATGCTGCAGCTGGAGACCGAGGCCTACGAGCTGGCCGGTCAGCCCTTCAATCTGAGCTCACCGAAGCAGATCGGCGAGATCTTCTTCGGCAAGCTCGGCCTGCCTGTGGTGAAAAAGACCGCCACGGGCGCGCCGAGCACGGACGAGGAGGTACTGGAGAAGCTGGCCGAGGATTTCCCCCTGCCGGCCAAGATCCTCGAACATCGGGGCCTGGCCAAGCTCAAGGGCACCTACACCGACAAGCTGGCCCAGCTCGCGCTGCCGCGCACGGGCCGGGTGCACACGCATTACGCGCAGGCCGTGGCCGTGACGGGGCGCCTGTCGAGCAACGACCCCAACCTGCAGAACATCCCCATCCGCACCGCCGAGGGCCGGCGCGTACGTGAGGCTTTCATCGCCCCGCCGGGCCATGTGATCGCCAGCGCCGACTACTCGCAGATCGAGCTGCGCATCATGGCCCACATCAGCGGCGACGCGGCCCTGCTGCTGGCCTTCCACGACGGCATGGACGTGCACCGCGCGACCGCGGCCGAGGTGTTTGGTGTGCCCACGAGCCAGGTCAGCAGTGAGCAGCGCCGCTACGCCAAGGTCATCAACTTCGGCCTGATCTACGGCATGAGCGCCTTCGGTCTGGCCAAGAGCCTGGGCATCGACAACACCGCCGCCAAGAACTACATCGAACGCTATTTCCAGCGCTTCTCCGGCGTGAAGCAGTACATGGACGACACACGCCAGCAGGCCAAGGCCAAGGGTTATGTAGAAACGGTCTTCGGCCGCCGCCTCTACCTGCCCGAAATCAACTCACCCAACGGCCCGCGCCGCAGCGGCGCCGAGCGCGCCGCCATCAACGCACCCATGCAGGGCACGGCCGCCGACCTCATCAAGATGAGCATGAACGAGGTTCAGCGCGTGCTCGACACCGAAGGCCGCAAGACCCGGATGATCATGCAGGTGCACGACGAACTGGTCTTCGAGGTGCCCGAGGCCGAGGTGGACTGGCTGCGCCGCGAGATCCCCAAGATCATGGCCGGCGTCGCCAAGCTCAAGGTGCCGCTGTTGGCCGAGGTGGGGGTGGGGCCGAACTGGGACAAGGCGCACTGAGGTTGGTGCCTATTGACCGTCGCACTGTGCCTGACCTAGCATGACCGAATCAACTGGGGAGGTACTGCAGTGAAACGACGCGATATCACGCGCCTGGCGGGCGCCGGGCTTTTGTGGCCTCTGGTGCACGGTGGGGTCCAGGCTAGTACCGGTGAAAAGCTGGGCTTTCTCCTCTTGCACGGAAAGAATCCTGGCGGGCCCGACACCCCGGTCTACAACAGGCTGGTGTCGGCCATACAGAGCGAGAACTGGTTGTCGCTGGTGCCAGATATGCCCTGGTCGCGACGACGCTACCTGGAGGGCAGCTGGGATCAGGCCATGCAGGAGATCGCGGTCCATGTGAAGACCTTGCGTGAGCGAGGTGCGTCCAGGATCGTCCTGGTGGGCCACAGCATGGGTTGCCCGGCGGCCATGAGCTATGTCGCGCGCGGCGGTGCGGTGGATGCCCTGGTGCTGCTGGCACCCGGCCATGCACCCCAGGGCTACTACACCTGGAACGCGGCCAAGCATGTGCGTGAAAGCATCGACGAGGCGCGTGCCCTGGTGGCTGCCGGCAAGGGCGAGGACGGCACGCACCGGTTCAATGACTTCAACCAGGGACGGCCCCTGACCGTGGTGGCCACAGCAAAGAACTACCTTTCTTTCTTCGACCCAGAGTCGGATGCCGAGATGGGCCGCACCGCGCCGAAGATTCCTGCCGCCGTGCCCGTACTCAGCGTCATCGGTGAGAAGGATCCCTTGTTCAAGCTCCTGAAGGACTATTACGTCAACAGGCTGCCCGCCAACCCGCGCTCCGAGTACCTCGAAGTGGCGGGCGGACACATCGAGACGCCCGGCGTAGCGGCAGACCAGATCATCGCCTGGACCAAACGGGCGCTGTTGTCCTAGTCTCGCCTTACCAGCGCTCGTGAGTCCGGAAGTCCGGTGCCTAACGCATGAAGTTCAAGGCGGTGCCTGGTGATCTGAGTTGAGGTCACTGGCCTCAGGCTCCGAGCAAAGACTGCCCACACACCCGCAGCACCTGCCCGTTGACGGCTACGGCATCCGGTCGCGCGAGGAAGGCGATGGCCTCGGCCACGTCTTCGGGCTGGCCGCCCTGCTTCAACGCGTTCAGACGGCGACCGGCCTCGCGCACCATCAGGGGCATCTTCTGCGTCATCGCGGTTTCGATGAAGCCCGGCGCCACGGCGTTGATCGTGCCGCCCGAGGTTTGCAGTTGCGTTGCGCGGGCGCGTACATAGCCGATCAGGCCGGCCTTGCTGGCCGCGTAGTTGGTCTGGCCCGCGTTGCCGGCGATGCCGCTGATCGAGGCCAGGCAGACCTCGCGCACGCCGGGGCGCAGGGCATGGGCTGCATCCAGCGCGGCGTCGATGGCGAGGATGGATTGCAGGTTGACGGCCAGCACGCTATCCCACTCCGATGCCGACATGCGGCCCAGGGTGCGGTCGCGCGTGATGCCGGCGTTGTGCACCAGCACGTCCAGGCCGCCACGTGCCTGTGCCGCGGCCACCAGGCGTGCGGGGGCGTCAGGGGCTGTGATGTCCAGCGCCAAGGCCTGGCCGTTGATCTCGTTGGCCACGCGCTGCAGGGGCACGTCGGCCGCCTGCATGTCGACGCAGATCACGTGGGCGCCGTCGGCCGCCAAGCGTCGCGCCGTGGCGGCGCCGATGCCGCCGGCCGCGCCCGTGACCAGGGCCGTGTGGCCCTGCAGCGCAGGGAAGGTCAGCGTGACGGGGGGAGCGGCTTGCAGGCGCAGCACCTGGCCCGAGACATAGGCCGAGCGCGCAGTCCCGAGGAAATCCACCAGCGGCGCCAGGGCTGAGGCGTCCAGCTCCGCCGGCACCTGCAACAGATTGGCCGTGGCACCACGGCGCCCGATCTCCTTGGCCAGCGAGCGCACCACCCCCTCCACGGCCGCAGCGGCGGCGGCGGCCTGGGCGTGGCTGGCCTGCGCCGGCGCAAGCACCAGCACGCGGGCGCCCGGGCTCAGGCGTGGCACGGCCGCCTGCAGCCGGGCGCGCAGCTCACCTAGCTGGGCCGGATGGCCCAGGCTGCGCAGGTCGAGCAGAACGAGGTCCAGCCCATCGGCACTGTTGAGTTCTGCGCCCCGGCTCTGCAGCCACGTGTGCAGATCGGACGAGGCCGTGTCATCCAGTGCGCTGAGCAGCACGCGGCGGCCGGCCAGCTCCTGCCGCGTGTAGGCCGCCGTCTTGCGCGGTAGCGGCCTGGGCTGGGGCAGGCCGAGCAGGCGCACCAGCGGGGCGGACCAGGGGGTGTTGGCGAGTTGGAGCAGGCGGTCGGTCATGACGATCGGGAGGAGGCAAGGCAAGAATGCCGATGATCCCACGACGCGACTGCTCCGCAGCGCGGGTCGGACACGGGCCCCAGGCACCAGAGGGGACCGCAAGCCCGGATAAGAGGCGGTTTCCGGCCGCTGTACGGCTGGTCAGGACGGCGATTTGGCGAGAAAATCCGGCACAACAGCTGTTTCTCCCGAGCTTCATGGCGGCCCGTTCCTGTCTTTTTCAGCCCTTGGCACGTCTCGCTGGCGCGACCCTGGCCAGTCTGGGCCTGCTGCTGGGCCCTGCTCAGGCGCAGGAGGTCACGCCCGGCACGCCGCCCCAGGACCTGCCCCAGCCCAGCCCCAAGGTCTACCGTTATCTCTCGAACGCCGGTACCACCTCTTTCTCCGACCGGCCACCGGCGCACGAGCGCTATGTGGTGCTGAACTACGGCTGCTACGCCTGCAACCCCAAGTCCACGATCAACTGGAAGGTCACGCGCCTGTTCCATGAGGCCTATGCGAGCGAGATTGAACAGGCGGCGCGCCTGTACAACGTGGACCCGGCCCTGGTGCGGGCTGTGATCCACGCCGAATCAGGCTTCAACGTGCACGCCCGTTCGCCCAAGGGCGCGATCGGTCTCATGCAGCTCATGCCGGCCACGGCGCGCGAGCTCGGCGTGGCCAACCCGCGCCATCCGCGCGAGAACATCCACGGCGGTGCGCGCTACTTGGCCCAGATGCTGGTGCGTTTCAAGAGTGACATCACCCTGGCCACCGCCGCCTACAACGCCGGCCCCCACGCGGTGCAGAAGTATGCGGGCGTGCCGCCCTATGCCGAGACCCAGGTCTACGTGCAGCGCGTGCGTATCCTGCACCAGCGCTACAAGGACAAGCCGCAAGGCTGAGCCCCGGCCCGGGAACGAGCACGTGGACACGCCTTCGGCCTCCTTCCAGACCAGGTTGCCGCAGGCCCCGCTGCAGGCCTATGTGAGCCATTACTGGCTGAGCCGTCACAACGGCGACGATCACCATACCGTCCTGCCCGACGGCGCCGTTGATCTGGTGCTGGAGATCGACGCGCGCGGCAGCCGCGCCTTCGTCTACGGTACGACCACCAAGCCTCACCAGCAGGCGCTGCAACCCGGCAGCCACTACCTGGGGATACGTTTTCGCCCGGGGCAGGGCCGACATTTTCTGCGTGCCACTGCCGCGGAGCTGACCGACACCCATGAGGCGGCGGCCGGCCTGTTGGCCCTGGATCTGCAGGACGTCCCCGAACGGCTGGCCGACGACGATGCGGTGTTCTCACGGCTGGATGCGCTGCTGGCGCAACACCTGCGCTTGCACGCGCCGGTCTCCACGGCGTTGGACACGGCGATCCGCGCCATCGAACGCACCCACGGTGTGCTGCCGGTCACGACCGCCGCAGCCTTGCAGGGCAAGAGCCTGCGTCAGTTCGAACGAGACTTTCGTGAGGCGGTGGGGGTGGCGCCCAAGCTCTTCGGGCGCATCCAGCGTTTCCAGCAGGCCCGTGCACTGCTGTCGCGGCGATGGTCGCCGGCCGAGATCGCGACCGATCTGGGCTACACCGACCAGAGCCATATGAGCCACGAATTCCGACGCTTCGCGGGTTGTACGCCTGCGGCCCACGCGCGCCGCAGTGTCGATTTTTTACAAGACCACTGAGGCAGGGCTGCCTACCATGGGCTCTTCTTGAACAAGGAGAGCTTCCATGAAATTCTGGTCGGGTGTGGTGACGGAGAAGGTGCAGGCTTCGCGTGATTTCTACGTGCGCCTGTTCGGCTGCCAGGTCTTGTACGAAGGTGAGGGCGGCTGGTTCGTGCTGCTGGGCCTGGGCGAGAGCGAGCTGGGTTTCATGAAGCCCGGGCTGGACTTCCAGGCCCCGATCTACCGCCGGGCCTTCCAGGGTCAGGGGATGTGGATCACCGTCGACGTGGACGATGTGGATGCCGAGTACGCACGCATCCGCGGCCTGGGCGTGCCGATCGAGGTGGAACTGCGCGACGAGCCCTGGGGCGACCGTCACTTTGCCGTCGTGGACCCGAACGGCATCGGTGTGGACGTGGTCGAGCGGCGGCCCTAGCCGCGCCGGATCAGCCAGATGCCGGCCAGGATCAGGCCCAGGCCGCCGACACGGCCCAGGGAGATGGACTTCTGCGCAAAGCCCAGCGCGCCAAAGTGGTCCAGCAGCATGGCGGTGGTGAGCTGGCCGGCCAGCACCAGCGCCGTCATGAGCACGGCGTCGATGCGGCTGGCGCTGAAGGCCGTGGAGGCGATGAAGACCGCGCCCAGCAGGCCGCCGATCAGGTGCCAGGGCTGCACCCCGCGCCAGGCCTCGGCCGAGGGCCACAGTCGCAGCAGCAGGACCAGCGCGAGCAGGGCGACCGTGCCGGCCGCGAAGGAGACGAGGGCCGCCATGATGGGGCTGTCCACGCGCAGCGCGAGCTGGCCGTTGATGCCGGCCTGCACCGGGATGCCGACGCCGGCGAGGAAGGGGATGAGCAGGATCAGGGAGGTCGAGGCGTTCATGGGCTGAGGCTCGCAGTGGTGGAAAGGTGGCGCGCACCGTTGTTGGCGCGGCCTGGATGCACTTGCTTGGACAAGGACATCGCGGCTGGCCCAAAATCATGCCATGAGATCCTTGAACGATATCGCCTTGTCCATGCTGGACCTTGTGGCCGTGCGCGAGGGCGGCACGGTGGCTGATGCGCTGCGCATTTCCCTGCGCACGGCGCAGCACGCGGAAGCCCTGGGCTTCCAGCGCTACTGGCTGGCCGAGCATCACAATATGTCGGGCGTGGCGAGCTCGGCCACGGCCGTGCTCGTGGGTCACATCGCGGGCGGCACGCAGCGCATCCGCGTGGGCTCGGGCGGCGTCATGCTGCCCAACCACGCGCCGCTGGTGGTGGCCGAGGCCTTCGGCACGCTGGCCGAGCTGTACCCGGGCCGCATCGACCTGGGCTTGGGCCGTGCACCCGGTACCGATCCGCTGACCATGCGCGCGCTGCGCCGCGACCGCGTGGAGACCGAAGACGATTTCCCGCGCGACGTGCAGGAGCTGCAGCGCCTGCTGGGCCCGGCCCAGCCGGGCCAGCGCCTCGTGGCCACGCCGGGTGCGGGCACGAACGTGCCGATCTGGTTGCTGGGATCGAGCCTGTTCTCCGCGCAGCTCGCGGCCGAGCTGGGCCTGCCCTATGCCTTTGCCTCGCACTTCGCGCCGCGCTACCTGCTGCAGGCCCTGGAGCTGTATCGCAAGCGCTTCAAGCCCTCGGCCACGCTGGCCCAGCCCTATGTGGCCATCGGCGTGCCCGTGATCGCCGCACCCAGCGACGAAGAGGCCGAGTACCTGGCCAGCAGCACCTACCAGCGCGTGCTGGGCATCCTCACGGGCAAGCGCGGCCTGCTGCCGCGCCCGGTGGAGAACTACATGGACACGCTGCAGGTGCAGGAGCGCGCCGCCATTGCCGACTTCCTGGCCGTGGCCGTGATCGGCGGGCCGCAGACCGTGCGCGCCGGCTTCGAGCAGCTCGCTGAGGCCACGCAGGCCGACGAATTCATCCTGGTCTCGGATGTCCATGACGCCGATCTGCGCCTGCGTTCGCTGGACATCGCGGCCGCGGCCATGTCGGCGGTGCCACAACCCGCTTGAGCCACAATACGGCCCCATGAACGACAGCACCGCATCCCCCGCTACGCCGCGCCCCGAACTCCCCGACCATCTGTCCATCGACCCCAAGAGTCCGCACTACGTCGCGGCGGTCTTCGAGCATCCAGTGGGCATCCGCTTCAACGGCAAGGAGCGTCACGACGTGGAGGAGTACTGCATCAGCGAAGGCTGGGTCAAGGTGCCCGCGGGCAAGACGGTGGACCGCAAGGGCAACCCGCTGATGATCAAGCTCAAGGGCGCGGTCGAGCCTTTCTACAAATAGGGCCCGCATGTCGCGCGACGCGCTGTTTCGCCAGGCCGCCGAGGCCCTGGGCTTTGCGCCCGACGGCGAGATCAAGGCGGGCGGCAACTACGTGCCGGTGCTGCGCGACGGCGCCACCGTCTACATCAGCGGCCAGGTGCCTCGCATCGGCAACGCCGTCGTCGTCACCGGCCGAGCAGGCGCCGAGGTGGCGCTGGAGCAGGCGCAACGCGCGGCCAAGATCTGCACCTTGCGTGCGCTGGCCCTGCTGCAGCGCGAGCTCGGCAGCCTCAACGATGTGCGCCAGATCCTCAGGCTCACGGTCTATGTGCAGTGCAGCCCCGACTTTACGCATCACAGCGAGGTGGCCGACGCCGCTTCCGGCCTGCTGCAGCAGATCCTGGGACCGGCCGGCATGCACACGCGCACCTCGGTGGGTGTCTTCCAGCTGCCCAAGAACGCCACGGTCGAGCTGGACCTGATCGCCTCGGCGCGCTGAAGCCGGCCGGTTCCAGGGGCAAATCCCCGGGTCGGCGCTGCCCGGGACCGGATCGCTAGACTTACCGGTTCCAACGACCGTACGAGGAGCACACCATGATGAACCGCGACCTGGAAACCGAATTCAAGGCCCTGCTGCCAGGCCAGAGCAGCGAAGCCGGCGCCACGCGCCGCACCGCGCTCAAGAGCGCGCTGGGCGTGGGCTTTGCCGCCTCGGCCCTGCCCATCGTGGCGCAGACGGCGATCAAGACGCCGACCACGGGCCTGACCGTGGGCGAGGTGACGATCGATGTGAACGGTTTCAAGATGCCGGCCTACCGTGCCATGCCCGCGGGCCAGACGAACCTGCCCGTGGTGCTGGTGCTGTCCGAGATCTTTGGTGTGCACGAGCACATCGCCGACATCACGCACCGCTTTGCGCGTGAGGGCTACCTCGCCATCGCCCCCGAGCTCTTCGTGCGCCAGGGTGATGCGCAGAGCTATGGTGAGATGGCCAAGCTGATTGCCGAGGTGATCTCCAAGGTGCCCGACGCCCAGGTGGCCAGTGATCTGGACGCCACCGTGGCCTGGGCCGGCGCCAACGGGGGCGACCTGCAGCGCGTGGGTGTCACGGGTTTCTGTTGGGGCGGGCGCCAGACCTGGCTCTACACCGCGCACAGCAAGTCCATCAAGGCTGGCGTGGCCTGGTACGGCCGTGTCGTCGGCGCGCAGAACGAGCTCACCCCCAGGAACCCGATCGACATCGCGGGCCAGCTCAACGGACCGGTGCTGGGCCTGTATGGCGAGGCCGACACCGGCATCCCGCTCGACGGCGTGGAGAAGATGAAGGCCGCACTGGCCGCGGGCAATGCGGCTTCCAGGGCTTCGCAGTTCGTGGTCTACAAGGATGCGCCGCATGCCTTCCACGCCGACTACCGGCCCAGCTACCGCAAGGAAGCGGCTGAGGATGGCTGGAAGCGCTGTGTGGACTGGTTCCGCAAGCACGGCGTCTGAGCACCGCGCTGTCTGCCGGGGCCGCCTGCGGGCGGCCTTTTTCTTGCTTGCCCTGCAGGACCTCTTGACAGCTCTGAGAGAATCGACGGTATGACTCTTCTTGCGATCCTGCTCGGCACACTGGTGGCCGGCATCGGCAGCGTCTGGCTGGCCGCGGCCCTGAGCTTCGGCGTGCTGGCGCGCTACACCCAGCACATGCTCAGCCTGGCGGCCGGGGCCCTGCTGGGCACGGCCTTCCTGCACCTGCTGCCCGAGGCCTTCGAAAGCGAGTTCGGCGCGCACGAACTCTTTCTGACCCTGCTGATCGGCGTGGTCTTCTTCTTCCTGCTCGACAAGGCCGAACTCTGGCACCACGGCCATGAGCACCACCATGAGGCGGCGAAGGGCGGGCACGACCATCGCCACCTGCACAGCCATGGCCACGCGCATGGGCACGACCACGACCCTGCACATGGCCATGACCATGGCGCACGCCCGGTCTCGGGCGGCTGGTCCGTGCTGGTGGGGGACAGCGTGCACTGCTTCGGTGACGGCATCCTCATCGCCTCGGCCTTCATGGCTGATCTCCAGCTGGGCTTCATCGCGGCTCTGGCCGTGCTGGCGCACGAGGTGCCGCATCACATGGGCGACCTGGCCGTGCTGCGCGAGAGCAGTGGCACGCGCAAGGCGGCGCTGCTCAAGGTCACGCTGGCCGGCGCCATCACGGCCCTGGGCGGCCTGGTGGGCTGGTGGCTGGTGGACCTGCTGCGCGACTACCTGACCTTCTTCCTCGTCGTGGCGTCCAGCAGCTTCATCTACGTGGCCCTGGCCGACCTGATTCCCCAGCTGCAGAAGCGCCTGGCCTTGCGCGAGACGCTGACGCAGATCGCCTGGCTGATGTCCGGCATCGTGCTCGTGCTGCTGGTTGGCAACCTCACGCACACCCACTAGGGCAGGAACCGACACGCATCATGGCTTTCAGTTTCAAGATGAACGAGCGCTCGCTGTTTGCGGTGCTGCTGCGCTCGCCCTGGTGGATCAGCCTGCTGATCTCGGTGCTCATGTCCCTGGTGGCCTTTGCCCTGCTGCCGCAGGACTACGCCGTGGTCGTGATGCTGGGCACCTTCCCCTTCGTGGTGGTGGCGGCGGTCGCGGCCTGGCGCCAGTGGCAGGCCCCGGGTGCGGCCCAGGTCGAGGCGGCGCTGGAGCGTGCGGGCGCCATGAACTGGCGTGACTTTTCCGCGGCACTGGAGCAGGTCTACACCACCGCGGGTTACACGGTCACGCGGCTGGAGAGCGAGGGGGCCGATCTGCGCATCGAACGCGCGGGCCAGCGCAGCCTGCTGAGCTGCCGGCGTTGGAAGGCTGTGAACCATGGCGTCGAGACGCTCAAGGCCTTGCAGGCGGCCTGCGAGCGCGAAGGTGCGCGTGGCGTCTACCTCTGTCTGGCGCCGGTGTCCGAGGCGGCTGCGGACTACGCGAAACAGCAGGGCCTGCAGCTCGTGCAGGGCCGCACACTGGGGCTGCTGCTCGCCGGCTCGGTCGCGTAAAGAGAAGTTTCACCCTCTTGCAAGCGCCCGATCCGGACCCACGTGCCCCCGATGACCCTGGACAAGATGCTCAAGACGATTTTCGGTTTCCTGCTGCGCACCGTGCTGCTGCTCGCCGGCCTGGTCTTCCTGCTCAGCCTGCTGGCGGCCGCCTTGCTGCTGCTGGTCGGGTGGAGCCTGCGCGCCCTCTGGGCCAAGCTCACCGGGCGGCCCGTGCAGCCTTTGGTGTTCACCGTGCTGCGCAAGGCGCAGTGGGAGCGTTTCTACCGCGGGGGAGCCGGCGCACGCTCAGCCCAGGCCGAGGATGTGATCGACGTCGAGTCGCGCCAAGTCGACAGCCCCGGCTCCGATCGCCTCGGTCGCTGACGTGGTTCAGTCAGCCTCGGCCGTCCACGCCGGGTTCCACACCACCTCCCAGAGGTGCTGGTCCGGGTCCTGGAAGTAGCCCGCATAGCCACCCCAGAAGGTGATCTGCGCGGGCTTGACGATGCTCGCGCCCGCATGGGCGGCCTTCTTCATCACGGTGTCCACCTCGGCGCGCGAGGCCACGTTGTGGCCCAGCGAAAGGCCGGTGGGGCAGGGAGGTGTCAGTGGCAAGCCGCTGTCACGCGCCAGGCTGCCGCGGGGCCACAGCGCCAGCTTGAGGCCGTGCTGCAGATCAATGAAGACCACGGCGCCGTGGTCGAACTCTGTGCCCACCACGCCTTCGGTGGCAAAGCCCAGGCCGTCGCGGTAGAAGCGCAGCGCGCGCTCCAGATCGTCGACGCCCAGGGTGATGACGGAGATGCGCGCTTGCATGGTGAAAAGATGGTAGCACCCGCTGACCTCGCCGAGACAGTTTCAGGGCTCTCGCGGAGCTGGCTTCGCCAGTCCGCTGGGAGCGCCCCCCTTGAGGGAGAGGCGCGCAGCGTCTCGGGGGGTGCTTCAGAGGATGCGGAACGCCAGCACAGCCACGATGGTCGGCGGCAGCGCAGCGATCAGCAGGCCCAGGGGGTTGATGGTGTTGTCCTCGAATTTTCCGCGCAGGATGGACACGCCAGCCGGGTTGGGCGCGTTGGCGATCACGGTCAGGCCGCCGCCGGTCACGGCGCCGGCCACCAGGGCCACCTTGAACTCCTCGCTCAGGCCCTCGACCAGCGAGCCCAGATAGGTCAGGGCCGCGTTGTCGGTGATGGCCGTTAGCGCCGTGGCGCCGAAGAACACCGTGGTGCTGTCCATGCCCATGAGCACGGGTTGCAGCCACCACTGCTGCTGGCCGCCCAGCACCACCAGGCCGCCGAGGAAGAAGGCCACGAGCAGACCCTCGCGCAGGATCAGTCGGTCCTGGTGGCGGGCATAGGCCGTGGCATAGCCCATGAAAAAGAGGAAGAGGCCCATGAAGACGGCCGGGTGGTGGGCGAAGACCACCACGCCCAGCAGGAAGAGCAGGTGCACCAGCACCACGCCCAGGGGCACGGTCTGGGCGGGCGTGGACTCAGGCGCGCGTGCCATGTGGCCCAGCTGCCGACGGAACAGCAGTGTGGCGCAGCCGGCGTTGATCAGCACGGCGATCCCGGCCTTCCAGCCGAAGGTGCTGAGCATGAACCACAGGTCCCAGTTCCAGGTGGCGGCGACCATGAGGACCGGCGGTGCGGCAAAGGGTGTGAGCGTGCCGCCGATGGAGATGTTGACGAACAGCACGCCCACGGTCGTGTACTTGAGGGCGCGCGAAATCGGCTGGCTGAACAGCGTGTCGCGCAGCATGAGTGCAGCCAGCGTCATGGCCGCAGGTTCGGTGATGAAGGAGCCCAGCAGCGGCACGAAGGCCAGCACCAGGAAGTACATGGCCATGCCGCGCGGCAGCGGTGTGAAGCTGGCGACGAGGCGGACCAGCTGCCCCGCGAACTGCAGCACGGCGCGCGTGCCCGCGATCACCATGATCACGAACACGAACATGGGCTCGGTGTAGTTGCGGCTGTCGAGGTAGGCCGTGGTGTCCTGTTTGCCCGCGAGGAAGAACATGCAGACCACGAGCACCATGGCCCAGAAGCCGAAGACGACCTCGACCTCGCCGAGCAGGTGCCACAGGCCCGCATGGCGCGGCTGGCTGTGGGCGAGGCGTTCAAAGAGCTTGGTGGAGAAGGTGTGGAGCACGGCCACGGCAAACAGCACGGCCGCGAGGATCTGGAGGGTGGTCGGGTTCATCACCCGACCTTAACAGGGCTCGCGTATTTCACCGAGCCCAGGCGCACCTGCCCCCGCAGTCAAGTGAGGGAAATGGCCGTCCCGTTCAGCCCCGGGCCACGGGCCGCTCGGGGCTGGCGCACCACTCGCTCCAGCTGCCCGCATACAGCGCGCCGCGGCCCAGGCCCGCGATCTCCATCGCCAGCAGATTCGGAACGGCGCTCACGCCGCTGCCGCAGTGGTGCACCACCGTCGAGGCGCGTCGCTCGCCGAGCAGGGCCTCGAACTCGGCCCTGAGTTGCTCGGACGACTTGAACTTGCCGTCGGGGCCAAGGTTTTCGCTGAAGGGCCGGTTGAGCGCACCGGGGATATGGCCGGCCACCGGATCCAGCGGTTCGACCTCGCCACGGTAGCGCGCCGGGGCACGCGCGTCGATCAGGGTCTGGTCGGGCAGCTCCAGGTGTTTGAGCACATCCTCGGTGCGGGCGAGCCGTGCCAGCGGCGCGCCGGCCTGGTAGGTCGAAGGCACGCGCGGCTGGTCGGGGCCGGTGGCCACGGGGCCATTGACGGCTTCCCAGGCCTGCAGGCCGCCGTCGAGTACGGCCACGTTCTCATGGCCCACCCACTTGAGCATCCACCACAGGCGCCCGCAGTAGTTGGCGCCCTGGCGGTCGTAGACCACGGCCTGCATGGTGCTCTGGAAGCCCACGCTGGCCAGCCAGGCCGCGAAGACTTCGGGCCGCGGCAGGGGATGACGACCGCCATTGACGGCCTGCTCCTTGCTCTTGGCGCTCAGGTGCTTGTCCAGGTTGGCACGCACCGCACCGGCGATGTGCACGCGTTCGTACTGCAAGTCGCCCTCGGCGGGTTTCATGAGTTCGAAACTGCAGTCGAAGATCATCAGGGGCTGGTGGTCGTGCACCAGGTGCTTGAGCTGTTCAGCGCTGATCAGAGTGGTGTACATGCGAGTCTCTCCTAGTGTTCTTCTGCAGGGGTGTTGGGGATGGCGCGTTGGCGCAGGAAGGTCGCGGCCACGCCGCTGGCGACGATGAGGGCGATACCCAGCCAGGCCGACAGCGGCATCTGGTCACCGAAGAGCAGCAGGCTGTAGAAGGACGCGAAGGCGATGCCCGAGTACTGCAGGCTGGCCACGACCAGGGTCTGGCCGCGGCTGTAGGCGCGTGTCATGCACCACTGGCCCAATGAGGCCAGGATGCCGATGGGCAGCAGCCAGGCCGCGGCCTGCCAGCGGATCTGCTCCCAGGGGGTGAAGCCCGTCCAGAGGATGCCCAGCAGACCGGTGACGGCCGTGCCCACGGCGAAATAGAACACCGTGCGCCCCTCGGGCTCACCGGCACGCGCCAGCGCCGTGACCTGCAGATAGGCCAGAGAGGCGCTCATGCCCGAGAGCAGGCCGATCAGACCCGCGAAGAGCTGGTTCTGGTCGATGGTGGGGCGCAGCGTGAGCACCACACCCGCAAAGCCCAACAGCACCGTGCCCAGCAGCGGGCCGTGGCGTTCGTTGCGCCCATAGAGCAGGGCACCGCCCACGATGAAGGCCGAGACCCAGATGCCGCTCATGTAGTTGAGCGTCATGGCCGTGGCCAGCGGCAGGAAGGCGATGGCGTAGAACCAGGCCGTGAGCGAGGCCGCGCCCACGATGCTGCGCCAGACGTGCATGAAGGGCACGGCCGTGCGCAGCTGCACGCCGCGACTGCGCAGCACCAGGCCCAGGAAGGCGATGCTGATCAGACCGCGGTAGAAGACGAGTTCGAAGGTGTTGAAAGAAGCCGATGCGTACTTCACCGCCACGCCCATGGTGGCGAAGAAGAAGGCGCCCAGGACCATCCAGAGGGCTTGCATTCAGTGTCTCCCCTTCTTGTTCCCCTCCGGGGATTCTGGTTTCGTTGTTTTTTGGGTTTCTCTGGCGAGGCACTTAACTACCCCCCACACTCCCCCCCGCCCCTCTCTGCCCCCCGCCGGGGGCAGAGAGGGGAGCCTGGATTTTGTTTCTGGTTTTCTGGACAGGCTTCTACGACACGAAGCGTCGCCATCGTGGTTGGAGAACCGAGATTTCTGGCCTGGGGTCGTAGTAAAGAGCAAGGCTTCGCGACGCCCCTGACAGCGGCCGCTGCGCGGCCTGCTGTTCGCGAGACAGGTTTCGTTCCTGGCTGGCGTAGCCGCCAGTCGTGGCGCGTGAAGGACGAGCCGTTCACTACGACCGTCTCCTCGTGGTCGGGGCGAGCCAAGACGGACCGCGACCTCACGCGTTGTAGAAGCGCAGCCGGCGCGACGAAACAAAATCCAGGCTCCCCTCTCTACCCCGGAGGGGGTAGTGAGGGGCGGGGGGGAGTGTGGGGGGTAGATAAAAGCCTCGCCAGAGAAAGCCGCAGAAGGACGAAGCAAAGAAGAGAGTCAGAGCGACATCTGCTTCCGATACCACTCATGGAAATGCTGCATGCCATCCTCCATGGGGCTCTGGTAAGGCCCAACCTCGTTGTCCCCGCGCGCCAGCAGAATCTTGCGCCCCGCATCCATGCGCTCGGCGATCTCGTCATCCTCGATGCAGGTCTCCATGTAGGCGGCCTGCTGGGCTTCGACGAACTCGCGCTCGAAGGCGGTGATCTCTTCGGGGTAGTAGAACTCCACCATGTTCAGCGTCTTGCTCGGGCTGACCGGGTGCAGGGTGGAGACGGTGAGCACGTGCGGGTACCACTCGACCATGATGTGCGGGTAGTAGGTCAGCCAGATCGCGCCGCGCTCGGGCTTGCGGCCCTGGCGGTACTTCATCAGCGCCTCGTGCCAGCGCTGGTAGACGGGCGAGCCCGGGCGCTCGAAGGCCTCGGACACGCCCACGGTCTGTACCGAGTAGTGCTCCTTGAACTCCCAGTTCAGGTCCTCGCAGGTCACGAAATGGCCCAGGCCCGGGTGGAAGGGGCCCACGTGGTAGTCCTCCAGATAGACCTCGATGAAGGTCTTCCAGTTGTAGTTGCACTCGTGCAGCTCCACGCGGTCCAGCGTGAAACCGCTGAAGTCGAGCTGCGCGCGCGGGCCCATGCCCGCCAGATCGGCGGCGATGTCGCGGCCGTTGTCTTCGAACAGCAGGCCGTTCCACTCGCGCAGCGGGTAGTTCTTGAGGTTCAGGCAGGGGTCCTGCGCGAAATGCGGCGCGCCGATGAGTTCGCCCGTGGACGCGTAGGTCCAGCGGTGCAGGGGGCAGACGATGTTGCCACCGGCACTGCCCTTTTGCGTGTGGTTCAGCGAGCCGCGGCCCTGCAGCATCAGGGCCTGGCGATGGCGGCAGACGTTGGAGATCAGCTGCACGCCTTCGGGCGTGCGCACGAGCGCCCGCCCACCCTGCTCCTGGGGCAGGGTGTGGTAATCGCCGATCTCGGGCACGCTGGCCGTGTGGCCCACGTAGCGCGGGCCGCGTTTGAACAGGAGGTCCAGCTCACGCTGGAACAGCGCCTCGTCGAAATAGCTGCTGACGGGTAACTGGCTGTGCGCCTGCTGCAGTTGAAGACTTAAATCAGACATGGGTGACCTGACCTAAAGCTCCCCACAGGGAGGTACGCCCAGAGGCGCATGGACATGAACAGGCCCGGGACGATGCCGCGGGCCAAGAAGACCGGCGATTGTACCCCGGGGGCAATCGCCTCAGACCCTGCTGCGGTGATTTTGTGTGTGTCGATGGCGTTGAAGCGCTGGTGCACGCGGGCCCAGCGCCTAAAATAGCCGTTTCACGAACTGAATCCCTCATGCCCAAGGCTTCCACCTCCTCTGCCGCATCCGGCATGCCCGCCAGCTACGAGGCGGCCGTGCAGGAGCTCGAGCAGCTTGTGGCGCGACTCGAAGCCGGTGAGCTGCCGCTCGATCAGCTGCAGGCCGCTTACGCGCGGGGCGCGGAACTGCTCAAATACTGCCGCGACCGCCTCGAGGCCGTCGATGGTCAGATCAAGGTGCTCGACGAGGGCCTGCTCAAGACATGGACACCCGAGTGACGCTTCAGCCCCTCGATCTGCGCGCGTGGATGGATGAGCGCCTGGCGCGTGTCGAACGCGCCCTCGAGTCCTGGGTGGGCGTGGATGCGCCCGTGGACCTGGGCGAGGCCATGCGCTATGCCGTGCTCGACGGCGGCAAGCGTCTGCGCCCGCTGCTGGTGCTTGCGGCCAGCGAGGCCGTGGGCGGCAACGCGCGTGCCGCGCTGCGCGGGGCCTGCGCGGTGGAGCTGATTCACGCCTATTCGCTGGTGCATGACGACATGCCCTGCATGGACAACGACGTGCTGCGCCGGGGCAAGCCCACGGTGCATGTCAAGTTCGGCGAGGCCGGTGCCCTGCTCGCGGGCGACGCGCTGCAGGCCCTGGCCTTCGAGCTGCTCGTGCCCGCCGACGACGGTGTGCCCGAGGCCATGCAGGCCCGCCTGTGCCGCCTGCTCGCGCACGCCGCGGGCAGTGCCGGCATGGCCGGTGGTCAGGCCATCGACCTGGCCAGCGTGGGCGTGAAGCTCGACGAAGAACAATTGCGCCAGATGCACCGCTGCAAGACCGGTGCGCTGCTGCAGGGCAGCGTGCTCATGGGCGCGGCCTGTGGCGAACCGAACGCTGCCGAGCGCGCGGCGCTCTCAGATTACGGCGCGGCGCTCGGCCTGGCCTTCCAGGTGGTGGACGACATCCTCGATGTCACCGCCGATTCCGCCACCCTGGGCAAGACCGCCGGCAAGGATGCCGAGCAGGACAAGCCCACCTATGTCTCCATCCTCGGTCTGGAGCGCTCGCGTGCCTATGCGCAGGAGCTGCATCGCCAGGCCCTGGCTGCGCTCGATGCCAGCGCACTGGCCGACACGCGCGCCCTGCGCGCGCTGGCCGACATGGTGATCCACCGCGCAAGCTGATCGAGTTGCCCATGAGTTCCGCCTCCTACCCCCTGCTGCAGACCATCAACGATCCGGCCGAGCTGCGCCAGCTGCCGCGGGCCCAGCTCGGTGCCCTGGCCGACGAGCTGCGCGCCTATGTGCTGGAGAGTGTCTCCAAGACCGGCGGGCATCTGAGTTCCAACCTCGGCACCGTGGAGCTCACGGTGGCGCTGCACTACGTCTTCAACACGCCCCACGATCGCCTGGTGTGGGATGTGGGCCACCAAACCTATCCGCACAAGATCCTGACCGGCCGACGCGAGCGCATGGGTACCTTGCGCCAGCTCGGCGGCATCAGCGGTTTCCCGCAACGCAGCGAGAGCCCCTACGACGCCTTCGGCACCGCGCACAGCAGCACGTCGATCTCCGCGGCTCTTGGTATGGCGCTGGCCGCGCGCCAGAAGGGCGAGGATCGCCACGCGATTGCTGTCATCGGTGACGGCGCCATGACGGCTGGCATGGCCTTCGAAGCGCTGAACCACGGCGGTGTCGAGGATTGCCGCCTGCTGGTCATCCTCAACGACAACGACATGTCCATCAGCCCGCCCGTGGGCGCGCTCAACCGCTACCTGGCGCAGCTCATGAGCGGGCGTTTCTACGCCGCGGCCAAGCAGGTGGGCAAGACGGTGCTCAAGGGCGCGCCCCCGCTGTTCGAGCTGGCCAAGCGCTTCGAGGAACGCGCCAAGGGCATGGTCGTGCCCGCCACGCTGTTCGAGAAATTCGGCTTCAACTACATCGGCCCCATCGACGGCCACGACCTCGATTCCCTGATCCCCACGCTGGAGAACATCAAGCATCTGCAGGGCCCGCAGTTCCTGCACGTGGTGACCAAGAAGGGTCAGGGCTACAAGCTGGCCGAGGCCGACCCCGTGGCCTACCACGGCCCGGGCAAGTTCGACCCGGCCGTGGGCCTGGTCAAGCCGGCCACGCCCCCGAAGCAGACCTTCACCCAGGTCTTCGGCCAGTGGCTGTGCGACATGGCCGATCACGATCCGCGCCTGGTGGGCATCACGCCGGCCATGCGCGAGGGTTCGGGCATGGTGGAGTTCCACCAGCGTTTCCCCAGCCGCTACTACGACGTGGGCATCGCCGAGCAGCATGCTGTCACGCTGGCCGCGGGCCTGGCCTGCGAGGGGCTCAAGCCCGTCGTGGCCATCTACTCCACCTTCCTGCAGCGCGGCTACGACCAGCTGATCCACGACGTGGCATTGCAGAACCTGCCCGTGGTCTTCGCACTGGACCGCGCGGGCCTGGTGGGCGCCGACGGCGCCACGCATGCGGGTAATTACGACATTCCCTATCTGCGCTGCATTCCGAACCTGGCCGTGGCCTGCCCGTCTGACGAGCGCGAATGCCGCCAGTTGCTGAGCACGGCCTTCGCGCAGAACCACCCTGTGGCCGTGCGCTACCCGCGCGGTGCCGGTGTGGGAGCGACGCCCGAGGCCGGGCTCGCGGGTCTGCCCTATGGCAAGGGCGAGGTGCGGCGCGAAGGCAAGGGCGTGGCCATCTTGGCCTTCGGCACCTTGCTCTATCCTGCCCTGGCCGCGGCCGAGAAGCTGGGCGCCACCGTCGTCAATATGCGCTGGGCCAAGCCGCTCGACACCGAACTGCTGCTCCAGGTGGCCGCCACGCACGAGGCCCTGGTCACGCTGGAAGAGGGGGCCGTCATGGGCGGCGCGGGCAGCGCCGTGCTGGAAGCCTTGCAGGCCGCCGGCGTGCTCAAGCCTGTGTTGCAGCTCGGTCTGCCCGACGTCTTCATCGAGCATGGCGACCCGGCCCGTCTGCTGGCCCTGCAGGGGCTGGACGCGGTCGGCATCCAGGCCGCGATCGAGCAGCGCTACCCCGCGCTGACGGCCCAGGGCAAGCCCGCACTCAAAGTGGTCGGCTGAGCGGCCCGGGACGCAGCGAGCGGCCTACAGCGAGGGCTGTACGCTGCGCTGCTCCATCTCGCGGCGCTCCACGCACACGGGGTGCTGTGCAAACGCGGGCTTGGCGCATTGCTCTTTCACGCAGTTCAGGTAGCTGAACAGCACGCGTCCCTCGCAGGCCTTCTCCGGATCCTGGGCGGTCGTGGTCGTTCCGGGCCGGCTGACGGTGCGCGGCTCGCTGGGCGTCACGGCGGGCTTCGGCTGGGGCACCAGCAGAGGACCGCCCGCCGGTGACGACGCCTTGGCAGGGGCCGTGGGTTCGGTGTTCGTCGTCGCGGGCTTGACCTTGGCCTGCTGCGCGGGCTTGGTCTGGCTGGCGGACGCGGTCGTGTTCTTGGCGCCCTCGGTCCGGGGGGGCGTGCTGTCGGCCGCCGTGCCCTGCTGCGGGGTGGCGCCTGAGGGCGCAGTGCCCGAGGAGCCCGAGCCGCCCAGATAGACGCCTCCCAGTGCCAGGATGACAACGGCGGCGACGCCCAGCATCCAGACCTGGCGCGGGCGACCCCGTGACGCCGGTGCAGCGCCTGTCTCAGCCGCCACGTCCTCGGGGGGCGGGGCGGTGCGCGGCGGCAGCATGCGGGTGGCTTCCTCGTCTGTCGCGGGTGGCGGTGACGCACTCGGCGCGATCTTCATCGTCGGATCGTCCGGGCCCGCGGGCGTGGCCACGCTCAGACGCGTGCCGGTGCCCGAGCGCGAGGCGCCCGGTTCGCCGTTGGGGTTCAGCAGGCGCTTGATGCGGCGCCGTGCCAGATCGGCATAGATACCCGTGGGGAACTTGAGCAGGAACTCGCGGAAGTCCTCGATCTCCAGCGAGTCCTTGATCTCCTTCCAGTAGAGCAGCTCGACCTCCTGCGTCACGGCCGAGCCAGGCACGGCGGAGAGGCTGCCTGAGGTGCCCGAACTCGTGCTCACCAGGGATTCGCCCCGGATCATGGTCGAGGTCCAGGTCGAACTCTCGGGGGTGCGCGCGCTGCTGCGTGGCGGGGTGATCGTGGGATCGGTGGCCAGGCCGGCGGCGGCCTGCAGGGCGACGCTGAAATCCTGCGCGCTGGCGTAGCGGTCCTCGCGCGACTTGGCCAGGGCCCGTGTGATGACCTCGTCGATGGCCGCGGGCAGCTGGGGGTTGAGGCTGGTCGGTGCCGGCGGCGCCTGTCCGACGATCTTCTGGATGATGTCGTAGTCGCCCGTGCCGTCGAAGGGCCGTGTGCCGGTCAGCAGCTGGTAGAGCACGATGCCGGCCGAGAACAGATCCGAGCGCGCGTCAATGGGCAGGCCGTGCACCTGCTCGGGGGACATGTACTTGAGCGTGCCCACCATGGTGCCCTTGGTGCGCGTGGCCTCGCCCGAATCCTGGATGCGCGCGACACCGAAGTCGGTGAGCTTGACACGCCCGTCCCCCTCGATCAACAGGTTGGCCGGCTTGATGTCGCGGTGCACCACGCCCTGCTGGTGCGCATAGTCCAGCGCGGCCAGCAGGTCGCTCATGATGCTCACGGCCTGACGCAGCGTGTAGCGCTGGCCGCGGTCGAGGTGGTGCTTGAGGTCCTGGCCCTGGATGAACTCCATGACCAGGTAGGCGATGTCGCCGTCGCGGTCGGAGTCGTAGACGCTGACGATGTGCGGGTGCTGCAGCCGCGCCGCGGAGCGCGCCTCGGTGCGGAAGCGGATCTCGTATTCCGCCGCTTCCTCGTCCGTGAGGTTCTCGACCTTGATGGTCTTGATGGCGACGCGCCGGTCCAGATTGGGGTCGCGCCCCTCGTAGACCAGACCCATGGCGCCCTTGCCCAGGACCTTGATCAGCTCATAGCGGCCGAGTTTCTTCTGGCTCATGCGCCACCGCCCCGGGTCTTGACCGTGAAGGCGATCAGCGGCGCGTTCTCGTCCACGCGCGCGCAGCCCGGCACGATGCTGCCGCTGCCCACCAGCGCGCACTCGGTGCGCCGCAAGACGATGGCCTCGCTCTGGTTGCCCAGATAGACCCAGGTGCCGAAGCTCGAGGCGTCGCTCACCACGAACCGGCCGCCGCGCCATTCCAGCGTGGCGTGCAGGCGCGAGACGCGCGGGTCGTTGACCTGCAGCGCGGCGTCGGTGGCCCGGCCTAGCGAGACCTTGCCGGTCTTGGCATCCAGGCGCAGTTGCCGTGCGCCGAAGCTCAGCTCCAGCCATTCCTCACCCTGGGGCAGGGCGGCGGAGCGCCCAATCATGGTGGCCTCGCCATCCTGGCCGGCCTGCCATTCGACGCGGTAGACGTGGCTGGATTCGGTCTTGCCGCGCAGGTACATGGGGCCCATGCTGCGCAGCGCGGTGCGTTGCACGGGGAAGACGGCGTCCCAGACACTCTGGGTCGTGAGGATCTGCGAAGCGCCGGCCAGATCGGCCAGCCGGGCGGCGGAGTTGACGGTGTCGCCGAAGCAGTCGCCCTCGATCTCCACCACCTCGCCGCTGTCGATGCCGATCTGCAGCTCCACCGGCGCACCGCTGCCGCCGGGGCGCACCGGGTGCTCCCGCAGATGGTTCTGCACGTGGATGCAGGCCGCCAGGGCCTGGCCTTCCTGCTCGAAGACCACGAAGAGGCCGTCGCCCAGCACCTTGACCACGCGGCCTTGGTGCTCGCCAAATACCTCGCTGAGCATGCCCACGAGCTGGGTGACGAACCGGGATGCTGCTTCGTCCCCTAGCTGTTCGAAGAGGCTGGTGCTGCCGACCAGATCTGCAAAAACGACGGTGGTCATCTGAGGCCCGGGATGGTGGATACCGAGGGGACGCGACTCAACCGTCGAAGCCGTGCGGACGCCCCCTGGTGCGATGAATGGTACCCCAAAAGCCTCGCCGTTCAGCCCTCGTGGCGGGCGGGCAAGGCGTCTGTGGCGATTACCTAGGGGGCGCGGTGCGGCAGAGGCTAAACTCGAAGGCTCCCCGCCGGTTGTAGGCGGGATGAGACATACCCAAGGAGTCTAGGACAATGGATCGTCGTTCCCTCATCAAGCAGGCCGGTATCGCCGGCGTTCTCGCCGCCGGTGTCGCCCCCGCCGTGCAGGCCCAGGCCACCGTGCGCTGGCGCCTGGCTTCCAGCTTCCCCAAGTCGCTGGACACCATCTTCGGCAGCGCCGAGAAGTTCTCGCAGACCGTCAAGGCCCTGTCCGGTGGCAAGTTCGAAGTCTCCGTGCACCCGGCCGGCGAGCTGATGCCCGCCTTCGGCGTCGTGGACGCGCTGCAGAACAGCACCATCGAGATGGCCCAGACGGCGCCCTACTATTTCACGGGCAAGAGCCCCATCTTCGCCTTCGGCTGCGCCGTGCCCTTCGGCCTGAGCGCACGCCAGATGGACGCCTGGATGGAGCACGGCAACGGCCGCAAGCTGTTTGACGAGTTCCTCGACCAGTACAACATCAAGAGCCGCAGCGCCGGCAACACCGGCACCCAGATGGGCGGCTGGTACCGCAAGGAGATCAAGAGCGTCAAGGACCTCCAGGGCCTGAAGATGCGCCTGGGTGGCGGCCTGTTCGGCGAGACCATGGCCAAGCTGGGCGTGGTGGCCCAGAACATGCCGGCCGGCGAGGTCTACCAGGCGCTCGAGAAGGGCACGCTGGACGCGACCGAATTCGTCGGTCCCTACGATGACCAGAAGCTGGGCTTCAACAAGGTGGCCCCGTTCTACTACTACCCCGGCTGGTGGGAAGGTGGCGCCGAGCTCGAGTTCTTCATCAACAAGAAGGCCTATGCCGCCCTGAGCCCCGAGTTCCAGGCCATTGTCGACGCTGCCACCGCCGTGGCCGCGCGTGACATGACCGCCAAGTACGACGCCAAGAACCCCGAGGCCCTCAAGCGTCTGGTGGCCGCCAAGACCCAGCTCAAGCCTTTCCCCAAGGCTGTGATGGACGCCGGCTTCAAGGCCGCCATGGAAGTTTTCGCCGAGCACGAGGCGAAGTCGCCCGAGTTCAAGAAGATCCACCAGGACATGCGCGCCTTCCAGCGCGACCAGATCCTGTGGGAGCGCTTCTCGGAAGGCCGTTTCAACAGCTATATGAGCGGCGTGAAACTGTAAGCCTGACGACAATGTGCATAAGGAACGGGCCTGCGGGCCCGTTCTTTTTTGGCGTGGACGCCACGCAATAGCACGTACAGGGGTAAGCCCTGATGTTGTCTCCAGGGTGGGGCGAACAGAATCGCCCCCACCTGAGTTTTACAGAAGGAGACCTCATATGGACCGTCGTTCCCTCATCAAGCGTGCCGGCATCGCCGGCGTGCTCGCCGCCGGCGCAGCGCCCGCGGTGCATGCCCAGGCCGCCATCCGCTGGCGCCTGGCCTCCAGCTTCCCCAAGGCCCTGGACACCATCTACGGCGCGGCCGAGGTGTTCTCCAAGAAGGTCAGGGAGATGTCGGGCGGCAAGTTCGAGATCTCGGTGCACCCCGGCGGCGAACTCGTCCCGCCCTTCGGCGTGGTCGATGCGGTGCAGAACGGCACTGTCGAGATGGCCCACACCGCCCCCTACTACTTCTTCGGCAAGGACGAGACCTTCGCCCTGGCCTGCGCCATCCCCTTCGGCCTCAACAGCCGCCAGATGACGGCCTGGATGTACGAGGGCAACGGCCTCAAGCTCATGCGCGAGTTCTACGCCAACTACAACATCGTCAACTTCCCCATGGGCAACACCGGCGCGCAGATGGGCGGCTGGTACCGCAAGCAGATCAAGACCGTGGCCGACATGAAGGGCCTGAAGTTCCGCGTCGGTGGTTTTGCCGGCAAGGTGGTCGAGCGCATGGGCGGCGTGCCGCAGAACATCCCTGGCGGCGAGATCTACCAGGCACTGGAAAAGGGCACGCTGGACGCTGCCGAATGGGTGGGGCCGTACGACGATCAGAAGCTGGGCTTCTTCAAGGTCGCGCCCTTCTACCACTACCCCGGCTGGTGGGAAGGCGGTCCGCAGCTGGACCTCTACATCAACAACAAGGCCTATGACAGCCTGAGCGCCGAGAACAAGGCCATCGTCGAGGCGGCCGCGTCCCACGCCCATGTGGTCATGCAGGCCAAGTACGACGCCAAGAACCCCGAGGCGCTCAAGCAGCTCGTGGCCAACAAGACCCAGCTGGTGGTCTTCCCCAAGGCGGTGCTGGACTTGGCCTTCAAGGAGTCCATGGCCCTGTACTCCGAGATCAGCGCCAAGAACCCCAACTGGAAGAAGGTCTACACCGACTATTCCAACTTCCGTCGCGAGTCCAACCTGTGGTTCCGCTTCACCGAGGCGCGCTTCGACAGCTATATGCAGGGCCAGAAGCTGTAAGCACAGCCTCCGGATCCGCACCCAGCCCCGCTTCGGCGGGGCTTTTTTCTGTCGCGAGCGTGCCTCTTACACGTTCGTGCCATTGACAGTGCGCCGGACCGTGGCACGATGGTCTCAGCGCGGTGTCGGTTTCCGGTGCCGTGCCCCTGATCCTCAGCGTCTTGAAGCTCAACCCTGTCCTCGTCGTCGCCTATCTGGTGGGCGTGGTGGCCATTGCCACACCGATCACGCTGGCGCTGAACTACACCGATCGCCAGTCCCTGCGCGAGCTGGAGAGCCAGGCTGCCATCCTGGCGTCGCAGGCCCTGCGGCGCAACGAGCAGATCACGGACCAGGTCTACCAGGCCGTCCAGGAGATGGAGGCGGCAAGCCTCCAGGACCCCTGCTCCCCGCAGGCCATGGAACGCATGATCCGTGCGTCCATGCGGGCCAGCCGCCTGCAGGCCGTGGGCTATGTCGAGAACAACCGGCTGCTCTGCTCCTCGCTGGGCTTTCACGGTGCGGGCCTGGACGTGGGGACTGCCGAGTACGTGAGTCCGGGCGGTCTGGCCGTGCGCTCGGACCGTCGTCTGCCCTATGACGACAAAAGCCTGTTCCGCATCAGCGCCTCGGTGAAAAGTGGCTACACGGCGATCGTCCATACGGATAACGCCTTCGACATCGTGGACAACGACGCCGAGTTCGGTGTCGGCCTGATCGGCCTGGGCAATATGCGGCCGATCTCGCAGGTGGGTATCTGGAAGCCCGAGTGGGCGCGGCGCCTGGGCCAGGCCCATCGGCTGAGCTTCTACGATGGCGATTATGTGGTGGCGCTGGAGCGCTCCTCCCGCTACGCCTACTTCACCTACGCGGCCATTCCGGGCCAGCGTCTGCAGGGTTCGTGGAAGAGCCAGGCCATGTGGCTGGTGCCATTGGGCGTGGCCGCGGGTCTGATCCTGGGCTTCAGCGTCTACCTCGTCACGCGCCAGCAGCTTGGCCTGCCGGCCCAGCTGCGCAGCGCGCTGCGCCGCGGCGAGCTCTATCTGCTCTACCAGCCCATCATTCATCTGGCCAGCGGGCAGTGGGTGGGGGCCGAGGCCCTGCTGCGCTGGCGCCGGCCCGATGGCGAGCACGTCAGCCCGGCCGTCTTCATTCCCATGGCCGAGCGCACCCAGCTCATCGGGCGCATCACCGCGCATGTGCTGGACCGGGTGGCCCACGAGGCCGGCGCGCTGCTGCGCGCACGGCCGGACTTCTTCATCTCGGTCAACTTCGCCTCCACCGACCTGCACGACCCGGCCCTGTTCGAACAGCTGGAAGACGTGGTGCGTCGCCACGGCATCCGGCCGGCCTGTGTGCACATCGAGGCCACCGAGCGCACCTTCATCGACGCCGCCGGCACGCGCGAACACATCCAGCGCATCCGCGGCCTGGGCCACCAGGTCGTGATCGACGACTTCGGCACCGGCTACTCCAGCCTGTCCTACCTGACCCAGCTCGAGGTCGACGGGCTGAAGATCGACAAGTCCTTTGTCGACACCATCGGCACCGACGCCGTGACCTCGCACGTGGTCAGCCACATCATCGCGATGGCGCGTTCGCTCAAGCTGCTCATGGTGGCCGAGGGGGTGGAAACCGAAGCGCAGGCGGCTTACCTGCGCGAGCGCGGCGTTCAACTGGCCCAGGGCTGGCTGTTCGCACGGCCCATGCGCATCGATGCGCTGCAGGCCCAGCTGGTGGTCGCGAAGGGCAGCGCACAGGCATGAAAAAGCCCCGCCGTGGCGGGGCTGGGCACGCGGTGGTCAGCGCCCCCTATTTGCTGTCTCGCTTCATGGACTCCTGCAGGGCCTTCATCGGGTCCTCGTCGGCGCGGCCGCTGTCCTCTTCCCCTTCAGGACGGAGCTCCCCGTCCTTGTCCTCGGACTTGTCGGCATCCGCCCCGTCTTCGCCCCCATCGGGCGGGCGGATGTCTAGCTGCTGCATCACCTCGGAATCGGTCAGGTTCTGCACCTTGTCGATGTTGCCGGTCACCAGGCCGGGGAAGGCCATGATCATGCCCACCATGATCAGCTGCATGATGATGAAGGCGATCGAGCCCTTGTAGATCTGGCCCGTGGTCACGGCCGGGATGGTCTGGCCCGTGACGCGGTCGGTGTAGTCCTTCTTGGGCGCCACGCTGCGCAGGTAGAACAGCGCGAAGCCGAAGGGCGGCGTCAGGAAGGAGGTCTGCAGGTTCATGGCGATGATCACGCCGAACCAGATCAGGTCGATGCCCATCTTCTCCGCCACCGGTGCCAGCAGCGGGATCACGATGAAGGCGATCTCGAAGAAGTCGATGAAGCAGCCCAGGATGAAGACCAGGATGTTCACCACGATCAGGAAGCCGATCACGCCGCCCGGCACCTTGTCGAACAGGTGCTCGACCCAGATATGGCCGTCGGCCGCGTTGAAGGTGAAGCTGAAGACCGTGGAGCCGATCAGGATGAAGAGCACGAAACTCGAGAGCTTGGCCGTGTTGTCCAGGGCCTGGCTCAGCAGGCTCTTGTCCAGGCGCTTCTTGCTCAGCGCCATGATCAGTGCGCCCACCGCCCCCATGGCGCCGCCTTCGGTGGGCGTGGCCACGCCCAGGAAGATGGTGCCCAGCACGAGGAAGATCAGGATCAGCGGCGGCATCAGCACAAAGGTCACCTGCTCGGCCAGGCGCGAGAGCAGACCCAGCCGGGTCACACGGTTGATCAGCGCCAGCGCCAGGCCGGTCAGCGAGGCCAGGGTCATGGACAGGATCAGGATCTCGTCGCCGGGCGAGGGCACGGTACGTTCCAGCCAGGCCGTCATCAGCTCGTTGTGCACGCGCGACCAGGCCCAGCCCACGATGGCACAGATCAGGACGAGCACGCCGAGCGAACGGTGGCCCGAGCTGCCGCTGGGTTCACGGTAGATGCGCGCCTCGGGCGGCAGCGCCGGCACCATGGCGGGCTTGAACAGCGCGACGACGACCACGAAGAGGATGTACAGACCCACCAGCAGCAGGCCGGGGATCAGCGCGCCGGCGTACATGTCACCGACCGAGCGGCCCAGCTGGTCGGCCAGCACGATGAGCACCAGCGAGGGCGGGATGGCCTGGGCCAGCGTGCCCGAGGCCGTGATGGCCCCCATGGCCACGGTGCGGCTGTAGCCGTAGCGCAGCATGATGGGCAGCGAGATCAGGCCCATGGAGATCACGGCCGCCGCGACCACACCCGTGGTGGCGGCCAGCAGGGCGCCGACCAGGATCACCGCGATGGCCAGGCCGCCGCGTAGCGGACCGAAGACCTGACCCACGGTTTCGAGCAGGTCTTCCGCCATGCCCGAGCGCTCCAGGATGATGCCCATGAAGGTGAAGAAGGGGATGGCCAGCAGGGTGTCGTTCTGCATGATGCCGAAGATGCGCAGCGGCAGGGCCTGGAACAGCGTGGCCGGGAACAGACCCAGCTCCATGCCGATGAAGCCGAAGCCCAGCCCGGTGGCCGCCAGCGCGAAGGCGACCGGGAAGCCCGTCAGCAGCAGGGCCAGCAGGCCCACGAACATGATGGGCACGAACTGTTGGGTGAGGAATTCCATTTATTTTTCTCCGGCCAGCTTGCGGGCGGCGATGGCCTCAAGCTCTTCGAGGTGTTTCTGTTCGTCACTCTTGTGGTCGGCGTCGGCCAGGCTGTCGGGGCCCAGGCCGCGCAGGAACAGCACGCGCTTGAGCAGCTCGGACAGGGCCTGCAGCAGCAGCAGGGCGAAGCCCAGGGGCATCAGCGCGTAGACCGGCCAGCGGATCAGGCCGCCGGCGTTCTGCGACATCTCGCCCGACTGGTAGGCCTGCACGAACATGGGCCAGCTCAGGGCGATGCAGATCAGGCAGAAGGGGATGAGCACCAGCACGATGCCGCCCACGTCGATCCAGTTGCGCGTGCGCGGCGACAGGCGCGCCGAGACGAAGTCGATGCGCACATGCGAGTTCTTCAGGAAACCGTAGCCCGCACCCAGCATGAAGACCGCGGCGAACAGGTACCACTGGATCTCGAGCAGGGAGTTCGAGCTGGTGTTGAAGGCCTTGCGCACGATGGCGTTGCCGGCGCTGATCACGGTGGTGGCGAGGATCAGCCACATCGTGAAGCGGCCGATGCGGGTGCTCAGGCCGTCGATCAGCCTGGATAGTTTGAGTAGAAGCGGCATGCTGGCTCCAGAAAGGGGTCGTCCGGTGCTGCCGGGGCGCTGCCACCATCCCGGGTAGGGGATGGCCGGCCGGGCCGCTCGGCAAAATCGGACGATTTTAAAGGAGGGGGGTATGCCGTCCTTCCCGGTGTAAACACGTAGGTCGTTCTTTCGACACAGCCTCTGTTGGGTCAGCCGGCGGTCAGGTCGACATCGGGTCCGGGTCACGGAATAATGGGTCCATGGCCTACGAACTCCCTGTGCCTTCCTTTTCCCGGCTGGACAAGGCCGACCTGCGCACGGCCGGTCGTGAGCTGCTGAGCCTGGCGCTGATGGATGCGCGCAACCACACCCTGTTCCTGATCGGCGAATACCAGAAGGCCATGGAGGGGCAGGGCGTGGACTTTCCCTGCCTGCCCGAGCTCAATCCGCCCCTGTGGGAGCTGGGCCATGTGGGCTGGTTCCAGGAGCGCTGGATCGGCCGCAACCTGCAGCGTCACCAGGGCCAGCGCGCCGATCCGCAGGCCACGCCCCTCGCATCCGTTCAGCCGCAGGCCGACTTCTGGTGGGATTCGAGCCGCATGCCGCACGACCGCCGCTGGTCCCTGTCCCTGCCGCCGCTGGCCGACATCAAGGCCTACCTGCTGACCACCCTGGAGTCCACGCTGGAGCTGCTGGCCAAGACCCCGGACGAGGACGATGCGCTCTATTTCTATCGGCTCGCGCTGTTCCACGAGGACATGCACGGCGAGGCCTTCATCTACATGGCCCAGACCCTGGGCCTGCGCCTCAAGCTGCCGCTGCCTGCCCCCGGTCTGGTGCGCGAGCCGCTGTGGCTACCGGCCACGCGCTGGCGCCTGGGCCTGAACGCTGGCCAGGGCTACACCTTCGACAACGAGCGCCCGGCCCACGAGGTCGCCGTGCCCGAGTTCGAGATCGATGCCCAACCCGTGAGCTGGACGCAGTATGTCGAGTTCGTCGCCGATGGCGGCTACGACCGCCCTGAGCTCTGGCTGCCCGCGGGCTGGGAATGGCTGCAGCAGCAGGCGCAGGGCGACGAGGGCCGGCGCGCCCCGCGCCATGTCGAGCAGATCGGTCTGGCGCGCGCGCGCGGGCAGGGCGGCGTGCTGCAGCGCTGGTTCGGCAACACCGTGCGCGTGGCTGGCTGGTCGCCCGTGATGCACCTGAGCTGGTGGGAGGCCGACGCCTGGTGCCGCTGGGCCGGCCGGCGCCTGCCCAGCGAGGTCGAGTGGGAGGTGGCCGCGCACCAGGCCGCGAACCGCGGCTTCCGCTGGGGCGATGTCTGGGAATGGACCGGGACCACCTTCCAGGGTTACCCGGGCTTCCAGGCCGACCCCTACCGCGACTACTCCGAGCCCTGGTTCGGGACCCACAAGGTCTTGCGCGGCGCCTCGCTGGCCACCCGCCGGCGCATGAAGTCGCCCAAGTACCGCAACTACTTCCTGCCCGGGCGCGACGACATCTTCTGCGGCTTCCGCTCCTGCGCGCTCTGAGCGCGGGGCCGGCGTGCGCCCTCGGCGGCGCTTGTCCTCGTCTTCTTCTCGCCGCGGTACTTCCACCAGGCCAGCAGGCGGCTCATGGCCAGCACCTGGCCCATCTGCTGCGCCGGCTGGTAGCCGGGCAGCTTGAGCAGCAGGCCGGGCCAGTCCGGACCCTGCAGGACGCGGCACAGGGCCTGGACCGCCGGTTCTTCGAGCGCCGATTTCAGGCAGACCAGGTGGTAGTCCTCCACCACCAGAGGCACAAAGTCCAGCCCGCGCGCGCGCGCGGCCGCCTCGATCCCCAGGCCGGCGTCGGCCTGGCCCGCGGCGATGGCCTGGGCCACGGCGGCGTGCGAGGGCTCGGTATGGCGATAGCCCTTGATGCGACTGCGCGCAATGCGCTGCTGCGCCAGCAGCTCGTCCAGCAGCAGCCGCGTGCCTGTGCCCAGCGCGCGGTTGACGAAACGCACCTGGCCGTCGGCCAGCTGTTCCAGGCTGTGCAGGCGCAGGGGGTTGCCCCGCGCCACCATCAGGCCCTGGGTGCGCTGCGCGAAGCCGATGATCTTGTGCAGGCCGGGCTTGAGCAGGGGCTTGTAGGTCTGCTCGCCCAGTGAGCCCGCACCGGCCTGCTGCACCGTGTGAAAGCCGGCCATCACGCAGCGTCCTTCGTTGAGCGCGCGCAGCGCGTCCACGCTGCCCATGAAGCGGACGTCCAGGTGCAGCTGGTGCTCGGCCGCGGCATGGGCGCGCAGGGCGCTGAGCGCATCGTCGTGGCTGGCATAGAGCGTAAGGATGTGGACCGAATCGTCGAAGGCCACGGCATAGGCGCGCTCCAGGTCGGCGCGCAGCGCCTCGATCTGCGGTGACAGCCGCGCCTGCGCCTGGCGCTCGGCCCACAGCAGCTTGTGGCCGAACTCGCTCAGGCGCGCGGCCTGCCCCTTTTCCCAGACCAGCAGCTCGTTGCCCAGCTCGTTCTCCCAGCGCTTGAGCTCGCCCCAGACGTGACGGTAGGACAGATCCAGCAGGCGTGCCGCACCGGAGATGGAGCCACTCTCCTGCACGGCGTTGAGCAGATCCAGCAGCGGGTTGCGGATCAGCCCGGTCGGCGTGCCGGAGGTGGGGGCGAAGGTGTAGTGAAACTGCAACCTATGCACGATAGTTCATATGGTAGGGGTTTAGGTCTGTCCATACGATACCCGAGAACTTTTTGCGTCTCCCCTGATGTCCACCTTCACCGACAGCGCGGTCACCGCGCTGCAGCTCATTTCCTCCTCCGATCCGGTCCTGCTGTCCATCGTCGGCCGCTCTCTCGCCGTCAGTGCCACGGCCTGCGTCTTCGCCTGCGCGCTGGGCGTGCTGCTGGGCGCCTGGCTGGCGGTGGCGCGCTTTGCCGGCCGGCAGGCCGTGCTCACGCTGCTCAACACCTTCCTCGCCGTGCCGGCGGTGGTGGTGGGGCTGGTGGTCTACCTGCTGCTCTCGCGCTCGGGCCCGCTGGGCTACCTGGGCTGGCTCTTCCAGTTCGAGGCCATGGTGCTGGCGCAGACCCTGCTCGTGCTGCCGCTGGCCACGGCGCTCACGCGCCAGGTCATCGAGGACGCCGACGCGCGCCACGGCGAGCAGCTGCAATCTTTGGGCGCAGGCACCACGCTACGTGGCCTGCTGCTGGCCTGGGACGAGCGCTATGCCCTGCTCACCATGGTGATCACGGCCTTCGGCCGCGCCATTTCCGAGGTCGGCACGGTGATGATCGTCGGCGGCAACATCGATGGGTTCACCCGCGTCATGACCACCGCCATCGCCCTGGAGACCAGCAAGGGCGATCTGCCGCTGGCGCTGGCCCTGGGCATCGTGCTGCTGGCCGTGGTGCTGCTGCTCAACGTCGCCGTGGGCCTGGTGCGTCGCTGGCGCGAGCGCGCCGAGAGCATGGGGCGCGATCCGTTCGGGGCGCTGGCATGAGCGCCGTGCTGCCTGTCGCCGCCGCGCTGACGCCGGAGCTCGCGACGCCCACCGCCGTCTACACCTTGCAGTCCGCGGCCGTGGCCTTCGGCCCCGTGCAGGCCCTGCATCCCTTGAGCCTGTCCATCGGTGCTGGCGAGTCCGTGGCCCTCGTGGGCTCCAACGGCAGCGGCAAGAGCACGCTTTTGCGCCTGTTGCACGGCCTGCAGCGGCCTACCGCCGGGGTGGTGCAGGCCGTACCGGCGGCAGCCCAGGCCATGCTGTTCCAGCGCCCCTTCATGCTGCGCATGTCGGCGCGCCACAACGTGGCGCTCGCGCTCTGGCTGCGCGGCGTGCCCTGGCGCACGGCCCAGGTGCGTGCCATCGCCGCGCTGGAGCGCGTGGGCCTGGCCCAGCGCGCCGGCCGCCCGGCGCGCACGCTCTCGGGCGGACAGCAGCAGCGCCTGGCCATGGCGCGCGCCTGGGCCCTGCGCCCCGAGGTGCTGCTGCTCGACGAACCCACGGCCAGCCTGGACCCGCATGCCAAGCGCGAGGTCGAGGAGCTGATTGCCGATTTCGCGCGCAGTCGCACGCTGGCGGGTCAGCCCGTCACCGTGGTCTTCGCCAGCCACAACCTCGGCCAGGTCAAGCGTCTGGCCAGCCGTGTCATCTATCTCGAGCAGGGCCGCGTGCAGGCCGATCTGCCCGTGGATGAATTTTTCGATCACGCGCGGCTGCAAGCCGTCTCACCGGCCGCCGCATTGTTTGTCAAAGGAGAACTCGCATGAACACCTTCAAGTCACGCATCCTCAAGGCGGCCTTCGGTGCCACGCTGGCCGTCGCCAGCCTGGCGGCCAGCGCGCAGAGCATCGTCATGGCCTCGACCACCTCGACCGAGCAGTCGGGCCTGTTCTCGCACCTTTTGCCCGCCTTCAAGCAGGCCAGCGGCATCGACATCAAGGTCGTGGCCCTGGGCACGGGCCAGGCGTTGGACATGGGCCGTCGCGGTGACGCGGACGTGGTCTTCGTGCACGACCAGGTGGCCGAGGAGAAGTTCGTGGCCGATGGCTTCGGCCTCCAGCGCCAGGCCGTGATGTACAACGACTTCGTGCTCATCGGCCCCAAGGCCGACCCGCTGGGCACCAAGGGCAAGGACATCGTCGAGGCCATGAAGAAAGTGGCTGCCGGCAATGCAGCCTTCATCTCGCGCGGCGACAAGAGCGGCACCCACGCCGCAGAACTTCGTTTCTGGAAGATGGCCGGCCTGGACGCCAAGGGCAGTGGCTACAAGGAGTGCGGCTGCGGTATGGGCCCGGCGCTCAACATCGCGGCCTCCAGCGGCGCCTACGTGCTGGCCGACCGCGGCACCTGGCTGAACTTCAAGAACCGCGCCGACCTCGCCATCCTCGTCGAGGGCGACAAGCGCCTCTTCAACCAGTACGGCGTGATGGTGGTCAACCCGGCCAAGCACCCGCAGGTCAAACGCGCCGAGGCCCAGAAGTTCGTCGACTGGATCGTCTCGCCCGCGGGCCAGAACGCGATTGCGGCCTACAAGATCGGTGGCGAACAGCTCTTCTTCCCCAACGCCGGTCAGTGAGCGCCACATGCGACGCGCCTTCGCGGTGCTGGGTCTGGGCATGATGCTGAGCGCCTGCGCCACGCCCGAGCGGACCGCGGTGTCGGATGTGCCCCTGCAGGTCTATGCCGCCGGCAGCCTGCGCGAGGCCCTCACGGCCATCGCCGCGGACTACGAGGCACGCACAGGCCAGAAGGTGGTGCTGAGCTTCGGCGCCTCGGGCCTGCTGCGAGAACGGATCGAGAAGGGCGAGGGTGCCCAGGTTTTTGCCTCGGCCGATACGGATCACCCGCAGCGCCTCGCAGCGCGTGGGGGCTGGCAGGTGCCGCAGGTCTTCACGCGCAACAGCCTGTGTGCGCTGACGGCGGCGCATGTCGCTGCCACGCCGTCCACCTTGTTGCAGACGATGTTGCGCAGCGATGTACGCGTGGGTACCTCCACGCCCAAAGCTGACCCCTCGGGCGATTACGCCTGGGCCCTGTTCCGTAAGGCGGACGCCGTGCAGCCCGGGGCCTATGCGGTACTCGACGCCAAGGCGCTCAAGCTGACGGGCGGCGCCGATTCGCCCAAGCCACCTCCGGGTCGTGGTACCTACGCCTGGGTCATGGACCAGGGCCAGGCCGACGTCTTCCTGACCTACTGCACCAATGCGGTGGCGGCGCAAAAGGACGTGCCGCGTCTCAAGATCGTGCAGGTCCCGCCCGAGCTGCAGGTGGGTGCGGCCTATGGCCTGACCGTGCGGGACGGTGCGCCGGCGGCGGCGCGCGACTTCGCGCGCTACCTCTTGTCCGAGGCGGGCCAGGCCCCTCTGCAGCGCCTGGGCTTTGGCCGGCCATGAGAGCCCTGCTGCTCCTGCTCTGCTGCTGGGTCGGGGCGGTGCAGGCCGCCGAGCCCGTGCTGCTGCAGGTCGGCGGCATGGTGCAGAACAAGCTGATGCTCACGGGCAAGGACTTGCAGGCCCTGCCGCAGAAGGACTACACCGAGAGACGCAGTGTCATCGTCGATGGCCGCGAGGTGGTGCAGGCCGTGACCATGCGTGGCATCCCGCTGCGTGCGCTGCTGGACCGGGCCGGGCTCGCGTCCGACCGCCACTCGGTACGCCGCGCCTATGTGCTGCTGACCGCGCAGGATGGCTACCAGACCCTCTTCTCCTGGGGCGAGCTCTACAACGCCCGCCTCGGTGACGATGTGCTGGTGCTGATGCAGCATGGCGACGACGACCTGCTGGCCCGCGACGGCCTGCCCTCGCTGCGTTCCCTGCAGGATGTGCGCCCCGGTCCGCGCCATGTGCGCTGGCTCACCTCGGTCGAGGTGCTGCTCGCACCCAGCCGCTGAGCTTGCCTGGCGCTGTGGGGGTTACAGTGCAGGCCATGGCCCTGCGCATTCGCGACGAAAACACCCTGGACGTTTCGTTCATCGAGGCCCTCACCGAAGCCGCCTTCCGTTCGGCGCCGCACCGTAGCGGCACCGAGCAGCACATCGTCAACGCGCTGCGTCGCGCGGGCCAGCTCACGCTCTCGCTCGTGGCCGAGGAGGGCGGGGTGATCGTGGGCCATGTGGCGGTCTCGCCCGTGAGCGTGTCCGACGGTGCGCGCGACTGGTATGGCCTGGGGCCGATTTCGGTGCAGCCCGAGCTGCAGGGGCGCCACATCGGCGCCTCGCTGATGCATGCGGCGCTCGACGGCCTGCGCGCCAGGGGCGCGGCCGGCTGCGTGCTCGTGGGTGAGCCGGCCTACTACACGCGCTTCGGCTTTCGACCTGTGCCCGGCCTGGTCTACCCGGGCATCCCGCCCGAGTACTTCATGGCGCTGCCCTTCGGCAGCGTCGCGCCGCAAGGCGTGGTGAGTTACCACGCGGCCTTCGGAGCGGTGGCATGAGCCGGGTCGCCGTGCCGCGCAACCGCTATGACCTGTCGGAGTGGGCAGGTGCCTTCGGCGACCTGGGCACGCTCATTCCTTTCGTGGCCGCCTACATCGCCGTGCTCGGCATGGATCCGGGTGGCATGCTGCTGGCTTTCGGCGTGGCGCTGATCGCCGTCGGTGCCATCTACCGCACGCCCTTTCCCGTGCAGCCCATGAAGGCTGTCGGCGCAGCCTCGGTGGGGCAGGCAGCGCTGGCCTCGGGCCTCACGGGCGCGGCCGTGGTCGGTGCCACGCTGTGCACGGGCCTGATCTGGCTGCTGCTCGCCGCCACCGGCTGGGCGCAGCGGCTCGGTCGGTGGGTGCCGCGTTCCGCCCTGCTCGGCGTGGTCATGGGCCTGGGTTTCAGCTTCATGCTCGAAGGCCTGCAGCGCATGGCCGCCAGCCCCTGGCTGGCGGCCGCACTGCTGGGCGGCACCCTGCTCCTGCTGGGGCGCGCGCGCCTGCCGGCCATGCTCATCCTGCTCGCGCTGGGCGCGCTCATCGCCTGCGTACAGCAGCCGGCGCTGCTGGGTGAACTCTCGGCGCTGCGGCCCGGGTTCAGGCTACCCGCCTTCAGCTGGGGCAGCCTCACGGCCGCGGACCTGTGGACTGGTCTCGTGGTGCTGGCCCTGCCGCAGCTGCCGCTGACCTTCGGCAACGCCTACCTCTCCGTGACCGAAGAGAACAACCGGCTTTTTCCCGACCGCCCGGTGACCCAGCGCGCGGTGGCCTTGTCTACCGGCCTGATGAACGTGGGGGCCAGTGCCGTGGGCGGCATCCCCATGTGCCATGGCGCTGGCGGCATGGCCGGGCATGTGCAGTTCGGCGCGCGCACGGGCGGCTCGTCCATCATCCTGGGTGGCGTGCTGCTGGCGGCCGGCCTGTTCTTTGCCGATTCCATCGGCACACTGTTCCGCCTGTTCCCGCCGGCCGTGCTCGGCGTCATCCTCTTCCTGGCCGGTGTGCAGCTGGCCCTGGGCAGCCGCGACAGCGGGACGGAAAAGGCGGATCGCTTCGTGCTGCTGGCCACCGCGGCCATCGCCATCGTCAACGTGGGCCTGGCCGTGCTCTTCGGCATCGCGGCCCACCACGCGGCACGCCAGGGCTGGATGCGCCTCTGATCTGCGGGGCGGATCGTCATACACGCGCGTTACCATCGCAGCATGAAGTCCCGAGAGTCCGGAAACGCTGAGCCGTCGTCTGCCAGTCCGCGTTTCTCGGTGGCCGTACTGCAGGCCGAGAACCGCCGCCTGCGCGAGCAGCTCGATGCACTGATCGCCGAGGCCCGCCTCAACCAGGACAAGCTGCGCCGCTTCGACCAGCTCGAACGCAAGGTCATCGCCGCGCCTTCGCTGGCCGCGCTGGTGCACACCCTGCTGGTCGACTACCCCGCGCTGTTCGAGCTCGATGCCGTGACCCTGGCCCTGGTGGATCCCGAATACGAGGCCGCGCGCGTGTTCGCTGAGGGGGGCGTCGCGCTGCCTGCCCAGCTGCTGCTGCTGCCGTCCGAGCAGCCCCTGCAGCAGCTTTATGCCGACAGCGTCGGCCCGCGTCTGGGGCCGCCGGGCGTGGCCCAGGCTTTTCTGTTCGAAGGCCTGCCTTCGGTACCGGCCAGTGCGGCCCTGCTGCCCCTGGTGCACCGCGGCGCCTGCATCGGCAGCCTCAACCTCTGCAGCCGCGACCTGGCGCGCTTCGCCGCCGGTAGCAGCACCGACTTCCTGGAGCGCCTGGCTGCCCTCGTGGCGGTCTGCCTCGACAGCGCCTTGGCCACCGAACGTCTCAAGCTTGCCGGCCTGACCGACGGCCTGACCGGCGTGCACAACCGCCGCTATTTCGAGTCGCGCTGCCTGGAGGAAGTGCAGGCCGCGCGCCGCAGCGGCCTGCCCCTGGTCTGTCTGCTGCTCGACGTGGACCACTTCAAGCGCATCAACGACAGCCACGGCCATCCGGCGGGTGACGCCGTGCTGCGCTATGTGGCGCGCCTCATCCGTGCCCAGCTGCGCGGTAGCGACGGGGTGGCGCGTTATGGCGGCGAGGAGTTCGTGCTGCTGCTGCCCGGCACGCCCTTGCCCGCGGCACTGGAGACGGCCGAACGCATCCGCCGCGTGATCGCTGCGCAGACCATGCCGGTGCAGCTGGCCGAGCCGCTGCGCATCACCGTTTCCATCGGCGCGGCGGCGCTGCGGCCGGGTGACGACCCTGCCGCACTTGCGGCAGATCTGGTGCAGCGCGCCGACCAAGCCCTGTATGCCGCCAAGCAGGGGGGACGCAACCGCGTGCAGGCCGCGGCCTGAGCGCGCAACCCCGCAAGAAAAAGGCCGCCTCGTGGGCGGCCTCTCTCTATTTGCGGCCCGCAGGCCACGCGCGGATCAATAGAAGATCTGCTGGCTCAGGGCACCGCTGCGCAGGGCTTGCGTCAGCTCGGCGTTCACTTCGGCGCGGGTCTTGCCGGTGGTCTTGGCCTGGGCGGGGTAGCTGCCCGGGAAGACTTCGTTGAGCTTCTGGTTGCCGTAGCCGTCCACGGTGGACACGATGTCACCGTTGCGCACGGCACGGAAGTACTCGGCGCTCACCTCGGCGCGGGTCTTGCCTGCGGCTTCGGTCTGGGCGGGGTAGTTGCCCGGGAAGATTTCGTTGAGCTTCTGGTTGCCGTAGCCGTCGATGCCGGCCACGATGTTGCCGGTACGGACGGCCTCCAGGTACTCGGCCGTGACTTGGTCGCGGGTCTTGTCGGCGGCCACGGCTTGACCGGCGGCGAGGGCGAGGACGGAAACGGCGAGGGCGGAAGCGAGAGTGCGGTTCATGATGAGGGTTCCTTCAAGGTCAACTAGGTTTGATCCGCGGTCGGCCTTGTGGGCAGGCCGGGATCCCGTCGACACCGCTCTTTGCATCGCTGGCGTCGATGGGATGAACTGTAAAATTTCTGAATCGGTAGATAAATAGCTGTGTTGAACATTTCGTGTTTCTAAAAATGAAACAATCAAAGGCTTGAAAATTCAGGAGTGCCTATGGACAGGCTGCTTTCCATGAAAGTGTTCCAGCGGGTGGTTGATGAGGGCAGCTTTGCCGCGGCCGCCCGTGTGCTGGACATGTCCGCCCCCGTGGTGACCCGGCTCGTGGCCGATCTGGAGGAGCACCTGGGCTCCCGGCTGCTGCAGCGCTCGACGCGGCGTCTGGCCTTGACCGATGCCGGCCAGCTCTATCTCAACCGCGTGCGCAACATCCTCCAGGACATCGAGGAGGCCGACGAACTGGCCAGCGCCCACACCCAGGAACTCGGCGGCTTGCTGCGCCTGCATGCCACGCCGGTGCTGGCGACCTATGTGGTGGCGCCGGTGCTGGCCAGCTTCCGGGAGCGCTATCCGAACATCCAGATCGACCTGGAGGTCGAGACCCTGCGCGAACCGCCGGTCGAGGACTTCGACATCACGCTGATCACCGCCGACGACAGCTTCGACGCCAACCTCGTGGCGCGCAAGATCATCGAGGCCAACGCCATCCTCGTCGCCTCGCCCGCCTATGTGCAGCGCCGCGGCATGCCGCGGACCCCGGCCGATCTCTCACAGCATGACTGCCTGCGCCACAAGACGCCCAACGGGCGGCACCGCCACTGGCGCATGTGGCACGAGGACGAGCCCGGCGTGACCGAAGAAGTGGAAGTCCGCCCGGTGCTGCTGACCAATCACCCGGACACCCTCTTGCGCGCCGCGCTCGACGGCGCCGGCATCACCGAGGTCACGATGGAGATGGTGGCCTCTTACCTCATGAGGGGAGAACTGGTGCGCGTGCTCCAGCCCTGGATCACCGTGCGACTGGGGATCTATGCGGCCCTGCCCAGCCGCAAGTTCATCCCCCAGCGCAGCCGCGTGTTCCTGGACCAACTGATGGAGTGCACGCGCGATAGGAGCCTGCGCGCGCTCGAAGCCTGCGATGTCTGCTGAACAGCCCTCAGCTGGCAGCGGCAATCACCACGCCGGCTTCATCCACAGCCGCCATGGCCGGCTGACCGGCCCTGAGCCCGTGGCCCGCGGCGGCAAAGCCTACCAGCTGCACGCCGCCTGGCAGGCGTAGGCCGACCTCGCCACCGCTGGCCGCACGCGAGGCCCGGCTCACCGTGCCGGCCAGCACATTGCGGCTGGGCGTCGGGGCCAGGCGTGCGGCCACCTGCAGCGCCGTGGCCTTGCACAGCGCCAACACGGGCAGCCCGGGACTGAGGCCCAGCAGCTGCACGCTTTCGCGGGTGATGCGCGCATGGACCGCCTGGCCGTCGGCCAGCAGCAACTGCACCCGAACCTGCCCCTGGTGTGGCTGGAGGCGGCCCACCGTGCAGGGAAACTGATTCCGCATGCTGGTGCGCAGGGCCAGCGCGGCGCGGCCCGTGGCGCTGTCGTGCTCCAGCGCGGCCAGCACCTGCTGGCGTGCGCCGGCCATGGCCTCGGCGGCCTGCAACACGCGCAGACCGGCGGCCGTCAGCACCGCGCCGCCGCCGCCGCTGCCGCCCACGGCCTTTTCCACCAGCGGCGTGCCGGCCAGGTTGGCCAGGGTTTCCAGCGCCTGCCAGGCCGCCTTGTAGCTCACGCCGGCGCCGCGCGCGGCCTCCGAGATGGAGCCGGCCTCACCGATGCGACGCAGGATGTCGATGCGCTTGTCGCTGGCCTCAAAGCCCAGCACCTCGGCCAGCGGCAGGGATGTCTTGCTCATGCGCGGATGGTAGCAGGGGCTTGCGCCTCGCTATTCATCGAAGGGATAGCGCCCCTGAATCCGTGCTAGAGTCTCGCTATTCATTTTCTGAATAGCGAGGGGTCGACGATGAAGCGTTTCTGGCTGGCGGCCGTGGCCGTGTGGGGTCTGGTGGCGGGGGCGGCCGCGCAGGCCGCCGAGGTACAGGTGGCGGTGGCCGCCAACTTCACGGCGCCCATGCAGAAGATTGCCCCGCTGTTCGAGGCCGATACCGGCCACAAGGCCGTGCTGGCCTTCGGCTCCACGGGGCGCTTCTATGCGCAGATCAAGAACGGTGCGCCCTTCGACGTACTGCTTGCCGCCGATGATGAAACCCCGGCCCGGCTCGAGCGCGAAGGGCAGGGCGTCAGCCGATTCACCTATGCCATCGGCAAGCTCGTGCTCTGGAGCCGGCAGCCGGCGCTGGTGGACGATCAGGGGGAGGTGCTCAAGCGTGGCAGGTTTGACAAGATCGCCCTGGCCGATCCCAAACTCGCGCCCTACGGAGCAGCCGCCATCGAGACGCTGACCAAACTCGGCGTGATCGAGACCCTGCGTCCGAAGTTCGTGCAGGGCGAGAACATCGCCCAGACCTACCAGTTCGTCGCCACCGAGAACGCCCCGCTGGGTTTCGTCGCCCTGTCCCAGGTCTGGGTCGACGGCAAGCTCAAGGAAGGCTCGGCCTGGCGGGTGCCTGGCACGCTGTACAGCCCCATCCGCCAGGACGCCATCCTGCTCAACAAGGGCAAGGACAACGCCGCGGCCACCGCACTGCTGCAGTACCTGCGCGGTGCCAAGGCGCGCGCCATCATCCAGGCCTACGGTTACGAGGATTGAGCCGGCATGCAGGAAACGCCGCGCTGCACGACGACGGCGCCTCATGAGACCGTGGGCCGCTATCCTTAGGGCCTCACCCGCCGTTGCGTCACATGTTCATTTCCGCTGAAGCCTGGCAGGCCATCTGGCTCACCGTCGAGCTGGCCTCGCTGACCACCGTGTTGCTGCTGCTCATTGCTACTCCGCTGGCCTGGTGGCTGGCGGGCACGGCCTCGCGCTGGCGCGCGCCGGTGAGTGCCCTCGTCACGCTGCCCCTGGTGCTGCCGCCCTCGGTGCTCGGCTTCTACCTGCTCGTGGCCCTGGGGCCGAACGGCCCGCTGGGCCAGCTGACGCAGGCCCTGGGCTGGGGCGTGCTGTCCTTCACCTTCACGGGTCTGCTGATCGGCTCCATCGTCTTCTCGCTGCCCTTTGCCGTGCAGCCTATGCAACACGCCTTCGAGGCCCTGGGCCCGCGGCCGCTGGAGGTCGCGGCCACCTTGCGCGCGCGCCCGCTCGACGCCTTCTTCACCGTGGCTCTGCCGCAGGCGCGCGGCGGCCTGCTCACGGCGGCCATCCTGAGCTTTGCGCACACCGTGGGCGAATTTGGCGTGGTGCTCATGATTGGCGGCAACATCCCCGGCGTCACGCGCGTGGTCTCGACCCAGATCTACGGGCACGTCGAGGCCATGGAGTACACGCAGGCCCACTGGCTGGCGGGCGGCATGCTGCTGTTCAGCTTTGTCGTGCTGCTGGCGCTGGCCTGGCTGCGGCGCAGCGATACGCGGGTGCTCACATGAGTGAGGAGTTCCACGTCCGCCTCACGCTGCCGCGGGCCGACTTCGACCTGCAGGTCGATCTGCAGCTACCCGCGCGCGGCATCACCGTGCTCTACGGCGCCTCGGGCTCGGGCAAGACCAGCGTGCTGCGCTGCGTGGCCGGGCTGGAGCGTGCGCGCGCTGCGCGCGTGGTCGTGGCCGGCGAGGTCTGGCAGGACGACGCAGCGCAAGTCTTCCTGCCCACGCACCGTCGCGCGCTGGGCTACGTCTTCCAGGAGGCCAGCCTTTTCGACCACCTCGATGTGCGCGGCAACCTGCACTACGGCCTGCGCCGCGCGCGCGCGCCGGGCGCCGAGCTCGCCCTGCACACCGCCGTGCAGCTGCTGGGCATCGGTGACCTGCTCGCTCGCCGCACCCATCAGCTTTCGGGTGGCGAGCGCCAGCGCGTCGCGATCGCGCGTGCGCTGGCCACCAGCCCGCGCCTGCTGCTGCTCGACGAGCCCATGGCCGCGCTCGACGCCGCGCGTCGCCAGGACATCCTGCCCTGGCTGCAGCGCATGCGCGATGAGCTGCGCATTCCCATGCTCTATGTCACCCATTCGGCCGACGAGCTCTCGCGCCTGGCCGACCATCTGGTGGTGCTCGAACGCGGCCGCGTCCAGGCCCAGGGCGCGGTGCAGGAGGTGCTGGCCGCCATCGCCAGCCCAGTGGTCGTCGGCGAGGGCATGGGCGCACTGCTGGCCGGCGTGGTGACCGAGCGCGACGCGCGCTGGCAACTGGTGCGCGTGGGCTTCGATGGCGGCAGCCTCTGGCTGCGCGACAGCGGCGTGCCCCTGGGCCAGGCCGTGCGCCTGCGCGTGCTCGCGCGCGATGTCTCCCTGACCACCGTCGAGCCGCAGCACACCAGTATCCAGAACCACTTCCCCTGCGAGATCGAATCCGTGGCGCCCGACGCCCACCCCTCGCAGGTGCTGGTGCGCGTGCGCTGCGGCGCCTCGCTGCTGCTCGCGCGCATCACGCGCCGCGCCTATGCCGATCTGGGTCTGCACCCCGGTGCCGCCGTCTGGGCACAGGTCAAGTCGGTCGCGCTGGTTCAGTAGCCAGTCGCTCCGAAATGACTTGAAACACTCTTTCCGTCCGGGCGTACTGAAAGCCGTGTATCTTTGGGCCTGAGTGACCGAGTACAGGGAGCAGAAACACCGGCACCTTCCCAGGCTGAGTGCCTGGCCCCGGCATTCCTTCCGCTCTGACATGTTCGGCCTCTTCAAGCAGAAACCTCCACCGCAGCCCACCACGCCCTTTGGCACCGACCCGTTGACCGACCTCGGCGGTCCTCGGCGCATGACGCTGGACGAGCGCAAGCAGCTGCGCCGCGAGATGGTCTACCAGTCGGTGCGCGACAACCTGCTGCTGCTCGAAATCATCTCTGGCATGTACAAGTTCAAGGCCGTGGGCCTGGACGAGCGCCAGCACCGCTTCATGGTGGTGATCGACGTGGCCAGCGGCTTCGTCGCCCGGCGCGCCGGGAAGGTGATGCGCTTCAATGAGGTGGAGAAGTTTCTCTCCGAACGCGCCTTCGCGCAGTACGGCGTGCGCATCGATTCGATCTACTGGCGCTTCCACCCAGAGGTGAATACCTTCGGCCGCGGCTACCGCGCCAGCGATGTGGCCCCCAAGCCTCGGCCGGCGCCGCAGCCCGTGCCCCAGCCCGCACCGGCCCCCGCGGCTGCGGCCCGGCCCACGGGGCTGCGGCCCAGCTCGCGCCACGAACCCGTGAGCGAGGACGAGATGCGCGCCTTCGAGCAGGCCATCGCGCGCGGCGTCAAGCCGCCGCCGATCCACCTCGGTGAGCTCGAATACCAGTCCGACCTCGCGCCCCTCGAAAGTCCGCCGGTGGCCGGCGGCACGCAGTACGGCGCGCTCTGATCATTCCTCAGCAAGGTGCACCGGGCGCCTCCCATGAAAAGGGGATTGCGGCTACCGAGCCCTTACTCCACATTGGTGACCTGTGTTCAGCCTGACGATGGACGAGAGCGCGTCTCTTGCACCTCGGGCCTGAACGGCTCAGCACATCCGGGCGGAGCCCGGAACAACCAGGGGGTGCACATGCGCGCAATGACCGGTTTCTTATTTGCCCTGCTGACGATGGCGCTGTCGGCATGTGGCGGACTTCAACGCGTGGCCTCAGGTCTCGCCGACAAGGCTCCGTATGCCGAGCCGCCCGAGGTGGTCCAGTTCGGTGCTCATCAATGGAGCGGGGACACCGCCAACTACTCCCGCGGCGGTGCCTTCGAGGTTCATGTACGGCTCGGACTGGCCAACCAGCTGTTGATCCGGGAAAACGGTGTCGAGATCCCGCGCGTCGTAAGCGTGCCGGCGCTGAGTCCAGCGCCGCGCACGGTCTATATGCATGTGGCTGATCTTGCCAGTGATCCCGTGACCCAAAGGACCGTGCAGCGCATTCGGATCTATCCGCGCGAAGCGCTGCTCGCCAGCGGCTTCAGCCCGCCGCCAGACGGAAGCGGCCGGACCTATAGCTTCATCGAGCGCAGCATCAACCCCCGCGCCACTGGCAAAGACCTCGTCAGTGACCCCACCGACGTCAGAGTGACGTTCTGGGGCAGGGCGCCAGTGATTGCGCAGTTCAGCACCTCTCCGGCCAGGCCTGCAGTCAATGTGCCCCTGGACATCAGCTGGCGAGTCAACGACGTCAAACAGGTCCAGATCCTGGAGCGCTTGGGCGGCACCGATGCCGATGGCAATCCGGTGGAACGCGAGTCAGTCATCGACACCACGGTCTTCAACCCTGGCCCTGCGGGCAGCCTCAGCGGCTCCAGGACGCTCAATGTGACACCGTCGACCATCGCCATCATCCTGCGAGCCCACGGCGCTGGCGGTGCACTGCTCACGGACATGAAGGCAGTGGTGGTCTCCGGGCCGGTCCCGTGCCCTGACAACCAGCCTTATGGGCAGAAGGTGTGGTACTCGTTCTGTCTCCATTGCACCGGCAGGGCCCTTGAGGAGATACAGGAGCCCGCTTGCACGAAGGACAAGGCCAGAGACCGGCTGGAAAAGTTCTACAAGAACCAGTTCTGCGAAATCAAGGACGACGCCTGCTACGCACCGTGAGGGCTGGAGCGGTTCCCCGCCTCAGCGCTGCGCGGCGCGCACCGCCATGTGCGTCCAGGCCAGACGCAGCAGATCCACCTTCACGCCCGCGGACCCTCCGCGGCGCACCATGTCCCCGAGGATGTGTTCGTGCTCCGTGCGCTGCCCGCCATGCAGGTCGCGCAGCATCGAGGCCGTGAAGGCCGAACCCTTCTGCGTCAGCATGGCCAGGGCCTTGCCCTGTTCCTCCACGCTGATGGCCTGGCCCTGGGCTGCGGCCACGGCGCAGCACTCGGCAAACATCTGGCGCGTCAACGCCTCGCCCTCGGGCGTGGCCAGGATCTCGCCCACCGTTCCCTGGCACACCGTGGTCATGCCCGCCAGCGTGGCCAGGAACACCCACTTGTTCCACAGCACCTGTTCGATGTCCTCGCTGTAGGCGCTGTCGAAGGCGGCCTGCTGGCACAGCGCGAAGAAATCGCGCGCCAGCGCCTCGTGCGCCGGATCGCGTGCGCCCACCGTCAGGCGGTGCAGGGCACTGAGCTGCTTGACCGCACCGGTGGGCGTGATCGTGGCCGCGATGTGCGCCACGCCGCCGAGCACCCGCGCGCGGCCGTAGCGGGCATCGAGCACGCGCAGATGGTCCAGGCCGTTGAGGAAGGGCAGGATGGCGCCGCGCGCATCGGCCCGTGCCAATGAGGCCAGCGCATCGTCCAGGTCATAGGCCTTGGGGGCGAGCACGATGAGGTCGTAGTCGGCCTGCACCGTGGCGGCCGTCACTGTGTGAGGCTGCACGCTGAACTGACCGTCGGGTGTTTCGATCTGCAGGCCTGCGCGCTCGATCAGCTGCTGGCGCGCTTCGCGCACAAGGAAGGTCACGTCCGCGCCGGCCTGGATCAGGCGCGCGCCGAAATAGCCGCCGATGCCGCCAGCGCCGAGGATGAGGGTTTTCATGTAGAGATGCTCCTAGGGCGTGATTCTGTCTGCGCAGCAAATAAGAGGTCGCGCGCGGGTTTTTTGCGTGCCGTGCAGCGCCGTTACGCCTTGTGACGATTTTGCGCGTTCCCCATTCCGCCATGCGGGGAATCGGGCGTTTGGGTGCGGATGGATCAGCGGCCCGGTGCTATTCTTCTCGGCGTTGGAGCCCACGCGCCGCGCTGCGGCCTGTCGGGATGAGTGAGAGACCGCAGAGACAGAGACGCCATGCCCAAGTACAGGCCCGGACAAGTGGGCTTTGATGAATCCATGCGACGCATCGTCGCCGTTGAAACTTTGGTGGACGTGGCGCGCGCCGTCTCGGCGCAATTCGGCAAGCTGGTCTCCCCCGAAGAACTCAGCTTCGAATACTTCGGCCGTGACGAGCGCAATGGCTGGAGCACCTGGGTGGTCTACAAGGCCGACTACGGCCCCGTCGGTTTCACCAACCGCTGTCTGGACCCGGCCTACACCCAGGAAAGCAGCCGCTGGGGCGGCCTGAACGACCCCAAGATCCCCACCGACTGAGCTCGGTCGCAGCGCATGCCGCTGTTGCCCTCTGCCCCTTTTGGGGGATAGCCAGCGCCCGCAGGCGCGTCCTACACTGGCCGCCAGAACAACAGCAGGGGGCATTTCATATGAAGACCAGAGCATGGGGTCGCAGGCCCATGGCTGCAGCCGCCGTAGGGCTGTGTGTCTTGCTGCTGACCCAGTCCGCTGCTGCCAGGGAAGTGCAGCGCCTCTACGTGGATCTGGACGGCGACAGCAAGGTCGAAGCCATCACCCTCGCCGCCAGCGAAGCCGATGTCAGCGGGCGCAGCCAGATCAGCGTGCGCATCGGCTCGGCAGTGTTCAGCGCCGAGCACCACGTCTTGCCTGAGGCTCGCATCGACATGCGAGCCATCATCATCGACCGCCAGCGCCCCCAGCGCCAGCTCGCGCTGACGGTGCAGCAGGCTGACGGTTGCGTGCACCACCTGCTGGCCTACACACCGCGCCGTCTCGTGCGCCTGCTGCCCATCGTGGGCGATGCGGATTGCCAGCTGCCCTCGCTCGCGGGTGACGGCGTGGTGGAGGCCAAGGTTTGGCCGGGCGACGGCATCGGCAAGAAACGCTACCGCTTGGGTGCCGACGGCCTGAGCATGTTGCGCGAGGAGCAGTCGGGGTACCTGGCCGATCACGGTCGTGCTTCTCAGCCGCAGTAAGCCAGGCCCGAGGCCACGCCGCCGAACAGATCGCCTTCCACCAGCGGCACGCCGGCAAACGCCGCCTGCAGCGCGCGCTGGAACGGGCGCAGCGCCGACGAACCGCCCGTGAGGTAGACCGCCGCCAGTTGCCCGTCGGCCACGCCGGCCTGCCGCACGCATTCGCGCGCGCAGGCCACGGTACGCTGCAGCAGTTCGTCGAGCTGCTCGCGCAGAGCGGCGGTGCTCATGGGTGCGGCCAGCGCCGCCTCCACGAAAGTCAGGTCCACCACCGTATCGCGATCGAATTGAGAGCATCTGATCTTGGCCTGCTCCACCGCATGCGCGATGTGGTGGCCGTGGCGTTCGGTCAGCACGCGCATCAGGCGGCGGTGCAGGCTCACGTCGCTGTAGTTGGTCCAAAGGGCCTGGGCCTCGGCCAGCGCCTTTTGCGTGGACAGGCGGTGGATCAGGTGCCAGGTGGCCAGGTCGAAGAACACGCGGCTTGGTACCTCGCGCCCGTCCGGCCCGAGGTGGCGGTAGCCCAGCAGGGGCATGACCCGCTCCAGGCTCAGCTTGTGGTCGAAGTCCGTGCCGCCGATGTGCACGCCCGTGGTGGCCAGCACGTCTTCGGCCCGCTCGGTCTTGCCCATGCGCTGCGGCCCCAGCCGCACCACCGTGAAGTCCGAGGTGCCGCCGCCAATGTCCGCCACCAGCACCGTGCTCTCCTGGCTCAGCCGGCGCTCGTAGTCCAGCGCCGCGGCAATGGGCTCCAGCTGAAAGCTCACCTGCTCGAAGCCCACGCTGTGCGCCGCCTGCAGTAGCGAGGCCTGGGCCTGCGCGTCGCGCGTTGGGTCGTCGTCCACGAAATGCACGGGCCGGCCCAGCACCACGCGCGTGGGCGCTGCGCCCAGCGCCTGGGTGGCGCGCTCGCGCAGTGTGACCAGAAAGGTGGCGATGATGTCCTGAAAGCTCACCTGCTTGTTGTTCACCACCGTGGTCTCCAGCAGCAGCGGGCTGCCCAGCAGGCTCTTGAGCGAGCGCATCAGCCGCCCCTCCGTGCCTTCCAGATACAGCGCCACCGCATCGCGGCCGAAGTGCGCGCTCAGGTCTTCGCTGTTGTAGAACACCGCCGTGGGCATGGCCGTGGCCTCGCCCTCCAGCGCGATCAGCCGTGCCGTGCCCCCGGGTGCGGCCCAGGCCATGGCGGAATTGGAGGTACCGAAGTCGATGCCGAGGGTGCCGGGGAGAGACATGAAGAAAAGAGCAGAGGGCAGGGCGCGAAGGAGGCGCATTGTGCCATTGCGTCCCTTTGACCTGCGGCGCGGTCCCATGTCGCCGCGACTGCGCCACTGTGTGAGGTTTTGTAAACAAGACCCCACGGGCATGAATCCGGCCGCCACAGGCCGTAGACTCGGCCGCAGACCCTGCGCCTGGTGATGGGCGCAGGCCAGGGAAGCACGAGGCATGAGCGACAAGAAAAAAGACAAGGACAAGGTCCTCGACATCTGCAGACGCATCGAGCGCGCGCTCCAGCGTGACTGGGGCAGCACGGGCACGGGCCTGAGCCAGCGCCTGCGCACGGCGCGCTACGTTGTGCCGCCCGAGTTGCTCAAGCGCATCCACTACCTGCGGCGCCTGCAGAAGCAGGCCCTGCACAAGCAGGGCTTCCGGCTCAAGTCCGCGTCCGACTTCGAAGCCAAGGGCGAGCAGGTGCTGGAAGAGCTGGCCCAGGCCCGCAAGACCGCCGCGCGCCGCCTGCGCCCCGTGCTGGAAGAGCTGCTGGCCCGCTACCGCGTCATGATCGGCACCGCCGTGGTGGCGCTGCTGGTCGCGGCCGTTGGCGGCGTCTATCTGCTGCAGGAGCCCGAGCCCGTGCTGCCACCCGTGGCCGTGAGCACCCCCGCGCCGCGCCCGGCCCCCAAGCCGGTGCCCAAATCCGCACCGAAGCCAGCGCCGGTGGCTGCGCCCGCCCCGGCACCCACCACGCCGCAGGCAGAGGCTGCACCTGCCGTGGCCGCAGCCTCCGCCGCGGTGATCGAACCCGCCGTGGCCACCACGCCCGCGCTCCTGCCCGCGGGCGTCAAGGTTCACATCGACGCGCCTGCTCAGCTCCGCCTGGACCTCAAGCGTGCCGAGGTCGCCCAGGGCGCTTCGGGCCGCGACGAGATCGTCGTCATCGTCGACGTGCAGAACATCGGCTACGACAGCCTCGCGCGCATCACCTTCGACGCCGCGCTCTACGACACGCGCGGCGGCCGGCCCATGGCCGTCATCGCCCCCACCGCGCCGGACGCCGTGCCCTGGCACGCCTTCATGCGCCAGGCCCTGCGCCGCGGGCAGGGTGCCGAAGTTCGCCTGAACTACAGCGCCAGCTCACCCTGGGCCGCGGAGCAGGCCGTGGCGCTGGTGAACTCCGGGCGCTACCAGATCCACCTGAAGGCCGTGTCGCTGGCGGATGGGGACAATCGGTCGTTGCCGTTGTAGATCGCGCCGGGTCTGAGGGACTTACGGGCTCTTGGGTGGCCCAGACCGCAGGCGCGCGCAGATACCGCGTTGGGCGCCAGACTTCTGGCAAAGCCTATCCATGGCTCTTGTGGGTCGCATCAAAGTGAACTCGGCGATTCGCGGGTAGTCATCTGCCACTGCCTGCGGCCTGCTACAGGCATTTGAACTCCGGGCACCTCATAGTGCCGGCCTGAGCGCCGCGTATCGCCGTCAGGATGGCCTCGTGGCTCAAGGCCGGGGCCTTCAGCCCTGCACCCGCTCTCCTTTGTCAAAGCTGAAGGCGTGCGGAAACTCCGACAGCGGCCGGGGGCGTGAGACCAGATAACCCTGGATCTCGTCGCAGCCCGCCGCGCGCACGGCCTGCATCTGTTCCAGGGTCTCGATGCCCTCAGTCACCGTGCGCATGCCCAGGGTGGCGGCCAGCTCGGCGATCATGCGCACGATGGCGCGCGAGTTGTCGCGCGATAGCAGCTCTGCGACGAAGGCCTGGTCGATCTTGAGCGTGTCGAAGGGAAAGCTGCGCAGATAGGAGAGCGAAGAAAAGCCCGTGCCGAAATCGTCCAGCGCCAGGCGTACGCCGGTCTGGCGGATCGCGCGCAACAGGCGCAGTGCCTGCTCGGCATCTTCCATGAAAACCGACTCGGTGATCTCCAGCTCCAGCCGCGCCGGCTCCATGCCCGTGCTGTGCAGGGCCTCGCGCAGCTGCTCCAGGAAATGCGCGTTCTCTAGCTGGATGGGCGACACATTCACCGCCACCGTCAGCCCCGCCAGCTCCTGCGCGCCGGCGCGGCAGGCCTCGCGCAGGGCCCACTGGCCCAGGGCGTCGATCAGGCCGCACTGCTCCGCCACGGTGATGAACTCCGAGGGCGGAATGGGCCCCAGCGTGGGGTGGGACCAGCGCATCAGCGCCTCGGCCCCGGTGATGCCCCGTGTTGCCAGGTCCACCTTGGCCTGCCAGTGCAGGGCGAGTTCGCCGCGCTCCAGCGCCTGGCGCAGGCCCTGTTCGATGGCCAGCTGCCGCCGGCTGTGTTCGCCCAGCAGGGGCGTGTAGCGCGCCCACTGGCCGCGGCCTGCTTCCTTGGCCGCGTACATGGCCATGTCGGCCTGCACCAGCATGCCGTCCAGCGAGGCCGGCTCATCGTCGCGTGTGGTCAGGCCCACGCTGGCGCCGATGCGCAGCATGCGTGTGCCCATCTGCACCGGCTCGGCCAGGGTCTCCACCACCCGCTCCGCCACCGTCTCGGCCAGGGCGATGTCGGCCGGGGTGGACAGCACCACGGCAAACTCGTCGCCGCCCAGGCGCGCGAGCAGGGCCTCGGTGGGCATGTGCACGCGCAGCCGGTCGGCCACCGTCTGCAGCACCGCGTCGCCCGTGCTATGGCCGTGGTTGTCGTTCACCGCCTTGAAGCGGTCCAGATCGATGGCCAGCAGCGCCAGCGGCTGCTTGCGCCGGATCAGGCGCTCCAGCGTGTCGCGCAGCAGAAAACGGTTGGCCAGGCCCGTGAGCGAGTCGGTGTGCGCCAGACGGCGCAGCATCTCCTCGTGGTTGACCTTGCCCGTCACATCACTCACCACCCCGCGCCAGCCCTGGAATACGCCGTTCTCGTCCGTCAGCGGCTTGCCGTTCATCTGCAGGTGCACGGTGCCGCGCACATCACGCAGCGACAGGCGCAGCTCGCGGAAGGGCTGGCCGGCCTGCAGCAGATGGCCCAGGCGCACCGCCTCGGCCGGGCTGCGCCGCTGCAGCAGCAGCTCCAGCGTGTCGGCCTGTTCATCGGGCTGCAGGCCCAGCAGCTCCTGCAGCCGGGGCGAGGCCTGGCGCAGCTGGCCGTCGGGCCCGGTCTCCCACAGGGCGTCGCCCGCGTTCTGCTCGAAGTCCTGCAGCAGCACCGCCAGCATCTGCTCCTGCCGGGCCGAATGCGCCTGGGCGCGCAGCAGGGCCGTGGCTTTGTACCAGTTGACCAGCGAGCCGATGAGCACGATGGGCGAATACAGGCTCAGCAGCAGGCCCACCTTGGCCGCTGCCGCCCCACCCACCGTGGCCAGCGCCCCGAAGGAACCGAGCGAAATCGCCGCCACCCAGGCCAGGCTGGCGTAGGGCAGGGGGCTGAGCACAAAGCTGCCCGCGCCGATCATGCCGGTGATGAGCGTCACGATGGTCATCTGCTGCCCCACCGTCGCCCCTTCCAGCCAGAGCAGGGGCAGCACGCCCCACACACTGCCCAGCAGCAGGGCATGCAGGGTGGCGCGGCGCACGCTGCGCGGCGAGGCCGTGGCCACCGGGCGCCCGCGCCGCTGCGACCAATTGAGCATGGCCAGGCCGCACACCGTGCACAGCACCGCCATCCAGATCCACAGGCCCGTGCTCACCCCGGGTGCAAACGACCACAGCGCCAGCGCGCCGCTGCCGAAGTTGGCAAACATCATGGGTGGCGTGAGCCGGATGACGGAGGTCAGGTGCGCGCCGCGCAGCCGGCCAAGCTCGGCCCCGTCGCCCGCGTACATGGCGGCGATGTCGGCGCGAAGCTCGCGCAGGGTCTGGGTGCCAAACCTGAACATGACACAAACGCGGAGTTGTAGTCACGCTTATAGCACTCGGCGCGTGGGCGTGGGAGATGCGGGCCCATATCCAGGGGCATCGCAGGTGTGGGCATGGATGGATCAACAGCCCGGCGCCAGGGGGGGGCGGCTGGTGCGTCTGGTCCCTCAGTCTGGAAACCTCTCCACGTGCATCTCGTCCTTGCGGCCGTGATAAGTTACGTGGCGGCCGCTGATCCACGCCGTTTAGCTTGCGCGGCCCGCGACAGACGCTTGAATTCCTGGTGCTTGATCGCACCCGCCTGCGCGCCGCGGATCGCAGCCACCAAGCCCTCGGCGCTGAAGACCGGCGCCACGGCCGCGCCCGCGGGCTCGAAGTCCAGCGTGTGCACCTGCCCGTCGGGCAGGTAATAGCTGCTGGGGCCGGCGCGGTAGTCCACGTGGTAACTCCTCGAACGAATTAATCCCCCATTTGGGGGATTGTCAGAATCGACCATTTCGCGAAGAATCCCGCACACCATGCCGTCACTCGACTTCGAACTTGAGAAATCTGAGTTCCGATCGTTCTACGAACAGAACCTGTCACTGCTTGAAGATGCTAAATCTTCGTTCGCTGCTCTCCTTACAGCCTTGGTTACTCATTCGGGGAGCATAGTAGCGGCGAAGATCGATGGGAGAATTAAGGATAAAGAAGAGTGCATTCGGAAGTTCTCGCGCAAATACAGATCAGATCTTGAAGAAAGCAAGACTGCTTATGCGATTGCACCCTACATTACCGATCTAATCGGATTGAGAATTGTTTGTCTGTATGAGGATGAGATCGAGAAAATTGCCGAGGTTATTCGGTCGCACTTTGAAGTAATTGAAGTCACAGACAAGGTCTTGGCTGTAGAAAGTACAGAGGACTCTTTTGGCTACAAAGGTCTTCACATGGACCTAAAGCTGAACGCCACGCGCGCGCTGCTTCCGGAATATGTATCCTACGCACCGCTTCGTTTCGAGTTGCAGGTACGGACAATCATCCAAGACTCCTGGAGTGTTCTAGATCACAAAATCAAATATAAGAAATCAATCCCAAATCAGCTTAAACGGCGGATCAATGTTCTATCCGCGCTGTTTGAATTGGCGGATCGGGAGTTCAGGCAAATTCGGGATGCCACAGAAGTGGCTCTCAAGGAGGCCCCTGACGAGACAGCTAATCAACAATACGCTAACGGTGCGGTTCGGCAGGGGGCAGGTCTCGTTCTTGGGAGTGAGTTGAACGCATTCACATTCCTGAAGATTGCAAATCACTTTTTCAAAGACTTCGAATTTGAGCCTCACAAGGTTGATGGGTTCGTGCATGACATTGTCGAGTTGTCTCCTGGAATTACTCGGGCACAGTTCAATCGCCTCATGCGCGAAACGATAGCGAAGGTGAAGCGGTATAAACAAGCGTTTGAGGAGCGTAATGCAACCGACAAATTGAATCCGTACACAGTGATACGTCACTGCTTGTACCTGGGTGATAAAGTGAAGTTCAATCGCGCGCTCACGAATGTGGCAAGAGATTCCTTCGATGATTGGCTAAAAAATAATCTTTGATTTCCATTTGTCGATTGGAGTTTTATCGTTCCAGTTTCAAATTTACGGAGAGCAACAGGATGCGATATGGCGCTTGATCTTTCGGAAACGCTGGTGGTGGGAATTTCGGCTACGGCGCTGTTTGACCTAACCGAGGCTGATAGTGTCTTTCGCGCAAAGTTCGAAAGCGACAAAGAGACTGCTGTAGCTGAGTATCGTGCCTATATGCTCGAGCATGAGAACGATGCTCTGAAGGATGGAACGGGAATGCCCTTGGTAAGGGCGCTACTTGCACTTAATAAATACAGAAAGGATGGTGATAAGCCACTAGTCGAGGTTGTCGTGATGTCGAGAAACAGCCCGGAGACTGGGGTTTGTGTCTTTAACAACATTCGAGCCAGAAGTCTCACGATCTCTCGACATGCTTTTACTGGTGGCGAGTCTGTTGTCCCATACCTTGAGGCGTTTGATGTCGATCTGTTTCTCACTACTAATATTAGAGACGCTCAGCGTGTGATTGATGGTGGTAACTGTGCGGCAGCAATAGTAAAGGCGCCCCCGAGTGATCTCTCATCAATTCCGCCAGGGCAAGTTCGGATTGCCTTTGATGGGGATGCGGTCTTATTCGATGAGAGTAGTGAGATCGTATACAAGGCCGAGGGGCTCCAGGGTTTTCACAAGAATGAAGACGTAAATCAGGATGTGCCTATGCCTGATGGGCCGTACGCAGTATTCTTGGAGAAACTGTCGCGACTCCAAAAACGTTTGCCTTTTGGTGTCGAGTTTTCGCCTGTTCACATTGCGATCGTCACCGCTAGAAACGCGCCGGCCGAGATGCGGGTAATCAAAACGCTGCGACACTGGGGCGTCTACGTCAATGAGATATTTTTTCTGGGAGGAGTTGAAAAGGCGGCGGTTCTGAAAGCCTTTCGACCCCATATCTTCTTTGATGATCAAGATCTTCACCTTGATGCTGCGGCAAAGCATGTTCCCGCGGGAAAGGTGCCGTACAAGTCCAACTCTCCGTTGAATAGCAAAGACTAAGTGGCTGTGCTGGTGGTTGAGGCTTTTTGCTGCGGTGCTGAATCTATGAACACTCGAACACACCGTCTATGCACCCCATTGCATACATCACCAAACTAAATCCCCGCATGTCCCGAAACAATTTGCCGGCCCTCTGATCCGCGACGAGACTCCGCCTCACCGATGAGCCCACCGGGCCCATCTGACCGAGTGAGGCAGACATGAATCAGAGCACGGGCACCGCCCGGAACACACTAGCCACCGTCCGCGCGGTGCTGGACGAGAAACGCGACATGCCGGGGGCCTTGCTGCCCATCCTGCACGACATCCAGGACCAGCTGGGTTATGTGCCCAGCGAGGCCGTGGCCGACATTGCCGAGGCGCTCAACCTCTCCCGCGCCGAGGTGCACGGGGTGATCACCTATTACCACCACTTCCGCACCGAGGCGCCCAAGGGCGCCGTGGTGCAGGTCTGCCGGGCCGAGGCCTGCCAGTCCTGCGGTTCCGAAGCCCTCTGGGAGCACGCCAGCAAGAAGACGGCCGGCCAGGCGGTGACGCTGGAGTCTGTCTATTGCCTGGGCCTGTGTGCCACGGCGCCGTCCCTTAGCATCAACGACCAGCCCTACGCCCGTGTGAGCCACGCCAAGTTCGACAAGCTGCTGGCGCAGCTCCAGTCCTGTCAGAAGGAGGCCGCATGAGCTCCATCAAGATCTATGTGCCGCGTGATTCCGCGGCCCTGGCCCTGGGGGCGGACGAGGTGGCAGCCGCCATCGTGGCCGAAGCCGCCAGGCGCAAGGTGGCGGTGGAGCTGGTGCGCAACAGCTCGCGCGGCATGTTCTGGCTGGAGCCGCTGGTGGAGGTGGGCACGAAGAAGGGCCGTGTGGCTTACGGCCCGGTGCAGGCCGAAGACGTGGCCGGCCTGTTTGACGTGGGTTTCCACAACGGCGGCGAGCACCAGCTGGGCCTGGGGCTGACGGACGAGATTCCCTACTTGAAGAAGCAGGAGCGCCTGACCTTTGCGCGCATGGGCATCACCGACCCGCTGTCGCTGGAGGACTACCAGGCCCACGAGGGCTACGCCGGCCTGCGCAAGGCCCTGTCGATGGCACCGGCCGAGGTGGTGCAACAGGTGCTGGACTCGGGCCTGCGCGGCCGGGGTGGCGCGGCGTTTCCGGCTGGCATCAAATGGAAGACGGTGGCTGCGGCCCAGGCGGAGCAGAAGTACGTGGTCTGCAATGCCGACGAGGGCGACTCGGGCACTTTCAGCGACCGCATGACCATGGAGGGGGATCCCTACATGCTCATCGAGGGCATGACGATTGCCGCAATGGCCACGGGCGCCACGCGCGGCTACATCTATGTGCGCAGCGAGTACCCGCACGCGATTGCGGCGCTGAACGAGGCGATCGCCCGGGCCACGCAAGCCGGCTTCCTGGGTGACAGCGTGCTGGGCTCGGGCCAGGCCTTCCATCTGGAGGTGCGCAAGGGCGCGGGCTCTTATGTCTGCGGAGAAGAGACGGCCATGCTGGAGAGCATCGAGGGCAAGCGTGGCGTGGTGCGCGCCAAGCCGCCGATCCCGGCGCTCAAGGGCCTGTTCGGCCAGCCCACGGTGATCAACAACGTCATCACCTTTGCCTCGGTGCCCATCATCCTGGCGCGGGGTGCGGCGTTTTATGCCAACTACGGCATGGGCCGCTCCAAGGGCACGCTGCCCATCCAGATCGCGGGCAACGTCAAGCACGGCGGCTTGGTGGAAAAGGCCTTTGGCGTGACGCTGCGCGAGCTCATGTACGACTACGGCGGCGGCACGGCCAGCGGCCGGCCCATCAAGGCCGTGCAGGTGGGCGGCCCCCTGGGCGCCTATGTGCCCGAACAGCACTGGGACCTGCCCATGGACTACGAGGGCTGGACGGCCGTGGGCGCCACGGTGGGCCATGGCGGCATCGTGATCCACGACGACACGGCCGATCTGTCCAAGCTGGCGCGCTACGCCATGGAGTTCTGTGTGACCGAATCCTGCGGCAAGTGCACGCCCTGCCGCATCGGCTCCACGCGCGGGGTGGAGGTGATTGACCGCATCGTCCAGGGTGACACGCAGAACAAGCCCCAGCAGGTCAAGCTGCTGCGCGACCTGTGCGACACCATGGTCAACGGCTCGCTCTGCGCCATGGGCGGCATGACGCCTTTCCCTGTGCTGTCCGCGCTCAACCATTACCCCGAAGACTTCGGCCTGTCCAAGCCGGACCGTAAAGCAGCCTGATCCTGCCGCTTGAAAGGAAACCCCATGCTCGACCACCTCAAACTCGACATCGACTACGGCACGCCCAAGCGCGAGTCCGTCAAGGAAGTCACCCTGGAGATCGACGGCCAGCAGGTCACCGTGCCCGAGGGCACGTCCATCATGCGCGCGGCCGTGGACGCTGGCGTCAAGGTGCCCAAGCTCTGCGCCACCGACAGCCTGGAGCCCTTTGGTTCCTGCCGCCTCTGCTTGGTGGAAGTGGAAGGCCGCCGCGGCTACCCCGCCAGCTGCACCACCCCGGCCGAAGCCGGCATGAAGGTCAAGACGCAGACCAGCAAGCTGCAGGAACTGCGCAAGAACGTGATGGAGCTCTACATCTCCGACCACCCGCTGGACTGCCTGACCTGCAGCGCCAACGGCAATTGCGAGCTGCAGGACATGGCCGGCGTGACCGGCCTGCGCGATGTGCGCTACGGCATGGGCGACGCCATGACGGGCGCCAACCACTTCCGCGGCGAGAGCAAGCCCAAGATCGACACCTCCAACCCCTATTTCAACTACGACGCCAGCAAGTGCATCGTCTGCAACCGTTGCGTGCGTGCGTGTGAGGAAACCCAGGGCACGTTTGCGCTGACCATCTCGGGCCGGGGTTTCGAGAGCCGGGTGTCGCCGGGTCAGGACCAGCCTTTCATGGAAAGCGAGTGCGTGAGCTGCGGCGCCTGTGTGGAAGCCTGCCCCACGGCCACGCTGCAGGAGAAGTCCGTGATCTGGCTGGGCCAGGGCGAGCACAGCAAGATCACCACCTGTGCCTATTGCGGCGTGGGTTGCGGCTTCAAGGCCGAGATGAAGGGCAACGAGGTGGTGCGCATGGTGCCGTGGAAAGACGGCAAGGCCAATGAAGGCCACGCGTGTGTGAAAGGTCGCTTCGCCTGGGGTTACGCCACGCACAAGGACCGCATCACCCAACCCATGATCCGCAAGAGCATCCAGGATCCGTGGAAGGAAGTCAGCTGGGAAGAGGCCATCAACTACACGGCCAGCGAGTTCAAGCGCATCCAGGCCAAGTACGGCCGCGATTCCGTGGGCGCCCTGGTGTCTTCGCGTTGCACCAACGAAGAAGGTTATCTGGTGCAGAAGCTGGTGCGCGCGGCCTTTGGCAACAACAACGTGGACACGTGTGCCCGGGTGTGCCATTCGCCCACGGGTTACGGCCTCAAGCAGACGCTGGGCGAATCGGCGGGTACGCAGACCTTCAAGTCGGTGGACAAGAGCGACATCATCATGGTGATCGGCGCCAACCCGACCGACGGCCACCCGGTGTTCGGCTCGCGCATGAAAAAGCGCCTGCGCGCCGGCGCCAAACTCATCGTGGTGGACCCGCGCCAGATCGATCTGGTCAAGAGCCCGCACATCAAGGCCGACTACCACCTCAAGCTCAAGCCGGGCACCAACGTGGCCATCATCAGCGCGCTGGCGCACGTGATCGTGACCGAAGGCCTGGTGGACGAGGCTTTTGTGCAGGAACGTTGCGAGGTGAAGTCCTTCAAGGAGTGGCGCGACTTCGTGGCGAAGCCCGAGAACTCGCCCGAGGCCATGGAGGCCGTGACGGGTGTGCCGGCCGAGCTGGTGCGGGGTGCGGCGCGGCTGTTCGCCAGCAAGGGCAAGAACGGCGCTATCTACTACGGCCTGGGCGTGACCGAGCATGCCCAGGGCTCGACCATGGTGATCGGCATTGCCAACCTGGCCATGGCCACGGGCAATGTGGGTCGCGAAGGCGTGGGTGTGAACCCGCTGCGCGGCCAGAACAATGTGCAGGGCTCCTGCGACATGGGTTCCTTCCCGCACGAGCTGCCGGGTTACCGCCATGTGTCGGACGCCACGGCCCGCAGCCTCTTCGAGCGCGCCTGGGACGTGGAACTGCGCCCCGAGCCGGGCCTGCGCATCCCCAACATGCTGGACGCCGCACTCGACGGCAGCTTCAAGGCCCTGTATTGCGAGGGCGAGGACCCGGTGCAGTCCGACCCGGACACCCAGCACGTGGCCCATGCGCTCGAAGCCATGGAGTGTGTGGTGGTGCAGGATCTGTTCCTCAACGAAACGGCCAAGTACGCCCACGTTTTCCTGCCGGGTGCGTCCTTCCTGGAAAAGGACGGTACCTTCACCAACGCCGAACGCCGCATCTCGCGCGTGACCAAGGTCATGCCGCCCAAGGCCGGTTATGCCGACTGGGAGGTGACGCAGATGCTGTCCAACGCCCTGGGCTACCCCATGAACTACAAGCACCCGCGCGAGATCATGGACGAGATTGCCGCGCTCACCCCGACCTTCAAGGGCGTGAGCTTTGCCAAGATCGAGCAGCTGGGCAGCGTGCAATGGCCTTGCAACGACGAGGCACCCGAGGGCACGCCCACCATGCACATCGGCGAGTTCGTGCGCGGCAAGGGCAAGTTCCTGGTGACACAGTACGTGCCCACGGACGAAAAGGTGACGCGCAAGTTCCCGCTCATCCTCACCACCGGGCGCATCCTCTCGCAGTACAACGTGGGCGCGCAGACCCGCCGGACCGAGAACGTGCACTGGCACAGCGAGGACCGGCTGGAGATCCACCCGCAGGATGCGGAAGACCGGGGCATCCTGGACGGCGACTGGGTGGGTATCCAGAGCCGCTCGGGCGACACCGTGCTGCGCGCCATCATCACCGAGAAGGTGCAGCCGGGCGTGGTCTACACCACCTTCCACTTCCCCGAGTCGGGCGCCAACGTGATCACCACCGACAACTCCGACTGGGCCACCAACTGCCCCGAGTACAAGGTGACGGCGGTGCAGGTGATGCCGGTGAAGCAGCCGGCCGACTTCAGCGCCGGGCCGCCCCAAGCTGAAGGCGTCCCCCTCGGGGGGCCGACGGCAAGGCCGGCGTGGGGGCTGTCATCTTGGCAGAAGGGTTACGAGCGTTTCAACAAGGAACAGCTCGGTCACCTGCAGGCGGCCCAGGCCGAGGTGGCGGGGAAGTAGGAGAGGGCGCCATGCACATGCATGAACTGCCTTACCCCCCCGTGCCGGGCGCGCGCGAGGCCACGGTGCGCGGCCTGCGCGGCGGCGCCGTCTACACGGCCACCGACTGGGTGGCCGAGGAAGTGCCCGTGGCCCTGGTCTACAACGGCGTCTCGCACGCCGTGATGCTGGCCACGCCGAATGACCTGGAAGACTTTGCTGTCGGCTTTTCCTGCACCGAAGGCATCGTGAACGGCCCGGCCCAGATCTACGGCATCGAGGTGCAGCGGGACGCGCGCGGCATCAGCGTGATGCTGGAGATCGCCTCGTCGGCCTTCGCACGCCTGAAGGAGCGTCGCCGTACCCTGGCCGGACGAACAGGCTGCGGCCTGTGTGGCACCGACAGCCTGGAGCAGGCCGTTCGCTCGCCCCAGCCATTGACGGGCACTCAGCATTTCCGTGCGGCTGCCGTGTCGTTGGCGCTGGGCCAGATGCGTGAGCGCCAGCTCCTGCTGGGCGTGACGGGCGCGTCACACGCTGCGGCTTGGTGCACGCCGTCCGGCGAGATCGTGCTGCTGCGCGAGGATGTGGGCCGCCACAACGCGCTGGACAAGCTGGTCGGTGCCTTGCTGCGTGACGGACGCCCGTCCGGCGAAGGTTTCATCGTGGTGAGCAGCCGCGCGAGTTACGAGATGGTGCAGAAGACCGCCAGCGCGGGCGTAAGCCTACTGGCCGCCGTCTCGGGCGTGACCGGCCTGGCCATCGACGTGGCCGACAGCTGCGGCGTGACCCTGCTGGGCTTTGCGCGCGGCCAGGACCTGAGCGTCTACAGCCACCCTGAACGTATTTCTCTTGAGACAGGGCCTGTTCACACTAATTTCTCATGATGCGTTGCGGATCAAAAAAGTCATGCGGTAGGCGCGTGGACGCTACCGGGGTGATCCCCGGCAAGTCCGCGCAACACCCCGCATGGCTTTTTTGGCCGCAACCCGAAGGGAACGTGGTTAAAAGCGCGCCACTCGTTGTTGCACTCCTAGCCCAGGTGACCTACCTGGGCGTCGTCGCGCGCCTAGATTGGCGCGTTTTTAATCACGTTCGCACGTGAGAAATTAATGTGAACAGGCCCTCATCATGAACCGCGACACCCTGGTCCGCATGGCCAACCAGATCGGCACCTTCTTCCAGTCCCAGCCCGACCACAACGAGGCGCTCGAAGGCCTGGCCAGCCACATCGCCCGCTCCTGGGAGCCGCGCATGCGCCGTGAGTTCGAGGCCCTGCTCAAGGAGGGCGGCCCGCAGGCCCAGGCCGTGCTGCCTATCGTGCGTGAGGCCTTGACCAAACACGGTGTGATCGCGGCCTGAGACCGGTGCTTTGGCCCTCGTGTGGACAGGGCCGCTCGGCCTGCTGCTAATATGCACGCCGTGCGCACGCGTTTCATTGCCCTCCTGCTGGTTCTCATGAACGTCTGGCAGGTCGCTTCGGCGGCCGGCCTGGTGCAGTTCTGGGCCGAGCAACGCGAGTCGCTGGAGCACACTGTCATGCACTGGCAGGGCGAGGCGCATCATCACGACAGCCAGGGCCACGTGCATGCCGACGATTCCGAGGAGTCGTTCGAGCACATGATGGCCGATTGCTGCTTCCACCACTTCGGCGTCATCGCAGCGCCTGCGATCGTGGCGCTGGAGCCTCTGCCTCAGCATGTGGCGCAGGCCGCCCAAGCCGTGCCGCCCCCGCCTTACCTTGACGGCCTGCGCCGTCCCCCCCGAAGCCTGATCTGAAGTGAGCCGCGTGCGCTGCCCTGCGGGGTGCGCGCGTGGCGCTTTCGTCCGTGCGTGGCCGCTGAGCCGTTGCGCGCGGGTCGTGCAGATCACTCCGGGGGTCCTGTGGTGTATTCCTTATCGAGGTGTGTCCTGGCCGCGGTGCTGGGGGTGGCGTTGAGCGCTGCCCAGGCCCAGACCGACGCGGCAGCGGCTGACACGCGTATTTCATTGAAGACCGCGCTCGACGCCGCCTGGCAGCGCTCCGTCTCGGCGCGCGAGGCCGGGGCGCAGCAGCGCGGCGCCGAGGCCGCGCGTACGGCGGCCGACAGCCTGTGGGCCCGCCCGCCCGCATTGGAGCTGGGCCGGCGCGAAGGCCGCGGCGTGGCCAGCGGCCAGACCGAGAACGAGGTGGGCCTGGCCTGGCCGCTGTGGCTGCCGGGCCAGCGCTCGGCGCGCCAGGCTGCGGCTGAACAACAGACCCAGCTGGCGCAGGAGCAGACGCGTGCCTTGCAACTGCGTCTGGCCGGTGAGCTGCGTGAACAGGCTTGGGGCCTGCGTCTGCTGCAAGCCGAGCTGGAGCAGGCCCAGGCCCAGCAGCAAGTGCTGCAGGAACTGGCCCAGGACGTGGAGCGCCGCGTGCGCGCGGGTGATCTCGCGCGGGCCGATGCCATGGCCGCGCGCGCCGAGCTGCTGTCGGCCCAGGCGCTCACGCTGGAAGCACGCCAACGCCTGGGCGAGGGCCGTACCCGCTGGCAACTGCTCACGGGACAGGCGCTCGACCCGGAGCCGACCGAGGCCGAGGCGCCAGCGAACGCAGCGCTCGACGAGGCGCACCCCGAGCTGGCGCTCGCACAACGCCGTCTGGCCTTCAGCCGCAGCCAGTTGAACGTGGTGCAGAACTCGCGCCGCGATGCGCCTGAGCTCAGCGTGGGCTACCGCCAGGAGCAGAGCCCGGCTAACACGTCCGAGAACAGCGTGGGCGTCAAGCTGCGTCTGCCCTTCGGCACGCAGGACCGTAACCTGCCGCTGGAGGCTACGGCGCGCGGTGCGCTGGAGGTGGCTGAGACCAGCGAGCAGCGTCTGCGCGAGCAGCTGGGCGCGGCGCTGGAGACCGCGCGCGTGGCCCTGCGCAACGCCGAGACGCGGCGCGAGGCCGAGCGCGAACGCGCCGCCTTGCTGCAGGAGCGCGCGGGGCTCTTACGTCGCGCCTTCACCGCTGGTGAGCTGGCGCTGCCGGAGCTGCTGCGTGCGCTCAACACCGCCAACCAGGCCCAGGCGGCCTGGGTCCGTCAGGAGGCCGCGCTGGGTCTGGCGCGCGCCCGTTATCAACAAGCTTTGGGATGGTTGCCATGAGCACATCAATCTTTGTTTCGGCCCGCGCACGCGCGCTGCTGCTGGCGGCGCTGCTGGGCCTGCCCTTGCTCGGCTGGAGCCATGGCGGCGAGCCGCATGGTGACCAGCCGGCAGCCGCGGCGAGTGGCAACGGTCTGCCGCGCGTGGAGGCCCATTCGGACCTCTTCGAACTCGTGGGGCAACTCGACGACCAGGGCCTGACGCTGCTGATCGACCGCTACGCCAGCAACGAACCCGTGCTGAATGCGAGGGTCACGGTGGAGTCCGGCGGCATCGAGGCCGCGGCGACCTTCCACGCCGACCACGGGGACTACGCCGTGCGCGACGAACGCCTGCTGGCGCTGCTGCGCCAGGGGGAGGAGCACGCGCTCGTGTTCACGATCACCCAGGGGAACGACAGCGATCTGCTCGACGGCACGCTGCGCCGGCCCGCGAGGGTGGCGCCAGCCGAGCACGCCACAGACCTGCCTTGGGGGCAGGTGCTGGGTGGCCTGGCCCTGCTCGCCGCGCTGGCGGTGGCCGCCTATGTCTATCTGCAGCGCCGCGCCCGCGCTCGCCTGCTGCCCGGTCTGGGAGAGCCCGTATGAAACGCACCCTGTCTCTGCTTTTGCTGGCCCTGTGGCTGGTCCCTGCGCAGGCCCATGAAGGGCATGCGCACGAAGAGGAGGCGCCCGTCGGTGGCGCGGCCGGCCTGGCGCGTCTGCCCGATGGCAGCGTGAACGTGCCCAAGGCCACGCAGCGCCGCCTGGCCGTGCGCACCACCGTGAGCGCGGTGGGTGAGGCCGCCGCGACGCTGCAGCTGCCCGCGCGCGTGGTGATGGACCCCAACCGTAGCGGGCGCGTACAGGCCGTCTATGGCGGGCGCATCGAGCCCGGGCCGCGTGGCCTGCCGGTGGCGGGCCAGACGGTGAAGCGCGGCGAGGTGCTGGCTTATGTGCGTTACGAGGCCGAGCCTTATGCCGCGGCCAACCAGCAGAGCCAGCTGGCCGAGCTGCGCACCCAGCGGGTGCTCGCTGAGCAGCGCGTGCAGCGCCTCGAAAGCCTGGAGGGCACGGTGCCGCGCAAGGAGATCGACGCGGCGCGTGCCGAACTGGCGGGCCTGCGCGAGCGCGAGGCCGGCGTGGGCGCAAGTCTCTCGCGGCGCGAGGCGCTGGCGGCGCCCGTCTCTGGCGTGGTGGCCAGTGTGTCGCTCGTGGCCGGGCAGGTGGTACAGGCGCGCGATGTGCTGTTCGAGGTGGTGGACCCGGCCTCTATGCTGGTGGAAGCCAGCACGCCGGACGCGACGCTGGGCACGCGGATCGCGGGCGCTCAGCTGGCCGACGTGCCGCAGGCCCGCCTGCGTCTGCTGGGCGCGGCCCGCTCGCTGCGCGACGGCCTGCTGCCGCTGAGCTTTGCGGTGCAGAGCGCGCAGCGTGGTGCGGCGCTGCCGCTGGCCATCGGCCAGCCGGTGCAGCTCATCGTGCAGCTCAAGGAGCGCCGCCAGGGGGTGGTGCTGCCGGCACAGGCCGTGGTGCGCGACCCGGCCAACCAGCCCGTGGTCTGGCTCAAGACCAGCGCCGAACGCTTCCGCCCGCAGCCGGTGCAGGCCCAGCCGCTCGATGCGCAGACCGTGCTCGTGACCCAGGGCCTGGAGGCCGGGCAGCGTGTGGTGGTGCAGGGTGCACCGCTGATCGCGCAAGTTAGGTAAGGGGCAAACCATGTTCAACTGGATCGTTCGTTCCAGCCTGCACAACCGCCTGATGGTGCTGGCGCTGGCGGCGCTGCTCATGGCCTATGGGGCGCTGACCGCCTGGCGCACGCCGGTCGATGTGTTCCCGGACCTCAACAAGCCGGTGGTCACGGTGCTGACCGAGGCGGGCGGCATGGCGCCGCAGGAGGTGGAGCAGCTGGTGACCTTCCCCATCGAGATCGCGCTCAACGGCATGCCCGGCGTGACGCGCGTGCGCTCGGTCTCCGGGGTGGGCCTGTCCATCGCCTACGCCGAGTTCGACTGGGGCACCGACATCTACCGCAACCGTCAGCTCGTGGCCGAGCGCCTGGCCCTGGTGCGTGAGCGCCTGCCTGCGGGCGTGTCGCCGGTGATGGGGCCCGTCTCGTCCATCATGGGCGAGATCATGTTGATCGCCCTGCCGCTCAAGGCCGTGGGGGATGCCGTGCCCGAGGGCCTTCCCATGCAGGCGCGCGAGTACGCGGACTTCGTGCTGCGCCCGCGCCTGCTGTCCATCCCCGGCGTCTCGCAGGTGATTCCCATCGGCGGTGAGGTGCGGCAGCTGCGGGTGGAGCCGGACACGGCGCGCATGGCGCAGTTCGGCGTGACGCTCACGCAGCTGGAGCAGGCGCTGCGCGGTTTCGCGGCCAACGCGGGTGGCGGTTTCATCGACCTCAACAGCCGCGAATACCTGATCCGCCACGTGGGCCGCACGCAGCGCGTGGAAGACCTGGCCGGCGTGGCCGTGGCCTGGAAGAACGGTCGGCCCATCCAGCTGCAGCAGGTGGCCAGCGTGCGCTATGCACCCGCGCTGCGCCGCGGCGACGCGGGCTACAACGGTGTGCCGGCCGTGGTGATCAGCGTGCAAAAGCAGCCCACGGCCGACACCGTCAAGCTCACGGCGGCCGTGGAGGCGGCGCTGGCCGAGCTGCGCCAGGGCCTGCCTGCTGGTCTGAGCCCGCCCCAGGTGCTGTTTCGCCAGGGGGATTTCATCGAGGCCTCGATCCGCAACGTGAGCGAGGCCCTGCGCGACGGTGCCATCATGGTGGCCATCGTGCTGTTTGCCTTCCTGCTGTCGGCACGCACCACGCTGATCTCGCTGCTGGCCATTCCGCTCTCGCTGGCGGTGGCGGCGCTGGTCTTCCATCTGCTGGGCCAATCCATCAACGTGATGACGCTGGGCGGGCTGGCGATCGCCATCGGCGAACTCGTGGACGACGCGGTCGTGGATGTGGAGAATATCCTGCGCCGGCTCAAGCAGAACCTGGGCGCAGCCCAGCCGCTGAGCGTGTTCGAGGTGGTGCGCCAGGCCAGCGTGGAGGTGCGCTCGGGCATCGTCTACGCCACGATCATCGTGGTGCTGGTCTTCGTGCCGCTGTTCGCGCTGCCGGGCATCGAGGGGCGGCTGTTCACGCCGCTGGGCATCGCCTACATCGTCTCCATCCTGGCGTCCATGCTGGTGTCCATGACGGTCACGCCCGTGCTGAGCTATTACCTGCTGCCGAAGATGAAGCGACTGGACCACGGCGACTCGCCGCTGGTGGCCTGGCTCAAACGGCAGGACACGCGGCTGCTGCAATGGTCTTTCGGCCATGCGCGCGCGCTGGTCATCGCGGCCGTCGTGGGCGTGGTGCTGGCGGCGGCTTCGGTGCCCTTCATGGCGCGCTCCTTCCTGCCAGCCTTCAACGAGGGTTCGCTGGTGATCTCGCTGCTGCTCAACCCGGGCACGTCCTTGGCCGAATCGAGCCGGGTGGGAGCGGTGGCCGAGCGCCTGATCCGCGAGGTGCCCGAGGTGATCCAGGTGGGGCGGCGCACGGGCCGTGCCGAGCTCGACGAGCATGCCGAGGGTGTGCATTCGACCGAGGTCGAGGTGGACCTGCGGCGCAGCGACCGCGACCGCGAGGAGGTGCTGGCGGACATCCGCCGCCGCCTCTCGGTGTTGCCGGCGCAGGTGTCCATCGGCCAGCCCATCTCGCACCGGCTCGATCACCTGCTGTCGGGGGTGCGGGCGCAGATTGCCATCAAGATCTTTGGCGACGACCTCGACACCCTGCGCGGCCTGGCCGAGCAGCTGCGGGCCGACCTGGGCCAGGCCCATGGTCTGGTGGACCTGACGGTAGAGAAGCAGGTGCTGATCCCGCAGATCACGGTGCGCCTGGACTACGCGCGCGCGGCCCAAGCCGGACTGGCGCCGGGCGAGGCGATCGCTGCGCTGCAGGCCTTGACGGATGGCGCGCATGTGGCGCAGATCGTGGACGGCGCGCGCCGCTACGAGCTGGTGCTGCGCCTGCCCGACGCCCAGCGCAGCCCGCAGGACCTGGCGCGCACGCTGATCGACACCCCGTCTGGCCGCCTGCCCGTGAGCAGCATCGCCACGGTGGAGGAGGGCGATGGGCCCAACCAGATCGGGCGTGAGAACGGGCGCCGGCGCATCATCGTCTACGCCAACACCGACGGCACGGACATGGCGCACGTCATCTCCGATATCCGCGGCGTGATTGCGCAGATGCAGCTCCCGGCGGGCACCTTCGTGAGCCTGGAGGGCCAGTTCCAGGCCCAGGAGGCGGCCACGCGCCTGATCGCGGCGCTTTCGCTGGTGTCGCTGGCCATGATGTTCCTCGTGCTCTACACGCGCTACCGCTCGGCGGTGCTGGCGGGCATCATCATGGCCAACATTCCGCTGGCGCTGATCGGCTCGGTGATCGCCATGTGGATCGCGGGCGTGAACCTCTCGGTGGCGTCCATGGTGGGCTTCATCACGCTGGCGGGCATCGCCACGCGCAACGGCATCCTCAAGATCAGCCACTACATCAACCTCTGCAAGTTCGAGGGCGAGCGCTTCGGCCAGGCCATGATCGTGCGTGGTTCGCTGGAGCGGCTCACGCCTGTGCTCATGACGGCGCTGGTGGCGGCCTTTGCACTCACGCCGCTGCTGCTGGCGGCGGACGCACCGGGCAAGGAGATCCTGCACCCGGTGGCAGTGGTGATCTTCGGCGGCCTGGTCAGCTCCACTTTGCTGGACACGCTGCTCACGCCCGTGCTGTTCTGGCTGCTCGGTGAAAAGCCGCTGCAGCGCGTGCTCTCAGGTGATGCCCAAGGTGAGGGACAGGAGAGCTATTGAGTTTCGGGGCAGATCCGGCGCCGCCCCACGAAGTGCGCCTGATGGATGGAGTTGTGAACCATGAAGAAATTTCTGATGACAGTCTTGCTGGCACTGGCCAGCCTGGGCTTCAACACGGCCTGGGCCCATGGTGAGGTGAAGGCCCAACACGGTGGCGTGGTGCAGGAGGTCAACGACCTGGTGTTCGAACTCGTGCAGCACGCCACGGGTGCGGCGATCTATATCGACGACCACGGCCAGCCCATGAAGCCCGTGGGCATGAACGGCAAGCTCTCCGTGCTGGTGGACGGCGTGAAGAAGGATTACCCCCTGGCCCTCGGCGTGGACCGCATCGAGGTGCCGGGCGTGAAGCTGGTCAAGGGCATGCGGGCCGTGGCTGTGATCAACGGCGTGCAGGGCAAGACGGTGACGGTGCGGTTCACGGTCAAGTGAGTCGGGGCCGGGGCGGCGCCGGGTTATGATCGCGCCACAACACGCCGGGGACATGGCAGCCTCCCCGCCCCAAGACGCTTGCGTCCAAGGCCTGCTCTGATCTGGGGTCTTGATGCCCCGAGAGGAGAGTCCGTGGACAAGAACGAAGCAAGCGTCAAGCTGGGTTCCGAAGCGAACTCTGCCCCATCCCCCGTCACCCTGGCCCAGGCCACACGCTACTGGCTCAAGCTGGGCTTCATCAGCTTCGGCGGGCCGGCGGGGCAGATCGCCATCATGCACCACGACCTGGTGGAGAAGCACCGGTGGATCTCGGAGCGGCGCTTCCTGCATGCGCTGAACTACTGCATGGTGCTGCCCGGCCCCGAGGCCCAGCAGCTGGCGACGTACATCGGCTGGCTCATGCACCGCACCTGGGGCGGCATCATCGCCGGGGCGCTCTTCGTGCTGCCCTCGCTCTTCATCCTCATTGCGCTCTCGGCCATCTACATGGCCTGGGGCGAGACGCCGCTGGTGGCGGGCCTGTTCTACGGCATCAAGCCCGCGGTGACGGCCATCGTCGTACAGGCCGCGCACCGCATCGGCTCGCGCACGCTCAAGAACCGCTGGCTCTGGGGCATTGCCGCTGCGGCTTTCGTGGGCATCTTTGCGCTGCATGTGCCTTTCCCCTTGATCGTCGGGGCAGCGGCGCTGCTGGGTTATCTCGGCGGGCGCTATGTGCCGGACAAGTTCCGCACCGGGGGCGGGCACGGCCAAGGCCAGGCGTCCTATGGCCCGGCGCTGATTGACGATGACACCCCCGCACCGGCGCACGCGCGTTTTCGCTGGGGCCGTCTCGCCCAGGTGGCGGTGGTGGGCGGCCTGCTCTGGCTGCTGCCCATGGGGCTCTTGCTGTTCGCGCTGGGCTGGACGCACGACTACACCCAGATGGCCTGGTTCTTCACCAAGGCCGCCTTGCTGACCTTCGGCGGCGCCTACGCCGTGCTGCCTTACGTCTACCAGGGCGCAGTGGAGCGTTATGAATGGCTCAGCGGCCGGCAGATGATCGACGGCCTGGCCCTGGGCGAGACCACGCCGGGGCCGCTGATCATGGTGGTGGCCTTCGTGGCCTTCGTCGGCGGCTGGGGCAAGGCCCTGCTGGGGCCGGACGCGCTGTTTCTGGCCGGGGCGCTGGCGGCGGTGCTGGTGACCTGGTTCACCTTCCTGCCGTCGTTTCTCTTCATCCTGGCCGGTGGCCCGCTGGTGGAGTCCACCCACGACGATCTGAAGTTCACCGCACCGCTGACAGCCATCACGGCTGCGGTGGTGGGCGTGATCCTGAACCTGGCGCTGTTCTTCGCCTACCACGTGCTCTGGCCCCAGGGCTTCGAGGGCCGCTTCGATGGGGTCTCCGCCCTGATCGCGCTGGGCGCGGCCGTGGCCTTGTTCAAATACAAGCGCAGTGTGATCCATGTGCTGGCGGCATGCGCCCTGGTCGGCCTGATCGTCCGTCTGATCGCCTGAGGGAGCGGACCATGAACAGCAACGCTTGCAGCGTTCGGGATCTGCAGTCCCGGCTGGCGGGCGATCAGCCGCCCCTGCTGATCGATGTGCGCAGGGCGAAGGCGCTGCGCGAGGCGGGGGCCCGGATCGGTGATGCGCAGTGGCTCGACCCGGCGCTGTGGCTGGACTGGAAGGACGGCCTGGACTCGGGTCGGCCGTTGCTGCTCTACTGCGCCCATGGGCGCGAAATCAGCCAGGGCCTGACTGCGGCCCTCTGTGCCATGGGGCACCAGGCCAGCTATCTGGAAGGTGGTTATGCCGCCTGGGTGGCGGATGGGCAGCCGGTACGGGCGCTGGCGGCCACCTGACCGGCGCGGCACGCCCTGGTCTGCGGCGAGCGCAGCAAAGGTTTGAGCGATTCCCTACACTTCGGGCTGGTCCATTTCCAACCCTCTGCGAGACACACCATGAAACTCTTCCTCAAACCCGGCGCCTGCTCCCTGTCCCCCCACATCGTGCTGGAGGAACTGGGCCTGAAGTACGAGACCGATACCGTCGACCTCAAGGGCAAGAAGACCGGCTCGGGTGGCGACTACCTGGCCATCAACCCCAAGGGCTATGTACCCGCGCTGCAGCTAGACGACGGCACGGTGCTGACTGAAGGCCCGGCCATCGTGCAGTACCTGGCCGACCAGCACCCGGACAAGAAACTGGCCCCCGCCAACGGCACGCTGGCCCGCTACCAGCTGCAGAGCTGGCTGACCTTCATCGGTACCGAGCTGCACAAGCAATTCAGCCCCTTGTTCAACCCGACCGCGCCCGAGGAGTGGAAAGCGCAGTGTCGTGCCAACCTCGACCGCCGCCTGGCCTGGGTCAACGAGCAGTTGGCAGGCAAGGACTATGTGATGGGTGCCGACTTCAGCGTGGCCGATGCCTACCTCTTTACCGTGGTGGGCTGGACCAAGTTCGTGAAGATCGACATCAGCGGCCTGCCTCACCTCAAGGCCTACCTGGCCCGCGTGGCGGCCCGCCCGGGCGTGCAGGCGGCGCTGAAGGCCGAAGGCCTGGCCTGAGCCGTTTGCGGCCACGTGTGCGCCGCCTCATGCGGCGCACGCCTCAGACCCGGTAGATGACGCAGTTGCGCCCGCTGGACTTGGCTTGCAGCAGAGCCTGGTCGGCAATCTCGATGGTGGCGCTCAAGGCGCGATCGGCCAGCACCTCGCTGATGCCGATCGAGACGGTGATGGCCTGGCTGCCGCCCATGCCGGCGACGGCCAGGCGCAGCTTCTCGGCCACCACCAGGGCGTCCTCGCGCCGCGTGTTGGGCAGGCAGACCAGAAACTCCTCGCCGCCCCAGCGCATCACGCTGTCGTCACGGCGCAGCGTGTTGCGCAGGGTCAGGGCGATGTCGCGCAACACCTCGTCGCCCCGGGCGTGGCCCAAGGTGTCGTTGATGGACTTGAAGTGGTCCACGTCGATCAGCAGCACGTAGGACTTCGGGTCGAACAGAGAGTGGCGCACCATGCGGCGCTCCAGGATGGGCAGCGCGTGGCGGTTGAGCACGCCGGTCAGCGCGTCATGGTTGGCCGCCTGCTCCAGGGCCACGCGCTCGGCCGAGGCGGTGAGCACCGAGGAGAACAGTTCGCCGATGGCCATGAACAGGCTTTCGCCCACCTCACGGAAATAGTCCGGCTGGTCGGCGTAGATCACGAAGAGCCCGCCCATGCCGTTGAAGCTCGACTTCAGGGGCACGGCCATCACGCTGCGCACGCCATGCGCCTGCGCGACTTCGCGCCAGGGACCGAAGAGGGACCAGCGCGAGATATGGAAATCCTGGGGCTGATCGCCGCCCAGGGTGCGGAAGGCCGGACCCATTTCGGTCAGCAGGTTGCGCCGGATGGTGAGACCGGCGGCGTAGTCGCTGGCGCTGCCCGCGTAGGCCTGGGGCCGGATGGTGTCGGTCGTCTCATCGCCGAACCAGGTCCAGGCCAGACGGATGTGCCCGCTGACCTCGCACATGGCTTCGCAGACACCGCGCACCAGCTCCAGCTCACGCCGTCCTGTCATGAGGCGAGCCGCGCTGGCCAGCAGGGTTTCGGCAATCAGCGCACGTTCGGCCAGCGGATGGAAGTCCGTGGTCGAGCCGTCGGCACGAGCGGGCAGGCTGGGCGCCGGGCGGCGCTTGAAGGAAGGGATCTTGGGCCAGGCCATGGACTCATTTTAGGCAGCCGCGCCCGCGTGCGGTGCGGCGTGCCCGGGCCCGGTCGCGCTGGAGTTTGTCGATGGAGGCGCTTCAGTGGCCGTGCGAGCCGTGCACGTGGGCGGTCCGCTTGCGGGGGCGCGGTGTCTGCGCGAGGCCCTGCAGCACGCCGCAATGCGCCGCATCCTGTCCGCCCATGCATTGCTGGCGCAGCGTCTCCAGCTCCTTCTGCAGCGCGCGCAGCTCGCGGATGCGCGCGCTGACGTGGGCGATGTGCGCATCGAGCAGCGCGTCGGCCGCCTCGCAGCCGCCTTGCGGATCGTCGCGCACCTGCAGCAGCAGGCGAACCTCGTCCAGCGTCATGTCCAGGCCGCGGCAATGCCGGATGAAAGCCAGGCGCTGCAGATGCGCCTGGCCATAGAGGCGGTAGTTGCCCTCGCTGCGCGGCGGCGCCGGCAGCAGGCCCTCACGCTCGTAGTAGCGGATGGTCTCCACCGGGGTCTGGGCGGCGCGGGCGAGTTCACCGATCTTCATGGGCGATCCTTCAGGCGGCCGGTCGCGGCTGCAGTGCGATCAGCGCCATGCCCAGCAGGCAGATGGCGCCGCCCAGCAGGTCCCAGTGTGTGGGCATGACACCGTCCACGCGCCAGAGCCAGACCAGGGCCATGACCACGTAGACGCCGCCGTAGGCCGCGTAGGTGCGGCCCGCGGCTGTGGGATGCAGGGTCAGCAGCCAGGCGAACAGGGCCAGCGCGCACGCCGCAGGCAGCAGCAGCCAGGCGCTGCGGCCCCGCACGAGCACCAGCCAGGGCAGGTAGCAGCCCACGATCTCGGCCAGGGCAGTGACGATGAAGAGGGTGCTGACGCGCAGGAAGTCGAACATGGTGTATCGGTGCTGAAAAGACCTGGGCATGATGAGGCCTTGACCCTGGAGTGGCTACAGGGTTTGAAATCAGGGCTCCACAACACAGGAGCTGTTTCATGAGCGCCCATTGCTGCCACGTCCCATCCACCCCACCCGCGGCCGGCCCGCGCTACCGCCGAGTGCTCTGGGCGGCGCTGCTCATCAACGCGGCCATGTTCGGCGTGGAGATCGCCGGCGGGCTGCGCAGCGGCTCGGTCTCGCTCCTGGCCGATGCGGTAGATTTCTTCGGTGACGCGGTGAACTACGGCCTCTCGCTGGCGGTGCTGGGCCTGGGGCTTTACTGGCGCGCCCGTGTGGCATGGTTCAAGGGCCTGACCATGGGCCTCTACGGCGTTTTCGTGCTGGGTCGCACAGCATGGGCTGCGCTGCAGGGCACGCCACCCGAGCCCCTGACCATGGGCCTGATCGCCGTGCTGGCACTGGCCGCCAATGTGACGGTGGCCGGGATGCTCTACACCTGGCGCGAGGGCGATGCGAACATGCGCTCGGTCTGGCTGTGCAGCCGCAACGACGCACTGGGCAATCTGGCCGTGCTCGCCGCGGCGCTGGGCGTGTTCGGCAGCGGCAGCGCCTGGCCCGATCTGGGGGTCGCGGCCCTCATGGCCGCGCTGGCACTGACAGCCGCCTGGAGCGTGCTGCGACAGGCGCGGATGGAGTTGCGCGGCTATGCGTGGTGAGGGGTAGAACGATCACCGGCGGGACGGCGGCCAGGTACGGCGCGTCCAGAGCCACAGTCCGCTGACGCCCAGGCCGGCCAGGACGAGGCCACCCAGGCCTACGAGCACGGTGAGTGGAGTGCCGCCGAGCTCACCGGTGTGCAGGGGGTAGATGATGGTGATGATGCGGCTGCCAGTGTCCAGTTCGTTCCAGCGGTAGCTGGCGAGGATCTCCGCCGTGTAGGGGTTGAGCCAGACCGAGCTCAAGCCATTGGGGTGACTGTCGTCTTCGACCTTGAAGCGCACGCGCACGGCTTTGCTCTCGCCTCCGGGAGCTTGCACGTAGCCGACCATCGCACCAGGAAAGCGGGTCTGTGCGATCGACACCAGCTCGTCCAGCGGACGACGTGGCAGCTGCAGGCTCTCCTTGGGTATGGGCGGCGCCTTGACCTGCGTGTCGCCGGCCAGACTGCTCACGGCCGCGCGCAGCGGCGGCCAAGCCATATAGGCCCCGGTCACCACGCTGACTGCGATGAGCAGACCCAGCACGGCGCCCGCCGTGCGATGCAGGTCGTAGAGCGCCGGGTGCCAGCCACGCTGCAGGCGGATCTTCAGGTTGGGCGGCCAGCGCTGCGGCCACCACAGCACCACGCCACTGAGCAGCAGCAGCAGATAGCTCAGCGCGACGAAGGCCAGCAGGGCGCGGCCGGCGTCCCCTAGGAGCACGGTGCTGTGCAGCTCGAAGATCAGGTTGTGCAGGCCTTCGGTTTCACCGCGACGCCCGAGCTCGCGGCCCGTATTGTCGTAGTAGACGATGCCGTCCCAGGGACCGGAGACGTAGGCACGCAGGCTTTCGCCTGGTTCTCGGGGCGGACGGAAGGTGAAGCTGGCCTGAGCGCCAAGCTCTTGCGTCAGGCGAACCCGCAGCGACTCCAGTGGGGCTGAAGGCTGTTCTGCTGTCGAGGCCGGCTGCACGAAGAGATGGTCATTGAGCCAGTGGTCCAGTGGCTTGGCGATGGTGAGCAAGGCGCCCATCAGGGCGTTGAGAGCGAGCAGCCAGCCCAGGGACAAGGCCAGCCAGGTGTGGGCCTGGAACCAGACACGACGGAGTCGGAGTGCCATCTATGTAAAATAATACGAATTATTGTTATTTACCTTTTGTTTAACGATTATATGCGAAAGCTCACTCTCAAACTTCGTCCGCTCGCGCTGGCCGCAGCCTCGCTTTGCCTGTCTGTCCAGGCACAGACCGTCCCCGCGGGAGGCACCCTGAGCGAAGTGACCGTGGCCGCGGACGCCGTTGGCAGCTTCACCTCCAGCAATGTGCAGGTCGGCGCCTTCCGCGACCAGGATCCTCTCGATGTGCCGCTGACCAACAATGTGCTGACGCGCGAGGTTCTGGACGCGCAGGGTGCGAACACCCTGCATGGCGCTTTACGCAACACCGCCGGTGTGAACCACGCGCAGATCAGTAACTCCACCTATGACAACATCGCTATCCGAGGCCTGTTGGTAGAGAACCGCAGCAACTACCGCCTTAACGGCTCTCTGCCCATCATCAATCTGATCGACACGCCGCTGGAAAACAAGGAGCGGGTTGAGGTGCTCAAAGGTGGGTCCTCGCTGTACTACGGCATGGTTCCCCCCAGCGGGGTGGTCAACTTCGTCACCAAGCGCGCGGGCAGCACGCCCGTGACCAGCCTCGCGACTTCGGTCAACAACCACGGTGGTGTTGACGCCCACGTGGACATCGGACGCCGCTTCGGCGAGGACGACAGCATGGGTCTGCGCCTCAATGCCGTGGCGGGCAAACAGGAGACGGGCATCCGCAATTACGACGGCGATCGCCAGTTGGTCTCGGCTGCCTACGACTGGAAGGTCAACCGCCGCTTCACGCTCAAGGCCGATGTCGAGCACTACCGCAAGGACGTGAGCGAGCAGGCGGCCATCACGCTGCCGTCCGCTGTGGGCGGTGTCATCACGCTGCCCGGCGTGCCTGACAACAAGACCAACCTGGCGGGTTCCTGGCAGCGCTACAACGCGGAGGCGACGAATGCCCTGCTGCGTGGCGACATCATGCTCAGTGACGACTGGGCGCTGGTGCTGGAAACAGGCCGAGCTGAGACCATCCGCGATCGTCGTTACTCGCAGTTCCAGAACTACAACCTCGCCACGGGCGCGGGCGATTTGCGGATCTCCTTTGCGAACGGACAGCGCTATGTCAACACCAACCAGCGAGCAGAAGTGACCGGTCAGGTCGTGACCGGATCTGTACAGCACGAATTGACCGTCGGCTATACCCAGAACGAGCGCTGGTCCTATTCAGGTGATTCGGCTTCCAACGTGACCGTCAGCCAGAACCTCTACAACCCTGTTCAGATTGCCGAGCTGAATCCGGTCATCGCCACGCCGGGCAGCGTCTCTGTCGTGAACGACAAGGGGATCTATGCTTATGACCGACTCAAATTCAATGAACAGTGGCAGCTGATGGCCGGTGTCCGGGCTACTGACTACGTGAGCCAGACCAGCACGCGACGCTATACCGATAACAAGGTTTCGCCCAACGTATCGCTGCTTTTCAAGCCTCAGGTGGACACGACGGTTTATGTCAGCTATCTCGAAGGTCTGGAGGAGACGGGTACGGCCCCAGCCAATCGAGCCAACGCTGGTGAAATCCTTACGCCATCGATCAACAAGCAGTACGAGCTCGGACTCAAGACCCGCGCTTGGAGCAAGCTGCTTGCGCAGGCATCTGTCTTTCAGATTGAGCGCCCGCAGACCACTTTCGACGCCGCAAACAACTTCATCATCGGCGGCGATAGCCGGTACCGTGGCGTTGAGCTTTCGGCCGCGGGCGAAGTGAGCCCGCGGCTTGCCGTGGTCGCCTCAGCGTTGTTCTTGGACGCCGAGATCGTGTCTGTGACTGCTGGTGGTGGAAATGCCGGGGAGCTCGGCAAACGTCCCGAGAATACGCCCCGGCAGACCTTGAGCCTGTTTGGCGAGTACCGGCTCAAGGACCTCGCTGGCCTAGCCCTCAACGCGGGGGCCTACCACGTCGGTGAGCGTGCAGCGAACAATCTGAATCAGGCCTGGGTTCCGTCCTACACCACCTACTCGGTGGGCACGCGCTACCGCACCAAGTGGGACGGTCGCAACGTGACTTTGCAGGCGAACATCGACAACCTGCTGGACAAGGACTACTGGGCGACAGCAGGTAATGGCCTGCTGGGCACAGGCGCGCCGCGCACCCTGCGCCTCGCAGCCAAGTTCGATCTCTGATCGGAGAAGAAAGCGTGCGGCGTTCAGCCGCGCTGCCCAAGCTTGCGGTAGACCGTGGCGCGGCTGATGCCCAGGTTGCGGGCGGCCTGGGCCACGTTGCCGCGGGCGGATTCGACGGCCTGGCGGATCAGGCTGGTCTCCATGTCGCGCAGGGGCACTGTGGGATGGCTGGCGCGGGTGCTGCCGGCCTGGCTGCCCGCGAGTTCGGGACGGGCCTGCAGACGCAGACCGGACCACAGTGGCACGTCGATGATGTCGCCGCGGCGCGCCTGGTCGAACAGCATGTCCCAGGGCATGGCGAAGAGGTCGCGACCGTGCAGTTCCATGCCCTGGGTGTTGAGCATGGGTAGCAGCTGGCGCGCGGCGCGGTTGGCGGCGCAGACGCAGCCGTCGGCGTCCAGCGTGAGCAGGCCGTCGGCGTCGTCGCCCAGCGGCAGGCCGGGCCAGTTCAGGCGCAGCAGCAGGCGGTGCGGGCGCTGCAGCAGCAGCGCGTTCTCGATGCGGCGTGCGGCATGCGTGGCCAGATGGCGCAGCTCGGGCCGCTCGGCGGCTTCCACACCGGTGAGGTCCAGCATGCCGACACAGCGGCCGTCGGGCCCGAAGAGCGGCGCGCCGGCGCAGCTGTAGACCGCGGTGTCGTTGAAGAAGTGTTCGCCGCGGTGCAGCCACACCGGCTGCAGCTCACGCAGCGCGGCGCCGATGGCCGTGGTGCCCACGCTCTTCTCTGAGAGGTCCACACCCACACGCGTGATCACCGCAGCACGGCTGTCGCTGCGGTCGATGGGTCCGTCGGTGTCGATGACCACGCCGTCGTGGTTGGTGAGGATGGCGAAGTAGCGCGTGTCGGCCAGGGCGTGGCCGAGCTGCTTGAGGATGGGACGGGCCGCCTGCACCAGCGTGCGGTTGGTCTCGGCGGCCTGGCGCATGACGTTGGCCGTCACTGCCTCGAAGTGCACGGTCTGTTGCGGGCGCAGACCCTGCGACAGGCAGCGCTGCCAGCTCTGCGCGATCCAGGGCTCGACCAGGCCGCCGGCCAGCGGTGTGCCGTCCTGCATGGCGAGCTGACGTGCCCGCGCGATGCGGGCCATGCGTGAAACCGGAGGCGTGGCGGGTGAGGCATGCATGGTGTGGTGCCTGACGTTGGGTTGGGGCCGACAGCGTGACAAGGGCAAATGCACGCTGTGTTGCAATTTGAGAATAACCGGGCGTCTGAATGGGGTGACTAGGGTTCTCCCTAGTCCTGGGGGTGGGGTGGGTGCGAAGAATTCCTATGCAGCAATTTTCATAGGCAAAGCGCCGCAGCGCGACTACCCAAGGAGACACAGATGCAAAAGGTGTTGCACATCAACGCAGACAAGTGCACCGGCTGTCTGCAGTGCGAGATGGCCTGTTCCTTCGAGAACTACGGCACCTTCGCCACCGCCAAATCCCGGATCAAGGTTTTCGACTTCCACCACACGGGCAAGAAGGTGCCCTACACCTGTACGCAGTGCGACGAGGCCTGGTGCCTGCACGCCTGCCCGGTGGAGGCCATCACCGTGGACAAGGCCACGGGCGCCAAGGTGGTGAACGAAAGCACCTGCGTGGGCTGCAAGGTCTGCACCATCGCCTGCCCCTTCGGCACGGTGAACTATGTGCAGGAGACCGGCAAGGTGCAGAAGTGCGACCTCTGCGGCGGTGACCCTGCCTGCGCCACGGCCTGCCCGACGGGCGCCATCACCTACATCGACGCCAACTGGACCGGCCTGGGTCGCATGGAACAGTGGGCCAACAAGCTCGGCAACCAGCCCTCTGCGGCTTAAGGAGAAACATCATGTCTTGGGCAGGAAAAATTCTCCGTGTGGATCTCACCAAGGGCACCGTCAAGTCGGAGCCGCTGAAGATGGACTGGGCACGCGACTATGTGGGTTCACGCGGCCTGGGCTCCAAGTACCTGGTCGAAGAGGTGGATGCGAAAGTCGACCCGCTCTCGCCGGCCAACAAGCTGATCTGGGCCACGGGACCGCTGACCGGCACCATGGCCTCCACGGGCGGGCGTTACACCGTGATCACCAAGGGCCCGCTGACGGGCGCCATCGCCTGCTCCAACTCGGGCGGCTACTGGGGCGCCGAGCTCAAGATGGCCGGCTGGGACATGATCATCTTCGAGGGCAAGTCCCCGAAGCCGGTCTACCTCTATGTGAACGACGATGTGGCCGAGCTGCGCGACGCCGCCCACCTCTGGGGCCAGAGCGTCTGGAAGACCGAGGAGGCACTCAAGAAGGGGCACCAGGATCCGCTGCTGCGCGTTTCCAGCATCGGCCCGGCGGGTGAGAACCAGGTGCTCTACGCCAGCATCGTCAACGACCTGCACCGCGCGGCTGGCCGCTCGGGTGTGGGTGCGGTGGCGGGCAGCAAGAACCTGAAGGCCATCGCGGTGCGCGGCACCAAGGGTGTGGGCAACATCCGCGACCCGAAGAAATTCATGCAGGTGACCTTCGAGAAGAAGAAGATCCTGCACGACAACGCAGTCACGGGCCAGGGCCTGCCGGCCTACGGCACGCAGGTGCTGATGAACGTGATCAACGAGGTGGGCGCGCTGCCCACGCGCAATCACCGCGACAGCCAGTTCGAGGGCGCCAAGGACATCTCGGCCGAGGCCATGGCCACGCCGCGCAAGACCGACGGCAAGAAGCACCTGGTGACCAACCAGGCCTGCTTCGGCTGCACCATCGCCTGCGGCCGCATCAGCAAGATGGACGAGACCCACTTCACCGTCCAGAACAAACCGCAGTACTGGGGCGCCTCCGGCGGCTTGGAGTATGAGGCGGCCTGGGCCCTGGGCGCTGCCAACGGCGTCAATGATCTGGAAGCCCTGCAATACGCCAACCTGCTGTGCAACGAGTACGGCATGGACCCGATCAGCTTCGGCGCCACCGTGGGCGCGGTGATGGAGCTCTACGAGATGGGCGTGCTCACCAAGGAGCAGCTGGGCATCGAGGCGCCGTTTGGCTCCGCCAAGGCGCTGGCCCACTTCACCGAGATCACGGCCAAGGGCGAGGGCTTTGGCAAGGAGATCGGCCTGGGGTCCAAGCGCCTGACGGCCAAGTACGGCCACCCCGATCTGTCCATGAGTGTCAAGGGCCAGGAGTTCCCGGCTTATGACGGGCGCAGCATCCAGGGCATCGGCCTGGCCTATGCCACCAGCAACCGAGGCGCCTGCCACCTGCGCGGCTACACCATTGCTTCCGAGGTGCTGGGCATCCCGGTCAAGACCGATCCGCTGGAGAGCGAAGGCAAGCCCGAGCTTGTCAAGGCCTTCCAGGATGCCACCGCGGCCTTCGATTCCTCGGGCCTGTGCGTCTTCACCACCTTTGCCTGGACCGTACAGGACCTGGCGCCCCAGCTGCAGGCCGCTTGCGACGAGGCCTACACCACCGAGGAACTCACCAAGATCGGCGAGCGCATCTGGAACATGGAGCGCGAATTCAACAACCGCGCCGGCATGACACCCAAGGATGACCAGCTGCCCAAGCGCCTGCTGACCGAAGCCGCCAAGACCGGTCCGGCCAAGGGCAAGGTCAACGAGCTGGCCAAGATGCTGCCCAAGTACTACGAGGTGCGCGGCTGGGACAAGGAAGGCCGGCCGACGGCCGAGACCAAGCAGCGGCTGGGGCTGTAAGCCCGCGCCGTTCGGGACAGGAAAGCGGCTCGATGCAGCCGCTTTCCAATCTGGAGTTCACCATGCATCACGTCATCCTCGGTGCCGGCCCGGCCGGCGTCATCGCGGCCGAGACCCTGCGCAAGCACGCGCCGGGCGATCGCATCACCCTGGTGGGTGAGGAGCGCGAGGCGCCTTACTCGCGCATGGCGATTCCCTACCTGCTGATCGGCAATATCGGCGAAGAGGGCACGCTGCTGCGCAAGAGCGCACGCCACTACAGCGATCTGCGTATCGAGACCGTGCAGGCGCGAGCGACGGCGGTGGACGTCAAGGCGAAGGCGGTGAAGCTCGACAACGGCAACGCCCTGGCCTTCGACACCCTGCTGATTGCCACGGGCTCCACGCCGGTGAGCGCGCCCATCCCTGGCATCCATCTGCCCGGCGTGCACAGCTGCTGGACGCTGGCCGATGCACGCGCCATCCAGGCGCGCGCGGCCCAGGGCGCGCGCGTGCTGCAGATGGGCGCGGGCTTCATCGGCTGCATCATCCTGGAAGCGCTCGCCGCGCGTGGGGTTCAGCTCAGCGTGGTGGAGATGGGCGACCGCATGGTGCCGCGCATGATGGGCCCGGCTGCGGGCGGCATGATCAAGCAGTGGGTGGAGTCGAAGGGCGTGGCCGTCTACACAGGCACCAAGGTGGAGTCCATCGCGCAGGGGCAAGGCCAGACGCTGGACGTGAAACTGTCCAATGGCAAGACGCTGAACGTAGACCTGGTCATCAGCGCCACCGGGGTGAAGCCGGCCATCGGCTTCCTCGAGGGCTCGGGGATCAAGTGCCTGCTGGGTGTGCTGACCGACGAGCATCTGCAGACCAGCGTGCCCGGCGTCTACGCGGCGGGTGATTGCGCCGAGGCCTTTGACAAGATCAGCGGCCAGGCCATTGTGAGCGCCATCCAGCCCAACGCGGCCGAGCAGGCGCGCGTGGCGGCCATCAATATGGCGCTGCAGGGCCGGCCCGGGCAGCGTGCGGTGCTGCACGGCGTGACGCAGATCAACGTGCTCGACACGCTGGGCCTGATCTCGGCGAGCTTCGGCCACTGGCAGGGCGTCGAGGGTGGACAGAAGGCGGAGCTCAACGACGCCGTCAACTGGCGTCACCTGAGCCTGCAGTTCAAGGACGACGTGCTCGTGGGCTGCAACAGCGTGGGCTGGACGGAGCACGTGGGTGTGATGCGGGGCCTGGTGGAAGACCAGGTGAAGCTCGGGTCGTGGAAGGACACGCTGCTCAAGGACCCCACGCAGCTGGTGCCCGCCTATCTGGCCAGTGCGCAGGCCCAGGGCCTGTGGAACGGCCCGGGCGACGAGCGGCGCCGATAATGCGCCGATGAAGATCACCTTCAAGCTTTACGCCTCGCTGACCGACTACCTGCCGCCGCAGGCGCGCGGTGACAACCAAGTGGCGCTGGAGGTGCCTGAGGGCGCCACCATCGCGCAGGTCGCCGAACCTTATGGCCTGCCGCACAAGCTGGTGCACCTGGTGCTGGTCAATGGGGTCTATGTGCCGCCCGCCGAGCGCGCCACGCGTGCGCTCAAGGAAGGCGATGTGCTGGCGATCTGGCCGCCGATTGCGGGCGGTTGAGCGAGCGCCGGATTCCGTGCAGTCGCATTACCCCGAGACCTTCGAGCGCGACATGGCCTGCACCGAGGCCGAGTGGCTGGCCTGGCTACCAGCGGCCCTGGGCGATTGTCCTTACCAGCAGGGGTCGGGCGAGGTGCAGGTGCAGATCGGCTCCGGTGCCCTGCAGCTGCAGTGGCAAGCCCTGCCGCCTCGCACGATCGCCCTGATGCGCCTGCCGCGCCTCGCCGTGCGTTTTGTTTTTCGCGGTGTACCTGACGCCGAGCGCACGGCTTTCATGCGGCGCTTCGACCTCTACACGCAGCGCGGCGGTGGTTGAGGCGACTTACCAGCGCACCATCAGCCGCCCGTCGAGCACCTTGCTCTCCAGGCGCGTGAGCGGGGTGTCGCCCTTCTTGATGCAATCGCCGCTGGCCACGTCGAACTGCCATTCATGCTTGGGGCAGGTGAGCGTGAGCCCTTGCAGCGCGAGCTCGGGAATGTTGGTGCTCTGGTGCGGGCAGCGGCTGTCGTAGACCTGGTAGGCCTGGCCCTCACGGTAGATGAAGAGGCCGCGGCCCGCGTGTTCGGTGCGTAAGACCTGGCCATCGGCCACCTCCGCAGCAGCCAACACGTCGCGCCACCGCGGCGGTTCGCCCTTGAGCGCCTCGGGCGCGAACTCGGGCAGCTGCATGGCCAGGATGACGTCGGTGGCCCAGACGATCTTGGACAGGCCCAGCGTGGGGAAGGCCATGAGCAGGGCGTCGATGACCTCGGCGCCGCTGCAGCCCTCGCGCAGCGCGCGTTTGACGTACTGGCGCAGGCCGCGTTCGGTCTGCGCATCGACCTTGGTGATGACGGAGATCAGCGCACGGGTCTTGGGATCGAGCAGCTTGCCCGCGTCCTTGAGGAAGCTGAAGTAATGGCCCATGGCTTCGGGCCGGGCCTGGACGAGGTAGTCGAGCGCATCGCTCATGATGGGACTCCGTGAGATGGCAGGGGCGGCAGCTGCGCCGCCTCGTCGTGGGTCAGGCGCGTGCGCGCACCAGTCTGGGTGTCGAACCAGTCCAGCGTGCCGTGCAGGCGCACGACGTCGCCGACGATGAGCAGGCTGGGCGAGCTGAACCCGCTGCCCGCTGCCTGGGCGGGCAGATCGGCCAGCGTGCCGGTGAGCACCCGCTGCGTCGCCAGCGTGCCGTGCTGCACGAGGGCGATGGGGCGGCTGGCGGGTGCGCCGTGCGCGATCAGCTGGCGGCAGATCTCGGGCAGGCCGCTCAGGCCCATGTAGATCACCACGGTCTGCTGCGGGCGTACCAGCGCGGCCCAGTCGAGTTCGGGGTTGCCGTCCTTGAGGTGGCCGGTGACGAACAGGCAGCTCTGCGCGTGATCACGGTGCGTCAGCGGGATGCCCGCATAGCAGGCTACGCCGCTGGCCGCCGTGATGCCGGGCACCACTTCAAAGGGCACACCCTGTTCACCGAGCTTCTGCATCTCTTCGCCGCCGCGCCCGAAGATGAAGGGATCGCCGCCCTTGAGGCGCACGACCTGCTTGCCCTCGCGTGCGAGCTGCACCAGCAGGGCGTTGATCTGCTCCTGGCGCAGCGTGTGTTCGTTGCGGCGCTTGCCGGCGTAGATGCGCTCGGCCTTCGGGCTGGCCAGTGCGAGCACGCCGTCCGACACCAGGTTGTCGTAGACCAGCACGTCGGCTTGCGCCAGCAGTCGCGCCGCGCGCAGGGTCAGCAGTTCGGGGTCACCCGGGCCTGCGCCCACAAGGTAGACGCGGCCGCTTGGGGGGGGGTGCGGCGTGCTCATCGTGCCAGAACCAGCTCGACGCTCTTGATGCCGGCCACGGTGAGCAGCAGCGAGCCGACGAGGTGCAGCGACGCCGTGCCCAGCGCCAGGCCGTAGCGCGCCTGCTGCAGCATGGCCACGACCTCGGCCGAGAAGCTTGAGAAGGTGGTCAGCGCACCGAGAAAACCGGTGATGAGCAGGAGGCGCCAGGTGGGATCGATCTGCGGCAGGGCCTGGAACACGGCGACACATACGCCGACCAGATAGCCACCCACGAGGTTGGCGGTCAGCGTGCCCCAGGGGAGCAGGGCGCCGGGCGTGCTGAGCCACAGGCCGAGCCGCCAGCGCAGCAGGGCACCGACGCAGGCGCCGAGACAGATGGCGAGGACGGGAAGCATGGAGTGGAGTTTAGCGGCCTGATCGCGGGAGTCGCTTGCGCATGCCCGCTCCGCGGGCAACCGCCGTCGAACCAGCGACCCTGGAGGACATAAGGATATACAGAGGCGGGGTTCTGTGTTCAACTTCGACAAACAAAAAAATCCAATCAGATTTGGCGACAAGCAATTCGCCGCAAGGAGGAAACTTGCAAGACCGCGACGCTATCGAGGCGCTGTTTGCCTGCCAGCTCGATGTGGGCCTAGCGGTACTAGATCGCGACCTGCGATACTGTCGCATCAACGCCGCGCTCGCAGCCTTCAATGGTCTGCCGGTGGAAGAACACCTTGGGCGCAGCGTACGCGAGGTTTTGCCCCAGGCCTATCCCCATGTGGCGCCATTGCTCCAGCGAGTGTTGCAGGGAGAGAGCCTGACCGACATGCGCGTCGCGGTTGAAGTACCGAGCCTTCCCGGTAGGCTCTCCGAGTGGGATGTGAGCTACCTCCCCATTCGCGGCGGGGGCGAGATGGTCGACGGCGTACTGGTCAAGGCGGTCAACATCACCCTCGGGCAGGCGGCCCTGCGTGCCCTGCAGGAGAGCGAGGATCGCGTGCGGCGGGTGCTCGACAGTCTGTTCGCTTTCGTCGGCGTGATGACGCCGGAGGGAATCCTGCTGGAAGCCAATCGAGCACCGCTAGAGGCGGCGGGCATACGGATCGAGGACGTGAAGGGACGTCACTTCTGGGACACCTTCTGGTGGAGCCACGATCCGGCGCTGCAGGACTGGTTGCGCGGCGCCGCATCCCGGGTGGCCCAGGGCGAGGTGGTACGACGCGATGTCGAGGTGCGCATGGCGCGCGATACGCGCATGACCATCGACTTCATGCTGGCGCCCATGTACAACGATCAGGGCACGGTCACCCATCTCATTCCTTCTGCCATCGACGTATCCGGTCGTGTGGCGACCGAGGCACGCTTCCGCAGTCTGTTCGATCAAGCCCCCGAAGGCATGATGCTGGTCAACGCCAGTGGGCACATGCTGCTGGTCAATCGAAGCATGGGACAGATCTTCGCCTGCGTCCCAGACCAGCTGCTGGGCCAGCACGTGAACATGCTGCTGCCATTGGATCGACGAGAGGTTCACGGGCATGAGATGGAGCGCTACCTTGCGGCACCCGCCGAGCGCATCATGGCGCAGCGGCGCTCCCTGATGGCTCGTCGGCTTGACGGCAGCGAGTTTCCGGTGGAGGTCGCGCTCAACCCCATACCGGGGCGTGAGCCACCGGAGATTCTGGTGACGGTGGTGGATATCACCGAGCGCCTGGCGGCCCAGGCGACGATGGAGGCATCGTTGCAGGAAAAGACCATGCTGCTCAACGAGGTGCATCACCGCGTCAAGAACAACCTGCAGATCGTCGCCAGCCTGCTCGACATCCAGTCGCGCAGCGCGGGGGAGGTGGCCCGCGAGGTCCTGCGAGACAGTCGCAGCCGGGTGGGGGTGATCGCGATGACGCATCAGATGCTCTACGAGGGCAGTAACTTCACCGGACTCGAGTTGGGGCCCTACCTGAGCAAGCTGGTGCAGCTGCTCAAGCAGAGCTACCAGGGTGACAGCTCACGCATAGACCTGCAGGTGACCGTGCCAGTCCATGGCATGCGCCTCGAGACACAGAAGGCCATCCCCTGCGGCCTCATTGCGAATGAACTCGTGGTCAACGCCTTCAAGCACGCTTATCCGTCGCCTTCGCAGGGCAGCGTGCGCGTGACGGCGCGACGCGATGGCCAGAGAGTCGTTCTCGAAGTTCGCGACGACGGTCAGGGCTTTCCTGCGGACTTCAAGCCTCAGGCGGCAAAGTCGATGGGCTATCAGCTCGTTTGCATGCTGGCGCAGCAGCTGGACGCCGAGCTTGAGGTGCTGCCGGGACCCGGCGCTGGGTTGCGTGTAACTTTCTTGATCGAGGATTGACGCCATGGGTGCAGTTTTGAGTGAAGGAAATCGGCCGGTCAGGGTACAGATCGTGGAAGATGAGGCCATCGTGGCCTATGACCTCCGCCAGAGCCTGGAGGGCTTGGGCTACACGGTCAGCGGTGTCGCGTCGAGCGAGAGCCAGGCGCTGGAGCTGGCCCGGCGCGACCAGCCGGATCTGGTGCTGATGGATATCAATCTTGGCCGCGGCGGCGACGGTACGGTGGCAGCGCGTGAGATCTCCCACCGCATGAAACTGCCCGTGATCTACCTCACCGCCTATGCGGGCGAGGACATTCTGCAGAGGGCCATCGAGGCGGCGCCCTATGGCTATGTGCTCAAGCCCATCCAGATCGGTGAACTACACGCCACCATACGCGCTGCGCTGGCACGGATTGCGGAGGAGAAGAAGACCCGACGTGCCGAGCGACGCTTTCGACTGGCCCTGGAGGCGGCACAACTGGGGGTCGTGGAGTTGGATGAGGGGCGGCAGCAGCTTCGGATTGAGGGGCTCCTCGCGCCTGCGCTGCGACCCCACGCCGAGAGTTTCACGATCAGCCGCGCGGAGTTTCTGGAGCGGGTGGAAGACCCCGGGGTCCGCGGTCGTCTTGATGTGATGCTGCGCCTCGGAGACATGGTTCAACTATGCATGGCGTGGCGCACCCAGGGCGGTGATCGCATCTGGCTGGAGCTCTACGCCAGCCACTTTCCGGAGGAGGACCGCGTGGTAGGCGTACTGCGCGACGTGAGTGATCGCGTAGCTGCCGAGGAGCGCTTGCGGCAGGCGGCTGTGGTTTTCGAGACGGCTGGCGACGGGGTTCTGATCCTGGACCGGGAACAGCGCGTGAGTACTGTCAACAAGGCCTTCGAGAGGATCACGGGGTGGAGTGCCGCGGAGGTGCGCGGCCGCCGACCAGGAGAGTTTCTATACGCCGCCCGCAGCGGTGACCGGGGTCGCGCAGGGGCAGCGGACGAGCAGGTCGAGGTGACGTGCCGACGTCGGGACGACTCCGTGTTCCCTGCTTGGGAGCGGCTGGCGGAGGTCAGGGACGAACGGGGCCAGGTCAGCCACCATGTGCTGACCTTCTGCGACATCTCCGCGTTGAGGGGGGCTGAGAGTCGCCTCACCCACATTGCCTTGCATGATGCGCTGACCGGGCTGGGAAACCGCCACCAGCTCGATATCTGTCTACGACACGCCATCAGCCGTGCTGCTTTCTCAGCAGATCGCGGCGGCTTCGGGCTGCTGTTCATCGACCTCGACGGTTTCAAGTACATCAATGACTCCTTGGGTCATTCCATCGGCGATGAGCTGCTCGTGGAGTTGACGCGCCGTCTGAAGCACACTTTGCGCCAGCACGATGTTGCCGTACGCATGGGCGGCGACGAGTTCCTCATCCTGCTGGACAGCCTTTGCAGCGAGGCGGACGCGGTGGCGATTTCCCGCAAGCTGCTGGCCGCTATCAGCGAGCCGGTCCAGACGAGCATTGGCCAGTCGGTCAGTGTCACGGCCAGCATCGGCATCGCGCTGTTTCCAGAGCATGCGGACAACACTGATGATCTCATCCGCGCGGCCGATACGGCGGCCTACGAAGCCAAGGCCAATGGCCGTAACCGTTACACCGTCTTCTCCCAGACCCTGGCGCATCGTGCCCTGGAGCGCTTGCAGCTGGAGCAGGGGCTGAGGCATGCCGCCGAGCGCCAGGAACTCGAGCTGCAATGGCAGCCGGTCATGGACATGCACTCCGGGCGTATCCTGGGCGCCGAGGCCCTGCTCCGCTGGACGCATCCGGTTGCCGGCCGTATCAGTCCGGAGCGCTTCATTCCCCTGGCCGAGGAGACGGGCCTCATCCTGCCCCTGGGGACCTGGGTGCTGGAGGAGGCCTGCCGACATGCAGCGCAATGGCGCGTGCGAGGGCTGAACCCCGGCCGTATCGCGGTGAACGTGTCTGCCGCCCAACTTCAGCAAGGCGACTTTGCCGATCGTGTGGCTGCGACGCTGGTGAGTTTCGACCTGCCACCGCAGATCCTGGAGATCGAGCTCACGGAGTCCTCGTTGCAACGTGGCGAAGCGGTACAACTGGCACTGCATCGTTTGCGGATACTGGGCGTGCATCTTGCACTTGACGACTTCGGTACCGGTTTCTCCTCCCTGTCGATGCTCAAGTTCCTGCCTTTGACCCGCCTCAAGATCGACCGCAGCTTCATCCGCGACCTGGCCAGCGATCCGAACGATATGGCCATCGCGCGCACGATCGCGGTGATGGCCACAACCTTGGGCCTCGCCGTGACTGCAGAAGGTGTGGAGACCGACATCCAGCGCAACATCCTGCTCGGACTGAATGTGCGTGAGGCGCAGGGCTGGCTGTACTACCCGGCGATGTCCGCCGACAAGTTCGCGGAGCTGCTGGCCAGCCGAGACCGCTAAGGCTCAGCGCCCGCAAGCGGGTCAGCGTTCCACGCCCATGAGCCAGTTCGGCACGCTGGTCACGATGGATGGAAAAAGTGTGATCAGCACGATGGCCATGATCATGCAGCCGAAGAAGGGCAGGGTGACACGCGCGATGCGGTTGCTGTCCACACCCGTCATGTTCTGCAGCACGAAGAGGTTGAAGCCCACGGGCGGCGTGATCTCGGCGATCTCGATCAGCAGGATGATGAAGATGCCGAACCACACCAGGTCGAAACCCGCCTTCTGCACCATGGGCAGCACGATGGCGCTGGTGAGCACGATCATGGAGATGCCGTCCAGTGCCGTACCCAGGATGAGGTAGACCACCACGAGCACGGCGATCAGACCGTAAGGCGAAAGATTGAGGCTGTGCACGAACTCGGCCAGCTCGCGCGGGATACCGGTGAAGGCCATGGTCTTGGTCAGGAAGGCCGCGCCCGCCAGGATGAACATGATCATGCAGCTCACGCGCGTGGCGCCGGCCAGTCCGTCCCAGAAGTTGCGCCAGGTCAGCGAGCGGCTGGTCGCGGCGATGGCCAGCGCGCCCACCACCCCCCAGGCCGCACTTTCGGTGGCGGTGGCGATGCCGGCCACCAGCACCCAGACGATGAAGACGATGAGCAGGCCGCAGGGGATGAGGCTGCCTGAGCGGCGCAGCTTGGCCATGAAACTGGTCGGCGCCTCGGCCGGCGGCACCTTGGCCGGGTTGCGCAGACTCCACCACATGATGTAGGCCGAGAACAGGCCCATGAGCAGGAAGCCGGGCAGAAAGCCGGCGAGAAAGAGCCGGATCACCGAGGCGTCCGCGGCGACGGCGTAGACCACCATGGTGATGGACGGCGGGATCAGGATGCCCAGGCCACCGGCCGCGGCCAGCGAGCCCAGGGCGATGTTGCGGTCATAGCCGCGGCGCTCCAGCTCGGGCAGGGCCACCTTGGCAATCGTGGCGCAGGTGGCGGCCGAGGAGCCCGAAACGGAGCCGAAGATGCCGCAGCCCAGGATGGTGGTGTGCATCAGGCGGCCGGGCACGCGCGAGAGCCAGGGCGAGAGCCCGTCGAACATCTGCTCGGACAGGCGGGTGCGGTAGAGGATCTCGCCCATCCAGATGAAGAGCGGCAGCGCTGCCAGCTCCCAGCTGGCCGTGGTCTCCCAAAAGGCGGAGAACAGGTTCTTGCCGGGTGCGGTGCTCGTGAAAAAGGCCTGGCCGACCCAGCCCACGATGGCCAGGGTCATGGCGATCCAGACCCCGCCGGACAGCAGGAGCAGCATGAGGAAGAGCAGCAGGGCTCCGATTTCAAGCAGGCCCATCACGCTTCCTTACAGTTCCTCGGAGAAATCGCCACGGGCATGACGTTCTTCCACGCGTGCCACGTAACTCGGCTTGGCGCCGCGCAGTACGCAGATGCATTCGTCGAGCACGGCCACCACGAAGATCAGCGCACCGACCACGAAGCTCATCTGCGGGATCCAGATCGGGATGGCCACCATATTGCCGGCGATGTCGTTGAACTCCCAGCTCTCATAGGTGAAGCGTGCGGCCCACCAGCCCAGGTAGGCGATGGCCACGCTGGCGATGGCCAGTGAGACGATCTCCAGCCAGCGGCGTACCCTGGGGGAAACGGACTCGAGCAGCAGTGTGACGCGCACGAAGTCGCCGTTGCGAAAGCTGTAGGCCATGCCGAGGAAGGCGGCCGCGGCACAGAGCCAGGCCACGACGTCGTTGATCCAGGAGATGCGCCAGTTGGCCACGCGCCCGATGGAGGCGCCGATCATCAGGATCAGGATGGCCAGAACGCACAGGGCGGCCAGTGCGCCGCCGGCGGCGTAAAGGCCGTCAAGAGCGCGGCGCACCGGGCCGGGTCGGCCCGGCGGGAGTTCGGACATGGCAGGCGATCAGCGCTTGTAGGCGTCGACCAAGGTCTGACCCTCGGACCCGGCCTTCTCCAGCCATTCCTTGAGCATGGTCTCGCCGACCTTCTGCATATCGGCCTTGAGCGCGGCCGAGGGCGGCAGCACCTGCATGCCGTTGGCCTTGAGCTTGTCCTTGGTCTCGGTGTCCACGCGCTTGCTGGCCACCAGACCACGGGTCTCGGCCTCGGCCGCGGCCTTGAGCAGGGCGTCCTGCGTGGGCTTGTCCAGCGCATCGAACGCCTTCTTGTTCACGATCACCATGTTCTTGGGCAGCCAGGCCTGGGTGTCATAGTAGTACTTGAGGTGCTCGAAGAGCTTGCTGTCCACGCCGGTGGCGCCCGAGGTCATGGTCGACTCCACCACGCCCGTGGCCAGGGCCTGTTGCAGTTCGGCGGCCTGCACGGTGACGGGCTGGGCGCCGACCAGGTCCGCAATACGTGCCGTGTTGGGGCTGTAGGCGCGCCATTTCACGCCCTTGAGGTCGGCGGCGCTGTTGATGGGCTTCTTGGTATAGATGCCCTGCGGCGGCCAGGCCACCGAATACAGCAGCACCATGCCCTGCTCGGCCAGCTTCTTCTCGACCAGGGGCTTCTGCGCTTTCCACAGCTTGACCGAGGCGTCGTAGCTGTCGGCCAGGAAGGGCAGACCATCGGCGCCGTAGATCTGCCATTCGTTCTGCAGCAGGCCCATGAGCACTTCGCCGGCCTGGGCCTGGCCGCCCTGCACGGCACGTTTGATCTCCGGCGCCTTGAACAGCGTGGCGTTGGCGTGCACCGTGATCTTGAGCTTGCCGCCCGTGGCCTTGTCCACGTCGGTGGCGAACTGCATGAGGTTTTCCGAATGGAAGTTGGTGGCCGGGTAGGCGGCGGCCAGGTCCCATTTGGTCTGGGCCAGGGCGTTGCCGGAGGCCAGGGTCAGAGCCAGCGTGAGGCTGGCGAGAGAGAAATGACGACGCTGCATGTTCACTCCACGGTGGTTGAAGGGATGGCGGAACTTTAAGGGTGCCTGAAACGGCAGGGCATAGGCATATTCCCTAAATGCTGATAAATTGTCAACAAATTGTTGTTGTATTTATCCCGTTTCACCAGAACAGGGCGTGACGCCCTGCAGGAGTGCCCCTCATGCCCAAGAAGACTGCATCCGGTGTCGCCGCGTCGGGCAAGTCGCCTATCGTGTCATCGGCACATCTGGTCTCGCCGCGCAGCGCCGAGATGAGCGAGTTCGAGTTCGGCCTCATCGTCGCGGGCAATGCCTTCCACCGCTGGATCGTGCACTGCATGTCGGCCGCCGGCCTCAAGGACCTGACGCCGCTCGACGTGCTGGTGCTGCACCATGTCACGCACCGTGCGCGCAACAAGCGCCTGGCCGACATCAGCTTCATCATGAATGTGGAAGACACCCACCTCATCAACTACGCGCTCAAGAAGCTGCAGGGCCTGGGCGTGGTGGCGTCCAGCAAGAGCGGCAAGGAAGTGACCTATGCCGCCACCGAGCAAGGGCAGCATTTTGTGCAGCGCTACCGCGAGATCCGTGAAGGCTGCCTGATCAACGCGCTCAAGGCCGACGAAGGCCTGAACCGCGACATCGGCGAGCTGGCGCGCCTGCTGCGTGTGCTGTCAGGCGTCTATGACCAGGCGGCCCGGTCCGCTGCGAGCTTGTAAGGGAGAGGAAGATGACAAACGCAAAACGCTGGCAGTTCTGGATCGACCGCGGCGGCACTTTCACCGACATCGTGGGCCGGCGGCCCGACGGCAGCCTGGTCACGCACAAGCTGCTGTCCGAGAACCCCGATCAGTATCGCGACGCAGCCGTGGCCGGCATCCGGCACCTGCTGGGCCTGAAAGCCGGCGAGCCCATCACGCCGCAGCAGGTCGAGTGCGTGAAGATGGGTACGACGGTGGCCACCAACGCCCTGCTCGAGCGCAAAGGCGAGCCGACGCTGTTGGTGACGACCCGCGGTTTCCGCGATGCCTTGCGCATCGCCTACCAGAACCGCCCGCGACTCTTCGACCGCCACATCGTGTTGCCCGAGCTGCTCTACAGCGCCGTGGTGGAAGCCGAGGAACGTGTGGGCGCGCGGGGTGAGCGGGTGATGCCGCTGGACGAAAGCGCCTTGCGCCGCGATCTGCAGGCGCAGTACGCGGCCGGCCTGCGCAGCGTGGCCATCGTCTTTCTGCATGGCTACCGCTACACGGCGCACGAAGCAACGGCGGCGCGTATCGCACGCGAGGTCGGCTACACCCAGGTCAGCACCTCGCACGGAACCAGCCCGCTGATGAAGTTCGTGAGCCGCGGCGACACCACGGTGGTCGACGCCTACCTCTCGCCCATCCTGCGCCGTTATGTGGACCAGGTGGCGAGCGAAATGCCGGGCGTGCGTCTCTTCTTCATGCAGTCCTCGGGCGGCCTGACGGATGCGCACGCCTTCCAGGGCAAGGACGCCATCCTCAGCGGCCCGGCCGGCGGCATCGTGGGCATGGCGCGCACGGCCGAGATCGCGGGCATGGACCGCGTGATCGGCTTCGACATGGGCGGCACTTCTACCGACGTCTCGCACTACGCAGGCGAGTTCGAGCGCGAGTTCGAGACCCAGGTGGCCGGCGTGCGCATGCGCGCGCCCATGATGAGCATCCACACGGTGGCGGCTGGCGGCGGCTCGCTCCTGCAGTATGACGGCGCGCGCTTCCGCGTCGGGCCTCAGAGTGCCGGGGCCAACCCCGGGCCCGCGAGCTACCGGCGGGGTGGCCCGCTGGCGGTGACCGATGCCAACGTGATGCTGGGCAAGATCCAGCCGCGTTTCTTTCCGAAGGTGTTCGGACCCGCTGCCAACGAGGCGCTGGATGGCGACGTCGTGCATCGAAAGTTCGGTGAACTGGCAGCGCAGACCGGGCGCAGCGCCCAGGACGTGGCTGAGGGCTTCGTGAACATCGCCGTGCAGCAGATGGCCAATGCGATCAAGAAGATCTCCGTGGCCCGCGGTTATGACGTGACGCGCTACACCCTGCAGTGTTTCGGTGGCGCGGGCGGGCAGCACGCCTGCCTGGTGGCCGACGCGCTGGGCATGACGCGCGTGCTGGTGCATCCACTCGCCGGTGTGCTCTCGGCCTATGGCATGGGCCTGGCCGACCAGAACGTGATCCGCGAGCAGGCGGTGGAGCTGCCGCTCGATGCGTCGGCCTTGCCAGCGATCTCTGAAAAGTTGGACGCACTGACCCAGGCCGCGCGTGGGGAGCTGGAGCGCCAGCAGCTCAGCGCGGCCGCCGTGCGCGTGCAGCGCCGCGTGCACGTGCGCTACGAAGGCAGTGACTCCGCCCTGGTGGTGCCGCACGGGGATCTGGCCGCCATCACGGCCGGTTTCGAGGCCGCCTACCGTCAGCGCTTCGCTTTTCTGATGCAGGGCAAGCGCCTGATCGTGGAGGCCGTGTCGGTGGAGGCCGTGGTGGCCGGGGACGCACCAGCCGAGCCGCGTCACACCGTGCACGCCGCGCGTGAAGTGCCGCGCCGAGAGACGGTGCGCATGTACTCGGGCGGACAGTGGCACGAGGCTGCGCTCGTGGTGCGTGAAGACCTGCGCGCAGGGGACCATATTTCCGGCCCCGCCATCATCGCCGAGAAAAATGCCACCACGGTGGTGGAGCCCGGCTGGGAAGCCGAGCTCACGGCCCTGGACCACATCGTGCTGCAGCGGCGTGTGCCGCGGGAGCAACGCTACGCGGCCGGCACCACGGCCGACCCGGTGCTGCTCGAGGTATTCAACAACCTCTTCATGAACATCGCCGAGCAGATGGGCCTGCAGCTGCAGAACACGGCCTACTCCGTCAACATCAAGGAGCGGCTGGACTTTTCCTGCGCGCTGTTTGACACCGAAGGCAACCTGATTGCCAACGCGCCGCACATGCCCGTGCACCTGGGCTCCATGGGCGAGAGCATCAAGACCGTGATCCGCGAGAACACGGGGAAGATGCAGCCAGGCGATGTGTACGTTCTGAACGACCCCTACCACGGTGGCACCCATCTGCCTGACGTGACGGTGATCACGCCGGTCTATCTGGAGGGCAGAACCGAGCCGACCTTCTACGTGGGCTCGCGCGGCCACCAGGCGGACATCGGTGGCACCACACCCGGCTCCATGCCGCCTTTCTCGACGCGCATCGAGGAAGAGGGCGTGCAGATCCAGAACTTCAAGCTGGTGGACCGCGGGGTGCTGCGCGAGGCGGAGATTCTGGCCCTGCTGGCCAGCGGCGAATACCCCAGCCGTAACCCGCAGCAGAACCTGGCCGACCTCAAGGCCCAGATCGCGGCCAACGAGAAGGGCGTGCAGGAGCTGCGCAAGATGGTGGGGCAGTTCGGCCTGGACGTCGTGCTGGCCTATATGCGCCATGTGCAGGACAACGCCGAGGAGTCGGTGCGCCGCGTGATCACGCGCCTGAAGGATGGCCAGTTCACCTTGCCGCTGGACAACGGCGCCCAGATTCACGTGAGCATCCGCGTCGATGCGAAGAACCGCAGCGCCGAGATCGACTTCACGGGCACGAGCGCGCAGCAGCTCAACAACTTCAACGCGCCCACGGCGGTGTGCATGGCGGCTGTGCTCTATGTGTTTCGCACCCTGGTGGACGACGACATCCCGCTCAACGCAGGCTGCCTCAAGCCGCTCAAGGTCATCATTCCGCCGGGTTCCATGCTCAACCCGAATCCGCCAGCCTCTGTGGTCGCAGGCAATGTGGAGACCTCCAGCTGCATCACCAACGCGCTCTACGGTGCGCTGGGTGTGATGGCGGCCAGCCAGTGCACGATGAACAACTTCACCTTCGGCAACGCGACCTACCAGTACTACGAGACCATTTCGGGGGGCTCAGGCGCGGGCGAAGGTTTCAACGGCACGAGCGTGGTGCAGACCCATATGACCAATTCACGCCTGACCGATCCCGAAGTGCTGGAGTTCCGCTTCCCCGTGCGTCTGCTGGGCTACGAGGTCCGCCAGGGCTCGGGCGGTGCGGGCCGATGGCGTGGGGGTGATGGCGGTGTGCGGCGTGTGCTCTTCCTGGAGGAGATGACGGCCGGCATCCTCTCCAACGGCCGCAAGAGCGGTGCCTTTGGTATGGCCGGCGGCCAGGCTGGCCTGCCGGGCATCAACCGTGTGGTCCGTGCCGACGGCCGCGTGGAGGAACTGGGCCACATCGGTCAGGCGGTCATGGCGCCGGGGGACGTCTTCGAAATTCACACACCCGGCGGTGGAGGTTATGGCGCGGTGGAATGAGTCCTCGCAGGCCGTCTAAACTGACGGCTTTGCACGCGGACGCAGCGACCCCCATGGATATCCTTGTTTTTCTTCCGCTCGCGCTTGTCGTGGGCTTTCAGGTGCTCAAGGCGCGGGACCAGCGCCGCCGCATCTACCTGCTGGGGGGCTATCTGAGCCAGTACCAGATCGAGAAGCTCATGGAGAACGTGAGTGACGGCTATCTGCGCGCACTCGGAGAGAGCGACGAGGAGCGTCGCTCGCAGATCTGGAGCCTGCTGGCCACCGCCGAGCAGGAGTTGGCGAGCCAGTTCCGCCGCTTTAGCGAGGATTTTTCCAAGGTCTGGAACGGGCAGACCCAGGTCAGCACCCTGGGTTTCGCTCTGCCCTACGGCGACAAGATCTTTCCGCGCCAGGCGTTTGATATGCGTCATCTGGTGGCCGTGCATGCCGAAGGCATTGCGGCAGCAGCTGAAAACCGCCACCAGCTCTCGCAGCGCGACAAGGCCTACACGATGACGGCCGAGCTGCTGCTCATGCAGCACAGCTGCCACTGGTTCTGCCGCTCCAAGGCCGTCGCCTCGGCGCGCATGCTGGCGCGGCACCAGACCAGCCATCAGCAGCTCATCGACGCCGTTTCGGCCGAGACCCGCCAGGACTACCGGCGCATCACCGGCTGCTGAGCTGCTTGCATTTTGTAACGGGAACTCCCGTTAGACTTGCCCCTCACATATTCTGTTCGGATCTTCAGGAGTCTAGACATGTCGACGAAAAAACTACTCATCCCTCTGGCTCTGTCTGCACTGCTGCTGGGCGGCTGTTCCAGCACCATGATCGGCGAGCGCCTCGGCGCGGACCAGATCGTGCTGGCCGATGCCACGCAGGTCAGCAAGTGCAAGTCGCTGGGGCGCACCACGCTCAGCGTGCTGTCCTCGCTGGGCCCGATCACGCGCAGCGCCGAAGCGGTGGAAGACAATCTGCTGCAGATGGCCCGTAACGAGGCCGTGGACAAGGGCGGCGACACCGTGGTCAAGGGCGCCTCGATGGAGTACGGCAAGCGCAGCTACGAGATCTTCAAGTGCAAGTGAGCCGCTGAGGCGGCAGGCATTCAAGGCCAGCAGGCGTGAGCCCGCTGGCCTTTTTCATCAGGCCAGCCGTGCCAGCAGCTGCGCGGTGGTTCGCACCGCCAGCTTGCGCAGCAGGCGGGCGCGGTGCATTTCCACCGTGCGCGGGCTGAGGCCGAGCTCACGGGCGATCTCCTTGCTGGAGAGTCCCTGCGCGAGATGCGCCACGACTTCGCGCTCGCGCGGGCTCAGGGCCCGGGTGGCGTCGGCCGGGTGGTGCAGGGGCTCGAAGATCCAGACGGCCTGGCGTTCAGGGGCATCGCCATCGCCAGCACGACCAGTCACCCGGCACCAGATCAGGTTACCGTCGGAGCGGCGCATGAGGCGTTCGTCCCGGTAGGTGCGTCCGCGCGTCATCTGCGGATAGCCCCGCGCGCCGATGCGGCTGTACTCCTGGGCCGAGGGGTAGAGCAGAACGATGGACTGGCCTTTCAAGGCCTCAACCTTGTAGCCGAACAGTTCGGCGAAGGCAGGATTGCACAGGGCGATCACCCGGTCTCGGGTGATGCACAGTGCCGTTGGGGCCAGCATGAAGCCGAAATCGGCCAGGGCGCTCATGGCGGCATGATACGGTATTCATGCCGTATAGGCGTCCGCACGATGCGCGCGTATCGTTCAGGCTGTTCTTCGATGTCAGACCTTTTCGCGCTCGCCATGAATCTTGTTCAGCTGTTGTTGCGTCAGGCTCGCCTTGATCCGGCGCGCCCCGCCATCTACCGGGGCACGGCCCTGCACGCCCGCTATGGTGAATGGGCCGCGCGCAGCGCCGGCCTGGCGCAACGCTTGGCGGCGGCGGGCCTGCGGCCCGGAGACCGTGTGCTGGTTTTCATGAGCAATCATCCGCGCTACCTGGAGATTCTCTGGGCCGCCTGGTGGGCAGGCCTAGTGGTGGTCCCGGTCAATGCCAAGCTGCACGCGCGCGAGGTGGAGTGGATCATTGGCCATGCACGTTCAGGCTGGGCTTTCGTGAGCGCCGATGTGGCGCCTGCACCGCTGGCTGGCCTGGTCCGTCAGATCGAGGTCGACTCCGGCGAGATGGATGCCCTGCTGGCGCCTCTTTCCGACCCTTGGCAGCAGGATCCGGTGCAGCGTGAGCCCGATGACTTGGCCTGGCTGTTCTACACCAGCGGCACGACCGGCCGGCCCAAGGGCGTGATGCTCACCCACCGCAACCTGATGATCATGGGGCTGACCTATTTCGTCGATGTGGATGGGGTCGATCCAGGCGATGCCATCGTCTACGCCGCGCCCATGTCCCACGGGGCGGGCCTGTACGCCGTGCCGCACCTGATGGCCGGCGCCCGCCACGTGGTGCCGGCGTCGGGCGGTGTTGATCCGGCCGAGCTCCATGCCCTGGGTTGCGTTCTCGGGCCGCTGAGCACATTTGCGGCGCCCACCATCGTCAAGCGCCTGGTCGATCATGCCGAGCAGGCCGGGCTGCAGCCCGAAGACGGCGCGCGGGCCTGGAAGACCATCGTCTACGGCGGCGCGCCCATGTACCTGGCCGACATCCAGCGCGCGCTGCGTGTGATGGGGCCGCGCTTCGTGCAGATCTATGGTCAGGGCGAGACACCCATGGTGGCCACGGCGCTGGCGCGCCGTCATCTGACGGATACCGCGCATCCGCGTTATCTCGAACGGCTGGCCTCGGTGGGCGTCGCGCAGACGCCGGTGGCGCTGCGGGTGGCAGATGAAGAGGGCCGCGAGCTGCCGGTGGGGGCGGTGGGCGAGGTCATGGTGCGTGGCGATAGCGTGATGGCCGGCTACTGGGACAACCCGGAGGCGACCGCGGCCGCGATCCGGGATGGCTGGTTGCTGACCGGCGATGTGGGCAGCCTGGATAAGGATGGATTTCTCACGCTCAGGGACCGCAGCAAGGATCTGCTCATCAGTGGCGGCTCCAACATCTACCCGCGCGAGGTCGAAGAGGTGCTGCTGACGGCGCCCGGCGTGTCCGAGGTGGCCGTGGTAGGTGCGCCCGATCCGGAATGGGGCGAGGTGGTCGTGGCCTTTGTTGTGTGCCCGCTGGGCAGCGTGACCGATGCGGCCGCGCTCAACGCGCACTGCCTGCAACAGCTGGCCCGCTTCAAGCGGCCCAAGCGCTATGTGTTCGTGTCCGAACTGCCCAAGAACAATTACGGCAAGGTGCTCAAGACCGTGCTCAGGGAACAGCTGAAGACGGCCAGGTCGGCATGACCGGGGCAGGCCCGCGCGGCCGCCTCAGGCCTGGCGTGCGAGTTCGCGCACGTACTGGCTCACCCCGTCCTGCACGCTGTGGAACTCATGCGCGCAGCCGGCCGCGCGCAGCGCGCCCAGGTCGGCCTGGGTGTAGCACTGGTACTTGCCGCGCAGGGCGTCGGGAAAGGGGATGTACTCGATCAGGCCGCGTGCGGCGATCTCGGCCAGGGGCAGCGCGGCCTCTCCCTGCAGGCTGCGCAGGGTGTTGACCACGGCCACGGCCACGTCGTTGAAGGGCTGCGCCCGGCCCGAGCCGAGGTTGAAGATGCCACTTTTCTCCGGGTGGTCGAAGAACCAGAGGTTGACGGCCACCACGTCGTCGACGAAGACGAAGTCGCGCATCTGCTCGCCGCGCGCGTAGCCGCCGTATTCGCCGAAGAGCTTGACCTTGCCTTCGTTGCGGAACTGGTGGAACTGGTGGTAGGCCACACTGGCCATGCGACCCTTGTGCTGCTCGCGCGGCCCGTAGACGTTGAAGTAGCGGAAGCCGGCGACCTGCAGCTTGGCCTTCTCGAATTTCGTCCCCAGCTCGCGCCGCATGCGCTGGTCAAACAGCAGCTTGGAGTAGCCGTAGACGTTGAGCGGGCCCTCGAAAGCTGGCTCCTCGCGGAAGGTCTCCGAGCCGCCGTAGGTGGCGGCAGAGGAGGCGTAGAGCAGGCGCGTACCCTGCTGCTGACAGGCCTGGAACAACTCACACGAGAGCGTGTAGTTGTTGTCCATCATGTACTTGCCGTCCTGCTCCATGGTGTCGCTGCAGGCACCTTCGTGGAAGACGGCCTCGACCTTGCCGTAATAGCCTTCCTCGAAATTCGGATAGAAGTCGTCCAGGTCCACATAGTCGGCGATCTTGAGGTCCGCGATGTTGCGGAACTTGTCGCCCTGGCTCAGGTCGTCGACGACGATGATGTCGTCGATGCCACGTGCGTTCAGGCCTTTGACGATGTTGGCGCCGATAAACCCCGCCGCCCCGGTAACCACTACGCGTGTCATGTGATGTCCTCAGTAACTCATTGTGTGCCGAACAGCTCGTCGTAGCTGACGGTGGCGGTGCCGAACTTGCCCACGACGATGCCGCCGGCCTTGTTGGCCAGGGGCATGGCTTGGCGCAGCGGCAGGCCGGCGCCCACGAGGGCGGCCAGGGTGGCGATCACGGTGTCACCCGCGCCCGTCACATCGAACACCTCGCGGGCCTGGGCGGCCACGCTGGCTTCGCTGTCGGCCTCGTACAAGGTCATGCCTTCCTCGCTGCGCGTGAGCAGCAGGGCGGTGAGATCGAGCGACTCGCGCAGCTTGCGCGCCTTGGCGCGCAGCTCGTCCTCGCTGTTCCAGGCGCCCACCACCTGTTGCAGCTCAGCGCGGTTGGGGGTGATCACGGTGGCGCCGCTGTAGCGCGAGTAGTCCGAACCCTTGGGATCAATCAGCACCGGCTTGCCTGCGGCGCGCGCGTGCTCGATCATGTGGTGCACGTGGTCCAGGCCACCTTTGCCGTAATCAGAGAAAAGCACCGCGTCGTGCTGGGGCAGCAGCTTGAGAAAGTCGGCGGTCTGCGAGGCCAGCACTTCGCTCTTGGGGCTGTTCTCGAAATCGAGGCGGATCAGCTGCTGCTGGCGGCCAATCACGCGCAGCTTCACGGTGGTCTGCAGATCGGCATCGCGGCCGAAGTGCGGGGTGATGCCGGTCTGGGCCACGAGGCGCTCCAGCGTGTGGCTGGCGTCGTCGTCGCCGACCACGGTGAGCAGCGTGGCCTTGGCGCCAAGGGAGACAACGTTGCTCGCCACGTTGGCGGCACCACCGATGCGCAGTTCCTCGCGCGTGACGCGCACCACGGGCACGGGCGCCTCGGGACTGATGCGGTCGACCGCACCGTACCAGTAGCGGTCGATCATGGCGTCGCCCACCACGAGCACGCGGGACTTGGCGAGTTGAGCTTGAGATATGTTCATAGGCATGACTGAAAGACCGATGGCCGCATCACAGCTGGCACGAAGAAGCCAGGTCGCGGGCCGCCGCAGAGCCGGCTTTGCCGGGCTGCTGGCGTCGCCCCCTTTGAGGGGGGTGGCGCAGCGAACGTAGGGAGCGGAGCCTGGGGGTGCTTCATAACTCTTCAACCCGGCGGGCGGGATAGCTGTCCCAGGCCTGGCAGCCCGGGCATTGCCAGAAATGCTGCTTGGCCTCGAAGCCGCAGGCCGCGCAGCGGTAGCGCGTGAGCGGCTTGACGGCGTGGTCCAGCGCGCGCGGGACCTGGGGGTGGAACTGCTCGTGCTCGAGCTGCTCGCCGGCCAGCCATTTGGCGGCGGCGACGAGCGAGGGCTCGCGCTCCAGATGGTGGGCGTACCAGTCGCGCGTGCTGGTGCTGCTGCTGCCCGCGGCGGCCTGCAGCGTCACCAGGGCTTCGAGCACGTCGAGCGAGGGCGTCTGTTCGTAGATGGCCTGCAAGCGGGCCAGCACGTTCACGGTGCGGCCGCCGGCGATGGCGGCCTGGGCCAGCGGAGCGGCGATCAGCGGTGTGGCGCTCGGGCAGGCCTGTAAGGCCTCTTCCAGCGTGGCGCAGGCCTCGGCGGCCTGCTTCTGCTGCATCTGCAGGCGCGCCAGCTCGATGCGTGCGCGAGGCGCTGCGGGTGCGGTGCTGATGGCCTGCTGCAGCAGCTGCAGGGCAGCCGTGCTGTCGCCGCGCGCCAGTTCGGCCGCAGCCTGTTCGCAGAGGTAATGCGCCAGACGGCTGCTGAAGCTGCCGTGCTCGGCGTCTTCCAGCCGGCGCGCGATGGCGGCTGCCTGGGGCCAGTCGCGTGCGCGCTCGGCATTGGCCAGGCGGGCCAGGCGCGCCTGGGCCTGGAAGGGCGTGCCCTCGAGCTTGAGCAGGGCAGCATCGGCGCGGTCGAGCAGGCCGGCCTTGAGGAAGTCCAGCGCGAGCGCGTGCTGGGCACGCTGGCGATCGGCCTCGGATAGGTCGGCGCGTGCCAGCAGGTGCTCGTGCACGCGCACGGCGCGCTCGTACTCGCCGCGGCGGCGGAACAGGTTGCCGAGGGCGAAGTGCAGCTCGGACGTGTCGGGGTCGTTCTGCACGGCCTCGATGAAGGCGTCGATGGCCTGGTCCTGCTGCTCGTTGAGCAGGAAGTTAAGGCCGCGGAAGTAGGCTTTGGGATTGCGGCGGTTCTCGATGCGCAGCTGGCGCAGGTCCAGACGCGAGGCGATCCAGCCCAGGATGAACGCGGCGGGCAGGCCGAGCAGGATCCAGCTCAGGTCAAGGTTCATGGGGCGGCTGCAGGGTGGAGAGGGCGAGCTGGCTGTCGGCGGCGCCCTGGCGACGTGCGAGGCGCGCGGCGCGCCGCTGCTTGAACCAGCGCGGCAGCATGGCCAGCACGCCGGCAGCCAGGCCCAGGGCAAAGGCGGCGAGCACTACCAGCACCAGCGGCGCCGTCCATTCGTGACCGAAGAACAGGTGCACGGTCACGGCGTGCTGATTGTTCAGCGCAAAGGCGAGCAGGGCAAAAAAAATGGCTGCCCGCAGTATCCACTTGAGCAGCCAAGTCAGTTGGTTCATTGGTAGTCCCCGGGTGGGGGGATTCTAACGAGTGAGAGCGGCCTCAGCTCTTGGGCTCCTGCGCCTGCATCTCATGGGTACGCTGGTCCACCGATTCGCGCAAGGCCTTGCCCGGCTTGAAGTGGGGGACGCGCTTTTCGGGAATGGCCACGCTCTCGCCGCTGCGCGGGTTGCGCCCCATGCGGGGCGGCCGGCGGTTGATGGAGAAACTGCCGAAGCCGCGGATCTCGATGCGGTGCCCACGCACCAGGGCATCGTTCATCGCGTCCAGGATGGCCTTGACCGCGAACTCGGCGTCGCGGTGGGTCAGCTGCCCGAAGCGGGCCGCCAGTTCTTCAACCAGGTCGGAGCGGGTCATGTCACTTGTTCTTGGGGCAAAAAAACGACCGGCGCAGCTGCGACCGGTCGTTTCCGTGCTTTACATCAAGCCGATCACTTCTCGTTGTTGTCCAGCTTGGCGCGCAGCAGGGCACCCAGGCTGGTGGTACCGGCGCTTTCGCGGGCCGACTGCTGGTTCAGGTTGGCCATGGCACCCTGCTCGTCGGCCAGGTCCTTGGCCTTGATCGACAGCTGGATGTTGCGGGTCTTGCGATCCACGTTGACCACCACGGCAGTGACTTCGTCGCCTTCCTTGAGCACGTTGCGGGCGTCTTCCACGCGGTCACGCGAGATTTCGCTGGCGCGCAGGTAGCCCAGGATGTCCTGGCCCAGATCGATCTCGGCACCACGGGCGTCCACGGTCTTGACCTTGCCGGTCACGGTGGCACCCTTGTCGTTCACGGACGTGAAGGTGGTGAAGGGATCCTGGTCCAGCTGCTTGATGCCCAGGGAGATACGCTCGCGGTCCACATCCACGGCCAGCACGATGGCTTCCACTTCCTGGCCCTTCTTGTAGTTGCGCACGGCGGCTTCGCCGGGCTCGTTCCAGGACAGGTCGGACAGGTGCACCAGGCCGTCGATACCGGCTGCCAGGCCCACGAACACGCCGAAGTCGGTGATGGACTTGATCGGGCCCTTGACGCGGTCGCCGCGCTTGGTGTTCTGCGCGAATTCCTGCCAGGGGTTGGCCTTGCACTGCTTCATGCCCAGGCTGATGCGGCGCTTGTCCTCGTCGATCTCGAGGACCATGACTTCGACCTCGTCACCCAGGGCGACGATCTTCGACGGGGCCACGTTCTTGTTGGTCCAGTCCATTTCGGAGACGTGCACCAGACCTTCGATGCCCGGCTCGAGTTCCACGAACGCGCCGTAGTCGGCGATGTTGGTGATCTTGCCGAACAGGCGGGTGCCCGTGGGGTAGCGACGGGACACGCCCATCCAGGGGTCGTCGCCCATCTGCTTCAGACCCAGGGACACGCGGTTCTTCTCGGTGTCGAACTTGAGGATCTTGGCGGTGATTTCCTGGCCGGCCTGAACGACTTCGCTCGGGTGGCGGACACGGCGCCAGGCCATGTCGGTGATGTGCAGCAGGCCGTCGATGCCGCCCAGGTCCACGAAGGCACCGTATTCGGTGATGTTCTTGACCACACCCTGCACCACGGAACCTTCCTTGAGGTTCTGCATGAGCTTGGCGCGCTCTTCACCCATGGAGGCTTCCACCACGGCGCGGCGGCTCAGCACCACGTTGTTGCGCTTGCGGTCGAGCTTGATGACCTTGAATTCCAGGGTCTTGTTCTCGTAGGGGGTCAGGTCCTTGGTCGGACGTGTGTCGACCAGCGAACCGGGCAGGAAGGCGCGGATGCCATTGACCAGCACGGTCAGGCCACCCTTGACCTTGCCGGAGGTGGTGCCGGTGACGAACTCGCCGGATTCCAGGGCCTTTTCCAGGGCCATCCAGGAAGCCAGACGCTTGGCGGTGTCGCGCGACAGGATGGTGTCGCCGTAGCCGTTTTCGATCGAGCCGATGGCGACCGACACAAAGTCGCCCACCTGCACTTCGAGCACGCCCTGGTCGTTCTTGAATTCCTCGATCGGGACATAGGCCTCGGACTTGAGGCCGGCATTCACAACGACGAAGCCGTGTTCGACACGAACGACTTCGGCGGTGATCACTTCGCCCGGACGCATTTCGGTGCGTTGCAGGGATTCTTCAAACAGGGCGGCAAAAGATTCAGACATGTAAGTTCCTAGACCATCTGGGCGTCCACGGCGGGAGGGCCATGGCGTGACAGCCGCACCATTGCGACTGGGGGGAGCTTTCGACGGTGGTTTGTGCGGATGTTCCGCGGGTTAAGTTGTCGATCCAGCCGACCAAAGCGCTTGCTGCGCGAAGGGAGCCAGCTGGGCCCGTTCAGCTGTTCAGACGGATCCGAACGGCTGTGTGCCCTGCCACCAGTCCAGCACGAGATCCACCGACTCTTCAATCGTGAGATCCGAGTTGTCCAGCAACCGGGCGTCCTGCGCCGGCTTGAGAGGCGCGACGCTGCGGTTCATGTCGCGGGCGTCACGCGCTTCCAGATCGGCGCGAAGGGTTTCGAGTGTAGTCGAAATCCCCTTTGAAATCAACTGCTTATGCCGCCTTTCGGCCCTTTTCCCTGCACTGGCGGTCAAAAACACCTTGAGCGGGGCGTCCGGGAAGATCACGGTGCCCATGTCCCTCCCGTCCGCGACCAGGCCGGGCAGGCGGGCAAAGCTGTGCTGCAGGGCCACCAGTGCGGTTCGCACAGCGGGCAGGGCCGAGACCTTGGAGGCGTTCATGCCGCCCTGTTCGCTGCGGATGGCATCGCTCACGTCCTGGCCGTCGAGCAGCACCCGGTCCCCTTCGAAGCGCACGGGCAGGTGCCGGGCCAGGGTGGCGATGGCGGCCTCGTGGACCGGCTCCAGGCTCAGGCCGGCGTTCAACGCCGCCAGGGCGGTCACCCGGTACAGCGCACCGGAATCGAGCAGGTGGTAGCCCAGGCGTTCGGCCACGCGCGCGGCCAACGTGCCCTTGCCCGAGGCCGTGGGCCCGTCGACGCAGAGCACGGGCACGGCGCCGGCCACGGGCATGGTGACCGAGAACAGGGCCTCGAAATAGTCCGGGAAGGTCTTGGCCACGCACTTGGGGTCGAGGATGCGCACGGGCCGACGGGCCGGGTTGAAGGCTGCCAGGGAAAAACACATGGCGACGCGGTGGTCGTCGTAGGTGTGGATGCTGGCGGCCCGCCAGCCCTTGCTGACGATGGGCGTCACGCGGAGGTAGTCGGCACCTTCCTCGACCGTGGCGCCCAGCTTGCGCAGCTCGGCGGCCATGGCGGCGATGCGGTCGGTTTCCTTGACGCGCCAGCTCGCGATGTTGCGCAGGGTGCTCGGGCCGTCGGCGTAGAGCGCCATCACGGCCAGGGTCATGGCGGCGTCGGGGATGTGGTTGCAGTCCAGGTCGATGGCCTCCAGGGGCCAGCTGCCGCGGCTGATCTCCAGCCAGTTCGGGCCGCTGCTCACGCGCGCGCCCATCTGGCGCGCGGCGTCGATGAAGCGGATGTCGCCCTGGATCGAGCTCTCGCCCACACCCTCGACGCGCACCGGTGCCGCCTGCTGAGCCGCGATGGCCCCCAGGGCGATGAAATAGCTGGCCGAAGAGGCGTCAGCTTCCACGTGCAGCACACCGGGCGACTGGTAGCGGCTGCCCGCGGGAATCGTGAAGCGTGCCCAGCCTTCGCGGCGCACCTGGATGCCAAAGCGTGCCAGCAGGTTGAGCGTGATCTCGATGTAGGGCTTGGAGATCAGCTCGCCCACGACCTCGATGACGATGTCCTGCTGGGCGACAAGAGGAAGCGCCATCAGCAGGGCCGTGAGAAACTGGCTCGACACGTCACCGCGCACACGGATGGGCTGGTCCAGCTTCAGCGCGGGCCGACCCACACGCAGCGGTGGGTAGCCCTCGTTGCCAAGGTAGGCGATGGTGCAGCCCAACGGGCGCAGCGCGTCGACAAGATCACCGATGGGACGCTCGTGCATGCGCGGCACGCCCGAGAGTTCGAAGTCGCCGCCAGCGATGGCCAGTGCGGCGGTCAGCGGGCGCATCGCCGTGCCGGCGTTGCCCATGAAGAACTTGATGGGGGTGGTCGGCAGCCGGCCGGCGATGCCGTCGATCACGACGGTATGGCCGTTCTGCTGCACGCCGCAGCCCAGCTGGCGTAGCGCAGCCAGCATCACGCGGGTGTCGTCGGAATCGAGCAGATCGTGCAGCGTGGTGCGGCCCTCGCACAGGGCCGACAGCAGCAGCACGCGGTTGGAAATGCTCTTGGAGCCGGGCAGGACCACGCGGCCGTGCGCGCCGGCCAGTGGCGGCAGATCGAGGAACTCGGTCGCGTACATCAGCCTGCGGCGCGCCTCAACGGCGGTTCTTGTTCATGCTCCAGTGCGCGCGGGTGTCGCTGGCCTGGGCGATCAGTTCCTCGAGCGCCTCGGCGTTGCCGTTGGAGATCATGAGCTCCAGCGCCTGCAGGTTGCGCTGGAAGTGCTTGGACTGGGTCAGCAGCTCTTCGCGGTTGGAGATCAGCACGTCGCGCCACATCTGCGGATCGCTGGCCGCGATGCGCGTGAAGTCGCGAAAGCCCGGACCGGCCAGCGCGAGGAAGTCCTTGCCCTGGCCTTGGCCGGCGATGGAGTTCATGAGCGCGAAGGCGATCAGGTGCGGCAGGTGGCTCACCGCCGCAAACGCCGCGTCGTGCGACTCGGGCGTCATCTTGAGCACGCTGCAGCCCAGGGCCGACCAGACGTCGATGGCCTGCTGCACCTGGGTCGCATGGGTGCGGTCCAGCGGCGTCAGGATGATCTGCTTGCCCGAATAGAGGTCCGGGTCGGCATGGTCCACCCCCGACACTTCCTTGCCGGCAATGGGATGGGCCGGCACGAAGGAGCCGATCTGCTCGCGCAGGGCGCGGCGGGCGGCGTCGACCACGTCGCGTTTGGTCGAACCCACATCCATCACCAGCATCTGCGGCGTGACGAGGTGCTTGATGGCCTTGAAGGTGGCTTCGGTGGCCGAGACCGGCACGGCGACCAGCACGATGTCGGCGCCCGAGACGGCCAGCAGGGCCGAGGGCGCTTCGACGTCGATCACGCCGAGCTGGCGTGCGCGCTCGGTGGTGGAGGGCGACTTGCTGTAGCCGACCACGCGTTTGACCAGGCCGGCGCGCTTGAGCGCGAGCGCAAAGGAGCCGCCCATGAGGCCGCAACCGATCAGACCGAGTTGTTCAAACATAGTGAGCCGCCGGGCCGCCCCAAGGCGAAATGCGGCCCCCTCGGGGGGCAGCAAAAGACACGAAGTGCAAGAGCGTGGGGGTCGTCATTGCTATTCAGATACTGGATAGGTGCCCAGAACCTTGTAGAAGGCGCAGAGGGTCTGCAGCTCCTGCAAGGCGGCCGTCACACGGGGCTCGGAGGTGTGGCCCTGGATGTCGATGTAGAAATAGTATTCCCATTGGCCCGATCGTGCCGGACGCGATTCGAAGCGGGTCATGGAGACACCGTGCTTTTTCAGCGGCACCAGCAGGTCATGCACTGCGCCGGGGCGGTTGGGCACCGAGACGATGAGGCTCACGCAGTCCCTGCCCGAGGCCTCGGGGGCGGGCAGGGTCTGCGGCAGGCAGACCACGGCAAAGCGCGTGCGGTTGTAGGCGTCGTCCTGGATGGCGTGGGCCACCACGTGCAGGCCGAACTCGCTGCCCGCGCGCTCGCTGGCGATGCCAGCCCAGGCCGGGTTGGTCGAGGCCAGGCGTGCACCTTCGGCGTTGCTGGCCGCGGCGTGGCGCTCGGCGTGCGGCAGATGGGTGTTGAGCCAGTGCTGGCACTGGGCCAGGGCCTGGGGGTGGGCGTAGACGGCGGTGATGCCTTCGAGCGAATCACTCTGGCGCAGCAGGTTGTGGCGCACCAGCAGGCTGGTCTCGCCGACCACGTGCAGCGGCGAGGTCAGAAAGAGGTCGAGCGAGCGCGAGACCATGCCTTCGGTGGAGTTCTCCATGGGCACCACGCCGTACTGGGCGCTGCCCGCAGCCGTCGCACGGAAGACCTCGTCGATGCTGCCGCAGGGCATGCGCTCGATGCTGGAGCCGAAAAACTGCAAGGCGGCCTGCTCGCTGAAGGTGCCGGCCGGGCCGAGGTAGGCCACGCGTTGGGGTGCTTCGAGGGCGCGGCAGGCCGACATGATTTCGCGCCAGATGCTGGCCACGCTCTCGCGCTTGAGCGGTCCGGGGTTGCCCGCCTGCAGGCCGGTGATCACCTGGGCTTCGCGCTCCGGGCGGAAGATTGGCGAGCCTTCGACCTTCTTGATCTCACCGACCTCATGGGCCAGGCTGGCGCGGCGGTTCAGCAGGGCCAGCAACTCCTGGTCCAGGGCGTCGATCAGGGTGCGCAGTTCGGGGAGGGTCTTGGCCATGGCTCAGCTTTGCGTGCGCTCGAATTCTCGCATGTAGGCCACCAGGGCCTGCACGCCTTCGAGCGGCATGGCGTTGTAGAGACTGGCCCGCATGCCGCCCACTGACTTGTGGCCCTTGAGCTGCAGCAGTCCCGCCGCCTTGGCGCCGGCCAGGAAGGCCTCGTTGCGCGACTCGTCGCGCAGGAAGAAGGGCACGTTCATGCGCGAGCGGCAGTTGTGGGCCACTTTGTTCACGTAGAACTGTGACTGGTCGATGGCGTCGTAGAGCAGCTTGGCCTTGGCGATGTTGCGCGCCTCGATGACCGGCACACCGCCGAGCTTCTTGAGCCACTGAAAGATCAGACCGGCCATGTAGATGGCATAGGTCGGTGGCGTGTTGAACATGGACTGGTTCTCGGCCACGATCTGGTAGTCGAAGGCACTGGGGCAGGCGGGCAGGGCACGGCCCAGCAGGTCTTCACGGACCACGACCAGGGTCAGGCCGGCCGGGCCGATGTTCTTCTGTGCGCCGCCGAATGCCAGGCCCACGCGCGACCAGTCCACGGGACGCGAGGCGACCTGGGAGGAGAAGTCGATCACCAGCGGGGCGTCCGAGCCCAGGGCTTTCAGGTCGGGCAGTTCGTGGAATTCGACGCCGTGGATGGTCTCGTTCGAACAAAGGTGCACATAGCTGGCGCCGGGGCTGAGCTTCCAGGTCCTGGGAGCGGGCAGCTGCGTGAAGCCGTGGGCTTCATCGGTGGCGGCCACGTTCACGTTGCAGTACTTGCGCGCTTCCTTGATGGACTTCTGGCTCCAGCTGCCGGTGAGCACGAAATCGACCGTGCCCCCACGCGAGAGGTTCAGCGGCACAATGGCGTTTTCCGCCAGGCCGCCGCCCTGCATGAAGAGGATGTGGAAATGCTTCGGGATGGCCAGCAGCTCACGCAGATCGGCCTGGGCCTGCTCGTAGATGCTGATGAACTCCTTGCCGCGGTGGCTCATCTCCATCACGCCCATGCCGCTGCCGTGCCAGTCCAGCATCTCGCTGGCGGCCTGCTGCAGCACTTCGGGGGCGATGGCGGCCGGGCCGGCCGAGAAGTTGTAGGGGCGCTGCATCAGGAGGCGTCTTCCGCCGCGTCGCCCGGCTCACCTTCACCCTCGTTGCCGTTGGCATCGTTCTCGACGATGCGTTGCAGACCGCTGAGCTGTGCGCCATCGTCGAGGGCGATCAGGGTCACGCCCTGGGTGGCACGGCCAAGCTCGCGGATCTCGGAGACGCGGGTGCGCACCAGCACGCCCTTGTCGGTGATCAGCATGATCTCGTCATCCGCGTGCACCAGCGTGGCGGCCACGACCTTGCCGTTGCGCTCGCTCTGCTGGATGGCGATCATGCCCTTGGTGCCGCGGCCATGGCGGGTGTATTCGGTGATCGGTGTGCGCTTGCCGTAGCCGTTCTCGGTGGCTGTCAGCACGCTTTGCTGTTCGTCCTCGGCGACCAGCATGGCGATCACGCGCTGGCCGTCCTCCAGCATCATGCCGCGCACGCCGCGGGCGTTGCGACCCATGGGGCGCACATCGTCTTCGTCGAAGCGCACGGCCTTGCCGCCGTCGCTGAAGAGCATGACGTCGTGCTTGCCGTCGGTCAGCGCCGCGCCGATCAGGTAGTCGCCCGGGTCCAGGTCCACCGCGATGATGCCGGCCTTGCGCGGGTTGCTGAATTCATCCAGCGTGGTCTTCTTGACCGTTCCCATGCTGGTGGCCATGAACACATAGTGGTCGGCCGGGAAGCTGCGATTGTCGCCGGTCAGCGGCAGCACCACGGTGATCTTCTCCCCTTCGGCCAGCGGGAACATGTTGACGATGGGGCGGCCGCGCGAACCGCGCGAACCCGCAGGCACCTCCCAGACCTTGAGCCAGTAGAGCCGGCCGCGGTTGGAGAAGCACAGGATGTAGTCGTGCGTGTTGGCGATGAAGAGCTGGTCGATCCAGTCGTCCTCCTTGGTGGCCGTGGCCTGCTTGCCGCGGCCGCCACGTTTCTGCGCGCGGTACTCAGACAGGGGCTGGCTCTTGATGTAGCCGCTGTGACTCAGCGTCACCACCATGTCGGTCGGGGTGATCAGGTCCTCCGTGGCCAGGTCCTGGGCGTTGTGCTCCACCTGGCTGCGACGCGCGCCGAGCTTGCCTTGGCCGAACTCCTGCTTGATGGCGGTAAGTTCCTCGCCGATGATGATGGCCACGCGCTCGGACCTGGACAGGATGTCGAGCAGGTCCTCGATCTCGGCCATCACATCCTTGTACTCGGCGACGATCTTGTCCTGCTCCAATCCGGTCAGGCGCTGCAGACGCATCTGCAGGATTTCCTGGGCCTGGGTGTCGGAGAGACGGTACAGACCATCGGCGCCCATGCCGTACTGGCGGTCCAGGGTCTCGGGGCGGTAGTCGTCGGCATTGACCACGCCACCATCGGCGCGCGTGCGCGTGAGCATCTCGCGCACCAGCTGGCTGTCCCAGGGGCGGTTCATCAGCTCGGCCTTGGCCACCGGCGGGGTGGGCGATTCGCGGATGATGCGAATGAACTCGTCGATATTGGCCAGGGCCACGGCCAGGCCTTCCAGCACGTGGCCGCGCTCGCGCGCCTTGCGCAGGTTGAACACCGTGCGGCGGGTCACCACTTCACGGCGGTGGTCCAGGAAGACCTCGACCAGGTCCTTCAGATTGCAGAGCTTGGGCTGACCGTTGATCAGCGCCACCATGTTCATGCCAAAGGTGTCCTGCAGCTGCGTCTGCTTGTACAGGTTGTTGAGCACCACCTCGGGCAGCTCGCCGCGCTTGAGCTCGATCACCACGCGCATGCCGGACTTGTCGGACTCGTCCTGGATGTGGCTGATGCCCTCGATCTTCTTCTCGTGCACCAGTTCGGCAATGCGCTCCAGCAGGTTCTTCTTGTTGACCTGGTAGGGCAGCTCGTCAACGATGATGGCCTGACGCTGGCCTTTGTCGATGTCCTCGAAGTGGCAGCGCGCGCGCATGACCACACGGCCGCGGCCCGTCCGGTAGCCTTCCTTCACGCCCTGCATGCCATAGATGATGCCGGCGGTGGGGAAGTCGGGCGCGGGCACGATCTCCATCAGCTCGTCGATGGAGGCCTCGGGGTTGCGCAGCAGGTGCAGGCAGGCGTCGACCACCTCGTTGAGGTTGTGCGGCGGGATGTTGGTGGCCATGCCCACGGCAATACCGCCCGAGCCGTTGACCAGCAGGTTGGGCAGGCGGCTGGGCAGGACCAGGGGCTCCTTCTCCGAGCCGTCGTAGTTGGGGCCGAAGTCGACGGTTTCCTTGTCGATGTCGGCCAGCATCTCGTGCGCGATCTTGTCCAGGCGGATTTCGGTGTAACGCATGGCGGCGGCGTTATCGCCGTCGACCGAGCCGAAGTTGCCCTGGCCATCGACCAGCATGTGGCGCATGGAGAAGTCCTGCGCCATGCGTACGATGGTGTCGTAGACCGACTGGTCGCCGTGCGGGTGGTACTTGCCGATGACGTCGCCCACGATACGCGCCGACTTCTTGTACGCGCGGTTCCAGTCGTTGTTGAGCTCGTGCATCGCATACAGCACGCGCCGGTGCACCGGCTTGAGACCATCGCGCGCATCGGGCAAGGCCCGGCCGACAATCACGCTCATGGCGTAGTCGAGGTAGCTGCGGCGCATCTCCTCTTCGAGGCTGATGGGCAGGGTTTCCTTGGCGAATTGGGTCATGGAGGAGGTGTGCTCAGACTTGGGCAATCCGCAATTCTAAAGTCCCGGCCATGTGGCATGGCTGCAACAGCCGCTGCACAGGCCCTGTCGGCGCGCCTTGTGAGGCCTGGCTCGCGGTTGACCCTTGTAACTGATATGGCACAATGGCCTTCGACAGCCGGGTGGCGCTCGAATCTCGCGAGCGCTTCCTTTTTTCCGCCGTGCCGCTCAGGCCCCTTTTTCCGCTAGAGGAGAACCATGAAGAAACTGAATTCCGTGGCAGCCCTGTTTGCTGCAGTCGCACTCGTGATGGCCGGTTGCGCGTCCACCCCCGAGCCCACCCCGGCCCCGCAGGCTGCTCCCGCTGCTCCGGCACCCGCCCCGGCACCGGCACCGGCCCCCGCTCCGGCACCTGCTCCGGCTGCTCCCGCTACGCCGCCGCCGCCCGCCGCCGTCAAGGTGACCTACGCCGCCGACACCTTCTTCGACTTCGACAAGTCGGTGCTCAAGGCTGACGCCAAGGCCAAGCTGGACGATCTGGCCGAGAAGGTCAAGGGCATCAACCTGGAAGTCATCATCGCCGTGGGTCACGCCGACTCCATCGGTAGCGACGAGTACAACCAGAAGCTGTCCGTGCGCCGAGCCGAAGCCGTGAAGGCCTACCTGACCTCCAAGGGCATCGACAAGAACCGCGTCTACACCGAAGGCAAGGGCGAGAAGCAGCCCGTGGCTGACAACCGCACCGCTGAAGGCCGCGCCAAGAACCGCCGCGTGGAAATCGAAGTGGTCGGCACCCGCCCCAACCGCTGATCAGGCTCCAAGCCAAGTAACAAACCCCGCTACGGCGGGGTTTGTTATTTGTCGTCGGCCGTTTTCACTTCGCTGCGCGAAGTGAGTCTGCGGCGCCATCCTTTTCACGGATGCCGTGTCCCGTTTCTTGGGCTGTCGGATAATCCAGTCATGACGACGACCGTGAACGCTGACCCAGCCGAGCTGGCCAAATTCTCCGAACTCGCCCACCGCTGGTGGGATCCCGAGAGCGAGTTCCGACCCCTCCACCAGATCAACCCGCTGCGGCTGGACTGGATCAACGGACTGGCGCCTTTGGCCGGTCAGCAGGTGCTCGACGTGGGTTGCGGCGGCGGCATCCTGTCGGATGCCATGGCGCGCAAGGGCGCACACGTCACCGGTATCGACCTCGCGACCAAGGCGCTCAAGGTGGCCCAGTTGCACGCACTGGAGGCCGGGACCCCTAACGTGAACTACCGCGAGGTGGCGGCCGAGGTCCTGGCCGCGGAGCGCCCGGCAAGCTTCGACGTGGTGACCTGCATGGAGATGCTCGAGCATGTCCCCGACCAGGCCTCGGTGGTCCAGGCCTGCGCCACGTTGGTCAAGCCAGGCGGCTGGGTGTTCTTCTCCACCATCAATCGCAACCCCAAGTCCTTTCTGTTCGCCATCGTCGGTGCCGAGTACATCCTGAACCTGCTGCCGCGTGGCACCCATGAGTACGCCAAGATGATCCGGCCCAGCGAGCTGGCGCGCTACTGCCGTCAGGCCGGGCTGGAGCTGGCGGGCACGCGCGGCATGGAATACAACCCCTTGACGCGACGTTACTGGCTCAGCGCCGATACCAGCGTCAACTACCTCTTCGCCACACGCAAGGCCTTGTCGTGACGAGGCGATTCAGCGGTATCGAAGCCGTCCTGTTTGACCTGGACGGCACCCTGATTGACAGCGCGCCCGACCTCGGGGCCGCCGCTGACCAGATGCGCACCGATCGCGGCCTGCCGCCCTTGCCGCTGGAGCGCTACCGCCCCATGGCAGGCGCCGGTGCGCGCGGCATGATCGGCGTGGCCTTCGGTCTGACGCCCGAGGATCCTGGCTACCACGAACTGCGCGAGGAGTTCATGGCCAATTACGAGCGCTGCATGACTGCGCGTACCTACGCCTTTGCCGGCATTCCCGAACTGATCGAGCAGTTGCTGCAGCGCGAACTGGCCTGGGGCGTGGTCACGAACAAGATCGAGCGCTTCACGCTGCCGCTCACCAGCGCCATGCCCCTGTTCGCCAGTGCGGGCGTCATCGTGGGGGGAGACACCACGCCGCATCCCAAGCCTCACCCTGCGCCGCTGTTCGAAGCGGCGCGTCGGCTGGGCCTCGAACCACAACGCTGTCTCTATGTCGGCGACGACGAGCGCGACATCGTGGCCGGTCTGGCGGCGGGTATGGGGACTGTTGCAGCGACCTACGGCTATCTCGGCGCCAAGGGCGACGTCAGCGACTGGGGTGCACACGCCAGCATCAATTCACCGACCGAGCTCTTGCAATTGTTAATTGAGGCCTAAAATACACCACTCAGGGGCTGCACTGGTTTCGACGTGGGTTCGGACGCGTGGCAGGGCATGTCGAGGTTCTGTTACCTCGTAAAACCGCAGAAAAAAACTAACTGCAAACGACGAACGTTTCGCACTCGCCGCTTAATTCGGTGAGCCTTGCAACAGTTGGCCGATAGGCTGGGCAAGGGGGCGTAAGCCTCCCGGCTGCAAGGGAACTCATATTGGCTGGTCTGCATCCGGGTGCCTTGGGTGTGGACGAGAAAATAGGGCACTGGTCTGATGCGTAGCGTGTCGCTGCGCGACGTATCGGGCGAGACACAAATCAGACGACTACACATGTAGAACTGTACGAAGAAGGCTTGCGGACGGGGGTTCAAATCCCCCCAGCTCCACCATCCATCAAAACCCGGCTGGCAACAGCCGGGTTTTTTCATGTCCGCGCTTATCCCGCGCTTGATCTGCAGGAGCGATGTCGAAAGTATGTTTACAAATCTATATAATAATGATTCCTATTTAATATAGAGAAATCATCCATGACATCCCGTTCCGCATTTGCTGCACGTCCGCACGTCATCGCCCGGGCAGCCCGTTTCACCTGCGCCTCCCTGATCGCCGGCCAAGTCCTCTGTGCGGCCCATGTTCAGGCCCAAGCGGGCGCCATTGAGCAGGGCGGGGCCACTGCGGCCACCCTGCCAGAGGTCAAAGTCAACGCAACGCCTGATGCCGCAGACAGCTTCTTGACACAGTCACGCCGGGCATCGGTCGGGAAAAGCCGGGCCAGTATCCAGGACACGCCGTATTCCATGAGCGTGATCGACGCCAAGCAGGCTGCTGAAACCGGTGCCACGAGCGTGGAGAGCGCCCTGCTGTACAGCGCCGGTGTCTATGCCGGGCGCTATGGCTTTGACACGCGCGGGGACTGGGCAGCCATACGCGGACTCACGCCGTCGGCCTATGTCGATGGGCTGCGCGGCATCTACGGCTTCTACAACAACGTACGGCCGGAGATGTACACCCTGGACCGTGTGGAAGTGCTCAAAGGACCGTCATCGGCGCTCTATGGGCAGGCAGAACTCGGGGGGATCATCAATGCTGTGAGCAAGCTGCCTCAGAGCACGCCGTCACGCGAGGTCGAAGTGCAACTGGGCTCGCACAGCCGCAAGCAGGTTGGCTTGGACATGACGGGGCCTGCCAACGAAGACGGCACACTGCTCTATCGCCTGGTGGCGCTGGTCCGCGACAGCGATACACAGGTCGATTACGTGAATGATGACGCCCGGGTACTGATGCCCTCTTTGACGTGGCGACCCAACGCGGACACCAGCGTCACGGTACTTTATGTCCACCAAGAGAACGACAGCAAAGTCTCCTCCCAGTTCCTGCCCTCCGCGGGCACGCTGTTCCCCGGTTCGCTGGGCTATATACCGAGCAACCGCTTTGCGGGCGAGCCCGGCTGGGACCGCTATGACACCCGCAAAGATGAGCTGTCCCTGCTGGTGGATCAGCGTCTGAATGACAACTGGAAGGCCAAGGCCAACCTGCGTAAGACCCATTCGTCCAGCGTGACGCGTGAGATTTACACCAAGGTGGGGCAGGTTCCGGATGCCAGCGGCAATATCACCCGGACAATACATGCGGCAGATCGCGACACCTATGTCTGGGCCTCAGACATGCGGCTTGATGGCGATCTGCGCATCGGTTCGACCCGTCATCAGGTCGCGGTGGGTTGGGACTACCAGAACGCACTCTGGCGCGAGTACAACTACATCAGCCAGGACTTTGCTGCGATCAACATCTACAACCCGGTATACGGCACGGTGGATCCGACGACGGTACCCGGCACAGATAACCGGCCGCACAGCAAGCTCATCCAGAGCGGTGTGTACGTGACCGATCACATGGAATGGAATGCCTGGGTGGTGTCTGCGGCGCTGCGCCGGGACAGCGCCACGAATCAGTTGATCGGTTCCTCGCCCGTTGTAGCCAGGAACACGGCAACGACCGGCCAGCTGGGTGTGATGTACCGATTCGCCAATGGGGTGTCACCCTATGCCAGTACGTCGGAGGCCTTCGTGCCCAGCACCACTTCGGATGGTCTCGGTGGCTATCTCAAGCCGACCACCGGTACGCAGAACGAGGTGGGTGTGAAGTACCTTGCGCCCTCCGGCAAGACATCAGTGGCGGCGGCGGCCTTCGACATTGAGCAGAAGAACCGGGTGCAGGCAGGTTCGACGCCGGGCGGCCTGGAGCAAGTTGGTTCGGTCATCAAGGGCTGGGAAGTCGAGGCCAAGCACCGCATCAAGGCCCTGGAGCTGCTGGGCAACTACAGCCGTATGAGTGCCATCAACGATGCGACCCGGACCCGCCTGAGCTCTGTAGCCGAAGAGACAGCCTCGCTCTGGGGGCAGTACTATCTGGCCGCAGGCTGGCGTGTGGGGCTGGGCGGGCGCTATCTCGGCGATGTCACCGGTGCCAGTGGCCGTCCCGTGGTCCCATCTGTCACGCTCTATGACGCCATGGTGGGCTACACCACCGGTCCCTGGGCCTTCCGTCTGAACATCCAGAATCTGGAGGATGAAGAATATGTCTCCTGGTGCCGTGGCGTCGGACAAGACTGCGGTTACGGCGCCCGCCGCAATGTGCTCCTGACGGCCAACTACAAGTTCTGAGCAACGCTCTATTGGACACAAGAAAAACCCGGCCTGCGAGAGCCGGGTTTTTTCTGGCCGCGGCTCAGCGCAGCTCGCCGGAGCGGCTGTCCAGCGGCGCCACGAAGGAATCGTGCTTCCAGGACGTGGAGAGGTGGCTTTCGTAGGCTTCGTGGCTGTGCGGATCGGCCGAGAGCAGGGCGTCCAGACGGGCGAAGTCGCTGGGTTGTGCGTTGCGCTGGCGTGAGAGCGCGGCCTTGAGGTTGGCGCGGGTCTGGTTGAATTCGGTCTCGGTGCGTACCCGCTCCAGTTCCTCCTTGAGGACGGCCTGTTCACCCAGGAAGGCAGCGCGGATGGTGCTCAGGCTGGGCAGGTGATCGGGGTCGACCACCCAGTAGCGGATATTGCATTGCGACAGCAGGGTGTGTTTGAGGGTCTGGTTGCTCAGAGATAGGCCTTGCGGGCCTGGCACGTCCACGCAACCGATCACGTGGCCGTCGGCATTGCAGACGGTGTAAGTGCAGTAAACGCCGCTCAGGATCTGGAACCAGTGCTGTCCTTCCTCTTTCACCTGCGGCATGGTGAAGCGCGTCACGGGCAGCTTGATCATGACATGGTGGTCTGAGAAGGCGCGCATCATCCAGCGCCAGACCAGTTTCTCGCGGCTGTTGACCATGGCACGCACAGCCAACGGCCATTTGCGCGGGATGCGCCGCTTGGCCATGTCCTGCTTTTTCAGGTGCATGGCGTAGCCGTACGCACCGAGTGCGCCACTCACGACCATGAGGCCTGCGACTATCATCCACCCTGCGTACCCGTTCATAAGTAGCACTTTGTTGTTTGTAAAAAGTGTAAGGTTCTCGGCCTCAATAGTGAACAAAAACGGTGAAGTTGGAGCAGAGCGAAGGGGCTTGTGGATGAACTTTTGCACGGAAAACCTGCCTGATTGCCGTTTCAAGCGGCTGATCCGCCACGCTTCCCCCATATTCATGGGAGGCCGTCTTGGACAAGGCTGAACAAGAACAACACACCATGCAGCTACAGGACATTCTTTTTGCCCAGGGATTTGGCACACGCCGGGTCTGTGCCGGGCTGATCCAGCAGGGGCATGTGCTGGTTCGCTCTGCGGCCACCGGTGAGTGGCAGCCTTGCGTCGATGCCGGCACCGAGTTCGAGCCTGAAGGGCTGCGTCTGCGTGTGCAGGGACTGGACTGGGTATGCCACGTGCGCGCGTGCATCATGCTGCACAAGCCGGCTGGCATCGAGTGTTCGCAGAAGCCCTCGGCCTGGCCCAGCGTCTACACCCTGTTGCCGGCGCCCTTGCGCCAGCGGCCGAACAAAGGCGCCGTGCAGGGCGTGCAGGCCGTCGGCCGTCTGGACCAGGACACCACTGGGCTGCTGCTGCTCACCGACGACGGGCAGCTCATCCATCGTCTGGCCTCACCCAAGCATGATGTGCCCAAGGTCTACGAAGTCACGCTCAAGCATCCGGCCGATACCAGTCTGTGCGCCAAGTTACTGGCGGGCGTGGTGCTCGACGACGATCCGCGTCCGGTGCGGGCGGCCGCCTGCGAGCTTGCCGACCCCCTGCACCTGCGGCTGACGTTGACCGGCGGCAAGTACCACCAGGTCAAGCGCATGGTGGCTGCGGCGGGCAATCGGGTCGAGGCCTTGCATCGCTCACAGATCGGTGGGCTGAAGCTGCCGCCGGATCTGGCCGTGGGCCAGTGGCGCTGGCTGCAGGCGCAGGATCTGGCCCTGCTGGGTGTCTGAGCCCTGGTCTTTGCGCTGGCGCAAATCGAGGCGTCTGTTGGACTGCGGGTGGCCGCTACACTAGCTGCTTCCTTACTTATCGCTCTTCATGCGCCTGTCCCTGTTCCGCGTCTGCCTCGTGTTGCTGGCCCTGATGGCCGCCGGGGCCCATGCCCAGGCGCAGCCGGCGCCGGTCTTCGTGCTCAACTCCAAGGACGCCGACGTCAGCGTGATCGACCCGGTGAGCTGGAAGGAGATCAAGCGCTTTCACACCGGCAAGGAGCCGCACCACCTCTACCTGACGCCGGACGAGAAGTCGCTGATCATCGCCAACGCCTTCAGTGACAGCCTGACCTTTGTCGACCCGCGCACGGCCGAGGTGCAACGCACGGTGCGCGGCATCCTGGACCCCTACCACCTGCGCTTCTCGCCCGACATGCAGTGGTTCGTGACCGCGGCCAACCGGCTCAACCACGTCGACATCTACCGCTGGAACGGCCAGGATCTGACGCTGGTCAAGCGCATCCCCACGAGCCGTACGCCCAGCCACATCTGGATCGACAGCAAGAGCACGACCGCCTTCGTGACCATGCAGGACAGCGACGAGCTCGTGGCCTTCGATCTGGCCTCGCAGCGCCAGCTCTGGCGCGTCAAGACCGGCCCCATGCCGGCCGATGTCTTCGGTACGCCGGACGACCGATTCCTGCTGGTCGGACTGACCGGTGGCGACAGCGTGGAGGTGTTCGATCTGGCCATGCCGGTGCCGGCTTCGGTGCAGCTCATCCCCACAGGCAAGGGAGCCCATGCCTTTCGTGCGGTGGGTGATCGGCAGCATGTGCTGGTCAGCAACCGGGTGGCCAACACCATCAGCAAGATCGACTTCAAGGCCATGACCGTCGTGGACCAGTACCCCGGCCCGGGCGGGCCGGACTGCATGGACCTCACGGCGGATGGTCGCTACATCCTGCTCACGTCCCGTTGGGCACAGCGGCTCAGCGTGATCGACACCACCACGCGCCAGGTCGTGCGCCAGGTACGCGTGGGCAAATCCCCGCACGGGGTCTGGACGCTGGACCATGCGCCACGCCAGTAGATTCGGTCTGGTCCTGCTGACCCTGGCCCTGGTCGGGGGAACGCTGCGGGCGCAGGACTGTGCCAAGCCGGTCTACCTGACCTTCGACACGGGCCACATGGGCGTGGCCGATCTGGTGGCCGAGGTGCTGCGCCGCGAGGAGGTGCGTGTGACCTTCTTCGCCGCCGACGAGCGCACCCGGGTCGGCGATGGCAGCCTGGGCGCGCACTGGGCGCCCTGGTGGCGCGCACGGGCCACTGAGGGGCATGAGTTCGCCTCCCACACGCTGGACCACGTCTACTGGCGTGCCGATCTGCCGCAGGCGGACGGCAGCATGAAGTTCCGTGTGCGGGCTTCGGCAGGGCCCCAGGCCGGGCGTGATCGCATCTGGACGGCGGCCCAGTACTGCGCCGAGATCAACGCAGCCGGTGAGCGCCTGCGGGAGCTGACGGGCCGCACCCCGCTGCCCCTGTACCGGGCCCCCGGCGGCAAGACGTCGCCAGCCCTGCTGGCTGCGGCCCGCGCCTGTGGCTACCAGCATGTAGGCTGGGCGCCGGCGGGTTTTCTGGGCGATGAGCTGTCCAGCGAGACCTACCCCAACGAAGCCTTGCTCAGGAAAGCGCTGCGAGACATCCGGCCGGGCGACGTGCTCATGGCGCATCTGGGGATCTGGTCGCGTCAGGACCCCTGGGCACCAGCCGTGCTAGAGCCGCTGATCCAGGGCCTGAAGGCGCGGGGCTTCTGTTTCCGCACACTGCGCGAACACCCCGACTACCGGGCCTGGATCACGCAGCGCGGCGGCATCGGGAAATAATCGCGCATGGACCTGTTCGTCAACGCTTTTGATGCGGTGCACCAGTGGCTGTTCGAGACGCTGGTGCAGCCGCTGGTGTTTGCCCTGGGGCTGGGCAACCGTCTGGAGGATGCGCACAGCGGCACGGGCTGGCTGCTGGTCGGGTTGCTGCAGTTGCTGGTGATGCTGGCCATCATCGCGCCGCTGCAGCGCTGGCGGCCGGTGGAGCCCGTGCGCGACCGGGCCGCCATCCGTGTCGACGTGATCTACACCCTGATCCACCGCCTGGGCCTGGTCCGGCTGGTGCTGTTCTTCACCCTCATGCCGCTGCTCGACGACCTGATTGGCCAGCTGCGCGTGCTGGGACTGCCCACCTTCCATCTGGATCACCTCTGGCCCGGGGTCACCGATCTCCCCCTGGTGAGCCTGCTGCTCTACCTGGTGGTCATGGATTTCTTCGACTACTGGCTGCATCGCGGACAGCACAGCTTCGAATGGTGGTGGCGCTTGCATGCGCTGCACCATTCGCAGCGCCAGATGACGATGTGGAGCGACAACCGCAACCACCTGCTCGACGACCTGATCCGCGATCTGCTGCTTGTGACCCTGGCCCAGCTCATCGGTGTTGCCCCGGGGCAGTTCGTGGCCATCGTGGCCATCACCCAGCTCAGCGAAAGCTTCCAACATGCCAATCTGCGGCTGTGGTTCGGGCGCTGGGGCGAGCGGCTGTGGGTCAGCCCGCGCTTTCACCGGCGCCATCACAGCATCGGCATCGGGCATGAGACGCCGGGCATGAAGCTTGGAGGCTGTAACTTCGGCGTGCTGCTGCCCTGGTGGGACATGCTGTTCGGCAGCGCCAACTTCGAACAGCGTTACGACCCGACCGGCATCCGCGACCAAGTGGAGCACGGGCGTGACTACGGGCGCGGTTTCTGGGCCCAGCAGTGGCTGGGGTTCAAGCGTCTGGTAGGCCGGGCCTGACACATCCTCCCGCGGCGTCCCGCGGTATGCTTGCCGGTATGGGCCTCCTTCTCGATTCCTTCTGGCGCGCGCTGGCCTACTGCCTGCAGCCGCGCGTGATCCTGTTGTCCCTGCTGCCGCTGATGCTGGTGGTGTCCCTGACCGGGGCGCTGTTCTGGCTGTTCTGGGACGATGCCCTGGTCGGCCTGCGCAGCTGGCTCAGCGACTGGGCGCTACTGGACAGCCTGTACCGCTGGCTCGAGGGCGTGTCCCTGGGGCATCTGCGCACCGTGCTCGATCCCCTGCTACTCATCATGCTGGTGCTGCCGCTGGTCATCCTGCTGTCCTTGCTGGCCGTCGCCTGGCTGGTGACGCCCGCGGTCGTCAAGCGGGTGGCGGCGCGCCGCTTCCCCCAGCTGGCTGAAGCCCAGGGCGGCAGTTTCCTGGGCAGTGTGGGGCAGAGCCTGGGCTCCGCCCTGCTGGCCTTGCTGGCCCTGGTGCTGACCTTGCCGCTGTGGCTGATTCCGCCGCTGGTGATCGTGCTGCCGCCGCTGATTTGGGGCTGGCTCACCTCGCGTGTGATGGTCTACGACTCCCTGGCCCAGCATGCGAGCCGTGCCGAGCGCGAGCAGCTCATGCAGCGCCACCGCTACCCGCTGCTGGCGATCGGCGTGGTCGCCGGTTACATGGGCGCGGCTCCGGGCTTGATCTGGGCCGTAGGGGCCATGGCCGTGGTGCTGGCGCCGCTGCTCGTGCCGCTGGCCATCTGGATCTACACCTTCGTCTTCATCTTCGCATCACTCTGGTTCACGCACTACGGGCTGGCGGCGCTGGCGGCGCTGCGCCAGGAGCCTCTTGCCGCGCCGGTGCGTGTCCTGCCCGAGCCCGAAGCCGATGTCAGTGCGCCGCCCCATGCCTGACGCCCAGACCGCCTTCGGGCTGATCATCATCGGAGACGAGATCCTTTCGGGCAAGCGGGCCGACAAGCACCTGCCCAAGGTGATCGAGTTGCTGTCTGCGCGCGGCCTGCAGCTGGCCTATGCGGACTACGTGGGCGACGATCCGCAGCGCATCACGGCCGCGCTGCAGCGTGCCCTGAACTCGGGTGACGTGGTGTTCTCCTGCGGCGGCATCGGCGCCACGCCCGACGACCATACCCGCCAGTGCGCGGGGCGTGCGCTGGGCGTGCCGCTGGCCCTGCACCCGCAGGCCGAGGCGTTGATCCGGGAACGCATGCAGGATGTGGCGCGCGAACAGGGCGTGCCTTACGAGCCCGACCGTGCGGACAACGTGCACCGGCTCAATATGGGCATGTTCCCGGTGGGGGCCCACATCGTTCCCAATCCCTACAACAAGATTCCGGGCTTCAGCTGTGCTTCGCCGGGGGGACGTGGCGCGGTGCACTTCTTGCCGGGCTTCCCCGTCATGGCCTGGCCCATGATCGAATGGGTGCTGGACACGCACTATGCCCATCTGTTCCATCGCCAGGCTTGGCGTGAGCAGTCGGTCATCGTCTATGGCGCCATGGAGGCCGTGCTGACGCCTCTGATGGAGACGATCGAGGCCCGGCACGCCGGGGTCAAGGTCTTCAGCCTGCCCAGTGTCGACCACCCCCAGCACGGCCGCCACATCGAGCTTGGCGTGAAAGGCGAGGCCGCCCGGGTTCCTGCGGCCTACGCCGCGCTGCTGGCTGGCTTGAAGGAACTCGGCACCAAGTTAGGCCCTGAATTGGTGCGAAATACCTGAATTACCATATTGGTGCATATTAAATGCACCAATATGAATCATGTGCTGCAAATGTTTCGGGTCTGGTGCATCCAGAGGAGACGCTAAGGGCAGAAACTCAAGGCAAAATACCCGATTCCTTCGCGACCGGCATGCGCCGGATTGGCACAGAAACTGCATTCATGTGCCAGCGTAACTTTTAATCAACCTTCCTACCAGGAGTACCAGATGGCCAAGACCGTCGCAGACGTGATGAAGATGGTGAAGGAAAACGAAGTCAAGTTCGTCGACTTCCGCTTCACCGACACCCGTGGCAAAGAGCAGCACGTGACCGTGCCCGTGTCGGCCTTCGGCGAAGACAAGTTCACCTCCGGCCATGCGTTCGATGGTTCCTCCATCGCCGGCTGGAAAGGCATCGAGGCTTCGGACATGCAGCTCATGCCCGACCCGAACACCGCCAACATCGACCCCTTCTTCGAAGAAACCACGCTGTTCCTGCAGTGTGACGTGGTGGAGCCCAGCGACGGCAAGGCCTATGACCGCGATCCGCGTTCCATCGCCAAGCGTGCCGAAGCCTACCTGAAGGCTTCCGGCATCGGCGACACCGCCTACTTCGGTCCCGAACCCGAATTCTTCATCTTCGATGGCGTGCGCTGGAGCAACGAGCCCGGCAACGTGATGTTCGCCATCGACGAATACGAAGCGCCCTGGAACAGCGGCAAGCAGCTCGAAGGCGGCAACCGCGGCCACCGTCCCACGACCAAGGGCGGCTACTTCCCCGTGCCCCCGGTCGATAGCACGCAGGACATGCGCGCCGAGATGTCCCTGATCCTCGAATCCCTGGGCATCCCGGTCGAAGTGTTCCACCACGAAGTGGCTGGCGCCGGCCAGAACGAAATCGGTACCAAGTTCAGCACGCTGGTCGAGCGCGCCGACTGGACCCAGGTCCTAAAGTACGTGGTCTGGAACGTGGCCAACGCCTACGGTAAGACGGCTACCTTCATGCCCAAGCCCTACGCTGGTGACAACGGTTCCGGCATGCACGTGCACCAGTCCATCTGGAAGGACGGCAAGAACCTGTTCGCGGGTGACGGCTACGCTGGCCTGAGCGATTTCGCCCTGTACTACATCGGCGGCATCATCAAGCACGCCCGTGCCCTGAACGCCATCACCAACCCCGGCACTAACAGCTACAAGCGCCTGGTGCCCGGTTTCGAAGCCCCGGTGAAGCTGGCCTACAGCTCGCGCAACCGTTCCGCTTCCATCCGGATCCCCTTCGTGGCCAACCCCAAGGGCCGCCGCATCGAGGCTCGTTTCCCGGACCCGAGCGCCAACCCCTACCTGTGCTTCTCGGCCCTGATGATGGCCGGTCTGGACGGCGTGGAAAACAAGATCCACCCGGGCGAGGCCGCCACCAAGGACCTGTACCACCTGCCCCCGGAAGAGGACAAGCTGGTGCCGACCGTCTGCCACAGCCTGGACCAGGCCCTGGACTACCTGGACAAGGACCGCGCTTTCCTGACCAAGGGCGGCGTGTTCACCGACTCCATGCTGGATGCCTACATCGAGCTGAAGATGGGCGAAGTCACGCGCTTCCGCATGGCACCGCACCCGGTCGAGTACGACATGTACTACTCGCTGTGATCGGCGTCGCAGGCTGTACGTCGTTACAGCCTGTCGCAAAAAAAGGACGGCTCCGGCCGTCCTTTTTCGTTTCCGGACGGGTTCAGGGGTTTGAATTCCGGTCGAAAATGAGGATACTGACAGACCGCCCTGCAGTGCGATGCGCGGAGATCACCATGAAGAAGACTTATCTGTTGTCGTTGAGCGCTACCCTTTTGGTAGCAAGCCTGGGGGTTGCCAGTGTGGCCCAAGCCCAGGGCAACCGCATTTATCGTTGCGGTAATGAGTACACCAACACCGTCCAGCCCGGCCAGAAGGGCTGCAAGCTCGTCGAGGGGGGCAATGTCACCGTGGTGCAGCGCCCCCGTCCGGTGGAGAGCGTGCGTCTGGCAGCCACCAGCCAGGCTGTGGCCAATCTGGAAGCCGAGCGTCAGCGCCAGCGCGATGCCGATGCGCGCATGATTCTGGAAGCCGAGCTGCGCAAGGCCGAGGCCCGCCAGGCTGATCTGCTCAAGGAATACAACAACGGCGAGCCCGAGAAGATGGGCCCTGAGTTCCGCAACCACCAGAAGTACCTGGACCGCGTGGCCGACCTCAAGTCGAGCATCGAGCGCAATGAAAGCGATCTGTCTGGCCTCAAGCGTGAACTCGACCGTCTGCCATCGGCCTCGGCCTCTGCTTCTGAGTCAAAATAGACGGCTTGAAACCGTCTGACTCCCCTGCGGGCCGCTTCCAGCCCTTCGATCTTCTGGCCACGCTCGTGGCTGTTGTGCATGGCGACGGCGCCGTGGTCTACGCGAATGCGGCGCTCGAGGATGCACTGGGCATGTCCCGGCGCAGCATCGAAGACTCGCAGCTCCCCGAGCACTACACCGAGCCCCAGGTCCTGCTGCAGGCCCTGGGTGGCCTGCGCGCCAACGAGTTTGCGGCCCTGCGCTACGACGCCTGGCTCAAGCGTCCCGGGCGCGATCCTCTGCCAGTCCATGTCATCCTGACCCAGACCGACCAGCCCGGCGACATCCTCATCGAAATGCTGCCGCTGGAGCAGCAGGCCCGCCAGGAGCGTGAGGAGCGCCTGATCGACCAGGCTCAGGCCAACAAGGAGCTGATCCGCAACCTCGCCCACGAGATCAAGAACCCGCTCGGTGGCATCCGCGGCGCGGCCCAGCTGCTGGAGATGGAGATCGAGGGCCAGCTTACCGAGTACACGCGCGTCATCATCCACGAGGCCGATCGGCTGCAGACCCTGGTGGACCGCCTGCTGGCGCCGCACCGCCGCCCGCATGTGGTGGGCGACGTCAACATCCACGAGGTCTGTGAGCGCGTGCGCTCGCTGATCCTGGCCGAGTTTCCCAAAGGCCTGCGCGTGGTGCGCGACTACGACACCTCCATACCGGAGTTCCGCGGCGACCGTGAGCAGCTGATCCAGGCCGTGCTCAACATTGCCCACAATGCCTGCCAGGCCTTGCACGAGCGCATCGCCGCGGGTGATGCCCGGCTGACCTTCCGCACGCGGATCGCTCGGCAGACGACTTTCGGCAAGCAGCGCTACAAGCTGGCACTGGAATTGCATGTCATCGACAACGGGCCCGGTGTACCGGACTCGATCAAGGACCGCATCTTTTTCCCGCTCGTGTCGGGGCGGGAAGGCGGCTCTGGCCTGGGGCTGACGCTGGCGCAAACCTTTGTCCAGCAGCACCATGGACTGATCGAGTGTGACAGTGAGCCGGGCCGGACCGATTTCAAGATACTGATACCGCTGCCTTGAACCAGGCGGCTTGAGCAAAGGGTGTAGCCGACATGAAGCCGATTTGGATCGCCGATGATGACCAGTCCATACGCTTCGTGCTGGAGAAGGCGCTGCAGCGCGAGCAGATGCCCACGCGCAGCTTCACCAACCCGCGCGAGGTGCTGGCAGCACTGGACGAGGAGGGCGAGGGCCCCCAGGTGCTGGTGAGCGACATCCGCATGCCTGGCGGCTCGGGCCTGGAACTGCTGGAAAAGGTCAAGGCCCGCCACCCGGGCTTGCCGGTGATCATCATGACGGCCTTCTCCGATCTGGACAGCGCCGTCTCCGCTTTCCAGGGCGGCGCCTTCGAATACCTGCCCAAGCCTTTCGACCTGCCCAAGGCCGTCGAGCTCATCCGCCGTGCAGTCGATGAGAGCCAGCGCGAGGAGGTGGCGCAGGAGAGCATCACCGCTGCGCCCGAAATGCTGGGTCAGGCTCCCGCGATGCAGGATGTGTTCCGTGCCATCGGCCGGCTCTCGCAGAGCAACGTCACCGTGCTGATCACGGGCGAATCCGGCTCGGGCAAGGAACTCGTGGCGCGTGCACTGCACAAGCATTCGCCGCGCGCCAACGGCCCTTTCGTCGCGATCAATACGGCAGCGATTCCGAAGGACCTGCTGGAGAGCGAGCTCTTCGGGCACGAGCGTGGTGCCTTCACCGGGGCGCAGACCATGCGTCGCGGCCGCTTCGAGCAGGCCGAGGGTGGCACCCTCTTCCTCGACGAAATCGGCGACATGCCCTTCGATCTGCAGACCCGCCTGCTGCGCGTGCTGTCCGACGGCCACTTCTATCGCGTGGGTGGGCACAGCGCCGTCAAGGCCAACGTGCGGGTGATCGCGGCCACACACCAGGATCTTGAACAACGCGTCAAGGAAGGCGTGTTCCGTGAGGATCTGTTCCACCGCCTCAACGTGATCCGCCTGCGCCTGCCGGCCTTGCGCGAACGGCGCGAAGACATTCCCATGCTGGCGCGCCATTTCCTGCAGCAGAGCGCACGCCAGCTCGGTGTCGAGCCCAAGCGCATTTCGGATGCGGCGCTGGAGAAGCTCAGCCGTTTCAGCTTTCCCGGCAATGTGCGCCAGCTCGAAAACGTCTGCCACTGGCTCACCGTCATGGCGCCCGCCCAGGTCATCGAGCCCAAGGATCTGCCACCTGAGATCGGGCTGGCAGTGGGTGAGGGCGCTTCGGTGCCCGCGTCTTCGGCATCCGTGCCGTCGACCGGCGTGGAGAGCTCCGCGCCGGCCGCGGCGCTCAGCGTGGCCCCGGCAGCTGTGACCGACTGGGAAAGCGGCTTGCAGGCCGAGGCCATGAGCCTGCTGCTCAGCGGTCGCATGGACGTGTGGGACGAGCTGACGCGGCGTTTCGAGCGCAAGCTCATTCTCACCGCCCTCGACAACACGCGGGGTCGCCGCATCGAGGCCGCCCACAAGCTCGGCATAGGCCGCAACACCATCACGCGCAAGATCCAGGAACTGGGCTTAGAAGAGTAAGCCCCTGAGCGGCTGCGCCGCTTCCCCCTTCTGCTGCGCGAAGGGGGACCAAGCCAGTGGCCGGGCTGAGCCCGTTCCACGGCGTCCCCCGGATGAATACCTGAGGGGCCTCAATCGAACAGGCCGGGGCCGCCGAAGCGCGCGCCCTCGATCTCCAGCATCTTCAATTTGGTCTGCAGCCCACCGTGGGCTGAGAAGCCACCCGTGCCGGTCTGTGCGCCGAGCACGCGGTGACAGGGCACCACGGGCGCGAAGGGGTTGGCGCCCAGAGCCTGGCCCACGGCACGGGCTGCGCCCGGTTCCCCCAGGCGCTGCGCGAGCTCGCCGTAGCTCAGGGTCTGGCCCGGCGGGATACGTCGCGTGAGTTCGTAGACGCGCTGGTGAAAGGGCGGCACACCGGTCATGTCCAGTGGCAGGTGAGAGAGGTCGCGCGGTTCGGACGGATGCCCTTCGAGCAGGGCGGTGATGGCAGCGATGGCCTTCCGCACGAAAGGGGGCGGTGTGCCCTCCGTGAGATCGGGGAAGCGGTGCGCCATGCGACGACGTGTGGCGGCTGCGTCGATCTCGGGAAGTTGCACGCAGGTCAGCGCCTGATCGTTCCAGGCGATGCCGCAAAAGCCCAGGGGCGTCGGGAAGAGGGCGTAGGCCAGCGTGCTCATGGCCCGGGCAGGATTCAGAGTCCTTGCAGTTCCAGCACCACGGGCGCGTGGTCGCTGGGGCGTTCGTTCTTGCGCGGCGTGGGGTCTACAGCACAGGCAGTGGCCAGGGGCTTGAGCGCGTCGCTGATCAGGATATGGTCGATGCGCAGGCCCTGCTTGCGGCGAAAGGCCATGTTGCGGTAGTCCCACCAGGAGTAGTTGCGCTCGGGCTGCGGGAAGAGCCGCACGCTGTCATGCAGGCCGAGGGCGATCAGGGCCTGCAAATGGGTGCGCTCTTCGGTCGTGCAGTGGATGGTCTCTTTCAGGCCGACGGGGTCCCAGACATCCAGGTCGTCGAAGGTAATGTTGTAGTCACCCATGAGCACCAGCCGCGGGTGCTGCGTCAGCTCTCCGCGCACCCATTCGCGCAGGGCGGTCAGCCAGCGCATCTTGTAGGCGAACTTGTCCGAGCCCGGTTCCTGCCCGTTGGGAAAGTAGGCACCGATCACACGCACACCCTGGACCGTGGCGCTGATCACGCGCGCCATCTCGTCCTCGAAGCCGGGGATGTTGCGTACCACGCCTTCCAGCGCTGTGCGGGACAGCAGGGCCACGCCGTTGTAGGTTTTCTGGCCAAAGCTCTGCGCCTGGTAGCCTGCAGCGGCAAAGTCCTGGAAGGGAAACTTGTCGTCGGTGAGCTTGAGCTCCTGGAGCGCCAGCACATCCACAGGGTTCGCGGCCAGCCAGTCCAGGACCTGCGGCAGACGCACATTGAGCGAGTTGACGTTCCAGGTGGCGAGCTTCATCGCAGGAGCCTCAGATGTGGAACAGTGCTAGCCCGCCGATGGCCACGCCGATCGCCCCGCCGGCGAACATGGCGTACTCGAGCCACTTCTTGCGGGTCAGCAGGGCGATGGCAGCCATGGCGATCGCGACCTGCAGCACCGTGGTGGCCTGGGCCCAGCGGTGGTGCAGATGGATCTGCTCATCGCTCTTCCTGTCCCATTCGGTCGCCTCGGCCTCGAGCTTCTCGGCCACGACCTTGATCTCGCCTTTTTCCTTCTCGTAGCGGTCGATCTTGGCCTGGTACTTTTCCTTCTCGGCCTCGCGAGCCGTCAGATCGCGCGAGACCTCGGCCAGCGACTGCTTGGTGCTCTTGGCCTGAAAGTAGTTCCACTGGTTGGCCGCTTCGGTTTTCTTGAGTGCCGCGTTGTTCTTGTACAGGCCCGCATTGGCCTGCGTCGCGCCCCCCATGTAGGCAAAGATCGCGCCGACGGTGGCGATGATGGCGGTGAACATCGCGATCTGGTTGGTCATGCCGCCGCCGTGCTCGCCATGGGCCGCGGCCTGCGTGGCGTGTTCGAGTTCGTGGTCGTGCGGGCCATGCACGTGAAAACCGCCTCCGGACATATCAGACTCCTGTGGTGTTGGTGTAGTAGACGAAACTGAAGTGCAGGCCAGTGGAGGACACGTGGGCCTCCCGTCGGACTTCCTTCCAGCCGGGGCCGAATTGTGGCGCAAAGGCGTCGCCCTCAAACTCGGCCGCGATCTCCGTGACCACGGCCGTGCTGGCGCGCGACAGGGCCTGCGCGTAGATCTCGGCGCCGCCGATGATCCAGGCGTCGTTCACATCGCCGCAGAGCTCCAGCGCCTCGTCCAGCGTATGCGCCACCCGTGCACCCTCGGCTCGCCAGTCGCGCTGCCGTGTCACAACCACATTGGTACGGCCAGGCAGGGGGCGAAAGCGCGGCGGCAGGGAGTCCCAGGTCTTGCGGCCCATGACGACGGGCGCGCCCAGCGTGGTGCGCTTGAAGTGGGCCAGGTCCTCGGGCAGATGCCAGGGCATGGTGCCGTTCTTGCCGATGGTGCCGTTGGCGGCGCGCGCGAAGATCAGGTGCAGTTTCATGCGGAAGCTTTCGAGGTGCGCGAGGGCAGCAGCACGGCCGCAATCGCCGCCATCACGAAGACGATGGCCAGGTAGTCCTGCCAGGTCGGCCATTCGCCGACGATGAAGGTGGCGCTCAGCGTGCCCACGAGCGGGATGGCCATCACGCTCATGGCACTCGTCGCCGGTGGCAGATGGCGGGCCAGCCCGGCCCAGAGGGTCTGGGCAAAGCCGTAATTGATGAAGGCGCCGTAGACCAGGCTGGCCCACATGGGGGCGCTGAACTGCCAGCTCGGCCAGGGCTCGCTGGCGAAGGCGATGAGCCAGAGGCAGACCGACGTCAGGATCATCATCCAGATGGTCAGCGTTTCCACGGGCAAGGTCAGGTGGGCGCGGCGCATCATCAGCGTCCCGATGGCCCAGCTGATGGCGGCGATCTCCATCCAGACAATGCCCAGCGGCCGGCCGGTCAGCGCCGTGAACTCGCTGGAGGTTAGCAGGCCGATGGCGACGGCCACGGCGATCACGGCCACCACGGTGCGCTGCGTGAGGCGTTGACCGAGAAACAGCGCGCCCAGCAGCACCGTCCAGATCGGCATGGTGAAGCCCAGGATGGCGGCGCGCCCCGAGGCCAGTTCCTTGACGCCGAGGATGGACACCGTGTGCCAGCCCAGCATGTTGGGGATGCCCAGTGTCACGACCGAGCGCCATTCCGCGCCCTGCGGCAGCATACGCAGGCCGCGCGCGCGGTAGAAGCTGTAGAGAAAGATCGCGCCGCACGTCATCGTGAGCGCGCGGAAGTACAGCGGTGAGAGTTCCCTGAGCGAGAACTTCATCATCGGCCAGTTGATGCCCCACATCAGCGTGAGGGCGACCAGGGTGACGAGTTGTTTACGGCTGATCACGAGCGCCGGGCCCTGCTCAGACCGCCACCGGCGCCTTGATGGCCGGATGGCACTGGTAGTCCAGCACCTCGAAGTCCTCGTACTGGTAGTCGAAGATCGAATCCGGCCGGCGCTTGATGTGCAGGGTGGGGTAGGGGTAGGGCGTGCGGCTGAGCTGCAGCTCGACCTGCTCGTGGTGGTTGCTGTAGATGTGGCAGTCGCCACCGGTCCAGATGAAGTCGCCTACGCCCAGGTCGCACTGCTGCGCGATCATGTGCGTGAGCAGGGCATAGCTCGCGATGTTGAAGGGCACGCCGAGGAAGATGTCGGCGCTGCGCTGGTAGAGCTGGCAGCTCAGCTTGCCCTCGGCCACGTAGAACTGGAAGAAGGCGTGGCAGGGCATGAGCGCCATCTTGCTGAGTTCGGCCACGTTCCAGGCACTCACGATGATGCGACGCGAATCCGGGTTGCTCTTGAGCGTCTTGATGACCTCGCTGATCTGGTCGATGTGGCCGCCGTCGGGTGTGGGCCAGCTGCGCCACTGCACGCCGTAGACCGGGCCCAGGTCGCCATCCGGTCGCGCCCACTCGTCCCAGATCGTCACACCGCGTTCCTTGAGCCAGTTGTTGTTGCTCGAACCCGTGAGGAACCACAGCAGCTCATAGATGATGGACTTGAGGTGCACCTTCTTGGTCGTCACCAGCGGGAAGCCTTCGTTGAGGTCGAAGCGCATCTGATGGCCGAACACGCTGCGCGTGCCGGTGCCCGTGCGGTCGGTCTTGGGTAGGCCCGTGGTGTACACGTGGCGCATGAAGTCTTCGTACTGGGAACGGACGGGGCGGGTGGTCATGGATGGGATTTTCCTACAAGTTGGGTGCTTGCCCGGCGCAGGGGTGACAGCCGGTCACGGGGCGATGGGCGTGGCTTGCCGAGGCTAGCCACGGTGGCTGGGTTTGGCCGGGATGTGCGCCCGGCGGCGCACCTACTTTCTTTGCGTCGCCAAAGAAAGTAGGCAAAGAAAGGCGACCCTGGTGCCTGTGACCCCGGCTGCGCCGGGGCAACCTGCGATGCTCGCGCCAGGCGGGAGCCGCGCAAACTCGCTGCGCTCAGACATGCGCGTCTCTTGATCCGTCTGCCGCTGCGCTTCTCGGCACAGACACAAGGGTGGGGGATACCGGAAACCGAGGGTACAAAAAAACAAAGGCACGCGATAGCGTGCCTTTGTCTCTTGGGAAGGACGGTAGTGATCGCTACGAATACTACGGTTTGGCACTAGAGCCCCGATCTGGCCTGCAATGCCAGGTTCTCTCGATGGAAGAGTTTTAGTGCATTTCGGCAAAGCTACCAGCTGCAGCTTCGGAGGAACTCAGGATTGTCTGTTGGCTGAGCGTTTGTCCACTTAGGTGATGCGTTATCAACACGTATGAACTTCCGATTGCTTCCATCGCCGTTTCCGTGGATCAGTTCAATCCACCCCTTTTTTGCGATAAAGACGCTTGGCTTTGAATATGGATCACCTGCGGTCGGCGAGCAGGACGTTTCCTGATCGGCGCACCAGGTGAGTGTGAGCACTCCTCCTTTGACAGTGCCCGCAACCAGACCTTCGGAGCTGCGTGATTGATTCTCGGCAGACCACTCACCGCAAACACGGTTGTCGACCTGCTTCAAGCGAAGATGCTGGTTTGCTTCAGTAAATGAACCCTCAAATGGTCCTTTCGCTTGAGCCAGGGATGCTACACATAGGCTAGTCACAGAACAGGCCGTGACGACAATGCGAACGAGGGGATTCATGTAGTTCAACGTGATATAGACCGCAAAAGTGCGGAATGACATGGACGGACGTTCATCCTGGCGCCTCCCTTGTTGCAAGCCAAATAGTTACTTTGTTTCAAGAATTTGGATGACTATAGCGTCGCGTGTCTCTCATGACAAACTGTAAGACCCACAGTCACCGCGTAAGCGGGGACTGTGGGTTTGGGTATCCGGTCCCCGCCGCCGTGTGCGGAGGCGAGTAGCGCAGGGAGCGGCGGAGAAAGAAGCGCAGATGTTTGAGCCCGCAGGGCGAGTTTCTGCGCTTCCCGCCGATCCCGAGCAACGCAGCGTGCCCGCGTAGCGGGCCGACGAATCCGGCTCGCCTTTCTTTTGGGTACTTTTGGTGTTTGCCTAACTTTGCTGCGCAAAGTGAGCAAACCCCGCGCGCATAGCGCGCCTTGGCGATGCAAGAAAACCCGCTACGCGGGTTTCGACAAAAGTACCTCGCCCGCCGGGGCGAGACCCGGCAAAGCCACGAGAGCCAACTACCTTAACCGCGAATCATGCGGCCAGGATTCATCAGGTTCAGTGGGTCCAGCGCCTGCTTGATCCCCCGCATCAACCCCAGCGCCACCGGCGACTTATGGTCCGGCAATTTGTCCACCTTGAGGCTGCCAATCCCATGCTCGGCCGAGATCGAGCCGCGGTAGCGGTCCACTACCTCGTAGACCAGGGCATTCATCGGACCTTCTTCCTCAGCGAGAAAGCGCTTCTGATCGTCGCCCTCGGGCGCCTGCACGTTGTAGTGCAGGTTGCCGTCGCCCAGATGCCCATAGGTCACCAGGCGCGCACCGGGGAACTTCTCCAGCAGCAGGGCATTGGTCTCTGCCACGAAGGCGGGGATGCGCGACACGTTGATCGAGATGTCGTGTTTGATGTTCAGGCCTTCCTGGGCCTGGGCCAGGGGGATGCTCTCGCGGATGTGCCACAGGGCCTTGGCCTGGGCCATGCTCTCGGCCACCACGGCGTCGGTCACGCAGCCCGCTTCCATGGCCGCTTCGAGCAGACGCTCGAACTGCTGGCGCGCATGGGCCTCCGATTCGTTGTCCGAGTTCTCCAGCACCACACACCAGGGCGATTCCTGCCAGAAGGGCACGCGCTGCTGCGGGAAGTGCTTGGCCACCAGGCTCAGTGCGAACTGGCCCATGACCTCGAAGCCGGTCAGGCCGGCGCTCAGGTGCTCATGCGCCAGGCCCAGCAGCTGCACCGCGGCCTCCATCGAGGGCACGGCGGCCAGGGCCGTGAGTTGCGCCTTGGGCAGGGGGTAGATCTTCATGGTGGCGCCGGTGATCACGCCCAGCGTGCCCTCGGAGCCGATGAAAAGATGGCGCAGGTCATAGCCCGTGTTGTCCTTGCGCAGGCCCAGCAGGCCGTCCCAGATCTCGCCCTGGGCGGTGACAACCTCCAGGCCCAGGCAGAGTTCGCGGGTGTTGCCGTAGCGCACGACCTGGGTGCCGCCGGCATTCGTCCCCAGGTTGCCGCCGATGGTGCAGCTGCCTTCCGATGCCAGGCTCAGGGGGAACAAAAAGCCCGCCTTCTCGCACTCGTCCTGCAGGTTCTGCAGCACGCAGCCCGCGTCTACCGTGATGGTCAGGTTGCCGGCGTCGAGCTGCCGCACCTTGTTCATGCGCGTGAGGCTGAGCACCACCTGGGTGCCACTTTCGTCCGGGGTGGAACCCACCACCATGCCGGTGTTGCCACCTTGCGGCACCATGGCCACGCGCGCGGCGGCGCAGGCCTTGACGACCGCTGCGACCTCCTGTGTGTTGCCAGGGCGCACCACGGCCAGCGCGCGGCCGCGCTCGCGGCCGCGCCAGTCGAGCTCCCAGGCCGTGAGGTCGGTGGCGGGGTCTTCATGGGTCAGCACATAGGGCGCGCCGACGATGCTGCGCAGTTGTTCGAGCAGCGCTTTCTGTTCGGAGGTGAGCTTCATGATGAGGTTGTTTCGGTGAGGCCGGCCTCGCGCGCGGCACGCAGGCGCAGGCGGATGTGCAGGGTGCAGCCGATGAAAAGGGCGATGCTCAGCAGCACCTCCAGCATCGCCAGCCAGGCGCCGGGTGCCGGCTCGCTGGTGGCACGCACCAGGCCCTCGAGCACATAGAGCCAGACCAGCAGGCTGAGCCAGCGGTAGGTGTACATGCGGTTCTTGAGCAGGCCGGCCAGCGGCAGACACAGGGGCAGGACCTTGAGTGCAAGCCAGGAGCCGCCGGGCCGGATCGGCGCCAGCCAGAGCTCCCAGGCCAGGCCCAGCGCGATCAGGCCCAGCAGGCTGGCCACGGTCAGACGGCGGCTTAGCGTGACGTGGGGTGCAGAGTCATTCATTGAAGCTGGCATCATAGCGGCATGAGCCTGCCCCTACGCCTGCAAGAGTTGCTCGGCGATCTCTCGCGTTTCCCCTGGAAGAACACGGCCCTGACCCTGCGCGAACGTTTTCGCGAGGACCGCCTGGGCCTGTCCGCCAGCAGCCTGACCTTCACCACCACCATCGCCCTGGTGCCGCTGCTGACCGTGGCCCTGGCCCTGTTCACGGCCTTCCCCATGTTCGCCAAGTTCCAGGACGTGCTGCAGAAGTGGCTGGTCGAGAGCCTGGTGCCCGACAACATCGCGCGCCAGGTGCTGGGCTACCTCACGCAGTTCGCGAGCCGTGCCGGGCGCCTGGGCTGGGCCGGCCTCACCGTGCTTTTCTTCACCGCGCTGAGCCTGGTGTTCACCATCGACCGCACGCTCAACGCCATCTGGCGCGTGCGCCGGCCGCGCCCCTTCGGCCAGCGCCTGCTGATCTACTGGGCTGCCCTGACGCTGGGCCCGCTGTTGCTGGCGGTCAGCCTGACCATCACGTCCTACATCGTGACCGCGTCGCGCGGCATGGTGGGCGGCATGCCCGGGGGCCTGCGCCTGCTGCTCGACGCCGTGGAGTTCCTGCTGGTCGCGGCCGGTCTGGCCGCGACCTACCACTACGTGCCCAACACGCGCGTCCGGTGGACCCATGCCTGGGCCGGCGCGCTGTTTGCCACCCTGGCTCTTGAGGGCGCCAAGAAGCTGCTCACGCTCTACCTCAAGGCCGTGCCCACGTATTCAGCGGTCTACGGGGCTTTTGCCACCGTGCCCATCCTGCTGGTCTGGATCTATGTGGCCTGGGTCATCGTGCTGCTGGGGGCGGTGATCGCGGCCTACCTGCCCAGCCTGTTGGCCGGTGTGGCGCGCCGCTCTCCCGGGCCGGGCTGGCGTTTCCAGCTCAGCATCGAGATACTGCAACTGCTCGACGGCATGCGTCAGGCGCCGGGCCATGGCCTCACACTGATGCAGATCGCCGAGCGTCTGCGTGTGGACCCGCTGCAGATTGAGGTACTGGTCGAGACCCTGGTGCAGCTGGACTGGGTGGGCCGCGTGGGCGAGTCCGGCAACCACACCTCGCAGCGCCTGGTTTTGCTCGCCGACCCCGATTTCACGCCGCTGGCGCCGCTGTTGCAGGCCCTGCTGCTGCCGCGCGAGGGCAGTACCGAGCCCTTCTGGCACAACGCCGGCCTGCCGGCGCTGAGCCTGCGCGACGCCCTGACGCCGCGCTGAGCGAGGGACTCAGAACGGGATCTTGCCCGTCCAGATGTCCTTGTACATCACCCAATCGCCCATGAAGCTGTAGAGCGGGCGCTTGAAGCTGGCGGGCTTGTTCTTCTCAAAAGCGAAGTGTCCCAGCCAAGCGAAGCCGTAGCCGCAAAGCAGGCCATAGAGCAGGTATTGCGGCTGGCCCGTGACCAGCAGCATGGCCAGGCAGACTAGGGACAGGCTACTGCCCACGAAATGCAGGCGGCGGCAGGTGCGGTTGCTGTGCTCGCCCAGGTAGAAAGGGTAGAACTCGGCGAAGCGCGTGAAGCTGTGTGGATCGACGGCGGGCGTGGTCTGCATGGCGGTCTCCGGCTGTTCTGGTGTGCCGACAAGTGTAGGCGGGTGTCCGGACTCCGGGCAAGTACGCAGGCGACAGGGCAGGGTGCAGGGGTATAGTGCCGCGGTTGACGCATCGAAAGAGTCTCTCGCATGTCCGACGCCGCGCTGCGCCCGCTGCGCATGCTGACCCGCTACACCGCCTGGGCCAACACGCGCCTGTACGACACCCTGGCCGCCCTGTCCGCCGCCGAGGTCACGGCCCGACGCAACCATGGCCAGCACAGCATGGTGGGCACGCTGGCCCACGCCTGGGTGGTGGACCGGATCTGGCAGGCGCATCTGCAGGGTCGCGCGCATGGCTACACCACGCGCCAGCCCGCACAGGAGCCGGCGCTCGAAGCGCTGCGACAGGACCAGGCCAAACTGGACGGCTGGTACATCGCGTGTGCTGACGGCCTGGATGCGGCGGCCGCGGCCGAGGTGCTGGACTTCCGCTTCGTCGATGGCGGCGCCGGGCGCATGAGCCGCGGGGACATGCTCCTGCATACCGTGAACCACAAGACCTACCATCGCGGCTATGTCGCCGACATGCTCTACCAGGCCGGCCTCAAGCCGCCGGTCATGGACCTGCCGGTCTTTCTGCGTGACGTGCCGCAGAACTGGGACCGGGAGGTCTGAGCCATGTTCATTGGTCACTTCGCACTCGGTTTCGCCGCAAAGTCCGCGGCTCCGCAGGTCTCCCTGGGCACCTTGTTCCTGGCCGCGCAGTTCATCGACCTGCTCTGGCCGACCTTCCTGTTCATGGGGCTGGAGCGCGTGCGCATCGAGCCCGGGGCCACGGCGGTCGTTCCGCTGGTCTTCGAGCACTACCCCTACACGCACAGCCTGCTGGCCGTGCTGGGCTGGGCGGTGCTGATTGGTGGCCTGCATTTCCTGCTGATGCGGGAGCGCCGCGCTGCCCTCGTGCTGGGCCTGTTGGTGCTGAGCCACTGGGTGCTGGACCTGCTGGTGCACAAGCCCGACCTGCAGATCCTGCCCTGGTCGGACACCGTGGTGGGTTTGCGTCTGTGGTCCTCGCTGACCCTGACCCTGGCGTTGGAGGTGCCGCTCTTCGTGCTGGGCGTGTGGCTCTACGCCCGCGGTACCCGCGCCAGCGATGCCGGCGGGCGCTGGGGCTTGGTCGGGCTGGTGCTCTTCCTCTTCGTGGTCTACGCCGGCAACGTGCTGGGCAGCCCGCCGCCCAGTGTCGAGGCCATCGCCTGGGTCGGACAGCTGCAGTGGCTGCTGGTGCTGCTGGGCTACTGGGTCGACCGGCATCGCCGCTTGCGCGGCTGAACAGCGCATACGGGCCCCGGCTGCTACGCTATTACCATCCCCATCATTCACCGCGCAGAGGAGGCCGCATGGATCCGAGTCAGACACCGCAGGGGCGCGGCTCGCGCATGGTGGCGCTGCTGCTGGCCCTGGTTCCGGTGCTGCTGGTGACGCTGCTCTACTACCAGCAGAACGCCTTCCTCGAAGGCTTCGAAGCCCGAACCTACGACCTGCGGTTCAAGAGCCTGCGCGGCCCCATTCCTGTCCATCCGGACATCGCCATCATCGCCATTGACGACAAGAGCATCCAGGCGCTGGGGCGCTTTCCCTGGACGCGCCAGCACTACGTGCGCCTGCTCGAGCGGCTGGAAGCCGCCAAGCCCAAGGTGCTGCTCTTCGATGTCTTCTTCCCCGAGGCCGAGAGTGCCGAGGTCGACGAGGCGCTGGCCGAGGCCATCCGCCGTGCCGGCAATGTGGTGCTGGCCACCACCTTCGAATTCGACCGTCAGTTCCGCGTGGTCGGCAGCACGGGCAGCCTGCCGCGGATCGAACGCGCGGCGGCCGGCATCGCCCACATCAACCTGATCCCTGAGGAAGATGGCGTCAACCGTCGCAACCTGCTGATGATCGAGCGCGACGGCCAAGCCGTACCCTCGCTGGGGCTGGCGGCGGCCATGCGCACCCTGGGTGAGCCGCGGTTCACCAGCGCGTCCTTCCGCGTCCAGCTCGGCGAGCGCAGCATTCCCGTGGGCCCGGACGGGGAACTCTGGATCAACTACACCGGCACACCCGGCAACTATCCGCGCTACGCCTTCGTCGACGTGGTGGAAGGGCGGGTCGATCCGGCCCTGCTGCGCGGCAAGACGGTATTCCTCGGCGCCACGGCGCTGGGGGTCTACGACATGCGTGTGACACCCTTCCATGCCAATACGCCTGGGGTCGAGGTACATGCCGCGGTGGCCGACGACATCCTGAGCCAGCGCTACATCCACCGCACGGGTCTGCAATCGCTGTTCGATCTGGCCATGATCGTGGCGCTGGGCGGTATCGCGTTTGCGTTGACCGCGCGCCTGCGCCTGCACCGCGCCATCCCGGCCGTGCTGGCCCTGGGGGCGGCCTATCTGGGTCTGAGCTACTGGCTCTTCCTGCAGGGGCAGTGGGTCAGCATGGTCTATCCGCCGCTGGCTGCACTCCTGGCCCTGCTGCTGGGCGGGGGCTGGCGCTACATGGTGCTGGAGCGCAGCGCGCGTGAGATGCGCGCCATGTTCTCCAGCTATCTGTCGAACAAGCTGGTCAGCCAGCTCGAACGCAATCCGGGTGCGGCACGCATCGGCGGCGACAACCGCGAGGTGACGGTGATGTTCACCGATATCAAGGGCTTCACGGCCTTCAGCGAGCGCCACAAGCCGCAGGTGGTGGTGGCGCGCCTCAACGAGTACCTGGCGGCCATGGTGCAGCTCATCTACCAGCACGATGGCACGGTGGACAAGTTCATGGGCGACGGCATCATGGCCTACTGGGGCGCACCCCTGTCCCAGCCCGACCACGCCCGGCGCGCCGTGGCCTGCGCGCTGGCGATGAAGGAGCTCATGGTGGAGTTGGGCGAGCGCTGGCGCGCCCAGGGCCTGGAGCCCTTCGTGATACGCGGCGGCATCCAGAGCGGTGACGTGGTGGCGGGCAATATCGGCTCGCGCGGGCAGAAGATGGAATACACCGTGATCGGCGACACCGTCAACCAGGCCTCGCGCCTGGAGGGCATGGCCAAGTACTTCGGCGTGGACTTCGTGGTCGGCGACGAGACCTACCTCAAGACCTGCGACAGCTTCCGTTTCCGCCGCCTGGACCGCGTGCGCGTGGCAGGCAAGGACATCCCGGTGGCCATCCACGAGCTGCGCGGTGCCGTGCAGGCGCAGGAGGACCGGCTGGAGACCCTGTTTGCGGCGGCGTTGGGACAGTTCCGCCAGCAACAGTGGGAGGCCGCCGAGACATCCTTCCTGTCCATCCTGGCCGACTATCCCAACGACATCCCGAGCCGGCTATATTTGGAGCGCTGCCTGCAGTTCAAGGCGGCGCCGGCGGGGCCCGAATGGGATGGCGTGTTCAACCGGCAGGACAAGTAAAGAGGACCGACATCATGCGTCTCATCACCATCGCCGCCCTGGGCCTGCTGCTGCAGGGCACTGTCCTGGCGCAAGGCAGTGCGCCGGCCCGGGTCGAATACGTGCGGCCCATACCTGCCGCCGACACCCGCAAGCTCCTGGGTATGGACAGCCAGCATCTTTACGTGGCGCGCAAGAGCGGCCAGGTCGATGCGCTGGACGTCGGCACGGGCCAGCCCGCCTTCAGCCTGCAGACCCGTGATGCGCGCGGCGGCAAGCTGCTGGGCCTGGCCGAGTCAGTGGCCGTGTCCGAGGACACGGTCTATGTGCTCGACAGCGACGAGAACCGCGTCGTGATGTACGGCCGCGACGGCAAGCACAAGGGCCAGTTCGGCAGCCGCAGCAGCGAAGGCGGCCTGTCCTCGCCACAGGGCATTGCCTACGCTGGCGGCATCGTCTATGTGGCCGACACCGGCAACCGCCGCATCCAGCTCTACGGCGACAACGGCGTCTTCCTCTACACCCTGCCCATCGACAGCGTGGCGGCCAACAAGGCGCTGGACGAGCAGAAGGTGCCCTACAAGCTGGAAAAGCCCATCGCCGTGGCCGTGGACGCGGCCGGGCAGATCCATGTGCTCGACAACGCGGGCGGCCTGTTCAGCGACCGCTCGCAGGTCAAGGTCTATGCCGCCGACGGGCGCCATCTGCGCCTGCTGCCCAAGAACGGCAAGCCCGTGGCCCTGCAGCTCGCGCCCGATGGCGTGTTCGTAGCCGACGCCGAAGGCTATGCCGTGCAGCGCTATGACGGGCAGGGCCGCATGGCCGGCCTCTTCGGTTCGCGTGGCGACGGTCGGGGTCAGTTCCAGAGCTTGGCCGGGCTGGCGGTGGCTGCCGGCCAGGTCTTTGTGGGTGACCGTGAGCGCGGCCTGGTCCATCAATTCCGTACCGGCGCTGCGGCGGTGGCCCAGTCTGCATCGGGCGCCAACGGCCAGCCTTCGGTGCGCTGGCAGCAGAGCCTGCCGCTGGCCGCCAGCCGCCTGGCCTGGGACGGCAAGGACACGCTGGTGGCCGTGGCGCGTGACCGCGACGTTCTGTTGCGCCACCAGGGCGGCAAGACCACCGAGCTGCCGCTCAAGGGCATCCGGCCGACGGCCGTGGCCTACGACAAGGCGGGCGCGCTCTGGGTGCTGGAGCGCAGCAACGACAGGCTGCACAAGCTCGATGCCGAGGGCAAGGCGGTGCTGACCATCGGCCGCAGCGGCAGCCGCAATGGCCAGTTCGACGGCCCCAATGACTTCGTCATCGCCAGCGACGGCAGCGTCTATGTGGCCGACAGCGGTAACGGCCGCATCCAGGGCTTCAGCCCCGATGGCGTCTTCTTCAAGCTCATCGACAAGGGCTTGAAAGATCGTCTGGGCCGTCCCTCGGCGCTGGCCATCGACGACAAGGACCAGCTCTTCGTGCTCGACACCAGCCGCGGTAGCGTCACCGTGTACTCGGCCGCAGGCGAACCCTTGCGCGAGTTCGGCAACGACCCGGCGCGCGAGGAAGAGCGCCTGCGCGATCCCGTGGGCCTGCTGGCCACGCAGGAAGAGGTCTTTGTGCTTTCGCCCGATCGCGTGCGCGTCTACAGCCATGAGGGGCGTCTGTTGCGCGGCTTCGGCACCGCGGGCAATGCCGCGGGGGAGCTGGCCCAGGCCGAAGCCATCGTCGCGCGTGACGCCAGCAGCTTTTTCATCGCCGAGCGCGGCGAGTCGCGTGTGCAGCTCTTCAGCACCCAGTATCGCCCGCGACCGCCACAGCAGCTCGTGGCCCAGCCCGTGGTGCACGGCGTGGCGCTGCGCTGGGCGGCCTCGCCCCTGGCCTATGTGCAGCAGTACCGCATCTACCGTGCCGAAGGCGAGGCCGGTCCCTGGCTGCCCGTGGGCAGCAGCAAGACCGCGGACTTTGTGGACAGCGGTCTCAAGCCCGGGCTGAGCTTCCACTACCGCGTGGCGGCGGCCACGGCCGAGGGCCGCGAAGGGCCGGCGAGCGGGGCCGTGAGCGGCACGGCGTTGCAGTACACACCGCCGCCGCTGGAGGAGCTCAAGGCCGAGGCCGGGACCTCACGGGTGCGCCTGAGCTGGAAGCCGCTCGATCCCAAGCTCGTCACCGGCTATGTGCTTTACGCCAAGGACGGCGAGAAGTTCAGCAAGCTGGCCGAGAGTGGCGGCGCCGAATTCCTGCGCGATAACCTCAATGCCGGCACCGCTTACACCCTGTACGTGAGCGCGCGCAGCGTCGACGGCGTCGAGTCCGAGAAGCAGGCGGTCCAGTTCAGCACCCAGGCCGACACTCGCGCGCCGCTGGACATCGACGCCAGCCATCTGCACAACGTCTTCTCCAACAGCTACAAGCTCTACGAGAAGGACGGCGTGGGCACGATCAAGCTCACGAACAACACGCGCAACCCCATGAACGACATCAAGGTCAGCTTCGTGTTGAACAACTTCATGGATTTCCCGACCGAGCAGCGCATCCCCGAGCTGGCCCCGGGGGCCAGCCGCGAAGTCGTGCTCAAGGCCGTGTTCAACAACAACATCCTCACGCTGACCGAAGACACGCCGGTGCAGGCCAAGATCGAGGCCGGCTATTTCGAGAATGGGCAAGCCAAGGTCTACAGCCAGATCAAGACGCTGAACATCTACGACAAGCATCGCATGAGCTGGGACGAGCGCGAGCGCTATGCGGCGTTCATCACGCCCAAGGATCCGCTGGTGATCAACTTCGCGCGGTCCGTGGCCTCGGAGTTCGGCGCCAACAAGGAGCCCACCCAGCTGGCCGCGGCCCTGTTCAACACCCTGGGTGCGCTGGGTGTGACCTATGTGCAAGACCCGACCAATCCCTACCAGGTGACGTCCAACAAGGTCGACTACGTGGACTACATCCAGTACCCGCGCGAGACCCTGCAGCGCCGTTCGGGCGACTGCGACGATCTCGTGGCCCTGTACGCTGCGGCGCTGGAAAGCCTGGGGATTCCCACCCGCAAGCTGCTGGTGCCGGGTCACATGCTCATGATGCTGGCCACGGGGGTGGAAGCGCCGGCCGATGGCTACACGATGGACAATATGTACGTCGCGCACGAGGGCATGCTCTGGATTCCGGTCGAGGTGACGCTGGTCGGCAAGTCCTTCATCAAGGCCTGGGAGACCGGCGCGGCCACCTACTACCGCGAAAAGGGCAAGGAAGGCTTTGCCATCTTCGACGTGCACGCCGCCTGGGAGAAGTTCAAGCCCGCGGGCCTGCCCGACGACCCCTGGCGCGCGCCGCAGGTCACGCGCCAGGTGATCGAGCGCAATTTTCCAGGCGACCTGCTCTCGGTGCTCAAGATCAGCTCGCAGACGCTGACGCGCCATTACACCCAGGCTATCCAGAAGAACCCGTCCGACATGGACGCCCATCTGCAGGTGGGCATCATCCTGGCGCGCCAGGGTGACCGCGCCGAGTCGCGCAAGTACTTCCGCAAGGTGGTCGAGACCCAGCCGCGCAATGCCGCTGCGCTCAACAACCTGGGCAATCTGCACATGCTCGACAGCCAGTACGCCGAGGCCCAGAAGTTCTACGCCGATGCCGCCAAGGCCGATCCCAAGGATGCCGAGGTCCTGGTCAACCTGGCCCAGGCCTACAAGGCTGGCAAGAATGTCGACAAGGCCAAGGAGGCCTATGCCCAGGCGCAGAAGATCGATCCCGCGATCACCGCCAAGTACAAGGCTCTGGGCCTGGAGCTTATGAACACCCTGTCGTCCACCCGGGCGCGGCCGGCGGCCCCTGCGGCCGCGCGCGAGAAGAAGTAGACAAACGGGCTGCGTCGTGTCGCCGGCGGGCTTGATTTCGGCTCGCCGTACCCGATACTTCACGGCAAGAGCGTCGTGCCCACCCGGAGTCCTGTGCCATGAAAAAGCTGATCCCCCTGCTGTTTGCCCTTGTCATGCCCCTGGCCCATGCCCAGGTCAACGTCCCGGGCGATTCCTGGTCCGGTTTCTGGGAGCGCCTGCGCATGAAGATTGAGCAGATGACACCGCAGAAGAAGCTGGGCACCACCACGGCCGTGGGCGGGGTGCGCGGCTCGGCGGTCGAGGCCAGCGACGTCTACTGGAAGGGGGAGGCCAAGCCCCAGTCCATCGACGCCGACGAACTCACGGCCTTCCAGAAGGCCATGGGCCTGGTTGAGGCCGAACAGAAGGAGCAGGCCCAGGCGGCGTTTGCCGAGTTTGCCAAGGCCTACCCCAACAGCCCGCTCAAGGCCGATGCCGATCAGGCCATGGCGCGCCTGCTCGCGGGCAAGTAAAGATTCGTTCTGCCCGCTCGCGGGCTGGCCCTTCTGTGCTACGGTGTGATCCGTAGCCAGAGGAGCCTGCGTGCGTTTCTATCTGTCGGTGCTGATGCTGTGTCTGTCGTTTGCGCTGCCCGCGCGGGCCGCCTGCGATCCGGGCCAGGGAACCTGGGACAAGCTCTGTCGTGAACTGTCCGACACCTGGACCCAGGGGCGCGACGAGGTCTACCTTCCGTTTCGTGCTCACCACCTACGCTACGCCTACACGCGCGAAAAGATCGACAGCTACCGCGAGGACTCCTGGGGCTTGGGCTACGGACGCAGCCGCTACGACGCGGACGGGAACTGGCAGGGCTGGTACGGCATGGTGTTCCTGGATTCCCACAGCAAGGCCCAGCCCGTGCTGGGCTATGGCTACCAGTGGATCTGGGGGCCGCCGCAGGGTTGGCATGCCGGCGCAGGCTACACGGTGCTCGTGACGGCGCGCGCCGATGTCGGTAACTACACCCCCCTGCCCGGTGTGCTGCCGATCGCCTCGCTGAGCTACGGGCGCTACACGATCAATGCCACCTTCCTGCCCGGCGGAACCGGTTACGGCAACATCATCTTCCTGTGGGGCCGCGTCGGGTTCTGACCAGGACCTCGTCAGCCCAGAAAGTTTCGCACGGCTGCCAGCGTTTCCTCCGCAGCCTCCGTCATCTGGTGATGGCCCACGGGCAGGTACCGCACTTCGACCCGCTTGCCGCTGTCGCGCGCCAGCGCGATCAGGCCCTGGGCGTTCTTGGCCAGCGTCATCTGGTCCTGGGCGCCCAGCAGGAAGAGCACGGGGCAGGTGATGGCCCGCAGGGCCTCCTCGCCATGGCGGTAGCGGTCACAGGCCAGGAAGCCGCGGTGGAAGACGTTGACCTGGCGGTTGCTCGCCAGGACGCGCCGTCCCAGGGCCAGGCTGGCGCCGTAGACCCAGGTGCCCGGACCCAGGGCTGAGGGCGGGGCGGCCAGGGTACTGCGCGAAAACACATTGATCATCTTCAGTGCCCGCTCAGGCTGATGGAGCGAGGCGTCGAGCAGGGCTTGCGAGACCTGCATCGGGTAGGCCGTGCCGACAAGCACGAGGTGGCTGATCCGATCCTTCAGTCGCCCGGCCGTCTCCAGTGCGATCAGCGAGCCCCAGCTGTGGCCCACGAGGGCGGCGTGTTGTACGCCTGCGGCGTCGAGCAGCGCCGCGATGAAGTCCGCTGCCTCTTCCACGGAAGACGGGGCCTCGCCCGCACTGCGGCAGTGGCCCGGTAGGTCCACGGCCAGTACGTTCCAGCCATGGTGGGCCAGGTAGCGGCTCTGCAGGATCCAGACGCTGTGGTCGTTGAGCACACCGTGGATCATCACGACGGTTGGCTTGGCGGCATCGAAGGGCTTGCCGCCGGTGTAGCAATAGGTCCGGGCGCCGTTGACGGTGAGTTCCATGATCAGGCCCCCGCTTTCTCGGCAGCCTTGAGGGCCCGTTTCAGGTCGTCAATCAGGTCGTCCGGGTCTTCCAGACCGATGGACAGGCGGATCGTGCCCGGCCCGATGCCGGCGCCAGCCAGGGCCTCATCGCTCATGCGGAAGTGGGTCGTCGAGGCCGGGTGGATCACCAGGCTGCGGCAGTCGCCGACGTTGGCCAGGTGGCTGAAGAGCTTGAGCGTCTCGATGAACTTCTTGCCCTGTTCGCGGCTGCCCTTGAGGTCAAAGCTGAAGACCGAACCGGCGCCGCGCGGCAGCAGCTTTTGCGCCAGCTGGTAGCTGGGGTGGCTCTCCAGCAGCGGGTGACCCACGCGCGAGACGAAGGGCTGGCTGGCGAGGAAGGCCACCACCTTCTCGGTGTTGCTCATGTGCCGCGCCATGCGCAGCGGCAGCGTCTCCAGGCCCTGTAGGATCAGCCAGGCCGTGTGCGGGCTCATGCAGGCGCCGAAGTCACGCAGGCCCTCGCGGCGCGCACGCAGCAGGAAAGCGCCGATGGTGGACTCCTCGGTGAAGACCATGTTGTGGAAGCCCTCGTAAGGGGCGCTGAGCTCGGCGAACCTGCCCGAGGCCTCCCAATCAAACGACCCGCCATCGACCACCACGCCGCCAATCACCGTGCCGTGGCCGCTGAGGAATTTGGTGGCCGAGTGGTAGACCAAGTCCGCGCCGTGCTCGAACGGCTTGATGAGCCAGGGCGAGGTGAGGGTGGAGTCCACCAGCAGGGGCACGCCAGCCTCGTGGGCGATGGCTGAGACGGCCGGGATGTCCAGCACGTCCAGGCCCGGGTTGCCCACGGTCTCCCCGAAGAAGAGCTTGGTGTTCGGCCGTACCGCGGCCCGCCAGCCGTCCAGGTCGGCGGGCTTGACGAAAGTCGTCTCAATGCCGAAGCGGCGCAGGGTGTAGTGCAGCAGGTTCTGGCTGCCGCCGTAGAGCGCCGTGCTGGCCACGATATGCGAGCCCGCGCCCATGAGGGTGGCAATGCTCAGGTGCAGCGCGGCCTGGCCGCTGGCCACGGCAATCGCGCCGATGCCGCCTTCGAGCGCGGCCATGCGCTGCTCGAAGACCGCATTGGTGGGGTTGCTGATGCGGCTGTAGACGTGGCCTGCGCGCTCCAGGTTGAAGAGCGAGGCGGCGTGTTCGCTGGACTCGAAGACGAAGGAGGTCGTGAGGTGGATGGGCACAGCGCGCGCGCCGGTGGCGGGGTCGGGTGCGGCCCCGGCGTGCAGGGCCAGGGTGTCGAAGCCGGGGTCGGAATAGCCGGGCATGGTGGTCTCCGTTGTTCTGGTGTGTGCGGGCGCGACAGCTGTCGCAAGTCCTCTTGACCCATGGCGGGTTTACGTCTTATTGTGGGCTATATTCGACTCCATAAAGAGTCACGAGGAGCACACCATGAAAGTCAGCGACATCCTGCGCGTCAAGGGCAACACCCTCTACACCATCACGCCCGAGGAGCCGCTGGCCAGGGCGCTGGACGCGATGTCGGAGAAGGACATCGGCTCGCTCGTGGTCATGGACCACGGTGACCTCGTCGGCATGCTGACCTTCCGCGAGGTGATCCAGCAGGTGGTCAAGAACAAGGGCAGTGTGGGCACGTCCACCGTGCGCAGCGCCATGGACGACGCGCCGCTGACGTGCACGATGGAGACCGAGCTCGACGAGGTGCGCCGCATGATGCTGGAGCGCCACGCGCGCTATATGCCCGTGATGGACAAGAAGATGCTCATGGGCGTGATCAGCTTCTACGACGTGGCCAAGGCCGTAGTGGATGCGCAGAATTTTGAGAACAAGATGCTCAAGGCGTATATCCGAGATTGGCCGGAGGACGATGTTCCGGATTCGAAGTTCTGATTCTGGCTTCTTGTTGGAGTCTGTGATTTGCGTGGCATTGCCGGGTGTCGCCCCGGCGGTTTGGTTTGGCCGGGATGTGCGCCCGGCGGCGCACCTACTTTTCTTGCGTCGCCAAGAAAAGTAGGCAAAAGAAGGCGACCCTGGTGTCTGTGACCCCGGCTTTGCCGGGGCAACCTGCGATGCTCGCG
>NZ_JAPZSV010000009.1 GCF_027532185.1 Hylemonella sp. | reverse complement strand
ATGAAGCTGCCGGCCTTGGCGCGTGTGGCGCAGTACTCGGGCAGGTAGCGCCCGGCCTGGCGCATGAGCCACAGCGGGGTGTAGTCGGTGGCCTGGCGCAGGCAGGCGCGCAGGAAGGTGTCGTTCTGCAGGGGGGCGTAGGGCATGGGGGCGGTCGTCTCCTGTTCTGTCCCTGCCGTCGGTCCGGACCAGGTGTCAGAATATTTATTTGATGAAAGTGTCAATTTAACTTGACGTTTTGTCAAATCTCTATAGATTAGGGATTCGTCGACCAACTCCAGGCGAATCATGGCGTCTCTGCTGGACCAGATGGAATCCCCCGCTGAACTGCGCAAACTGTCGTTTGAGCAGCTACAGCCGCTGGCCGATGCGCTGCGCGAGCAGCTGCTCATGACGGTGGCCCGTACCGGGGGGCACCTGAGTGCCAACCTGGGAACGGTGGAACTCACGATCGCCCTGCACTATGTGTTCAACACCCCGGAAGACCGCCTGGTCTGGGATGTCGGCCATCAGACCTACCCCCACAAGATGCTGACCGGCCGCGCGGCGCGCATGGGCACGCTGCGCCAGCAGGGCGGGCTCAGCGGCTTCCCGCGCCGCGTGGAAAGCGTCTATGACACTTTCGGCACGGCGCATTCCTCCACCAGCATCTCGGCTGCGCTGGGCATGGCCATGGCGGCCCGCCAGACCGGCGCATCCCGCAAGGTGGTTGCCATCATTGGCGACGGGGCCCTGACCGCCGGCATGGCCTACGAGGCCCTGAACAACGCGGGGGCGAGCGATTGCGACCTGTTGGTCATCCTCAACGACAACGACATGTCCATCAGCCCACCTGTGGGCGCCCTGAATGACTATCTGGCGCAACTGATGTCGGGTCGCTTCTACGCCGAGGCCCGTGCCGCGGGCCGTCAGGTGCTGCGCAGCGCCCCGCCCCCGCTCTTTGCGCTGGCCCGGCATCTGGAACAGCAGACCCGACAGCTGGTGCACAAGGACACCCTGTTCGAGAAACTCGGCTTCGAGTACACCGGCCCCATCGACGGGCACGATCTGGCCACGCTGGTGCCCACCCTGCAAAACCTCTCCCAGGCCCGGGGGCCGCAATTCCTGCATGTGGTGACGCGCAAGGGCAAGGGGTATGGTCTCGCTGAGGCCGATCCCATCGCCTATCACGGCCCTGGCAAGTTCGACCCCCAGGTCGGTCTGGTCAGCGCCAAGACGCCGCCCGCGCCCACCTATTCCCAGGTGTTTGGCGACTGGCTGTGCGACATGGCCGCCCACGACCCGCGCCTGATCGGCATCACGCCGGCGATGCGTGAGGGCTCCGGCATGGTGAGCTTCAGCGAGCGCTATCCCGGGCGTTACGTCGACGTCGGCATCGCCGAGCAGCATGCCGTGACCCTGGCCGCAGGCATGGCCTGCGAAGGCCTCAAGCCCGTGGTGGCGATCTATTCGACCTTCCTCCAGCGCGCCTACGACCAGCTGATCCACGACGTCGCCCTGCAGAAGCTGCCGGTCGTCTTTGCGCTGGACCGCGCGGGCATGGTGGGCCCGGACGGCGCCACCCACGCCGGCATGTTCGACATCGCCTACACGCGCTGCATCCCGAACATGAGCATCGCCTGTCCCTCGGACGCGCAGGAATGCCGCCAGCTGCTGTCGACCGCCTTTGCCCAGGACCATCCGGTCACGGTGCGCTATCCCCGAGGCAAATGCCACGGGGCGCCCGCGACAAACGAGCTGGCGGCCTTGCCCTTCGGGAAAGCCGAGCTGCGCCGCCAGGGCCAGCGTGTCGCGCTGCTGGCCTTCGGCCCCCTGCTGCACGAGGCACTCCAGGTCGCAGAGGCGCTGGACTGCACCGTCGTGAACATGCGCTGGGCCAAGCCACTGGACCAGGAACTGCTGCGCGCGGTGGCGCGGACCCACCAGGCCCTGGTGACGCTGGAAGACGGTTGCCGGCTCGGCGGCGCGGGCTCAGCCGTGCTGGAAGCCCTGCAGGACTTGCCCGAGCAAGCCGAGGTCATGACCATAGGCTTCGAGGATGAGTTCACGGAGCATGGTGACCAGGCCGCCCTGATGGCCATGTATGGTCTCACCGCGGCAACCATCCAGGCCCGCGTGATGGCGCGCTGGCCGGGCCTCTTTCAACAAACGGTGGCGGGCGCCGAGGCGCGGCCGGTGCTGCGCAAGGTCGGTTGAATGGACGTCTGGACCCTGGGACTCAACCACCGTTCGGCGCCGCTGGACCTGCGCGAGCGCTTTGTGTTCGCGTCGGAGCGCCTGGGCGACACGCTGCACGGCCTGCGTCGCGCCTTTGCGAGCCACAAGGAAGTCGCGATCCTGTCCACCTGCAACCGGACGGAGATCTATTGCGCCGGCGACCAGGTCCGGCTGCCTGAGACCCTGAGCTGGCTGGCCGAGGCCGGGCAGACGGAGCTCGACACCCTGAAGCAGCACACCTACTGGCTGCAGGCCGATGCGTCGGCGCGGCACGCCTTCCGGGTGGCCAGCGGGCTGGACTCCATGGTGCTGGGGGAGCCGCAGATCCTTGGCCAGCTCAAAGACGCCGTGCGCATTGCCAGCGATGCGGGCTCGCTGGGCAGCACGCTCAACCAGCTGTTCCAGCGCTCCTTCTCTGTGGCCAAGGAAGTCCGGAGCTCCACCGAGATCGGTGCGCACTCGATCAGCATGGCCGCCGCCGCGGTGCGTCTGGCATCGCGCATCTTCGAGAACCACCGGGACACCCATGTGCTCTTTGTCGGTGCCGGCGAGATGATCGAACTGTGCGTGGCACATTTCGCCGCGAAATCCCCGGGGTCCCTGACCATTGCCAACCGCTCCTTCGACAAGGCCGAAAGCCTGGCGCAGCAATTTGGCGGACGCGGCATGGCCCTGGCCGACCTGCCCAAGCGGCTGCACGAGTTCGACATCGTGGTCAGCTGCACCGCAAGCACCCTGCCCCTGATCGGGCTGGGCGCCGTCAAACGCGCCCTGCAACGACGCCGGCGGCGCCCCATGTTCATGGTTGACCTGGCCGTGCCCCGCGACATCGAGCCCGAAGTGAAGTCGCTGTCCGATGTCTACCTCTACACCGTGGACGATCTGGCCGATGTGGTGAGCCAGGGCCAGTCCCACCGGCAGGCCGCCGTGTCCGACGCCGAGCTCATCATCGACTCGGGCGTGCAGAAGTTCATGGACTGGCTGGCACAGCGCAGCCAGGTGCCCATGATCCAGCAGCTCAACCAGCGCGCCGAGAACTGGCGGCAGGCCGAACTGGTCCGCGCCCGTAAACAGCTGGAAAAGGGACAGGATCTGGAGAGCGTGCTGGAATCCGTGACCCTGGGCCTGATGAAGAAGATGCTCAATGGCCCGCTGCGCGAACTGAACCAGCGCGACGCGCCCGGACGCGATCAGGCCAAGGCGGCCGTCGAGCAGTTCTTTCTCAAGCCTTGAGCTCGCGGCTGCCGCAGCCCCTCCCTGGCTGGGGACTGCACCTGATTTGATGCACATCAAGCACCACTCGAAGACGATTTCCTATAGTGCGGCCTCCTCTTCGCAGAAAGGCGCCGCGTGTCCATCGAGCTCTACCGGGATTCCCACCATGTCTGTCTGATGTTCACCGATCTGGTGGAAGAGGACGGCAACGCGGTCCAGGCCAACCAGTTCCTCATCGTCGACCACGACCACGGCGCCATCCTCGACCCGGGCGGCAACCTGGCCTTCAACGAGCTGCTGCTGACCTGCTCGCGCTTTTTCACACCCCAGCACCTGAGCTACATCCTGGCCTCGCACGCCGACCCGGACATCATCGCCTCGCTGGACCGCTGGCTGACCTCGACCCCCGCGCAGCTCGTGATCTCGCGCGTGTGGGAGCGTTTCGTGCCGCACTTCACCAAGGTCGGCAAGACCGCGGGCCGCGTGATCGGTGTGAGCGATGCCGGTGGCATCCTGCCGCTGGGTCGCAGTGAAATCCATCTGCTGCCCGCGCATTTCATGCATGCCGAAGGCAATTTCCATTTCTACGACCCGGTGAGCAAGATCCTGTTCAGCGGCGACCTGGGCGTCTCCATGATGTCGGGCCAGCAGGCGGGCAAGCCCATCACGGACTTCGCCGCCCATGTCCACCTCATGGAAGGCTTCCACCGACGCTACATGGTCTCGAACAAGGTGCTGCGCCTGTGGGTGGCCATGGCGCGCAAGCTCGACATTGCCATGATCGTGCCGCAGCACGGCGCGCCGCTGGCCGGCCCGGCCATTCCCGCCTTCATGGACTGGATCGAGAACCTGGCGTGTGGTGTCGACCTCTTCGACGATCGCAACTACCAGTTACCGCGCGCGCTGATCGACCCGCGCATGACCAACAGCAGGCCGGCGGCCTTGGCCTGAGAACCGCCGCCACAGGCGCCAGCCCAGCAATAGTCCGAGCACCGCGGCGTAGACATAGACCTCGGCAAAGTCGTTCTTGCCCGCGCGCATCCAGAAAAAGTGCAGCATGGCCAGCACAGCGACCGCATAGACCAGCCGGTGCAGCGCCTGCCAGCGCGCCCCGCCGAGCCAGCGGATGGCGCGGTTCCAGGACGTCGCAGCCAGCGGCGTCAGGAGCACGATGGCCGTGAAGCCCACCAGGATGAAAGGCCGCTTGGGAATATCGAGCGCGATCTCCTGCACGTCGAAGCCCATGTCGAACCAGGCGTAGCACAGCAGGTGCAGCAGGGCATAGAAATAGACATACAAGCCGAGCATGCGCCGCAAGCGTGCGAGACCGGGCAGTCTGAGACTCACGCGCAAGGGCGTCACGGCCAGCACCACGCACAGCATGCGCAAGGTCCAGTCGCCTGTCGCGCGCAGCAGGTACTCGGCGGGATTGGCCCCCAGCTGGTCCGCCAACGCACCAAAGACCAGCCAGCCGGCCGGTGCCAGACCGATCAGAAACAGCAGGGGTTTGGCCGCCCGGCTCAGCAGGGCACGGTTGAGCGACTCGCGCAGCACAGCACCCCGCTCAGTAGTACTTCTTGAGGTCCATGCCGGCGTAGAGCTGCCCGACCTGGGCCTCGTAGCCATTGAACATCAGCGTCTTGCGCTTCTTGGCGAACAGGCCGTCCTCGCCGATGCGGCGCTCGGTGGCCTGGCTCCAGCGCGGATGCGCGACGTTGGGGTTCACGTTGGAATAGAAGCCATACTCCTGCGGGGCCGCGATGTTCCAGGCCGTGGCCGGCTGCTTCTCGACGAAGCGGATCTTGACCAGGCTCTTGCCGCTCTTGAAGCCGTATTTCCAGGGCACCACGAGACGCAGCGGCGCGCCGTTCTGCTTGGGCAGCACCTCGCCATACATGCCGAAGGCCAGCAGGGACAGCGGGTGCATGGCCTCGTCCATGCGCAGACCCTCGGTGTAAGGCCAGAGCAGCACGCGCGAGCTGACATAGGGCATGGTCTTCTTGTCGGCCAGCGTCACGAACTCGACGTACTTGGCATTGCCCAGCGGCTCGACCTTTTTGATCAGCTCGGCCACCGAGTAACCGACCCAGGGAATGACCATGGACCAGCCCTCGACGCAGCGCAGGCGGTAAATGCGCTCTTCCATCGGGGCGAGCTTGAGCAGATCCTCCAGCGTGTAGTTGCCGGGCTTCTTGACCAGGCCCTCGACAGACACTGTCCAGGGCGAGGTCGGCAAGGTGTGGGCATTGCGGGCCGGATCGCCCTTGTCCATGCCGAATTCGTAGAAGTTGTTGTAGCCGCTCGCGTCCTGGTAGTCCGTGAGCTTCTCGTCGGTGCTCGCACCGGCCACCGGGGAGACACGCCCCGACAGGGCTGCGAGCTTGCCCGGACGCGGGACCTGGCTGGCGCGCGCATCGCGTGCTGCCCAGCCGGCCAGCACGGCGCCCGCTGCACCGCCGGCCATCAGGCGCAGCAGCTCACGCCGCTGCTGGTAGACCCCGGCGGGAGTGATCTCGCTGGGGAAGGGGTGAACGAAACCGTCGTCGCGGGTCTTGATCAGCATGGCAGTGTCCTCCGGTACAGATGAGTCGTGGGACGACGGCCATTCTTACAAAGTTCCCTGCCCGCTGCAGGGAAGCGCATCAAAGCGTTCCGTAGCTGTGCAGACCGCTGAGGAACATGTTGACGCCGATGAAGGCGAAGGTGGTCACCCCCAGACCCGCGAGCGCCCACCACGAGGCCACGGTACCGCGCAGACCCTTCATGAGGCGCATGTGCAGCCAGGCGGCGTAGTTGAGCCAGACGATCAGGGCCCAGGTCTCCTTGGGGTCCCAGCTCCAGTAGCCGCCCCAGGCCTCGGCGGCCCAGAGCGCACCCAGCACCGTGGCGATCGTGAAGAAGGCAAAACCGACGGCGATGGACTTGTACATCACGTCATCCAGCACCTCGGCCGATGGCAGACGCTCCGCAATGCGGCGGCGCCCCAGCAGGATGCCGGCGACGATCAGCGCCGCCACGATGAAGTAGACCAGCCAGTAGTTGCCGCCCGCTTCGGCGGATCGCTGGCGGAAAGCCACGGGTACGAAGCACAGCACGATGCCGAAGATCCAGAGCGGGGCGAGCTGGTACCAGCGCACCTTCTCGCGGGCCTCCTGCTGCGCCTGGCTCTTGATCAGGTAGGCGAAGGCCACCATGGCGGCCAGCGCGAAGGTGCCATAGCCCACGAAATTGGCCGGCACATGCACCTTCATCCACCAGCTCTTGAGCGCGGGCACCAGGGGCTGGATCTCGTGCGCCCCACGCACCACCGTGTACCAGAGCAGGAAGCCCACCGCCGCGCTGACGACGAGCATCACGAAAGCGCCCATGCTGCGCGTGGCGTACTGCTGCTCGAAGTAGAGGTAGAACAGCGCCGTCATCCAGCAGAACAGCACGAAGACCTCGTAGAGGTTGCTGACCGGAATGTGGCCGATGTCCGGGCCCAGCAGATAGCTTTCGTACCAGCGCACCATGGTGCCGATCAGGGCCATGGTGACAGCCACCCAGCTCAGGCGCGAACCCAGCAGCTCCATGGTGGTGGCCTGGCTGCGGCTGAACATGCCTACCCAGTAGAACGCCGTGCTCATGAAGAAAAGGATGCTCATCCACAGGATGGCCGACTGACTGGACAGGAAGTACTTGAGCCAGAACACGCTCTCAGCACGTGCGAGATCCTTCTGGTAGGACACGATGCCCAGCAGGGACAGCGCCGCCACCACCAGCATGAGCACGCGCAGCGGACGCCAGAACCAGCCCAGGGCCACGGCCGAGGGGATGGACAGCAGCAGGATGGCCTTTTCATAGACATCCATGGCGTTCTGGTAGTTGGCGTAAGCGTAGAGACCGCCGACTGCGACGAGGACGGCGAAAACCCAGTCAAAGGCGCTGCGCTTGGCGAAGTAGCCTTCGTTGAGGGTCAGGGTGGTCGTGGCAGTGTTCATGTCGGGCTCCTGGGCAGCAGCTTGTCGCGCAGCTGCTCGAATTCACGGTCGGCGTCCAGCGTCTTGCGATTGGATGAGAGCGCCATGCTGGCCTGGCTGCCAGCCCCCTGCGGTGTCAGCCAGATCCACAGGCGGCGCTCACGCACATAGAGCATGGCAAAAATGCCCAGAATGAGCAAGGCACACCCCAGATAGACCACGGTCTTTCCAGGCGCGCGCGCCACCTGGAACACGCTGGCCTGGACCTGCTTGAAATCGGTCAGCTGCAAGGCCATGGGCGCGGGGTAGAAGAAGGTGTCACTGAGGGCCAGGACGGCCTGGGTCATGAAGGACGCCGTGGCTTCATCCGAGGTCCAGGGTTTGAGGCCCGCCTTTTCGCGTGCGACCTGCAGCAACTCATAGAGCACGCCGTTGAGGATGCGGATCAGCATTTCGCCGGCCCGGCCGCGCTCGGCCTCGGGCACGTTCTTCTCCATGAAGTCCGCCAGGCTCTGGAGACCGCCCTTCGCGTTGCTGTCGGGCACCGGCTCCACGCCTGAGAACAGGGCCAGGGCACGCGCTGCCGAGGCCGTCAACTGGGGCAGCAGGTCCTTGCGCGTCGGGTCGACCATGCGGGCCGCATAGCGGCGCACGGCCAGCGCCCGCAGTGCGGGGTCCGCCAACGCCGCACGCAGGCGGAAGAACTCGTCGGTGCTGCCCTCGGCGTCTGCGGGAATGCGCACATAGCGGAAGGCCTCGGCCGGCGTATCGCGCACGCCCATCAAGAAGACCGGCACGCCATCGCCCAGGTCGACCGGCAGCATGTAGTTGTGGAACTCCCGGGCCTGACCCGCGGCATCACGCAGCTTGTAGGTCACGCTGGGGCCCACGTTGCGCTGGGTCTTGGGCGCGTCATGCTTGTTCGCGGCGCCCAGCCGCTCCTGCAGCGAGCTGCGCAGGTCCACCTTGCGCACATCCACGCCCGAGGGGCTTTGGGCACCGAAATTCTCGACGTTGATGACCCGCAGGCCGGTGTACTCCAGCGTGAGCTTCTCCTGGCCGTTGCTGAGCTGAGAGGAACCGCCGATCACCCCCTCGATCTCGAAAGACTTGGTGGTCGACTGCATGGGCAGCGCCTTCAGACGCACCGTCGAGCCGCCGTCGTCGAAACTGGACTGGTAGATCTCGATGCCCTTGAAATTCGCCGGGTGGTTGACCTCGACCCGGGCCTCGCGCATCTCGCCGGTGGCCTTGTCATGGATGACGATCTCGCTGGCGAAGAGCTTGGGCATGCCGGTCGAGTAATGCTCGACGATGAACTTCTTGAGTTCGATCGCGAACGGCAGCTCCTGCAGCAGGATGCCATCGGACTGATTGAGGATGGCGGTGCTCGAGACGGTGCCCTCGGCCACCAGCAGGTTGCCACGGAAGGTCGGATTGCGCTCACCCAGGCGGTGCTCGGGCTTGACGTCGGCGATCATGCCGCCGCCGCTGTAGGGCGTCTTGCCGCCCCACCACATCTGCGCGCGCACCATGAGGTCGCCGTCGAGCAGCCCGCCAATGCAGACCAGCACGATGGCGCTGTGCGCCGCCAGATAGCCGATCTTGTTGGCCGCGCCCGCCTTGGCCGCCACCATCCAGCCCGCGCCGGCCGTGGTATCGCGTCGCTGCAGCTTGACCTTCCAGCCCCCCGTGGCCAGCAGGCGGGCCAGGCGCTGGGCTGCAGCCTCGGGTGCCTCGTCCAGCGAGCCTTGGGCTTTGTGATGGAAGGCCTGCAGCGCCTGCTCGCGCATGTTTTCCTTGTAGGCGCGCAGGTCGGCAAAAATTTTCGGCGCATTGCGCGCGATACACAAGGAGGTACTGGTGACCAGAAAGGCCAGGATCAGCAGGAACCACCAGGCGCTGTAGACCGCATAGAGATCGAGCTGGCCGAAAACCTCGGCCCAGAAAGGTCCGAACTGGTTGATGTAGTTGTTCAGCGGCTCGTGCTGCTTGAGCACGGTGCCGATCACCGAGGCGATGCAGATGACTGTGAGCAGCGAGATCGCGAAGCGCATGGACGACAGCAGTTCCACGGCCGCGCGCAGCGCATGGGACGAAACTGGAAGTTCAAGGCCTCGGGAGGAAACAGTCATGGTGAGAAAAGAAAAGAGGCAGGTCTTTGTGCCAAGACCTGCCTCGGATGGAGCTGGAAGCGGCCGCGGAAGTTCCGCGGACTTTCAGCGCAGACCGGCGATGTAGTCAGACACCGCCTTGATCTCGCGATCGTTCATCTTGGCGGCCACCTGGCTCATCTGCACGCTGTTGCTGCGCGCGCCAGCACGAAACGCCGCCAGTTGAGCCTCGGTGTAGTCCGCATGCTGGCCGCTCATGCGCGGGTACTGGGCCGGAATGCCGGCGCCGTTGGGGCTGTGGCAGCCGGCGCAGGCCGCGATCTGACGGTCCGGGATGCCGCCGCGGTAGATGCGCTCACCCAAGGCCACCAGGTCCTTGTCCTTGGCGAAACCGGGCTTGGCCTTCTGGGCCGCCAGCCAGGCGCTGATGTTCTTCATGTCCTCATCGCTCAGCATGGCGGCGAAGCCGGTCATGATGGCGTTGTTGCGCTTGCCGGACTTGAACTCCTGAAGCTGCTTCACGAGGTACTGCGGATGCTGGCCCGCCAGCTTGGGATTGGCAGGAATACCGGAATTGCCGTCGGCGCCGTGGCAGGCCGCGCACACGGCGGTGTACTTGGCTTCACCCTTGGCCAGATCCGGCTTGGCCGGGCCCTTGGCGTCCTGGGCGGCAGCGATAACGGGCGCTGCCAGCAGGGCAGCCAACATCAGGGGAGCAAGCAACTTCATGGTCTGGTGATCTGGTTGAGGCAAAACTACCCGATTCTACAATGCAGGGCCGGGCACTCCTCTATTCCCCCATGACCCCCCCCTCCAAAACCGCCCGTCCCCCCTATCCGGGCCAGCAAGCCAAGACGGTCCAGCCCGAGGCCGTTCGCGCCCTGGGCTGGCTGCACACCGCACGTTTTCTGACGACGGCGCCTGAGCTGCACTTCCTGCCCGCACTGGACCTGCCGGAGATCGCCTTCGTCGGTCGCTCCAACGCCGGCAAGTCCACCTGCATCAACACCCTGACGCAGCAGAACCAGCTGGCCTTCGCGTCCAAGAAGCCGGGGCGCACCCAGCACATCAACCTCTTCGCCCTGGGCAAACAGGGCGTGACCGACGCCGTGCTGGCCGATCTGCCGGGCTATGGCTACGCCGCCGTGCCCAAGCAGGATAAGCTGCGCTGGCAGCAGGTCATGGCCAATTACCTGGTCACGCGCGAGAACCTCAAGGCCATCGTGCTGCTGTGCGACCCGCGCCACGGCCTGACCGAACTCGACGAGGTGCTGCTCGAAGTCATCCGCCCGCGGGTCGAAGAAGGCCTGAAATTCCTGGTCATTTTGACCAAGGCCGACAAGCTCACGCGCAGCGAGGCCGCCAAGGCCCTGGCCATCATGAAGCTCAACGCCGGCGGCGGCGAGGTGCGCCTGTTTTCGGCCACCAAACGCACCGGCATCGAGGACGTGGCCTGTCTGCTGTGGGACTGGACTCACGAGCCGGTCGATCCAGAATCTCCGCAGGACGCACCTGCGGAGACCCCATGATCCAGACCTGGCAACAAGAACTTCCCCACGGCATCACGCTGAGCTGCCGCGCTGCCGGCGCACGTGGCAGACCGGTGTTGCTTTTCCTGCACGGCTTTCCGGAGGCCGCCTTCGTTTGGGACGAACTGCTGGCCCATTTCGCCCGGCCTGAGCACGGCGGCTACCGCTGTGTGGCCCCCAATCTACGTGGTTACGAGTTGTCGAGCGCGCCCGCTGAGCCTGCCGCCTACCGGGCCAAACATCTGGTTCAAGACCTGGCGGCCTTGATCGCCATCGAATCGCCCGGCCGGCCCCTGGCCTGCCTGGTGGCCCACGACTGGGGCGGCGCGGTGGCCTGGAACCTGGCCAACCAGCAGCCGCAACGAATGCAGCGCCTGGCCATCATCAACTCGCCGCACCCGGGCACCTTTCTGCGCGAGCTCAAGAGCAACCCCAGGCAGCAGGCCGCCAGCGCCTACATGAACTTCCTGATCCGGCCGGACGCGGAACATCTGCTGGCCGAGGACGACTACCGCCGCCTCTGGGATTTCTTCCTGAACATGGGCGCGGGCCCGGGCGCCTATGGCTGGCTGACCGACGAGGTCAAGGCCCGTTACCGCGCGGTTTGGGACCAGGGGCTCACGGGCGGACTCAACTATTACCGTGCCTCGCCCCTGCGCCCGCCGCGGCCCGGCGATGCAGCGGCCAGCCAGATCGAGCTGCCGCGCGAGATGCTGACCATCACGGTTCCGACGCTGGTGCTCTGGGGTCTGGGCGACACGGCCCTGCCCCCCGAGTTGATCGAAGGCCTGGAGGACTACATCCCCCGGCTGACGCTGGAGCGCGTGCCCGAGGCCACGCACTGGATCGTGCACGAGCAGCCGCAGCGCGTCATCACCTCGCTGCAGGCGTTTCTGGCTCAATAAATCGACGGCTCACCCGGGGGCCGGGTCTTGAAGCGCTTGTGGACCCAGTAGTACTGGGAGGGCATGGTGTCGATCACGCCTTCGAGCCAGCGGTTCATGTAAGCCGTGTCGGCCTCGACGTCCGCGCTCGGGTAATCGTTCCAGGCCGGGTGGACCTCGATGTCGTAGCCCGTGGGCGTGATACGCGCGGTCACGGGCACCACCTTGGCCCGGCCCAGACGGGCGAAGCGCGGCAGCGAAGGCACCGTCGCCGCTTGCACGCCATAGAAGGGGACGAAGATCGACTCCTCGGGTCCGAAGTTCATGTCCGAGAGCAGGTAGAGCAAGGCACCCTCACGCAGAGCAGCCACGATGCCCTTGACGCCCTGGTCACGGTAGAAAAGCTGCAGGTTGCCGAAACGCCGGCGCCCGTCATGCAGCCACTGGTCCACGGCCCGGCTGCGCTGGGGCGTGTAGATGCTCACCATGGGCCGGCGAATCTGGTGGTTGATGGCCGTGCCCGCGGCGTCCAGGCCATAGAAGTGCGGCGCGAAGATCGCCGTGGGCGTGTCCCCTTGCAACTCCGCCTCAGCACCCACGATGCGCAATCGCTGGCGCAGCTGCTGCTCGGAGCCGTTCCAGAGCCAGGAGCGGTCGAACCAGGCCTGGGCGAAGTAGACAAAGCACTCACGCGCCCAGCGCTTGCGTACCGCCAGGGGCTGCTGCGGAAAGCACAGGGCCAAATTGGCCATGACGACGCGCCGCCGCGGCACAGCCAGCACATAGAGCACACCCCCCACCACGGTGCCCAGACCCCTTACCCAGCTCAGCGGCAGCGGCGCGATCAGGCGCATGAACAGCACACCGGGGTGCGTCATGGCGTGGACTCCTGGCGCGGCTGCTTGTAGCGCGCATAACCCCAGAGGTACTGCCCGGGCCGGGTCGCGATCAGGCGTTCCATGGCCTGATTAATCACGGTGGCCGCGGCCACCGGGTCGGTCGGCAGCTCGGCCCCGAGCGGTTCGGAATGCACGCGATAGCCCCGCCCCCAGGGCAGGCGCTCTCCCCAGACCAGCAACACGGCCGCGCCGGTCTGCTGCGCCAGCCGGGCCGAAAGCGTCATGGTGTAGGCCTCACGCCCGAAGAAGGGGGCCCAGACGCCCAGGCCCTGGGGCGGCACCTGATCGGGCAGCAGGCCCACCGACTGGCCGGCACGCAAGGCCTTGATCATCTGCTTGACGCCCGCCATCGTCGTCGGCGCCGTCTGCAGCCGCGGGCGCTGGCGTGCCGTGGCCACGAGCTCGCGCAAAAGCGGCTGGCGCGAAGGTCGGTAGAGCACGGTGATGGGCTGGGTGTGCCCGAAACGTTCGGCATAGTCCTGGGCCGTGACCTCGAAGCTGCCCATGTGCGGGGTCAGAAACACGATCCCGCGGCCGGCCGCCAGGGCCTGCAGCACATGCGCCCCACCGATCCACTCCGTGGGCACAGGGCGGCCGAACCACAGCCGAGGCAGCTCGGCCACCAGTTGCCCGGCCTGGCCCACGGCGCCACGGCACCGGCGCAAGCTCAAGCCCGCCTGGCGGCAGTTGGCCTGGAAACGCCGCCGATAGGTCGGCGACAAAGCAAACACCAGCCAACCCAAGGCCCAGCCCAGGCCGTGCATGAACCAAAGCGGCAGCCAGGACAGGACGCGGAACAAAAGGATCATTGGGATAAAATGCGCGGGTCGCTGAGTTATGGAACTACTTGCAGGGCGACAAGCACAGGCCGCCCCCGAAAGGGATGCATTGTGCCGTCATTCGTGACACCTCTGCTAAAGCGTTCGCCGAAGCTCCCAGCCAGGCAACGCGCCTGACACAACCTTTGGAGTTTATGCAATGGCGAACGATTACCTCTTCACTTCCGAGTCCGTGTCCGAGGGCCATCCCGACAAGGTGGCCGACCAGGTCTCTGACGCGATCCTCGACGCGATCTTCAAGCAGGACCCGCGCAGCCGCGTGGCCGCCGAGACCCTGACCAACACCGGTCTGGTCGTGCTGGCCGGCGAGATCACCACCAACGCGCATGTGGACTACATCCAGGTCGCGCGCGACACCATCAAGCGCATCGGCTACGACAACACCGAGTACGGCATCGACTACAAGGGTTGCGCCGTGCTGGTGGCCTACGACAAGCAATCGAACGACATCGCCCAGGGCGTGGACCATGCCTCTGACGACCACCTCAACATCGGTGCCGGCGACCAGGGCCTGATGTTCGGCTACGCCTGCGACGAAACGCCGGCCCTGATGCCCGCGCCCATCCACTACGCGCACCGCCTGGTCGAGCGCCAGGCCCAGCTGCGCCGCGACGGCCGCCTGCCCTTTCTGCGCCCGGATGCCAAGAGCCAGGTGACCATGCGTTATGTGGACGGCAAGCCGCACAGCATCGACACCGTGGTGCTGTCGACCCAGCACAGCCCGGACCAGAGTGAGACCGCCACCAAGCTCAAGGCCAGCTTCTACGAAGCCGTGATCGAAGAGATCATCAAGCCCGTGCTGCCCAAGGAATGGCTCAAGGACACCAAGTACCTGGTCAACCCGACCGGCCGCTTCGTCGTCGGTGGCCCCCAGGGTGACTGCGGTCTGACTGGCCGCAAGATCATCGTCGACACCTACGGTGGCGCCTGCCCGCACGGTGGCGGCGCCTTCTCGGGCAAGGACCCGTCCAAGGTGGACCGCTCGGCCGCTTACGCCACGCGCTACGTGGCCAAGAACATCGTAGCGGCCGGCCTGGCCAAGAAGTGTCAAATCCAGGTGGCTTACGCCATCGGCGTGGCACGCCCCATGAACATCACGGTCAACACGCACGGCACCGGCGTCATCGCCGACGACAAGATCGCCGCCCTTGTGGCCGAGCACTTCGACCTGCGCCCCAAGGGCATCATCCAGATGCTGGACCTGCTGCGCCCGATCTACGAGAAGACCGCCGCCTACGGCCACTTCGGCCGCGAGGAGCCGGAATTCACTTGGGAGAAGACGGACAAAGCTGCTGCGCTGCGCGCAGCAGCCGGCCTGTAAAGGCCGCCGCGCGCAAAGCGCGTGGTTTGATGGTCTTCCGGCGCAGGCTCATATCGGCAAAGCTGATGTGAAGGGCCGTGAGGCCCGTGCCGTAGCCAAAAGACGGCGCATGAGATAAAGGAACACTGACGATGAAGCTGCAGACACAACGCTGGATCGACCGCTGGGTCGGGCAGACGCTGTGCGCTGCGGTGTCGCTGTGGGCGCGTCTGCTGGGCACGCGGGCGCCGAAAGTCGATCGCGACAAGGCGCCGCAGCACATCCTGGTCATCCTGCTGTCCGAGATGGGCAGCATCGTTCTCGCCGGCCCCATGTTCCAGGCCCTGCGTGCGCGCCATCCCGGTGCCACGCTGCACGTGCTGCAGCTGAAGAAGAACCAGGAAGTCGCGCGCATGCTGCGGCTGACGGAAGATGCCAACTTCCACGGCCTGGACGACAGCTCGCCCTTGCGACTCGCGCGTGACATCTGGCGCGTGAGCGTGGCCATGCGCCGCCTGCCGCTCGATGCCGTGATCGACTGCGAGCTCTTCTCACGCGTCAGCAGCCTGCTGTGCTACCTCACGGGCGCGCCACGCCGCGCCGGCTTCACCCCGCACACACAGGAAGGCCTGTACCGCGGCAGCTACATCAACTGCGCGATTCCCTACAACCCCTACCAGCACATCAGCAAGCAATTCCTGTCGCTGGTCGATGCGCTGGAGAGCGAGGGCGGCCCGCGTCACAAGGCTGCTCCGATCCGCGATCTTCCTGCGGAAACCGGCCTGTCCGTGCCCTTCACGCCGGAAGAGCTGCGCGCCTACCGGGAACAGGTGCTGCGCGACCACCCGGTGCTGGCCGGCCGCAAGATCGCCCTCATGTACCCGGGTGGCGGCATCCTACCCGAGCGCGCCTGGCCGGCGGCGCACTATGCGCGCGTCGCCAAGGGCCTCGTCGAGGCCGGCCACGCCGTGGCCTTCATCGGCCTCAAGGACGACCTGGCCCTGGCCAACGAGATCCGCGCCCAGGTGGGCAGCGAACACTGCGTAGCCCTGACCGGCTACACGCGCAGCCTGCGCGAGCTGCTCATGCTCTTCCACGCCAGCGACCTGCTGCTGACCAATGACGGTGGCCCCGGCCACTTCGCCAGCCTCACACCCATCCGCGTGCTGATGTTCTTCGGCCCCGAAACCGGCAAGCTCTACGGCCCCCTGCCCGGCATGGGCCCGCCGGCCACGGTCTACGAATCGGGCATTGCCTGCTCGCCCTGCCTCTCCGCCTACAACCACCGCCTGACTTTCTGCGACGGCGACAACCAGTGCTTGAAGCGCATCGCCCCCGATCCGGTGCTGGCCGACGCGCTGCAAGCACTTGCCACCACATGACATCGCCCACGCTTCGTGATCGTCTCTGGCAGCTGGTCGACTGGCTGCATGGCTTCCGTTATGTGCGCTTCGGCCTCGTCGGCGCCAGCGGCACCGTGGTGAACCTGGTGGTGCTGTACTTCGCGCACGAGTACCTGTTCCGCGCCATCGAACCCGTGGGCAGCAAGCCCTATTTCTCGCTGGCCCTGGCCATTGCTGTGGCCACGGTCAACAACTTCACCTGGAACCGGCTCTGGACCTGGTCCGACCGCCAGCACGCCACGGCCGTCGAGGAAGGCGAGCGCCTGCGCAAACGCAGCCTGCTGGCCCAGCTGGGCCAGTACGCCACGGCCTCCTGGCTGGGCATCCTGCTGCAGTACGCGCTGACACTGTGGCTCACGCACCTGGGCCTGCACTACCTCGTGGCCAACGTCACGGCCATCGTGATTGCCAGCGTGAGCAACTTCATCGCCAACGACCGCTGGACCTTCCGCCACAAGCGCTCGCCCTAGCGCCGGCCATAATCGCGTTCGAGGCCTCCCCATCGGAGCCGACAACGCGCATGCAAACACACCTCCCCTCTTCCGGGCGCTGGAGCACAGCCTTCTGGCTGGTCCTGCTGCTGCTCGGTTTCGCCATCTACCTCCAGGGCCTGGGGGGCCAGTACGTCCCCACCAATGGCGACGAGATGGTCTACCTCCACATCGCGCGCGAGACCGCCGAGACCGGCCAGTGGCTGCCCCTGGCCTCGGAACTGGAGAACATGCGCAACACCAAGCCGCCGCTGCTGATCTGGCAGGCCATGGTGGCCGGTGGCTGGGGGGCGTGGTGGGAGATGGCGGCACTGCGCACACCCAGCTTCGTGTACCTGCTGCTGATCTGCGGCGGCATCGTGCTGAGCCTGCGTGCCGTCACGCAGCGCTGGCAGGAAGGACTGATCGCAGCCTGCGTCTTCCTGGCCTTCCTCAGCACCTTCCGCTATGGCCGCCCCTACCTCACGAGCGCCCCCGAGACCTTCTGGTTCAGTCTGCCGCTGTTCGCGCTGGTCTGGCAGCGCTCGCGTCTGCCCGCAGCAGGCCCGGGCTGGCTCGCACATGCGCTCTTCGGTATCGGCCTGGGCCTGGGCCTGGCCTATAAATCCTTCGCGCTCGTGGCGCCTGCCGCAGCCGCCTGGTGGCTGGCCCTGGTGCTCAGTGAAACGCATCTGAGCTGGCCTGCACTGCTGCGCCACACCGTGCGCGTGGCTTTCGGCGCCGTGCTGGCCCTGGGCGTGTTCGCGCTCTGGTTCGTGCTGGACCCCGATCCGCAATCCGTGTGGCGCGAATTCATCGTGGGCGAGAACGCCGCCAAGTTCGCCGACCCGCGTGGCTACTGGCGCGCCGCCCTGGCCTTCGACGGTTCGGGCGTCTGGTCGCAACTGTTGGCCTATGCGGTCAACGCCGGCCTGCTCTTTTTCGTGCTGCCGGGTCTGGCCTGGCTGGGGCTCAAGCAAGTGCCTCAGGTGCGCCGGCGCTGGCCCCTGCCTGCGGCCCAGGCCATCCTGCTGGCCTGGGCACTGGTCTGGCTGCTGGTCTTTCTCTTCCCCAGCCAGCGCTCGGCGCGCTACGTGATCCCGGCCATGCCGGCGGTCGCCATGCTCATCGCCCTGCACTGGCGCGACATTCCGCGCGGCTGGTATCTGCCCACGCTGCTGCTGGCCGCGCCCGTGCTGCTGGTACTCACGCGCCTGGCCTGGGTCGGTCACGAGATCGGTCTTGCGTCGGTAGCGGAGTTCAGCCTGACGCTGGGCATCGTGTCTGTTGCGGTCGCCTGTATCGCGCTGGGTCTGTGGCGCAGCGCCTGGAGCCGCGGTGCGGCCGTGCTGTGCACACTGCTGGTCTACGCGGCCTTCAACGCCATGGTTGCGCCCATGGACGGGCCAAAAGGCCGTTATGACGCAGGCGCCATCGCCGCGGCGCCGGCCGGCCGCATTGCCGTGCCCACGGGTTTCAACGGCCAGTTCGAACGCTTCCAGTTCCTGCTGCCCGGCGCGCACGACTTCGTCCCCTACGACAGCCGGGCCCAGGCACGCGCGCGCCGCGGCCCCGATGCAGAAGGCCAGGCCCAGGCGGCCGAGGAACTGCGCCAATTGCTGGGCACGCACGAGGCCGTGGTCTGGACCGCCAGCCATGGCGAGCAGACCGCGCCGCCCTGCCTGCCCGCTTGCCGCGTACTGGGCGAGCGCTGGCTGCTGACCAGCCGGCATGCACCGGGCGAAATCCGCAAGGACAACCTCTGGTACCCGCAGCAGTGGCTCTACCGCCGCGAGTGGCTGCTGATGCGATCCTGAAGCTCAGTCGCTGCGCCGCAAACGACGCAAGGCGTCCACCTGCAGCCAGATCCACAGGGCCGGATCCAGCACCGCGTCCCAGGCGTTGCCCGTGGGCAGGCGCAGAAGCACATGCAGCAACAGCACGGCCATCCACAGGCCGGACATCGGGAGCGACCCGCTCAGCAGCGCCGGCAAAAGCCCCAGCAAGGCCAGGACGCCGAGCAGCCAGGGCGCGTAACCCCAGGCGTAGACACTGAAGGGCGCGAGGGCAAAGGTGTCGAGCAGCAGTAACCAGCCCAGCAGCACCAGAGGCCAGGTCCAAGGCCGCAGGGCCTGCCGTGGCGGCAGCCCCGGCGTCTGTGGCCGGTAATGACGCAGCAGGGTCCAAGCGCAAAGCCCGGCCAGCAAGCCGCTGGGCGCACGCAGGGCCAGGCCCAGCCAGTAGGCCGGTGAAAGCACGCCCGGCAGCAGACAACTGAGCAGCAGCACGAGCGGCAGCCAGAACTGCAGACGCTCATGGCGAGCGGCCCAGCGCGCGAGGATCGGCAGGGCGAGTGCGCCCAGCACGAGCCCCCAGGCCAGATCCAGGTAGAGGCGGAAGACCAGCGGTGACGCCAGCAGCGGCGTCTGCGTGGAAAAAAGCGCGGGCATCAGGCTGTCCATCAGCGGGCTCCCACCGGCACGTAGATGAAACGCTGCCACGCGATGGCCTGACGCTGCTCGGTGTAGCTGACCCAGAGACTGTCGTCGGCCCAGGCCATGGAGGGGTAGGACATCTCGCGGCCCGCCGGGGCTTGGGCCAGGGTCTCCAGCACCGTCCAGCTCTGGCCGCCATCGCGCGAGAGGCTCAGGGCCAGCTGGGCACGTGATTCCGCACGCGGGTTGTGCGCTAGGAACATCAGCTCCGGCCGCAACGCCAGCCCGGCCACCGAGGCATCGGGGTTGGCCGGACCGGGATCGGGCAGGTCCTGCCAATGCGCGCCGCCGTCGGTCGTCTGCACGGCGCGCAGCTTGCGGTCGGCACGGTTGTCACGCAGCAGGGCCAGCCACTCGGTTTCGCTGCGCGCGAGCAGCGTGGGCTGCAGCAGGTCGCGGCGTTGAGACATGCGCATCATGCCGCGGAATTCGCCGGCGGCATCGAAACGCAAGGCCACGGGGTACTTCACGCCGATCTCAAAATAGACCGGCAGCACCATGCCACCATCGGCCAGTGGCAGCGGCATGGCCCGCACGAGGTGGCTGGTATTCCAGAGCCAGGACAAAGGCAGGGTGCGCAGCGGCACAAAGGGCTGCTGCGCGTCGTCCTGCCGCAGGTGCAGGATACGGCCCGCTGCCCAGCCACCCAGGCCCGTGGCCACGACGAAGAGATGGGTACGGCCCTGGGCATCGCGCCAGGCCACCGGGTTGCCGATGCGACGCAAGGCATGGCCCAGCTGCGGCCCGACCTGCTGGCGGTTCACCACCGCCACGGCCGGGCTCCACTGCTGGCTGGCTCGGTTGAACTCCGACATGACGATCTGCACATCGGCCCCGCTCTCACGCGAACCGGCAAACCAGTAGGCCTGGACAGCGGCCGGATGGTCTGCAGGCAAGGCGAGCAGCGAGCTGGCATGAGCGGCCGGCGTCTCGGCTGGCATGGGGATGCGGCCCGCAGACTGCAGCACCAGCAGGCCCGGCTCGGGCACGCGGGCCGGCGGCCAGGCGGCCTGGGCCGGCGCAGGAGCGGCGGGTTGCCGCCAGAGTTCCAGCACCATCAGCCCCAGACTCAGGGCCACCGCGGCCAACCAGACACCGGGGCGCGCCGTTCGCAGAAGGGGAGTGAAGTTCACAGGAAACAGGTCGGGCAATGGAGGTCGGGGCGGCGTGCCGGCAGTGTAGCGGAGCGGCCCCTCATGCCCGCGCGTCCGTGGGCGTGCGGCTACGCGCCACACACTCGCCCGCCCCGCGCCTGCATCCCGGCCCCGGAGCTGGTAGCCGTCCACTTGCCAGCCCCATCTTGAAAGCCGGGCAAAAAGCCTTATGATTAGCACTCGCTGGACTCGAGTGCTAACACTTCGAGCCCCAGGCTAGGTTAATAAGCGCCAACTTTTGGCGCTAGTTCATTCCAAACCCCTGTTTCGAACTCAAGGAGAGTCCCGATGAAACTGCGTCCTCTGGCTGATCGCGTGATTGTGAAGCGCGTGGAAAACGAGACCAAAACTGCCTCCGGCATCGTCATCCCTGACAGCGCCGCCGAGAAGCCCGATCAGGGTGAAGTGCTGGCCGTGGGTCCCGGCAAGAAGAACGACAAGGGCGAAGTCATCGCCATGAACGTCAAGGTCGGTGACCGCGTCCTGTTCGGCAAGTACAGCGGCCAGACCGTCAAGGTCAACGGTGACGAACTCCTCGTGATGAAAGAGGAAGACCTGTTTGCCGTGGTGGAGAAGTAAATCGCTCGCGATTTACCCATCCAACTTAATCTTTTCAATTTGAATCTGGAGTAAGACAAATGGCAGCTAAAGACGTAATTTTCGGCGGCGAAGCCCGCGCCCGCATGGTCGAGGGTGTGAACATCCTGGCCAACGCCGTGAAAGTGACCCTGGGCCCCAAGGGCCGCAACGTGGTGCTCGAGCGCTCCTTCGGCGCTCCCACCGTGACCAAGGACGGTGTGTCCGTGGCCAAGGAAATCGAGCTCAAGGACAAGCTGCAGAACATGGGCGCGCAGATGGTCAAGGAAGTCGCTTCCAAGACCTCTGACAACGCCGGTGACGGCACCACCACCGCCACCGTGCTGGCCCAGGCCATCGTGCGCGAAGGCATGAAGTACGTGGCCGCCGGCATGAACCCGATGGACCTCAAGCGCGGCATCGACAAGGCCGTGACGGCCCTGATCGAGCAGCTGAAGAAGGCCTCCAAGCCCACCACGACTTCCAAGGAAATCGCCCAGGTCGGCTCCATCTCCGCCAACAGCGACTCCAGCATCGGCGAGATCATCGCCAATGCCATGGACAAGGTTGGCAAGGAAGGCGTGATCACCGTGGAAGACGGTAAGTCCCTGCAAAACGAACTCGACGTCGTCGAGGGCATGCAGTTCGACCGCGGCTACCTGTCGCCCTACTTCATCAACAACCCCGAGAAGCAGGCTGCCCTGCTGGACAACCCCTTCGTGCTGCTGTACGACAAGAAGGTGTCCAACATCCGTGATCTGCTGCCCACGCTGGAGCAGGTTGCCAAGGCCGGCCGCCCGCTGCTGATCATTGCCGAAGACGTCGAAGGCGAAGCCCTGGCCACCCTGGTGGTCAACACCATCCGCGGCATCCTGAAGGTCGTGGCCGTCAAGGCTCCGGGCTTCGGCGACCGTCGCAAGGCCATGCTGGAAGACATCGCCATCCTGACCGGCGGCAAGGTCATCGCTGAAGAAGTGGGCCTGTCCCTCGAGAAGGTGACCCTGGCTGACCTGGGCCAGGCCAAGCGCATCGAAGTGGGCAAGGAAAACACCATCATCATCGACGGCAACGGCGCTGCCGCTGACATCGAAGCCCGCGTCAAGCAGATCCGCGTGCAGATTGAGGAAGCCACCAGCGACTACGACCGCGAGAAGCTGCAAGAGCGCGTGGCCAAGCTGGCCGGCGGTGTGGCCGTGATCAAGGTCGGCGCTGCCACCGAAGTCGAGATGAAGGAAAAGAAGGCCCGCGTGGAAGACGCCCTGCACGCCACCCGCGCTGCCGTCGAAGAAGGCATCGTGGCCGGTGGCGGCGTGGCCCTGCTGCGCGCCCGTCAGGCTGCCGGCACCATCAAGGGTGACAACGCCGACCAGGACGCCGGTATCAAGCTGGTGCTCAAGGCCATCGAAGCGCCCCTGCGCGAGATCGTCTACAACGCCGGTGGCGAGCCCAGCGTGGTCGTGAACGCCGTGCTGAACGGCAAGGGCAACTTCGGCTTCAACGCCGCCAACGACACCTACGGCGACATGATCGAGATGGGTATTCTGGACCCGACCAAGGTGACCCGTACCGCTCTGCAGAACGCCGCTTCCGTGGCTTCGCTGATGCTGACCACCGAGTGCATGGTCTCCGAGGCGCCGAAGGAAGAAGCTCCTGCCGGCGGCATGCCCGGCGGCATGGGTGGTATGGGCGGCATGGGCGACATGGGCATGTAATTGCTCCTTGCCTGAGGGCACATGGCGGCGTTGCAAACGCTTGCCGTGCTGCAAGCACTGTCAGCGCGTTTGCGCCTTGCCCTGTGCCCTCATGCTGCGTCGACTCACGCTTCGCTACTCGACAGGAACAAAAAAACCCCGCAGTGGCGACACTGCGGGGTTTTTCTTTGGGCTTGGGTTCCAGAACTTGTGAAGAAATCGTAGCGAGCGGCCCGAGGGCAAGGCGGACGGAGCGCCGGAACCGGAACGTACTTCAGGTACGTGAGGATTCCGAGCACCGCCCAACGCGGCCATCGGGTCGCGCAGTAGATTTATTCACCAGTTCTCAGGCGACGGGCTTGAAGTCGTAGCCCTGCCCCAGCTTCTCGATGCGGCCGAAGGCTGGGAAGGGGAAGTGGAAACCGCCGGCCATGGCCTTGTCGTTGACCACCGCCTCGAACACACGACGGCGGGTCTGGCGGGCTTCTTCAGGGTTCATGTCGAAGACGACGGCAAAGTCCGGGTTGCGGGCGAACAGCGAAGGAACGTTGGTCAGGTCGGCCAGATAGACGAACTTCTCGCCTTTGCTCTGGGCGGTGACGGTCACCATGCCTGGCGTGTGGCCGTAGGCGGCAGCCGTGGTGATGCCCGGGGCGATCTCTTGCCCGGCCTGGAACTGGACCAGCTGATCGGCGCCCAGACCGCCGAAGACGCGGCGCACGTTCTGGAAAGCACCCTTCATGCCCTCGGGCGCGGCGGCCATCCTGGCATCGTCCATCCAGAAGGCGTGTTCGACGGCGGGCACCATGATCTTGGCCTTGGGGAAAACCAGCTGGCCGGCCTTGGTGCGCAGGCCGTTGATATGGTCACCGTGGTGATGGCTGATCACCACCGTGTCGATGTCTTCAACCTTGAAGCCGGCGGCATTCAGGTTGGCCACCAGACGACCGGTGGTCGGCGCGCCGTTGTCCGCGAAGCCAGTGTCGAGCAGCACCCGACGGTTGCCTGCGACGATGAGGAAGGGCGTGAAAGGCACATCGACGTAATCGGTGGGCAGGTTCTGCGAACGCAGCAGGTCCTGCACCTGATCCAGCGGCGCATTGCGCACGAACTCGGCCTGCAGGGGGCGACGCACCACGCCATCGTTGAGGGCGATGACCTCCATGTCACCGACTTTCTGCTTGCGGTAGCCCACCTGGACCACGCTGGGCGCACCGAAGTTCGGGGCGTTCTGCGCCACCAGGGGCATGAAGGAACCGGCCAGGTAGGCCGCCGTCGCGGCACCACCGCCGACGAGCAGGTCACGGCGTTTGATCATGGGGATCTCCTTGTTCAGGGTTGGGAATGAAACTCGCGCTCGTTCGGACATGCCGCCCGAACTTGTGCACGATCATCCCTCAAGTGTGAACAGTTGACGCGCTGCCAGCGCGGAAGAACCCGAGAAGGACAGGGGAATAGGGTGCTGTCCGATCCGGTTGCCGAACAGGTGTCAGCTCAGCGGGTGTCACGTAGGCGCTGCAGCAGCCCCGCAGTGGAGGCATCCAGCCCCACCACGTCTCCGCTCACCAGCCGCGGCTCGATGTCCTTGGCCAGCACCTTGCCCAATTCCACGCCCCACTGGTCGAAGCTGTTGATACCCCAGAGCGAGCCGGCCACAAACACCCGGTGCTCGTACAACGCAATCAGCGCGCCCAGGCTGGCTGGCGTCAACTCCTCCAGCAGCAGAAAGGTGCTGGGCCGGTTGCCCGGCATGTGGCGGTGGCCTGCGGCATCCTGCTGACCCAGCATCAGGGCCTGGGCCTGGGCGAGGCCATTGGCCAGCAGCTTGTGGTGATGCTCAGGCAGGCCATGCGCCACCTTCTTCACGGCGATGAACTCCACGGGAATCACATCGCTGCCCTGGTGCAGCATCTGAAAATAGGCGTGCTGGCCATTGGCGGCCGGCTCGCCCCAGATCACGGGAGACGTGGCGTAAGGCAGAGCCCGCCCCGAGGCGTCGACGCGCTTGCCGTTGCTTTCCATCTCCAGCTGCTGCAGATAGGCCTGCATGCGGCGCAGGCCGCTGTGATACGGGGCGACACTGCGGCTGGTAAAGCCGTGAAAGTTGCGGTACCAGAGGTCCAGCAGGGCCAGCTGCACCGGCAGGTTGCGCGCCAGTGGAGCCGTGCAGAAATGCGTGTCCATTTCGTGGGCTCCGGCCAGCAGTTCGCGAAAACGCTGGGGCCCGATGGCGATGGCGATGGGTAGGCCGATGGCCGACCACATGGAATAGCGCCCGCCGACCCAGTCCCAGAAACCGAAGGTGGTGCTGATGCCGAACTCGGCCGCCGCCTGGACATGGCTGGTCAGCGCGCAGAAATGGCGTGCGATGTCCCGCCCGCCCTGGGCTGTGAACCAGGCGCGCGCGGAGCGCGCATTCGTCATGGTCTCGAGCGTCGTGAAGGACTTGGAGGCGACGAGAAAAAGCGTGCTCTCGGGCCGTACCTGCCGCAGAACGGCACTGAGTTCATGGCCATCCACGCTGGAGACAAAGTGGTAGCGCTTGCTCTGGTCCACGAACTCGTCCAGTGCCAGCACGGCCATCTGCGGCCCGAGGTCCGAGCCGCCAATGCCGATGTTGACGATGTCGGTGATGGCCGCGTCCTCACGCACAGCCTGGGCATAGGCCAGCATGGCATCAAGCACCTCGCGCACCTCCGCGTGCTCATCCTGTACCGCCGCCGGCAGGTCCGCCCCGGGGTGGCGCAGCAACCAGTGCATGACGGCACGGTCTTCGGTGGGGTTGATGTGTTCGCCGCGGAACATGGCCTCGCGGTGCCCGGCGACATCGCATTCTTGCGCCAGGCGGGTCAGCGTGGCCTGCAAGGAGGCATCGATCAGGTTCTTGGACAGGTCGGCAAAGACATGGGGTGCCTGCAGGCTCAGTGCCGCGTAGCGGCCCGGATCTTGCGCGAAGGCCGTGCGCAGATCGAAGTAGCGCCCGCGGCCCTCGAAGCATGCACTCAGCTGGCTCCAGGCGGGCGTGCTGTCGCAGCGCGATCTCATGCTCATCATCAGGCGGCCTGGATCAACTGCTCAAGCTTGAAGGTATCAGCCGCAAAGGCGCGTATGCCCTCGGCCAGTTTCTCGGTAGCCATGGCGTCTTCGTTGAGTGCATAGCGGAAACCTGCCTCGTCATACTGCACCGACGGCAGATCAAGCTGCCGTGCCGCCTGCGCATCGAGCACACGCGGCACCGGAGCTTCAGCTGCGGCCAGCTGGGCCAGCAACTCGGGCGCGATGGTCAGCAGGTCGCAGCCCGCGAGAGCCAGGATCTGACCCGTGTTGCGGAAACTCGCTCCCATGACCTCGGTCGCGATGCCGTGGCGCTTGTAGTACTGGTAGATGGCGTGCACGGACTTCACGCCCGGGTCGTTGACCCCGGCCCGGGCCCCCTCGTCCCAGTCTGCACCCGCCGCCTTCTTGTACCAATCGTAGATGCGCCCGACGAAGGGCGAGATCAGCTGCACCCGCGCCTGCCCGCAGGCCACGGCCTGGCAGAAAGAAAAGAGCAAGGTGAGGTTGGTGCGGATGCCGCGGCGCTCCAGCTGCGCAGCGGCCTGGATGCCCTCCCATGTGGAGGCGATCTTGATCAGCACACGATCGATGTGCACGCCCTGCGCCTGGTAGAGCTCGACGATGCGCTCGGCGCGCGCGACCGTGGCCGCGGTGTCGAAACTGAGCCGCGCGTCGACCTCGGTCGACACACGTCCCGGGATGATGGACAGGATCTCGCAACCGAAGCGCACCAGCAGCCGGTCCACGATCTCGTCCAGCGGCCGGCCGCGGTGCTGGTCCACCGCCTGCTGCAGGAGCGGGCGGTAGTCGGCTTTCTGCACCGCCTTGAGGATGAGCGAGGGATTGGTCGTCGCGTCCTGCGGGCGAAAGGCCGCGAGCTGGTGGAAGTCTCCCGTATCGGCCACCACGGTGGTGTGCTGGCGCAGCGCTTCGAGCTGGTTCATGGCTTCGATTATGGTTGAAATAAAATTACGTTTTCGTGTTCCAGCCCGTTACCAACCGGTCCGTGGAACCGGCACGCACCTGGAGTCCACATGCTCGATCGTATCCGCGCTTCCCTGCCCTCTCTGGCTCCCGCCGAACAACGCGTGGGGCAGCTCGTACTCAACGATGCGCGCGCCTTCGCCAACCTGCCCGTGAGCGAGCTCGCAGCCCGCGCCCACGTGAGCAAACCCACGGTGGTTCGCTTCTGCCGCAGCATGGGCTACGACGGCCTCTCGGACTTCAAGCTGAAGCTCGCCGGTACCGTGAGCGAGGGCGTGCCCTTCATCCACCGCAGCGTCGACGTGGACGACAAGACCAGCGACGTGGTCGTCAAGGTCATCGACAACACCGTGGCGGCCTTCCTCAAGTACCGCAACGACGCCTCCACCGCCGCCATCGACAAGGCCGCCGCCGTGCTGGCGGCCACCTACAAAACAGGCAAGCGCATCGAGTTCATTGGCGCGGGCAACTCAGGCATCGTGGCGCTGGACGCCCAGCATAAATTCTTCCGCCTGGGCGTGAACACGGTGGCCTACAGTGACGGCCATATGCAGGTCATGAGTGCCTCGCTCATGGGCCCAGGCGACTGCCTGGTGGTGATCTCCAACTCGGGCCGCACGCGCGACCTCATGGACGCCTGCGACATCGCGCGCAAGAACGGCGCCACCACCATCGTCATCACCACCAGCGGCTCGCCGCTGGCTCAGGCCGGGCACATCCACCTGTCGGCCGACCACCCCGAGGGCTACGATCGCTACAGCCCCATGGTCTCGCGCCTGATGCACCTGATGATCGTGGATATCCTGGCCACCTGCGTGGCCCTGCGTATCGGCGGCAACCGCCTGCAGCCCCTGCTCAAGGAAATGAAGAACAACCTGCGCAACAAGCGCTACGCCTGAACATCGGCGTCCACTTCAGTCCTGGCTCGCCACGTCCACGCCCTCGATGAGCACAGGTCCGTACCAGGCGCGGAACTCGGAGCCCGTGTTGTCTCCATCGCTCATGATGGCCACGTGCAGCAGGCGGCCTGGCTCCTCGCCAAAGACCTGGCGGAAGTCGGCGCGGATATCGCGCTCGTAGTCCAGCCACTGGTTCAGGCGCGCCGGGCCCGATTCCACCACCAGCTTGCGGATGCGGTCGGTGCGCGGATTCGTTATCACGCTGCCAAGCTCACGCGTGGGACACCAGACGTACATCAGCGTGGCGTAGGGCAAGGGCTCGCCCGTCATGAGCTGGGCCAGCTCGGACAGCGTCCGGTCACGGGCTGACAGACGAGTGCGGTCGCCGTCGAAGGTCAGCACGATGCGCACCACAGCGTCCTCGGTCTCGCGCCGGGCCATGTCGGCGCCCGGAATCAGCGCCGGCACCTTCCAGGAGAAACGGATGTCGTCAACATCTTGAGGCGGCAGATTCAGCGAACGGCGCAAAAGGCTGGCCGACGACCGGGCCTGAACCTCCACGGCATCGCGCGTACCGCCATAAAGCACCGGTCGGTAAGCTGTCGGACTCTTGCCGGGCAGGGGCCAATGCTGCCAGGCCGCAAACGCACCGTCAGCCTCAGCAGGCTTTGCGACCTTCGGCCCATGGCCGCACCCAGCTAGCAGCGCAGCCCAAACCGCCAATACACTGATCCGCCACCACATCCACATGCTCGAATGCCTCCACCCAAAGAAAAAACCCCGCCGTGTTGCCACGGCGGGGTTGATCGGCTCAACCGAAACTGGCTTGCGCCAGCTTCAGATTAGAACACGGTACGCAGGCCCACAGCGGTGCTGGTGGACTTGGTATCCAGAGCGGCGTTGATACCGCTGCCCTTGCCATAGGTGCCGGTCTTGAAGAAGGCGGCAGTCTTGGCGCTCAGAGCGTACTCTGCACCCACGACGAAGTCGTTGCCGTCCCACTTTTCAGATGCGCCGGTGACTTCAACTTGGTTGGTACCGATCTGGGCACGCAGTGTGACCTTGCCCATGGGCACAACACCACCGATGTTGATTTCGCGCGACTTCAGCTCGGCGAAAGAGCCAAGGGCCGTACCTGCATTGGTAGCCTTACCCATGATCACGTTACCGACCAGACGCACGACGCCGAAATCGTAAGAACCGGCGACCATGTTCTGGGTGACCTTGTCAGCGGCCGTAAAGGCAACGAAGGCAGTGCCCGTCGTCGCAGCAGCGCCAGCGGCCTTCTGCTCAACACGACCGGTACCCACACCAACCATCAGCGGACCGTTCATGTAGGTGGCAGTCAGGTTGGTGACCTTCACGTTGGTCTTGCCAGTGGCATTAGAAACGCTCTCGTCTTGGTTACCGTAAGCGAGGTTCGCCTGGAAACCGCTCAGGTTGGGCGTGCTGTAGTGGATCAGCTCGGGACGGGTAGAACCTACGACGGCGGCGGTGTTCACCGTGGTGATACGGCTCTGCGAGTTGATGTCAGTTGCGGCAGCCAGCTTGAAGGTCGGGACGTAGTCACGACCAAAAGCAACGGAGCCGAAACCGCCGGTCAGACCCAGCAGAGACGTACGGTTGAAACCAGCAGCGTTGGTAGCACCGCCACCCGCACCGGAAGCACCGGTGTTACCGTTGGCCGTGTAGATGTCCTGCTCAAGCTTGAAGGTTGCCTTCAGGCCGCCACCCAGGTCTTCAGAGCCCTGGATACCCCACATGCTGGAGGCAGAGTTATGCGACTCAACACCGTTGGCCTTGGTGGACACACCGTTGGTCGTGGTCTTGGTTTGAGCCCAGCCAGCATCCAGACGGCCGTAGACGGAAACCTGGGCGAATGCGCCGGTGGCAGCCAGGGCGGCCACAGCAATCAGGGTCTTTTTCATCTTGAAAGTTCTCCAAAGGTTTAACAAGGGGTCCCGAAGGGAGTTTTCGGTCCCCGGGCCAACCTCCTCTAGCAAGGAAGTTGGAGGCTATTGCACCAGAGCGACCGGGCCGGGTCAAAGGAAAAACCCGGAGTCGGCCCCATTCAGGGCGGCTTTCGTTGTCCACCTGCAACATTGCCTAAAGCTTGAGCAAGACCGCCTTCCGTCATATGTCGAAGACATGAAAAAGAGCTGATTTAAGCGCCGATAATGGCACCATATGCAAACCCTGCTGACCGAGCTGGCCATCAGCATGTCCGAGTTCAAGAAAAACCCGGCTGCCGTCTTGCGCCGTGCCCAGGGCCGTCCTGTGGCCGTCCTGAACCACAACAAGGTGGACTTCTATCTGCTGCCGCCGGCCCTATTGGAGCGCTTGCTGGCCAGCCCGGCGGCCGACACAGCGCCATCAGCGCCCGCAGGGCAAGCCGGCGAACCGCAAGGCTGGCAAGGCCCTCACCTCTTGAGGCAGGCCAAAGCAGCGCCCGACTGAATTCGGGACAATGCGGGGTATGACCTCCCCGACCGACGCCCTGTTGACCGCCGCCGACACTGCCCTGCGCACCCTGTTCGCCCCACCCCGATCCGCCGCCCCGACACCCCAGGCGGCCCGACCCGGCACGGATTTGAGCGCGGACGAAAAACGACTTTCCGGCGCCCTGATGCGCGTGAACCACGTGGGCGAGGTCTGCGCCCAGGCGCTCTACACGGCTCAGGCCCTGACCACCCCCGATCCCGCCCTGCGCGCCCATTTCATGCAGGCCTGCGCCGAGGAAACCGACCATCTGGCCTGGACCCAGCAGCGCCTGGATGAGCTGGGCGCTCGCGCCTCACTGCTTAACCCGTTCTGGTATGCCGGGGCCTTTGGCATCGGCCTGCTGGCCGGGCGCCTGGGTAATGCGGTGAGTCTGGGATTTGTGGTGGAGACCGAGCGCCAGGTCGAAGCCCATCTCATGAGCCATCTGGACCGGCTACCCGACGGCGACACAGCCTCGCGCGCCATCGTCGCGCAGATGGCCGCCGATGAAGTCAAGCACGCGGTGGATGCGCAGAAGGCTGGCGCGGCGGAACTGCCGGGGCCGGTCAAGGAGCTGATGCGGGCAGCAGCCAAGGTCATGACGACCACCGCCCATTACGTATGAACGGATAGCGCCGTTCACGCTGAGCTTGTCGACGGGCGTCGAAAGGCTCAGCCCGAACGCAACGGTATCGCGCTGCTCAAGCCTCGCTCAGTTCGAAACTGGTCGTGATCTCGGCCGTCTTGCCCAGCATGATGCTGGCCGAGCAGTACTTGTCGTGGCTCATCTTGATGGCGCGCTCCACCGCGGCGGCGGGAATGCCTTTACCCGTCACCGTGAAGTGCATGTGGATCTTGGTGAAGACCTTGGGGTCCTCCGTGGCGCGCTCGCTCGTGAGCTTGACGCTGCAGCCGCGCACATCGTGCCTGCCGCGTTTGAGGATGAGCACCACGTCGTAGGCGGTGCAGCCACCCGTGCCGGCGAGCACGGTCTCCATAGGGCGCGGGGCTAGGTTCTGGCCGCCGTTCTCGGGCTTGGCGGCGTCGGGTGCGCCGTCCATCATCAGCACGTGGCCGCTGCCGGTTTCAGCCACAAAACCCATGCCTGAGCGTGCGCCCGTGGCGCCGGTCCAGCTGACGGTGCAATCCATGTTCTGTTCCTTGTCAAAATGCGGTTTGCGCCAAATTATCCCCGCCCACCGGTTCCCCCATGAAAAACAAGCCTCTCCAGCCCGCCGACTACCTGCAGAAGATCCTGACCGCCCGCGTCTATGACGTGGCCGTGGAGTCCCCGCTGGAGCCCGCCAAGGCCCTGAGCCGCCGCCTGCAGAACAAGGTACTGCTCAAACGCGAGGACCAGCAGGCCGTGTTCAGCTTCAAGCTACGCGGGGCCTACAACAAGATGGCGCATCTCACGCCTGAGCAGTTGAAGAAAGGTGTGATCTGCGCCTCGGCCGGTAACCATGCCCAGGGTGTGGCCCTGGGGGCGAGCCGCCTGGGCACACGCGCCGTGATCGTGATGCCCACGACCACGCCGCAGCTCAAGATCGATGCCGTCAAGGCCCTGGGCGGCGAGGTGGTGCTGCACGGCGACAGCTACTCCGACGCCTACACCCATGCGCTGACACTGCAGAAGAAACAGGGCCTGACCTTCGTCCACCCCTTCGACGACCCGGATGTGATCGCTGGCCAGGGCACCATCGCCATGGAGATGCTGCGCCAGCACCAAGGCCCGCTGGACGCGGTCTTCGTGGCCATCGGCGGCGGCGGCCTGATCAGCGGCGTGGCGGCCTACATCAAGGCCGTACGGCCGGAGATCAAGGTCATCGGCGTGCAGATGAACGACTCCAACGCCATGATCCAATCGGTCCGGGCGGGCAAACGCATCACCTTGCAGGACGTCGGCCTGTTCTCCGATGGCACGGCCGTGAAGCTGGTGGGCGAGGAGACCTTCCGCCTGACACGCAAGCTGGTGGACGACTACATCGAGGTCGACACCGACGCGGTGTGTGCGGCCATCAAGGACATCTTCGTGGACACGCGCTCCATCGTGGAGCCGGCAGGCGCTCTGGCCGTGGCGGCCATCAAGCAATACGTCGCCAAGCACAAGACCAAGGGTCAGACCTATGCCGCCATCCTTTGCGGCGCCAACATGAACTTCGACCGTCTGCGCTTTGCCGCCGAGCGTGCCGAGGTGGGCGAAGAGCGCGAGGCGCTGTTTGCCGTGACCATGCCTGAGGAACGCGGCAGCTTCCGCCGCTTCTGCGAACTCATCGGCAACCTGCCGGGCGGGCCGCACAACGTGACCGAGTTCAGCTACCGCATCAGCGACCAGAGCAAGGCCCATGTCTTCGTCGGCCTCACCACCACCACCCGGGGCGAAAGCAGCAAGATCGCCGCCAACTTCAAGCGCCACGGTTTCCCCGCGCTGGACTTGACGCACGATGACCTGGCACAGGAACACATCCGCCACATGGTGGGCGGCCACTCGACACTGGCCAGGAACGAGCGCCTGCTACGCTTCATCTTCCCCGAGCGCCCCGGCGCCCTGCTCAAGTTCCTGAGTCTGATGCGCCCGGGCTGGAACATCAGCCTCTTCCACTACCGCAACCAGGGCGCAGACTACGGTCGCATCCTTGTCGGCATCCAGGTGCCCCAGGCTGAGGACAAGGCCTTCGCCAAGTTCCTCGACACCCTGGGCTATGCCTATGTGGAGGAGACCCGCAACCCGGCTTACCGCATGTTCCTGCAAGCATGATGCACCCCTGTGGCGGCCCTGATACCGCCCTCCCCCTCAAGGGGGCAACACCAGCGGCCCGGCAAAGCCGGTCCCGCGGTGTTCCTCGCCTAAACCCCGTACCTGAGCCCATGGAGATATCCGCATGCCTTACGAAATGATCGAGGTCCGCACCGAAGCCGGCAAGGTTGGCCTCATCACACTCAACCGACCCAAACAGCTCAACGCCTTGAACGACCAGCTCATGGACGAGTTGGGCGCCGCCCTGCAGGCCTTCGATGCCGACCCGGCCATCGGCTGCATGGTCATCTTGGGCAGCGAGAAGGCTTTCGCGGCTGGCGCCGATATCGGCGCCATGGCGAACTACAGCTTCGCCGATGTCTACAAGGGCGACTACATCACCCGCAACTGGGAACGCATCCGCGGCATCCGCAAGCCGGTGATCGCGGCGGTGAGCGGCTTCGCCCTGGGCGGCGGCTGCGAGCTGGCCATGATGTGCGACTTCATCATCGCCGCCGACAACGCGAAGTTCGGCCAGCCCGAAATCAAGCTGGGCATCATTCCCGGCGCCGGGGGCACCCAGCGCCTGCCGCGCGCCGTGGGCAAGGCCAAGGCCATGGACATGGCGCTGACTGGTCGCATGATGGACGCAGCGGAGGCCGAGCGTGCCGGCCTGGTGAGCAGGGTGGTGCCCATGGACAAACTGATGGACGAGGCGCTGGGCGCGGCGCTGATGATCTGCGACTACTCGCAGGTGGCCGTGATGGCCGCCAAGGAATCCGTCAACCGCGCCTTTGAAGGATCGCTGAGCGACGGCGTGATGTTCGAGCGCCGCCTCTTCCACGCCCTGTTCGCTACCGCGGACCAGAAAGAGGGCATGGCCGCCTTTGTGGAAAAGCGCAAACCGGATTTCCGACACCAGTGAGCCGCTACAACCAAAGAAAAAGCCCGCCGTCTTGCGACGGCGGGCCTGATCTGGTGGAGGTAGGTGGATTTGAACCACCGACCTCAGGGTTATGAATCCTGCGCTCTCACCAACTGAGCTATACCTCCAAAAACCTGTTCCGCGCTGCAGCGCAGACTCGGCGGCAAACGCAACCGAGTCGCGCATTATAGCGGCTTTCCCGAACAAAGCCAGGCGGCCTGAAGCGAAGGCTAGAATTCTGCAGCCGCTTGCGGTTTCCCTCCACTGAATTCATGTGAACGTGCAAGCCACCGCCCTCCTTCACCAGGCCACCCTGCATCTGCAACGGGGCGATCACATCGCGGCACGGCCCCTGCTGGAGCGAGCGCTGATCTTGGCGCCGGACCATGCCGACGCACTGTATTTGCTGGGCATCACAGAACAGTCTCAGGGGAAGCCCGACATCGCAGCGCCCCTGTACCAGAGGCTGCTGGCAATGCAGCCTCGACACGCCGGGGCCAACTACAACCTCGCCATGCTACTTAGCCTACAAGGTCAGCATGAAGCGGGGTTGCCGTATCACGACACGGCGGTCCAACAGTTGCCTCGGGAACCCTGGGCCTGGATCAACCGAGGCAACGCCAAGGCGGCGCTGGGCGATTTCCGCTCCGCTAGCGCCGATTACGACCAAGCCCTTTCACTACAGGCGGAGCACCCCGACGCATTGCTCAACAAAGGTAATGTGCTACACGAGCTAGGGCAATTAGGCCAAGCGCTCGAGTACTACGAGCGCGCCCTCGCGGTGAGGCCAACCCATATCGAGAGCAGGCTAGCCAAAGTGCGTACGTTGGTGTCATCACGACGCTACGAAGAAGGGCTATCCGCAAGCGACGCTATCCTTGCCGATGCACCTGAACGAGCGCCCGCTTGGTGCCTTCGTGGCCTATGCCTCGCAGGGTTAGCCCACCACGAAGAAGGACTACGTGCTTTCCGGCGCGCACTGGAACTTGATGAAGAGCATGCGGAGTCTTGGTGCGGGCAGGGCCAGGCGCTGACCGCTCTGGGGTATCCGATTGACGCCGAGCCGAGCTTTCGGAAGGCCATCGCGCTGAGAGCTGGCTATGCAGACGCCTGGGTTAACCTGGGTGTCTGTCTAATGGACCAGGGTAGAGAAGATGATGCGTTGCAGGCTCTGCAGCATGCCCATGGATTAGCACCAACGGACCACTCGGGCCGCTGGAATCTGGGGCTCGCCTTGCTAAGTAAAGGCCGATTTCAAGATGCCTGGCCGCACTTCGAGTCGCGCTGGCAAGTCCCGAACCTGGAGGGGTTGAGGCCCCTGCCGACCAACCGACCAACATGGACACGCGACGCTTCGACGGGCCCCTTGATGCTGTGGGGCGAGCAAGGCATAGGCGACCAGATCCTTTTCGCCAGTATCTTGCCTGATCTGGCGGCATTACCACAGAAGAAGTACGTCGCCCTGGACAAGCGCCTCATTCCACTCTTTGAGCGCTCCATGCCAGGCTTCGATTTTGTTGATCTCGCCACCGTCAGCGATACGCTGGACTTCTCCGAGCAGCTACCGCTGGGGTCGTTGCCGAGGCTCTTCCGCCCTGATCTCGCCAGTTTCTCCCGCGCCCGCCTTCCCTATCTACGGGCGGACACCCAGCGCTGCGCTGCGCTGCGTCACCGAATCGCTCGGGAGGGCAAACTGATCTGTGGCGTCTCGTGGTCCAGCACCCGTAAGAGCATTGGCCGCCATAAGAGCCTAGGCCTACAAGACTTGCTGACGCCTCTGGCCTCGCCCAACCTCCATTTCGTCAATCTGCAGTACGGTGACACTTCCACCGAGCTAATAGCGCTGAAGCAAGCCCGTGGCATCGAAGTGCAGCATGTGGACGAGGTGGATAACTTCCACGACATTGACGGTTTGGCCGCAATGATTCAGGCTTGCGATGTCGTGATCACGACCAGCAACAGCACAGCCCATCTGGCCGGCGCGCTGGGGAAAGCCACTCTTCTGTTGCTTCCATTAGGCCAAGGGCAGCTGTGGTACTGGACCGAGAGCGAAGGCCATATCCCTTGGTACCCCTCAATTGAGGGCTTCCGTCAGAACAAGGCAGGCGACTGGGACTCTGCCCTGCGAAGCCTGCAGCAGCGCCTGACCACACTTTCGGGCTGAACAACGTGTACACCCAGATTCCGGCACTTCTTCAGCGAGCTATCCAACTGTTTCAACAGGGGGAAATACCCCAGGCGCAGGCCAACCTGGAAAAACTGCTGCAAGCGCAGCCGCGACATTTCGATGCGTTGCACGTTATGGGCGTCATCAAGGCCATGGCTGGTCAGCGCGAGGACGCTATCGAGCTGTTTCGTAAGGCGCTGGCACAAAACAAAAATCATAGTTTCCTGCAATTCAATTTAGCCAAGGCTCTGTCTGAAAGCGGGCGCGATGAGGAAGCGCTGGTTCATCACAAACGGGCCTCCCAGCTAGCTCCCGCGCATCTGGACAGCTGGATCAATTTCGGGATCAGCCTTAGAAAGCTGGACAGGAATACTGAAGCGCTGGACTGTTTTCTGAAGGCCACAGCCTTGAACCCGGAATCCCCTGTCGCATGGAACAACGTGGGGGTTGTTCAGCAGAAGCTAGGTTTGACGCAGGAGGCCCTCGCCGCTTTCGACAAAGCCCTCTCGCTCCAACCCAACTTCATAGATGCCTTGATCAACAAAAGTGTCTCGCTGGATGAATCCGGTTCCAGGACGGAAGCCCTGCGATACGTGGAGGAGGCCTTGGCGCTCGATCCCCATCTAGCGACAGCCTGGAACGCCAAAGGCGTCGTGTTAGCAGGGATGGATCGAGACGATCAAGCCTTGGCGTGTTACGAAAAGGCGATGGGACTCGCAAGTGATTGGGCTGAGCCCGCTCTCCACAAAGCTCACCTGCTACTCCGCATGCACCAGTTCGAGCAAGGCTGGGCTTTGTTCGAGTCCCGCTGGGCGGTCGGTGATTTGAAGCGCAGACCACTGGACACCAGCCGTCCAAGGTGGGCTGGAGATGCCTCGGACGGCCCCTTGCTGCTGTGGGGCGAGCAAGGCATAGGCGATCAGGTTCTTTACGCCAGCATCCTGCCCGAACTGGCGACACTGCCCCAGAAAAAGCACGTGGCCCTGGACAAGCGCCTCATCCCACTCTTTCAGCGGTCCATGACCGGCTTCGACTTTGTCGATCTCGCCGCGGTCAGCGACGCCCTGGACTTTGCCGTCCAACTGCCCCTGGGCTCCCTACCGCGGCTTTTCCGGCCCGATCTGGCGAGCTTTTCGAGGGCGCGCCACCCCTATTTGCGAGCCGATGCGGACCGCAGTGTCGAGCTACGGGGCAAGATCGCCCAACAAGGCCGGCTGATCTGCGGCGTTTCATGGGTCAGCAAGCGGCCTGATCTCGGTCATTTCAAGAGCATGGACTTGGCGCAGATGCTCCTGCCCCTGGCCTCGCCACGCCTCCATTTCGTGGACCTGCAGTACGGCGACACCGCTGCTGAACGCCAGACGCTGCAGCAAACCCATGGCATCGAGGTCCAGCATCTGGACGAGGTGGACAACTTCAACGACATCGACGGTCTGGCCTCACTGATCCAGGCCTGCGATGTGGTGGTCACCACCAGCAACAGCACGGCCCATCTGGCTGGTGCGCTGGGAAAGCGTACCCTGCTCTTGCTACCATCGGGCAAGGGCCAGCTGTGGTACTGGGCCGAGATCAACAGCCATATACCCTGGTACCCCTCCATTCAGGCCTTCCGCCAGCAAGAAGTCGGCAACTGGCACCATCCCTTGCAAGCGATCAAAGCCGTACTGGAAAAACTTTGATGGAACTGAACAAGATCACCCTCGTCGTCGGCTTCGACCAGCGCGAGGCCGTCGCGTACCACACCTTCTGCCAGAGCGTGCTGGAGAAGGCCACTCTGCCTGTGCAATTCATCCCCCTGGCCGAGAACACGCTGGTGGGTTACAAGGAAACACACACGGACGGCAGCAACAGGTTCATCTATTCGCGCTTCTTGACGCCTTACCTCTGCGACTTCAAGGGCTGGGCCATCTTTGCCGATGGCGACATGGTCTGTCAGACCGATATCAAACAGCTCTGGGATCTGCGTGACGAGAGCAAGGCCGTGCAGGTGGTGCAGCACAACTACCAGACCAAGGCCCACCAGAAGTACCTGGGTAACAAGAACGAGAACTACCCCCGCAAGAACTGGTCCAGCGTGATCCTCTGGAACTGCGGCCACCCCGCCCACCACGTCCTCACACCCGAATTCATCCAGAAGCAGAACGGCGCGTATCTGCACCGCTTCAGCTGGCTGAATGATGCGCAGATCGGCGCCCTGCCGCGAGAATGGAACTGGCTGGCCATCGAGTACGACGACAACCCGCAGGCCAAGCTGGTGCATTTCACGCTGGGCACCCCCTGCTTCAAGGACTACGCCGACACCGCCATGGCCGAGGTCTGGAAGTCAGCCTACGAACGCGTGGTCGACGGCATGGATGTCTGAAACGGAGAGCTACCATGGAAGCGCAGACCATCACCGAAGAGTACCGCCGCATGCAGCAGGAACTGCATCAGAACCCGAATTACGGCGTGGCCTCGCTGGCCTTCGCGCCGCTGGTGGCCGACCTGATCCGGCAGGCTAGCGTACGCTCGGTCTCCGATTACGGCGCCGGTAAGAAGAACCTGCTCAAAGGCCTGACCGAAGCGGGCATCCAGGGGATTGCCTATCACCCCTATGACCCGGCCTTCCCCAACTACGGCAGCCCGCAGGCCGCCGATCTGGTCTGCTGTATCGACGTGCTGGAACACATCGAACCCGAGCTGGTGGACAACGTGATCGCCGAATTGGCACGTATCGTCACCCACCTCGGTTTCTTCTCGATCCACATGGGTCCGGCGATGAAGATGCTGTCCGACGGTCGCAATGCCCACCTGATTCAAAAGCCCAGCTCGTGGTGGCTGCCCAGGCTGACGCAGCACTTCGAAATCCTGCAGCTGCAGACCCACAACACCATGGGCCATGGCATCTGGGTGATCGTCAAGCCCCGGGAACAGGCCGGCTGAGGCGGTATAGTCTTGCGTTGCATAACCTACAGCCTCTGGATAAACACCATGAACCGCTGGCCCCGATCGATCCTCTGTCTGCTGCTCCCCGCGCTGCTGAGCCTTTCAGGCCTCAATGCCGCCGCGCAGGAACAGACCACCCCGGCACCGGCACCGCTCCCTGCGCTGCAAGACCTGCCACCGGATCCTCAGCGCATCCCCCCCATCTCGCCACGCGCGAAGTTCGGCGTCCTGCGTGTGGTGGCGCCGCCCGATGCCTTGCTGGATGGCAAGCCCGCGCGGTTGTCGCCGGGCGCCCGTATCCGTGGCACCAACAACCTGTTGGTGATGTCGGCGGCGATCGCAGGCCAGGACCTCAAGGTGCTCTACACCCTGGAACCCATGGGTCTGGTGCATGAAGTGTGGATCCTGACGCTGCGCGAAACGGTGATCCACACGCCTCCCAAGCCACTGCCCACCACCTCCTACTGAGGGCCGGCAGGGCGCCCCATCGTCGGCATGGTGCGAATGAGCCGACGCGAGGAATCCATCATGAGCAAGAAAGTTTTCATCAAGACCTTCGGCTGCCAGATGAACGAGTACGACTCGGACAAGATGGCCGATGTGCTGGGCGCGGCCCAGGGCTACGAGAAGACGGACGATCCGGAGCAGGCCGACCTGATACTCTTCAACACCTGCTCGGTGCGCGAGAAGGCGCAGGAGAAGGTCTTCTCCGACCTTGGCCGGGTGCAGCATCTCAAGAAAAAGGGCGTGAAGATCGGCGTGGGTGGCTGCGTGGCCAGCCAGGAGGGCGCGGAGATCATCCGCCGCGCGCCGTACGTGGACGTGGTTTTCGGTCCGCAGACCCTGCACCGCCTACCCGAGCTGCTGGCGGCGCGTGACGCGCAGAAGCGCCCTCAGGTGGACATCAGCTTTCCCGAGATCGAGAAGTTCGACCACCTGCCGCCCGCCCGGGTGGAGGGCGCCACCGCCTTCGTGAGCATCATGGAAGGCTGTTCCAAGTACTGCAGCTACTGCGTGGTGCCCTACACACGCGGGGAAGAGGTGCACCGCCCCTTCGAGGATGTGCTGGTGGAAATCGCCGGTCTGGCCGACCAGGGTGTGAAGGAAATCACGCTGCTGGGGCAGAACGTCAACGCCTACAAGGCCCCCATGGGCGGTACCACCGAGATGGCCGACTTCGCCACGCTGATCGAATACGTAGCCGACATCCCAGGCATCGAACGCATCCGCTACACCACCAGCCACCCCAACGAGTTCACACCTGCTCTGATCGCTGCCTACGACAAGGTACCCAAGCTAGTCAGCCATCTGCATCTGCCCGTGCAACACGGCAGCGACCGCATCCTCATGGCCATGAAACGCGGCTACACGGCCATGGAATACAAGAGCACGATACGCAAGCTGCGCGCCATCCGGCCAGGTCTGTCACTGTCCAGCGACTTCATCGTCGGCTTCCCTGGCGAGACCGATGAAGACCACGCCAAACATATCCGGCTGATCGAAGACCTGGACTTCGACAACTCCTTCAGTTTCATCTTCAGCCCGCGCCCGGGCACCCCAGCCGCTAACCTGCACGATGACACGCCGCACGAGGTCAAGCTCAAGCGCCTGCAGGAAGTGCAGGCGCTGATCGACCGGAACATGCGACGCATCAGCGAAAGCCGTGTGGGCACGGTGCAGCGCATCCTGGTGGAAGGACCTTCGCGGCGCGACCCCGGCGAACTCATGGGCCGGACCGAATGCAACCGTGCGGTGAATTTCCAGGGCCCTGCGCGCCTGATCGGCCAGATGGTCGACGTGAAGATCAGCCTGGCCTATCCGCATTCGCTGCGGGGCGAGGTGCTGACTGTCGAGGCTTGAGAAACTGCGTCAGAAGGGCAGGCCGGGCATCCCGCCCTTGCCCTTCATGCCGCCCAGGCGCTTCATGAGCTTCATCATGCCGCCGCCCTTCATCTTCTTCATCATCTCCTGCATCTGCTCGAATTCCTTGAGCAGGCGGTTCACGTCCTGAACCTGCACGCCGGCGCCCGCGGCGATACGGCGCTTGCGCGTGGCCTTGATGATGTCGGGCTTGCGGCGCTCCAGCTTGGTCATGCTCTGGATGATGCCTTCCTTGCGGCGCAGGTCGCGCTCGACCTTGTCTGTGTCCACCTGGCCGGCCTTGGCCGCCATCTGGGCCGGCAGCTTGTCCATCAGGCTGGACAGGCCGCCCATCTGCTTCATCTGCTGCAGCTGCCCCAGAAAGTCGTTGAGGTCGAAGCCCTCACCGCTCTTGACTTTGGCGGCCAGCTTCTGCGCGGCCTCCATGTCCACGTTCGCCGTGACCTGTTCAACCAGGGCCACGATGTCGCCCATGCCCAGCACACGCCCGGCGTGTCGCTGGGCGTCAAAGACCTCCAGGCCGTCGATCTTTTCGCTGGTGCCCGCGAACTTGATGGGCACACCCGTGACGGCGCGCACCGAGAGGGCTGCACCGCCGCGTGAATCACCGTCGGTCTTGGTCAGGATGATGCCGGTCAGCGGCAGGGCTTCCTTGAAAGCCTTGGCGGTGTTGATGGCGTCCTGGCCCTGCATGGCGTCGACGACAAACAAGGTCTCGACGGGGTTGAGCACCGCGTGCAGCTCGCGGATCTCCTTCATCAAGGCTTCGTCGATGGCCAGGCGGCCGGCCGTGTCGACCAACAGCACATCAAAGAAATGCTTTTTGGCGTAGTCCAACGCGGCGCGCGCGATGTCGGCGGGCTTCTGCTCGGGCGTGCTGGGGAACCACTCGGCGCCGGCCTGGGCGGTGACGGTCTTGAGCTGTTCGATGGCGGCCGGGCGGTAGACGTCGCCCGAGACGGTCAGAACCTTCTTCTTGCGCTTTTCGATCAGGTGGCGTGCGAGCTTGGCCGTGGTGGTGGTCTTACCCGCACCCTGCAGGCCGGCCATGAGGATGATGGCCGGCGGCTGGGCCGCGAGGTTGATGTCGGCCACACCCTCGCCCATGGTGGCGGCCAGTTCGCGGTTGACGATGCCCACCAGGGCCTGACCTGGGGTGAGCGAACCCATGACCTCCTGGCCCAGGGCTTTCTCCTTCACCCGGGCGACAAAATCGCGCACCACGGGAAGGGCGACGTCCGCCTCCAGCAGAGCCATGCGTACTTCGCGCAGCATGTCGGCCACATTGGATTCGGTGATGCGGGCCTGGCCGCGGATTTCCTTGACCAGGCGGCTGAGTTTGTCGGTGAGGGCGGAGGCCATGTTGTATTCCGGTAAGCAGTTGTGAATTGCGCGCCGACCGGAAGGAAGTCAAGAAGGCAAAACGCTAAACTGTGACCATGATTTTACCCAGCGCCTCCCCTGTCAGCCTGGCCCTGGCCATTCTGGCCGCCCTGGCCTATGCGGCCCCCGCCGTGGCACGCCTGCCCACGGGCGTCGCGCGGATGGCTGTGCTGATCGCCTGGCTGCTGCACGGCCTCTTGCTGGGCTGGGGCCTGCTGGGTGAGGCGCCGCGCTTCGGTTTCGCCCCCGCGCTCTCCGTCACGGCCTGGCTCGTGGCAGCGGTCTACGCCATTGAGAGCCGGCTCTACCCGCAACTGCAGACGCGCTGGACGCTCTCGGCCCTGGGCGCCGGCATGGTGCTGCTGGCCCTGTTCTTTCCGGGACAACCGCTGCAGACCAACGCCTCGGTCTGGTTGCCGCTGCATCTGGCCCTGGGCATCGCGTCCTATGGATTGTTTGCCGTTGCCGTGGTGCACGCGCTGCTGATGCTGCGCGCCGAGCAGCGCATCCGCCTGGCGGCCGATACCGACAGTGGCCTGCCTTTGCTGACCCTGGAGCGGCTGACGTTTCGCTTCGTGACGGCGGGTTTTGTGCTGTTGTCGGCCACGCTGCTGGCGGGCGTGCTGTTCGATGAGCAGCTTTACGGCACGGCCTGGAAGTGGAGCCACAAGATCGTCTTTTCCCTGCTGTCTTGGGGTGTGTTCGCCGTGCTGCTGATCGGGCGGGCACGCTTCGGCTGGCGCGGCTGGCGGGCTGCGCGGCTGCTCTTCACGGGCGCAGGCCTGCTGCTGCTGGCCTACGTGGGCTATCGCTTCGTACTCGAGATCGTCCTCGGACGCAGCGTGGCATGAAGTTCCTGCTCCTGCTGGCCATCGTGCTGCTGCTCGCCTGGCTCTGGCGCTCGAGCCGGCGCGAGACGTCCTCGTCCGATCAGCCGGAGCCCCCCGCCTCCCCCCCCGGCCCGCAGGAGATGGTGCGCTGCGCCCATTGCGGCGTGCACCTGCCGCACGGCGATGCCACGGTGGGCCGCATCGGTCTGTACTGCAGCCCTGAACACCGGCAGCTGGCGGAGCCCTGACGGTGCGCGACAGCGAGCACTCCTGGTTCGGCCCCTCGCTGCTCGACGAGCGACTGGAAGCGCCTGAAGAGCAGCAGGAGTTCAAGCGCCTGTGGCTGGGCTTCATGACGGCCCGCGTCACCCTGGCGCTGGTGCTCCTGCTGCTGCAAGGCTCGCTCTATCTGCTGGGGCAACACAGCAGCGCCTGGCTGGTGCTGCTGTGCCTGGGGTATTTCGGCGCCACGCTCATGGTTCGCATGGCGCCGCAGCCGCGTCGCCTGGGTCAGACCTTCGACCGTTTCTGGCTGATCAGCATCGGCGTCGACCTGCTGGTCTTCACCCTGCTGCAGCTGCTGCACGGCAGCAGCATCAATTACACCCCGCTCTACGCCCTGCCTGTGCTGCAGGCCGCGGTGCTGGGCTCGCTGACCCTGGCCATGGGCACGGCGGCCAGCATCACGCTGCTGCTGCTGGTCTACGGCGCCTGGCTGTACCAGCGCACCGACGAGGTGGCGCCTTTCATCCAGGCCGCACTCACGGGCGCTGGCAGCTTCGTCGTCGCCTTTCTGGCCCACCAGCTCTCGGCCCGCCTGGCCGCTGAGCAACAACGTGCGCGGCGCAGCCAGCATGCCATGCGCATCCAGCAGCAGGTCAACGACCTGGTGATCGACGCGCTGACCGACGGCATCCTCGTGGTGGACGTGCGTGGCACCGTGCATGCGGCCAACCCGGCGGCGCGCCAGATGCTGCAGGCCGATGAGCGGCCCATACGACACACCCCCTTCAACCTGGCCGACGAACCCGGCTGGCAGGCGTTGGCCGAGCTGGCCTTCCAGGTGTTCACGGGCCGCGGGGACTTTCACCACGCCGACATCGGCATCGAGCATCTGGGCCAGGGCAGCCGACGCCTGCGCGTGCGCGCGCGCATGACCACGGCCCACTGGGGCGAGAGCGAGATCCTCTGCGTGATGTTCCTGCAGGACCTGCGCGAGATGGAAGCCCGTCTGCGCACCGAGAAGCTCGCCAGCATGGGACGCATGTCGGCTGCGGTGGCGCACGAGATCCGCAACCCGCTGGCTGCCATCGCTCAGGCCAACGCGCTGCTGGAGGAAGAACTCAAGGATCCGCAGCAGCTGCGCCTGACCCAGATGGTGCGTCAGAACGCGCAGCGCCTGGACCGCATCGTCGACGACGTGCTCAACATCTCGCGCGCTGGCAAGCTCACGGCCAGCTTCGAGCCGCGCGTGCTGGAGCTCAACCAGAGCGTGCAGCGCATTGCCCAGGACTGGTCCCAGCAGACCGGCAGCGCCAGCCGCCTGGGCCTGCACCTGGCCACCACGCCGCTGGCGGTGAACTTCGACCCCGAACACCTGCGCCGCGTGCTGGTCAACCTGCTGGACAACGCCCGCCGTCATGCCAGCCCACAGGCCGGCGCCATCCAGGTCCATGTGCGCGCCGATCCCAGCGGGCAGGCCCTGCTGGCGGTGTGGAGCGACGGCCCACCCATGGATCCCTCGGTCGAACAACACCTGTTCGAGCCCTTCTTCTCGTCGGAAAGCCGCTCCAGCGGTCTGGGGCTGTATATTTGCCGGGAATTGTGCGAAGGGCACGGCGCCGCCATCGGCTACCACCGCGCCCGGCGCATTACCCGCGACACCCTGATGGACGGCAACGAATTCTTCATCGCCTTGCGCCGGTCTGCTGCAAACCCCGCTGCCGCCGCACGCAACGAGCCCGCCCCATGACAACAGCAGCCCCCGGCACGAACCCCAGCATCCTGGTCGTGGACGACGAGCCCGACCTGCGCACGCTCTACGAACTGACCTTGCTGCGCGAGGGCTACCGCGTCGATGTGGCAGAGACCGTGGCCGGGGCCTGGCAACAGCTGCTTGAGCGGCGCTACGAGGTGCTGATCACCGACATGCGCCTGCCCGACGGGCTGGGCATCGAGCTTATCCAGCGGCTGCGCGCCCAGCAGCGCAGCGAGCGCTGCGTGGTCATCACCGCCTACGGCTCGGCTGAGAACGCGGTCGAGTCGCTCAAGGCCGGCGCCTTCGATTACCTGAGCAAGCCCGTAGACCTCAAGCAGTTCCGCACGGTGATCGCGTCAGCCGTGCAAGATGCCCTGGCCGCACGCCTGGCCCCGCAGCCTGCCACGCCTCCCGCACGCCAGTCCGGCAACGCGCCTTCCTCGGCCGCGGAGGCCTGCCTGCAGCGCCTGGTCGGCAACTCACCGGCCATCCGGCAGGTGCGCGAACGCATCGTCAAGGTGGCCCGCAGCATGGCACCGGTGTTGATCTATGGTGAATCCGGCACCGGCAAGGAATTGACCGCCCAGGCCCTGCACGCCAGCAGCCACCGCGGCAGCGGCCCGCTGGTGGCCGTGAACTGCAGCGCGATCCCCGAAAACCTGCTCGAGACCGAGTTCTTCGGCGTCAAGAAGGGCGCCTACACCGGCGCCAACGCCGACCGCGAAGGCTATTTCCAGGCGGCACGCGGCGGGACGCTCTTCCTCGACGAGATCGGCGACCTGCCGCTGTCCATGCAGTCCAAGCTCTTGCGCGCCATCCAGGAGCGTTGCGTGCGCCCCGTCGGCGGCACGCTGGAGGAAAGCGTGGACGTGCGCATCATCAGCGCCACCCACCGCAACCTGGCGCGCGAGGTGCAGGAAGGGCGCTTCCGGCAGGATCTCTATTACCGGCTCAACGTGATCGAGATCGACATTCCCCCGCTGCGCGAACGCCGCGAAGACCTGCCGGCGCTGTGCGAGGCCCTGCTGGCACGCATCGCGCAGGAATCGGGCCTGCCCGTGCCGCGCCTCACGCCCTCCACGCTGGGGCAGCTGGCCCGGCACCCCCTGCCTGGCAATGTGCGCGAACTCGAAAACCTGCTGCACCGCGCCGTGGCCCTGAGCGAAGGCGGTGAGCTCAGCCTGGACAGTGTGGACACCACGCCGGCCATCTTCGATCCGCTGGATCCGGAAATCACGCCCACCGTCCCCGGCGTGCTGCCGCCCAGCGCCAGCACAACGACCCCATCCACCCTGAGCGAGCTGCCCTCCGACCTGCAGGGGCACTTGGACCGCCAGGAGCGCGACATCCTGATCCAGGCCCTGCAGGAAACAGGCTTCAACCGCACCGCCGCCGCCGCCAAGCTGGGCATCAGCCTGCGCCAGATCCGCTACCGCATCGCGCGCCTGAACATCGAAACACCGCAAGGCAACGATTCCGGCGCATGAGCACCGTACGGCCGCCCGAAGGTGCTCGCACCGCAGCCCGCCAGGACTTAGCTTCCCCATGAACCTGCCCACGCCCGCACCGCAGAGCAGCCTCTGGAACGGCGGCTGGTACCGCTATGCCCGCCGGCTCGATTCGCCGAACTTCGGCCCACGGCCCGCTGGCGCGCAGATCGACCTGATCGTGGTGCACTCCATCAGCCTGCCACCGGGCCAGTACGGCGGTGACGAGGTGCAGCGCCTCTTCACCAACACCCTGGACTGGAACGCCCACCCTTACTTCCAGTCCATCGCCGGCATGGAAGTCTCGTCGCATTTCTACATCCGCCGCCAGGGCGAGCTCTGGCAGTTCGTGAGCTGCGCCGACCGCGCCTGGCATGCCGGTGTGTCCTGCTACCGCGGGCGCGAGAACTGCAACGACGACTCCATCGGCATCGAGCTCGAAGGCCTGGAAGGCGCAGCCTTCGAGCCCGCGCAGTACGAGACCCTCGCCAGCCTCTGCGCCGCCCTGGGCCAGCACTACCCGGTGCAGCACATCGCAGGGCACGAGCACATCGCACCGGGACGCAAGGCAGACCCGGGGGCAGGCTTTCGATGGCCTCTGCTCCAGCAGGCCCTGGGCTGGCCGCCTCGGTACTTTCCCGAGGCCACGCGCTAGGCACGCCCCAGCTTCAGGCGTGCTTCGCGGCGCCCCGTTTTTGCGCATGCACGTCTTCATGCGGCCTGTGCGCACAAATCCAGCGTGAGACCGCATCGTTGCTGGCTCTGCGAGCGCACGCACCCATCGCGCAAGGGCTGCGCCGCCATCGCTTTGCCGGCCTGCACCGTGCAATTTTTTACGCCTGCATCCGAGTGCGGCGTGTCTGCGACGCTACACTACAGGTAGTGGCTTGTATTCGCAGTGCACCCCATATATAGTGTTTTCTGCCCGCCGCCCCTGCTGCCCCGCAAGGCGCTCGCAAGCCCCGAATCTCACCCGACAAGACCAACAGATTTGCTGACGACGAGGAAATAAATGCAAACCGCCTTGAACCCCGCCTCCCCCCCTCTGCACACCGGTGTCCTGACCATGCAAACACAGGAAAACACCGCCGCCAGCCCCCTCAACAACTACCAGATCATCCGCCGCAACGGCGCGGTGGTGCCCTTCGAGCCCAGCAAGATTGCGGTGGCCATGATGAAAGCCTTCCTGGCCGTGCACGGCACCCAGGGCGCGGCTTCGGCCAGCGTGCGCGAGGTGGTGGACGCCCTGACGCAGAACGTCGTGCGCGCGCTGATGCGTTCGCGCCCGGGCGGCGGCACCTTCCATATTGAAGACGTGCAGGACCAGGTCGAACTGGGCCTGATGCGCGGCGGCCACCACGAGATCGCCCGCGCCTATGTGCTCTACCGTGAGCGCCGCGCGCAGGAGCGCGCCCAACAGGCCGCCAGCCAGGCTGCGCCGGCCGCGCCCCAGCTGCACGTCACGGACGGAAACCGCCGCATCGCGCTGGACCTGAACCGTCTGCAGCAGCTGATTGAAAGCGCCTGCGCCGGCCTGGGCGCTGACATCAAGCCCGACCCCATCGTGGCCGAGACCATGCGCAACCTCTACGACGGCGTGCCGATCGACGAGGTCTACAAGGCGGCCATCCTGGCCGCCCGCACCCTGATCGAGAAGGACCCGGACTACACCTACGCCACCGCGCGCCTGCTCTTCCACACCATCGCCAAGGAGGTGCTGGGCCGCGATGTGCCCCCGGCCGAAATGGCCGAGGCCTATGCCGACTACTTCCCCGGCTTCATCAAGAAAGGCGTAGAGAACGAGCTGCTCAACCCCGATCTGCTGCAGTTCGACCTGCAACGCCTGGGCCGCGCGCTCAAGGCCGAGCGCGACCAGCAGTTCGACTACCTGGGCCTGCAGACCCTGTACGACCGCTACTTCCTGCACGTGCGCAAGACGCGCATCGAGCTGCCCCAGGCCTTCTTCATGCGTGTGGCCATGGGCCTGGCGCTCAACGAAATCGACCGCGAAGCGCGCGCCATCGAGTTCTACGAGGTGCTGTCCTCCTTCGACTTCATGTCGTCCACGCCCACGCTGTTCAACAGCGGCACGCTGCGCTCGCAGCTCTCCAGCTGCTACCTGACGACGGTGCCCGACGACCTGGACGGCATCTACGAGTCCATCAAGGAAAACGCCCTGCTGTCCAAGTTTGCCGGCGGCCTGGGCAATGACTGGACCCGCGTGCGCGCCCTGGGCTCCCACATCAAGGGCACCAACGGCGAGTCGCAGGGCGTCGTGCCCTTCCTCAAGGTGGTCAACGACACGGCCGTGGCCGTGAACCAGGGCGGCAAGCGCAAGGGCGCGGTCTGCACCTACCTGGAAACCTGGCATCTCGACATCGAGGAGTTCCTGGAGCTGCGCAAGAACACCGGCGACGACCGTCGCCGCACGCACGACATGAACACCGCCAACTGGATCCCCGACCTCTTCATGCGCCGCGTGATGGAAAAGGGCGAGTGGACCCTGTTCTCGCCCTCCGACGTGCCCGATCTGCACGACCTCTTCGGCACCGACTTCGAGAAGGCCTACGTGGCCTACGAAGCCAAGGCCAAGCGCGGCGAGATCAAGCCCAGCAAGACCGTACCCGCCACCGACCTGTGGCGCAAGATGCTGACCATGCTGTTCGAGACCGGCCATCCCTGGATCACCTTCAAGGACGCCTGCAATGTGCGCTCGCCCCAGCAGCACGCCGGCGTGGTGCACTCGTCCAACCTGTGCACCGAGATCACGCTCAACACCAGCGACACCGAAACCGCCGTCTGCAACCTGGGCTCGGTCAACCTGAAGCAGCACCTGAAGGACGGCGTCAACGGCAAGGTTTTGGACCAGGAAAAGCTGCAGAAGACCGTGTCCACCGCCATGCGCATGCTGGACAACGTGATCGACATCAACTACTACGCCGTCAAGAAGGCGCGTGATTCCAACCTGCGCCACCGACCGGTGGGCCTGGGCATCATGGGTTTCCAGGACGCGCTGTACGAGCTGCGCATCCCGTACGCGAGCGACGCCGCCGTGGCCTTCGCCGACCAGTCCATGGAAGCCGTGTGCTACCACGCCTATTGGGCCTCGACCGAGCTGGCCAAGGAGCGCGGCACCTACTCCAGCTACAAGGGTTCGCTCTGGGACCAGGGCATCCTGCCGCTGGACACGCTGGACCTGCTGGCCCAGACCCGCGGCGGCTATGTGGAAGTGGATCGCTCGGCCACCCTGGACTGGGACGCGCTGCGCAAGAAGATCGCCCGCGACGGCATGCGCAACTCCAATTGCGTGGCCATCGCCCCGACCGCGACCATCTCCAACATCATCGGCGTGGACGCCTCGATCGAGCCCTGCTTCGGCAACCTCTCGGTCAAGTCCAACCTCTCCGGCGAGTTCACAGTCATCAACCACTACCTGGTGCGCGACCTCAAGCGCCTGGGCCTGTGGGACGACGTGATGGTCATGGACCTCAAGCACTTCGATGGCTCGCTGGCCCCGATCGACCGCGTGCCGCAGGAGATCAAGTCCCTGTACGCCACCGCCTTCGAGGTCGAGACCCGCTGGCTGGTGGAAGCCGCCTCGCGCCGCCAGAAGTGGATTGACCAGGCCCAGTCGCTCAACATCTACATGGCCGGTGCCTCGGGCAAGAAGCTGGACGAGACCTACAAGCTGGCCTGGCTGCGTGGCCTCAAGACCACCTACTACCTGCGCACGACCAGCGCGACGCAGACCGAGAAGTCCACCGTCACCTCGGGACGCCTCAACGCGGTCTCGTCCTCGGGCAGCGAAGCTGGTGGCGGCATGAGCGCCCTTGAAGCCGCCGCCGCAGCAGCGCAGGCGCAGATGGCCACCGCAGCCACGGACATCAAGTTCTGCGCGATCGACGATCCCGGCTGCGAAGCCTGCCAGTGATCGAACCTCAGGGACGCATCGCGCGCTGCGGCGCGCGATGCAATTGAGCAACAAAACCAGCGGCGATGTGAACGAATACTTTCCAATTCATCTCGTCGCTTTCATAATTCGCTGATTGGAACCTCTTATGTTGTCCTGGGACGAAGAAGTCAAACCCACACCGTCAACCTCTTATGCCGGCGCTGCCCTGAGCGGCCGCCCGAGTGAGCTTCCCTCTCCCGCATTGCAGCTGCGCACCGCGCAGCACACCTCTGCAGCACCTGCTGCCGCTGCACCAGCGTCTGCGTCCGCTACCGCTCCCACCCGCATCAAGGCCGCTGACAAGCGCATCATCAACGGCCAGACCGACGTCAACCAGCTCGTCCCCTTCAAGTACAAGTGGGCCTGGGAAAAGTACCTCGCCACCTGCGCCAACCACTGGATGCCGCAGGAAGTGAACATGACGCGCGACATCGCACTCTGGAAAGACCCCAACGGTCTGACCGAAGACGAGCGTCGCATCGTCAAGCGCAACCTCGGCTTCTTCGTCACCGCAGACTCCCTGGCCGCCAACAACATCGTGTTGGGCACCTACCGCCACATCACGGCGCCCGAGTGCCGCCAGTTCCTGCTGCGCCAGGCTTTTGAGGAAGCCATCCACACCCACGCCTACCAGTACATCGTGGAATCGCTGGGTCTGGACGAATCCGAGATCTTCAGCGCCTACCTGGAAGTCCAGTCCATCCGCGACAAGGACGAGTTCCTGCTCCCGTTCATCAACGCGATCATGGACCCCAACTTCCACACGGGCACGCTGGAAACCGACCAGACGCTCCTCAAGAGCCTGATCGTCTTCGCCTGCCTGATGGAAGGCCTGTTCTTCTACGTCGGCTTCACGCAGATCCTGGCGCTGGGCCGCCAGAACAAGATGACCGGTGCCGCCGAGCAGTACCAGTACATCCTGCGCGATGAGTCCATGCACTGCAATTTCGGCATCGACCTGATCAACCAGATCAAGCTCGAGAACCCGCAGCTGTGGACGGCCGAGTTCAAGGCCGAGATCCGCGGCCTGTTCGAAAAGGCCGTCGAGCTCGAATACCGCTATGCCGAAGACACCATGCCGCGCGGCGTGCTGGGCATGAACGCCTCCATGTTCAAGGGCTACCTGCGCTACATCGCCAACCGCCGCGCCACGCAGATCGGTCTCGAGCCCCTCTTCCCCAACGAAGAGAACCCCTTCCCCTGGATGAGCGAGATGATCGACCTCAAGAAGGAACGCAACTTCTTCGAGACCCGCGTCATCGAGTACCAGTCGGGCGGCGCCCTCTCCTGGGACTGAAAAATCAATCTATGGCTTTAAGAATCGCACCCATTGCCGACCGCGCCTCAGAGCGTGGCGTCAGTGTGTGCCACCCCGTTCATGGTGTTGGGCCCTACCCCAGCCTCATGAATCGCTTCATGCACTCCAACAAACGCATGAAGTGCTCTTTGTAACTTGATCAAGGAGAAATGAAATGGCAACTGCAAAGAAGGCCGCCAAGAAGGCAGCCCCCAAGAAGAAGGTAGCGGCGAAGAAGGCCCCGGCCAAGAAGCCGGCAGCCAAGAAGGTCGCGAAGAAGGCTCCGGCTAAGAAGGCCGCCGCCAAGAAGGCTCCGGCCAAGAAGGCCGCCGCCAAGAAGCCGGCTGCGAAGAAGGCCGCTGCCAAGAAGCCCGCCGCCAAGAAGGCCGCTGCGAAAAAGCCCGCGGCCAAGAAGGTAGCGAAGAAGAAGGTCGCCAAGAAGGCCGCTGCCAAGAAGCCTGCTGCGAAAAAGGCTGCGAAAAAGGCTGCCAAGAAGCCGGCGAAGAAAAAGGCTGCTGCCAAGCCTGCTGCTGCCCCGGCCCCTGCGGCTCCGATGGCTCAGACCACGCTGAACCCGCAGGCCGCCTGGCCTTTCCCGACTGCCAGCCGTCCCTGAGACGGTCTAGGCCTCGAGCCCGTTGCCTGCAAAGGCAGCGGGCTTTTTCATTGCACGGCCGAGATCCGACATGAGCACGCCCCTGCCGGCCCTGCCCTTTGTAAAACTGCAGAAGGATGGCGCCGTTGTGATCGACGTGCACGTCATGCCCAACGCTGCCAGAACGCAGATCCAGGGCCTGCACGACGGCGCTTTGCACTTGCGTCTGCACGCGCCACCGGTGGATGGCCAGGCCAATCTGGCGCTGCAAGCCTGGCTGGCCGAAACACTGGGCATCCCCAAGTCAGCCGTGGCCTTGCTGCGGGGCGCCAGTTCGCGGCGCAAGCAGCTGCGCGTCGCCACGGCGTACACCGCACAGGCCAACTGGCGGCGCCTGCAGCCGCCGCCGTGAATCAGGCGCCGAAGGCCTGGGGCGAGACCGTGTAGTTCTGCGGGCCGCGGTGGGCAATCTTGTGCGAGCCCATGCGGTTGCCGAGCTCGGCCGATTTTTCCAGCGACCAGCCACGCTCCAGACCATAGAGCAGGCCCCCACGGTAGGCATCACCACAGCCCGTCGGATCGACCACCGCGGCCGCCTGGATGGGCGGCACCAGGGTCTTGCGCCCGTCGACCCAGACCTCGCTGCCTTCATGGCCCAGCGTGATCACCAGGCCGCGGACCTTGCGCGAGATCTGCTCCGGGGTCCAGCCCGTACGCTCGCAGAGCATCTTGCCCTCGTAGTCGTTGACCGTGACCCAGCTGGCCTGCTCGACGAAGCGCGCGAGGTCCTGACCGTCGAACATGGGCAGGCCCTGGCCCGGATCGAAGACGAAGGGGATGTCTGCGGCCTTGAACTGCTCGGCATGCTGCAGCATGGCGTCGCGACCGTCGGGGGAGATGATGCCCAGCTTCACATCAGGATGGCGCTCGATGCGAGTGACATGGGCCTGCATCATGGCGCCCGGGTGGAAGGCCGTGATCTGGTTGTTGTCCTGGTCCGTCATGATCAAGGCCTGGGCGGTGTAGGTCTCAGTGATTTCCTTCACGTGCCGGGTGTCGATGCCCAGTTCACGCAGACGCTGCACATAGCCCGCGCCGTCGTTGCCCACGGTGGCCATGGGCAAGGGCGTCCCGCCCAGGGCCTTGAGCGCATAGGCGATGTTACCGGCACAGCCCCCGAAATCGCGCCGCAGCGTGGGAACGAGGAAAGAGACGTTGAGGATGTGCAGCTGGTCGGGCAGGATCTGCTCGGCAAAGCGGCCCTCGAAGTTCATGATGGTGTCGAAAGCCAGGGAGCCGCAGATGAGAGTTGCCATGAGATGAAGGGGAAGGTCAGGGATAGAAAGCCAGCAGGCGGTAACCGGCCACGCGCTCGCCGTTGCCATTGGTCTTGACCGTCAGCAACAGGGTGGCCTGGGTCTCGCTGCCGGCGCGGATCACGCCCTCCTGCACCCCGAGTTCTTCGGGCTGCAGAACACGCCGGATCAGCGCGTGGTCGAGGGTGTCGGTCAGGGCCAGCTCCACGGCCGGCATAGCCAGGTCAACGGGCGCGTTGTTCTTGAGGGTGAGGCTGAGCCGGTAGAGATCGCCCTTGATCTTGCTGAAGGCTGAGCTGTCGATCACCACCGACTCGATCTGGCGCAGCGGCCGCACCTCGCAATTGGCCAGCAGACAGATTTCTTCCACCAGCGGACGCAACTCGGGGTGTCGTGCCGCGATCAGATCGCGCTCCTGCATCAGCAGCTGCAGCGCCAGCCCCAGCACGAGCAACAGGCTCAGCACCATGAGCGTGGCTCGCACCAGCGGCCGATGCCAGCGGCTGGGCGGGCGGGTCTGGCGCATGAAGGACAGTTCGGGGGCACGCGGTTCTGCCTGGGGCGCTGCAGCCGGGGCCGGTTCTTCATCGGCCAGCAGGGGACGGGTCTCGTCCACGCCATAGGCCGAGCCCTCAGGAAGCAGTATGGTGTCGCCCCCGGCGGCTTCGAGCCGAGGCTCGATGCGCTCAGATCGGGGCTCACCACGGAGTGTGCCGCCCTCGTCCGGCACGTGCGCCGCCGGCGCATCGCTGGCCATGGCCGCCGCCAGCTCGCCCTGAAAGGCTGGCCCAGCAGCTTCAGTCTGCGGCACCAGCTCCTGCAGATTGGCCTGGGCGTCGAAGATCTCTTCGCATTGGCCGCAACGCACCCAGCCCTCGGAAATCCTGAGCTGGTCGGGGACGACCTTGAACATCGTGCGGCAGGCCGGGCAGCGTGTGATGAGGCTCATGGAGCCCCGATTGTAGGGGCGTGCCAGCGAAAACCGTCGCTCAGAGAGCGGCGGTCATCAGCACCCAGCCGTCCTCGCGATCAGCCACGGCAAGCTTGCCGTAGGGTGCGTAGGCTTGGGTCAGCTCCTCGGCCTGCCGCTCCAGGATGCCGGCCAGCACCAGGGCACCGCCGGGCGCCACACGTGAGCACAGCAGCGGCGCCAGCACCTTGAGCGGCGTGGCAAGGATGTTGGCCAGCACGGTCTGGTAGCGGCCCTGGGCAAGCTCGGGCAGACCGGCGTTGAGCGTGACGCCATTGGCCTCGGCATTGAGCCGGGTCGACGTCACGGCCGCTTCATCGATATCCACGGCATCGATCTCAAGCGCACCGAACTTGGCCGCACCGATGGCCAGGATACCGGAGCCGCAACCGTAGTCCAGCACACGGCCCAGCCCCTGGGCCCCATGGCGTGCAATCCAGCGCAGGCACATACGCGTGGTGGGATGGGTGCCCGTGCCGAAGGCCAGGCCGGGGTCGAGACGGATGATGGTCCTTGCTTGCGCCGGCGGTTCATGCCAGGTCGGCACGATCCAGAACTCAGGCGTGATCTCCACCGGCACGAACTGCGACTGCGTCAGCCGTACCCAGTCTTGCTCGGGCACGTCGGCCACGCCCAGCACACGGCAGCCCTCGAAAAAATCCTGGGCTTGCAGCAAAGCGGCCGCCTCTTCGGCAGCCGCCTGCGCAGGAAAGAGTGCGATGACGCGCGAACGCTGCCAGCCCTCGGCCGGTGGCGGCATGCCGGGCTCGCCGAACAGGGCCTGCTCAGCCTCGGTCTGAGCATCGGCGTCCTCGACGCTGATGCTCAGGGCATCGAGCGCGTCCAGAGCCTCGCCCAGGACTTCCACGCGATCCTGCGGACAGAGCAAACGAAGTTCGTACATAAGCATGAGGTCCGAGGGTTGAAACCAGGGGGTAGCCGCAGAACTGGCTCTGCCAGGCTGCTGGGTGCGTCCCCCCGCCACCGCAGGTTGAGCGGGGGGAAGGCGCGCCAGCGCCTCAGGGGGGCTTAACGCTTGTGATGCCGCATCCACTCCTCAAGGTAGTGGATGTTGGTCCCACCAGCCATGAACTTGGCATCGGCCATGAGCTCACGGTGCAGCGGGATGTTGGTGCTGATGCCCTCGACCAGCGTCTCAGCCAGGGCGGTGCGCATACGGGCCATGGCCTGCTCGCGCGTGTCACCGTGCACGATGAGCTTGCCGACCATGGAGTCGTAGTTCGGCGGCACGAAGTAGTTGGTGTAGACGTGCGAGTCAACGCGCACGCCCGGCCCGCCCGGCGCATGCCACATGGTGATGCGGCCTGGCGAGGGCGTGAACTTGTAGGGATCCTCGGCGTTGATGCGACACTCGATCGCATGGCCGCGGATCTGGATGTCCTTCTGGGTGAAGGGCAGGCGTTCGCCCGCGGCCACCATGATCTGCGTCTTGACGATATCGACACCCGTGATCATCTCGGTCACCGGATGCTCGACCTGCACGCGCGTGTTCATCTCGATGAAATAGAACTCGCCGTCCTGGTAGAGGAACTCGAAGGTGCCTGCACCACGGTAGCCGATCTTCTTGCAGGCGGCCACGCAGCGCTCACCCACCTTGTCGATCAGCTTGCGCGGAATGCCGGGGGCCGGCGCCTCCTCGATGATCTTTTGGTGACGGCGCTGCATGGAGCAGTCGCGCTCCCCCAGGTAGACGGCATTGCGGTGCTTGTCGGCCAGAATCTGGATCTCCACATGGCGTGGGTTCTCCAGGAACTTCTCCATGTACACGGCCGGGTTGTTGAAGGCGGCGCCTGCCTCGGCCTTGGTCATCTGCACCGCATTGACCAGGGCGGCCTCGGTATGCACCACGCGCATGCCGCGGCCACCGCCGCCACCAGCCGCCTTGATGATGACCGGATAGCCCACGCTCTTGGCGATGCGCTTGATCTGCGTCGGGTCGTCGGGCAGCTCCCCTTCGGAACCGGGTACGCAGGGCACGCCGGCCTTGATCATGGCCTGCTTGGCCGAGACCTTGTCGCCCATGATGCGGATGGACTCGGGCGTCGGACCGATGAACTGGAAGCCGCTCTGTTCCACGCGCTCGGCAAAGTCAGCGTTCTCGCTGAGGAAACCATAACCGGGGTGGATGGCTTCGGCATCCGTCACCTCGGCGGCCGAGATGATGGCCGGCATGCTCAGGTAGCTCTGGCCCGAAGGTGCCGGGCCGATGCAGACAGCTTCCTCGGCCAGCTTGACGTATTTGGCTTCGCGGTCGGCCTCGGAATAGACCATCACCGCCTTGATGCCCAGCTCGCGACAGGCGCGCTGGATCCGCAAGGCGATTTCGCCGCGGTTAGCGACAAGTATTTTCTTGAACATGGAGTCTCCCGCGGCTTAGCGCCCGCACGCTGCGCGCGCTCGCGCGATTTGCTTCGCCATGCCTACGGCATGACCACCTCGGTTCGCCACCAGGATTTTCTTGGACATCCGGGCGCCGCCTTATTCGATGATGAGCAGGGGCTGTCCGTACTCCACAGCCTGGCCGTTCTCGCACAGGATCTGCGTGATGGTGCCGGTCTTGTCGGCCTCGATCTCGTTGAGGATCTTCATGGCCTCGATGATGCAGATGGTGTCCCCCTGCTTCACGGCTTGGCCCACTTCCACGAAAGGCTTGGCACCGGGCGACGCCGAGCGGTAGAAGGTGCCGACCATGGGCGATTTGACAGCATGGCCGCTGGGGGCGGCGGGCGCTGCGGGGGCCGCAGCGGGAGCCGGCGCTGCCGGGGCTGCTGCAGGAGCAGCGACCGGCGCGGCGACCATAGGAGCTGCCACGGGCGCGGGCATGGCGTAGCCCTGCACGGCAACGCCACCCTTGACGATCCGCACCTTGCCCTCGGCTTCGGTGATTTCCAGTTCCGACACGTTCGAATCAGATACCAGATCGATCAGGGTCTTGAGTTTTCGCAAATCCATGGGATCTCCAACGTCGTTATTCCATATGCATCCAATTTAGAACAATTGGTAGCAATTTCTAGCCATCTACGGCGAACTAGAGTCGCGGGCGTCCAGGCCGGGCGCCATCATAAGCGATCTTGAGCGCTTTATCGAAGCTCGCGCCAGAGCTGCAGATCCTGCTCGGAGAGCTTGCCGATTTTACGATGCAGTATGGATCCATCCGCACCGAACAGCACCGAAAAGGGCAGGCCGCCGGCCTGATTGCCCAGATTCTTGCTCAGATTGAGCCCGTCCATCCCTGCCAGCACCACCGGGAAGGCCAGGGGCTGCCGCACCAGGAAAGACTGGACCGGCACCAGCTTGTCCACCGCGATACCGACCACTTGCCACCCTTTGCTTTGGTTTTCGCGGTAGAAGGCGTCCAATAAAGGCAATTCTTCCACGCAGGGCGGGCACCAGGTGGCCCAGAAATTGATCAGCAGCGGCCGCCCGCGCAGGCCTTGCATGGCCAGTCGCGTACCGGCGGGTGTGTCGAACTCCAGCCCCCAGAGTTGCTGCGCCACGCCGTCGTCTAACTGGGCCGGCGTGTACCGCCACCAAGCCAGGCCGGCGCCCGCCAGGCCGGCCACAGCCGCCGTCAGCGCGTACAAGGTACGACGACGCGAAGGCGGCATAGTCTGTTCCTGATTCACAAATCACCTCAAATTTCGGCTTCATCAGCCAAAAGCCGGCGAACCGCCTCCAAGTCTCCCCGGGGCTTGCGGCCTTTGCCATCGCGCAGCAAGGCGCCGCGCAGATCGTCCAGATCGTTGACCAGCAAATGTACCCCGATCGTTTCTCCCAGCTCCCGGCTGGGGGCATGGAAGCTCAGGGCCTCGACCGCTTGCTGATGCAGGCCTGTGACCGTGCGCGGCTCATAGGCCACGCCCAGATCGATCAGGGCGATCTCGGCCGACTTCTCGTCCTCGCAGAACAGCTGTAGGTAGATGTCGGACAGCCGGGTGGCCGTACCGTGCCAGACCGCGCCGCCCAGATGCGGTCTGAAGCGTTCCAGACGTTCCATCCAGTGCAGGGCCAGGCGTCGCAGGGTCCGCAGCTCGCCCGGCTGGGTGTCGGCGCAGAACAGCGCGATGTGCTCGCGCACCGCGTCCTCCACCACGTCGTTGTCGGGCAGCGCCGTGCGCTGCGGCAGGCCCAGCTGCTTGAGGGCGCGGCGTTTGGCCGGGCCGTACTCCAGGCCTTCTTCCACCACCATGCGCGCCGCGGCCGCGGCAATTTCTTCCTGAACATTCACAGACCCGATTGTGCTCTCCTGCGCCACCCTCTGCGCGCCCCCTAGAATCGCCCGATGCATATTCATATCCTCGGCATCTGCGGCACCTTCATGGGAGGAGTGGCCGCTCTCGCCCGCGAAGCGGGCCACCAGGTCACCGGCTGTGACGCCGGCGTCTACCCGCCCATGAGCGACCAGCTGCGCGCGCTGGGCATCGAACTCATCGAGGGATTTGCGGCCGACCAGATGGCCCTGAAGCCGGACATGTACGTGATCGGCAATGTGGTGAGCCGTGCGCGTGCCGCCGATGGCAACCCCAAATTCCCGCTGATGGAAGCCATCCTCGAAGCAGGCGCCCCCTACACCAGCGGCCCTCAGTGGCTGGCCGAGCACGTGCTGCAGGGCCGCCATGTGCTGGCTGTGGCCGGCACCCACGGCAAGACCACCACCACCTCCATGCTGGCCTGGATCCTGGAGGCGAACGGCCGCCAGCCCGGCTTCCTGGTGGGCGGCGTGCCGATGAACTTCGGCATCTCCGCCCGCCTGGGGATCATGCCTTCCCAAGGACGCCCGCTCTTCGTGATCGAAGCCGACGAATACGACACCGCTTTCTTCGACAAGCGCAGCAAGTTCGTGCATTACCGCCCACGCACGGCCGTGCTCAACAACCTGGAGTTCGACCACGCCGACATCTTCGACGACCTGGCCGCCATCGAACGCCAGTTCCACCACCTCGTGCGCACCGTGCCGGGCACGGGCCGCGTCGTGGTCAATGGGCTGGAGGAAAGCCTGGCGCGCGTGCTGCATGCCGGTTGCTGGAGCGAGGTGCGGAGCTTTGGCGCAACGGTCAGCGACTACAGCGCCCGTGGCGAACCGCATGATTTCGAGGTGCTGCAGCAGGGCCAGCCCGTGGGTCGTGTGCAATGGGGCTTGAGCGGCGTGCACAACCAGCTCAACGCCCTGGCCGCCATCGCCGCTGCCGAGCACGTGGGCGTGGCACCCGCCGATGCGGCGCGTGCCCTGGGCGAATTCCAGAACGTCAAACGCCGCATGGAAGTGCGCGGCACCGCGCACGGCATCACCGTCTACGACGACTTCGCCCACCATCCCACGGCCATCCGCACCACGGTGGACGGTCTGCGCCGCCAGATCGGCAAGACGGCGCGCATCCTGGCCGTCTTCGAGCCACGCAGCAACACCATGAAACTCGGCACCATGAAGGCCCAGCTGCCCTGGAGCCTGGAAGATGCCGACCTGGCCTTCTGCCACAGTGGCGGCCTGGGCTGGGACGCACGCGAGGCGCTGGCCCCCATGGGGACACGCGCCCAGGTGGCCGACAGCATCGAGGCGCTGGTGCAACAGGTCACGGCCGCGGCCCGCCCTGGTGACCACATCCTCTGCATGAGCAATGGCGGCTTCGGCGGCGTGCACCAGAAGCTGCTCGACGCGCTACAAAAAGCGTAGCGCCTCGAGCCTTCGCCATCCTCAAAGCGCGCGGCGTGCTTTCACCGACTCAGACAGCACCTGCAAGGCTGCGAGGGAGTCGTCCCAACCCAGGCAGGCGTCCGTGATGCTCTTGCCGTACTCGAGCTTGCCCGCATCGTCCTTGCCTGGGGTGAACTTCTGCGCCCCGGCGTTGAGATGGCTCTCGATCATCACGCCAAAGATGCTGCGTGATCCCCCCGAAATCTGGCCGGCGATGTCGCGCGCCACGTCGAGCTGCTTCTCGTGCTGCTTGCTGCTGTTGGCGTGGCTGCAGTCGACCATCAGCGTCGCCGGCAGCTTGGAGGCCTCCAGCTCCTTGCAGGCCACGGCCACATTGGCCGCGTCGTAGTTGGGCGTCTTGCCGCCGCGCAGGATCACGTGGCAGTCCTTGTTGCCATTGGTCTGCACGATGGCCACCTTGCCGTTCTTGTGCACGGACAGGAAGTGGTGGCCGCGCGCGGCGGCCTGGATGGCGTCGGTGGCGATCTTGATGTTGCCATCGGTACCGTTCTTGAAGCCGATGGGTGCGCTCAGGCCCGAGGCCAGCTCGCGGTGCACCTGGCTCTCGGTCGTGCGCGCGCCGATGGCGCCCCAGGCGATCAGGTCACCGATGTACTGCGGCGAGATCACGTCCAGGAACTCGCTGCCTGCCGGCAGGCCCAGGCGGTTGATCTCGATCAGCAGCTGGCGTGCGATGCGCAGGCCCTCGTCGATGCGGTAGCTTTCGTCCAGGTAGGGATCGTTGATCAGGCCCTTCCAGCCCACGGTGGTGCGCGGCTTCTCGAAGTACACGCGCATCACGATCTCCAGCGTGTCATGGTACTTGTCGCGCTGCGCCTTGAGGCGGCGCGCGTACTCGACTGCGGCGGCCGGGTCGTGGATGGAGCACGGACCGATGATGACCAGCAGACGGTCGTCCTTGCCAGCCATGATGTTGTGGATGGTGTGGCGCGTCTGGGAGATCAGGCTCTCCACGGGCGTGCCACTGATGGGAAAGAAGCGGATGAGGTGTTCGGGCGGGGGCAACACGGTGATGTCCTTGATGCGTTCGTCGTCGGTGCGGCTGGTCTTGTCACCGGGATGCGCGTACCAGGCGTCGGTGCTGGTGGGTTGGGCTTGGGCCGTCATCGTGTCGCTCCTTGTTGCTCGTTGGATAGTGAAGGGTGGATCAGGGCAAAAAAAAACCGCCGGCGGGGCCGGCGGTTTTTGAATTCGGGACGTTTCTTGCGGGTACGTTCAGAACTCTCTCTCGCCGGCGGCGTGTGAGAACCAAAAGTAGCCAAAAAAGTAGAAACGGGTCGAAACCATGGCGTTCAATATAGCACAGAAAAAATGCCGGCTGGCCAGCCCCCCGGCCTCAGGCCGTGCCGCCCACCGTCAGGCCGTCGATGCGCAGCGTGGGCTGGCCCACGCCGACCGGTACGCTCTGGCCTTCCTTGCCGCAGGTGCCCACGCCGCTGTCCAGGCGCATGTCGTTGCCGATCATGGTGACGCGCGTCAGGGCGTCGGGGCCGTTGCCGACCAGGGTCGCGCCCTTGACGGGATAGAGGATCTTGCCGTTCTCGACCCACCAGGCTTCGCTGGCCGAGAACACGAACTTGCCCGAGGTGATGTCGACCTGGCCACCACCGAAGTTGGTGGCATACAGGCCACGTCCGATGCTGGCCACGATCTCTTCCGGCGTCTTGTCACCGCCCAGCATATAGGTGTTGGTCATGCGCGGCATGGGGATGTGGGCATAGCTCTCGCGCCGGCCGTTGCCCGTGGGGCCGGTCTTCATGAGGCGCGCGTTCATCGCGTCCTGGATATAGCCCTTGAGGATGCCGTCCTCGATCAGCACATTGCGCTGGGTCGCGTTGCCCTCGTCGTCCACGTTGAGCGAGCCGCGGCGGTCGGCGATGGTGCCGTCGTCGAGCACCGTCACGCCCTTGGCCGCCACACGCTGGCCGATGCGGCCGGCGAAGGCGCTGGAGCCCTTGCGGTTGAAGTCACCTTCCAGCCCGTGACCGATGGCCTCGTGCAGCAACACACCGGGCCAGCCCGGGCCCAGCACCACGGTCATCTCGCCAGCCGGAGCCGGGCGTGATTCCAGATTGGTCAGGGCAGCGCTCACGGCCTCGTCCACATAACGGGTGATCATGGCCTCGTCGAAGTAGGCCAGGCCGAAACGGCCGCCGCCGCCGGAGGAGCCCATCTCACGCCGGCCGCCCTGTTCGGCAATCACGGTCACCGAGAGGCGCACCAGCGGACGCACGTCGGCCGCCAGCGTGCCGTCGGCACGCGCGACCAGCACGACGTCGTATTCACCGGCCAGACCGGCCATGACCTGTGCCACACGCGGGTCCTTGGCGCGGGCGAGCTTTTCCACCTTCTCCAGCAGCGCCACCTTGGCTGTGCTGTCCAGCGTGGCGATGGGATCCGTGCCCGGATAGAGCGTGCGCGAACCGGCGATCTTCTGCGCAGCGGCCTTCACGCGCGCAGACTTGCCGGCGCTGGCGATGCTGCGCACGGTGCGTGCGGCGTCCAGCAGCGAGGCCTCGGAGATGTCATCGGAATAGGCGAAGGCGGTCTTCTCGCCGCTGACGGCGCGCACGCCCACGCCCTGGTCGATGCTGAAGGAGCCAGTCTTGACGATGCCCTCCTCCAGGCTCCAGCCCTCGCTGCGCGTGTACTGGAAGTAGAGATCGGCGTCGTCCACACGGTGCGCCCGGATTTCGGACAGGGCGCGCAGCAGGTGGGTTTCATCCAGGCCGAAGGGCGTGAGCAGCAGCTCGCGGGCGATGGCCAGACGCTCCAGGGTGGGTTCGCGTGAAATCATGCAGGCCATTGTAGGCCGCCCCCCTTGTCCCTGCAGCGGGCAGGCTCAGGACTGGATCAGGCGCTTGGACTTGGCGATGGACATCATCATGCCCAGGGCCAGGCCCAGGGTCACCATGGCGGTGCCGCCATAGCTGATGAAGGGCAGGGGCACACCCACCACCGGCAGGATACCGCTGACCATGCCCATGTTCACGAAGGCATAGGTGAAGAAGATCATGGTGATGGCCCCGGCCAGCAGGCGCGCAAACAGGGTGGGCGCCTCCAGCGCAATGGCCAGGCAACGCAGCACCAGGAACAGGAAGGCGCCGAGCAGGAAGAGGTTGCCCAGCAGGCCGAACTCCTCGGAATAGGCGGCGAAGATGAAGTCGGTCGTGCGTTCGGGGATGAATTCCAGATGCGTCTGCGTGCCCTGCATGAAACCCTTGCCGATCAGGCCGCCGGAGCCGATGGCGATCATGCCCTGGATGATGTGGAAGCCCTTGCCCAGCGGATCGCGCCAGGGATCGAGCAGGGTGCAGACGCGCTGCTGCTGGTAATCGTGCAGCAGCGGCCAGTCCACCCCGGCGGCGCAGAGCTCGGGCTCGAAGATCACAAGCAGCAGCACGCCGACCACCCCCAACGCCACGGGCGGGATGATGAGCTTCCAGCTCAGGCCGGCGAAGAAGATCACCGACAGGCCCGCCGCCAGCACCAGCAGCGAAGTGCCCAGGTCAGGCTGTTTCATGATCAGGCCCACGGGCAGGGCCAGCAGGGCGCCGGCGACGAGGAAGTCCAGCGGGCGCAGCTGGCCCTCCCGCTTCTGGAACCACCAGGCCAGCATCAGCGGCATGGCGATCTTGAGCAGTTCGCTGGGCTGGATCACGACGCCCACGTTGATCCAACGCTTGGCGCCCTTCTTGGTGATGCCGAAGACCGCCACCGCGATCAGCAGCGTCACCCCGAGCACGTAGAGCGGCACCGCCAGCGCCATGAGCCGCTGCGGCGGTACCTGGGCCACGACGAACATGATGAAGCCGGCAATCAGCATGTTGCGGCTGTGGTCCATGAAACGCGTACCGTGGTCGTAGCCCGAGGAGTACATGGTCAGCAGACCGATGCCGGCGAGGATGAAGACGGCAAAGGCCAGGGGGCCGTCGAAACCCTGGAACCAGGGCAGGACGCGCTGCATCAGGGTGGGACGCTCGAAGATCACCGGCATGGCCGCATTATCCCGCCAATGCCCGGTCGCCCGGACTCAGCTCAGGCGAATTTCCACCACGGTATGCCCGGGCGCGCTGCTCACGTCCAGCCCCACCCCGATGGCCGCCGCGCGTTCGCGCAGCGAGGCCAGGCCCTTGCGCTGTACCCGCTCGGGATCGAAGCCGCGGCCGTTGTCGACCACGCGCAGCTGGGCCCCGCCCTCGGGGCAGGCCCGCAGCTCGATGCGCAGCTGGCTGGCCTGGGCGTGCTGCAGCACGTTGGACAGGGCCTCGAAGACCATGAACTGCAGCTGGCGCATGGCCTTGCTGTCCAGACCGGTCAGGGGCGGCAGCAGGTCCACGTCCCAGGCCAGCTCGATGTCCGAGGCCTTGAAACGCGGCTCAAGCCGGTAGCGCAGATTGGCCAGCAGGGTGGTGACGTCGCCCGGCGGCAGGTTCATGGCGTCGATCGAGAGCTTGAGCTGGTCCAGCGAGTCGCGCAGGGTCTGCAGCAGATCCTCCTCGCTGGCCTTGCCCGACTGCAGCTGGCGGATGGCTGCGCTGATGTGCGAGCCCACGCCGTCGTGCATGTCGCGCAGGATGCGGGTGCGCTCGGCCGTGCGTTCCTGCTCGCGCGCCAGCTGTTCCAGCTGCCGGTAGCTGGCCGCCAGGGCCTGCTCCTTCTCCTGGACCTTGGCCGCCATGTTGTCCATCAGGTCGCGCGCCTGGGCGCTGGCCTCGCGGAAACGCATGATCACGATGTAGCCCAGCGCCAGGCCGAAGAGCACCGAGGAATAGCGCATCCAGGAGATCTCGGCGAAGTTGTTGCTGGCGCGGATCACGACCCAGTCACGGAAACCCACCAGCACATTGAAGACGCCGGCCGTTGCCACGAGCACGTGCTCGGTGGTGGGCTTGCGCACCGAGCCCCAGAAATAGACCGCGGCATAGCCGATGAACAGGAAGGTGGCGAAACCGTACCAGCCGGTCAGGTAGCTGTCATCGTTGCGGCTCAGGGCCAGCCAGGCCGCAGGCGCCGAGGTCAGCAGCAGCGCCCAGACCATGGCCCGTACCCATCGCATCGACGCATGGCGATGCCAGCCTGCGACGTAGTGACAGAACAGCGCCGAGCCGCAGAACCAGCCCGCATACGACAGCGTCTGCAGCACGCCCCACCAGGGCCAGGCCAGTGGCGGATCGGTCAGGGCCGTGTCGGACAGGCGCAGCATCCAGCAGACCTCTGCGATGCCAGCGCTCAGGTAGAGCATGTCCCGACGCGGGCGGGGCTGTCCCGGCACGTGCTCGACCTGGGTGGCCCAGAGCAGCAGGGCGATGACGCCCACCACCAGGCTGAAGACCGAGACGGCGATCGAGCCGTTGACCAGCCAGCGGTAGACCGAATGGTAGTGCTCGCGCACCTCGACCTCGGGGCCGACCAGCACGGTGGACAGGCCGCCGCGGCGCCCGCCGTCGGCATGCAGGAACACGCGGAACTGGTTCTCGCGCTGCAGCAGCTGGGCCGGAATCAGCACGTACTGCGGCGCCTTGGCATAGTCCTCGTGGTTGGGACGGCTCAGGTCGCCAAAGCGCGACAGCAGCACGCCGTTGAGCCAGATCTCGGCGCGGTTGCCCACGCGGGCGAAATAGACAGCGTAGGGCTCGGTAGGTGGCTGATCGAGCCGCAAGGGGATCTCGAACTCCGCACTGCCCGAATTCCAGCGGTGCTGACGGTCCCAGTTGTAGGGCAGCCGCGTCTCCTGCTCCAGCACGACACCGTCCTGCACCGTGCTCACATGCGCCTGGCTCAGTTCCAGCAGCTCGGCCTGCGCCGGGGCCAGCAGGCTCCACAGGCAGCAGCACAGAGCCAGTGCGCGCCAGAACGCCATGGTCAGACCCTGGACTGCAGCAGCCCCAGGCGCGAAGCCTCGAAAACGGCTTCGTTCTTGGAATGCACCGACAGCTTGGAATACAGGTTCTTGATATGGGTCTGCACCGTGTGCACGCTGACCGACTGCAGGCGCGCGATCTCCGCGTAGGAGAAGCCGCGCGCGATCAGGGTCAGCACCTCCTGCTCGCGCGGCGACAGCAGCGGGCCATCGGCCGCGGGCCGGGCTGGAGCCGGGCGCTCCGGCGCAGGTTCGGCCACACGGCGGCTGCTGGTGTACTTGGCCAGCACCTTGCGGGCGATCATGGGCGAGATGGGCGAGGCCCCGTCCTTCATCTCGAGGATGGTCTGGGCGATGTCGTCAGGCGCCGAATCCTTGTGGATGTAGCCCAGGGCACCGGCCTCGATGCTGGCCAGCACATTGTCCTCGTCGCCGAACAGGGAAATCACCAGCGGCTCGCAGCGCGGGTGCAGACGTGTGGCGTGGCGGATCACCTCTAGCCCGCTGCCGTCGGGCAGGCCCAGATCGGTCAGCAGCACGTCGACCATGTGGTCGTCGTCGTCGAGCCAGGCCCGCGCCTCGGACACCGAGCCCACGGCGCCGACCAGCTGCAGACCGGCGCAGCGCGACACGCTGGCCACAAAAAATTCCCGCATCGCCGGGTCATCTTCAACCACCAATACCCGCCACACCTGCATTGTCCTGCCGCCTGCTTCATGTCTGAGACCCACAGAGCATAGCCGCAGCGACCGGCCCTGCCCACGCCAGGACCTCCCATGAACATGGGAGGCGCCTCTACCATTACGCTGCCTCGGCACCAGACCAATCCCGACCATGAAGACCACCCACCTGCTCTACCTCCACGGCTTCCGCTCCTCCCCGCAATCGACCAAGGCGCGAATGGTCCAGCAGCGTGTCGCGCAACAGCATCCCCGCGTCACCCTCTGGTGCCCGCAGTTGGCCCCCTCGCCCCGACAGGCCATGGCCGAGGTGATGCAGGGCATCGCCGGCTGGCCGCGCGAACGCATGGCCGTCATGGGCTCCTCGCTGGGCGGCTACTACGCGACCTGGATCGCCGAGCAGACCGGCTGCCGTGCCGTGCTGCTCAACCCCGCCGTGCACGCGGCACGCGATCTTGCGGGCCAGGTCGGCACGCACCCGAGCTGGCACGAGCCGCAGCAGACCTTCGAGTTCAAGGCGACCTATGTCGACGAATTGCGCGCCCTGGCGGTACCTGCCATCACGCGCCCCGAACGCTATTACGCGCTGATCGCCCAGGGTGACGAGGTACTGGACTGGCGGGAAATGAGCGCCCACTACCCCGGCACGCACGGCCGCGTGCTCGCGGGCAGCGACCACGCGATCACCGAGTTCGCGCTTTACCTGGATGAGGTGCTGGGCTTTCTGGACCTGGCACCCTGAGGGGGCATGGGACAATTCGGTCCATGCATGCATTGTTCGACGAAGCCGGCAAATTCCTCGCCGGGCGCATCCTCTCCGAAGCCGAGGCCTCGCTCCAGGTCGAGCTGGAGACCGGCAAGCGCGTCAAGGTCAAGTCCGCCAACCTGTTGCTCAAGTTCGAGAAGCCGGCGCCGGCTGAGCTGCTGGCCGCGGCCCAGACGCTGAGCGGCAGCATCGAGCTGGACCTGGCCTGGGAATTCGCGCCCGAGGAGGACTTCAGCTTCGTCGATCTGGCCGCGGTGTACTTCGAAGACCCGCCCAGCCTGACCCAGCAGACCGCGGCCCTGCTGCGCCTGCACGAGGCACCGCACTACTTCCGCCGCGCCGGCAAGGGACGTTACAAGAAAGCGCCGGCCGAGATCATCCAGCAGGCCCTCGCGGCCATCGAGAAAAAGCGACTGTTGCAGCTCCAGATTGCCGAGTGGGCGCAGGCGCTGGGCCAAGGCAGCTGCCCGCCGCCCATCCGCGAGCAGCTCTACAGGATCCTGTTCAAGCCCGACAAGAACGCGCCCGAGTACAAGGCCGTGGTCGAGGCGGCACGCGCCACCCATCTGGCTCCGCTGGACCTGCTGCAGAAGGCCGGCGCCATCGACTCGCCCTACCAGTTCCACTGGCGCCGCTTCCTGTTCGAGAACTTTCCCAAGGGCTATGGCTTTCCCAAGCTCTTGGCGCCGGACATCAAGGACGATCTGCCCACAGCCGCCGTGCAGGCCTATTCCATCGACGACTCGGCCACCACAGAAATCGACGACGCGCTCTCGGTGCAGGGCCTGGGCACCGGCACGGTCACCGTGGGCATCCACATCGCGGCGCCCGGCCTGGCCGTGCAGCGCGGCGACCCGATCGACCACGTGAGCCGCAACCGCCTCTCCACGGTCTACATGCCGGGCTACAAACTCACCATGCTGCCCGACGAAGTGGTGCAGCGCTACACCCTGCAGGAGGGACGTGCCTGCCCGGCCGTCTCGCTCTACGTGGCTTTCAAGGAAGACACGCTGGAACTGCTGGGCCATGAGACCAAACTCGAGCGCGTGCCGATGGCACACAATCTGCGGCACGACCAGATCGACCAGGTGGTCACGCCCGCCTGGCTGGAGGACAGTGCCTACGCCCACGCCACACCCGACCCGGCGCCCCTCACGCCCGCGCTGCGTACCGAGCTGGCTTTCCTCTATCGCCTGGCCCGGCACCTCAAGGCCCAGCGCGAAGTGGTGCGCGGCAAGCCCGAGACCTTCAACCGGCCTGACTACACCTTCAAGCTCGTGGGCCATGAGGGCGAACCGCAAGGCAACGAGCAGGTCGTGATCGGCACACGCAGCCGCGGCGCACCGCTGGACCTGATCGTGGCCGAGGCCATGATCCTGGCCAACAGCAGCTGGGGATCGTGGCTGGCCGAACTCGGCGTGCCCGCCATCTACCGCAGCCAGGCCAGCCTGGCGCCCGGCGTCAAGGTGCGCATGGGCACCAAGGCCTTGCCGCACGCGGGCATCGGCGTGAAAAGCTACGCCTGGAGCACCTCGCCGCTGCGCCGCTACACCGACCTCGTGAACCAGTGGCAGATCATCGCCTGCGCCCGCCATGGCCGCACGGCCGCACTTGCCGCGCCCTTCAAGCCCAAGGATGCCGAGCTCTTCGCCATCATCTCGGGCTTCGACGCAGCCTACAGCGCCTACAACGGCTACCAGGCCACGATCGAGCGTTACTGGACCCTCAAGTACATCGAGCAGCAAGGCATCACCGAGCTGGAGGCCACGGTCTTCAAGGACAACCTGGCGCGTGCCGACACCTTGCCGCTGGTGCTGCCCGTGCTCGGCGCCCAAGGCCTGCCGCGCGGCGCGCGCGTGCGCGTGAAGCTGGGCGCCATAGACGAGGTGGCGCTGGATGTGGCGGGCACGGTGATCGAACGCCTGGACGCCCAGGCGGCCCCGATGGAGGAGGACACCGGCGACGACGAATCCGAACACCTGGCGGCTGGCCCTATCGCCATTGCCGTCGATGTCAACGAATCCGAAGCCCCCGCCACCGAAGCGGCAGGGGATAATCCGTCTCCGTGAAACTGCGCAAGTTCAGCACGCTCGAATACGCCCTCGGCATCTCCGTGGCCGTGCACGCCGTGCTGCTGACGGTGCGCTTCGTCGACCCCGAGGCCATCGAACGGGCCTTCCGCGACACGCCACTCGAAGTCATCCTGGTCAACGCCCGCAGCAATGCGGCACCCGACAAGGCCCAGGCCATCGCCCAAAGCAGCCTGGCCGGTGGCGGCGAAGCCGAACGCGGCCGGGCCACCAGCCCCCTGCCCTCCACCCGGCTGTCGGACAGCGGCGATACGGTGGAGGAAGAAACCCAGCAGCGCATCCGCCGTCTGCAGAAGCAGCAGACCATGCTGCTGGCCCAGGTCCGCGAACAACTCGCCAGCCTGCCGGTGCCCGATCCCAAGCAGGCCAAGCTCAGCCCCGATCAGGCTGCGCAGGAGGAGCGCCGCCGCCTGCTGCTCAAGCAGCTGGCCGAGATTGAGCGCCGCATCCAGCAGGACAGCGCCAAACCACGCAAGCGCTACATCGGCCCGTCCACGCGCGAGGAGGCCTATGCCATCTATTACGACCGCCTGCGCCGCGCCATCGAGAGCAAGGGCACGGAGAACTTCCCCAGCTCAGGCGGCAAGAAGCTCTACGGTGAGCTGACCATGGTGGTCACTGTCGACCGGCTAGGCCAGGTGGTGGCCACGGAAATCGCCGAGAGCTCGGGCAACCGCACGCTGGACCGGCGCGCCGAGGCCATCGCCCGCGCCGCCGCGCCCTTCGGCCGCTTCACGACCGACATGCGCAAGGAAGCCGACCAGATCGTCGTCGTCTCGCGCTTCCGCTTCTCGCGCAACGAGACCCTGGAGACGCGCGTCAGCGCCCCCTGAGCCCGAGCCCGCGATGAAGACCTTCGCCAAGGCCCTGCTGCGCTGGATCGCCCTGCTGCTGGTTGCGCTGCTGGCCTTGCAGCTCTTCTTCGTGGCGCGCATCGTGCTGATGGCGCACGTGAACCCGCAATCCACCAGCTTCGAGCGCTCCGAGGCCTGGCGCATTCTGCAGGACAAGGGCCAGCTGCGCTGGCGCCAGCAGTGGGTGGACTACGCGCAGATCTCCGACCATCTCAAGCGTGCCGTCATCGCGTCCGAGGACGACAGCTTCGCCTGGCACGAGGGCGTGGACTGGGACGCGATGGAAAAGGCTTGGCAGAAGAACGCCGAGGCCGAGGCCCGCACAGCCAAGCTGGCCGCCAACGGCGCGCGACCGGTCAAGCCGCCCAAGATCGTTGGCGGCTCCACCATCACCCAGCAGCTGGCCAAGAACCTGCTGCTCTCGGGCGAACGCACCCTGCTGCGCAAGGGCCAGGAGCTGATGCTGGCCTATGTGCTGGAAAAGACCCTGAGCAAGCAGCGCATCCTTGAGCTCTACCTCAACCACGTCGAGTGGGGTGAGGGTGTGTTCGGGGCCGAGGCTGCCGCCCAGCACTACTACCGCAAGCCCGCCGCACGCCTGAGCGCCGGCGAGGCTGCGCGCCTCGCCGTGATGCTGCCGCGCCCGCGCGTCTACGAAAAACTGCCCCACTCGCCCTATCTGGCCGAGCGGGCCGAAGTCATTGCCGGCCGGCTCTGGCGCGCCGAGCTGCCCTGACCGCGGATCCTGCGCATGAGACCTCAGCTGTCCTCCCTCGCCGCCCGGGCCATGAACCTCTTCCTGCTGGGCCTGGTGCGCGTGCTCACGGGTGCGCAAGCGCGCTGGCACGGCTGCCCGCCCAAGATCGAGCAGCGCATCTATTTCGCCAACCACCAGAGCCATGCCGACCTAGTGCTGATCTGGGCGGCCCTGCCCCAGGAGCTGCGTGACATCACGCGCCCGATCGCGGCCAAGGACTACTGGACCAAGACGCCGCTGAAGAAATGGATCACCACCGCGGTTTTCAACGCGGTCTATGTGGACCGCGGCAGCGGCCGCCCCGCGGGCGGCACCGAGAACCCAGACACCGTGCCCGCCGAAGCGCCTGCCGATCCGCTGGCACCGCTGGTCGAGGCACTGGAAGGGGGCGACTCCATCATTCTCTTCCCCGAAGGCACGCGCAATCACGCCGAGGAGCCACAGCCGTTCAAGGCTGGGCTCTACAACCTGGCGCTGAAGTTCCCCCAGGTGGTGCTGGTGCCAGCCTGGATCAACAATGTGCAACGCGTCATGCCCAAGGGTGAGGTCGTGCCCGTGCCTATCCTGTGCTCGGTGACCTTCGGCGAGCCGATCCGGCTCGAGGCCGGCGAGGAGCGCCGCGCCTTCCTGGACCGCGCACGGCAGGCCGTGATCGCGCTGCGTGAGGTATGAGCGTGAACCAGTTCATCCGCAGCCTCAGCGCCTCGCAGCAGGTCGGCGCGCTCTTCCTCGTCGTCTTCGGCCTGCTGAGCCTGGCCACCGTGATCCTGGTGCTGCTCTCGCTGCGCGAGCGCGGGCGCGCGACTGACGGCGAAGGCGGCGAACTGCGTGATCTGCAGAGCCTGCTCAAGACCTCCTGGCTCATGGTCGTGGTGTTCTGGGTGGCCTGGGTCTCGGACGAGCGCGTGGCCCTCGTGCTGTTCGCGCTGGTCTCTTTCTTCGTGCTGCGCGAGTTCATCACGCTCTCGCCCACGCGCCGCGGTGACCACCGCAGCCTGGTGCTGGCCTTCTTCGTCGTGCTGCCCATCCAGTACAGCCTGGTGGCCAGCGCGCGCTTCGACCTGTTCACCGTCTTCATCCCGGTCTACGTCTTCCTGGCCCTGCCCGTGGTCAGCGCGCTGGCGGGCGACCCGCAGCGTTTCCTTGAGCGCAACGCCAAGCTGCAATGGGGCATCATGGTCTGCGTCTACGGCATGAGCCATGTGCCGGCGTTGCTGCTGCTCAACTTCCAGGGCTATGCGGGTAAGAACGCCTTCCTCGTCTTCTTCCTCGTCTTCTCGGTCCAGACCTGCATGATCGTGCAGCACCTGGTGGCACGCCACTGGCGGCGCCGTCCCGTGGCGCCCCAGATCAGCCAGAGCTTCAGTTGGCGCAGCTGGGCCGTGGGCGTGGTCGCCGGCGGCCTCTTCGGCGGACTGCTCTCGGCCATCACCCCCTTCAAGCCGGCCCAGGCCCTGGCCATGGCGCTGATCGCCTGCACTGCGGGCTCGCTGGGCCATCTGGTGATGAAAGCGCTCAAGCGTGACCGTGGCGTGACCAACTGGGGCGCCCAGGGCCTGTCCTCGGTGACGGGCGCGGGCGGCCTGCTCGACCGGGTCGACGGCCTGTGCTTTGCCGCGCCGGTGTTTTTCCACTCGGTGCACTGGTACTTCGATCTATGAGACCCGCCGCTCCCATGCGTATCCTCGGCATCGACCCCGGACTGCAGACCACGGGCTTCGGCGTGATCGACGTGGAGGGCGCGGCCCTGCGCTATGTGGCCAGCGGCACCATCAAGACCACGCATCTGGAATTCGGTGACCTGCCGGCGCGCCTCAAGGTGCTGTTCGACGGTGTCTGCGAGGTCGTCGCGCGCTACCAGCCCACGGTGGCGGCCGTGGAGATCGTTTTCGTCAACGTCAACCCGCAGTCCACCCTGCTGCTGGGCCAGGCCCGTGGCGCCTGCCTCACGGCCCTCGTTTCACGCGACCTCGCCGTCACGGAGTTCACGGCCCTGCAGATGAAGAAGGCCGTGGTGGGCCACGGCCGCGCGCAGAAGGCCCAGGTTCAGGAGATGGTCAAGCGCCTGCTCCAGCTGCCAGGCGTGCCCGGCCCCGACGCGGCCGACGCGCTGGGCCTGGCCATCACACAGGCCCACGCGGGCGAGGCCATGCGCCGCATCGCGGCCGTCTCGCCGCTGCAGCGCAAGAACACGGGCATGTACCGCGGCGGCCGCGGTCACTGAGAGGCGGGCAGGCTCAGCGCAGAACGTCCTGCCGGCTGAAGAAGTCCCACATCACATCGTTCGCGTCGATCACCTGCGTCGGCGCCTCGCCACGGGGCTTGTGGCCCCCAGGCCAGCTGTGGCCGCCCGCAGCCGTCACGCACAGCTGCACCTGCGTGCCGCCGGCGCAGGGCGCGTAGCGCTCGCACCAGGCGCCGTCCTTCTCCAGCACGCGCTGCGGTGTCGGCGCGCAGCGGTTGCGTTCGACCCAGCGCGTCACGGTCTCCGGCACCGAGCGGAAGTCGGTGATCAGCGCACGGTCCACCGCATCGGGACCGACACCCCCTTCGTAAAGCACATGGCTGTCGTTGCGCGCATGGATGTGCAGTACCGACACCGGCTGCGCGGGCGTGCAGCTGCGCGTGTTGTCGGTACCGGCCACGGCCGCGATGGCCCTGAACAGGCCGGGCAGCTCGCAAGCCAGGCGGTAGGCCATCATGGCGCCGTTGGACATGCCCGTGGCGTGGATGCGTTGTGCGTCGATGTTGAGCTGGCCCTGCACGCGCTCGACCACGGCGCGGATGTAGCCCACATCATCGACCTGCTGGTCACGCGCCGCGCCGCAGCACTCCCCCGCGTTCCAGGTGGCCAGCATGCCGCTGCGCAGGCGACTGATGCCGTTGGGCAGGAGTAGCACCTGGCCCGTGCGCTCGGCGTGGGACAGCAGACCGTAATAGTCGTCACGACCCATGTAGTCCATGCCGCCACCCCCGCCGTGCAGCGCCACAAGCAGGGGCGCCGGCTGGTCGGCGCGATAGCTCGCCGGCACGTAGAGACGGTACAGACGGACACGCCCGCCATGTTCCAGGCTGGCCCGGTAGTCGCCTGGCGTGGTGATGGGATTGGCCACTGGGGACACAGCGCTCGCGCGTTCCTGCTGCCGCTGGCGCAGGCGATCGCGCAGGGAGCCGTCCTGGGCCAGGGCGACCCCGGCCCCCAGAGCACCGAGCAGGGCCAGGACGAAAGCGGGTAGAAGTCTGTGGTTCACGGCAATCCTTCACGCTGACGCGGCGTCTCTGGCTTGTCACAAACCGTCACGCGCGCTAAATTGTGTTCAAAGCCCAGCGTACAGCACACAGGACGCGCCATGAAGTTCTTCAAGCCCAAGCCGGTCACCCCGGTTCGACCGGCCGCACAAGGCGCGAAACCGTCCAGCCGTCCCTCACCCACGGCAGGACTGCCACCGACCCCGCCACCTTTGCCCGAGGTCACCGAGGGCAATCTGGAATCGGACTGGGCGATGTGGGAAGACTCGGTGGCCTTCCAGGACAGCCAGATGCCCTCGGCCTTCAATGAGCTGGAGGCGGTCAAGACCCGCGACGATCCGCCGAAGAAGAAGGACGGCACGCCCGACCCCTACTCCACGGTGCGCAAGCGCGGTGCCTGAGGCCCGTCCTCAGACGATGCGCTGCAGGATGAGCACCGCAAAGAAGCCGAAGGCTGCGATCAGCGTCCACTTGAGCGTGATCAGGCCCCAGCGACGGTAGCGCATCTGACCGGTCCCCAGGTAGAACACGAAGCAGACCGCGGCGCCGATCAGCAGCAGGAAGATGAGCCAGCGAAACAACAGCATGGGTTTATCTCGTGCGGGTCACTCGCCGCTGGGCCGCCCCATGGCCAGTGAGCCCCCTGGGCGGGCGGCGACCCGTGCAACGGAGGAGCGTGGGGGCCATATCACCAGGCGCGCGCAGGCTGCGCAAAGCCCTTGGGAGCCAGCCGGTCGTTGTCGAAGGTCACGGTCTCCCAGGCCTCGGTACGCTTGAGCAGTTCGCGCAGCAGTTTGTTGTTCATGGCGTGGCCGGAGCGGAAGGCGCTGTAGGCCGCGAGCAGGGGCTTGCCCAGGATATAGAGATCGCCCATGGCATCGAGGATCTTGTGCTTCACGAACTCGTCGTCGTAGCGCAGGCCGCCGGCATTGAGCACCTTGTAGTCATCCATCACGATGGCATTGTCCAGCCCGCCGCCCAGGGCCAGGCCGTTGGCGCGCATCATCTCCACATCCTTGGTGAAGCCGAAGGTGCGCGCGCGCGCGATGTCGCGGCTGTAGTTGTGCACGCTCATGTCGAACTCGACGCGCTGGCCCGTGGAGTCGACGGCCGGGTGGTCGAAGTCGATCTCGAAGCTGAGCTTGTAGCCGTGGTAGGGGTCCAGGCGGGCCCACTTCTGGTTGGCGCCCTCGCCCTCGCGCACCTCGATGGGCTCGATCACGCGGACGAAGCGCTTGGGTGCGTTCTGCAGCGCGATGCCCGCGCTCTGCAGCAGAAAGACAAAGGAGGCGGCGGAGCCGTCGAGGATGGGCACCTCTTCGGCCGTGATGTCGACATAGAGGTTGTCGATGCCCAGGCCGGCACAGGCCGACATCAGGTGCTCCACGGTGTGCACCTTGGCACCGCCATTGGAGAGGGTGGAGGCCAGACGGGTGTCGCTGACCGCCAGCGCCGACATGGGGATGTCCACGGGCTGCGGCAGATCCACGCGCCGGAACACGATGCCGGTGTCGACCTGCGCGGGGCGCAGCGTGATCTCCACGCGCTGCCCGCTGTGCAGGCCCACGCCGACGGCGCGGGTCAGGGATTTGAGGGTACGTTGCTGCAGCATGATGGCCCCGATTCTACTTTTTCAGCCATTCCATGAAGGCCGATGCGGGCATGGGCCGGCTGATGTGGTAGCCCTGCACCTCGTCGCAACCGAGCGCGCGCAGGCGCTCCAGGATGGCGGCGTTTTCCACCCCCTCGGCCACCACGCTCAGGCCCAGGTTATGGGCGAGATCGATGGTGGAACGCACGATGGTGGCGTCATCCGCATCGGTCTCCATGCCCATGACGAAGGATTTGTCGATCTTGAGTTCGTCCACGGGCAGGCGCTTGAGGTAGGCCAGCGATGAATAGCCGGTGCCAAAGTCATCGATAGACAATTTGTATCCCTGATCGGACAGGCGGTTGAGCATGGCCTCGGCGCGCTGGGGGTCGTCCATGATGGCGCTCTCGGTGATCTCCAGGCAGAAAGCCGTCGCCTGCACGCCGTGGGTCTGCAGCAGCTGCGCCAGCCGCGTGCTGAGCTCCAGGTCCAGCAGGTCGCGCGTGGAGAGGTTGACCGAAATGCGCAGGCCCGCAGCGGCCGGCGTGGCCAGCAGGCGCGCGGCCTCCTCGAACATCCAGAGCGTGAGCTGACGGATGTAGCCGGTCTGCTCGGCAAAGGGAATGAACTGCATGGGCGGCACCAGGCCGCGCTGCGGGTGCTCCCACCGCACCAGGGCCTCGGCCGCATGGGTCACGCCATCGGCCAGGGTCACCTTGGGCTGCAGGTAGAGACGCAGCTCGCCCTGGTCCACCGCGCGGCGCAGCTCGGTCAGCAAAGACAGCGTCTGGGTGCTGGCCGAATCAAAGGCCGGGTCGTAGCGCAGCGGCCCTTCGAGCTTGCGCTTGGCTACGTACATGGCGATCTCGGAGCGACTCAGCAGCGTATCCACGTCCGGCGCATCGGCAGGCCAACAAGCGATGCCAATGCCCGCGCTCAGGTCCACGGTCTGCTCGGCAATCGCCAGCGGTTGCTCCAGGCTCTGTGCCACGCGCGCGGCCAGCTCGGCCGCCTGCTGCGGCGTGGCGGGGGCGAGCAGCAAGGCGAACTCGTTGCCTCCAAGGCGGGCGACCTCGCCAGCGGTCTCGCCCATGACATCGGACAGCTTGCCCGCCACGGTCTTGAGCAGCTGGTCACCGAAGGCATAGCCCAGCACGTCGTTGACATGCTTGAATCGGTCCAGGTCGAGGGTGATGACGGCCAACTCGCGGCCCTCTGCACTGCGCGCCATGGCCTGCTGCACGGACTCGCGGAAGTTTTCCCGGTTGGGCAGGCCCGTGAGGCGGTCCCAGTAGGCCAGGTGCCGGATCTCGGCCTGCTGCGCCGCGATGTCCACGCGCATGCGGTCGAAGGACTGGGCCAGCTTGCCGATCTCATCCTGCCGGCCCACGTCTTCGAGCGGCACGCTGTAGTCGCCGCGCGAAAGCCGCTGCGTCGCCGCCAGCAGCGAGCGCAGGGGCGTGGCCAGCTGGCGCGCCATCAGGCCGCTGCCGATGGCAAACAGCAGCAGGCCGCCGGCCGTGATGCCCGCCAGCAGGATCTGCAGCTGGCGATAAGGCGCCACCACATCGTCCACCGAGCGCAGCAGCAGCACGCGGGCCTCGCCGCCTGCGGCATTGAGCTCGATGGCGCGCACGAGCAGCGTCGCGTCACCGGTCTCGATCTCCTCGACCGGGCCCTGGGCCTGCTGCAGCCGCTGCAAGGCCTGCGGCGCCAGGGTGCTGACCGGCGCGGCCAGCTGCCCATCGGCTTGGCGCACCTGCAGCACCAGCCGGATGTCGAGCAGACGCTGCATCTCCTGCGCCAGCGGCGCGCCCACGGGAAAGCCCATGAGCACCCAGCCCACCACCAACGGCGCGCGCATGGGCACCATCACCAGCTGGTAGGGCCGCCCTTCGTAGACCACGATGCGCCCGCCGTTGCCGGCGGGCTCGGCCAGGCTGGGTGCCAGCCGCGCCAGCCGGTCGGCCAGCCCCTGGCCCGTATCGTCCGCGCTCACGGCACGCACCTTGAGCTGCGTGTCCAGCAAGGCTGTCATGGCCGCGCCGATGCGCTGGCCGTGGTTGTCGAGCGCCGAACCTATGGTCTCCAGATCGTCCGAACTCACGGCCGAGCGAAAGCCGTAGTCGGCAGCCAGCAGGGCCGCGCTCTGCCGCAGCTTCTCGGCGTTCTGGTCGAGCAGGCGCAACCAGACCTTTTCGCCGGTGTCGAACTCGTGCGCGATCTGCATGCGCGCATTGCGCGCGATGCTGTCGCGCACCACGAAGAATCCGACCAGCTGCACGAAGAGCAGCAGCAGCAGGGACAGGCCGACGAGTCGGGTGATGAGACTGCGGCGATCGAAAGCCGGGATCACGGCTGCACCCCCGACAGGCGCACGCTGACGTTCTGCGCCGGGCCGGCCAGTTCCAGTGCCTGGTCCTGCGCGGCGGCCCCCACCGGCAGGCCCGGGTGCCAGCTGCGCAGGCGGTAGCTGCCCGGCGGCGCATCGATGACCGCGCGCCCCTGGGCGTCGCTCATCGCGTAATAGGGCGTCTCCACCACCACGATCCAGCCCACCATCTGATCGTGGATGTTGCAGCCCAGCACGGCGATGCCGCTGCGATCGAACACCACCGGGTTGGCCGGTGTGCCGATGTAGAGCTTGAGCTCGAACTTCTTGGTCGCAGAGAAGGAGTAGACGTGGTGGCGTACCGTGTCGCGGTTCGGAAAACTCACGGCCGTCCCCACGGGCACCACCAGCACCTGGGGCGCGAACTGCTTGCCCGCCTGGCCCATCTCGGCCTGTGCCACCGGACGTACCTGGCGCCGCGCCTGGGCCGACTCGAGAAACAGCACGGCACCGGCCAGGGGCCGGCCAGCGTCATCACGCACCTCGAGGTTCAAGGCCAGGGCCTGCCCGGAGCACGCCAGCGCCACCAGCCCTAGAAGATAGCTCAGCCCGCGCATAAGTCGTTCAGGGCTCGATGGCCAGGCCCAGCAGCCGCTCGCCACCGCCCACCACCCCCAGATCACGCGCGCGGCCCGTGCCCAGGTCCAGCTGGTACAGGCGCGTGTTGGCCTGGCCCGCGGTGCGGGCCGCGAGCAGTGCGGTGTTGGCCACGTCGGAGATATCGAAGTGCGCCTCGCTCAGCGGCCCGGTGCCCAGCAACCCGACGGTGCGCAGCAGGCCGGTGTTGGGCGAGACCACGGGCTGGGTGCCCTCGAGCGAGCCCTGCATGAGCAAGGCGCCGAGGGCGCGGTCGATGGCGTAGTTGGTGGTGAGCTTCTCGTCCTTCTTGTTGTAGGTGTAGGCCACGCCGGCCACGTCGGGGCGGCGACCCGCATGGCGGTCGTCGGGTGCATAGCGCAGCGGCCCGTCCGGCTGCACACCGGGGTTGGCGGCGTCGCCGTCGACCACGGCATTGGTCTCGGGGTGCAGGCGCAGGTTCTGCGCACTGGCGCTGACCACGCGGATGCGGTCCACCGTGGGATTGAAGTCAAAGCCGGTCACGCCACCCTGCACGGGCCAGAACGCAGGCGCGACCGATGCCACAGGCTGCAGGCGGGCCTGGGCGGTGTCGATGGTGTAGAGGCGACCGCTGTCGCTCACCGCGTACAGCACACCGCGCGCCACGCGGTAGTCCATACCGCGCAGCTGCTCGCCCGCGGGCAGACCGCTGAGCGCGCGCCGCTCCAGCAGCTCGCCCGGCCGGTCCGACTTGAAGCGGATCAGCTCCAGACGTTCGGTGACGGCATAGACCGTCTCCGACGGCGCGCTGACCGGGACGCTGGCACAGGCGGTGAGCAACAGCGCCAGGCCGGAGACAAGAAAAGCAAAGCTAGGGGTGGGGGTCATGGACTGCTCCTGGGCATGGGTCGCGGCAATGGCGGGGCGGCATGCCGGGCCCGGCACACCGACGGTACGGGTCATCCTAGACCAAGATGCGCCCCACCGCATCCGGCGGGGCGCATCCCACTGCACTCAGTCGGCCTGTTTGCGCAGGAAGGCCGGAATCTCGAAGTCGTCCATGCCGCCCGAAGACAGCGCGTCGACCTTGGCCGCGGCCTGGGTGCGGTCGCGCGTGCGCCAGACGCTGGGCGTGGCCATGGCGTTGTAGTCCGGCTGGGGCACACCGGGCATGACCGCGGGCGCCGGCGTGCCGGGCAGCGCGCCCGGCGCCACGGCATTGTTCAGCGTGGGCACCTGGAAGGGCACGTTGTCGGTCCCGGTGCGCAGCACCTGCAGCGGCGGCGCCGTGCGGCGCATGCCCTGGCGCGAGAGGCCGGTGGCGACCACGGTCACGCGGATCTGGTCACCCAGGCTGTCGTCGTAGGCCGTGCCGTAGATCACGTGCGCGTCGGGCGAGGCATAGGCGCGGATGGTGTTCATCGCCAGCTTGGACTCGGAAAGCTTGAGGCTGCCCTTGGCCGCGGTGATCAGCACCAGCACGCCCTTGGCGCCTGAGAGGTCGATGCCTTCGAGCAGCGGGCAGGCCACGGCCTGCTCGGCGGCGATGCGCGCGCGGTCCGGGCCATTCGCTGCGGCCGTGCCCATCATGGCCTTGCCAGGCTCGCCCATCACGGTGCGCACGTCCTCGAAGTCCACATTGACGTGGCCAGGCACGTTGATGATCTCGGCGATGCCGCCCACGGCGTTTTTGAGTACATCGTTGGCGTGCGCAAAGGCCTCGTCCTGGGTGATGTCGTCACCCAGCACCTCCTGCAGTTTCTCGTTGAGCACCACGATCAGCGAGTCGACGTTGGCTTCCAGCTCGGTCAGGCCAGCGTCGGCGTTGGTCATGCGGCGGCCGCCTTCCCAGTCGAAGGGCTTGGTCACCACGCCCACGGTCAGGATGCCCATCTCCTTGGCCACGCGCGCGATCACGGGAGCCGCACCGGTGCCGGTGCCGCCACCCATGCCGGCGGTGATGAAGAGCATGTGCGCGCCAGCAATCGCGGACTGGATGTCCGCCACCGCAGCCTCGGCGGCTTCGCGGCCCTTCTCGGGTTTGCTGCCTGCGCCCAGGCCGCTGGCACCGAGCTGGATGATCTTGTGTGCACTGCTGCGGCTCAAGGCCTGGGCATCGGTGTTGGCGCAGATGAATTCCACGCCCTGCACCTCGCGCTCGATCATGTGGTCGACGGCGTTGCCGCCGCCCCCGCCCACGCCGATGACCTTGATCTGGGTGCCCAGGTTGAATGCGGCGTCTTCAATCATGTCGATGTTCATGTCTGTACTCCTATGTATCCAGTTGCCTTGTTGCTTGCGATTGCGAGATCTCGTTGTGTCATGAGGGCGGTCTCCCCGGGGGACCGGTGCAGCGCCGCCGTCGGTGCGGACTGCCGCGCGCGAGCCATAACTTGAAGCTGTTCTTCATGTCAGAAATTCCCGATGAACCAGTCCTTGACGCGCCCCATCGCGGTCTTCACCGACCCGTGCTTGGCCGCCACCTTGTAGCCGCGCAGTCGCGCCAGGCGCGCCTCTTCGAGCAAACCCATGACGGTGGCTGCACGCGGCTGGCCCACCATCTCGGCCAGGCCACCGCTGTACTTGGGCAGGCCACGACGCACCGGCTTGAGGAAGATGTCCTCGCCCAGCTCCACCATGCCCGGCATGACCGAGCTGCCGCCCGTAAGCACGATGCCCGAGGACAGCACCTCCTCGCAGCCCGAGTCGCGCAGCACCTGCTGCACGAGGGAGAAGATCTCTTCGATGCGCGGCTCGATCACGCCGGCCAGGGCCTGGCGGCTCAGCATGCGCGGGCCGCGATCGCCCAGGCCCGGCACCTCGACCTGCACGTCCGGGTCGGCCAGCAGCTGCTTGGCGTAGCCGCTCTCGACCTTGATGTCCTCCGCGTCCTTGGTCGGCGTACGCAGGGCCATGGCGATGTCGCTGGTGATCAGGTCGCCCGCGATCGGGATCACCGAGGTGTAGCGGATGGCCCCGCCCGTGAACACCGCCACGTCCGTGGTGCCAGCGCCGATGTCCACACAGGCCACGCCCAGCTCCTTCTCGTCCTCGGTCAGCACCGAGAGGCTGGAGGCCAGCGGGTTGAGCATGAGCTGCTCCACCTCCAGGCCGCAACGGCGCACGCACTTGATGATGTTCTCCGCCGCGCTCTGTGCGCCGGTCACGATGTGCACCTTGGCTTCGAGGCGGATGCCGCTCATGCCGATGGGCTCGCGCACGTCCTGGCCATCGATGATGAATTCCTGCGGCTCGACCAGCAGCAGGCGCTGATCGGACGAGATGTTGATGGCCTTGGCGGTCTCGACCACGCGCGCCACATCGGCCGCGTTCACCTCGCGGTCTTTCACGGCCACCATGCCGCTGGAGTTGATGCCGCGGATGTGGCTGCCCGTGATGCCGGTGTACACGCGCGTGATCTTGCAGTCGGCCATGAGCTCGGCCTCTTTCAGGGCCTGCTGGATGCTGTGCACCGTGGCGTCGATGTTCACGACCACGCCACGTTTAAGCCCGTTGCTGGGCGCCACGCCCAGACCGGCGAGCTTGAGCTCCCCGCCGGGCAGAACCTCGGCCACCACCGCCATCACCTTGGCGGTGCCGATGTCGAGTCCGACGACCAGATCCTTGTACTCTTTTGCCATGTCGTGTCTCAGTTCTTCCTAGTTCTTGCGGTCTGCGATCACCGTGCTCACGCCGCGCAGGCGCAGGGCATAGCCTTGCGGGTAGCGCAGGTCCGCGCCCTCCAGCGCGTCGAGCTTGCGGCCGTGGTGCGCCGCCACCTGGGTCACCGTGCCGAGGAACTGGCGCGCCCGCGCCGTCACCTCGGTCACCGCACCGCTGCCCAGCTCCAGCCGTGCGCCGCTGCCCAGCGTGAGCTGCCAGTTGCCGCGCCCGCTGAGCACCAGCCGCTCGATGGGCAGATCCAGCGCGTCGAACAGCGGCTGCAACGCGCGGTGCATGGCCAGCACCTCGGCCGACAGTTCCACCGGGCCGGCCAGCTTGGGCAGCTCTTCCTGTTCCACCTCACCCAGGTTGGCCTCGAAGACCTCCCCGTAGCTGTTGACCAGGGTGGACTCGCCCTCCTCGCCCCAATAGGCCACCGCCTGGTGCTCCTGCAGGATCACGCGCAGGCGGTTCGGGAATTCACGCTGCACCACCGCGCGCCGCACCCAGGGCAGGCCCTCGAAGGCCTGTCGCACCGCGTGCAGGTCCACCGTGAGGAAGGTCCCCTTGAGCTGCGGCGCGACCTGGGCGCGCAAGGTCAGCGCACTGGTGTGACTGATGTCGCCGAGCACCGTGAGCCCGCGGATCGCAAAGACCGGGTGATGCGCCAGCCAGCGCCCGCCCGTAACCAGCGCCAGCAGCACGAAGCCCAGCAGCAACAGCGTTGCCGTGAGGTTCATGAGCCGGACATCCAGCGGCACGGGCAGCGGGTGGGTCATGCGCTGGCACCTCCATGGTCCAGGGCAGCCGCCTGCAGCAGCTGCACACACAACGCCTCGTAGCTGATACCTGCGGCCTTGGCCGACATCGGCACCAGCGAGTGCCCGGTCATGCCGGGCGCGGTGTTGATCTCCAGCAGATAGGGCTTGCGCGTGCGCGCGTCAATCATCACGTCGGCCCGCGCCCAGCCGCGGCAGCCCAGCACTTGGTAGGCGCGCAACACGATCTGCTGGATCTGCTCTTCCTCTCCCGTGGGCAAGCCGCAGGGCACGAGGTACTTCACCTCGTCGGTGAAATACTTGTTCTGGTAGTCGTAGTTGCCGTCGGGCGCGACGATGCGGATCACGGGCAGCGCACGCGCCTGCGGCCCGCTGCCCAGCACCGGCACCGTGACCTCCTCGCCGCTGATGAACTGCTCGCACAGCACCTGCTCGTCGACCTGGGCGGCGCGGGCGTAAGCGGCCTCGCACTCGTCGGCTGTCATCACCTTGGTCAGGCCGATGGACGAACCTTCGCGGGCGGGCTTGATGATCATGGGCGCGCCTAGGGCCGAGAAAGCCGCGCGCGCCGCCTCGGCGCTGGCCACCTTGCGCCACTGCGGCGTGGGCAGACCCTCGGCCAGCCAGATGCGCTTGGTCATGACCTTGTCGATCGCAATGGCCGAGGCCATGACGCCCGAGCCCGTGTAGGGGATGCCCAGCAGCTCCAGCGCACCCTGCACCGTGCCGTCCTCGCCGAAGCGCCCGTGCAAGGCGATGAAGCAACGCGTGTAACCGTCGCGCTTGAGTTCCGAGAGATCGCGCTGCGCCGGATCGAAGGCGTGCGCGTCCACGCCACGCGCTTGCAGCGCCTGCAGCACCCCGGTGCCCGACATGATGGAGATGTCGCGCTCGGCGGACGTTCCGCCCATGAGCACGGCAACTTTGCCTAGATTCACACTGTCCTCTTTCACTTCTGCACGGAGCCTTGCAGCTCCACCACCTTGGCTGGCACCCCACCGATGGAGCCCGCCCCCATGCACATGACGACGTCGCCGTCGCGTGCGTTGTCCAGAATCGCCTGCGGCATGGCCGCGATGTCATCCACGAAAACCGGCTCGACCTTGCCCGCCACGCGCAGTGCGCGCGCCAGGCTGCGGCCGTCGGCTGCCACGATGGGCGCCTCGCCTGCGGCATAGACCTCACCCAACAGCACCGCGTCGGCCTCGCCGATGACCTTGACGAAATCCTCGAAGCAGTCGCGCGTGCGCGTGTAGCGGTGGGGCTGGAAGGCCAGCACGAGACGCCGGCCCGGGAAAGCGCCGCGCGCCGCGGCCAGCGTGGCCGCCATCTCCACCGGGTGGTGGCCGTAATCGTCGATCAGCGTGAAATGACCGCCGTCTTTGGCCACCACCTCGCCGTAGCGCTGGAAGCGTCGGCCCACGCCCTTGAACTCGGCCAGAGCCTTGAGCAGCGCCGCATCGGGCACATCGAGCTCCGCGGCGACCGCGATGGCCGACAGGGCGTTGAGCACGTTGTGCCGGCCCGCGAGGTTGAGCACCACGTCCAGGTCCGGCAGCACCACGCCATTGCGCCGCTGCACGGTGAAGTGCATCTGGCCAGCGACGGCGCGGACGTTGAGGGCGCGCACCTGGGCTCCCTCGTCAAAGCCGTAGCTCGTGACCGGGCAGTTGACCTGGGGGACGATTTCGCGCACCGCGGCGTCATCCGTGCAGAGGATGGCCGTGCCGTAGAAAGGCATGCGGTGCAGGAAGTCGACGAAGGCCTTCTTGAGATTGCCGAAGTCGTGCCCGTAGGTTTCCATGTGGTCGGCATCGATGTTGGTCACGATGGCCATCACGGGCATGAGGTTCAGGAAGGACGCGTCGCTCTCGTCGGCCTCGACCACGATGTAGTCACCACTGCCCAGCCGTGCGTTGGCGTTGGCGCTGTTGAGCCGCCCCCCGATCACGAAGGTCGGGTCCAGGCCGGCCTCGGCCAGCACGCTGGCCACCAGGCTGGTGGTCGTGGTCTTGCCGTGGGTGCCGGCGATCGCGATGCCCTGCTTGAGGCGCATCAGTTCGGCCAGCATCACCGCACGCGGCACCACGGGGATCTTCTTCTCGCGCGCGGCCAGCACCTCGGGGTTGTCGGGCTTGACGGCCGTGGACGTGACCACGGCGTCGGCACCGGCGATGTGTTCGCCGGCATGGCCCACGCGGGTGCGGATGCCCAGAGCCGCCAGGCGCTTGAGCGTGGCGCTGTCGCTGAGGTCCGAGCCCGAGATGGTGTAGCCCAGGTTGTGCAGCACCTCGGCGATGCCGGACATGCCGGCGCCGCCCACGCCGACGAAATGAATGTGCTTGATCGCGTGCTTCATGGCGCCTCCCTCATTTGGTCGGCACTCCTGTTTTTCGGCGAAGTGGATGTGTGGATGGCGTGTTTCATCGTGCCAGCTCCTCGCAGGCAGCCACCACCTGCTCGGTGGCGTCGGTCTTGGCCAGTTGATGGGCGGCTTCGGCCCAGCGCAGCAAGGTGGTGCGTTGGGCAACCTGCAGGATGTCGGCCAGTTTTTCGGGGTTCATGTCCTGCTGGGGCAGCAGCAGGCCCGCGCCCCGGTCGACCAGGAAGCGGGCATTGGTGGTCTGGTGGTCGTCCACCGCGGCCGGGAAGGGTACGAAGACCGCGGCCGCCCCGACGGCGGCGATCTCGGTCACGGTGCTGGCCCCCGCACGGCAGATGATGATGTCGGCCTCGGCGAAGGCCCGCGCCGTGTCCTCGATGAAGGGCGTGAGTTCGGCCTGCACACCGGCGGCGGCGTAGTTGGCGCGCAGAGCCTCGATCTGCGTCGCGCCGCTCTGGTGCAGCACCTGCGGGCGCTGTGTGGCCGGCAGCCGCGCCAGGGCCTGGGGCACGACCTCGTTGAGCGCCCTCGCGCCGAGGCTGCCGCCCACCACCAGCAGGCGCAGCGGGCCGCCGCGCCCGGCAAAGCGCTGGGCCGGTGCCGGCTGCCGCAGAAAAGCCGCGCGCAGAGGGTTGCCCACCCAGCGGGCCTGCTTCATCGCGTCCGGAAAGGCGCTGAAGACACGGTCGGCCACGCCGGCCAGCACCTTGTTGGCCATGCCGGCGACGGAGTTCTGTTCGTGCAGCACCAGGGGCTTGCCCAGCAGTACGCCCATCATCCCGGCCGGGAAGGTGATGTAGCCGCCCAGACCGATGATCACGTCCGGCTGCACGCGGCGGATCACGCGGATGCTCTGCCAGAACGCCTTGAGCAGACGCAGCGGCAGCAGGGCCAGCGTCAACGGGCCCTTGCCGCGCACGCCGCCGAAGTCGATGCTTTCGAAGGCGAAGCCGCGCGGCGGCACGAGCTGGCCTTCCATGTTCGCGGCATGGCCCAGCCAGTGCACACGCCAGCCCTTTTCCCGCAAGGCTTCGGCCACGGCCAGGCCCGGGAAGATATGTCCGCCGGTCCCACCAGCCATGATGAGGGCGCACTTGCTCATGAGCGCCCTCCGTGCATCAGCCATGTCGCGTGCCGCGACATGCAGCGCTGCGCGCTGTGTCGATTTTGATGAAACAGACAGCTCATGCCCGGCCTCCGTGCATGAGCTGTCTGTTTTCGTAATCAATCCGCAGCACGATGGCCACCGCCACCAGATTCATCAGAATCGCAGAGCCTCCATAGCTCATGAAAGGCAGCGTCAGCCCCTTGGTCGGCAGCGCGCCGAGGTTCACGCCCATGTTGATGAAGGCCTGGAAGCCGATCCACACGCCCACGCCCTGGGCCACCAAGCCGGCGAACACGCGGTCGAGCGCGATGGCCTGGCGGCCGATGTGCATGATGCGGCGCGTGAGCCAGAAAAACAGGGTCACGATGGCCAGCACGCCAACGAGGCCGAATTCCTCGCCGATCACGGCCAGCAGGAAGTCGGTGTGCGCCTCGGGCAGCCAGTGCAGCTTCTCCACGCTGCCGCCCAGGCCCACGCCGAAGATCTGGCCGCGTCCGAAGGCGATGAGGGAATGCGAGAGCTGGTAGCCCTTGCCCAGGGCATGCTTCTCGCTCCAGGGATCAAGGTAGGCAAAGATGCGCTCGCGCCGCCACTCGCTGAGTGCGATCATCAGGATGAAGGCCACGAGCAGGATGGCCGCGATCAGGAAGAACATGCGCGCGTTCACGCCACCCAGGAAGAGGATGCCCATGGCGATGACCGCGATCACCATGAAGGCGCCCATATCGGGTTCGGCCAGCAGCAGCACGCCGATCAGTGCCACAGCCGCGCCCATAGGCGCCACAGCGCGGAAGAAATGTTCCTTCACGTCCATCTTGCGCAGCATGTAGTCGGCCGCGTAGAGCAGCACGGCCAGCTTCGCCAGTTCCGAGGGCTGGAAATTCATCACCCCCAGCGAGATCCAGCGCCGCGCACCGTTCACGCCCTTGCCGATGCCCGGGATCAGCACCGCCACCAGCAGCACGAGGGAGCCCAGCAGCAGCCAGGGCGCCAGCTTCTCCCACTTGGCCATGGGAATCTGGAAGGCAATCAGTGCGACTACGAAGGCCACGGCCAGTGACAGCAGATGGCGCGTGAGGAAGTGCGTGTGCGCGTAGCGCGAGAACTTGGGGTTGTCGGGCAGGGCGATGGAGGCCGAATAGACCATGACCAGGCCCCAGGCCAGCAGGGCCACGACGACCCAGACCAGCGCCAGGTCGAAGTCCGACAGGCGCACGGGCTGGCTGCCGCTACGGCCATAGCCGTGCGGCCCCAGGCGCACAGGCAGGGCATCCTTGGCCGGCGCATGGCCGAACCAGCCCCGGATGCGCTGTGCGAACGCCGTCACGCCAGCCCTCCTTCATCGACGAGCGCCTGCACGGCCTCGACAAAGACGCGCGCCCGGTGCTCGTAGTTCTCGAACATGTCGAAGCTCGCGCAGGCCGGTGACAGCAGCACGGCGTCGCCCGGCTGGGCTTGGGCCTGGGCCAGGTGCACGGCCTCGGGCAGGCTCGCCGCATCCAACAGGGGTACGCCCGTACCCTGGATGGCGGCGCGGATGGCCGGCGCGTCGCGCCCGATCAGCACGGCCGCACGCACGTGGCGCTGCACCGGCGCGTAGAGCGGCCCGAAGTCCTGGCCCTTGCCGTCGCCGCCGAGGATGACCACCACGCGGCGTTCGGCCCCGAGGCCGTTAAGCGCGGCCACCGTCGCCCCGACGTTGGTGCCCTTGCTGTCATCGAAATACTCCACCTCGCGCACCATGGCCACGGGTTCCACGCGGTGCGGCTCGCCGCGGTATTCGCGCAGGCCGTAGAGCATGGGCGCCAGCGTGCAGCCTGCCGCCTGGGCCAGCGCCAGCGCGGCCAGGGCGTTGGTGGCGTTGTGGCGGCCGCGGATGCGCAGCGCGTCGGCCGGCATCAGGCGCTGGATGAAGAGCTCTTCCTCCTCGCCCCTCTTGCGCTTCTGCGTCTCGTCGGCCTCCTGCGCCCGCACCAGCCAGGCCATGCCGTTGACGATCTCGATGCCGTAGTCGCCCGGGCGCTGCGGCATGTCGGCGCCGAAGGTCAGGTAGTCACGGTATTTAGGCTTCTGCAGCTTGGCCCGCACGGGCTCGGGCAGCAAGGCCATGACGGCCGCGTCTTCTCGGTTGAGCACGATGAGCCCGCGGCTGCCGAAGATGCGCGCCTTGGCCGCGCCGTAGGCGGCCATGTCGCCATGCCAGTCCAGATGGTCCTGCGTGAGATTGAGCACCACCGAAGCCGTGGGCTCGAAGCCATGCACCCCGTCGAGCTGGAAGCTCGAAAGCTCCAGCACCCAGACCTCGGGCAGCGTGTCGGCGGCCAGGTGCTGCGTGAGCACGTCCAACAGATTGGGGCCAATATTGCCGGCCACGGCCACGCGCTTGCCGGCCTGCTCCACGAGCTGGCCCGTGAGCGCCGTGGTCGTGGTCTTGCCATTGGTGCCCGTCACGGCCAGCACCTTGGGCGCGTAAGCACGCTCGGCCTGCAGCTCGCGCAGGGCCGCGGCGAAAAGATCAAGCTCACCGCCCGTCCACAGACCGATGGCCTGGGCCGCCTGCCAGACGTGCGCCACCGCCGCGGGCGTCAGGCCCGGGCTCTTGAAGACGGCGCGGATGTCCGTCCCCTCGACCAGGCTGGCCTCAAAAGCACCCGCCCGAAACTCCACCTGGGGCAGCTCGGCCTGCAGCGTCGCCAGCTGCGGCGGTGCCTCGCGCGTGTCGGCCACCGTCACGTGTGCGCCCTGGCGCACGCACCAGCGCGCCATGGCCAGGCCCGAAGCGCCCAGGCCCAGCACCAGCACATGGCGGTCCTGCAGCAGCGACGCCGGTGTCTGCGGTGCGGGCTCGTCCTGCTCGGTGGCCTCCGATTCGACCGCCGTGTTGTCGCGCACCGGCTCGGGCGCAGACTCGGCGCTCGCGCCGGCCTCCGGGGCTGCATCGGCGAAGAGCTGGGCCACGAAGGCCTTGGCGTCCTGCGCGGCCGTCAGCGTTTCGGGCAGCGCCCGCTTGGCCGGCTTGCTCGGCGGCGCGGCGGCGGCGACCTCGTCGACCGCGGGAGCCGTTGCGTCGACGCCGGCCTCGGGCGGCATGTCCTGAGGGGTCGCCATCGGCTCTTGCAGCGGAGAAGACGGCAAAGCCGCCTGATCCTCAGGCGGCTGCTGCGGGGGCAGAGGGTCGGGACGTTCGTTGTCGTTCATCGCAATTTCAGGGTGGACAGGCCCACCAGACACAGCAGCATGGTGATGATCCAGAAGCGCACGACCACCTGGGTCTCCTTCCAGCCGCTCTTTTCAAAGTGGTGATGCAGCGGCGCCATCTTGAAGAGGCGCCGGCCCTCGCCGTATTTCTTTTTCGTGTACTTGAACCAGCTCACCTGCAACATCACGCTCAGGGCTTCGGCCACGAAGATGCCACCCATGATGGCCAGCACAATCTCCTGCCGCACGATCACGGCGATGGTGCCCAGCGCCCCCCCCAGGGCGAGCGCACCCACGTCGCCCATGAAGACCTGGGCTGGGTGGGTGTTGAACCAGAGAAAGGCCAGGCCCGCGCCGGCCATGGCGGCGCAGAAGATCAGCACCTCGCCCGACCCCGGGATGTGCGGGAAGAACAGGTACTTGGAGTAGACCGCGCTGCCGGTCACATAGGCGAAGACACCGAGCGCCGAGCCCACCATGACCACGGGCATGATGGCCAGACCGTCCAGACCGTCGGTGAGGTTCACGGCATTGCTCGCGCCCACGATGACCAGATAGGTCAGCACGACGAAACCGATCACGCCCAAGGGGTAACTGACTTGTTTGAAGAAGGGAAGCAGCAAGTCGGCTTTGGCCGGCAGTTCGATCGAGAAGCCCGAGCGAACCCAGTTCATGAAAAGCTCCCACACGCCCTGGTTGCTGCTGCCGGAAATCGAGAAGAGGAGGTAGAAGGCGGCGATCAGACCGACCACCGACTGCCAGAAATACTTTTCGCGCGAGCGCATGCCCTCGGGGTCCTTGTTGACCACCTTGCGCCAGTCGTCGACCCAGCCGATGGCGCCGAAGCCCAGCGTGACCCAGAGCACGATCCAGACGAAGCGGTTGGACAGATCGAACCACAGCAGCGTCGAGATGCCGATGGCCAGGAGGATGAGCACGCCACCCATGGTGGGTGTGCCGCTCTTGGACAGATGCGTCTCCATGCCGTAGCCGCGCACGGGCTGACCGATCTTGAGCGCGGTCAGGCGGCGGATCACCCAGGGCCCGGCCAGCAGGCCGATGAGCAGCGCGGTCAGCGCGGCCATCACGGCGCGGAAGGTCAGGTACTGGAAGACCCGGAAGAAGCCGAACTCGGGCGAAAGGGTCTGGAGCCACTGGGCCAGGCTAAGCAGCATGATGTTCTTCCTTGTTCTGTTCGGCGTAGGCGCTCACGGCCTGCACCACGCGCTCCATGCGCATGAAGCGCGAGCCCTTGACGAGCACGCTGGCCAGCTGCGGCAGGGCCTGTAGCACGGCGGCGTTGAGCGCCTCGGCATCGGCGAAATGACGCGCGCCCGGGAACTGGGCCGCGCTCTGCGCGGTCTGCTCGCCCAGGGTGTAGAGCTGCTCGATGCCGCGCGCGTGCGCATAGGCACCGACCTCGGCATGGAAACGCGGGCCTTCGTTGCCCACCTCGCCCATGTCACCGAGCACCAGCAGACGCGGGCCCGGCAGGCCGGCCAGCACGTCAATGGCCGCGCGCACCGAGTCGGGGTTGGCGTTGTACGTGTCGTCCACCAGGGTCAGAGCACGGCCCGCCAGACGCAGGGCCAGCGCCCGCGAGCGACCCTTGACCGGCTCGAAGGCCTCCAGGCCCAGAGCAATGTGCGAGAGCGGCACGCCCGCGGCCAGCGCGCAGGCCGCAGCCGCCAGCGAATTCTTGACGTTGTGCAGGCCGGCCACGCGCAGCTGGTAGCTCAGCGGCCCGGCGGGCGTGCGCGCCTGCACCTGCCAGCTGTCGCCGGTCCAGCTGGGCGCGCTGCAGCTGACATCGGCCGCCGCGGCATCCTCGGTGATGGCAAAGCTCAGGTGCGCGCGCGCGCCCGCCAGTTCGTGCCAGAGCGGGCTGTAGCGGTCGTCGGCCGGGTAGACGGCGGTGCCGCTGGCGCCCAGAGCCGTGAGCACCGAGCCGTTCTCGCGCGCCACGGCCTCGATGGTGGCCATGAACTCCAGGTGCTCGCGCTGCGCGTTGTTGACCAGGGCCACCGTCGGGCGCGCCATGGCGGCGAGCTGGGCGATCTCGCCCGGGTGGTTCATACCCAGTTCCACCACCGCGAGCTGGTGCGTGGCGCGCAGGCGCAGCAAGGTGAGCGGCACGCCGATGTCGTTGTTGAAATTGCCCTCGGTGGCCAGCGTGGCCTGAGGTTTGAAGGCGCGCAGGATGGCGGCCGTCATCTGTGTCACCGTGGTCTTGCCATTGCTGCCCGTGACGGCGATCAGCGGCAGCTTGTGCTGCGTACGCCAGCCCGTGGCCAGCTGGCCCAGACCGACCTTGCTGTCGGCCACGACTAGGCCGCTCAGGCCGCTGGCGCGCAGCGCGGCTTCGTCGCTGCACAGCGCGGCCACGGCCCCGGCCTGCCGGGCCTGGGCGAGGAAGCTGTTGGCGTCGAAGCGTTCGCCCTTGAGCGCCACGAAGAGGTCGCCGGGCTGCAGGGTACGCGTGTCGCTGTGCACCCGCTGCACGCCCACGAGGCCGTCACCGACCAGGCGCGCACCCGCCAGCCAGGGCAGCGCCTGCTGGAGGTTGAACATGATGGTGTGGGCGTTCATACACGCGCTCCTGCCTGGCGCGCACGCAGGGCCCGGCCCACCTGTTCGCGGTCGGAGAAGGGCGTGCGCACGCCCGCCGTTTCCTGGTAATCCTCATGCCCCTTGCCGGCCACGAGCACCACGTCACGGGCATCGGCCTGCGTGAGCGCCCCGGCGATGGCCCGGGCACGGTCGGCTTCGACGCGTGCCCCCGGCGCGCCCGCGCGGATCTGGGCGAGGATGGCTTCGGGCGACTCGCTGCGCGGGTTGTCATTGGTCAGCACGATCTGGTCGGCATGCGCCGCCGCGGCCGCCCCCATGAGCGGGCGCTTGTGCGCATCGCGGTCCCCGCCGCAGCCGAAGACACACCAGAGCCGACCGCCGCGCTGCGCGGCCAGCGGGCGCAGGGCCTGCAGCACCTGGGCCAGGGCGTCGGGCGTATGCGCGTAATCCACGACGGCCAGCGGCAAACCGTCACCGCCCTGGAACTCCATGCGTCCGGGCACCGGCTGCAGCGCGTGGCAGGCCAACACGGCATCGACCAGCGGCACCCCCAGGCTGCGCAGCGTGGCAATCACACCGAGCAGATTGCTGACGTTGTAGTCGCCCAGCACCTGGGTGCTCAGGGGGACGCGCTGCGCCCCTTCGCAGACCTGCAACTGCACACCGCGCAGGCCCATGCGCAGGTCCTGCGCGCTCAGGCGTGCGCCGGCGTCGGCGCGCAGCGAGACCGTCCACAGATCGAGATCACGGCCAGCCAGTGCAGCATGCAGCTCGACACCCTTGGGATCGTCGAGGTTGATCACGGCTGCCTGCAAGCCGGGCCAGTCGAAGAGCTCGGCCTTGGCCTGCCAGTAGGCCGCCATGCTGCCGTGGTAGTCCAGATGGTCCTGGGTGAAGTTGGTGAAGATGGCCGTGCGGATGCGCGTACCGTCCAGACGCCGCTCGGCGATGCCGATCGAAGAGGCCTCGATCGCGCAGGCTTCGAGCCCCTCGTCAGCGAAACGGCGCAGGGTCTGCTGCAGGAGCACGGGGTCCGGCGTGGTCAGGCCAGTGCTCTGCACTGCGGCGCCCGCTCCGCTGCCGGGTGCGGGCACGCGGCCCACCCCGAGCGTGCCGATCAGGCCGCAGGGCACCGCGGGCTGCAGGGCCTCCAGGGCCTGGGCCAGCCACCAGCTCGTGGACGTCTTGCCATTGGTGCCGGTCACGGCCAGCACCTCGATCTGCTGCGAGGGTTGTTCGTAGTAGACGGCGGCGATGGGGCCGCTGTCCGCCTTGAGCCCTGCGTAGGCGGCGACATCCTCCCGATCAAAACCGTAGGGTTCGGCGCCCTGCGCTTCCACCATGCATGCAGCGGCGCCCTGGGTCAAAGCGGATGGCACGAACTGACGGCCGTCGCGTGCCGCACCGGGCCAGGCAATGAAGCCGTCGCCCACGCCCACGCGCCGGCTGTCAGTGTGCAGCGTGCCGCGCACGCGGCCACGCAGCCAGGCCGCGGCCTGCTCGGGAGTATGCAGGCGCTGCATCACAGTCGCTCCTCCCCCGCAGGTGTCTGCGCCACGATGGCCGGCTTGACCTCGATGTCGGGCTGCACACCCAGCAGGTGCAGGGTCTGCTGCACGGTCTCGCTGAACACGGGCGCGGCCACGTCGCCGCCATAAATCTTGCCGGCATCGGGCTCGTCGATCATGACGGCCACGATGATGCGCGGCTTGGCGACTGGTGCCAGGCCCACGAAGAAGCTGCGGTACTTCTTGTCGGCGTAGCCGCGGCCTTCCTGCTTGCGCGCCGTGCCGGTCTTGCCACCCACCGAGTAGCCCAAGGCCTGGGCCTTGGGGGCGGTGCCCCCCGGGCCAGTCGCCAGCTGCAGCATGTGGCGCACGGCGCGCGCATGCCGGGCCTGCAGAATGCGCACGCCCTGCACCTCTCCTTGCACCTTCTGCAGGGAGATGGGAATGATCTCGCCGTCGTGCGCGAACACGGTGTAGGCGTGGGCCAGTTGCACCAGGCTCAGCGACAGGCCGTAGCCGTAGCTCATGGTGGCGTGCTCGATGGGCTTCCAGGTCTTCCAGGGCCGCAGACGCCCGCTGACCGCGCCCGGGAAGGGCAGCTGCGGGCGCTGGCCGAAGCCCACCTGGCTGTACATCTCCCAGAGGTCGCGGGCGGGCATCTGCTGCGCGAGCTTGACCATGCCGATGTTGCTGGACTTCTGCACCACCTCGGTCAGCGTCAGCACGGCGTGCGCATGCGTGTCGCTGATGGTCGAGTTCCCGACGTTCATGCGCCCGTTGCCACTGAGCTGGATGGGCGTCGAGGGCGCGACCACCCCCTTCTCCAGCGCCAGCGCGGCGACAAAGGGCTTGACGGTGGAACCGGGCTCGAAGGAATCGGTCAGCGCGCGGTTGCGCAGCGGCGCGTTCTTGTGGCTGAGGCGGCGCGCCGGGTTGTAGCTGGGGTAGTTGGCCAGCGCCAGCAGCTCACCGGTCTGGGCGTCGAGCACCACCACACTGCCGGCCTGGGCCTGGTTCTCCTGCACCGCCTGCTTGAGGCGCTGGTAGGCATAGAACTGGATCTTGCTGTCAATGGACAGCTGCACGTCTCGGCCCTCGACCGGCGGCACCTGCGCCCCCACGGCCTCGACCACGCTGCCCAGGCGGTCCTTGATCACGCGGCGCGAACCGGGCTTGCCCGCCAGCGTGCTGTTGAAAGCCAGCTCCACGCCTTCCTGGCCCTGGTCCTCGATATTGGTGAAACCGACCAGGTGCGCGGCGACCTCGCCCTCGGGGTACTGGCGCTTGTATTCCTTGCGCTGGTAGATGCCCTTGATGCCCAGATCGGCGATCTGCCGCGCCACGCCCTCGTCGACCTGGCGCTTGAGCCAGACAAAGGACTTGTCCTCGTCCTCGAGCTTGCGCTTGAGGTCGGCCAGCGGCAGGTCGAGCAGGCGCGCCAGGCTCTGCAATTGCTTCGGGTCGCGGTCCACGTCCTCGGGAATGGCCCAGATGCTGGGCGCCAGCACGCTGGTGGCCAGAATCTGGCCATGGCGGTCCAGCACCCGGCCGCGGTTGGCCGGCAGCTCCAGCGTGCGCGCGAAGCGCACCTGACCCTGCTTCTGGAAGAAGTCATTGGAGATGACCTGGATGTAGGCCGCACGGCCCGCGAGCACCAGAAAGCTCAGCGCCAGCATGGCGACCACGAACTTGCTGCGCCAGACCGGCGTACGGCTGGCCAGCAGCGGACTGGAGGTGTACTGGATGCTGCGGCTGCTCATGAGCACACCTCCGCCTTGCAGGCTGCGGTGCCATGCGCCTTGGGAGCGGCCCGGCGGCTCATTGGAGTCGCCCTCCCGAAACCCGCGGCTGTACCGTCGCCCCGGCGGGCACAGTGCCGCTGTAGGGCTGGTAGCTCACGTAGTCGGTGATGGCCGGACTGGCCGGGCGCATGCCCAGCTTGTCCTTGGCCAGCTTCTCGACCCGCTGCGTCGTGGCCTGGCGGCGCTTCTCCAACTCCAGCTGCTCGCGCTCGCTTTCGATGCGGCGCGCTTCGCCCACGGCACGGTCGAGCTCGGCAAACAACCGGCGCGACTCGTACTGCACGCTCACCAGATAGAGCGCGCTGGCCAGCACGGCGAGCAGAAGGACGAGGTTGACACGTGTCATGGAAATGTGGCTCCCACGATTGCCCACTGCGTGTGGCGCCCTGCCCCCAGGTGCAGGCTGGCCCTGCGCCTTGCTTGGGCGTGGGGCCGCGTTTCAACTTGGGGCGGCCCGGCGGTGAAACCACCTGCAATGCGGTGCATGGCAACTTCGCGACTCATGCTGTCGTCCTCACGGCCACACGCATGATGGCGCTGCGCGCACGCGGGTTGGCCGCCACCTCGGCGGCGCTGGGCTTGATGCGGTCCAGCGCACGCAGCTTCATGGGCTTGGGCGCGGCAAAAGGTGCGCGGCGGTCGTAGACCTCGCGCGAATGCTGCGCGATGAACTGTTTGACGATGCGGTCTTCCAGCGAGTGGAAACTGATCACGACCAGCCGTCCTCCGGGTTGCAGCACATCGAGGCTGGCCTCTAGCGCTTCTTGCAGCTCCTCAAGCTCGGCGTTGATGAAAATCCGAAGAGCCTGAAATGTGCGCGTTGCAGGGTTCTGGCCCGGCTCGCGGGTTTTGACCGTGTCAGCCACGAGCTGGGCCAGTTCAGCGGTGCTTGAAACTGGGCCCCGTTCCTGTCGGCGCGCCACAATCGCCTTTGCAATCGGGCCAGCAAACCGTTCTTCACCGTAGTCACGTATCACCTCCGCGATTGCTTGTGTGTCGGCCGTCGCCAGCCACTGCGCCACGCTCTGGCCCCGCGTGGTATCCATGCGCATGTCCAGCGGGCCGTCGAAACGGAAGCTGAAGCCGCGTGTGGGGTCGTCGATCTGGGGCGAGCTCACGCCCAGGTCCATGAGGATGCCGTCCGCGCTGGCCGGCGGCAGCGCGTGCAGGTGCCGGAAGCCCTCGTGGCGGATGGCGAAGCGCGCGTCGGTGATCGTCTGCGCCTCGGCGATGGCCTGTGGATCCTTGTCGAAGGCGGTCAGCCGCCCGCGTGGCGACAGCCTCGACAGGAGCAGACGCGAGTGACCACCGCGCCCGAAGGTGGCATCCACATAGGCGCCATCGGCCGGATCGGACGCGGGCACGTCCGCCAGATCCTGCGGCTTGTTGAGCAAGGCTTCGATCGCTTCGTTCAACAAGACGGTGGTGTGTGTCCATGGGGCCTGTTCCACCGTCGTCTTTCAGAAGGAGAAGTCCTTGAAGACATCGGGCATCTCGCCCCGCATGGCCTCGGCCTCCTGGGCCTCGTAGGCTGCCTTGTCCCAGAGCTCGAAGTGGTTGCCCATGCCCAGCAGCATGGTGTCCTTGCTGATGCCGGCGGCGGCACGCAGCTCGGGCGAGACCAGCACACGGCCCGTGGCATCCATCTCCACGTCCATGGCATTGCCGAGGAAGATGCGCTTCCACCACTGGGCGGCCATGGGCAGGGCGGCGATGCGCTCGCGGAACTTCTCCCACTCGGGGCGCGGGAAGATCATCAGGCAGCCGTGCGGGTGCTTGGTGATCGTGAGCTGGCCGGCGGCCGTGGCGCTGAGCACGTCACGGTGCCGGGTCGGCACGGACAGCCGCCCCTTGGCATCCAGACTCAGCGACGAAGCCCCTTGAAACACGCATCTACCCCTTGTTCAGCACCAAAACGGGAGGGTGAAAAGCACGCGCGCACTTTTCACCACTTAATTCCACTTTTTTGCACTGTATCAGCAAAACCAGGGTCGACAAGAGGGGAACCCAGGAAAATTTCAATGAAATCAAGGACTTAGAAACACTTTCCTACAATTTTCGAATTGAAAATCTGTTCTAAATGAAGGACTTAGCTTTCGATATGAATGTGATGCATGAAGCAAAGGACGCGCATGGGGTCGTCGCGGGCCGCCTGCAAAACGCCCCGCCGCACGCAGCGGGCCCGCAACGCTGAGCCGTGTACAGTCGGGCCATCCCCCCACGGAAAGCCCTACCGATGAGCGCAGCCCCGAGCCCGTCAGCCGACTTTCCAGTCCCTGCTCCGGCCCGCGGGACGTGGACCATCCGCCTGCCATCCCTGATCTCAGGGATGGTCGTCACCGCCATGCTGGTGCTGGCCTGCGTGCTGCTGTGGAACAGCTGGCAATCCGCACGCCAGGCCCTGCTTGACGCCGCCCGCCAGAACTTCAACGACATCGGCGCGCTGATCAATGAGAAAAGCCGCCGCATCCTCGGCCCGGCCGAAGCCACGCTGCGCCAGCTCTCCTTCGATCCGCTGTCGAGCGCGAACCGGCTCGAGGCGCGCTTCGACCGGCTGGTGGTGCTGGCCGACATCCTGGACCACAACCCCCTGCTGGCCGCCATCTACGCCGGCTACCCCAACGGGGAGTTCTTCCTGCTGCGCCGGCTCAACACACCCGAGCTGCGCCAGCTCTTCGACGCGCCTGGCGCCAGCGGCTGGCTGGTGCAGAGCATCACACGTCAGCGCGACGGCCAGCTGAGCGGTCAATGGCATTACCTGGACAGCCGGCTGCGGCGGCTGCGCACCCAGGATCTGCCCGACTACCGGTTCGACCCGCGCGGCCGGCCCTGGTACGACGGTGCACTGCGCAGCCAGGGCCAGCACCTGACCGCGCCCTACATCTTCTTCAGCTCGCGGCAGGTCGGCGTGACACTGAGCGAGCGCAGCCGCGATGGCCGCGCCGTGCTGGGGCTGGACGTGGACATCAGCACCATCGGCGCGGAAATGGGTTCGCTGCGCTACACGCCCAACACGCAGATCGCCGTCATCGACGAGCAGCGGCGCGTCATGGCGTACCCGGGCGACACGCCGCATCTGCAGCGTCAAGGGGACGCACTGAGCTTCAAGACTCTGGCGGACTTGAACGTGCCGGCCCTGAGCGCGCTGGAAACCGCGGCCCCGCGCCCGGGCGACCCGGTGGCCTATCTGGCGCAGGACGAGCGCTGGTACGGCTCCCGCATGTCGCTCGATGCAGTGGCTGGCGGCGGCCTGGACATCCTGGTCGCCATTCCCGACAGCGACCTGCTTGGAACCCTGCGCCGCGACCTCCAGGTCCAGGCCGCGCAGGGCTTGCTGATCGTGCTGCTGCTGCTGCCGTTGGGCTGGCTGGCCGGGCGGCGCCTGGGGCGGGCCATGCAGCGGCTGGCCGCCCAGGGCCGTGGCCTGGCGCGCTTTCGCTTCGACCTGCCCGTGCGCGCCAAGGCCAGCCATCTGCAGGAGGTGCAGGAGCTCGATGCGGTGCTGCAGTACATGGGCCGCACGGTGCAGAACTTCCTCGGCATCACCGAGACGATCAGCCGCGAGCCGCGCACCGAGGACATGCTCTCCAAGGTGCTGGAGCGGCTGGTCGAGACCACCCAGTGCACGCAGGGCGTGGTCTATCTGAGCTCCCCCGACGGCAAGCTGCTCGAACGTGCGGCCGTCTCGGCCCGGCGCCACAACCTGGTCTCGCCCCACGAACTGCCGGCCACGCTCACGCTCGACGAAGGCCTGGCCTGGGCGCGCGAGAGCGCAGCGCCCCGAGCGGGTGCCGGCGGAAGCGGCCCGGCCCATGCCCGCCTGGCGCTGCGTCTGAGCGACCGCCACCACCAGACCCTGGGCTTGGTGGTGCTGCAGTTCGAGCCCGAGCGCCTGGAAGCCGGCCAGGACTTCCGCGACTTCGCCGAGAAGCTCTCGGGCGCGCTGGAGGTCTCGATCGAGACGCGCAAGCTCATCGAGGCCCAGCAACGCCTGCTCGACGGGGTGATCCAGCTGCTGGCCGACGCCATCGACGCCAAGAGCCACTACACCGGGGGCCACTGCGAACGCGTGCCCGTGCTGGCCGAGATGTTCCTCGACCGGCTCAACGCTGACCCTGGCAGCCCCTACGCCGGCCGCTGGGATGCCGAGCGGCGCTACGAGTTCAAGCTCGGGGCCTGGCTGCACGACTGCGGCAAGATCACCAGCCCCGAGCACATCATCGACAAGGCCACCAAGCTCGAGACCATCTACAACCGCATCCACGAGATCCGCATGCGCTTCGAGGTGCTGCACCGTGACGCCCAAGTGGACTACTGGCAGGGGGTGGCCGCGGGCGGGGACCCGCAGACCCTGAGCGCGGCCCTGAGCCGTCGCCTGCAGGCCCTGCAGGACGACTTTGCCTTTGTCGCGCGCTGCAACGTGGGCAGCGAGTCGTCCGCCGAAGCTGATCTGGAACGCCTGCGTCGCATCGGCGCACAGACCTGGCTGCGCCACTTCGACGACCGCCTGGGTCTGTCCATGGAAGAACACGCGCGTCTGCGCGACCACGCCATGGCGCCCCTGCCCGCCACCGAACACCTGCTGGCCGACCGGCCCGAGCACCTCGTGCCCTGGGGCGAACGCAAGCCCCCGGTGGAAAAGGATGACCCGGCCAACGTCTGGGGTTTCGACATGCAGCTGCCGCCGCACGAACGCAATCTGGGCGAGCTGCACAACCTCTCGGTACGGCGTGGCACCCTGACGGCCGAGGATCGCTTCAAGATCAACGAGCACATCGTGCAGACGCTGATGCTGCTGCGCAGCCTGCCCTGGCCCGGCCATCTGGCACGCGTGCCCGATATCGCTGCCACGCATCACGAGCAGCTCAATGGCCAAGGCTACCCGCGCCGACTGGGCGCGGAGCAGCTCACGCCGGAAGACCGCATCATGGCCATCGCGGACATCTTCGAGGCGCTGACGGCGGCCGATCGCCCCTACAAGGCGCCCAAGACGCTGAGCGAGTCCCTGGCCATCATGGCGCAGATGGCGCGCCAGCGGCATATCTGCCCCGACATGTTCCGCTATTTCCTGCGCTCGGGGCTGTGGCGCGACTTCGCCGTCGCCCACATCGCACCGGCGCAGATCGACGCGGTGGACATCCTCGCGCTTGAAGCCCTGCTGACGTCCCCCTGAGGCCCAGGCCTCAGAGGATGTAGCGCGAGAGGTCCTCGTTGCGGCTCAGCTCGGCCAGGCGCTGGTCCACATAGGCCGCGTCGATGCGCACCGTCTGCCCCTGCAGATGCGCCGCGCTGAAGCTCACCTCGTCGAGCAGGCGCTCCATGACGGTGGCCAGGCGGCGCGCGCCGATGTTTTCGGTGCGCTCGTTGACCTCGTAGGCGATGCGTGCCAGCCGCGTGATGCCTTCGGGCAGGAACTCCAGCGTCACGCCTTCGGTGGCCAGCAGGGCCTGGTACTGTTTCACGAGGGAAGCGTGGGTCTGCGTGAGGATGGCCTCGAAGTCCTGCACCGAGAGCGAGGCGAGCTCGACGCGGATGGGCAAACGCCCCTGCAGCTCGGGAATCAGGTCGCTGGGTTTGCTCAGGTGGAAGGCCCCCGAGGCGATGAAGAGGATGTGGTCGGTCTTGATCACCCCGTACTTGGTGGAGACGGACGTGCCCTCCACCAGCGGCAGCAGGTCGCGCTGCACCCCCTGGCGCGAGACCTCGGCCGTGCTGCCACCGTCGCTGCGCGAGGTGACCTTGTCGATCTCGTCGATGAAGACGATGCCGTTCTGCTCGGCGTTGAGCAGCGCCTGGGCACGGATCTCCTCCTCGTTGACGAGCTTGGCGGCTTCCTCATCCACGAGCAGCCTCATGGCCTCGGCGATGCGGATCTTGCGCAGCTTGCGCTTGCCCGCGCCCAGCTGCCCGAACATGCTGCGCAGCTGCTCGGCCATGTCTTCCATGCCGGCCGGCCCCATGATTTCGAGCTGCGGTTTGGCGTCGTTGACCTCCAGCTCGATCTCGCGTTCGTCCAGCTCGCCCTGACGCAGCTTCTTGCGGAACACCTGGCGCGCGGTGTTGTCGCTGCTCTCGTTGGCACCGAATTCGTTGCGCGGCGGTGGCACCAGCACATCGAGGATACGGTCCTCGGCCGCGTCCTCGGCACGCGTGCGCACCTTCTTCATCTCGGCCTCGCGCGTCTGCTTGATGGCGACTTCCATGAGGTCGCGGATGATGCTGTCGACATCCTTACCCACATAACCGACCTCGGTGAACTTGGTCGCTTCCACCTTGATGAAAGGCGCGTCGGCCAGCCGCGCCAGACGGCGCGCGATCTCGGTCTTGCCCACACCCGTGGGGCCGATCATGAGGATGTTCTTGGGCGTGATCTCGGGGCGCAGCGCGGCCTCGACCTGCTGGCGGCGCCAGCGGTTGCGCAGCGCAATGGCCACGGCACGCTTGGCGCCGGCCTGGCCCACGATGTGGCGGTCGAGTTCGGAGACGATCTCCTGCGGGGTCATCGAGGACATGGTAGCGATCCGGAAAACGTGCGAGAAGTGGCGCTCAGTCCAGCGTCTCGAGGGTGTGGTTCATGTTGGTGTAGATGCAGAGCTCGCCCGCGATCTCCAGCGACTGCTTGACGATCTCGGCCGCGCCGAGCTGCGTGTGCTTGAGCAGGGCGATGGCCGCCGACTGCGCGTAGGCGCCGCCCGAGCCGATGGCCACGACGCCGTGCTCAGGCTCGAGCACATCGCCATTGCCGCTGATGATGAGCGAGCACTCGCGGTCGGCCACCGAGAGCATGGCCTCAAGCCGGCGCAGCACGCGGTCGCTGCGCCAGTCGCGCGTGAGCTCGATGGCCGCACGCTGCAGATGCCCCTGGTGTTTTTCGAGCTTGGCCTCGAAGCGCTCGAACAGCGTGAAGGCGTCGGCCGTGGCGCCCGCAAAGCCCGCCAGCACCTTGCCGTGGTAGAGCTTGCGCACCTTGCGCGCCGTGCCCTTGACGACGATGTGACCCAGCGTGACCTGTCCGTCGCCGCCGATGGCCACCTGCAGACCGTTGGCGGTCTGACGCCGCACGCTGACGATGGTAGTGCCGTGAAATTGTTCCATGCCGCTATTGTCCCACCCCCAGGCTTCGCGCCCTTCGTGCGCTACGCCACCCCCCTCAGGGGGCGCACTCAGCGGCCTGGCAAAGCCAGATCCGCGAGTGCCCTCGCATAAGACACGAGTGCTTCGGAAGGGACTTGTTATGCTGCGCGGGGGACGACGCGAGCGTGCTCGGAGATGCCGATCACGTTGAAGAAGGCCGCGACCATGCGGTTGACGTCGCGGAACTGCACCTGGCAGCCCTTGCCCTGCTGCTCGGCCACCCAGTTCAGGTGCTGCCGGCGGCCGAGAAGTCGACCCGGATCAGACGGGCACAGGACACGACCATGCGGGTCGAGCCTTCCATGCCCTTTTCGAGCTTGGCCAGCACCTCGGCGGCGTCGCCGATGATCTCGCCGTAGAGCTCGACCACCGCGGGCGGCTGCTCCTCCAGCCCGGCCGGGGCCGTGAGGTTGCGCAAGGGGTCGTCCCACATCGAGTGGGGCTCGTCCCAGCGCGAACGGATGTCCTCGGCCTCGGCCTCGGCCGGGTCGTTCAGGCCCTGCAGGTCGCAGCGGCAACGCGGTTCCTGCCAGGACGGCGGCGAGACCTCGTAGGTGACGCAGTAGTCGAGCGCCACAAGCTCGAAGGCGTCCTGCAGACGCATGATGCGCAGCGCGTCCATGCGCAGCTGCCAGCACATCGGATCCACGCTGCGGTCGCCCGAGGGCGTGAGCGCCAGCAGCGCGCGCTCCAGACTGGCGTGGCCGCGAAAGACCAGCGTGGCCGGCGTGGCACACCACTGCGCCACCATCTGGGACAGCGGGGGCACGGCATCGGGGGCGATGGTCACCAGGGCCTGCCAGTCCAGCACCAGGGGGCCGGGCACGCGCAGCAGGGCCGCCAGCTCCTCCAGTGCCGAGGCACCGAGCTGGGCCGGGCTGCTCCAGTCGGCCGGGCTGGCCGATGAGGTGCTGGGGCGGGTCTTGACGGGCGCGGTGCTCTTGCTGCGACCCAGCATGTCAGGCATGGAGAACCAGGCCGGGGCCGAGCGGCCGTAGCGGTCGGCGAATTCCAGCGCCACGCTGTCGAAGCGGGCCTGCTGGCCGGTAGCACGGTAGAGATCGAACAGCGCCGACATCCAGGTCTCGGCCAGCTCGGGGCGCTGCTCGGCGGACGCCAGCGCGGTCATCAGGCTTTCCTCGGCACCAGCGTCGTCACCGTTGGCGTAGCGGATGGCGGCATCCTCGAGATCGGGGTCGGTCAGGTTGTCGACCGGCACCTGGGCATAGAGGCGCTGGGTGGAAAAACCAGCGCCCACCGGCATGCGCGGCCCTCCCTGCGGCAGCGGCTGCGGACGGCTGATGGGCCGGCTCGCGCTGGCCGCCAGCCCCTGGCGCAAGGCCATGGAGGCCGGCATGGTGGGCGAGGCGTCGGCGAGCTGGGTCGGGATGTATTCACCGCCCTCGGGCTCGCTCCACTCGGAGTTGCCCGGGCGCAGGGCCGAGGCCTCGGTGGGCTCGAAGTGGCTGTCGTCACCACCCGAAGTGGCGGCCGCATCGGGCTCGGAGGGCACGGTGGTCGGGGGCTGGGTCGGACCGGCTTCGGGCTTGAGACCCGGGCCGGAGGCCACGGGGAAGGCGCCGGCACGCGAGGCCGCCTCCTTGCCCTTCCACCACTGGCGCGACATCTGGGCCTCGATCTCGTCGATCTTCTTGAGCGTCTCGGCACGGTCGTCGTGATTGGACGTCATGCTGCTCTGGAAGAAGGAGGGGCGGCCCGCCTGGTCCGGCGGCCCCAGGGGATCGCGGCGGCGCAGCTTACGCAGGTGGTCGAACTCACGCTTGCGCACGAAATCGTTCTGCCGCTTGCGCTCGATCATCTCCTTGAGCGCTTCCTTGCTGTAGCCGCCCTCGGCTTCAGGCTCTTTCTGGTCAAGCTCGGACCAATCCTTGGTCGGATTGCGCACGAACTTGGCCACCTTGGACAACAAGCCGGACCGGTTTTCCTCTTCAGCCATGTCCTGATTATGTTTGCGGCAAGGTGGTGGGTGATCTGTCGGAGATCAATCCCCGAACATCTTCTGCTTGAGCTCTCGCCGCTGCTGGGCCTCGAGCGACAGGGTGGCGGTGGGACGGGCCAGCAGGCGGCCCACGCCGATGGGCTCGCCGGTCTCGTCGCAGTAGCCGTAGTCGCCGGCGTCGATGCGGGCGATGGACTGCTCGATCTTCTTGAGCAGCTTGCGTTCGCGGTCGCGCGTGCGCAGCTCCAGCGCGTGCTCTTCCTCGATGGTGGCGCGGTCGGCCGGGTCGGGCACGATCACGGTGTCCTCGCGCAGGTGCTCGGTGGTCTCACCGGCGTTGGTCAGGATGTCCTGCTTGAGCTGCTGCAGCCGCACGCGGAAGGCGGCCAGCTGCTTGTCGTTCATGTACTCGCTATCGGGCATGGCCATCAGCTCTTCATCACTGAGCTGGTCGCCGGGCTTGGTCTTCCAGTTGTTGGCGAGCTTGGGGTCCTTCTTGATGGACGAAGGCAGGGGAGGGGCAATCAGGGTCTGGGACATGGTCGGGACGTAACTGGCCTTCACGGCATTGGATGCCGAGGTCTGGGCCATGGATGGGACGGTGAGCTGGGCCAGCCGGGCCGAGGCCTTAGCCGTGCGCACCGGCGCCTCGGGCACCGGCGGCTTGACCGGCACGGGTGCCGGCACAGCCTTCAACGGCGCCTTGACGGGCGCGGCCTTGGCTGCGGCTTTCGCAGGCGCCTTCACGGGCGTTTTCGCAGGGGTCTTGGCAGCCGGCTTGGCTGTGCTCTTGGTGGCGGGCGCCTTGGCCGGCGCCTTCTTGGCCACGGGTTTGGAGGCGGCCTTCTTGGCCACCGGCTTGGCGGCCGGCTTCTTGGCAGCCGGCTTGGCCGCAACCTTCTTGGCCGCACCAGGTTTGGCGGTCTTCACGGCCGGCTTGGCCTTGGCCACCGGCTTGGCAGCAGCTTTCTTGGGGGCCGGTTTGGCCTTGCCCGCAGCGGATTTGGCTTTGGAAGACACGGACACCTTTCCTGGTTTGGCTTTCACTTCTTGTCTCCTGGCAGGTGGGGCCTGCACGTATTTCTTCTGGCCTGCTGTTATACCCTCAATGCAGGGCCACCCGGCACACGAAGCCGAAATTTATGGCGCGCGAGTGTACTGCCGTTCACGCCGCCTGGACAGGGGTTGCGAAACAACGACAGCCCTGTGCATGCACCGCGGCCCGGTTCAGACGAGGCTTTGCTCGAGGCCCTGCACCAGGATGTCCTTGGGCAGATCGATACCAATGAAGACCATTTTGCTCAGGCGCTGCTCGCCCTCGGCCCACTCGGGGCCCAGATCGCTGCCCATGAGCTGGTGCACGCCCTGGAAGATGACCTTGCGGTCCGTGCCCTTCATGTGCAGCACGCCCTTGTAGCGCAGCATACGCGGGCCGTAGACATTGATGATGGCCCCGAGAAAGTCCTCGAGCTTGTGCGGATCGAAGGCACGCTCGGAACGGAAGACGAAGCTTTTCACATCGTCGTCATGGTGATGGTGGTGGCCATGGCCATGCTGGTGCGAAGGATGGTTGCAGTGCTCACCGTGCTCATGGTCATGGTCGTGTCCATGGTGATCGTGGTCGTGCCCAGCGCCCTCGTCCTTGAGGAAGTCGGGGTCGATCTCAAGCTTGGCGTTGAGGTTGAAGCCGCGCAGGTCGAAGACCTCCTTGATCGCCACCTCGCCGAAATGCACGGCCTTCTGCGGCGCGCGCGGGTTCATGTGCTTGAGGCGGTGCTGCAGCGCGTCGAGCTCTTCGGCGCTCACGAGGTCGGTCTTGCTGAGGAAGATCTGGTCGGCAAAGCCCACCTGGCGGCGCGCCTCCTGGCGGTCGTTGAGCTGCTGGGCCGCGTGCTTGGCGTCGACCAGGGTGATGACGGAATCGAGCAGGAAGCTCTCGGCAATCTCGTCGTCCATGAAGAAGGTCTGCGTGACCGGACCGGGGTCGGCCAGGCCCGTGGTTTCGATCACCACGCGCTCGAAGTCCAGCTCGCCCTTGCGCTTCTTCTGTGCCAGGTCCTGCAGGGTGGTGCGCAGGTCCTCGCGGATGGTGCAGCAGATGCAGCCGTTGCTCATCTGGATGATCTGCTCTTTCGTGTCCGACACGAGGATGTCGTTGTCGATGTTCTCTTCACCGAATTCGTTCTCGATCACGGCGATCTTCTGGCCGTGCGCTTCCTGCAGCACACGCTTGAGCAGGGTGGTCTTGCCGGCGCCCAAGAAGCCGGTGAGGATGGTGGCGGGGATCAAAGCCATGATGCACTCTCGCAAAGGAGTGGACGCCAACTTGCACAAGGCAGGTCGGCGGCCGTCGGGGATGGGGGATAGATAGGGAGTTTAGCGGCTCTGTCAAGAGCCCGCTGAGGCGGGCCGCCGGTGCCACCCTCAGGCCTTGCGCATGACCACCAGGCCCTTAAGGTACTCGCCCTCGGGGAAGGCGATGGTCATGGGGTGGTCGGGCGCGCCGCCCATGCGCTCGTGGATGTAGCCGTCCACGCCCGCGTCGGCGCCGGCCGAGGCCACGATCTTGTGGAACAGGTCAGCACTGATGCCACCGGAACAGGAATAGGTGAAGAGCACGCCCCCGGGCTCCAGGATCTTGAAGGCCAGGCGGTTGATGTCCTTGTAGGCCCGCGCCGCGCGTTCAGCATGCGCCACCGTGGGCGCGAACTTCGGCGGGTCGAGCACGATGGCGTCAAACGTACGCCCTTCCTGCGCAAAGCGGCGCAGGCTGGCATTGACGTCGGCGTCGAGAAACTCGCAGCGCGCCAGATCGTGGCCGTTGAGCGCCACATTGGCACGCGCCTGCTCCAGCGCCGGGCCGGAGGAATCGATCGAGGTGACATGGGCCGCGCCACCGGCCAGCGCGGCCACGGTGAAACCGCCGGTGTAGCAGTAGCAGTTGAGCACGCGCTGGAACTGCAGGCGCGCGGTGTAATCGGCAAAACGCTTGCGGCTGTCGCGCTGGTCCAGGTAGAAGCCCGTCTTGTGACCCTGGGCGATGTCCAGGCCGAGCTGCCAGTCGTGTTCCTGCAGCACGCGCTGCGTGGTCCCCTCGCCGCGCAACCAGCCCGTGACTTCGGGCAGTCCTTCGAGGCCGCGCGCGCTGGCGTCGGAGCGCTCGTACAGCTGGCCCAGACCGGTCTCGGCCAGCAGGGCATCGACCAGCACGCTCTTCCAGCGTTCTGCACCCGCGCTCAGGAACTGGGCCACCAGGGTGTCGCCGTAGCGATCGACGATGAGCCCGGGCAAGCCATCGGCCTCGCCATGCACTAGGCGCAGACCATTGCTGCGGATGTCGAAACGCGCCCGCGCCCGCACGGCCGCCGCGATGCGATGCGCGAAGAAAGCCGCGTCGATGCGCTGTTTTTCATCAAAACTCCAGGCGCGCGCGCGGATCTTGGACTGCGGGCTGTAGGCCGCCCAGGCCAGGAATTCGCCCTGCGCGGACTCCACGCGCACCGTCTCACCGGCATCGGCGCCGCCCTTGGCAATGGCCGACTCGAACACCCACGGGTGCCGGCGCAGCAGCGCGCGATCCTTGCCTTCCTTGATGCGTATCAACTTCATGGACGGGATTGTCGGGCTTTTCCGGGGTTTCCTTTTGTAGCGATTTGGGTAGAGTGCCTGCATCAGGGGCGTAAGCCCGAGGAGACCTGTATGCGATTCAAGGACGTCAAGATCGGGACCAAGCTCGTGGGCGGCTTCATTGTCGTGCTGTGCCTGGCTGCGGCCCAGACCTTGTACGCGGTGTACGGCACCAGCACGCTCAACAGCAACGCCAGCCTGATTGCCGACCGCTGGCTGCCTGGCACGCGGCACGCCGGCATCCTGGGCACCCAGGTCAGCCTGCTGCGCGCAGCCCAGTTCCAGCACGTGCTGACCTTCGGCGAAGACGAGCGTCGCGCGCTTGAAAAGCAGATGGACGACATGGGTGGCAGCATCAACAAGGAGCTGCAAAGCCTGGCCGAGGTCTTCTCCTCCGGCCCCGAACAGCAGGCCCTGAGCGCGCTGCAAAGCGGCTGGAAGCAGTACCAGGCGCAGCAGGCCGAGATCGTGGGCCTGGCGCGCCAGCGCCGTGACGAGGAGGCGCTGGACATACTCAAGGGCCCGGCCCTGCAGACCTTCAGCGGTCTCACCACCCAGCTGCGTGCACTGGGCAAGATCGCGCAGGATGGCGGGCTGGCGGCCAGCGAGGAAAGCGCCACCATCCAGAACCGTGTGTTCTACGGCAACCTCGGCGCTCTGGTCATCACCATCGTGCTGGGCCTGCTGATCGCGCGCACCCTCAACCGCACCATCGCTGGCGGTATCTCCTATGCCGCCCAGCTCACGCGCAAGGTGGCCCAGGGTGACCTGAGCGCGCGCATCACGCCCAACACGGGCGACGAGATCGGCCAGCTGCTGCACGCGGTGCGCGACATGCAGGACGCACTGACCCGCCTGGTCAACCAGGTGCGCCAGGGCAGCGACGCCGTCTCCAACGCCAGCGCCGAGATCGCCACCGGCAACAACGACCTCTCGGCCCGCACCGAAAGCCAGGCCAGCGCGCTGCAGCAGACCGCGGCCTCGATGGAAGAACTTTCCTCCACCGTGAAGCAGAACGCCGACAACGCGCGCCAGGCCAACCAACTCGCACAGAGCGCGAGCACGGTGGCCGTGCAGGGTGGCGAAGTCGTGGCCCAGGTGGTCGACACCATGAAGGGCATCAACGACAGCGCACGCAAGATCCACGACATCATCAGCGTGATCGACGGGATCGCCTTCCAGACCAATATCCTCGCGCTCAACGCCGCGGTCGAGGCGGCTCGCGCGGGTGAACAGGGCCGCGGCTTCGCCGTCGTGGCCAGCGAGGTGCGCAGCCTGGCCGGGCGCAGCGCCGAGGCCGCCAAGGAGATCAAGACCCTGATCACCGACAGCGTGGAGCGGGTGGGCCGCGGCACCGCTCTGGTGGACCAGGCGGGCAGCACCATGAACGAGGTGGTGGCCAGCATCAAGCGCGTGACCGACATCATGGGCGAGATCAGCGCGGCCAGCAGCGAGCAGAGCCAGGGTGTGGCCCAGGTCGGCGAGGCCATCACGAGCATGGACCAGACCACGCAGCAGAACGCGGCCCTGGTGGAAGAGATGGCCGCCGCGGCCAGCAGCCTCAAGAGCCAGGCGCAGGAGCTGGTGCAGACCGTGGCCGTGTTCAGGCTGGGGGGCGATACGGCTCGGGCCGCGCCGACGGCAGCAGCGCCCAAGGCCCCACCGACGCCGACCGTTCGCGCGCCCGCCCCCAAACCAGCGCCTGCCGCCACCCAGCGCCTCTCGGCGCCCGCCGCACTGGCCCCCGCGAAAGCGCCCGCCAAATCGGCTGGCGCCGACGACGGCGAGTGGGAGTCCTTCTAGGGCCTAATTGCCGCCCTTGGCGCGCGCGCGCGGATGCGCCGCGTCGTAGGCCTGGGCCAGGTGCTGGAAATCGAGTCGCGTGTAGACCTGGGTGGTGCTGATGTTGGCGTGGCCCAGCAGCTCCTGCACCGCGCGCAGATCGCTGCTGGACTGCAGCACATGGCTGGCAAAGGAATGTCGCAGCATGTGCGGATGCACGGGCGTGGCCAGGCCGGCCTGCAGGCTGCGGCGCTTGAGGCGCTGCCAGATGGACTGGGAGGTGAGCCGCGTGCCATGGCGGCCGATGAAAAGCGCAGGCTGATCGGCGGGTACGCCAGCCTGTGCGCGCACGGCGAGCCAGGCCTGCAAGGCCGCCATGGCCGCCTTGCCCACGGGCACGCTGCGGCGCTTGCTGCCCTTGCCCAGCACATGGGCCTCGCCGGCCTGCAGGTCGATCCAGCCCCGGGCCGCTGAACTCGCCTGCACATCCAGCCCCGTGAGCTCGCTCACACGCAGGCCGCTGCTGTAGAGCAGCTCGGTCATGGCGGCGTCGCGTGCCTGCAGCCAGGGATCGTCGTCCTCGTCGCGATGGGCCGCGAGTTGCACCGCGTCGTCCACGCTCAGGGCCTTGGGCAGGGGCTTGGCGACCTTGGGGGCGCGCACGTCCTGCACGGGATTGCTGGCCACGCGCCCCTCGCGGCCCAGCCAGGCGTAGAAACCGCGCCAGCCCGAGAGGATGAGGGCGATGCCGCGGCCGCTGCGGCCGCCCCCATGCATCTGGGCGATCCAGCGTCGCACATGGACGTTCTGCACCTGCGGCAGCGACACACCGGCCTGCTGCGCAAACTGATGCAGCTTGGCCAGGTCCAGCGCATAAAGCGTCACCGTGCGCTGGGCCAGCCGTTTCTCGACCCGCACATGCTCCAGATAGCGCTCGACCAGAGACTGATCGTCACCATGCGGATGCGCAGGCGCGGTCATGCCTACCTCAGACGGGTCAGGGCCGCACTCGCCACCTCGGCGATGCGCGCGAGGAAATCCGTGCCCATGGTGCTGGTGTAACGCTGCGCATCGGGCGAAGCCAACACCAGCATGCCGAAGGCCGGGCCGCTGCTGCCAGCCTCCAGCGGACGCAGGGGCAGCAGAGCCAGCGAGACCGCCTGGGCCGGATGCGGCAGCCATTGCGTGGCCTCGAAGCCCGAGTTGACGCCACAGAAAGGCTCGCGCAGGGAACTGGCCAGCAGGCGCGCGTCCTCGCTCACGTCTTCGGCCCAGAGCTCACCCGCGAAAGCGGCATCCACATCCCAGAGGCGGATCGCCACCTGGGGCACGGCGAACTGCAGCTGGATGGTGTCGACGATGGCCTCGGGGATGCGGTCGGCCTCTTCCACGAGGAAGAGATCGCGTGCCCAGCGCAGCATCTTGTCCGACAGAGCCAGGTTGTCGCCGCCGTGGCGGATCATCTCCATGAGCCGACCTTCGAGCATGCGGATCTTCTCGCGCAGCAGCTCGGCCTGACGCTCCTGCAGGCTCACGGTGCGCCGGCTGTGCGGGCTGATCAGGCAGATCTCGGCCAGCAGGTCGGCCTGGCGCTCGAAGAAGGCGGGGTTGCCGCGCAGGTAGTTGGCGATGTCTTGTTCGGTCATGGCTGGGGTTTCATTTCAGATCGGGCACGTCGACTTCGCCCTGGAACACGGTGGTGGCGGGGCCCGTCATGAGCACGGGCTGCCCCTCCCCGCTCCACTCGATGGTCAGCACGCCGCCGCGGGTCTGCACGTCCACACGCGTGTCGAGCCGACCCAGGCGGATGCCGGCCACCACGGCGGCGCAGGCCCCGGAGCCGCAGGCCAGGGTCTCGCCGGCGCCGCGCTCCCAGACGCGCAGCTTCACCTGCGCGCGGTCGACGATCTGCAGGTAGCCGGCATTCACGCGGCGCGGGAAACGCGCGTGGGTCTCGATCAGCGGACCCTGCGTGCGCACCGGCGCAGTCTCCACATCGGGCACCAGCTGCACCGCGTGCGGGTTGCCCATGGAGAGCACGGCCAGGGGCACGGCAACGCCATCCACCGGAACGGGCCAGGTCTGCCAGGCGCCATCGGCTAGGGCCTGCAGGCCGCTGCCGTCGAACGGCACGCGCTCCAGCGGGAAGATGGGCGCACCCATATCGACCGTGACACGGCCGTCGGCATTGAGACGCGGCTCGATCACGCCCCCCAGGGTCTGGACGCGGATGCGGTCCTTGCCCGTGAGGCCAGCGTCGTGCACATAGCGGGCGAAGCAGCGCGCGCCATTGCCGCACTGTTCGACCTCGCTGCCGTCGGCGTTGTGGATGACATATTCGAAATCGATGCCGGGCGCCGGGGCCGGGCGCACACTGAGGATCTGGTCGGCGCCGACGCCGAAATGGCGGTCGGCCAGCCAGCGGTACTGGGCCGGGGTCAGGCCCCCGGGCACGCTGGGGCCGCGGGTCTCGTCGAGCACGACGAAATCATTGCCCGCGCCCTGCATCTTGGTGAAGCGGATACGCATGGCCGCAAATTATCCGCCCAATCCCCGCGTATGCTGGAGCCCACCCACGCCATTTCATCCACCGCCTCACGGGAAAACAACGATGCGACTGCCCGACTGGACGCCTGAACGCAAACCCCAGCCCGCCGAACTCGTCGACGCCATCAAGGCGCGCCGCGGCGGCACCCTGATCAACCTCGACAAGGCCCTGCTCTGGAGCGAACCGCTGGCGCGCGGCTGGAACACCTATCTGCGCGCCGTGCGCACCGAGCTGCCGACCAGCCGCAGGCTGCGCGAGCTCGGCATTTGCACCGTGGCCTTGCTCACAGGCGCGCACTACGAGTACCACCACCATGCCCCCGATTTCCTGTCCGCCGGCGGCAGCCAGGCCCAGCTCGACGCGCTGCAGGCCTTGGTGCGCCGGGATCCGCGCGGCGTGCCTGACGCGGCTGTGCTGGACGAACTGGACCGTCTGGTGATCCGCTACGCCGCGCAGATGACGCTGGACGTGAAGGTCAGCGACGAGGTCTTCGACGCCCTGCGCCGGCATTTCGACGAGACCGGCCTGGTCGAACTCACGAGCGCCATCGCCACCTACAACATGGTGGCGCGCTTTCTCGTGGCGCTGCAAATCACTCCGGAAGATTGAGCACTTGCGTCGCCGGAGCAAATCCCTTCGGGAACGCCGCGGCACCGGCTTCGCCGGGCCGCTGGCGTTGCCCCCGAGCGGGTGGCGTAGCGAACGAAGTGCGCGCAGCCTGGGGGGAGCTTAGTCCGGCTTGATGTCGTTGTCCTTGACGACCTTGGCCCAGATATCCATCTGGCGCTCGACAAAAGCCTGGCCGGCCTGCGGCGTGCCGCCGAGCACATCGATGCCCTGCCCCGCGAGGCGCTGGGCCACCTCGGGGTTCTTCATGATCTTGTTGATGGCCTCGTTCATGCGCTGCACGATGGCCGGTGGCGTCTTGGCCGGGGCCAGCACCGCCCACCAGGCCGGCGCCTCGAAGCCGGCAAAGCCGCTCTCGGCGATGGTCGGCACCTCGGGCAGCTGGCGCGCGCGCTGGCTGGTCGTGACCGCCAGCGGACGCAGGCGTTTGCTGTCCACATGCGGCTTGACCACGAAGACCGACCCGATGGCCAGCGGCACATGGCCAGCCACGGCGTCGTTCATCAGCGGGCCACCGCCCTTGTAGGGCACGTGCACGAAGTTGAGGTTGTTGTTCTTGCCCAGCAGCGCCATGGCCAGATGGCCCAGGCTGCCCGAGCCGATGGTGCCGTAGCTGGCGCCCTTGCTCGCCTTGGCCGCAGCCAGCACGTCGGCAAAGGTCTTGAACTCCGAACCGGCGGGGGTGGCCAGCACCATGGGCGAGGTCCCCACCACGATGACCGTGCTCAGGTCCTTGCGCGAGTCGAAGGGCAGGTTGGGCATGAGCGCGGGGTTCACACCGTGGGTGTCGAAGACCACGGCAAAGGTGTAGCCGTCGGGTGCGGCCGCCGCCACCTGGGCCGCGCCGATGGAGCCCGAGGCCCCGCCCTTGTTCTCGACGATCACGTTCTGCCCCAGTTCCTGCTGCAGATAGGGCGCGAGCAGGCGCGACACCTGGTCCACCGAGCCGCCGGGCGGGAACACCGCCACGAGCTTGATCGGCTGGCGCGCCGGCCAGTCCTGCGCCTGCGCGCCCAGACCCAGGCCGAGGACCGAGATTGCGGACAAGGCCAGCAGGGTGCGGCGCAATACGTGCTTGTACATGAGGGAGTCTCCTTTAGAGTTGGGCTTGTCGCCGCATGGTACGTTTCACACCCCGCATGTCCACCCCGCATCTACCCCTAGCCGGCCTGCAGGCCCAGCCGCCCTGGCAACACGAGACGCCCGTGGCCCTGCGTCCGCACGTGCTGCGCCTGACCGCACCCAACCCCGGGCTCATGACCGGCCCCGGCACCAACAGCTACCTCGTGGGCTCATCGGCCACCGGCTGGCTGGTGCTCGACCCGGGGCCGCTGGAGCGGGCCCACATCGAGCGCCTCTGGCAGGCCGCGGGGGGTGACATCCGCCTCATCGTCTGCACCCACTCGCATGCAGACCATGCCCCCGCCGCCCGCCCGCTGCAGACCCTGTGCGCCGAGCGCAGCGGCCGCCAGCCGCCCGTGCTGGGCCTGCCCTCGGCCCCCACGGCCAACGCCGTCAGCCAGTTCAGCCCCGACCGGGTGCTGGCCGACGGTGAGACGCTCGCCCTGCACGACGATGCAGGGCGCGTGCAGCACAGCCTGCAGGTCATCCACACCCCGGGCCATGCGGCCAATCACCTCTGCCTGCTGCTGGCCGACGAGCCGGGCGCGGGCCTGCTGTTCTCGGGCGACCACATCCTCAATGGCAGCACCACCGTGATCAACCCGCCCGACGGCAATATGACGGCCTACCTCGACGCGCTCGACGCGCTCGACGCCGCCTGCGTGCGCCTGGGCCTGGGCTACATCCTGCCGGCTCATGGCCATGTGATGGACGCGGCGCGCACCGTCATCGCCAAACTCAAGGCCCACCGCCTGGCCCGCGAAACCAAGGTGCGAGCCGCCATGCAGGCCCAACCCCAGGGCACGCTGGACGACTGGGTCGTGCTGGCCTACGACGATGTGCCCGTCAGTCTCTGGCCGCTGGCCAAGCGCTCGCTGCAGGCCCATGTGGAGCGCCTGCTGGCGCTGCAGGGTCGCACGCCGTGAACGAAGCCGTCCGCCTGTCCAAGCGCCTGGCCGCGCAGCTGTCCTGCTCCCGCAGCGAGGCCGAGCGCTACATCGAAGGCGGCTGGGTCCGGGTGGACGGCCGCGTGGTGGAGGAGCCCCAGTTCCGGGTGCTCAACGAGAAGGTCGAACTCGCCCCGAACGCGCGGCTCACGGAACTGCCGCCCGTGACGCTGCTGCTGCACAAGCCGGCCGACCATCCCTCGCCCCCGGCCCTGCTGAACGCCGAACAGCACTGGAGCGCCGAAACCGGCGGCACGCGGGTGCTCCAACGCCACTTCAGCCAGCTCACGCCAGTGCTGCCGCTGGAGCCCGCAGCCAGCGGCCTGCTGGTCTACACCCAGGACGCACGGGTGGCACGCAAGCTGATCGACGACGAGCGCCTGATCGAGGTGGAAATGACGGTCGACGTCCAGGGCGAGGTCGCGCCCGCCCAGCTCGCGCTGCTGATGCGGGAGACCGACACACGCGGGCAGCCCCTGCCCCCTCTCAAGGCCAGCCTGACCGGCAGCGGCAACGGCCGTAGCAAGCTACGCCTGGCGATCAAGGGCACCCACCCCGGCCTGGTCGCCTACGTCTGCGAACGCGCCGGCCTGCAGATCCTGGCCATGAAGCGCATCCGCATCGGCCGTGTGCCCATGGGTCAGCTGCCCGCCGGGCAATGGCGCTATCTGCAGGCCCACGAACGCTTTTAGTTTATGCCACGGTTCACTGCGAGGGCGTGATCAGGCTCTAGGATCCGTTCACGCACCGGGACGCGCTGCTACACTGCCGGCGCAACGACATCACCGGGGGGCAGGGGTTATGGACAGCAGGACGCAACGTCACGGCATTGCCGCCTACCGCTTACGCTTCTCCGGTACCGGCGGCGAGTACTTCCGGGTCTGGATCGTCAACGTGCTGCTGTCCATCGTCACACTGGGGCTGTACACGCCCTGGGCACGCCGGCGTACCGCGCGCTGGTTCTACGACCACACTCTGATCGCCAGCAGCCCGCTGGAATTCACTGCGCCTCTGCGCAAGATGGTGGTCAGCTTCATCCTCTTCGCCTTGCTTTACATCGCCTACAAGATCGCGGCCGAGACCGGGCAGGAGACCATGGTGCTGTTCTTCATCGTCGCCGCGGCCGTGCTCGCCCCCTACTTCTGGGGCAGCGCCATGCGCTTTCGCCTGGCCAGCACGCGCTGGCGCGGCCTGCAGCTGCATTTCGCGGCCGGCTGGAAGGAGGTGTACCTGGCGAGCTGGCCGATCTTCGCGATGGCCGCGGTCTGGATCGGCGTCGTGTTCGGGGTGGAGGCCCTGCAAGCCCCCGATCCGCTGGCCACGGCCCCTGTGGCGCCCCCTCCCCCGCGCGGCGGTCCTGGGCTGCCTTCCTTCAGCGCGCCCGCATGGGGCCTGATCGCACTGGGCGTGCTGCTGAGCCTGCTGTGCATCATCCGCGTCGAGTTCAACTACAAGAGCCTGCTCGTGCTGCGCGCTGGTATCGGCAAGCAGCGCGGGCGCTGGAAACCGGTCTACAGCGACTTCGTACGCATCTGGGTCGCCACCGTGGCCGTGCTGCTGGCTGGCATTGCACTGATCCTGGCCCTGGGCGCCGGCACGCTCTACACCCTGCAGGCCCTGTTCAGCAGCACCCGGGGCTCGGCGATGTTCGTGCTCATCCTCGTGACCGTGCTCGTCGTCTTCCTGGCGCTGATCCTGGTCTCGGCGCCGGCGCGCGCCTACCGCGAGGCGCGCATGTTCAAGCTGATCTGGAGCAACGTCGGCCTGAGCCAGATCGCACGCTTCAAATGCGATCTGAAGCACTGGCCCTTCGTGCGCCTGCGCCTCAAGAACCTGCTGCTCACGCTGCTGACCCTGGGCTTCTACCGCCCCTTCGCCCGCGTCAACGAATACCGCATGAAGGCTGATTCGGTCACCCTGCACATCAAGGGTGGGCTGGACCAGCTGGTGGGCGATCTGGTCAAGCAGCAGGAAGGCCTGGGCGACGCCCTCGCCGATGCGGCCGGCCTGGACATCGTCGGCTGAGGCCATGGCCGAGACTGTCAGCCCGGCCGCCCCCCTGCGCGCCAAATGGTTCAACGGCCGCAGCAGTCGCGCGCGCGAGGTGCTGATCGTACTCGAGCCCGGCCCCAAGGGACCGGCCCTGCGCCTGCATGTGCTGGACCTGGCGCACGCGGCGTCACGCCGCTTCGAACATGACGAGGTGGAGTGGCCGCCGCAATGGAGCGCCGACCGCACCCCTGAACGCGTGACCATCGCCTTGCACGAACACGGCAGTGTCGAGATCGACCAGCCCGAAGTCTGGCAGCAGGCCCTGGCCGCCGCGGGTGCGCGCCCCGGTCTGGCCCAGCGCATGCAGACCCGCTGGGCCGTGCTGCTGGGCGTGCTGGCCATCGCCGTCATCGGGCTCGTGGCCTTCTACCGCTACGGCACGCCCTGGGCCGCGGCCCAGCTGAGCCGTCATGTACCGCTGGAGTGGGAGCTGGGCATCAGCCAGGAGGCGCTGGGCCAGATCGAGCGCCGCTGGCTCAAGCCCAGCCAGCTGCCGCCCGAGCGCCAGGCGGTGCTGCGCGCTGGCTTCGACGATCTGCTGCGCCAGCTTGACCCCTCGCTCAAGCGCTACCCGGCCTATCGCCCGCGCTACGAGCTGATGTTCCGACGCGGCCTGGGGCCCAATGCCTTTGCCCTGCCCGGCGGCATCGTGGTCATGACCGACGAGCTGGTGGAAGGCGCTGGCAAGGCCGGCCTGTCCGACGACGCCTTGCTGGGGGTGTTGGCGCACGAGATCGGTCACATCGAACACCGCCACGGCACACGTCTGATCGTCGAGCAGGGCGTGCTCAACGTGGGCCTGGGCTTGGCGCTGGGCGATGTCTCCAGCGTGGTCTCGCTGGCCAGCACGGTGCTCACGGGCCTGGCCTACCGGCGCCAGCACGAGACCGAGTCCGATTGTTTCGCGCTGGCACTGATGGCCCGCGCGCAAAAGCCCACAGCCCCCATGGCCGACCTGCTGCTGGGCCTGGCGCACGGGCGTGGCACCCCCGCACCGTCGACGCAGCCCGACAGCACGGCCGACTGGCTCAGCACGCACCCGGCCACGCCGCAGCGCGCTGAACGCCTCAAGGCCGGCACGCTGTGCCGCTGAGCGTGCTTTAGCCGTGGAAGAGGCGCCCGCGCGCCGCCTGTGTGATGGCGGCCACGGCAGGGTGCTTGATGCGCCGCTCCACCGAGACCGCGTAGAACTCCTCGACCAGCTCCTCGTCGCCGTGGCCGATGACCTCCACGCCGTAGTGCGCCACGGTCTCGTCCTCCAGCACCGTGGGCGACATGAAGACACCGCGGCCCTCGCGGCCGAAGGCCGTCATCAGCGCGCCATCGTCAAACTCCCCCACGATGCGCGGCTGGATCCCGTGGCGCAGCAGCCAGGCATCGAGCTCCTGCCGCACGGAGGAGGCCGCGCCCTGGATCAGCATGGGCGCGCCATGCAGGCACTGCGGAAACGGCCCCTGCAGCTCGCTGCGCAGCGTGGGCGCGCAGAAAAAGCTCATGCGTGACGTACCCAGCGCATGGTTGTAGGCCTTGACGCTGATGCGCCGTGTCAACGGTTCGTCGGCAATCACCAGGTCCAGCCGGTGCAGGGCCAGCTGGGCCAGCAGGTCAGGGAACTTGCCCTCGACCCCGATCAGGCGCACCGGCACTGTCAGGTCCATGGCTGGCTCCAGGAGGCGGTAGGCCACGGACTTGGCCACCGAATCAGCCACCCCGACGCGGAAGTCCAGCACCCGTGGCCCGCTGCGTGGCTGGCGCAACGCCGCCTCCAGCTCGGCGCCCAGCGTGAAGATCTCGTCGGCGTAGCCCAGGGCCATGCGGCCGTCGTCGGTCAGCTCCAGTTGCCGGCCGCTTTTGCGAAACAGCTTTCGTCCTAGACGCTCTTCCAGAAGCTTGATCTGACCCGACAAGGTTTGAGGTGTTGTGTGTAACTGCTCACCCGCCCTCAAAATACCGCCGGATCGAGCGACAACCCAAAAATAGTGCAGATGCTTGAAGTTCAAGGGAACTCCTTTTATTCGATTTAATCGAAGTGACTCTCTCAAAAATTCGAATTTACTGGAATATCGAATATCCCTAGAGTTTCGTGTGTGCGTGCCATCCAGCACGCGCGCCACATCCGAGAAAGGAAACGCCATGCGTCTCAGCGCCAAAAGCCGCTTTGCCGTCGCCGCCATGATCGACCTCGCCCTGCGCGAATCGGCCGGTCCCGTGCCCCTGAACTCCATCGGGCAAAGGCTGCAGATCTCCCTGTCCTACTTGGAACAGCTGTTCAGCAAGCTGCGTCAACAGGGCCTGGTGGAAAGCACCCGCGGGCCGGGCGGCGGCTACACCCTGGGCCGCAGCGCCCAGTTCATCAGCGTGGCGGACATCATTCGCGCCGTCGAGGGCCCACGCGGCCTGCAGGCCGATGAGAACACCGATGCCGGCGAAGCCGGCTGGCAACTCACACGCGAACTCTGGAGCGGCCTCAACAGCCGCATGATGGAACACCTGGAAGGCATCAAGCTGCTGCAGCTCTGCGAAGAGCAGCGCGCCAAGGGCACGCCGGTCGAGGAGCGACAGGCGCCGACGCGGCGCGGCATCTTTGCCCAGCGCAAGCCCGAGCCGCCCAAGACGTCGGCCCCCAATTCGGTGTTCGCCCTGGCCGGCGCCCTGGCCGCCAAGTCCTGAGCACATCGCAGGAAAGCCGGTGCCGCCTGCGCGGCACCGGACGGAATAAGTGTGAAGTCGGCCTGTAAGCCGGATTCTGTGCACCACAGCTGAACCGGAATCCAGCCGCGGCGTGACCGCCATTTATCTGGGCCGGGGGTTGCCCACCCGGCTCGGTGCTACCTACCCGCCAGCTCCGCGGAGCCACATCAACGCTGGCCTATTTGGTATTGCTGCGCGTAGAGATTGCCCGTTTCACCCACCACCGGTTGCCCGGCAGTGACTCGTCTCTGTTGCTCTGATCCTCACCTCACGGTGGAGAGGTGTTACCTCCTACGCTGCCCTGTGCAGTCCGGACGTTCCTCCAGTGCCTGGTTTCCCAGCTTGCACCAGCGGCGGTCCAGCCGACTTCACGCTGGAGATTATCTCAGCCGGCGCGATGTCGTGCCGGCTGGGATAATCACGCCCTCTTCTGCTTGATCAACACAAGCCATGATCCGACTGACCGAACTCAAGCTCCCGCTGGAGCACGCGCCCGAGGCTCTGCCCGCGCTGATCTGCAAGACCCTGGGCATCGCGCCAGGCGAGCTGCGCCACCACACGGTCTACAAGCGCAGCTTCGACGCGCGCAAGGCCGAGCTGCTACAGGTCTACATCGTCGACGTCGCGCTCGCGCCGGAACTGGAGACCCGTCTGCTCGCGCAGTTCGGGAAGCATCCCCACATCGGCCCCAGCCCCGACCTCGTCTACCGCCCGCCCGTGCAGGCCCCGGCCCAGCTGCCGGAGCGCCCGGTGGTCGTCGGCTTCGGCCCTTGCGGCATCTTCGCGGCCCTGTTGCTGGCGCAGATGGGCTTCCGACCCATCGTGCTGGAGCGCGGCAAGACGGTGCGTGAGCGCACCAAGGACACCTGGGGGCTGTGGCGCAAGAAGGTGCTGCAGCCCGAATCGAACGTGCAGTTCGGCGAAGGCGGCGCGGGCACCTTCAGCGACGGCAAGCTCTACAGCCAGATCAAGGATCCACGCCATCTCGGCCGCAAGGTCATGCAGGAGTTTGTGGACGCCGGCGCGCCGCCCGAGATCCTGGTCGAGGCGCACCCACACATCGGCACCTTCAAGCTGGTGAAAGTGGTCGAGGGCATCCGCGAACAGATCGAGGCCCTGGGCGGCGAGATCCGCTTCCAGCAGCGCGTGACCGACCTGCTGCTCGACGACACGCCAGAAGGCAAGGAACTGCGTGGTCTGCGCGTGCTCGACCAGTCCAACGGCCAGACCTATGAGCTGGCAGCCCGCCACGTGGTGCTGGCCCTGGGCCACAGCTCGCGCGACACTTTCACCATGCTCTGGGACCGCGGCGTTAGCCTGCAGGCCAAGCCCTTTTCCATCGGCTTTCGCATCGAACACCCGCAGAGCGTGATCGACCGCGCACGCTGGGGCCGCTACGCGGGCCACCCCATGCTGGGGGCGGCCGACTACAAGCTGGTGCACCACGCGAAGAACGGCCGAGCGGTCTACAGCTTCTGCATGTGCCCGGGTGGCACTGTGGTGGCGGCCACCTCGGAGCCCGGCCGCGTGGTGACCAACGGCATGAGCCAGTACTCGCGCAACGAACGCAATGCCAACGCGGGCATGGTGGTGGGCATCGAGCCGCCGGACTACCCGAGCGGCCAAGCGGTGGACGACTGGATCGCAGCCTTCGGTCCCGAGGACGGGCCGCGCTATGCAGCCCAGGCCGCGGCGATGCGGCGCGAGCAGCCACCGCAGTACCACCCGCTCGCCGGCATCGTGCTGCAACGCAAGCTGGAAGCGCAAGCCTACGCACTGGGCGGCAGCAGTTACGAGGCCCCGGGCCAGCTCGTCGGCGACTTCCTGGCCGCTCAGCCCTCGACAGACTTCGGCACGGTGCTGCCTTCGTACAAGCCGGGCGTCAAGCTCGGCGACCTGCAGCCCGCGCTGCCGCCCTATGCGATCGAGGCCATGCGCGAGGCGCTGCCGATCTTCGGCCGCAAGATCAAGGGCTATGACATGCCGGACGCCGTGCTGACCGGCGTGGAGACGCGGACCTCTTCCCCGCTGCGCATTCCGCGCGGTGAGGATCTGCAAAGCCTCAATGTGCGCGGCCTCTACCCCGCCGGGGAAGGCGCAGGCTATGCCGGCGGCATCCTCTCGGCGGGGGTGGACGGCATCAAGGTGGCCGAGGCCCTGGCACTGGACCTGGCCGGTTGACCGCGGCCTCGCCTGCTCGCCTACTTGGGCGCCGGGGGGGCCTGCGGCGGTTTGGGCGGAGGTGGCGGGGGCCTGCGGATGATGCGCGGCGGCGTATCGACGCCTGGCGGCACCGGCAGCACATGGGCCCCGCACAGGGCCCGGACGTTGGCGCCGTACACCGTGTAGGCGTAGCGCTCGGGCTCCATCTTGTTGTCCTTCTTGAACTGGTTGTAGTCTTCCCAGGCCTGCTCGCAGGTCTGGGGCGACTGTGCCCAGGCCGCGCCGCAGAGAACGGCGCACAGAGTGGTCAGCAGCAAGCTGCGGCATCGCTTCATAAGGCCCCCGTGTTCTCGAAGTTCGGTGGTGTCTGCACTGTCTGCAGCACATAGTCTGCCAAAGCCTGCGCCTCCATGGGCCGTGCAAAGAAATAACCCTGCGCCTCGTGGCAGCCAAATTCCCGCAGCAGCGCCAGGGCCTCGGCATCCTCCACACCTTCGGCGATGGTCTGCAGGCCCAGGCTGGCCGCCATCTGGATGATGGCGCGTACGATGGCCGCATCGTCCGGGTTGCGGGCGAGGTCGCGCACGAAACCCTGGTCGATCTTGAGCTTGTCAACGTCGAAACGCTTGAGGTAGGACAGGCTGGAATAGCCGGTGCCGAAGTCGTCGATCGAGAGCTTGACGCCCAGCTGCTTGAGCTGGCGCACGCTGGCCAGCACGGCCTCGGCGTCGTGGATCATGATGGACTCGGTCAGCTCCAGGTCCAGCAGGCGCGGCTCGAAGCCGGTACCTTGCAGGATGCGGGCGATCGCGGGCTGCAGCTCGCCGCGGCGGAACTGCACAGCCGACAGGTTGACCGCCATCACCAGCGGCGGCAGGCCCTGCGTACGCCACGCCATGGCCTGGCGACAGGCCTCCTGCAGCACCCACTCGCCGATCGGGACGATGAGACCGCCGTCCTCGGCCACCGGGATGAAGCGCGCCGGCGGGATCAGCCCGTCTTCGGGGTGACGCCAGCGTAGCAGGGCCTCGACGCCGACGACGCGGCCGCTGTCCAGCGCGATCTGCGGCTGGTAGTGCAGCTCGAACTCGCCGCGCTCCAGGGCGCGCCGCAGGCCGTTCTTGATCCGCAGATGCTCGACTGCCTCCACATTCATCTGCTCGTCGAAGAAGCGGTAGTGGTTGCGCCCGGCATCCTTGGCCCGGTACATGGCGGTGTCGGCCTTCTGGTGCAGGACCTCGAAATCACGCCCGTCGTCCGGGTACAGCGCCACGCCGATCGAGGCCGAGGTCGCGAGCTCGTGGCCGTCGATGAGGAAAGGCGCCTGCAGCCGCTCGCGGATCTTCACCAGCACGGGCACGATGGCCTCGGTGCCGCTGAGGTCGGACAGCACGATGAGGAACTCGTCGCCGCCCTGGCGGCTGATGGTGTCGGTCTCGCGCACGCATTCGCGCAAGCGCGCCGCGATCTCCTTGAGCAGGGCATCGCCCACGGCATGGCCCAGCGAATCGTTGATGGTCTTGAAGTTGTCCAGGTCCAGGAACAGCAGGGCCAGGCGCCGCTGCATGCGCTCGGCATGGGCCGCGGCCTGGCTGTAGCGGTCTTGCAGCAGCAGGCGGTTGGGCAGGCCGGTGAGCACGTCGCGGTAGGCCAGGAACTCCACCTGGCGCTCGGCCGTCTTGCGCGCCGTGATGTCGGCCGCGATGGCCAGGTAGCCGTTGATCTCGCCGCTGGCGTCACGCAGCGGCGCCAGCGTGGTGCTCAGGTCGAACAGCGTTCCGTCGGCCTTCTGCCGCTGCACTTCCAGATCGAGGATGCTCTCGCCGCGCAGCACACGTTCGCGCAATTCCACGGTCTCGCGCTGCCGTCCCACCGGCACGCTGAGCAGCGGACGCCCCAGGACCTGATCGGCGCGCCAGCCGAATAGCTTCTCGGCGGCGGGATTCCAGGCCGTGACGATACCTTCGCGGTCGCGCGTGTAGATGGCGAAGGGCGAGGAGCGGATGATGGTCTGGTTGAGCTGCTTTTCAGCCTCCAGCGTACGGTAGGCCTGTTCCAGCGCCAGCGTCGCAACGGCCTGGTGTTGCCAGGAACGCCGGATCAACCAGGCCACCGCCAGGCTGGTGAGCAGGAACATCAGGGCCATGCCCACCGCCTTGCGCACCTCCTCGCGCCAGCCGGCCAGATAGTCCTCTTCGGCGAAGCCGATCACCAGATAGAGGTCCGTACCGGTGATGCGGCGAAACGAGGAAATGCGCTGCACCTGGTCGACGATGGAGACCGCCCGGTAGACCCCGCTGCGCTGCCCGCTGCTCACACGCTGACGCAGCTCGGGTGACCCGAAGGGCATGCCCACGGCCTCGGCCACCCCGTCCGGCGAGGGATGGCGCACGACCAGACGGAAATTCGCATCAAAGACCGTGAACGAACCGCTGGTGCCGAACTGCAACGGAACGAGGCGCGCAATGATGTGATGCAGCGGCAGCGAGCCCTGCACCAGGCCCAGAAAGCGACCATCGGGCGCGCGCAGGCCGCGCGCCAGGTTGATGACCCATTTGCCACTGAGGCGTCCTTTGACAGGTTCGCTGACAACCAGGCCGGCCCCCGCTTCATTGCGCAGGCGGATGAAATAGTCGCGGTCCGCAATGTTCACCCGGGTACGCGGTGTAACGCCTGTGCCATGGATCAGGTCACCGCGCGCATCGACCACCCGCAGCCCGTCAAGCTCAGGCAGCCGTCGCAAGTTGTCCTCGATCAGGGCTTCGATGCGCGTGCGGCCATCGGTGCGCAAGACCTCGTCGCCCACCGCCAGCAGGGCCAGGTCGATCACGCGCACGGACGCGGCGATGTCCTGCTCCATGAGGTGCGAGAGGTTGTCCACCATCACGGCGGCCCGCTCCTCGAAGCGCTGCCGGCTCTGCTGCAGGGACCAGTAGACGAAGCCGGCCAGCACCAGATTGAGCAGGCCGACCGCCAGCCACAGGCGTGGAAGGAAACCGCGGGTGGCGGACTTCGCACGGAGGGGCGCAGGCACGGCGGTCATGGAGGATGCGGATACGCCGTGAACCCGGCGCTTGCACCCATTTTGGGCGCCCACTCTGTGCGGCGCAAGCCCAAAGAAAAGGCCCCGGGGCAGGGTTTGCCCGCGGGGCCTCGGCAAGGAATCTTGCTCAGCCTTGCATGTTCTGCAGCGCGGCGATGCGTTCCTCGATCGGCGGGTGCGTCGAGAACAGCTGGCCGATGCCACCGGCAATGCCCATGGCGGCCATGCTCTTGGGTAGTTCGGCCGTGTGCAGACCGCCCAGGCGCGACAGGGCGTTGATCATGGGCTGGCGACGGCCCATGAGCTGGGCGGCACCGGCATCGGCGCGGAATTCACGCTGCCGCGAGAACCAGGCCACGATGATGGCGGCCAGGAAACCCAGCACGATGTCCATCACGATGGTGGTGACGAAGTAGCCGATGCCCGGGCCCGAGTTCTCGGAATCACCCTTGCGCAGGAAGCTGTCCACGGCGTAGCCGACCACACGGCTGATGAAGACCACGAAGGTGTTCATCACGCCCTGGATCAGCGTCATGGTGACCATGTCGCCGTTGGCGATGTGGGCCACCTCGTGGCCGATCACGGCCTCGACCTCTTCGCGCGTCATGTTGCGCAGCAGGCCGGTGGACACGGCGACCAGGGCCGAGTTCTTGAACGCGCCCGTGGCGAAGGCGTTGGGGTCGCCTTCGAAGATGCCGACCTCAGGCATGCCGATTCCAGCCTGGTCGGCGAACTTGCGAACGGTGTTGACGATCCACGCCTCGTCGGGCGTCTGCGGCTGCTCGATGATCTGTACGCCCGCGCTCCACTTGGCCACGGGCTTGCTGATCAGCAGCGAGATGATGGCACCACCAAAACCCATGATGAGCGCGAAACCGAGCAACATGCCCAGGTTCAGACCGTTGGCCGTAAGAAAGCGGTTGACGCCCAGCAGGCTGGCCACGATGCCCAGCACGACCACCACAGCAAGGTTGGTCAGGACGAACAGGATGATGCGTTTCATGGTTTCCTTCAGGAACAGTCCCATACAGCGGGACCGATGGCGCGAATGGTAAGGGCGAAAAGACCGAAATCAAGCGCCGCCCGGCATTCCCACTGCCGGGTGTAGCGAATTGCCCCTCATGGCGCGAGTGAACGCTCGCGCCGGGGACGAAACACCTGCGGGTCGGCATAGAAATCCACCGCTTCGTTGGCCGGCCACCAGCCCGGCACACCCAGCACGGGCAGCGGCTGGAACGGCTTGCGCGCCAGATGCCCGGCATCCAGATCCTGCGCCAGCCAGGCATCGAGGTCCCGGGCAGCCAGCCCCGGCGGCGCCCGGTAGACATGGGCCGTGATGTCCTTGCGCGGCTGAACCAACTTCTCAAGCAGCGCATGGCCGAACAAGGTCAGCTGCGCCTGGGCCCATTGCGGACGCAGGTCAATGAACAGACGCTGCCAGTCCCTCGCGTTCAAGGCCTCCCAAAACACCTCGGGCGCCTGCAAGAGGGCGGCGTTTTCGTCGAACAGCGTGGCCGCATCGCGCAGCGGTCCGCGCACGGCACGGATGCCGTCGGCCGCGATGGCCTGCGCCTGCAACTGGTTGAGCCGGCGCTTGGTCTGCGGAAACTGCATCCAGACCAGGCCGTTGAAGAAATCATGCAGGCCCTCGCGCGTGGGCACCCGAGAGGTCTCGAAGATGTAGCGTTCGTAGGGCACGCCTTCGGGCAGCATCTCCTGGGGCACGAAGCGCCGCGGGCCGCCCGCCGCGTCAAGCACTTCGGCATTGCTGCGCCCGGCGAGCACGGCCTGCGCCAGAGGCTCGCCCACCTCGCGGTAGGGTCCGAGCCAGGGCGCAGCCCAACGGATCTGCGCTAGACCATGCGCCACGGCAGGGCCTCGCCCGAGCGCAGCGGCTTGAGCTCGGCCTCGCCGAAGGCGAAGCTCTCGGGCGGCGTCCAGGATTCACGTCGCAGGGTGATGGTGCCGCGGTTGCGCGGCAGGCCATAGAAGTCGGCACCGTGGAAGCTGGCGAAGCCCTCGAGTTGGTCCAGCTTGCCCACGGCATCGAAGGCCTCGGCGTACATCTCGATGGCCGCGTGCGCCGTGTAGCAGCCCGCGCAGCCCGTGGCGTGCTCCTTGAGGTGCGCTGGATGCGGCGCGCTGTCGGTACCGAGGAAGAACTTGGGGCTGCCGCTGGTGGCTGCAGCCACCAGGGCCTGGCGGTGCGTCTCGCGCTTGAGCACGGGCAGGCAGTAGTAGTGCGGGCGGATGCCCCCCGTGAAGACGGCGTTGCGGTTGTAGAGCAGGTGGTGGGCAGTGATGGTGGCGCCCGTGTACTGGTCGCTCTCCATCACATACTGCGCGGCTTCTTTCGTCGTGATGTGCTCGAAGACGATCTTGAGCTCGGGAAAATCGCGACGCAGTGGCTGGAGCTGCTTCTCGATGAAGACGGCCTCGCGATCGAAGAGGTCGATCTCCGGGCTGGTGACCTCACCGTGCACCAGCAGCAGCAGGCCTTCGCGCTGCATGGCCTCGAGCGTCTTGTAGGTCTTGCGGATGTCGGTCACGCCGGCATCGCTGTTGGTGGTGGCGCCGGCCGGGTAGAGCTTGCAGGCGACCACGCCGGTGGCCTTGGCGCGCTCGATCTCCTCGGGCGGCAGCTTGTCGGTCAGGTAGAGCGTCATCAGCGGCTCGAAGTCCACGCCGGCAGGCACGGCGGCGCGGATGCGCGCGCGGTAGTGCGCAGCCTCGGCGGCCGTGGTCACCGGCGGCTTGAGGTTGGGCATGATGATGGCGCGGCCGAACTGGCGCGCCGTGTGCGGCACCACGGCGGCCAGGGCGGCGCCATCGCGCACGTGCAGATGCCAGTCGTCGGGGCGGGTGAGGGTCAGCGTGTCCATGGCGTGATTGTCGCACCCTCACCCGCCGCGGCTAGCGCAGGTAGTCGCCGCTGGCCTCGGGCTGGTACAGGATGCGCAGCAGGCGCCGCGCGTGCCGGCGGCCGTCGGGCGTGAGCCATGTGGCCGTTTCGCCTTCCTCCAGGCCCAGCAGGCTGGTGCCGGCCGGTGACAGCACGGAGACGCGGCCCTGGGCCGGATCGGCATCGAGGGGGTAGCTCAGGGTCAGCTCCTGGCGGGCGCCGCTGGCCGGGTCTTCAACCAGCAGGTGGCTGTGCATGGTGACCACCTGCGCGGGCACATCACGCGGGGCCAGCAGCTCGGCGCCTTGCAGCAGATCGCTCAAGGACTCGGGCACGCCCCGCTGCGGCAACAGGCGCAGGATGCGGGCATGGTCCAGCTCGCTCATCAGGCGGACGGTATCGGAAGAGAACATGGAAACGCTCCGGAAACAGCCCGGACTCGCCGGGCCAGCTGCGCCTGAGGCAGGCCCGGGGATCCAGTGTCGGCGCGAAAAGATTCGGAAGAGGATCGCCGGGCTCAGGACTCTGCCTGCGGCAGCAGGCAGGGCGTCCAGGCACGCGCATGCGGCGCCTGCACAGGGCAGGCGCGCCAGAAGGACATGCGGGCGGAACGAAGCATGGGCGAGATTGTAGGCCGGGAGGCTCAGTGCTGCAGGATTTTGTTGAGGAAGTCCTTGGTGCGCGGCTGGCGGTTCTCGGGATGGCCGAAGAACTCGTCCTTGCTGCAGTCTTCGAGGATGCGGCCACCGACGTCGATGAAGATCACACGGCTGGCCACCTTGCGCGCAAAGCCCATCTCGTGCGTGACCACCATCATGGTCATGCCTTCCTTGGCCAAGGTCACCATCACGTCCAGCACCTCCCCCACCATCTCGGGGTCGAGCGCCGAGGTCGGCTCGTCGAAGAGCATGACGATGGGGTCCATGGACAGGGCGCGGGCGATGGCCACGCGCTGCTGCTGGCCGCCCGAGAGCTGGCCCGGGAACTTGTCCTTGTGCGCCATCAGGCCCACGCGGTCCAGCATCTTGAGGCCGCGCGCCCGGGCCTCGTCGATGCTGCGGCCCAGCACCTTGACCTGGGCGATGGTGAGGTTCTCGGTCACGCTCAGGTGGGGAAACAGCTCGAAGTGCTGGAACACCATGCCCACGCGGCTGCGCAGCTTGGGCAGGTCGGTCTTGGGATCGTGCAGAGGCACACCGTCGACGAAGATCTCGCCCTGCTGGATGGGTTCCAGGCCGTTGACGGTCTTGATCAGCGTGGACTTGCCCGAGCCCGAGGGGCCACAGACCACCACCACATCACCCTTGGCGATGTTGACCGAGCAGTTGTTGAGCACCTGCACGGGGCCATACCACTTCGACACGTTCTTGATTTCAATCATGGTCTTCTCCGAACTCAGCGCACGATGGCGATCTTGGCCTGCAGGCGCTTGACGCTCCAGGACAGCGCAAAACAGATCACGAAATACACGACGGCGGCCAGCAGATAGGCCTCCTCCGGCCGGCCGTAGATCTTGCCGGCATTGGTGAACCCCTTGAGCAGGTCATAGGCACCGATGGCGTAGACCAGCGAGGTGTCCTGGAACAGGATGATGGTCTGCGTGAGCAGCACCGGCAGCATGTTGCGGAAGGCCTGGGGCAGCACCACGAGACGCATGTTCTGGGCGTAGCTCATGCCCAGGGCCTGGCCTGCAAAGACCTGGCCGCGCGGGATGGACTGGATACCCGCACGCATGATCTCGCTGAAATAGGCTGCCTCGAAGGCGATGAAGGTGATGATGGCCGAGACCTCGGCGCCGATGGGCTTGCCGATCATGAAGGGGATCAGCAGGAAGAACCAGAGGATCACCATCACCAGCGGGATGGAGCGCATGCCGTTGACGTAGATGGCGGCGGGCACATCCAGCCATTTGCGCCCCGACAGGCGCATGAGCGCCAGCAGGGTACCGAAGAAGATGCCGCCGGCCGTGGCGATCAGCGTGAGCTTGATGCTGAACCACAGGCCACCGAGCACGAACTTGCTGATGATGTCCCAGCTGAGAAAGGTCAGGTCGAGGTTCAGCATCTCAATGCCCTCCCCCGGTGCCGCCCGCCACGATGAAGCCGGGCACCCGGACCTTCTTCTCAACGACAGCGAAGATGCGGTTGACCGCGAACGCCGACAGCATGTACAGGCCGGTCACGGCGAGGTAGACCTCAATGCCGCGCGAGGTTTCCTCCTGCGCCTGCATGGCGAACATGGTGAGCTCGGCGATGGACACGGCAAAGGCGGCCGCCGAGTTCTTGAGCAGGTTCATGGACTCGCTCGTCAACGGCGGCAGGATGATGCGAAAGGCCATGGGCAGGATCACATAACGGTAGGCCTGCGCCTGGGTGAATCCCATGGCCAGGGCCGCGTAACGCTGGCCTTTGGGCAGGGCCTGGATGCCCGCGCGCACCTGCTCGGCGATACGCGCCGAGGTGAAGAAGCCCAGGCCGAAGACCACGAGCACGAAGCCCGGCACCTGCTGGAAGACCGGGAAGATCTTGGGCACCACGAAGTACCAGAGGAAGATCTGCACCAGCAACGGGATGTTGCGGAACAGCTCGACCCAGACCGTGGCCAGGCGCACCAGCCAGGGACTGCCCGGCAAGGTGCGCAGCGTGCCCATGAGCGCCCCCATGAGGATGGCCACCACCCAGGAACAGCCCGCCACCGCGAGCGTCCAGCCCCAGGCGTCGATCATCCATTCCAGATAGGTGCGGCCACTGCCGTCGTCGTTGAGAAAGACCTGCCAGTCCCAGTTCATGCCTTGTGTCTCCGTCAGGATGCGTCTTTCCGCATTCTGCAAGCAAAAACCCCGCCCGGTGGTGACCGCGGCGGGGTGCTGATTATCACAGCGCCAGTCTTACTTCTTGGCGTAGTCTTCCATGGGCTTGTCGTTCGGCGCAGCCCAGGCACCCTTGGTGCTGTCGCTCAGGGCCAGACCCACCTTGACGTTCTTGGGCGGGATGGGCTGCAGGAACCACTTGTCGTAGATCTTGGCCATTTCACCCGACTTCATGAGATCCATGAGCGTGTCGTCGGCCACCTTCTTGAAGGCCGGGTCGTCCTTGCGCAGCATGATGGCGATGGGCTCGACCGAGAGCACCTCGCCGACGATCTTGAAGTCGGCCGGGTTCTTGGCATTGGCGATGTTGCCGGCCAGGATGGAGCCGTCCATCACGAAAGCGTCGGCGCGACCCGATTCGAGCAGCAGGAAGCTGTCGGCATGGTCCTTGCCGTAGATCTCGTTGAAGTTGATGCCCTGGGCACGCTCGTTGCGGCGCAGCGTCTGCACCGAGGTGGTGCCCGTGGTAGTGGCCACATTCTTGCCGTTGAGCTGGGCGATCGAGGTGATGCCCGAGTTGGCCTTGACGGCGATGCGCACTTCCTCGACGTAGGTGGTCACGGCGAAGGCCACATCCTTCTGGCGCGTGGCGTTGTTGGTGGTCGAGCCGCACTCGATGTCCACCGTGCCGTTCTGCGTCAGCGGGATGCGGTTCTGCGAGGTCACGGACTGGTATTTGGTCTCCAGCTTGCGGCCCACGGCCTTCTCGACGTTGGCGATGATGCGCTGGCACAGCTCCACATGGAAGCCGGCGTACTTGCCGTCACCCAGGGTGTAGGACAGGGCGCCGGAGGAATCGCGCACCCCCATGGTGATGCTGCCCGAGCCCTTGACCTTGGCCAGGGTATCGGCCTGGGCGCCCACGGCGATGGCGGCGAGCGCGAGGGCCAACAGATGCTTCTTCATGCGTTGCTCCTTGTTCGGAATAAAAGACAGACCGCGAGTATCCAGCAAAACCCGTGCCGGAAGCGGTACCGTGGGGACATTAGAGAGCGCCGGGCGTCGTTTTGGCAAGACAGGGCTACCCTGAGGCCGCCCCGGCCAGAAAGCTCCACAGGGCCTGGGCCGTGCGCTTGGGCCCTTGCCGACCCTGGGGTTTTTCCCGGTACAGGCGCATGTCCATGGTGATCTGCAGCCCGGCCAGCGCCGCCGGTGCCGCGCCGACCAGGCGCCCGGCCCGCAGCTCCTGCCGCACCGCGCTGTGTGGGAGAAAAGCCAGGCCATGGCCTTCGAGCGCCATGGCCTTGAGGCCCTCGGCCATATCGGTCTCGTAGACCCGGTCCAGGTGGATGGCTGTGCCCGTCTGCTTGAGCATGAAATCGACCACCTGTCCCAGATAAGCCCCAGGCGCATAGCCCAGATAAGGCAGGGGCTGCTCCGGCCGCCCCGGCAGGGCAAAGACCGGCTGCCCCTGCGCGTCGGGCCGACAATAGGGCGCGATGCTTTCCTGGCCCAGGCTGACCATCTCGTAGCGCTCGGCGTCCAAGGGAAAAGGGTGCGAGGCGTGGTGATAGGCCAGCAGCAGGTCGCAACCGCCTTCGGTCAGACGCACCACAGCGTCGTGCACATTGAGCGCGATCAGCCGGCTTTTGAAGGGGCCGAAGTTCTCGCGCAGAGCCGACACCCAGGCCGGAAAGAAGGTGAAGGCCAGGGTGTGCGGCACGGCGAACTCGATCACATCTTCGCCCGCCGCGGTGTGGCTGCGCAGCATGGCGCGGGTGTGCTGCAGGGCTTCGAGCAGCTCCAGCGCCTGGCCATAGAGCGTTTCACCGGCCGGCGTGAGCCGCGTGGGATAGGCGCTGCGGTCCACCAGGTCGGTACCGGCCCAGGCCTCGAGCGACTGGATGCGGCGCGAAAAGGCCGGCTGCGTGACGTGGCGCAGCTGGGCTGAACGGCTGAAGCTGCGCGTCTCGGCCAGGCTCACGAAATCTTCCAGCCACTTGGTCTCCATGGCGGCGATTATGCGCAGGTCTCAGAGCCTGTTCACGGTCTCCCTGGGGCCGCGGAAAGGCTCTCATGCCGTGACGGTGCGGTTGCGCCCGGCCTGTTTGGCGCGGTACAGCGCCTGGTCAGCCCGCTCGATCACGGCGTCGATGGGCTGACCCGCTTCGCAGGCGGCCAGCCCGGCCGAAAACGTCAGGGTCAGGCCGGGCGCAATGTCCGCCAGCGACACCCGGGCCAGGCCTTCGCGCATGCGCTCCACGCATTGCAGGGCTTCGGCCGGGCCGGTGGCGGGCAGCAGCAGCAGGAACTCCTCGCCGCCCCAGCGCGCCAGCACATCCGAGCTGCGCAGGCTGAGCCGAACGCTGTCGGCAAAAGCGCGCAGCACGGTGTCGCCCGCCGTGTGCCCGTACTCGTCGTTGACGCGCTTGAAATGGTCAAGGTCCAGCAGCACCAGGCTCATTGTCGAGCCGGAGCGCTGCTGGCGCGACTGTTCGTCCTGCATCAGTTCGACCATATGCCGGCGGTTGGTCAGGCCGGTCAGCTCATCCTGCGTGGCCAGCAAGCGGATCTGCTCCAGCGACTGGGCCAGCGCCTGCTTCTGTTCGCGCAGGCGGCGGCGCAGCAATCCCATGCGCATCGACAGCACCGACACACCGGCCAGCACGACGACGGCAAAAGCCAGGTGCACGGCTTCGACCCCGCCCGGATAGCGCTGCGGCTGCGTCCGGTGCTTCCACACCATCACGGTGACCAGGGCAAACAGGGCAAACACGGCCAGCCCGCGCGCCTGCTGGACGGTCAGGCTGAACATGCCATACGCCAGCACGAGCACCAGGATGGCCAACACCGCGCCCCGCGCCGGACCGGTGATGGCATAGGAACCGACGATCGCCACGACACCGTGGATGGTCTGCACAAAGGTCATGGAGGGCTCCGCTGGCGACAGGCGCTCGCTCCAGCCCGTGCGCACCAGCAGGTAGAAGAGGATCGCGCCGCTGAGGTTGTAGACCGTCAGCCAGATGGACTCGCGCGGATCGATGTAACCCAGACGGACTTCCGCCTCCTGCAACAGCGCGAACGTCACGTAGCCCGCCATGGTCAGCAGCGTCAGGATGACCCGCTCGCGCCGGCCCGGGCTTGAACCCAGAAACCAGCGGGAAAGTACAGAGATCAGCTTCTCCGGCATTCCTGTTCGTCTTTCGCGCCTTGCGCCCCGGGCACCCGGATCATCTCGGGGGCGACCAGCGCAGGCTTGCTGCCCAAGGATGCCGCAAAAGCCAGGGCGTGTCTATTCCGCGCTCTGCTGCAGTGCCCACATGCGCGCATAGGTACCGCCCCTGCGCAGCAGCTCGGCATGCGGGCCGCGCTCGACGATGCGCCCGCCTTCCATCACCAGGATTTCGTGCGCGTCGACCACGGTGGAGAGGCGATGCGCGATCACCAGTGCGGTCTTGCCCTGGGCGACGCTGCGCAGCTCGGCCTGGATGGCGCGCTCATTGGCCGAGTCCAGGGCCGAGGTGGCCTCGTCGAAGATCAGGATGGGCGGGTTCTTGAGCAGGGTGCGCGCGATGGCCACGCGCTGTTTCTCTCCACCGGAAAGCTTGAGCCCGCGCTCGCCCACCATGGTGTCGTAGCCCGCGGGCGTACCGACGATGAAGCCGTGGATGTGGGCCGCGCGCGCGGCCTCCTCCACCTCGGCGCGGCTGGCACCGGGGCGGCCGTAGGCGATGTTGTACTCCACCGTGTCGTTGAAGAGCACGGTGTCCTGCGGCACGATGCCGATGGCCTGGCGCACGCTGGCCTGCGTGACGCTGCGGATGTCCTGGCCCGCAATTTCGATGCGCCCGCCCGTCACGTCGTAGAAGCGGTAGAGCAGGCGCGCCAGCGTGGACTTGCCCGCGCCCGAGGGGCCGACGACGGCCACGGTCTTGCCGGCCGGGATCTCGAAACTCAGATCGTGCAGGATGGGGCGCGCCGGGTCATAGGCAAAGCTCACGTGCTCGAACCTCACCGCGGCCGCGCCCGGCGGCAGCCGGAGCACCGGGGCACCGGGCGCGTCGGCGACCTCACGCTCACGCTCCAGCAGGGTGAACATCTTGTCGATGTCGGTCAGGCTCTGCTTGATCTCGCGGTAGAGCACGCCCAGGAAACCCAGCGGGATATAGAGCTGGATCATGAGCGCGTTGACCATGACCAGATCGCCCAGGGTCATGCGCCCCTCGGTCACCCCCAAGGTGGCACGCCAGAGCATGGCGACCAGGCCCGTGGCAATGATGAGCTGCTGGCCGGTGTTGAGCAGGCTCAACGAGGCCTGGCTCTTGATGGCCGCGCGCCGGTACTTCTCCAGGTTTTCGTCATAGCGCCGCGCCTCGAAGTCCTCGTTGTTGAAGTACTTGACGGTCTCGTAGTTCAGCAGCGAATCGACGGCGCGGCTGTGCGCCGTCGAGTCGAGCTCGTTCATGTGGCGGCGGAAGCGCGTGCGCCACTCCGTCACCGTGACGGTGAAGGTGATGTAGCTCACCAGCGCGGCCAGCGTGATCCAGACGAACATCAGGTCGAACTTGAAAGCCAGCAGCCCCAGCACCAGCGCGAACTCGATCAGCGTGGGCACGATGCTGTAGAGCGAGTACGAAATCAGCGAGTGCACGGCGCGCGTGCCGCGCTCGATGTCGCGCGTCATGCCTCCGGTCTGACGCTCCAGATGGAACCTCAGGCTCAGCGCATGCAGGTGCCGGAAGACCTGCAGCGAGATGGTGCGCGCCGCGCCCTCCGTCGCCTTGGCAAAGACCAGCTCGCGCAGCTCGGTGAACAGCGACGTCAGGAAACGCAGGGCGCCGTAGGCCAGCAGCAGGGCCGCAGGCACCAGCCAGAGGGCATCGGCCGGCCGCGTGTCCATGCGGTCGACCAGCTCCTTGAGCAGCACGGGCACGCCCACATTGGCCAGCTTGGCACCGACCATGAAGGCCAGCGCCGCGATCACGCGCCACTTGTAGTGCCAGAGGTAGGGAAAAAGCCGGCGCAGCGTGGCCCAGTCCGAACGCAGCTGCGGCTGGGCCTGCGTACCGGTGGGAACCACGGTGCCGGCGGGAGGAAGACGTTCGCCACGGCCGCGCATGAGTGAGACAATCCGCTGAGTTTGTTTTTTGCGATTGTCCCCCATGTCCGTCACATCCGCGCCCGGCCCCGCCATTCCCCCCTCTGACGAGGAGCTGGTGCTCAAGGTCATCCCCATGCCGGCCGACAGCAATGCCAACGGCGACATCTTCGGCGGCTGGGTCATGGCCCAGGTCGACTTGGCCGGCTCGGTCATCCCGGCCCGGTATGCGGGCGGGCGCATCGCCACCGTGGCCGTGAACGAGTTCATCTTCAAGCAGCCGGTCCGCGTGGGCGACATCCTGTCCTTCTATTCCAAGCTGACGCGCATCGGCAAGACCTCGATCACGGTGAAGGTGGAGGTCTACGCTGAGCGCTTCCAGTCCCAGGGGCAGTTCGTCAAGGTGACCGAGGCCAACCTGACCTATGTGGCCATCGACGACCAGGGCAAGCCCCGGCCGGTGCCGCACCGGCCCACGATCAGCTGACGATGTAGGCCGCCGCCGCGGTCGACAGCAGGGTGCCGTCGGCGCCGAGGAACTCCATGCGCGTAGAGGCTACGCGCGAGCCCAGGCGCAGCACCTCAGCGCGCAGCGCAAAGGCCTCCCCGATGCCCGGGCGCAGATAGTCCACGCGCAGGTCGATGGTGCCCAGCTTGGCGAAGCGCTGCAGGCGCTGCAGCGGCGCCTCATCCATGTGGCGCGCGCCGATGGCCGCCATCACCGCCAGGCCACCCATGGCGTCCAGCCCCGCGCTGATCACGCCGCCATGGATGCGCTGGTGCCCGAAATGTCCGATGAACTCGGGCTTCATGGCGATGCGCGCCGTCACGCCTTCGGGCGCGATCTGCGTGATCTCCAGACCCAGCACGCGGTTGAAGGCGATCTTGTCCTCGAAGATGTCCTTGAGCGCCGCGATGAAGGCGGGCTCGAAGCCTGCGGCTGGGAAAGGCGCTGCAGGTTTCATATGAGCTTGCGTTTTTGCCTTCGGCGAGAGAGAAACCCAGCCCTTACGGGCCGGTCACCCCTTTGGGACGCCAGATTTCAGACCTTGCTGAAATCCGGTTTTCTCTTCTCCATGAAGGCGCCGAAAGCCTCGCGTGCCGCAGGCTCGCGCAGCATGCGGCCGAAGCTCGCGCCCTCCTCGCCCATCTGGGCCATGACCTGCGCGGTACCCGCCTTCTTCATCAGGCGCTTGGTCTCGACCAGCGAGGACAGGGGCTTGGCCGCGAGCTTGCGGGCCTGCGCCTGCGCATAGGCGTTGGCCTCGGTGGGCGGCAGCACGCGGTTGACCAGGCCGGCTTCGAGCGCGGCCTCGGCCATGAAGGGCTCGCCCAGCAGCAGGGCCTCGGCGGCGCGGTGGTAGCCGAACATCTGCGGCACCAGCAGGCTCGATGCGAACTCCGGGCACAGACCCAGGTTCACGAAGGGCATGGAGAAGGCGGCGTTGTCGCCGGCGTAGACCAGGTCGCAGTGGAAGAGCAGCGTGGTGCCGATGCCCACGGCCGGCCCGCAGACGGAGGCCAGCGCCGGCTTGGGAAAGCCGGCCAGTGCGCGCATGAAGCGCCAGACCGGCGCCTCCGGGTCCGCGGGCGGCGCATTGAGGAAGTCGCCGATGTCGTTGCCGGCCGAGAACACGGTCTCGTGGCCCTGGAAGACCAGCACGCGCACGGCAGGGTCGACCGCTGCGGCGCTCACGGCGTCGGCCAGGGCAGCGTACATGGCGGCGGTGATGGAGTTCTTGCGCTCCAGGCGGTTGAAGCTCAGGGTGCAGACACCGGCTTCGGTGTGGACGAGGATCTCGCTCATGGTCAAGCCTCCTGCCGGGCCGCCCCAAGGGAGGCTTGCGCCCCCTCGGGGGGCAGTGAATACACGAAGTGATGAACGTGGGGGTGCATAGTCATTCCTTGTAGTAAACGATCTGGTGCGAGGTGCACAGCAGGGTGCCGGCCTCATTCCAGAGCTGGGCCGATTGGTCGAAGAAACCGTTGCGGAATTCCTGGCCGCGCGCTTGGCCCAGCAGGTAGCCGCTGCCGGTGGCGCGCAGCTCGGGCTCGCCGGCATGGAAGTAGGTGGTGATGGACACCGTGCCCGCGGGCACACGCGTGGCGCGCTTGAGCCAGACGCGCGGGTAGAAGATGTCGGACAGGGCCAGCAGGGAACAGAAGTCCAGCGGGCGCGGCGGCGCATCGCGCATCCACAGCCGCGTCACGCTGTCGTCACGCTGGCTGCCGTCCCAGGTCTGCGGGATCATGCCGCTGACGGGCCGCAGTTCGTAGTGGTCGAGCCAGGCCATGGCCTTCTCGTAGCGCATGGCGGGCGCCTCGGCCGGTGGCGCCACGCGCGGCATGGGCTGATCGCTCAGGCTCCAGGTCTCGCGGCGTGCGGCGGTCACGGCCGTGGCCGTGGTCACCACGACGGGCTGGCCCTGGGCGTCGTCCTGCACGATGGCGGCGGTCCAGTGCTGGGTGGAGCGGTTGGTGCGCGCTGCATTCAGCTGCACCTCGAACGGCCCAGGGGCCAGGGCCGCAGCGAAGTTGACCGTGATGGACAGGGGCGCCCCCAGCAGCTCCGGATGCTGCAGGATGGCCGCAAGCACTGTAGCGGCCGTGCAGCCCCCGAAGGGACCGACCATGTTCCAGTAGTCGGCACTGGTATGGCCGGCGCAACGGCCGGGCGCCAGCGCCTGCAACTTCAGCGCGTTGTCGAAGGCGTGTGTGCTCATGAGGCCTGAGTATCCAGATTGTGCACCTCGTCATCCGTCGCATGCGAGACGGCCGCACCCGTTCCCAGGGATTGCAGTACCTTGAGGCTGCGCGGCCACAGCGTGGGCGCCATGGCCTCGCGGAAGAAACCGAAGTGACCGATGCGCCGCGAGGGCACCTCAACCGGGTGGATGATCTGCACCCGCTGCGGCGCCGCGCTGTAGAGGCCCAGCAGGCTGCGCGTACCGCGCAGGGTCATGAGCTCGTCATCGCTGAAAGACCAGGCCTGCACGGGGAAGCGCGCGCGCGCATAGCGCTGCGCCACCTCGGCGCCTTCGGCGCCGACGCTGTAGCGCGGATGCATGCACCAGCGCCGCCACTGATGGATGACGCCGGCCGGGAGATTGCCCACCATGCCCAGGCGCTTGCCCGGGAAGTAGCCGCAGACGCGCGTGGCCAGCGGCACCATGACGTGCCAGAAGAACAGCACCTTGCGCTTGAGCTGGGGCGCGTTCTCTCGCCAGTAGCCACTGCCGGCGGCCACGCTGAAGAGGCCGTCGACCTGGTCTGGATGGCGGAACAGGCCCGGCAGCTGCGCGCCGAGGCTGTGTCCGATCAGATAGAGCGACTGCGCGGGGCGCTCGCGTCGCGCCGTCAGCACCACGGTCTCGTAATCGCGCGCCCAGTCGAAGAGATCGGCCTGGAAGCCACGCAGGGAACGACGGGGCAGATGCGCCAGGGAATCACCGTGGCCCCGGTAGTCGAAGGTCCAGACACGGTAGCCCTGCTGTGCGAGCCATTGCGCGTAGGGCGCGTAGTAGCCCTGCGGTACGCCCATGGCACCGCCGACGACCACGGTGGCACGCGCCGCCGTGGCCGGCTCGTAGACGCGCAGCGCGATCACGCCCCCGTCTTCCGCTGTCAGATCCCGACGTTCTGCTTCCATGGTGTTCCCCTCTGGTGCCCGCCCGGTCTAGACGCCGGGTCGGGACGAGCGGACACCGGAGGCGTCCGCTCTTGTCCTCTTACACGCGCTCGAAAATACCCGCAGCCCCCTGGCCCGTACCGACACACATGGTCACCATGCCGTACTTCAGGTTGTGGCGACGCAGCGCGTGCACGACCGTGGCCGCGCGGATGGCGCCCGTGGCGCCCAGCGGGTGGCCCAGGGCAATCGCGCCGCCCATGGGGTTGACCTTGGACGGGTCCAGGCCCAGGCTGTTGATCACGGCGAGCGACTGGGCCGCGAAGGCTTCGTTGAGCTCGAACCAGCCAATGTCCTCGTGCTTGAGGCCGGCGTAGCGCAGCGCAGCGGGAATGGCCTCAATGGGGCCGATGCCCATGATCTCGGGCGGCACGCCGCGCGCGGCGAAGCTGACAAAACGCGCCAGCGGCTTGAGGCCGAACTGCTTGACCGCCTTCTCGCTGGCCAGGATCAGCGCGCCCGCGCCGTCGCTGGTCTGCGAGCTGTTGCCGGCCGTCACGCTGCCGCGGGCCGAGAACACGGGGCGCAGCTTGGCCAGCGCCTCCAGCGTGGTGTCGGGGCGCGCGCCTTCGTCGAGGTTGACGGTGCGCTTCTTCGTGAGGACCTCACCGCTGGCCAGATCGGGCGTGCGCTCGACCACGTCGATCGGCGTGATCTCGTCGGTGAACTCGCCGGCCTTCTGCGCCTTGACGGCACGCATGTGCGACTCCAGCGCAAACGCGTCCTGCATCTCGCGCGTGACTTTCCACTGCTGCGCCACCTTCTCGGCCGTCAGGCCCATGCCGTAGGCAATGCCGACGTTCTCGTCGCGCGCGAAGACCTCGGGGTTGAAAGAGGGCTTGACGCCGCCCATGGGCACCAGGCTCATGGACTCGGCACCGCCGGCGATCAGCACGTCGGCCTCGCCCACGCGGATGCGGTCGGCCGCCATCTGGATGGCCGTGACACCCGAGGCGCAGAAACGGTTGACGGTCACACCGCCCACCGGGTGGTTGAAGGCCAGGCCCACGGCGATACGCGCCATGTTCATGCCCTGCTCAGCCTCGGGGAAGGAACAGCCGATGATGGCGTCCTCGATCGCCTTGGGGTCCAGCGTGGGCACCTGGGTCATGGCGCTCTTGATGGCGGCCACCAGCAGGTCGTCGGGGCGGGTGTTGCGGAAGTAGCCACGGCCCGAGCGGCCGATGGGCGTGCGCGTGGCGGCAACGATGTAGGCGTCTTGAACTTGTTTCATGATGATTCCTTTGCGGCCAATCAGTTGCGGACCGGCTTGCCGGTGTTGAGCATCCCCATGATCCGCTCTTGCGTCTTCGGATGGACGATGAGCGAGCAGAAGGCCTTGCGCTCCAGGGCCATCAGGTACTCCTCGGTCACCAGCGAGCCGGCGTCGACGTCACCGCCACAGACCACTTCGGCGATCAGGGTGGCAATATGGAAGTCGTGCGCGCTGATGAAGCCACCGTCGCGCATGTTGACAAGCTGTGCACGGATGGTTGCCAGACCGTTGCGGCCCGCCACCGGGAAGGGGCGACGGTGCGGCGCGCGCCAGCCGCCCTGGTACATGGCACGCGCCTCATTGAGCGCGGTGTAGAGCAGTTCGTCCTTGTTGGGCACGATGATGTCGCTGTCCAGCAGATAGCCCAGCTTGCGCGACTCCAGCGCGCTGGTGCCCACCTTGGCCATGGCCGCGGCAGTGAAGCCTTCGGTCAGGAAGGGCAGGAGGTCCTTGCCGGTGGAGGTGGCCATGTTCTCGGCCGCACGGCGCGCGATATAGGTCAGACCGCCGGCGCCCGGCACCAGGCCCACGCCAACCTCGACCAGGCCGATATAGCTTTCCATCGCCACCACACGGCGCGCCGAGTAGACCGCCAGCTCGCAGCCGCCGCCCAGGGCCATGCCGCGGACGGCTGAAATCACGGGCACGCCGGCGTAGCGCAGGCGCAGCATCATCTGCTGCATCTCCTGCTCGGCGCCCTCGATGGCGCCCACGCCTGCGACCATGAAGGCCGGCAGGGTGGCTTGCAGATCGGCGCCCACGCTGAAGGGCTCGTCGCCGGACCAGATCACCAGGCCCTGGTAATCGGCCTCGGCCAGCTCGACGGCGCGCACCAGGCCTTCGACCACGCCAGGGCCGATCGCGTGCATCTTGCTCTTGATGCTGGCGATCAGCACGCTGCCGGTGACGGCCTCGCGGTTCTCGTCCAGGGTCCAGATGCGGATGGCCTCGTCCTCGTGCAGGGTCTTGCCCGCCGTCTTGTAGTCGGCCGAGCCGTCGCCACGCAGACTTTCGCGGAAGTACTGGATGCCATAGACCGGCAGCTGGCTGCGCGGCTGGAACTTGCCGGTTGTCGGATTGAAGGAGCCTTCGGGCGTGTGCACGCCGCCGGCCTTGGCCACCGGGCCCTCGAACACCCACTTGGGCAGCGGCGCCTTGGAGAGCGCCTTGCCGGCGTCGATGTCCTCCTGGATCATCTTGGCCACTTCCAGCCAGCCGGCTTCCTGCCAGAGCTCGAAGGGGCCCTGCTTCATGCCGAAGCCCCAGCGCATGGCCAGGTCCACATCGGCTGCGGTCTCGGCGATGGTCGCCAGGTGCACGGCCGCATAGTGGAAGCTGTTGCGCAGGATGGCCCAGAGGAAACGGCCTTGCGCACCCTCGGCATTGCGCAAGAGCTTGAGGCGCTCACCGGCCGGCTTCTTGAGCATGCGCTCGTAGACCGCATCGGACTTCTGGCCGCCGGGCACATACTCTTTGGCCTCCAGGTCGAAGCGCAGGATGTCGCGGCCGACCTTCTTGTAGAAACCGGCCTTGCTCTTCTGGCCCAGGTGACCCATCTCGATCAGGGTCTTGAGCACGGCGGGCGTGCCGAAGCTGGCGTAGAAGGGGTCGCTCTTCTCGTCCAGGTTGTCCTGCAGCGTCTTGATGACGTGCGCCATGGTGTCCAGGCCCACCACGTCGGCGGTGCGGAAGGTGCCGGAACTGGCACGGCCGAGCTTCTTGCCTGTGAGATCGTCGACCACGTCGTAGCTCAGGCCGAAGTTCTCGACTTCCTTCATCGTGGCCAGCATGCCGGCGATGCCGACGCGGTTGGCGATGAAGTTGGGCGTGTCCTTGGCGCGCACCACACCCTTGCCCAGGCCGCTGGTGACGAAGGTCTCGAGCTGGTCCAGGATGGCCGGCTGGGTGGTGGGCGTGGCGATCAGCTCCACCAGGTACATGTAGCGCGGCGGGTTGAAGAAGTGGATACCGCAGAAGCGCGGCTTGATGGCTTCGGGCAGCGCCTCGGACAGCTTGGTGATGGACAAGCCGGAGGTGTTGGAGGCCACGATGGCATGCTTGGCCACGTGAGGTGCGATCTTCTTGTAGAGATCGAGCTTCCAGTCCATGCGCTCGGCGATGGCCTCGATGATGAGGTCGCACTCGCCCAGCAGGCTGAGATTCTCTTCGTAGTTGGCGGCCTGGATCAGTGCGGCGTCATCGGCCACGCCCAGCGGTGCGGGCTTGAGCTTCTTGAGGTTCTCGATGGCCTTGGTGACGATGCCGTTCTTGGGGCCTTCCTTGGCCGGCAGATCGAACAGCACGACCGGCACCTTGACGTTGACCAGGTGGGCGGCAATCTGCGCGCCCATCACGCCGGCGCCGAGCACGGCGACTTTGCGGACTTGGAATCGTGACATGGTTTTCTTTCCTAGGGATTTATTCCACCCGGACCCAGACCTGGGTGCGGTAGAAGGGGCCGATGTAGCCCCGCATTTCCAGCTTCTTGCCGCCCTCGATGGGCTTGAGACGGGCGCGGTAGACCTTGCCGTTGTTCGGGTCCAGGACGTTGCCGCCCTCCCAGACCTCCTTGTTGTCGGCGCTTTGTTGCAGGCTGCGCAAGATGGTCATGCCCAGCACGGGCTGGTTCTTGCGCTCATCCGTGCACTTCTCGCAGACCGCGTCGGCCTTGGTCTCGGGGTCGAGGAATTTCTCGATCGTGCCCGAGTAGACGCCGCCCACCTCGCGGATGCGCACCAGGGATTTCTCCTTCTGGCTCGCATCGTCGATGGTCTTCCACAGGCCCGCGGGCGTGGGCTGGGCCTGGACGCCCAGCGCCACCAGCACGAAGCTGGTGGCGACCAGACCGGATTTCAGGAGCTTCACCGGAAACATGCGGAGGCTAACGTGATCAGGCCAGAGCCAGGTCGGTGTCCATCAGGACCTTGGAGCCGGCACGGGCGGTGCGCATCAGCGTCGCGGTCTCGGGGAAGAGCTTGGCGAAGTAGAAGCGTGCGGTCTGCAGCTTGGCCTGATAGAAGGGATCCGTATTGCCGGCGGCGATTTCCTTCAACGCCACGGAAGCCATGCGCGCGAAGAAGTAGCCGAACACCAGATGGCCAGCCACACGCAGGTAGTCCACCGCGGCGGCGCCCACCTCGTCCGGGTTCTGCAGGCCCTTGAAGCCGATTTCCATGGTGAACTTGGTCATCTGGTCACCCAGAACGGCCAGCGGGTTGATGAACTCGGCCATCTTCTCGTTCACGCCCTCTTCTTCCACCAGCTGGCCGACCAGCTTGCCGAACTTCTTGAGCGTGGCGCCGTTGTTGCCCAGGATCTTTCGGCCCAGCAGGTCCAGCGACTGCACGGTGTTCGTGCCCTCGTAGATCATGTTGATGCGGGCATCGCGCACGAACTGCTCCATGCCCCACTCCTTGATGTAGCCGTGGCCGCCGAAGACCTGCTGGCACATCACGGTGGCCTCGAAGCCGTTGTCGGTCAGGAAGGCCTTGATGATGGGGGTCAGCAGGGCCAGCATCTCGTCGCTGTCCTTGCGCACCTTCTCGTCGGGGTGGTAGAGGTGCTGGTCCAGCAGCAGGGCGCAGTAGCAGGCCAGCACGCGGCCGCCCTCGGCGTAGGCCTTGGCGGTCAGCAACATCTTGCGCACGTCGGGGTGCACGATGATGGGATCGGCTTCCTTGTCCTTGGCCTTGGTACCCGAGAGGCTGCGCATCTGGATGCGGTCCTTCGCGTAGGCCAGGGCGTTCTGGTAAGCCACCTCGGTCAGGCCCAGGGACTGGTTGCCCACGCCCAGGCGCGCGGCGTTCATCATCACGAACATGGCCTGCAGGCCCTTGTTGGGCTGGCCCACCAGGGTGCCGACGGCGTTGTCCAGGATCATCTGGGCCGTGGCGTTGCCATGGATGCCCATCTTGTGCTCTAGGCCGCCGCAGTAGATACCGTTGCGCTCGCCCAGCGAGCCGTCGGCCTTGACCTTGAACTTGGGCACGAGGAAGAGGCTGATGCCCTTGCTGCCTTTGGGCGCGTCGGGCAGGCGGGCCAGCACCAGGTGCACGATGTTCTCGGCCAGATCGTGTTCACCCGCGCTGATGAAGATCTTGGCGCCGTTGAGCTTGTAGCTGCCGTCAGCCTGGGGCTCGGCCTTGGTGCGCAGCATGCCCAGATCGGTACCGCAATGGGGTTCGGTCAGGCACATGGTGCCGGTCCACTCGCCGCTGACCAGCTTGGGCAGGAAGAGCTTCTTCTGCTCGTCGGTACCATGGGCGTGCAGGCACTCGTAGGCGCCATGCGACAGGCCGGGGTACATGGTCCAGGCCTGGTTGGCCGAGTTCATCATCTCGTAGAAGCACTGGTTGATCACGAAGGGCAGGCCCTGGCCGCCGTATTCGGGATCGCAGGAGAGTGCGGCCCAGCCGCCTTCGATGTACTGCGCATAGGCCTCCTTGAAGCCCTTGGGTGCGGTCACCTCGTGCGTGGTCTTGTCCAGCTTGCAGCCTTCGGCGTCACCGCTGATGTTGAGCGGGAAGATCACCTCGGCGGCGAACTTACCGCCTTCTTCGAGCACCGCGTTGATGGTGTCGGCATCGGTGTCGGCGTGGCGCGGAATTTCCTTCAGCGCGTCGCTGACCTTGAGCACTTCGTGCATCACGAACTGCATGTCGCGCAGGGGCGGGTTGTAGCTGGGCATGGCTTACTCCTGTTTGGATGTGATGAGGGTTTTGGATGCGGGTTTGCGGGCAGCCTTCACAGTGGCCGCCTTGGATGTCACGGTCTTGACGGCCTTGGCGTCGGCGCTGTAGCGCGCCAGGATCTGCTCGAAAGCCTTGTTTGCGCGGGCGATCGAGCCGGGGGCCTTGAGGAAACGGGCTTCGTAGTGCACGCCCAGGATCAGGCAGTGGATCTCGAAACCGACCTGCTGCTCATCGGCGTCCGCCGCAAGCTGGCCCTCCTCCTTGGCCTGGACCACGGCGCGCTGCACGGCGGCGAGCCAGATCTTGACCGAGCTGGCCAGGGCATCACGCACGGGGCCGGGGCGGTCGTCAAAATCCACGGCACCGCTGATGAAGATGCAGCCGGACTGGATTTCCACGGTCACACGCTTCATCCAGTTGGAGAACAGGGCGCGCAGGCGCGGCAGCCCCCGCTTCTCTTCGAGCGCGGGGTAGAAGATCTCCTGCTCGAAACGCGCGAAGTACTCGCGGATCACCGAGATCTGCAGCTCCTCACGCGAACCGAAGTGGGCGAAAACACCGGACTTGCTCATGCCCGTGACTTCGGCCAGCACGCCGATGCTCAGGCCTTCGAGGCCGATCTGGGCCGCCAGGCCCAGGGCCGCATCGATGATGGCGAGCTTGGTCTGCTGGCCCTTGTGCAGGGCGCGCCCATCGCGCGCCGCAGCGCGGGCGCCGGAGCGCGGGGTCTTGGTAGCCAGAGGGACGACAGGCATGGGTTGAAAATAAAACGAACGGTCGTGCTATTTTGCACCAAAAATCCCGGTCGTCAACCCAGACGTTCTAAAAAGAATACGCCAGCGCGTGGCTGGCGTCATGGGGACTATCCCGCGGCCGGGACGGCCGCTTCAGGGCTTGCGGAAAGGCACCACGCGCTGGGTCTGGGTACCCAGACCCTCGATGCCCAGGGTGATGACGTCTCCAGCCTTGAGGAAACGCTGGGGCTTCATGCCCAGCCCCACGCCGGGCGGGGTGCCAGTGATGATGACATCGCCCGGCATCAGGGTCATGTACTCGCTCAGGTGGCTGACGATCTTGGCCACGCTGAAGATCATGGTGCGGGTGTTGCCGGTCTGCATGCGCTGGCCGTTGATGTCCAACCACATGGCCAGCTTATGGGGGTTGGGGATCTCGTCTTTCGTGACCAGCCAGGGCCCGAGCGGTCCGAAGGTGTCGCAGCCCTTGCCCTTGTCCCACTGGCCACCGCGCTCGAGCTGAAATTCGCGTTCGCTGACGTCGTTGGACAGGCAGTAGCCCGCCACATGGTCCAGCGCCGCCTTCTGCGTGACGTGTCGCGCTTCTCGGCCAATGACCACCCCCAGCTCCACCTCCCAATCGCCCTTGACCGAGCCCTTGGGCAGCATAACGTCGTCGTCCGGGCCCTGGATGCAGCTGATGGCCTTGGTGAAGACGATGGGTTCCTTGGGGATGGGCATGCCAGCTTCCTTGGCATGGTCGCTGTAGTTCAGGCCGATGGCGATGAACTTGCCGATACCGGCCACGGGGCAGCCCAGACGCACCGTTTGCTGCGGTTTGCCGCGCACCAGAGGCAACTGATCAGTCTTGAGCTTGCGCAGCTTGCCCAGCGCTGCGTCGGACAGCTGGGCCGGGCCGATGTCGGGCAGCACGGCGCTGAGGTCACGCAGCTGCCCGGCGGCATCGATCAGGCCCGGTTTTTCCTTGCCCGGCTTGCCATAGCGCACGAGTTTCATGCGGTCTCCTGTCGGTTCTTATAACGGTGCGACCCGGGCACCCGCCGTGGGGCCGGCGGCTCAGCGCAGCATCTGGCCTAGGCTGGCGTCCAGATGCTCGGTGGGTGCACGGCGGAAGCCCGAGCGCGCGAAGCGCTGCAGACGGCCCACCACAAAGGCCGTCAGCACCGAGGCCTGGACCTGGGCGTCAGCCGTGGGCGTGGCCGACCCGGCGGCGCCTTCCCGCAGGCACTGCTTGAGCGTGGATTCGATCTTGTCGAAGAACTGGTTCATGCGCTGCTGCAGGCGCTCGTTCTCGTAGACCAGGGCATCGCCGACCATCACGCGCACCATGCCGGGGTTCTTCTCGGCAAACTGCAGCAGCATGGTGACGACCTTGCCTGCATGGCGGGAACCGGCGGATGGATCCGTGGCACCGGCTTCGCGCTCGGCAATCTGGTTCACCAGGGTGAAGACGGCCTGCTCGATGAACTCGATCAGGCCTTCGAACATCTGGGCCTTGCTGGCGAAGTGCCGGTAAAGCGCGGCCTCACTTACTTCCAGCTTGGCCGCCAGCGCGGCCGTGGTGATGCGTTCGGCACCCGGCTGCTCCAGCATGCTGGCCAGGGCCTGCAGGATCTGGATGCGGCGCTCGCCTGGCTTGGGGCGCTTGCGGGCCGGGGTGGCGGCAGATTCGGTCGGCTCGGCAGCGGGGTTGAGATCGGCGTCAGACATGGTGTTCGGAAATCCCTTTTTTTGATTCTCGCACAGTGCCGGCTAGGGGTTACTCCTCAGTGGCCGCCCACTCCGCAACCTCGGTGCAGGCCTGTTGCAGGATGCAGAGATCGTGCCACATCCACTCAGTGCGAGCGGATCATCGTCCCGTAGGCCTGGTCCGTCAGGATTTCCAGCAGCATGGCGTGGGGCACGCGGCCGTCGATGATGTGCACGGCGTTGACCCCGCTCTTCGCGGCATCCAGGGCACCGGCAATCTTGGGCAGCATGCCGCCCGAAATGGTGCCATCAGCCACGAGCTCGTCGATGCGCTTCATGGTCAGCTCAGGCAGCAAAGCGCCCTGCTTGTCCAGCACCCCCGGGATGTTGGTCAGCATGAGCAGCTTCTCGGCCTGCAAGACCGTGGCCAGCTTGGCGGCCACGACGTCGGCGTTGATGTTGTAGCTCTCATTGTGTTCGCCGAAGCCGATCGGGCTGACCACGGGAATGAACTGGTCGTCCTGCAGGGCCTTGACCACGCTCGGGTCGATGCCCACGATGTCGCCCACCTGGCCGACATCGTGCTCCTTGCTCGGGTCCTGCTGGTCCAGCATGCGCAGCTTCTTGGCACGGATCAGGCCGCCGTCACGGCCCGTCAGGCCCACAGCCTTGCCGCCCGCCTGGTTGATCAGACCCACGATGTCCTGCTGCACTTCGCCCGCCAGCACCCACTCGACCACCTCCATGGTCTCGGCATCGGTGACCCGCATGCCCTGGATGAACTCGCCCTTCTTGCCCAGGCGCTTGAGCGCCGTCTCAATCTGCGGGCCACCGCCATGCACCACCACGGGATTGATGCCCACCAGCTTGAGCAGCACCACGTCTTCGGCAAAGGCAGCCTGCAGGGCCGGATCAGTCATGGCATTGCCACCGTACTTGATGACCATGGTCTTGCCATGGAACTTGCGGATGTAAGGCAGGGCTTGGGCCAGGATCTCGGCCTTGGCGTGGGGGGCGGAGGCTGTGGGGGTGCTCATGTTCGGGTCGCGCGGAAATCGGTGACCTGATTGTGCCCGATCACTGTGCCGTACCCGGCTGGAAACCGTGCACGCAGGCTTGCAGAACCGCACGGATACCCATCTCGTCCCCTGCCTCGGCGGCGCGCAGCAAACGCTCGAGCTTCTGCTGCAACTCAGGCCACGGCAGACAGTCCTCGTGCGCCTTCATGATGCGCGGGTGACCGGTAGGCGTGGGGTTGTCACCGATCAGCAGCTCCTCGTAGAGCTTCTCGCCCGGGCGCAGTCCGGTGATGGCGATTTCGATATCCCCCTGGGGGTTCGCTGCGTCGCGTACGCTCAAGCCCGAAAGCTCGACCATGCGATGCGCCAGATCCAGGATGCGCACGGGCTCGCCCATGTCGAGCACGAAGACCTCCCCCCCCTGCGCCATGGCGCCGGCCTGCAGCACCAGCTGGGCCGCCTCGGGGATGGTCATGAAGTAGCGCGTCACCTCTGCGTGCGTCACCGTGAGCGGGCCGCCGGCCTCCAGCTGGCGTCGGAACAAAGGCACCACGCTGCCGCTGGACCCCAGCACATTGCCGAAGCGAACCATGCTGAAGCAGGTCGAACCGCCCTCGGCCGCCATGGCCTGCAAAACTAGCTCGGCCATGCGCTTGCTCGCGCCCATGATGTTGGTAGGACGGACCGCCTTGTCGGTCGATACCAGGACGAAGCGAGCAACCCCACTGGCGCGCGCCACACGCGCCATGTACAGCGTACCAAAGACGTTGTTGCGCGCGCCCTCGGCCGGGTTCGACTCCACCATGGGCACGTGCTTGTAAGCCGCCGCGTGGTAGACGGTATGTGGCCGGTGCAGTTCACAAATCTCGCGCAGGCGCGCCTCGTGGTTGACGCTGCCGAGCAAAGGCGTCACATCGACAGCCATGCCCTCATGGCGGCACAGCTGCTCCAGCTCCTGATGAATGCTGTAGAGCGCATACTCACTGTGGTCGAGCAGCAGCAGGCGGGCGGGCTGCTGGCGCAGAATCTGGCGGCACAGCTCGCTGCCGATGCTGCCACCGGCGCCGGTTACCAGCACGGTCTTGTGCGCCAAGTCCCGAGCCAGCAGCTCGGCATCCGGCGGCACAGGGTCTCGCCCGAGCAGATCTTCAATATCCAGTTCGCGGAAATCCTGCACCGTCACCCGGCCGCTGGCCAAGTCGGCCATGCCGGGCAGCGTGCGAATGTGTACCGGCAGGTGCCGCAGGTTCTCGATGATGCGGTTGCGTCGCTCGCGCGTGATGCTGGGCAGCGCCAGCAGGATGTCGGTGACGCCGAGCTTGCGTACCAGTTCCGGCACGTCGGAACCGGCATGCACCTGCACACCGTTGATGCTGCGACCGATCTTGGCCGCATCGTCGTCGGCGAAGGCCAGCAGGGCGTACTGACCGCCCATGCCCAGCGCTGCCGCAGTCTGCGCCCCCGCCATGCCGGCGCCGTAGATCAGGAAACGTTCCGGCCCGGCCGCTGCCCGCCCCAGGCCCGCGAGCCAGAAGCGCGCCAGCGCACGGCTGCCGCCCACCAGCAGAAGGAAGATCAGCGGCTGCAGCACGCCCAGGCTGCGCGGCACATTCTCCCAACGCACCCAGAGCAGCACACCCAGCAACAGCCCCCCGTAGATCAGCACGGCCTTGGCCGTGGTCATCAGCGCGGCCTGGCCGGTGTAACGGAAGATGGCCCGGTACAAGCCCAGACGGATGAAGACGGGAATGGCCAGCAGCGGGGCCAGCGCATAGACCCGCCACTGCAGCCCCTCGGGCCAGTGCAAGGTGTCCAGGCGCAGCGAGAAAGCCAGCCAAGTCGCCAGCAGCGACAAGGCCACATCCATGGCCAGGACCACCAGGCGTTTGACCGCGCGCGGCCAGGCCAGGATCGTGTGCTGCATGCCTCCCCCGAACTCCCGCACGCGGCTCAGACTGCGAAGCTCTCGCGCGACTTGCCCGCGGCCACGAGCTCGGCCATCCAGCGCGGCATGGAGCCGCGGCCGCTCCAGGTCTCGCCCTTGGGGCCACGGTACTTGGGCGCCAGCTTGGCGCCCTTGGGCACGGAGGACTTGCGCGCTGTCTTCTTGACGGCCGCTTTCTTCGCGGCAGGACGGCCCGGCTTGCCCTTCTGGGTCGCCGTCTTGCGCGGCACCTTTCCGCCAGCCTGTTGCAGGTCACGCAGCGTGATGCCGTAAGCGTCCATCATCACCAGAATCTGCTTCACCGTCTTGTCGAACTCGCGCGACTTGATCTCGGCCGCCTGCTTCTGCAGCTTCTCGATCTGGCTCTGGATCTCGATCAGGTTACCCATGCTTGGCTCCTTGATGAATGCGGTGTTGGACGATGGATGCGGTGTCAGGCCCCGGCCTCGGCCAGCACCGCGCGCACGACCTCGCAGGTCTTCTGAATCTCGGCCGGCGTGAGCGTGGGGTGGACCAGGAACATCAGGCTGTCCTCGCCCAGGGCCTGCGCCACGGGCAGGCGTTGCGCCGGACGCCAGGGGGTGCCATCGAAGGCTTTCTCGCGGTAGACCTCGGAGCAGGAGCCCTGGTAGGCCGGCACACCGCGTGCGTTGATCGCCTCCAAGATGCGATCGCGGCTCCAGCCTGGCGCCAGGTTCTGAGGCTGCACGTACACGTAGCACTTGTAATAGGCGTGCACGCTGCCCGCCGGGGGTTCCGGCACGCGCACGGCGGCCAGGCCACGGCAGGCCTCAAGAACAGTCCGCGCGTAGGCCGTGCGCTGCCGCGTCCAGCCAGCGAGGCGCTTGAGCTGGATGCGACCGATCACGGCCTGCATCTCCAGCATGCGCCAGTTGGTGCCGAAGCTCTCGTGCAGCCAGCGGAACCCCGGTGGGTGCTGGCGCTCGTACACGGCGGCATAGCTCTTGCCGTGGTCCTTGTAGGCCCACATGTCCCGCCATAGCTGTTCATCGTTCACCGTGACCATGCCGCCTTCGCCGCCGGTGGTCACGATCTTGTCCTGGCAGAAACTCCAGGCTCCGACGTGGCCGATGCTGCCCACATTGCGCCCCTTGTAGAGGGCGCCATGGGCCTGGGCGCAGTCCTCGATCACCTTGAAGCCGTGCTGCGCGGCCAGCGCCATGATGGGATCCATATCGCAGGGCCAGCCTGCCAGGTGCACGCAGATCACGGCCTTGGTGCGCGGCGTGAGCACCTGCGCGATGGTGTGCGCGGACAGATTGCCGCCGTCGGCTTCGACATCGGCGAACACCGGGGTTGCCCCCGCATTGACCACGCAGGACACACTGGCGATGAAGGTGCGCGGCGTGACCACCACCTCGTCGCCGGGACCGATTCCCAAGCCCTTGAGCGCCAGGTCCAGCGCCAGGGTACCGTTGGACAAGGCGATGGCATAGCGCGTGCCGCACCAGGCGGCGAACTCACGCTCGAACTCGCGGCATTCGTTGCCGGTCCAGTAGTTGACCTTGTTGGACAGCAGCACCCGTTGTACGGCCTGCGCCTCTTCGTCGGTGTAGCTGGGCCAGGGGGAGAAAGGCGTGTTCAGCATGATGTTGATGATTCTGCGCTCATGTTTCCCGCGTGCCCATGGGCACGGCGGGATTGCCGATGACCGTGAGACCGTCGGGCACGGCCTGCACCACTACGGCGCCCGCACCGACCATGACACGCTGGCCGATGGTCATGCCCTGCTTCACGGCGGCGCCCACGCCCACCCAGCTGCCGTGTCCAACCTGGACATGGCCCGAGAGATGCGCGCCCGGACAGATATGCACGGCGTCTCCCAGGCGGCAGTCATGGTCCACGGTGGCGCCGGTGTTGATGATGCCGGCCTGGCCCACGACGGCGTCGATGTTCACCACCGCGCCGGCCATCAACACGGTGCCTGCGCCCAGCAAGGCATGCGGACTCACCACGGCGGCCGGGTGCACCACGGTCACCAGCGGTGCGCCCGCAGTCTCCAGGGTTTGGTGCTTGGCCCAGCGCACAGCGCAATCGCCGATGGAAACGATCACCCCCTGGAATTCCTGAAGCCGCGTCAGCAGCGCGGCGCTGTCACCCGTCACGGGCCAGGGGCCGTTGCTCTGACGCTGCGGCCAAGCGTCGTCAAAGAACTCCACGGCACCCCAGCCGCCAGCCAGCGCTGCATCTGCAACCACCTTGCCGTGACCGCTGGCGCCGAGCAGGGCCAGGCGCTTCATGGCTTGTTCCCCGTGAAGCGGGTCATGGTGGCCTCGCCTTGCGCACTGATGCCCTCGCGCACGATGACCTTGCGCACCGTGAGCCAGAGGATGCGCAGATCCAGCCAGAGCGAACGGTGGTCGACATACCAGACGTCGAGTTTGAAGCGCTCCTCCCAGCTGAGGGCGTTGCGCCCGTTCACCTGGGCCCAGCCGGTGATGCCCGGGCGCACCTCATGGCGGCGCGCCTGCTCGGGAGAGTACAGCGGCAGATACTCCATCAGCAGGGGCCGCGGGCCCACCAGGCTCATCTCGCCGCGCAGCACATTCCAGAGTTCGGGCAGTTCGTCGAGGCTGGTGGCACGCAGGAAGCGGCCGAAGGACGTCAGGCGGCGGGCATCCGGCAACAGCTCGCCGTCCGCGCCGCGTTCATCTGTCATGGTGCGGAACTTGACCATCATGAAAGGCCGCCCGTGCAGGCCAGGGCGGACCTGGCGGAACAGTACCGGGCTGCCGAGCTTGCGACGCACCAGAGCCCACAGCAATAGCAGGGGCAGGGCCAGAACCAGCAGAAGCCCGATGGACAGCAACAGGTCGAACAGGCGCTTCATCGCACCGCCCCCGCTTCCGCCGGACCGAACAGGATGGCCAGGTAGTTCTTGGCCAGCGTCTCGTAGCGGCGATGCGCCAGGATCCATTCGCGGCCACGTCGGCCGATGGCCTCGCGCTGTGCGGCGTCCATGGCGGCATAACGCTGGACCTCCTGGCGCAGCGCGTCGATGTCACCGGCCGGCACATAGGTGCCGCAGTCGGCCTCATTGATCATCGAAGGGAAGCCGGTGTAAGAAGCCACCACAGGCTTGCCGGCCAGCATGTAGTCGATCACCTTGTTCAGGGACTGGCCGTATTTCCAGACCGTGGAGACGTGCACAGAAAAGTAAAGCAGGTCGCAGTGAGAGAGCACGGTCTGCACCATCTGCTTGGGAACGCGCGGCGCGAAGGTGAGGTTGCTCAGGTGCGCGTACTTACGCTGGTAGTGCACGCGCAGGTCGCCCTCGCCGACGACGAGGAAGTGGACCCGGGGGTCGTCCTTCATGGCCTCGGCGCAGTTGAGCATGGTGTCCAGCGCGTTGGTGATGCCTATGGTGCCGGCATGCGCCACGATGAACTTGCCCTTGGGGATGTACGTCTCGACGTAGTCGGTCGGCAGCGCCTCCCCCGGGCCCAGGGCCGCTTCGTCAACGGCCATGGGAATGCAATGGGTGGTCTTGGGCCGGCCCAGCACACTGGCCACGTGCTCGCCGAGATTGGGCATGGTGCCCACGATGGCATCCGCGTGACGGTAGCCCAGCTTCTCGATGAAGCCCAGACCCAGCACCAGCGGATTCCAGCTGCTGAAGCCGCCCTCTTCCGTGATGGTCAGCGGCCAGATGTCGCGGATCTCGAGTACCAGGCGGCACTTGTAGCGGCGACGCAGCAGGAAACCGTTGAGGATGGTGAGCAAGGACAGACTGGAGACGATGACCACGTCGGGCGCGGGCAGCCGGTCCTTGGGCAGACGCCAGAGCCGCCATTCGAAGTCCAGCCAGCTCAGGATCCGTCGCAAGGACTTGGCCACCGTGTACTTCAGGGTCCGCACCCAGCACAGCCGCATGCCGTCGACCTCCTGGAAGAGGTAAGGCTCCTCCAGCACGGGCACCTCGGTGAGCTGGTTGGAATCCGAGGTGATGACCACGCTCTGATAGCCCATGCGCGCAAACTCACGCATGAGGAGATAGCCGCGTCCGCCCGCACCGACCTTGGCCGGTGGCGCCACGTACTTGGAAACGTACCAGATGCAGGGCTTCACGGACGACTCAGTACAGCTTCGGGATGGCGTTCACGACCCGGATCGCTTCCTTGAAGTCCACGCCCACGGCATCGAGATACCACTTGATGTTGGGATAACGCGGCGAGTTCTCCTCTTCGACCATCTCCAGGGCTTCGGCGCGCGTCAGGTCTCCCTCGCGAATCTGGTTGCTGCGGAAAGTGTCGTGCTCGGTGAAGCCGGCGACCGTGTAGTAGACGTAGTTGTAGAAGGCCGCCGTACCGTCGCCGATGCGCCAGGTGGTCTTGGTGTCGGGCGCTCGCTCCCAGTCGTAAGTGGCCAGCGTGTCGTCGATCTGCTTCTCGTCCCAGCGCCAGTAATCGAAGATGTGGTAGTAATCCGTCTTCTTCGTGAAACTGCGGTAGTACTCACCTGACAGCGTGTCCCACAGGGAGCTGTTGAAGTAGCCGGGACTCTGCAGCATGGCGCCCAGGCGCAGGCCCTGGTAGCGCAGCTGCTTCATCACGCCGTGCGAGTAGACGCGCTTTTCCTCGAAGTCGGGCGGCACGCCCAGGAAACCGGCCTTGAAGTGCGTGACCTCCAGCGGGTTGATGCCCCACAGGTTCAGACTGATGCCGGTCTGCTTCTTGATGGTCTCGATATGCCGGAAGAAATGCTTGTCGCCCGCCGTCAGGATGCTGATCATGCCTAGGTGCGGGGATTTGAGCCAGGCCCGCAGGTTCTTGGCGATGTACTCGCGCTTCTTGGTGATATCGTCCGCAACGATGATGTTCTCGACGCCGAGCTCGGCGCTCATGCGGCTGATGTTGCGCCGCCCCAGATCCGTCACCATGCCCCAGTCGTAGGTATAGGTGATGGGCTTCATCTGCAGCTCCTTGACGATCAGGTGCAGACCGAAGCAACTGTCTCGACCGCCCGAAAACGGAACCAGGCAATCGTCGCCGTTCGCGCGGCGATAGGATTCGACCAGCTTGAACAGCTCCTCCTTCGGCCGCGGCTTGTTGCGCGGCTTGTAATGCCGGCAGTAGTTGCAGACGCCGTCGGCGTCGAAACTGATGAAGGGCATAGTCTCGGTCAGCAGGCATTTGGTGCAGCGACGGCCTTCATACTTGCGATAGCCGAGCAGTTTCTCCTCTTCTGCCGCCCCCGACAGGGAGAGCGCCGGAATCAGATCGGTCTTGCGCTCCTTGCGATCGGAGATCTCCAGCGCTGCCTGAGAAGCGGGGATATCGACAAACACCGCCTCGCGAACCTGATCAATCTCGGCGCAGCCGATGACGGTCAGTGGATAACGCTCCGATGCGAAGAAGGTCGCATCGCCCTTGCGACCGACGTACAGGCTGCCGTTGTTCGAGAACAGGCAGAGCTTGCCCAGGCGGGGCAGGATGAGCGCGCAGGCCACCACACCGCGGCACAGGCCCAGGATGCGCGCCGGCAACTGCTCCAGCACGCCGCCAGATTCCAGGTGCGCGGCGGCAATGCCCGCGATGATCTCGGTGTCGATCTGCAAGGTCCGTTCCTTGCCGATCTCGTCCCAGATGGCCTCGTCATTCACCACGATGCCGTTGTGCAGAACGGCCACACCGTCGCGCACGACGGGCTGGTTGTCACCCAGGCCATTGGTGATCAGCCGGCTGTGTCCCAACACAAGATGACTGGCCTGCGGCCGGACTTCCTTGAGCAGGCGGGTGATAGGGTAGTCGGCACGATAGACCTGATAGCTGCCGTTGACAAAGGTCACCAGCCCGCTGGAATCCCGGCCGCGCTGCTGGGCATGCTTGACCAGGACACCCAACTCACTCTCTATCACCGAACTGGCTGAAACGATTCCAAATATGCCGCACATGTCAAAAAACCAGCAAGTTAAGGTCAACCATTTGACGGTAAAAGGTCAATCATAAGACCACCCTTTCCATGGACGCTTTGTGCGTCACGCGCCGCACATCAGGCGCAGCCATTCTGCCCTGTTTTCAATCGACCCCGGGCGCTCAGCAGGTCGCCTATGCCATGGTGCGCTCGTAAGCGACCAGCATGGCGTCCAACGATTTGTCCCAGGAGTAGTGATTGACCACATGTCGCCTCCCGGCTTCCCCGAAGCCCTGCCTGAGCGCCGGATCCCGGATCAACTTCAGCAGTGCTTCACCAGCCGCCCGGGCGTCTTCCCTGGGAACGACGTAGCCATTGACACCGTCCATGGTCACCTCGGCCAGCCCCTCTGCATCCGAAACCACAACAGGCAGTTGACAGGCCGCAGCCTCCAGCACAGCCACGCCAAAGCTCTCGAATCGGCTCAAAGCCACGAAGATGTCCAGCCGGTGCAGCATGGTTGGGACTTGCGCATGGGCGACTGCCCCGAAGAAAGTCACTTGCCGCCCCACACCCGTAGCCTCGGCCAGGGCTTCCAGCTCAGCCCTCTGCGCCCCCTCACCGAAAATCTCCAAACGAAGGCCATCCGGCCGCCCCAGGCTGTCCCACGCCCAGGCAAAGGCACGAATCAGCACATCGATGCCGTACCCCAGGGACAACGATTTGACCGTGCCAATCACAATCTGATCGGGCGGCCGCGTCGGCTTCGGGGCTGGCTTGAACACATCGGTATCCACCCCGAACGGGGTGACAAAGACATGGGGGTGCCGATATATCGCCGCAACCTTGCGAGCCATGCAAAGACTCGTTGAAGCAACGGCCGCAGACGCCTTCAGGTTGCCGCGGACGACCAGTCGGTGGATGAGTGATTTCTCCGGAAAGGTATAGACATCGCTGCCCCAGACCGATAGCAATGTGGGCTTTACCGCCGCGAGGCGCGCCAGCAAGCCGTAGCCTGTGGCGTAGTGCGCATTGACGATATCCGGCGCGACCCGGCGCGCAATCGCGCGTACTTCGCTTGCACCCAGCACATACGCCCAGGGTGCTTCATAACGCAGCAAGTGCAGGTGAACTCGCTCGTCAAGCGGATGCGTTGCCGGGTGAGCTGACGCCACATGAACCTGATGCCCACGCGAAACCAGGCCATTCGCCCAGCGGGCTGTGTGAATGGAATTGGCGCCAGCCAGCAGCAGGACTCTCATGCACAAACCTGACAAGTGGGCTTGCTCACCCCAGCCGTCGCGATGACCAGCAGAACCATGGGCAGGCCTTTTCCGCAGTTCAACGCAGCCAGCTATTCAGCTGCCCATCCAGCTGGGGAGCCGTGTTGATCGAGTCCTGCCATGCGGACACATCCAGTGCGCGGTACATCCGGTCAAACTCCGTGATGAGAAGTTCGTCCGTCTCAAGACCGACATGTATGCGCTGCTCGTCCGATGCGAACCAGAAACGGCGGATTCGATCGTCAACGCGTACCACCATGTGGTCATGCCGGTAGAACTCACCATCCATGATGGCGGCATTGTCGATCATGAGATAGGGCTTGGCTCCAAACCACGCCATTGACACCGGCCCTGAGCCGGCCCCCATGTGCATCGCGGACATCTGGAGCAAGGCCAGATCCTGCTCGATCGTTGAATCATGGTCTTTGGCGAGAAGCACATTGCTGCATTTGCGAAGCCGGTCATCAATTTCCGCTCGGGCACACAGGATGACAAACTTCACTGGATATCGCTGTTCGCAATATTTGAACAGCGCCAGCCAGCTATCCATCTGGGAATTTCTGTGCGTGTCCCATGCTGGATTGTTTCTCAGATTGACAGTAACAGCTACCTGCGGGCTCACATGGCGCCGGTAGAACTGGGCAGCCCAACCCATCAGCAGCGGACTGCAAGAAAGGTGAGGTATGGATCCATGTTGATCGTAATGCTCGACCAGCAACTTATTGAAGACAAGAGGGTTGAGGTATTCGTGGATGGCCACGCGCCACCCTTCAGGCCACACCACATACTGATCGGCATTGTCTGCAATCAACCGGATCAGTTGCTCACGCGAGTTGAATACAAAAAATGAACCAAGATTCTGATTGACCTGGACCAGGGGCAGGAGAGAGGCCAGGTGATACATCACGCTTCCCTGGGTGATTGCCTTTGCGAACACGGGGTTCGACGCTCCTGGAGACACCGGGTCGTAGAGAATCGCGAAGTCCACCGTATTGACTTGATGCTTCTCGCAAAGCACCAGCGCAGCCTCCTGGCAGATCAGAATATCCCCGACACTGAACGGTTGTGTCGAGGTATCGTAGACGAGCAATATGCGCTGACGGGTTGCCGTGTTCGGGACGACGATGCCTCCGATGCGGGGGGTCACCCACATGAAAAACCAGAGCAGTCTCCGGATCCCAATTCGCAGCGGCAGCGGCAGCAGCCGCCCCAGCGCCCTGACCATTCCCTTCAATTTGCTCATCATTTGTCGATCAATCCGAACTGAAAAAACTCCACTCTGGCCACCGCCTCTAATGACGATGCCACGCGCTACGGCAATGACTCCAGACCCATGCAACACATGGCGTCGAGATCACGGCCACCGCCAGATAGCCTGCCGCCACACCTTCAGCCGAATACGTTCTCCCGAAAAGAAGCGTCAGAACCCCGACCAACAGACCGCCGACGACGGAGATCGCAAGCAACGGCTCTTTCTTGTGCGCTCGCAAGTATGCCGCCATGGGCAGGGAAACCGCCTGCACGATGACACCCAGCAGCAGGCAGGCCGTTGCCACCGGTGACAGGAGGCGCCCGGCATAGGGATGCCCGATCCAGTTCAGCACGCTGACCCCGCCCAGCAGGATGATCGCTCCGGCCACGACCACTGCAACCACTGCCGCCTCCAGCCGCCAGAATGATCTGTCCAACTCGACATACTTCTCCTGAGCGATCAGCATGCCGAACATTGGCGCCTTGGGCGCGACCCAGCTCGCCGCGACGGTCGACAGCGCTGAAACGAGCGCCCAGGTCATCCCCATCTGCCCGGCCACCACTGCGCCGTGATAGTGAAAAAGCACGGGCGTGAACAGGGCGAAACTGAAATACCCCCCGACCCAGCTCAAGGCAATGCGCCATTGCATCGGGAGGATGTCTGTCTTCCATCGCAGATGTTCGCCCTGCGGGGTGCTTCGAAAGATGTCCTGGAGGAACCTTCTGTACTTCCTCCATGTGAGTGCAGCCATGACCATCAACCCGAACAGGCCGGACAAGGGCGCCGCCCACAGCCCTCCGCCCAAACCGATGACGAGCCACGCCACCACGCCCGTGGTGACATATTGCGCGAACCTGAACTTGTAGACGCTGGCGACCTGATTACAACCCTCGAGCAAGGCCCCGAAAGGCATGAACAGCAGGGTCAGCCCCGCCGACAGGCAGAGCAGCAGCCACGGCCAAGTCCAGTTAACCGGCTGCCCTGAGGTGCCACCGAAGAAAATCAGCCCGAGAATCGCAAGACCCAGTGCGACCAGCCCCCCGGCGGCCCAGTACCACTGTAACGAGAACCTCGCCAGACTGACCAGACGGGACATGGCATGAGGGTCTCCGGCGACACGCCCCTGCTCATCAAGGCGGAGCTTGGACCACTCGTGGCTCGCAAAACTGACGAGCACAGAGGACAGCCCCAGCTCAGCAAAAACCTGCACGATAAGGATCGCGTTAAAGGTGTAGTAATACCCCTGCAGCTCGGACGTGAAGTACTGGGCGATCAGCAGCGTGGTAAGCAGGCCGCTCGCCAGCAGCCAGACTTTTCCGGCGATCGAGTAACGTACGGCCTGGTCGGCCGCGAGGAAACCCCGCAATTTGGTCAGCAGCACCGGGATGGCCATCCAAGAGGCTCAACGCAGGGCATCGGACGTCCTCCGTGCCAGAGCCAAGGGGTATTCCGCCTGCGCTGCCGTCAAACTCTGTACCGTCCCGATATCGCGGTGGTACACGTTATTGAGGTAGGTATTGATTCTTCCCATGTAACGCGGAAGAACGTCCAGACTGAAATCCACCACATCCTTGTTCAAGCTGGCGATGAAGTCGACCACCTGGGGCGACAGGATGTAGACGGCGCCATTGGCCAGATTACCGGGCGGATTCTTGACCTTTTCATGGAAGGCACGCACCACACCCGAATCGTCAAGCTCCACGATGCCACAGGTTTCTGGCGCATCCGTATGGAAGGTCATCATCGTGATTTCAACGCCTGCGGCCCTCTGCTCATACCGGCCCATGAAGGCCCGGACGTCAAACCACGAAAGGTTGTCCGCGTGGATCAGCATCAGTGGCTCCTGGCGGAAATACGCACGGTTCTTCAGTACCGTCCCGGCCGTGCCCAGCAGAGAGGCTTCGTGGACCGTCGAGATCTCAATCGGGTATCGGGATTGCGCAAGAAAGCGCTCGACCGCTTCCGGCAGATAGTGCAGATTGACGAGCACCTGCCCGATCCCAGCGGCGCTCAGCAGTTCGAGCCAGTAATCCAGCAGGGGCCGCCCGTTGATCTCGACCAGGCACTTGGGAATCCGGTCCGTGATGGGACGCAGACGCGTACCCAGACCGGCGGCAAGCAGCAAGGCACGCATCAGGCGAGCACGCTCAATATCTCTGCCGCGCTCACACGCCGGCTACGCTTGAAGGCATGGAAATACGCCGAGAGCGTGATGAAGTTCGCTGCGACCTCGCCGAAATTCGTGAACGATATGTCTTCGCGTGCGAAGTGGACGCTCAGGCCCAGGGCGAGGATCTCCTCCAGCAACTTCAGGTTGAACGTGTCGCCGTAGCAGAACTGGTCAATGGAGAAAAAAACCACCCCGTCGATGCCGGGCGTGCGCTTGAGCTTGGGCAGGATGAAGGGCTGTCGGTCAACGACCCGGTATTCCTCTGCGCCGTAGAAGACGATCTGGCCGCCCTCCTTGGTCGCCTTTTTCTTGGAGACCTCGTGCTGCTCGGGCTGCGGCGCCGGCAGCAGGGCGTCGATGCAGGAATAGAACTGTTTCATCGCTGCAGCTCCCGCGCCTCCAGCAAGCTGCCCAGGCGCGCCACATCCGAAATCCGCAGGGGACTGAAAAACTGCAGCTGATTCTTGAGGCCGGACGGCGAGAACAGGTTCTTGTACCGAATGTTCAGGCTCACCCGCGTTTCGTTTTCGCCGTTGATCTCGGATCCGTGCAAGCAGCCCGTGTAGAAGATCAGCGCCTGACCGAAGGTAACTGGGGGCGTCACGGACAGCGACTTCGCGAACTTCTCGAAGCCGTCCCAATCGCTGGGGTTGGCGTCCAGGTGGGCAAAGGCTTTCTCGGTGTTGTCGACATCCAGTATGTACATGGCCTTGGTGCCGTAGCAGTTCACCATGGGCACCCACACCACCAGTTCGTACGGCGAATTGGCAGGCGCATCACGATGCAGTTCGGACGGATTGGGGTCTCCCGGAGGCTGCAAGACCAGATTCGTACCTTTCTGCGCCAGGATATCCGGCCCCAAAAGATGGCGTAGGTTCTTCTCAAACGCCTTGAAGACCACTTCCCGGACGTTGCATTCTGCGGTGATGCGCTGGATGAGCTCGATCCGCAGCTTGTTCAGCTCCCCCAGCGACATGCCCTGGGTCGTCTGATGGAAGTTGTTCAGGCCTGCCTCCGGCTCGGAGTCCGGGAGCTTGAAGATGTCACGGGTCAGGCCGAATATTTCTTTGCGCAGGTTTTCAAGATAGCTCCGCTCGTCCGCATCCACGACAGCGAAGCCTTTTTCGAGAGAAATCAAGTTGCTCATGATGTTGTCAGCTGGTTAGATCTTTTGCCCGGAGTCAAGGAACTTCAACGGCCACGTTCGGGCAGTTTCATCAGTGGCCACCGCCGTCCGCACGCACGATGGCACCAGGCATGAAGGCCGCGTGCTCGGAACACAAGAAGGCGGCGATCACCGCCATTTCATCTGCCGCACCCATCCGCCGGATCGGCAGATGGTTGTCGTAGTACTGCTCAAGCTGGGCCGGATTCTCCTTCTCCAGACGCTTGAAATACCGCCCTTCGAGACCGATCAGGCCAGGAGCCACCGCATTCATGATGACGTTGTCCCGGGACAGCAGACGGCTCATCCCCTTCACGTAACCGTCCAGGGCGCACTTCGCCGATACATACGGCGCATATCCATCATACGTCTGCGTCGACAAGGTCGAAAGGTGCACGATGCGCCCCCACTTTCGGGACACCATGCCGGGAATGAACACCCGGTTGAGTTCGTGCGCGATACCCACGTTGAAGTGCCAGACACGGGCCCAGTCCTCGGAGCTGGCAAAGGCGTCGGTCACACCCAGGGATCCGCCGAGGTTGTGCACAATGATGTCGGGCACAGCAAAATCACCGCTCAGCCGCTCCTTCAGGCGCTGTACGCTCTCAGGCTGCTGCAAGTCCAGGTTCACGCAAAGATGCCGGCCGGGCGCATCGCCGATTTCGGTGACCACATCTCTAAGGTTTTCCAGGGACCTGCTGACCAGTATGAGACGAGCCCCTTCCCTGGCAAGCGCCTTGGCGATGGCGCGCCCGATGTTCTTGCTCGCCCCAGTGACCAGGGCGACACGGTCATTGATCCCCAGATCCATCCAGTTCTTTCAGAAGTTCCTTTGAAAGCAGAGGCGTGTTTCCCACGCGCCCCACCTGCACGGCCGCCGCAATGGAACCGAGTGCGGACGCCTCCCAGATCGAAGCGCCGCTGGCCAGGGCCAGCGCGCTGGCGATCAGCAGTGAATCGCCGGCACCGGCCACGTCCTTGGGAGATGAATTCAGCGCTCCGACGCGATCGGTGAGCCAATTGCCGGCGCCGCTGCTCCCGGTATGGATCAGCAGTCCTTCTTCGCCGAGTTTCAGGAGGATGTTCTTCGCCTTCGCCTGCGCGCGCAGTTGCTCCGTCAGGACGACCAGCCCATCCTCACGGTTGCGTGTAGCGATCCGCGCCTCCCGCTCCGTAGGGCAAATCAGGTCCATCGCCTGGAAACGGCTGATGTCACCCATCTGCGAGGACGATTGGCTGTCCGCCGCCAGCATGACTCCACGCTCCTTGGCCAGAGCGATGACCTTCTCCACCATCGCCTGCGGAAGGCACCCGTAGTTGAAGTCCGAGAACACCAGTACGTTCGCGGTCTTGAGCGAGGCCTCGATCAGCGCCAGCATCTGCTCCTGCAGGCCCAGGCTGATGGCGCCTTGGTGAAGATGACTGACCCGCAGCAAGGTCTTGCCCTGGCTACGATACCGCTGCTTCAACGTGGTCGGACGGCTGTCGTCGGGCAGCAGATGCGCGTTCACCCCGGCCTTGGCCAGATGGTTTGCCGCGAACTCGCGACTGGCATCGACACCGGCCACTGAGACGAAGTCCACATGAGCCCCCAACCCGGCTGCGTGCGCAGCCACAATGGCTGCTCCGCCCAGGAAGCTGGTCGAATCGATGGGAGTCACCACGATGGTCGGGTCCTCCTGGGACATGCCCAGAGGCTGACACGTGATGTACTCGTCGACGATGAGATCACCCACAACGCAAATCTTCAGCTCCTGAAAGCGGCCGACGATCTCGGCAAGCCTGCCAGGCGAGATGTGATGCCGGGCCAAATACTCGTGAGGCAGCTCGATGCCGCGAATTGCGGGCTCATAGAAGCTTTTGCGGATCAGATCAACGGACGAGAACACAGTCTCACCGGAACTGAAGAGCAACTTGCCGCCGTACTGGCCGAGCGCCGCCAGCTCGGGATTGAAACGGGTCTCGTGCTCCTTGCCTTTGACGACGATGTCCGGACGCAGCCGGGCAATCACCGATTCGATCGGCTCATCGACGAGAAAAGCTTCGTCGACCCAGTTGCTGTTTTGCACGCATTCCAGCCGCAGACTTTCGTGCACGTACGAGCCCTCGCCCGCAAGTCGATCGGAATTCACCCCGACGAGAAACCGGCCGCCGCACTCCTTTGCATACTTGAACAGGCGCAGATGCCCCGCATGCAAGACATTGAAGTTTCCTGTGACAAGTACCGTTTTGGCCGAAAACATTTTCAGTTCACACTTGGATTAAACGCCATGCATCGCGCATGCCGGCTTCATGAAACGACCTTGAGTTCCGGTAGGGGAATCACGAAGGTGCCGCCCTCCGCGATGTAGCGCTGATGCCGTTTCATGATCGGCTCGGCAAAGTTCCACGCGAGGATAAGCACATAGTCGGGCCGCCGCGTATACAGCTCTTCGGACGGAAGGACCGGGAGATGGCACTTGGGAGCGAAGAGGCCGTGCTTGAGCGGATTGTCATCGACCAGAAAATCGAGCTTTTGAGCCAGATCAAAGTGCCACATCAAGGTGGTGACGGTCGTTGAGGCGCCGTAGCCGGCCACAGTCTTGCCCCGGGCCCGTGCCTCGTCCACTACTTTCGCAACAGCCGCCTTGCGCGCCGAAATCGCGGCATCGTAGGCACGATAGATCGCGGACTGGTTGAAGCCACGGCGATTTTCCTCGGCAATCAGCTCTGTCACCCTGGAGGTAACGGGGTGCCGACCCTGCGCGGCGCGTTGCGCGAACCCGCGGATGGACCCCCCTTTGGAGCTGATGCGCTGCACATCGAAAAGCTGCATGCCCAGCTTCTCGAAGAATTTCGCCAAGGGAATGATGGAGTGGTACGAGACGTGTTCGTGATAAACCGTGTCGAACAGGAAGCGGTCGACTATGTCCGGCAGATAGGAGACCTCGAAAATGAACACCCCGTCATCAGCCAGCATGGTATGGATGCCTTGCACTATGTCGGCCAGGTTGTCCGCGTGCGCGAAGACGTTGTTGGCAGCGACAATCGTCGCAGGCCCGTGCTCCTTGCGCAGACTCTCGGCCAGCTTGGAGCCGAAGAACTCCGGCAGCGTCGGTACGCCCCGGGCTGTGGCCTCCTCGGCAATGCGGCGTGCTGGATCGACCCCGAGGACCTTGAGACCCTTGGTCTTGAAGAAGTTCAGCAGTGAACCATCGTTGCTGCCGATCTCCAGGGCCAATGCGCCAGGCTCGACGCTGAACTGCGATACCACGTCGTCCGCATAGCGCCGATAGTGCTCGACCAGTCCCATCGAGCTGGAGGTCACGTAGATGTAGTCGCGGAACAGGATCTCCGGGTTCACCACATCGATGTTCTGCACGTGCCCGCACTCGGTGCACAGATAGAGATCCAGGGGGTAGAGATCCTGTTCTTCGTTCAGGCGTTCGCGCGGCACATAGGCATCGGCAATGGGCGATGCGGCGATCGGCAGAGCGAGTTCAAGATGCTTGCTGCCGCACAGGCGGCAGCTGTCGCGACGCGTCAGGGAGGAGTTCATTCGGTCCAGTCGATATTGTTAGATTGATTTCAGCTTGCGGGCCAGCGTTTCCGGCCATACAAGAGACAGCCCGCCATCCACATAGATATTCTGGCCGTTCACGAATGCAGCAGCCGGACTGCACAGGAAGGCGACCACGTTCGCGCTGTCTTCGGATGTCGCCATCCGGCCCAGAGGGATGATCTCCTCATACAGGCCCAACAATTCCTTGTTGTTGAGGTAGAAGCTTTTCGACTCCTCCTTCAGGAAGGTGAAAGGCGTAACCGTATTCGCCCGGATGCCCTTGCGCCCCAGGTTCACCGCGTAGAAACGCGCCATGTGACCCATGCCTGCCTTACCAATATGGTAGCTAATGTCCTGCCCTTCGCCGATCCGGTCACCGAACACCGAGCTCACGAAGGCGATGCCGCAATCGCCGTCCACGGCGAACTTGTCCTGCAGGTATTCCACCACCCGCTTGGATGCGGTCAGACTGACATCAATCTCACCGGCCCATGCATCTTCCTTGCCGCGATAGCGCTGACAGAAGATCAGATAGCTGGGAGCGCCGTTCTTCTGGATGGCAGCATCCAGCGCAGCGCGGGTAGCCTGTGCATCGGCGATATCAGCCTGAAAGTAGCTAGCGCCTTCGGCTCGCTCGGCCTGCGGCGGCTCGCTGCGGCTCACGACCGACACGGCGTCCCCGCGTCCTGCCAACTGCCTCGCCAGCACCCGTCCAAGGCCCTTGCTGCCGCCGAAAACGATGGAATGCGTCATGTGTATTTCTCTCCTAGTTGTGACGACCGCGCGCCTCGACGGCACGGCGGATACTGGCGATGTATGCGCGCGCGTCGCCGGCCTGGCTTTCAGGCGGCGCAAACGGGGCAAGTATCGTTTCGTTCGCCATGAACGGACCGTTGGTCACTTCATGGACGACAAGAAAATCGTTGTAGATGAGCAGCGTGTGGAACATGCTGTCGGAGAGCCGGTAGTAGAAATTGCGCCCCGTCGTGATATCGCCCAATTCGACGACGTCAACAATCGTCCCGGCATCGTCAAAAACCACCACATCCACCATCCCCTCAACGATGTGAAAGGACTCGACTTTGCGGGTGTGCTTGTGCGGGTGGATGTAGCTGTCGGCCGAAATAGCGATCAGCATCTCGTGCAGGGCATCTTCGCTGGAGCGGTGGGCGCAGATCCGGGAACGCTTGCGGCTGCTGGTCCGAGCCTGCGTCTTCAGAAAGGCAATGTGCTCCGTACCGAGCTGCACAATGGATGTGTCCGCAACGAACACCTCATCGCTGACTTTCCGGAAAGCATCCATCATCTTGCCTCGGCCAGATAGGCTATCGGACTCAAGGCAAAGATCGAAAGAAAGCGTCCACCCTGATCCGTGTACGCTTTCTTGGCAGCGACGACCTTCTTCTCGCTTTCCGGGCTGAGCGAAAGAAGACAGAGATCGATCTTCTCATCGATGAGGACGGACGACGGCCGTACCGGCACACCCGACCCCGGCATCAGCATGCCGAGCTTGTTCGCGTTGTCGTCGATGACGCAGCAGACCAAGTCCTTCAGCTCGAACAGATTCAGGAACTTCGCCGCCAGGTGTCCCGCGCCAAACACTGCGACCTTCTTGCCCTCGCTCTTGAGCCGCAGCAGATCGCTGCGGATGCGCTTGCGGATCTCGTCAAAATGCTGGCCGTAGCCCAGACCCAGGCCCAACTCCTGGGCCGTAGGCACGTCCGCTGGCGCCGCGGCGGGAACGGGACGGACCAGCGCCACCAGCGAGTCCTCCAGTGGGTACACATAACTCTTCAGCACCCACGGGTCGAGGCGGGCGTTGTGGATCAACCGGCTCACGGTCTGCGCCGTGAAATAGGCGATGTGCTCTTCCCAGACGAAGCTGTAGTCGGAAGCCGCAAGAAATTTGGTGCTCTCGGGCATTTCGAACACCATGCATCCGGTCGGCTTCACCAGACGTGCCAGCGCCGCCAGAAAATCCTTGGGTGCATGCGCGTGCTCCAGAACATGGCGCACCAGCAGCAGATCGGCCCGCCCGTGCTGGCGGGCCAACAGTTCCGCCCGTTCCAGCGTCATGGCGCTCTGTATCGTCTCCAGCCCCGCCAGAGGCTCGGCCACGTCCAGGTCCTGATCGATGCTGTACCGGTAGGTGTTCGCGTAGCCCTTGCGGCTGAAGCGCGCCAGCGTCGTATCGTCCTTGTAACTCAGGCCGACGACACGGGCATCCGTCCCCAGACCGGTAGTCGCGATCAGATCCTCGACCATCTGGTCAAGGTGTCCCTCGGGCTCGTTGTAGGTGATCCACTCGTAGCGCGAACGGACCATCTCCGCAGGCATCGGGTCAACCAGCTGGACCAGGCCGCACTTCACGCACTGGCCCAATGCCAGCGCATGGTTCTGGTTCTGGGGCTCTCCCGCGCGAAAGAACCGGTTGCTCGGAGGCTGGGCTCCGAAATCCAGCACCGTTTTGACGGTATCGGCGTCACAGCTGATGCAGCGCAAGGAAGTCCTGTTTTGGATGAGGGCCATGGTTGTCGCTCCCTCAGGAAGACGTCATCGCGTCCAGATTGATCAGACAACGGCCTGCCGTCGATCCATCGCGCATGCCCGCGATGGCCTCATTAACCTGATCCAGCGTGTAGCGGTTGGTGATCAGTTCGCGCAGCTTGATACGGCCCGATCCATACAGCTTCTGATAACGGGGGATGTCGGTCTGTGGCACAGCCTCGCCGCCGTGCGATCCGCTGAGTCCCTTGCCGAAATGCAGGGGGAGGGAATAGATATTGATGGTGCTGCCCTGACGCGGCACCCCGACCAGGGTGACCCGGCCCTGGGGCTTGGTGATCTGGTATCCCATCTCGATGATGGGCGGACGCCCTGTGTTGTCGATGAAGGCGTCCACCCCTTCACGCCCGACGATCTCCAGGATAGCCTGACGTGCGTCGACCTTGCTGCTGTTGATGAGGTGCGTCGCACCCATCTGCCTGGCCAGCGCGAGGCGTCCATCATGCAAATCCACGGCAACGATGGGATAGGCCGAGACCAGGGCGGCCGCCTGCACGATGTTCAGGCCGATACCACCCGCGCCGAAGACCACGACCGATTCGCCGATGCGAACCTTGGCGTTGTTCTCCACCACACCGAATCCCGTGGTCACCGCGCAACCGAACAGGGCGGCCACTTCCAGGTCGCTGTCGGCAGGAATTGTCGTCAGGCGGTTCTCGGAAACGATGGCGTATTCGTTGAAGGTGGTGACCCAGCCGGCGTTGACCTGGCGATCGCCCCAGCGGTAGACTGGGGTGGGCGACTCGATGCCGACGCTCTTGCGCCAGTGCAGGACGACCTTGTCACCGACCTTGACGTGACGCACGCCGGGGCCGACCTCAAGGACGGTCCCCGAAGCCTCATGACCCAGCAGGTGCGGCAAGTATTTGTCCTCCCCCTTGGCTCCATCGATCTCGCCCAGCTGCGAGCCGCAGATGCCGCTGAAATGGACCTTCACCAGCACCTGCCCGACGCCGAGGGACTCGGGCATGGTGAGTTCGACAATGCGCAAAGGCGCCTTGAGTTCGGTCAGGACCGCCGCCCGCATGGTTTTTGGCATTTTGGACATGGCAGCTCTTATTCGAAGTAGATGAAGGAATGGTCGCCGGTGTAACCGGTCTGCTTGAACCACCAGGCCCATTCCTCGGGCGTATTGAAGGCCTCGCAGGTCACCTGCCAGTACAGGAGGTTGGCCTTCTCCGTTTCGGTGCGATAGGACTCGACGCAGATGTACTTGTTCTTCTTGCCGACCCGCTCGATCTCCCGCAACGCCTTGTCCAGATCGTAGCAATGGAGGTTGTGCAGGGTATTGATCGAGAAGACGAAATCGAACTCGTTGTCAGCATAGGGCAGCGACGTCGCACTGCCGACCTGAAGCCGTCCCTTGACCTCTTCCTTGGCGTTATCAATCGCATAGGCCGAAACGTCGATGCCGTACACCTCCACACCCGGGCGGAGCTGGGTCAACTCGTAGAGCTGGAAGCCCTTGCCGCAACCGACGTCCAGGATCTTGTCGCCAGGCTTGATGCCATAGTGCTCGATCATGGCCTTGCCCACCGGAGCCCATCGTCCAGGCATGTAGCGATAGCCCCCGTAGTTGATGCGCCGGTCGCCGTCCCAGTAGTCGTAACCCCACTGTTTAGCCAGCGCGGCCGCCTTGGCTTTAGGGAACTCGGGGTCGTTGACGCGCGCCAGGTAGTCGCGCTGCGTGCTCTTGTGGATTGCCGAAAGAAAGTCGATGTAAGCCATTGTTTCCCTAACTCCAAGCGGCGAGATGCTTGTCGAAATACCATTTTGCCTTGCCAAGCTGAGTGGCCAGCAAGCCGTCCGAGGCCAGCCCGGCATGTTCACGCCTTTTCCTGTCCTCCATCCTGAATTCATTCAACAGGATGCAGCACCATTTCAGGCGGTGTACCGGCAGGAGCGCCTGGACTCGCTGCTCCACCTCTTCAGATCCCGGCAGCCCCTGCAACAGCTCCCTCATGAACTGCGCCCCCTGCGCTCCTGTGATGGGAAGCTCTGGCTGGCACATGAAGTCGCAGATCAGCTTTGCCGGATCGTCCCAGCCTGCATACTCAAAATCGACGAATGACAGGCGCGCCTCATGCTCCAGCGTATTGTGAAACCCGAAATCTGACGGCGAAAGAATCCGGTCCTCGGGCTGCAGCGGGGCCCTTCCTGGCCTGGCCGCCAATTCTATTTGGACTTTCTGCCATAGCGGACTCAGCCGGGAAGTTACGAAGTCATGCGCCTCACGCGCCACACCGGTGCCCGGATCCACCGAAAGCAAACGTGCAATGCGCGACTCGGTAAGATCCAGATGCGCCTGCCACCCCAGACATGCGTCGGATGCCGGCGGCAACAGCGCAGCCTGCGGCGTAGCACGGCTGCGGTTGATCTGGAGGATGAAGCCCGCGGCCTGGCTGATGTGCCAGGAATGGATCACCTCGGGCCGCCGACCCGGCAGGTACGAGTACAAAGCCAGGTTGGATGCCCGGTCCATGCCCAGGGGCACCGGAACACCCGTCACACCGGCCTGTTTCAGGAACTCGAGAAAGCCGTACTCCACGCCCAGGCGGTCGCGCCGGTCACCGCCGGGCGGCTGGTAGTAGTGTTTCAGGACCCAGCGGCCATCCCGGTTGTGCAGCAGGGACACCTGGCTGTTGCGGCCAGCCCGGATGGGCTGCAGCTCGAAAGGACCCGTGACGCCATGGCGGCGGCAGAACAGCTCCAGCGGCTCGACCGCGGGGGTTGCCATCACAACGCCAGAAGAGCGGGCAGATCGCCCCAGGCGGTCAGCCGCTTCCAGGAGGTGGCTGCGCCATGGGCTTGACCTGGATCGAACAGTATCTTTTCTACGCTGTCAGGGAGCATCTCCAGGATCTCCGGGAGATCGTCCACGTAATGAGTGCAGCCCAGCGCGAGGATGCGCGCGACCTTGGCCTCCTTGGTCAGCTCAAAGAAGATCTGGTCCTCCGACCAGCCCAGCCCGTGCGCATCGAAGAAGCCCTGCTGCCTAAGCCAGCCCCGGGCCGCGGCATGGAGGTCCCAGGGCTCACCCAGATAGGGGGTACGCGTCTTGTGGCTCACGATGCACATGGGGATCTGCTTGGCCTTCAGCGCCTGCAAGGTGGCCTGCATCCCGGGATACGGCTCCGCCTCGAGGATTCGGCCGCCATAGACCTCACCCTGCATGCGCGTCCACTCATCCTCGATGCCCTGCTGCCGCAGGTAGTCGCGCACGGCATTCTTCTGAGGCGGGGTCGTCTCGGGAATCAGCGCCTTGTCCAGGGCGACGCGACGAAACAGCCGGTCGTAGCTGATCAGTGTGTTGTCGAAGTCGAACCCCAGGCGCATAAGCTCACTTCAGGCGGTCGAGAATGCGCTCGCAAATCTTCTCCGGCACCAGGCCGTACAGGGCGCGTGCCTGGTCCTGATCGCCGCAGGCCGAGAGGAAGCGGTCCGGGGCGCCGATGCACAGCAGCTTGTCCAGGGGCATGCGTCTGGCGTTGCCCCACTCTAGAACAGCACTACCCGCGCCGCCAGTGAGTCCGTGCTCCTCCAAGACGACGACCAGCTTCTGCTCGGCGAAGAGAGCGCCGAGCAGTTGATCGTCCAGGGGTTTGACCGTGTGCAGGCTGATGACCTTGGTCGACACACCTGCCTGCTGCAACCGGTCGGCACTTTTCAGGGCGGGGTCCAGCATCGTTCCAACGCTGAGGATCGCCACATCGGAGCCCTCGCGCATCACGATACCGCGCCCGATCTCGAACACGGGATCGGACTGGTGGACGATCGGTTCACCTTTCTTCCCGAGCCGGATGTAGGTGGGACGCCCCAACCGCAGCGCATCCTTCACCGCCAGGCGCACCTCCACCGAGTCGGCAGGGCAGACCACGTGCATATTGGGCAGAGTGCGGAGGATCGCAATGTCTTCCATCGAGTGATGCGTGGCCCCCAGGCCTGCGTACGAGAGCCCGGCCCCCGTGCCCACCACGATGACCGGCAGATCCGGATAGCAGACATCCAGCCGGATCTGCTCCAGACAACGCACGGTATTGAATGGGGTGATGGTGTAGGTGATGGGCCGCAGGCCCGAAGCCGCCAGACCGGAGGCGACGCCCGTCATATTGGCCTCGGCCACACCGCAGTTGTAGAAGCGCGTCGGATGTTTTTCCTTGAACTTGTCAAAGAGACGGTTCCCGATATCCCCGGCCATCATGACCAGGTCCGGGTACTGGTCCCCCAGTTCGGTGACCGCCTTTGCGAATGCGTTTCTCATGACACGCCGAGCTCCAACTTAGCCTTCTTCACTTCGTCTGCCGTGGGAATCCGGTAGTGCCAGTTGTTGTCGTCCTCCATGAAGGAAACCCCCTTGCCCTTGACCGTATGCGCGACCACCATGGTCGGCTTCTCGTTGGCGCCCGAGACACCCTGAACCGCGGCGAGGATTTGCTGGTGATCGTGGCCGTCGATCTCGTGCACCTGCCAGCCAAAGCTTCTGAACTTCTCGACCAGCGGGTCCAGGGCCAGCACCTCCCTGCTTCGGCCCGTGGCCTGCCACTTGTTGAAGTCGACGAAGGCGCAGAGGCTGCCCAGCCGGTTGGCCGCAGCAAACAATGCCGCTTCCCAGACGGAACCCTCGTTGCATTCGCCGTCACTCATCAGTACGAAGCTGCGATAGTCCTGCCCCTTGATCCGGCTGGCCAGCGCCATGCCACAACCGCAGGGCAGGCCGTGCCCCAACGATCCCGTCGCGGCTTCGACGCCGGGCAGCCTTGGGGTGGGATGCTCTTCGAGCAGGGAGCCCACCTTCCCGTACGTCTTCAGGTCAGCCTCGCTGATGAAACCCTTGTACGCCAGGGCCGCATACAGCGCGGTGGCAGCATGCCCCTTGCTGAGGATGAAACGGTCGCGGTCTTCCCACTTGGGCCGTTTCGAGTCCAGTCGAAGCACGGAGTGATACAGAGCCGCGACGATGTCGATGCACGAGAGCGCAGAGGCCAGGTGCGCCGCTTCGGCGGCATGGGACATCTCCACCGCCTTGGCACGGAATTGCGCAGCCAGTTGTACAGAAGTGGTCATGGCTCAGCCGTCATCAAGCCTGCAGGTTCAGGTGTTTCATCCAGCGTACGGTGTAGCACTGGTCGTTTTCCACCAGTTCACCGGACTTGAACTTCGCGATCACGTCGTCGATGGCGTCCGAGACCGTGGCGGTCTGCACGAAACCCGTGGCCAGCAGCTTGTCGGAATTCTGCCGGTAGGAGCGGGGGTCGTTGGAGACGGAAACAACGATCTCAGCGGACACCTTGGACGCCACTTTCTTGGCGATATCGAGGATGGAGATATTCTCGAAACCGGCGTTGTAGCAACCGGAAGCCAGTTCAGGTTTGGCCAGGAAATGGCGGTACACACCGACCATGTCGTTGATGTGGATGTTGGGCCGGGTCTGATCGCCGCCGAACACCGTCATCTTGCCATTCTTGAGAGCCTGCATGGTGAGCATGTTGACGCTGACGTCCAGGCGCATGCGCGGCGAGTACCCGCACACTGTTGCCGGCCGGATGCAATGAATCTGCATGGCGTCCGTGTAGCTCAAGAGAACGCGCTCGGCGACCATCTTGGTCTTGTTGTAGGCGCTGATGGGCACCAACTCTAGGTCCTCGGTGACCTGCGGGTCGTCCTTGACGCCATACACGCTGCCGGAACTCGCAAAGATGAACTGCTTGACGCCCGCCCGCACGGCACGGTCGGCCAGCTGCTGGGTGGCCAGCACATTGACCTCCCACGACAGCGTGGGGTTCATCTCCACGCCAGGGTCGTTGGCAATGTTCGCCAGATGGATGATGGTGTCGACGCCCTTGAGCGGGATGCTGTTGACGTCGCGCGTATCCTGCTTCAGCACCGTCAGACGGGGATGCGGCTTCAGGTGATTGCCGAACCACTGCGTATCGACCACCGTGATCTGGTGGCCGTCCTGCAGGAGTTGCGCCGTGAGTACGGTGCCGACGAAGCCGCAACCGCCAGTAATGAGGATATTCATGGGATGTCTCAGGGTTTGTGAATGTAGTCAGCAGGCAGTGTCTTCAGGACTTCGAGGTTCGCGTCCACCCACGCCAGCGTCTCCTTGAGGCCGTCGTCCAGGCTCACCCGATCCGACCAGCCGAGATCCTGGCGAATCTTGCTGCTTTCGAGCAGATAGGCCTGGTCCTTGCCGAGGCGATCCTCGGAAACTTCGGCGAGATCCTTGAACGGCGTTTGCGTCAAATCGGCGATCTTCTCGACCAGCGCCCGAATCGACACCGTGTCACGCGTCGAAATGTGGTAGCTGTCGCCGGCGACGCCATCGATGGCAATCCGGTAGGTCGCGTCGGCCACATCGTCCATGTGGATGAAGGATCGAATGGAATGCCCACCCCCATGCAGCTGCATCTTCTTGCCCAGGCGGGCGTAAAGCATGGCACGAGGGATGACCCGGTACAGCTGCTGACCCGGGCCGTAGACGTTGGCCGCACGGGTGAAGCAGACCGGAAACTTGTATGCCTTGAAAAAACTCATCAGGTGCAGATCGCACGCTGCGCGGGACACGGCATAGGGAGTGCTCGGAGCGAAGTGGAAGCTCTCCTTGATCCAGCCCTCGGTGCTGCCATAGGCCTCGGGCGTGGTGACGTGAACGTAGCGCTTGAGGAAAGGCAGCTTGCGCAGCCGATCGTGCAGCTTGACCTGGCCGACGACATTGGTCTGGTACCAGTGCTCGGGCGTCAACCAGCTTTGGGCAACCATGCCCTGCGCAGCGAAATTCACCACGTATTCAGGCTTTAGCTCCTCGACCCAGCCCAGCAGCTCGTCAAGCTGGTGGTTGATGTCAATCTGGCGGAAAGAGAAATGACCCCGCTTGGCACCCCACTTGTACGGAAGAAAGACGTCGTGAGGTTCGGCAGATCGGCTTGCACCCAGCACCTCGCAGTCGCGCCCCAGCAGGTGGTCGACAAAACACGCACCCGAGAACGAGTTGCTTCCGATGACGAGAAATCGTTTGCTCATAAGACTTGTTTCGCTCATCGGTCAGGGCGGACACCCCCGCACCGACGAACAGAAGGAAGGCATCGTCGTTGGTCAGTCGTCCGGATTCGCGCAGAGCCATTGCATGCACATATGGCCAACAATGAGTTGAAGATCCTCAGCAATCTGCATGTCATCAACGGCGAAATGGATGGGGTGCTGCGCAACCTCCTTGCATTTGCCCCCCGAATAGCCGAGCACAGCAAACGTCTTCATGCCCAGCGTGTTGCCCATCTCGATCGCCTTGACGACGTTGGGGGAGTTCCCGCTGCCGGAGAAGACGATCAGGACATCCCCGGGGTTCGCTTTCACTCGAAGCTGTTCGGCATAGACCAGGTCGTACCCGATATCGTTGGCCAGGCAGGTCAGCACCGCCGGGTTGGCGCTCAACGCCTCGACGCGCATGCCTATGCCTTTTTTGCGCCCGACACCGTACAGAAAATCATTCGCCAGGTGGACGGCATTGCCTGCGCTGCCGCCATTGCCGCAGATGTAGATGCCGTTTCCTTTCTGCCAGGCCTCGCGCATGGCCGCTCCGAGCACAGGCACCTGGCGCATGCCCTCCAGGCTCAATGCCTGGATCAGGTTCTTTGTATAAGCCTCGATATGCTGTTGCATCATGGATCGTTCGCCAATAAAGCCTTCTCCGGCCCGCCCGGAAGGCCACACTCACTTACCGGATTGACTCCGCTCGGATGGGCCGTCCCCCTGCGGCAGCCAGAACGCCGTCAAGACGCCCGGCCACCGATGAAGCTCACATTCTACCGAGGCTTGCTTGCGTAGAAATAGAAGTCCGCCAGGGAGGTCCGGTCAGGATTCAGCTCATCAAAAGGGTATTGGTTAGGCAATGTCTCGAGCAGTGTCCAAGCCGGGGCATTTGTTGCCACCCAATCGGTGAATTTCCTGTGTTTCACGTGATATCCGCCGTAGCGGGCATTCAACCCCTCATCGTTGGACGAGTAGACGATCACATACCTCCCGGCGGAGTCGAAGAGCCTGCGCATATAAGCATCAAAGACCGCATCCTCGACCAGGTGATAGATCACATCTAGCGACATGGACAGATCCGCCTTCTCGCCCGCATAGTCGGCGACGTTCTTGAACCTCTTTGATGCGTCGCCGGAGAAAAGTGTCTTGCACCGCGCGATGGCCGCATTCGAAACATCCAGCCCAAGATAGTCGCGATAGCGAGCTAGCTTCAGCTGGTTGCCATCCCCGCAACCGAACTCCATGACGCTGATGACGCCATGTTTTTCGACAAAGCCGTTGATGACGTTCGCCTTGAAGACGGCAAGTTGATCGTATGAACCCGAACCCGATGTACCGCCGGCAGCGTACCGGCTTTCCCAATAGGCGCTGGAGCCAGGGAAATGGCGGCGCGGACGAAGCACCGACCAGATGACTCTGGCGAAAGTGCCCAGGACCGGGATACGCGCGATGACGGCTTTGTAGTGATTGATCTTGCTCATGGTCTGAAATATCTGAAACTACACGCAGCTGCAGAACGCCTCAGCGCTCATCGGCCGCTGGCTCACGACGGCACTTTCGCGCCTCTCACAGCATCGGCGACTCGCGCTCTCGCCAACCCCAACGGGATCCCCAGGGTACAGATCAGGGCCACGCCCGGGTAAGTCAGCAGCAAGTCCGATACTTTGCGGGAATCTACGCAGGCGACCGCCTTTCGCGCCGCAGCCAGGGCGGCACCAACGAGGCCATATTTCGCATAGTCCGCCGCCATTCTCATATAGGCTCGCGCCGGCGTCCGCTTGCCGGCAGGATTGACATCCCCCGGCCCCATCTGCGCCAGAAAGCCGCAGTAGATCGCGTTTTTCTCCGCGCGGACCTTCCTGCGTTTTTTCACGCTGTCCTGCTCCGGGTGCTGCCGCGCCAGAACGAGCGGCCGGTCCATCTTGACAAAATCGAATGTGTCCGCCAACCGGAACCACATGTCGTAGTCCTGGGTTGTCGGCCTGGCCTCATCAAAACGCTGGTCGCGAAACGCCTGTCTGGGAATAAGCAGCGTACAGCCATGGACTGCGCTGCTCGTGGCCAGCAGGTACCTGAAATACTTCCGCCCCGCGTCCGCAACCTCCACCACTTTAGCCTTTGCAGGGTCACGCGTGAAAATCGCGCAGTTCCCATACACGACGACACCGCGCCCCTGTTCCGAGTTCGTCAGCAAGTTCAGCTGCGCCTCGACCTTCTCCGGGAGGTAGAGATCGTCGTGGCTCAGCCACGAGAAATACTCACCCGTCATCTGGGCAATGCCGAAGTTCAGTGCCGACGCCACGCCGCCGTTCGGTTTCTCAAAATAACACAGGCGCCCTGCATAGCGCTCCGCCACGCGCCGGGTGGCCCCATCGTCGGAGGAACCGTCGTTGACAACGATCACCTCCAGATTCTTGTACGTCTGGGCCAGCGCACTCTCGATCGCCTCGGCCAGATAGTTGGATCCGTTGTAGACGGGAATCACAATCGAAACTTTAGGACCCATACCGTTATCCCGCCCCCTCACCCCAAGTCTGACCGAAGCACCACAGCCACATGGATCATGCCTCCGACCAGACTGTTCTTTTCACATAGTCCGAATAGCTCAGGACGATGCGCAACACCTTGGCAGAGACTGCGCCGCCCTGGTAGTCCTCGACGGGTGCCAGCAGACGCGGGGACTTGCGCTGTTCCATCACCACCCTCACAGCGTCCAGCACACGCTCCCTTCCCAGCCCCGTCATGATCAAGGTGCCTACGTCCATGCCCTCGGGCCTCTCGTGAGCGTTACGGATGGTGATCGCCGGCAGATCCAGCAGCGATGCCTCCTCCGTGATGGTTCCACTATCGGACACCACACACAGGGCGTTCATCTGCAGCTTGATGAAATCAAAGAAACCGAAAGGCTTGGAGAACTGCACGCGGGAGTTCAATGCCCCCACCCCCAGGTCATCCAGGCGTTTGCGGGTGCGTGGGTGCGTGGAAACGATGACCGGCACGCCATGAACCTCGGCAAGCGCGTTCAGCGTATCGAGCAGGTCCTTCAGGTTGGCGGGTGTATCGACATTTTCCTCGCGATGCGCGCTCACGATGAAATACTTGCCCGCCTCCAGCCCGAGGCGTTGCAGCACATTGGATGCCTCGATTCCCGGTTTGTAGAAATCCAGCACCTCCTCCATGTGCGAACCGGTCTTGATGATGGTTTCGGGCCGCACGCCTTCCGCCAGGAGATAACGCCGCGCGTGCTCTGTCAGCACGAGGTTGATGTCGCTGAGGTGATCGAGCACCTTGCGGTTCAGCTCCTCGGGCACCCGCTGGTCAAAACAGCGGTTGCCCGCCTCCATATGGAAGACCGGGATCTTCAGCCGCTTGGCGGCAATGACCGCCATGCATGAATTGGTGTCACCGTACAGAAGAACCGCGTCGGGCTGCTCCTTCCTGAGCACTTCATCGGCCTTGATGATGACCTGTCCGATGGTCTGGGCGGCATTCTCCCCGACAGCCTCCAGAAAGTAGTCGGGTTTTCGAATGCCCAGATCGTCGAAAAAGATCTGGTTGAGCTCGTAGTCGTAGTTCTGTCCGGTGTGGACCAGGACATGTCTGGTATGCCGGTCAAACTCGGCGATGACACGACTCATCTTGATCAGTTCGGGGCGGGTGCCCACGATCGTCATGACCTTCATCATGCGAGTCTTTCCTGGATGTAGTCGAGCTTGAGCAGCAAGCTCTTGACCTGCTCCACGTTCAGGCGCTCGGCGTTGTGCGAGGTGTAATCCTCGAAGCGCGATATCTTCGTCTCGCCATCGCTGAAGAACTTGTTGTAGTTGAGATCACGGTTGTCCGCCGGGATCCTGTAATAACCGCCCATATCGTCCGCATGCGCCATCTCCTCGCGGGACAACAGGGATTCGTACAGCTTCTCGCCATGGCGCGTCCCGATGATGCGCACCTCCGCTTTCGGCGAGAAGAGCTCCTTCAGTGCCTGGGCCAGATCCGCGACGGTGGAGGCCGGGGCCTTCTGCACGAAGATGTCACCTTGCCGGGCATGCTGAAAGGCGAACAGGACCAGGTCCACCGACTCTTCCAGGGACATCAGGAAGCGGGTCATGGCCGGATCCGTCACGGTCAGCGGCTTGCCTTCCTTCAGCTGCTGAATGAAGAGGGGGATCACCGATCCGCGAGATGCCATGACGTTGCCATAACGGGTGGCGCAGAACAGGGTTTCGTTTTCGGTCTGCATGCGCGCCTTGGCCACCATGAGCTTTTCCATCATGGCCTTGGAGATGCCCATGGCGTTGATCGGATAGACCGCCTTGTCCGTACTGAGCAGAACGACGCGCTTGACCTGATTGGCAATCGCCGCAGTCATCAGGTTCTCTGTTCCGAGGACATTGGTCCTGACCGCCTCCATGGGATAGAACTCGCACGAAGGCACCTGCTTGAGCGCAGCCGCGTGAAAGACATAGTCCACGCCCTTGAGCGCCTGGTGGATGCTGCCGTACTCACGCACATCGCCCAGGTAGAACTTGAGCTTGTCGTTGTTGAGCGCGAGACGCATCTCCTCCTGCTTCTTCTCGTCGCGGCTGAAGATCCTGATCTCCCGCAGGTCTGTCGACAGGAAACGCTTCAGCACCGCATTGCCGAACGAGCCCGTACCACCGGTGATCATCAGCACTTTGTCTTCGAACATATCGTCATCCAGGTCTATTTGTACGCGTGCATCTGCTTGATCAGCTCGGGCCATCCGTCCGCCACATACCCCGACGCCTGCTGGAAACGATCCGCCCGCAGGGACCGATCGATCACGACCGTGTCATCAGGCACGATCTCTATGTTTTTATTGTATTGGCGGGCCACCAGCGTCAGCAGGTCGAACTTGCTGATGGGCGCCGCGGCCAGATGGTACAGGCCGCTCAATTCCGGGCGGGGAATCACCACATCCCGGATGATCTTCGCAAGCACGACCGTCGGCAGGCCGGAGAAGACGGCACGCCGATACCCCTTGCAACGTTCTTGCTGCGAAAGGAACCATTCAACCAGGCCGTGCGCGCTCTGCAGTTCATGACCGATGATCGATGTGCGCAAGGTGATCGCATGCGCATCATGGACCTCCCCCAGAAACTTGGATTTTCCATAGAGGTCCAGCGCATCGGACACATCCTCCTCGACGTAAGCGCCCCGACTCCCGGAAAAGACGCAGTCCGTACTGACATGAACCAGGCGGCTGCCCGCCAGCTCGCAAAGACGAGCCAGGCGATGCGGCAGCATGGCATTGATCGGCAAGGCCAGCAGCGGATCGTCGCCATCGGCCAACTGCTTGATCAAACCGATGCAGTTGATTACCACGTCAGGCCGCACGCTCGCAAACACCCGGACGAGCGCATCCTGATCCTCAACGTCCACACCGGCAACAAGCGAGGCGGCGATGTCCGGCGGAAAGAACCTCGCCGCGGCACTCGATCGCACCGTCCCGAAGACCTGCCAGCCCTTGTTCTCGCTCAGAACGCGCATCACCGCATTTCCAAGCATGCCGCTTGCACCCAGCACGAGCACCTTCATCCCACCCTCCTCATCAAGCATCCGTCCATCACGCCGTCAGGAGCGCGTCGACGACGGCTCGTTGTTGCTCGGGCGTCAGATCCGCGCTCATCGGCAGGCTCATGACACGCCCGGCTGCGGTTTCACTGCGGGGCAGGCCTCGCGAGCCAGCGTAGACCGCATAAGCGGGCTGCTGATGCAACGGCCTGGGATAGTGCACAGCCGTCGGAATGCCCCTGGCCTGCAGGCGCTTCTGCACACCGTCCCGGTCGGACACCATGACGGTGAATTGCCCCCAGACGCAACTCCGATCGGGGCGCACCGTCAGCAGCTCGGCAGGCGCCCCCGCCTCACGTATCCATTCGCGGTAGCGCGCGCCGATACGCTCGCGCTGCTCGATCTCCCAGGCAAAGCGCTCCAGTTTGGCGAGCACAATCGCGCACTGCAAGGTATCCATGCGTCCGCCCACGCCGACCCGTGTGTGCGTATAACGCGCGCTCTGTCCGTGCACGCGGATCTCCCGGCAGGCCTGGGCCAGCGCATCGTCGTTCGTGAACACCGCACCACCGTCGCCGTAGCAGCCCAGCGGCTTACTGGGAAAGAAACTGGTGCAGCCGATGGTGGACAGATTGCAGCTCCGGCGCCCCTTGTAGGTTGCCCCGAAACTCTGCGCCGCGTCCTCGATCACAGGAATGTTGCCATGCCGCGCGGCGATGGCGTTGATCTCGTCCATGTCGGCGCACTGGCCATAAAGGCTCACCGGTATGATGGCTTTCGTGCGTGGGGTGATTGCCGCCTCGATCAGGCTGGCGTCGATATTGCAGGTGTCGGGCTCGATATCGACAAACACCGGAACACCGCCCACCAGAACGACCATCTCCGCTGTCGCCGCGAAGGTGAAAGGGGTCGTGATGACCTCGTCGCCGGGCTTCAGGTTCAGCGCCATCAGGCTGATCAGCAGTGCCTCTGTTCCACTGGCCACGGTGATGCAGTGCTTGCTCTCCGTGTATGCGGACAGCTGCTGCTCCAGCTCACCCACTTCTGGCCCCATGATGTACTGGCCATGATCGAGAACGCGATTGATCCGCTCCTGGATTTGCGGCTTGAGCGCTGCGTACTGGCTCTTGAGATCGGAAAAGGGAATCATGATGCAAGGCGTGTGCAGACGCCCTCCTTGAGTTGATAGCGCTCGCCCGTCACAGGACAGGCGGCCACGGCACTCCCCTGCAGGGGCAGATCCAGCCGTTCGCCGTGCCGGCTCATCCAGCCGATCTGGCGCGCGGGCACGCCCACCATGAGGGCGTAATCGGGTACGTCGTGGTTCACCACGGCGCCGGCGCCGACGAAGGCGTATTCGCCGACCGTCACACCGCAGACGATGGTGGAATTGGCGCCCAGCGTCGCACCGCGCCGGATCAGAGTGCGCCGGTACTCGTCCTTGCGGATGACGGCGCTGCGCGGGTTGTAGACATTGGTGAACACCATGCTGGGGCCGCAGAACACGTCGTCCTCCAGCGTGACGGCGTCATAGACGCTGACGTTGTTCTGGACCTTGACGTTGTTGCCGATGACCACGTCGTTGCCGACGAAGACATTCTGGCCGAAGGAGCAGGCGCGACCGATGCGCGCGCCCGCGCAGATGTGCACCCAGTGCCAGATGCGGCAGCCCTCGCCGATCTGCGCGCCTTTGTCGACGATGGCGGAAGGATGGACGGTGGTGTTCGCGCCCATCACAGCTCCAGCGGCAGGCCCACGCGCACGCCGTCGCGCGCTGAGCGGTAGGCCGCGATCAGCACCTCCAGCGACTTCAGGCCCTCGCGGCCGTCGACGTCGGCCTCGGCCTCGCCGCGCAGGGTCTGGATCACGTTGTCGTAGTACAGGGGGTGGCCGAAGCCGTAGACACTGGTAGTCTCGTAGCTGGCCGCCTTGATCTGCTCGTCCTCGGGGCGGCTGTCGGCGAACTGCCATTCCTGGATCTCGTTGACCGCCACACCGCCCACGCGCACCGTGCCCTTCTCACCGAGGATGGTGATGGAGCCTTCCAGGTTCTTGGGATAGGTCAGCATGGTGCAGTTGAGCGAACCCAGAGCGCCGCTGCGCCAGCGCACGCTGAGCACGCCGCTGTCCTCGGCCTCGATGTCGCGCGCCAGCGTGGCCGTATAGGCGTGCAGGGAGTCGATGGGGCCGATCAGCCACTCCAGCAGGTCCACATAGTGACTGGCCTGGTTCATGAAAGCGCCGCCATCAAGCTCCCACGTGCCGCGCCACTTGGCCTGGTCGTAGTAGCCCGCCTGGGGCCGCTGCCAGAAGACGTTGAGGGTCACCATATAGATCTGACCGAAGCGCTTCTGGCTCACGGCCTGCTTGAGCAGCTGCAACGTGGCGTTCTTGCGGTTCTGCTTGACCACGAACAGGCGCACACTGGCTTCCTCGCAGGCGCGCACCATGCGCAGGCCGTCCTCCCACTTGGTGGCCATGGGCTTTTCGCTGAGCACGTGGCGCCCGGTGCGGGCCACCTCAATAGCCTGCTGGGGATGGATGCCGCTGGGCGTGGTCAGGATGACGCAGTCGGCCGTGGTCTTCTGCAGCATGGCCGTGAGACTCGCATGCCCGACGGCGCCCGTGGCCTGGACGGCGCGCTCCAAGGCGGCGGGGTCGATATCACAGACGTCCACCAGCTCGGCGTGGGCCGCATGCTGGCGGATGGAATCGAAATGGTTCTTGGAAATGCGGCCGCAGCCCACCAGGGCGAAACGGATCTTGCGGTCGGTAATCGGGGTGTTGCTCATGACGGGACTCACAGTCGGAACACGGTAAAGCCGGCGGCTGCCGCGGTGTGGCGGTCGTACAGGCTCTTCACATCGGCCAGAACGGGCTTGTCGCCGCGGCACAGTGCGCGCAGGTCCTGCAGCCTGGCTTGCCGGTACTCGTTGTGGCCGACAGCCACCACCAGCGCATCCACGGGGCGGGCCGCGTCGATCACGCCGAGCGTCAGGCCGTACTCGTGCTGCACTTCCGTGGCGTTGGCCCATGCGTCGGCCACGACAACCTCCACCCCCCAGCCCTCGAACTCGCGCACCATGTCGACCACCTTGCTGTTGCGGATGTCCGGGCAGTTTTCCTTGAAGGTGATGCCGAGCACCCCCACACGGCAGCGCGGCACGTCCATGCCGTTCTGCAGCATCAGCTTGATGGTGTTGCGCGCGACGTAGCGCGCCATGTTGTCGTTGATGCGCCGGCCGGCCAGGATGACCTGCGGGTGGTAGCCCACCTCCTCGGCCTTGTGCGTCAGGTAGTAGGGGTCCACACCGATGCAGTGGCCGCCCACTAGGCCCGGACGGAAAGGCAGGAAGTTCCACTTGCTGCCCGCGGCCTCGAGCACGTCCAGGGTATCGATGCCCAGGCGAGCGAAGATGACCGACAGCTCATTGATGAGTGCAATGTTGAGATCGCGCTGGGTGTTCTCGATCACCTTGGCAGCCTCGGCCACCTTGATGCTGCTGGCCTTGTGCGTGCCGGCGGCGATGATGCTGCGGTACAGCGCGTCCACCGCGTCGGCCGCCGTGGGCGTGCTGCCACTGGTGATCTTCTTGATCTTGGTGAGCGTGTTGACCTTGTCGCCGGGGTTGATGCGCTCGGGACTGTAGCCGCAGTAGAAATCCTGGTTGAACTTCAGGCCGGAAAATTTTTCCAGCACGGGCACGCAGACCTCTTCGGTGGCACCTGGATAGACCGTGGATTCGTAGATCACCACCGCGCCCCTGGACAGCACCTTGCCCACGGTCTCGCTGGCCTTGACCAGAGGCGTCATGTCGGGCCGGTTGGCCTGGTCCACCGGCGTGGGCACGGTGACGATGAAGACCTTGCAGGTGCGCAGATCGTCCAGACTCGTGGAGTAGCGCAGATGGCTGGCGCGGGCCAGCTCTTCGGACGTCACTTCCAGCGTGCTGTCTTTGCCCGACTGCAGCTCCGCCACACGGCCTGCATTGATGTCGAAGCCCAGCACCTCCCGACGCTTGCCGAACTCCACAGCCAGTGGCAGGCCCACATAGCCCAGCCCGATGACGGCAATCTTCTGCTTGTCCAGATTCATTGATGCTTGTCCTTGTTTTCCCCAGGCTCACCTCGTACGCGCCCATAGGTATCCTCGTAGCGCACGATATCGTCCTCGCCGAGGTATGAGCCGCTCTGCACCTCAATAATCTCCAGCGGCACCTCGCCGCGGTTGGCCAGCCGGTGCACCCGCCCAATGGGGATGTAGGTGCTCTGATTCTCCTCCAGCACCATCACCTGCTCGCCATTGGTCACCTCGGCCGTACCGCTGACCACCACCCAGTGCTCGGCGCGGTGGTGATGCATCTGCAGCGACAGCGAGGCCCCGGGTTTGACCATGATGCGCTTGACCTGGAAACGCTCGCCCATGTCGATGCTGTCGTACCAGCCCCAGGGGCGCGCCACGCGCCGATGCTGAACGGCCTGGGATGCATCCAGCGTCTCAAGCTTGGCCACGACCTCCTTGACGGCCTCGGCATGGGCGGGATCCACCACGAGCAGGGCGTCCGGCGTGTCAATGACCAGCAGACCCTGGGTGCCCAGGGCCACCACCGGGCGCTGGCCGCCCGCATGGATATAGGTGTCCTTGGCGCGCAGATGGTGGGCATGCCGCACGTCGCCTCCGCTGCGGTTGCCGTCCGCATCCGGCTCGGCCAGCTGCGCCACGGCGTTCCAGCTACCCACGTCGCTCCAGACACCGGCAAACGGATAGACGCTGACGTTGCCCGCGCGCTCCATCACGGCGTAGTCAATGGACTGGCTGCGGCAGCCGGCAAAGACCGCTGCATCCGGGCGCAGGAAAAGGCCATCGCGCTGCGGCGAGCGCATGGCCTGGCGGCAGACGTCGAGGATGTCGGTCGCATGGGTCTGCAAGGCCTGCAGCAGATCGACGGCGCGCATGAGAAAGATGCCCGCATTCCAGAGGTACTGGCCGCTGGCCAGGAATTCGAGCGCCTTGTCCTGGGCCGGCTTTTCGACGAAACGGGCCACGTCGAAACCGGTACCGGACGCAGGCCCCTTCTGGATGTAGCCATAGGCCGTGCTGGGAAAGCTGGGCTGCACGCCGAAGGTCACCAGACGCCCTGCCAGAGCCGCCGGCGCCGTATCTTGAACCATGGCACAGAAAGCACCAGCGTCAGGAATGTGATGGTCGGCCGGACAGAACAACAGCAGGGCATCGGCCGGCGCCGCCAGCGCCGCCAGCGCCATGGCGGCGGCGGTGTTCTTCGCCTGCGGCTCCAGGATCTGGCGCACACGTAGGCCCGCCTGCGCCGCGACATCGGCGACCAGAAAGCGGTGCTCCTCGGCCGCCACGCAGGTGATGGCTTCAGCCTGACCCGCGGCCAGCGGCGCCACGCGCTCCAGCGTGAGCTGCAGCAGCGACTTGTCGCCCAGTAAGGGGATGAATTGCTTGGGGAAGGCCTTGCGCGACAGCGGCCACAGGCGCGTGCCGCTGCCACCGCAAAGGATGACCGGATGGATCATGCAAACACCTCGGCCTGCGCCAGCGGAACGCCCTGCTGGTCCTTGGCCGACAGCGCGGGCGCGCCGCCATCCAGGGGCCATTCGATGCCGATGGCCGGGTCGTTCCAGGCGATGCAGCGCTCGTGCTCGGGCGCGTAGTAGTCGGTGGTCTTGTAGAGGAATTCGGCCGATTCGCTCGTGACCAGGAAACCGTGCGCAAAACCCGCCGGCACCCAGAGCTGGCGATGGTTGCTCTCGCTGAGCTCCACGCCCACCCAGCGACCGAAAGTCGGGGAAGACCTGCGTACATCCACGGCCACGTCGAAGACGCTGCCGCGCACCACGCGCACGAGCTTACCCTGCGCCTGCTTGAGCTGGTAGTGCAGGCCACGCAGCACCCCCCGCGCGCTGCGGCTGTGGTTGTCCTGCACGAAGTTCAGGTCCAGGCCCGTGGCCTGGGCGAAGGCGCGCGCGTTGTAGCTCTCGAAGAAGAAGCCTCGTGCATCCCCGAACACCTTGGGCTCGATGATCAGCACCTCCGGGATGGCCGTGGGGACGATTTGCATGCTCAGATCCTGCGCTTTTCCTGCGGCAGACGCAGCAGATACTGCCCATAGCCGTTCTTGGCCAGCGGCTGCGCCAGCCTGTCCAGTTGCGCGTCATCGATCCACCCCTGGCGCCAGGCGATCTCCTCCGGGCAGGCGATCTTCAGGCCCTGGCGATGCTCCAACGTGGCGATGAACTGGCTGGCCTCGAGCAGGCTGTCATGCGTGCCGGTGTCGAGCCAGGCATAGCCGCGCTGCATGATCTGCACGCTGAGCTGGCCCCGCTCCAGGTAGGTCTGGTTGACCGTGGTGATCTCCAGCTCGCCTCGCGCGCTGGGTTTGACGGCCTTGGCGATGTCCACCACCTGATCGTCGTAGAAGTACAGGCCGGTCACCGCATAGTTGCTCTTGGGCACCTTGGGCTTTTCCTCGACGCTGCGGGCCTTGCCTTGCGCATCGAAGTCCACCACACCATAGCGCTCGGGATCGTTGACGTGGTAGGCGAAGACCGTGGCACCACTGGTTTTCGCATCCGCCGCACCCAACAGCCCCTGGAAATCGTGGCCGTAGTAGATGTTGTCGCCCAGCACCAGCGCGCTCGGGTTATTGCCCACGAACTGCTCCCCGATGATGAAGGCCTGCGCCAGCCCGTCCGGGCTGGGTTGCACGGCGTACTGCAGGTTCAGGCCCCACTGGCTGCCGTCGCCCAGCAGTTGCGTGAAGCGGGGGGTGTCCTGCGGGGTGCTGATGAGCAGGATGTCGCGCATGCCCGCCAGCATCAGCGTGGTCAGCGGGTAATAGACCATGGGCTTGTCGTACACCGGCAGCAGCTGCTTGCTGATGGCCAGCGTGGCCGGGTGCAGGCGGGTGCCGGAGCCGCCAGCCAGGATGATGCCCTTGCGTTGAGTCATGGTGTTGTCGCTTCAGGATGTTTCCGCCAGCATGCGCGCCACGCCCTCCTGCCAGCGCGGCAGATGCAGGCCGAAGGTGTTGCGCAGCTTATGGGTGTCCAGCCTCGAATTGTGGGGCCGTTTGGCCGGCGTCGGATAGGCCGAGCTCGGGATGGCCAGCACCTGCTCCGGGCCGACCTTGAGCGCCCGGCCTGCCGCCTGCACGTGCTGCAGCACGAAGCGGGCATAGCCATGCCAGCTGGTCTCACCAGCCGCCGCCACGTGGTAGATGCCCGAAGGGGCAAGGTCGTTGCGCCGCATCGGCGGCAACACATGACGGAGGGCATGCGCCGTCACGTCCGCCAGCAGATCGGCCCCCGTGGGCGCCCCGACTTGGTCGTCGATCACGTTCAGCTGTTCGCGTTCGGCGGCCAGGCGCAACATGGTCTTGGCAAAATTGCCGCCACGCGCGCCATAGACCCAGCTGGTGCGGAAGATCAGATGCCGGCAAGCACTGGCCGCAATCGCCTGCTCGCCCTCCAGCTTGGTGCGGCCATAGACGCTGAGCGGCGCCGTCGCATCGCTCTCTTTCCATGGCGCGCTACCGCTGCCGTCGAAGACATAGTCCGTGCTGTAGTGGATCAGCCAGGCATTCAGACGTGCGGCCTCCTGCGCCAGTACGCCGGGCGCCAGGGCATTGAGCGTGCGGGCGAGTTCGGCTTCGCTTTCGGCCTTGTCCACCGCCGTGTGCGCTGCGGCATTCACGATGACTTGCGGCCGGACGGTCCGCACCGTACGGGCCAAGCCGGCCAGATCGCTCAGATCGCCGCACAGGCCTTCCGCGCCGTGGCGGTCCAGCGCCACCACTTGGCCCAGCACCGCCAGGGCGCGTTGCAGCTCCCAGCCGACCTGTCCGTTCTTGCCGAGAAGCAGGATCTTCATGCGTACTGTTTCTGCACCCAGTCACGGTAGGCGCCGGACTGCACATGGGCCACCCAGTCCCCGTGGTCCAGGTACCACTGCACGGTCTTGCGGATGCCGGTCTCGAAGGTCTCGGCCGGTTTCCAGCCCAGCTCCTTTTCCAGCTTGCGCGCGTCGATGGCATAGCGCCGGTCGTGGCCCGGGCGGTCCTTCACATAGGTGATCTGCTCGCGGTAGCTCTTGCCGTCGGCGCGCGGGCGCAGTTCGTCGAGCAGCGCGCACAAGGTGTTGACGATTTCGATGTTGGGCTTCTCGTTCCAGCCCCCCACGTTGTAGACCTCGCCCAGCTTGCCTGCCTGCAAGACGCGGCGGATGGCGCTGCAGTGGTCGCGCACATAGAGCCAGTCGCGGATCTGCATGCCGTCGCCATAGACCGGCAGCGGCTTGCCCGCCAGGGCGTTGACGATCATCAGCGGGATCAGCTTCTCGGGAAAATGGAAGGGGCCGTAGTTGTTGCTGCAGTTGGTCGTGAGCACCGGCAGGCCGTAGGTGTGGTGATAGGCGCGCACCAGATGGTCGCTCGCGGCCTTGCTGGCGCTGTAGGGGCTGTTGGGCTCGTAGCGATGGGTTTCCGTGAAGGCCGGATCGCTCGGGGCCAGGGAGCCATAGACCTCGTCGGTGGAAACGTGCAGGAAGCGAAAGCCCGCCTTCTCGGTCTCGCCCAGGCCGCCCCAGTAGGCACGCACTGCCTCCAGCAGCCGGAAGCTGCCCACGATATTGGTCTGGATGAAGTCCTCCGGGCCGTGGATGGATCGGTCCACATGCGATTCAGCCGCGAAATTGAGCACGGCACGCGGACGGTGCTCTGCCAGCAGGCGCGCCACCAGGGCGCTGTCGGCAATATCGCCCTGCACGAAGACATGGCGCGGATTGCCCTGCAGCGAGGCCAGGTTCTCCAGATTGCCGGCGTAGGTCAGCTTGTCCAGGTTGAGCACGGGCTCGTCCGACTGCGCCAGCCAGTCCAGCACGAAATTCGCGCCGATAAAACCGGCGCCGCCCGTGACCAGAATCATGTATTCCCCTGTCAGCCGATGGTGCCTGCGTCAGGAGGCCCCCGGAGGTTTGTAAAGCGGCAAATTATCCCACGGCCTCCAGGCCTTCCACCCCTCTGGCGTCGCGCCCACAGAGGGCGTAAAGTGCCATCGTCCCCACCCAGGAGCCGCCCATGTCCAGCAAATCCGGTCCCCGCGACAGCTCGTCCATCCCCGGCGCCGAGTCCGCCCAGCAGATCTGGCTGGCGGGCCTGGGGGCTTTCACCAAGGCCCAGCAGGAAGGCAGCAAGGTTTTCGATGCCCTGGTGCAGGAAGGCTTGGCCATGCAGCGCAAGGCCCAGAGCACGGCGGAAGCCAAGCTGAACGAGGCCAGCCAGAAAGTGAGCCACCTGGCCCAGGAGTTCAGCCAGCGAGCCAGCGGCCAGTGGAACCAGCTCGAAGGCCTGTTCGAAGAGCGTGTGGCCCGCGCCCTGCAGCGCCTGGGCATCCCCTCGGCCGAGGAGGTCCAGGCCCTCCAGGCCCGCGTGGCTGAGCTTGAGGCGCAGCTCAAGGCCCGGGCCGCCAGACCCCGCGCCAAAGCGGCGGCGAAGAAGGCCGCACCGGTGCGCAAGACAGCGCGCAAGTCCGCCGCCAAGACCCCCCGCGGATGACGAAAAAGGCGCCACGCCGCACCGCCGAGCGCATCCAGGAGGCGGCGCTGGCGCTGTTCAATCGCTACGGTGAGCCGAATGTCTCCACCGGCCAGATCGCGGCCGAGACGGGCATCAGCCCCGGCAATCTGCACTACCACCACCCATCCAAGGACGGTCTGGTCAACCTGCTTTTCGATCAATACACCGCTGCGCTGGCCGAGCTGCTGCCGGCCGCCGCCAGCGTGCGCGATGCGGAAGACGCCTGGTTTTTCGTGCACAGCCTGATCGAACGCATCTGGGGCCACCGCTTCCTCTACCGGGATCTCAACCTGCTGCTCAGCCGCAACCGCCACCTCGAAGCCGGCATGCGCCGCGTGCTGCTGGCCCAGACCGCTGCCTTGCGCCAGCTGCTGGCCAGCTTGCAACGCAAGGGCGCCCTGGTCTTGCCTGACGAAGAGGCCGACGCCCTGGCCACGCGCCAGGTGGTGCTGCTGAGCTACTGGCTGAGCTACGAATACGCGCTGGACCCGCGGCACGCGATGGAGCCCGAGGGACTGCAGTCTTCCGTGCTGCGCGGCGCGGCGCAGGCCCTGGGTTTGCTGTTACCCTATCTGGTCCCGGCGCAGCAGGAGTTGCTGCGGCATCTGCTGCGCGCCTACCTCACTGAACATCCCCCAGGAAAGCCCGGAGTCCCCCATGAGTGACCTCAAGTCCCAGTTCGAAGCCGCCGTTGCCCGTTCCAAGGAACTGGACGAGCGCCCCGACAACGCCACCCTGCTGAAGATCTACTCGCTCTACAAGCAGGCCACCGAAGGCGACGCCACCGGCTCGCGCCCCAGCTTCACTGATATGGTCGCCCGCGCCAAGTGGGACGCCTGGAACGCCCACAAGGGCAAGAGCGCCGATGAGGCCATGCAGGCCTACATCGACCTGATCGACTCGCTGAGCTGATCAGGCCGCTCAGGCAATCACGCCGCGCGCACGCAGCGCGGCGATCTGTTCTTCCGTCAGCCCCACCTCGCGCAGCACGGCCTCGCTGTCCTGCCCGAGCGCGGGGGCTTGCCGCCACTGCCCGCCCGGCGTGACCGAGAGCCTGGGTACCACGCCCGGCACCATGAGCGCGCTGCCATCCTCCATCGCCACGGTCTGCAGCATGCCGCGCGCCGCGTAGTGCGGGTCGGCCGCGATATCGGCCACGGTGTAGATCTTGCCCGCAGGCACCTGGGCTGCATCGAGCGCGGCCAGTACCTCGTTCACGGGCCGCGTCGCCGCCCAGGCGCCGATCGCCGCATCCAGCTCCTGCACGCGCGCCACCCGGCCCGCGTTGTCGGCAAGGGTCGGATCCCTGCCCAGATCCTCACGCCCGATGCAGCTCATCAGGCGCTTGAAGATGCTGTCCCCATTGCCCGCGATCAGCGCGTAGCCTCCATCGGCGCAGCGGTAAGCGTTGGTGGGAGCGATGCCCGGCATGGCGCTGCCCGCGGGACCCCGCACGACGCCAAAGGCGCTGTACTCGGGCAGCAGGCTTTCCATGCAGTTGAACACCGCCTCGTAGAGCGCCACGTCGATCACCTGCCCGCGGCCTCTGGGGGCCTCGGGCGAGACCGTCGCATGCCGGTGCTGCAGCGCCAGCAGGATGCCGATCACCCCGTGCAGTGAGGCCAGCGTGTCGCCGATCGACACCCCCACGCGCACTGGCACCCGCCCGGGCTCGGCCGTGAGGTGTCGCATGCCCCCCATGGCCTCGGCCACCACGCCGAAACCCGGCCGGTCGCGGTAGGGCCCCGTCTGTCCGTAGCCGCTGATGCGCAGCATGATGAGCCCGGGGTTGAGCGACTGCAGGGTCTCGGGCCCGAGACCCCAGCTTTCCATGGCGCCAGGGCGGAAGTTCTCGATCAGCACATCGGCCTCGGCCGCCAGCGTGCGCACGATGTCCTGCGCCTCGGGTGCTTTCAAGTCCAGCGCCAGCGAGCGCTTGTTGCGCGACTGCACCTGCCACCAGACCGAGGTGCCGTCTTTGAGCATGCGCCACTTGCGCAGCGGGTCGCCCGCACCAGGCGGCTCGATCTTGATCACGTCGGCGCCAAAGTCGGCCAGCGTCTTGGCCGCAAAAGGCCCGGCGATGAGCTGGCCCAGTTCCAGCACCTTGAGGCCGATCAAAGGGCCTTGTGGCCGCTGGTGCGCATCATGTTGTGTCTGCATGGCATGCATGCTACCCTCGACGCACCACCACTGGAACCGCCATGCTCTACAAGTTCCAATCCCGCGTCACGCCCGACCTCATCATGCTCGAGCCCAACGGCCGGCGTGTGTTGCAAATCGTGGGCAAATACGGCGCAGACCAGCGCGGGATCCTGCAGGCCGCCGAGATGCCCGCAGCCATCACCGCGCTGGAAGCGGCCATTGCCCAGGAAGAGGCCGAACGCCGCGCCGCCGAAGCCGAGGCCATCGCCCGGGGCGAGGAACTGCCCGAGCCCGAAGGTGTGTCCCTGCGCCAGCGTGCCGCACCCTTCATCGAGATGCTGCGCCGCTGCGAGAGCGCCGGCAAGGAAATCGTCTGGGGTGTTTGAGGATCCCCTTGCGGGGAACGCCGTGAAACCGGCTTCGCCGGGCCACAGGGCTTGCCCTCTGCGAGGGGGGCTGAGACCCGCGGCTCCAAGCCTGCCTGCGCAGGCGTGGACAAGTCGAAGAGCCTGGGCCTCTGGATCAGGCCCCACGGCGATTACCGAACGTCGGGAGCGCAGCCTGGGGTCAGTCAACCTTCGCGCCAGAGGCTTTCACGACAGCCGCCCACTTCTTGTGCTCGGCGTCGATGAAGCGCGTGAACTCTTCCGGCGTGTTGCCGCTGGGGATGGCGCCCAGCCCGCGCAGCCGCTCCTGCATGGCCGGTGTGGCCAGGGACTTGGCGGTTTCCTGCTGGATGCGGTTCACGATGTCCGCCGGGGTACCGGCCGGCGCCAGCAGGCCGAACCAGCTGCTCGCTTCGAAGCCCTTGAGCTGACCTGCCTCTTCCACCGTCGGTACCTCGGGCAGCGAATCCGAGCGCCGGGCACTGGTCACGGCGAAGGCCTTGAGCTTGCCCGACTTGATGTGCGGCATGGCCGAGGGCAGGTTGTCGAACATCACGTCCATGTTCCCTGCCACCATGTCCAGCAGGGCCGGGCCTGAGCCGCGGTAGGGAATGTGGGTCATGAAGGTGCCCGTCATGGACTTGAACAGCTCGCCAGCGAGGTGGATCGAGGTGCCATTGCCGCTCGACGCCATATTGAGTTTGCCCGGGTTGGCCTTGGCGTACTTAATGAAATCGGGCACCGATTCGATGTTCAGCGCCTTGGCCTTGTCCGCGTTCATCACCATGACATTGGGCACGCCGGCCACCAGCGTGATGGCCGCGAAATCCTTCTGCGGCTCGTAATTCAGCTTGGCGTAGAGCGCCTTGTTGATGCCGTGCGTCCCCACTGTGCCCATGAACAGCGTGTAGCCATCGCTCGGCGACTTGGCCACCTGCTCGGCGCCGACGTTGCCGCCGGCCCCGGCCTTGTTCTCCACCACGAAGGGCTGACCGAAGGCCTTGGTCAGCTCAGGCGCGATCGCGCGCGCCAGGATGTCGGTGGTGCCGCCGGGCGCGAAGGGCACGACGATCTTGACCGGCCGGTTCGGCCAGGCTCCCTGCGACCAGGCGACCGGAGCACAGGCCAGCAGGGCGACAGCGATGAGATGACGACGGTTCATGGTGTGGGTCTCCTCTGTTCTTGATCGACCCAGTTTAGAGAGAGGATGGGGCTCTGTGACCTAGGGTTTGCCTCGGTGTTTGTCGTCTGGGCTACTGTCTCTTCTGATGCAAAAGATTGGCATACGTGGCTTGCCGGGTCTCGCCCCGGCGGCTGGGTTTGGCCGGGATGTGCGCCCGGCGGCGCAGTTCCTTTTCTTTGTCTCGCCAAAGAAAAGGAACCAAAAGAAAGGCGAGCCGGATTCGTCGGCCCGCTACGCGGGCACGCTGCGTTGCTCGGTCTGAGCGGGGTGCGCGCAAACTCGCTGCGATCAAACATGCGCGCCCCTTGTTCCGCTCAGCCCTGTGCTACTCGCCTCCTCATGACGGCGGTGGGAACCGAATACCAATTCAACAAGGACGCGCCATGGCGCGTCCTTGTGGGCCCCGGCTGTTCGGCTGTTGATTTCCCCCGCCCTTGTGTCTGTGCCGAGAAGCGCAGCGGCAGGCGGATCAAGAGACGCGCATGTTTGAGGCGCTAGCCGAGTTTGCGCGGCTCCCGCCTGGCGCGAGCATCGCAGGTTGCCCCGGCAAAGCCGGGGTCACAGACACCAGGGTCGCCTTCTTTTGCCTACTTTTCTTGGCGACGCAAGAAAAGTAGGTGCGCCGCCGGGCGCACGTCCCGGCCACACCAAGACGCCGGGGCGAGACCCGGCAACGCTACGCGGGTGTGCGGTCAGCCGAAACAGATTCAGCCTCCCTCTAGAATAAACACTCATTCCATGACCGACACCTCCCCGCATCCCTCGCCCCTGTGCTGGGCCCTGATCCCCTGTGCCGGCACGGGCACGCGCTCCGGTGCCGCCGGCCCCAAGCAATACCAGCCCGTGGCGGGGCAGCCCATGGTGCTGCACACGCTGGCGGCCTTCGCGGCTGTGCCACGCATCACACGCACCCTCGTGGTGGTGGCACCGGGTGACCGCTTCCTGCAACCCGGTGCTGCTGACGCCTGGGTCGTCGCCGATGCCGGTGGCGCCACGCGCGCCAGCACCGTGTCCAACGGCCTGGCCGTGCTGCGCAGCCTGGGTGCGGGCGAGGACGACTGGGTGCTGGTGCACGACGCGGCACGCTGCCTCGTGACGCCGGCGCAGATCACCCAGCTCATCGAGGCGTGCGCGCAGGACACGGTGGGCGGCCTGCTGGCCTTGCCCTTGCCCGACACGCTCAAGCAGGCGCAGCAGGACCGTGTGACGGCCACGCTGGAACGCAGCGACAAGTGGCTGGCGCAGACGCCGCAGATGTTCCGCCTGGGGCTTTTGCAGCGTGCGCTGCAGCAGGCCGGTGAGGCCGTGACCGACGAGTCCTCGGCCATCGAGGCCCTGGGACTGGCGCCGCGCCTGGTGGCGGGCAGCGCGCAGAATTTCAAGGTGACCTATCCCGAGGACTTTGCCCTGGCCGAGGCGGTCCTGACAGCAAGAGGTGGCAAGTGATGAACATACGCGTCGGTGAGGGCTGGGACGTGCACCAGCTGGTCGAGGGGCGCCCGCTCATACTGGGGGGGGTCACGATCCCCTACGAGAAGGGCCTGCTCGGCCACTCGGATGCCGATGCGCTGCTGCACGCCATCACCGATGCACTCTTCGGCGCCGCGGGCCTGGGTGACATTGGCCGCCATTTCCCCGACACCGATCCGACCTTCAAGGGAGCCGACTCCGGCGTGTTGCTGGCCGAGGCCGCGGCGCGCGTGCGTGCGGCGGGCTGGCAGATCGGCAACGTCGACAGCACCATCATCGCGCAGGCGCCCAAGATGGCGCCGCACATCCCGGCCATGCGCGAGCGCATCGCGGCCCTGCTGGGCCTGGCTCCCGACGCGGTCAATGTGAAGGCCAAGACGGCTGAGAAGCTGGGGCCTGTGGGCCAGGGCCTGAGCATCGAGGCGCGCGCCGTCGTGCTGCTGCAGCGCTGAACGGTAACCAGCTAGCTGCGCGCCTGCTGCAGCTGGATGCGCGTGGTGAAGCCGCCCGTGTTGCTATTGCCGATACCGAACTTTCCGCCCATGCGACGCACGGTCTTGTCGACGATGGACAGGCCCAGACCGGCGCCCGTGGCGGCGGTGCGCGCGGCGTCACCGCGGTAGAAGGGCTTGGTCAGGTTGGGCAGGTGCTCGGGTGCCACGCCTGCGCCGTGGTCGCGCACGCGGATCTGGACCCACTGGTCGCGCGCGCGGGTGCTGATGTCCACCGTGGTGATGCCGGTCTCGGGCGTCTTGCCGTAGCGGCGCGCGTTCTCGACGAGGTTGGAGATGATGCGGCCCAGCTCGACCGCATCCGCCATGACCCAGACGTTGTCCTGCAGCTCCAGGTTGAATTGCATGTCGCCGCGGTCCTTGAAGGCGAACAGGCTGGCACGGATGACCTCATTGAGGTTGACGCGGGTGAGCTTGACGTGGTCGGGCCGCGCGTAGTCCATGAACTTGTCGATGATGGCGTCGAGCTGTTCCAGGTCGGCCACCATGTGCGCCTGGGCGTCGGGGTCGGCGACGCTCATCTCGGTCTCCAGGCGCAGGCGTGCCAGCGGAGTGCGCAGGTCGTGCGAGATGCCCGCCAGCATGACGGCGCGGTCCTGCTCGATCTTGGCCAGTCGCTGTGCCATGCGGTTGAAGCCGATGTTGACCTGCCGGATTTCGGTGGTGGGCACGCGTTCGTTGAGGCGGCTGGCGGCGAAATCGCCCTCGCGGATGCGGCTGGCGGCGAAGGACAGCTGCTTGAGCGGACGGTTGATGAGGCGCGCGATGATGGCTGCACCCGTCAGCGACAGCAGCACGCCGGTGGAGAGCCAGATGAGCCAGGTCTTGTTGGCGGTCTGGTTGAAGCGCGCGCGGTCGGTGTGCAGCCAGAACTGGTCACGCTCGATCAGAAAGCCCACCCACAGGCCGGGCTTGCCGTTGACGCTGCTGGCCACCACCGTGCCCGGGCCGAGGCGGGCCGTGAGCTCCTGCACCACACGCCGGCTCAGACCGTCGTTTTCATAGGCCTCGAAGCGGTCGCCGGGCTCGCGCGGCAGCACGCGCACGCCCTCCTTCTCCGTCATGGTCTTGATCAGCGAGACGCGCTGGATGGCGTCGGAGTGCATCAGGGCGGCGCGGCTGAGGTTGACCAGCGAGGCGATCTGCTGCGCGGTCTGGATGGCGCGCGGCTCGAATTCGAGTGCGCGCAGAGTCTGCAGCCAGGCCAGGATGCTACCGAAGAGCAGCAGGGCCAGCAGGAAGAAGGTGCGCCAGAAGAGGCTGAGGCCAGGTTGTTCCTGAAGTTCGCCTTCGAGGTCGGCCGGCGTGGTTTCCATGGGCCCGCCGCCGCGGGTGCTGCCGCCGTGCTGGCTGTCGGTCAGCCTGGGCTGCCAGCGCGCGGGATCAGGCAGCGGGCTGGGTTTGCGGCGTGCGGAAGAAAAGATCAACCTGCACCGTCCGGAACGAAGACATAGCCCACGCCCCAGACCGTCTGGATGTAGCGGGGCACGGCGGGGTCGACCTCGATGAGCTTGCGCAGGCGCGACACCTGCACGTCCAGGCTGCGGTCGAAGGGCTCGAACTCGCGGCCGCGGGCCTGCTGCGCGAGCTTCTCGCGCGACATGGGCTGGCGCGGATGGCGTACCAGGGCCTTGAGCATGGCGAACTCACCGGTGGTCAGGGGCAGCTCCTCACCGTCCTTGCGTAGGGTGCGCGCCCCCATGTCGAAGGTGTAGGGGCCGAAGCTCACCACTTCCTGGTCGCTCGACGGCGCACCCGGTGCCTCGGGGGCGGGGCGGCGGCGCAGCACGGCGTTGATGCGGGCCAGCAGCTCGCGCGGGTTGAAGGGCTTGCCCAGGTAGTCGTCGGCGCCGACTTCGAGGCCGACGATGCGGTCCACGTCCTCGACCTTGGCGGTGAGCATGATGATGGGCGTCTTGTCGTTGGCGGCGCGCAGGCGACGGCAGATGGACAGGCCGTCCTCGCCGGGCATCATGAGGTCGAGCACGATGAGGTCCACCGTCTCGCGCAGCAGGATGCGCGTGAGGGACTTGCCATCTTCGGCCTGGAAGACCTCGAAGCCTTCCTGGGTGAGATAGCGGCGCAGCAGGTCGCGGATGCGCGCGTCGTCGTCAACGATGAGTATCTTGTCTGCGCGGCTGGAGGGAGACGTCATGGTGTGTGCTCTGCCAGGGGCTGTTACAACCTGCTGATTCTGCCGGGCGCCGCAGGCCATCCGCCTAGCCTATGGCTGACTTTGACATACTGTTACAAATCTCGACGCAATCCGCAAGTGCGCTGTCGCAAGAATGCCCGTTTGATTCAGGAGTCCCCGCTATGCAAGTCATTTCCACCGTGTTTCGCCCTCTGCTGCTGGCCGCTGGCCTGAGCCTGGCTGCCCTGCCTGCCGCCCGGGCGCAACTCGGACCGATCCCGCGTGACGTGGTGCAGTTTTCGGCCACGGCCACGCTGGAGGCGCGCCAGGACCAGCTCAGCGTGACGCTGCGCGTCACACGCGAGGGCAGCGACCCGGCCGTGGTGCAGCAGCAGCTCAAGGCGGTGCTCGACGCGGCCCTGGCCGAAGCCCGGCCGCAGGCCCAGCCCGGCGGCCTGGAGGTGCGCAGCGGGGCCTTCAGCCTCTACCCGCGCAGCAACCGCGACGGGCGCATCAGCACCTGGCAGGGCACGGCCGAACTCGTCCTCTCGGGCACCGAGCTCGATCGCATTGCGGCCCTGTCCGGCCGCATCCAGGGTATGACCGTGGCGCAGACGGCCTTCGGCCTGAGTCGCGAGCAACGCGAAAAGCTGGAGCAGCAGGCCCAGGCGCTGGCCATCGAGCGCTTCCGCGCCCGCGCCGGCGAGATCGCGCGCGGCTTCGGCTTCAACACCTACAGCCTGCGCGAGATCCACATCAACAGCCAGGACCAGGGCGCGCAGATCCGCCCGCGCTTCATGGCCATGGAGGCCAAGGCCAGCATGTCGGCTGACGCGCCGCTGCCTGTCGAAGCCGGCCAGGCCCAGGTGCAGGTCACGGTGAGTGGCTCGGTCCAGCTCAAGTAAGCAGATCAGCAAGTAACGAACTAGGGTAGGTCCGGGGCTTGCGCGGCGCCTGGGCCGGCCTACACTGGGAGCGGGGAGGTCTGTAGATCACTTAACCAAGACAGGCCGCATCATGTTGCCCTTGCCCACCTTCCAGAACCCGAGGCGCCCCGGTACGGCCCTGCCCGAGCCCCAGGTCGGCGAAACCATCGGGCGCTTCCAGTTGCGGCGTCGGGTGGGCCAGGGAGGGCAGGCCACGGTCTGGCTGGCCTTCGACCCGCGTCTGGAACGCGAGGTGGCCATCAAGCTGCTGCACCCCGAACCCGGCACCGACGCCGCCCAGGTCGCCCACTGGCTGCGCGAAGCGCGCAGCGTCAGCCGCCTGACCCACCCCAATGTGATCCCGGTCTTCGAGGCGGATGTGCACGAGGGGCAGCCTTATCTGGTCTTCGAGTTCGTGCCTGGGCAGACCCTGGCCGAGATCCTGCGGCTGCGCGGGGCGCTGGCGCCGCAGGAGGCCGTGGGCCTGATGATCGATGTGCTGGAGGCCCTGGCCGCGGCGCATGCGGCGGGCATCGTGCACCGCGATCTCAAGCCCTCCAATGTGCTGGTCGACGCCGGCGGGCGCGCGCGCGTGATGGATTTCGGCATCGCCGAGCGCGTGCAGGACAGCGAAGGCGTCAGCGCGGCAGCGGCCGGCGCGGGACCGAGCGGCGGCACGCCCGGCTATATGTCGCCCGAGGCGGCCACCGGCGCGCCGCCGACGGCGGCCATGGACATCTTCTCGGCCGCCATCGTGCTGACCGAGCTCCTTTGCGGCCACCGCCTGATCGACGAGCGCGACCCCTGGCGCGCCATGCAGCGCGTCGCGCTCGAAGACCTGACGCTGCCGGCCGGTCTGGGCAGCGAGGTGGACGACGCGCTGCGCGCCATCCTGCTGCGCGGGCTGGCGCGCGACCCGCGCGAGCGCCATCCTTCGGCCCAGGTCTTCCGCGACGAGCTGCGCAAGTGGCTGCGCCCGGTCACGACGCCGCTGGCCGGCGACGAGGCGCGCAGCGGCACGGTGGATTTCCTGCTGCGACGCATGCGGCACAAGAGCGACTTCCCGGCCATGTCGGGCTCCATCGTGCGCATCCAGAGCATCTCCAGCTCGGACCGCGAGAGCGTGGCCAGCCTGACCAACGAGATCCTCAAGGACGTGGCGCTGACCAACAAGCTGCTGCGCCTGGTCAACACGCCGCAGTACACGCGCGGCGGACCCATCAGCACGGTGTCGCGGGCGGTGACCCTGGTGGGCTTCAATGGCATCCGCACCATGGCGTTGAGCCTGGTGCTGCTGGAGCACATGCAGGACAAGGCGCATGCCAACCTGCTCAAAGAGGAATTCCTGCGCTCGCTCATGGCCGGCGCCATTGCGGCCGAACTCAGCCCCCCGCGCAGCGAGGAGGGCGAGGAGGCCTTCCTCGGCGCCATGTTCCAGAACCTGGGGCGCCTGCTGACCGAGTACTACTTCCCCGAGGAAGCGCGCGCGGTGCGTGCGCTGATGGGCGGCAAGGAGCCGCTGCCCGAGATCAGCGCCACCATCACGGTGCTGGGCATCAGCTACGAGCAGCTGGGCGTGGGGATCAGCAAGGCCTGGAACCTGCCCGACAGCATCCGCCATTGCATGCGCAAGCCCGAAGGGCCGCCGCCGGCCACACCACCCAAGGAGGCCGGCGAGCGTCTGCGCTGGATCGCCCTGGCCTCCAACGAGATGGCCGACGCGCTGCTGCACCACGAAGCCGACCTGGCCCTGACCAAGGTCGTGCAGACCGGCCAGCGCTACGCGCGCAGCCTCGGCCTGGACAGCAAGGGCGTGGAGGCGGCCACCCAGCGTGCGCGTGACAAGCTGGCCGAGCTGGCGCGCGCCATCGATTTCAAGGTGGCGCCCGAGTCGCCGGCAGCGCGGCTGCTGCAGAGCACGCCGCTGTCCGGAGGACCGCGCGCTGTGACGCTGCACGAGGTGGTCCCGGACGACGGCTTCCACGATTCCGTGGGCTCCTTCGAGCTGCATGCGACCCAGCCCGTGACGCCCGAGCAGGTGGCGGCGCTGGCGCGCCAGTCGCAGCATGTGGCCGAGATGCTGGCCGCGGGCATCCAGGACATCACCAACGCCATGGTCGAGGACTTCAAGCTGGCCGACATCCTGCGCATGATCCTGGAGACCATGTTCCGCGCCATGCAGTTCCGCCAGATCGTCTTTTGCATGCGCGATCCCAAGCTGGACGCGCTGACCGGCCGCTTCGGCCTGGGGGCCGGCGTGGAACGTATCGTCAAGACCTTCCGCATCCCCCTGCATCCTGCAAACACGGATCTGTTCTCGGCCGTCTGCGCCAAGGGTTCGGACACCATGATTGCCGATGCCAGCGAAGAGCGCGTGGCCGGCCGCCTGCCTGACTGGTACCGCCACAGCGTGCATGCTCCGACCTTCCTGCTGCTCCCCCTGATGCTCAAGGGCTCGCCCTTCGGGCTGATCTATGCGGACAAGGGGGAGCCGGGGGAGTTGCAATTGGGCGAGAAGGAACTCGCTTTGCTGCGGACGCTGCGGAATCAGGCGGTGATGGCGTTTCGGCAGTCGTCGTGAGCCTCTTCGTTTTTGGGCTTGCAGGCGTGGCTTTGCCGGGTCTCGCCCCGGCGGGCGACTCACTTTCTCTTGCTTCGCCAAGAGAAAGTAAGCAAAGAGAAGGCGAGCCGGATTCGTCGGCCCTACGCTGCGCTACGGGCACGCTGCGTTGCTCGGTCTGAGCGGGGTGCGCGCAAACTCGCTGCGCTCAGACATGCGCGCCCCTTTTTCCGCTCAGCCCTGCGCTACTCGCCTCCTCATTACGGCGGGGGGAACCGGGAACCGAATACCGAATTCAACGAGGAAGCGCCACGGCGCGTCCTTGTGGGGTTCGGCTGCTCGGTTGTTGGTATCCCCCGCCCTTGTGTCTGTGCCGAGAAGCGCAGCGGCAGGCGGATCAAGAGACGCGCATGTCTGAGCGCAGCGAGTTTGCGCGGCTCCCGCCTGGCGCGAGCATCGCAGGTTGCCCCGGCAAAGCCGGGGTCACAGACACCAGGGTCGCCTTCTTTTGCCTACTTTTCTTGGCGACGCAAGAAAAGTAGGTGCGCCGCCGGGC
>NZ_JAPZSV010000004.1 GCF_027532185.1 Hylemonella sp. | reverse complement strand
AGTGAACTTCACTTCTATTCTCATGAGCGTTTTTAAGTGACTTGCACTTAGTTCCGAAGAACTTGGCAATCGCCTTCAAACGCCCACGCTTATCGGCTGTATGTTTTTAACGAACCACCGCAAAACTTACCGTCTTGCGCTCGCCCAGCTGCGATCAGCTGAGCCTTGAATTCTAGCACTATTTTTTCGATCCCGTCAACACGGTGATGAAATTTTTTAGAGCCACTTCTCTTGCCGAGGAGTTGACCCGCGGCTCTCGCCAGCCGGCCTGTGCTTTGCTCCGTCACCCCTTCTCAAGAGCGAAGCCCGCAACTATAGCACAAGTTTTCCGGCGCTCAAGAATCGGCCGCCCGGACCAGCCGGACGGGGATAATCCGACCCACACATGGCCGCACTCACCCTCCTCAATGCCCAGCTGGCCTTCGGCCACGTCCCCCTGCTCGATCACGCCGACTTCAGCCTGGAGACCGGCGAGCGCGTCGGCCTGATCGGCCGCAACGGCACAGGCAAATCCTCACTGCTCAAGATACTCGCCGGCCTGGAGCGGCTGGACGACGGCAACCTGCAGCTGCAGCAAGGCCTGCGCGTGGCCTATGTGCCGCAGGAGCCCGTCTTCGCCGCGGACAGCACCGTCTTCGAAGCCACCCACGAGGGTCTGCAGCCTGTGATCGAACTGATCGAGCGCTACTCCCGCGGGGAAGGCGAGCTCGACCAGCTACAGGACGCCATTGAAGCGCAGGACGGCTGGAACTGGCAGCAGCGCGTAGAAGAGACGCTGCAACGCCTGCACCTCGAACCAAGCGCACATGTCCACACCCTGTCGGGCGGCACGCGCAAACGGGTGGCGTTGGCGCGTGCGCTGGTGATGCGTCCTGACGTGCTGCTGCTCGACGAACCCACCAACCACCTAGATCTGGACTCCATCCTCTGGCTGGAGGAGCTGCTGAAGGACTTCCAGGGCAGTGTCATCACCATCACGCATGACCGCGCCTTCCTGGACGCCGTGGCGACCCGCATTGTGGAGCTGGACCGCGGACGCCTGAACAGCTACCCCGGCAACTTCGCGACCTACCTTACGCTGAAGGCAGACCAGCTGGCGCAGGAAAGCGTGGTCAACGCCAAGTCTGACAAGCTGCTGGCCCAGGAGGAGGTCTGGATCCGCAAAGGCGTGGAAGCGCGTCGCACGCGCAGCCAGAGCCGCATCTCCCGCCTGGAGCAGCTGCGCGCCCAACGCGCGGCGCGGCGCGACGCCCTGGGTCGCGTACGCATGGACATCGCGGCAGGCGCGCCCAGCGGCAAGCTGGTGGCTGAACTGACCAAGGTGCACAAGTCTTTCGGGACACGCCAGATCGTCTCGGACTTCACCGCCACCCTGCTGCGCGGCGACAAGATCGGCCTGGTCGGCCCAAACGGCGCAGGCAAGACCACGCTGCTGCGGTTGATCCTGGGCGAGCTGCAGCCTGATCAGGGGCAGGTGCGTACGGGCAGCAACTTGCAGGTCGCCTATTTCGACCAGATGCGCGACGCGCTCGATCTGGACGCGACACTGGAGGACTTCATCAGCCCGGGCAGCGAATGGATCGAGATCGGCAACAGGCGTCAGCACGTCAAAAGCTATCTGGGCGATTTCCTCTTCTCGCCAGCACGTGCCAATTCGCCCGTCCGATCCCTCTCCGGTGGCGAGCGCAACCGCCTGCTGCTGGCGCGCCTGTTTGCCCGGCCCGCCAACGTGCTGGTGCTGGACGAGCCCACCAATGACCTGGACATCGACACCCTGGAATTGCTGGAAGAGCTGCTGCAGGACTACCCAGGCACGGTCTTTCTTGTGAGCCACGACCGCAGTTTCCTGGACAACGTGGTCACCAGCATCATCGCGCACGAAGGAGACGGGCAATGGCGCGAATACGAGGGCAGCGTCGAAGACTGGCTGCTGCAGTCGCAGCGCAGCCTGGCGCTGCGGTCCACCGCCGCGCCTGCACCGACCGAGAAGACTGGTGCTGCCGCCACGGCTTCTGCCGCCCCCACGGCGGCTCGCGAGAGCAAGCTCAGCTACAAGGAGCGACGCGAGCTGGAAACCCTGCCCGGCTTGATCGACACCCTCGAAAGGGAGCAAGTCGCACTCCGAAACGAGCTGAACGATGGCAGTCTGTATGCCAGCGATCCGGAGCGCGCGGCCACCCTGTACAAACGCGATGCGGCGATAGAAGAGGAGCTGATGACGGCCTTGAGCCGCTGGGAAGCGCTGTCGGCGCGCGCCTGAGCGCCAACAATTCAGACGCGGTAACGGTCGCCGCCGCCGCTGCTCAGTCGGGCCAGCAAAGCGGGCGCGATGGATGTGAGCGGAAGCACCTCGTCCGCCGCACCGTGAGCGATCGCTTCACGCGGCATGCCGAAGACGACGCAACTGGCTTCGTCCTGTACGTAGTTGTAGCTGCCGGCGTCCTTCATCTCACGCATGGCCTTGGCGCCATCATTGCCCATGCCTGTCAGCATGATGCCAAAGGCGTTCGGACCGACCACCTGAGCGCAGGAGTGAAAGAGCACCTCGACCGAAGGCTTGTGACGGTTGACCGGCTCGCCGTCCTCGACAACGGCCACATAGTTGGCACCGCTGCGATCGACGCGCAGATGCCGGCCTCCGGGCGCGATGTAGGCGTGCCCGGGCAGTATGCGCTCCCCGTTGACCGCCTCTTTGACCGTGATCTGGCACAGGCCATTGAGACGGGTCGCGAAACTTGTGGTGAAACCCGGCGGCATGTGCTGGGTGATCACGATGCCCGGGGAATCGGCCGGCATGCGGGTCAGCACCTCTTTCACGGCCTCGGTCCCACCCGTCGAGGAGCCGATGCAAATCAGCTTCTCGGTGGACAGACGGCCTAAGAGCTTGGGGGCTGCAACAGGAGTCCCCGTGGCCGGGGCGGCACCGGAGGGCGCTGTGGTGGTTGGCGCACGTCGGATATGGGCCGAAGCCGCGACCCGGATCTTCTCGACAATCTGGTCGGACAGTTCCTTGATGCCCTCCGCCAGTCCGATCCGGGGTTTGGCGACGAAATCGACCGCCCCGAGCTCCAGCGCCCGCATCGTCACCTCGGCACCACGCTCGGTCAGGGTCGAGATCATGAGCACCGGCATAGGCCGCAGGCGCATGAGGCGCCCGAGAAAATCAATGCCGTCCATCCGCGGCATCTCGACGTCGAGCGTGATCACGTCGGGATTGAGTTCGCGGATCATCTCGCGGGCGATCAGCGGGTCGTTCGCCGCCCCCACGCACTCCATATCGCGCTGCCGATTGATGATCTCGGCCAGCAGACTGCGTACCAGCGCCGAATCGTCAACCACCACCACACGTATCTTCTTCAAATTCAACCTCACTAGAACAGGTCGATCGATCCGCCGGCGGTCGACTTGGCCACTGTGGCCGCATTGCCCTTGCGTTCCTCGACCACCAGCGCCTCTGGATGCGCATGGGCCAGCCGCTTGACCAAGGCCTTGCCGGTGACCGGAAAGAAACAGACCTTGCGCGGATGGATGTCCAGCACGTCCTGCGACACCACGGGGATGCGCTCGGTGGCCAGATAGTCCAGCACAAACTTGGTATTGCGCTCGCCCACGTTCATGGTCGTGAACCCTGCCATGACCGCGCCGCCACCAAACACCTTGGCCTGCATGGTCTCTCGGCGCGCTCCCATCTTGATCATCTCGTTGAGCAGCAGCTCCATGGCATAGGAGCCGTAGCGCCCCGACCCGTCATCCCCCTCAGGCAGCATGAAATGGTTCATGCCACCCAGCCGCGCCTTGCCGTCCCAGATGCAGGCGGCGATGCAGGAGCCGAGCACCGTCATGATCAGCACATCGTCACCGGAAACGAAATACTCACCCGGGAGCACCTTGACGGCGTCGTACTGGAAGTGATGATCGGCATAGAAGAACGAAGCCTCGCCAGGCTTGCGCGCCTGGGCACGCAACTCATCCACACGCGAAATACGCCCTCCGGCCAGCACCTTGGCCCCGCCGGAGGTCACCGGTCGCAACGCTGCCATCTCACTCATACGACTCCTGCAGACAGGCCCGTTGGCGCCCTGCGTCGTGATGTGACAGTTGCTCAGCAGCGCTCATACACCGTCTTCCCGCGCAGCACGAACAGGTCGCGCGATTCGTTGAAATTCTCGGAATGGCCCACGAAGAGCAGGCCACCCGGCTTCATGACGCGATGGATGCGCTCCAGCACGCTGCGCTGTGTAGGCGCATCAAAGTAGATCATGACATTGCGGCAGAACACAATGTCGAAGGGCTCACGAAACGGCCAGTCGTCGCGGATCAGGTTGACGCTGAGAAACTCCACCATGCGCTGCAGCTCGGGCTTGACGCGCAGCAGGCCCTCGTTGTTGCCCTTGCCCCGCAGGAAGAAGCGCTGCAAGCGCGTCGTGTCCAGCCCCTTGGTCGATTCGCTGCGGTAGACCCCGCGCGCGGCCGTCGCCAGCACCTTGGAGTCGATATCACTGGCCCAGAGCTTGAAGCTGGCCTGCGCCCCCAGGGACTCCAGCGCCGTCATGATGATCGAGTAGGGCTCCTCGCCCGTACTGGCGGCGTTGCACCAGACCTTCCAGGCGTGGCCAGGCCGTGACTTGAGGTGCTGGGCCAGGATGTCGAAATGGTGCTGCTCGCGGAAGAAAGAGGTCAGATTGGTCGTCAGGGCGTTGACGAACTCCTGCCACTCGGGCCCGTCATGGGATTCCAGCCAGCCCAGGTAGTCGCGAAAGCTCTGGTACCCGGTCTCGCGCAGACGCCGTGACAGCCGGCTGTAGACCATGGCGTGCTTGCCGTCATGCAGGCTGATCCCGGCGCGCTGATAGATCAGCGACTGCACACGGGAAAAGTCGGCCTGGGTCCAGCTGAACTCCCGCGCCTGCTGATCACCCCCGGCGATCTCTTCGGCGTCCGGCTTGCCGGCCCCGACCTTCGTAGCTCTGGAAGTCTTGTCCATCGTCAGCATGCACGCAGGCTCGGACGTCAGGAAAAAGGATCAGGCTTCGACAGACACCAGCCCCATGTCAACGCTGGACATGAGCTTCTCGATGTCCAGCAGGATCAGCATGCGGTCGCCAACCGAGCCCAGGCCGACCACGGCCGAGCCATCGATCGTGGCGTCCACCTCGGGCGCCGCCTGGATGTTCTCCTGCGCCAGCTCCATGACATCGCTGACCGAATCGACGACGATGCCCACCACCCGATGCCCCAGGTTCAGGATGATCACCACCGTGAAGCTGTTGTATTCCGCCTTGGCACAGTTGAACTTCAGGCGCATGTCCACGATGGGCACGATGGTGCCGCGCAGATTGACCACGCCCTTGATGAAGGCCGGTGCGTTGGCGATCCGCGTGGGCTTTTCGTAGCCCCGGATCTCCTGCACCTTGAGGATGTCGATGCCGTACTCCTCCTGGTCGAGCCTGAAGGTGAGGTATTCGCGCGGGCTCGCCGCCACTTTGCCTTCTTCTGCCACTTGGTTCATACCGGTCTGCTCCTCAGCTGTGACTCAATGACGTGAGCGTCGCACCAGCGCGCTCGTATCCAGGATCAGGGCCACCTTGCCATCGCCCAGAATGGTGGCGCCCGACACGTTCTGCACCTTGCGGTAATTCGTTTCGAGGTTCTTCACGACCACCTGCTGCTGGCCTAGCAGTTCGTCGACGAGCAGGGCCACACGGCTGCCCTCGGCCTCGACGACCACCATGATGTCGCTGGACTTGGCGTCATCACGCGGCACCTGGAACACCTTTTCCAGCTCGATCACGGGCATGTACTCGTCGCGCACCTTGACCAGACGCGAGCCCTGGGCCACGGTGTTGACGGAATCGTCCTTGACCTGGAAGGATTCGACCACCGAGGACAGCGGCAGGATGTAGACCTCGTCGCCCACACCCACCGACATGCCATCCATGATGGCCAGCGTCAGCGGCAGACGCACCGAGACGCGCATGCCGTAGCCTTCGGAGGAATCAATCTCGACCGTGCCATTGAGTGCGGCGATGTTCTTCTTCACCACATCCATGCCCACGCCACGTCCCGAGACATCGGTCACCACATCAGCCGTGGAAAAGCCGGGCGCGAAGATCAGCTGCCAGACATCGGCATCCGACATCTGGTCCGAAACCTCCAAGCCACGCTCGCGGGCCTTCCTGAGGATCTTCTCGCGGTTGAGCCCGCGACCGTCGTCACGCACCTCGATCACGATCGACCCCCCCTGGTGAGCCGCCGACAGCGTGATGGTGCCGGTCTCGGGCTTGCCAGCCTTGATGCGGTCGGCCGGCATCTCGATGCCGTGGTCGCAGCTGTTGCGCACCAGATGGGTCAGCGGGTCGGTGATCTTCTCGACCAGGCCCTTGTCGAGCTCGGTGGCCTCGCCCTGGGTGACAAACTCCACCTTCTTGCCCAGCTTGCTGGCCAGATCGCGCAGCATGCGCGGGAAACGGCTGAACACGATGGACATCGGAATCATGCGGATCGACATCACCGATTCCTGGAGATCGCGCGTGTTGCGATCCAGGTCGGCCAGGCCGGCCAGCAGCTGCTGGTTGGCCGTCGGATCCAGCGCCCGGCTGTTCTGCGCCAGCATGGCCTGGGTGATCACGAGCTCGCCCACCAGGTTGATCAGCTGGTCGACCTTGTTGATGGCCACACGGATGGTGGCCGCCTCGGGCTGAGCGGCCACCTGGTTACCCGCGGCCGCCTTGGCCGGACCGGCCTTGGCAGCAACGGGTGCCGCCTCACTGACCGTCGGCACAGCGGCCGCGGCGCCCGGCATACCTGGCGCTCCCTCGAAAAAGCCGAAGCCCGGGGCCGGGGCGACCGGCGCCCCGGGCGGCGGGTCTTCCTTGTCCACCCAGCTGGCCGCTGCCGCCTGGGCGGGCGCCGCCTGATCGACGATGCGGACCTGTTCGCGCGCCACATGGAAGGCAAACAGGTCCAGCAGGTCATCGTTGCTCGACGAGGTCGTGACCCTGAAAATCCGGGTATCGGGCCGGCCGCTTGGCACTTCGGTAATCTCACCCAGGCCCGCGATGTCGCGGAACAGATCCTTGACACCATCCACCTGATCCAGCCGCTCCAGCGGCCCCATCTGGATCTCGATCTGTCGCGGCCCCGGCTTCGCCGATACCGCGGGCGGGGCCACAGGCGCCGGGGGCGTCGCTGCCACCACGGGCGCAGGAGCCGGCGCAAGGGGTGCCGGCGCGGCGGCAGGCATACCGCCAGCCGCGAGCTCGCTGATGCGGCGCACCAGATCTGCCGTGGACGGCGGCTCACTGCTGTCGCCGGACTGGTGGCGTGCCAGCAGCATGCGTGAGGCGTCGGCCGACTCCAGCAGCACATCGACCATGAGCGGATTGGGCTGCAGCTCATGACGGCGCAGCTTGTCCAGCAGCGATTCCATCTGGTGGGTCAGCTCGGCCACGTCGCTGAAACCAAAAGTGGCGGCACCGCCCTTGACCGAGTGAGCGCATCGGAAGATGCCGTTGAGCTCCTCGTCATCGGCGGTCTCCAGGTTCAGATTGAGCAGCATCTGCTCCATCTGGTCGAGATTTTCGCCCGCTTCCTCGAAGAAGATCTGATAGAACTGGGTCAGATCAAATGCATCCCCAGCGCTACTGCCTTCCTGATGTCCCTCGGCCATACCTATCTCCTGTTGTGATCGCGTCTTGTCGGACGGTGGACCGGATTACTTGATGACTTTCTTGATGACCTCGAGCAGGCGCGCGGGATCAAAAGGCTTGACCAGCCAGCCGGTGGCCCCGGCGGCCCGCCCGGCCTGCTTCATCAGGTCGCTGGACTCGGTGGTCAGCATGAGGATGGGCGTGGTCTTGAAATTGGGATGCTCGCGCAACTTGCGCGTCAGCCCCAGTCCGTCCAGGCGCGGCATGTTCTGGTCGGTCAGCACCAGATCAAAGGCCTGCTGCTGCGCTTTCTCATAGGCGTCTTGGCCGTCGACGGCTTCTACCACCTGGTAGCCGGCGCCGGACAGGGTGAAAGAAACCATCTTGCGCATCGAGGGCGAATCGTCCACTGCAAGGATCGTGGGCATGTCGGGGCTCCGGTTCGTATCTCTGGGTTCGGGTTGTCGGTGTCGGTCTTGTGCGGCGGCGATCAGAACAGTTCGATCGAGCCCGCATCCATCTCGTCCTGGGTCACAGGGTTAGGCCGCTCGGGCACTTCCTCCACGAAGGGCACGGCCTCGCCGTCTTCCTGCCCCATGGATTCGGACGCCAGCCGGTAGGCACAACCCTGCAACACCTTGGAAGTGTGCACGATGAGTTGGGAGGCCATGTCCTGGAACTGCAGCTCGGTCACCGCTGCGCGCAAGGCGTTGCGCGCTTCCTCGATGGCGGCCGGCCCTGCCTGCGCAGGATCGTCCAGGTTGTCGAGCGCCGTGGTGAAGCGCTGCATGAGGTTGTCCATCGTGTGGGCCAGCAGGCCGTCCAGTCGCGCGAGATCATGCACCACCACCAGCAGCGAATCCTGCACCTCGGCCACCAGCATCACCGGCAATTGCACGGCGGGTCGTTCCGCGGGCAGAGTGTGGGGCGCTTGCATGGTCTCTCCAGTCTGACGTCAGGATGCTAATCGGTTCACTGCTCCATCCAGTCCGGCATTAGAATTTTGCAGGATATAGGGTAGCAGGATTCCGTCGAATTGGGAGGTAATTCGTCAACATTTGCGACCTTTTCAAGGGCGCCCGCACCATGCCCATCACCATCGGACCTGTCACCTCACCACCGATCGCATGCCCTCAGCCACACATCCCGCTCCGATCCGTCTCCTGCATCTGGAGGACTCGGCGCTGGACCACACCATCGTGCGCCAGACACTGCGGCGCGCCGGCCTGGCCTGTGAGCTGACGCGGGTCGAAAGCCTGGACACCTTCGTGCAGGCCCTGCAGGCTGACCGCTACGACGCCGTGCTGGCCGACTACCACCTCCCCGGCTTCACCGCGCTCGACGCCTGGCAGGCCCTGCAGACCGTGCCGCAGCCCCCGCCCTTCATCCTGCTCTCGGGCGCCATCGGCGAAACGGCAGCGGTCGACGCGATCAAGCTGGGCATGAGCGACTACCTGCTCAAGGATGATCTGGGCAAGCTCGCCCATGTGATCCAGCGCGCCATCGAAGTGCAGCAAGCCAAGCGCGAGCGCGAGCGTGCCGTGGAAGAACTCGCCGCTTCCGAGCAGCGTCTGGCACGCTTTGCCGAGCACCTGCAGAGCTCCATCGAGCAGGAGCGCGCGGCCATTGCGCGCGAGATCCACGACGACATCGGCGGCTCGCTGGCCGCCATCCAGTTCGACCTGTCCTGGATCGGCCGCCACCATGCGGATACCGACACCCAGGCCCATGTGCAGGCCGCCACCGCCATGCTGCAGCACGCCGTGGGCGCGAGCCAGCGCATCATGATGAACCTGCGCCCGGCCATCCTGGACCAGGGCCTGCAAGCGGCCATCGAATGGCTGGCCGGAGAGTTCGAGCGGCGCACCGGCATCCGCACCCAGGTGCGTGCGGCGCTGCGCCAACCCGAGATTGCCAAGAACGTGCAGCTCACGGCCTACCGCACGGCGCAGGAGGCGCTGACCAACATCTCCAAGCATGCGCGCTGCACCGAGGTACGCGTGGAGCTCTCCGACGCCGAAGGCGTGCTCACGCTCGAAGTGGCCGACAACGGCCAGGGCATCGAGACCTCCGAGCGCCAGAAGCCCAAGGCCTTTGGGCTCAAGGGCCTGCAGGAGCGCGCGCGCACCGCAGGCCGCTGGCTGGACATCAGCAGCCGCGCCGGGGCCGGCACTTCCATTACCCTGTCGGTACCCCTCACAATGCAGGCCAAGGACGAGGCACGATGATACGAGTGATACTTTGCGATGACCACGCCGTGGTGCGCCGCGGCATCCGCGACACCCTGTCGGAGGCGGTGGACATCAAGGTCGTCGGCGAGGCCGGCAGCTATTCCGAGGTGCGGGAGCTGCTGCGCGCCACCCCCTGCGACGTGCTGGTGCTGGACCTCAACCTGCCCGGCCGCGGTGGCCTGGAGGTGCTGGCCTCGCTCAAGGAGACCGAGACGCCGATCCGCGTGCTGGTGGTCTCGATGTTCCCGGAAGACCAGTACGCCATCCGCTGCCTGCGCGCTGGGGCCCAGGGCTATCTGAACAAGGCCGGCAACCCGGCCGAACTGATCGAGGCGGTGCGTACCATCGCCCAGGGGCGCAAGTACGTCACGCCCAGCGTGGCGCAGATGCTGGTGGACAACCTGGCCACACCCACCAGCGAAGCCTTGCACGACAGCCTGTCCGAGCGCGAACTGCAGACCCTGCTCAAGATCGCTTCGGGCAAGCGCCTGTCGGACATTGCGGAGGAGCTCATGCTCAGCCCCAAGACGGTCAGCGTCTACCGATCACGCGTACTGGAAAAACTCAAGCTCTCGAACAACGCCGAGCTTACGGTCTACGCCATCCGCAACGGCCTCGTCTGATCCCTGCCGCAGTCAGCGGCCCATGAAGATCTCGATCGAGCGCTCCAGCAGGGACTGGAAGGGCTGGTCGAGCATGGGCAGCGTGGCCGCCAGGCCAATCAGGCCCACGGCCAGCGTGACGGGAAAACCGATCGCGAACACGTTCATCTGCGGCGCCACCCGCGAGATGATGCCCAGCGCCAGGTTGGTGAACAGCAGCAAAGCCAGCATGGGCAGGGCAATCCACAGCGCGCTGGCGAAGAGCTCGGTGCCCAGGGTGTAGAGCTGCATGAGGCGCAGGGCCTCGAGGAAATTCTGCGTGACGGGAAAGACCTCGAAACTGCGCGTCACGGCCATGAGCACCAGCAGGTGACCATTGAGCACGACGAAGAGCAGCGAGGCCATGTAGCCGAAAAAACGCGCCACTGCACTGACCTGGCCGTTGAGCGAGGGATCGAAGAAGGCCGCGAAGTTCAGCCCCATCTGGAAACCCACCACCTCGCCCGCGAGCTCGAAGGCCGCGAACACCACGCGCACGGTGAAGCCGATGGCCAGACCGATGCCCACCTGCTGGATCACCACCCCCAGCACCGCAGGCCCGTTGAGGTCGATCACCGGCATGGGCGGCAGCGTGGCCTGGGCCGAGAGCGCGACCAGTAGCGCCAGCAGGATGCGCGCCCGCACGGGGAAGGCGCGCGAGGAGAAGATGGGCGCGGCGGTGAACACGGCCAGCACGCGCAGAAAAGGCCAGAGCAGCGGCGAGAGCCAGGCCATGATCTGGGCTTCGCTGAAGGTGATCATGGCACGGCTGCGCAGCCCACCCTAGAGCACGATGCCAGGTATGGCCTCGATGGTGCGGCGGATGTACTCGACCAGGATGTTGAGCATCCAGGGGCCAGCCCAGGCGAAGACGGCCATGGCGGCAATCAGCTTGGGCACGAAGGCCAGCGTGGCCTCGTGAATCTGGGTGATGGCCTGGAACAGGCTGACCAGTAGGCCGACGAGCAGCACCACGCCGAGGATGGGCGCGGACACGAGCAGCAGCGTCATCAGCGCTTCCTGCCCGATCGTGAGAACCATCTGTGCATTCATGACCGCCTACTCCTAGGTGACGAAGCTGGCCGCGAGCGAACCGATCAGCAGGTTCCAGCCGTCGGCCAGCACGAAAAGCATGAGCTTGAAGGGCAGCGCCACCAGCACCGGCGACAACATCATCATGCCCAGCGACATCAGCACGCTGGCCACGACGATGTCGATGACCAGGAAGGGGATGAAGATCAGGAAGCCGATCTGGAAGGCGGTCTTGAGCTCGCTCGTGACAAAGGCCGGAATCAGCACGCGCATGGGCGCGTTCTCGGCCGTGGTCGCCGGGTCCAGCTTGGCCAGCTTGACGAACAGCGCCAGATCGGACTGCCGCGTCTGCTTGGTCATGAACTGGCGCACCGGCACCTCGGCGCGCGCCACCGCCTGCTCAAAGTTGATGACGTTCTGCGTGTAGGGCTGGTAGGCCTCGGCATAGATCCGGTCGAAGGTCGGCCCCATGACGAAAAAGGTCAGGAACAGCGACAGGCCGATGATGACCTGGTTGGGGGGTGCCGACTGGGTGCCCAGGGCCTGGCGCAGCAGCGAGAGCACGATCACGATACGGGTGAAGCCGGTCATCATGAGCAGGATGGCCGGCAGGAAGGACAGGGCCGTGAAGAACAGCAGGGTCTGGATCGGCACCGAATAGCTCGTGCCGCCTTCGCCCTGGCCCACGACCAGGGGCAGCTGGGTGCTGTTGATCTGCGAAGCGCCCAGCGGCGCGTTCTCCTGCGCCAGGACCGGCAGGGCCATCAGCAGCGACAGGGCGAGGAAGGGGACCGCGGCCCGCAGCAGTCGGGGGCCGGAGAGACTGCGCATCAGGCGCTGTCTCCGCCGCCCGTGGGCGCATGGGCTGCAGCAGCGGCCGACGTAAAGGCGCTGGGCCGGGACGCGCCCACCGGCACGCTGTGCAGACAGCTGATGTTCTGCGTCGTCACGCCCAGCACCAGCCAGGTCCGAGCCCCTTCGGGACCAACCTCGATGGTCACGACGCGCTGGTGGGGGCCGACGGCCACGGTGGAGATGATGCGTGACGCGGCAGCCGGCGGCGTGTTGCCTGGAACACGCTGCTGGTACCAGCGGATCGCCAGGGGCAGCAAGGCCAGGATGACCAGGAAGAGGACAACCGAGACGATGGTTTGCGTCATGGTCTGCAGTTTAAGTCAAGGCCGCCCGGCCACGAGGGAAAAATGCGGCCAGTCAGCGCGACAGTTGCGGCCAGGCCGCAGCGTCGCGCCTCAGCTGCGGCTCACGCGACGCAGGCGCTCGGAAGGCGTGACCACGTCGGTCAGGCGGATGCCGAACTTGTCGTTCACCACCACCACCTCGCCCTGGGCGATCAGGTAGCCGTTGACCAGCACGTCCATGGGCTCGCCGGCCATGGCGTCGAGCTCGACCACCGAGCCCTGACCGAGCTGCAGAATGTGCTTGATGGGCACCTTGGTGCGGCCGAGTTCGACCGAGAGCTGGACCGGAATGTCCAGCACCATGTTGATGTCCGCCGCAGGGGCGTCACCGGCCGAGGGGCGTGGCGCCGCACCGCTGAGCACACCACCGGGCTCATGGCCGTCACCGGCGCCGGAGGCCTTCTGCTCCTGCAGGGCCTCGGCCCAGTCGGCCATGCCGTCGTCTTCGGGCTTCTGGGTTTCTTCAACTGCCATAGCGTTCCCCTAACCAGTTGCTGTCATTGCCGCGCAGGCATTTGTCGATACGGATGGCGTACTTGGCATTGTGCGTGCCGTACTGGCACTCGAACACCGGCACGCCGTCCACCGAGGCCTCGATGCGCGGCTGGCGCTCGAGCTCGATGAAGTCGCCTGGCTTCATGGCCAGCAGCTCCTCCACGGTAGCGTCGGCCCGGGCCAGCTCGGCCACCAGCGTGACCTCGGCGGCCTGGATCTCGCGCGTGAGCACATTGACCCAGCGGCGATCGACCTCGATCGAATCGCCCTGGGTCGACGAATAGAGCACGTCGCGGATGGGCTCCATCGTCGCGTACGGCATGCAGAAATGGATCGAGCCGGTGATCTCGGCGATTTCCAGCTGGAAGCTGGTGGAGATCACGATCTCGCTGGGCGTGGCAATGTTCGCAAACTGCGGTTGCATCTCGCTGCGCTGGTAGTCCAGCTCCAGCGGGTAGATGCCGCGCCAGGCCTTCTTGTATTCCTCGGCGATCACGTCGACCAGGCGGTTGATCACGCGCTGCTCGGTGGCCGAGAAGTCGCGCCCCTCGATGCGGGTCTGGAACTTGCCGATGCCACCGTAGAGCGTGTCGATCACGCCGAACACGAGGGCCGGCTCGCAGACGATCAGGCCATTGCCGCGCAGCGGGCGGATGGCCATGATGTTGAAGTTGGTCGGCACCGCCAGCTCGCGCAGAAAGGCGCTGTAGCGCTGCACCTGCACCGGGCCCACCGAGATCTCGGGGCTGCGGCGGATGAAGTTGAAGAGACCGATGCGCAGATTGCGGGCGAAGCGCTCGTTGACGATCTCCATGGTCGGCATGCGTCCGCGGACGATGCGTTCCTGGCTCGACATGTTGTAGGCGCGGATCTCCCCGGCCTCGGCGACTTCCTCGACGGCCTTCTGGCTCTCGCCAGTGACGCCCTCCAGCAGGGCATCGACTTCTTCCTGGGAAAGAAACGATTCGCTCATGGTCGTGTCATCCGGGCCTGCTCACTGCACGATGAAACTGGAGAACAGCACGCCGCGCACGGGGTTGCCGTTGCCGGCGTCCTTGGCGTTCTTCTTGCCCTTGACGGGCGCAGGCTTGCCGAAATGCCGCGAGGCAGCCGCCAGCACATCCGTCGCCAGCTTCTCCTTGCCTTCGCGGCTCAGCAACTCGTCGGCCGTGCGCTGCGACACCAGCAGCAGCACATCGCTGCGGATGGTGGGCAGGTAGGCCTTGACCTTCTCCAGCTCCAGCGGGCTGCTCACTTCCAGCGTGATGCCAATCTGCGCGACGCGCTCGCCCCCGGGGTCGGCCAGATTGACCACCATATTGTCCAGCGGCAGATAGGTGGGCGGCCCGCTGGGCTCGACCACGGCAGCCACCTCTTCCTCTTCGTCCTCGTCGAGCGCAGCAGCCTGCTGTTTGCTCAGGTAGAACCAGCCACCGGCCAGCGCCACCCCCAGCACCACGAGCACCGCCACAATGACGAGCATCTTCTTGCTCTTGGGCGGCTCGACGGCTTCTGCTTCGGGAGATTTGGTGGCCACGGCGGGGTCCTCAACATCAACTGGCTGGATCACGGCCCGCGCGCGGGCCGCATTTGGATTCGATTATTCTGGACGTCGCTGTCTACGATACCCCGATTAAGGGCAAAAAACCATGCCAATCCGGGCCTACGGCCCGGCGCCGGTTCAGACATAAAGATCCAGCGAGCGGCCCGAGGGCAGCGCGCTGCGCGCGCCGGCGGCAGGCGCCGGCCCTTCCACCACGGCCTCCACCCGGGCCTGGCGCAGACCGGCGCGACCGCGCTCGGCGGGCTGCTCCTGCCCACCCTGGGGGCCCGAGCTGCCAACGGACATGCCCGACAGCGTCAGGCCTTCGCGCTCCAGCATCTCGCGCAGATGCGGCATGGCGTCCTGCAGGACCTGGCGCGTCTGGGCCTGCTCGGCCCTGAATTCGATGCGGGCCTCCTGGCCCTGCAGATCGATGCTGACATGGATGGGCCGCTCGTCGATGCCCTCGATCTCCAGCTCGGCGCTCTGCGCGCCACGGCCCACGTGGTAGCTCACCTGCTCGGCCACGCGCATCTCGGTGGTCAGACCGGCGTCCGGCGCCACGGCCGGCACGTCCATGCGCGCGCCGTCGAGCGCCGCCACGCCGCCAAAGGCGCCCACCTCTGCCAAGCGGGGCCCGTTCTTGTCGGCCTGCCGTTCCAGGAAGGGCCGCAGACCACCGTCGCCCAGGCCCGCCGCCAGCAAGGCCTGGGGAGCCGAACCTGCAGGCGCGGGCGCGTCCGCGATCTGCCAGCCCAGCCGCGCGGCGATGTCCTCGCCGCGCGGGGCCTGGGCCGTGCGGGCCGCTTCGTTGGCCTGGCTGCGCTGCTGGGCGAGGCGCTGGGCCCAGCCGGCCTGGCGCAGCAGCGGTTGGACTTCACCCACCGGCTCGGCCAGGTCGGCAGCCGGGAGACCGGCGTCCGGAGCCATTTTCGCGTTCGTGCTGGTGTTCGTATTCGTTTGCGACAGCGTGTCGGCGGTCAAGGCCGGGGCATCGCTCCTCCCTCGTGCACCAGCCGCCACCCCGGACACCACCGAGCCCTCCCCTGCGGCCGGTGTCGGCGACAGGCGGATCTGCTCGGTCGGCGGCGGAGCCGGCGGCGTGGGCAGTAGCAGCGGCTCGCTCAGGGTTTGAGCGGTCCCGGCGGCCAGCAACGCGGCGTCATCGCCTTCAGCCGCCGTCTGCTCGGCCTGGCCTTGCGGCATCAGCAGACCGACAGAGGGATCGGCCGGCAGTTCGTCGGCGCCCAGGCTCATCAGCAGGGCAGCAAAGCCGCCGGCCTCGGCCGTGCCCGCAGGCTTGCGGGCGGCCGCTGCGCCAGCCATGCCCTGGGTCGCCTTGGGCGCGCCCGTGCTCACAGAATGTTCTACGCTCATAGGGGATCTCCAGTCATGCGGCGCGCCAACGCACCGCCGCGGGTGTAGGCGAGGACCGCCAGTTCATCCATCTGTTTCTGTTCGCGCCGGGCATCGAGCTGCGCGCGCGCGGCCAGCTTCTTCTCCAGCAGCTGCTGCAAAGCCTTGAGCCGCACTTCCTTCTGCACCCGCTGCAGGCGCGCGGTTTCGGCTTGGCGCTCCAGGTCACTGACCACCCCGCTTTGCAGACCAGCCGCATGGCGCAGGCGCTGCATGAAGTGCTGGTGGTGCTGCATCAGCTCAGCGCTCACCGTGACGGCGGCGGCCGTGGCCCAGCGGGCCTCGGTGTCGGCGGCATAGCTTTCGAGCTGTTCCAGCTGCCCCCGGGCGAACTGCACGCCGCGGCGCGCCTGCTGCCAGGCCTGGTCGGCCTGGTCGCGCGCGCGCTCGGCCACCTCGATGGCCAGGGCCAGGCTCTTCAGTGCCGACATGGCAGCCTCCGGCAGGTATCAGCGTGTGCGGTCATGGGAAGGCTTCCTCACGCTGGATGGCTGCGCCCATGGCCTGCAGGCTGTCGGCAAAGCTGGCGCCGGCATACATGTCCTGGCGCAGGAAGTCATCCATGGACGCGTGCAGGCGGATGGCCTCGTCGAGCGCCGGGTCGGAGCCATGCACATAGGCGCCGATCTGCACCAGATCGCGCCCACGCTCGTAGCGCGAGGCGATGGCGCGGAACTGACGCGCCAGCTCGAAATGTTCGCGGCTCACGACGTTGTGCATCACGCGCGAGGCGGACTGTGCGATGTCGATGGCCGGGTAATGACCGGCCTCGGCCAGGGCGCGCGTGAGCACGATGTGCCCGTCCAGGATGGCGCGCGCGGCGTCGGCGATCGGGTCCTGCTGGTCGTCGCCCTCAGCCAGCACGGTGTAGAAGGCGGTGATCGAGCCCACGCCGTTGAGACCGTTGCCGCTGCGCTCCACCAGCTGAGGCAGGCGCGCAAAGCACGATGGCGGATAGCCCTTGGTGGCCGGCGGCTCGCCCACGGCCAGCGCGATCTCACGCTGCGCCATGGCGTAGCGGGTCAGCGAATCCATGAGCAGCAGCACGTGCTGGCCCCGGTCGCGGAAATATTCGGCCACGCCCGTGGCATAGCTCGCCGCCTGCATGCGCAGCAGCGGCGGCGAGTCGGCGGGCGCGGCCACCACCACGGAACGCGCGCGCCCCTCCTCACCGAGGATGTCCTCGATGAACTCCTTGACTTCACGGCCGCGCTCGCCGATCAGACCGACGACGATGACGTCGGCCTGGGTGTAGCGCGCCATCATGCCCAGCAACACGCTCTTGCCCACGCCGGCGCCAGCGAACAGGCCCAGGCGCTGGCCGCGCCCGACCGTGAGCAGGGCGTTGATGGAGCGCACGCCAGTGTCCAGCGCATCGCGCACGGGCGCGCGGTCCATGGCATTGATCGGGCTGCGGTCCAGCGGCCGAGACACCACATTGATCAGGGGGCCGCGCCGGTCCATGGGCTCGCCATGGGCGTCGACCACGCGGCCCAGCAGGCCGGCGCCCAGCGGCAGGCGCAGCTGGCCCTGGGCATAGATCGCCGGCTGGGCCTGCAGGCCGTCACCCAGGCGCGGTGTGGCCACATAGGGCGCAGTCGGTACCACGCTGGCGCCGCTGGACAGACCCTGCACGTCACCGGCTGGCATGAGGTAGGCCCGGTCGCCCGAGAAGCCCACGACCTCGGCCAGCACCGGCGTCTGCTGGCCCTGGCTGATCAGGCACTGCGAACCCACGGGCGCACGGATGCCCACGGCTTCGAGCACCAGGCCCGTCAGACGCGTGAGCGTGCCACCGGCTTCCAGCGTACTCTGCGGCACCGCCGCCTGCTGGCGTGCGGTGTCGAGAAAGTCGCGCCAGCGCGCGCCGGGCTCAGGGCTGCTCATCGCTGCCCTCCTCCCAGCTCAGGTTTTGGCCCAGACGGCCGATCGCACGGGCCCAGCGCTTTTCCAGCCGGCCGTCGATGACCGTGCCGGCCGACTCGACCAGACAGCCGCCGCGCGTGAGACTGGGGTCGGGCTGCAAGGTGAGGGGCAGATTGGGGTATTCCTCCAACAGCACGTCCTGCAACACGTCCAGGTCCAGCGGGTGCAGCTTAATCTGCACGGCCTTGCTGTCCGAGAACAGTTGGCCCAGGGCCTCGCGGATCACGGGCAGCAGCACATTGGGGTTGCTCGAAATCTCGTGCCGCAGCACCTGGCGCGCCAGCTCGCAGGCCAGCTCGAGCACGGCCTGGCCGGCCATCTGCTCGGCCGCCTCCAGCTGAGCGCGCGCGGATTCGATCAACGCGCCGAACTGCTGCGCGGTCTCACGACCCTGGCCGGCGATGTAGTCGCTGATCTGCTTCTGCGCGCCCATCAGGGTCTGGGCCCGGCCCTGCTCGAAGCCCTGGGCATAGCCATCGGCGTGGGCCTGCTGGCGCGCGCCTTCCAGGTGCTCGTTGAGTTCGCGCTCGCGGGTCTGCTGCTCCAGCAGCATGGCCGCGGCGTCCACGTCGGCGAAACTCCAGCGCGAGACGGCGTCGATTTCCTCGCCGGGGATGAAACGGGTGGTGGAACGCATGGTTCGGTCTCGCTGCTGCAGGTTCAGACCATGGCGTCGTCGCCGCCACCGCCGATGACGATCTGACCCTCGTCGGCCAGGCGCCGCACGATCTTGAGAATTTCCTTCTGCTGCGCCTCGACCTCGGACAGGCGCATGGGGCCGCGCGACTCCAGATCCTCGCGCAGCGACTCGGCTGCACGCGAGGACATGTTGGAGAGGAACTTCTCGCGCAGCTCGGGGCTGGCGCCCTTGAGCGCCACGATGAGCGACTCGGAGGCCACTTCCTTGAGGATCATCTGGATGGCCTTGTCGTCGAGCTTCATCACGTCGTCGAACACGAACATCTTGTCCATGATCTTCTGCGCTAGATCCGGGTCGTGGCTGCGGATGGATTCGAGCACCGTGCCTTCGATGACCGTGCCCATGAGGTTGATCATCTCGGCCGCGGTCTTGATGCCGCCTAGCGATGCCTTGCGGATCTTGTCGCCGCCGGCCAGCACCTTGAACAGCACCTCGTTGAGGTCCTTGAGCGCGGTGGGCTGGATGCCTTCCATGGTGGCGATGCGCAGCATGACCTCGTTGCGCTGGCGCTCGGTCAGGTTCTTGAGGATGTCAGCCGACTGGTCGAAGTCCAGGTGCACCAGGATGGCGGCCACGATCTGCGGGTGTTCGTTGCGCAGCAGCTCGGCCACCGACAGAGGGTCCATCCACTTCAGGCTCTCGATGCCCGAGACATCGCCGCCCTGCAGGATGCGGTCGATCAGCAGCGCCGCCTTGTCGTCGCCCAGCGCGCGCTTGAGCACCGAGCGCACATAGTCGCCCGAGTCAGACACCAGCAGGCTCTGCGCGGCGGCGATGTTGGTGAACTTGGTCACCACATCGTCGACGCGCTCGCGCGTGATCGACTTGGTCTTGGCAATCGCCTCGCCCAGCTTCTGCACTTCCTTGGGTGAGAGATGCTTGAAGACCTCGGCGGCCTCCTCCTCCCCCAGGGACATGAGGAGGACCGCGGCGTCCTGCAGACCGTCGTCAGGTGTTGCCATGGTCGTCTCAGATGTTCGTCAGGGCACCGCCCTGGCCTTCGCCGCTGATCCAGCCCTTGACGATGCCGGCCACGGCCGCGGGGTTGTCGCGGGTGAGCTTGCGGGCGTCTTCCAGGGCGCGCTCGCCCGGGGTCGGACCGGCGGGCTTTTCCTCCGGCGCTTCGAGCTGCGGGCGGTCCGGTTCCTCGGCCAGCATGGCGTCGAGCTGCGGGCGCTTCTTGGCCGGTGTGGTCAGGGATTTGAGCGCCGGGCGGATCACGCCGAACAGCACCAGCACGGCCAGCAGCAGGGTGCCCAGCGGCCAGGCGAAGCTGCGTGCCAGTTCCTGCACTTCAGGCTGCTTCCACAGCGGCACCTCGGGCAGGTCGATCTTGTCCTGGGCAAACGGCGCATTCATGAGGTTCACGGAGTCCCCCCGTTCCTGGCTGTAACCGATGGTCTCACGCACCAGAGCCGTCATTTTCTCAAGCTGCTGCTCGGACAGGGGGATCACCGTGGTCTTGCCCTTGGCATCGGTCTCGCTGCGGTGGTTGACCACCACGGCCGCGCTCAGGCGCTTGATCACGCCGCTGCCGGCGCGCACCACACGCACGGTCTTGTCGACCTCGTAATTGATGATGGATTCGCGCCGCGTGCTCACGGGCGCAGCCGGGGCAGCGGCAGCCCCTGCGGCAGCCGCACCGGGGGCGCCGGGTGCTGCGGGCGCCAGGGCCTGGGCCGGCGCGTTGACGGGCGCGGCGTTGGGGCCGGGCGGCTGGTTGCTCACGGCGCCGGGCACGCCCGCAGGGCCGGCCGGGCCGGGGTTGCTACTCTCCAGCAACTGCTGGCTGCGGATGGTGCCGGCCTCGGGCGTCTGGTTGGGCTTGTGCACCTCGGAGGTCTGCTCGCTCTGCGAGAAATCGACCTCGGCCGTGACCTGGGCCTTGACGTTCTGGCGCCCGACCACGGGCTCCAGGATATCGAGGATGCGCTGGCGATACAGCGCCTCGATCTGCTGTACATACTGCAGTTGCTGGCTGTCGGCGCCGCCGGCCACACCATCCGGGCCGCTCCCGGTCTGGGATAACAGCTTGCCCGTGTCGTCGAGCACGCTGACCGCCTCGGGCTTCATCTCGGGCACGCTGGACGAGACCAGATGCACGATGCCGGCAATCTGGCTGCGGTCCAGCGGGCGACCCGGGTGCAGGCTCAGCAGCACCGAGGCCGAGGGCTTCTGCTGTTCGCGGAAAAAACCGTTCTGATTGGGCAGGGCCAGGTGCACGCGCGCACTCTGCACCGAGGACAAAGCCTGGATGGAGCGCGTGAGCTCGCCTTCGAGGCCGCGCTGGAAGCTAACCCGTTCCTGGAACTGGGTGATGCCAAAGCGGCTGTTCTCCATCAGCTCGAAGCCCGCGACCGATCCCTTGGGCAGGCCCTGCGAGGCCAGGCGCAGCCGGGTGTCGTGCACCTTGTCGGCGGGCACCAGGATGGCCTGGCCACCCTCGGTGTGCTTGTAGGGCACGTTCATCTGGGACAGCTGGGCGATGATGGCCCCGCCGTCCTTGTCCGACAGGTTGGCGTAGAGCACCCGCCATTCGGCCTGGCGCCCCATGACCAGACCGATGATGGCGATCACCACGAACAGGGCCACGCCCAGCGCGAGGCGCAGCATCTGCCCCTGGTTGAGCGAGGAAAAGCGTTGCCCCAGCGTGGGGTTCGGTGTCAAGGGAATCGCAGCAGCTTCAGCCATGGTGGGTTCCGGTACATCGGGGCGCGGTTTCTGGCACCCATGCGACGGATTATTCTGGCTACCCCCCAAAACATTAGGACGAAAAGGCCCGGATTTCCCTGCCTTTTCCCGCTAAAGCTCGTGAAGGCGGGGACTAGCATCCCTCTCAACACCTTAGCCCCTGGACAGCCCTATGGATCTGCGACTCACCCCCACCACGATGCCCACCGCCGTGCGCCCGGGCCTGGCCGCCAAGCCTGGCGCCGCAGGCATGGGCGACAAGGGTTTTCCCGGCGAATTCAAAGCCGCGCTGCAATCGGTGAGCCAAGCCCAGAACTTTGCGTCGACACTGCAGCGTCAGGTGCAGATGGAGAACCCCAAGGTCAGCCTGGAAGAGACCATGGTGGCCATCCAGAAGGCCCAGATCGGCTTCCAGGCCACGCTGCACGTGCGTAATCGGATGGTGCAGGCTTATACAGACATCATGAATATGCAGGTTTAAGACCTGCAACCCATCTCCAAACTTGTGAAGAAATCGTAGCGAGCGACCCGAGCGCAAGGCGGACGGAGCGCAGGAACCGGAACGTACTTCAGGTACGTGAGGATGCCGAGCAACGCCCAACGCCGCGATCGGGTTGCGCAGTAGATTTATTCATAAGTTCTCAGTGGAGCGTGCGCGGCTTGCCGTCCATCAGTTCTTCGAGATGGCCGAGCCAGGGCTCGGTCAGATGGCGGATCTCGGCGTCGTTGCGCAGGATGCGCTGCATGATGCGCGCCTTCTCGCTGCGCTCTTCGGGGCGCAACTCCTCCTCGCGGGAGCGGAAGCGCAGCTGCTCGATCAGCACGGCACACACACCTTCGTAGCGCATCACGGTCTCCAGATCCTTGGCACGGGCCGCCTCGAGCATGCGGGTGCTGCTGTCCTCGATGGCCTTGTAATAGTCGATGAGCATCTGCGGCATGGTCAGGCTCCCGCGCCCTGGCCGGGCTGCTTGATGGCTTTCCAGCCCTGGGCGATGGAATCGATCAGGCCGTGCACTTCCTGCAGCAGGGCGTCGTCATTGCGGGCATTGGCCATCACCAGCTGCTGCACGCAGTAGTGGTAGAGCGCGTTCAGGTTCTGGGCGATCTCGCCGCCATCCACCATATCCAGGCCGGTGATCAGCCCCTCTTCGAGGATACGCAAGGCGCGGGCAATCGCGTCGCACTTGCCTGTCACGTCCTGGCGCGACAGGGCACCGCGCGCACGTGCAATCTCCTGCAGCAGACCGTCGTACAGCAGGACGATGATCTGGTGCTGATCGATGGTGTGCATGCTGGTCTCGACACCGATGCGGCGGTAGGCATCGGCGCGGGGACGGCTGGCGGTCTGGTACATGGGAAGTCGTTCCTCGGTCAGTTCTTCGGTGCTCTGACTCTATATCGGCGCGTCTGCCTCGGAAATGAAGCCGGCTGATCTTAGGAGTTGGACTTGTTCCACTGGCTAATTTGCTGTGTGAGGTAGGTATTGAGCGCGTTCAGGCTGGCCATCTGGGTGTCCAGGGCACTGTACTTGCGATTCAGTTGCGCCTCGATGCGGCTGACCTTGCTGTTGACGCGCTCCTGGTCCTTGGCGTTCTCATCCAGCATGCGGTTCAGGCTGTCGTCCTTGCGCTTGAAAAAGCCATCGGTTGCCAGCAGGGCCGTCGTGACGCTCTTGAGCCGCACCGCAATACCCTCGGCACTGCCCGTGCCCGTGCTGCTGAACAGGGTCTTGAGTGCATCGGGCTGCTCCAGCGCCTTGGACAACTTGGTCGCATCGATTTCCAGATTGCCGCCGCGCTGCGCGCTGATGCCGATGTCGCTCAGCCGGCTGAAGGTGCCGCCGCTGGTCAGGGACTGCACCGCCGCACGCAGGGCATTCTGCAGCGACAGGGTCGTGCTGTCACCCTGCAGCAGGCCCCCCACGCCCGTGGCCTGGTCGTACTTCGTCGCCTCGTTGAGAACGCCGTTGATGTCGTTGTAGGCCTTCACGAAGGCCTCGATATTGGTCTTGACCGCCGAGCTGTCGGGCGCGATCGTGATCGTCACCGGCTTGCCGACCTCCGTCTGCTTTGCCACCGTCAGCGTCACACCCGACACCACATTGGTAAAGGTGTTGGTCGACGAGGCCACCGGAATGTTGTTGATCGTGGCCTGGGCGTCGGCGGCCGCCTTGGTCTCGGTGGTGTTGAAGAGCAGCCGCGAGAGCCCCAGGTTGTCAGCGTTGTTGCCATCCACGTCGTTGACGGTCAGCGCGAAGGCGCCGTCCAGGCCACTGGCCTTGCTGGTCAGCAGCAGGCGCTCACCCGCGCCGTCGTTGAGGATGGTGGCCGTCACGCCCGCCGCGGAACCATTGATCTTGCTGGCGATGTTGGCCATGGTGTCGGCCGCGCCAACCTCGATGTCCACCGCCGTGCCGTCGACCGTGAAGGTCAGCGTGCCCTCGCCAAGCGCCGCGCCTGCTGCCAGGGACTGCGAGGCCGTCGCCCGGGCCTGGGCCAGGCTCTGTACTTCGACGCTGAAGTTTGTAGGCTGGGTCCCGCCGATGGCGCTGGCACTCACGTAGTCCTTGGCCGAGGAGGTGGCGGAGACCGCGTTCCAACCGGTCACGCTCGTGAGCTTGCTCACGGCGTCCTGCAGGGAGGACACCATGGACTTGATCTGGCCGAAGGTGGTGATCTTGGTCTGGGTCGCTGCCGCGTCGAGCTTGAGCTTGTCGAGCGGCTTTTTCTCCAGTGCGACCAACTGCTCGACGATGCTGCGGACATCCAGTCCGTTGGTGCCGATACCCAGCGAAGAAATCGTAGCCATGAGTGACTCCAAGCCGGTCATCCCGGCATCCAGTACCCGGAATTATTGATCTGCCCCCCCGTTCTGTCAGCTTGATCAGACGGGAGAAAAGACCATATTTCCGCTTCTCTCGGTTATCGACCGAAAAGGGTGGAACTTGAGGGTAAGCACAGCCGGACGGGCCTGCCCCAAACGCAGCGGCCCGCGAGAACGCGCCAGCGAGACCTCCCAGGTGAGCCCTCGCTCTCACGCCGCCACAGCAGGGTCAGCGGCCAACCGAAACGGCCGCTTGGCCAGGAAGATCCAGGCGGTCCAGCCTGCTCCCGGAAGGCAAAAAGGCTGGCCCCGTTGCCGGTGCCAGCCTGGAGGGGCTCTTGCGCCTGTTCCTGCGCGAGCCCTTCTTCTGATATGCGACGACTTACTGCAGCAAACGCAGCACGCCCTGGGGCAGCTGGTTGGCCTGGGCGATCATCGCCGTACCCGCCTGCTGCAGGATCTGGGCGCGCGACAGGTTGGCCGTCTCGGCCGCGAAGTCGGCGTCCATGATGCGGCTGCGCGAAGCGGTCAGGTTCTCAGCCGAGATGTTCAGGTTGTTGATGGTCGACTCGAAGCGCGACTGCAGGGCACCGAGCTTGGCACGCTCACCGCTGATGAAGGCAAGCGCCGAGTCCACCGTACGGATCGCATCGTTGGCGTTGACTGCGGTGCTCACGTCCAGATCTGCCACCCGCCGCAGCGTCGAGCTCGCGTCCGCCACGGCGTTGCCGGCGCTCGCGTCCAGCACGAAGGACTGATTGGAATCGAACGACAGATAACCGCTGATCACGTAATTGAAGTCGCCAGCATTGGGCGGCAGCATGGTGACGGCCCCGCCGACGGCCACCAGATCCAGGCTCTCGTTACGCGCATACTTCTGCATGGTCACGGTACCCGCATTGGTGTTGCGCTCGCCGATCATGATGTTGTTGCCGGTCGTGTTGTTCAGCAGAATGCCACTGCCGGAGGCGTTGAGCGTGGCAGTGATGCCTGTCTTGCTGCTGAGCCCGTTGATGGCCGAGATGGCCGAGGACAGCCCCTCGGCCCCGCTCTGGGCCGAGAGATTGAAGATGGCCGCTTCCACATTGGTGGAGTCTGAGCGCAGCTCCAGGGTGTAGGTACCGGGAGCGCCAAAGGTCAGCTGGACCTCGGTCCGGGCCTCGGCGCGTACACCTGTGGCTCCGGCCTGCTGATTGATGAGGCCAGCAATGTCGCTGGCCGCCGCGCTGGCAGGGTAGCTCACGGTCGCACCACCCTGTGCGCCATTGATCGCCACCGTCCCGGCAACAACGCCATTGCTCGTATAAGACATGGCCGGGCCGAACTGCAGGCCTGCCACGCCCTGGGCGACGACGCGGTTGTTGCCATACTGGTTGGTGCGGGCGTTGGCGGTGGCCGCCACGATGGTCTGGTTGGCGTTGGCGCCGATCTGGAACTGCGCGGTGCCGAAGGTGCCGTCCAGCAGCTTCTGGCCGTTGAACTCGGTGCTCTGCGCGATACGGTCCAGTTCGGCCACCAGCTGGCTCACTTCCTGGTTCAGCGCCTGGCGGTCCGACGCGCTGTTGGTGGCGTTGGCCGACTGCACAGCCAGTTCA
>NZ_JAPZSV010000007.1 GCF_027532185.1 Hylemonella sp. | reverse complement strand
AGGAGATGGTGATGCCGGGTGACAACGTGTCGATCACCGTCAAGCTGATCGCCCCCATCGCCATGGAAGAAGGCCTGCGCTTCGCCATCCGCGAAGGCGGCAAGACCGTCGGCGCCGGCGTCGTGGCCAAGATCATCGACTAATCAGGCTCCGGGGTGGCGGCAAGCCGCCCCGGTCTGATCCTGATTGAAAGGAAGAATCATGGCTACCAAGCAGAAAATCCGTATCCGCCTCAAGGCCTTCGACTACAAGCTGATCGACCAGTCGGCGGCCGAGATCGTGGACACCGCCAAGCGTACCGGCGCCATCGTCAAGGGCCCCGTGCCCCTGCCGACGCGCATGAAGCGTTTCGACATCCTGCGTTCGCCGCACGTCAACAAGACCAGCCGCGACCAGTTCGAGATCCGCACCCACCAGCGTCTGATGGACATCGTCGACCCGACCGACAAGACGGTTGACGCCCTGATGAAGCTGGACCTGCCGGCTGGCGTGGACGTGGAGATCAAGCTGCAGTAATGCGGCGTCGGGACGGGTCCCCAACCGGCGGACGGTCCCGAAATCGACAGAAACGGCCGGATTTGCCTGAAACGGCAGATCCGGCTATACTGTCAGGCTCTGTCGAATTCGGCAGGGTTTCATCAACCCTCTTTCACATTCCAAACGTGCTCGACCAATTGAAGTCGGGACGGTGAAAGCAAAGGAGTAAAAATGAGTCTGAGCAATCGATTGGGGTTGCTGGGGCGCAAGGTGGGCATGATGCGTCTGTTCACCGATGACGGCGATGCAGTGCCCGTCACGGTGGTGGATGTGTCCAACAACCGAGTGACCCAGGTCAAGACCCAGGATACCGACGGCTATGTCGCCCTTCAGGTGACGTTCGGCGCGCGCAAAGCTTCGCGTGTGACCAAGCCGGTTGCCGGCCACCTCGCCAAGGCGGGTGTGGAAGCCGGTGAAATCATCCAGGAATTCCGTGTCGCCGCCGACACCGCAGCCAAGTACCAGGCCGGTGCCACGCTGCCCGTGACCGAGATCTTCGCCGTGGGCCAGAAGGTCGACGTGCAGGGCACCTCGATCGGTAAGGGCTATGCCGGCACGATCAAGCGTCACAACTTCAGCTCGCAGCGTGCTTCGCACGGTAACAGCCGTTCGCACAACGTCCCGGGCTCCATCTCCATGGCGCAGGATCCGGGCCGCGTGTTCCCGGGCAAGCGCATGACGGGCCATATGGGCGACCAGACCAAGACCACCCAGAACCTGGACGTGATCCGCATCGATGAAGCCCGTCAGCTGCTGCTGATCAAGGGTGCCATCCCCGGTTCCGCTGGCGGTTTCGTGACCGTCCGTCCCGCCGTGAAGGTCAAAGCCAAGAACGCGAAAGGAGCGAACTGATGCAGCTCGAACTCCTGAACGACCAGGGTCAGGCCGCTTCCAAGCTGGAAGCCCCCGACACCGTGTTCGGTCGTGAATACAACGAAGCACTGGTGCACCAGATCGTGGTGGCCTTCCAGGCCAACGCCCGTCAGGGCACCCGTGCCCAGAAGGACCGCGAACAGGTCAAGCACTCGACCAAGAAGCCGTTCAAGCAGAAGGGCACCGGCCGCGCTCGCGCCGGTATGACGTCCTCGCCGCTGTGGCGCGGGGGTGGTCGCATCTTCCCGAACAGCCCGGACGAGAACTTCACCCAGAAGATCAATAAGAAGATGTACCGCGCCGGCATGGCCTCCATCTTCTCCCAGCTGGCCCGCGAAGGCCGCCTGGCCGTGGTCGAGTCCCTTAAGGTCGACTCGCCCAAGACCAAGCAGCTCGCCGCCAAGTTCAAGGCCATGAACCTGGACTCCGTGCTGGTGATCGCTGATCAAGTGGACGAAAACCTGTACCTGGCCTCGCGCAACCTGACCAACGTGCTGGTGGTCGAGCCGCGTTACGCCGACCCGCTGTCCCTGGTGCACTACCGCAAGGTGCTGGTGACCAAGGCCGCCGTGGAGCAACTCAAGGAGATGTTCGCATGAGCACCGCCGCCAAGTTTGAAGAAGGTCGTCTGATGCAGGTGCTCGTGGCCCCCATCGTGTCCGAGAAGGCCACCATGGTTGCCGAGAAGAGCAATGCAGTGACGTTCAAGGTGCTGCAGGACGCGACCAAGCCTGAAATCAAGGCTGCCGTTGAACTGATGTTCAAGGTCGAGGTCAAGGGCGTCTCTGTGGTCAATACCAAGGGCAAGACCAAGCGCTATGGCAAGTCCGTCGGTCGTCGCGACAACGTTCGCAAGGCCTACGTGACCCTCAAGCCGGGTCAAGAGCTGAACCTGTCCGGGGAGGCTGCGTAATCATGGCTGTTATCAAGATGAAACCGACTTCCCCCGGCCAGCGCGCCGTGGTGAAGATCTCGCGTGACCACCTGCACAAGGGTGAGGCCTATGCGCCGCTGCTGGAGCCCCAGTTCCAGAAGTCCGGCCGCAACAACAATGGCCACATCACCACCCGTCACAAGGGCGGTGGCCACAAGCACCACTACCGTGTGGTCGACTTCAAGCGCAACAAGGACGGCATCCCCGCCAAGGTCGAGCGTATTGAATACGATCCGAACCGCTCGGCCCACATCGCTCTGGTGTGCTATGCCGATGGCGAGCGCAGCTACATCATTGCGCCGCGCGGCCTGGAAGTGGGCGCCACCATCGTGAACGGTGCGGAAGCGCCGATCCGTGTGGGCAACACCCTGCCGATCCGCAACATCCCCGTGGGTTCCATCATCCACTGCATCGAGCTGCAAGCCGGCAAGGGTGCCCAGGTGGTGCGTTCCGCCGGTGCCTCCGCTACGCTGCTGGCCCGTGAAGGCACCTACGCCCAGGTGCGTATGCGCTCGGGCGAAGTGCGCAAGATCCACATCGAGTGCCGCGCCACCATCGGCCAGGTCGCCAACGAAGAACACAGCCTGCGCCAGCTCGGCAAGGCCGGCGTGAAGCGCTGGATGGGCATTCGCCCGACCGTCCGTGGTGTGGTCATGAACCCGATCGACCACCCGCACGGTGGCGGCGAGGGCAAGACCGGCGAAGGCCGTCATCCGGTCGATCCGTGGGGCAATCTGACCAAGGGTTACCGTACCCGCAACAACAAGCGCACGCAGGTCATGATCGTGTCGCGTCGCAAGAAGTAAGGGGCTAGGAATATGACACGCTCTCTTAAGAAGGGTCCGTTCGTGGACCATCACCTGGTGGCCAAGGTTGACAAGGCCGTTGCCACCAAGGACAAGAAGCCGATCAAGACCTGGTCGCGTCGCTCCATGATCCTGCCCGAGTTCATCGGTCTGACGATCGCCGTGCACAACGGCAAGCAACACGTGCCGGTCTACATCACCGATCAAATGGTGGGCCACAAGCTGGGTGAGTTCGCACTGACGCGCACCTTCAAGGGCCACCCTGCGGACAAAAAAGTCCAGAAGAAGTAAGGAGTAGACATGGAAACCCGTGCAACCCTCCGTGGCGTCCGCCTGTCGGTGGACAAGGGCCGTCTGGTTGCGGACCTGATCCGCGGCAAGAAGGTCGACCAGGCCCTGAACATCCTGCAGTTCACGCAGAAAAAAGCTGCCGTGATCATCAAGAAGGTTCTGGAGTCTGCCATTGCCAACGCTGAGCACAACGACGGTGCCGACATCGACGAGCTGAAGGTCAAGACCATCTACGTCGAGCAGGGCACCACGCTCAAGCGCTTCACCGCGCGTGCCAAGGGCCGTGGCAACCGTATCAGCAAGCCCACGTGCCACGTGTACGTGACGGTCGGCAACTAATCGAGGTCAGAAGGATATGGGACAGAAAATCAACCCGACCGGCTTCCGCCTCGCCGTCAGCCGTAACTGGGCTTCGCGTTGGTACGCGAGCAACCGTGACTTCGCCGGCATGCTGGCCGAAGACATCAAGGTGCGTGAGTACCTGAAGACCAAGCTCAAGAACGCGTCCGTTTCGCGCGTGCTGATCGAGCGCCCCGCCAAGAATGCCCGCATCACCATCTTCTCGGCGCGTCCGGGCGTGGTGATCGGCAAGAAGGGCGAGGACATCGAGAACCTGAAGCGTGACCTGGGCAAGCAGCTGGGCGTGCCGGTGGCCGTGAACATCGAGGAAGTGCGTAAGCCCGAAATCGATGCCAAGCTGATCGCCGACAGCATCACCCAGCAGCTCGAGAAGCGCATCATGTTCCGCCGCGCCATGAAGCGTGCCATGCAGAACGCCATGCGTCTGGGTGCCCTGGGCATCAAGATCATGTCAGCTGGCCGTCTGAACGGCATCGAAATCGCCCGTACCGAGTGGTACCGCGAAGGCCGTGTGCCGCTGCACACCCTGCGCGCCGACATCGACTACGGCACCTCGGAAGCCAAGACCACCTACGGCGTCATCGGCGTCAAGGTCTGGGTGTACAAGGGTGACAACCTCGGCCGCAACGAGCAGCCCGCCGCTGCTGAGCCGCGTGCCGAAGAAGAGCGTCGTCCGCGTGGCCCGCGCCGCGAAGGCCGTCCTGCCGGTGACCGTCCCGCGGCTCCCCGCGGTGCCCGTCGCCCGGCCGGCAGCAACGCCGCGCCTGCCGACGGTAGCGACAAGCCCGCAGAAGCCGCTGGTGCGGCTGATGCCCCGAAAACCGCCGTTAAGCGCGTCCGCAAAGTCGCCGCGCCAGCTGCAGCAGCTGACGGCGCCAAAGGAGAATAAACATGCTGCAACCCGCTCGCAGAAAATACCGCAAGGAGCAGAAGGGCCGTAACACCGGTATCGCCACCCGTGGCAGCACCGTGGCGTTCGGCGACTTCGGCCTGAAATGTACCGACCGCGGCCGCCTCACGGCGCGCCAGATCGAGGCGGCACGTCGTGCCATCTCCCGTCACGTCAAGCGTGGTGGCCGTATCTGGATCCGCGTGTTCCCCGACAAGCCGATCTCCCAGAAGCCCGCTGAAGTGCGTATGGGTAACGGCAAGGGCAACCCCGAGTACTACGTGGCTGAAATCCAGCCCGGCAAGATCGTGTTCGAGATCGTCGGCGTGCCCGAAGAGCTGGCCCGCGAAGCGTTCAAGCTGGCGGCTGCCAAGCTTCCGCTGCGCACCACCTTTGTCAGCCGCATGATCGGCCAGTGATCAGGAGAACGAAGAAATGAAAGCTACTGAACTGCGCCAGAAAGACGTTGCCGGTGTTCAAGCCGAGGTCAAGGAGCTGCAAAAGGCTCACTTCGGCCTGCGCATGCAGAAAGCCACGCAACAGCTGAACAACACCGCCTCGCTGCGCTCGACCCGTCGAGCCATCGCGCGTGCCAAGACCGTTCTTGCTGAAAAGCAAGCCGCCAAATAAGGAGCCGACATGACGGAAGCTAAGAAATCCCTCAAGCGCACCTTGATTGGCCAGGTGGTCAGCGACAAGCGCGCCAAGACCGTGACCGTGCTGGTCGAGCGTCGCGTCAAGCACCCGATCTACGACAAGATCGTGATCAAGTCGAGCAAGTACCACGCCCACGACGAAAAGGGCGAGTTCAAGCTCGGCGACAAGATCGAGATCACCGAAAGCCGCCCGATCTCCAAGACCAAGAACTGGGTTGCGACCCGTCTGGTCGAGAAGGCTGCCGCGGTCTAAGCATTTGGCAGCCCAGGCTGCAACGATGCCCAAAACGGCTCACAATGCGTGAGCCGTTTTTTTTGGCCCCATTTATTACCCTATCGAGGAGCACAACATGATCAAAGTCGGTGACACCCTGCCCAACGCCACCCTGATGGAATACTCTGAAGTCGAGGGCAACGGCTGCAGCATCGGCCCCAATCCGGTGGATGTGAGCAAGAGCGTGGCGGGCAAGACCATTGCGATCTTTGGCCTGCCCGGTGCTTACACGCCGACCTGCTCGGCCAAGCATGTGCCGGGCTACGTCGAGAAGTTCAACGAGTTCAAGGCCGCTGGTGTCGACGAGATCTGGTGCGTGAGCGTCAACGATGCCTTTGTCATGGGCGCCTGGGCGCGTGATCAGAAGACCGCCGGCAAGGTGCGCATGCTCGGCGACGGCAGTGCCGATTTCGCCAAGGCCACGGGCCTGACGCTGGACCTGACCGCACGCGGTATGGGCCTACGCAGCAACCGGTATTCCATGCTGGTCAAGGACGGCAAGGTCAAGACCCTCAACATCGAGGCACCGGGCAAGTTCGAGGTCAGCGACGCTGGCACACTGCTGGCCCAGGCCAAGGGCTGAGCGCTTTTCGCGCTTGCGCCACAGGCCACCGCCGCAAGGCGGTGGCCTTTTTCATGGCCTCAGAGTCGGGTGTCGGCCAGCGTGACCATGAGGTAGTGTGCGCCAGCGATGGGGTTGTGATAATAGGGTGGAACCTCTTCGAAGCCCAGGTCCTCATAGAGGGTGCGGGCGGCTTCCATGTCGTCCAGGGTGTCGAGCAGCACGTGGTCGTAACCGCTGACCCGAGCGGCATCGAGGATGGCCTCGGCCAGCTGGCGGCCCAGACCCAGGCCGCGGTAGGCGGGGCGCACATAGAGGCGCTTCATCTCGCTGGCGTTGGGATAGTCGGCCGTGTCCAGCGGGCGCAGGGCGCAGCAGCCCGCCAGCGCGCCATCCACGCGCGCCAGCAGCAGGGCGCCGCGCGGGGTGGCATAGTCGCCGGGTAGGGAGGCCAGCTCCTCCTCGAAGCCCTGGAAGCAGAGGTCGATGCCCAGGCTGTCGGCGTATTCGCGGAAAATCTCGCGCACAGCGTCGAACTCCGCGGGCAGCTCCGGCGTCAGAAGCTCGACAGTGGGACGTGACACAGTCATCGTGGGAAACAGGTATGAAAAGCAAGTTTAGCGTCATGAAGAACCAGCCCCTGGTGGTGGGGCTGCTCTGCGCCGGCCTGCTGGCCGGCTGCCAGTCGGTCCAGACCACTGGGGCGGGACAGGTGGGTGTCACGCGCAACCAATACATGGGCGTGAGCGCGGCCCAGGTGGATGCGGCCTCGGCACAGTCCTACCGCAAGATGGTGCAGGAGGCCGAGGTCAAGAAGCTGCTCAACCGCGACCCGGCCATGGTGGCGCGGGTGCAAGGCATCGCCAAGAAGCTCATTGCCCAGACTGTGCATTTCCGGCCGGATGCCCTGAACTGGCAATGGGAGACGAACGTCTTCCAGAACAACGAGGTCAACGCCTTCTGCATGGCCGGAGGCAAGATCGGCATCTACAGCGGTTTGATCGAGAAGCTCAAGATCACCGACGACGAACTCGCGGCCGTCATGGGGCACGAGATCGCCCATGCTCTGCGCGAGCATGTGCGTGAGCAGGTGTCGCGCCAGCAGGCGGCGCAGATCCCTGGCGTGCTGGTCGCGATCGCCACGGGCAACCGGGCGCTGGCCGACCTCAGCGATACCCTGACGCAGGTCAGCTTTACCTTGCCCCGCAGCCGCGAGGCCGAAAGCGAGGCCGACCTTATCGGCGTGGAGCTGGCCGCCCGGGCCGGCTACGACCCCCGCGCCGCGATCAGTCTGTGGCAGAAGATGAACAGCCTGGGCGGCGGGCGCCCCCCCGAGTTCCTCAGCACCCACCCCTCGCCGACCTCGCGCCAGGAGGAACTGGCACGTACCAGCGAGATGGTGATGCCGCTGTACGAGGAAAGCCGCCGCCGTTGAGCGTTCAGGGCCCCGCGTAGCGCAGCAGCAAGGCCACGGCACCGGCGCAGAGCAGGAGCAGCACGCCGGCCAGCAGACGGCTGCCGAAGTCGTCGCGCGCAGGCTCGGCTGCCTGGGACAGCAGCTTGTCTCCACTGATCATGGGCTGGATAAGGTTCTGTTTCCGGCCCCAGAGGTACCAGAGGATGGCCGCGATGTGCAGCAGCACCAGCGCGATCAGCGCCCATTGCCCGATGGCGCGGTGATACCAGGTGGCCAGGCTGACCCAGGTGCCAGGCACGAGGTGCGTGAGCGGCCCGGCCGAGGCGATCTCGTCGTCGCTGATCAGACCGCTGGCGACCTGCACCAGCAGAAGGATCAGCAGCGCAAACACCGAGAGGGCGCCGGTCGGGCTGTGCCCGATGGCATGGGTCGGCTCACCCCGCCCGCGCAGGTAGCGCCAGAGACTGCCGGGGGCGTAGAGAAAGCTGGAGAAGCGCGACCAGCGCCCGCCGACCAGCCCCCACAACAGGCGGAACACCAGCAGCGTGAGCATGGCGTACCCGAGCCGGAAGTGCCAGTCCATCAGGCCGAGCTTGGCGCTGGCGACGAGACCGATCACGCACAGGGCCAGCAACCAATGGAAGAGGCGGGTCGGCAGATCCCAGATGCGGATACGGTGTGGCATGGGCGTCCTCGTCAGCGTGGTCCAGTGGGGGTGCTCGGTATTTTCCCTGAGAAGCCGTCCCTCGGCGAACTTTCCGCGCCGGGCGCCGCTCACAGCAACGGGAAACTTCCCGTCAACCAGCAAAGGACCGCCCGATGAGAACAATCAGTATCCTGGTCGTGGTAGCAGCCACTCTGGGCTTCAGCAGCCTGGCGTCAGCCCAGTTCGCCAAACCCGAAGACGCCATCAAGTACCGCAAAAATGCGCTCTTCGTGATGCAGCAGCACTATGCACGCGTCGGTGCCATGGCCGCAGGCCGGGTGCCGTTCGATGCCAAGGTGGCTGCCGACAACGCGGCCATTGCCGAAAGCATGTCGCGTCTGCCCTGGGCGGCCTTCGGCGAAGGGACGGACAAGGGTGACACCAAGGCCAAACCCGAGATCTGGATGGAGCAGGCCAAGTTCAAGGCCGCCGCCGAGAAGATGCAGGGCGAGATGAGCAAGCTCGCCGCCGCCGCCAAGACCGGCAACCTGGACAGCGTCAAAGCCGCGTTCCAGGCCACCTCGGGCACCTGCAAGGCTTGCCACGACGACTTCCGCCAGTGAGCAAACGCGCATGCCATGCAAAACGGCCCCTCGGGGCCGTTTTGCATGGGCGGGAAAGACAGGCTCAGGCCTGCGTCAACAAGTCCTCGATCAGCCGATGCAGCTCGGCAAAATCGGGCTCGCCCACATAACGCTTGACGATCTCTCCGCGCTTGTTGACCAGGTAGGTGGTGGGCGTCAGGCGCACGTCGCCCCAGGCCTGGGCCACGGCGCCGGTGTTGTCGATGGCCACCTTGAAGGGCAGCTTGCGTGTCTCGCTGAAGTTCACGACGTAGCTGGGGGGGTCGTAGCTCATGGCCACGGCCACGGTGTCGTAGCCGCGCCCACGGTACTTCTCATAGGTGGCCATGAGCTGGGGCATCTCGGCGACACAACTGGTGCAGCTGGTGGCCCAGAAGTTCACCAGCACGACCTTGCCCCGAAAATCGGCGGTGCTCTGCTTGCTGCCGTCGAGCAGGACAAAGGCGGTATCGGGGGCTGGGCCAAAGCCCGGGCTGCGCAGCAGCAGCCAGCCGGCCACAGCCAGCACCGCGACTGCGGCAAGATAGAGGGAGCGTTTCATCGCGAGAGGCAAGGACATCATGGATCGACGCAAGTTTAATGGGCTTGGAGCCCGCTGGTTGGCCGGAGTTCCCGCGCTGTGGGTGCTGGATGCGCCCGCACTGAGCCTGGCGGATCTGAGCCAGGGCGAAGCGGTGCAGGGTCTCAAGAGCGCCCTGGAGCGCGGGGCCCGGTCGGCCATTGCCGAACTGGGGCGGCCCGATGGCTTTCTGGGACGCGAGGCCGTGCGGATTCCCCTGCCCCGGCGCCTGCAGGACAACGAGAAACTTCTGCGGCGCCTGGGCCAGGGCCGGCGTCTGGACGAGCTGGTCACGACCATGAACCGGGCCGCCGAGGCGGCCGTGCCCCAGGCGCAGGAGCTCATGCTGGGCGCGGTGCGCAACATGACGGTCGAAGACGGTAAGCAAATCCTGCGCGGGGGCGACACCTCGGTGACCACCTTCTTTGCCGACAAGACCCGCGCGCCGCTGGGCCAGAAATTCCTGCCCGTGGTCAGCGCGACGACCGTACGCCTGGGTCTGGCCGCCCAGTACAACCGGCTGATCGGCAAGGCGTCCGATCTCGGACTGCTCAAGCCCGACGAGGCGACCATCGAGCAATATGTGACGGGCAAGGCGCTGGACGGGCTCTACTTCATGATCGGGGAAGAAGAGCGCAAGATCCGGCGAGATCCCGTCGGAACAGGCAGCGCCTTGCTCAGCAAGGTGTTTGGCGCGCTGCGCTAGGACGGCAGGGATAATCGCCGCATGGCACGACACCGATTGGCACTGTTACTGCTCCCCTTGGCGCTAGCGGCCTGCAGCCCCAGCCTGAACTGGCGCGAGGTGCGTCTGGCCGGCGGCGAGCTCAAGGCCCTGATGCCCTGCAAGCCGGATCAGGCCACCCGCAAACAGAGCCTGGCTGGCTATGAGGTGGACCTCACCATGCTGGGCTGCGAGGCTGGCGGCGGGCTGTATGCGATCTCGGTGGTCGAGCTGACCACGCCCCTGCAGGCCCTGCCCGTCCAGGCACAGTGGCAGACCAATCTGCTGGCCACGATGCAGGCCCAAGGATCGAGTCGCCAGCCCTATGGCATCCGGGGTGCCAGCACCCAGCCCGAGTCCGTGCGCCTGCAGGCCCAGGGGCGCGACAGCGAAGGCCGCGCACTCACGGTGCAGGCCGTCTGGTTCACCCATGGCAAACGGCTGTATCACGCGGCGCTCTACGCCGAGCGGCCGACACCGGAGATGAGCGAGCCCTTCTTCAGCGGCATGGAGCTGCCATGAGTGTGCTCGGGCGGCGCCCGGCCGTCGTCGTCTTTCTCGTTTTCGCCTTTGCCTATTTCTTTTCGGCGCTGGTCCGTTCCGTCACGGCCACGCTGTCGCCGCAGCTGACCCAGGAATTCGCGCTCAGCGCACGCGATCTCGGCCTGCTGGCCGGCGGCTATTTCCTCGGCTTTGCGGCGCTGCAACTGCCGCTGGGCCAGTGGCTGGACCGCCACGGCCCGCGTAATGTGGTGCTCGGCTTTCTCGCCGTGGCGGTGGCGGGCTGTGCGGCCTTCGCGATGTCCCAGGGCTTCACTGGCCTGCTGCTGGCGCGTGTGCTCTGCGGCGTGGGACTGGGCGCCTGCCTGATGGCACCGCTCACGGGTTACCGGCGCTGGTTCGATCCCGTGAGCCAGTTGCGCGCCAATTCCTGGATGCTCATGACCGGCTCCATGGGCATGGTGGCCTCGACACTGCCGGTGCAGTGGCTGCTGCCGCAGTTTGGCTGGCGTCCGATCTTCTGGGGCCTGGCCGCGCTGCTGCTGCTGGCCATGCTGCTGATTGCCTGGCGCGTGCCGGGCTGGACACGCCCGGCCGATGCTGCCGAGCCCGCCGCACGCAGCAGCTATGCCGAGGTCTGGCGCGATCCCTATTTCCGGCGCATGACGCCCGTAGGCTTCTTCAATTACGGCGGCATGGTGGCCATCCAGACGCTTTGGGCCGTGCCCTGGATGGTGCGCGTCGCGGGGTACACGCCGGTGCAGGCGGCCACCAATCTGTTCTGGATCAATGTCGCCATGCTGTGCACCTTCTGGTCCTGGGGCCTGCTGGTGCCGCGCCTGACCCAGCGCGGCATCCAGGCCCAGCAACTCATCGCCTGGGGCACGCCGCTGAGCCTGCTGGTCCTGGGGAGCATCGTCTTCATGGGCGAACGCTGGGCCGGCTATTCGGGCTGGCTCTGGGCGCTGTTCTGTGTGAGCTCGACCTTCCTGTCGCTGGCGCAGCCGGCCGTGGGCATGGCCTTTCCGAGCGAGCTCGCCGGGCGCGCGCTCTCGGCCTACAACCTGGTCATCTTTGCGGGCGTCTTCGTCGTCCAGTGGGGCATCGGCCTGCTGATCGACGCGCTGGAGGCGCTGGGCTGGAGCACTGGGGGCGCTTTCCGCGGCGCGATGGCCGTGTTCCTGCTGCTCAACCTGGCGTCCTACGCCTACTTCCTGGCGGCGAAGCGGCCATAATCGGCACAGCATGAACGGCATCGTCATCATCGCCCACGCTCCGCTGGCCAGTGCCTTGCGCCAGTGTGTGGCCCATGTCTTTCCGGACCGGGTCGAGGGGGTGCAGGCTGTGGACGTGCAGGCCCAGGCCAGCACCGAGCAAAGCCTCGCCCAGGCGCGGGAAGCGGCCGGGCGCTTTGGCGCCGCGCCCCTGCTGCTGCTGACCGATGTGCTCGGCGCCACGCCCTGCAATGTGGCGCGTCAGTTGCAGGCCGGCCGTGCCGCGCAGCTGCTGGCCGGTGTCAACCTGCCCATGCTGCTGCGTGCCGTGACCTACCAGCACGAACCGCTGGAAGCGCTGACCGCGCGCGCCTTGCAGGGCGGCACGCAGGGCGTGCAGCAGCTGCCAGTCGCATGAAACGATAGCCATGGGGAATGAAGGAATGATCAAGGCCAGTGCCACCATCAGCAACAAGCTCGGGCTGCATGCCCGTGCCTCGGCCAAGCTCACCAAGCTGGCCGGCAGCTACCCCTGCGAAATCTTCCTGGCGCGCGGCGAGCGGCGCGTCAATGCCAAGAGCATCATGGGCGTGATGATGCTGGCCGCGGGCCTGGGCAGCGCCATCGAGATCGAAGCCCAGGGGGACAAGGCCCAGGAAGCGATCGATGCGCTGCTCGCCCTGATCAACGACAAGTTCGGAGAAGGAGAATGACTTTCTCCATCCACGGTCTGGCGGTCGCGCGCGGCATCGCCATCGGGCGCGCCGTGCTGGTGGCCAGCAGCCGCGTGGATGTGGCGCATTACTTCATCGAGCCCGGCCAGGTGGAGCAGGAGATCGAGCGCGTGAAACGCGGGCGCGATGCCGTGGTCGACGAGCTGCACCGTCTGCAGCAGACCATCTCGCAACTCGGACCCAAGGACGCGCCGCATGAGCTGCGTGCGCTGCTCGACGTGCACCTGATGCTGTTGCAGGACGAGGAGATGGTGGGCGGCGTCAAGCACTGGATCCGTGACCGTCTCTACAACGCCGAATGGGCATTGACCACCCAGCTGGAAGTGGTGGCGCGCCAGTTCGACGAGATGGAGGACGAGTACCTGCGCGAACGCAAGGCCGACCTGGAGCAGATCACCGAGAAGGTCCTGCGTGCCATGCAGGGGCAGAGCACGAGCTCGGTCCTGCCGGTGGTCGTCGCGCGCAAGACGGCCACGGCCGAGCTGCAACTGGAAGACACCGACACGCCGCTGGTGCTGATCGCGCACGAGATCTCGCCTTCGGACATGCTGCAGTTCAAACAGGGCCTGTTTGCTGGGTTCGTGACCGATGTCGGCGGCAAGACCTCGCACACGGCCATCGTGGCGCGCAGCATGGACATCCCGGCGGTGGTGGGCGCGCGCACGGCCAGCCAGCTGGTGCGCCAGGACGACTGGGTCATCATCGACGGCAACGCCGGTGTGGTCATCGTCGACCCTTCGCCCATCATCCTGGCCGAGTACCAGTACAAGCAGCGACAGCTTGAGCTCGAACGCAGCCGCCTGGCGCGCCTGCTCAAGACACCGGCCGTCACCCTGGACGGCGAGAAGGTCGAGCTGCTGGCCAATATCGAGATGCCCGAGGACGCGCTGGGCGCCATGAAGGCCGGCGCCGCCGGTGTGGGCCTGTTCCGCAGCGAGTTTCTCTTCATGGGTCGCCACGGCCACCTGCCCGACGAGGAAGAGCAGTACCAGGCCTACCGGCGCGCGGTCGAGGGCATGGGGGGCCTGCCCGTGACCATCCGCACCGTGGACATCGGTGCCGACAAGCCCATGGACAGCACGGTGATCGAGGGCAGCCACCTGAACCCGGCCCTGGGCCTGCGCGCCATCCGCTGGAGCCTGGCGGACCCGGCCATGTTCCTCACGCAGCTGCGCGCCATCCTGCGCGCGGCGGCACATGGCCCGGTCAAGATGCTGATCCCCATGCTCGCGCATCTGAGCGAGATCCGCCAGACCGTGGCCCTGGTCGAGCAGGCGCGGGCCGAGCTGCAGCGCGAGGGCGTATCTTTCGGCCCGGTGGTCCTGGGCGCCATGATCGAGATCCCGGCCGCGGCGCTGATGCTCAAGACCTTCCTCAAGCATTTCGACTACCTCTCGCTGGGCACCAACGACCTGATCCAGTACACCCTGGCGATCGACCGTGCCGACGAATCGGTGGCCCATCTCTACGATCCGCTGCACCCCGCTGTGCTGCGCCTGGTGAGCGACACCATCGCTGAATGCCGGGCCCAGGGCAAGGAAGTCAGTGTCTGCGGCGAGATGGCCGGCGACGTGGCCATGACGCGCCTGCTGCTGGGCCTGGGCCTGCGCAGCTTTTCCATGCACCCGGCGCAGATCCTTGCGGTCAAGCAGGAAGTGCTGCGCGCGGACGTGGGCAAGCTGACGCCCTGGGCGCAACAGGTGCTCGAAGCCGATGAGCCGGCTTCGGTGATGGGGAATCTCTAGAGCCGGCGGGTCAGACCACTCGCGCAGCGATGTGCTCTGACCCCCACGGTCCAGGACGACCGATCTCAGCGCGCCAGGCTCGCGGCGTGCGCCTGCTGGTCCGCGTGGTAGCTCGAACGCACCATCGCGCCCACGGCGGCGTGCGTGAAACCCATCTTGTAGGCCTCGGCCTCGAACATCTTGAAGGTGTCCGGGTGCACGTAGCGCTTGACGGGCAGGTGCGAGTTCGAGGGAGCCAGGTACTGGCCGATGGTGAGCATCTCGATGTTGTGCGCGCGCATGTCGCGCATGACTTCGAGAATCTCCTCGTCGGTCTCGCCCAGGCCCACCATGAGGCCGCTCTTGGTCGGCACGTTCGGGAACAGGGCCTTGAATTTCTTGAGCAGGTTGAGCGAGAACTGGTAGTCGCTGCCTGGGCGGGCCTGCTTGTACAGGCGGGGCACGGTTTCCATGTTGTGGTTCATCACATCCGGCGGCGCGGCCTTGAGGATCTCGAGCGCGCGGTCGTCGCGGCCGCGGAAGTCGGGCACCAGCACCTCGATCTGGGTCTGGGGTGAGAGCGCGCGCGTCTGGCGGATGCAGTCGACGAAATGACCGGCGCCACCGTCGCGCAGGTCGTCGCGGTCCACGCTGGTGATGACCACGTACTGAAGCTTGAGCGCGGCAATGGTCTTGGCCAGGTTGGCGGGTTCGTTCACGTCCAGCGGGTCGGGCCGACCGTGGCCCACGTCACAGAACGGGCAGCGACGCGTGCACTTGTCGCCCATGATCATGAAGGTGGCCGTGCCTTTGCCGAAGCATTCGCCGATGTTGGGGCAGCTGGCTTCCTCGCACACCGTGTGCAGCTTGTGCTCGCGCAGGATGTCCTTGATCTCGTAGAAGCGCGTAGTCGGAGAGCCGGCCTTGACGCGGATCCAGTCGGGCTTCTTGAGCACTTCGCCGGCTTCGACCTTGACGGGGATGCGCGAGAGCTTGGCCGCGGCCTTCTGCTTGGCGCTGGGATCGTAGGTCTCGACGCTCTGTGCGTCGCGCACGGTGGTGGGGCTGCTCATGGCGGGGCCTTCAGGGCTGGAGGTGGTTCTGGAGCTTGTGGCTCAACACGTGGGCCACGTCGGCCCAATCGGCGGAGACCCCGATTGTAGAAAGGTCCACGGAGGGCAGCCCAGCGTAGCCGCAGGGGTTGATACGCGTGTAGGGTTCCAGGTCCATGGCCACATTGAGCGCCACGCCGTGATAAGTGCAGTTGCGGCTGACCTTGATCCCCAGGGCCGCGATCTTGCCCAGGCCTGTGAAATCGGGCGCATCGCGTGCCGCGTCCTTCTGGGGACGCTGCGGCAGTGGTGTGTGGCTGTGCGGGTCGTCCAGTCGCACATAGATGCCAGGGGCGCCCGCCACGCGGTGGCCCGTGATGCCGTAGTGGTCCAGGGTGCGGATCACGGCCTCTTCGATGCGGTAGACGTATTCCTTGACGAAATAGCCCGCGCGCCGGAGGTCGATCAGCGGGTAGGCCACGACCTGGCCGGGGCCATGGTAGGTGACCTGGCCGCCGCGGTTGGTCTGCACCACGGGGATCTCGCCTGGCATCAACAGATGGTCGGCCTGTCCGGCGAGACCCTGGGTGTAGACGGGCGGGTGCTCGCAGACCCACAGCGCGTCGGGCGTGTCGGCCGTGCGTGCGGCCGTGTAGTCCTGCATGGCCGCATAGGTCGGCGCATAGTCCACACGGCCGAGCAGGCGCACATCCATCAGAGAACCACTTTCACCATCGGATGCGTGGACAGCGTGCGGTAGAGCTCGTCGAGCTGCTCGCGGCTGGTGGCGTTGATGGTGATGGTCACACCCAGGTAGTTGCCACCTTTGCTTTCGCGCAGCTCGATGGAGGCGGCGTCGAAATCCGGATCGAACTCGCGCGCCACCAGGGTGACGGCGTGCACAAAGCCCTCGGCCTTGGCCCCCATGACCTTGATGGGGAAGCGGCAGGGGTACTCGATCAGCGTGTCGGCACGCGAGGAGTCGGGCGGTGGGCTGGGGGGCTGGTTCATAGGGAGGGGCGGCGCAGACGCGCCTGCAGTTTGGCGGCTTGGTAGCCGGCGTACAGAAGGTCGTAGACGGAGCCGGGCTGACCGTCACCGACGGGCTGGCCGTCGATGCGCGTGACAGGCAGGACTTCCTTGGTGGCCGAGCTCAGCAGCACCTCGTCGGCCGTCAGGACTTCGATGCGGGAGATGCGGCGCAGCTCGAAGGGGATGCTCTGCAGGGTGCAGATTTCCTCGAGCAGGCCATAGCGTATGCCTTCGAGCACCAGATGATCGCGCGGCGGGCCCAGCAGCACGCCGTTCTTGACGATCCAGACGTTGCTGGACGCGCCCTCGCTGAGCAGGCCGTCGCGGAAGAGGATGGTCTCGGCTGCGCCAGCGTCCACACTGATCTGGCGGGCAAACACGGCACCCAGCAGGCTGGTGCTCTTGATGTGGGCCTTCTCCCAGCGAAAGTCGTCGGCGGTCACGCAGGCCACACCCTCGCGGCGCTGCGCCTCGGTGGCGGGCTTCATGACGTTGGTCATGGCAAACACTGTGGGTGTCAGACCCGGCAGCATGGCGTGATCGCGAAGGGCCACGCCGCGTGTGACCTGCAGGTAGACCATCTGCTCGATCTTCTCCGGGTCACCGCCGGTGCTGCGTGCATAGTCGCTGACCAGCCGTTCGGCGATGGCGTACCACTGGGCGCGGGTGTGCGGGTTGGGGATGCGCAGCTCGCCCAGGCTGCGCTCCAGCCGGGCCATGTGCTGCTCGAAGCGGAACAGGCAGCGGCCGTAGACCGGCAGCACCTCGTAGACGCCATCGCCGAAGATGAAACCGCGGTCCATGACGCTGACCTTGGCCTCGGGCAGCAGGGTGTACTCACCGTTGAGATAGCAGGGCAGGGGGGGCAGGCCGGCAAAGGACATGGTGCGGCTCAGGCCAGGAAAGTGATGGCCGCCACGGCCAGCCAGCCCAGCACGAAGTTGACGCCCACCAGGCGGGCGATCAGGTTGGCCCGAGCGGCGGCGTTGGGCCAGTCGGCGGCCGCCACGGCCTGCTGCAGGCGGCGGTAGGGCGAGAAGTAGAGATGGCCGAAGATCAGGAACATCAGAACGCCGATGCCGCTCATCAGATGCCAGCCCAGGGGCGCCGCCTGGGCGTCGGCGTGGCCATACATATAAGCGCCGCTGAGCAGCAGCACGCCGATGGCAGCCCAGACGGCGGCGAAGAAGCGGCGCAGCACGGTGAGCAGCAGCTTGAGGCGTTGCGGCGGCGCTTCCAGCGCCGGCAGGCTGGGGCGCAGTGCCAGCAGCATGAAGCTCATGCCGCCGAGCCAGACGATGGCGGCGACCAGATGGAAGAATTTGAAGAAGGTGTACATGGATACAGTGTCGGGCCGCCGCGATGGCGGCCCTGGACAGACGGTGGCTTGTCCCGGAGCAGGGGTCGGGTTTGTACCGGGAACCCGCCGATTTAAATCTATAATCAGCGGCTTTGCAAAAGTTTAAGGCAGATGCCGGGGTCGCACGACATGACGCATGAAACGCCCGCCCCGGTCCGGCCCGCTTTTGCAGAGGATGCAGATGAGGCGGCGCAAGCCGAATTCAAGCCGCTGAGTGCCGAAGAGGCGCGTCAGTGGCGTGAGCAGCATCCGGCCCTGTCTCCCTGGCGCGTTGTGGCTTGGCAGGCGGTGGCGGGAAGTCTGGCGGCGGGATTGACCTGGCTGGTGAGCGGCCGGGACGCGCTGGCCGGCTCCGTGTTGTACGGGGCGCTGGCGGTGGTGCTGCCTGCAAGTGTGTTGGCACGGGCGATGTCCCGGCGGACCGGAGCGGCCGGTGCGGCTCTGGCTGGTTTTTTTGTGTGGGAACTGGTCAAGATAGTTTTGACCGTGGCGCTGCTAGTGGCGGCGCCCAAAGTGGTTCCCGGGCTGAGCTGGCCGGCTATGCTGGCGGGCTTTGTGGTGGCGATGAAGGTGTATTGGGTGGCCATGTGGCTGCACCCGGCGCGCCGCAAGTCGCCAGCCAAGAATTTGAATTGAAGTATTGGTGATTTATGTCTTCTGAAGCACAGGGCCCGACGGCCGGCGAATACATCGTCCACCACCTGCAGCACCTGCAGAAGGATTTTTCCTTCAACAGCGTGAAGCAGACCAGTATCGTGGACTTCAGTGTTTTCAATCTGGACTCCGTCTTCTTCTCGGTGCTGCTGGGCATCATCGGCTGCTTCGTGTTCTGGATGGCCGCGCGCAAGGCCACGGCCGGCGTGCCGGGCCGTTTCCAGGCGGCGGTCGAGATCCTGGTCGAGATGGTCGAGAACCAGGCCAAGGGCGTGATCCACAACGCTCAGAGCCGCAAGGTCATCGCCCCGCTGGCCCTGACGGTCTTCGTCTGGATCTTCCTGATGAACTTCATGGACATGTTGCCGGTCGATGCCATCCCGATGCTGTGGCACAGCGTCGGCCCGGCCATGGGCTTCAAAGACTACATGCGTGTCGTCCCCACGGCCGACCTCTCCACCACCCTGGGTCTGTCGTGCTCGGTGCTGCTGGTCTGCCTGTTCTACAACATCAAGATCAAGGGTCTGGGCGGCTGGGCGCATGAGCTGATCGCCGCGCCTTTCGGCGACCACTGGGCCCTGTACCCGATCAACTTCCTGATGCAGGTCATCGAGTACGTCGCCAAGACGGTCTCGCATGGCATGCGACTGTTCGGCAACATGTTTGCCGGCGAACTCGTGTTCATGCTGATCGCCCTCATGGGTGGCGGCTGGGCCCTGTCGGCCACTGGTGTGGGTCTGGCCATCGGCCACGTCATCGCCGGTACCGTCTGGACGCTGTTCCACATCCTGGTGATCACGCTGCAGGCCTTCATCTTCATGATGCTGACGCTGATCTACACCGGCCAGGCGCACGACGCGCACTGAACCCCTCACCGTTTCTTTTTACTTTTCCACTTAACCTTTAGGAGCTTCTCATGGAAAACATTCTCGGCCTCGTCGCTCTGGCTTGCGGTCTGATCGTCGGTCTCGGCGCTATCGGTGCCTCGATCGGTATCGCTCTGATGGGCGGCAAGTTCCTGGAGTCTTCCGCTCGCCAGCCCGAGCTGATGAACGAACTGCAGACCAAGATGTTCATTCTGGCCGGCCTGATCGACGCTGCCTTCCTGATCGGTGTGGCCATTGCCCTGCTGTTCGCCTTCGCCAACCCCTTCGTGCTGGCCTGATCGCCCGAACCTTCACGCGAGAGAAGGGATCGAGCCGTGAACATTAATGCAACGCTGATCCTGCAGGCCATCGTCTTTCTGATCCTGGTGTGGTTCACGATGAAATTCATCTGGCCCCCGATCACCAAGGCGCTGGACGAGCGGGCGCAGAAAATCGCCGATGGCCTGGCGGCTGCCGACAAGGCCAAGACCGAGCTCGCCGCCGCCAACAAGCGCGTCGAGGCCGAGTTGGCTACGTCGCGCAACGAGACGGCTAGCCGGCTGGCCGACGCGGAGCGTCGTGCCCAGGCCATCATCGAAGAGGCTAAGGCGCGCGCCACCGAAGAGGGCAACAAGATCATCGCCGCTGCCAAGGCCGAGGCCGAGCAGCAGACCGTCAAGGCCCGTGAAGCCCTGCGCGAGCAGGTGGCCGCACTGGCCGTCAAGGGCGCCGAGCAGATTCTCCGCAAGGAAGTCAACGCCGGTGTCCATGCTGATCTGCTGAGCCGTCTGAAGACCGAGCTGTAAGGGTGAATCATGGCTGAACTTGCCACCATTGCCCGCCCCTACGCCGAGGCGCTGTTCCAGTCGGCCAAGTCCGATCTGAATGGCGCCCTCGTCTGGGTGGAAGAGCTGGCGGCGATTGCCGCAGACCCCGGTCTGCAGCAGTTCGCCGGCAATCCGCGCACGACCTCGCAGCAGGTCTATGACCTCGTCGCCGGGATCGCCAAGACCGCGCTGCCGCAGCAGGCCCAGAACTTCCTGCGCACCGTGATTGACAACGGTCGCCTCAGCGCCCTGCCCGAGATTGCCGCGCAATTCCGGGCGCTCAAGAACGCCCAGGGCGGCTCGTCCGACGCGGTGGTCTACAGCGCCTTCCCGGTCGACGGCGCGGCCCTGGCCGATGTGTCGGCCACGCTGGAAAAGCGTTTCGGCCGCAAGCTCAACGTCAAGGTCGAGCTCGACGCCGAACTGATCGGCGGCATCCGCGTGGTGGTGGGTGACGAGGTGCTCGACACTTCCGTCAAGGCCCGTCTGGAACAAATGAAAGTGGCTCTGACGGCCTGAGCCTTGCGCCCCGTCGTCCGCCCAACCTAGAAAGAAGGAAAGAGTCATGCAGCTCAATCCCGCAGAGATTTCTGAACTGATCAAGAGCCGGATCCAAGGCCTGTCCGCCAGCGCCGACATCCGCAACCAGGGCACCGTGGTCTCCGTGACCGACGGTATCGTCCGCATCCACGGCCTGTCCGACGTGATGCAGGGCGAAATGCTCGAGTTTCCCGCCGGCAAGGACGGCCAGCCCACCTACGGCCTGGCCCTGAACCTCGAGCGCGACTCCGTCGGCGCCGTGATTCTGGGCGAGTACGAGCATATTTCCGAAGGCGACACCGTCAAGTGCACGGGCCGCATCCTGGAAGTGCCCGTCGGCCCCGAGCTGATCGGCCGCGTCGTGAACGCCCTGGGCCAGCCCATCGACGGCAAGGGTCCGATCAACGCCAAGATGACCGACGTGATCGAGAAGGTCGCCCCGGGCGTGATCGCGCGTCAGTCCGTGGACCAGCCCATGCAGTCCGGCCTGAAGTCGATCGACGCCATGGTGCCGGTCGGCCGTGGCCAGCGCGAACTGATCATCGGCGACCGCCAGACCGGCAAGACCGCCGTAGCCATCGACGCCATCATCAACCAGAAGGGTCAGAACATGACCTGCGTTTATGTCGCCATCGGCCAGAAGGCCTCGAGCGTCAAGAACGTGGTGCGTGCCCTGGAGCAGGCCGGCGCGATGGAGTACACCATCGTCGTGGCTGCTACCGCTTCCGAATCGGCTGCCATGCAGTACGTGTCGGCCTACTCCGGCTGCACGATGGGCGAGTACTTCCGCGACCGCGGCCAAGACGCCCTGATCGTCTATGACGACCTGTCCAAGCAGGCCGTGGCCTACCGTCAGGTGTCGCTGCTGCTGCGCCGTCCCCCGGGCCGCGAAGCCTACCCCGGCGACGTGTTCTATCTGCACAGCCGTCTGCTGGAGCGTGCCGCTCGCGTGAACGCCGACTACGTCGAAGCCTTCACCAAGGGCGCCGTCAAGGGCAAGACCGGTTCGCTGACCGCCCTGCCGATCATCGAAACGCAGGCCGGCGACGTGTCCGCCTTCGTGCCGACCAACGTGATCTCGATCACCGACGGCCAGATCTTCCTGGAAACCAGCCTGTTCAACGCCGGTATCCGCCCCGCCATCAACGCCGGTATCTCGGTGTCGCGCGTCGGTGGTGCGGCCCAGACCAAGCTGATCAAGAGCCTGTCCGGCGGTATCCGTACCGACCTGGCCCAGTACCGTGAACTGGCGGCCTTCGCGCAGTTCGCCTCTGATCTGGATGCCGCCACCAAGCGTCAGCTGGACCGTGGTGCGCGCGTGACCGAGCTGCTCAAGCAGGCCCAGTACAGCCCCCTGTCTATCAGCCTGATGGCTGCGTCGCTGTTTGCCGTGAACAAGGGTTTCATGGACGACATCGAGGTCAAGAAGGTGCTGCCCTTCGAGCACGGCCTGCACGCCTACCTCAAGGATAAGCATGCTGCGCTGCTGGCCAAGCTGGAAGCCGCCAAGGCCATGGACAAGGACGCCGAAGCCGAACTGACCGCCGCCATCGGCGCGTTCAAGAAGACTTTCGCCTGATTCCCGACCTGACGACGCAAGGAGCCACTCATGGCAGCAGGTAAGGAAATACGCGGCAAGATCAAATCGGTGGAGAACACCAAGAAGATCACCAAGGCCATGGAAATGGTGGCCGCATCCAAGATGCGCAAGGCGCAGCAGCGGATGCTGGCCGCTCGTCCGTACAGCGACAAGGTGCGCAACATCGCCGCCAACCTCGGCCGGGCCAACCCGGAGTACGTGCACGCCTTCATGCAGACGAACGAGGCCAAGAGCGCCGGCATGATCGTCGTGACCACGGACAAGGGCCTGTGCGGTGGTCTCAACACCAACGTGCTGCGCGGCGTGACCAACAAGTTGCGCGAGCTGCAGGCTGCGGGCATCAGCACGCAGGCCGTGGCCATCGGCAACAAGGGTCTGGGTTTCCTCAACCGCATCGGTGCCACGGTGGTCTCGCAGTCTGTGCAGCTCGGTGACACGCCGCATCTGGACAAGCTGATCGGCCCCGTCAAGGTGCTGCTGGACGCTTACACGCGCGGTGAAGTGAATGCGGTGTACCTGTGCTACACCAAATTCATCAACACCATGCGCCAGGAGCCCGTGGTCGAGCAGCTGCTGCCCCTGTCGGCCGCCAAGATGCAGGACGAGGCGCAAGCCAGCGGCCCGCAGCACGACTGGGACTACATCTACGAACCCGACGCGCAGTCCGTCATCGACGAACTGCTGGTGCGCTACGTGGAGGCCCTGGTCTACCAGGCCGTGGCCGAGAACATGGCGTCGGAACAGTCCGCCCGCATGGTGGCCATGAAGGCCGCCACCGACAACGCAGGCAATGTGATCTCCGAGCTCAAGCTGGTCTACAACAAGACCCGCCAGGCCGGCATCACCAAGGAGCTGTCGGAAATCGTGGCAGGCGCCGCGGCGGTCTGACGTTCGACAGGTAACAGATTCAAATTATTGGAGCGAAAAATGGCTCAAGCAAACACGCAAGTGCAGGGCAAGATTGTTCAGTGTATCGGCGCCGTGGTGGACGTGGAGTTCCCGCGCGACCAGATGCCCAAGGTCTATGACGCCCTCAAGATGGAGGGCTCGGCCCTGACGCTCGAGGTGCAGCAGCAGCTCGGCGACGGCGTGGTCCGCACCATCGCCCTGGGTTCGTCCGACGGCCTGCGTCGCGGCCTCGTGGTCACCAACACCGGCAAGGCCATCACCGTGCCCGTGGGCAAGGCCACCCTGGGCCGCATCATGGACGTGCTGGGTAACCCCATCGACGAGCGCGGCCCCGTGGATCAGACGCTGACCGCGTCCATCCACCGCAAGGCCCCGGCCTATGACGAGCTGTCGCCCTCGCAGGAACTGCTCGAAACCGGTATCAAGGTGATCGACCTGGTCTGCCCCTTCGCCAAGGGCGGCAAGGTGGGCCTGTTCGGTGGTGCCGGTGTGGGCAAGACCGTGAACATGATGGAACTCATCAACAACATCGCCAAGGCGCACTCGGGTCTGTCCGTGTTTGCCGGCGTGGGCGAGCGTACCCGTGAGGGCAACGACTTCTATCACGAGATGTCGGATGCTGGCGTCGTGAACCAGGAGAGCCTGGGCGACTCCAAGGTGGCCATGGTCTACGGCCAGATGAACGAGCCCCCGGGCAACCGTCTGCGCGTGGCGCTGACCGGTCTGACGATGGCCGAAGCCTTCCGTGACGAAGGCCGCGACGTGCTGTTCTTCGTGGACAACATCTACCGCTACACCCTGGCCGGTACCGAAGTGTCCGCCCTGCTGGGCCGTATGCCTTCCGCCGTGGGCTACCAGCCCACGCTGGCTGAGGAAATGGGCCGTCTGCAGGAGCGCATCACCTCGACCAAGGTCGGCTCCATCACGTCCATTCAGGCCGTCTACGTGCCGGCCGACGACCTGACCGACCCCTCGCCCGCCACGACCTTCGCCCACCTGGATTCCACCGTGGTGCTGAGCCGTGACATCGCCGCCCTGGGCATCTACCCCGCTGTGGACCCGCTGGACTCCACCAGCCGCCAGCTGGACCCGCAGGTCGTGGGCGAAGAGCACTACACCGTGGCCCGCGCCGTGCAGGGCACCCTGCAGCGCTACAAGGAACTGCGCGACATCATCGCGATTCTGGGCATGGACGAACTGGCCCCCGAGGACAAGCTGACCGTGGCCCGTGCCCGCAAGATCCAGCGTTTCCTGTCGCAGCCCTTCCACGTGGCCGAAGTGTTCACCGGCGCCCCGGGCAAGTACGTGCCTCTGGCCGAGACCATCCGCGGTTTCAAGATGATCGTGGCCGGCGAGTGCGACCACCTGCCCGAGCAGGCCTTCTACATGGTCGGCACCATCGACGAGGCCTTCGAGAAGGCCAAGAAGATCTGATCGGCGCCTTGAACGGAGCGACACCATGAACACGATCCACGTCGATGTGGTCAGTGCCGAAGAGTCCATCTTCTCCGGTGAAGCGCGATTCGTCGCGCTGCCCGGCGAAGCCGGCGAGCTCGGCATCTACCCGCGTCACACCCCGCTGATCACACGCGTCAAGCCCGGCTCGGTGCGCATCGAGATGGCCGACGGCAAGGAAGAGTTCGTCTTCGTCGCCGGCGGCATCCTCGAGGTGCAGCCCGACTGCGTCACCGTCTTGTCCGACACCGCCGTGCGCGGCAAGGACCTGGACGAGGAGAAGGCCAATGAGGCCCGCCAGGCCGCCGAGGAAGCGATCAAGAACGCCAAGAGCGATCTGGACCTGGCCAAGGCCCAGTCCGAACTCGCGATTGCCGCCGCCGAGATCGCCGCGCTGCGCAAGTACCTCAAGAAGAAGTGATCCTCCCGCATGCCGCTGACCCGCGGTGTGAGCACAGGCCCCGGCAGCGATGCGCGGGGCCTTTGTTTTTCAGGGCGGCTCGGGCAGCAGGGCGTGCGGTTGCAGGCCCTGCACGCGTGCGGTGAGGCTGGAGGGGAAGCTGGCCAGCAACTGGTTGTGTCTTTGCGTGGCCAGCTGGTAGCGCTGCTGCGCGACGCGGATGCTGTTGCCCAGCGCCTCGAACTGCTGTACCAGAGGCAGCAGCCCCGCCTGCAGGCGGGCCTGTGCCAGCACCGGTGCCAGGGCCTGAGAGAGCGCGCTGTGCGCCTGCAGCGCGCGCTGCAGTTGCGCCAGATCGTCGGGGCTGGTGGCGGGCAGGGCCAGGGTCTGCTGGCGTGCAAGCTCCAGCTGGGTGAGGGCCGCGGGGGGAACGGTCGGCAGGGCGCGTGCGCCGGACAGCAGGTTCAGTGCCAACGTGGCGCGTTGCGCCTGCAGGGACTGCACGCGTTGCCAGGCGGACTGGCGTTCGGTCGCGAGCTGTCGGTAGTCCTGCACGCCACAACCACCCAGCAGGGCAGCGAGCAGGAGGAGGAGAGGCCAGCGCAACATGGTTGAAATCCCGGGAAACTGCCGCCAAGAATACACCGTGCGACGTCCGGCCTCGCGGCCTGGAGGACAATGAAGGCTGCATACCGATGATCAACTACAGCGCCCCCTTCTGGCTGCCCGGCGGCCATCTGCAGACCATCTGGTCCGCGCTCTACGCGCGGCGAGTGCACGGCCCTGCCCCGCAGTTCCGGCGGGAGCGCTGGGACACGCCCGACGGTGATTTCATCGACGTGGACTGGCAGGACCGCGCCGAGGCCGAAACCCTGCTCGTGCTCTTCCATGGGCTCGAAGGCTCGACGCAGAGCCAGTACGCCCAGGCCTTCGCCGGCTTCGCACGTGAACACGGCCTAGCCTATGCGGTGCCGCACTTTCGCGGCTGCAGCGGTGAGCTCAACCGTGCGCCGCGCGCCTACCACTCGGGTGACTGGCCCGAGATCGACTGGATCTTGCGCCGCCTGCGCGCGCAGCACGCGGGGCGCATCGTGGTCGTAGGCATCTCGCTGGGGGGCAACGCCCTGCTGCGCTGGGCCGGTGAGCTGGAGGACGAGGCGTCCCAGGTGGTCGATGCCGTGGCCGCGGTCTGTTCACCGCTGGACCTGGCCGCCGGCGGCCACGCCATCGGCCGTGGCTTCAACCGCCAGGTCTACACGCGCATGTTCCTCAAGACCATGAAGCCCAAGGCCCTGGCCAAATGGGCGCAGCACCCGGGTCTGTTCGACCGCCATGCCTTGCTGCGTGCACGCGACCTCTACGAATTCGACAACATCTTCACCGCGCCCCTGCACGGCTTTCGTAACACCGAAGACTACTGGGCACGCGCCTCGGCCAAGCCGCACCTGGCGCGCATCCGCATCCCTGCACTGGCGCTCAATGCGCGCAACGATCCCTTCATCCCCGCGCACAGCCTGCCGAGCCGCAAGGAGGCAGGTTCGCATGTGACGCTGTGGCAGCCGCGCCAGGGCGGTCACGTGGGTTTTCCGGGCGGACGCTGGCCCGGCCATGTGCGGACCATGCCCGAGTCTGTGGGCCGCTGGCTGCTGCAGGCTGCGGGGGCACAGGAGCCCGCCCATGGATGACATCGTCCGCCAGGCCATGGCCAAATGGCCCAATGTGCCGGACTGCTACGGCTGGCTGGGCCTGGACGCGCGCGGCAACTGGTACATGCGCGACGACCGCGCCCAGGCAGCCGGCGCCTTCGACAGCGGTCAACCCGGCGCCAAGGGCTCGCTGCTCAGACACGACAAGCTGATCGACTTCATCCAGCGCAACTACGAACACGATGCGCAGGGTCGCTGGTACTTCCAGAACGGCCCGCAGCGCGTCTTCGTGGAGCTCGAGGCCACGCCCTGGATCTGGCGTGTGCAGGCCGATGGCACGGTGCGCGCGCACGATGGCGCCGCCACCGAGGTGCAGCGCAGCGTGTTGGACGAGACCGGGCGTCTCTACCTGCAGACCGCACGCGGCTTCGGCCTGGTGCACACGCAGGACATGGCCCTGGCTGCGGAACTGGTCGAGTCCGGGCGCTGGCTGCCCGAGGAAGAGCCGCAGGCCGGTCTGGCGCAGCGCTACGGCTATGTGCGCAGTCCACAGCGCGACAGCCTGCCGGGCGGGCGGGGCGGATAATTTTCCCAGCCCCGGAAACGGGCCGGGGCAAGAGGAGACACGATGCCGACACGCACGCCGCGCCATTTCGCGCACTGGCCGCCCGGCCTGCCGCGGCACCTGACCCTGCCGCAGACCAGCCTCTGGTACAACGTCGAGGTCTCGGCCACGCGGTACCCCGACAAGCCCTACATCGTCTATTACGACAGCCCGCTGAGCTACGCACAGTTTCGTGTCGAATGCGAGCGTGTCGCGGGCTGGCTGCAGCAGGACTGCGGCGTCAAGAGCGGTGACCGCGTGCTGCTCTACATGCAGAACAGCCCGCAATGGGTGATCGCCTACTACGCCATCCTGCGTGCCAATGCGGTGGTCGTGCCCGTGAATCCGATGAACAAGGCCGAGGAGCTGCGCCACTACGTGAGTGACAGCGGCGCCAGCACCGCGCTGGTCGCGCAGGACCTGTATGCGCATCTCGAACCGCTGCTTGGCGGAGCCAGCGGCCTGCGTCATCTCGGCGTGGCCGCCTACAGCGACTACCTGCATCAGCGCACCGATCTGCCCCTGCCGGCCTTCGTGAGCGAGCCGCGCGCGGCACTGGCCGGCGAAGGCGTGATCTTGTGGCGCGACATCCTCGCCCTGCAGCGCCAGCCTGGCCCGCACACGGCCGGGCCGGACGATCTCTGCGTCATGCCCTACACCTCAGGCACCACGGGCCAGCCCAAGGGCTGCATGCACACGCACCGCAGCGTGATGAGCACCCTGGTGGGCGGCGTGCAGTGGTTCAGCCGCACGCAGGACGCGGTCTACCTCTCGGTGCTGCCCTTCTTCCATGTCACGGGTATGGCGGGCAGCATGAACGGACCGCTGTTCGCGGGCGCCACCATCGTCATCCTCTCGCGCTGGGACCGCGATGTGGCCGCGCAGTGTATCCAGCGCCACGGCATCGGCATCTGGCAAGCGATCTCGACCATGGTGGTGGATTTCCTCTCGAACCCGCGTCTGGGCGAGTACGACCTGTCCAGCCTGCAGGGCGTGCGTGGCGGCGGTGCGGCCATGCCTGAGGCCATCGCCAAGAAGCTCAAGGATTTGACGGGCCTGGACTACGTCGAGGGCTATGGCATGTCGGAGACCCTGGCGGCCACCCACATCAACCCGCCGCAGCGGCCCAAGCCCCAGTGCCTGGGTATCCCCGTCTTTGACGTCGACGCCCGCGTCCTCGACCCCCAGACCCTGCAGGAATTGCCCCAGGGCGAGACCGGCGAGATCGTGGTGCATGCGCCGCAGGTCATGCAGGGCTATTGGAAACAGCCCCAGGCCACGGCCGACAGCTTCATCACCCTGGAGGGCAAGCGATTCCTGCGCACCGGCGACCTGGCCTATGTGGACCACGACGGCTACTTCTTCATGGTCGACCGGCTCAAGCGCATGATCAATGCCTCGGGCTACAAGGTCTGGCCGGCCGAAGTGGAGGCCTTGATGTACAAGCACCCGGCCATCCACGAAGCCTGCGTGATCGGTGTGCGGGACGCCAAGCGTGGCGAGACCGTCAAGGCGCTCGTGGTGCTCAAGGAGGAGGCGCGCGGACAGGTCAGTGCCGACGACATCATCCGTTGGTCGCACGAGCACATGGCGGCCTACAAAAGCCCGCGCATCGTGGAGTTCGTCCACGCATTGCCCAAGTCAGGCACGGGCAAGATCCTCTGGCGTGAACTGCAGGAGCGGGAGCTGGAGCGGTCATGATCCCGGGCGCAGACCTCTCGGCACCCTTCGGCACCATCGCCGCGCTGATCCGACGCCACGCGCAGGAGGCGCCTCAGCGTCGGGCCCTGCAGCAGGAGGGCCAGGCCCTGGACTACGCCGCCCTCGATGCGCTCATGGACCGCGTGGCCGCCGCCCTGCAGCGCGATGGTGTGCATCCGGGCGAAGCGGTGGCGATCTGCGCCGCCACGTCGTTGGCCTATGCTGTCACCTACCTCGGGGCCCTGCGTGCGGGGGTGGTCGTGGCGCCGCTGGCGCCGGGCTCCACTCCCGACAGCCTGGAAGGCATGGTGCGCGATGCCGGCGCGTGCCTGCTGTTCACGGACCGGGAGGTGGCCCGGGCCATGGGCTCGCGTGCCGCGGCTGTGCCGCGCATCCTGCTCGATGACGCCGGCGGCGGCCTGGGCTGGCCGCAGTGGCTCGCGCCTGCGGGCGCACGTGTGCCGGATGCCGCGGTGGATGCGGACTGGCCCTTCAACATCATCTATTCCTCGGGCACCACGGGCGAGCCCAAGGGCATCGTGCAGCCGCACGGCATGCGTTGGGCCCATGTGCAGCGCGGCGCCACCTACGGCTACGGACCGGACACCGTGACCCTGCTGTCCACGCCGCTCTACTCCAACACCACGCTGGTGGTCTTCTTTCCCACCTTGGCCTATGGTGGCACCGTGCTGCTCATGGGCAAGTTCGATGCGGCGGCTTATCTGACGCTGGCGGCTCGTGAGCACGTCACGCACACCATGCTCGTGCCCGTGCAGTACCAGCGCCTGATGGCCCACCCGGTTTTCGGGCAGCACGATCTGAGCAGCTTCCGCATGAAGTTCAGTACCAGCGCTCCGTTCGCTGCGGCGCTCAAGGCCGATGTGCTGGCGCGCTGGCCCGGCGGTCTGGTGGAGTTCTACGGCATGACCGAAGGTGGTGGCACCTGCATCCTCGAGGCGCATCTGCACCCGGACAAATTGCACACCGTGGGCCAGCCCGCGCCGGGCCACGACATCCGCCTCATCGACGAGGACGGGCGCGAGCTCACCGCGGGCGAGGCCGGCGAAGTCGTGGGTCACTCGCCCGGCATGATGAAGGGCTACCACGGCCGGCCCGAGAAAACGCGCGAGGCCGAGTGGTACGCCCCCGACGGCAAGCGCTTCATCCGCACCGGCGACCTCGGCCGCTTCGATGCCGAAGGTTTCCTCACGCTCTTCGACCGTCGCAAGGACATGATCATTTCGGGCGGCTTCAACATCTACCCCAGCGACCTGGAGGCCGTCCTGCGCGAGCACCCAGCCGTGCAGGACGTGGCGGTGGTGGGTGTGCCTTCTGAGCAATGGGGCGAGACGCCCGTGGCCTATGTGGTGCCGCGTGAGGATGCGATCCCGCAGGCCGATGTGCTGCGCGACTGGATGAACCAGCGCGTGGGCAAGACCCAGCGACTGGCCGATCTGCGCTACATCACCGAGCTGCCGCGCAGCGCCATCGGCAAGGTGCTCAAGCGCGAGCTGCGCGAGCAGTACGCCGTGCACCGGAAATGAAAAAGCCGCTGCGGCGCAGCGGCTTTCAGGTCGAGGCGCCAGGTATTTACTTGGCGGCTGCCGGCGCCTTGGGCTCGGCGAACTTGCCACCGCCCGAGTTGGCCAGATAGGCCACAGCGCGGGCGATCTCGGTGTCGTTATGGTCGCCGCCGCCTTGCGGGGCCATGGCGCCCTTGCCCTTGAGGGCCGACGTCACCAGACCGTCGAAGCCGACCTTGAGACGCGCGCCCCAGGCGCCCTTGTCGCCAAACTTGGGCGCACCGGCCACACCGGCACCGTGGCAGGCCACGCACTGGGCTTGGTAAACCGCTTCGCCGCTCTTGAGCGGGCGGTTGGCGTCACGGATCTCGACGGTGCCGACCTTCTGGATGCGCTCGGAGACCGACTTTTCCATATTGCTGGAACCTGCGGCGGGCTTCTTGTCGGAGACCACGAAGAACACCAGGCCGATGATGATGAAGACCGGGGCCACGAAGGAGAAGATGGAGAGCCACATCATCTGCTGGGGCGTCTTGACTGGGCCGGTGTGGGCTTCTTCGTGCTGCTGCTCGCTCATGGACTGTCCTCGGAATTCTGGGTGGGGGGTATCAATCAGCCGACGATTATAACTTTCGAGCCACCCGAAACCGCCTACAATCCCAGCTCTTCCCCGGATGCGGCTGTAGCTCAGTGGATAGAGTATTGGCCTCCGAAGCCAAGGGTCGTGGGTTCGATCCCCGCCAGCCGCGCCAGACCCCCCCGCCTTCCTCCCCTCGTCTGCCCTAGCCTAGACAGCCTCCGGCATGGGCTGCGCCAGCGTGGGCCGGTCCTCGTCGGCGCGCGCAATCGCCATGAGGCCGCGTTTGGTGTCGGTGATGTGCTCTTCCAGCAGCTGTACCACGGCCGGCACGTCGCGGCGGCGGCAGGCTTCGAGGATGCGGTAGTGGTCGGACTGCGGGCCTTCCTTGCCCGTGGCCTTGGACATCAGCACATGGGTGTAGCGGTCGGTGTTGAGGCAGAACTCCTCGATCAGCCGGCGCAGGCGCCGGTTGTTGGAGGCCGCGCCCAGGGCCAGGTGGAAACGCCGGTTGTACTCGGCCCAGTCCTGCACGCTGTCGGCCTTGCTGTAGGCCTCCAGGATTTTCTCCAGGGTCTGGAAGTCGCTCTCCACCATATTGGGCACGGAGAGCCTGGCCGCATGGCATTCCAGGGCGATGCGGATGTCCAGCATCTCGCAGATCTGCTCCAGGCTCATGCCGGCCACCACCGCGCCGCGGTTCAGGTGGTGGACGATCAGCCCCTCGGATTCGAGCTGGCGCAGGGCTTCGCGCACCGGGATGCGGCTGGCGTTGAAGCGCTGGGCCAGGGCGTCCTGCTTGAGGGGCTGACCCACGGGCAGGATACCGCTGAGGATTTCGTACCTCAGCTGGGAGCGGATGGTCTCGTGCAGAGCCTTCTGGGCGCGGGTGGTACTCATGGGGAACTCTGGTGAACGCTAGGGTTTGTCGAAATTTCTTAAAAACTTCTGGATACAGGATTGTCCATCTGAATCCATGTATCTATAATTGGATCCAATTTATAAACAAATGGATCATATTAATAATGACGCGTATCCATGGGGGCCATCAGGCCAGCAATGAACCCGTCCTGACTTACCGCCCCGGTTCGTGCGAAGCGGTGGATCTGGCGCGTGAACTGGACCGTCAGTACGCGCAGCGCGTCGACATCCCCCTGGTGATAGGCGGCAAGCGCATCTACACGGTGGAGCGCGAGCAGGTGGTCTGCCCGCATGAACACGGCCATGTGCTGGCCACGCTGAACCAGGCCACGCGCCTGGAAGCCCAGCAGGCCATCGACGCAGCCGTCGCAGCGCAGCATGACTGGTCGCGCTGGACGCTGGAGGAGCGCTCGGCGGTCTTCCTCAAGGCGGCCGACCTGTTGGCCGGTCCCTGGCGTGCCCGGCTCAATGCCGCGACCATGCTGGGCCAGAGCAAAAACGTGCAGCAGGCCGAGATCGATTCGGCCTGCGAATCGATCGACTTCCTGCGCTTCAACGTCCAGTTCGCGCAGGAGCTGGTGCAGCAGCAGCCCCTGTCCAGCGCCGGCGTGAGCAATCGCACTGACTACCGCCCGCTCGAGGGTTTTGTCTACGCCATCACGCCCTTCAACTTCACGGCCATCGGCGGCAATCTGTCCACGGCGCCCGTACTCATGGGCAACACCGTGTTCTGGAAGCCGGCGGCCACGGCGTCGCTGAGCAACTACTTGGTGCTGCAGCTGCTCGAAGAGGCGGGCCTGCCGCCCGGCGTGATCAACTTCGTGCCGGGCGAGCCCGTGTGCGTGAGCGCGGCCGTGCTGGCCAGCCCGCACCTGGCGGGCATCCACTTCACGGGCTCCACCGCGGTGTTCGACCGCCTCTGGCAGCAGACCGCGCAGAACCTCTCCAAGTACCGTGCCTACCCGCGTCTCGTGGGCGAGACCGGCGGCAAGGACTTTGTGCTGGCCCATCCGTCTGCCGACGTGGATGCGCTGGTCGTGGGGCTGCTGCGTGGTGCCTTCGAATACCAGGGGCAGAAGTGCAGCGCGGCCTCGCGCGCCTACATCCCCGCCTCGCTCTGGCCGCAGGTGAAAGACAAGTTGCTGGCCCAGCTAGGCACGGTGCGCATGGGCGATGTGCGCGATTTCCAGACCTTTATGGGCGCGGTCATCGACAAACGAGCCTTTGCGCGCATCAAGGGCTATATCGATGCCGCGAAGAACGATCCGAACTGCAAGATCGTGCACGGCGGCCGCTGCGACGATGCCTCGGGTTACTTCGTGGCTCCTACGGTGATCGAGGTGGCGCATCCTGCTCATGCGCTGCTGAGTGAAGAGATCTTCGGCCCCGTGCTCAGCGTGTACGTTTATGAAGAGGGCAAGTGGGCCGAGGTGCTGCGCCAGGTGGACCAGACCAGTCCCTATGCATTGACGGGTGCGATCTTCGCGCAGGACCGCGCGGCCGTGCATGAGTCGCTGGACGTGCTGCGCCATGCAGCCGGCAACTTCTACATCAACGACAAGCCCACCGGCGCGGTCGTGGGGCAGCAGCCCTTCGGTGGCGCACGGCGCAGTGGCACCAATGACAAGGCGGGTTCGGCATTGAATTTGCTGCGTTGGGTCTCGCCACGCACCGTGAAGGAGGCCCGGGTCCCGCCCCAGGACTACCGCTACCCACACATGCTGGCGCCGGATTGATCCGGACCTCAACGGGCGGTGGATACGGGTCGCCAAGCAGCGGGGCTGGTGATGCACTGGCGCTTGCCACATTTCGGGAGTAAAAGATGGACAGGCGGCCATTGGACCTGCCGGACTTGCCAAAGGAGTCATGCATGAGCGCGCATCCCAACCTGCCTTCCTATCTGAACCCGGCCGATCTCGGGCCCTGGGCCACCTTCCTCGAACAGGTGGACCGCGTGCTGCCCCATCTGGGCAGGCTCAGCGTCTGGGCCGACACCCTGCGCCGGCCCAAGCGGGCCCTGATCGTCGACGTGCCCATCCACATGGACGATGGTACGGTCCGGCATTTCGAGGGTTACCGCGTGCAGCACAACGTCTCGCGCGGGCCAGGCAAGGGCGGGGTGCGCTACCACCCGGGCGTGACCCTGTCCGAAGTCATGGCCCTGGCCGGCTGGATGACGGTGAAAAATGCCGCACTCAACCTGCCTTATGGCGGGGCCAAGGGTGGCATCCGTGTCGATCCCAAGCAGCTCTCAATGAGCGAGCTCGAACGCATCACGCGCCGCTACACCAGCGAGATTGGCATCATCATCGGCCCCGAGCGCGATATCCCCGCACCCGACGTCAACACCAACGAGCGCATCATGGCCTGGATGATGGACACCTACTCCATGAACGTGGGCTCCACCAGCACCGGCGTGGTCACGGGCAAGCCGCTGTCGCTGGGCGGCAGCCTGGGCCGGCGCGACGCCACCGGCCGCGGCTGTTTTGTCGTGACGCGCGAGGCCATGCAGCGCATGGGCATGGAGATGAAGGGCGCACGCGTGGCCATCCAGGGTTTCGGCAATGTGGGCAATGCGGCGGCGCGTGTTTTCCATGACAACGGCGCACGCATCGTGGCCATCCAGGATGCAGCTGGCAGCATCTACCGGCCCGACGGTATCGACCCGCAGGCGCTGACGGCCTTTCTGGCACGCCGCCCCGGCGCGACACTGCTGGACTACCCAGGGGTTGAGCGCATCAGCAACGACCAGTTCTGGGAGGTCGACTGCGAGGTCATGCTGCCGGCCGCACTGGAGAACCAGATCACGGCGGAGAACGCGGGTCGCATCCGCGCCAAGCTGGTGGTGGAAGGCGCCAACGGCCCCACGACTCCGCAGGCCGAGGACATCCTGCTCGCGCGCGGCACGATCATCCTGCCCGACGTGCTGGCCAACGCGGGCGGCGTGACCGTGAGCTACTTCGAGTGGGTGCAGAACGCCTCGTCCTTCTTCTGGACCGAGGCCGACATCAATGCGCGCCTGGACCGCGCACTCAGCGAAGCCTTTCGCGCCATCTGGGATTTGGCCCAGGAGCGCAAGCTGCCCCTGCGCACGGCGGCCTTCGTGATCGCCTGCACGCGCGTGCTCGAGGCACGCGAACTGCGCGGCCTCTACCCCTGAGCAAGCTGGGTGCGGACGTGCTGCAGCAGGCCGCTGCAGCCGTCCTCGACCAGGTCGAGCACGTGCTCGAAGCCCTGGGCGCCGCCGTAATAAGGATCGGGCACGTCGCGCCCCGTGTGGCGGCTGCAGTATGCGGTGAAGCGCTGCAGCTTGTGCTGTTGCGCCGGTGGGCAGCGCTCGGCCAGCAGTTCCAGGTGCCCGCCGTCCATGGCGAGGATCAGGTCGTATCGCTCGAAGTCTTCCGCCGTCACCTGCCGGGCCCGCAGTGTCGAGAGGTCGTAGCCACGCCGGGCCGCATGCTCCTGGCTGCGCTCGTCCGGCGGGTCGCCACGGTGGTAGCCATGGGTGCCGGCCGAATCCACCTGCACTCGCGCGGCCAGGCCCGTCCGCTCCAGCTGCTGCGCCAGCACGCCATGGGCCGTGGGGCTGCGACAGATGTTGCCGGTGCAGACGAAGAGCACGGCGTAGTCAGGCATCGTCCACGCCCTTCTTGAGTTGCAGCGCTGCGTCGTAAAGCGTGTTGCGCGGCGCGCCCGTGATCTCGGCCGCCAGGCGCACGGCGCTCTTGAGCGGTAGCTCGGCCAGCAGCAGTTCCAGCACGCGCAGGCCCGCGCTGTCGCTGTCGCCAGCGCTGGCCTGCGGGTGTAGCACGACGACGAATTCGCCGCGGGCGCGCTGGGCGTCCTCGGCCAGCCAGGCGCCCAGACCGGCCGCAGGCTGGGTCACGATTTGTTCGAACTGTTTGCTGAGCTCGCGCCCCAGGGTCACGGGCCTCGCGCCCAGCGGCGCCAGGGCAGCGGCCAGGGCCTCGATGCGGTGCGGGGCTTCGAGCAGCACGACGGCGCGCGGCTCGGCGGCCAGCTGCTGCACGGCCGTGGCGCGTTCCCCCGCCTTGGCGGGCAGAAAACCGGCGAAGACGAAGGCGCCGTGTTCATCGACCGCGCCGGCCGCGCTCAGCGCCGTGGTCACGCTGCTCGCACCCGGCAGGGGCACGACGCTCAGGCCCGCAGCGCGCACGGTGGCCACCAGGCGTGCGCCCGGGTCGCTCACGGCCGGTGTACCGGCGTCGCTCACATAGGCTACACGTTCACCTGCCTGCAGACGGGTGATGAGCTGCTGTGCGGCCTCGGCCTCGTTGTGCTGGTGCAGGGCGATCAGCGACGCGCCGCTGCGCTCGATGCCATAGGCGCGCAGCAGGGCCTGGGTGTGGCGCGTGTCTTCACAGGCGATGGCGTCGACCAGCTGCAGCACGTGCAGGGCGCGCAGGGTGATGTCGGCCAGGTTGCCGATGGGCGTGGCCACCACATAGAGCGCACCCTGCGGATAATGCTGGCCAGCCGCGGCATCGTGCGCAGCGGCAAGGGCGGAGGCGTAACTGGCGTTCAATGGGGCTCCTCAAGAAGCTGGCAACTCTGGGCCGCAGCACCCGTGAGACGGGGGCGGTGGCGGAGGACCGGGCCCTGCAGCACCTGCAGGCCGCGGGCCTGCGCCTGCTGGAGCGCAATTATCGGACGCCTGGGCGCGGCGGCGGCGAGATCGACCTCATCATGCAGGCCGGCGACGGCACCGTGGTCTTTGTGGAGGTGCGTCAGCGCGCCGGGGCCAGCCACGGCGGGGCGGCGGCCAGCGTGGGCGCCGTCAAGCAAAAGCGCATCGTGCTGGCGGCGCGTCACTACCTGCTGCGCTGGCGCGCGCCGCCGCCCTGCCGCTTCGACGTGGTGGCCCTGGAAGGCGAGGCGCTGCACTGGCTGCCCGGTGCCTTCGACGCCGGAGGTCCGGATTGACCCTGCGTGTCACAGATGTAAGCGCAAGCCCACGGTGGAGCATTGGCCCGAGCGGGCGGTTATCATAGGCACCATGCTGGAACAACGCATTGAACAACACTTCATCGACAGCGCCGACCTGAAATACCAGGCCGCGCAGGTGCTGAGCAAACCCATCGCTGCGGCGGTGCAGGCCGTGCTGACCTGTGTGACCAATGGCGGCAAGGTGCTGGCCTGCGGTAACGGCGGCTCGGCGGCCGACGCGCAGCACTTCTCGGCCGAATTCGTGGGTCGTTTCGAGCGCGAGCGTCCTGAACTCGGCGCCATCGCGTTGACCACCGACAGTTCCATCCTGACGGCGGTGGGCAACGACTACAGCTTCAACGCGATCTTCTCGCGCCAGGTCCGCGCCCTGGGCCAGCCCGGCGACGTGTTGCTGGCCATCTCGACCAGCGGCAACTCGGCCAACGTGCTCGAAGCCATCGAAGCCGCGCACGAGCGCGAGATGGTGGTCGTGGGTCTGAGCGGGCGCAACGGCGGCAAGATGGCCACCGCCCTGCGTGAGACCGATGTGCACATCATCGTGCCGCACGAGCGCACCGCGCGCATCCAAGAAGTACACATCCTGGCGCTGCATTGCATCTGCGATGCCGTCGACCATCAACTGCTCGGAGAACAGGAAAACAAGCCATGATGAAACCGCAAACCCGCCGCCTCCCCCTTCTGGTTCTTGGCGTCGTGTTGGCGGGTGCAGGCCTCACGGCCTGTGCGCCCCTGCTGGTTGGCGGGGCGGTCGTCACCGGCATGTCCGCAGCCGATCGGCGCACCACGGGTTCGCAGATCGAGGACGAGCGCATCGAGACCCGAGGGGCCACCCGTTTGCGTGAGCATCTGGGCGAGCGCGTGCACATCAACATCACGAGCTACAACCGCCAAGTGCTGCTGACCGGCGAAGTGCCAAACGAGCAGGACAAGCAGCTGGCCGAGCAAGTGGTCTCGCGCATCGAGAACGTGCGCTCGATCACCAACGAACTCGCCGTGCTGGGCCACTCCACCCTGACCCAGCGCTCCTCCGACGCCCTGGTCACGGGCCGCGTCAAGGCCAACCTGATCGACGCCAAGGATCTCAACTCCAGCGCCTTCAAGGTGGTGACCGAGCGCGGCGTGGTCTATCTGCTGGGCCGCGTCACGCCGCGCGAGGCCGACCGCGCCACCGACATCGCACGCCGCACCAGCGGTGTGCAGAAGGTGGTGCGCCTGTTCGAACTCATCACCGAGGAAGAACTGCTGGAAATGCAGGCACCGGCCAACACGGCGCCGGGCACGACCGGCAGCGGTCGGACGATGTAAGGCGGGGGCGGCCTCTCTGCGGGCCGCGCCTCAGACTTTCAGCCGGCGGATCAGGCTGGACGTATCCCAGCGTCCACCGCCCATGCGCTGCACATCGGCGTAGAACTGGTCCAGCAGGGCCGTGACCGGCAGGCGCGCGCCGTTGCGCCGCGCTTCCTCCAGCACCAGACCCAGATCCTTGCGCATCCAGTCGACGGCAAAGCCGAAGTCGAACTGGTCGGCCACCATGGTCTTGCCGCGGTTGTCCATCTGCCAGCTCTGCGCAGCCCCCTTGCCGATCACCTCCAGCACCAGGTTCATGTCCAGCCCGGCCTGCTGGCCGAAGGCCACGGCCTCGGCCAGGCCCTGGATCACACCGGCCACCGCGATCTGGTTGACCATCTTGGCCAGCTGTCCGGCGCCGCTGTCCCCGATGCGCGTACAGGCCCGCGCGTAGGCCAGGGCCACGGGCTGCATGGCCGCGAAGGGGGCCACGTCGCCGCCGCACATGATGGTCAGCGCGCCGTTCTGCGCGCCGGCCTGGCCGCCCGAGACCGGTGCATCGACGAAGTGCAGGCCACGCTCACGTGCCGCGCCGTAGAGCTCGCGCGCCACCTCGGCCGAGGCCGTGGTGTGGTCCGCGAAGACGGCGCCGGTCTTCATGCCGGCATAGGCGCCATCGGCGCCCAGCACCACGCTGCGCAGGTCGGCGTCATTGCCCACACAGGCGTACACGAGTTCGGCGCCGCTTGCGGCCTCGCGCGGCGTGCTTGCCGCCCGGCCACCGAATTCCTGCACCCAGGCTTGGGCCTTGGCCGCGGTCCGGTTGTAGACGGTGACGCTGTGTCCCGCCTTCGCCAGGTGGCCCGCCATGGGATAACCCATGACGCCCAGGCCAAGGAAGGCGACTTTGCGCGGCGATATGGTTTCGTAGCTTCGGGGATTGAGGCTGGGCATGGCGTGTTCCTGGGGCAATGGTGCCGCGCGGCGTCGCGAGCGGGATGCAGAGCAAGGCGCGGGTGGCGGACATCCGCAACGTACCTGCAGGTACGTGAGGAATGGCCGACGGGACCCGCAACGCCGCTATGCGCCCGCGCAGTAGCCGTTAAACAATGGCGAGGTTCTCGGTACCGGCGGCCAGGTCCTGCGACTTGCCGCGCTGGCTGTTGAGCTTGATCTGCAGGCGCAGGTCGTTGAGCGAGTCGGCGTTGCGCAACGCGTCCTCGTAGCTGATCTGGTTGCCTTCGTAGAGGTCGAACAGGGCCTGGTCGAAGGTCTGCATGCCGATGTTGCGGCTCTTCTTCATGATCTCCTTGATCTCGGAGATCTCGCCCTTGAAGATCAGGTCCGAGATCAGCGGCGAGTTGAGCATGATCTCCACTGCGGCGATGCGGCCCTTGTTGTCCTGCTTGGGGATCAGGCGCTGCGAGACCAGGGCGCGCAGGTTGAGCGAGAGGTCCATGAGCAGCTGCGGGCGGCGCTCTTCAGGGAAGAAGTTGATGATGCGGTCCAGCGCCTGGTTGGCGCTGTTGGCGTGCAGCGTCGCCAGACAGAGGTGACCGGTCTCGGCAAAGGCCACGGCGTGTTCCATGGTCTCGCGATCACGGATCTCACCCATGAGGATGACGTCCGGCGCCTGACGCAGCGTGTTCTTCAGCGCGATCTCCCAGCTGTCGGTGTCCAGACCCACCTCACGCTGCGTAACCACGCAGTTCTTGTGCGGGTGCACGAACTCCACCGGGTCCTCGATGGTGATGATGTGGCCCTGCGAGTTTTCGTTGCGCCAGTCCACCATGGCGGCCAGCGTCGTGGACTTGCCCGAGCCCGTGGCGCCGACCAGGATGCACAGGCCGCGTTTGGCCATGGTGACTTCCTTGAGCACCTGGGGTACGCCCAGGGTGTCGATGGTGGGCAGCACCTGCGGGATCACCCGCAGCACCAGGCCCACCTTGCCTTGCTGGATGAAGGCGTTGGCGCGGAAGCGGCCGATGCCCGGAGGCGAGATCGCGAAGTTGCATTCCTTGGTGCGCTCGAACTCGGCGACCTGCTTGTCGTTCATCACTGAGCGCGCCAGCGCCATGGTGTGGGCCGGACCCAGAGGCTGGGGCGAGACCTTGGTGATCTTGCCGTCCACCTTGATGGCGGGCGGGAAGTCGGCCGTGATGAACAGGTCGCTGCCGTTGCGGCTGATCATCAGGCGCAGCAGATCGTTGATGAATTTGGTTGCCTGGTCGCGCTCCATGAGAGCACCTCCTTTTCAGTGAGTCAGCACTGCCTGTGGCAGAAGTGTCTTTGCGGGGAACACCGCGGAACCGGCTTGGCCGGGCCGCTGGTGTTGCCCCCTGCAAGGGGGGTAGCGTAGCGACACGCAGTGCGCGGAGCTTGGGGGTGAGCCATATCAGCCGGGGAAGTTCTCGGGGATCTTGGCCTTGCCGCGCGCTTCGGCGGCGCTGATGACGTTGCGGCGCACCAGCTCGGTCAGGTTCTGGTCCAGGGTCTGCATGCCCACGCTGTTGCCGGTCTGGATGCTGGAGTACATCTGCGCCACCTTGGCCTCGCGGATCAGGTTGCGGATGGCCGGTGTGCCCAGCATGATCTCGTGCGCTGCGACACGACCCTGGCCGTCCTTGGTCTTGCACAGGGTCTGGGAGATCACGGCCTGCAGCGATTCGGACAGCATGGCGCGGACCATTTCCTTTTCTTCGGCCGGGAACACGTCGATGATGCGGTCGATGGTCTTGGCGGCACTGCTGGTGTGCAGGGTGCCGAAGACCAGGTGGCCGGTTTCCGCGGCCGTCATGGCCAGGCGGATGGTTTCGAGGTCGCGCATTTCGCCCACGAGAATGGCGTCCGGGTCCTCGCGCAGCGCGGACTTCAGGGCGGCGGCGAAGCTCAGGGTGTGCGGTCCGACCTCGCGCTGGTTGATCAGGCACTTCTTGGACTCGTGCACGAACTCGATCGGGTCTTCCACCGTGAGGATGTGGCCGAACTCGGTCTCGTTGAGGTGGTTGACCATGGCCGCGAGCGTGGTCGACTTGCCCGAGCCCGTGGGGCCGGTCACCAGCACCAGGCCGCGCGGCTTGAGCGCCAGGTCGGCGAAGATCTTGGGCGCGTTGAGCTGTTCCAGCGTGAGGATCTTGCTCGGAATGGTTCGGAACACGGCGGCTGCGCCGCGCTGGGTGTTGAAGGCGTTGACGCGGAAGCGCGCCAGGCCGTCGATCTCGAAGGAGAAGTCGACCTCCAGGAACTCTTCGTAGTTCTTGCGCTGGGTGTCGTTCATGATGTCGTACACCATGGCGTGCACTTCCTTGTGCCCCAGGGCGTCGACGTTGATGCGGCGCACATCGCCATGCACGCGGATCATGGGCGGCAGGCCGGCGGAGAGGTGCAGGTCGGAAGCCTTGTTCTTGACGCTGAATGCCAGCAGTTGGGTGATGTCCACGGGTCTCTCGGTCCTTATCTTTGCTACGCTTGCGAAACATTATGACCGTGATTGCCACCCAGCTCCAAGCCGTTCATGCCCGCATCGCCGCCGCGTGTCTTGCCGCGGGCCGCGCCGCCGACAGCGTGCAGCTGCTTGCCGTTTCCAAGACCTTCGGGCCCGAGGCCGTGCGCGCCGCGCATGCGGCCGGCCAGACCGCCTTCGGCGAAAACTACATCCAGGAAGCCGTCGACAAGATGGGCTTGCTGAGCGACCTGCCACTGCAGTGGCATTGCATCGGGCCGATCCAGAGCAACAAGACCCGTCTGGTCGCCACGCATTTCCAGTGGGCCCAGACCGTGGACCGGCTCAAGATCGCTCAGCGGCTCAGCGAGCAGCGGCCGGACCACCTGCCGCCGCTGCAGGTCTGCATTCAGGTCAATGTGGACGGCGGCGCCACCAAATCCGGCGTGAGTCCGCAGGAGCTGCCGGCGCTGGCGCAGGCCGTGGCCGCGCTGCCGCGCCTGCAGCTGCGCGGGCTGATGTGCATCCCCGATCCGCAGGAGGATGCGGCGGCCATGCGGGCCGTCTTCCTGCGCGCCCGTGCGCTTTACGACGATCTGCGGGCGCGCGGCCTACCGCTGGACACTCTGTCCATGGGCATGAGCGGCGATCTGGAGGCAGCCATCGGCGCCGGCAGCACCCTGGTGCGCGTGGGCACGGCCATCTTTGGCGGCCGCAGCACCGTGAAATAAGTCACGCGGCGCCGGCTCCGGGGGCGGGGCCTGGGTTTACCCCGAGGGGCAGCCCCGGCGTTTACATAAAATTACAAATCAACCACCCCACTGCCCCATGTTCCCCCTGCCAGCACGTCCGGCGCCGCATCGTTCGCGGGGTTTCACGCTCATCGAGCTGATGCTGGTGGTCGGCCTGCTGGGCGTGCTGACGGCGATCGCGCTGCCCATGTATCAGAGCCATCGGGAGCGCATCCGCCAGACCCAGGCCATCCAGGACATCGTGGTGCTGCAGGCATTGATCCAGGACCATCGGCTCGACCGTGGCCAGTACCCGGAGACCCTGGCCGAGGTGGGCAATGCCGGGCGGGTCGATCCCTGGGGGCACCCCTACGTCTATCAGGAGCTGGCCAGCGCGCCGGGCAAGGGCAAGGCACGCAAGGACCGCAAGCTCAACCCGCTCAACTCCGACTTCGATCTCTACAGCCTGGGCAAGGATGGGGCGTCCAAGACCCAGCTGACCAACAAGGAAAGCCTGGACGACATCGTGCGCGCCAATGACGGCGCCTACGTGGGCCTGGCCGCCGACTACACGCGCTGAGGCCGCCGATGCGCACCATGCTGTCCCTGCTCAAGCTGCCCATCCACGGCCTGTTTCTGCGCAGCCGGGTGGCCCAGCGCGTGTTCACCCTCTTCCTGCTCTCAGCGCTGCTGCCCGCCCTGCTGCTGGCCTTGCTGGCCTATGTGCAGATGCGTGCCATGGACCGCGAGCATGTGCAGCGTCAGCTGGAGCTCGAAGCCGCGAGCTACACCAGCGGCCTCTACGAGCGCCTGCTGGGTGCGCACTTCATGCTGGGCGTGCAGGCCGTCAGCCTGCGCCAGGGCGTGACGCCGGACCCGGAACTCGACGGCCCGGCCCGACGGGTCTACACCCGCATCGAAGTCCAGCTGCCCGCCGGCGAAACCTCGGCCTTGTCCGAGGCGGCACAGGCCCATCTGGCACGCGGCGAGAGCCTGCTGCTGAGCCGGGGCGAGGTGCAGGCACCGCGCTTGCTGCTAGTGCGGGCGATCGATCCGGCACGTCCCGAGCTCGGGCTGCTGCGCGGCGAACTGGCGCCCGATCACCTCTGGGGTGACGCCGAGGATCTGGCCCATCAGACCCAGGTCTGTGTGCGCGACGCCCTGGGGCTGGTGCTGCACTGCACCGATGCCACCCTGCGGCCGCTGGCCGAGCGCCAGGGCCTGCAGGCCGCCGATCCGCAGGAGATCGCGCAGCCGCACACCACCCGCAGCCTGTTTCTGCGCGCACGCTTTGCCGCCGATGACTGGACAGTGCTGGTCCTGCGCCCGGCGGAAGCGGCGGCCCCCGGCTGGGGCCGCCTGGCCTATCTCTTCCTGGGGGTGGTCCTGCTCATTCTGCTGCTCGTGGCCCTGCTCAGCGGCGTGCAGCTGCGCCGCACCCTGGTGCCGCTGGAGCGCCTGATCGACGGCACGCGGCGCATCGCGCGCGAGGATTTCAACCAGCCTGTGCAGGTGCACCGCGACGACGAGTTCGGCGAGCTCGGGCACGCGCTCAACAAGATGGCCGCACGCCTGGGCCGGCAGATGGGCACGCTGCGCGCGCTGGCCGAGATCGACCACGAGATCCTGGCACGCGCCGACATGGAGCAGATCATCACCCGTGTGCAGGAGCGCCTGCATGAGCTCTGGCCCCAGGCCGTGACCAGCATGGTGGTGTTCGACCGCAAGGCGGCCGACTTCGGCATCGTGCACCTGCATGCGGGCGAGGGCGAGGTCACGGCCAAGGTGCCGAGCAAACTTGAGCCCTGGCTGCTGGAGCGGCTGGCGCGCGACTACGACGGCATGTGGTTCGATGTCGGAGGCGGCGAGCTGCCCGATTTCCTGTCCATGGTGGCCGACGCCGGCGCCCAGCGCATCCTGGTGCTGCCCATCTTCTGGCGCGAACAGGTCAGCGGCCTGCTGGCCATCGGCCTCATGGAGCCGCGCGAGTTCAGCCATGAGCTGGTGCAGCAGGCGCGCGATCTGGTCAACCGCATCGGCGTGGCCCTGGCGGCCCAGGCGCGCGACGAGCAACTCAAGTTCCAGGCCTTTCACGACGCGCTCACGGGTTTGCCCAACCGCCCGCTGCTGCTGGAGCGCCTCACCCAGGAAATGGCCCACGCGCGGCGCAGTGGCCGGCAGCTGGCGGTGCTGTTCATCGACCTCGACCGCTTCAAGAAGATCAATGACAGCCTGGGCCACGAGGCCGGCGACCGCCTCTTGTGCCAGGTGGCCGAGCGCCTGATCTCCTGCACCCGCGAAGGGGACACCGTGGCGCGCCTGAGCGGTGACGAATTCGTCGTGCTGCTGCCAGGGCTGGGCAGCCCCAAGCCGGCCGCGCGTCTGGCCAGCGAGATGCAGGAGCTGCTGGGCGAACCCTTCATGATCGGCGACAACACGGCCTTTGTGGGGGCCAGCATCGGCGTGGCCATCTTCCCGGACGACGGCAGCCTGGCCTCCGAGCTGCTCAAGAAGGCCGACATGGCCATGTACCGGGCCAAGGCCACGGGGCGCGCGCGCGTGGTCTTCTACGAAGAAAGCATGAACCTCGCGCAGCAGGAGCAGTCGGTGCTCGAGCGCGAGCTGCGGCAGGCCATCGCGCGCGGCCAGCTCTCGCTGCGCTACCAGCCGCGCATCCTGCTGGTCGACGGCCGCCTGTGCGGGGCCGAGGCCCTGTTGCGCTGGGAACACCCGGAGCTGGGTTCGGTCAGCCCCGAGAAATTCATCCCGCTGGCCGAAGAGGTGGGGCTGATTGACGAGCTCGGCCACTGGGTGCTGCAGCAGGTCTGCGTCCAACTCGGGCAGTGGCAGGCCGCAGGTTATCGCATCACCATCTCGGTCAACGTCTCGGGGCGCCAGTTGCGCTCGGGGCGCCTGGTCCAGCAGGTGCAGCAGGCCTTGACGGCGGCCGAAGTGGTGCCGGCAGGCCTGGAGCTGGAGGTGACCGAAGGCACGCTGATCGACGACATCGAGGCCGCCAGCGAGCAGCTGCGCGAGATCAAGCGCCTTGGCGTCGTTCTGGCGCTGGATGATTTCGGCATCGGCTACTCCTCGCTGCGCCATCTGCAGCAGCTGCCCCTGGACATCCTCAAGATCGACCGTACCTTTCTGCGGGGCCTGGGGCAGGACGACGGGGCGGGCAGCATCGTGCACTCCATCATTGCCCTGGCCCACGCCCTGGGCAAGACGGTGGTGGCCGAGGGCGTGGAGCACGCGCAGCAGGCCGAGCTGCTGCGCATCTGGCATTGCGAACAGGCCCAGGGCTTCCATTTCAGTGCGCCGCTGACCGCCGCGGAGCTGGAGCAGGAGCTCATGCCCTCGCGACCCGCCGAGATCGCCTGAGCGCATGCGGGGCTGGCGGCGTGGCCCCGTCAGTGCTTCAATACCGTGGGGACGGATCCCCGCGCGGAGGTCGCATGTTCCGTGATCGACTCGACGCCGCCGACCAGCTGGTTCAGGCGCTGGCCGCCCACCGTGGCGGGCATCCCCTGGTGCTGGCCATTCCGCGCGGGGCCGTGCCCATGGCGCGGCGGATCGCACAGCGCCTCGAAGGTGACTTCGACGTGGTGCTGGTGCACAAGCTCGGCGCGCCGGGTCAGCCCGAGCTGGCCATCGGTGCCGTCGACGAAGGCGGCTGGACCTATGTCGCGCCCTTTGCCGAGCGGCTGGGCGCGGGTGCGGACTACCTGGCGCGTGAGCGTGCGCATCAGCTGGCCATGCTGCGCGAGCGTCGGCTGCGTTACACGCCGCTGCGTCCGCCGCGTGCCGTGACCGGTCGCACGGTGATCGTCGTCGATGATGGCCTGGCCACCGGGGCGACCATGATCGCCGCCCTGCACAGCCTGCGCGAGCGCCAGCCCGCCCGCCTGATCTGTGCCGTACCCGTGGCGCCGCCTGAAACCCTGGCCCGTGTGCGCAAGCTGGCCGATGAAACGGTCTGCCTGCACAGCCCAGCCGACTTCCGCGCCGTCGGTCCCTACTACCGCGACTTCGCCCAGGTGGAGGACGAGGCAGTGCTGGCCCTGCTCAGCGACTGAAGCCGCCGCGCTGTCAGTGCCAGTGCCGGGCGTACCAGTCCGCGGCGCGCTGTGCGACCTGGTCCAGCGTGCCCGTCTCTTCGAAGAGATGCGTGGCTTCGGGAATCACCACCAGATCCTTCTCGCACTGCAGGCGTTCGTAGGCGCTGCGGTTGAGCTGCAGGACTTCGGGGTCGGCCCCGCCCACGAGCAGCAGCGTGGGCGCGCGAACCTTGGGCAGCTCATGGCGGCCGGCCAGATCGGGCCGCCCGCCGCGCGAGACCACGGCCTGGACCTCGCCGCCCAGTGCGGCCGCCGCCTGCAGCGCCGCAGCCGCCCCGGTGCTGGCCCCGAAATAGGCCACGGGCAGGTGCCGGCTGGCCGGTGTGTGCAGCAGCACGAAGCGCGTGGCTACGAGCAGGCGGTGCGTGAGCAGGGCGATGTCGAAGCGCGTGTGGTAGTCCAGGTTCTCGGCCAGCGTCAGCAGGTCCAGCAGCAAGGTGCCCGAACCCTGCTCGCGCAGGCTGCGTGCCACCTGCCCATTGCGCGGGCTGTGGCGGCTGCTGCCGCTGCCGTGCGCGAACAGCACCACGCCGCGGGCATTGCCAGGCAGTTCGAGCAGCCCCTCGATGTGCACGTCGTCGGCGGGGATGCGCAACAGTTCGGATGACATGAGCGGTCCGTAGGCGGTCGCAGCCACAGTAGCGCCTGCCGCGGCGGGCGTCAACCATACTGAAGGATATGTCGATCTGTCCCGCTTTTACCCTTCTGTTCGGGCTAGGCAGAACGGGCGAACCTATGCAGAATGCCTCATACCGCATGTGCATTTCAAACTGACAAACGGAGCGCACCCATGAACCTCCTGCAAGGCGCCCGCTGGCGCGATCTGAGTCTGGCCATCAAACTGGCCCTGAGCGTGCTGGCGGTGGTGGGCGCCGTCTTCCTGGCCTTTGTGCTGGCCATCAGCCTGGCGCTCATGAGCTCGGTGGAAGAGCGCGCCAGCAAGGAGGTGGCCAGCAACACCCAGCTGATCGTGAGCATGATCGACGCCTCGGACCGCGATCTGCGTGTGCGCGCCTCTGCCCTGGCCAAGGCCCTGCAGAACCGGCTGCAGGGGCGTTTCGAGCTCGACCCCGCGATCACCGAGGTCAACGGCAAGCCCGCCCCTACGCTCAAGCTCAACGACCGGGTCTTGAACATGGACTTTGCTCCGGTCGACCAGTTCACCGAGGCCACCGGCGCGGTCGCCACGATCTTCGCCAAGACCGGGGACGACTTCATCCGCGTCACCACCTCGCTCAAGACCGACAAGGGTGCGCGCGCCATCGGCACCCTGCTGGACCGCGCCCACCCTGGCTACAAGGCCACGCTGGAGGGCAAGACCTATGCCGGGCCGGCCGTGCTCTTCGGCAAACCCTACATCACCCAGTACGACCCGATCCGCAACGCGCAGGGCCAGGTCATCGGCCTGTCTTTCATCGGTCTGGACTACGCCGACTACCTGAAGCAGCTCAAGGACACCATTCGCGGTCTGAAGATCGGCAAGACGGGCTATTTCTACGTCCTCGACGCCCGGGCCGGCCCCAATCTGGGCAACTACATCGTGCACCCGACCGAGGAGGGCAAGAACGTGCTCGGGCAAAAGGATGCCTCGGGCCGCGAGTACATCAAGGACATCCTGGAGAGCAAGAACGGCGTGACCAGCTACCCCTACCAGGACGGGACGCAGGTGCGCGAGAAGCTCGCGGCCTACACCCACTTCAAGGGCTGGGAGTGGGTGATCGTGGGCGGTGCCTACGTGGACGAATTCAGCGCCGAGGTACGCAGCCTGCGCAACCTCTTCGGCGTGCTTGGGGGCCTGCTGGTCTTGCTGGTGGCCGGGGCCTTGTACTGGGTCATCGGCCGCCTGGTCATTCGCCCGCTGGTGCAGGCCACAGGCACCGCCCAGGCCCTGGCCCAGGGCGACCTGAGCGTGCGCATGCACACGGACCGTGGGGACGAGCTGGGCCAGCTGATGGACGCCATGAACCGCATCGGCAGCGGCCTGACCGAGGTGGTGCAGACCGTGCGCCAGGGCAGCGAGAGCGTGGCCACCGCCAGCGCCCAGATCGCCCAGGGCAACACCGATCTGTCCTCACGCACCGAAAGCCAGGCCAGCGCGCTGGAACAGACCGCGGCCAGCATGGAACAACTGGGCTCCACCGTGCGGCAGAACGCCGACAACGCGCGTCAGGCCAACCAACTCGCACAGAGCGCGAGCACCGTGGCCGTGCAGGGCGGGCAGGTCGTGGCCCAGGTGGTGGACACCATGAAAGGCATCAACGACAGCTCGCGCAAGATCGCCGACATCATCAGCGTGATCGACGGCATCGCCTTCCAGACCAACATCCTCGCGCTCAACGCGGCGGTGGAAGCGGCCCGTGCGGGTGAACAGGGCCGGGGCTTTGCCGTGGTGGCCAGCGAGGTGCGCAGCCTGGCCGGGCGCAGCGCCGAGGCCGCCAAGGAGATCAAGGCCCTGATCGGCGACAGCGTGGAGCGCGTGGGCCAGGGCAGCGCCTTGGTCGATCAGGCCGGCGCAACCATGAACGAGGTGGTCACAGCCATCAAGCGTGTGACCGACATCATGGGCGAGATCAGCACCGCCAGCGGCGAGCAGAGCGCCGGCGTGGCCCAGGTCGGCGAGGCCGTCTCCAACATGGACCAGACCACGCAGCAGAACGCCGCGTTGGTCGAAGAGATGGCCGCCGCCGCCTCCAGCCTGCGCCATCAGGCGCAGGAACTGGTGCAGGCGGTCAGCGTCTTCAAACTCTCTTGAGCACTTGCCAATCAATCTACCGCGTGACCCGATCGCGGCCTTGAGCGGTCGTCGGAATCCTCACGTACCTGAGTACGTTCCGGTTCCTGCGCTCCGTCCGCGATGCGCTTGGGCCGCTCGCGACGATTTCCTGGCAAGTTCTCATCACTGGGCCTGGAAGCCGCTGGCCTGAATGATCTTGGACCAGGTCTGGCTGTAGGCGCGCTCGCGGCTGGCCAGCTGTTCGCCACTCATGTGGCCCACGGTCAGGCCCATGGCCGTGAGGCGCTCGTTCACTTCGGGCAGGGCGATGACCTTGGCCACGGCGGCAGAGTAACGTTCCAGCGTGGCCTTGGGCGTGCCCTTGGGCGCGAACAGGCCGTAGTAGGGCAGGTCCTCGAAGCCGCTCAGGCCCAGCTCGGTGAAGGTGGGCACATCAGGCAGCGTGGCCTGGCGCTTGCCGCCGATCACGGCCACGATGCGGATCTTGCCAGCCTTGTGGTTCTCGATGAAGTCAGGCACCGAACCCACGCCTGCGGCGATCTGGTTGCCCAGCATGTCGCCCATCATGGGCGCGCTGCCGCGGTAGGGCGCGGCCTGCAGGTCCAGGCCATTCTTCTGGCCGATCACCTTGACGAAGAACTCCGGTGTGGAGGCCGGGGCCGGCACGCCCACGGTGCCGCGCTTCTTGGCGTCCTCGCGCACCCAGGCCAGGTATTCCTTGTAGCTCTTGGCCGGCGTGCCGCCCGACAGCGCCAGGCCGTTGACGAAGGTCGCAAAGCCCGCCACCGGCACGAAATCCTCGGCCGGGTTGAAGCCCGGGTTCTTGAGCGTCAGCGGCAGGATGGAGATGCTGTGGTCGTGCGAGAGGAAGAGCACCGAGCCGTCGGCGGGCGCAGCCTTGAGCGCCTGCGCGGCCAGTTGGCCACCGGCACCGGCCTTGTTCTCGACGATGACATTGGCGCCCAGCTGGTCCTTGAGTTTTTCGGCGAGCACACGCGCAATGGCGTCGGTGCCGCCGCCCGGCGGGAAGCCCACGAGGATCTTGACGGTGGACGTGTCGGCCAGGGCCGGTCCGGCGACGAGCAGGGCGGCCGCGGCCAGGCCCAGGGTGCGGCGCTTGAGGTTCAGGAACATGGGGGTCTCCAGAGATCGTTGAAAGGGACAGGGAATCGGGGCTGATTTTGCATCAGCGCCCTGCTGGCCTCACAGCCAGCGGAACACCAGCGGAATCAGCAGCGAGGCCAGCACCACCTGCAGGCCCATGGCCAGGCCGGCGTAGGCGCCGGCATCGGCGTCGACCTGCAGGGCGCGTGCCGCGCCGATGCCATGCGAGGTCGTGCCCAGCGCAAAGCCGCGCGCCATCCAGCCCGCCGGCGTGGTGGGTACGCGCAGCAGGTCGAACAGGTACTTGCCGCTGAGCGCGCCGATCAGGCCCGTGAGCACGGCGAACACCGCCGCCAGCGCGGGGATGCCGCCGATCTTTTCCGCCACGCCCATGGCCACCGGTGCGGTGACCGACTTGGTGGTCAGCGACTGCACCAGCTCGGTCGGCAGCCCGACGGCGAGGCCCAGGGCCCACGCCGAGCCGGCGGCGGCCGCACCACCCACGAGTGCGGCCAGCAGCAGCGGCAGCCAGCGCGCGCGCAATTCCACGCGGCGCTGCCACAGCGGCCAGGCCAGCGCCACCACGGCGGGGCCGAGCAGGAAGTGGATGAACTGGGCGCCCGAAAAATACGTGGGGTAGGGCACGTCGGTGATGAGCAGCACGCCAGCGATCAGCACCACGGTCCAGAGCACCGGGTTGGCCCAGGGGGCCTGGCCGCGACCCAGGTAGAACGCCTGGGCCAGCACATAGACCGCCATCGTCGCCGTCAGGCCGAACAGCGGCGTGCTCGACAGATAGACCCAGAGTTCGACGAAGTTCTGCATGGGGCTACTCCTGCTCTGGTTTCATCAGCGCGCGCAGCACCAGCGCGGTCACGGCGAGACCGATCCAGGTCGAGAGGGCGATGACGAGCAGCAGGCGCCCACCGTACTCACCGAGCAGGCCCAGGTGCGTCATCACCCCCACGCCCACCGGCACGAAGAGCAGGGAGAGGTGGGTCAGCAGAAAGTCGGCGCAGGCCGCCACCGGCGTGCGCACGGCTTCGAAGCGCAGGGCGATCAGCAGCAGCACCAGGCCTACAACGGGACCCGGGAAGGGCAGGCCCAGCATGTGAGCCAGCAGCTCGCCCGCGGATTGAAGGACCAGCAGCCAGGCGAATCCGCGCAGGGCGTTCATTTCAGTGACTCGCGAGCGTGTCAGCGGCCTTGAGGGCCCCGCGACGCTTGAAACGGCCCAAGCGGGGTGGCGAAGCGACACGAAGTGCGCGTAGCCCGGGGGGTGTGCATCAGAATCGCGGCAGGTCCGGGTGGCTGATCTTGCCGCCGCGCACCAGCATCTTGCCGTACTCGGCGCAGCGGTTGTGCGTGGGGATGACCTTGCCGGGGTTGAGCGTGCCCTGCGGATCGAAGGCGCGTTTCACACCCAGCATCTGCGCGTTCTCCTCGGCGCTGAACTGCACGCACATGCTGTTGAGCTTCTCCACGCCCACGCCGTGCTCACCAGTCACCGTGCCGCCCATGGCCACGCTGGTTTCCAGGATGTCGGCACCGAAGAGCTCGCAGCGGTGCAGCTGGTCCTTGTCATTGGCATCGAAGAGGATTAGCGGGTGCAGGTTGCCGTCGCCCGCATGGAAGACGTTGAGGCACTTGAGGTCGTACTTCTTCTCCATGCGCTGGATGGCTTCCAGGATGTCGGCCAGGCGCTTGCGCGGAATCGTCGAGTCCATGCACATGTAGTCGGGCGCCATGCGGCCGCTGGCCGGGAAAGCGTTCTTGCGCCCGCTCCAGTAGCGCAGGCGCTCGGCCTCGTCCTTGCTGACGGCAATCGCCGTGGCGCCCGCCTTGCGCAGCACCTCGCTCATGCGACCGATCTCTTCTTCCACCTCTTCGGGCGTGCCATCGCTCTCGCAGAGCAGGATGGCCGCCGCGTTCAGGTCGTAGCCTGCGTGCACAAAGTCTTCCACGGCCGCCGTCATGGGCTGGTCCATCATCTCCAGCCCGGCCGGGATGATGCCTGCGGCGATCACTGCGGCCACGGCGTCACCCGCCTTGCGCACGTCGTCGAAGCTGGCCATGATGCAGCGCGCGAGCTGCGGCTTGGGCACGAGCTTCACCGTCACTTCCACGGTCACGGCCAGCATGCCCTCGGAGCCGATGAAGACGCTGAGCAGGTCGTAGCCCGGCACATCCAGGGCCTCGCTGCCGAACTCGATGGGCTCGCCTTCCACCGTGTAGCCGCGCACCTTGAGCACGTTGTGCACGGTCAGGCCGTACTTGAGGCAGTGCACGCCGCCCGAGTTCTCGGCCACGTTGCCGCCGATGGTGCAGGCGATCTGGCTCGACGGATCGGGCGCGTAGTACATGCCGTAAGGCGCCGCCGCCTCGCTGATGGCCAGGTTACGCACACCGGCCTGGACCACGGCCGTGCGGCTCACGGGGTCGATCTTGAGGATCTGGTTGAACTTGGCCAACGAGAGCGTCACGCCCATCGCATGCGGCATGGCGCCACCCGAGAGGCCGGTGCCCGCACCGCGCGCCACCACAGGCACGCCGAGGGCGTGGCAGGCCTTGAGCACCGCCTGCACCTGCGCCTCGGTCTCGGGCAGGGCCACCACCAGCGGGCGCTGGCGGTAGGCCGTGAGGCCGTCGCATTCGTAAGGCGTGGTGTCCTCGGCCTGCCAGAGCAGGGCGTGCTCGGGCAGGACCTGGCGCAGGGCGGCGACCACCTCGGACTGGCGCTGGGCGCGCTGCAGCGCATGGATCTGTTCAGGGGGGCTCGGAGCGTTCATACGGCATTCCTCGATGTGAAACGATTGTAGTGTTGGCCCTCTCTCGTTCGATCAAACCAGTCCTACCCTATAAGTTAAACAAACGTTTGATTCATGTGCTAGGATTTTGGCCATGAACGAAACCGGCAAATCCCTGCGTAGCGATGGCGAGCACGCCCGTCGTCGTCTGCTGTCGGCCGCCCTGCGCCTGTTCGCGCGCCATGGCTACGCGAAGACGTCGGTGCGGGCCATCGCGGACGCCGCGCAGACGAATGTGGCCGCCATCAGTTACTACTTCGGGGACAAGCAGGGCCTGTACCGGGCCATCTTCGACGACCCGGAATTCAACCCGGGCTTCGATCCCCACGGACTCGACCCGACGCAACTCGATCTCGGGGCGAGCATCTCCCTGCTGCTGCGGGGGCTGGTGGAGCCGCTCAAATCGGCCGAGCAGGTCCTGCTGTGCATGAAGCTGCACTTCCGCGAGATGGTCGAGCCCACGGGCATGTGGGAGGCGGAGATCGAGAACAACATCAAGCCCGCGCACGCCTTCCTCGTCGCCGCCCTGTGCCGGCACTTCGGACTGGACGAGGCCGATGACGAGATCCATCGCCTCGCCCTCGAGATCTCGGGCATGGCCATCATGCTGCACGTCGGCCACGACGTCATCCAGGCCGTCCGGCCCGGGCTGATCGCCTCCGCGCAAGCACTGGACGTGTACCACGAGCGCCTACTCGCCTATGCCCTGTCCCTGGTCGACTACGAGCACAGGCGTCGACACCCTCGCTCCGCTGATCAACCGCTGTTCCCATCATGACCTCCGACACGACCATCCTGTTCCTCCGGCGGGTCGCCACCGCCTCGGCGCTGACCCTGCTGAGCGCCTGCGCATCTCTCGCACCCGACGAGCGCGTCGAGGCGCGCACCCCCGCGCAATGGGTGGCGCCGCTGCCGCACCAGGGCTCGGTCGCTGCGCTGTCCGAGTGGTGGGAAGCCCAGCGCGACCCCGTGCTGGTGGAGCTCATCCGCGCCGCCCAGGAGGTCAGCCCCACCGTGTCGTCCGCACGGGCACGGGTTGAGTCGCAACGTGCACAGCAAGCTGCCGCCGAGGCCAAGCTGCTGCCCAGCCTCAACGCCCAGACCAGCCTGCGCCGCGGCATTGCCTTGCCGGGCTCTGCGCTGGCCACCCGCACCGACGCAGGGCTGCAGGCCTCGTGGGAGCTGGACTGGCTGGGCGCGAACCGCCAGGCCCTGCGTGCGGCGGGCGGCCGGGTCGAGGGCAGCGCGGCCCAGTGGCACGAGGCGCGCGTGTCGGTGGCGGCCGAGGTGGCCCAGCTGTACTACAGCCTGCGCTCCTGCCGCCGCCAGGCCGAACTGCTGCGCGAGGACGCCGAATCGCGCGCGCAGACGGCGCGCCTTGTGGAGCTCAGTGCACGGGCCGGCTGGAGCGCCAGCGCCGAGGCGGCGACCGCGCAGGCCAGCGCCGCCCAGTCGCGTAGCCGCCTGACGCAGCAGCTCGCCCGGTGCGACATCGACATCAAAGGTCTGGTGGCGCTCACCGGTGTCGAGGAGCCCGCGCTGCGCGCCAGGCTGCCAGCCGATTCCGGCGCCGAGCCGCCGACAGCCCCGTTTGCCATCGCCAGTCTGCCGGCGCAGCTGGTGTCGCAGCGTCCCGATGTGTACGCCGCGGAGCGCGAGGTGGTCTGGGCTGCGGCGCAGGTGGGCAGCGCGCAGGCCGCCCGCCTGCCACGCCTGAGCCTGGACGGCTCCATCACCGCCGTGCGCCTGGCCAACGGCGGCGGCACCCAGGACTACACGCTCTGGACGCTCGGACCACTGGCACTGGACCTGCCGATCTTCGACGCGGGCCAGCGCCGCGCCGCCGTCGACTCCGCCCGCGCCGCTTACCGGGATGCCGTCGTGGCCTACCAGGGGCGCGTGCGCCAGGCCGTGCGCGAGGTCGAGGAGGCATTGGTCAACCTGCGCGCCGGCGACGAGCGGCTCAACGACACGCAGCTCGCGGCCCAGGGCTACGCTCGCGCCCTGGCGGCGACGAGCGCCCGCCACGCCCAGGGCATGGCCAGCCTGCTGGAACTGGAGGACGCGCGCCGCTCTGCGGTGGCCGCTCGTACCGAGGTCGAATCCCTCGTGCTGGCCCAGCGCCTCAACTGGATCAGCCTGTACCGGGCCGCCGGCGGCGGCTTCACCCCGGGTCAGCCGGACCCGCCGGCCACCGAAGCGCACCCCCCCGCCGGATCGCCGCGCTGATCGTCACCCCTTGAACCTGCCGAGAAAACCATCATGCCATCCTCCTCCCTGACGGCCTGGGCGCGCGGTGTCGCGCTGGGCCTGTGCCTTGCGCCCCTCACGGCAGCCGCTGCGGACACCGCCGCCGCATCGCCTGCCAAACCTGCGCTGACGGTCTCGGTCGTTCAGCCCACCTCCAGCACCCTGCCCCTGCGGGTCAGCGCCAACGGCGCCGTCGCCGCCTGGCAGGAAGCCATCCTCGGTGCCGAGGTCGCGGGGCTGCGCATCCAGGAGGTGCACGTCCAGGTCGGCGACGTGGTGCGCAAGGGCCAGCTGCTGCTCAGCTTCGCTCCTGAGTCCGTGCAGGCCGACGTGGCGCTGGCCCGGGCCCAGCTGGCCGAGGCGCAGGCCCTGGCTGCCGAAGCCCAGGCCAATGCCGAGCGGGTGCGGGCGCTGCAAGGCAGCGGCGCGCTGAGCCAGCAGCAGATCAACCAGTACCTGACCCAGGAGCAGACCGCGCGGGCCCGCGTCGCCTCGGCCCAGGCCCAGCTGGACACCCAGCTGCTGCGCCAACAGCAGACCCGTCTGGTGGCGCCCGACGACGGCACCATCTCGGCACGCACCGCCACCGTCGGTGCCGTGGTCGGCAGCGGCAGCGAGCTGTTTCGCCTGATCCGTCGCAGCCGCCTGGAGTGGCGCGCCGAGGTTACCGCCCCCGAGCTCGAGCGCATCCGAGCGGGCCAGAAGGTGCAGATCCTCACCCCGGCGGGCGCCGCCTGGCGCGGCCAGGTGCGCATGACTGCGCCCACCGTGGATCCGGCCACCCGCAAGGGCACCGTGTATGTCGACGTGCTCGGTCCGGCCAAGGGCCAGGGCGCAGCCCCCCTGCGTCCGGGCAGCTATGTGCGCGGCGAGTTCGAACTCGGCGCCACGACCGCGCTGACCCTGCCCCAGAGTGCCGTCGTGGTGCGCGACGGCTTCAGCTATGTCTACCGGGTTGGCGCCGACCAGCGGGTGGCGCGTCTCAAGGTCCAGACCGGGCGGGTGGTGGGCGAGCGGGTGGAAATCCTCTCCGGCGTCCAGCCGTCCGAACGCATCGTCGCCAGTGGCGGCGCCTTCCTGAGCGATGGCGATCTGGTCCGCGTGGTGGCCGGTGCCGCAGCGCAGTGAGGAGCAGGTGATGAACGTCTCCGCCTGGTCGATCCGCAACCCCATCCCCGCCGCGATGCTGTTCGTGATGCTCACGTTCGCGGGGCTGCTGTCCTTCAACGCGATGAAGGTGCAGAACTTCCCGGACCTGGAGCTGCCCACGGTCACGGTCACCGCCACCCTGCCGGGCGCCGCGCCTGCTCAGCTGGAGTCCGACGTCGCACGCAAGCTCGAGAACGCCATCGCGCCCCTGCAGGGGCTCAAGAACCTCTACACCAAGGTACAGGACGGCGGCGTGATCCTCACGGCCGAGTTCCGGCTGGAAAAGCCCACCCAGGAGGCGGTCGACGATGTGCGCTCGGCCGTCCAGGGGGTGCGCGCCGATCTGCCGGGCGATCTGCGCGATCCCATCATCGGCAAGATCAACCTCTCGGGCTCGCCCATCCTCGCCTACACCATCGCCTCGGCATCGATGGACGACGAGGCCCTCAGCTGGTTTGTGGACAACACCGTGGCGCGCCGGCTGCTGGGCGTCAAGGGCGTGGGGTCGGTGTCGCGCGTGGGGGGTGTGAACCGGCAGATCGACGTGGCGCTGGACCCGCTCAAGCTGCAGGCGCTGGGCGCCAGCGCGGCCGACGTCTCGCGCCAGCTGCGCCAGGTGCAGACCGAAAGCGCGGGCGGACGCGTGGACCTGGGCGGTGGCGAGCAGCCCATGCGCACCCTGGCCACGGTGCAGTCGGCCCAGGAGCTGGCGCGACTGGAGCTGGTGCTCAGCAACGGCGTGAGCGTGCGGCTGGACGAGGTGGCGCGCGTGCGCGACACGGTGGCCGAGCCCCGTGCGCTGGCGCTGCTCAACGGCCAGCCCGTGGTCGGCTTCGAGATCACCCGCAGCAAGGGCGCCAGCGAGGTCGAGGTCGGTGCGGCCGTGCAGGCCGTGCTGGAGGAGCTCAAGGCCGCGCATCCCGACATCCGCCTGGTCGAGGCCTTCAACTTCGTGCAGCCCGTGCAGGAGGAGTTCGACGCTTCCATGACCCTGCTTTATGAGGGCGCCTTCCTCGCCATCGTGGTGGTCTGGCTCTTCCTGCGCGATGCGCGCGCAACGGTGGTGTCTGCCGTGGCCCTGCCGCTGTCGGCCATCCCGGCCTTCATCGGCATGCACTACTTCGGCTTCTCGATCAACGTCGTCACGCTGCTGGCGCTCTCGCTGGTCATCGGCGTGCTGGTGGACGACGCGATCGTCGAGGTCGAGAACATCGAGCGCCATCTGCGCATGGGCAAGACGCCCTACCAGGCCGCCATGGAGGCGGCCGACGAGATCGGTCTGGCCGTGATCGCCACCACCTTCACGCTGATTGCCGTGTTCCTGCCCACGGCCTTCATGAGTGGCGTGCCGGGCAAGTTCTTCAAGCAGTTCGGCTGGACTGCTGCGCTGGCCGTGTTCGCCTCGCTGGTGGTGGCGCGCGTGCTCACGCCCATGATGGCCGCTTACATCATGCGCCCCAGCACGCGGCCGCATCGCGACCCCTTCTGGATGCCGGCCTACCTGCGCGCCAGTGCCTGGGCGCTGCGCCACCGCTGGACCACGCTGGCCGCGGCCGGGGCGTTTTTCGTGGGCTCGCTGATGCTCATCCCGCTGCTGCCCCAGGGCTTCATCCCCCCGGATGACAACTCGCAGACCCAGGTCTATCTGGAGCTGCCCCCGGGCGCGACCCTGGCGCAGACGCGCCAATCCGCCGAGGCCGCGCGTGCGCTGATCACCCAGGTGCCCCACGTCCAGAGTGTCTACACCACCATCGGCGCGGGCGCGGCCGGGTCGGATCCCTTCGCTCCGCCCGGTGGCTCCGAGGTGCGCAAGGCCACGCTCACGGTGCTGCTGGCGCCGCGCGGCGAGCGCCCGCGCAAGCAGGGCATCGAGCAGCAGATCCGCACCGCGCTGGCCGAACTGCCCGGCGTGCGCAGCAAGGTGGGGCTGGGCGGCTCGGGCGAGAAATACCAGCTCGTGCTCACGGGCGAGGACCCGCGCGCGCTGCTGGACGCAGCCGCTGCCGTCGAGCGTGATCTGCGCACCATCCCCGGCCTGGGTTCGGTGACCAGCAGCGCCAGCCTGACGCGCACCGAGGTGGCCGTGCGCCCGGACTTTGCGCGCGCCGCCGACCTGGGCGTGACCAGCAGCGCCATCGGCGAGACCCTGCGCATCGCCACCGTGGGCGACTACGACCAGTCCCTGCCCAAGCTCAACCTGAGCCAGCGCCAGATTCCCATCGTGGTCAAGCTGGAGGGCCAGGCCCGCCAGGACCTGGACCTGCTGGGGCGCCTCACCGTCCCCGGCGTCAAGGGCCCGGTGATGCTGAGCCAGGTCGCCACGCTGGAACTCTCCGGCGGCCCCGCGGTGATCGACCGCCTCAACCGCGCGCGCAACATCACCTTCGAGGTCGAGCTCTCGGGCGTGCCGCTCGGGGAGGTGACCGAGGCGGTCGAGCGTCTGGAATCCATCCGCAACCTGCCACCGGGGGTGCGCCAGCTTGCGCTGGGCGATGCCGAGGTCATGGGCGAGCTGTTTGCCAGCTTCGCGCTGGCCATGCTGACGGGCGTGCTCTGCATCTACATCGTGCTGGTGCTGCTGTTCAAGGACTTCCTGCAACCGTTGACCATCCTCGCCGCCTTGCCGCTGTCGCTGGGGGGCGCCTTCGTGGGCCTGCTGGTGGCCAACCAGGGGTTCTCCATGCCGTCCCTGATCGGTCTCATCATGCTCATGGGCATCGCCACCAAGAACTCCATCCTGCTGGTGGAGTACGCGATTGAAGCGCGGCATGGCCACCCGGGGCCTGACGGCCGGGCCACCACCGCGCCGATGGGCCGCCTGGAGGCCCTGCTCGACGCCTGCCACAAGCGCGCCCGCCCGGTGGTCATGACCACGCTGGCCATGGGGGCCGGCATGCTGCCGCTGGCGGTGGGTTGGGGGTCGGCCGATCCGAGCTTTCGCAGCCCGATGGCCGTGGCGGTCATCGGCGGCCTGATCACTTCCACGGTGCTGAGCCTGCTGGTCATTCCCGCGGTCTACACCATCGTCGACGATGCGGAGCACCTGCTGGGCCGGCTGCTGCGCCGCCGCCAGGGGGGCTCTTTATAATCGCGGCCTTCCCAGTCCGACCCAGGTGGTCCCGTGTCCGATCGTCTCGCGGTCCTGCCGCAATACCTGCTGCCCAAAAAGGCATTGACCTCCTTCGCTGGCCTGGTGGCTGGTTCGCAGATGGGGGCCATCACCACGGGCATCATCCGCCGCTTCATCCGCCGCTACAACGTCAACATGGCCGAAGCGGCCAACCCGGACCCGGCCAGCTACGCCAGCTTCAACGATTTCTTCACCCGCGCGCTGAAAGACGGCGCCCGCCCGCTGGCCCATGCCACCTGGGTCTGCCCGGTGGACGGCGCCATCAGCCAGTTCGGCGCCATCGAACGCGACCAGATCTTCCAGGCCAAGGGCCACCGCTACAGCACCACGGCCCTGGTGGGAGGTGATGCCGCGCTGGCCCAGCAGTTCGAGAACGGCCACTTCGCCACGCTGTATCTCAGCCCGCGCGACTACCACCGCATCCACATGCCCTGCAAAGGCACGCTCACGCGCATGATCTACGTGCCGGGCGATCTGTTCTCGGTCAACCCCACCACGGCGCGCGGTGTGCCCGGCCTGTTTGCGCGCAACGAACGCGTGGTCTGCGTCTTCGACACGGCCCACGGCCCGCTGGTGCTGGTGCTCGTGGGTGCCACCATCGTCGGCAGCATGGCCACGGTCTGGCACGGCGTGGTCAATCCGCCGCGCCGCGCCCAGGTGACCGAATGGCACTACCAAGGTCAGGGGATCACCCTGGAACAAGGCGCCGAAATGGGCCGTTTCCTGCTCGGCTCCACCGTCGTGATGCTTTGGCCCCAGGCGGCCATCGGGTTTAACCCCGATTGGGCGCCCACACGCCCGATCCGGCTTGGTGAGAAAATGGCCGATTCACTGTCTTAAACGGAGTTTTTATGCCCGCACTACTGCCCAACGTGGACCCGGACGGCCTGCTCGAGTTCTCGGTGGTCTACACCGACCGAGCGCTCAACCACATGTCCAAGCGCTTCCAGGGTGTGATGCGGGACATCTCCGCCATCCTCAAGGAAGTCTACAAAGCCAAGTCCTCGGTGCTGGTGCCCGGCAGCGGCACCTTCGGCATGGAATCCGTGGCGCGCCAGTTCGCCACCGGCAAGAAGGCCCTGGTCATTCGCAACGGCTGGTTCAGCTACCGCTGGACGCAGATCTTCGAGATGGGCAACATCCCCGCCAGTGCCACCGTGCTCAAGGCGCGCCGCATCGGCACCGGTTCGCAGGCCCAATGGATTCCCTGCCCCGTGGAAGAGGTCGTGGCGGCCATCAAGGCCGAGAAGCCTGACGTCGTGTTTGCCCCGCACGTGGAAACCTCGGCCGGCATGGTCCTGCCCGACGACTACCTCAAGAAGGTCACCGACGCCGTCCATGACGTGGGTGGCCTCTTCGTGCTGGACTGCATCGCCTCCGGCTGCCTCTGGGTCGACATGCAGGCCACGGGTGTGGACGTGCTGGTCAGCGCGCCGCAGAAGGGCTGGAGCGGCTCACCCGCCTGCGCCATGGTCATGCTCAGCGAGCGCGCCCGCAAGGCCATCGACGGCACCACCAGCACCAGCTTCGCCGCCGACCTCAAGAAGTGGCTGCAGGTCATGGAAGCCTACGAAAACGGCGGCCACACCTACCACACCACCATGCCCACCGACGCGCTGGCACGGCTGGACCAGGTGATGCGCGAGACCAAGGAATACGGTTTCGACAAGGTGCGCCAGGAGCAGATCACCCTGGGCGCCAAGGTGCGCGCGCTCATGGAGGCCCGCGGTTTCGTCAGCGTGGCCGCCGATGGCTTCAAGGCCCCGGGCGTGGTCGTGAGCTACACCACCGACCCCGAGATCCAGAACAGCAAGAAATTCCTGGCCCTGGGCCTGCAGACTGCCGCTGGCGTGCCCCTGCAGTGCGACGAGCCCGCCGACTTCAGCACCTTCCGCATCGGCCTCTTTGGCCTGGACAAGCTGCACAACCCGGACCGTAGCGTGAAGCAGCTGGCTGACGCGCTGGACAAGCTGGGGTATGTGGAGAAGGTGGCGCAGGCGGCCTGATCTTCTTTACTCCAAATCAGAAAGCCCCGGCTCGTGAGAGCCGGTGCTTTCTTTTTGGGATTCACTGATGAGTAGCGGTCGTCCAGTGACAGCCAGCAATCCATCGCGGACTCTTTTGCGCTTGGAAGCAGACTCTCAACGTTTGAGAGGATCGAAGCCTGAAATGAAGAGCAACTTGCTGGACTGCGTCCGCTCGATCGAGAGGTAAGGCGACAGGTTTAACTCTGCGCAGCTACTTGCTTTGCTTGAGAGCGGTGACCTCGATTTCGATGCGCATACGCGGATCCAGTAGGTTTGCAGAGATCATCATTGCTGCCGGACGAACTTCCCCGAAGTACTTGCGCAGCACGGGCCAGCACTCCGGGAAATCCTTCCCGTCGGGGAGCACGTAGGTCACGCGAACCACGTCCTTGAGGCTCGCACCCGCCTGGACCAATGCGGCTTCGATGTTCTTCAAGCATTGTTCGGCTTGCGCCTGCACTCCTTCGGCGATGGTCATCGTCGCGTAGTCGAAGCCCGTCGTTCCTGAAACGAAGACCCAGTCGCCTTGAACAACGGCCCTGGAGTAGCCGATCTCCTGCTCGAATGATGAGCCTGAACTAATCAGAGTGCGCTTCATGATGGTGGCGAGAGGCTGTGGTTGCGGAGCTTAACGTTTGAAGTAAGCCGACGCCGTAGGCGATCGGCGCTTGACTGAAGGGTTAGGCAAGACTCTTCTCCCGAAAGTTACGATGCTGTTCATACGTTTTGCCCAAGAACCAAAGTGACATTGGAACTGCGACCCACGCCAGCAGTTGACACCAGAACAAGCCGACGCCGACAAACCAAGTGATATTGAGGCTGCCGGCGTAGCAAGAAGCCAAGCCCTTGGAGACAGCCTCGCAGTTGAAGTTATCGTAGGCCCATGCAGCGAAGGCCCACCCGCCAAGCGTTACTGCAGCAGGGATTGCACAGACAAAGTAGCGTGCGAGCCAAGGCATGAAGACTTGCCTAACGTGATGTAGACGTCAAACCCGTCTGTATAACAAGGCCGTAGCTCATCAAGCTTCCTCCCGTGATTTGTTCTAAATGCCTGATTTATATCAGTCTTTTCCAGAATGCCCCACGTAGACAGTCTATGAACAAAGTCCACAAACCCAGCAAACCTGTCTGTATAACAAGGTCGACTGACGGATAACAAAGGCGGAACCGTTGGAAGAAATGCTTTTCGAATCAAGGGCTTCGCCTGACCTTCGAGGATTCCAACGGTGATAACGAATCAGCGAAGCCCCTCAGCAAGGAGGTCTGCTTGGTGTCCGCCGTGTCACAGACGGTTCTTGGTCGAGAGCAGCTGATGGACATCAGCTACGCATAGGCTTTGTGATCTCACGGTCAGATGCCGCCTCCCCGCATCGCGCCGGAAAGCAAGACAGTGCGAGCCTTGGCGTCCGGAACGGCATCGAGCAAGGCCTGCGCCACGGCAGACGCTTGGATGGGTTTGAGGTTGGCGGGGATGAGGAAGCCCAGCACCTGCGCGATCGCCTCGCCGATCATTTCGCCGGACCGCTTGGGCTGTCCCAGGACTTCCCGGTCTCCGACCAACAATGAGGGGCGGGCGATGACGAGGCCTTCAAAGGGCAGCTGCGTCAGAGCGTCTTCCAGCTCGCCCTTGACGCGGTTGTAGAAAATCTTGGAGCGGGCGTTAGCGCCCATGGCGCTCACCAATCCCACCCTCTTCACGCCAGACGCAAGCGCGGCCTTGGCCACGTTCAGGTTGGCGTCGTAGTCGATCGCGCGGAAAGCGGCCTGGCTGCCGGCGACCTTGATGGTGGTGCCGAGGGCTAGGTACAGCTCGTCGGCGGATGGCAGCGGCGGCAGGGCGGCGAAGTCGACGAGGTGGGCCGTCAGCTTGGGGTGTTGCGTGGCGGGCATACGGCGCCCCAGGCTGTGCACCGCGCTCACGCGGGGGTCGGCCAGCAGGCCTTTGAGGATGTGCTGGCCAACCAGACCCGTGGCGCCAGCAAGGATGACGGTGCGTAGTTTCATGCGCAGATTCTGCTCCTGTCACCGCGGCTTGCGTGGCCATGCACCCGCGTATGAAAAAACCGCCGCGGCTCCTGCGAACCGGGGCGGTCTCGTGGATGCGTGAACGGCTTACTTGAAGATCACCGTCTTATGCCCGTTGAGGATCACGCGGTGTTCGCTGTGCCACTTCACGGCGCGGGCCAGCACCTGGCTTTCGGTGTCGCGGCCGATGGCGGTGAGGTCTTCCACGGTCTTGCTGTGGTCCACGCGGGCCACGTCCTGTTCGATGATCGGGCCCTCGTCCAGATCAGCCGTCACGTAATGGGCGGTGGCGCCGATGAGCTTCACGCCGCGGTCGTGGGCCTGGTAGTAGGGCTTGGCGCCCTTGAAGCTGGGCAGGAAGCTGTGGTGGATGTTGATGGCCTTGCCGCTGAGCTTGCGGCACAGGTCGTCGCTTAGCACCTGCATGTAACGCGCCAACACCACGAGTTCGGCGCCCTCGGCCTGCACCACTTCAAATTGCTTGGCCTCGGCCTGGGGCTTGGTGGCAGCCGTCACCGGGATGTGATGAAAGGGCACGTTGTAGCTGGCGGCCAGCTGGTAGAAGTCGCGGTGGTTGGAGACGATGGCGCGGATGTCGATGGGCAGCAGGCCGATCTTCCAGCGGAACAGCAGGTCGTTGAGGCAGTGGCCCTCCTTGCTGACGAAGAGCACAGTGCGCATGGCCTGGTCGGCGGGGTTCAGCGTCCAGTTCATGCTGAAGGGCTCGGCGAAGAGCTTGAGCTGCACCTGCAGGTCTTCAAACGTCACCTGACCGCAGGAGAAACGCACGCGCATGAAGAACAGACCGGTTGCCGGGTCGTTGTACTGGGCGGCTTCTTCGATGTTGCCGCCGCGCTCCAGCAGAAAACCGGAAACAGCGTGCACGAGGCCCAGGCGGTCCGGGCAGGAGAAGGTGAGGATATAGGCTTGGCTCATGGAAACCCTTGTGGCAGGATGGGGTGATCTGGGACGCGTGCGCTCATGACGTTCGCGGCCCTCCATTGTCGCAATTTTCAGGAGACGGCTGGCATGGCCCGCGCTGACATCCCGCTGCAGTCCCAGTGGCTGCCCTTCACGCCCAACCGCAGTTTCGCGCTGGACCCGCGCGTCTTCGTGGCGGCCGAGGGCATGCACTTCACCACCCACGACGGCCGTCAGGTGCTCGACGGCATTTCCAGCCTCTGGTGTGTGGGTGCGGGCCACAAACGCCGCGAGATCAATGCCGCCATCAGCCGCCAGCTGGAGACGCTGGACTACGCCACCGCTTTCCAGAGCGGCAACGACCGCTCCTTCGAGGCGGCCGAGCGCATCACCGCGCTGGCGCCGGGCGATCTGAACAAGGTGCTGTTCTGCAGCTCGGGCAGCGAGGCCGTGGACACAGCACTCAAGGTGGCGCTGGCCTACCACCGCGCGCGCGGCCAGGCGCAGCGCACGGTCTTCATCGGCCGCGAACGAGGCTACCACGGCGTGGGCTTTGGCGGCATCAGCGTGGGCGGCATCCCGGCCAACCGAAAGACGTTTTCAGGCGCGATGCTGCCGCGCGTGGACCATCTGCGCTTCATCCACGACCCGGTGAAGCACGCCTATTACAACGGTGTGGAGCCCGTGTGGGACGAAGACCTGCTGCTGGAGCTGGAGCAGCGCATCCTGCCCCTGCACGATCCGTCCAATGTGGCGGCGGTCATCGTCGAGCCCGTGGCGGGCAGTGCCGGCTGGTACGTGCCGCCGCAGGGCTACCTCAAGCGCCTGCGCGAGATCTGCGACCGCCACGGCATCCTGCTGATCTTCGACGAGGTCATCACCGGCTTCGGCCGCCTGGGCACACCCTTTGGCGCCGACTACTACGGCGTGGTGCCGGACCTGCTGACCTTTGCCAAGTGCGTGACCAATGGCGTGATCCCGCTGGGCGGTGTGCTGTGTCGCCAGGGCATCTTCGATGCCGTGATGGACGCGCACCGCGACAGCCCGGCGCATCAGATCGAGCTGTTTCATGGCTACACCTACTCGGGCCATCCCGTGGCCTGCGCCGCGGCCGTGGCCACGCTGGATGTGTTCCGCGACGAAGACCTCTTCGCGCGCGCGGGCCGCATGGGCTGGGTGCTAGGTGATGTGGCCCATGCCACGCTCAAGGGCCTGCCGCATGTGGCGGGCATCCGCAGCCTGGGCCTGGCGACGGCGATTGAGCTGCAGAGCCGCCCGGGCCTGGTGGGCCAGCGCGCCTACGAGGTCTTCCTCGACTGCTTCAGGCAGGGCGTGCTGGTGCGCCCGGCCGGTGAGAACGTGGTGCTGGCCCCGGCCTATGTGGTGGAGCCGGCGCAGATCGAGCAGATGGTGGAGACCATCGCCAAGGCCTTGCGCAAGCTGGCTTAGGACGCGCCTGTGTTGCTGTCCACCCAAGCCAGATAGGCCGCGCCGCCTGCGGTGATGGGCAGGCAGATGATCTCGGGGGTGTCGTAGGGATGCCGCTCGCGTAACCAGGCTTCGAGCTGCGGGTAGAGTGCGCGGCGCGTCTTGATGGCCAGCAGCCATTCGGGCTCGTCATGTGCCCGTTCCTGCCAGACGTAGTAGCTGCGGATGGCCTGTACCTGCACGCAGGCCGCGAGGCGGGCCTGCACCAGGGCGCGTGCCAGTTCGGCGGCCTGGGCTTCGCTGGGCAGAGTGGTCTGCACCACGCAGTAGCCGGTCAGTTCGTCGCTCATGAGTTCCTCCGATGCGGCGATACTACGCGCTCTCCATGCCTGCCCTCTCCCCTGTACGTATTTCGGCCACCTTGCTGCTGGCCCTGGCCGCCGCCCTGCTCTGCGTGTGGCTGCGCATACCGCTGCCCTGGTTCATCGGTCCGCTGCTGGCCACCGCCATCGCCACCATGCTGCGCGCACGTACAGCGAGCTGGGCGCCGCTGCGCAACGCGGGCCAGTGCACCATCGGCCTGGCGCTCGGCCTGTACTTCACCCCCGTGATGGGCGCGCTGGTGCTCAGTCTCTGGTGGGCCGTGCTGCTGGGCATCGTGTGGGCGCTGCTGCTGGGCTGGCTGTTCGGGCTCTGGCTGCACCGCACACAGGCGCGGCACCTGCCGGGGCTCAACCGCGCCACGACCTGGTTCGCCGGTGCCATCGGCGCGGCCTCGGAGATGACCTTGCTGTCCGAGCGCGCTGGCGCGCGCACCGACCTCGTGGCCGCAGCTCACAGCCTGCGCCTGCTCATCGTGGCGGTGCTGATTCCCTTCGGCATGCAGTTCAGCGGCGTGCAGGGGGTGGATCTGGCGCTCACCACCCCGCTGGCCTTTGAGCCCAGGGGGCTGGCGTTGCTGGTGCTGCTTGCGGGGGCGAGTGCGCTGGCGCTGCAGCGGCTGGGCTACGCCAATCCTTGGTTCCTCGGGCCCATGGTGCTGGCCATGGCGCTCACGCTGACAGGCGTCGAGCTCACGGGCATTCCCGCCGTGCTCTCGAACACCGCGCAGCTCTTGATCGGCGTGAGCCTGGGCGTGCGCTTCACGCCGGCCTTTGTGCACACGGCACCGCGCTGGCTGGCTGCGGTGGCCGTGGGCACGTTAGCGATGATCGTGCTCAGTGCCGGCTTTGGCTGGCTGCTGTCACTGGGCACCGGCCTGCACCCGGCCACGCTCTTGCTCGGCACCGCACCCGGTGGTATCGCCGAGATGTCCATCACCGCCAAGGTATTGCAGCTGGGGGCGCCCGTAGTGACGGTGTTCCAGATCTGCCGGCTGTTTGCGGTGCTGCTGCTGGTCGATCCGCTGTACCGGCGCCTCTACACGCGGCCCTAGCTCAGTGCACGTGGATGGGCGTCTGCGCCAGCCCGGCGTATTGCGCCAAGGTGTCTTCGACTTCTTCCTGGGTGGGCGTGACGCGCTGCCATTCCAGCAGGCGGCGCTGGAAGAGCTCGGCCCAGGCGCCGTCGAGGTAGACCTCGCGGCCCGTGTGCTTGTCCACGATCTCGAAGCCGTGGCGCAGCAGCATGGGCCGGTCCGCCTGCGCCTCCTCCTCCGCTGCGGGGAGCAGATGGTTGACGATGAAGGTGTCCGAGTCGTAGAGGGTATTCATGGCGGCGTATCCAGAGAAATCCATGGCGTACGTGGCGCCGTCGTCGCCGAATTCAAGACCCAAGGCCCGCAGCTCAGGGCGCCTCGCTGCCGCGCCACTGCTGGTCGATGGTGTCGCCGCTGGCCTGGGTGAGGCGGATGCGTGCGGGCAGCCAGTTGAGCGCCGGTGCCAGCCAGACGTCCACGCGCAAATCGTCCTTGCCCTCCACCACGCGGCTGAGCTTGCGCGTCAGCAGTTCGCCACCGGGCAGGGTCAGCGTTTCCTCGGCCCCGATGACCAGACGCCAGGTGTCGATGCCCCGCAGACCGGCCACTTGCAGGGCCAGCTCCGTGCCCGGCGGGTAGAGCCCGGGCTGGCTGGCCAGCTGGCTGGCGAGCTGCATGAACACGCTGAGCGGGTCCTGCGTGCCGGCGCTCAGCGCCGCCGCAGGCGCGCCTTCGCTGAAACGCACCTGGGCCTGGGCGTGGTCGAACTCCGTGATGCGCTCACGGCGCGAACGGTCGGTGAAGCGTTGCGGCTGCAGGCCCTCGGCGGTGATGCGGCCGCGGCTGCCCTGCACGCGCGAGCCCAGAAGAAAGGCTCCCACTTCGAGACGCGCCTCGTAGTCCTGGCCGTCGTGGGCCCAGAGCAGCTCCCCGCTGGCCTGGTAGGCCATGCCCTTCACCTCGCCCTGGATGCCGTACTTCAGGCGCAGCGAGCCGGGGATGCTGGCAGGCGGCGGCGCAGGCTCAGGGGGCGCTGCAGCGGGCAGGGGCGTGGCCTCGCTCACGGCAGGGGCTGGCTCAGGCGTTGGCTCGGGAGAGGGAGGTTCCGTTTCGGCCGCGGGTTCAGGGGCCGGTGCCTCGGCGAGGACCGGCGGCGCTGGCAAGGCCGTGGCGGGGCGGGGGCGCCGCGGCGCGCGCGTGGCGGTGGGCACGGGCGGCGGCCTCACCGGGGCTGATTCCAGTGCGTAAACCAGGGGCTGGGCGATGGTGCTGACGTGAGGCGCCTGCACACGTGGGCCGAAAAGCGCCAGCAGGAGCAGATGCGCCGCCAGGGCCAGCAGCGCGCACAGCAGCAGTCGACGCCAGGCGTGGGGCATGCTCAGTCGGCGTGGCCGAGGTCGCGAGAGAGCTGGCGGGCCGCCTGGTCTAGTGTCGTGGCCACGCTGCCGTGCCAGTCCGTGTCGAAGGTGGCGACCGAGCCCATGGCCACGATGCCGAGCACCAGGTGGCCGTCGAAGTCGAACACCGGCGCGCAAAAGCCCGCGATGCCGGGCAGCAGCGTGTCCACCACGCGCGCCAGACCACGCTCTCGCACATCGTCGAGCAGGGTCTTGAGTTCGGCCTGGGTGCGCGGTAGGTCGGTGCGGCCGAGCTGGCGTGCGCGGGCCAGTTCGGCGCGCAGCAGGGGTGCAATCGCTTCACGCGAAACATGGGCCGCAAAGCAGCGCCCGGTGGCCGAGGACAGCAGGGGCATGACGTCGCCCAGGCGCAGGTTCACGGTGACGGCTTCGGGCGACTCCTCCCAGTGGACGATGGTCGGCCCGTGGTTGCCCCAGACGGCCAGCGCCAGCGTGTGGCCGATCTGAGGCATCAGTGCGGGCAGGCGCTCGCGTGCCAGCTTCACGGCGTCCAGCCGCGTGATGGCGGCCAGGCCCATGCGCAGTGCGGCCGGGCCCAGGTCGTAGCGCGCGCTGGCGGCGTCCTGGCTCACCAGGCCCAGGCGCTGGAAGCTTACGAGGTAGCGGTGGGCCTTGGCCGCACTCATGCCCGCGCTGGCGGCCAGGTCGCGCAGCATCAGCGGGCCGCGCGCGCGCGCCAATGCCTCCAGCAGGGCGTAGCCCACCTCGACGGACTGGATGCCGGCACGTGTCTTGTCCATGGTCTAATAATCGGCTCTTGGTTTCGCCCGGCGAAACCGCCTGAACGATCAGCAAACACACACTCACACGTCGATGAAGCTTGCCACTTACAAGGACGGTTCGCGCGACGGCCAATTGGTCGTCGTCTCGCGCGATCTGAGCACGGCGCATTATGCGACCGGCATCGCCCAGCATCTGCAGCAGGTGCTGGATGACTGGAACTTCCTCTCGCCCCAGCTGCAGGATCTCTACGTGACGCTGAACCAGGGCAAGGCGCGCCACGCTTTTCCGTTTGATCCCAAGATGTGCATGGCGCCGCTGCCGCGCGCCTACCAGTGGGCCGACGGCTCAGCCTACATCAACCACGTGGAGCTGGTGCGCCTGGCGCGCAAGTCTGAGGTGCCGGCCAGCTTCTACACCGACCCGCTGATGTACCAGGGCGGCAGCGACGATTTCCTGGGCCCCTGCGACGACGTGGTGTGTGTCAGCGAGACGCACGGCATCGACTTCGAGGCCGAGGTGGCCGTGGTCACGGCCGACGTGCCCATGGGCGCCGGCCCCGAGCAGGCCATCGACGGCATCCGCCTGCTCATGATCGCCAACGACGTGAGCCTTCGCAACCTGATTCCCGACGAGCTGGCCAAGGGCTTCGGCTTCCTGCAGAGCAAGCCCGCCACGGCCTTCGGCCCTGTGGCCGTCACGCCTGACGAACTCGGCGAGGCCTGGGCGGGGGGGCGCGTGCACCTCACGCTGCAAAGCGTGTGGAATGGCCGCACCGTGGGCATGTGCGAGGCGGGCGAGGAGATGACCTTCCACTTCGGGCAGCTGATCGCGCATCTGGCCAAGACGCGCAATGTGCGCGCGGGCAGCATCATTGGCTCGGGCACGGTGAGCAACCGTGCCACCGAGGTCAATGGCAAGAAGGAATGGAGCAAGGGCTACAGCTGCATTGCGGAGAAGCGCGCCATCGAAACCATCCTCGATGGCCAGCCCGTGACCGACTACATGAAGTTCGGTGACACCATCCGCATCGAGATGAAGGGCAAGGACGGCCAGTCCGTCTTCGGCGCCATCGAGCAGAAGATCGCGCCGCTGGCGGGCTGAGCCGAGCCGCTGCGGCAAGAAGAAAAGGCGCTCCGTGGAGCGCCTTTTTCATGGGCCTGGGTCATCAGGCCTGCCCTTGCATGCGGTCGTACTTCAAAAAATACTGTTTGGCCATCGCTACGAGCTGGCCGTCGCTCGGGTGGTCACTGCTGATCACGTCGACGATGGCCTGGTCGATGTCCTTGTCATGGCGTGCGCAATGCGCCTTGAATTCGTCCTTGGCCTGGGCCGGTCCCGTCACCAGGATCTCGTGTACGCCCTTGAGCGACTCGGCGATCGCGTGGTAGTAGGCCTCGTCGCCACTCTTCGCGCTGTGCGGGGTCTTGGGCAGATCGCCGCGGCCCGGCGCGCCGCCGGCCTTGTGCGTGCTGCGTGACTTGATTTTCTGTGCCGCGATGTGTTCACGATCGAAGAGGATCACGTGGGCTTCGTTGCGGTCGAGCCAGACGATGGCGTGAAAAGTACTCATGCAGGGGTCTCCTGGTGGGGGGTGAAGGGTTAGCGACGCGCGTGTTCCAGCCGGTCCTGGCAGGCGAGGCAGCGCACTGTCTCGGGGGCCGCGTGCAGGCGTGCCTCGGCGATGTCTGCACCGCAGTCGGTGCAGACGCCGTAGACGCCGGCTTCGATGCGCTGCAGCGCCGCGGCGATGGCGTCGAGCTCGGCGTTTTCGCGCGCGTCGAGCGTGAACTCCAGCCCGCGCTCGCTTTCCATCTGCGCGCGGGAATCGGGCTCGCGGTCGCCATAGTGGGCGGCCGAGGCCTGGGCGCGCCCCACCGGGCCGCCGCGCAGAGTGGCGAGTTGGCTGAGCAACGTGGCGCGTTGCGCCAGCAACTGCTGCTTGTACGACGTGGTGTCTCGAATGCTCATGGCGTGTCTCCTGATGAGGTCATCATGCGCCCGCGCGCCGTGGGCGTCTTTGATGCATGTCAAGCCATGCGGTCAGATCTGCATCGCGTCCTGGCTGCGGGCTCGGCGATAATGCGGGTCATGCAAGCCCTGCGTCACGCCCGTTTCCTCGCCCGCCTCGTGCTGGCCTGGTTCGTGCTGTCGCTCGGCGTGGCCATCGCTACGCCCCTGGTGCAGCCGCAGTCGCTGGAGCTGATCTGTGCCACGGGTGGCGCGATGAAGCTCATCGTCAAGAGCGCCGACGGCACGGCGCAGGAGCGCGGCCACACGCTGGACTGCCCCCTGTGCGCCACGGTGGCCGCACCGCCACCGGTGCTCACCACGGTGGTCGTGGCGCCCTCGTCGCTGGCCCACGCGCTACAGCCCGTGGCCGCGGCCCACATCGCGGCGCGCACGGCCGCGCCGCTGCCGCCACGCGGCCCACCTTCTCTCTCCTGAACCATCCCGCACAGCCCGCCTGAGCGCCAGCGCGCAGGCCCGGCTGCCTGTTTCGATGTTTCTGGAGCGTTTCCATGCGGAAGACCCGCCTGGCCTGGGCCCTCGCCCTGGCCTTTCCCGTGCCCCTGCTGGCACAAACCCTGGCCTTGTCTGAAGCAGACAAAGCCGAGGCCCCTGTCAAATCCCTCGGGGTGGTCACCGTCAACAGCGGCCAGCCCACCTCGCTGCCTACGCAGATCCCCGCCACCATCGAGGGCGTGACGCGCGAGCAGATCGAAGAGACGATCAACGCCACCGATGCCCAGGACGCGCTGAAATATTTCCCCAGCCTGCTCGTACGCAAGCGCTACATCGGCGACTACAACCACGCCGTGCTCTCCAGTCGTGCCTCGGGCACAGGCAACAGTGCGCGTTCGGCGGTCTATGCCGACGGCATCCTGCTGTCCAACTACCTGGGCAACGGCGCGACCTACACGCCGCGCTGGGGCATGGTGAGCCCCGAGGAGATCGAGCGCGTCGACGTGATGTACGGCCCCTACTCGGCCGCCTATCCCGGCAACTCGGTCGGCGCGGTGGTGGACTATGTGACCCGGATGCCCAAGTCTTTCGAAGGGACGGCGGGCGTCTCGGTCTTCCGGCAGGACTTCAAGCTCTACGGCACCGACGCGTCCTATGGCGGCCAGCAGGCCAACGCCTCGCTGGGCAGCCGCAGCGGCGACTGGTCGTGGCGCGTGAGCCTGAGCCACACCGACAGCACGGGCCAGCCGCTGGTGTTTGCCTTGCCCTCATCCACTGCGCCCAGTGGTGGCGCGCAGAACGTCACGGGGGCTGTGCCTGCACTGACCACGACCAATGCCAACACGTACATCCTCGGGACGACCACCCAGTACCGTACGCGTCAGGATCAGGCCAAGTTCCGCATGGCCTATGACATCTCACCGACGCTGCGCGCCAGCTACACACTGGGCGTGTGGATGAACAATGCGGAGGGTAATCCTGAAACCTATCTACGGGATGCGACGACCGGTAACCCGGTCTACAGCGGCAACAACGTCGTGATCAACGGTCAGAGCTACAACATCGGAAGCCCGTTCAATGCCACACGTGAGCAGCTGACGCACCTCATGCACGGTCTTTCGCTCAAGAGTAATACCCAAGGGAGGTGGGACTGGGAGGTGGCGGCCAGCCTGTACGACTACGCCAAGGATCAGCAGCGCCGCACCACGGTGACCTCAGCCGCGAGCTTGAATGGAGGTAACGGGACCCTCGCCGATCAGAGCGGCACCGGCTGGATGACACTGGTGGCGCGCGGCACCTGGCGGCCGCAGGGTGTCAAGGGTGCGCACATTGTGGACTTCGGCGTCCAGCAGGATATCTACCGCCTGCGCATCCTGACGTCGGCCGTCACGGGCAACTGGCTGAGCAACGCCCCTGGCGCGGTGAACAGTGATGTGGGCGGCGAAACCCGCACCCAGGCGCTCTACGCCCAGGACACCTGGACCTTCGCGCCGCGCTGGAAGACGGTGCTGGGCGCTCGCCTGGAGAACTGGAATGCCAACAGCGGCTACACCTACAGCGCCACACCCGCGCCGGCGACCCGGGTGGACTATGCCAGCCGCAACGAGAACTACATCTCGCCCAAGGCCGCGCTGGCTTACCAGTGGTCATCCGACAAGGTGCTCAAGCTCGCCAGCGGCCGCGCGGTGCGCATGCCCACGGTCTCCGAACTCTACGGCGCCACCAGCACGACCCAGGCGATCACCTTCATCAATGATCCGAACCTGCGGCCCGAGAAATCCGTGACCACCGAGCTGTCGCTGGAGCAGGACCTGGGCCACGGCCTGCTGCGCACGACCGTCTTTCACGAAAACACGCGCGATGCCCTGTACAGCCAGCTCATCCCGGGCAGCACCACGACCAGCCGGGTGCAGAACGTCGACGAGGTGCGCACGAACGGCATCGAGCTGGCCTACAGCGGCAGCGGCGTGTTCGTGCGCCGGCTCGACCTGCAAGGCAGCCTGACCTATGCCGATTCGCGCATCGTCAGCAACCCGGCGCTGCCCGCGAGCGAGGGCAAATACCAGCCGCGCGTGCCCGTCTGGCGTGCCACGGCCCTGGCCAGCTACCGCTTCGACGAGCAGCAGAGCGGCTCGCTCGGCGTGCGTTACAGCGGCCAGCAGTTCTCCCAACTGACCAACTCGGACGTCAACGGCAATGCCTACACCGGCGCGAGTCCCTACCTGGTGCTGGACGCGCGTTACCGCTACCGCCTCGCCCCCAAGACCGTGGCCTCGCTGGGGGTGGACAACCTGACCAACCGCACCTACTGGAACTTCCATCCCTATCCGCAACGCACCTGGGTGGCAGACCTCAAACACAGCTTCTGAAAGGACCTCTGATGAACGCATTGAAACCACTGACCGCGCTGATCGTCGGTCTCAGCCTGGCCTCTGCCCAGGCCCACGTCGTGCTCGAAGAACCCGCCGCGCTGGCCGGCAGCAGCTACCGCGCGGCCTTCCGCGTGGGTCACGGCTGCGCCGGCAGCCCCACCACGGGCATCCGGGTCTTCATTCCGGCCGGCGTGCGCGGCGCAAAGCCCATGCCCAAGGCCGGCTGGACGCTCACGACGCAGCGCGCGCCCTTGGCTCAGCCCTATGACAACCACGGCAAGACCGTGCGCGAGGACGTGGTTGAGATCAGCTGGACGGTGCAGAACCCGGCCCAGGCCCTGCCCGACGACTGGTACGACGAGTTCGTGCTGCGTGCCACCTTGCCGGCCCAGGCTGGCGCGCTGTGGTTCCGCGTGCTGCAGACCTGCGCCAGCGGCCAGCTCGACTGGGCTGACATTCCCGCACAAGGCACGTCCACGCGCGGCATGAAGACGCCGGCCGCCCTGCTTGAAGTGTTGCCCAGCGGCGGCGCATCGGCCCACGCGCACTGATGTCTTTGTCCTTCCCTATAGTTTTCCCCAAGGAGTTCACCATGACCCGCAAATCCCTCGCCCTTTTCCTTGCAGCCTGCCTCACGGGGGCCGCTGTTCACGCCCAGACCGTCGAGGTCAAGGACGCCTGGGCCCGCACCACCGTGCCAGGCCAGAAGGCCAGCGGCGCTTTCATGAAGCTCACGGCCAAAGAGGGCACGCGCCTGGTCGGCGCGTCTTCACCCGTGGCCGGGGTGACCGAAGTGCACGAGATGAAGATGGAAGGCGACGTGATGCGCATGCGTGCCATCGCCGGCCTGGACCTGCCTGCCGGCAAGACGGTGGAACTCAAGCCCGGCGGCTACCACGTCATGCTGCTGGACCTCAAGGTCGCCCTGCGCAAGGACAGCAGCATCCCGCTCACGCTGGTCTTCAAGGATGCCAAGGGCGTGGAGAGCAAGGTCGAGGTCTCACTGCCCGTGCTCACCCTGGCACCCGGCCCTGCAGCCCACGGTGGACACGGCAAGCACTGAGCCTCAGTGTCCCAGCAGATTGCGCTGCACGTGCACCAGATGCCCGCGCGTGCATTCCAGCGCACGCTCCAGATCCCGCTCGCGTAGCGCGGCCACCAGGGCGCGGTGCTCGCGCTGGTAGGCCGCGCGGCGTTCTGGCGTGACGCTGCGGCGTTTGAGCATGCCCCACTCGCCCTGGGTGCGGGCCTGGTTCATGAGCTTGAAGACCTGGGTGATGAAGGTGTTGTGCGCGGCTTCGGCAATCACCTCGTGCAGCATGCCGTCCCAGTGCTCGAAGTCTTCCAGGCTGCCGGCCTGCTCGGCGCGTTCGCAGCACTGCGTCATGCGGGCGAAGTCCGCCGGCGTGGCGTTGCGCACCACCATCTCCACGATGGCAGGCTCCATGGCGTGGCGCGCCTCCATCAGCTCGGCCGGGCTCACGCCCGTGGTCGCCGTGGCCGGCTCCAGCGCCGGCAGCAGGCTGGCGATGCGCTCGCTCACGTAGGTGCCGCTGCCCACGGTCTGCGTGATCAGGCCCGCGTCCTTGAGCTGCCCCAGCACACGGCGCACGGCGGAACGGCCCAGGCCGTACTCGGCGCACAGGGCCCGTTCGGTGGGGATGCGGTGGCCAGCGCGCCAGATGCCGGATTTGAGTTTGTCCAGCAGGGTTTCGCGCAGCAGGGCAGAGGGGTCCATGATGAGAGCCGACAGATAAAGTGGTGACGATCATAGCAAACTGCTGACCAAGTCGTACCAATGGAGGGGCCCGATAGGTGTTTTCCACGGCGTTCCGTAGGAATCTTGGTTTTATAATTTGCACCAAGATAAACCAAACGCAACCATTGAGGGTTGCCCTACAGGAGTCCGCATGAAGATCGCACGTGTGCAAAAAGACGGCCAGGTCCACCTGGCCCTGGTCGACGAAGCCAAGCAGGAAGTTGCCCTGGTGGGTGGGGAGATGGGCCGTCACCCCAACCCTGTCCTGGCCGTGATCGAGCAGGGCATCACGCCCGCTCAGCTGCAGGCCGCCGTGACCGCGCGCGTGCCCGCGGCCCAGGTGAAGTTCCTCGCGCCCTTCTCGGCCTTCCTGCGCAACCCCTTCGCCGTGGGCAAGAACTACCACGATCACGCCATGGAGTTCGACAAGAGCGGCTTCAACGCCACCTCGGGCAAGGACTCGGCCATTCCCGCCTGGCCGCAGATCTTCACCAAGGCCACGCTCACGCTCAACGGCCCCACCGACCCCATCCGCTACAACCCGGCCCATACCCAGTCGGTGGACTACGAGGGTGAAATCGGCGTGGTGATCGGCAAGACCGCGCGCAACGTCAAGAAGGCCGACGCCATGAACTACGTCTGGGGCTTCGTGGCCACCAACGACGTCACCGCGCGCGACCTGCAGAAGAACCACGCCCAGTGGTTCCTGGGCAAGTCGCTCGACGGCTTCTGCCCCATGGGCCCCTGGATCACCACCACGGACGAAGCCCCCACCGACATGCGCATGCAGACCTGGGTCAATGGCGAGCAGCGCCAGAACGCCCATATCTCGCAGCTCATCTTCGACATCCCCACGCTGATCGAACAGATGAGCGCGGCCATGACCCTGCTGCCCGGCGACCTCATCCTCACCGGCACCTCGGTGGGCGTGGGCATCGGCTTCACCCCGCCGAAATTCCTCAAGCCTGGTGACCGGGTCCGCGTGGCCATCACCGGCCTGGGCGAACTCAACAACCCTGTTGAAGCGATCTGACCACAAGTCGAACCCAAGGAGACCACACCATGACCCTGAGCCGTCTGTTCCTGCAACTGAGCGCCGCCGCGCTGACCGCTGCGGCCGCTGTCCTGCCCGCCTTCGCGCAGGACGCCTACCCCAGCAAGCCCGTCACCATGCTCGTGCCCTTCCCGCCGGGCGGCGTGGCGGACACCGTGGGCCGCCCCGTGGCCGAGGCCATGGCGCGCGCCCTGGGCCAGCCCATGGTGGTGGAGAACAAGGGCGGTGCCGGTGGTGGCATCGGCATGGCGCAAGTGGCCAAGTCCAGGGCCGACGGCTACTCCGTGCTGATGTCGCTTTCGTCCGTCGTCGTGCTGCCCGAGGCCGACAAGGTGCTCAAGCGCAACCCGCTCTACACGCTGGACCAGCTCAAGCCCATCGCACGTTTCACCGCTGATCCCACGGCCCTGGTCGTGCGGGCCGACAGCCCGTGGAAGACCTACCAGGAGTTCATCGCCCACGTGAAAAGCAAGCCGGGCAGCGTGACCTTTGGTTCTTCGGGCAACTACGGCACCATGCACGTGCCCATGGAGCAGCTCAAGGCCGCCACCAACACCTTCATGCTGCATGTGCCCTACACCGGCGCCGGCCCGGCCGTCATGGCCCTGCTCGGCGGTCAGATCGATGCGCTGTCCACCGGCCCGTCCAGCGTGATGCAACATGTGCGCGCCGGCAAGCTGCGCGTGCTGGCCCACTGGGGCGAAGGCCGCCTGGCCGCACTGCCTGAAGTGCCCAGCCTCAAGGAGCTCGGCGTGCCTGTGACCTACTCCCAGTGGTCCGGCCTCTTCGTGCCCGCCGGCACGCCCGAGGCCGCCGTGGCCAAGCTGCGTGCGGCCGCCAAGGCCGCCAGCGAAGATCCGCGCGCACGCCAGTCGCTGACCGCCGCGGGAACCTCCTTCATGTACCAGGACATGCCCGAGTTCGAGCGCTTCGTGCAGGCCGACGCCAAGGCCATGGCCGCGCTGGTGCAGCGCATCGGACGCGTGGAATAAGCCCGGCGCACCACCTGTCTTTGCACGGCCCGCGACGCGGGCCGTTTTCTTTGCGGTCCCTGTACCAGACCCATGCCGCTTGCGTTAAGCTGGTAGCCGTCTTTGAGGAGCGGCCCATGGATCCCAAGCAGACCCCACCCAATGCCTTCGGCCCCTTTGTGCCGGGCTTCGATTTCCTGCAGAAGCTGGCGCAGGGGGGCAACGCCTCCTTCCAGCAGTGGGTCGCCCCCACCATGGACCCGGAGGCGCTGGACAAGCGTATCGGCGAACTCCGTGCTGTGCATTTCTGGCTGGAACAGAACACCGCTGCGCTCAAGGCCACGCTGCAGGCGCTCGAAGTGCAGAAAATGACCCTGGCCACCTTGCAGAGCATGAACGCCATGCCTGGCAAGGCCGCCGCAGGCGCTGCCAAGAAGGCCGCCACCCCCGATCCCCTGCAGTACTGGAACGCGCTGACCCAGCAGTTCCAGACCATTGCCACCAGCGCCATGCAGGATGTGGCCGCACGCGCCGCCGCCGCCCAGTCCGCCACGGCACGCCAGGCCACGGCCAGCGCACCGGCCGACGCCGCGCCGGCCAAGAAGGCCGCACCCCGCCGCCGCAAGACCCCCTGACCCCGACATGAAGCGTTTCCCCCTGGCCCACGCCACCCATCCGCAATGGCGCATGGCGGCCGCCCTCGTGCTCGCGCAGCTGCGCGCCCAGCTGGCCCTGCCCGCGGCCGGCGCCTGCCCCACGCTGGCCCTGCTCTACATCACCGATCACTACGCCGCCGAGGCCGAGGCCATCCTCGCCCACCTCAGCGCCGAGCTGCCCGAGGTGACCGACTGGGCCGGCACCGTGGGCGTGGGGGTCGCTGTCACGGGTGTCGAGTACTTCGATGAACCCGCGCTGGCCGTCATGCTCTGCGACATCCCGGCCGATCAGTACCGCGTCTACTCCGGCGTTGCGCCGCTGGGCCTGGGCTTCGAGGCACAGACCGCGCTGGTGCACGCCGATGGCCGCACACCTGATCTGGCCGAACTCATCCACGAGATGGCCGCACGCACCGACAGCGGCTACCTCTTCGGCGGCCTGGCCGCCAGCCGCGGCGAGACCGTACAGTTTGCCCAAGGCGGTGACGGCTACATCCGCGGTCAGGGTCGCAGCAGCGGTGTCTTCCATGGCGGATTGAGCGGCGTGGCCTTCGGCGCGGGCGTGGCCATCGTCTCGCGCGTCACCCAGGGTGCGCTGCCCATCGCGGGCAGCCACCGCGTCACCGAGGCGGAGCGCAACGTCGTCTACCAGCTCGACGGCGAGCCCGCGCTGCAGGTGCTGCTGCGCGAACTCAAGGTCTCGCTCGACGAACCCGAGTCCGCGCTGGCCGCCGTGCGCGCCACGCTGGCCGGCCTGGTGCAGCCCGAGGACGCCGCGCGCGACGCCGCGGCCGGCGGCATCCGCCGCACCGGCAATTTCGGCAGCGACGTGCGCGTGCGCCACATCATCGGCCTGGATCCGCAGCGCGGCGGCGTGGCCCTGGCCGACATGGTGGAGGAGGGCATGCAGCTCGCCTTCTGCCAGCGCAACGTGCAGGCCGCACGCGCCGACCTCATGCGCATCTGCGCCGAGATCCGCGAGGAACTGGAGCCCGAGGAACTGCCGCTGACTTCCGCCACGGCACCGTCTGCGCTGGAGCCCGAGCCCGCAGCCGGCGTGCGCCAGATCGCCGGCGCCATCTACGTCAGCTGCTCAGGCCGCGGCGGCCCGCACTTCGGTGCGCCCAGCGCTGAGCTGCAGATCGTGCGCCATGCGCTGGGTGATGTGCCCTTGATCGGCTACTTCGCGGGCGGGGAGATCGCAAGACACCATGTGTATGGCTACACAGGGGTGCTGACGGTGTTTCTGGCGGAGTAACGGGCATAGCTTTGCGCTAGCAGGTTTTACTTGTCCTGCTTGACCATCGTGGCCGAGTCAAAGCATTTGAGCGCCCACCAAAACGCCAGAGCAGCAATCACACCAAATGCACCCATGAAAGTGACGCCCTGCAAGTAATCAATCCAACCGATTAGTGTCGGGACGCCATCAATCTTGGCGTCCACCATAGCGTGGCCATTCCAGTAGCGATAAGACGATTTGTAGTTGTCATAAGGCCAAGACCAGATACCCATAGGAATACAGCCAAGAAGAAAGCCAGTAGCTGTAGCTGACCAAACATTTAGGCGGTTAACTCTTTTCAGAATCCAAATGAAAGGCAACCCCAATGCCAGCACATGCACAGTGGAAATAGCCAAGGCGGATATGAAAGTCAGTGTGATGACTTTAAATTCGGCCTCGCTATTCCCGTTGCTGAATGCGGCAAGAACTGAGAAGAACAGGGTGACAACTACGGTGGGCGCGAGTATTGCGGCAGCGCTAGGGAGTACCAGCGGCAGTATGTTTCGCATAGTTTTAACGATGGATGTGGACAGACGCCGGAGTATCGTCTGACATAAGCTCGAGGTCGGTACCCGACACTGAGATCAATTCACCGCCTCAACGCAGAAAACGCCTCGAACTCCCAGCTGCGCATCGCCAGCACCAGCGTGTAGCCCTCGCGGTCCTTCTCGGGCAGCTTCTGGTCGGTCTGGTGCTGTTGCGCAAAGTCCTGCGCCACACGCTGCAGGCGCTCCACGAAAGACGGCGCCAGGCTGCGCGCGATGCTGCCGTGCACCAGCAGCAGGCCTTCGCCGTGGCCGTCGAAGCCGCCGCTGTAATAGTCCAGCAGCGCATGCTCGCGGAAGAAATCCATCACCGGCCCGTGCGGGCGCCAGCGGAAGGTCTTGGCGAGCTTGAGGCGGTAGCGGTTCAGCGGGCGCAGCTCAATGATGCCAATGCGGTCGAGCTGCGCCAGGTACTTCACGCCCTCGGCCTCCGTCAGCCGGTAAGCCGTGGTGATCTGCTCCAGCGTCCATTGGCTCAGCACGCAGATGGCCACGAGCAGCAGCTTTTTGTCGGCTACCACGGCCTTCTCCTGCGCCTGCGTGAGCTCGGCCAGCAGGGGCTGGGCGTCGGCCACACGGCGCGCGAGCTCGGCGAAGTCCAGCTTGAGCGCGCGGCAGATGGCGTCGATGCGTGAGAGCGCCATGTCGCCCTTGGCCAGCATGCGCTTGACGCTGCTCTCGGCCATGTCCAGCTTCTGGGCCAGATCGGCATAGGTCATGTGCGCGGCCTTGAGTTCTTTTTTCAGGGCCAGCACGAGATCGGCAGTGGTGCTCACGCAGCTCTCCTTGAGGTTCTGGTATCGATTATCGATACCCCCGGTAGACAAGGGCATAGAAGTCGCATGAAATGACCCCGTGGGCGATGCGTGCGCCCCACACTGCGCCGCAACCCCACTCACGGAGTCCTCATGCCACTCACACTCTCCCGCGCCGAAGCGCTGCTGCTCGGTGCCCTCGTCCTCCTGGCCCTGTGGGCCGGTCTCGGGCCGCTCTTCGGGCTGCATGTCGCCCAGGCCCCGCATATCCACGACTACGCGGACCAGCGCGCCTGGCTGGGCCTGCCTTGCGCACTTGATGTGCTGAGCAACCTGCCTTTCGCACTCTTCGGTCTCTGGGGCCTGCGCGTGCTGGGCCGCGTCCCCGTTGCGGCGCTGGACGGCACGCAGCGTGCCCTGGCCGCGCTCTTTTTCGCCGGGCTGGTGCTCACGGCTTTCGCCTCGGGCTGGTACCACGGGCGCGCCGACGATGCGGGTCTGTTCATCGACCGCCTGGGCATGAGCTTCGCCTTTGCCGGCCTGCTCGGCCTGGCCGTGGCCAGCCGCATCACGGCGCGCGCCGGCCAATGGACGGCGTCTGCGGTGCTGCTCTGGGGTGTGCTCGGCGCCTGGGTCTGCTGGCGCAGCGGCAACCTCTTGCCCTGGGCCGTGCTGCAGGGCGCCGGGCTGGCGCTGCTGCTGGTGCTGTCGACCCTGCCGGTGCGCGGGCTGGCCGTGCGCTGGTGGCTCATCATCGCCATCTATGCCGCGGCCAAGCTCTGCGAGCTGGCGGACCACGTGATCTACGAGGCCACGGGCCAGCTCATCTCGGGCCACAGCCTCAAGCACCTCGTCGCGGCGCTCGCCGCCTGGCCTGTCGTCCGCACGCTGCAACAAGTCGGGCAGAATGCCCGCCAATAAGAGGAGGAGACATCTTGCGCGATTTTGACCAAGCCTGGCCCGAAGGCCAGCAAGCACCGGCGGCCGACGCCCACCCCAACCAGTTCGCCCTGCTCAGGCAGCGCCGTTTCGCACCCTTCTTCTGGACGCAGTTCGCCGGCGCGGCCAACGACAACCTCTTCAAGTTCGCCTTCACGGTGATGGTCACCTACCAGCTCAGCGTGGGCTGGCTGCCGCCCGCGCTGGCGGGCCTGGTGATCGGTGCGCTCTTCATCCTGCCCTTCGTGCTCTTCAGCGCCACCAGCGGGCAGCTGAGCGACAAGTACAACAAGACGCGGCTGATGCGCTTCACCAAGGACCTGGAGATCGCCATCATGCTGATCGCGGCCTGGGGCTTCGTCATGGGGCAGGTGGCCGTGCTGCTGGGCTGCATCTTCCTCATGGGCCTGCAGTCCACCATCTTCGGCCCGGTGAAGTACGCCTACCTGCCCGAGGTGCTGGGCGAGCGTGAGCTCACCGGCGGCAACGGCATGATCGAGATGGGCACCTTCGTGGCCATCCTGCTGGGCAATGTGGTGGGCGGCCTGGTGGTGGCCATGCCCGAGGTGGGCCACCAGAACGTGGCCATCGCCTGCGTGGCCCTGGCCATCGTGGGCCGGGTCACCGCGGCGCGCATCCCCATGGTGCCCGCGGCCGATCCCACGCTCAAGATCAACTGGAACCCCTTCACAGAAACCTGGCGCAACCTCAAGCTCGCGCACGGCAACATCGTCGTCTTCCGCTCATTGCTGGGCATCAGCTGGATGTGGTTCTTCGGCGCCGTCTTCCTGAGCCAGTTCCCCAGCTTCGCCAAGGAGGTGCTGCACGGCAACGAGCAGGTGGCCTCTTTCCTGCTGGTGGTGTTCTCCATCGGCATCGGCACCGGCTCGCTGCTGTGCGAGCTCATGAGCCGCCGGCATGTGGAGATCGGCCTGGTGCCGCTGGGCGCCATCGGCATGAGCGTGTTCGCCATCGATCTCTACTTCGCCTCGCGCAGCCTGCCCGACGCCGAGCTCATGGGCCTGGCCGCCTTCCTGGCGCAGAGTGCGCACTGGCGCATCATGGCCGACCTGCTGCTGCTCAGCCTCTTCGCCGGCCTCTACAGCGTGCCCATGTACGCGCTCATCCAGCTGCGCAGCCCGGCCACGCACCGCGCGCGCATCATCGCCGCCAACAACATCCTCAACGCCATCTTCATGGTGGTCAGTTCCATCCTGGCGGGCGCCATGCTGGCCCTGGGCTTCAGCGTGCCCCAGGTCTTCCTGGCCGTGGGCCTGGCCAATGCCGTGGTGGGGGCCTACATCTTCCTGCTCGTGCCCGAATACCTGCTGCGCTTCATCGCCTGGGTGCTCACGCACTTCATCTACCGCTTCAAGATCCAGGGCGACGAGCACATCCCCACCCAGGGCCCCGCCATCCTGGCCTGCAACCACGTGAGCTTCATCGACCCGGTGCTGCTCATGGCCGCCAGCCCGCGCCCCATCCGTTTCATCATGGACCACCGCATCTTCAAGCTGCCGGTGCTGGGCTGGCTCTTCAAGCTGGCCAAGGCCATCCCCATCGCCCCCAAGAGCGAAGACCCGCAGGCCTACGAGGCCGCGCTGAAGGCTGCCGTCGAAGTGCTGAGAGACGGCGAGCTGCTCGCCATCTTCCCGGAAGGCGGCATCACCCGCGACGGCACGCTGCAGGAATTCAAGGGCGGCATCATGAAGATCCTGGAACAGCAGCCCGTGCCCGTGATCCCCATGGCGCTCACCAACCTCTGGGGCTCCTACTTCAGCCGCGTCGAGCTCGTGGGCGGCAAGCCGACGGCGATGAGCAAGCCGTTTCGGCGCGGGCTGTTCAATCGGGTGGGGTTGAATGTGGGGGCGTCGATGGCGGCGGAAGAGGTGCAGCTGGAGGGGCTGCGGGAGCAGGTTGCATTGTTGGCTGGCTAGTCGTACCGCGAGGCCGAAGCTGGGTTCTGGCGTAAGTTTGTGGAAGCGACACACGCGGGAGTAAGGAGCGATCGCTCGGCGTCGCGCTGGTCTCTCTACGCCTCGTGGGCTGCCAAATTGGCGCTATTTACTCTAGGATGGTTGCCTTCTGGCCTATTCCCTCGGGCTGTATGACTATGCTTAGCCAGAACCGGAGATGAAACTCGATGGAAAAACTATTGCTTGGTGCTTACCTTTCGGCATTGGCTGGCTTCTTCGCCGCAGTCTTGAGTATCGTGAAACTGGTGAATGAAAAAGAGAACAAGATCAGCGAATTTCGACAGGATTGGACAAATTCGGCGCGCGCGAGCTTTTCTGACTTGGCGGCAAAGCTAACGAGCATGACAGCATATGCAGAGTATCAAAAGCGGCTATCCGACTTAGATCGTGCGCTCGCAGCTAAGAAGTCAGAGATTCACCAAAAACGCCTGGAAATGATCCGTACTGCGTGGGTGAAAGTTGGCGAAAACATTCGAATCACCCGCGACGATTTGTATCGGTCATCTGCGTTGTGCAAGCTTCACTTCAAACCCAATGAGCCACTCTTTGAACCAATCGCAAAATTGATTGATGCAGTCATAGCCGGGTGCAGAAAAATCAACAAATCAGGAAACACTGAAGAGCGAGAGCAGATTAGAGAGGAGAACGAGCGTCTGACCCAAGAGCTCGTCGAAAAGAGTCGAGAGATACTCAAGTTAGAGTGGGAAAGAGTCAAGAAAGGTGAGCCGATTTACGTGCGTACAAAAAGGGTTTCCTTGTACGCAGGGGTTGCGGCGCTGACAATGCTGCTCAGTATCGGGGGCTACACCGCTTATCTGACGAAAGATGGGCTTGCCGCTGGATTTGGCGAGGATGAGCAAAAGGCCAGCGCGAGAGTCGCGGGACAATCGGCTACATGTTGGCAGCTGCAAGAAATTCGACGAAAAGTGTTGAAGATCAACACGTGCACAGGGGAAATAGCCGATATTTCTAAAAGCGATATTTTTTCTAAGGCTAAGTGAGTTGACGCCATCGCGGGTGGTCACTAGCAAGCGAGGAGGTGGGTCCTATGAAAACACTTCCCCTCAACAAAGCCTTCACCCTGCTCGAACCCGGCCCCGTGATGCTCGTCACCACGCATGACGGGAAGCAGCCCAACATCATGACCATCTCCTGGACGATGGTCGTGGACTTCACGCCGGTGTTCGCCCTCACCACCGGGCCCTGGAACCATTCCTTTGCCGCGCTGCGCAAAACGAAGGAGTGCGTGATCGCCATCCCCACGGTGGACCTGCTGGACCAGGTGGTCGGCATCGGCACCTGCTCGGGCGCCGACACGGACAAGTTCGAGAAATTCAGGCTCACGCTCGTCAAGGCCAGCAAGGTGAAGGCGCCGCTGATCGCGGAATGCCTGGCCAATATCGAGTGCAAGGTCATCGACTACAACCGCAAGCACAGCGTCGTCTTCCTGCAGGGCGTGGCGGCCTGGGTGGACGCCACGCGCAAGGAACGGCGCACGCTGCACGCCGTGGGCGACGGCAGCTTCATCGCCGACGGCCGCAAGCTGGACCGGCGCCAGGCCATGCGTTCCAAGCTGCCTGCCGGGGTCTGAACGCTGCGCCCACTTCCAACAACAACGCCGAGGTCATCACCATGTTGCGCTCAAGCCGTCTGCACTTCCTCCTGCTGGGCGTGATCCCGGCGCTGAACGCGCTCGCCCTGCTGCTCTACGGCCTGCACCTGGCCACCAGCGGCTCGGGCGGCACGGAGCGGGCCGTGCCGTTACTGCTGGTGCTGGCCGCTGCAGGTGGGCTGGCGCTCTGCGTGGCGGTGGTCCGGCGCGGCCGTGACCTGGGGTGGAAGACCTGGGGCTCGCTTGCGGGGCTCGTGCTCAGCGCCGGCCTGGGGCCCCTGATCCTGCTGTACCTGGGCTACCTCCTGTTCAAGAGCGGGCAGCCGGGAGACAACGCCTGGGGCCCGCCCGCGCCGGCCGTCACGCTGGCGGTCTGGCTCTGGGCCTTGGTCGCGCTGGTGCTGCCCTGGTTCGTGGCCGTCATGGCGGCGCGGCTGATGTAGGGCGCGCCCCTGGCCAGGCCCGGGTGAGGCAGAAAGTATCGAAATCAGATACCAGAAATCCTAAGCCTCGCCACTTGTATCGAATTCGGCCCCCGGTTTGAACACCGCCGCGCACACTGCGCGCCATGTTCAACAACCCCAAGGGGTCTGATATGCAAGTGCTCATCCACCGTGATTCCAAAGCCTGGTCCATGCAGGTCTGGGTGTCTTTCCTGATCGCCGTCTTCCTCTGCGGCGTGGGCCTGGCCTGGTTGCCGGGCAAGGACCTGGACCGGGCCTTCATGGTCATGGGTTACTTCTTCTGTCTGTCCGCGGCCTTTGTGCTGGCCAAGTTTGTGCGTGACAACGAGAAGGCGCGCACCGAGGGCAAGGTCGCCGATTCGCCGATGTTCAAGTTTGTGGTCTGGATCGGTTTCTTCCTGGCCATGGCGCTCACGGGCTGGGGCCTGCTGCGCATGGAGATCAGCGAGACCTACAAGGCCTTCCTGGGTGTGAGCTGGCTCTACCTGATCACCACCACCTTCACGCTGGCCAAGACCCTGCGTGATGCCCACGAAGCCGACCTGGCCGAGGCCCGCCTCGAAGCCCGCCGTGCTGCGGCGCGTGGCGAATGAATGAGTCAACAGACTCAGGAGTCATCATGAAACAACGCATTGCTTCTTTGACGCTGGCCGTTTCTCTGGCGCTGGGGGCGGTGCTGCCGGCTCGAGCTCACACCGAGGCCTCAGCACTCAGCACCCTCTCGGCCCTGCCCATCGCCTCTGTGGTGGTGGCGGGCAGCGCGGTGGCGGCCACCGTGGTCGTGATCCCCGTGGCCCTGTCCACAGCCGGCGCGGTGCTGGTCGTCAAGACCGTGGAGGTCTCGGCGCGCGGCACGGTCTATGTGCTGGAGCGCGCCTCGGATGGCGCCACGGCCAGCATCGAGCTTTCGGGCCGCGGCCTGGGCGCCTCGGTGGTGGGGGTGGGCACGGTGCTGACGGTCAGCGTGATCGGCGCGGGGGTGGTGCTCTCGGCGGCGGGTGAGGCCATCGCCTTCATCCCTAACGCCCTGGGCCGCGCGCTGCTGCACAACGAAAGGGTGACGCCATGAAGCACTTCGCAAAACTCTGGCGCTGTGCGCTCGGCGCGCTCTGTCTCACGGCCGCGCTGCTGGCCCCGGCCCACGCGGGCCGCAGCTGCGAAAGTCGGCCGCTGCAGGTCTGGACGCTGGAGCGCAGCCTCGTGCTGGCCGAGCGCACGATGAACGCACTGGACGCCAGCGGCGCGCAGGTGGTGCTGCTGGCGCGTGCGGGGCAGGACCTGACGAAGTACGGCCTGCGCTGGTCGCATCTGGGCCTGGCCTACAAGGCGCCGGCCGTGGGCGCCGAGGCCAACGAGCGCGGCTATGTCTGGCGTGTGCTGCACAAGCTCAACCACTGCGGCACGCAGGAGGCCGCGCTCTACCGCCAGGGCCTGGGCGACTTTTTCCTGGACGACCTCTGGCGCCTCGAAGCGGCCTGGGTGGTGCCCACGCGCGAGGTGCAGCTCAAACTGCATGCGCTGCTGCTCGATGGGCGCAAGGCCCAGGCGCTGCATCACGCGCCCTACAACCTGGTGAGCTACCCCTGGAGCCGCAAGTACCAGCAGAGCAACCAGTGGGCCATCGAGACGCTGGCCGCGGCGATGGAGCCCAGCGTGTATTCGCGCGAACGCGCGCAGGAGTGGCTGCGCTTCCAGGGCTACGAGCCCACGGTGCTGCGCCTGGGGGCCTTCACGCGCCTGGGCGCACGCGTGAGCGCGGCCAACGTGGCCTTCGACGACCACCCGGGCGAGAAGCGCTACAGCGACCGCATCGAGACCGTGACGGTGGACTCGGTCTTCGCCTGGCTGCAGCGTGCGGGGCTGGCGGGTTCGCCTGTCACCTTGCGTTACTGATGCGCAGGAGAGGCTCATGCAGAATGCGCAGCACTTGAATCACACAGGGAGTCGATGATGCCGTTCACCTGGATGTTTGCCCTCACGGGTGCAGTGCAGGGCTGGGCGCTCTGGGGCTTGTGGAAATCCTGGGAGAGCAAGGCCTGGCCCGCCACCGAGCCCATTTTGTACACGGGCCTGCTGTTTGCAGCGCTGGCCGTGCCCCTGGTGATCTACTGCACGCAGAACGTGGACGATCTGCCGCGCCGGGCGCGGCAACTGGCTGTACTGGCTTTTGCGCTGCTGTTTGCCGCCCTAGGTGCGGCCACGGCCTGGTCGGCCGGGGTGGATGTGCGTGGCCTGGGTGTGCGTTTCCAGGACACGCTGGTGATGGGAGTGCTGGGCTTCGTGCTGCTGGGCCTGTTCTGCGGCTTTGACTTTGAAGCGCGGCGCTGGCGCTACGAGCGGCTCTTCTATTACGCCTGGCGCAACGGCATCCTGCTCGTGACCGCAGCGGTGATGACCGGCATCTTCTGGGGCGTGCTGCTGGCGGGCGCGGGGCTGATGTCGCTGATCGGCGTGAAGTTCGTGCGGGAGTTGATCACCCAGTCCATCTTTGTCTTCACGGTCACGGGTCTGGTGGTGGCGGCTTCGGTGGGCCTGGGCCTGGTGCGCGCGGGCATGACGGAAACTATCCGCCGCTACGCGTTGTCCATCGCGGCCTGGTTGCTGCCCCTGGTGCTGTTCTTCGCGGTGCTCTGGACCGTGGCCCTGCCGTTCACGGGACTGGACCCGCTGTTCAGCACCCGTTATGCCGCGCGGCTCATGCTGGCTTTCACGGCCCTGGCTGTGCTGTTTGCCAACTGCGCCTACCAGGACGGCGAGCACGAGGCTTACCCCGAGACGCTTGCGCGTGCGCTGCAGGGTGCCTGGCTGGCCCTGCTGGTGGTGGTGGGCGTGGCCGGGTGGGCCCTGGGCCTGCGCGTGGAGCAATACGGCTGGTCCGAGGACCGGCTCTGGGCTGCGCTCGTGGCCGTGCTGGCTGCTGTCTATGCCCTGGGCTATGCCCTCTCATGGTTGAGGCGCGAGCGCTGGATGGCGACCATGGGAGCGACCAACATCGTCGCGGCGCTGCTGCTCTGCATCGGCCTGCTGATCTATGTGGCACCGCCCACACATGTGCGCAAGCTGGCCGTCGCCGCGCATCTGGCGCATGTGCAGCAGCAGAAGGCCGGCGCAGACGGCCAGGCCATCGAGCCGGACTGGGACTACCTGCGCTGGCAGTCCGGCCGCTACGGCCGCGAGGCCTTGCAGGCCATGGTCGCAGGGCAGGGCGTGCCGGTGGGCCAGGGCTGGGAGCGCAAGGCCGAGCGTCTGCTGGCCGAGAGCAACCGCTACAACCCGCAGCCCCAACAGCAGATGAACGCCGAGGAGCTGGCCCAGAAATTCCGTGTGTATCCCCAGGGGCGCGTGCTGCCCGAGGGCTTTGTGCGCTTCCTCCAGCAGGACAAGAGCTGGGAGCTGCGCCATTGCCTGCAGATGCCAACGGGCTGTCCCGTGTGGCTGGGCGATCTGGACGGTGACGCGCGCGACGAGTTGCTCGTCTTCGCCAACGGATGGAACGGCGCGGTCTTCGCGCAGACCGGGCAGACCCACGAGGGCTGGCGCCGTGCGGGCAACTTCACCGTGCCGGGTGCCAAGGGTCGCTTCGAAGCTGCCGAGCTGGACCGGGCGCAGATCGTGCCGCCACAGTGGAAGGATCTGGAGATCCAGGGGCAAAGGCTGCGGGTGCAGGTTCAGCCCTGACGTGCCGGGTGTGGGGCCCGGTGCGGCTGGGATGGCTCTTTTGTATCTAAGTAGAAATCGTTCTCATTTAGAGTATGATCCTTTCCTTTCATTTGGAGGGGATCACGATGTTGGGTCGATACAAGAAGGTTCAGGGTTTCAGAAAGCATCAAGTGGCGGTCGCACTGACCGTGCTGTGTGCCGGTCTGGCGCAGGCCCAGCAGCAGGAAGCCACGCTGGGCAGCGTGGAGGTGGTGGCGCCGGCCGTGTTCGGCGTGACGCAGAACCTGGGGGCCAAGGTGGGCGCGGGCGCGCTGGGTCATGTGGCCCAGAAGGACACGCCCTTCTCCAGCACCGTGGTGACGAGCGAGCAGATTCTGGAACAGGGTTCGCAGAAGCTCGGTGATCTGTTCATCCAGGACGCTTCCGTCTCGGACAACACGGGCGCCAACACCGCGTGGAGCACCTATCTGTCGGTGCGCGGCATGGACCTGGACTGGCAGACCTCCTGGCGCATGGACGGCAAGCCCTTCCTCGCCTACTCCACGACCTTGCCCTACGAACACTTCGAGCAGATCGAGCTCTTCAAGGGGGCCTCGGGTTTCATGCATGGCTTCGGCGCGCCAGGCGCGATCGTGAACTATGTGACCAAGAAACCCACCGACACGCCAACGCGCAGCGTCAGCCTGGGTTATGCCAGCAGCAGCCTGATGCGTGCCAACGTGGATCTGGGCGGCCGTGCGGGTGAGGGTGCGCTGGGCTATCGCCTGAACGTCACGCGCGAAGACGGCAAGCCAGCCAACGGCGGCAAGCTGGAACGCAACTCCATGCTGCTGGCCCTGGACGCCAAGCTCAGCGACCGGCTGACCTGGGATCTGCAGACGCTGTACCAGGACCGTCTGGCCAAGGACACCGAGCCCTCGATCCGTACCGCCGGCTGGTGGGACGGCTCGGCCTACCAATCGGTCTTTCCGGACGGCAGCGCCTTGCCCACCCCTATCAAAAACGACCAGACCCTGGTCGGCCCGGGGACCTACACCGACAACAAGTTCGCCCATGTCGCGACCGGGCTCAAGTACGAGCTCAGCCCCGACTGGCAGGCCCAGACCAACTTCAGCCGCAGCTACAGCAAGACACGCCGCAACGAGCAGGTGCTGCACCTGGAGAACTCGGCCGGCGATTACAACGTGACGCGCGCCGACTCGGGCGAGCGCTACCAGTTCCAGTATGCGGACGCCCTGGTCACCGGTAAGGTGCAGACCGGCGCCCTGCGCCACAACATCGTGGCCGGGGTGTCCTGGCAGAAGCAGATGAACGACTGGAGCGATGCCAGCATCTACAGCACCAACTACGGCACGGGCAACATCTACGAGCAGAACACCGTGGCCTACAACAGCGTGGGTTCCTTCGACGCCCTGAGGGTGCGACGTGCCTCGGAGATCCTGCAGCGCAGCGCCTTCGTGAGCGACCGCCTCGAACTGAACAAGACCTGGTCGGTACTGGGCGGCCTGCGCTGGACGAACTACGAGCAGAACAGCCTCGCGGCTTCGGGCGCTGTCACATCGAGCTATGAGAAGAAGGGCGTGCTGACCCCGACCGTGGCCCTGATGAACAAGCTCACGCCCGACACCATGGCCTATGCCAGCTACGTCGAATCGCTGCAGCAGGGCGCGATCGTGGGCATCAGCTACGTCAACGCGGGCGCAGTACTCGACCCCTTGGTCAGCAAGCAGTGGGAGCTGGGCCTGAAGAAGGACAGCGCCATGTGGTCGGGGACGGCCGCCCTGTTCAAGGTGGAGAAGGCGACCGAGTACGCCAACGCCTCCAACGTGTACGTGCAGGACGGCAAGTCTATCTACCAGGGCGTGGAGCTGGGCGGCACCGCGCGCGTGAACAAGCAGTGGAGCGTGGGCAGCAGCCTGATGCTGCTGGACGCCGAATACGTCGAGGGCAGCGGCACCAACAACGGCAACCGCGTGGCCGGCGCGCCGGAGCAGGTGTTGACCGCCCAGGTGGCCTACCGCGTGCCGCAGGTGCAGGGCCTGCAGGTGCGCCTGGGCGCCAAGCACACGGGTGAGACGCCGCTGCGGGCCTCAAACAAGGTCACGGTCGACAGCTACACGCTGTTCAGCCTGGGGGCCACCTACGACACCACGGTCCAGGGCTACGCCACCACCCTCCGTGCCAACATCAACAACCTGACCGACCGCAAGTACTGGATGTACCAGTACGCGGACTACATCAAGGCCGGCGATCCGCGCACGCTCAGCGTGAGCGCCACGCTGCACTTCTGATCACACAGCGTCAGCATGGGGCCTGCAGAATGCTTCCAGAAGCAGGAGGGCGCAGGCCCAAGTGCAAATCCGGTCAAGATCAGGGGCTGGCTAAGGCTGTTGGGGTGACCAGGCTCGTCCAAGACAGAACGCTGTCGGAACTCGGTTCAGCCTGATCAGTGCAGCGCTGTCAGGAAACGGAAGGCGAAGCGGACTAAGATGGGCATCCGGAATTTCTGGGTGTCCACCATGCAGATCGTGATCGTTGACGATGTGGAAGCCAATCTGCTTCTATTGCAGCATTTCATCGGACAGCTCGACGGCGGGATCAAGGTGCGGGCTTTTGCAGATTCGCGCCAGGCCCTGGCGCACTGTCAGCAAGAAGAGCCGGACCTGCTGATCGCAGATTACATGATGCCGGAGCTCGATGGCATCGAACTGGTGCGGCAGCTGCGGGCGACGCCCGGACGCGCTGATGTGCCTGTGCTGATGGTGACAGCGAATGACGAACTGGAGGTGCGGCATCGGGCTCTTGACGCGGGGGCTAACGATTTCCTTACCAAGCCCCTGGACAAGGTCGAGTTCCGGGCGCGTATGCGCAACATGCTGGCACTGCGTGCGAGCCAGCGCAAACTGCAGGATCGCGCCAGCTGGCTGGCTGAGGAGGTGCTGAAAGCGACCGACGAGATCCGGCGGCGCGAGCGCGAGACGATACTGCGCCTGTCTCGTGCCGCCGAGTTCCGCGATCCGGAGACCGGCGACCATATCCAGCGCATGGCGCACTATTCCTGGATGATTGCGGTGCGTATGGGTCTACCGCCGGAGCAGCAGCAGCTGATCCTCGAGGCCGCGCCCATGCACGACGTCGGCAAGGTCGGCATTCCCGACCACATCCTGCTCAAGCCCGGCAAGTTGGACGAGGCAGAATTTGGCATCATGAAACAGCACCCGGTGATCGGCCATCAGATTCTGTCCGACAGCGGGTCACCGCTGCTGCAGATGGCGGCGGTCATCTCGCTGAGTCATCACGAGAAATTCGACGGCAGCGGCTACCCGCTGGGCCTGAGAGGCGAGACGATTCCGCTGGTGGGGCGCATCGTCGCCGTGGCCGATGTATTCGACGCGCTGACCTCCGCCCGCCCCTATAAACCCGCATGGGAGCTGGACCGCGCCAAGAGCTTCATGCGTGAGCAACGTGGCAAGCACTTCGATCCGGCGTGCGTGGACGTCTTTCTGGGTGCTTGGGATGAGGTGCTGACTGTGCGAGAGCGCTTCAAGGCCGATCACTGACGACTCAGTTAGCGCCAGAGAAAAAAATACCATCGTCCCTGGGGGATGGCGCACGTGAAACGCCAGGGCGGACCAGATCAGAAACTCTAACGGTCGTCGGTGCCGGTCTTGGCGGGCGCCGCTACAGATTCAACCATCTTGTGGGCCACCTGTGGCTTGAGACGTGCGATGTTGGTGGCGCGGTTCGGTGAACGGCGCTCAGGGCCCTGGTAGCCGGGAACGCTGATGCTGGCAGGCGTTGTCGTCGTCGACTCTGCTGCAGGTGTCGAAGACGCAGCCTCGATCAAGGCGCCTTGCTGCGTGGCATCCACGTGAAAGAAGGCGACGGCCTGCACCAGCTCCTTGGCTTGGCCCTCCAAGCTGCCCGTCGCGGCGGCCATCTCTTCCACCAGCGCGGCGTTCTGCTGCGTGACCTGATCCATCTGGGTGACGGCATCGCGAATCTGGCCCACGCCCCGGCTCTGCTCGGCACTGGCCGCGCTGATCTCGCCCATGATGTCGGTCACGCGCTTGATGCTGGCGACCACGTCGTCCATGGTTTGGCCAGCCTTGGCCACCTGCGCACTGCCCTGCTCGACCCGGCCCACGCTTTCATGGATAAGTTGCCGGATCTCCCTGGCGGCCTCGGCCGAACGGCTGGCCAGGCTACGTACCTCGCCAGCGACCACGGCAAAGCCTCGGCCCTGCTCACCGGCGCGGGCCGCCTCGACGGCAGCGTTGAGCGCGAGGATGTTGGTCTGAAAGGCGATGCCATCAATCACACCGATGATGTCGGCGATCCGGCTGCTGCTGTCGCTGATGCTCTTCATGGTTTGCACCACCTGGTCCACTGCTTCCCCGCCGTGCACCGCAACGGTGCTGGCCTCGCGCGCCAGCAGGTTGGCCTGGCTGGCGTTGTCGGCGTTCTGGCCGACGGTGGTCGACAGCTCCTCCATGCTGGCAGCAGTCTGCTGCAGGGCGCCAGCCTGGTGCTCGGTGCGTGCGCTCAGATCCTGATTGCCCCGCGCGATCTCGGCGCAGGCATCTGATACGACATCGGAGCTCTGTCGTACCTCTGACACGATCCGCAGCAGTGCTGTCTGCATGTCCGCGAGGGCGCTGAGCAGTGGGGAGAACTCGTCGCGACCGTCGTCACGCACAGGACGAGTCAGGTCACCGTCGCGTACGCGCTCCGCCACACTCTGCGACAGGCTCAGGCGACGGCGCAGCTGGGCGGCGACCCAGGTCGCGAAGGCAAGCAGGGCCACGGCGATGGTACAGGCGGTCGTCACCAGCGCCGTTGACGTGGTCTGGACACTGGTAACGATCAGATGGATGTCCTGCTTGAGCGCCTCTTCCTGATACCGGACGCCTTCGTCCAGCACCTCCAGCAGCTGGTCGCGTGCTGGGATCGTGACATCCACCAGGTAGGCAAAAGCCTGCTCGCGTTGCCCGGCCTGGATCAGCGCCACGTTCCTCTGGGCTATCTCCCAGAACCTCTCCATCAGCGGTGGCAGGCGTGCAAACTGCGCCTTGCCCTTGGTCGTATAGAGCGCCTTCTCATAGCTCTGCATCGTTTGCGCGATCAGCTGGCGCTTGGCACCGATGTCCGCAAGAGCCGCGTCGCGCTCCTGCGGGTTGCGGGCGAGCATGGCGTGTCGCAGCTGCAGCGACGCGCGGGCGATGGCAAGTTCCAAGTCGGCCATTGCGGTCAGCTGCGGCACGCGCACGGCCTCGGTCCTTTCGGCCCGGGCGCTCACGTCATGCAGGCGCACGTAGGCGTAAGTTGCGAGCGCAGCCAGGGCCAGGGCCACAATGAAACCCAGGAGGTAGAGTCGGTGGGCAATGCCCAGGCCTCGCCGGACCGGTGACCGTTGTGACATATTCAGCTCCTTATGGACTATGGCCAGCAGGGTAGGACCAGCCGGCGGGATCAAAAGCTTTCCCAGTCGTCGGCACCCGTTTTGGCAGGTGCGGCGAGAGACTCAACCGGCTTGTGTGCCCCCTGCGGCTGAAGACGTGTGACGTTGGTCGTACGGCTCGGTGAGCGGCGCTCAACATTGCCGGCGGCGTTCGTGCGCGCAGGTGTGCTTGCGACGACCGTCGCCTTCTGACTGCTGGCATCCAGCTTGAAAACCGCGACGGCTTGCACCAGATCCTGGGCCTGGCTCTTGAGGCTGTTGGCAGCGGCGGACATTTCTTCCACCAGCGCAGCGTTTTGCTGCGTGACCTGGTCCATCTGCGTCACCGCCTCGCCAATCTGCGCCACGCCCTGGCTCTGTTCAGTGCTGGCCGCGCTGATCTCGCCCATGATGTCGGTCACGCGCTTGATGCTGGCCACCACCTCGTTCATGGTACTGCCGGCCTGATCCACCAGCGCCGTGCCCTCGTCGACGCGGCTGACGCTCTCGGTGATCAGGGCCTTGATTTCCTTGGCGGCCTCGGCGCTGCGGCTGGCCAGGGTGCGCACTTCACCAGCCACCACGGCAAAGCCGCGGCCCTGCTCGCCAGCGCGGGCCGCTTCCACGGCGGCGTTGAGCGCCAGGATGTTGGTCTGGAAGGCGATGCCGTCGATGACGTTGATGATGTCGGCGATCTTCTTGCTGCTGTCGCTGATGCCCTTCATCGTGTCCACGACCTGGGAGACGACCTGGCCGCCCTGCTGAGCCACGCCGCTGGCGCTCTGGGCCAGCTGGTTGGCCTGGCGGGCGTTGTCGGCATTCTGTTTGACGGTGGAGGTCAGCTCTTCCATGGAAGCCGCTGTCTCTTCCAGCGCGCTGGCCTGGCTTTCGGTGCGCGCGCTGAGGTCCAGGTTACCTTGGGCAATCTCGGCGCTGGCTGTCGAGACAGACTCGCTGCCCTGGAGCACGCGGCCGACGATACCGGAGAGACTGGTCTGCATCTGGGCCAGGGCGTCGAGCATCTGCGCGATCTCGTCCTTGCCTTCGGATCGGATGGGGCGCGTCAGATCGCCTTGGGCGATGGCTTGCGCGTCTTGTACAGCCTGACGCAGTGGCGGCACGATTGAACGGGTAAGGAAGATGACGGCGACGATGCCCACGATCAACCCAGCGAACGCACTGCCAGCGATGAACCAACGACCCGTCACGGACTCATGCTCCGCCTTCTCCAACTCCTTGTCGTAGAGATACTGCTGGCGTTGTTCGAGACGAGTCAGTGCATCGATATAGGCAATCGACAGGGGCTGAATATCGCGTTCCAGCATGGTCGAGACATCCTCGCCGGCCAGCCGTCTCTTAAGGGCTTCCGCACGAGGTCCTCGGTAGTTCTCGCGGGCTTTCGCGACCTCTTCCACCATGGCTTTGCCCTCGTCGGAAACGATCATCGCCGTGGCCTTCTTGCTGATCTCGGTGACGAGCGCTGATGTTTTATCCATCTCGACTTGCCACGCCTTGATACGAGCAGGGTCAGATTCCAGCAAAGCGGCCCGCGTCCGCGTCCAGTTCAACTCGATCGCACTGCGCCAAGTGGCAACGGCACGCAGACGTTCGTTGTCCGTGGTCCCCATTGCATGCGCGGTATGCGCAAGCTCCTGCAGGCGCCAAACACCAATCGACGCAGAAAGAGCCAGCAGCAACAGAACAAGACCAAAAGACCAGCCCAGGCGACTGCCGACAGAAAGATTGCTCATGAGTTTCATTGTGTTTCTCCAGTTCAGTTGCTCTCGTACGTCAGCGCTTGTTGCAGCGACGAGGTATTGAGCACGGCATTGATGTCCAGCAAAATCAGCATGCGATCGCCCACCGAGCCCAACGCTAGTACGGATTTCGAATCGATGGCGCCAGAGAATTCCGGAACCGGGCGCATCTGCTCGGGCGTGAGCGTGATGACGTCAGAAACTGCATCCACGACCATGCCGATGACCTGGCGGCCAATGGTGAGCACGATGGTCACCGTGAACTTGTCGTAGTTCGGGTTGCTCAGTCCGAACTTGATGCGCATGTCGATGATGGGCACGATCACGCCGCGCAGATTCACGACTCCCAGAATATGGTCTGGCGTATTCACCATATGCGTAGGCTGTTCGTAGGAGCGAATCTCCTGCACGCGCAGGATGTCGACGCCATACTCCTCGTCGCCCAGCTTGAAAGCCAGGAACTCACGGATGGAGGTTGGCGCGTCGGTGTTGGCGCTTGGGGGCGCCGGATTCAGGGCGGTATTCATGGCGATCTCCGGAAGGTTGCAGGTTCAGGAAGTAGGCGTAGCTGCTCCAGCAGCTGCTCGAACTCGGTGGACTTGTCGAAGAACCAGTCGGCCCCGGCCTGCAGGCAACGCTGGCGGTTGTAGTCCGTCGCGTCGTTCGTCAGCACGGCCACCTTCAGATCCTTGCGCTCGTTCTTGAAATTCGGAATCAGGTGGACAGGGTCACCGTCGGGCAGGTTCAGGTCCAGTACCAGCAGCCCAGGGCGCATGGCCGCGAACAGGTACTCGGCTTGCTGACGGCTTGATGCGGCCATCACCTGCCTGACGCCGGGGATGGCCATGATCTGCCGTACGAGCCGGAAGCGGATCAGTTCAGAATCGTCGACGACCAGAATCTTCATGACCGAGATGGTGCCGGCGCATGTCGGCATGTACCATCGGACTCGGCCGGTTCGGATGTCAGGAAAAGATGGTGTGTGTAGGACGATTCCTACACGGCGGTCGCCCGCGGACTCAGTTCAGCAGGCCGTGTTGCATGGCATAGCGCACGAGCTCAGCCGTGCTGCTGATGTTGAGCTTCTCCATGAGCCGCGTCTTGTGCGTGCTGACGGTCTTGTTGCTGATGCACAGCTGCTCGGCGATGTCGTTGACACCCTGACCTGCCACCAGCAGGCGGAACACTTCCAGTTCGCGGTCAGAGAGGGCCTGGTGTGGCTGTTGGTCGCTACCGAGAGATATGTCAAACACCAATTTCTCGGCCAGCTCGGGCACGATGAACTTGCCTCCGCTGGCAACCCTGCGGATCGCGCCAAGCAGCACCTCCATCTCGCTGTCCTTGGTCACGTAGCCGCTGGCGCCGGCCTTGAGCACGCGTGCAGCGACTTGCCCCTCGTTGTGCATGCTCAGGACGAGGATGGGTAGTGCAGGCCAGTGGGATTTGATGCGGACGATCAGGTCGGGGCCGCTCAGGCCGGGCATGTTGATGTCGAGCAGCAGCAGATCAGGCAGCTCACGGCGCAAGCCTTCAAGCACTTGGGCGCCATCTACCGCCTCGGACGCGACGCTGATGTCTGGCGCCAGGGACAGCAGCTGACGCAGGCCACTGCGGACGATGGCGTGGTCGTCGGCAATCATCAATCGGATCATGGGGTCTCCTGCCGCAGGGGCTCTTGATGCAGCGGCACCCTGGCTGTGACGGTGGTGCCACTACCGATGGCGCTTTCCAAGGTCAACTCGCCGCCGAGAGCCAGTGCCCGCTCTTGCATGCCCAGCAGACCGAAAGAGCCGCCCTTCGCGCCAGCTGCGGCATCAAAGCCCTGGCCGTCATCGCGCACTTTCAGCACGAGTTGACCGTCGGCCTGCCGCAGACTGATCTGCACCGAACTCGCTTGGGCGTAGCGGCTCACGTTCGTCAGGGACTCCTGCACGATGCGAAAGAGAGCGATGGCACGATGCTCGGGTATCTCGATGGCAGGTGTGTCGACATCGATGTGGCAGGGGATGCCGGCATGGCGTTGGAACTCGCCGCCGAGCCATTCGAGCGCCGGCACCACGCCCATGTCCAGCGCTGACGGCCGCAGATGGGTGGCCACATTGCGCACCCCCTGGATGGCGCGGTCCACCAGCACACGCATGCCCTGGAGCCGGTCCTTAAGGTCGGCATTCGTGGCGCCAAAGGTCATGTCCGCGTGGGTCAGGTCCATACGAAGGGCCGTCAGCACCTGGCCCAGTTCGTCATGGACCTCGCGAGCGATGTTCTTGCGCTCGTATTCGCGCAGGGCATCGCCCTGTGCGGCCAAATCCCGCAGGCGCTGCCGTGACTCCGCCATCTCCTGCTGGATGCGACGGCTCTCCGTGACGTCGCGCACCACTGCCATCAGCAGGGGACCCCGGCTGGTGTGCAGCACCCCGACGCTGAGATCCCCAAAGAACTCGCTGCCGTCGCTGCGCAGGCACCCGGTGTCCACGCCGAGCGCCAGGTCCCCCGGCTGGCGGTCGGCGTCGGTCATTCGACGCTGGAAATGCTCGGTCTGCAGTCGCTGGGGGATGAGCATCTCGACCGGTTGCCCCGTCAACTGCTCGCGCTGGTAGCCAAACATGGCCAGGGTCCGTGCGTTGACCTGCACGATGCGCCACTGGGGATCGGCCAGGATGATGGCATCAGGCGCATATTCCAGTGCATCGCGGAACATGCCTTCGAGGCTGCGGCGCTGCGCGTGCAGCGCGAGGTGTGTGCGGACGCGGGCGAGCAGCACCGGTACTGACAGCGGCTTGGTGACATAGTCCGCCCCGCCCACCTCGAATCCCAGGGTCTGGGCCTGAACGTCGTCCTGGGCGCTCATGAAGATGACAGGCACATCCCGCAGCGCTGCGTCCTTCTTCAGACGGCGGCAGACTTCATAACCGTCCGGGCCCGGCATCACCACATCGAGCAGGATCAGGTCGGGTCTCAGCTCCAAGGCCTTGGCCAGACCGATTTCGCCGTCGTCGGCGCTATAGACGGTGTGGCCCTGACTTTCCAGTAACACAGTGGCCAGCAGCCGGATCTCGGGCGTGTCTTCAACGACAAGTATGCGGGCACCGGAGCGTGTTGGCTGGCTCATGGGCGGGGCGGATCCTGGTCAGCTGGGCTGGTTCCCATGTTAACGCGACGGCGTGTGTTCAGGCTGGCGTACGGGCCAGCCAGATCACCAGGGCCCGGTCCAGGGCCTGCAGCTCGCCCGCCAGCTTGGGGAGCAGCGGGGCGGCCTGGTCTGCGGCCCCCTGCGTGCCCAGCAGCTCGATGCGCCGGGTCAGCGCTTCTGCCGGGGTGACCCCGAAGTTCCCCAGCACACCCCGCAGCGCATGGGCACTACGCTGCAGCTGGGCGGCGTCCGTGCGTTGCACCGCTTCGCCGATGGCCCGCAGTTGTCCTGGCCAGTTGCTGCGGTAGGACTCGGCGATGATGCGCACCACCATGGCATCGGCGCTATCCAGTGCCAGTTGGTAGTCGAAGGCTGACGCGGCTTCGGTCGCTACGGGGCGGACGGGGGTGTCTTCTGGCACGGGCGTCGCATCGCCTTGTAGCACGGCCCGCAGCTCGCGCTGGTTGATGGGCTTGCCCAGATGACCGTCCATGCCCGCGCTCAGGCAGCGCGCCCGGTCCTCGGGGAGCACGTTGGCGGTCAGGGCAACGATACGCGCGCGATAGCCGCTGGACTGCTCGTGTTCGCGGATGCGCCGTGTGGCCTGCAACCCGTCGAGCACGGGCATCTGCATGTCCATGAGGATCAGGTCATAGGGGGGGTCGGCGTGGGTGGCCATGAACACCGCCTGTTCCCCGTTATGTGCAAGGTCCACGTCGTGACCCTCACGTCGCAGCAGTTCAAGCATGAGCTTCTGGTTGACCTCGTTGTCTTCGGCGAGCAGGATGTTCAGCGCGTTCTCCGCTTTGACGGGGATCGGGGCCGTCATGGGCATGATGTCGCTGTCGGTCGCCTCCTCGTCGATGCCGAAGGTGGCAGAGAAGTGGAAGGTGCTGCCCCTGCCGGGTGCGCTGTGCACGCCGATCTCGCCGTCCATGGCCTGGACCAGCTTGCTGCAGATGGCCAAGCCCAGACCTGTGCCGCCAAAATGGCGCGTGATGGAGGCGTCAGCCTGGGTGAAAGGGTTGAAGATCGTTCTCAGTTTGGCCGGGTCGATACCAATGCCTTGGTCCTGCACTTCAAAGCCCAGTACGATCTGACCTGCCCTGAACTGCCGGGGCTGCACGCGTACGGTCACGGCGCCCTGTTTGCTGAACTTGACCGCATTGCCCACCAGATTGATCAACACCTGGCGCAGGCGGCCGGGGTCGCCGACCAGATGGGTAGGCACATCGTCCGCGGGTTCGTAGGCCAGCTTCAGACCTTTCTCCCGGGCCTGACTGTCCAGGCTGTTGAGCGTGCCGCGCACCAGGGAGTGGATGCGGAATGGGCGCGGGTCCAGCGTAAGCTGGCCGGCTTCGATCTTGGAGAAATCCAGGATGTCGTTGATGATGGCTAGCAGCGCATCGGCCGAACGACGCACCATGGTCAGGTATTCGCGCTGATCGGGGGTGAGAGGGGTTTCCAGCGCCAGTCCGGTCATGCCGATGATGCCGTTCATGGGTGTACGGATCTCGTGACTCATCACCGCGAGAAATTCGCTCTTGGCCCGGTTCGCGGCCTCGGCGGCCTGTTTGGCTTCCTGCAGCGCGGTGCGGTCGGCCTCGCGTTCCTGGACGACCTGCAGCACCAGACGGGCCAGCGCCGTGATGTCCATGCGCTGGGTGACAGGGGTCTGCGGCGCATCGGGCAACAGCTTGGACAGCGCCCGCCGCAGCGCGGTCAAGGCCAGCTCTCGTTGCTGCAGTTCCAGGTGCAGATCGCCGGAGATGCGCTGCATCATCTCGAAGGTCGGACGGAACTCTTCCGGTACGGCCTGAGCCACTTGCTTGGTGAGCTGCTCGAACTGTGGGCTCCCGGCAGACAGGCTGCGGTCGAAGCGCTGGAAGGACATCAGCCAGTGGCGCATCGAGTACCAGATGACGAGCAGCCCGCCCAGCAGGCTGGCGCCCATGAGCGCGATGACCGTGAGCAGCAGCATCCAGAGGTCGTGCGCGACGGTGTCGACGGCAAATTGCAGGCGCAGCACGCCGTAATCCTTGCCGCCGACCGTGATGGGGCGATTGACGTCGTACAGCAGCTCATCGACGCGCTGGCGCATCCAGTCAGGAGCGTACTCGCTCGTCGTCGGAGGGGGGTGTACGCCGCGAACGACGCCGCCCCGCAAGTCGATGAATGTCGCGGAGGAAAAAGGAGATCGCAGTACGTTGCTTGTCAGCGTGCGCTGGATGGTGTCGTAGTCACCGATCACCGCGCTCTCGGTGATGGTCTGGGCGGTGGCCTCCACCAGCATGGCCGCCGTCTCCTGGACCTTTTCGATCTCCTCGCGGAACTCGTAGTTGTAGAACAACCAGAGACCGGTGCCGAAGAACAGCATCAGCGTGCCGACATACAAGGCGAAAACCCGCTTGACCAGCGAGTTGGGCAGCAGGCGGATCAGCGGCGTCAGCACGGCAGTTCAGCGCAGCTGGGGCGGGGCGCTCTGATAGAAGCGGCGGTAGGCTGCATAGTCGGCCAGCGTGGCGGGGATGAAATAGGCGTCCACCGGCAGGCCCACTTTCTGCGAGGTCTGATGCAGGATCTCGCGCCCCGCCGGATCCTTGTGCATATTGAGAAAGGCGTCGGCGACGGCCTGAGCGTCCTTCTCGGGGACCTTGCTGGACACCATCAGCGCCAGATCGTTGAAAGGCTCGGAACTCCAGAGCACGCGGAACTTCTTGCCTTCGCGCTTGCTGTAGCCCTCAAGCAGCTGAGAGTTACCGCCGGCGGCCTTGACCTTGCCGGCAAACAGCTGGGCCAGTGCACCATTCTGGTTGCCGCCGAAAACGACCTTGATGTCGATGCCGCTGTTGAGCAGGTGGGCGTACGGCACCTTGTAGATCACAAAGGCCTCAGGTCCGGCGAAGGCCACTTCCTGACCCTGAAGTTGCCGCAGATCGGTGATGGGCGAGTCGGCGGGCACGACGATCTGGCCTGTGATGGGGGGCAGCTGGCGTCGGCCAAAGACCTTCCAGCCGAGCTGCTCACGCTCGGGGCTGAAGAGGTGGTTGCTGAAAACGAACTCGACTTCCTGCGCCAGCACGTAGGCCGTGGTGTCGGCCGACGTGCGTGCAATCTTGAGCGAGAGCTTCACGCCGCTTCTGTGCGAGACGTACTGGACGATGGGGTTCCAGTACGCCGCCATCAGCTGGATGTCGTACTGATTGACGGGCGAGAAGCGGTAGCCGGCCTCGGGCGTCTGTGCGCCCGCCAGGCTCATGAACAACAGGGCCGCGAAGGCCAACACTTGGCGCAGGTAAGGCATGATTCCTGGTCGGGCGCGGCCCGTGCTGTAGAGGAAAACCGAGCTTACTCCAGGCGCTTGAACCCAACCTGACGCAGCGCAACATTCAGTGGCGATCAGTCGCAGAGACTCTGGGGCTACTGTCCCGGACCGCACATGTGGAAATACGCCTCAAGCACCGGGCGCGGGCGGGAAATTGGGTTATCTTCAAACCATGCCCCACGACGTCAACCTGATTGCCACCATCGCAGCCGGTTTCGGCCTGGCCATGATTTTCGGCCTGCTGGCCACCAACCTGCGCATGCCGCCGCTGGTGGGTTATCTCATGGCCGGGATCGTGATCGGGCCGTTCACGCCGGGCTTCGTGGCGGATGTGGGCCTGGCCGGTCAGCTGGCCGAGATCGGCGTCATGCTGCTGATGTTCGGCGTGGGTCTGCATTTCTCCCTGTCGGACCTGATGGCCGTGCGACGTATCGCGGTGCCCGGTGCCATCGTGCAGATCGCGGTGGCCACGGCACTGGGTCTGGGTCTGGCCCTGTTCTGGGGCTGGGGGCTGGGCGGGGCGCTGGTCTTCGGCTTGTGCCTGTCGGTTGCCAGCACCGTGGTGCTGCTGCGTGCACTCGAGGCCAAGGGCCTGCTGCAGTCCATCAACGGCCAGATCGCCGTGGGCTGGCTGGTGGTGGAGGACCTCGTGATGGTCATGGTGCTGGTGCTGCTGCCCGCGCTGTCCGGGCTGCTGGGCGCCACCGGGCAAGCCTCGGCCGAGTTGACCAGCACTTCGGACATCTGGGAGACCGTGGGCCTGACCCTGGCCAAGGTCACGGCCTTCATCGTGCTCATGCTGGTGGTGGGCCGCCGCCTGCTGCCCAAGGCCCTTTGGTGGGTGGCGCGCACCGGCTCGCAGGAACTCTTTACCCTGAGCATCGTGGCCGTGGCGGTGGGCGTAGCCTTCGGCGCTGCCAAGCTCTTCGACGTGTCGTTCGCGCTGGGCGCCTTCTTCGCCGGCATGATGATGCGCGAGTCCGAGTTCAGCCACCGCGCGGCGGACGAGTCCCTGCCCCTGCGCGATGCCTTCGCGGTGCTCTTCTTCGTCTCGGTCGGCATGCTGTTCGACCCGGCCGTGATCTGGCAGCAGCCCGTCAAGCTGCTGGCCGTGGTGGCCATCATCCTGGTGGGCAAGACGCTGGCCGCCGTGGCGCTGGTGCTGCTGCTGCGCTACCCGCTGAACACCGCGCTCATTGTGGGTGCCAGCCTGGCGCAGATCGGCGAGTTTTCTTTCATCCTGGCCGGCATGGGTGTGGCCTTGAATCTCATGCCCGCCGAAGGCCAGAGTCTGGTGCTGGCCGGAGCCCTGATATCGATCGCGCTGAACGCCGCGCTGTTTGCCGCCGTCGAGCCGGCACGGCGCTGGATCCTGGCGCGCTCGTCGCTGGCGCGCCGACTCGAGCAGCGCGACGACCCGCTGGCCGAGTTGCCCATGAGTACCGATGCCAAGCTGCTGAGCAAGCAGGTGGTGCTGGTGGGCTACGGGCGGGTGGGCCGCCGTATCGCCGACTCTCTGCGGGCGCAGCAGATCCCCTTCGTGGTGGCCGAGCAGAACCGCGAGGTCGTGGACGCGCTGCGTAAGGAAGGCGTGCCAGCGGTGTACGGTGATGCGCAGACCCCCGAGGTCCTGATCCAGGCACATATCGCCCGCGCGGCCGTGCTGGTGGTGGCCATCTCCCATACCCTGGATGTGCGCAGGATGGTCGAGATCGGCCGCACGCTCAATCCCGAGCTCAAGGTCGTGGTGCGCAGCCACAGCGAAGAAGAGGCCGCGCTGCTGCAGTCCGACAGCGGCTGCGCCGTGGTGCTGGGCGAACACGAGTTGGCCCGCGGCATGGTCAGGCACGTGCTGCAGGACCTGCAGCCGCATTGAGTGGTGCCCCCCGGCTGGCTCGCGTCATCCGCTCTGGTTAAGATGGCCGCCACAACTACAGCGGGAGCGCATCCATGACCCCAGACCTGCCCCATTGGCGTTTCTTTCGTGCCGGCGGCTTCGACCAGGTGCGCCTGGACACCGCGGCCGAACTGCTGCACATCGGCGACCTCGATCAGAAGCTCTGGGTCGCCCTGTCCTGCCCCGTCAAGGGCATCGAGTTTGACGCCCGCACGCTGGCCTTCGTCGACGGCGATGGCGATGGCCAGGTGCGCGCCCCCGAGCTGATCGCCGCGGTGCAGTGGGCCGCCGCGCGGCTCAAGGACCCGGCGGTGCTCGCCCAGAAGCTGCCCGGCGTGCCGCTGGCCGCCATCCGTGACGATGACGAGGAAGGGCGCGCCATCGCGACCGCCGCGCGCGAGCTGCTGGCCGACATCGGCAGTGGGGATGGCATGGTGACGGTCGCCGCCGCCAATGCCGCGCAGACCCGCCACGCACAGCGCGCGCTGGCGGCCTGGGAAGCGGCCGGCCAGTCGGCGCGTCCCCTGGGCGACGCGACCGCCGCCGCCCACGACGCCCTGGTGGCCGTGGCCGAGAAGGTGGAAGACTGGTTCGTGCGCTGCCGCCTGGCTGCCTACGATGCGCGCGCCGGCGCGGCCCTCAACGCGGCCGATGCCGCGCTCGCCGCCCTGGGCAGCGTGACGCTCAAGACCGACGCCGAGGGCATCGCTGCGCTGCCGCTGGCGCATGTGCAGTCCGGCGTCGCGCTGCCGCTGACCAACGGGCTGAACCCGGCCTGGGCGGATCGCATGCAGACCCTGCGCGCAGCTACGGTCACGCCCCTGCTGGGTGCGCGTGACACGCTGAGCGAGGCCGACTGGGCCGCCCTCAAGGACAAGCTCGCGCCTTATGCCGCCTGGCTGGCCGCCAAGCCGGACGCAGCCGTCGAGGCCGACGCCGTGCGCCAGCTCGAGCGTCTGGCCCACTACGTGCGCGACCTGCTGGCCCTGGCCAACAACTTCGTGGCCTTCCGCGACTTCTACACGCGCCAGGGCAAGGCCACCTTCCAGATCGGCACGCTCTACCTGGACGGCCGTTCGGCCGAGCTCTGCGTAGCGGTCAACGACCCCGCGCGCCACGCCGCGCTGGCCACGCTCTCGCGCATGTGCCTGGTCTACTGCGACTGCGTGCGCGGCGGCGAAAAACTCAGCATTGCCGCGGCCTTCACCGCCGGAGATTCGGACCAGCTCATGGTGGGCCGCAACGGCGTGTTCTACGACCGCCTGGGCCGCGACTGGGATGCCACCATCGCCAAGATCGTCGAGCACCCCATCAGCCTGCGCCAGGCCTTCTGGTCGCCCTACAAGCGCCTGGCGCGCTTCGTCGGCGAACAGCTGCAGAAGCTGGCGGCCAGCAAGGCCAAGGCCTCGGACGACAAGCTCACGACCGCCGTCGTCGACAGCGGCAAGAAGGTGGGCTCGGTGGCTGCTGCGCCTGCCACGCCCCCACCGCCGCCCGCGCCCTTTGACGTGGCCAAGTTCGCCGGTATCTTCGCGGCCATCGGCCTGGCCCTGGGCGCCATCGGCTCGGCCCTGGCCGCGGTGCTCTCCGGCTTCTTCTCGCTGGTCTGGTGGCAGTGGCCGATCGCCATCGCCGGCCTGGTGCTCGTGATCTCGGGGCCGGCCGTCATCCTGGCCTGGTTCAAGCTGCGCAGCCGCAACCTGGGCCCCATCCTCGACGCCAACGGCTGGGCCATCAACGCGCGCGCCAAGATCAACATCCCCTTCGGCACCTCGCTCACCCAGATGGCCCAGCTGCCGCCCAACGCCGAGCGCGCGCTCACCGATCCCTACGCCGAAAAGAAAAAGCCCTGGGGGCTGTACCTGGTACTCGTCGCCGCGGCTTTGCTCGGTGCTTTCGTCTGGGTGGCGCGCGACAACCTGTTCCGGTGAGTACGCGATGAGCGCAGGCTTGCGCGCGCTGGACGCCGCGCTGGAGGCGGTGCATGCGCAGACCCGGGCCCGGGGTGCCGGCGCGGTGTCCTTTGACACCTTGGTCCTGTCCCGCGGTCTGTCGGGCCTGGTCCTCGCGCCCCACCCGGATGACTTCGACGCCATCGGCATCACGCTGCAGCGCCTGCACGGGCAGGGCATGCACCTGCACATCGCGGTGTGCACCACGGGCGCCAGCGGGGTGGAGCCCGGCTATGCCGGCGCGCAGACCGACGAGGCCAGGGCTGCGCTGCGTGAGCAGGAGCAGCTGGCGAGTTGCGCCTTCTTCGGCCTGCCGGCGGCGCAGCTGGCGTTTCTGCGTCTGCCGAACGACGCGGGCGGCAACCCGCGCCTCGATGCGGCCAACCACGCCACCATCCAGCGTCTGCTGGTCGAGCACCAGCCGCACTGCGTCTTCCTGCCCCACGGCAACGACAGCAACGTGACCCACCAGCGCATCTATGCGCTGATCGATGCCGTGGCGCGGCAGATGCACTACCCGCTCTGGGCCTGGCTCAACCAGGACGCCAAGACGCTGGCCATGCACCACGATCTGTACACGCCCTTCGATGAAGACGCGGCGCGCTGGAAGGCCGAGCTCTTGCGCTTTCACGCCTCACAGCAGCAGCGCAATCTCAACACGCGCGGGCACGGCTTCGATGCGCGCGTGCTGCGCATCAACCAGCAGTCCGCCGCCGCGGTTCAAGCCGCCCAGCCCTACGCCGAAGTGTTCGAGCTCCAGCGGCTGGGCTGAGGCCGGGCTATCGCGACCCGGTATGGGCTGTAAGCTTTTCGCTCTTGCGCCGACTGATGTTCAGGCCGGCGTACGCGCGGTCTGTGCCTGGCTATCTTGTCAGGCACCACCTGATCAGGAGATGACGATGAAGCTGAAGTCTTTGCTGGTGCTGGCCGCCATGGCCCTGGGTCTAGGTGCCGCCCAGGCCGAGATGAAGTCCGACAAGATGATGAAGGACGACAAGATGGCGGGCGAGAAGGCCATGAAGTCCGACAAGAAGGACAGCATGATGAAGGACGACAAGATGATGAAGTCCGATAAGAAAGACGGCATGATGAAGGACGACAAAATGAAGTCCGACAAGATGATGAAGTAAGTCCCGTACCCGGGACCACGGCGCCGAGGCCCTGCCCCGGCGCCGTTTTTCATGATGGATCGTCGTCGCGGCGGAAATAGCCGCGGCTGGCCTGGCGCAGAAAATCGAGCTGCTTCTCGAAGTTGCGGCAGCCCTGGCACATGGCCAGGTGCAGGCGCAGCGGCAGGCGTTCGCGCAGCGCCAGCGGGCGGTCCTGCGCCTCGGAGAGCAGGCGGTTGACTTCCTTGCAGCTCAGCATGGTGCGGTCTCCCCGGCAAACCAGCCCCGCTGCAGGCACAGGCGCAGCGCATTGCGCGCGCGGTGCAGGATGACGTTGCAGTTGCTCACGGTGATGCCCAGGGTCTGGCAGACCTCGGGTGTTTCGAAGTCCAGGAACTCGCGCATCATGAAGACGCGCGCGGTGTTCTCGGGCAGGTGATGAAGGCAAGCGTCGAACACGTCCCAGAAATGCTGCTGGCGCAGGCAGGCCTCGGGGTCGCCCCAGCTTTGCGGGCGTGCCGTCGGGGTCCAGTGGCCGCTCTCGCGGAACAGGGTCTCGAAGGTCTGGTCCATGCTTTCCTCCTCGGCCGAGAGTGCCGAGACATTGGTGCTGCGGCTCTGCAGGCGGATCAGGTCCACGATCTTGTGCTTGAGGATGCCGAAGACCCAGGTCTTCATGGCCGCGCGTCCGGCGAACTGCTGCGCGTTGTTGAGCGCGGCCAGCAGCGCTTCCTGCACCACGTCTTCGGCTGCGGCGGCATCGCGCAGCTGCAGGCGTGCAAAGCGCAGCAAGTCGGGGCGCAGGGCGGCCAGGGCGTCGGCGTCGGGCATCGAATCATTAGAACAGAGTCGTGAGCCGCACCCATGAGTCGGGCAGCACGTCGAGCACCTGCGCTTCAAGCCACTTGTCGGCACCGGTGAGGATGGCCACACCGGCGGCCACGATCAGTCCGCCGAAGACCTTCTTCAGCGTCTCCGCATGGGTCAGCACCCAGCCACGTGCGCGCACGAAGCCGCTGCGCGAGGCATAGGCCGCCACCATCAGCGGCACGGCCGCGCCCAGGCCGAACAAGCCCAGGATGAAGGCGCCGCGCCCGGCCCCACCCTCGCTGGCCACCAGCGTCATGGCCGAGGCCAGCAAGGGGCCCGAGCAGGGACTCCACACCAGGCCCAGCAGACCACCGAGCGCCAGCGCGCCCAGCAGCGAGCCGGCGTTGAGCCGGCTGCTCGCGGCCTGCGCGCTGCTGGCAATGGGCATCACCGCCTGCGTGAAGCGTTCATTAAGCACGGGCACCAGCATCACCAGGCCGAAGGCGATCAGCATGGCCGCGCCCAGGGTGCGCACGCTGTCGGCGTCCACACCCAGCGCGGGGCCCAGTGCCCCCAGCAGCAGGCCGATGCCCGCGAACGAGGCCGTCATGCCCGCGCCCATGGCCAGCGGCGCAAGCGGGTTGGACTGCACGGCGCCGCCCAGCACCAGGGGCAGCAGCGGAAAGACACAGGGCGAAAGCGTGGTCAGGCTGCCGGCCACCATGCTGAGGCCGAGATGGGAGAGGGTGATGTCGGTCATCGCGGGCTCCGGCTCAGAGGGCGGACTTCAGCGCATCACGCAGCGCGGCGGCTTCGGTCTCGCCGCCCGAGCGGCGCGTCTCCTGGCTGCCGCGGTAGACGATGAGCGTGGACTGGGCGCGCACCTTGAGCGCGCGCTTGAGCTCGCGCTCCTTGTCGTAATTCACCACCAGCAGGGTCAGCGGCAGGCTGGCATTACCCTTGAGGGACTGGAACACTTTTTCCTGCGCGCGGCAGGTGGGGCACCAGTCGGCATGGAAGTGCAGGGCCACGGGCTGGCCGGCCTGTTGTGCGGCCTGCAGCGCGGCGGGGCTGTAGGGCTGGATGTTGAGGGCCTGGGCGCTGCCGAAACTCAGCAGCAGGGCCAGCATGGCCAGGACATGGCGCAGGGAATTCATGGACGGGTCTCCGTTGAGATGCGGGGCCGACCACCGGCCCCGCCTGTCCATGGGTCGGCGCGGGGCGCCGGTTTCTTACACCGGGGGCTACACGCCGCGCGCGCGGTCGGCGTGGAACCGCTGCACGAAGGCGGCGAACGCGCCCGCATCCAGCGCGGCGCGCACTTCCTTCATGAGGTTCAGGTAGTAGTGCAGGTTGTGCACCGTGCTCAGCATGGGGCCCAGCATCTCGCCACAGCGGTCCAGGTGGTGCAGGTAGGCGCGGCTGAAACCGGCGCGGCCGCCCTCGTCCCAGCTCACGCCGGCCGTGCCCGCGCAGGCGTAGCAGGTGCAGGTGGGGTCGATGGGCAGCGGGTCGGCCTTGTGGCGCGCGTTGCGCAGCTTCAGGTCGCCATGGCGCGTGAAGATGGTGCCGTTGCGTGCATTGCGCGTGGGCATCACGCAGTCGAACATATCCACGCCGCACTGCACGCCCAGCACCAGGTCTTCCGGCGTGCCCACGCCCATGAGGTAGCGCGGCTTGTGCGCTGGCAGGCGGTGCGGCGTGTGGGCCATGATCTGGTTCATGAGCTCCTTGGGTTCGCCCACGCTCACGCCCCCCACGGCGTAGCCGGGGAAGTCCATCTCGACCAGCGCCTCCAGCGATTCCTGGCGCAGGTGCTCGAACATGCCGCCCTGCACGATGCCGAAGAGCGCGTTGGGATTGCCCAGGCGCTCGAACTCGGCCTTGGAGCGCAGCGCCCAGCGCCGGCTGAGCTCCATGCTGACGCGCGCCTCGGCCTCGCTCGTGATGTGGCCGCTGCCCTTCTCGCCCTGCCAGTAGGGTGTGCACTCGTCGAGCTGCATCACGATGTCGCTGTTGAGGATGGTCTGGATCTGCATCGAGACCTCGGGCGACATGAAGAGCTTGTCACCATTGACCGGCGAGGCGAAGTGCACGCCTTCCTCGCTGATCTTGCGCATGGCCCCCAGGCTCCAGACCTGGAAGCCACCCGAATCCGTGAGGATGGGCTTGTGCCACTGCTCGAAGGCGTGCAGGCCGCCGAAGCCCTGCATGATGTCCAGGCCCGGGCGCATCCAGAGATGGAAGGTGTTGCCCAGGATGATCTGCGCGCCCATCTCCTCCAGGCTGCGCGGCATCACGCCCTTGACCGTGCCATAGGTGCCCACGGGCATGAAGATGGGCGTCTCCACCACGCCGTGGTTGAGCGTGAGGCGGCCGCGGCGGGCGTGGCCTTCGGTCTTGAGCAGGTCGAATGTGAGCATGTGTTCAGGGATGGCGGCCCAGCATCAGGACGGTGCGATTGCGGTCTTCCAGAACAAAGAGTCGCCCCTGGCTGTCCAGGGTCAGCCCCACGGGCGTTCCGAGCGGGCGCACACCGGCCTGGGCAGACCAGGCGCCGAGCAGCTCGGTGCCCGGACCCGAGATTGTGCCTGAGGGTGTCAATGTGTAGGCCATGACGCGGTGGCCGGCTGCGCGGTAACCATGCCAGGCCACCAGCAGTCGCCCGCCCCAGGGATGGTCCGAGGCCGGCGCCAGCAGAAAGTGCAGCGGCGCCACATGGGCGGGCCAGAGTGCATCCGGGGCCTGCGTGGTGGCGCAGTCGTGGCGCCCTTCGTAGCCGCGTGCGGGGCGTCGGTCCGCCACGCAGTAGGGCCAGCCATAGTGCGCACCAGCCTGGAGGATGTTGTATTCCTCCGCGGGTTCGGCCTCGTCCGCATAGTCCACCGAGTTCTCGCCCTGCAGCACCTGGTCCGCCTGGCCCGGCCGCATGCGCACCGCCAGGGCCATGGCGTTGCGCAGCCCGAGGGCCCAGGGGCGCAACTGCTGCAGCGTCCACTGTGGTCCGCCCAGCACGGCTTCGTAGACCGCGCCGCGGGGGCGCTCGCCATCGGTCCCAGGGCAGGGGTAGGGCTGCCGGCCCTGATCGTCGCGGCAGGCATCGCTGGTCGAGCCCACGCTGATGTACAACCGCCCCGCGCTGCCGAAGGCAATCTCTTTCAGCGGATGGGCGCCGTCGCCGGGCAGGCCCGTGATGACGTCTTCCGGCGCGAAGGTGTCCATCGCGCTGCGCCAGATGCGCGTGGTCTCGGCCACGTAGATCTTCTGGTCCGGCCCGCGCGCCAGGCCGTGCGGGCGGTCCAGCCGATCGCGCAGTACGCGGGTGCGTGCCACGCCGGCCTGCAGCGTCAGCTCGATCAGGCGCCCACGTCGGGGCTCCCAGTTACCCATGTCCACAATCCAGAAACGCCCGGGCGCCACCTCAAGCATGCGGCGCGGAAAGCGCAGTCCCTGGCGTTCATCGGCCACCAGGGCCACGCAATAACCTGGAGGCGCCTGGATCTGCACCCGTGGAAAACCTTCGCAGGTGCCCTGCGGTGTATAACCGCGTGCCCATGCGGTCGGGCCGGATGCCAGGCCGCACAGCAGGGCCAGACCCAGCCGCGGCAAGATGCCATTGATGCGTGACATATCCCTCCCTGTAGCTGCCCTTGCCCGCTTCTGATCCGGGGCGCTCGGCATGGTGCAGACGCATTGTAGGGACCGCCTGCGCAGGGTTATCGGCCCGTGTCCCGGTGCCGCAACGCCATCTGGCCGACAATCGCGGCTCTGTTTTCCGTACAAGAAGGATGCTCCCCATGAAATCACGCGCCGCCGTCGCCTTTGCTGCCGGTCAACCCCTGCAGATCGTCGAGATCGACGTGGCGCCGCCGAAAAAGGGCGAGGTGCTGGTCAAGATCACGCACACCGGCGTCTGCCACACCGACGCCTTCACCCTCAGCGGTGAGGACCCCGAAGGCCTGTTCCCCGTGGTGCTCGGCCACGAAGGCGCAGGTGTGGTGATGGAAGTGGGCGAGGGTGTGACCAGCGTCAAGCCGGGCGACCACGTCATTCCGCTCTACACCGCCGAATGCGGCGAGTGCCTGTTCTGCAAGAGCGGCAAGACCAACCTCTGTGTGGCCGTGCGCGCCACCCAGGGCAAGGGCGTCATGCCCGATGGCACCACGCGTTTCAGCTACGAGGGCAAGCCGGTCTACCACTACATGGGCTGCTCCACCTTCAGCGAATACACCGTGGTGGCCGAAGTCTCGCTGGCCAAGATCAACCCCGCGGCGAACCACGAACAGGTCTGCCTGCTGGGCTGCGGCGTCACCACCGGCCTGGGCGCGGTGAAGAACACCGCCAAGGTGCAGCCCGGTGACACCGTGGCCGTCTTCGGCCTGGGGGGCATCGGCCTGGCCGTGATTCAGGGCGCCAAGCAGGCCCAGGCCGGCCGCATCATCGCCATCGACACCAACCCCAGCAAGTTCGACCTGGCCAGGGTCTTTGGTGCGACCGACTGCCTCAACCCCAAGGACTACGACAAGCCCATCCAGCAGGTCATTGTGGAGATGACGACCTGGGGCGTGGACCATTCCTTTGAATGCATCGGCAACGTCAACGTCATGCGCGCTGCGCTGGAATGCGCGCACCGCGGCTGGGGCCAGAGCGTCATCATCGGCGTGGCCGGCGCGGGGCAGGAGATCAGTACGCGCCCCTTCCAGCTCGTCACCGGCCGGCGCTGGCTGGGCACGGCCTTTGGCGGCGTCAAGGGCCGCACGCAGCTGCCGGGCATGGTGGAAGACGCCATGAAGGGCGACATCCAGCTCGCGCCTTTTGTCACCCACACACGCGAGCTGAAAGATATCAACGAGGCCTTTGACCTGATGCACGAGGGCAAGTCCATCCGCACCGTCATCCATTACTGAAGCACGAGGAGAAGAAAAGAATGAACCGCGTCGAGCGCCATGCCAGCTTTGGCGGCCGCCAGGAAGTCTGGAAACACCAGTCCACCACCCTGGGCTGTGAAATGAAATTCGGCGTCTACCTGCCGCCGGCCGCTGTGGACGGGCAGAAATGCCCCGTGCTCTATTACCTGGCTGGCCTGACCTGCAACGAGCAGACCTTCATCACCAAGGCAGGCGCGCAGGAACACGCGGCCCGCCACGGTTTCATCCTCGTCGCCCCGGACACCAGCCCGCGCGGCCCCGGCGTGCCCAACGAGGACAGCTACGACCTCGGCGAAGGCGCGGGCTTTTATCTGAACGCCACGCAGGCCCCCTGGTCCCAGCACTACCGCATGGCCGACTACGTGGCCCAGGAACTGCCCGCGCTGATCGAACAGAACTTCCCCGCCACCGACGCGCGTGGCATCTTCGGCCACAGCATGGGCGGCCACGGCGCGCTCGTCACCGCCCTGCGCAACCCCGGCCGCTACCGCAGCATCTCGGCCTTCGCGCCTGTGGTGGCACCCACGCAAGTGCCCTGGGGCCAGAAGGCCTTCACGGCTTATCTGGGGGCCGACGTTTCAGCTTGGAAGGAATGGGATGCGGTGGAGCTGGTGGCCACGGCCACCGAGCGCCTGCCCATCCTCGTGGACCAGGGCGAGACCGATGAGTTCCTGCGCAAGCAGCTGCGGCCCGAGCTGCTGGAGGCCGCCTGTGCTGCGGTGGGCCACCCGCTGACGCTGCGCCGCCACGCGGGCTACGACCACAGCTATTACTTCATCGCGAGTTTCATGGCGGATCACTTTGCGCATCATGGGCTGGGGCTGCGGGCGGCCTAGAGCATCCGCGCCTGCGGTACGCGCCGATGGAAGGCGGCTCTTGCGTCTGTCGTAGCCGAGAGTCCCAAGTGCTGCGTGGGACTTGCCGGATGAGCTTCAATGACGGCCTCTGTCGTTGTTGTCTTCGTCTGTCCATGCAAAAGCTTGCCCTGAGTTGTCGCCTGGTCGGCCTAGCCGGCCTTCTCATGATGGTCTCCCCCACCGCGGGTGCCGCGGATCCGGCCGAGCGTGTATCACTTGAGCTGGAGCTGGGTGCTGCTCAGTTGCAGAAGAACGAACTCCAGTCGCCGAATGACGCCAGCGCGACGCGCTTCGATCTGGCGCGTGTCCTGGGCACCGATAGCACCCAGGGCACGGGCCGGGTGACCGTGAGAATCCCCGCCGCGGGTGGTGATGAGTGGCTGGCGGTCTACGCGCCGCTGACGTTCGAAGGCTCGGCGACGCTGGATCAGACGGTCGTCTACGAGGGCCGTACGTTTGCGGGAGCGCCCGAGACCCGCGCCAGCTACCGTTTCGATACCTACCGCCTCACCTGGCGCCGAGCGGTCATCCAGAGTGCCGAGACCACGGTGCGTCTGGGCGTGACCGGTCTGGTACGCGATGCGGCCATCAGCCTCTCGCAAGCCGGTGTGTCGGCCAGCCGCTCCAACACCGGTCTGGTGCCGCTGCTGCACGGCTCGCTGGAGCGACGCCTGGGCTCACGGATCAGCCTGATTGGCGATGTGGATGCACTGGGCTCGGGCCAGGGCTACGCGGTCGATCTGTCGCTGCGCGCGCAGTACGTCCTCGACACGCGCTGGGCCGTCAGCGCGGGTTACCGCATGCTGGATGGCGGGGCCGACAACGACACGCTGTACAACTTCGCACGCATCGAGTGGCTGACGCTCGGCGTGCGTCGCTCCTTCTGAACCGGTCGGGCCGCGTGTTTCTTGCTGCGCCTCACTTCGGGCTGGCGGCAGCGCCGGCGAGTATGCCGCCGTCGATGTTCAGTTCGGCGCCCGTCATGTAGGCCGCCTCGTCCGAGGCGAGCAGGACCGCCACTGCCGCGACCTCTTCCGGCATCCCGAAGCGGCGCAGCGGGGTGTCGCTGACGAACTCGGCCATGCGCTGTTCGCGTTCCGGGCCCGTGCCCAGCATGGGCTCCCACATCGGGGTCAGGATCGCCGCGGGATGGATGGAGTTGCAGCGCACGTTCAAGCCTTGTTCTGCGCAATACAGCGCGACCGTCTTGGTGTGATTACGCACCGCGGCTTTCGACGAGGCGTAGGCTGCGGCCCCGGGGATTCCGACCAGGCCGGAGCGGGACGAGATGTTGATGATGGACCCGGACTTCGGGGCGCGCATCGACCGGATGGCGTACTTGCAGCCCAGAAATACACCATCCAGATTGGTACGGTGCACCTCGCGCCAGCTTTCCAGACTGGCGTGCTCCGGGTCATGGGTGTAGTTGCCCTGTTCGAAGCCCGTGATGCCGGCGTTGTTCACGACGATATCGAGCGGCCCGCTCCTTTGTTCGATGTGTTTCATGGCGGCGATCCAGTCCGATTCCTCGCGCACGTCCAGATGCAAGTAGGCGGCTGCGTCCCCCAGCAGGCCCGCCATTGCCGTGCCGGCATCGTCATCGATGTCGGTCACGTAGACGAATGCGCCCTCGTCGACAAAGGCACGGGCGATGGCCGCGCCGATGCCGCGCGCTGCGCCCGTCACCAGCGCATGCTTTCCTTCCAGTCGTTTCATCGTGGTACTCCTGTCTGCAAGTTGCCCGAATCCACAGCCTTGCGGCGTATCGTGTCAGTCCGTCCGCTCCAGCAGCATCGCATCTCCATAACTAAAGAACCGATACTGCTGCGCAATTGCATGCCGGTACAGCCCCATGATGTGCTCGTAACCCGCAAAGGCGCTGACGAGCATCATCAGCGTGGACTTGGGCAGATGGAAGTTGGTGATCAGCAGGTCGACCACCTGGAACTCGAAGCCCGGGGTGATGAAGATCTCGGTGTCGCCGCTGGCCAGTCCCGTCTTGGCCCAGGATTCGAGGGTGCGGATCGTCGTGGTGCCCACAGCGACGATGCGGCCGCCGCGCGCCTTGGTCTCGGCAATGGCCTGCCGCGTGGCGGTGGGCACCTCGTACCACTCGCGGTGCATGCGATGTTCGGCCAGGTTCTCGGTCTTCACGGGTGAGAAGGTGCCGGCGCCCACATGCAGGGTGACGTTGGCGCGCTGCACGCCACGCGCTTCGAGCGCGGCCAGCACGCCTTCGTCGAAGTGCAGGGCGGCGGTGGGCGCGGCGGCGGCGCCGGGTTTGGCGGCGAAGACGGTCTGGTAACGGGCCACGTCCTCGGCACTGTCGCCGTGTTCAATATAGGGCGGCAGCGGCACGTGGCCGTGCTGCTCCATCATGAGGTGCGGCTCCTCGCTGAAGCGCAGGCGGAACAGTTGCCCTTCCTCGTCGGGCCAGCGGCCCAGCAGTTCGGCGGTGTAGCCGCCGGTCATCAAGAGCACCGTGCCCACGGCCGGCTTCTTGCTGACCTTCATGTGCGCTACCACCTCGTGGCCGGGCAGCACGCGCTCCACCAGCAACTCCAGCTTGCCGCCGCTGGGCTTCTCGCCAAACAGGCGGGCTTTCACCACCTGGGTGTCGTTGAAGACCAGCAGGTCGCCCGGCTGCAGGAGGCTGGGTAACTCGCGGAAGATGCGGTCCACCGGGGTAGCGCTCCGCCCGTCGAGCAGGCGCGAGGCGCTGCGTTCGGCCGCGGGGTGCTGGGCGATGAGTTCGGGCGGGAGCTCGAAGTCGAAGTCGCTGAGGGTGTATACGCGCGCGGCGTCGGAGGCGTGGCTCATGAGTCTTGAGGGCCGGACGGACCCGTTCCAAGTTGGAAAGCCGCGATTGTCCCAGATGACCGGGGCGGGGGCCGGACTTGGGGCTTTACCAGTCCAGACTCAGTTGCCGGTCCGGTGCCTTGGGCGCCGAACGGCTGGCCGTGCCCTCGGGCCGGCGCCGCGAGCCGTGCTTCTGCACGATGCCGGCCTTGGCGGCGCGTACGCTGGCCTGGCCACGCCGCTCGTAGAGACGCTGCTTGGCCGCGCGCGTGGCGGCCTCAAGCTCCACCAGGGGCGCGGGCCATTCCTGGCCGATGCGCACGCCGCAGGCCTGCTGCACCGAGACGGGCATGCGCCAGGGTTCCAGCAGCCAGCTGTCGGGCACGCGGCGCAGCGCGGGCAGCCACTGGCGCACGAAGCGGCCCTGGGGGTCGTGGTCCAGCGCCTGCTTGACGGGGTTGTAGACGCGGGTGGTGTTGATGCCTGTGGTGCCGGACTGCATCTGCAGCTGGCTCCAGTGGATGCCGGGTTCGTAGTCGAGGAACTGCGTGGCCAGCCACTCGCCTACCGGGCGCCAGTGCAGCCACAGCGGGTAGGCGGCCACCGAGACCAGCATGGCGCGCATGCGGAAGTTGAGCCAGCCGGTCTCGCGCAGCATGGCCACGCAGGCGTCCACCAGCGGCCAGCCGGTGCGGCCCGTGGTGAGGGCCTCGAAGTGCGCCGCATTGAAGTCGCCTTCGCGCAGGCCGTCGTAGCCGCGGTGCATGTTTTCGAACTCGATGGCCGGCTCGCTCTCCAGCTTTTGGATGAAGTGGCAGTGCCAGTAGAGCCGGCTGTGGAAGGCGTGCAGGCCGGCGTTCAGGCGCGCATCCTCGCTGAAGGCCGTGCGCTCGCGCGTGGCCTGCACCACCTCACGCAGGCTCAGGCAGCCCCAGGCCAGGTAGGCCGAGAGACGCGAGCAGGCCGTCGGCGCGCTCAGGGGCGAGGAGATGCCGCCGCGGTAATGGCGGGCGCGCTCGTCCAGGAAGGAGCGCAGCACGGCCAGGCCACGCGCGCGGCCGCCGCGCTGGCGCCGCGGCGGGTCGTGCAGGCCCAGGCCCAGCGCGCTGTAGGGAGGCCAGGGCTCGCTGGCGCAGGGCAGGGGGGCGAAGCGCAGCGCCGGTGTCTCCAGCACGGGCGCGGCCATGAGTTCCTCCCAGGCGCCCTGCCAGTGGTCGCGGTTGCGCAGGGCACGCACCACGCCGAACTGCGGCAGCTCCTGCCAGGGCACACCTTGGGCGCGGCACCAGCGCGCCACGGCCTGGTCGCGTGCGTAGGTCCAGCCATTGCCCGTTTCCTCGTGGCTGTGCAGGCTGGCGAAGGGTGCGGTCTGCCACAGGCGTGTGAGTACCTCGGTGGCCTCGCCCTGCAGCACGAGCAGCTGTCCGCCGTGGTGCTGCAGCTCGCGCTGCAGGTCAGCCAGGCTTTCGCGCACGAACTCGTAGTGCTGGCGCGCGGCGTCCGGCTGCTGCCAGAGCCCAGGCTCGACGATGTAGAGGCAGACCACAGGCCCGCGCCGGCTGGCGGCGTAAAGGGCGGCGTGGTCGTGCAGGCGCAGGTCGCGCTTGAACCAGACGAGGTGGTAGCTCATGGGTGGGGCCGCAGCTTACGGGAGCTGTCGCTGGGCCGCTGGACGCGGCCCGATAACCCGGCGCGCTGCCGCACAATAGGCCCCCATGCCCCGCGCCCCGAAAGCCGTCCAGACGCCTGCCGCTGCCGACAAGAAGGCAGCCCCGGCCGCCAAGAGCGCGCCGCAGAAGGCGCTGGAGAAGCTCAACCTGCGGCGCGACATCGACCTGGCCCTGCACCTGCCACTGCGCTACGAGGACGAGACGCGCATCGTCAAGCTGGCCGAGGCCCGCGAGGGTGACACGGCGCAGATCGAGGGCGAGGTCACGGCACAGGAGGTGGCCTACCGGCCGCGCCGCCAGCTGCTGGTGACGCTGAACGATGGCACGGACAGCTGCGTGCTGCGCTTCTTCAACTTCTATCCCTCGCAGCAGAAGGCCCTGGCCGTGGGCACGCGCGTGCGGGCACGCGGCGAATTGCGCGGCGGCTTCCTGGGCTGGACCATGATGCACCCGCACACGCGCTCAGCCAGCGGCGAGCTGCCCACGGCGCTCACCCCCGTCTACCCCACGACGGCCGCGCTGCCCCAGGCCTATCTGCGCAAGGCGGTGCTGGCCGGCCTGAAACGCGCCGAGCTGTCGGACACCTTGCCGCCCGAGGTGGCGGCCACGCTCAAGCTGCGGCCCTTGTGGACGCTCAAGCAGGCGCTGGAGTTCCTCCACCACCCCACGCCCGATGTGTCGCTGGCCCATCTGGAAGACCACACGCACCCGGCCTGGCAGCGCCTCAAGGCCGAGGAACTGCTGGCGCAGCAGCTCTCGCAACTGCAGTCACGCCGCGAACGCGAGCACCTGCGCGCGCCCGTGCTGCGTGTCAACGGCACAGGCTCGCTGCATGAACGCTTGCTGGCCGCGCTGCCTTTTGAGCTCACGGCGGCGCAGCGACGCGTGTGCAGCGAGATTGCGAGTGACCTGGCGCAGAGCAAGCCCATGCACCGTTTGCTGCAGGGCGATGTGGGCTCGGGCAAGACCGTGGTGGCCGCGCTGGCTGCAACGATCTGCATGGACGCAGGCTGGCAGTGCGCGCTGATGGCACCCACCGAGATCCTGGCCGACCAGCATTTCCGCAAGCTCGTGGGCTGGCTGGAGCCGCTGGGCGTGCGCGTGGCCTGGCTCACGGGCAGCCAGAAAAAGAAGGAACGCACGGCCATGCTCGAGCTGATCGCGCGCGGCGAGGCCGGCCTGGTGGTGGGCACGCACGCCGTGATCCAGGAACAGGTCCAGTTCCGGAACCTGGCGCTGGCCATCATCGATGAGCAACATCGTTTCGGCGTTGCTCAGCGGCTGGCGCTGCGGAGCAAGACCCAGGACGAGGCGGTGGAACCGCACATGTTGATGATGACGGCCACGCCGATTCCGCGGACCTTGGCGATGAGCTACTACGCGGACCTCGACGTCTCCACCATCGACGAACTGCCGCCCGGGCGCAGCCCCATCGTGACCAAGGTGGTGTCGGAACAGCGGCGTGACGAGGTGATCCAGCGCATTCGCGGCCAGCTGGAGCAGGGACGGCAGGTCTACTGGGTCTGCCCGCTGATCGAAGAGAGCGAGGCGCTGGACCTCACCAACGCCACCGAGACGCACGCCGAACTCAGCGCCGCCCTGCCCGGCGTGCTCGTGGGCCTGCTGCATTCGCGCATGCCCGTGGCCGAGAAGAAGGCGGTGATGTCGCTTTTTGTCGGGGGCCAGATGGGCGTGCTCGTCAGCACCACGGTGATCGAGGTGGGGGTGGACGTGCCCAATGCCACGCTGATGGTGATCGAGCATGCGGAGCGCTTCGGCCTTTCGCAGCTGCACCAGCTGCGCGGGCGCGTGGGGCGCGGGGCCGCGGCCTCGGCCTGTGTGCTGCTGTATTCCACAGGCGATGCGCCGCGCCTGGGCGAGACGGCCCGCGAGCGTCTCAAGGCCATGGCCGAGACCAGCGACGGCTTCGAGATCGCGCGGCGCGACCTGGACATCCGCGGGCCGGGCGAGTTCCTGGGCGCGCGCCAGTCGGGCGCGGCCCTGTTGCGCTTTGCCGACCTGACCGAAGACAGCCACCTGCTGGCCTGGGCCCGCGAGGCCGCGCCCCTGATGCTGGACCGCCATCCCGCGCTGGCCGAGCGCCATGTGGCGCGCTGGCTGGGCAGCCGCACCGACTACCTGAAGGCGTAGCCAGGCCCAGTTGCAAATTAGTAGCACAGCCGCAAGAAAGCGCGTGGCATACGGGCGCGTCTGAATTAGACTCGGGCCAACCACAGGGCAACCCGCATGGCCACTGCCGCACCCAACCCCCTCGCCTCGGGCGACACCGCCTACCTCTACCGCGCCGCCATCGGTGAGCGCAGCCAGGACTATTACCTGCGCCACTTCGCGCGTTTCGACGGCGAGGGCAAGACAGGCACGAGCTGGAACTGGGCCGCCTACTGGACCACCTTCAATTGGCTGGTCTACCGCCGCATGTGGGGCTGGGCCCTGGCCTATGTGGCCGCGCTGATCGGTCTGGCCTTGCTGGTCTTCGGCGTGGGCAAGCTGGTGCTCAACTACTCGGACACCAGCGCCATCCTGCTCTCGCTGCTGCTGCTGACCGCTGCCTTCGTGGTGCCGGGCCTCTACGCCAATGCCTGGTTCTACACGCATTGCAACGAGAAGATCACGGCCGCGCTGAACAAGGCGCCCGAGATCAAGCAGGCCGCTGCGCTGCTGGCGGCCGATGCGCCGCAGTCGCGCCGACTCTGGGTGCTGGCGCTGGGCAACGCGGCGGTGCTGGCGCTGGCCCTGTCGATACTGAACTGGTTCCAGACCAGCGAGAGCGCGTTGCCCCAGCTGGCGCGCGAGCAGTCGGGCCCGCTGCAGCCCGCCGCGCCGTCTGCGCCCGCGTCCGTCTCTGCACCTGCTCCTGCTGTGACCGCCAGCGCCCCGGCGCCCGAGCCCGCGGCCCCCGTGGCGCAGGCCAGCCCGGCGCCGGCCGAGCCTGCCGCGACGCCGGTCCCCGCACCGGCCACGCCCGCGCCCACGCCCCCCGTTACCGCTACGGCCAAGCCCGCAGCCCCGCCTGCCTCTGCCCCGACCATGGTTCAGGCCGCCGACCGCCCGGCCCGTGCCGAGCCGGCTGCCCCTACGCCTACACCAGCGGCCGCGCCTGCGCCCGCGGTCCAGACGCCCGCGGCCCCCACCCCCCCGCGCCCGGCGCCTGCGACACGCAAGCCCGCGCCGCAAACCTATGTCTGGGTGGTGCAGGTCGGTGCCTACGCGCAGGAGGAGAACGCGCGCAAGGCCCTGGCCCAGGTGCAGTCCCTGGGGTTGGAGGCCGGTGCCGAGACCTTCGGCTCGCAGCCGCTCACGCGTGTGCGTGTGGGGCCCTTCACGCGCCAGGACGAGGCCGAGCGAGCGGCGCTGCGCATCAAGTCGCTGGACCTGCCAGCCTTGGTGATCCGTCAGCGCCCCTGAGAACCTGTAAATCAATCGACTCGCGACCCGATCGCGACGATTTCTTCACAAGTTCTACGCTGGCATGTTTCTCTCAGCGCATGCCGATGCGCACCTCTCCGAAGATCCCCTGCGCCTCGCGCGGCAGGCAGCGCCAGTAGGGCGGGCTGGCCTGCACCTGGCCGCGCAGGGCCACGGCGGCTTCCCAGGGCCAGCGCGGCTTGTAGAGCAGGGCGCGGGCCAGGGCGATGAGGTCGGCGTCGCCCGCCTGCAGGATGTCTTCGGCCTGCTGCGGCTCGGTGATCAGGCCCACGGCGGTGGTGGGCAGGCCGCAGGCGCGGCGCACCTCGCGCGCATAGGGCACCTGGTAGCCAGGACCGAGCGCAATCTTCTGTTGCGGCGAGACGCCGGCCGTGGACACATGCATGAAGTTGCAGCCCAGGGCCTTGAGGCGCAGGGACAGCTCGCAGGTCTGGGCCGTGTCCCAGCCGCCCTCGACCCAGTCGGTGGCCGAGACGCGCACGCCCAGCGGGCCGTCGAAGACGGCGCGCACATCGGCAAACACTTCCAGAACCAGGCGCATGCGGTTCTCCAGCGAGCCGCCATAGTCGTCGGTGCGCTGGTTGGCCAGCGGTGAGAGGAACTGGTGCAGCAGGTAGCCGTGGGCGGCGTGCAGCTCGATGGCCTCAATGCCGATGCGCTTGGCGCGCTGCGCCGCGGCGACGAAGGCCGCACGCGTCTGCGCGATCTGCTCCAGGCTCATGGCCGTGGGCGGCGCCTCGCCCGGCAGCTGCGGCAGGGCCGAGGGCGCGAGCGGCTGCCAGCCGCCCTGGTCGGCGCTGAGCAGGCCGCCGCCATGCCAGGGCGCGGCGCTCGAGGCCTTGCGGCCGGCGTGCGCGAGCTGGATGCAGACGGGCATGGCCGGGGCGTTGCGGCGCGCCCGTTGCAGGGTGTCGGCCAGCGCGGCCTCAGTCCGTTCGTCCCACAGGCCCAGGCAGTGCGGCGTGATGCGGCCCTCAGGCGTGACGCCCGTGGCTTCGATCGTGAGCAGGCCCGCGCCGCTGTTGAGCAGGCTGCTCCAGTGCGCGAGGTGCCAGTCGGTGGCCGCGCCGTCCACGGCCGAGTATTGGCACATGGGCGCGACGACGATGCGGTTGGCCAGGGCCAGCGGGCCGCGCGGGGCGGGGAGTTCGTAGGGGGTGAAGAGCAGACTCAAGATGGTTCCCGTGTGTGTTGGAGAAGGGCGCGCACAAATTCTGGCATGTGCTCTTTTCTGCCGCAGCGTATGCTCCCTTTGGCACAATCAAGACGCCCACTGCGGAGGTTCCCCTCATGCGACTGCTCCTCACCCTGTTCTCCCTGCTGCTGGTCTGGCCGGTGGCCGCGCAGCTGCCCGAGCGTGACCTGGTGCTGCAGCTGCGCGAGATCGACGAGGGCGGCGGGGGCTATGTGGTGGGCACGCGGCCGCAGGTGCCGATGATGGCACCGCAGCAGCTGCAGGTGCGCAATGGTGGCGCGGCGCGGCTGAGTTTTTCGCAGACCACACCCATCCAGTGGGTGCAGTCCGTGCAGGCGCAGGGCGCGCTCTCGGGCGCGGGCGTGAAGCAGGGCCTGATCTGGCTGCAGGCTGGGCAGAGCCTGCAGTTCAAGCCGCGCTGGCCCGGGGGCCAGAAGCCCGCCACGGTGGAGGTCGAGGTGCAGACGCAGAACGTGCGGCAGCAACCCGGCAAGGAATTGCCCACGCAGGAGCGTGGCGAGCTCAGCACCACAATCAGCGCGCCGCTGGGCCAGTGGGTCACGCTGGCGCGCAGCGGCAACGCGCCGCAGCCGGGCGTTTACAGCAGCAACGCGGCCACGCAGCGCCCGCGGCTTTTGCAGCTGCGGGTGACGGTGCCTTGATGCAGCGCAAGACGTTGACTATCGCCTGGGACGACTCGATGGCACAATCCGTAGGCGGTCCGCACTGATTTTTCCCGTGCGGGCAGGCCCCCATCATGACGCTCACCGAACTCAAATACATCGTTGCCGTCGCGCGTGAAAAGCATTTTGGCCGCGCGGCCGAGGCCTGCTACGTCTCGCAGCCCACGCTGTCGGTGGCGGTGAAGAAGATCGAGGAGGAGCTTGACGTCAAGCTCTTCGAGCGCAGCGCCAACGAGGTCACGGTCACGCCGCTGGGCGAAGAGATCGTGCGCCAGGCGCAGGCCGTGCTGGAGCAGGCCGCGGCGATCAAGGAGATTGCCAAGCGTGGCAAGGACCCGCTGAGCGGTCCGCTCAAGCTCGGCGTGATCTACACCATCGGCCCCTACCTGCTGCCCGACCTGGTGCGCCAGATGATCGAGCACACGCCGCAGATGCCGCTGGTGCTGCAGGAGAACTTCACGGTCAAGCTGCTGGAGATGCTGCGCACGGGCGAGATAGACGCAGCCATCCTGGCCGAGCCTTTCCCGGATGCCGGCCTGGCCATCGCGCCGCTCTACGACGAGCCCTTCTACGCCGCGGTGCCACACAACCATGCGCTGGCGGCGAATGACACCATCAGCAGCGAGGCGCTCAAGGCCGAGACCATGCTGCTGCTGGGCACGGGCCACTGCTTCCGCGACCACGTGCTCGAGGTCTGCCCCGAGTTCGCACGTTTCTCCAGCAATGCCGAGGGCATCCGCAAGAGCTTCGAAGGCTCCTCGCTGGAGACCATCAAGCACATGGTGGCCGCAGGCATGGGCGTGACCCTGGTGCCGCGCCTGAGTGTGCCCAAGTCGGCCCTGGGGCCCAGGGGCAAGCTCAAGCCCAACACCGACGAGGGCTTTGTGCGCTACCTGCCCTTCAGCGGCGAAGCACCCACGCGCCGCGTGGTGCTGGTCTGGCGCCGCAGCTTCCCGCGCTACGAGGCCATCGCCGCGCTGCGCAACGCGATCTACGCCTGCGAGCTACCCGGCGTGAAGCGCCTGTCCGAGTGAGTTTTCCGTTTCCCGATCAGGAGTGAGTGCCATGGCCAAGAACGCCGCCCCCGCCATCAACATCGGCATCAGCGAGAAGGACCGCGCCGCCATTGCCAAGGGCCTGAGCCACCTGCTGGCCGACACCTACACGCTCTACCTGACCACGCACAACTTCCACTGGAACGTGACGGGGCCGATGTTCAACACCCTGCACACCATGTTCATGACGCAGTACACCGAGCTGTGGAACGCGGTGGACCCGATCGCCGAGCGCATCCGCTCGCTGGGCCATGCGGCGCCGGGCTCCTACGCGCAGTTCGGCAAGCTGGCCTCCGTGCCCGACGCACCGGCCAAGCCGCCCAAGGCGCTGGAGATGGTGCGCATCCTCGTCACGGGCCACGAGGCCGTGGCACGCACCGCGCGCAGCCTGTTTCCGCTGGCCGACAAGGCCGGCGACGAGCCCACGGCCGACCTGCTGACCCAGCGTTTGACGGTGCACGAGCAGACCGCGTGGATGCTGCGTTCCCTCCTGGAGGAGTGATAAACCTACTGCGCGACCCGATCTTGCGCCTGCGCTTCTCGCCGTACTCTCAGTACGGCTGCGATGCTCGGCACAACCTCGGGCCGCTCGGTACGGTTTCTCACCCCTCCAGCTTCTGATCCCTCCATCTTCTGATCCCTCCATCTTTGCTATGCCGTCGCGTCTGGCTTTGTACCTCGACCTGATCCGCTGGGACCGCCCGGCGGGCTGGCTGCTGCTGCTATGGCCTTCGCTCAGCGCCTTGTGGGTGGCGGCCGGGGGCTGGCCGGGCTGGCATCTGCTCATCGTCTTCGTGCTCGGCACCATCCTCATGCGCAGCGCGGGCTGCTGCCTCAACGACGTGGCGGACCGCGACTTCGACAAGCATGTGAAGCGCACGGCGCAGCGGCCGGTGACGGCGGGCAAGGTCTCGGTGCGCGAGGCGCTGGTCCTCGGTGCGGTGCTGGCCCTGCTGGCTTTCGGCCTGGTGCTCACGACCAACCGCGTGGCCGTGGCCTGGTCCTTCGCCGCGCTGGCCGTGGCCATCGTCTATCCCTTTGCCAAGCGCTTCTTTGCCATGCCTCAGGCGGTGCTGGGCGTGGCCTTCAGCTTCGGCATTCCCATGGCTTTTGCCGCCGTGCAGCAGCAGGTGCCGCCGCTGGCCTGGGGCCTGCTGATCGGCAATCTGTTCTGGGTGCTGGCCTACGACACCGAGTACGCCATGGTGGACCGCGACGACGATCTGCGCATCGGCATGAAGACCTCGGCCATCACGCTGGGCTCCTGGGACGTGGCGGCGGTGACGTCCTTCTATGTCATCCACCTGATCGTCTGGACCGTGCTGCTGGTCGAGCGGCTCGCACCCTGGGTCTGGTTCCTCTCCCTGGTAGCGACCGTGGCCCAGATCGTCTGGCACCACCGGCTGATCCGCGGGCGCACGCGCGAGGGCTGCTTCCAGGCCTTCCGCGTCAACCACTGGTTCGGCTGCACGGTGTTCGTCGGCGTGGTGGCCGGCTACGCGCTGAAGTAGTTCGGGGCGCCGTCAGCGACGACGTTTCAGGAGCCGTCCCAGATTCAGGATCTGCATGGCATCGAGCTGGGCCAGGAACCCAACGATGCCCACGATCCAAAGCAGGATTGTGGTTAGGGGGCTACCGAGTACGGCTTCGCCGGCGATGGCGATGCCGAAGAACAGTGCCACGCAGACGATGGAAATCAGGTAACCGCGCCGTTCGTGCATGCCGGACTCAGTCCTTGCCGAACTCGGCACCGAGTTCCTCGGAGCGCCGCTCGGCCGCGTGCAGGGCCTGAGCAAACAGGGCCTTGACGTTGCTGGCATCCATGCTCGTGATGGCCGCATGCGTGGTGCCGCCCTTGGACGTGACGCGCTGACGTAGTACCTCGGGCGGCTCGTCGGAAAACTTCGCGAGCTCACCGGCGCCGCGGAAGGTCTCCACGGCAAGCTGGTAGGCCTGTTCGGCCGTGAGGCCCATCTCCACGCCGGCTGTCGTCATGGCTTCGAGGAAATAGAAAACGTAGGCCGGGCCCGAGCCCGAGAGGGCGGTGACGGCGTTGAGCAGGTCTTCGCGCTCGACCCAGACGAATTCGCCCATGACCGAGGCGATGTGCTCGATGTGCTTGCGGTCCTGCCCGGTGACGCCGTCGCGGGCATACAGGCCGGTGACGCCCTTGCCGATCAGGGCCGGGGTGTTGGGCATGCTGCGCACGATGCGTTCCACACCCAGCCAGCGCTTGATGCTGTCGGTGGGGATGCCGGCGGCCACGCTCATGTGCAGGGCCTCTTTCACATGCGGCGCGGCGGGCTGGGCAGCGTCCCTGAAGGTCTGGGGCTTGACGGCCCAGATCACGATGGGGAAGTCTTTCAGGAAAGCACCGGGCTCGGCGTGGGCCACGAGGCCGTAGTTGTCCTTGAGGCGCTGGCGTGCTTCGGGGTTGGTGTCGATGACCTCGATGCGGGCGACGGGCAGGCCTTTCTTGATCAGGCCGCCGATGATGGCGCTGGCCATGTTGCCGCCGCCGATGATGGCGATGCGTTCGTTCATCTTGTGGTGCGCGGGGCTCGCAGGCCGCCGTCTCCGGAGAAGTTGGGGATAGTCCTGTGCCCATTGTCGCAGTTTGCGTTAGGCTCTCTGCCCATGTCGACGGACCATATCCTCGCCCTGGACCAGGGCACCACCAGCTCGCGCGCCATCGTCTTCGACCGGCGGGGTCAGGTCGTGGCCATGGCGCAGCAGGAATTTGCCCAGCATTTCCCGCAGGCCGGCTGGGTCGAGCACGACGCGGCCGAGATCTGGAGCAGCCAGCTGGCCGTGGCGCGCCAGGCCCTGCAGCGCGCGGGGCTGGAGGCCCGGCAGCTGCGGGCCCTGGCCATCACCAATCAGCGCGAGACCACGGTGCTCTGGGATCGGCGCACCGGCGAGCCCGTTGCACCGGCCATCGTCTGGCAGGACCGACGCACGGCGGCACTCTGCGACAGCCTGCGCCCGCGCTGGGCCACACGCATCCAGCGCAAGACGGGCCTGGTGCTCGACGCCTATTTTTCGGCCACCAAACTGCAGTGGCTGCTGGACCATGTACCGGGTGCACGCGCGCGCGCCGAAGCCGGCGAGCTCGCCTTCGGCACCGTCGACAGCTGGCTGCTCTGGAACCTCACGGGTGGGGCGGTGCATGCGACCGACGCCAGCAATGCCGCGCGCACCATGCTCTTCAACATCCACACCCTGCAGTGGGACGAGGAGTTGCTGAACCTGTTCCAGATCCCGCACGCCGTGCTGCCCCATGTGCATTCCTCCAGCGGCGTCTTCGGCGAGATCGAGGCCAGCCTGCTGGGCGCGGCCGTGCCCGTGGCCGGCATCGCAGGCGATCAGCAGGCCGCCACCTTCGGCCAGGCCTGCTTTGCGCCGGGCATGGCCAAGAACACCTATGGCACGGGCTGCTTCATGCTGATGAACACCGGGGACGCGGCCATCACCAGCCGGCACCAGCTGCTGGGCACCGTGGCCTGGCTGGGGCCGCAAACGCCGGCCTGCTACGCGCTCGAGGGCTCGGTTTTCATGGCCGGAGCCACCGTGCAGTGGTTGCGTGATGGCTTGCAGATCATCCAGTCGGCCAGTGAAATCGAAGCTTTGGCGGCCACCGTGCCCGACACCCAGGACGTCTATCTGGTGCCGGCCTTCGCAGGCCTGGGCGCGCCGGACTGGGATGGCCACGCGCGAGGCACCCTGGTGGGCATGACCCGCGGCACGACTCGGGCCCACATCGCCCGTGCGGCGCTGGAGGCCATCGCCCTGCAGACGGCCGATGTTTTCGAGGCCATGGGGCAGGACGCAGGCGTGCCGCTGCGCGAACTGCGGGTCGACGGCGGTGCCAGCCGCAATGATCTGCTGATGCAGCTGCAGGCTGACTATCTGGGCGTGCCCGTGCTGCGCCCGGCCCTGACCGAAACCACGGCCTTTGGCGCCGCCGGCCTGGCGGGTCTGGCCAGTGGCCTGTGGTCGGGCGCCGATGAGTTGTCCTCGCTCTGGCGTCTGCAACGTCGTTTTGAACCTCGTTTACCTGAAGCCGGCCGCCGCGCCAAGCTGGCGCGCTGGCGCGAAGCCGTCCTGCGTGCACGCAGCTGGGCCCGTTGAAAACTCTCACTGATATGAACGCACCTTTGCCTACCTCCCGGGCCCACCTGCTGGCTCGCCTGGCCGAACCGCACACCTGGGATCTGGCCGTGGTCGGCGGCGGTGCGACCGGACTGGGGGTGGCCCTCGATGCCGCGGCCCGCGGTTATTCGGTGGTCCTGCTTGAGTCGCACGACTTCGCTGGCGGTACCTCCTCGCGCTCCACCAAGCTGCTGCATGGGGGCGTGCGCTACCTGGCCCAGGGCAATATTGCGCTGGTGCGCGAGGCGCTGCACGAGCGCAGCACGGTGCTGGCCAATGCGCCGCACCTAGCGTCGCGTCTGTCCTTCATCATGCCGTCATACGCCTGGTGGCAGACACCTTTCTATGGCATCGGCCTCAAGCTCTATGACCTGCTGGCTGGCCGCGCGGGCCTGGGCGATACGCGCTTTCTCAACCGCGCCCAGGCCTTGGCGGCCCTGCCACGCCTGCAGGCCGAGGGCCTGAGCGGCGGTGTTCAATACTGGGACGGCCAGTTCGACGATGCGCGCCTGGCCATCGCGCTGGCACGCACGGCGGCGCGTGAAGGCGCGCTGCTGCTGAACTACTGCCCGGTCACCGAACTGCTGCATGAGCACACCCGCCTGGTCGGCCTGCGTTGCCGCGACGCCGTGAGCGGGCAGAGCCATGAAGTGCGCGCCCGCTGCGTGGTCAACGCCACAGGCGTCTGGGTGGATGGCCTGCGCCAGATGGATGGGGCAGGCCAAGGCAAAACGGTGGAGCCCATGGTGGCGCCGAGCCAGGGCGTGCACGTGGTGGTGGACCGCTCCTTCCTGCCGGGTGAGCACGCACTGCTGGTGCCCAAGACGGCCGACGGCCGGGTGCTGTTTGCCGTGCCCTGGCTGGGCAAGCTGGTGCTGGGCACCACGGACACGCCACGCAGCGACCTGCCGCGCGAGCCGCGGCCGCTGCGCGCCGAGCTCGATTTCATATTTGGTGAGGCGGGCCGCTACCTGGCGCGTGCGCCCGGGCCGGCCGATGTGCTGAGCATCTGGGTGGGTCTGCGCCCCCTGGTGCGCCCATCCGGAGAGGATGCCGACACCGGCAGCATCAGCCGCGAGCACACCGTGGTGGTGGGCGCCAGCGGTCTGGTGACCGTGACGGGCGGCAAATGGACGACCTACCGTGCCATGGCCGAGGATGTGCTGGCGCGCTGCATGCAATCGGGCCTGCTGCCGCAGCGTCCCGCCGGCGTGAGTGATGCCTTGCGTCTGGTGGGGGCGCCTGCAGACCCGGCGCCGGCCGGCCCCGGCATCGCGGCAGCACCTGGCCCCCATTTATATGGTGCCGACGCTCCCGCCCTGGCCGATCTGTCCGGTGCCGGGGAGGAGCTGGCCCCAGGCCTGACGGAGGCCATGGTGCGCTTTGCGGCCAGACATGAGTATGCGCTGACTGTCGAAGACGTCCTTGCCCGGCGATCCCGTCTGCTCTTTCTGGATGCGGCGCTGGCGGCCGATGTGGCCCCTGCCGTGGCCCGCATTCTGGAAGAGGAAACGGGCCGGGAACCGGCGCTGGCGGCCTTTCTGGCCCTGGCCCAGGACTACCTGCGCTGGCCGTCCGAACAAGACGCTTGACGCTCCCCTGAATCTTTGGCACAATTGCGGGCTTCGCTTGAAAAGGCGAAGTTTCTGCCCAGCAAAAGCGGTGCGAGTGGTTCGCGCCGTGGACGACGGGCCCAAGACTGACCGGTTGCTTGCCCCAGGCGTCATCCGGTGCAAGTTGGGAATATTGAAATGATCCAGACTGAATCTCGGTTAGAAGTCGCCGACAACACCGGCGCGAAGTCCGTTTTGTGCATCAAGGTGCTCGGCGGTTCCAAGCGTCGCTACGCCAGTGTTGGCGACATCATCAAGGTGAGCATCAAGGAAGCCGCTCCGCGTGGTCGCGTCAAGAAGGGCGAGGTCTACAGCGCTGTGGTGGTTCGCACCGCCAAGGGCATCCGCCGCGGTGATGGCTCCCTGGTCAAGTTCGACGGCAATGCCGCCGTGCTGCTCAACAACAAGCTGGAGCCCATCGGCACCCGCATCTTCGGCCCGGTCACGCGTGAACTGCGTACCGAGAAGTTCATGAAGATCGTGTCCCTGGCTCCTGAAGTTCTCTAAGGACACGCCATGAACAAGATTCGCAAAGGCGACGAAGTCATCGTCCTCACTGGGCGTGACAAGGGCAAGCGCGGCAAGGTTGCGCTGCGCAAGGACGAGACCCATGTGGTGGTCGAGGGCGTGAACCTGGTGAAGAAGCACACCAAGCCCAACCCCATGAAGGGCACGACCGGTGGCATCGTGGAGAAGTCCATGCCTATCCACCAGTCCAATGTGGCGATTTTCAATGCCGCCACCGGCAAGGCCGACCGCGTCGGCGTCAAGCTCCTGGCGGACGGCAAGCGTGTGCGCGTCTACAAGTCCAGCGGCGAAGAAATCAAGGTGGCATAACCATGGCACGTCTGCAACAACACTATCGTGAGAAGGTGGTCCCCGAGTTGACCGCCAAGTTCGGCTACAAGTCGCCCATGCAGGTGCCGCGCCTGACCAAGATCACCCTGAACATGGGTGTGAGCGAGGCCGTGGCCGACAAGAAGGTCATGGACAACGCTGTGGGCGACCTGACCAAGATCGCCGGCCAGAAGCCCGTGGTGACCAAGGCCAAGAAGGCCATCGCCGGCTTCAAGATCCGCGAAGGCCAGGCCATCGGCTGCATGGTGACCCTGCGCGGCGTGCAGATGTACGAATTCCTGGACCGTTTCGTGACCGTGGCCCTGCCGCGCGTGCGTGACTTCCGTGGCATTTCCGGTCGCGCCTTCGACGGCCGCGGCAACTACAACATCGGCGTCAAAGAGCAGATCATCTTCCCCGAAATCGAATACGACAAGGTGGATGCCCTGCGTGGTCTGAACATCAGCATCACGACGACGGCCAAGACGGACGAAGAGTGCAAGGCACTGCTCGCCGGCTTCAAATTCCCCTTCAAGAACTGAGGTGACCTGTGGCTAAAGTAGCTTTGATCGAGCGCGAGCTCAAGCGAGACAAACTGGTCGCCAAGTACGCGAAGAAACACGCGGAACTCAAGGCCATCGCCAGCGACATGAAGCGCAGCGAGGAAGAGCGCGCAGCTGCCCGCCTGGGCCTGCAGAAGCTCCCGCGCAACGCCAACCCGACCCGTCAGCGCAACCGCTGCGCCATCACCGGTCGTCCGCGTGGCACGTTCCGCCAGTTCGGCCTGGCCCGCGCCAAGATCCGTGAGATGGCATTTGCTGGTGACATCCCCGGTGTCACCAAGGCCAGCTGGTAAGCAGGAGATTAGAGATGAGCATGAGTGATCCCATCGCCGACCTGCTGACGCGTATCCGTAACGCGCAGATGGTGGCCAAGACCTCGGTGTCGGTGCCCTCTTCCAAAGTGAAGATCGCCATCGCCCAGGTGCTGAAGGACGAGGGCTACATCGACGGCTTCCAGGTGAAGACCGAAGGTGGCAAGTCCGAACTTGAAATTGCCCTGAAGTACTACGCCGGTCGCCCGGTGATCGAGCGCATCGAGCGCGTGAGCCGTCCCGGCCTGCGCGTGTACAAGGGCCGTGACGCCATCCCCCAGGTCCAGAACGGTCTGGGCGTGGCCATCGTGACGACCCCCAAGGGCGTCATGACCGATCGCAAGGCGCGCGCCACCGGTGTCGGCGGCGAAGTGCTGTGCTACGTGGCCTAAGGCATTGAGGAGAACACTGAAATGTCGCGCGTAGGAAAAATGCCTGTTGCCATCCCGAACGGGGTGGATGTGTCGATCAAGGCCGACCAGATCAGCGTCAAGGGTGCCGGTGGCACGCTGTCGCTGGCCCAGTCCGCTCTGGTCAAGGTCAGCAACGAGGGTGGCAAGCTGAGCTTCATCCCCGCCAATGATTCTCGTGAAGCCAATGCCATGAGCGGCACCATGCGTCAGCTGGTGAACAACATGGTGGTCGGCGTCAGCAAGGGCTTCGAGAAGAAGCTGAGCCTGGTGGGCGTGGGCTTCAAGGCCCAGGCCGCCGGTGCCAAGCTGAACCTGGCCGTGGGTTACTCCCACCCGGTGAACATCGAGATGCCGGCCGGCATCACGGTGGCCACCCCGGCCCCGACCGAAATCGTGATCAAGGGTGCCGACCGCCAGCGCGTCGGCCAGATCGCCGCGGAAATCCGCGCCGTCCGTCCTCCAGAGCCCTACAAGGGCAAGGGCATCCGTTATTCGGATGAGACGGTCGTGATCAAAGAGACCAAGAAGAAGTAAGGAGCTGCACCATGATGACCAAGAAAGAGCAGCGTCTTCGCCGTGCACGTCAGACCCGTGTGCGCATCGCCCAGCAGGGCGTGGCCCGTCTGACTGTGAACCGCACCAATCTGCACATCTACGCCAGCGTGATCTCGGGCGACGGCGCCCAGGTCCTGGCCAGTGCTTCTACGGCCGAGGCCGAAGTGCGCAAGTCGCTGGGCGGCTCGGGCAAGGGTGGCAATGCCGCCGCGGCCCAGCTGATCGGCAAGCGCATCGCCGAGAAGGCCAAGGCCGCCGGCGTCGAGAAGGTGGCCTTCGACCGCGCAGGCTTCGCATACCACGGCCGTGTCAAGGCGCTGGCCGATGCCGCCCGTGAAGCGGGCTTGCAGTTCTAAGCAGATCGGAATCCAAAATGGCTAAAGTTCAAGCAAAGATGCAGGGCAAAGGGGCCGAGGGTCCTGAGGACGGCCTGCGCGAGAAGATGATCGCGGTCAACCGCGTGACCAAGGTGGTCAAGGGTGGCCGTATCCTGGGTTTCGCCGCGCTGACTGTGGTGGGTGATGGCGACGGCCGCGTCGGCATGGGCAAGGGCAAGTCCAAGGAAGTGCCGGCTGCCGTGCAGAAGGCCATGGAAGAAGCCCGCCGCAACATGCTCAAGGTGTCGCTCAAGAACGGCACGCTGCATCACAAGGTGATGGGTCGCCACGGCGCCTCCTCCGTGATGATGGCTCCCGCTCCCAAGGGTACCGGCATCATCGCCGGCGGCCCGATGCGCGCCATCTTCGAAGTGATGGGCATCACCGACATCGTGGCCAAGAGCCACGGTTCGACCAACCCCTACAACATGGTTCGTGCCACCCTGGACGCCCTGAACAACTGCAGCACGCCTGCGGAAGTCGCGGCCAAGCGTGGCAAGAGCGTTGAAGAACTCTTCGCTTAAACGGGAGTTACAGACATGGCTAACCAACAAACTGTCAAGGTCCAGCTGGTGCGCAGCCCGATCGGCACCAAGGAATCCCACCGTGCCACCGTGCGCGGCCTGGGCCTGCGCAAGCTGAACAGCGTCAGCGAACTGCAGGACACGCCTGCCGTGCGCGGCATGATCAACAAGATCGCCTATCTGGTGAAGGTTCTCTGAGAGGCCGACGATGCAACTGAATACCATCAAGCCCGCAGCGGGCGCCAAGCACGCCAAGCGTCGCGTCGGTCGCGGCATCGGCTCCGGCCTGGGCAAGACCGCCGGTCGTGGCCACAAGGGCCAGAAGTCGCGTTCGGGCGGCTACCACAAGGTCGGCTTCGAAGGCGGCCAGATGCCCATGCATCGCCGTCTGCCCAAGCGTGGCTTCAAGTCGCACCTGCTCAAGTACAACGCCGAGATCACGCTCAGCACCCTGGAGCTGCTGGGCGCTGACACCGTCGACCTCCTGACCCTCAAGCAGGCTGGCCTGGTGGGCGAGCTGGCCAAGGTGGTCAAGGTCATCAAGTCGGGCGAGATCAAGAAGGCCGTCAAGCTCAACGGCATCGGCGCCACCGCGGGTGCCAAGGCTGCCATCGAGGCGGCCGGCGGCAGCGTGGCCTGAGTCAACCGGACCTGAGAGTAGAACGAAGTGGCAACGAACGCAGCTCAGATTGCTAAGACCGGCAAGTTCGGCGACCTGCGTCGCCGGCTGGTCTTCCTGCTGCTCGCCCTGGTGGTGTACCGCATCGGTGCGCACATCCCGGTGCCGGGCATCAACCCCGATCAGCTGGCCCAGCTCTTCCAGGGCCAGCAGGGCGGCATCCTGAGCCTGTTCAACATGTTCTCGGGTGGTGCGCTGTCGCGCTTCACGGTGTTCGCGCTGGGCATCATGCCCTACATCTCCGCGTCGATCATCATGCAGCTGCTGACCTATGTGCTGCCCGCCTTCGAGCAGATCAAGAAGGAAGGCGAGGCCGGTCGTCGCAAGATCACGCAGTACACGCGTTATGCGACCCTGGGTCTGGCGCTGTTCCAGTCGCTGGGCATTGCCGTGGCGCTGGAAAGCTCGCCCGGCTTGGTGATTGCTCCTGGTTTCGGTTTCCGTTTCACGGCGGTGGTGACGCTGACCGCAGGCACCATGTTCCTGATGTGGCTGGGTGAGCAGATCACCGAGCGCGGCCTGGGCAATGGCATCTCGATCCTGATCTTCGGCGGTATCGCCGCGGGTCTGCCGAGCGCCATCGGCGGTCTGCTGGAACTGGTGCGTACCGGTGCCATGAGCATCATCGCCGCCATGTTCATCGTGGCCCTGGTGTTCCTGGTGACCTGGTTCGTGGTGTTCGTCGAGCGGGGTCAGCGCAAGATCCTCGTGAACTACGCGCGTCGTCAGGTCGGCAACAAGGTCTATGGTGGCCAGTCTTCGCACCTGCCGCTCAAGCTGAACATGGCCGGTGTGATTCCGCCCATCTTCGCATCGAGCATCATCCTGCTGCCTGCCACTGTGGTGAGCTGGTTCAGCAGTGGCGATTCGATGCTGTGGCTCAAGGATATTGCCGCCAGCCTGTCGCCCGGCCAGCCCGTCTACGTGCTGTTCTACGCCTCGGCCATCGTGTTCTTCTGCTTCTTCTACACGGCGCTGGTGTTCAACAGCCGTGAGACGGCAGACAACCTCAAGAAGGGCGGCGCCTTCATTCCGGGCATCCGTCCGGGTGACCAGACCGCCAAGCATATCGACCGTATCCTGCTGCGCCTGACGCTGGCCGGTGCGATCTATATCACCTTCGTGTGTCTGTTGCCGGAATTTCTGATCCTGAAGTACAACGTGCCGTTCTACTTCGGGGGGACCTCGCTGCTGATCATCGTGGTGGTGACCATGGACTTCATGGCCCAGGTGCAGAACTACATGATGTCGCAGCAGTACGAATCGCTGCTGAAGAAGGCCAATTTCAAGCCGACGCTGGGGGCCTGAGAGGGATGGCGAAAGATGATGTGATTCAGATGCAGGGCGAGGTGGTGGAAAACCTGCCGAACGCGACCTTCCGCGTGAAGCTGGAAAACGGCCACGTTGTTCTGGGGCATATCTCGGGCAAGATGCGCATGCACTACATCCGCATCCTTCCCGGTGACAAGGTGACGGTTGAATTGACGCCTTACGACCTGAGCCGCGCGCGGATCGTGTTCCGCGCCAAGTGAGTCGCAAGGCAAGAGAGTTTTAGGAGAGAACCATGAGAGTTTCGGCTTCGGTCAAGAAAATTTGCCGCAACTGCAAAATCATCCGCCGCAAGGGCGTGGTGCGTGTGATCTGCACGGATCCCCGCCACAAGCAGCGCCAGGGCTGATTGCAAGAGTTATAGAGGACGAAAATGGCACGTATCGCTGGCATCAACATTCCGCCGCATAAGCACGCTGAGATCGGCTTGACCGCCATCTTCGGCATCGGTCGCACCCGCGCCCGCAAGATCTGCGAGGCCTGCGGCATCGCTTACTCCAAAAAGGTGAAGGATCTGACCGACGCCGACCTGGAGAAGATCCGCGACCAGATCGCCGGGATCACCATCGAGGGTGACCTGCGCCGTGAAACCACGATGAACATCAAGCGACTGATGGACATCGGTTGCTACCGCGGTTTCCGTCATCGCCGTGGCCTGCCCATGCGCGGCCAGCGTACGCGCACCAATGCCCGTACCCGCAAGGGTCCGCGCAAGGGCGCCGCCGCACTGAAGAAATAAACTGGCATTGAAAGATCACCATGGCTAAAGCTCCCGCCAATAATGCCGCGCAGCGTGTGCGCAAGAAGGTCCGCAAGAACGTGGCTGACGGTGTTGCCCACGTGCACGCTTCCTTCAACAACACCATCATCACGATCACGGATCGTCAGGGCAATGCCCTGTCCTGGGCCTCTTCCGGCGGCCAGGGTTTCAAGGGTTCGCGTAAATCCACGCCCTTCGCTGCCCAGGTGGCGTCCGAAGTGGCTGGTCGTGCCGCCATTGAACAAGGCATCAAGAACCTGGACGTCGAGATCAAGGGCCCCGGTCCTGGCCGCGAGTCCTCGGTGCGTGCGCTGGCTGCCCTGGGCATCCGCATCAACACCATCTCCGACGTGACCCCCGTGCCGCACAACGGCTGCCGTCCGCAGAAGCGCCGTCGCATCTGATTGCGACGCTGCACTACAGTTTTCGTTTAACCAAGCCCACCGCCACCGGCGCACGCCGGTGGCTCCCGCGGTAAGCACTGCGGTAGTTGACAGAGAAGGAAGATCAAGTGGCACGCAATCTCGGCCCCAAGGCCAAACTTTCCCGCCGCGAAGGCACCGACCTGTTCCTGAAGAGCGCCCGTCGCTCCATCAGCGACAAGGCCAAGTTCGACTCCAAGCCCGGCCAGCACGGCCGCATTTCCGGCGCCCGCACCTCCGATTTCGGTCTGCAGCTGCGCGAGAAGCAGAAGGTCAAGCGCATGTACGGCGTGCTCGAGCGTCAGTTCCGCCGCTACTTCGAGGAAGCCAGCCGCCGCAAGGGCAACTCCGGTTCCAACCTGCTGGGGCTGCTGGAATCGCGCCTGGACAACGTGGTGTACCGCATGGGCTTCGGCTCGACCCGCGCCGAAGCACGTCAGCTGGTGTCGCACAAGGCCATCACCGTGAATGGCAAGGCCGTGAACATCCCGTCCTACTCGGTCAAGGCCGGTGATGTGATCGCCGTGCGCGACAAGTCCAAGAAGCAGAACCGTGTGGTCGAGGCGCTGCAACTGGCGCAGCAGGTCGGCTTGCCGGCCTGGGTCGAAGTGAACATCGACAAGGCCGAAGGCACCTTCAAGAAGGTTCCCGACCGCGACGAATTTGGGTCCGATATCAACGAATCGCTGATTGTCGAGTTGTACTCGCGCTAATCAGCTCTCGATTTGATTCCGTTCCCGGCTGGCAGGCATGCCCGCCGGGTGCTTCACCAGCCTTACCGGTGTAACGAGCCGGGGGTATTGACAGGAAGTCTGCATGCAAACCAGTCTGCTGAAACCCAAAGCAATCAACGTCGAACAACTCGGCCCGAACCGCGCCAAGGTGGCGCTGGAGCCGTTTGAGCGTGGCTATGGCCACACGCTGGGCAACGCGCTGCGTCGCGTTCTGCTGTCGTCGATGCCGGGTTATGCGGCCACCGAAGTGACCATTGCCGGCGTGCTGCACGAGTACTCGTCCATCGACGGCGTCCAGGAGGATGTGGTGAACATCCTGCTGAACCTCAAGGGCGTGGTCTTCAAGCTGCACAACCGTGACGAAGTCACGCTGAGCCTGCGCAAGGACGGCGAGGGCGTGGTCACCGCCGGCGACATCCAGACCCCGCACGACGTCGAGATCATCAATCCCGAGCATGCCATCGCCACCCTGTCGGCCGGCGGCAAGCTCGACATGCAGATCAAGGTCGAAAAGGGCCGCGGCTATGTGCCGGGTACGCTGCGCCGTCATGGCGACGAGCCCAGCAAGTCCATCGGCCGCATCGTGCTGGACGCCTCTTATTCGCCGGTCAAGCGCGTGAGCTACACCGTCGAGAGCGCCCGCGTCGAGCAGCGCACCGATCTGGACAAGCTGATCATCGAGATCGAGACCAATGGTGCCATCACCGCGGAAGACGCCGTGCGCGCCTCGGCCAAGATCCTGGTCGAGCAGCTGGCCGTCTTCGCCCAGCTGGAAGGCAGCGAGCTCGCCGCCTTCGATGCACCGGCACCGCGTAGCGGCAGCCAGTTCGACCCGATCCTGCTGCGTCCGGTCGACGAGCTCGAACTCACCGTGCGTTCGGCCAACTGCCTGAAGGCCGAGAACATCTATTACATCGGCGACCTGATCCAGCGCTCCGAGAACGAACTGCTCAAGACCCCCAACCTGGGTCGCAAGTCGCTCAACGAGATCAAGGAAGTCCTCGCTTCGCGCGGCCTGACCCTGGGCATGAAGCTCGAGAACTGGCCGCCGGCCGCGCTCGAAAAGCGATAAACAAGGTGAGAACGAGGCTGTTGAAACCGCCTCGCCCACTGATCTTTTGAAGACCCGGAGCAACGGGTCGTGTGCACCGGGCAGTACCTGATACGGCTGCCTGTTTAATAAGGAAAGGAAAGCACCATGCGTCACGGACACGGACTCCGTAAACTCAACCGCACCAGCGAGCATCGCCTCGCCATGCTGCGCAACATGATGAATTCGCTTATCGAGCACGAAGTCATCAAGACCACGGTCCCCAAGGCCAAGGAACTGCGCCGCGTCGTCGAGCCCATGATCACCCTGGCCAAGGAACCCACGCTGGCCAACCGCCGCCTGGCCTTCGATCGCCTGCGCAGCCGCGACAGCGTCACCAAGCTCTTCAACGACCTGGGTCCGCGTTTCAAGGCCCGTCCTGGCGGCTACACCCGCATCCTGAAGATGGGCTTCCGCGTCGGTGACAACGCGCCCATGGCCCTGGTCGAGCTGGTGGACCGCCCCGCTGCAGACGAGGCACCGAAGGCCGAGTAAATAGGCTATAATGCTGGATTACCGCGCGATGGAGCAGCCTGGTAGCTCGTTGGGCTCATAACCCAAAGGTCGGAGGTTCAAATCCTCCTCGCGCAACCAAATCAGAAAAGCCCTCTTACGAGGGCTTTTCCTTTTGTGGACACTGTAACAATCAGTGTCCTGGACCCGTGAGCCGGTCACAAGCCGGGCCTCATCTCGTAGAGGACTCAAGATGACGACACGTCGCCAATTCAGCCTGGCCGCGGCATCCCTGCTGGCCGTTCCCACCCTGCTCAAGGCGCAGGGCAGCAACAAGATCATTCTCGGCCAGTCGGCCGCCTTCACCGGGCCGGCCGCCGAACTCGGTATCCAGTTCCAGCAGGGCGCCAAGCTCTGGTTCGAGCAGATCAACGCCCAGGGCGGTATCGGCGGCAAGACCATCGAAATCCGCGCGCTGGATGACGGCTACGAGCCCGACCGCTGCGCGGCCAACACCCAGAAGCTCATCGCCGAAGACGTGCACGCCCTCTTTGGCTACATCGGCACGCCCACCAGCCTGGCCGCACTGCCGCTGCTGACCAAGGCTCAGGTCCCTTTTATCGCGCCGTTCACCGGTGCCATGGGCCTGCGCGAGCCCTTCAACAAGCAGGTCTTCCACCTGCGCGCGTCCTACAACGACGAGACGGCGCTGATCGTGCGTCAGCTCACCAACCTGGGCCTGAAGAAGATCGCCGTTTTCCACCAGAACGACGCTTACGGCAAAGCCGGGCTGGACGGTGTGACGCTGGCTCTGGACAAGCAGGGCCTCAAGCCTGTGGCCACGGCCACGGTGGAGCGCAACTCGGTGGACGTGGCCGCCGCCGTGCGCACCATCAACGCCGCCATGCCCGATGCCGTGGTGCAGATCAGCGCCTACAAGTCCTGCGCGGCCTACATCCGTGCAGCGCGTGCGGCCGGCTACGGCGGCACCTTCTACAACGTGTCCTTCGTGGGCACGCAGGCCCTGGCCGACGAGCTGGGCAAGGATGGTGCTGGCGTGGTGGTGTCCCAGGTCATGCCTTCGCCCTACTACCCGGCACGGCCGATCGCGCGCGAGTTCGCCGACGCCGTCAAGAAGGCCGGCAATGTGCAGGCCAACTTCTCCAGCATGGAGGGCTACTTGGCGGCCAAGGTCGTGACCGAGGGCCTCCGGCGTGCAGGCAACCGCATTGGTAGCCGCGAAGCCCTGATTCAGGGTATCGAGTCCATCGGCAGCCAGAGCCTGGGCGGCTTCCAGGTCAACTTCACGGCCAGCAACCATGTGGCATCGAGTTTTGTCGAGCTCTCCATGCTGACCGGCGACGGTCGGGTGCGTACCTGAGGGTGTAGGCGGCCGGGGATATCCCCGGCTGACAGAAGGGCGGGCGAAGGACTAGACTCTCCGCCATGAAGGTCATCGATTCCATCGTCGCCCAGTCTGCCGGCATCGCTGCGATCCGGCGCGACATCCACGCCCATCCCGAACTCTGCTTCGAGGAGCACCGCACGGCCGAGCTCGTGGCGCAGCAACTCACCGCCTGGGGCATCCCGGTGCACCGCGGCCTGGGGGGAACAGGAGTGGTGGGCGTGATCAAGAACGGCAGCAGCGCCCGAGCCCTCGGCCTGCGTGCCGACATGGACGCCCTGCCGCTGCAGGAAAAGAACACGTTCGCCCATACCAGCCAGCACGACGGCAAGATGCACGCCTGCGGGCACGACGGCCACACGGCCATGCTGCTGGCCGCGGCGCAACACCTGGCGAAACACCGCCACTTCGACGGCACGGTCTACCTGATCTTCCAGCCGGCCGAAGAAGGCGGCGGCGGGGCCGACCGCATGATCAAGGACGGACTGTTCGAGCGCTTCCCCATGGAAGCCGTGTTTGGCATGCACAACTGGCCGGGCATGCCGGCGGGCAGCTTTGCGCTGAGCCCGGGGCCGGTCATGGCCTCCAGCAACGAATTCAAGATCACCATCCGCGGCAAGGGGGGGCACGCCGCCATGCCGCACAACGCGGTGGACCCGGTGCTCGTGGCCTGCCAGATGGTGCAGGCCTTCCAGACCATCATCAGCCGCAATATCAAGCCCATCGAGGCCGGTGTGATCTCGGTGACCATGATCCATTCGGGCGAGGCCACCAATGTCATCGCCGACAGCTGTGAGCTGCAGGGCACGGTGCGCACCTTCACGCTGGAGGTGCTGGACAAGATCGAGGCCCGCATGCGCGAGGTGGCCGAACACACCTGCGCGGCCTTCGGCGCGCGCTGCGACTTCGAGTTTGAGCGTAACTACCCGCCCACGATCAACGCGGAGCGCGAGGTCGAATTCGCGCGCCGCGTGATGGCTGGCATCGTGGGCGAGGACCACGTCCTGAAGCAGGAACCCACCATGGGGGCCGAGGACTTTGCCTACATGCTGCTGGCCAAGCCCGGAGCCTATGCCTTCATCGGCAACGGGGATGGCGTGCACCGCGAGATGGGCCACGGCGGCGGACCCTGCACCCTGCACAACCCGAGCTACGACTTCAACGACGAGCTGATCCCGCTCGGGGCCACCTATTGGGTGCAGCTGGCCGAGGCCTGGCTGGCCCCCGGTCGCTGAGGTCGCTCAGATCCGATCGCAGAAGCCGCGGTGCGCGGCGATCTGCAGCAGGCCGTCGAAGATCAGCGTGTCGCGCAATTCAAAAGGCGTGGACAGGCTGGGTGCCATCTTCCAGCCGGCACCACCGGCCATGACACACCAGGGCTCAGCCCCGCAGTGGGCGCGCACATGCTGCACCATGCGCTCCATAGCGCCGGCAATGGCATAGGTACCGCCGCTGGTCAACGCATCGCTGGTGTTGGTCGGGAAGGGGCGCACCTCACCCGTGGGCACGTGCAGACCCGCGGTGCCTGATTCCAGCGCGCGCAGCATGATGCCGTGACCCGGCAGGATGTAGCCGCCAAGAAAGCGGCCGTTGGCATCGATGGCCTCCACCGTCACCGCCGTACCCACCATGGCGACCACAATGGGACGCCGCGGCCCGAGGGCCTGCATGCGGTGCCAGGCGCCTATCATGGCGACCCAGCGGTCCGGCCCCAGGCGGGCCGGATGGTCGTAGCCGTTGCTCAGGCCGGCCTCCTGGCTGCTGGAGATCACCCACTGCGGTGAGATGTCCCAGTGCTCCATCTGTGCTTCCACGCGGTGTTTGACGGCGTCACTGGCTACCACACAGCCCAGCATGCAGCGGGGTGCCGGCAAGCGGGCCCAGGCGGTCTCGGCCAGACGGTCGATGTTGTCGAGGAACTCGGCCCCCTGGGCCGTGGCGCGTGCACCAGGGTGCGGGCCCTCGTACAGGGCCCATTTGAGGCGTGTGTTGCCGACGTCGATGGCCAGAAAAGACATGGTGGACAGTATCCGGTAGGTGAGGCCTCAGCCCTGGCGCCAGGGCAGGCCGTGGAAGCGCCAGCCGCCCTTGCGGCCGCGCTGCGCGTGTTCGTCGGGATCGCCCTCGAAACCCTCGAGGATGTTGTAGGCCTCCAGGCCAAGCTCGGTGGCGCGCCGCGCCGCGGCGATCGAACGCACACCGCTACGGCAGAGCATCAGCGCCTTCTTCCCCGGCAGTACGGACGCACGCAGCCCACTGTCGAAGGCGGTGTTGAGCTGCATGCCGGGCCACTGTTTCCATGCCAGGCCGACGGCCCCGGGAACGAAGCCCACCCATTCGCGCTCGGCATCGGTACGTACGTCGATGAGCACGCCCTCGCCCGATTGAACCCAGGCCCAGGCGAGCTGGGGCGTGATGTTGCCGGCATAGCCCTCGGCGGGGCGTACTGCGGCCAGTGCCGCGCCATCGGCGTCATGGCGCAGGCCTGATTGCAGATTGGCCGGCACGGCCTCGTCGATGCGGCGCGGCTTGGGCAGGTTCAGTTCGCCCATGAGCCGGATGAACTCCTCGCGCGACTGACCTGCGATGCGTGCATTGCTGCGCATCTCCGCGCCGATCGTGCTGCTGCGCCGGCCGTGGTAGTCGTGCCCGGGCCAGACCACGGTGTTCTCGGGCAAGCTGAACAGCTTTTCCGTGATGCTGCGGTAGAGCGCGCCGGCATCGCCGGACTGGAAGTCGGTGCGACCGCAGCCGTTGATGAGCAGGGTGTCCCCCGTGAACACGTGGTGCTGACCGGCGCGTTCCCAGACATAGCTCATGCTGCCGGCCGTGTGGCCCGGTGTGTGCAGCGCGCGCAGCCGCTCGCGCCCAAAGGCAAGCTCGGCCCCATCGTGCAGCTGCAGCGTGGCGGTGCGGATGCCGCAGGCCTCGGGCGCTGCGGTATGCGCTCCCGTGTGCTCGGCCAGCAGCCCGGCACTGGTGATGTGGTCGGCGTGGGCATGGGTCTCGACGGCCAGTACCAGACGCAAGCCATAGTCTCGCAGCACGAACAGATCACGATCCAGCTGCTCGTCCACCGGGTCGATGATCAACGCCTCACGGCTGTCTGTATCGAACAGCAGATAGGTGTACGTGCTGGAAGCCGGGTCGAAAAGCTGGATCGGGTTCATGACGAAAGCGCCGGTCGGGCGCAGAACCCTCAAGGATACGCAAAAAAGGACCGCGTCGCGAAAACGCGGTCCCTTGGCGGTGTGGCGCGTCCCCTCAGACGATACGCACGCTCAGATTGGGCAGCCCGTCGATGTGCATCTCGATGACGTCCCCCTTGACCACCGGCCCGACGTTTTCCGGGGTGCCCGAGTAGATGATGTCGCCCGGGTAGAGTTCGTTGGCTTCGGACAGGCGGCTGATCTGTTCGGCAACGCTCCAGATCATCTGCTTCAGGTCCGCGTTCTGCTTGATCTGGCCATTGACCTTGAGCCAGATGTTGCCCTGCGTGAAATGCCCGGTCTGGGCCAGACGGTGGACGGCGCCGATGGGTGCCGAGCGGTCAAAGCTCTTGCCGATCTCCCAGGGCTTCTTCTGGTCGCCCATGGCGCGCTGCAGGTCACGCCGTGTCATGTCCAGGCCCAGGGTGTAGCCGTAGACGTGCTCCAGCGCCTTCTCCACCGGGATGTTCTTGCCACCCTTGCCCAGGCAGGCCACCAGCTCCGCCTCGTAGTGGTAGTTCTTGGTCAGCGTGGGATAGGGATGGTCGGCCACGGTGCCGGCCGGCACGTACTGGACCGCGTCCGTCGGCTTCTGAAAGAAAAAGGGCGGCTCGCGGTCCGGGTTGGATCCCATCTCGATCGCATGCGCGCGGTAGTTGCGGCCGATGCAGTAGATGCGGCGCACCGGGAAGACCTCGTCGCTGCCTACGATAGGGAGGGTGGTGTCGGCCACCTCGAAGGGTGTGCGCGACTTGTGGGCGGCGGTGCCGGGCAGGGCGCAACCCGCGAGCGCGCCGCTTGTGACGAGCGCGGTGTTCTGGAAGAAATGACGGCGGTCCATGAAAGTCTCCTCAAAAGTTTTTGTGATGTGCAACAGCACAGCGGCTTTCTACCCTCACTTCATGGGGTTTATGTCAATTGGTCGTCATTGGCGCGATGTGTGCGCCGAGTTGAAACAGTTTCACAATCACGTGACGCAAACTTGGTGAAAACCCCTAGGAATGCGTACACCCGCTCAGGCGCAGAATGCGTGCCCGATGGCGGACAAAAACATGGTCCTGCCACGCTGTCTTGTCCACAACCGGAGACCACCGTGACCGATAACAAATCCCCCAACCGCCGCAGCCTGCTCAAAGGCGTTGCCGTCGCCGCCGGCGCTGTGTCCGCCCCGATGCTGGCCACCGCGCAGACCGCGACCACCATGCGTCTGCAGAGCACCTGGCCCTCCAAGGACATCTTCCACGAGTACGCCAACGACTTCGCCGCCAAGGTGAACAAGATGGCCGAAGGCAAGCTCAAGATCGAAGTGCTGCCCGCAGGCTCCGTGGTGCCGGCCTTCCAGCTGCTCGAAGCCGTGAACAAGGGCACCCTCGACGCCGGTCACGGCGTGGTGGCCTACCACTACGGCAAGAACTCGGCCCTGGCCCTGTGGGGTTCGGGTCCGTCCTTCGGCATGGACCCCAACATGCTGCTGGCCTGGCACTACTACGGCGGCGGCAAGGCCCTGCTGGACGAGATCTACAAGGCCATCAACATGGACGTGGTGTCCTACCTCTACGGCCCCATGCCCACCCAGCCCTTCGGCTGGTTCAAGAAGCCCATCACCAAGGCCGCCGACGTGAAGGGCACCAAGTTCCGTACCGTGGGCCTGGCCGTTGACATGTACACCGACATGGGCGCTGCCGTGAACCCGCTGCCCGGCGGCGAAATCGTCCCCGCTCTGGACCGTGGCCTGATCGACGGTGCCGAGTTCAACAACGCCTCCTCCGACCGCCTGCTGGGCTTCCCCGACGTGGTGAAGAACTGCATGCTGCAGAGCTTCCACCAGTCCGGCGAACAGTTCGAGATCCTGTTCAACAAGACCAAGGTCAACGCCCTGCCGACCGAACTCAAGGCCGTGATCGACTACGCCGTGCAGGCCGCCAGCGCCGACATGAGCTGGAAGGCCATCGAGCGCAACTCGGCTGACTACATCGAGCTCAAGAAGCAGGGCGTCAAGTTCTACAAGACCCCGAACTCCGTGCTCCAGGGCCAGCTGGCCTCGTGGGACAAGATCATGGCCAAGAAGAGTGCCGAGAACCCGCTGTTCAAGAAGGTGATCGACTCCCAGCGCGCCTACGCCGAGCGTGCCACCCAGTGGTGGAACGACTACACCGTGGACTTCAAGATGGCCGCCAACCACTACTTCGCCAAGAAGCAGCCGGCCAAGAAGAGCTGATCGGCTGAACGGTTAAAATCCCGCTCTGCCTGGGAGGGCGCTGTGGTGCAAGCCATGGCGCCCTCTCTCTATTCTGACCACCTGACCTCCAACTGACTGCTAGGATCCCCATGCAGAACTTCCTGCTCGCGGTCGATCGCCTGTCCACCTGGATCGGCAAGATCTTCGCCTGGACCGCTCTCATCCTCACCTTCATGATCAGCTGGGAAGTGTTCTCGCGCTACGTGCTGAACAAACCCCACGCCTGGATGCTGGACTTCCAGATCATGCTCTACGGCACGCTCTTCATGACGGCCGGCGCCTACACCCTGGCCAAGAACGGTCATGTGCGTGGCGACGTGCTTTACGGCTTTTTCCGGCCGCGCACCCAGGCCACCATCGACCTGATTCTTTATTTCGTGTTCTTCCTCCCGGGGATCACCGCGTTGACCTGGGCTGGCTGGGTCTACTTCGGCGAGGCGCTGGCCATCCGCGAGCAGACGTTCTCTGCCGAGCCCCTGCCGATCTATCCCTTCAAATTCATCATCCCGCTGTCGGGCGGCATTCTGCTGCTGCAAGGCATCGTCGAGATCATCCGCTGCGTTTACTGCATCCGTGACGGCGAGTGGCCGTCGCGCGAGCAGGACGTGGAGGAAGTGGACGTCGAGAAACTCAAGGAAATGGTGCACGTGAAAGACGAAGACATCCAGGCGCTGGACAAGTACGTCGCGAAGGAAGGCGCCCACAAATGAAAATCCGCAAAGAACTCTGGTTCGGCTTCAGCCTGATGGGGCTGATCATTGCCGGTGCGCTGACCATGCTGATCAGCGCTGACAAGATCACCAACGGCCACATCGGCCTGCTCATGCTCTCGCTGGTGGTCGTGGCCATCATGCTGGGCTTTCCCACCGCCTTCACCCTGATGGGCATGGGCATGATCTTCACCTGGATCGCCTACGAGGAAAACACGCAGAAGACGCTGGACCTCATGGTTGCCTCGGCCTTCAAGGTCATGAGCAACGACGTGCTGATCTCGATCCCCCTCTTCGTCTTCATGGGCTATCTCGTGGAGCGGGCCAACCTGATCGAGAAGCTCTTCAGGAGCCTGCACCTCGCCCTCGTGCGTGTCCCTGGCGCGCTGGCTGTCGCCACGCTCGTGACCTGTGCCGTGTTCGCCACCGCCACCGGCATCGTCGGCGCCGTGGTCACGCTCATGGGCCTGCTGGCCCTGCCGCAAATGCTGCGCGCGGGCTACGACGTCAAGATGTCGGCGGGCGCCATCACCGCCGGTGGCTGCCTGGGCATTCTGATTCCGCCCTCGGTGATGCTCATCGTCTACGGTGCCACCGCCGGCGTCTCGGTGGTGCAGCTCTACGCCGGTGCCTTCTTCCCGGGCCTGATGCTCGCCGGCCTGTACATCGCCTACGTGATCATCATCGCGAAGATCAAGCCCCATATGGCGCCCCCGCTGCCGGAGGCCGAGCGTTATGTGCCGCTGCCGCCCCTGCTGGAGAAAGTGGCGCCCTCGCACGGCGCGCGCGCCCTGCCCACGCTGCTCAAGGCCCTCAAGGGCCAGCGCAATGCCGACGTCCCCGCGAGCTACCTGCTCAAGCAGTTGGGCGTCGTTCTCCTGCCCCTGATCCTCTTCGTCTTCGTGGCGCTGGGCAGCTACGCCAGCGTGACCTCGGTGCCGCCAGTCGAGGAAGTGCCGGTCATGGAGGTGGAGAGCACGGCCGACACCGGCCTGGCCGAGCCCCCGGGCGGTGAAGAGGAAGAGCAGAGCGCCTCCGGCGTGCAAGAGCCTCCGGGTGCCGAAGAGGAGAAGGCGGAAGAAACGGCCAGTGTCTCGGACGTGGCCGAGCCGCCCGCTGCCGTGGCTGCCGCGGCCGACGCGCCGACCAGCAAGCCCGCACCGCTGAGCTTCTGGATCAGCCTCGCGGTTGGCGCCCTCGCCCTGGTCGTGTACTACGCCTTCCTGAGCTTCACCCGGCTGGAAGTCTTCAAGATGCTGCTGACCAGCTTCTTCCCCTTGCTGGTGCTGATCCTGGCGGTCCTGGGCTCCATCGTGCTGGGCCTGGCCACGCCCACCGAGGCTGCCGCCGTGGGCGCGCTGGGCGGCTTCTTGCTGGCTGCAGCCTACAAGCAGCTGACCCTGAATGTGGTGAAGGAGAGCGTGTTCCTCACGGCCAAGACCTCGGCTATGGTGTGCTGGCTCTTCGTCGGCTCGGCCATCTTCTCAGCGGCCTTCGCCCTGCTCGGTGGCCAGGAGCTGGTGGAGAACTGGGTCATGTCCATGAACCTGACCAAGACCCAGTTCCTGGTGCTGAGCCAGGTCATCATCTTCATCCTGGGCTGGCCGCTGGAGTGGACCGAGATCATCGTGATCTTCATGCCCATCTTCATCCCGCTGCTGGACAACTTCGGGGTCGATCCGCTGTTCTTCGGCCTGCTCGTGGCGCTGAACCTGCAGACCGCCTTCCTGTCGCCGCCGGTGGCCATGGCAGCCTTCTACCTCAAGGGGGTCAGCCCGCCGCATGTGACGCTGAACCAGATTTTTGCCGGCATGCTGCCTTTCATGGGCATCCAGGTGCTGGCCATCATCCTGCTGTACAACTTCCCCGGCATCGGCATGTGGCTGCCCGAGGTGCTGTACAAGTGATCAGCCATCTGCCGTCAGGCAGGGCAAAAAAGGGGCGCTTCGGCGCCCCTTTTTCTTGGTCGGAATGGCCGAAAGGGCTAAGATTGACGTTTACGTAAACGTCAACCGAGCCCCCGCATGACCCAGCTCTCCGCCGATTACCAGGCCCTGGCCAACTACCGTCCGAAGCACAAGGTGCGCTTCGTCACGGCCGCCAGTCTTTTCGACGGGCACGACGCGGCCATCAACATCATGCGTCGTATCCTGCAGGGCATGGGGGCCGAGGTCATCCACCTGGGTCACAACCGCAGCGTCGACGAGGTGGTGACGGCCGCGCTGCAGGAGGACGTGCAAGGCATCGCCGTCAGCTCCTACCAGGGCGGCCACGTCGAGTACTTCAAGTACATGATCGATCTGCTGCGCCAGCGTGGCGGGCAGCACATCCAGGTGTTTGGCGGCGGCGGTGGCGTCATCGTGCCCGCCGAGATCCGCGAGTTGCAGGACTACGGCGTCACGCGCATCTACAGCCCCGAGGACGGGCAGCGCATGGGCCTGCAGGGCATGATTGGCGAGATGGTCATGCGCTGCGACCAGGACCTGAGCGCCCATGCGCCTCGTGCTCTGAGCGCTATCCAGGGCCACACCGAAGCAGCCTGGCGCGCGCTGGCCCAGCTGATCACCGTGCTGGAAAACGGCAGCGTCGATGAGGCCTTGCGTCAGACCTTGCGGGAGCAGGCCGCCGGCCACAAGGTGCCCGTGCTCGGCATCACGGGCACGGGGGGCGCAGGCAAGTCCAGCCTGACCGACGAACTCATCCGCCGCTTGCGCCTGGACCAGGGCGACGCGCTGCGCGTGGCTGTCATCAGCATCGACCCCTCGCGCCGCAAGAGCGGCGGTGCGCTGCTGGGCGACCGCATCCGCATGAACGCCATCAACCCCTGGGGCCAGGGGCCGCGTGTCTACATGCGTTCGCTGGCCACGCGCGAGGCGGGCAGCGAGATCAGCGCGGCCCTGCCCGATGTGGTGGCCGCCTGCAAGTGCGCCGGCTTCGATCTCGTCATCGTCGAGACCTCGGGCATCGGTCAGGGCGACGCCGCCATCGTGCCGCACGTGGACGTGCCGCTCTACGTGATGACCCCCGAGTTCGGCGCTGCCAGCCAGCTGGAAAAGATCGACATGCTGGACTTCGCCGAGTTCGTGGCCATCAACAAGTTCGACCGCAAGGGCGCGGCGGACGCGCTGCGCGACGTGGCCAAGCAGGTGCAGCGCAACCGCTCGGCCTTCAACGTGTCGCCCGAGACCATGCCGGTCTACGGCACCATGGCGGCGCGGTTCAACGACGACGGCGTGACCGCGCTCTACCAGGCGCTCAAGGCCCGACTGCAGGCCCTGGGCCTGAAGCTCCAGGACGGCCGCCTACCCGTGGTCAGCGTGCGTCACAGCAGCAATCAGATGCCCATCGTGCCCGCCCAGCGTACGCGCTACCTCGCCGAAATCTCGGACACCGTGCGCGGCTACAAGCGGCGTGCGCGGGCCCAGGCCCGCCTGGCGCGCGAGATCCAGCAGCTGCGTGAGGCCGCACGCATGCTCAGCGTGGACAAACCCGACCGCCCCAAGGCCGCCGAGGCCGCGATCGACCTCGCGCAGTCACGCGAGCTGCAGATGGACGCCGACGCCCGCAAGCTGCTGGCCCAGTGGCCGCAGATGCAGCAGGCCTATGCCGGCGACGAGTACGTGGTGAAGATCCGTGACAAGGAGATCCGCACCGCGCTCACCGTCAAGAGCCTGTCCGGCACCACGATCCGCAAGGTGGCCCTCCCGCGCTACGAGGACCATGGCGAGATCCTGCAATGGCTGATGCTGGACAACGTGCCCGGCAGCTACCCCTACACCGCCGGTACCTTCGCCTTCAAGCGCGAGAACGAGGACCCCACCCGCATGTTCGCTGGCGAGGGCGACCCCTTCCGCACCAACCGTCGCTTCAAGCTGTTGAGCGAAGGCATGCCCGCCAAGCGCCTGTCCACGGCTTTCGATTCCGTCACGCTTTACGGCAACGATCCCGATCCGCGCCCCGATATCTACGGCAAGGTCGGCAACTCGGGCGTGAGCATCGCCACGCTCGACGACATGAAGGTGCTCTACAGCGGCTTCGACCTCTGCAACCCGGCCACCTCGGTCAGCATGACCATCAACGGCCCCGCGCCCACCATCCTGGCCATGTTCATGAACACGGCCATCGCCCAGAACCTGGAGAAGTTCAAGACGGACAACGGCCGTGAGCCCACCGACACCGAGGCCGCCAAGATCCGCGCCTGGGTGCTGGAGAACGTGCGCGGCACGGTGCAGGCCGACATCCTCAAGGAAGACCAGGGCCAGAACACCTGCATCTTCTCCACCGAGTTCTCGCTCAAGGTCATGGGCGACATTGCCGAGTACTTCGTGCACCACGGCGTACGCAACTTCTACTCGGTGTCCATCTCGGGCTACCACATCGCCGAAGCGGGGGCCAATCCCATCAGCCAGCTGGCCTTCACCCTGTCCAACGGCTTCACGCTGGTGGAGGCGTACCTGGCGCGGGGCATGCACATCGACGACTTCGCGCCCAATCTGTCCTTCTTCTTCAGCAACGGCATGGACCCTGAGTACACGGTGATGGGCCGTGTGGCGCGTCGCATCTGGGCCGTGGCCATGAAGGAGAAATATGGCGCGAACGAGCGCAGCCAGAAGCTCAAGTACCACATCCAGACCAGCGGTCGCAGCCTGCACGCGCAGGAGATCCAGTTCAACGACATCCGCACCACGCTGCAGGCTCTCATCGCGATCTACGACAACTGCAACAGCCTGCACACCAACGCCTTCGACGAGGCCATCACCACGCCCACGGAAGACTCGGTGCGCCGGGCCATGGCCATCCAGCTCATCATCAACCGCGAGTGGGGGCTGGCGAAGAACGAGAACCCCAACCAGGGCGCCTTCATCATCGAGGAGCTCACCGAGCTGGTGGAGGAGGCCGTGCTGGCCGAGTTCGAGCGCATCGCCGAGCGTGGCGGCGTGCTGGGCGCCATGGAGACCGGCTACCAGCGCGGCAAGATCCAGGACGAGAGCATGCACTACGAGATGCTCAAGCACACGGGCGAGCTGCCCATCATCGGCGTCAACACCTTCCGCAACCCGCACGGCGATACTGTGCTTGAGAAGCTGGAGCTCGCGCGTTCGACGGAAGAGGAGAAGCAGAGCCAGCTGCAGCGCTTGCGCGATTTCCACGCGCGCCATGCGGACCAGGCGCCGGCCATGCTGCAGCGCCTGCAGCAGGCGGTGATCGAGAACCGCAACGTCTTCGAGGTGCTGATGGACGCGGTGCAGGTCTGCTCGCTGGGGCAGATCACCACGGCGTTGTTCGAGGTCGGCGGGCAGTACCGCCGGAACATGTAGGCTGGCGTCGCCGCCTTACTGCACCGGCTTCAGCGGCAGGTTGAGCAGCAGGTTCTGCGGCTTCAGACGCAGCAGGCCCTGCGGGTTCATGGCCAGGCCCAGGTAGACCGGTTTGCCCACCATGTCCGGCTGCACCAAGGCCGTGTCGGCAAACGTCAGGCGGAACAGGCTGATCAGGCGCTGCATGCGCGTCGTATCCACCTCGACGCCTTCGTACAGATCGTTGAGGATGGCCGTGGCCTCGCTGTCCAGGCCGATGTGCCAGCGCCAGGCGGCGTCGTCCACGCGCGCGAGCGGCTCGATCTTCACGTCCACGGCCAGAAAGTGCCGTACCCAGCACTCCAGCACCTGCGCCAGCGCCTTGAGGCCGCTGCGCGCACGTGTCATGCGCAGCGTCAGGCCATGGCTCAGGTCCTGTGTGACCTCGTGCGTCAGGTCGAGCAGGGTGCGGTGGTGCTCGCTGCGCTCCAGGTACTGTGCCGGCTGGCTGGCGTCGAGCACGGCCAGTTCGGCGGCACGCAGCGCGGTCTTGTTCTCCAGCAGCAGTCGGCCCAGTTCGCCCAGACCGGCGTCCTGGCTGTGCTGGTCCACCACGGCCTGGTCGGCTGCCAGTACCTGGCCGTCCTGCACCGCGATGCGCTGGGGGCGGAAGAAGAGTTCGGCCGCGCGCAGCTGCAGCACGTCCTCGGTGTCGCGCAGCAGGTGACGCAGCACAGCCTGCACGACGAGGTCGATGAAGAGGGGCGGGACGGTGATGCGACCGCTGCGCATGAGCTGCAGGTACCAGGCTTCCAGCGTACCGGCCTGCTGCAGCGCGTCGCGCCAGTTCAGGAAGTGGGTGTAGTTATCGCGCGCGTCGGCGTCGCGGATGCGCGCGAGCGTCGGCGCATCGACAGCGTGCAGCGGGTCGTCATGCAGGTCTCGGTGCAGACGGCGCTCGGCCGGGCAGGATTCGGGCACGAGCGCGAGCTCGGGGCGCGCCAGGACCAAGCGCAGATAGTCGGGCGTGAGCGCCAGCCGGCCTTCGGCCGTGGGCTGCAGGCGTTCATAGCCGCAGGAGGGCCAGAAGTTCATGCGTCCGATGCTAACAGCGTCGGCGCAAGGTGGCCCTCAGTGGCTTGACAGCTCGCCCGGCAGGGTCTCTTCCTCGTCGCCGGCATCGGCGGCCGGGTCGACGGCGTAGGGGATCAGCGGCTTGTCCAGCGGGCGCAGCTGATGCCGGCGCAGCGAGCGCAGCGAGGTGGAGCGCTCCATGGCCTGGAGCACGGTCTCGGGCTCCATCATCAGGCTGAAAGGGTTGAGCGAAATAGGGTTGGTTCTCACAGGTTTTCCTTGCATCACACCAGCATGCGATGTGGTGAAATAACTGTAGGCCCCGTGTCGGCCAACTTGAATCGGCATCCGCCGGTTTCTCGTGTCAGAAAAAACCTGACACGCGGTCCCGTCCCTCGGGTTTGCCCCAGGGGCGCTTGACCCGGGAGCCGCCCGCGGCAGGCGCAGAATCGACAGCCATCCAACTTGTCGGAAGGACTGCCATGTCGATCGCCCTCTCCACCCTGGACCGCCGCACCCTGTTGCTTGCCGGCCTGGCCACCGGCCTGCCGGCCTGGGCCCAGACCTGGCCGTCCAAGCCCTTGCGCCTGATCGTGCCCTTTGCGCCGGGCGGCAGCTCCGAGATCGTGGCACGCGCCATCGCCGGCGAGATGGCCAAGACCATCGGGCAGAACGTTTTCGTGGAGAACAAGCCGGGCGCGGCCGGCAACATCGCCATGCAGGAAGTGGCGAACGCGAAAGACGAACACACCCTCATCCTCGGCCACATCGGTACGCTGGCGGTCAACCCCTTCATCTTTCCCAAGCTGCCCTACGACCCGATCAAGGACTTCACCCCCATCACCCTGATCTCCAAGGTGCCCAGCCTCTATGTGGTGCACCCGGACCTGCCGGTCAAGAACCTCCAGGAGTTCGTGACCTACCTCAAGTCACGCCCCGGTCAGCTCAACTACGGCTCGGCAGGCAATGGCAGCGCCGGCCACCTGGCCTTCGAATACCTCAAGATGAGCAGCCAGACCTTCATGGTCCATGTGCCCTACCGCGGCACCGGCCCCATGCTCACAGACCTCATGGCTGGCCGCCTGCAGGCGGCCTCGGTGGGGGCGCCGGCGCTGATGCAGTTCATCAAGGCCGGCCGCTTGCGTTGCATCGCCACCGGTTCCGCTGCGCGTCTGCCGCAACTGCCCGAGGTGCCCACCGTGGCCGAGCAGGGCTACAAGGGGTTCGAGATGACGCAGTGGTATGGCCTCATGGCGCCGAGCACTCTGCCCAAGGCGCATGTGGACAAGCTCGAACAGGAGGCGGTCAAGGCGGTGCGCGGTCCGTCGGTGGGCGAACGCCTGAGCCAGGAGTCGGCGCTGGCCGTGGGCAACAGCCGTGAGGAGTTCGCGGCTTTCATCCGCCAGGAGCAGGCGCGCTGGAAGCCCGTGATCGACCGCGCGCAGATCAAGCCCGAAGGCATCTGAGCCGGCGCGTGCGTCTCAGGCCGCCGCCCGGATCAGGTCGGCCGCCTTCTCCGCGATCATGATCACCGGCGCATTGGTGTTGCCCCCCACCAGTGCCGGCATGATGCTCGCGTCCACCACGCGCAGGCCCTGCAGGCCGTGCACGCGTAGCTGCGCATCCACCACATCCATCTCGCCCGGCCCCATGCGGCAGCTGCCTGCGGGGTGGTAGATGGTGTCGGCATGGTTGCGGATGAACTGCTCGATCTGCACATCGCTCTTGGCCACCGCCGAGGCCGGCAGCTCCTGCGCGCCGAAGCGTGCCAGCGCCGGTTGCGACAGGATGCTGCGCATGAGCTTGAAGCCGCGGATCAGTCGCTCCACGTCGTCGCGTTCGCCCAGGAAGTTGGGGTCGATCAGCGGCGCGGCCAGCGGGTCGGCGCTGGCCAGGCGCAGGCTGCCGCGGCTCTTGGGGCGTAGCAGGCAGACGTGGCAGGAGTAGCCGTGGCCCGTGGTCGTGGTGCGACCGTGGTCCACCAGCTTGCCGATCACGAAATGCAGCTGCAGGTCGGGCACGAGCTCGCCAGCCTGGCTGCGGATGAAGCCACCGGCTTCGGCAAAATTCGTCGTGAGCATGCCGCTGCGTGAGCGGCGCCATTCCCAGATGCCACGCAATACATTGAGCACGCCCTTGGGCGAGAGCCCGAAGAGGTCGGTGAGCTGGGGCGCGTTGTAGACCGTGACCACATCCACATGGTCCTGCAGATGGCGGCCCACGCCGGGCAGCTCGTGCAGAACCGGGATGCCGTGCTGGTGCAGCAGACCACCCGGGCCGACGCCCGAGAGCATGAGCAGCTGCGGCGACTGCAGAGCGCCGGAGGAGAGGATGACTTCGCGCGCCGCACGCAGCGTCTGCTTGTGCCCGCCCTGGAGAAACTCCACCCCCACGGCGCGCCGCCCTTCGAACAGCACGCGCGTGGCCTGCGCCCCCGTGATGACTTTCAGATTGGGCCGTGCGAGGTGGGGCGTGAGGTAGGTCTTGGCCGCGGAATAGCGCTCGCCGTTCTTGTGCGTCACCTGATACAGGCCCACGCCGTCCTGCGTGGCGCCGTTGAAGTCCTCGTTGTGCACATAGCCGGCCTGCACGCCGGCCTGCACGAAGTGCGGGCTGTAGCGGTTGGGGCTGCGCAGGTCCATCACGTTGAGCGGGCCGCCCACGCCATGGAAGGCGTCGGCACCGCGCTCGTTGTGCTCGGCCTTGCGGAAGTAGGGCAGCACCTCGTCCCAGCGCCAGCCCGGGTTGCCGGCCGCGGCCCAGCCGTCGTAATCCTGCGGCACGCCGCGCGTGTAGATCATGGCGTTGACCGAGCTGGAGCCGCCCAACACCTTGCCCCGCGGCTGGTAGCCGCGCCGGCCGTTCAGGCCCTGCTGTGGTGTGGTCTGAAAGCCCCAGTTGGCCTGACCGCTCTTGGCCAGCAGGGCCAGGCCCGCGGGGCAGTGAATCAGTACACTGCGATCGGCCGGGCCGGCCTCCAGCAAGGTGACCTGGATGCGCGGGTTTTCCGAAAGACGGGCCGCCAACACGCAACCGGCCGAACCGCCGCCGATGATGATGTAGTCGTACTGCTGCGTCATGTTTCCTCCGCCGGCCATGGTAGCGCTGGCTTCGTCGTGCGACCGTGAGGGCAAACCCCGTGCCGACGGTCGGGCGCCAAGGCATACTGCTTCCATGCGCCTGGCCCTCATGTCCGATCTCCACGCCAATCTGCATGCCCTGCAGGCCTGCCTGGCCCACGCGCGCGAGCAGCAGGCCACGCACTACGCCTTTCTCGGTGACCTCGTGGGCTATGGCGCCGACCCCGGCGCGGTGGTGGACCTCGTGATGGGCCTGGCCGAGGAGGGCGCGCTGGTGCTCAAAGGCAACCACGACGAAATGGCCGCCCATCCCCCGGGCAGCGGCGGCCAGCAGACCCTGGGTGAGACCACCGCACGCTGGACGCATGAGCAGCTCGACGCTGGCCAGCGAGCCTATCTGGACAGCCTGCCCATGACCCATCAGCTCGACCGTGCCTTGCTGGTGCACGCCACGGTCGATGAGCCCGAGCTCTGGCGTTATGTCTACGACGCCGAAGCCGCGGGCCAGAGCCTGGACGCCGCCAGCGCGCTCGAGCAGGTGCGTTACGTCTTCGGTGGCCATGTGCACCGCCAGACGCTCTACTACCGCGCCGCCGACGGCCAGCTCGTGCCCTTCAACCCCACCCCGGGCGTGCCCATCCCCGTCTCCGCGCGGCGCCACTGGCTGGCCACCATCGGCTCGGTGGGCCAGCCGCGCGACGGCAGCCCCAAGGCCATGTACACGCTGTTCGACGGCGAGCAGTCCGAACTCACCTTCCATCGTGTGGCCTACGACCACCACGCTGCGGCCGATGCCATCCGCCGCGCGGGCCTGCCCGATTTCTTCGCCGACCGCCTGGAGATCGGGCGATGAGCTCAGCGGAGCCGCTGGCGCCCGGCAGTCGACTGGGCGGCTTTCTCATCGGCGACTGTGTCCATCAGGGCGCACATGCGCGGCTCTACCGCGTGCAGTGCGCCGAGAGCCAGGCCGATCCCGGTTGTGCGCTCGTGCTCAAGCAGCCGCGCACGGATGATGGCGATGCCGCCGACCTGCGTCGCTTCGAAGTCGAGCACCAGACCTTACGCGTGCTGAGCGGCCCGCATGTGCCGCGCCTCCTGGACGCCGAGGACGCGGCACAGCCGCCCTGGCTGGTCATGGAAGCCATCGAGGGCGCCAGCCTGCAGCAGCGCCTGGATCAGCCGGCCCTGCCGGCTGTCGAGGAAGTGGTGGGCCTGGGCGTGGCCCTGGCGCAGGCGGTGCACGGCCTGCACCAGCAGCACGGCGTGCACCTGGGCCTGCGGCCCGATCGCGTGCGTCTCACCAACGAAGGGCGCGTGGTGCTGCTCGGCTACGGCCTGTCCTGGCATGCGCACCACCCCGACCTGCACGCTGGTCTCAAGGGTGCCGAGGCCGGTGAGGCGGGCTGGATGGCCCCCGAGCAGCTGCTGGGCGTGCGTGGCGATCCGCGCAGCGACATCTTTGCGCTCGGCGCCATCCTTTACCAGCTGCTCACGCACGAGCTGCCCCATGGCCTGCCCGACAGCGAGGCCGGCTTGCGCCAGCGCCTGTGGCGTGAGCCGCCACCGCCGCGGCGCTGGCGGCCCGAGATCCCGGCCTGGCTGCAGGAAGTGCTGCTGCGCTGCCTCGCGCCCGAGCCCGCGCAGCGCTACCCTTCGGCCGCGCATCTGGCCTTCGACCTGCGCCACCCGCAGCAGGTGCGCGTGACGGCGCGCAGCGAGTCCTTGCAGCCCGCCCCGGCCTGGACGCAGTGGCGGCGCTGGTGGCGTGCCCAGCGTCTGCTGCATGGCGCGGCGCCGGCTGTGCGGCCCGCGCGCGTGCTCAGCGAGGTGCCCATCGTCCTGCTGGCCGTGCCGCCGGAGGACACGCCCACCGAAACCCTGCACGCCCTGCGTCGCGCCGCGCTGCGGGTCCTGGGCACGCGGCCCGGTGCGCGGCTGGCCTGCGTCACCGTGCTGGTGCCCACCGCGCGTGGCGACAGCCTGGCGCAGCGTCGCCAGCTGGCGGCGCTGCAGCGCTGGGCCCAGGGGCTGGAAGGGCCGGGGCACCAGACCTCCTGCCATGTGCTCATGGCACCTGACGTGGCCACAGCCCTGCTGGACTGGGCGCAGCGCAACGCGGTCAGCGATCTGGTGCTGGGGGCCGGCGCGGTGGCAAGCGAGGGCGTGGCCGTGCGCGTGGCGCGGCAGGCGGCCTGCAATGTGCAGCTGGTGCGCGCCGCACCCGGGGAGCGGCTTACAGGCTGAAGTGCTTGCGCACCATGCGCGTGAGCAGGGCCTGCAGCTGCTCCTCGTCGGCCTCGGTCAGGGTGCGGTAGACCTCGGGCGCGATGCGGTCGAAGACCTCGACCAGATGCGGGTCGAAATGGCGACCCGATTCCGCGCGCAGCGCCGCCAGCGCCTGCTCCAGCGCCACCGGCTCCTTGTAGGGCCGGCGCGAAGACAGCGCGTCGAACACATCGGCAATCGCGAAGATGCGTGCCACCTGCGGGATGTCGGTGCCGGCCAGGCCGCGCGGGTAGCCGGTGCCGTCCCACTTCTCGTGGTGGCCGGCCACCACGGCCTGGCCGCCGGCGAGCCAGCCCGCGCCGGCCACGATGTCCTCGCCCATGCCCACGTGCGTGTGCATGATGAGCATTTCCTCGTTGCTCAGCGGGCCGGGCTTGAGCAGGATGTGTTCGGGGATGCCGATCTTGCCCACGTCGTGCAGGAAGCTGCCCACGATGAGTTCCTGCATGCGCGTGCCGTGCAGGCCCACGGCCTCGGCAAGCGTGGCCGAGATCCAGGCCACGCGGTAGTTGTGGATGCCGTTGTCGCTGTCGCGCCGCGCGATCGCGCGACCCAGCGCCTCCATCATCGCGATGTGCGACTCCAGCAGCTCGCGCTGGCGGCGCTGGCTGTCACCGTTGAGGCGCAGCACCAGCGGGTACAGCGCCAGGCCGCACAGCAGCGCGGCCAACGCCGTCAGGTAAGCCGTGCGGCGCGCATCGCTCAGCATGCGCTGGCGCTGCCAGTCGGGCACCAGACGCGTGCCCTCGAAGTAGCCGGCCAGGGCCTTGCCCTCGTCGCGCAGCGGAATGAACACACGCAGCACCGGCCGCCGTCCGGGCAGCCAGCGCCGCTCGTACCAGGGCTGGGTGTAGCCACGCATGCCGCGCGGCGGCAATTCCGCGTCCAGCGCGCGGCCGTCGGGGCTGAACTGCTCGGCCATCAGCAGGCCGCCCGCGGTGTAGATCTGTGCGATGTCGAAGTGCGAGGCTGCCAGCGCCTGCACCGCGGCCTGGGCGTTGCGCGTGGCCTGCACGCCCTCGGGGCGGTAGGCCTCCTGGCGCAGCAGGCGCTGTGCATCCTCGGTGGCCTGGGCCACCAGCGTGTCTTCGAGCCGGTCGTGCGCGATCAGGCCCGCACCGATGCCGGCCAGCGCTGCCACGGCCAGCGCCACGCCGGCGGTGCCGAGCGCGAGCTTGCGTTGGAAGGGCAGCAGGGGAGCCATCGACCCAGTTTATCCACGCCCTTTGTGCTGCCGCCTAGGGGAAAACGCCAGCGATGCCCGCGCCGTGTCCGGGCGGCGACAATCGACGCATGAACCGCACGTCGCGCCACCCCTACGAACACCTGACGCCCGCCGTCGTCATCGACGCGCTCGAAGGCCTGGGCCTGGCCTGCGACGGTCGCCTGCAGGCCCTGAGCTCCTACGAGAACCGCGTCTATCAGGCGCAACTGGAGGATGGGTCGGCGGTGGTGGTCAAGTTCTATCGCCCGGGCCGCTGGAGCGCGGCGCAGATCCTCGAAGAGCACGCCTTTGCCGACGAGCTCCAGACAGCCGAGGTGCCGGTGGTCGCGCCGCTGTCACTGCAGGGACAGACCCTGCATCGGCATGCGGACTTCCACTTCGCCGTCAGCCCGCGCCGTGGCGGGCGGGCGCCCGAGCTAGACGACGAGGAGGTGCTCGAATGGATTGGCCGCTTTCTCGCGCGCCTGCACACCGTGGGCGCGGCGCGGCCTTTCGCACAGCGCCCCGCGCTGGACCTGCAGGGCTTCGGCCGCGAGCCCATGGACTGGCTGCTCGCGCACGACATGATCCCGCTGGACGTGCAGTCCCACTGGCAGCGCCGCTGCGAGGAGGCACTGGCGTTGATCGCGCAGCATGCAGCGCTCACGGGCGAGGCCAGCGGCATCCGTCGCCTGCGCCTGCACGGTGATTGCCACCCGGGCAACATCCTCTGGACGCCCGCTGATGCGCCCGCTGCCGCCGGCCCCGGTCCGCACTTCGTGGACCTCGACGACGCGCGCATGGGCCCGGCCGTGCAAGACCTGTGGATGCTGGTCTCGGGCGAACGCGCCCAGCGCACCTACCAGCTGTCTTGTCTGCTCGATGGTTATGAACAGATGCGCGACTTCGACCGCCGCGAACTCGCGCTCATCGAACCCCTGCGCACCTTGCGCCTCATCCACTACAGCGCCTGGCTCGCACGCCGCTGGGACGATCCCACCTTCCCGATCAACTTCCCCTGGTTCGGCAGCAGCGACTACTGGAAAGGCCAAATCCAGATGCTCGAAGACCAGATCGAGGCCATGCAGGAAGAGCCGCTGGTGGTCTGAGTCAGCGTGCACCTACGCTGAATCCTGTTGCGATTTGAAACGCTGGTGGCGTAGAGGCCACGGACTTTAGGGATAGTCCGGGGGTGACGCGGCGTGTGTCGGGCTAGCATGGTTCACAACAACACGGAGGAGACAGACCATGCGCCACACTGCTCTGCGCGGCCTGCAGGCTGCTTCCGCTGGCGTTCATCGGCAGGAGCGTAGACCATGAGCTCCTTGCACATTCTCAGCGGCGGCGCGGCGCAAGGCCTGGTGCAGCAGCTGCGCGGCAATTTCTACAACGAGACGGGCCGCGCCATTGAGGGGCACTTCGGCGCCGTTGGCCTCATGCGCGACAAGCTGCTCGCCGGTGAGCCCTGCGACGTGCTCATCCTCACCGAGCCCCTGATCGACGAGCTCACCGTCGCCGGTCGTGTGCAGCCCGGTTCAGCCCGTCCCCTGGGACGGGTGCGCACCGGTCTGGCCGTCAAGGCCGGCGAGCCCCAGCCCCGGGTGGACACGCCCGAAGCGCTCAAGGCGGCACTGCTGGCGGCCCAGGGCATCTACTGCCCCGATCCCCACAAGGCCACGGCCGGGGTCCACTTCATGGGCGTGCTCAAGCGCCTGGGTGTCGCCCAGGCCCTGGAGCCGGTGCTGCGCTCCTGGCCCAACGGCGCCGCCGCCATGCGCGAGCTCGCCGCCGCCAGCGGCAGCGGCTTGATCGGCTGTGCCCAGGTCGCCGAGATCCGCTACACGCCCGGCGTGCAGCTCGTGGGCGCACTGCCCAAGGAGTTCGAACTGGCCACGGTCTACGCCGCGGCCATCGCGAGCCGGGCCGAGCAGCCGCAGGCCGCGCGCCTGCTCATCGACATGCTGGCGGCACCCGACACCGCGCCGCTGCGGCGCGCCGGCGGCTTCGAATGAGGGCGCGCGACCTGGCTGTCACCTTTGTCGCTGCCCTGCAAAGGAATTCCGCTATAAGGTTTTGCCAAGGGGTGCGCGGCGCCGACCGGCGTACCCGGCCTTCATCTTCCCTGGACTAGAAAGACCCCGACCATGCTGATCCGTCGTCATCTCTGGGCCGTGTTTGCGGCGCTGGCCCTGCTGAGCGCCTGCGCCTTCTCACCCACCGCCAGCCAGCACCCGCCCGTCGTCTTCGTGCACGGCAACGGCGACAGCGCCGCGCTGTGGCAGACCACGCTCTGGCGCTTCGAATCCAACGGCTGGCCGCGCGAGCGTCTGCACGCCATCGAGCTGCCCTATCCGCTGGCGCGTGACGACGACGGCAAGCCCCAGCCCGGGCGCACGTCCACCGCCGAGCACATGGCCTACCTCAAGGCCGAGGTCGACAAGGTCCTGCGCGCCACCGGTGCGCCGCAGGTCGTGCTGATCGGCAACTCGCGCGGCGGCAACGCCATCCGTAACTACATCCAGAACGGCGGCGGCGCGGCCACCGTCTCGCATGCCATCCTGGGCGGCACGCCCAACCACGGTGTCTGGGCCATCAAGGGCTTTCGTGAAGGCAACGAGTTCTCGGGCACCGGCCCCTTCCTCACGGGCCTGAACGCGCCCAAGAATGCCAACGGCGATGAAGTGACGGGCCCGGTGCGCTGGATGACCATCCGCAGTGACAACAACGACAAGTTCGCCCAGCCTGACGGGCTGTGGATCGGCGCCAAGGGCACGCCCACCAACGTCACGTTTGCCGGCCCCGAACTCAAGGGTGCCGTCAATATGGTGTTCTCCGGCATCGACCACCGCGAGACGTCCTACTCCTACGCCGCCTTCGCTGCGTCCTACCGCTTCATCACCGGCCGCGAGCCGGCCGCAGACATCACGCCCGAGGCCAGCCCCCAGCTCGGCGGCACCGTCACCGGCCTGGGCCTGAACCCGCTCGACCCCGCCAGCGGCAACTACCCCAACAACCTGCCGCTGCCCGGCGCGCAGCTCGCCATCTATGAGACCGATGCCGCCACCGGCGCACGCCGCGGCGCCGCGGTCTACACGCACACGACCGGCGCCGACGGCCGCTGGGGGCCGTTCGCGGCCAAGCCCGGTGTGCACTATGAGTTCGAGCTGCAGGCGGCAGGCTACGCCACCACCCATGTCTACCGCAGCGCCTTCCCGCGCAGCAGCGGCATCATCCATCTGCGCCCCGAGCGCATCGCTGCCGCCGACAAGGACGCCCAGGCCCTGGTCCTCTTCACGCGCCCGCGCGGCTACTTCGACGCCCAGCGCGACCGCCTGCGCCTCGATGGCCAGACCACGCTGCCCGGCGTGCCCCCGGTGGGCGCCGGCGTGTCCAGTTCCAAGCTCAAGCTCGCCAGTGCGGACGATCGTGCTGTTGCGGCCGAGTTCAACGGCGAAAAGCTCGTAGGCCGCGTCTGGCCGGCGGCGCAGCAGCGGGTGACGGTGCTGGAGCTGACGTACTGAATTTTCCGCGCCTGAACCGCTGCGACCCATGCCTGATCGGATCGAAAGCTTTGTCGCATCGATGGCCATCCAGCCGGGCGATCGGGTGCTGGAGATCGGATGCGGGCACGGTATCGCCGCAACACTGGTGTGCCAGAAGCTGAATACCGGTCGCTATGTGGCGGTTGACCGATCGCTGAAGATGATCGCTGCGGCCGAAAAAAGAAACAGGGCTTTCGTGGCGGCGGGAATCGCGAGGTTTTTGCAATCAACGTTGGAGCACCTGGATCTCGGAGAAGAGCGGTTCGACAAAGTCTTCGCGATGCGAGTGCGCCTCTTCCATGATCAGCCCGAACTGGCGCACAAGTTGGCGGAGCGCTGGCTGACGGCCGACGGCGCGCTCTTTGTCCAGTACGACGAGCCCACCTGAAAGCCCGGGCCGAATCGGCTGCACCCTTGCCTGCGCAGGGCGCCGGTTTACCTGTCCCGATCTTCCCCTCCGCCCGTCCCGACAGCCACGCGCACAGATCCATCGCATGCGCGTTCACGCGCGGCTCGTCCTGACAGGTGGGCAGCTCAGAGGAGGGCTCTTGCGCTCGGTTTGTACCTGACCGGCCCGCATGGATACAACCCCGCTTGCAAGCCGGTCTAAGCATCCATCTCCAGCCCTTAGCGGGTTCAGGCCTCAGAATCTGGCCAGCCATGATCTCCTTCATCGTTCCCGCCTACAACGAAGCGCAATGTCTGCCGGCCACGCTGGCCGCCCTGCACGCGGCGGGGCAGGCGCTGGGCGAGCCGTATGAAATCGTCGTGGCGGACGATGCCTCCACCGACGCCACCGCCGCTCTGGCGCAGCAGCAGGGTGCCGTGCTCGTCAGCGTGGCGAACCGGCAGATCGCCGCCACGCGCAACGCGGGCGCGCGCGCGGCCCGCGGTGACTGGCTGATCTTTGTCGATGCCGACACGCTGGTGAACGAGGCCGTGGTACGCGCGGCTGTGCAGGCCATGCGCAGCGGTGCGGTGGGCGGCGGGGCGGGCATGCGTTTTGACGAGCCGGCGCCGGCGTACGCGCGTTGGCTTCTGCGTGGCGTCGTGCGCCTGTTCCGCGCCACCGGTTACGCCGCAGGCTGCTTCCTGTTCTGCACCCGCACCGCGTTTGTCGCCGTGGGCGGTTTTGACGAGCGCTACTACGGCGCGGAAGAGCTGGTCATGAGCCGTGCGCTCAAGCGGCAGGGCCGCTTCGTCGTCCTGAAGGAAGCGGTCATCACCTCGGCGCGCAAGCTGCGCACCTACAGCGCCCGGGAGACGTTGCAACTGCTGGCAGGGCTGGCCCGCCGCGGGCCCCAGGCCGTGAAGCAGCGCGCGGGCATGGCCTTCTGGTACGAGCGCCGCGATGACCCGCGCAAGGATGCCTGAGCGCGGGCGATGAACGCGCTGGCTCAGGGCGCCGGCTTGCCCGTACCCAGCCGCCCCTCCGCCCGTCCCGACAGATAAGCGTACAGATCCAGCACATGCGCGTTCACGCGCGGCTCCTCCCGCCAGGCGGGCATGGTCAGGGGCGGGTCACGGCGTTCCATCAGGGTTTCGACCTGCGCCTCGCGGCTGCCGCGGGTGGCGGCGGGTTCGCCCTGCAAGCTCGCGTCGTAGCGGTAGAGCACCAGGCTCACGAATTCACGCGGGCCCAGGGTCTGCAGGCGCCGCAGCAGGTTGGGGGCGTTGGCCCTGCCTTGTGCGTCCACGCCGTGGCAGGCGGCGCAGCGCTCCTGGTAGACGCGCCAGCCCAGATAGGCCGAGCCCGGCGGCTGCTGTGCCTGGGCCAGCTGGCGTGCGGGCTTGGGGTTCTCCCATTCCACGGCGCAGCTGGTCAGCAGCAGGGCGGCCAGGGCTGTGACGATCAGGCGGGCAGGGGCGGTGAGGGGGCGCATGGCATTCCTTTCCGGCGCGCGCAGGGCGTCGACCGTGCAGAACCATTGTGCGCGCCACATCCCGCGCTGTCTTGACCTGGCTCAAAAACAAAAGCCGCCCGCAGGCGGCTTTTGACAGGGGCGAGGCACTCAGCTCTTCTTGCGGCGCTCCAGCCAGGCGATCAGCTCGCCCATCACGCCGCGGCGGAAGGCCAGCACGCAGACCACGAAGATCAGGCCGGTGACGATGGTGACCGATTCACCCAGTGAGGCGAACCACTCCACGCCGCTCAGCTTGGCCAGCCAGCCGCCCATCTCGCCGATCTTGTTTTCCAGCACGATGACCAGGGCCGAGCCCAGGATGGGGCCCGAGAGCGTGCCCATGCCGCCCACGAGCGTCATCAGCACCACCTGGCCCGAAGCCGTCCAGTGCACGTCGCTCAGGGTCGCAAAGCCCAGCACCAGGGTCTTGAGCGAACCGGCCAGGCCGGCCAGCGCAGCCGACAGCACGAAGGCCAGCAGCTTGAAGCGCTGCGTGTCGTAGCCCAGGGAGATGGAGCGCGGCTCGTTCTCCTTGATGGCCTTGAGCACCTGGCCGAAGGGCGAGTGGATGATGCGCACGATCAGCAGGAAGGCTGCCAACACGATCACCAGCGCCACGTAGTACATCACCACGTCGTTGCTCAGGTCGACCACGCCGAAGAGCTTGCCGCGCGGCACGCCCTGCAGCCCGTCCTCGCCGCCGGTCTGCGGCGCCTGCAGGCACAGGAAGAAGACCATCTGCGCCAGCGCCAGCGTGATCATGGCGAAGTAGATGCCCTGGCGGCGTATGGCCAGCGCACCGAAGACCCAGCCCATGGCCGCCGCACCCAGCGTGCCCAGCAGCAGGCCCAGCTCGGGGGTCAGCCCCCAAACCTTCACGGCGTGGCCCGCCACGTAGGCCGCGCCGCCCAGGAAGGCCGCATGGCCGAAGGACAGCAGGCCGGTGTAGCCCAGCAGCAGGTTGAAGGCCGAAGCAAACAGTGCGAAGCACATCAGCTTCATGACAAACACGGGGTAGGCGCCGGCAAAGGGCGCCACCAGCAGACCCAGCAACAGAAGGCCGTACCCGATTTTCTTGATGTTCATGGTGGGGCGAGCCTCTTATTTCTCTTTGCCGAACAGACCGGCCGGGCGCGTCAGCAGCACGATGACCATGATCACGAAGACCACGGTCGAGGAAGCCTCGGGGTAAAACACTTTGGTGAAACCTTCCACGACGCCCAGGCCCAGACCGGTGAGGATGGAGCCCAGGATGGAGCCCATGCCGCCGATCACCACCACGGCAAACACCACGATGATGAGGTTCTGCCCCATCAGCGGCGAGACCTGGATGACAGGTGCAGCCAGCACGCCGGCAAAGGCGGCCAGCGCCACGCCGAAGCCGTAGGTCAGCGTGACCATCAGCGGCACGTTGATGCCGAAGGCCTCCACCAGGCGCGGGTTCTCGGTGGCTGCGCGCAGGTAGGCGCCCAGGCGGGTCTTCTCGATCACGTACCAGGTCGCCAGGCAGACGGTGATGGAAGCCACCACCACCCAGACGCGGTAGTTGGGCAGCATCATGAAGCCCAGATTGGTGGCGCCTTCGAGCAGTTCGGGGGTGTCGTAGTTCAGGCCCGAGGCGCCGTAGATCGAGCGCAACAGACCTTCGATCAGCAGCGTCAGGCCCAGCGTGAGCAGCAGACCATAGAGGTGATCCAGCTTGTAGATCCAGCGCAGCATGGTGCGCTCGATCACGATGCCGATCAGGCCCACGGCCAGCGGCGCCAGCAGCAGCATCCACCAGTAGCCGATGCCCAGGTAGTTCATGGCCATCCAGGTGAACAGCGCCCCCAGCATGAACAGCGCTCCGTGCGCGAAGTTGATCACGTTGAGCAGGCCGAAGATCACGGCCAGGCCCAGGCTCAGGATCGCGTAGAAAGAGCCGTTGACCAGCCCCAGCAGGAGCTGGCTCAGCAGGGCCGGAAGCGATTTACCAAAGATTTCCATGTGTACTGCACGTTGCAAGGCCGGCCCACACCGTCGGCGTGGGCCGGCCCTGGTTTAGACGATCACTTCCAGAGGGCGCACTTGCTCTCGGCCTTGGTGGTGAACACCTCGTCGCCGGGCAGCTTCTTCACGACCTTGTAGTAGTCCCAGGGCTGCTTGGACTCGGCGGGCGACTTGACCTGCATCAGGTACATGTCGTGCACGTAGCGGCCGTCCGGACGGATCACGCCCTCGGCGTAGAAGTCCTTGAGCTTGGTGCTCTTCAGGTACGCCATCACCTTGTCGGCGTCTTCCGTCTTGGTGGCCTGCAGGGCCTTGAGGTAGTTCATCGTGGCCGAGTAGTTGGCGGCCTGGATGTCGGTCGGCATGCGCTTGGTCTTGTCGAAGAACTTCTTGCCGAAGGCGCGCGATTCGTCGTTCAGGTTCCAGTCCCAGCTCGTGGTGAGCAGCAGGCCTTCGGTGTTGCGCAGGCCCATGCTGTGCACGTCGGAGTTGAAGACCAGCAGACCGGCCATCTTCATGCTCTTGTTGATGCCGAACTCACGCGCGGCCTTGATGGCGTTGATGGTGTCGCCACCGGCGTTGGCCAGACCCAGGATCTGGGCCTTGGAGTTCTGGGCCTGCAGCAGGAAGGACGAGAAGTCCGACGCGTTGAGCGGGTGGCGCACGGCGCCGGCCACGGTGCCGCCCTTGGCCTTCACCACGTTGGACGCATCGGTCTCCAGCAGCTGGCCGAAGGCGTAGTCGGCCGTCAGGAAGTACCAGCTCTTGCCGCCCTGGTCCACGATGGCGCCAGCCGTACCCTTGGCCAGGGCCACGGTGTCGTAGGCGTAGTGGATGGTGTAGGGCGTGCACTGGGCGTTGGTCAGCGCGGAGCCGCCGGCGCCGTTGACGAAGAAGACGCGCTTCTTCTCGTTGGCCACCTGGGCCATGGCCAGGGCGGTGCCGGAGTTGGTGCCGCCGAAGAGCATGGTCAGGCCTTGCGTGTCGATCCACTCGCGGGCCTTGGAGGCGGCGATGTCCGCCTTGTTCTGGTGGTCGGCCGACAGCAGCTCGATGGGCTTGCCGTTGACCTTGCCGCCGAAGTCGTCAATGGCCATCTGGATGGCCAGGGCGCCGTTCTTGCCGTCCACGTCGGAGTAGAGGCTGGACATATCGGTGATGAAGCCGATGCGGACCTTGTCCTGCGCTTGCGCGGTGGCGGCCAGGCCGGCGATGCCCAGCGCAAGAGCGATGGCGGTCAGTTGTCTTTTCATAGTGTCTCCTGATGAGGTGGTGGGGGAAAAGAACCGGATGAGGGGGCCAGGCGTGTCAGACGCCTAGCAATTCGTTGAGGACGGCCGTCTTGGCCTGCAGCTGCGCAGCGGGGAACTGCTCGACGATGCGGCCGTGCTCCATGACATAGAAGCGGTCGGCCAGCGGCGCGGCGAAGCGGAAGTTCTGCTCCACCATCACGATGGTGTAGCCCTTCTCGCGCAGCGTCACGATCATGCGCGCCAGCGCCTGCACGATCACCGGCGCCAGACCCTCGGAGATTTCATCGAGCAACAGCAGCTTGGCACCCGTGCGCAGGATGCGCGCCACGGCCAGCATCTGCTGCTCGCCGCCCGAGAGGCGCGTGCCCTGGCTCTGGCGGCGCTCGGCCAGGTTGGGGAACATGGCGTAGATCTCGTCGATCGACATGCCGCCGTCCGTGCCCTTGAGCTGCGGGGGCAGCATGAGGTTTTCTTCGCACGAGAGGCTGGAGAAGATGCCGCGTTCCTCGGGGCAGTAGCCCACGCCCAGGTGGGCGATGCGGTGGGTGGGGGAGCCGATGGTCTCCACTCCGTTGATCTGGATCGAACCCTGGCGCGTGCCCGTCAGGCCCATGATGGCGCGCAGTGTCGTGGTGCGGCCGGCGCCGTTGCGGCCCAGCAGCGTCACCACCTCGCCGGGGTGCACCACCATGTCCACGCCGTGCAGCACGTGCGATTCGCCGTACCAGGCCTGCAGGTTCTTGATTTCGAGGGCAGGAGTCTTGGTTGTCATGTTCTTCAGTGGTCCACAGCGCCGAAGCTCAGGCCAGAGGCACCATGGATCCGGCTCAGCCGGTCCATCGGTGCCGCCCCCCTCCCGCCGCAGGCGAGAGAGGGGGGAGACGCGAAGCGGCTCAGGGGGTGGTTCATTCAATGCGCGCCTTGCAATTCGCCAGACGTGGTGCCCATATAGGCTTCCATCACCTGCGGGTTGCGCGAGACTTCCGAGTAGGGGCCTTCGGCCAGCACGGCGCCGCGCTGCAGCACCGTGATGGTGTCGGCAATGGTCGAGACCACGCCCATGTTGTGTTCCACCATCAGGATGGTGCGGCCGGCCGAGACCTTCTTGATCAGCTGCGTCACGCGGTCCACATCCTCGTGGCCCATGCCCTGGGTGGGCTCGTCGAGCAGCATGAGCTCGGGCTCCATGGCCAGGGTGGTGGCGATCTCCAGCGCGCGCTTGCGGCCGTAAGAGAGGTTGACGGTGAGCTCGTGCGCCCAGGTCTCCAGGCCCACCTCGGCGAGCAGGGCCAGGGCGCGCTCGTTGAGCTGGTCCAGCGTGCGTTCGCTCTTCCAGAAATGGTAGGCCGTGCCCAGTTGGCGCTGCAGCGCGATGCGCACGTTCTCCAGCAAGGTCAGGTGCGGAAACACCGCCGAGATCTGGAAGGAGCGGATGATGCCGCGCCGCGCGATCTGCGCCGGGCGCTCACGCGTGATGTCGATGCCGTTGAACAGGATGGTGCCCGAGGTGGGCTCCAGAAACTTGGTCAACAGATTGAAACAGGTGGTCTTGCCCGCGCCGTTGGGCCCGATCAGCGCGTGGATGGAACCACTCACCACGGACAGGTCCACCTGGCTCACGGCCGTGAACCCCTTGAACTCCTTGGTGAGCTTGTGCGTTTGCAGAATGATGTTGCTCATTAGAAGGGCGAGCATAGGCCCACCCCCCCGGGGGGGCCTAGGGTGTTAGTCCCTATGCATAAATACCTACCTGCTAATCCGATCGGACCGTAGGGCTTTGGGGGCGGCCGGCGGGCGGGGCGGCGGGGGCGCCGGCCGGCCCATCCGTTAAATTCCGGGCATTGCCCTTACGCCCCGACAGGCCCCATCCCATGCCCGACCCCAGCGATTTCTCCAGCGACAGCGCCGTCTACAAAACCCTGCTGGAGTCCACCCGCGCCATCCCCTGGAAGATCGACTGGGCCACCATGCGCTTCGCCTACATCGGCCCGCAGATCGAGCCCCTGCTGGGCTGGCGCCAGGACAGCTGGGTCAGCGCCGACGACTGGGCCGCGCGCATGCACCCGGAAGACCGGGAGCGGGTGGTGAACTTCTGCGTCTCGCAATCGAAGTGCGGCCTGGACCACGAGGCCGACTACCGCGCGCTCACCAAAGACAACGGCTACGTCTGGATCCGCGACGTGGTGCACGTGGTGCGCAATGAAGCCGGCGAGGTGGAGTCGCTCGTGGGCTTCATGTTCGACATCAGCGAACGCAAGAAGACCGAGGAAAAGCTCGTTGCACTGCAGCAAGAGCTGGAAACCCTGTCCTTCAAGGACGGGCTGACCGGCATCGCCAACCGACGCCAGTTTGACGCCAGCCTGGAGCGCGAATGGGCCCAGGCCAGCCGCGACCACACGCCTCTGTCCCTGCTCATGCTGGATGTGGACCTCTTCAAACAGTACAACGACCTCTATGGCCACCTGCAGGGTGACACCTGCCTGGTCACCATCGCCCAGGCCCTGGGCCAGGCCGCGGTGCGGCCGCGTGACGTGGTGGCGCGCTTCGGCGGGGAAGAGTTCGTCATCCTGCTGCCCGAGACCGACGCCCACGGCGCCCGCGAGGTGGCCGAGCGCTGCCAGCGCCTCATCGCCCAGCAGGCCCTGGAACACAAGCTCTCGCCCCACGGCCAGCGCGTCACGCTGAGCATCGGCGTGGGCACCGCCATCCCGGATGCGGCGGCGCAGCACAGCGCGCTGCTGCAGGCCGTGGACCGGCAGCTCTACGCCGCCAAACAGCAGGGGCGCAACCGCATCGAGGGCGCCTAAGGCCGGCTGTCGGCACAATGCCGCCATGACCTACACCGTGCAGCACCGGGAAGCCGGCTCCAAAGGCGCCTTCTACATCGCCCGCCCCGGGGGCGGCCACCTCGCCGAGATGACCTACAGCCGGGCCAACCCTACGCTGATCATCATCGACCACACCGAAGTCGATCCCTCCCTGGCCGGGCAAGGCATCGGCCGCAAGCTGCTGGATGCGCTGGTGGCCTGGGCGCGCGAGACCCAGACCAAGGTCATGCCGCTATGCCCCTTTGCCAAGGCGCAGTTTGGGAAGGACGCGTCGATACGGGATGTGTTGATGTAGTTGCCTCGCTGGCCTAGGCGGGCATAGGCATATGCCAGACCTGGGGCTTCATCCGTACGGGAACGCATCGCCAGCGGCCGGCTGGTTGAACTATTGCCCTAGCTGGCTTGGTGCGCGAAAGTTTTTACAGGTCTATGCGCCGTGCCGACCTTAGGCGAGAGCGGCGACGGCGTGGATCGAGGTGGTCGCGAAGGTTTGAGCTTGTAGTTGCCTGAGTAGCGGACAGTCCACCTCCAAGAATAGGCACCCACATTGCTGCACAAATATGTTGCCTCATGACCCCTTTGGGGGATGTTCCACGAGTTATGGCGTCTCTAGACTGGGGGCTCATCAACCAATGTTGAAAGGTCGATCATGAAGGCATACCGAGACATCAATGGTGACTCCGGAGTATCTGCTTATAGCTACGGTGATGATTGGATTGAGGTGCAGTTCAAAAACGGCGTGGTTTATGAATACCGCGCCTCAGAAATAGGTCAGTACCATATCGATAGCATGAAGCGCTTAGCCGATAGCGGGGATGGTTTGAACGCTTACATCATGAAAAATCCAGATGTAAAAAATGGTTGGTCTTCCAAACGGTGAGGCAAGTCCGCTTTGGGTTGGCCTCATATTTAAATCGCAGGTGAGATAGGGCTGCAACAGGTGTTTCATCAAGTTGGCGATTCTGGCACTTAGAATAATCGCGTGGTCTCCTCTAGCCTTGTTCACCCCAAAGATACTCCCGCGCTCAGAAAAGAACGCGGAGCGTTCTTCACGCCAGCTCCCATCACGGCGTTCGTCGCGAATTGGGCGATTCGAACTGGTGCCGACCGAATCATGGAGCCGTCGGCTGGAGATGCCGCCTTCCTCGTCGCGGCGGTTGAACGTCTCTCGAAGTTGCGTCGTGGCAAGGTATCTGAGCCCGAGGTCGACGGGTTCGAGATCCATGCCCACAGTGCGAAGATCGCCCGTCAGCGAATTCGTAATGCTGGGGGTAAGCCACATGTGCGCGAGAGCGATTTCTTTGATATTGCCCCCGAGCCCATCTACGACGCGGTGATCGGCAATCCACCTTACATCCGTTATCAGAATTTTTCGGGTGAAGCGCGCGCGAAGTCACGCCAAGCAGCCTTTCGAGGTGGTGTCGCACTTTCGGGGCTGGCTTCTAGTTGGGCCGCTTTCACAGTCCACTCAGCTCTGTTCTTAAAACCAGGTGGGCGCCTTGGTCTTGTGCTTCCTGCGGAGTTGCTGACGGTCAATTACGCGGCACCGGTGCGACAGTTCCTCTTCGACCGGTTTCGCTGTGTGGAGCTTGTCTTGTTCGCCCAGCAAGTGTTTCCCGAGGCCGACGCCGATGTTGTGCTGCTGCTCGCTGAAGGGTACAGCGAGGGGCCGGCGGGCTACGCCACGATCCGGCAGACAAAGAATGCGGAGAGTCTCGTCACACTCGAGGCTGGTCAAGCATGGAAGCCAGCTGATCCCGCCGGGAAATGGATAGGCAGCCTCGTCGATCAAGCCGCTCTCGATGCCTTGAGCTCGCTCACCTCTGGCGGCTACTTTGCGCCACTCGAGGTCTGGGGCGACACAACGCTCGGAATCGTCACCGGAAACAATAGATACTTTGCCCTCTCGCCTGGTCGGGCTCAGGAGCTCGGGCTACGCTCAAGCGAGCTTTTGCCGCTCTCGCCACCAGGTAGCGCTCATTTGCGAGGTCTGACGCTAACTCCAGAGCTATTGGCGGAGCTTGGCAAAGGTGGCCAGTCGACGCTGCTCTTCTACCCGCGGGCAAAGCCTTCGAAGGCGGCCGAGGCTTACATTGAGGACGGGCATCGCACAGGTGTAGATACGGCCTATAAGTGCCGCGTGCGCAAGGTTTGGTATCGCGTCCCACTCGTGCGCCCCGCTGACTTGCTTCTGACCTGCATGAATGCCGACACGCCGAGGCTCGTGGCGAATGAGGCTGGAGCCTACCACCTTAACTCTGTGCACGGGGTCTATTTGCGCGAGGTTGTGCGCGAAATGGGGTGCGAGTTGCTGTCTCTGGCGAGCTTGAACTCTGTGACTTTGATGCACGCCGAAATGGTGGGGCGAGCTTACGGAGGTGGTATTTTAAAGATCGAGCCAAAAGAAGCCGATCTTTGGGCGGTGCCATCCTATGGCTTGGTGCGCTCTCGCAGAGTAGCCTTGCGCTCCATCAAGAATCGGGTAGCAGACCTGTTAGCCACGGGGCGTCTTTTGGAGGCCGTGAAGCTAGTCGATCGAGCCCTTCTCATCGACGGGCGTGTACTCTCGATCGAGCAAGTTGGACGGATGCGGGCTGCGCGCGAGCTGCTCGCCAACCGGAGAGAGAGGAGATCGACTAGTGGCAACTGAGATGTCCGCCAAAGTCAAAGCATGGGCTATCTTCGATCGAATCGTCGACCGAGCAGCGCCCAAGGGCGAGCATACGAATCCGTGGGTGAGGGATTCACAAGGTAGGCGACACTTCGAGCCGGACTACGACACACTTTGCTTGTTGCTCGGCGTACCACTTTACTTGAAGGCAAACACCCAGTCTGGCGTACCGGCGCTGGCTCTTGACGTATGGCTCAGCTATGAGCTGAGACGGGCAGGCTTTGGGACAGACCAAACATGGCCGCGTCCGACACACCCGCGGGTTCTGCCGTCCTCGGTTGCTAGTCTCCTCGACCAGCTTACGACTAAAGAGGCGGGTCAGGTCAAGGCGAAGTTGGAACGTAAGAGTGCAATTAAAGGTGTCACCGCATCGAGTGCATCGATTTTGGGGAAGAACTACACCAAGCAGGTCGACGTCATCATCACCGATTGGTCAACGGGGCCCGAGCTCTTAATCTCCACGAAGCGCATGGACTCGTCGTTTGGTAAAAACGCTCCAAACCGCATTGAAGAATCTTACGGTGACGCTAAGAATCTTCGGCTGCGACATCCACTCGCTGCGTTGGGCTTTATGTTTGGTTTGAACTCAGTGATTTTGCACGAGGAGCCAGCAACTGCCGAGTGGCTGTTTGACCTTTTGACCAAGCTCGGGCGTGAGGATGATGCTTACCACTCCACTGGCCTTGTGTTGATGGAATACGGCGATGGCGTTACGCTTCCCGACGATGGAGAGGCGCCAGCCGTCGAGGCTCTAGCGGAACCTGGCTTGGAAGATGAAGAGGACGCAGCCCCGGTCGCCAATGACGACGTAGACCAGGCAATCGCGGGTTTGCCAAAAGTGCGATTGCGACTGGATGTGACGCCGGAAGAATTGATGCCTAGCCGCTTTCTGGCTGCGATGGTGGACCGCGTACTCGGGATTACGCCCGTCACGATGCACCGAGAGGCACGCAAGCGTCGTACTGGCGCGCTTGAATCAACGCGCGCATAAAAAACCGCCCGGAGGCGGTTTTTTGTTGCAGTGCAAAAGTACTTTAGACCAGCAAGGCATTCACCCGCTTCACATACGCCGCCGGATCCTCCGGCAGCCCGCCCTCGGCCAGCAGGGCCTGGTCGTAGAGGATGTGGGCCAGGTCGTGGAAGTGCACGCTGCCGTCGAGCTTCTTCACCAGCGCGTGCTCGGGGTTCACTTCGAGGATGGGTTTGCTGTCCGGGGCCTTCTGGCCGGCTTGCTTGAGCAGGCGAGCCAGCTGGTTGCTTATCTCGCCTTCCTTCACCACCAGGCAGGCCGGTGAATCCACCAGGCGGGTGGTGACGCGCACGTCTTCGGCCTTGTCCTTGAGGGCTTCCTTGAGCTTGGCGAGCACGGGCTTGAAGGCTTCGGCGGCTTCTTCGGCGGCTTTCTTCTCGGCCTCGTCCTGCAGCTTGCCCAGGTCTACGGCGCCCTTGGCCACGCTTTGCAGCGGGGTGCCGTCGAACTCCGTCAGGTAGCTCAGGGCCCACTCGTCCACTCGCTCGGTCATCAGCAGCACCTCGATGCCCTTCTTCTTGAAGACTTCGATCTGCGGGCTGTTCTTGGCGGCCGCCAGGGTGTCGGCGGTGATGTAGTAGATGGCCTCCTGGCCTTCCTTCATGCGGGCTTTGTAATCGGCCAGGCTCACGCTGGGCGTGTCGCTCGTGGTGCTGGCAAAGCGCAGCAGCTTGGCGATGCGCTCGCGGTTGCCGAAGTCTTCGCCCAGGCCTTCCTTGAGCACGGTGCCGAACTCCGCCCAGAACTTGGTGTACTTGCCGGCGTCGGCCTTGTCTTCCTCGCTGGCATCTGCGGCGGGCACGTCGGCCTTGGCCAGGTTTTCCAGCAGGGTGAGCACGCGCTTGGTGTTGCCGTCGCGGATGGCGCGCACGTCGCGGCTTTCCTGCAGCAGCTCGCGGCTCACGTTGAGCGGCAGGTCGGCGCTGTCCACCACGCCTTTGACGAAGCGCAGGTAGCTGGGCAGCAGGGCCTCGGCCTCGTCCATGATGAAGACGCGCTTCACATAAAGCTTGAGCCCGCCCTTCTTGTCGCGGTTCCACAGGTCGAACGGGGCCTTGGCCGGCAGGTAGAGCAGCTGGGTGTATTCGGTGCTGCCTTCCACGCGGTTGTGGCTCCAGGCCAGCGGGGCCTCGTAGTCGTGGCTGATGCCCTGGTAGAAGCTCTCGTACTCTTCCTTCGTGATGTCTTTCTTAGGGCGGGTCCAGAGCGCGCTGGCCTTGTTGACGGTTTCCCACTCGTCGGTGGTGACCATCTCGCCGGGCTGGCCGTTCTCGCCTTCCTTCCACTCTTCCTTGAGCAGCTGGATGGGCAGGGCGATGTGGTCGGAGTACTTGCCGATGATCTGCTTGATCTTCCAGGCGTTGAGGTATTCGTCTGCGTCCTCACGCAGGTGCAGGATGACGCTGGTGCCACGCTCGGCGCGGGTGATGGTTTCCACCTCGAAGTCACCCGTGCCACCGCTGATCCAGCGCACGCCTTCTTCGGGCTTGAGGCCGGCGCGGCGCGTTTCCACGGTGATCTTGTCGGCCACGATGAAGCCCGAATAGAAGCCCACGCCGAACTGGCCGATGAGCTGGCCCTGTTCCTTGGCGTCGGCCTGCTTGTCGGCGCCGAGCTTGTTCATGAACTCCTTGGTGCCGCTCTTGGCAATGGTGCCCAGGTGGTCGATGGCCTCGGCCGTGCTCATGCCGATGCCGTTGTCTTGGATCGTTAGCGTGCGGGCCTTCTTGTCCAGCACGATGCGCACGCGCAGCTCGGGGGCGTCTTCGTAGAGCGCGCTGTTGTTCAGGGCTTCGTAGCGCAGCTTGTCGCAGGCGTCGGAGGCGTTGGAGACCAGCTCGCGGACGAAGATTTCCTTGTTGGAATACAGCGAATGGGTGACCAGGTGCAGCAGCTGGGCCACTTCGGCCTGGAAGGCATGGGTCTTTTTGCTCATGGTGGTGGTGTCGCTCATGGTTTTTTCGGATCGTGACAAACAGCGGGCAGGCGCCGACGGCGCCGCAGAGAACCGGGAGTTATGGGCGGGGGCCGGGCTTTCAAGGCCCGGCCGGCCAGGAGGGGAGGCTCAGAACTTCTCGTGCGGCGCCAGGTAGCGCCACTGGCCCACGGGCAGCTGGCCCAGCATGACGCGGCCGATGCGCACGCGCTTCAAGCCCACGACCTTGAGGCCCACCAGTTCGCACATGCGGCGGATCTGGCGCTTCTTGCCTTCGGTCAGCACAAAGCGCAGCTGTTCGGGGTTTTCCCAGTCCACCTTGGCGGGCTTGAGGGCCTGGCCGTCCAGGCTCAGGCCGTGACGCAACTTGGCCAGCATGGCCGGCGGGAAGACGGCCTGCACATTGGTGGAGACGGGGTCGGTGTCGTGGATGGTCTGCAGTTCGGTGGGCGCGCTGGCCGCGGCGGGTGTGCCGAGGTAGACCACACGCACCAGGTATTCCTTTTCCATCGTCGAGTCTTCGCCGATGAGCTGGCGCGCCACGCGGCCGTCCTGCGTGAGGACGAGCAGGCCGGTGGAGTCGATGTCGAGCCGGCCCGAAGGCGCCAGGCCCTTGAGCTGGCTGCCATTGAAGCGCATCGGTGCGCGGTCTTCGCGCCAGCGGTTCTGCGCCTGCACCAGCACCACGGCGGGTTCGTGCCCGTCTTCGGCCTGGCCGCTGACGTAGCCGATGGGTTTGTTGAGCAGGATGGTGACCTGCGTGGCCTGCTGGTTCTGGGCCTGCTTGTCGATCTCGATGCGGTCGGTGGGCAGCACCTGCTGGCCCATCTCGGCGACCTGGCCGTTGACCTTGACCCAGCCGTTTTCCACCCAGGCGTCGGCCTCGCGGCGCGAGCACAGGCCGAGCTCGGCCATGCGCTTGTTGATGCGGCTGGTGGCGCTGCTGCCGGCGGGCGCGCCCGGCTTGGGGGCAGCCGCGCCTTCGGGGCGCGGCGCGCGGCGCAGGGGACCGGCGGGTTTGCCGGGGGGGAAGTCGTTGCTCATGGGGAACCGATTGTAGGTTCCCCCCCTACTCAGGGCTGCTTGCCGAAATGCGCCAGGAAGTGCGCCATTTCGTCGAGCTGGGCGTTGCTGAAGCCGCGCAGGGCGTTGGTCATGACGGTGTCGCGGCCCGGGCCGGGCTTGTCGCGGTACTCAAGCATGACCTCGCGCAGGAAGGCTTCGTGCTGCCCGGCCAGGCGGGGGATCTGGTCGCGGCCCTTGTAGTCGGGCAGGTGGCAGCTGCCGCACAGGCTGGTGGCGGCCAGGTCCTTGCCGCGCTGGTAGCGTGCGGCGTCCACGGCGCCGGGCATGGGGGCGGGCGCCTGCGCGGCGTAGTACTTGGCGAGTTCGATCAGCGCCGCGTCGTCCAGGCCGTCGAGCACGCCCTTCATGGGCGGGATGTCGCGCAGCCCTTCGCGGATGAGCACGAGCTGGTTCTCCATGAAGATGCGCGGCTGGCCGGCGAGCGAGGGGAATTGCGGGATCTGCGAATTGCCTTGCGGGCCGTGGCAGGAGGCGCAAAGTTCGAGGCGCGGCGGCTGCTGAGCCTGAGCGTTCAGGCCGGCAGCGAGCAGCAGCGCGCCAAGCAGGGAGCGCAGGAGGGGGAGAGAACAGGGCTTCATGGCTGGCTCAGTAAAAAGGCAGGGCCCTTGCGGGCCCTGCCTGTCTTCAGATGTCGCGCGGTCTTACTTGGCGTAGGACACGCGGTAGATCGCGCCGGTCTGCTCATCAGAGACCAGCAGGGCGCCGTCGGGCATCTGCAGGAAGTAGGTCGGACGGCCCCAGAAGGTGTTGGCCGCGGGGTCGGCGAAGCCGGTCATGAAGGGCGTGACGGTGGCACCGCTGCCGTCGGGGTTGGCGGTGACGGCCACCACATCAAAACCGAACTTGGTGCTGCGGTTCCACGAGCCCTTGCGTGCCACGAAGGCGGCGTTCTTGAACACGGGCGGGAACATGTCACCGGTGTAGAAGTGCACGCCCATGGCCGCGGCGTGCGGGCCCACGGTGGTGACGGGCAGGGTCACGCCCTCACAGGGGTTGGCCTTCTTCACGTCCGGGTCGGCGATGCCCTTGGCATGGCAGTAGGGGAAGCCGAAGAAGGGCGTGCCACCCATGCCCAGCTTCCACCAGGAGGGGCTGGGCAGGCGGTTGAGCTCGTCTTCCGGACCGTCGTCACCCATCCAGTCGCGGCCGTGGTCGCTGAACCAGAGTTCCTTGGTGACGGGGTGGAAGTCGAAGCCCACGGTGTTGCGCACGCCGGTGGCGATGACTTCCATGCCCGAGCCGTCGGCGTTGTAGCGGCGGATCTGCGCGTACTCATCCGTGGGCAGGGTGCAGATGTTGCACGGTGCGCCGAAGGGCACGTAGAGCTTGCCATCCGGCCCGAAGCGGATGTACTTCCAGTTGTGGTGCTCCAGCGGCGGCAGCTTGAAGGCGGCCGTCATGTCCACCGGGGCCACGTTGGGGTTCTTCTCGATGCCGTCAAAGCGCAGCACCTTGTCGATGGCCATCACGTAGAGATTGCCGTTGTGGATGGTGGCGGCGGGCTGCTTGAGCTTGTCGACCACCACGCGGCTGGTGCGGCTGCTGCCGTTGTCGGTGATCTCGTACACCCGGCCCAGGCCGCGCGTGCCGCCGTAGATCTTGCCGCTCTCGCCGCGGCTGATGGCGCGGATGCCAGGCGTGCCGGTGGACCAGACCTCAACCTTGAAGCCCGGCGGCAGGCGCAGCCTGTCCAGCGGGATCTCGGCGGCCGTGGTCACCGTGTTCTTGCCGGGTAGGGGCGCGAGGGTGGAGCTGGCCATGTTGGCGCCCATGCCCTGCTTCCAGGCCGGCTGGCCCGCGGGTACCGCGCCCGCCGATGGCGTGGTGGTGACCGCAGATTGCGGCGGGGTGGACTGGCAGCCGGCCAGCACAGCGGCCAGCAGCACGCCTGCCAGGGGAATGAACTTGCGCATGTGGATCTCCTGAGGAAGTTTTTTTGTGCGAAACCGCTTGATGCTAGGCATGGTGCACTTTGGTTCATCTAGGGTTTCCACGGAGAGCTCATGCGCTGCGGACACTAAGCGATATAAGAAATATTGATGAGCAGGCGCCGTTGCTCTGGACAAATGCTTTGGTGGTGATTGGTCGAGACGCGCCTTGCAGCGAGTGTTCCAAATCGAGACATAACAGCCCCACTGCGAACATGACTAGCGTTTGACCACCTTGCGTGCCGTGGATGGCGTGTGCTTAATCGCCTCACCGGTGCGCCGGGCGGCGTGCCGGACCACAGCAAGAAAATCCAGAGGAGCCAATCATGATCACACGCAAGTTGGGCATCGCCCTGCTCGCGGCGGGCTTCGCCGCGGCGGCTGGTGCACAGTCGGGCCGGGACAACCTGTCCACGCTCAAACAGATGAAGGTGGCCACCACCGATCTGAACATTCCCGTGGTGCCGCAGGAAGGGCGCAACGCCGACGCGATCCGCGCCAATCTGAAGAACATCAAGATGCCGCCGGGCTTCAAGATCGAGCTCTACGCGGTGGTGCCCGATGCACGCCACATGGCGGTGGCGCCTTCCACCAACATGCTCTTCGTGGGCACGCGCAAGACGCGCGTGTGGGCCGTGACGGACCGCAACGGTGACGGCGCGGCCGACGAGGTCAAGGCCTTTGCGCCTTCGCTGAACTTCAAGGTGCCCAACGGCGTGTGCTGGACCAAGGACGGTTTCCTGATCGTGGTGGAGCACAACCGCGTGCTCAACTTCCCGGCGGCCGAGTTCTTCTACGAGGGCCCCGACGTGGCGGTGATCGAGGTGGTGCCGCAGGGCAAGCTGATCCCCGAGGACGAGGAGTCTTTCAACCACGGCGCGCGCACCTGCCGCGTCAGCGACGACGGCAGGCTCTACATCACGCTGGGCCAGCCCTACAACGTGCAGCCCAAGGAGAAGGTGGCGCTGTACGAGAAGATCGGCATCGGCGGCATGATCGCGCTGGACCCATTCGACGGTTCCAAGCGCGAGGTGGTAGCCGTGGGCGTGCGCAACTCGGTGGGCATGGACATCAACCCGCGCGACAAGACCGTGTGGTTCACCGACAACCAGACCGACGGCATGGGCGATGACATCCCGCCCGGCGAGCTCAACCGCATCACGCAAAAGGGCGGCGAGCATTTCGGCTACCCCTTCATCCACGGCAACAATGTGCAGATCGCCGGCACCGCGGCCGCGCCCGATCTCAAGGACATGAAGGCCCCGGCCAAATGGACCAAGCCGCAGGTGGAGTTCCCGGCGCACCAGGCACAGCTGGGCATGACCTTCTACAACGGCAAGATGTTCCCGGCCAAGTACCAGGGCGGCGTCTTCGTGGCCGCGCACGGTTCCTGGAACCGCAGCAAGCCCAGCGGCGCGCTGATCGACTTCGTGGCGATCAAGCCCGATGGCACGGCGGGCAAGCACGAGGTCTTTGCCGAGGGCTGGCTGGACGCCAACGGCGTCTACAAGGGCCGCCCGGTGGATGTGGCCGTGATGAAGGACGGCTCGCTGCTGATCTCGGATGACTATGTGGGTGCGATCTACCGCGTGACCTACAGCAACTGAGCGGACTGAGTGATGCGACGGAGGTCGTGACGATCTCCGTCGCTTTTTTTGAGTGGGAGCTTGGCGTGAAGCAACGCATGATGATGGCCAGCCTGTGGGCTGGCCTTGGTTTGGTCCTGGCAACAACGGCGCAGGCTGATGTGGTGGCGGGCAAGATGCGCGCGGCCACCGCCTGCGCGGTCTGCCATGGCCCGCAAGGTCTGTCCATGCAGCCCAATGTGCCGCACCTGGCCGGGCAGCCCGAGATCTACCTGGTGGAGCAGCTGCGCAACTACCGCAGCGGCAAGCGCCACCACGAGGTGATGAGCGTGATCGCCAAGCCGCTGAGCGACCAGGACATCGATAACCTGGCGCGGTGGTATGCCTCGTTGCAGCTGCGCGTGGAAGAACAATGAATTGACGAGACGAGCACAAGAAGCGATATGAAGCACACAAGAAGAAAGATGGGGCTGGCCCTGCTGGTGACCGGCCTGGGCAGCGCGCCAGCCTGGAGCCAGAACCAGACCCTGGAAGACGTGGTGATCTCGGCCTCGCGCGCGCAGCAGCGCAGCTTCGATGCACCGGCGGCGGTGGAGGCTGTGGAGCGCGAGACCATCCAGAGCGCAGGCCCGCAGGTCAACCTCTCGGAGTCGCTGACCCGTGTGCCCGGCCTGACCATCCTGAACCGGCAGAACTACGCGCAGGATCTGCAGCTGTCGATCCGCGGCTTCGGCGCGCGCTCGGCCTTTGGCATCCGCGGCATCCGCCTGCTGATCGACGGCATTCCCGCCACCACGCCCGATGGGCAGGGGCAGGGCTCGTCCATCGCGCTCACGTCCACCGAGCGCATCGAGGTGTTGCGCGGGCCGCTGGCGCTGATGTACGGCAACTCGGCCGGCGGCGTGATCCAGGCCTTCACGCGTGAGGCGCCCGAGGTGCCGGAGTTCAGCGTGCAGGGCTATGTGGGCTCCTACGGCCTGCGGCGCAGCGACGTGCAGATGGCCGGCCGCGTGGGGAGCGTGGGCCTGGTGGCCGACTACAGCACCTTGAGCACTGACGGCTACCGCGACAACAGCGCCACCGAGCGCAAGCAGTTCAACAGCAAGATCAGCTTCGGGCCCGACGCGGGCACGCGCGTGAACCTGGTGTTCAATCATTTCGACATGCCGCTGGCGGAGGATCCGCTGGGGCTCACGGCGGCGCAGCTGGCGGCCAACCCCCGACTGGCCGGCAACGGCGCGCTGACGCAGCGCACACGCAAGATCACGCGCCAGAACCAGCTGGGCAGCTCGATCACGCACGAGCTGGACCGCGACAGCAGCCTGACCGCGCGCCTCTACTTCGGCACGCGCGACAACCTGCAGTACCTGGCATCGGGCAACTGGGTTGGGCTGGATCGGCACTACTACGGCACGGGCCTGCAGTACAACGCGCAGACGCGCATCGGCGCCACGCCGCTGCGCTGGGTGGCGGGCTACGAGTTCGACCGCGCCATCGAGCGCCGCCAGGGCGGCGCCTCACCTGGCGGCGAGAAGGACGGCTCGCTGAGCCGCGACGAGGACAACCAGTCGGAGAACAGCGATGTGTTCGTGCAGGGCACGGCTCTGCTGGCCGAGCGCTGGTCGCTCACGGGTGGCGTGCGTCGCAGCACCGTGCGCCTCAGCAGTGAAGACTACTTCCTGAGCAATGGCAGCGGCTCCGGCGATGTGCGCTACAGCGCGAGCAACCCGGTGCTGGGCCTCACCTGGCACGCCGCCGATACGCTCAACCTCTACGCCAACTACGGCAAGGGTTTCGAGACCCCCACGCTGGTGGAAGTGGCCTATCTGGATAACGGTGCAACACCGCTGACGCCGACGTTCAACACCACCCTGGCTGCCGCACGCAGTCGCCACCTTGAAGCGGGAGCCAAATGGGTGCCTGCGCAGGGCAGCCGGATTGATCTGTCTTTCTTCAATATCGACACCCGGGACGAGATCGTGGTGCAGCGCACGGTGCAAGGGCAGTCCGCCTTCAAGAACGCGCCGGGCACCGCACGCACGGGCTGGGAGCTCGCGGGCCGTACCTTGCTCAATCCGCACTGGCGCGCGCTGCTTTCGGCCAGCTCCATTGATGCGCGCTACAGCCAAGCCTTCACCAACGGCACGACGCCGGTGGCCGATGGCAACAAGCTGCCGGGGATTCCGCAGAACTTCCTGTTTGGCGAGCTGCTGTGGGCCGGCGCGCGGCTGGACGTGGCGCGCCCCACGCGGCTGGGCACGCAGGCCGGCGTGGAGCTGGTGCGGGCCGGGCGGCTTTATGCCAACGACACCAATACGGCCAGCGCCGACGGCTATACCGTCGTCCACCTCAAGGCCAGCCATGGCTGGGCGCTGGGCAAGGGCAACCTGACGGCGTATGCGCGCGTGGACAACGTGGGCGACAAGGCCTATGTGGGCTCGGTCATCGTGAACCAGGCCGCGCTCCAGTTTTACGAGCCGGCACCCGGCCGCAACTGGACGCTGGGCGCGCGGCTGAACGTGCCGCTCTGAGCTTCTGGTCCCGGAAGGATCTCGTTCCAGGGCGCCCGTGGAACCGGCTTCGCCGGGCCACTGGGTGCGTCCCCCTCCCGCCGTAGGCGAGAGAGGGGGAAGCGACGCAGTCGCTCAGGGGGTGTTTCTATCAAATCGTGCGCAGCATGCGCAGACCGTTGAGGTCGAGCACGCGCAGGCCGCCGTATTCCACCTTGATGAGGTTCAGCTCTTCAAGCGTGGCCAGGGCCTCGTTGACGCGCTGGCGTGACAGGCCCACGAGGTAGGCCAGCTCCTGCTGGGTGATGCGCAGCATCTCGCCCACCCCGGGGTAGAGCACGGGGTTGAAGAGCGCGGCCAGGCTGCGCGCCACGCGCAGATCCGGGCTGTTGAGGCGGTCGATCTCGCGCGCGGCGATGAACTGGCCCAGGCGTTCGTTGAGCTGGTTCATGACAAAGCGGTTGAAGCCGATGGACTGGTCGAGCAGGCGGTGGAAGCTGTCCACGGGCAGGCCGGCCACCAGGCTCTTGCGCAGCGTCTGCACGTTGTAGCGGTAGCTCTCACGCTTGAGCACCGTGCCCTCACCGAACCATCCGCCGGGCGGCAGGCCGGTGAAGGTGACGGACTGGCCGTCGGCGTTCTCGCCGCTCATCTTGAGCAGGCCGTCCACCACACCGAACCAGTAGGTCACGGGCCGGCCGATGCGGCAGACCAGATCACCGGGCAGGGCCTCGGTGATTTGCAGCTCGGCCACGGCGTAGGCGCGCTCCTCGGCCGTCAGGCGCGGCAGCCAGGGGATGCCTGCGAGCTCGGATTCGGTGAGGGCGCGGCGGCGCTGGTGCAGGCTGGATTCGGATGTCATGGACAGACGCGGGCTTTGAGAGGCAGGGCGGGTAAGTCCCAGCTAGGGATTGCCCTGAATTGTCGTCGCAACGACAACACAACGTCAAACCCCGTCCTACCATGGGCCGCAAGCGCCATGCGACATGGCATGCCGAGTCCAGAAGGAAGCAGGATGCAGACGACTTTTCCGCGACTGATGATGCAGCACGCAGCCCAGCGGCCCCAGGCCCCGGCGCTGCGCGAGAAGGAATACGGCATCTGGCAGACCTGGAGCTGGGCGCGCGCGGCCGAAGACGTGAAGCTCATGAGCTGCGGCTTGGCGGCCCTGGGTTTCGAGCCGGGCCAGAACCTGGCCATCGTGGGTGACAACCGGCCGCACCTCTACCTGGCCTTCATCGCGGCGCAGAGCCTGCGCGGTGTGCCCGTGCCCATGTACCAGGACGCGATCGCCAGCGAGATGGCCTTCGTGCTGCAGGACGCCGAGATCCACTTCGCCTTCGCCGAGAACCAGGAGCAGGTGGACAAGTTGCTGGAGCTGCGTGAGAGCCTCAAAGCTCAGGGTGGGGGCCTGCTCAAACACATCATCTACGGCGATCCGCGTGGCCTGCGCAACTACAACCATGAGGGGCTGATCAGCATCGAGCGCCTGTTCGAGTTCGGCCGCCAGTATGCGCAGCAGCACCCGCAGTTCTACGAGGCCTCGGTGGCGCAGGGCCAGCCCGGCGATGTGTCGGTGATCCTCTACACCTCGGGTACCACGGGGCGGCCCAAGGGCGTGTGCCAGACGCACGAGAGCTTCATCCGTGCCGCCCAGGGCGGTGTGGAGGTCGACGGCCTGGTGCCCGAGGACAACATCATTTCCTACCTGCCGCCGGCCTGGGTGGGCGACCACCTGTTCTCCATCGCCCAGTGGCTGGTGGCGGGCTTCACGATCAACTGCCCCGAGTCGGCGGCCACGGTGAGCATCGACCTGCGCGAAATCGGGCCGAGCTATTACTTCGCGCCGCCGCGGGTCTTCGAGGGCATGCTGACCTCGGTCTCGATTCGCATGGAGGACGCGGCGGCTCCGAAGCGCTGGCTGTACCAGAAGTTCATGGCGGTGGCGCGGCGCTGCGGCGCCGAGATCCTGGACGGCAAGCCCGTGCCTTTGCGCGACCGTCTGCTCTACGCGCTGGGCAATGTGCTGGTCTACGGGCCGTTGCGCAATGTGCTGGGGCTCTCGCGCATCCGCGTGGCCTACACCGCGGGCGCCGCCATCGGACCGGACCTGTTCCGCTTCTATCGATCCATCGGCATCAACCTCAAGCAGCTCTACGGCCAGACCGAGACCTGCGCCTATGTCTGCATCCAGAAGAATGGCCGCGTCAAGCTCAACAGCGTGGGCGAGGCCGCGCCGGGCATCGAGATCAAGATCGCCGACAACGGTGAGGTGCTGGTGCGTGGTGTCTCGGTGCTCAAGGAGTACTACAAGCGCCCGGATGCCACGGCCGAGGTGATGGATGCGCAGGGCTATTTCCACACCGGCGACGCGGGCCGCATCGACCACGACGGGCACCTGCACATCATCGACCGCGCCAAGGACGTGGGCAAGATGGCCAGCGGCGCCATCTTCGCGCCCAACTACATCGAGAACAAGCTCAAGTTCTTCCCGCAGATCAAGGAGGCGGTGGTCTTCGGCCACGGGCGTGAGCAGGTCTGCGCTTTCCTCAACATCGACTTCGAGGCCGTGGGCAACTGGGCCGAGCGCCAGGGCCTGCCCTATGGCGGTTATGTGGATCTGGCGAGCAAGCCCCAGGTGCTGGACATGCTGGCCGAGTGCGTGGCCCAGGTCAACGCCGACCTTGCGGCCGAGGAGGGCATGGCGGACACGCAGATCGCGCGCTTCCTCGTGCTGCACAAGGAGCTGGACCCGGACGACGACGAGCTGACCCGCACGCGCAAGGTGCGCCGCGGCTTCATCGGCGACAAGTACCAGGTGCTGATCGACGCGCTCTATGCGGGCCGCAGCGAGCAGTACATCGAGACGCAGGTGAAGTTCGAGGACGGGCGCACGGGCATGGTCTCGGCCACGCTGCCGATCCGCGAGGCAAACCGCTATCCCGCCGTGGCCAAGGCCGCCTGAGAGCAGAAGAACGATGAAACAACGTACCCTGGGCGACGTCATCCTCGACGTGCAGAACATCTCGCTGGCCTTTGGCGGCGTGAAGGCGCTGACGGACATCTCCTTCAATGTGCGCGAGCACGAGATCCGCGCCATCATCGGCCCCAACGGCGCGGGCAAGAGCTCCATGCTCAACTGCATCAACGGCGTGTACACGCCGCAGCACGGCACCATCACCTTCCGCGGCCAGACCTTCCACCACATGAACAGCCGCCAGGTGGCCGAGATGGGCGTGGCGCGCACCTTCCAGAACCTGGCCCTGTTCAAGGGCATGAGCGTGCTGGACAACATCATGACGGGGCGCAACCTCAAGATCAAAAGCAACCTCCTGCTGCAGGCGCTGCGCATCGGTCCGGCCGAGCGTGAGGAGATCCGCCACCGCGAGTTCGTCGAGCACATCATCGACTTCCTCGAAATCCAGGCCTACCGCAAGACGCCCGTGGGCCAGCTGCCCTACGGCCTGCAAAAGCGCGTGGACCTGGGCCGGGCCCTGGCCATGGAGCCGCAGGTGCTGTTGCTGGACGAGCCCATGGCCGGCATGAACGTGGAAGAGAAGCAGGACATGTGCCGCTTCGTGCTCGACATCAACGACGAGTTCGGGACCACGGTGGTGCTGATCGAGCACGACATGGGCGTGGTGATGGACATCAGCGACCGCGTGGTGGTGCTGGACTATGGCAAGAAGATCGGCGACGGCACGCCCGACGAGGTGCGCAACAACGAGGAAGTGATCCGGGCCTACCTGGGCACGAGCCACTGAGGAAACGACATGGCGTTTTTCATTGAAACCCTGCTCAACGGCCTGATGGCCGGCATGCTGTATTCGCTGGTGGCCCTGGGCTTTGTGCTCATCTTCAAGGCCTCCGGGGTGTTCAACTTCGCCCAGGGCGCCATGGTGCTGTTCGCGGCCCTGGCCATGGCGCGCTTCGCCGAATGGGTGCCGGGCTGGATCGGGGTCGAGAGCAAGTGGCTGGCCAATGTGCTGGCCTTCCTGCTGGCCGGCGCCTGCATGTTCGTGGTGGCCTGGCTGGTGGAGCGCCTGGTGCTGCGCCACCTCGTGAACCAGGAAGGCGCCACGCTGCTCATGGCCACGCTGGGCATCACCTACTTCCTCGACGGCCTGGGTCAGACCATCTTCGGCAGCGACATCTACAAGATCGACATCGGCATGCCCAAGGACCCGATCTTCGCCTTCCAGTCCGTTTTCGAGGGCGGCATCCTGGTGAGCCAGGAGGATCTGATCGCCGCGGGCATTGCGGCCGTGCTGGTGGCCGGGCTCTCGCTCTTCTTCCAGAAGACCGGCACCGGGCGCGCCCTGCGCGCCGTGGCCGACGACCACCAGGCCGCGCAATCCATCGGCATCCCCCTCAACCGCATCTGGGTCATCGTCTGGTGCGTGGCCGGCGTGGTGGCGCTGGTGGCCGGGATGATCTGGGGCAGCAAGCTGGGCGTGCAGTTCTCGCTGACCACGGTGGCGCTGCGCGCCCTGCCCGTGATCATCCTGGGCGGCCTCACGTCCGTGCCCGGCGCCATCATCGGCGGTCTGATCATCGGCGTGGGCGAAAAGCTGTCTGAGGTCTATCTGGGTCCCTATGTGGGCGGCGGCATCGAGATCTGGTTCGCCTACATGCTGGCGCTGGTGTTTCTGCTGTTCCGCCCCCAGGGTTTGTTTGGAGAGAAGATCATCGACAGGGTCTGATGACCCTGTCGATGATCTTCCAGCGAAAGCTAACTTGCGCAGCAAGTTAAGTGAACGAAGTGAGCGGCTGAAGCCAAAAGATCATTGATCGGTAGTTGACATGTTCTACAGAGAAAACGGCCAGTTCAAAACCAGCTACGCGGCGGACCAGCAGATCTTTGCGATCGCGCAGGACCGCTGGGCCATCCTGGCGCTGATCGCCTTTGCCTTCGTCGGTGTGCCCCTGCTGGCCGACGAGTACCTGTTCCGCGCCATCTTCATTCCCTTCCTCATCCTCTCGCTCGCCGCGGTGGGTGTGAACATCCTGGTCGGCTACTGCGGCCAGATTTCCCTGGGCTCGGGCGCCTTCATGGCCGTGGGCGCCTATGCCGCCTACAACACCTTTGTGCGCATCGAGGGCATGCCGCTGCTCGTGGCCCTGCTGTCGGGCGGCTTTTTTGCGACGCTGGTGGGCATGTTCTTCGGCATCCCGAGTCTGCGCGTCAAGGGCCTGTACCTGGCGGTGGCCACGCTGGCCGCGCAGTTCTTCTGCGACTGGGCTTTCCTGCGCATCGGCTGGTTCACCAACAACACGCCCTCGGGTTCGGTCTCGGTCTCCAACCTGCAGGTCTTCGGCCTGCCCGTGGAGACGCCGCTGCAGAAGTACCTGTTCTGCCTGGCGCTGCTGGTGCTGTTTGCGCTGCTGGCCAAGAACCTGGTGCGCAGCGCCATCGGCCGCGAGTGGATGGCCATCCGCGACATGGACGTGGCCGCGGCCGTGATCGGCATCCGGCCCATGTACGCCAAGCTCAGTGCCTTTGCCGTGAGCTCCTTCATCGTGGGTGTGGCTGGCGCACTCTGGGGCTTTGTGCACCTGGGCTCCTGGGAGCCGGCGGCCTTCTCGGTGGATCGCTCCTTCCAGCTGCTGTTCATGGTCATCATCGGCGGCCTGGGCTCCATCATGGGCAGCCTCTTCGGTGCCGCCTTCATCGTGGTGCTGCCCATCGTGCTCAACCAGCTGTTGCCGGCCATTGGTCAGCTCTTCGGGGTCGAGATTTCTACCGCGGCCATCTCCCACACCGAATTCATGGTCTTCGGCGCGCTCATCGTCTGGTTCCTGATCGTCGAGCCGCACGGTCTGGCCCGGCTCTGGTCCATCGGCAAGCAGAAGCTGCGCCTGTGGCCTTTCCCGCACTGATTTCTTCCAGAGTTCTCACGCCTGCTTCAACCACCACCTCAACAGGAGACAAACCATGAAGCTTCGACAACTCGCCCTCGCCACCACGCTCGCGGCTGCCGCCGCTGCGGGCGCGCTCACTTCCACGGCTGCGTTCGCGCAGGCCAAGGAACAGTTCTTCCCGGTGCTGGTCTACCGCACCGGCGCCTACGCGCCCAACGGCGTGCCGTTTGCCAACGGCTATGTGGACTACCTCAAGCTCACGAATGCGCGCGGCGGCATCAATGGCGTGAAGGTCTCCTTCGAGGAGTGCGAGACCGGCTACGCCACCGATCGCGGCGTGGAGTGCTATGAGCGCCTCAAGGGCAAGAACGGCGGCGCCACGGTGTTCCAGCCGCTGTCCACCGGCATCACCTTCGCGCTGACCGAGAAGGCCCCGACCGACAAGATCCCGCTGATCACCGCCGGCTACGGCCGCAGCGAGAGCCAGGACGGCATGGTCTTCAAGTGGAACTTCCCGCTGTCGGGCACCTATTGGGTCGCGGCCGATGTGCTGATCCAGCACATCGCCAAGCAGGAAGGCGGCTACGACAAGCTCAAGGGCAAGAAGATCGCCCTCGTGTACCACGACAGCCCCTTCGGCAAGGAGCCCATCCCGCTGCTGCAGGAGCGCGCCGCCATGCACGGCTTCCAGCTCAGCCTGCTGCCCGTGACCCATCCGGGTGTGGAGCAGAAGGCCACCTGGCTGCAGATCCGCCAGAACCGCCCGGACTATGTGCTCAACTGGGGCTGGGGCGTGATGAACTCCACCGCCCTCAAGGAAGCCCAGGCCACGGGTTACCCGCGCGAGAAGATGTACGGCGTGTGGTGGGCCGGTGCCGAGCCGGACGTCAAGGACGTGGGCCAGGGCGCCAAGGGCTACAACGCCATCATGATGCAGCACGGCGCCGAGCCGAACGCGGCCGTGGTCAAGGAGATCCTGGACAAGGTGCACGCCAAGGGCCAGGGCACTGGACCGAAGGAAGAGGTGGGCCAGGTGCTCTACATGCGCGGCCTGCAGGCCGCCATGTTTGCCGTGGAAGGCGTGCGCGCGGCGCAGGAGCGCTTCGGCAAGGGCAAGGTCGTGACCGGTGAGCAGGCGCGTTGGGGTTACGAGAACCTGAACCTCACGCAGGCCAAGCTTGACGCGCTGGGCTTCAAGGGCGTGATGCGTCCGATCAGCACCTCCTGTGCCGACCACATGGGCGCTTCCTGGGCGCGCGTGCACACCTGGGATGGCAGCAAGTTCGTCTGGAGTTCCGACTGGTACCAGGCCGACGAGCAGATCATCAAGCCCATGGTGAAGAACGCAGCCGACAAGTACGCGGCGGAGAAGAAGCTGCAGCGTCGCACGCCGGCTGACTGTCAGTCTTGATCGGCTGTGCCGATCAAGACCCTGTCTGTCATATCGGCACCCACCCCCAACCCCTCCCGCCCGCGGGAGGGGCAGCGGCTCCACCCGGAGCCGCCAGATGAAAGGGCCGCTCGCGCGGGTCTTTCATCTGGTTAACAAGGGCCATTTATGGACTCCAAAAACATTGTTCTCAACGTCAGCGGCATCGAGGTGATCTACAACCATGTGATCCTCGTGCTCAAGGGGGTGTCGCTGCAGGTGCCCGAGCGCGGGATCGTGGCGCTGCTCGGTGGCAACGGCGCGGGCAAGACCACGACGCTGCGGGCCATCTCCAACCTGCTCAAGGGCGAGCGCGGCGAGGTCACCAAGGGCAGCATCGAGCTGCGCGGCGAGCGCATCGAGAACCTCACGCCGGCTGATCTGGTGCAGCGCGGCGTGGTGCAGGTGATGGAGGGGCGGCACTGCTTTGCGCACCTGACCATCGAGGAGAACCTGCTCACCGGCGCCTACACGCGCAAGGACAAGGGCGAGATCGCGGCCAACCTGGAGAAGGTCTACACCTACTTCCCGCGCCTGAAGACGCGGCGCACCTCGCAGGCGGCCTACACCTCGGGCGGCGAGCAGCAGATGTGCGCCATCGGTCGCGCGCTCATGGCCAACCCGAGCATGGTGCTGCTGGATGAGCCCTCCATGGGCCTGGCGCCGCAGATCGTGGAGGAGGTGTTCGAGATCGTGAAGGATCTCAATGCCAAGGAGCGCGTGACCTTCCTGCTGGCCGAGCAGAACACGAACATGGCGCTGAAGTACGCGGACTACGGCTACATCATGGAGTCGGGCCGCATCGTGATGGACGGCGCCGCTGCCGATCTGGCCAGCAACGAGGACGTGAAGGAGTTCTACCTCGGCATGGGCGGGGGCGAGCGCAAGAGCTTCCGTGACGTGAAAAGTTATAAGCGGCGCAAGCGCTGGCTGGCGTGAACAGGATGCACCCCCGTGGCGGCCCTGAGGCCGCCTCCCCCCTCAAGGGGGCAACGCCAGCAGCCCGGCAGAGCCGGCTCTGCGGCGTTCCCCGCTTAGATCATTTCACGCGCGGCTGGGTCGCTGTACAGGGAAGACAGAGATGACTAAACATTACGACGCGCTTGAAACGCGTGACCCCGCGCAGCGCGAGGCTGCGCTCATGGCGGCCCTGCCGGGGCATGTGGCCCAGGCCCAGCGCCAGGCGCCGGCGTTTGCCGAGATCCTGCGGGGCGTGGACGCGGCGGCGGTGAGCAGCCGCGCCATGCTGGCCCGGCTGCCAGTGACGCGCAAGCACGAACTGCTGGAGCGCCAGCAGGCGGCACGCGCTGCCGGTGGTGATCCGCTCGGCGGCTTTGCGGCCATCGGCTGGCGCGGCTTGCTGCGCGACAAGGGCGCGCGCCGGGTCTTCCAGTCGCCCGGCCCGATCTACGAGCCCGAGGGCCATGCCGTCGACTACTGGCGCAGTGCGCGGGCGTTTGCGGCGGCCGGCTTCGCGGCCGGTGACCTGGTGCACAACTGCTTCAGCTACCACCTCACGCCCGGAGCCTGGATCATGGAGGCCGGCGCCCATGCCCTGGGCTGCACGGTCTTTCCCGGCGGTACGGGCAACACCGAGCAGCAGCTCGCGGCCATCGCCGACCTGAAGCCTGTGGCCTATGCGGGCACGCCGAGCTTTCTCAAGATCCTGGTCGAGAAGGCGCAGGAGGCCAGCGCGAAGCTGTCCATCACCAAGGCTCTGCTCAGCGGCGAGGCCTTTCCGCCCAGCCTGCGCGACTGGCTGAGCGAGCGCGGCATCACGGCCTATCAGGCCTATGCCACGGCCGACGCCGGGCTGATTGCCTACGAGACCTCGGCACGTGAGGGCCTGGTGCTGGAAGAGGACGTGATCCTGGAGATCGTGCGCCCCGGCACCGGCGACCCGGTGCCTGAGGGCGAGGTCGGCGAGGTGGTGGTCACAGTGCTCAACCCCGACTACCCGCTGATCCGCTTCGGTACCGGTGACCTCTCAGCCGTGCTGCCCGGGCCCTGTCCCACGGGACGCAGCAACACGCGCATCCGCGGCTGGCTGGGGCGCGCCGACCAGACCACCAAGGTCCGCGGCATGTTCGTGCACCCGGGTCAGGTGGCCGAGATCCTGCGCCGACACCCCGAGGCCGGGCGGGGCCGTCTGGTGGTGAGCGGTGAGATGGCCGATGACCGAATGACGCTCAGGGTTGAAGCCGAGTGCAGCGGTCCGGGCGAGCTGGCCCGGCGCATGGCCGAGACGGTGCGCGAGGTGACCAAGCTGCGCGGCGAGGTGGAGCTGGTGCTGCCCGGCACGCTGCCCAATGACGGCAAGGTGATCGAGGATGCGCGCAGTTACAAATGACGCGTGTCAAACCGTGTGCTGAACTAAGTAGTTTCCGAGCTGGCAAGGCGTGAGCAGCGAATTAGACTTCCCCGCATCTTTAGGAGGAAGCACCATGAAACGTCTGCTACTGCTTGCCGCTGCCGTCGCCGCCTTCACGGCCCAGGCCCAGTCTTTCCCGGGTTCCAAGCCCATCACCATCGTTGTGCCCTTCTCGGCCGGCGGCCCGACCGACCGCGTGGCACGCGATCTGGCTGAAGCCCTGCGCAAGCCTCTGGGCGGCGCGACCGTGGTGGTCGACAACGCGGCGGGTGCCGGTGGTTCCATCGGCGCCAACAAGGTTGCCAAGGCTGCGCCGGACGGCCACACCCTGCTGCTGCACCACATCGGCATGGCCACCATGCCCACCCTGGTGCGCAACCTGCCCTTCAAGGTCGAGAGCGACTTCGAGTACCTGGGTATGGTCAACGACGTGCCCATGACCCTGATCGGCAAGCCCGGTCTGCCGGCCAACAACTACAAGGAATTGGCCACCTGGATCAACGAGAACAAGGCCAAGGTCAATCTGGGCAACGCCGGCATTGGCGCGGCCTCGCACCTGTGCGGCCTGATGTTCCAGAACGCGCTCAAGATCGACATGACCACCGTGCCCTACAAGGGCACAGGCCCGGCCATGACCGACCTGCTGGGCGGCCAGATCGACCTGCTCTGCGATCAGACCACCAACACCAGCGGCCAGATCGAGGCCAAGAAGGTCAAGGCCTACGCCGTGACCACGGCGAAGCGTCTGAGCACGCCCGCGCTCAAGGACCTGCCCACGCTGCAGGAATCCGGACTCAAGGGCTTTGAAGTGACCATCTGGCACGGCCTCTACGCGCCCAAGGGCACGCCGGCCGACGTGGTGGCCAAGCTCAACACCGCGCTCAAGGCCGCGCTGAAGGACGCCGACTTCGTCAAGAAGCAGGAAGGCCTGGGCGCCGTGGTCGTGACCGACAAGCGCATGGAGTCGGCCGAGCATAAGAAATTCGTTGCCGACGAGATTGCCAAGTGGAGCCCGGTGCTGAAGGCAGCTGGCGTTTACGCGGACTGATCTTTTAGCGTTCTACGCTGCTGACGAAAGGCCACCTTCGGGTGGCTTTTCTTTTTTCTGCGTTGAGTTTTATGTCGTGTTTCGCCCCGGCGGTTTGGTTTGGCCGGGATGTGCGCCCGGCGGCGCACCTACTTTTCTTGCGTCGCCAAGAAAAGTAGGCAAAAGAAGGCGACCCTGGTGTCTGTGACCCCGGCTTTGCCGGGGCAACCTGCGATGCTCGCG
>NZ_JAPZSV010000011.1 GCF_027532185.1 Hylemonella sp. | reverse complement strand
TCGGCGTTCTGCTTCACCGTGGAGCCCAGCTCTTCCATGCTGGCGGCGGTTTCCTCCAGCGCGCTGGCCTGGCTTTCGGTGCGCGCGCTCAGGTCCTGGTTGCCCTGGGCAATCTCGGCGCTGGCCGTCGACACGGATTCGCTCCCCAGGCGCACCGATGACACCACCTTGGCCAGGCCGGTATTCATTTCGCCCAGTGCTTTCAGAAGCTGCCCCACTTCGTCGCGCCCCCCGGGGCGGACGGTGGCGGTCAGGTCGCCAGCCGCCACTGCCTGCGCCAACGTCAACGCCGACCCGAGGGACTGCGTCGTGGTGCGGATGACCGTCCAGGTGATCCAAACGCCCAGCGCCAGCAACACGACGATGGTCCCGAGGACCACCATCAGCTGCGTGCGGACGCGGTCCAGGTTCTTCTGCAACTCCTGGTGCAGCGCCTTGAAGGCAGCGTCGACCAGCGCGAACTGGGCGTCTATGACCCGGGTGGTCGCCGCAAAGTACTCGGACGAGGGGAAGTTCAGCACGTCGGCCCGGAGGATCTTTTCCTCAACCAGCTTGAAACCCTCGTCGGCCGCAGCCCGAGCCTTGTCGAAAGACGAGGCGATGGCGGCCTGCAGCGCCGCATCGCTCTGGCCTGCCAGGTCCAGCGCCTTGCGGGCGTCGAGTTCGTGGCGGCGCGCCAAGGCCAGCAGCGCCTCGACGCGCGCCCTGTCCTCCGCCGACGCCTCACCACGTGCCAGCAGCACCGCCCCGCGGGCCCGCAACTGCCCCAAGGCTTCGGTCAGCCGCGGCAGATGCGTGAGCACACCGAGCTGCAGGAAGTACCCCCCGGGCTCCGGATGCAGCACGATGCCCGACGCGTTGGCGATATCGTCAAGCAAGGCGATCTCCGCGGCGATCAGCCCGGTGTGCTGCGCGAAGCTCTGTGGAGCCGCCAAGCTCTTGTTCCCGACGCCCTCTGCCAGGGACTTGAAGATTCCGGTCAGACGTCGGGTCTCGGCGCTGAGCTTGGCGTCCTCAAGCGCGGCGATGGAAGCCAAAGACTGGGCCAATGCGCGCTCCACCTCGGCCTGCTTGGTCTGGCGAGTGGCAGCGATGGCCTCATTGCCGCCCAGGAAGACGGCTGACAGTCCCCGGTGCTGCTGGGTCAACTGGATGAGCCGCAGCACATCGCCAGCGGGCTCGATGCCAGCAACCTCCTGCCGTATCGTCTCCAACTGACTCAGATTGGCGGTGACGACCATCGTGCTCGGGACTGCCAGCATGAGCAGCGCGAGCAAACCGATCAAGACGAACTTGTGCGCGAATTTGAGATTGCTGATGAACGATGCCACGAAAACTCCCTGAGACGGCCTGGCCCCGCTGATCGTAATCAAGCATCGGGGCGGGGGCAGCTATGGAGACTACGGATGTGGGGCGACCACAACGCTCACGCACCAAGCCGGGGGCGGACACCGTAACTCACGGCCGGGCCGCGGCTACACCACCACCGCCAAGGACGAGCGCGCATGCGCCGCCGGGGAACCGCCGTCACACAGCACCCCAGGCTCAGAAGCTCTCCCAGTCGCCATCGTCGGCTGACTTCGATGCCGGGGCAGGCTTGGCCACTGGGGCGGGCACCGCGGACTTGGGCACCGGTGGCGCACTGACTACAGCGCGGGACGCCGGAGCCGATGCACGCTTGGCCGGCGGCGGTGCCGCTGACACCGCAGGTGCGGGACGGGGTGCGGGGGGAGCGACTGCCGCCCGGGCATCCAGGCGGAACACGGCCACAGCCTGGACCAGCTCCTGCGCCTGGTTGCGCAGGCTGCTGGCGGCGGCGGCCATCTCTTCCACCAGCGCAGCGTTCTGCTGAGTGGCCTGGTACATCTGGGTCACGGCCTCGCCCACCTGGGATACGCCGGCGCTCTGTTCCGAGCTGGCGGCGCTGATCTCGCCCATGATGTCGGTCACACGCCGGATGCTGGCCACCACCTCGTTCATGGTGTTGCCGGCGCGGTCCACGAGGGCCGTGCCCTGGTCCACGCGCGCCACGCTGTCGGTGATGAGCTGCTTGATCTCCTTGGCGGCCTCGGCGCTGCGACCCGCCAGGCTGCGCACTTCGCCGGCCACCACGGCAAAGCCGCGGCCCTGCTCGCCAGCACGCGCGGCTTCCACCGCCGCATTGAGCGCCAGGATGTTGGTCTGAAAGGCGATGCCGTCGATCACGTTGATGATGTCAGCGATTCTCTTGCTGCTGTCGCTGATGCCACGCATGGTGTCCACCACCTGGCTCACGACTTCACCGCCCTGCACGGCCACGGTGCTCGCACTCTGAGCCAGCTGGTTGGCCTGGCGCGCGTTGTCGGCGTTCTGCTTCACTGTGGAGCCCAGTTCTTCCATGCTGGCGGCGGTTTCCTCCAGCGCGCTGGCCTGGCTTTCGGTGCGCGCGCTCAGGTCCTGGTTGCCTTGCGCGATCTCGGCGCTGGCCGTCGACACGGCCTCGCTGCCCTGACGCACCTGGCCGACGATACGGGCCAGGTTGCCCTGCATGGTGGCCAGCGCCTGCAGCAGCTGCGCCGCCTCGTCGCGCCCCTGGACCTCGATGTGCTGCGCCAGGTCGCCATCGGAAATGTGCTGGGCGCTGTCCACGGCTGCCTGGATGGGCTGAACGATGGAGCGTGCCAGCAGCCAGGAGAAAAGCGCCCCCAACGCCACGGCGATCACACCGCCCGCGATCAACAGCTTGCGACCCAGGGCGGCGCTCTCGTCGGCCGCCGCCAGGGCCTGGTCGTAGATGAACTGCTGGCGTTTCTCCAGCGCAGCGATCGAGGCCAGGTAGGCTTCAGACAGGGGCAGCAGCTCCTTCTCCAGAGCGGCAGCCACGTCCTCGCCCGCCGCCTTGCGCTTGATGATGTTGGCGCGCGGCGTGCGGTAGGCCTCACGGGCCTGGTCGATCCTGGCCAGCAGCTCCTTGCCTTCCTTGGATTCCACCAGCTCGTGCATGCGCTTGCGCGCGGCCACCGTGACCTCCGAGGTCTTGTCCATCTCGGCCTGCCACATCTTGATGCGGCTGGTATCGCTGTCCAGTAGTGCGGCCTTGGTGCGCACCCAATTCAGGTCGATGGTCTGGCGCCAGGTCACGGCGAGCTGGAGCTTCTCGTTTTCGTAAGTACCCAGCGCGCGTGCGGTGTCGGCCAGGGACTGCAGGCGCCAGTAGCCCAGGCCCACGCAGAGCACGAGGATCAGCAGGATGGCCCCGAAGGCGAATCCGAGGCGGGTGGCAATCTTGAGGTCGCGTATGGCGGGCATGGCGCAGTTCTCGGGTCTCTGCATGCGCACGCCGCCCCCGGGCTGGAGGCCACCGATGCGCAGCCGATCCAGAATAGCAGTTTTCCCCACAATTTCGTAGGGGAAAAGGCGTGGAATGTCCCGTCTTATCGCCCGCAAGTCGGGCGGTGATTTACCGAGGGGTGGAGCGGCGAGCCAGTGCCAGCCAGAGCCCCACGAGGGCAAAGGCCGCAAACCAGAGGAAGGACCAGTTGGCGATGGTGCCGCCGAGGAAAGTCCAGTCGATGGCCGTGCAGTCGCCTGAGCCCTTGAAGATCATAGGGATGGCGCGCTGCAGGGGGAAGTTTTCGATCATGCCGTAGAAATCACGGCCGCAGGTGGCGATCTCGGGCGGGTACCACTGCAGCCAGCTCTGGCGTGCCGCCACAAAGGCGCCAAAGGCTGCGATCAGCAGCGTGAGAGCACCGAACCAGCGATGGCTACGCGGGCCCGGCAGGGCCGCGGCGATGGCCGCCACCACGGCCAGGGCGATCATGGCGTAGCGCTGCACGATGCACATGGGGCAAGGCTCCAGCCCCACCACATGCTGCAGATAAAGACCGAAGCCCAGCAGACCCAGGCAGGCGAGGACGATCAGGACGTAGACACGACGCGAAGTGAGACGCGCCAAGACATCAGGCAGCAGGGACAAGATCCGGTTTTCCTTCCACAAAGACGCGGGCTTTGCGCGGTGTCACCACCAGCAGTTCGCCCTCCGTCAATCCGAGTTCCTGGTATTGTGACGCAGGAATCTGCACCTCAATGACCGGTTGTTCGGCTGCTTGAGTCGGGTCTTCAGGAATAAGTTCCAGGCGCGCGATCGGGCCGACCACGATGGCGCGGTTCAGGCGCGCTGCGATGCCGGTCGCGCCGGTCGAGTAACGCTGCACTTCGAAGTCGTGCGGGCGCACGTAGGCAAAGGCCTTGGCGTCGTCGGCATCCGCATGCTCGGGGGTCTCGATGCGCACGCCCTGGTGTTCGCTGCCGATCAGCACCTCGCCCTGCGCCACACGGCCGTGGAAGAGGTTCACGTCGCCCAGGAAGCCGTAGACAAAGGGGCTGGCCGGCTGGTCCCAGACCTGCTGCGGTGTGCCGATCTGCTCGATGTTGCCGCGGTTCATGAGCACCACACGGTCGGCCACTTCCAGCGCTTCTTCCTGGTCGTGCGTGACGAAGATACTGGTGACATGCAGCTCGTCGTGCAGGCGGCGCAGCCAGCGGCGCAATTCCTTACGCACCTTGGCGTCGAGTGCGCCGAAGGGTTCGTCCAGCAGCAGCACCTTGGGCTCCACGGCCAGCGCACGCGCCAGGGCAATTCGCTGGCGCTGGCCACCCGAGAGTTGCGAGGGGTAACGGTCGGCCAGCCAGTCCAGTTGCACCAGGTTCAGCAACTCGTGCACTTTGGCCTTGATCTGCGCTTCGCTAGGGCGCTGGGCGCGCGGTTTCATGCGCAGGCCGAAGGCCACGTTGTCAAACACGGTCATGTGGCGGAACAGCGCGTAGTGCTGGAACACAAAGCCCACGTTGCGTTCACGCACATGCACCTCGGTCGTGTCCTCACCGCTGAAGAGGATGGCGCCCTGGTCGGGCGTCTCCAGGCCGGCAATGATGCGCAGCAGCGTGGTTTTGCCGCAGCCCGAGGGACCGAGCAGGGCCACGAGCTCGCCGGACTGGATGTCCAGGCTGACGTCGTTCAGGGCCTGGAAGTCGCCGAACTGCTTGCTGATGTTGCGGATTTCGATGCTCATTTTGCCTCCTGCAGAGCCGCCTCAAAGGAGGCAAGCGCCCCCTCTGGGGGCAGCGAACGAATGTGAGCTTGGGGGTACATATTTCTGACTTTCTCAAGACACGGCGGGGGCCGGGCGTGCATTCGGGTTCTCGGGCGGCAGATCGGCCGCGGCCTTGAGCTCGCGCTCATGGCGCCACTCGACCACCGACTTGATGACCAGGGTCACCAGCGCCAGCAGGGCCAGCAGCGAGGCCACGGCAAAGGCCGCGACGGACTGGTACTCGTTGTAGAGCACCTCCACATGCAGGGGCATGGTGTTGGTCTGGCCGCGGATGTGACCCGAGACCACGGACACCGCGCCGAACTCGCCCATGGCGCGCGCATTGCAGAGGATGACGCCGTAGATCAGGCCCCACTTGATGTTGGGCAGGGTCACGTGCCAGAAGGTCTGCCAGCCGGTGGCCCCCAGCACGATGGCGGCCTGCTCTTCCTCGTTGCCCTGGGCCTGCATCAGCGGAATGAGTTCACGCGCGATGAAGGGAAAGGTCACGAAGACGGTGGCCAGAATGATGCCGGGCACGGCAAAGATGATCTTGATGTCGTGCGCCGCCAGCCAGGGGCCGAGCCAGCCCTGCGCGCCGAAGACCAGCACATAGATCAGGCCGGCCACCACGGGCGAGACCGAAAACGGCAGATCCACCAGCGTGGTCAGGAAGGCCTTGCCGCGAAATTCGTACTTGGCGATGGCCCAGGCCGCGGCCACGCCAAAGACCAGATTCAGCGGCACGGCGATGGCTGCGGTGATCAGCGTGAGGCGGATGGCGGACCAGGCGTCGGGTTCCTTCAATGCCTCCCAATAGGCGTCCCAGCCCTTGCGCAGCGCCTCGGTGAACACCGCCGCCAGGGGCAGCACCAGGAAGAGGAACATGAAGATCAGCGCGATGCCGATCAGGGTGGTGCGCACCCAGGCCGGCTCGGTGGTGCCGGCGCGGGCGTTGCGGACGGGTTGCTGGCTCATGTTCAGGCTCCCGAACGCTTACGCTGCCAGGCCTGCAGGCCGTTGATGATGAGCAGCAGGATGAAGGAGAACAGCAGAAGCACCGTGGCCACGGCGGTGGCGCCCGCGTAGTCGTACTGCTCCAGCTTGCCGATGATGATCAGCGGCGTGATCTCGGACACCATGGGCATGTTGCCGGCGATGAAGATGACCGAGCCGTACTCGCCGATGGCACGTGCGAAGGCCATGGCAAAACCGGTCAGCAGCGCCGGTGTGATCGAGGGCAGGATCACGTGGCGGAAGATCTGCCAGCGCGTGGCGCCCAGGCTGGTGGCGGCCTCTTCCAGCTCCTTCTCCGTGTCTTCCAGCACCGGCTGCACCGTGCGCACCACAAAAGGCAGACCGATGAAGATCAGCGCAATCACCACGCCGTTGGGGTTGAAGGCCAGCTGGATGCCATAGGGCTCGAAGAACTGCCCGACCCAGCCATTGCCGGCCAGCAGCGCGGTGAGCGAAATGCCGGCCACGGCCGTGGGCAACGCAAACGGCAGGTCCACCAGCGCGTCCACGATCTTCTTGCCTGGAAACTTGTAGCGCACGAGCACCCAGGCCACGAGCAGACCGAAGACCACATTGACCAGCGCAGCGATCAGGGACGCGCCGAAGGTCAGGCGGTAGGAGGCCAGCACCCGCGGCGAAGAGACCGCGGCCCAGAACTGCTCCCAGCTCAGCGTGAAAGTCTTGAAGACCAGGGCCGAGAGCGGGATCAGCACGATCAGGCTCAGGTACAGGAGGGTGTAACCCAGCGTGATGTTGAAGCCGGGCAGCACGCGCCGCTGGGCCCGCTTCTGGGGCGTTGCGGTCGCCGGCAGCGGCGTGGTGAGGGTGGCCGTCGTCATCTCGAAAACTTACTTGACGGTGTAAAGCTGGTCGAACTTGCCGCCGTCGTTGAAGTGCACCTTCTGGGCCTCACTCAGCGAACCGAAGTAGTCCTGCACGGTGAAGAACTTGATGGGCTTGAAGGCCGTGGCGTACTTCTTCAGCACCGCTTCGTTGCGCGGGCGGATGTTGTGCTTGGCCGCAATCTCCTGGCCTTCGGGGCTGTAGAGGAAGTCCAGGTAGGCCTTGGCCTCGGCGGCCGTGCCCTTCTTCGCCACAGTGCGCTCGACGATGGCCACCGGGTTCTCAGTCACGATGGAGGCGCTGGGATGCACGGCATCCACCTTGCCAGCGCCAAACTCGTTGTTAACCGACACGACTTCCGACTCGAAGGTCACCAGCACGTCGCCGATATTGCGCTGCAGGAAGACGCCCGTGGCATCACGCCCGCCGCGCGCCAGCACCGGCACGTTCTTGTAGAGCTTGCCCACGAACTCGGCGGCCTGCTCGTCGGTGCCACCCTTGCTGCGCACATAGCCCCAGGCGGCCAGATAGGCCATGCGGCCGTTGCCGCCGGTCTTGGGGTTGACCACCACGACCTGCACGCCGGGCTTGATCAGGTCGTCCCAGTCCTTGATGTTCTTGGGGTTGCCGTTGCGCACCAGGAAGAGCATGGTGGACGTGGTGGGCGAGGCGCCGTAGGGGAAGCGCTTGGCCCAGTCGGCCGCGACCACGCCCTTGTCGGCGAGGAACTGCACATCGGTCGTGGTGTTGAAGGTCACCACGTCGGCCTCCAGGCCGTCGGCCACGGCGCGCGCCTGGGCGCTGGAGCCGGCGTGCGACTGATCTATCTTGATGTCCTTGCCCGTGGTCTTCTTGTAGTGGGCCACGAAGGCGGCGTTGTAGTCCTTGTAGAACTCGCGCGCCACGTCATACGACACATTGAGCAGGTTCTGGGCCGAAGCCAGGGAACTGGCCGCCAGGGCCAGGGCGGCGAGGGAGAGTTGGAGCTTGGTTTTCATACGGCGTAGGGAAGCGGGATGGAGGAAGAAAAGGAATCGGATGCGAGGGGCGCGACGGTCTGCAGACCGCCCTCGCCCACCAGAGACTGCAGCAGGGCCACACCCAGCGGCCATGGGCCGTGGCCGGACTCGATGTTGATATGGCCGGCATCGGGCACACGCACAAACTCGCTGCCCCAGTGGCGCGCATAGGCACCGGCCAGGCGGATGGGGCAGAAGGGGTCGTTGCTACTGGCCACCAGGATGCTGCGGTAGGGCAGCTTGCGGCTGGGCACGGGCGCGAAATCGGCCAGGATGGAACGGCGCTCCGGGTCGGCGGGTGCCACCAGCAGGGCCCCGGCGATGCGCGCCTCGGCCTCGGGGGGCAGGTGGGTCACGGCGATGCAGCCCAGGCTGTGGGCTACGACAACCACCGGGTCCGGCTGGGCCAGGAGGGTGCGGCGGATGCTGTCCACCCAGGCCGTGCGCGTGGGGCTCAGCCAGTTGTCCTGTTGCACCCGGACCGTACGCGCATAGCGCTCGGCCCACAGGCTTTGCCAGTGGCCGGGGCCGGAATCACGCCAGCCGGGGACGATGAGGATGCGAGGTGTAGGTGACATGGACAGGGCCTGATTGGGCTTGCTGTCCTCGATTGTGGGAATGAACCCTTAAACCACAAACGAATATAAAGTAGTTTGCTTATTCTTCTGAAGAATTAAGCAGGAAAATCAAGCCACGGCAGCGACCTTGTCCTCGGTGCAGGACGCGTGCACCACCTGCTCGCCCTTGAGATGTTCCCCAAGGAAATCGAGGAAACGCCGCACCGCCGGCACCAGGCCGCGGCGCGAGGGAAACACCGCATGCACCACGCCCACGGGTGGCGCCCAGTCAGGCAGCAGGGCCACGAGGCGGCCATCGCGCAGCTCATCGCGGCACATATAGTCAGGCAGCACGCAGATGCCCATGCCCATGAGCACGGCCAATTTAAGGGTCAACAGGTCGTCGGCCACATAACGGGGCCGGTGCACATGCATGAACTCGGCGCCCTCGGGACCCAGCAGACGCCAGGTGGAACGGCCGTCGCTGACGGACATGGCCACCGAGTCCAGGCGGGCCAGGTCTTCGGGCGTGTGCGGCGCAGGCTGGCGGGCCAGCAACTCGGGGCTGGCCACGAGGATGGTGCGCGTCTGCCCCAGCTGCTTGATCACCAGGCTACCGCTGGCCTCCAGCGTAGGTCGCACGCGCAGGGCCACGTCGACGCCCTCCTCCACCAGATCGATCACGCGGTTGGTCACGAGCATCTCCACGCGCACCTCCGGGTAGGCCTGCATGAACAAGGGCACGAGCACCGCCACGCTGGTCTGGGCCAGGGTCACCGGACAACTCACCCGGATGGTGCCGCGCGGCTCGGTCTGCACCTGGGCCGCCACCTGCGCCGCGGCCTGGGCCGCCTCGCGCATGGCCAGGCAGTGCCGCAGGTATTGCTCGCCCACCTCGGTCAGGGCCAGCTTGCGCGTGGTGCGCTGCAGCAGGCGCACCCCCAGCTGCTCTTCCAGCTCGGCCACCCGGCGCGAGAGGCGGGACTTGGGAATGTCCAGCGCCCGCCCGGCCGCCGCAAAGCCACCCCGCTCCACCACCTCGGTGAAGTAGAGCATGTCGTTTAGATCGGTTTTCAGATCCATGGCAGCCATTTTCAGCCTCCTATTGTCCCAAATTTAGGACAATCTATCGCAATCTGACTGACTTATCAAACATTCGATCAAAAATGACAATTCTTCCAACGCCACATATCAACCCCGGCGTCCAGAAAGGTTCTGATCATGAAACTGCTGCACATCGACTCCAGCGTCCTGGGCGCGAACTCCGTCTCGCGCGCCCTGACCGCCCGTACCGTGGCCGAATGGCAAGCCACCCACCCCGGCACCACCGTCGAATACCTCGACCTGGCCGTGGACGCCCCGTCCCACCTGGACGGCAACTCCCTGGGCTTCCGCGCCCCGTCGGACAAGGCCACCGAGGCGCAACGCCGCGAGAACGCCATCTCCGAAGCGCTGGTGAGCCAGTTCCTGGCGGCCGACGTGATCGTCGTGGGCGCACCGCTGTACAACTTCAGCGTCCCGAGCCAGCTCAAGGCCTGGATCGACCGGGTGCTGCAGGCGGGTCGCACCTTCAAGTACACCGAGAACGGCCCCGTGGGCCTGGCGGGTGGCAAGACGGTGATCGTGGCCTCCACGCGCGGCGGCATCTACTCCACCACTGACGCCGGACGCGCCCTGGAACACCAGGAAAGCTATCTGCAGACCGTGTTCGGTTTTGTCGGCATCACCGACGTGCGCTTCGTGCGCGCCGAAGGCGTGGCCATGGGCGACGCCCCCAAGGCCCAGGCCCTGGCGGCTGCAGAACGTGACATCAAGGTGCACACCAGCACTGCGGCCAACCAGGCACAGGTCAAGGCTGCGGCCTGAGTCTCATCTTTGCGAACAAAACAGCCCGCGATTGCGGGCTGTTTTGTTGAGGCACGCTCCGCTCTCAAAGCTTGGCGAGGGACACTTCCGTCGCCTTGACCAGGGCGACAACTTCGCTGCCGGGCTTGAGCCCGAGGTCATTGATCGAACGCGTGGTGATGACCGAGGTCACGATGCCCCAGGGCGTCTCGACGTCGACTTCGGAGAGCACGTCGCCGCGGATGATCTCTTTCACTTTGCCGCGGAACTGGTTGCGGACGTTGATGGCTTGGATGGACATGTTTACTCCTGAAAAGTCCTCGTTGAAATTCAGATCGCCCAGCGCAGGCCCGTGGCCGACACGCCGGGCCAGAGCTCATCATTGGCGGCTTGCGGCGCAGCTTCGCGCTCGGGCTGTTGCAACACACTGTGCAGGATGCGGTTCTCCAGCGCAGCGAAGGCTGCGCTGCCACGCTCACGCGGATGCGGCAGGTTCACGCGTTCGTCCAGTGCGATGCGGCCGTCCTCGATGAGGATCACACGATCGGCCAGGGCCACGGCCTCCTGCACATCGTGCGTGACCAGCAGGGCCGTGAAGCCCTTGCGCTGCCACAGGCCTTCGATGAGGGCGTGCATCTCGATGCGCGTCAGTGCGTCCAGCGCACCCAGCGGCTCGTCCAGCAGCAGCAGGCGCGGGTTGTGCACCAGCGCGCGCGCCAGGGCCACGCGCTGGCGCTGGCCGCCCGAGAGCTTGGCCGGCCAGTCGCCCAGGCGCTCACCCAGCCCCACCTGGGCCAGCACCTCTGCGGCACGACCCCGCTGGTCCTTGGGCAGACCCAGGGCCACGTTGTCGGCCACGCGTTTCCAGGGCAGCAGGCGTGCGTCCTGGAACATGATGCGGGTGTCGTCGTGGAGACCATCGACGGACTGGCCATCCAGCTTCAGCGTCCCCGCGCTCGCCGGCTCCAGGCCGGCCACAAGGCGCAGCAGCGTGCTCTTGCCGCACCCGCTGCGCCCGACGATGGCCACGAACTCGCCGGGCTCGATCACCAGATCGGCCTCGCGCAGTACCTCACGCTCGCCGTAGGACTTGGACAGGCCGCGGATCTCCAGCCGCACGCCACCTTGTGTGTCTTGACTCATGGGCTGCTCCTCAAGCGTGTTGATAACCGGGATGCCAGCGCAGCCAGTAGCGCTCCAGCCCCTTGGCAAAGACATCGGCCAGCTTGCCCAACAGGGCGTAGAGCAGGATGCCCACGAGCACGATGTCGGTCTGCAGGAACTCGCGGGCGTTCATGGTCAGGTAGCCGATGCCGGCCTGGGCCGAGATGGTCTCGGCCACGATCAGGATCACCCACATCAGACCCAGCGAGAAGCGCAGGCCCACCAGGATGGACGACAGCGCACCGGGCAGGATGATCTGGCGGTAGAGCTGCCAGCGCGAGAGGCCGTAGGTGCGCCCCATCTCGATCAGCCCGGGGTCCACATTGCGGATGCCGTGCGAGGTGTTGAGGTAGATGGGGAAAAACACCGAGACCGCAATCAGGAAAAGCTTGGCCGTCTCGTCGATGCCGAACCACAAGATGACCAGCGGGATCAGCGCCAGCGCGGGGATGTTGCGCACCATCTGGATGGTCGAATCCAGCAGCGCATCAGCCCAGCGCAGCGAGCCCGTGAGCAGACCGAAGAGCAGGCCCAGACCACCGCCGATGGCCAAGCCCGCGAGGGCACGGCCGGCGCTGACCTGCACATGGGTCCAGAGTTCGCCCGAGACGGAGAGCGTCCAGGCGGCCTGCACCACTTCCGAAGGCGCGGGCAGCACCCGCGTGGACAACCAGCCCTGGGCCGAGAACAGCTGCCACAAGGCCAGCAGGGCCACGGGCAGCAGCCAGGGCACGAGCCGGCGCGCCAGGCTCTTGAGGAAGGTCCAGGCGTCAACGGTGTAACGCCAGTCCGTCTCCGGGTCGATGTGCGGCTGCAGCAGGAAGCCGAAACCTGGCGCTTCCACCGTGGTGTCGGCCAGGGCCGCGGCCTCGCGTGGGGTGCTTTGCGTCATGCGGCACTCCCCTGCCCGTGCACGGGCTCCAGGAACTCCAGGCCGTTGCCGGCCGGGTCCTGCGCGTAAAAGCGCAGATGGCCGGGCAGCGGGCGCGACTCGTCCACGGCCAGACCGGCGTCGGCGAAGCGGGCGCGCAGGCCCGGCAGGTTGCGCACTTCCAGTGCCAGATGCGGCACTTGCTGGGGCGGGCGCCAATCCTGCACCGGCACCAGGTCGATGCGCTGGGTGCCCGCCTGGAAGCGCAGGGTCTTGCCGTCACCGGCGCCGACTTCGGGCAGGCCCAGCAGTTCGGTATAGAAATGGCGCAGCTGCGCGTGACGGCCGGCTGGGAAGCCGAGCTGCACGTGGTTGATGGCATGGATGCTCATGGCTTGCTCCTTTCAGCTCTGTGCTGCACGCGGCACGTAGCTGTTGGCAACAACCTCGCCGAAAGGACCGCTCAGGCGCGTGCCCGGCAGCGACTCGCGCAGCTTGCGTGGCAGCAGCGGGAACACCAGCTCGGCAAACCGGTAGGCCTCCTCAAGGTGCGGGTAGCCCGAGAGCACAAAGGTGTCCAGGCCCAGGGCCGCGTACTCCTCGATGCGTGCGGCCACGGTCTTGGGGTCGCCCACCAGGGCCGTGCCCGCGCCGCCGCGCACCAGGCCCACACCGGCCCAGAGGTTGGGGCTGATCTCCAGGTCAGCCCGCGTGCGCTTCTTGCCACCCGCATGCAACGCCGCCATGCGGCGCTGGCCCACGGAATCCATCTTGGCGAAAGCGGCCTGGGCGCGGATGACGGTCTCGTCGTCCAGGCGGCTGATCAGGTCTTCGGCCGCCTGCCAGGCCCGGTCTTCGGTCTCGCGCACGATCACGTGCAGGCGGATGCCGAAGCGCACGGTACGACCATGCTTGGCGGCGCGCGCACGCACGTCGGCCACCTTCTTGGCGACCTCGGCCGGCGGCTCGCCCCAGGTCAGGTAGGTGTCGACCTGCTCGGCGGCCAGGTCGTGCGCCGCGTCCGAGGAACCGCCGAAGTACACGGGCGGATAGGGCTGCTGCACCGAGGGGTAGAGCAGCTTGGCGCCCTTGACGTGGACGTGTTTGCCCTCGAAGTCATAGGCCTCGCCGCGGTGGCTGCGCGCGATGATCTCGCGCCAGACGCGGATGAACTCGGCCGAAGCCTCGTAGCGCTGGGCATGGTCGAGCCAAACCCCGTCGCCTTCGAGTTCAGTCTGGTCGCCACCGGTCACGAGGTTGACCAGCAGACGGCCTTCAGACAGACGGTCGAAGGTGGCGGCCATGCGCGCGGCCAGCGCCGGCTCGTGCAGGCCCGGGCGCACGGCCACGAGGAACTTGAGCTGTTTCGTCACCGGGATCAGGCTGGACGCCACGACCCAGGGGTCCTCGCAGGAGCGACCCGTGGGAATGAGCACGCCGTCGTAGCCCTGGCTGTCAGCCGCCTGGGCCACCTGCTTGAGATAGTCGTGGTTGACCTCGCGCGCGCCCTCGCTGGTGCCGAGGTAGCGGCTGTCGCCGTGGGTGGGGATGAACCAGAAGATTTGCATGGATGTTCCTTTGCTCTGCTCAGGGCTTGGCCACCTGGGCCAGGCGTTGCGCCTCGGGGCGCCAGACGATCTCGACCACGTTGACCGGTTTGGGGATCAGGCCCAGCTTGTGAAAGGCATCGGCCACCCGTTGCTGGTCGGCCACGGTCTGCGCCGACAGCGGCCCCACGGGCGACTTGGGCCGGCGCTGCAGAAAGAGGCTGACCACGCCCGCGTCGAGGCCGCTGAAATCGGCGATGAGCTTGATCACACCCTTGCGGTCCTCCTGGGCCTGGCGGTCGGCGCGCGTGAGCTCCTCGAACAGCACGGCCAGGGCCGCGGGATGCTGGCTCACGAAAGGACGCGAGGCCAGGTAGAAGGAGTTGTTGCTCGACAGATCACGGCCCGTAGCCAGCACACGCGGCTGCACGGCCAGTTCGGTCGCGGCGTAGAACGGGTCCCAGATGGCCCAGGCGTCCACGCTCTTGCGCTCGAAGGCGGCGCGTGCGTCGGCCGGCGTCAGGTAGACGGGCTGGATATCCGACCATTGCAGACCGGCCTTGGCGACCGCCTGCACCAGCAGGTAGTGCGCGCTGGAGCCCTTCTGCAGCGCGACCTTGCGGCCCTTGAGGTCGGCCAGCGTGCGCAAGGGCGAATCCTTCAGCACGAGGATGGCCGAGCTGTCGGGCTTGGGCGGCTCGGCGCCCACATACAGCAGGTCCTTGCCGGCGGCCTGCGCGAAGACCGGTGGCGAATCGCCGGTGAGGCCGAATTCGAGGCTGCCCACCGACAGGGCTTCGAGCAGCTGTGGGCCGGCGGGGAATTCGATCCAGCTGACCTTGGTGTTCGGGAAACGCTTTTCCAGGATGCCCTGCTGCTTGAGGATGACCAGGTTCACGGCGGACTTCTGGTAGCCGATGCGCAACAGTTCGGGGGCTTTTTCAGCGGCGGACTGTGCCCGTGCAGGATGTGGCGCCAGGCCCCAGCTCGCGGCCGTCAGGCCCAGCAGCTGCAGGAAACGTCGGCGCAGGGTGGAGGTGGTGTGGCTCATGGTGTTCCCTCCTCTTTCAGCGCGCCGGGTTCCAGGCTGCCTCGCGCACGACGATGGCCTTGGGTATCAGCTTGAGGTCGAAGAAGACATCGGCCAGCTTCTGCTGCTCGGCCAGCACGGTATCGCTCAGCGGCGTCACGCCGTACTGGTAGCGACGCAGGTTGAGTTCGACGATCTCGGGGTCCAGGCCCTGCAGGGGCGCGATGATGGCGGCCGCACGTTTCAGGTCGGCCTTGAGCCATTTGCCCTGGGCCACGATGTCGGCGAAGAGGGCCTCGATCACTTCGGGGCGCTTTTCCACATAGGAGCGCTCGGCCAGGTAGTAGGCGTAGTTGTTCACCACGCCCTTGCCGTCAGCCAGGATGCGCGCGCCGATCTGCTTCTCAGCCGCGGCCAGAAAGGGATCCCAGATGGCCCAGGCGTCCACGGCGCCCCGCTCGAAGGCCGCACGTGCATCGGCCGGCGGCAGGAAGACGGGCTGGATGTCGCTGTACTTCAGGCCATGCTTCTCCAGCAGCTTGACCAATAGGTAGTGCACATTGGAGCCCTTGTTCAGGGCGATCTTCTTGCCCTTGAGTTCGGCCACGGTCTTGATGGGCGAGCCCTTAGGCACCACCAGGGCCTCGGCCTCGGGAGCGGCCGGGTCGTTGCCGATGTAGACGAATTTCGCTCCGGCAGCCTGAGCGAAGATGGGCGGCGCCTCGCCGACAAAACCCACGTCCACCGAACCGACGTTCAGGCCTTCGAGCAGCTGCGGGCCGGCCGGAAACTCCACCCACTTCAGGCTCACGCCCAGCGGGGCGAGGCGTTTCTCCAGCGTGCCCTGGGCCTTCTGCAGCACAAAAAGGCTGGCCGACTTCTGGTAGCCGATGCGCAACTCACCCTTGCCCTGGGCCTGCGCCACGGGCAGCAGCAGCAGGAAGTTCAGCGCCAGCACGCCAGCCACGAGGCCGATGGCCGCCAGGGCGCTGTAGAAAAGATCGGACCACCAGTGTTCGCTGGTGTCCGGAATGTCGAGGGTGTCGCGGGTCTGTTCTGTCATGGTCGTGTCCTTCAGGCGATGCGCAGGCCAAGGCCGTCCCGGCCCCGCCGCGCGGAGATGCAAAGAGAGTGGAGAAAGCGAGAGGTGCGCAGCCGGCCCGTAGCGGACCGCGCGGGCGTCAGACGCTACATCGCACCCGCGAGAAGGCGATGGGCTCGAAGCCCGTGGTGGCATGCGGCAGGCGCAAGCCCTCGGCATGCAGGGTGGCCGCGGCTTCGTCGAGCCGGGCCTCGATGTCCGGATGGATCACGTAGGCCTCTTCGGGCGTGAGTGCGACCTGGGCATCGGTGGCGTAGACGCCGGGCAGGATGTGGCGTGCGCCGAGCGACTGCAGCACGGGCCGCAGCGCATAGTCCAGCGCCAGCATGTGGTGCGGGCTGCCACCCGTGGCCAGGGGCAGGATGGTCTTGCCCTTGAAGGCCGTCTGCGGCAACAGGTCCAGCAGCACCTTGAGCACGCCGCTGTAGGCCGCCTTGTAGACCGGCGTGGCCACCACGATGGCCTGGGCCTGCGCGACCTGATGGATGGCATCGACCACCGAGCGGTGACCGAAGTCGGCCAGCAGCAGGGCCTGCGGCGCGAGGCTGCGGATCTGCAGGCGGTCCAGATGGACCCCGCGCTGCGCCAGTTGCTGGCCGACCCGCTCCAGCAGGGCCGCTGAGCGCGAACGCTCCGACGGGCTGCCTGCGATCAGAAGTACCGACATGCTTGTTGCTCCCTGATTCGACCTGATGTGCGACGCCGGCTTACTTCTTGGCGTAGATCTGGTCGAACACGCCTCCATCAGCAAAGTGCACCTTGCTCGCCTCGGCCCAGCCGCCGAAAGCCTCGTCGATCTTGAACAGGTTGAGCTTGGGCAGCTGCTTGGCGTACTTGGCCTGGGCCTTGGCCGAGGTGGGGCGGTAGAAATGCTTGCCGATGATGTCCTGGGCTTCCTCGGTGTAGAGGAACTCCAGGTAAGCGGTGGCCACGGCGCGTGTGCCTTTCTTGTCCACGTTCTTGTCCACCACGGTCACGGCCGGCTCGGCCAGGATGGACAGGCTGGGGTAGATGAAGTCCACCTTGTTGCCGAATTCTTTCTCCAGCAGATAGGCCTCGTTCTCCCAGGAGATGAAGACATCGCCCTGGTTGCGCTGGGCAAAGGTCACCGACGAGCCGCGTGCGCCGGTGTCGAGCACGGGCACATTGGCATAGAGCTTGGCCACGAACTCCTGGGCTTTGGCCTCGCTGCCGTACTTGCGCTTGGCGAACTCCCAGGCCGCCAGGTAGTTCCAGCGGGCGCCGCCGGAGGTCTTGGGGTTGGGGGTGATCACCTTCACGTCCGGGCGGATCAGGTCATCCCAGTCCTTGATGTTCTTGGGGTTGCCTGCACGGGTCACCAGCACGATGGTGGAGGTGTAGGGCGAGCTGTTGAGCGGCAGGCGCTTCTGCCAGTCCTTGGGGATCCAGCCGCCGTTGGCGTGCAGGGCGTCGGTGTCACCCGCCAGGGCCAGGGTGGCCACGTCGGCGTCCAGGCCGTCGATGATGGAGCGGGCCTGGCGGCCCGAACCGCCGTGCGACTGCTTGATGGTCACGTCCTGGCCGGTCTTGGCCTTCCAGTGTTTGGTGAAGGCGGCGTTGACCTCGACGTAGAGTTCACGCGTCGGGTCGTAGGACACATTGAGCAGGGTCACGGGGGCCGGCTGGGCCACGGCAGCAAAAGCCGCCCCTGCCAGGGTGAGGGCCAGGGAAAGCTTGATAAAGTCTCGGCGTTGCGTCATGTTTCTTCCTTTTCAGAACACAAATTGGGTTGCGATGAAAAGGATTCTGGAGAGACATGCTCAAAACTGGAACCAATAAGATTTCAGTTGCTTATTACTTAAACATCCGAACACTGAAAGAAGCTGCATATGGCACGCATGGTGAACTGCATCAAGCTCGGCAAGGAAGCCGAGGGCCTGGATTTCCCGCCCTACCCCGGCGAGCTGGGCAAGCGCATCTGGGAAAACGTCAGCAAGGAAGCCTGGGCCGCCTGGCTCAAGCACCAGACGATGCTGGTCAATGAAAACCGCCTGAACCTGGCTGACGCCCGCGCGCGCCAGTACCTGGCGCGCCAGATGGAGAACCACTTCTTCGGCAGCGGCGCAGACGCTGCAGCCGGCTACGTCCCGCCGAGCGCGTAAGGAACGGGAGCGCTCCGAAGGAAGGCTGACGCCGAACCACTTCTTCGGCGCCCCGATTGAGTTCCATCGTGAACCCCGCGGCACACCCCCTGCTGCCGCTCTCCCCCAACCTGCCCGTCTGGCGCGTGCTCGACACGCGCCTGGACGTGTCGCGCCTGCTTGCGCTCTGGCAGGCCTGGCGTGAGCTGCCGGCACGCCCGCGCGTGCTGCACCTCGTGGCCTTCGCGCCCGAGGCGCCGCCACGTGCCACGCTGTACCACGCGACCGAAGCCAAGACACAGCCTCTGGTCGAGGCACTGGCCGCGCAATGGCTGGGCCTGCTGCCCGGCATGCACCGCCTGCTGCTCGATGACGGCCACTTCCAGCTCACGCTCTGCATCGGTGAACTCGCACCGCTGCTGCGCGCCCAGCACTTCGCCGCCGACGCCATCCACCTCGATCCCGCCCTGCCCTGGGACGGCTACAGCCTCAAGGCCCTGGCGCGCTGCCGCCGCCGTGGCACCCTGCTGCAGGGCCCGGCCCACGACAGCCCGCTGGCCCCGGCTCTGCGTGAGCTGGGCTTTGTGACGAGCGAGCAGGGCTGGTGCTGCGACCCCGCGTGGGCGCTGCGCCAGCGCGAAGCCCGCATCGAGGCCGCGCCCGTGGGCCGCTGCGCCGTGATCGGCGCCGGGCTGGCCGGTGCCAGCGTGGCGGCCGCGCTGGCGCGGCGCGGCTGGCAGGTCCAGGTGCTCGACGCTGCGGCTGAGGCTGCGGCCGGGGCCTCGGGCCTGCCGGCGGGCCTGCTGATCCCCCACGTGTCCACCAGCGACGGCCCGCGCTCGCGCCTCACGCGCGCCGGTCTGCGTCTGGTGCGCGCCGAAGCGCAGCGCCTGCTGCGCGCTGGCGAGGACTGGGGGCCGACCGGTGTGCTGGAGCTGCGGCTCGAAGGCAAGTCCGGCCTGCCCGAGGATTGGCCCGCGAATGGGCATGAACTCACGCGCTCGGCAGCCCTTGGCGCCCCCGAGGCGTGGAAGCGCGGCCTGCCGGATGCCCCCACGCTCTGGCACGGTCAGGCGGCGTGGATCAAACCGGCACAGCTGGTGCGCGCCTGGCTGGCCCAGCCCGGTGTGCGCTTTCGCGGCAATGGTCAGGTCGACAGCCTGCGCGCCACCCCTGCCGGTTGGGAACTGCGGGATGCCCAAGGCCATGTGCTCGACACAGCAGACCAGGTGGTGCTGGCCAATGCGCTGGACGCACCGCGCCTGCTGGCCACGGCCGGCTGCACGCTGCCGCCCCTGCACGGCATGCGCGGGGTGCTGAGCTGGGGTCTGCGTGAGACCACCCTGCCGTCCTCGCCCACCGGGGCCCTGCCCCCGCACCCCGTCAACGGGGCGGGCAGCTTCATTCCTGATGTGCCCGTGGATGGTGGCCGCGCCTGGTACGCCGGCGCCACCTACGAGAACACGGCCGACGCAGCCGCGCCGCAGGCTGTCCATCTGCAGGCCAACCTGGAGAAGCTGCGCCGCCTCCTGCCGGCGGTGGCCGACGCACTGGCCCCGGCCTATGCCGACGGCCTTGTGCAGGCCTGGGAGGCCGTGCGCTGCGTGAGCCGCAACCGTCTGCCGCTGGTGGGCCCGCTGCAGGACGGCCCTCAGCCCACGCTCTGGATCAGCGCCGCCATGGGTTCGCGCGGTCTGAGCCTGTGCATGCTCTGTGCCGAACTGCTAGCAGCCCGGCTGGGGGCCGAACCCTGGCCGCTGGAAACCGGCCTGGCCCAGGCCCTGGACCTGCGGCGCAAGGCCTGAGCTTTGCCCCACAATGCGCCCACCATGGGCCACAAGATCCTGCTCGACTGCGACCCCGGCGCCGACGACGCGCTGGCGCTCTACTTCGCCCTGGCCCACCCGGATCTGGACCTGCTGGCCCTCACCACCACCTACGGCCGCGTGCCCCTGACCCAGGCCACACGCAACGCGCTGCTGCTCTGCGCCCTGGCCGGCCGCGCCGATCTGCCGGTCTGCAGCGGCGTGCCCACGCCCCTGCGCAAGGTCATGGGCCTGCACGACCCGCAAAGTCATGGCAGCGACGGGCTAGGCGATCTGCCCGAGCAGATGACGCCGGTGCATGGTGCCGACGAGCGTTCGGCCGCCCGCTGCATCGTGGAGCTGGCCCGCGCGCATCCCGGCCAGCTGAACCTGGTCTGCGCCGGCCCGCTGGGCAATGTGGCCCAGGCGCTGCGGCTGGAGCCCCACCTGCCTGAACTGCTGGGCCAGCTCGTCGTGGCGGGCGGCAGCATCGCGGCGCCGGGCGAGGTCTCGCCGGTGGCCGAACTCAATTTCTGGCTCGACCCGCATGCCGCCGACCAAGTGCTGACGGCGGGCTTCCGGCTCACGATGCTGGGCCTGGACGTGAGCCAGGCCGCCGCCCTGCCCCAGGCCTGGGTGGAGGATCTGGCCACGCAAAGACCCCACCCCGCCCTGAAGGCGCTGGCACATGCCGTGGGGGTCCAGGCCAGGGCGCGTGCCATGTACGAACCCGGCGGCGAACCCGCCTGCCCCTGCGGCGGCCTGCTGGGCCTGCTCTGGCTCCTGCAGCCCGGCCTGTTCCAGACCACGAGCGGCCGCGTGCGGGTGGTCACCGAGGGGCTGGCCGAAGGCCAGAGCATCCTGGACCGGCGCGAGCAACTGGCCTATGCCCAGCCGGGCTGGGAAACCGAGCTGCCCAAAGTTCAGGCAGCCCTGGGCGTCGACGCGGCGGCCGGCCTGGCGCTGCTACGCCACACCCTGGCATCGGACTGGCTGACTGCCCGCCCAGACTGAAGCTCTTTATTACCGTACGTTATAGAGCCCCAAGAAAAATGTAGTTTGGGATCTGAGGGGCCACTTTTACAGTCGGGGCCATGCAAGACGTGGCATTCATCCTGGCGGGGTTCCTGGTCGGTGGGGTCGTGGGCCTGACCGGCGTGGGCGGCGGCTCGCTGATGACGCCCATCCTGATCTTCTTTTTCGGCGTCAAGCCGCACCTGGCCGTCGGTACCGACCTGCTGTTCGCGGCCTTCACCAAGCTGGGGGGCACCGTGCGCCTGGCCCGTGCCCGTCTGGTGGACTGGCGCATCGTCCTCAGCCTCTCGGCCGGCAGCATCCCCGCCGCGCTGATCACCCTCTATGTGCTGCACCGCGTCGGCCCGGCCAACCCGGCCGTACAGTCCCTCATGACCGGCACCCTGGGCGTGGCCCTGCTGCTCACGGCCGCCGCCACGCTCTACAAGGCCGTGCGCGGCAAGACCCTGCCTGCCACCCTGGCCCCCGGCCAGGAGGACCGCGCCGCGCGCCCGCGCCACTGGAGCCTGCCCCTGCTGCTGGGCGCCCTGGTGGGCACGCTGGTGACGCTGACCTCGGTGGGCGCCGGCGCCATCGGCGTCAGCGTGCTGCTCATCATCTACCCCCTGCTGCCGCTGCCGCGCATCGTGGCCGCCGACATCGCCTACGCCGTGCCGCTGACCCTGGTGGCCGGCCTGGGCCATGCCTCCCTGGGCTCGGTGGACTGGCGGCTGCTCGCCCTGCTGCTGGCCGGCTCCCTGCCGGGCATCTGGGTGGGCACCCATCTCATCCATCGCATCAACGAACGCGTGGTGCGCTCCATCCTGTCCGTGCTGCTGGCCTGGGCCGGCCTCAAGCTCATCGCCATCTGATTTCTTGCCTGTCACGCATCCATGTACCAGTACACCGAATTCGACCGCCAGTTCGTGCGCCTGCGCGCCGAGCAGTACCGCGACCAGCTGACCCGCCGCCTCAACGGCCAGCTCAGCGAGGAGGAGTTTCGCCCCCTGCGCCTGCAAAACGGCTGGTATGTGCAACGCCACGCGCCCATGCTTCGCGTGGCCGTGCCCTACGGAGAACTCTCGGCGGCCCAGGTGCGTGTGCTGGCGAAGATCGCCCGCGAGTACGACCAACCCTCGAACGAGGTCTTCCAGGGCGCCATCGCCGCACAGAACAAGCTGGGCGACATCCAGCTGCGTGACGGCAAGGCCATCGGCAGCCGACTGACCACGGGCTATGCGCATTTCACGACGCGCCAGAACGTGCAGTTCAACTGGATTCCGCTGGACAAGAGCGCCGACGTCATGGACCTGCTGGCCAGCGTGAACATGCACGGCATCCAGACCAGCGGCAACTGCATCCGCAACATCACCAGCGACGCGCTGGCCGGCATCGCCGTGGACGAGGTGGCCGATCCGCGCCCCTTCGCCGAGATCCTGCGCCAGTGGAGCACGCTGCACCCCGAGTTCGCCTTCCTGCCGCGCAAGTTCAAGATCGCCATCACCGGCGCCAGGGAAGACCGCGCCGCCATCGCCTGGCACGACATCGGCCTGCAACTGCTGCGCAATGACGAAGGCACGCTGGGCTTCAAGGTACTGGTGGGCGGCGGCATGGGTCGCACGCCGGTGATCGCCACCGTGATCCGCGAGTTCCTGCCCTGCGACCAGATCCTCAACTATGTCGAGGCTGCGGTGCGCGTCTACAACCGCTGGGGTCGCCGCGACAACAAGTACAAGGCCCGCATCAAGATTCTGGTCAAGGCCGAGGGCCAGCGCTACATCGACGAGGTGGAAGAGGAGTACCGCCAGATCGTCGAGGTCGATGGCGCGCCGCATACCATCACGGCCGCCGAGTTCGAGCGTGTCAGCGCGCATTTCGCGCCGCCCACGCTGACCTGCGACCGCAAGAGCGCGGATGCCAAGATTGCCCAGATCCTGCGCGCCGCGGCCGAGGACGACATCGAGTTCGGCCGCTGGTTGCAGCGCAATGTGCACGCGCACAAGAACCCCGACCTGCGCGCCGTGACGCTCTCTTTCAAGCGCCTGGGCCAGTCGCCGGGCGATGCCACCGCGGCCCAGCTCGACGCCGTGGCCCAGCTGGCCGAGCGCTACAGCGGCGGCGAGGTGCGCGTGACGCACCAGCAGAACCTCGTGCTGCCCTGGGTGCGCTGCGACCAGCTGGCCGAGCTCTGGCGCGAAGCACGTCATCTGGGCCTGGCCAAGCCCAACATCGGCCTGCTGACCGACATGATCGCCTGCCCCGGCGGCGACTTCTGCGATCTGGCCAACGCCCGCTCGCTGCCCCTGGCCGAAGCCATCACCGCGCGCTACCAGGACCTGGACGAGCTGCACGACATCGGCGAGATCGACCTGCACATCAGCGGCTGCATCAACTCCTGCGGTCACCACCACAGCGGCCACATCGGCATCCTGGGCGTGGACAAGGACGGCAAGGAGTGGTACCAGGTCACGCTGGGCGGCTCCGACGGCAAGACCCTGTCGGGTGCGCCCGTGCCCGGCAAGGTCATCGGCCCGTCCTTCTCCTCCAACGAGGTGCCCGACGTGATCGAGGCCCTGATCGACACCTACTGCGCGCAGCGCCAGGCCGGCGAACTCTTCATCGACACGCTGCGCCGTGTGGGCCACGACACGTTCAAGCAGGCCGGCAACCAGGCCCGGCACGAAACCGGCCATGCCGAAGCCACCAGTGCCTGAAGGAGTGCATGTGATGAAACTGATCCACGCCGACACCGCCACAACCGAGCCCCAGAGCCTGGACGTGCTCGCCTTGGCGAACGACGCCGACCCTCGCCGCCTGACGCTGGACGGCGTGGCGCGCATCGACCTGCATTTCCCCGCCTTCACCGACGGGCGCGCCCACAGCCAGGCCTTCCTGCTGCGCCGCCGCCTGGGTTTCCGCGGCGAAATCCGTGCCACCGGCGACGTGCTGGTGGACCAGCTGCCCCTGCTGGCTCGCAACGGTTTCAGTGAGGCCGTGCTGCGCGCTGACCAGGACTTGGCCGTCGCCCAGCGCCAGCTGGAGCGTTTCAAGAGCTACTACCAGGGCGACGCCGTGCAGGCCCGCCCGCGTTTCGTCAGGGAGACCGCATGAGCATCGATCTCGCGAAGATCAACGCCGAACTCGGCCGCGATGCGCCCGCGCTGGTGAAGTGGGCACTGGGCCTGGGCCAGAAAGCCATCGTCACCACCAATTTCCGGCCCTTCGAGGCCGTGATCCTCCACCTGGTCACGCGGGTGCAGCCCGAGGTACCCGTGGTCTGGATGGACAACGGCTACAACACCGAGGCGACCTACCGCTACGCCGACGAAGTCACGAAGCAACTCGGCCTGAACCTGAAGATCTACCTGCCGCTGCGCTCGCGCGCCCACCGCGAGGCCGTGGACGGCCCGGTGCCCGCGCTCGACGACCCGCGTCACGCCGCCTTCACCGAAGAGGTCAAGCTTGAGCCCTTCGCGCGCGCCCTGCGCGAGACCGCCCCCAGGGTCTGGTTCACTGCGCTGCGCGCCACGGACAGCGCAGTGCGTGCCCAGATGGAGCCCGTGAGCATCAACCCCGACGGCCTGATCAAGGTCGCCCCGCTGCTGCACTGGTCGTCCAAGGACCTGTACCAGTACTGCGAGATCCACGGCCTGCCCAACAACTTCGACTACGTGGACCCGACCAAGGGCGAAGCGCAGCGCGAATGCGGCCTGCATCTCGCCCATTGAGGCCTATTGAAGAGAGCCCCATGAACGCCCGTACCCAACACGACCTCCTGGACCAACCGGTGCATCAGCTCAGCAACGCCCACCTCGACGCGCTCGAGGAAGAAACCATCTTCATCCTGCGTGAGGTAGCGGCCACCTTCGAGCGCCCGGCGCTGCTGTTCTCGGGCGGCAAGGACTCGCTGGTCATGCTCAAGTGCGCCGAGAAGGCCTTTGGCGCCGGCCGCCTGCCCTACCCGCTGCTGATGATCGACACCGGCCACAACTTCCCCGAAGTGACCGATTTCCGTGACCAGCGCGCCAAGGAACTCGGCGCGGAGCTCATCGTGCGCAGCGTCGAAGACTCCATGAAGCGCGGCACCGTGCGACTGGCCCACCCGGGTGAGAGCCGCAACGTGCACCAGTCGGTGACGCTGCTCGAGGCCATCGAGGAATTCCGCTTCGACGCCCTGATCGGCGGCGCGCGCCGTGATGAAGAGAAGGCCCGCGCCAAGGAGCGCATCTTCTCCCACCGCGACAGCTTCGGCCAGTGGCAACCCAAGGCCCAGCGCCCCGAGCTCTGGACCCTGTTCAACACGCGCCTGGCCCCAGGCGAGCACTTCCGTGTGTTCCCGATCTCCAACTGGACGGAGCTGGACGTCTGGCAGTACATCGAGCGCGAGGCCATCGCCCTGCCCTCGATCTACTACACCCACAAACGCGAGGTGGTGGACCGCCGCGGCATGCTGGCGCCGGTGACCGAGCTCACGCCGCCGCGCCCGGGCGAAGAGGTGGTGATCCGCGACGTGCGTTTCCGCACCGTGGGTGACATCACCTGCACCTGCCCCGTGGCCAGTACGGCCGCCACGGCCGCCGAGATCGTGATCGAGACCCTGGCCGCCGAGGTCAGCGAGCGCGGCGCGACGCGCATGGACGACCAGACCAGTGATGCTTCCATGGAGAAGCGCAAGAAGGACGGGTATTTCTGAATGGACGCTTTGAAATTCATCACCTGCGGCTCGGTTGACGACGGCAAGAGCACCCTGATCGGTCGCCTGCTGGTCGACACCCGTGCCGTGCTGCAGGACCACCTGGCCGGCGTGCAGCGCCAGGGCCAGACCGACCTGGCCCTGCTGACCGACGGCCTCTCCGCCGAGCGCGAACAGGGCATCACCATCGACGTGGCCTACCGCTACTTCAGCACCGAGACGCGCAAGTTCATCATCGGCGACGCGCCAGGCCATGAGCAGTACACGCGCAATATGGTCACGGCCGCCTCCAGCGCCGATGCCGCCGTGGTGCTGGTCGACGCCACCAAGCTCGACTGGCAGAACCCGGCCCTCACCCTGCTGCCGCAGACGCGCCGCCACAGCCTGCTGCTGCAGCTGCTGCGTGTGCCCTCCATCGTCTTTGCCGTCAACAAGCTCGACGCCGTAGCCGACGCGGCCCTGGCCTTCAAGCACATCCGCGATGCACTGCAAGCCTTTGCCGCCAGCGCCGGCCTGGCCGTGCAGGCCACCGTGCCGGTCTCGGCCCTGCAGGGCTGGAACGTGGTGGACCAGGCCCAGGCCGGCTGGTGCGGCTACTACGGCCCCACACTGCTGCAGATCCTCGAAGCCCTGCCCACGACCGAGGCCGACACCGAGCTGCCCCTGGCCTTCCCGGTGCAATGGGTGGAGAAGTTCTCCTCCTCCAGCGACACCTCGCAAGGTCGCCGCGTCTTGTGGGGCCGGGTGGCCGCAGGCAGCGTCAAGGCGGGCGACATCGTGAAGGTCTTCCCCAGCGGCCAGACCGCCACCGTGGCCCAGGTGCTGGACCACGTGCGTCAGCCGGGCGAGGTGGCCGCCGGCCACAGCGCGGGCATCGTGCTGGACCGCGAAGTCGACGTCTCGCGTGGCGACTGGCTGCTCGCGCCGGCCCACGGCGAAGCCCGCCGCGAGCTGGCCGTCACCGTTGCCTGGATGGATGACGAGCCCCTGGTGGCCGGCCGGGTCTACTGGGCCCTGCATGGCCACCGCTGGGTCAAGGCCAAAGTCAAGCGCATCGTGCACCGCCTCAACATCCACACCCTGGCGGAGGAAGAGGCCCAGCAACTCGAGCCCAATGCCATCGGCCACGTCGAACTGGCCCTGCAGGAAGCCCTGGTGGCCCTGCCTTTTGCCCGCGCGCGGGCCCTGGGTTCGCTGATCCTGGTGGACACGGCCAGCCACAAGACTTCGGGGGCCGTGCTGGTGAATTGAGCTCTCCGCGCTTGATCCAGCGCAACAACCCTCTGAGCGAAAAGGCCGGGAAACCCCGGTCAGCGCAAAAGTCAATAAAATCAAGGGTTTCTACCCATCTCTCAAAACAAAAATGACTCACGTCGTCACCGAAGCCTGCATCCGCTGCAAATACACCGACTGTGTGGACGTCTGCCCTGTCGACTGCTTCCGCGAAGGCCCGAACTTCCTGACCATCGATCCCGATGAATGCATCGACTGCGCGGTCTGCATCCCGGAGTGCCCGGTGAACGCCATCTATGCCGAGGAAGACGTGCCCGCTGACCAGCAGCATATGACCAAGCTCAATGCCGAGCTGGCCCGCCTGCCGACCTGGAAGAGCATCACCAAACGCAAAGCCGCCCTGCCCGACGCAGACGAGTGGAAAGACAAAACCGGCAAGCTCAACGAGCTGGTCCGCTAAATACCGACCTACCGAATGGAACCCAAACTCAGTCCCGCCGTGATCCAGACCGCCCAGGCCCACGAAGGCCCGATCGAAACAGATGCCGTCATCATCGGCGCCGGCCCTGTGGGCCTGTTCCAGGTCTTCGAGCTCGGCCTGCTCGAAATCAAGGCCCATGTGATCGACTCGCTCGCCTATCCGGGCGGCCAGCCCATCGAGCTCTATCCCGACAAGCCCATCTATGACATCCCGGCCATCCCGGTGTGCACAGGCAAGGAGCTGACCGACGCGCTGCTCAAGCAGATCGAGCCCTTCGGCGCGACCTTCCATCTGGGCCAGACGGTCACCGCGGTGCAGAAGCAGGACGACGGCCGCTTCTACGTCGAGACCTCCAAGGGCACGCGCTTCCTGACCAAGACCATCTTCATCGCCGCCGGTGTGGGCGCCTTCGAGCCGCGCACGCTCAAGGTCGACGGTCTGGACAAGTATGAGGGCTCCCAGCTCTTCTACCGCGTCAAGAACCCGGCTGATTTCGCCGGCAAGAACCTCGTCATCGTGGGCGGCGGCGACTCTGCCCTGGACTGGACGCTGAACTTCACCAACGAAGGCCCGAACAAGGCCGAGAGCGTGATCCTGGTGCACCGTCGCGACGGCTTCAAGGCCGCCCCCGCCAGCGTGGCCAAGATGAAGGAGCTCTGCGACGCCTACGAGATGCAGTTCATGGTGGGCCAGATCACGGCCATCGAGGAAAAGGACGGCAAGCTCACGGGCGTCAAGGTCACCGGCGGTGACGGCGTGACCCGCGTGGTGCCGCTGGACACCCTGCTGGTCTTCTTCGGCCTCTCGCCCAAGCTCGGTCCCATCGCCGACTGGGGCCTGGACATCGAACGCAAGCAGCTCGTGGTGGACACCGAGAAGTTCTCCACCAATGTGCCTGGCATCTTCGCCGTGGGTGACATCAACACCTACCCGGGCAAGAAGAAGCTCATCCTCTCGGGTTTCCACGAATGCGCGCTGGCTGCTTTTGGCGCCGCGCCCATCATCTTCCCGGACAAGGGCAAGATCCACCTGCAGTACACCACCACCAGCCCCAAGCTGCACAAGGTGCTGGGCGTGGAGACGCCGGTTTTCGACTGAGCCGAGCCGAGCCGAGCAGGCGCAGGGCCGCCCCAAGCCGGCGAGCGCCCCCTCGGGGGGCAGCGAGAACACGAAGTGCCGAGCGTGGCAGCCTCTTGCCCCGGGTCAAGAATCCCGAAATCAGATCCAGCCCGCCCACCCGGCGGGCTTTTTCTTGGCGGGTGCAGGACTAAAATGCAGTCCTGCGCCCTGCTCTGTCAGAGCGCATCCGCTAGGGGTGTTGTCGCGGCCCGTGCCGCGTCGACTGAGAAAGTCCCTTTGAACCTGATGGAGGTAATGCTCACGCAGGGAAGCCGGCCAGATGACCACCCCCGGTCATGGCCCCTCCCCCGACTGAGTGCATACGAGATGGAAGGCGAGTCTGTGTCAGCCCAGCAGCTGCATGGCCACCGGCGCGTGCCCGTGGTTGAGCGGGCCATGGCCGCGCCCGGTGCGCACGTCCGCGCCCGCAGCGATCGCGCCCAGGATGTAGGCGCGCGCCAGGCGCACGGCGTCCTCCAGCCCGTGGCCCAGGGCCAGCTGCGCCGCGATGGCCGAGGACAGGGTGCAGCCCGTGCCGTGCACGTTCTCGCTCGCAATGCGTGGCGAGGCCAGGCGCAGCGGCGCACGGTGGCCCTGCAGCAGCAGGTCGACCACCTCGTCGCCCTTGAGATGCCCGCCCTTGAGCAGCACGCCCTGTGCACCCAGGGCCTGCAATTCGCGTGCGGCGCCCTCCAGCGCGGGGATGCCGGCGATCGTGTGGCCCAGCAGCAGCTCAGCCTCGTCGAGGTTGGGGGTGATCACGGTGGCCAGCGGGAAAAGCTCCTTGACCAGCACCGAGACCGTCTCCTCGGCGATCAGGCGGTCGCCGCTGGTGGCCACCATCACGGGGTCCAGCACCACGTGCTTGAGCTTGTGTTTGTGGATGGCCTGCGCCACAACCCGAACGATGTCGGGCGCGTGCAGCATGCCGATCTTCACGGCGTCAGCGCCGATGTCTTCAAGCACCGCGTCAAGCTGAGCGGCCAGAAACTCGGGCGGTACACCATGGATACCGCGCACGCCCTGCGTGTTCTGCGCGGTGAGCGCCGTGATCGCCGTCATACCGTAGCAGCCAAGGGCGCTGAAGGTCTTGAGATCGGCTTGGATGCCGGCGCCACCGCCGCTGTCGGACCCCGCGATGGACAGCACGCGCGGGTAATGTTTTTCTGTCGCCATAGATGTACTCCTGGCGCGATTATCGAACACCCCCAGGCTCCGCTCTCTTCGTTCGCTGCGCCCCCCCCCTCGCAGGGGGCAAGGCCAGTGGCCCGGCAAAGCCGGTTCCACGGCGTTCCCTGGCCCTATTGTTTCTCTCGTCGCGTTTGCGGCGACGCCGTATGAACTCACTGTCCATGAACTCCTCTCCTGCGTCCGTCGTGCTCGGCGCCGGCCTCATGGGCCGACTGCTGGCCTGGCAGCTCGCACGCGCGGGACATCGCGTCACGGTCTACGAGGCCGGCACGGCCGATGCGCAGACCTCGCCCGCGCGCGTGGCGGCCGCCATGCTGGCACCGCTGGCCGAGTCGGCCATCACCGAGCCCAGCGTGGTCGGCATGGGGCATTACGCACTTACTCGCTGGCCCCAACTGCTGGCGCAGCTGAGCCAGCCGGTGTTCTTCCAGCAGGAAGGTACGCTCATCCTCTGGCACCGCCAGGACGCGGCTGAAGCCCAGCGCTTTGCCGGCCTGTTGCGCAGCAACCAGGAGCGCGTGCCCGGCCTGCCGCATCTGCAGACGCTGGACGGCGCCGGCGTGCGGGCCTTGGAGCCCTCGCTTGAGAACCGATTTGCCCAGGGCCTTTACCTGCCCGGCGAAGGGCAGCTGGACAACCGCCAGCTGCTGGCCGCGCTGCTGCACGAGCTGCAGATGCTCAAGGTCGAACTGCTCTGGAACAGCCCGCGCGGGCCGCAGGACTTTGCACCGGGCCAGCCCCACCAACCGGATTGGGTTTTCGACTGCCGCGGCATCGGTGCTGCCGCCCAGTGGGGCGAGCTGCGCGGCGTGCGCGGCGAGGTGGCGCGCATCCACGCGCCCGACGTCTCGCTGAGCCGGCCCACGCGTCTGATCCATCCGCGCTACCCGATCTACATCGCGCCCAAGCAGGACCACCTCTTTGTGATCGGTGCGACCGAGATCGAGAGCAATGACCTCTCCCCCCCCAGCGTGCGCTCCACGCTGGAGCTGCTGAGCGCCGCCTATGCCGTGCATCCCGGTTTCGGGGAAGGCCGCATCCTCGAGATCGCGACCCAGTGCCGACCCACCCTGCCCGACAACCTGCCTGCCATCCGCCGGCTCGGCCCACGCACGCTGCAGATCAACGGCCTGTACCGCCACGGCTTCATGATCTCGCCCGCCCTGCTCGACGTGGTGCTGGAGCTGGTGCAGGAACAGCGCACGACGCTGGCCGGCACCCTGGATCTGCAAGTGGAAGAAGCCACCGTATGAAGGTCATCATCAACAAGCACGAACACGAACTCTCCGCGGGAGCCACCGTCGCAGACGCCGTGGCGGCCATCGAGGCCAAGCCGCCTTTTGCCGCGGCCGTGAACACGCAATTCGTTCCCAAGACGCAGTACGCACAGCACCCGCTGCACGAAGGCGACCGCATCGAAATCATCTCTCCCGTGACGGGAGGCTAGAACATGACCCCTCAAGACCCCCTGATCCTCTACGGTGAGACCTTCCAGAGCCGCCTGCTTCTGGGCACCTCGCGCTATCCCTCGCCCGCCGTGCTCGAAGCCGCGGTGCAGCGCTCCAAGCCCGCCATGCTCACGGCCTCGCTGCGCCGCCAGGGCGCCGTCCCACACGAGGCCGGCAACCAGTTCTGGGAATTGCTCAAGAGGCTGAACGTGCCCGTGCTGCCCAACACCGCGGGCTGCCACAGCATGCAGGAGGTCATCACCACGGCGCAGATGGCGCGCGAGGTCTTCGAGACGCCCTGGATCAAGCTCGAACTCATCGGCGACGACTACACCCTGCAGCCCGACACCCTCAACCTCGTCGAGACCGCCGACCGCCTCATCAAGGACGGCTTCAAGGTCCTACCCTACTGCACCGAAGACCTCGTGCTCTGCCAGCGCCTGGTCGACGTGGGCTGCCAGGCCGTGATGCCCTGGGCGGCGCCCATCGGCACCGGCAAGGGCCCCGTCAACCCCTACGCCATGCGCATGCTGCGCGAGCGCCTGAACGTGCCGCTGATCGTGGACGCCGGCCTGGGCCGCCCTTCGCACGCCTGCACGGTGATGGAATGGGGCTATGACGCCGTGCTGCTCAACACCGCGGTCGCGCTGGCGCAGGACCCCGTGGCCATGGCCGGTGCCTTTGCGGATGCCACACAGGCGGGCCGTGCCGCCTGGCTGTCGGGCGCGATGACTGAGCAGGATGCCGCCCAGCCTTCGACCCCGGTTCTAGGTACCCCTTTCTGGCACCACGCCTGAGACATCACGATGTACGAATTCAACACCGACGCCCGCGCCATCGTTGCAGCCCACGCCGACAAGGCGATCCCTGTCGTGGGCACGCCCGCGCTGAACTACAGCCGCGATGACGCCGTCTACCGCAGTGCGAAACAGGCCTGCCTGGCCCTGGGCTTCATCGACATCGATGCCGAGTGTGTGGCGCTCGCCTGGCTGGCCCAGTCCAACCGCACGCGCCAGTTCGACCCGCTGGCCTGGCCCAACGAACCGGTCGACTTCGGCCTGCGACCCTGGCCGCGCGCCGATGCTTTCCCCGCCTGCCCGAAACGCCTGGGCGTCTATGCCGTCCTGCCCACGGCCCAGTGGGTGGGTCGCATGGCACGCGCCGGCATGCCCACGCTGCAGCTGCGTTTCAAGTCCGAAGACGCTGACGCTGTGCGACGCGAGGTGCAGGCCGCGGTGGAGGCTGTGCGCGGCACCGACGCGCTGCTCTTCATCAATGACCACTGGCGCGAAGCCATCGCCACGGGCGCCTACGGTGTGCACCTGGGCCAGGAAGACATGGAGGTCGCCGACTTCGCCGCCATCCGCGCTGCCGGCCTGCGCCTGGGCCTGTCCAGCCACGGCTACGCCGAGATGCTGCGCGCCGACCAGCTCAGCCCGAGCTACATCGCCATGGGCGCCGTCTACCCCACCACGCTCAAGCGCATGGCCACGGCACCACAGGGCCCGGGTCGGCTGGCCGCCTACACACGGCTGATGCGTGACTACCCGGGCGTGGGCATAGGCGGCATTTCGGCCGCCGAGCTACCCGAGATCAAGGCCACGGGCGTGGGTTCGCTGGCAGTCGTGCGCGCCATCACCGCCCAGAACGATCCGGAACAGGCCGCACAGGATCTGATGGCCGCCTGGGCCGCTTGACGTGAGAGAACTGGCGCAGAAATCTTTGCGAAGGGCAAGCGCAACAGATTGAATCGTCAGTTCTCAGGTGCTGGCGATACGCCGGCTCACATCCACCATGCGCGTGGCAACGATAGCGCCGAGCGCCATGGCCAGGGACAGCGCCACGGTGGGATGCTTCTTCGACAAAGCCTCGAAATCCTCGGGGCTCATGGACCAGAGTTTGCAGCTGCTGTAGGCCACCACCGAGGCATTGCGAGGCAGGTGCGAGAAGAAGCTGCCCTCGCCCACCACCGTGCCCGCCCCCAAGATGGCAAGCTGCACCAGGCCCTTGTCGGTCGTGACGTCGACCTTGAGGTTGCCTGACTCGAGGAAATAGAGCTTGCGGTCCTGCGCGCCCTGCGAGATCAGCACATGGCCACGCTCATGCGCCTGCGGGTGCAGGTAGTCGGCCACGATGTACCAGGACTGCGCGCCGAGGTGCTTGGACAGGGCCTTGTCCTCGTTGTTGCGCGAGATGGCCGTGATGAGGCCATTGATGGCGGTGTTCTGTGCGAGCGGGTTGTAGGTATTCATAGGCGCCCTTTCCAGGCCGGGCCGCCACCGGGCAGACCCGCCATCTCCTGCGCCGCAGTATGTGGGCAGTACCCTGGCACGTCAAGCCGGCGCTGGCCTGAGTCACGCACTTGCAACCGTCGGTCGTGGCCCGGCGGGACGCCGTGCCGAAGCAAACGACCCCAACGCCGGCCCAGCCCCTGCCGCCTCAGATTCGCGAGGGCTCGGCCCGATCTGGCCTGCAGCCCGTCGAAGACATCAACCGAGCCAGCGTCGCGCGTTGCGCCAGATCTGCATCCAGGGACTGGCCTGGCTTGCGTCCAGAGGCGTCCAGCTCATCTGGATGTTGCGGAACACGCGCTCCGGGTGGGGCATCATGGCCGTGAAGCGGCCGTCGGCCGTGGTCACCGCCGTCAGACCGCCCGGGCTGCCGTTGGGGTTGTAGGGATAGGCCTCGGTGGCCGCCCCCGTGTTGTCGACGAAGCGCATGGCCGCGATGGCCTTCGCGGCATCGCCGCGGTAGGCAAAGTTGGCATAGCCCTCGCCATGCGCCACGGCGATGGGCAGACGGCTGCCGGCCATGCCCTGCAGGAAGAGGCTGGGCGAATCGAGCACCTCGACCAGGGACAGGCGGGCCTCGAAGCGTTCGCTGCGGTTGGTCGTGAAACGCGGCCAGGCCTGCGCACCGGGAATGATGTCGGCCAGCTCGGCGAACATCTGGCAACCGTTGCACACGCCCAGGCCGAAGGTGTCGGGGCGCGCAAAGAACGCCTGGAACTGCTCGGACAAGCCCGGGTTGAAGGTGATGGAACGCGCCCAGCCTATGCCGGCGCCCAGGGTATCGCCGTAGCTGAAGCCGCCGCAGGCGACCACGCCCTTGAAATCCTTGAGGTTGGCGCGCCCGCTCTGCAGGTCGCTCATGTGCACATCAAAGGCCTCGAAGCCCGCGGCGTTGAAGGCATAGGCCATCTCCACATGCGAGTTCACGCCCTGCTCGCGCAGCACGGCCACCTTGGGGCGGTTTTGCAGCAGCGCCGGGGCCAGGCCCTGTGCGGGATCGAAGGTCAGGTGCACGTGCAGGCCGGGATCATGGGGTGCGCCGGCGGCGGCATGTTCCTGGTCGGCACAGTCCGTGTTGTCGCGCTGCTGGCAGATCTTCCAGCTCACGCTGTCCCAGACCTGGTGCAGATCGGCCAGCTTGGCAACGAACACGGCCTTGGCATCGCGCCAGACCTGAAGCTCGCCCACGCCGGCGGTCACCGCGCCGCCCGCGGGGCGCGTCTTTCCGATCACATGGCTGAACTTCGAGAGACCGTGCTCGCGCAGCACGGCCAGCACCGCGTCGCGGTCCTCGGTCTTGACCTGCAGCACCACACCCAGCTCCTCGTTGAAGAGGGCCTTGAGCGTGAGTTCGTCGCGGCGCGCGCTGACCTGGCTCGCCCAGTTCTTGCTGTCGCCGGTGTCCATACGGCTGTCGCTGATACCGTCGCCCTCGGTGACCAGCAGGTCGACATTGAGCGCCACGCCCACATGGCCCGCGAAGGCCATCTCGGCCACGGCAGCGAGCAGGCCGCCGTCGCTGCGGTCGTGGTAGGCCAGCAGCTTGCCCTGCGCGCGCAGGGCGTTCACGGCATTCACGAGCTTGACGAGATCCTGCGCATCGTCCAGATCGGGCACGGTGTCGCCCGTTTGGTTCAAAGTCTGCGCCAGGATGGAGCCGGCCATGCGGCTCTGGCCCCTGCCCAGATCCACCAGCAGCAGCGTGGTGTCGACCTGGTTGTCGAGCTGCGGCGTCAGCGTGCCTCGCACATCGGGCAGCGTGGCGAAGGCACTCACGATGAGCGAGACGGGCGATGTGACTTTCTTCTTCTCCGGGCCATCGCTCCATTGCGTGCGCATGGACAGGCTGTCCTTGCCCACAGGAATGGAGATGCCCAGGGCCGGACACAGCTCCATGCCCACGGCCTGCACGGTGGCGTAGAGCGCGGCATCTTCGCCGGGCTCACCGCAGGCGGCCATCCAGTTGGCAGAGAGCTTGACGCGCGGCAGCTCGATGGGCGCGGCCAGTAGGTTGGTGATGGCCTCGGCCACGGCCATGCGACCCGAGGCCGGGGCGTCCAGTGCAGCCAGCGGCGTGCGCTCGCCCATGCTCATGGCCTCGCCGGCGAAACCGGCGTAGTCGGCCAGGGTCACGGCCACGTCGGCCACCGGCACCTGCCAGGGGCCGACCATCTGATCGCGGTGCGTGAGCCCGCCCACGGTACGGTCGCCGATGGTGATGAGGAAGCGCTTGGAGGCCACGGTGGGGTGGCTCAGCACGTCGATCACGGCCTGCTGCAGATCGACACCCGTGAGGTCCAGCGGCTTGAAGCGGCGCGCGATGGTCTTCACATCACGATGCATCTTGGGCGGCTTACCCAACAGCACATCCATGGGCATGTCCACCGGGCTTTCCTTGCCGGCATCGACCAGCTCCAGCTGACGCTTGTCGGTGGCCACACCGACCACCGCAAAGGGGCAACGCTCGCGCTCGCAGAACGCCTTGAACTGCTCCAGAGACTCGGGCGCGATGGCCAGCACATAGCGCTCCTGGCTCTCGTTGCACCAGATCTCCTTGGGCGCCAGGCCCGATTCCTCCAGCGGCACGGCCCGCAGGTCGAAACGCGCACCGCGGCCGGCGTCATTGGTGATCTCGGGGAAGGCGTTCGAGAGGCCGCCCGCTCCCACGTCGTGGATGGCGAGGATGGGGTTCTTGTCGCCTTGCGACCAGCAGTGGTTGATGACCTCCTGCGCGCGACGCTCGATCTCGGGGTTGCCGCGCTGCACGGAATCGAAGTCCAGCTCGGCCGCATTGGCCCCTGTGGCCATTGAGCTGGCTGCGCCGCCGCCCATGCCGATGCGCATGCCCGGGCCACCGAGCTGGATCAGCAGCGTACCGGCGGGGAACTCGATCTTCTTGGTCAGCTTCGAGTCGATCGCGCCCACCCCCCCCGCGATCATGATGGGCTTGTGGTAGCCCCGCAGCACCGTGTCCGCATCGCTGGCCACCGTCTGCTCGTACTCGCGGAAGTAACCCGCCAGGTTGGGGCGACCGAACTCGTTGTTGAAGGCCGCGCCGCCGAGCGGGCCCTCGATCATGATCTGCAGCGGGCTGGCGATGTGCTCGGGCTTGCCACCCGGCTGATCCGACCAGCCGCCCCAGAGTTTGGAGACCGTGAAGCCCGTCAGACCCGCCTTGGGACGCGAGCCGCGGCCCGTGGCGCCCTCGTCGCGGATTTCGCCCCCGGCCCCTGTGGAGGCACCGGGGAAAGGCGAGATGGCCGTGGGGTGGTTGTGCGTCTCCACCTTCATGAGTACGTGGTTCACGGCGGCCGACTTTTGGTAAGCGGGCGATGTGCCACCCTCCATGCGGGCGATGAAACGTTCGACCGGCACGCCTTCCATGATGGAAGCGTTGTCCGAATAGGCCACCACCGTGTGCTGCGGGCTGGTCTGGTGGGTGTGGCGGATCATGCCGAACATGCTGCGCTGCTGGCGCACGCCGTCGATGGTGAAGTCGGCATTGAAGATCTTGTGGCGGCAGTGCTCGCTGTTGGCCTGCGCGAACATCATGAGCTCCACGTCCGTGGGGTTGCGCTTCAGATCGTTGAAGGCCTGGACGAGGTAATCGATCTCGTCATCGGCCAGGGCCAGGCCCCAGGCAGCGTTGGCCTGCTCCAGCGCAGCGCGGCCACCGCCCAGGATGTCCACATGGTCCATGGGCGCCGGGTGCAGTTCGGTGAACAGGCTGGCCGCGTCTTCACGGCTGGCCAGGGCGCTCTCGGTCATGCGGTCGTGCAGCAGCGCGGCCACCTGGCCCAGCTGCTCGGTGCTCAGCGTGGCCTTGCCGAGCAGGCCGGACTTGAGCGTGAGCCGGTACTCGACGATGCGCTCCACCCGATGCAACGCCAGGCCGCAGTTGTGGGCAATGTCGGTAGCCTTGGAGGCCCAGGGCGAGACCGTACCCAAACGCGGTGCCACCACCACCAGCGGACCCTCGGCCGGGCCGGCGTAGGGGTCGCCGTAGTTCAACAGGGCCGCGAGCTGGCGCTGCTGTTCGGGCGTGGGCGGCGTGTCACCGGCCACCAGATGCACGTAGCGGGCCGCGATGCCGGAAATCTTGTCGTGGATGGCCTGCAGACGAGGCAGGAGTTGCTGGACGCGGAAGGAGCTGAGGGCGCTGCCGCCTTCGTAAGAGGAAATGTGCAGGGTCACGGGGGTGGCCTTGAGGGGGTGTGGACGGAGGTCCGGGGAAAGGTGGAATTCTACTTCCTGGGCGTGCGGCATCGGGCGCAGACGGGCAGGAAAGCGCCTGCGATGGGATAATCACGGCCATGACGATCACCTACAAAGACGAAGCAGGAATCGCGGGCATGCGCGTGGCCTGCCGCCTGGCCTCCGAAGTGCTGGACCACCTGACCCCGCACATCAAGCCGGGCATCACCACGCGCGAGATCGACCGCCTGGCCGCCGAGTGCATGAAGGCCCAGGGCAGCATTTCCGCCACCCTGGGCTACCAGCCGGCGGGCTACCCGCCCTACCCCGCCTCGCTCTGCACTTCGGTCAACCACGTGGTCTGCCACGGCATCCCCAACGACAAGCCGCTCAAGAAGGGCGACATCGTCAACGTCGACGTCACCGTTATCAAGGACGGCTGGTACGGCGACACCAGCCGTATGTTCATCGTCGGCGAGGCCTCGATTGCCGCCAAGCGCCTGTGCGCCCTGACCTACGAGGCCATGTGGCACGGCATCGTGCAGGTCAAACCCGGCGCCCGCCTCGGTGACGTGGGCTGGGCGATCCAGAAGTTCGCCGAAAGCAACGGCTTCTCGGTGGTGCGCGAGTTCTGCGGCCACGGTATCGGCCAGGTCTTCCACGAGGAGCCGCAGGTGCTGCACTACGGCAAGCCTGGCACGGGCGAGGAGCTCAAGCCGGGCATGACCTTCACCATCGAGCCCATGATCAACACCGGCCGGCGCGAGGTGCGTGAGCTGGGCGACGGCTGGACCATCGTGACCAAGGACCACTCGCTCTCGGCCCAGTGGGAGCACACGGTGCTGGTCACGCCGACCGGCTACGAGGTGCTGACCCTGTCGGCCGGCAGTCCGCCGCCGCCGGCCTTCGTGAAGGCAGAGCCAGCCCTGGCCTGAAACTTGCTGCCGTCTGTCGCCATGCCAGCGACCTACCCCACCCTTCGAGAACAGTACCGCGCCCGCAAAGCCGAGGCGCTGCTGGCCGTCAGCGGCGGCGGCAGGTCGACCCGCGGTGTGCATGCCGCGCTGCGTCGGCTGGCGCGCCTGGCCGACGACACGCTCAAGACCCTGTGGCGGCAGGCTGGCTTTGGCCCAGGTCCCACGCTGGCGGCCGTGGGCGGCTTCGGCCGCGGCGAGCTTTTCCCCCATTCCGACATTGACGTGCTGCTGCTGCTGCCCGAAGGCCAATCGCCCGACACGGACGAGGCGCTGCGCCAGCGCATCGAGACCTTCATCAGCAGCTGCTGGGACGCGGGCCTGGAGATCGGCTCCAGCGTGCGCACGGTCGACGAGTGTCTGGCCGAGGCCGCCAAGGACGTGACGGTACAGACCGCGCTGCTCGAATCACGCGCCATCTGCGGCAACACGGCCCTGTTCAAGGACTTCCGCTGGCGATTCCGGCAGGCCATGGACCCGCGCGCCTTCTTCGTCGCCAAGACGCTGGAGATGCAGCAGCGCCACAGCAAGTTCGAGGACACGCCCTACGCGCTGGAACCCAACTGCAAGGAGTCTCCGGGCGGCCTGCGCGATCTGCAGATCATCCTCTGGGTGGCGCAGGCGGCAGGCTATGGCAAGAGCTGGGACGAGCTGGCGCGCAATGGCCTGGCCACGCCTTTCGAGGTACGCCAGCTCAAGCGCAACGAAGCCATGCTGGAGCTCATCCGCCTGCGCCTGCACCTCACGGCGGGCCGGCGCGAAGACCGGCTGGTCTTCGACCTGCAGACGGCCGTGGCCAACAGTTTCGGCTACAGCTCGGACACGGCAGAGGTCCGAACCAAGGTGCGTGCCAGCGAGTCGCTGATGCGTCACTACTACTGGGCCGCCAAGGCCGTGACCCAGCTCAACCAGATCCTGCTGCTCAACATCGAGGAACGGCTCAACCCGAACACGCAGGCACCGCGCGCCATCAACGCGCGCTTCCTCGACAAATCCGGGCTGATCGAAGTCGCCAGCGACGACCTCTACCAGCGCGAGCCGCACGCCATCCTGGAGACCTTCCTGGTCTACCAGACCACCGAGGGCGCCAAGGGCCTGTCGGCGCGCACGCTGCGCGCGCTCTACAACGCCCGCGGCCTCATGACCGCGAAGTTCCGCAGCGATCCGGTCAACCGCGCCACCTTCATGCAGATCCTGCAGCAGCCGCGCGGCATCACGCACGCCATGCGTCTGATGAACCAGACCTCGGTGCTGGGACGCTACCTGTGGATCTTCCGGCGCATCGTGGGCCAGATGCAGCATGACCTGTTCCATGTCTACACCGTGGACCAGCACATCCTCATGGTGCTGCGCAACGTGCGCCGCTTCTTCATGGCCGAGCATGTGCACGAGTACCCCTTCTGCTCGCAGCTGGCCGCGGGCTGGGATGCGCCCTGGATCCTCTACACGGCCGCGCTCTTCCACGATATCGCCAAGGGTCGTGGCGGTGATCACTCGGACCTGGGCGCCGAGGAGGTGCGGCTCTTCGCGCGGCAGCATGGCATCGCGCGCGAGGACGCGCGGCTGATCGAGTTCCTCGTCAAGGAACACCTCTCGATGAGCCGCATCGCGCAGAAGTCCGACCTCAGCGACCCGGACGTGATCCAGGCTTTCGCGAAGCAGGTCGGCAACGAGCGCTACCTCACGGCCTTGTACCTGCTGACGGTGGCCGACATCCGCGGTACCAGCCCCAAGGTCTGGAACGCCTGGAAGGGCAAGCTGCTCGAAGACCTGTACCGCTACACCCTGCGTGTGCTCGGCGGCCATGCGCCCTCGCCCGACACCGAGGTGGAAGCCCACAAGCGCGAGGCCCTGGTCCAGCTGGCGCTGCACAGCCTGCCGCATGAAGCCCACAAGAAGCTCTGGGACACACTGGACGTGAGCTACTTCATGCGCCATGACGCCGACGACATCGCGTGGCACACGCGCCACCTCTCGCGTCACGTGGGCTCCGGGCAGACCATCGTGCGTGCGCGTCGTTCGCCCGGGGGCGAGGGACTGCAGGTGCTGGTCTACACGCCCGACCAGGCCGACCTCTTTGCACGCATCTGCGGCTATTTCGACCAGGGTGGCTTCAGCATCCTCGATGCGCGCATCCACACCGCGCGCAACGGCTATGCGCTCGACACCTTTCTGGTCATCACCCCCGACCTGCAGGACCACTACCGCGAGATGAGCCATATGGTCGAGGCCGAACTGGCCCGGGTCATTGCCGAAGGGGGCGAGCTGCCCGAGCCCAGCCGCGGCCGTCTCTCGCGCCGGGTCAAGAGCTTTCCCTTTGCGCCTCGCGTCACGCTCAAGCCCGACGAGAAAGCCCAGCGCTGGCTGCTCAGCATCACGGCCAGCGACCAGCCCGGCCTGCTCTACAAGGTGGCCCGCGTGCTGGCCCGCCACCGCATCAACCTGCAGTTGGCCAAGATCAATACCCTGGGCGAACGCGTCGACGACGTCTTCCTGGTCGACGGCCCCGAGCTGCAGAACAACCGCGCCCAGATCGCCATCGAGACCGAGCTGCTGGGCGTGCTCGCGTCCTGAGACGCACGCGGCGCGCGTCGGGGCGCTGCGCACCCCCGTTTCCCCGCTTGACAGGCCTCCACACCGGCGTGCGATAGTGTGTCTGCGGCGAACTTGTCCGCAGCTCACAACGACCCCGAGGAGACCTCCATGCAGCACTCTTTCACGCGCAGGCTGGCCCTGCTCACCCTGTCCCTGGGACTTGCCGCCTGCGCCAGCTGGCCAGGCTCCGGCTGGGTCTCCCTGATCGACGGCGAGAGCGGCCTGGAGAACTGGAACCGCATCGGTGACGCCAATTGGCAAGTCGACAGGGGCGGGATCACCGCCAACCAGGGCAAGGGCGGCTTCCTCGTGTCCAAACAAAGCTACAAGGACTTCGAGATCTATGCGGAGTTCTGGGCGGCCACTGACACGAACAGCGGCATCTTTTTCCGGGCCTCGGATCCCGCCAAAATCACGGCGGACAATTCCTATGAAGCCAACATCTGGGACATCCGACCCGACCCGACCTACGCGACCGGCGCCATCGTGAACTTCGCGCCCGTACCCGTGCCGACAGTGCACAAGGCCGGCGGGCGCTGGAACACCCTGGAGATCACGGCCCGGGGCGATCAGCTGACGGTCCGGCTCAACGGCGTGCAGACTGCGCAGATCCGCAACGACAAGTACAGCAGCGGCCCCTTCGCGCTGCAGTTCGGCCCCGGCGTCAAGGGCGTCAACGGCGGCCCGATCAAGTGGCGCTTGGTGCGGATCAAGCCACTCTGACGGGCACCACGGGCCGGCCCCGACCTCCGGCCCACACCGGTCTCAATCGTCCTCGCTGGCGTCCAGCCCGGGAAACAGGACTTCGGTGTAGCCGAACTGGGTGAAGTCGCGCACCCGCATGGGGTAGAGCTTGCCGATCAGGTGGTCGCACTCGTGCTGCACCACACGGGCGTGAAAGCCCTCCACCGTACGGTCGATGGCGTCGCCATATGGATCGAAGCCCGTGTAGCGGATGCGCTGCCAGCGCGGCACCACTCCCCGCAGACCGGGCACCGAGAGGCAGCCCTCCCAGCCCAGCTCCTCGTCTTCCCCCAGCGGCGTGATCACCGGGTTGCACAACACCGTGCGCGGCACGATGGGCGCCTCTGGGTAACGTGGATTGGGTGCACCGCTGCCAAAGATCACCACCTGCAGGTCCACGCCGATCTGCGGTGCGGCCAGGCCGGCGCCGTTGGCCGCGGCCATGGTGTCGAGCAGATCGGTGACCAGCAGGTGCAGGGCGTCGGTGTCGAATTCGGTCACGGGCTGGGCCACGCGCAGCAGGCGCGGGTCACCCATCTTGAGGATCTGGCGGACGGTCATATGGCAGGAGGGACGAAGGGATGCCCCAAGCATATCGCCACCACACGGACGCGGCACAATGGTGGCAGATGTCCTCCGATCCGACGCCCCAGCCCGCCGCCGCCGGCCTGACCAGGCCCCTGTCGGCCCTGGCACGTGCCGTCTACCTGGCCCTGGCCCTGCTGTTCCTGGGGCTGGGCGTCCTCGGCGCCTTTCTGCCCGTGCTGCCCACCACGCCCTTCATCCTGCTCTCGGCCTGGGCCGCGGCACGAAGCTCGCCACGCCTGCTGCACTGGCTGGAACACCACACGGCCTTCGGCCCCATGATCCGCGACTGGCGCCGCGGCGGCGTGGTGAGCCGCAAGGCCAAGTGGATGTCCAGCGGCTTCATGGCAGCCTCGAGCGCTTACCTGCTGTGGAGCGGCCACCCGCGCTGGGCGGCCTGGACGGCAATGGCCTGCATGGGCGGTGTGGCGCTGTGGCTGTGGCAACGCCCCGAGCATAGAATCGAACCCTCTACGGAGGACAACACAGCGGCGAAGCCCGAGTGACAGACGACGTCAGAGCGAGCCGCCTAACATCAGATTTGACAATGAAGCTGAAGGTACTGGTCATCGATGACCATGCGCAAACGCGACAGCTTGTGAAATGGGCCCTGAACGATGCTCCTGTCGAGGTCTACGAGGCATCCCATGGCGAAGCCGGCCTCAAGATGGCAGCGCATCTCCATCCCCAACTGGTGGTGCTGGACGTGGTCATGCCGGGACAGCGTGACGGTTATGAGGTCTGCAAGGCCCTGCGCGCCGACGCTGCGCTGCAAGGCGTCAAGATCATTCTGATGTCCTCCAACGACCGGCCCGAAGATCGGGAGCGCGGATGGGAAGCCGGGGCCCACGCTTACCTCACCAAGCCGTTCACGCAGGCGACCCTGCGCGCCGAGATCGTTCGGCTGCTGTCGGCCTGAGCCTCAGCCCTGCAGCAGGCCCCGAAGGCCTGCCTCGTCCAACACCGAGATCCCCAGCTCGCGCGCCTTGTCCAGCTTGCTGCCGGCCTCCTCGCCCGCGACCACGTAGTCGGTCTTCTTGCTCACCGAGCCGGCCACCTTGGCACCCGCGGCCTCGAGCATGTCCTTGGCCTCGTCGCGGCTCAGCGTGGGCAGGGTGCCGGTGAGCACGAAAGTCTTGCCGGCCAGCGGCAGCTGGGCTGACGGGCTGGGCTCGCCCTCCTCCCAGTGCAGGCCGCAGGCGCGCAGCTGCTCCACGACCTCGCGGTTGTGTTCCTGCTGGAAAAAGGTGTGGATGCTCTGGGCCACGATGGGGCCCACATCGGGCACCTGCAGCAGCTGGTCCTCCGTCGCGTCCAGGATGGCGTCGAGCTTGCCGAAATGGCGTGCCAGCGCCTTGGCCGTGGCCTCGCCCACATGGCGTATGCCCAGGCCGTAGAGGAAACGCGGCAGCGTGGTCTGCTTGGATTTCTCCAGCGCATCGACGATGTTCTGCGCCGACTTGTCGGCCATGCGCTCCAGGCTGGCCAGGGCCGTGAGGCCCAGGCGGTACAGATCAGGCAGCGTCTTGACCACGCCGCTGTCGACGAGCTGGTCGACGAGCTTGTCGCCCAGGCCTTCAATGTCCACGGCACGGCGACCCGCGAAATGCAACATGGCCTGCTTGCGCTGAGCGCTACAGAAGAGGCCGCCGGTGCAGCGGTAGTCGGCCTCGCCTTCTTCGCGCACGGCAGCCGAACCGCAGACCGGGCAGCTGTGCGGCATGGTGAAGATCTCGGCGCCTGGCTGACGCTTTTCGGGCAAGACGGCGACCACCTCAGGGATCACGTCACCCGCGCGGCGGACGATGACGGTGTCGCCCACGCGCACATCCTTGCGCCGGGCCTCGTCCTCGTTGTGGAGCGTGGCATTGGTCACGGTCACGCCACCCACGAACACGGGGGCCAGCTTGGCCACGGGTGTGAGTTTGCCCGTGCGACCCACCTGGATCTCGATGGCCTGCACCGTGGTCAGCATTTCCTGCGCGGGGTATTTGTGCGCCACGGCCCAGCGCGGCTCGCGCGTCTTGAAGCCCAGCTGCTGCTGCAAGGCCAGCGCGTTGACCTTGTAGACCACGCCATCGATGTCGAAAGGCAGGGCGTCGCGCTTGGCACGGACGGCCTCGTGAAAGGCTGTCAGGCCCGCAGCGCCTTGCGCCACGGCGCGCTCCTCACACACGGGCAGGCCCATGGCCTGCAGCGCGTCGAGCATCTGCGCATGGGTGGCGGGCACGACCCAGCCCTGCACCTCGCCCAGACCATAGGCGTAGAAGCTCAGCGGGCGCTGGGCCACCAGGGCCGGATCGAGTTGGCGGATGGCGCCGGCCGCGGTGTTGCGCGGGTTGATGAAGGTCTTCTCGCCCTTCTCTCGCTGCTTCGCATTGAGCGCCTCGAAATCGTCGCGGCGCATGTAGACCTCGCCACGGACTTCGAGCACGGGCGCCTCGCAACCGTTCAGGCGCAGCGGAATCTGGCCGATGGTGCGCACGTTCTGCGTCACGTCCTCGCCCGTCTCGCCATCACCGCGCGTGGCGGCCTGCACCAGCACGCCCTGCTCGTAACGCAGATTGATGGCCAGGCCGTCGAACTTGAGCTCGGCCGCATAGGCCACCGGCGGATCGGCATCCGTCAGGCCCAAGGCCTTGCGCACGCGGGCGTCGAAACTCTGCGCGCCAGCGGCCGTGGTGTCGGTCTCGGTCTCGATGGACAGCATGGGCACCGCATGGCGCACGGGCATCAGGCCGTCCAGCACCTTGCCGCCCACGCGCTGAGTGGGCGAGTCAGGCGTCAGCAGTTCGGGATGCGTGGCTTCAAGCGCCTGCAGCTCGCGAAACAGGCGGTCGTACTCGGCGTCCGGAATCTCGGGGGCGTCGAGCACGTAGTAGCGGTGCGCGTGGTGATGCAGCAGGCGATGCAGTTCCCTGACGCGCTCGGCGGGGGATGGAACGGCAGGCGCCGCGTCGAACAAATCGGGCGTCATCGGTGCAGCAGGACATTCAGGAGAACAGACGACGGGCCAGCACCGAGCCGGCCGAGAGCTCGCGCGCGTCGAGCTTGTCGTAGAGGGTCTCGAGCTCGGAGCCGATCAGGTCCATCGCGTCGCTGCTGAGCGGCTGGCCGTTGTCGTCGGTGATCTGGCCGTCCATGACCTCGGCCAGGTGCTTGACCGCCTCGCGCAGACGCACATAGGGTCGTTCGCTGCGTGGCACCTGGGCCACGTCCAGGCTCAGCATGACATCGCGGATGGCGGTCATCGAGGGATCGGCGGCGAGTGCGGCTTGGGGGTCGTACTGCAGGCCCAGGATGGGCGGCTGCCCTGCCTGTGTCGCGGGCAGCACCATGCGCCCGGGCAGCACGCCAGCCACAAAGCCCAGGCGCGCCGCGTGCTGCTGCACATAGCCAGCGCTCCAGGCCGTCTGGCGCGCGCGCAGCGTCACGCTGAGCTGCGCATCGTGCTCGCTGGCAAAGGCGTCGAGTTCGCGGCCACGGGACACGGCGTCGAGCATGTCGGGAAACTCGGTCGTGCCGCCGAGGGCGTCGGCCAGGGCCTGGGTCTTGACGACGAACTCGGAGTACTCGATCTCGTTGAGCGCACCGGCACGGTTGGCCAGCTGCACGCCCGCCTGCAGCGCGCTGTAACGGCGGCCGGGCTGGGGAGGTTCCCACTGGCCGTCGGCCTGGAGCAGGCCTTCGATGCTGTAGGGCTTGCTGCCGACGCGGCGGGTGGCTGGCATGTGCTGCAGCACCGCCTCGCCCGACACGGGGTGCTCCAGTTCGATGGACGCCAGCACGTCGATCAGCGGGTCCAGCAGCGGCTTCTTCTCCGCCGCGGGCGGCAGCAGCAGATCGTCCGCCGCCGGCACAGCGCCCAGGACGGGATCGACCGGCGCAGCGGACGGGTCGCCGTGCCGCGTGGCGCCCTCGGGCTCGGGGTCGGCCAGGCGTGGCTGATGCCGCCGCGCGGTCCAGATGCCATGGAGCACGAGGCCAGCGAGCAGCAGCGCGCCGGCGATGGCCAGTCCGATCTGCAGCTTGCTCATCGGGGCCCGGCTCCGCGCTGCTTCAGGCGGCCTCGGCCATGGACACGGCGGACTCCATGTCCACCGCCACGATGCGCGAGACGCCCTGCTCCTGCATGGTCACGCCGATGAGCTGCTCCGCCATCTCCATCGCGATCTTGTTGTGGCTGATGAAGAGGAACTGGGTGCCCTTGCTCATGCTGCTCACGAGCTTGGCATAGCGCTCGGTGTTGGCGTCGTCCAGCGGGGCGTCCACCTCGTCCAGCAGGCAGAAGGGCGCGGGGTTGAGCTGGAAGATGGCGAACACCAGGGCGATGGCGGTCAGCGCCTTTTCGCCACCCGACAGCAGGTGGATGGTCTGGTTCTTCTTGCCCGGGGGCTGCGCCATGACCTGAACGCCAGCGTCCAGAATTTCGTCGCCCGTCATGATGAGCTTGGCCTGGCCACCACCGAAGAGCTCGGGGAACATGCGGCCGAAATGTTCGTTGACCGTCTTGAAGGTGCCGGCCAGCAGCTCGCGGGTTTCACCGTCGATCTTGCGGATGGCGTCTTCCAGCGTGTTCATGGCGTCGGTCAGGTCGGCCGACTGCGCATCGAGGAACTGCTTGCGCTCGCGCGCATGGGCCAGTTCTTCCAGCGCCGCCAGGTTGACGGCCCCCAGGGCCGCGATCTCGCGGTTCAGGCGCTCGATCTCGCCCTGCAGGCCCGTGAGGCGCACATTGCCGTCGGCGATAGATAGTGCCACGGCCGCCAGGTCGGCCTGGGCCTCGGCCAGCAGCTGGTCGTACTGCTCCAGCCCCAGGCGCGCAGCCTGCTCCTTGAGCTGCATGTCCTGGATGCGCTGGCGCAGGGGATCGAGCTCGCGCTCGAGCTTGAGGCGGCGCTCGTCGCTGGCGCGCAACTTGGCGGTGAGGTCGTCGTACTCGCTCTTCTTGGCCGCCAGGGCCTGCTCGCGCTCCAACTTCAGGGCCAGCGCGTTCTGCAGCCCGGCCTGGGCGGCGGCGTCGGTCAGGCGCGCAAGCTCGTCACGCGCGCGCTGCTCTTCCCCCGTGATGGACGCCGCCTGCTGCTCAGCCGTCTCGATGGCACGCGAGAGCTCGGCCTTGCGCGCGTCCAGCGTGCGCAGCGAGAAGGTGGCCTCCTGGGCCTGGCGCTCCAGGGCGCGCTGCTGCTCGCGACAGGCGTTGAGCTTGCGCTCGGCCTCGAGCACACGCTCGTCGAGCTGGGCGTGGCGCTCCTGGCTGTCGGCCAGCTGCATGTCCAGCTCTTCAAACCGGCCCTCGGCCGCGACGCGGCGCTCCTGCAGCTCTTCGAGCAAGGCGTCGACTTCGGCCAAGTCGCCAGCGATCTGCTCGCTGCGGGCGCGGGTCTGCTCGGCCAGCTGGGTCAGGCGCAGGGTCTCGACCTGCAGTTCGTGGGCGCGGCTCTGGGTCTCGCTGGCTTCACGACGTGCCGTGACCAGGCGCTGCGAGGCATCGGCGTAGGCGGCTTCGGCGCGCACCAGGGCGGTACGCGCCTCCTCGCTGATCAGCGACTGCGCGCGCAGCTGCTTCTCGAGGTTCTCGATCTCCTGCGCGCGCGCCAGCAGGCCGGCCTGCTCGGAATCCTGGGCGTAAAAACTCACGCTGTGCAGGCTGACGGCGTGACCACTCTTCACGTAGATGGTTTCGCCGGGCTGCAGCTGGCTGCGCTGGGCCAGCGCCTCCTCGAAGCTGGGCGCGGTGTAGCAGCCCTGCAGCCAGTCCACCAGCACGGCCTTGAGGCCGGCGTCGTTGACGCGCAAGAGCTCGGCCAAGCGTGGCAGGCCACCGGCCTTCTCCGGCGCGCCGGCCTGCGGCGCGCTGTAGAAGGCCAGCTTGGCCGGCGGCGCGTCGGCCCCGAAGGCCTTGACCATGTCCAGGCGGCTGACCTCGAGCGCGCCCATGCGTTCGCGCAAGGCGGCCTCGAGGGCGTTTTCCCAGCCCTGCTCGATGTGCAGCTTGGTCCACAGGGCCTGCAGATCAGCCAGGCCGTGCTTGGCCAGCCAGGGCTGGAGCTTGCCGTCGGTCTTGACCTTGTCCTGCAGGGCCTTGAGCGCCTCCATACGGGCGGACAGATCGGTCTGCTTGGCCGCCTCCGTGTTCAGCGTTTCCTGCTGCTGACGGCGCGCCTCGTCAAGCTGGGGCACGCTGTCCTGCAGCTCGTGCAGGCGCGCTTCGGCTACGGCGGCGGCCTCGGTGGCTTGCGCCGACTGGGCCTGCAGGCTCTGCAGACGCGCCTCGTCGGGCGCGGCCAAAGCCTTTTTGTCGGTGTCCAGGCGTTCGCGGCGCTGCTGGAGCTGACGCGTCTGTTCGTCGATGCTGCGCTGCTCGGCGGCCAGCACCTGGATCTGCTGCTGCACCTGGCCCACGCTGCTGCGCTGCTCGTTGGCCTTGTGCTGCGCCTGGCGCAGAGCTTCCTCGAGATCCGGCAGCGCCATCGACTGTTCTTCGAGCTGGGCGGCCAGCTCGGTGGTCTTCTCTTCCCCGACCAGGGCCAGCTCGGCGAGCTGCTCGATCTCGGCCTGGGCGTCGGTCTTGCGCGTGGCCCACTGGGCGGTCTGCTCTTTCAGCGTGTTGAGGCGCTCTTCGACGCGTTGGCGGCCCTCGACCACAAAGCGGATCTCCGCTTCCAGACGCCCCACCTCGGTGCTGGCCTCGTAGAGCAGGCCCTGGGCCTGGTTGACCTGGTCACCGGCAGCGTAGTGGGCCTGGCGGATGGTTTCGAGGTCAGCCTCGATGTGGCGCAGGTCGGCCACACGGGATTCAAGCTCGATGACGGCCTTTTCGCCCTCCTGCTTGATGCGGGTCTGATCGGCCTCGGCCTCGGAACGCTTGAGGTACCAGAGCTGCTGCTGCTTGAGCGTCACGTCAGCCTGCAGGCTGTTGTACTTCTGCGCGACCTCGGCCTGGCGCTCAAGCTTTTCGAGGTTGGCGTTAAGTTCGCGCAGGATGTCCTCGACGCGTGTGAGGTTCTCGCGCGTGTCCGAGAGGCGGTTCTCGGTCTCGCGGCGGCGCTCCTTGTACTTGGAAACGCCGGCGGCTTCTTCGAGGAAGAGGCGCAGCTCTTCCGGCTTGGATTCGATGATGCGGCTGATCGTGCCCTGGCCGATGATGGCGTAGGCGCGCGGGCCCAGGCCGGTACCGAGGAACACGTCCTGCACGTCACGCCGACGCACCGGCTGGTTGTTGATGTAGTAGCTGCTGGTGCCGTCACGCGTGAGCACGCGCTTGACGGCGATTTCCGCGTATTCGCGGAACGGGCCGCCGGCGCGGTGATCCGCATTGTCGAAGACCAGCTCCACGCTGGAGCGGCTGGCCGGCTTGCGCGTGGTGGTACCGTTGAAGATCACGTCCTGCATGGACTCGCCACGCAGCTCGCTGGCGCGGCTTTCGCCCAGCACCCAGCGCACGGCATCCATGATGTTGGACTTGCCGCAGCCATTGGGGCCGACCACGCCCACCAGCTGGCCCGGCAGCATGAAATTGGTCGGCTCGGCGAAGGACTTGAAACCGGAAAGCTTGATCGAGGTAAGACGCACAGTGGTGGACTCGGTCGGGGGAACGGAAGGAACGCGAAATCATAACGTCCCGCGCAGCGTGAAAAGGAGCCTGGGCGCCCTGCTTTTGTGCTAAGGCCTGCTGACCCCATTCCCTTCGGGCTGCGGCCAAAAAACAGGGAGAACACGCCCGATGCCCGCCCCGGGTAAACCCGGGCTGGTTGCATTTGTACACACTGTGTGGCCCGTCGCCATGGCGCACCCGCGGCAGAGCGTGTAGATTCACGAGCTTTGAGCCGACCGACCGCAGAAAAAGACGCAACATGAACCAGGCCGCCCCTGACAACGCCCCGCAGGTCGCCCAGACCACCCTCAAGGAACTGGGCCTGCGCCCCGGCATCGCGTTGCAGGTGCGCCGGCTGGTGGAAGGCGCCAGCAAGAAGGAAGCCCAGCTCTTCGGCGCCATCGAGAACCGCGGCGTCATGGTCGGCCCCCAGGGCCCCGAGGGCGAGGACCCGGGTCTGACTGAAGGTGAGGTCTGCATCGTGCGCGGCTTCACGGGCCAGCATGAGTTCTCCTTCATCAGCAAGGTGCTGCAGACCTATGACAAGCCCTTCGTCTATGCACTGCTGGCCTACCCCAACCAGGTCGACGCCCGCCTGGTGCGCCAGTCCCTGCGCACCAAGACCCGCTGGCCCGTCGTGACCCAGATGGGCGAGCAGCGGCAGGAAGGCCTGCTGGTCGACATCAGCCTGCAAGGTGCGATGGTGAGCACGCCGGACACCGTGGCCGCCGTCGGCAAGGTCATCAGCCTCACGATCCAGGGCCTGGTCGAGGGCGAACTCAGCCCCATCACGGTCAAGGCCACGGTGTGCCACAGCCATCGCGCGCAGGACGGCGAGTCGCATTTCACGGGCATGGCCTTTCACTCGCTTACACAACAGGACAAGTTGGTGCTGAGCTACCTGACCAATACCCCACGCGCCTGAGGGGCAAGGATTTCTGGCTTTGAGTCTGTGCATTTCTGCATGGACAAAGCCGAAAAAAATGGGCACCAAACCAGCGCGGGATCGCGTCCCCGCCTAGTATGCGTCGTCCCCAGAACAGGAACGCATCACCATGAATCCGGAAGTCATCTCGAGTTACGACACGCTTTACGTCTCACTGTCTTTTGCCCTGGCCTTCATCGGCTCCTTCGTCGCCCTCACCGCCGCCCGCCGCATGATCGGCCCCAACGGCAAGATCAACTCCTTTGACCTGCTCGCAGCCACCCTGGCCCTGGGCGGCATCGGTGTCTGGACCATGCACTTCATCGGCATGGCTGCGCTCAAGATGGACCTGCGCGTCGGGTATTCCATGGTCGAGACGGTGATCTCGCTGGTGGTGGTCTGTGCGGCCACGGCCTTCGGCCTGGTCCATGTGGCGCGCGACCCCTCGAACCGCCAGCGTCTGCTGGTCGCCGGGGGCGCCGTGGGCCTGGGCGTAGTGGTCATGCATTACCTGGGCATGTACGGCATGCGTTTTGGTGGCTATATCGACTGGGCGTCGGCTCTGGTTGCCCTGTCGATCCTGATCGCGATCGTCGCCGCCACGGCAGCCCTCTGGCTGGCCTTCAACACCAAACAGGTCGCCCTGCGTCTCGTCGCCGCAGCGGTCATGGCCGTGGCCGTCTGCGCCATGCATTACACCGGTATGGCCGCAGCCGATTTCGTCTGCACCACGGCCGACCGCCTGGCGCCGCCGCGCGGCTTTGGCGTGATCATTTCCACCGACCTGCCCGACGTGGTGACGGTCATGGCCATTGGCATCGCGCTGGTGCTGTCCATCGACCTGCTGGTGCAAAAGGCGGTGCGCGCCCAGAAACTGCCGCGCTGACCCCCGAACGGGCGGGGGAGTTCCGGGATAATTCATCCCATGAACCCCCTGCTCCAGAGGCTGCAGCCCTATCCCTTCGAACGGCTGCGGCAACTTTTTGCCGGCATCACGCCCAACCCCGCCTACCGCCCCATCAGCCTGGGCATCGGTGAACCCAAGCACGCCACGCCCGACTTCATCAAGCAGGCCCTCGCGGGCGCGCTGGGCACCGGCCTGACCGGCTACCCGGCCACCGCCGGTGAACCTGCGCTCAAGGAGGCCATGGCCGGTTGGCTGCAGCGTCGCTACGGCGTGGCCGTCAACCCCGGCACCCAGATCCTGCCCGTCAATGGCTCGCGCGAGGCGCTGTTCGCACTGACGCAGACCGTGGTGGACGGCACGAAGCCCGGTGCCCTGGTGCTCTGCCCCAATCCCTTCTATCAGATCTACGAGGGCGGTGCCCTGCTGGCCGGGGCCGAGCCGTATTACGTGCCCAGCGATCCGGCGCGCAACTTTGCCGTGGACTGGGACTCGGTGCCGCCCGAGGTCTGGGCCCGCACCCAGCTCATCTTCACCTGCTCACCGGGCAACCCCACGGGCGCCGTGATGCCGCTGGACGAGTGGCAGAAGCTCTTCGCGCTCAGCGACCGTTACGGTTTCGTGATCGCCTCGGACGAGTGCTACAGCGAGATCTACTTCCGTGACGAGCCGCCGCTGGGCGGACTGGAAGCCGCCCTCAAACTGGGCCGCACGGATTTCAGAAACCTGATCGCACTGACCAGCCTGTCCAAGCGCAGCAATGTGCCGGGGCTGCGCAGCGGCTTCGTGGCCGGGGATGCGGCCATCATCAAGGCCTTCCTGCTTTACCGCACCTACCACGGCAGCGCCATGAGCCATGTGGTGCAGGCCGCCAGCATGGCGGCCTGGAACGACGAGCAGCACGTCATCGACAACCGCAACCTCTACCGGCAGAAATTCGCCACCGTCACCCCGATGCTGTCGCCCGTGCTCGACGTGGCCCTGCCCGATGCCGCCTTCTATCTCTGGGCTGGCGTACAGGGTTCCGACACCGAGTTCGCCCGCGAGCTCTACGCTCTTTACAATGTCACCGTACTGCCCGGCAGCTATCTGGCGCGCGAGGCCCATGGCACCAATCCCGGCGCCGGGCGCGTGCGCATGGCGCTGGTGGCCGAAACCGCCGAGTGCGTGGAAGCGGCCGAGCGCATCGTCCAATTTGTCCAATCCCGAAACTGAGTCCACCTGACATGAGCCAACAACTGCAACAGATCATCGAAGCCGCCTGGGACAACCGCGCGAACATCTCCGTCAAGTCCGCCCCCAAGGAAGTGGCCGAGGCCGTCGAGCACGTGATCTCCGAGCTGAACAAGGGTCGCCTGCGCGTGGCCACGCGCGAAGCCGTGGGCAAGTGGACCGTGCACCAGTGGATCAAGAAGGCCGTGCTGCTGTCATTCCGCCTCAAGGACAACGAGGTCATCAAGGCCGGCGATCTGGGCTTCTACGACAAGGTGCAGACCAAGTTTGCCCACCTGTCGGCTGAAGAGATGGCCGCCACCGGCGTGCGCGTGGTGCCGCCGGCCGTAGCCCGCCGCGGCAGCTACATTGCCAAGGGCGCCATCCTCATGCCCAGCTACGTGAACATCGGCGCCTACGTCGATGAGAACACCATGGTCGACACCTGGGCCACAGTCGGTTCCTGCGCCCAGATCGGCAAGAACGTGCACCTGTCGGGTGGCGTGGGCATCGGCGGTGTGCTGGAGCCCGTGCAGGCTGGGCCGACCATCATCGAAGACAACTGCTTCATCGGCGCACGCTCGGAAGTGGTCGAGGGCGTGGTCGTGGAAGAGAATTCTGTGCTCGGCATGGGTGTGTACATCGGCCAGAGCACGCCCATCTTCAACCGCGACACCGGCGAAATCGTCTACGGCCGCGTGCCCAGTGGCAGCGTGGTCATCAGCGGCAACCTGCCCAAGAAGACCAAGGGCGGCCAGGACTACAGCACCTATGCGGCCATCATCGTCAAGACGGTGGATGCGCAGACCCGCTCCAAGACCAGCCTGAACGACCTGCTGCGCGACTGATACCGACTGACAGGGCCCGAGACCCGACACGGAGGAAACATGAGCACCACAGCCGAACGCCCCATGGGCACGATGGAACGGATCCTGCGCCTGATGGCCGAGAAAAAGGCCTCGGACATCTATCTGTCGGCGCACTCGCCGGCGCTGATCCGCATCAACGGCCAGTGCGTGCCCATCAACAACCAGGCCCTGCCGGCCGAGGCGCCGCGCAACCTGCTGGCCGAGATCATCCCCGAGGAGCGCATGGCCGAGCTCGATGCCTACAGCGAGCTCAACATGGGCTTCCCGCTGGCCGGCGTGGGGCGCTTCCGTCTGAGTGCCATGCGCCAGCGTGGCTCGGTGGCGGCCGTGATCCGTTTTGTCTCCGGCGAGATCCCCACGCTGGGCTCGCTCTCGCTGCCGCCCATCCTGGGCGACCTGATCATGGAAAAGCGCGGCCTCATCCTCATGGTGGGCGCCACGGGCATGGGCAAGAGCACCACGCTGGCGGCCATGATCGACTACCGCAACGAGAACGCCTCGGGCCACATCCTGACCATCGAGGACCCGATCGAGTACCTGTTCAAGAACAAGCGCTCGGTGGTCAACCAGCGCGAAATCGGAGCCGACACCAAGAACCTGCATACCGCGCTGCAGAACGCGCTGCGCCAGGCCCCCGACGTGATCATGATCGGCGAGATCCGCGACCGCGAGACCATGTCGGCCGCCATCGCCTACGCGCAGTCTGGCCACCTTTGCCTGGCCACCATGCACGCCAACAACAGCTACCAGGCGCTGAACCGGATCCTGAGCTTCTACCCGGTGGAAGTGCGCCAAACCATGCTGGGTGATTTGGCCAGCGCCATGAAGGCCATCGTCTCGCAGCGTCTGCTGCGCACCGTGACCGGCGCACGGACTCCGGCGGTGGAAATCATGCTCAACACCAAGTTGATCTCCGAGCTGATCGAGAAGGGCGACTTCTCCAGCATCAAGGAAGCGCTGGAAAAGGCCATGGCCGAGGGCTCGCAGAACTTCGAGCAGGACATCGCCCGGCTCATCACCGACGGCGTGGTCGACCGCAAGGAAGGCCTGGCCAACTCCGATTCGCCCACCAACCTCATGTGGCGTCTGCAGAACGACTTCCAGAAGCCGGCCCAGGCCCAGGCGGCCGAAGACCACCACGACGACGAACCGTCCTTCACCGAGATCACGCTCGACGTGAAGCACGGCTGACAGCCTCTCTTTCCTATCCGCATGTCCCTGACCCTGCAACTGACCGAACAGCTGATCGCCCGCCCCTCCGTCACCCCCGACGACGCCGGCTGCCAGCAGCTCATCGCCGAACGCCTGCAGGCCCAGGGCTTTGTCTGTGAGACCCTGACCAGCGGCCCCGATGATTTCCGCGTGAACAACCTCTGGGCCCAGCGCACGGCACAGGCCGGCGCACCGCTGCTGGTCTTTGCCGGCCACACCGACGTGGTGCCGACGGGCCCGGTCGCGCAATGGAGCCAGGACCCTTTCACACCCACGCACCGCGGCGGCAAGCTCTACGGCCGCGGCGCGGCGGACATGAAGACCTCGATCGCAGCCTTTGTCGTCGCGGTGGAAGAGTTCGTCGCCGCCCGCCCTCAGGCCCCGCTCAACATCGCGCTGCTGCTGACCAGCGACGAGGAAGGCCCCGCCGTGGACGGCACGGTCAAGGTCTGCGAGCTGCTGCAGTCCCGCGGTGTCCAGCTGGATTACTGCATCGTCGGCGAGCCGACCTCGGTGCAGCGCACCGGCGACATGATCAAGAACGGCCGCCGCGGCACCATGAGCGGCAAGCTCACGGTCAAGGGCGTGCAGGGCCACATCGCCTACCCGCACTTGGCCCGCAACCCCATCCATCTGTTCGCCCCGGCTCTGGCCGAGCTCACCGCCATCGAATGGGACCAGGGCAATGACTTCTTCCCGCCCACGACCTGGCAGGTCAGCAACATCCACGGCGGCACCGGCGCGAGCAACGTCATCCCGGGTGCCATCGTGGTGGACTTCAACTTCCGCTTCTGCACCGAGTCCACGCCCGAGAGCCTGCAGCAGCGCCTCACCGCCGTGCTGGACCGGCACGAGCTCGACTACGAGCTGGCCTGGACCATCGGCGGCCTGCCCTTCCTGACCACGCCCGGCACCCTGGTCAACGCCGTGCGCGACGCCATCCGTGACGAGACCGGTCTCGACACCGAGCTCTCAACGACCGGCGGCACCAGCGACGGCCGCTTCATCGCCCGGATCTGCCCGCAGGTCATCGAGCTTGGCCCCACCAACGCCACGATCCACAAGATCGACGAGCACATCCCCGTGGCCGACATCGAGCCGCTCAAGAACATCTACCGGCGCGTGCTGGAAAAGCTCGCGTCATGAGTGGCCCCAGTGCCCATCAGCCGACCGTGATCTCCGTGATCGAGGCCGGCGCGCAGCAGCTGGAGACCGCCGGTGTGGCCTATGGTCACGGCACCACCAACGCCTTTGACGAGGCCGCCTGGCTGGTGCTCTGGCGCCTGGGCCTGCCGCTGGACGATCTGGACCACGTGGCTGAGCGCACGGTGACGCCCGAGGAGCAGACGCAGGTCGCGGCGCTGCTTCGGGAGCGTATCCTGAGCCGCAAGCCGGCTGCCTACCTGACCCGGGAAGCCTGGCTGCAAGGCGTCCCCTTCTACGTCGATGAGCGCGCCATCGTGCCGCGCAGCTTCATCGCCGAGCTGCTGGCCGACGGCACCATCGACGCCTGGCTGGGCGAGCACACCCACAAGGTGCTGGACCTGTGCACCGGCAACGGCAGCCTGGCCGTGCTGGGCGCCCTGGCCTGGCCTGAAGTGATGGTGGACGGCGCCGACCTCTCCGAAGACGCCCTGGCCGTGGCCCGCATCAATGTGGACAAGCACGGCCTGCAGGACCGCATCACCCTGCTGCGTTCCGATGGGCTGGCCAGCGTACGCGGCCCCTACGACCTCATCCTCTGCAATCCGCCCTACGTCAATGCACAGAGCATGGCCGCCCTGCCCGCGGAGTACCGGGCCGAGCCCGAGCTGGCCCTGGCCGGCGGCAACGACGGCATGGACTTCATCCGCAAGCTGTTGCGCGATGCCCCGGCACACATGACGGAACACGCCGTGCTCGTGCTGGAGATCGGTAACGAGCGCGAGCATTTTGAAGCCGCCTTCCCCCTGCTGGAAGTCGCCTGGCTGGAAACGAGTGCTGGTGCGGACCAGGTCCTGCTGGTCACCCGTGAAGCACTGCGGAGATGAGACACCCCTGTGGCGGCTGTCGCCGCCTTCCCCTCCAGGGGACAAGGCCAGTGGCCCGGCAAGGCCGGCTCCACGGCGCTCGCCATCTGAACCCTTTCATTCGTTACGCCTCCTCCAGGGCGCAACGACACACGAACGATGATTAGTCTGAAAAACGTCACCTTGCGTCGCGGCGCCAAGGTGATCCTCGATGGTGCGTCCGCCACCATCAACCCCGGTGAGAAGGTCGGTCTCGTCGGCCGCAACGGTGCGGGCAAGTCCACCCTCTTCGCCCTGCTCAACGGCACGCTGCACGAAGACGCCGGCGAGTGCTACATCCCCGCCCAATGGCGCCTGGCGCAGGTGGCGCAGGACATGCCGGAGACCAGCGAGTCCGCCACCGACTTCGTGATCGCGGGCGACACACGCCTGGCCGCTGCCCAGGCCGAAGTCACCGCCGCCGAAGCCACGGACGACGGTGAGCGTATGGCCCACGCCTATATGGAGCTGCACGACGCCGGTGCGCACGATGCGCCGGCCCGTGCGCAGGCCCTGATCCTGGGCCTGGGCTTCAAGACCACGGAGCTGGACCAGCCGGTCAACAGCTTCTCGGGCGGCTGGCGCATGCGACTCCAGCTGGCGCGTGCGCTGATGTGCCCCAGCGACCTGCTGCTGCTCGACGAGCCCACCAACCACCTGGACCTCGACGCCCTGGTCTGGCTTGAAGCCTGGCTGCAACGCTATGCGGGCACCATGCTGGTCATCAGCCATGACCGCGAGTTCCTCGACGCCGTCACCGGCGTCACCCTGCACATCGAGAACGCCCAGCTCAAACGCTACGGCGGCAACTACAGCAAGTTCGAGGACATGCGCGCCGAGCAGCTGGAGCTGCAGCAGGCCTCCTACGCGCGCCAGCAAGAAAAAATTGCCCATCTTCAGAAGTTCATCGACCGCTTCAAGGCCAAGGCCAGCAAGGCCAAGCAGGCCCAGAGCCGGGTCAAGGCGCTGGAGCGCATGGAGAAGATCGGCCCTGTGCTGGCCGAGGCCGACTTCACCTTCGAATTCAAGGAGCCCGCCAACCTGCCCAACCCCATGCTGGCCCTGCAGGAGGTCAGCTGTGGCTATCCGCCCCCCGAAGGCGCGCCCGCGGAGACACCGCCCACAACCATCGTGCGCAACGTCAGCAAATCGGTGCTGGCCGGCCAGCGCATCGGTATCCTGGGTGCCAACGGCCAGGGCAAGTCCACGGTCGTGAAAACCATCGCGCGTGACCTGCGCCCCATCAGCGGCGAGATCATCGAAGGCAAGGGCCTGGCCATCGGCTACTTCGCCCAGCAGGAACTCGACGTGCTGCGCCCGCAGGACACACCGCTGGAGCACATGATCCGTCTCGTCAAGGACACGACGGCACGTGGCGCGCTCAGCGGCCAGGCCACGCGCGAGCAGGACCTGCGCACTTTCCTGGGCAGCTTCAACTTCACGGGCGACCAGGTCAAGCAGACCGTGGGCACCATGAGCGGCGGCGAGAAGGCGCGCCTGGTGCTGTGCATGCTGGTCTGGCAGCGCCCCAACCTGCTGCTCATGGACGAGCCCACCAACCACCTGGACTTGGCCACACGCGAGGCGCTATCGGTGGCGCTCAACGAGTTCGAGGGCACGGTGATGCTGGTCAGCCATGACCGCGCCCTGCTGCGCTCGGTCTGCGACGAGTTCTGGCTGGTCTCACGTGGCGGCATCAGCCCCTTCGATGGCGATCTGGACGACTACCAGCGCTACCTGCTCGACGAGGCCAAGCGCCAGCGCGAAGCGCTCAAGGAAACCCAGGCGGCGGCGGTTGCCGCCGCAAGCGCCCCGCCGCCACCCGTGGCCGCCCCAGCAAAGCGCGAGGACAACCGTACCCGTCAGATGCGCAAGGAGCTGGAACAGACCGAGGCGCGCATCAGCGAACTGAGCCGGGAGAAGGCCGCGCTTGAAGAGCGGCTGGCTGGCCAACCCAGCATGGACGAAATCCATGAGCTCGGGAAACGGCTCGGCGTATTGCAAGACGAACTTGGCCAGCTCGAGGAACGCTGGCTGGAGCTGGGCAGCTCCCTGGATCGCTAGGCAACAGCGGCCTGAGCCTGTTTCAAGCAGATGCGCTGGAGACCGAGCCCCTCGGGCGGCGCTCGTCGAGAGCGTCCCCCCATGCCGCAGAAGTACCGAGATCCAGTTCCAGTACCGTGTCGCGTCGGCGGGGCGCAGGCCGCACCCGGGCGTGTGAAAAGTGAAACGGCGAGAAGTCCGAGGACTCTCCACACGCGCGCGATCCTGGCTCCGAGCCCGCGCGTCTGTGGTCAGCAAGGGCGCGGATCCAAGTCTCATCTGCGGTCTGCATGATCCGCGCCAGCTCGGGCGCTCCATGCTCCTCGAAGAAGCACTGGAAACCTGGCCACTCGGGACCGCGGACGGCCCCGCGCGGGTCCCGGTGCCCTTGGGCGGAGGGCGGCAACGGTCGCCCCCAGGCGTGGAAGTTCATCCTGGCCAGTTCAGCCGCCTGAAGTTCGCCCCCCTGCAACAGCGGCAGGCAGACGTTCCTGATGTAGGCCCGATAGGTCAGGACAAACGCGCGCTCGACGAGCGCCAGCGCCCTGTCCGCGCGGCCCAGTTCGACGCCCGTGATCTGATAGGCCGAAACCATCAGCGCCGATACGCCGAGAACGGTACACACGGCCATATCAGTGGGGGCATGCATGCGCGCATCGAACAGCGCCTGAGCCGGGGGAACGATGCGGCACACCCAAAGCTGAGCTTCATCGTGCGGCACCGGCATGAGCTCAGCGGAAAGATGGCGCAGAAAACTTCTTCCCCATGCATTCGCCATGGGACTCACGAAGCGGACGCCCTGGCCCGGTACAACGAGCGCTTGCCGATGGGTCGGGAACAGCATGCGAGCCTCCCTGAAGATGCTCGGGCCACCGGACGGTGGCCCTGAACCGCATTCTCAAAATGCCTGGTCAGGCTGTCCGTGCACTAGCCCACTTAGCGCGGAGCCGCTGGCGGCCACGCGATCAACGGCGTGCGACCAGCAGCATCGGTGCGGTTTGGCGTTGGAACTAGTCAGCAGCGCGCTGTGGGCTTTGCTGCATCTGCTGCATGGACTCGCCCACCCGCTGCTGCACCTGCTCCAGGGTCTGCTTGCCCTGCTCGATCTCCTGCTTCTTGGCAGCCCCTACGGTGGCCGCCGTGGTCGCCGTTTCGGCACCACAGCCCGTCAGCATGAAGACACTCAAGGTGATGACAGACAGCCGGGACATGATCGGTACTCCTGTGTGATGGGAATGCGCAAAGAACTTCATTTCATTCGCCGCCCTCTCGGGAACGTGCTGTTTTATGCCATAATCGCGGCTTCGGGTTCTTAGCTCAGTTGGTAGAGCAGCGGACTCTTAATACGTAGGTCGTAGGTTAGAATCCTACAGGACCCACCAGATCAAAATGGGTCTTATCGCAAGATCAGACCCCTTTTCCTTTGCGCCTCGCGTGGCATGCAGACAAGAAAAAAGGCCTTGCATCGCTGCAAGGCCTTCTTGTTTTGGCTCCTCGACCTGGGCTCGAACCAGGGACCTACGGATTAACAGTCCGGCGCTCTACCGACTGAGCTATCGAGGAATATTCGGTGCTTCGAATTGTACTTGGTAGGACGTGCAGGATTCGAACCTGCGACCAACGGATTAAAAGTCCGCTGCTCTACCAACTGAGCTAACGTCCCACTCAGCGGGACGCTTTTGCGTACCCCGACAAGCCTTAAATTATAGCGTGTTTTTTGCAGCGTTTTCAAGCGCGCGCTGCGAGCGCATTCAACACCCAGCCCGCGGCGCATTGGCCGAAGGTGGACGTGACCGACACCAGGGAACCGTAGCCGCTGCAATTGAGACTGCCATCGCCTTCAACCGCACAGGATGCGTCAGGTCCGCGCACCGCCTCCCGGCTGTAGACGCAGGCTACGCCGATCCTTCGTCCCTCTTTCGGAGCGCCATGCTGTTTACGCAGGCGGTAGCGCAGCTGGGCCAGCAGGGGATCGTGCGTGACCTTGGACAGATCCTCGATGTCGACCTGGTGTGCCAGGCGCTTGCCACCGGCCGCGCCCACCGTGATGAACAAGGCCTTGCTCGTGCGGGCCCAGGCCGCCATGGCGGTCTTGGCCTGCACCTGATCGCAGGCGTCGATGACGGCCTCCACCCCCGCAGGCAGCAGCGCCGGCCAGTTGTCGGGCGCGACAAATTCCTCGATGCACTTCACCTGACAGCCCGGGTTGATCTGCGCGATGCGGTCCCGCAGAGCCAGCACCTTGGCCTGGCCAAGAGTGGCTTCGGTCGCCTGGATCTGGCGGTTGATATTGGATTCAGCCACGTGGTCGAGATCGATCAGCGTGAGCCGGCCCACGCCGCTGCGCGCCAGGGCCTCCACGGCCCAGGAGCCGACACCGCCGACCCCCACCACAGCCACATGGGAAGCGCGGATGCACTGCGCACCCGCCACACCGTAAAGCCGGGCCAGCCCGCCGAAACGGCGCTCGGCGGTGTCAGCGACCTGCACCATCGGTCTCAGGCCATGCGCTCCAGGCGCCACATCTGGTACCTGAAACCGAGCACCGCGCCAGTCACGATAGCCGCAAAGGCCACGAGGCTGTTGAGACCCAGCGTGGACAGGCCGGTCAGACCCTGGCCGATGGTGCAGCCCATGGCCGTCACGCCGCCCACGCCCATGAGTACAGCGCCCACGAGGTGATTGGCGACGTCTTCGGTACTGCCAAAGCCTTCCCAACGGAAGGTGCGGCCCCACAATGCCATCAGCATCGAGCCCACGATGACGCCGAAGACGGAGACGATACCCAGCGTGAGCACCTTGCTCTTGTCGCTGTAGAACATGAGCCAGTCCAGGGTGTAGGAGACCGGTGCAACAAAGCTCAGAGCCTCGGCACGCCCCGAATTGGTGGCCAGGTAGACCTCCTCCAACGTCTCGGGATGCTCGGCCAGGTGGCCAAGATGGCCGCTGACCCACCACATGGCAACGATGATGCCGCCGATGCCGAAGCCGGCCAGCAGGTTGTCGGCACGCAGGAACTGGTCGCCGCGCAAGGCCCAGACCATCAGGACGGCACCGATCAGCAGGCCCAGCACCAGCAGCAGGGTGACAGGCGCCAGGCCCAAGGGGCCGGCCAGCACCTGCGGCAGGCTGGCCGTGCCGGCGAAATCGACGGCAACGCGATCCACCGTATCGACACGCAGCACGGCGGTGATGCCTTTCATGGTGGCGAAACCAGCCCAACCCATGACAAGCAGGACGACCAGAGACTTGAGACTGCCGCTGCCCACCCGCACCAGGGTCTTGCTGCCGCAACCGGAGGACAGCACCATACCGAAGCCGAACATCAGGCCACCGAGGGCGGCGGAGAGCCAGAGCCAGCGGTTGCCGCCATGCAGGGTCTTGGCCGGGTCGATGAACCCGGTGTAAGCCAGCAGTGCAAAGCCGGCCATGGCCACACCGATCGCCAGGCCCCATTGGCGCATGCGTGTCCAGTCGCCCATGTTGACCACATCGCTGACCGCACCCATGGTGCAGAAGTGGGTGCGCTGGGCGATGGCGCCGAACAGCAGCGAGAGCGCAAAGGAGGCACTCAACACCAAGGTGTTGAGTGCGGAGAGGTCAGAGGTTTGCATCCCCGGATTCTAAAGCCCGGGGCAAGGGCCCGCAGGGGCCTACTTCAGGCGCGGGAGGCGCTGCCTGGCTGCCGCGGCGGCCTCGGACTGGGGGTAGGCCTTGATCAGATCTTCCAGGGTCTTGCGCGCAGCCTTGGTGTCCTTGAGCTCGACCTGGCAGTTGGCGATCGAGAGCACGGCCTCAGGGGCGCGCAGGTGGTCGGGCGCCTGGGTCAGCAGGTTGCGGAAGTTCTGGATGGCTTCCTTGTAGTCGCGCGTGGCGTACTGCGCATTGCCCAGCCAGAAGTAGGACGAGGGCACGTAGCCGCTGGAGGGATAGCGCTTGATGAACTCGGTGAAGACATTCTGCGCCTCGGTGAAGTCACCTTTGCGGAACACGCCCAGGGCCGCATCGAAATCACGCCGCTCGGCCGGCTCGGCCATGAACTCGCGACCATCGACGCTGACCTTGGAGGGCTCGAACTTGCGCAGACGCTCGTCCAGACCCGTGATCACGTCAGTTTGCTGGCGCTGCAGCTCGGCCACGGCACGGGCCAGCTGCTCGTTCTGGCCGACCTGCCGTGACAGCTCGGTGCGCAGCGTCTCGATCTGGGTCTGCAGCTCCAGCAGACTGCGACGCAGCTGGGTGTTCTCTTCCGTCAGACGGTTCACCTGATCGGAGGAGCGCTGCTCGGACTCCGTCCGCATGCTCTCCACGCGCTGGCGCAGATCGAGAATGGCGCGACGGGCCTCGTCGTCACTGAACAGGGCGTGCGCCGCTGTGCTGCCCAGGGCACACAGCAGCAACGCCGCCAGACGCAGGATCCTGTTCATCTCGCTGCGGCGCATCAGCGGTAGCTGATCTCAGCGCGGCGGTTCTTGGACCAGGCTGCCTCATCGCTGCCCGTCACGGCCGGCTTTTCCTTGCCAAAGCTCACGGCCTCGACTTGGCTGTCGGCCACGCCCAGCAGGCCGAGTGCGCGGCGCACGGCCTCGGCACGGCGCTGACCCAGCGCCAGGTTGTATTCACGGCCACCGCGCTCGTCGGTATGGCCTTCAATCACAACCTTGCGGCTGCGGTCGGCGCGGATGTGGCGCGCATGGGCATCGATCAAGGCCTGGAACTCGGGCTTGATCACATAGCTGTCGTAGTCGAAATAGACCAGGCGCGACACGTTTGCGATGGCCGCCTGGGCTGCCTTGCCGTCATCGACCGGGGCCACCGTGGTCTGGGCTACCGTGCTGCTGGCGCCGCCGCTGCCGGCAGCTCCGCCCGTGGAGCGATCATCCACCGGCGGGTTGTCCAGGTTCACGGAAGAGCAGCCGGCCATCACCAGAGCGATGGCGCCCAGCAGCGCAAATTTCTTGATCGACATGTCTTACTCCTGAGGATGCGAAAGTGTGTGTAAAGGGAATCAGTTGGAGGCCTTCTGGAACGGGCCCCAGTCGGGCTCACGGAGGTCTCCGCCCTGCCCCGCAAGCCGGGCCTTGATCTTGCCGTCCAGGGTCGTGGTCATCAGAGCCTCACGCTCCTGTTGCTTGGTTGCATACAGCAGCAGCCGGCTGTTGGGGGCAAAACTGGGGTTCTCATCGGCCGTGGTTTCGGTCAGCGCGGTAACGGTGCCCGTGGCAAGCTCCATCACGTGCAGCTTGAAGACACCGCTGACCCGGGAAATATAAGCCAGCCAGCGCCCGTCGGCGCTCAGTGCCGGGGAAATGTTGTAAGTGCCGGTAAACGTCACGCGCTCCGGGTTGCCGCCTGCCGCGGGCATGCGGTAGATCTGGGGACTGCCACCACGGTCGCTAACGAAGTAAAGATGCCTGCCGTCATGCGAGTAGGTCGGCTCGGTGTCGATACTGGACGACTGGGTCAGACGCCGCGGCTCGGCGCCGACGGCGTTGACATCCAGCGTATAGAGCTGGGAGCCCCCATCGCGGCTCAGCGTCACCGCCAGGCTGCGACCATCCGGCGACCAGGCCGGCGCGCTGTTGGAGCCGCGGAAGTTGGCCACGAGGCGACGTTTGCCGCTGGCCACGTCGTGAATGTAGACCACGGGCTTGCGCGACTCGAAGGACACGTAGGCCAGTTGCCGGCCATCGGGCGACCAGCTGGGCGAGATGATGGGCTCCGGGCTGCTCAGAGCCGGCTGCGCGCCTTCACCATCGGCATCGGCGACCCACAGGCTGTAGCGCTGCTCAGCCTTGGTCACGTAGGCGATGCGGGTGGAGAAGATGCCCTTCTCGCCGGTCAGCTTCTCGTAGACGAAGTCGGCGATACGATGCGCGGCCAACCGCAGGTCAGCCGCCGCAATCGCATAGCTCTGCCCGCCCAGGTCACGCCCCGCAACCACATCCCAGAGGCGGAAGCGCACGTCGTAGCGGCCATCGGCCAGACGGGTGATACTGCCGGTCAGCAGCGAATCGGCGCCGGCCTGACGCCACGGCACCAGATCCGGACGGGCGTTCTCGTCAAGCTGCCCGCTGCGGGCCGACACGCTGCGGAACTGGCCGCTGCGTTCCAGATCGGCCTGGACGATGGCGCTGATCTTCTGCGGCGCGGCGTCCTGCCCGCGAAAAGGCGCAAAGGCGATGGGCAACTGGGTCAAGCCAACGCCCGAGACCTCGACGCGGAACTGGGCCAGAGCCGGCTGGGCCAGGCCCAGCCACACGCAGAGCAGGAGGCAGGTCGTCTCAAACAGACGGCGGAGGAGAGGCAGACGATGAATCATGGGTCCGGTTCAAACAATACAGGGCGAAATACTTGCCGAAAGCGGCCTGGGCCTGCATGGTACACACTGCGAAGCCCATGGCCCCGTCCAATACCCCCAGGCGGAAGATGTAGCTGCGGATGAAGGCCACCACGCCTGCAGCCACCGCGCGCGTCATGCTGGTGCGCTGACCCGCCTGGTGGCGCTGCTGCGCCCAGGCCTGGCTGTATTGCTCCAGCTTGCGCCAGTAGTGGCTCGGGGTGGGGTAGCTGTAGTGCAACAGAGACGTCTTGAGCCGTCCGACCGGGCCGCCGGTCACCAGCACGCGCTCGTGCACCAGGTCGTCGCTGAAGCGCGCCGCCTCGCCACGGAACAGACGCAGCACATGATCCGGCGTCCAGCCGCAGTGATGGATCCACTGGCCGCAGAACTGGGTCAGGCGCGGGATCTCCCAGGCAACGACGCCGCTGTCGCCCTGAACCACCACCAGAATTTCCGCCTGCAGCTCAGGCGTCACCCGCTCGTCGGCGTCAATGGACAACACCCAGGGGTGGCTGGCCAGCGCCAGGGCCCGGTTCTTCTGCGGGCCGAAACCGGGCCAGTCGGGCTTGACTTCCACACGGGCCCCAAGGCGCCGCGCGATCTCCGCCGTCCCGTCGGTGCTGCCAGAGTCCACTACCACGATCTCGTCGGCAAAGGCCACGGAACGCAGGCAGGCCTCGATGTTCGAGGCTTCGTTCTTGGTGATGAGGATGACGGAGAGACGGGACAAGGTAAACCGATGCGTGGAACTGGGATGACGGTCAAGGCACGCGGGCCGGATTCCGTCGTTGAATCATACCTCTGCGCCCAACGGCTGCGTCTGCACGCGCAGAGGCAGCTGTTCGATTCGGGTAGACTCGATGCATCGCGGCAGGCCCCATGCATGCCAGCCCACAAGACCGCCGATGCGTTCCGCATGAGCGCTCCGCCATGACACCGAACAGCCCCGCCATCGCCAGCAACCGCGCGCTCTATTTCCGACTGCTCGGCTACGTCCGGCCTTACTGGAAACCATTCGCGCTGGCCGTGCTGGGCATGGTGTGCACGGCAGCGACCGAGCCGGTGTTTCCGGCCATCATGAAGTACCTGCTCGACAACGGCTTCAAGACCGGGGACAGCCGTCTGGTCTGGGCCATACCGCTGGGGATTCTGCTGCTATTCCTGGTGCGTGGTGTCCTCTCCTTCTGTACCAACTACCTGATGACCTGGATCTCGATCCGTCTGGTGCTGGATCTGCGGCGTCAGCTGTTCGACAAGATCCTCACCATGCCGACCCAGACCTTTCACGAGCAGTCGGCCGGCAAGCTGATTTCACGCCTCATCTATGACACGGACAACGTCAATCAGGCAGCCACCAATGTCCTCGTGACGGCCGTGCGCGAGTCGCTGACAGTCGTCGCACTGCTGTGCTACCTGCTCTACCTCGACTGGAAGCTGACGGTCATCACGTTGACCATCGGACCGCTCATCGCCCTCATCATCAAGCAGCTCAGCCGCCGCATCCGTGCCGCCAGCCGTTCCAGCTTCGAGGCCTTGCGGGCCATGTCGCACACCATCGAGGAAACCACCGACGCCAACAAGGTGATCAAGATCTTCGGCGGCCAGCAGCAGCAGCGCGAACGGTTCTTCCAGGACACCGAAAAATTTCGGCGTTCGATGATGCGCGAAGCGGTCCCGGCCTCCGCGCTCACCCCGATCACCCACCTCGTAGCGGCCATGGCCGTCGCCGCCATCACCTTCCTCGCGCTGAGCCAGACCACCGGGCAGGCCAGCGCATCAGCGGGCGGCTTCGTGTCCTTCATCGCTGCCATGCTGCTGATGATCTCACCCATCAAGCAGCTGACGGCGATCAACCCTATCCTGCAGCGGGGCCTGTCGGCCTGCGAAAGCGTGTTCCATCTGCTGGACATGCCGGAAGAGCAGGACCCGGGCCGACTGGAGTTGCCGCATGCCAGCGGGCATATCCGCTTCGAGAACGTCAGTTTCAGCTATCCCGGTGCCGAGCGGCAGGCACTGGATCACATCAGCTTCGAGGCCAGTGCCGGGCAGACAGTGGCCCTGGTCGGCGCCTCCGGCGGCGGCAAGACTACGATCAGCGCGCTGATCCCACGCTTCTACCGCCCCACCGGTGGCCGCATACTGATCGACAACATCGACATCAACGAACTCACACTGGCCAGCCTGCGCCACAACATTGCCCTGGTGAGCCAGGACATCGTCCTCTTCAACGATACCGTCGAGGCCAATATCGCCTTCGGCGCGCGCGCAACCACGACCCGTGACGAGGTGATCGCCGCCGCGCAGGCCGCTAACGCATGGGACTTCATACAGCAGCTGCCGCAGGGACTGGACACCTCCATCGGTGAGGACGGAGCTAAGCTTTCTGGCGGCCAGCGCCAGCGCATCGCCATCGCCCGCGCCTTGCTCAAGAACGCCCCGATTCTGATCCTCGACGAAGCCACCTCGGCGCTGGATACCGAGAGTGAGCGTCAGGTGCAGGCGGCATTGGCCACGCTCATGAAAAACCGCACGACCCTGGTCATCGCCCACCGGCTCAGCACCATCGAGCACGCCGACCAGATCCTGGTGCTGGACCAAGGCCGCATCGTCGAGCGCGGCACCCACGCCGACCTTCTGGCCGCAGGCGGCTACTACGCCAATCTCAACCGGATGCAGACATGAGCGGGATTCCGATCCTCATGTATCACCAGATCGACGAGCCGCCGCCACGCGGTACGCCGCTTCGTGGTCTCGTGGTTTCGCCGGGCTCATTCGCACGGCAGATGGGTCTGCTCAGCCTGTTGGGCTACCGCGGCCTGTCCATGCGGGATCTCGAACCCTACCTCAGAGGCGAGCGAACCGGCCGGGTGGTCGGGATCACCTTCGACGACGGTTACCGCAACAATGTCGAGCATGGCCTGCCTGTGCTCCAGCGCTACCGCTTTACCGCCACCATCTATGGCGTCAGTGGCCTCTTCGGTGACCGCAACCGCTGGGATGAAGGTCTGGTCGCCCAGAAGCCACTCATGGATCTTGAGGACTGGTACCGCTGGCGCGATGCAGGCATGGACATCGGTTCTCACACCCGTACCCATGCACGTCTGACTGAGCTTGATGACGCGTCAGCACGCGAGGAAATTGCCGGCTCCCGACAGGACCTCGAGCAGCTGCTGCAATCCCCGGTCCGCCATTTCTGCTACCCCTACGGCCAATTCTTCCCCCAACACGTGGAGATGGCCAAGCAGTCGGGCTACACCACAGCCACCACCACCCGACGCGGACGCGTACAGGCGGGGGAAGACCGGCACACGCTGCGTCGCATCATGGTGGCCTGCTCCACACACATGCCGCTCTTCGCCGCCAAGGTCTTGACCGGCTACGAAGACCGCCGTCGATGAAGCCTTTCGCCCTCTACTGCAAGAGTTACAGCACTGACCTGCGCCGCGTCGTGCGCTTGGCCCGCTCGGTGCGCCAGCACAATGCAGAGAAGCTCCCCTTCTACGTCTCCGTTCCCGGGAATGAACTCCCGCTGTTTCGCGAGCACCTCTCGACCCTGGACGTGGAACTGCTGGCCGACGAGGACATCCTCGCCGCTTCCCACCCGGGCATGGCACAGCGCGTAGCCCTTATGCCAGGCTATCTGGCACAGCAGGTCGTCAAGTCCGAGTTCTGGCGGCTTGGACTGTCCAGCGCCTACCTTTGTCTTGATTCCGACGCCTATTTCATACGCACCATCCGCACATCCGATTACATCGGCCATGACGGAGCGCCGTACACCATGCTCGATGAGGCGCACGATCTGCTGGAAGATGCGTTGCAGCACCGGCGCCAACGCGTGCTCGACGCCTTCGTGCGCGAGGCAGATCTGGTGCAGGGACTGTTCGCCCGTGCAGGGCGTCGCTACAGCTTTGGCCCCTTCCCCCTGGTGTGGCATCGCGACGTCTGGCAGAGTCTGGACGAACGGTACCTACAACCGCGCGGCATGACCTTGGCCGATGCCATCGAACAAGCCCCGATCGAGTCCCGCTGGTATGGTGAAGCCCTGCTGGCTTATCAGGCCGTTGCACTGCGCCCATGCCAAGCCTTGTTCAAGGTCTACCACTACGCATGGCAGTTCGACCGCGACCGGCGCAGGGGCATCACGCAGCAACAACTGGCCCAGTTGTATTGCGGCGTCATCCTGCAATCGGCCTGGGAGCGGAACATGGACTGGCCTCGCGAGGGCGGAAACTGGCTCTCGCGCACGGGCCGCAGATTGCGCCGGCTCCTCGGCCGCATCTGATCCCAAGCTATCCCCGACACGCGTCCATGCCCATCACCCCACCCATCCTCCTGACCTCCAGCGTGATCGCCCATGACACGGGCGTTGCCCTGACCGACACCGAAGAACGTCTGCGGCTCACGATCGAGTCCGTTGGTGAGTGGCTGCGGATCGATCCTCATCTGCAGATCGTGATCTGCGATGGATCAGGTTACGATTTTTCTGGACCGCTCAGCGCGAGATTTCCGAGCGCGGCTATCGAGTGTCTCCATTTTCAGAACGACATCACGGCCGTCCAGCGCTATGGTCGAGGCCACGGCGAGGGGGAAATCGTCCGCTATGCACTGGCGCATTCGCGCTTCATAGCGCAAGCGAAGTGCTTCGCAAAGTGCTCAGCCAAACTCTGGGTCTCCAATTTCCATGCCTGCCTTGCAGAGTGGAACGGCAGGCTGGCCTTCAAAGGGGTCTTCCTCGACGTCTTCTCACCCACCCGACAGACCGCCTTGGCGTATATCGACACTCGCTTCTACATGGCCAGCGTCGAGGCCTACCAACGCTATCTGGGCGATGCCCACCTCCGCATCGACAAGGAGAAGGGGTACGGTCTGGAAGAGTGTTTCCGCGACACGATTCTTGGTCAGGGCCTGCATGGCCTGCTCCTGCGTACTCCGCCGGTGATTGCCGGCGTGGGAGGTGGCATCGGTAGACACTATCGGAATTCGCTCAAGCGCATCCTGAAGGAAAAGCTGCGCAACTGGCTGGTGCAGCGCGACCGGCACCACGCACCACTGTTCATCCGACCTCAGGGCGCCGCCGACTGATGCTGCACTGCTGCCAACCGGCGCTCAAGGTTGGTACGAGCTGCCAGGTAGCCCAGCAAAGCGGCCTGCATCTGCAGCAGATGCTCGCGATAGACGGAGTCAGCAAAGCCCCGGGCAATCCAGAAGACCGACAACAGAAGCAGCGCTAAGGCCCAGGGCCCTGCCGCGTCTGGCCTGAGGTTGCGCCAGCCAAAGACGGCCAGCGAGAGAAAGGCCAGACACAGCAGGCCGCTTCCCGCCCACCCCAGAGCCAGGGCCGTGTCCAGCCAGCCCTGATGCGCATGCTCATAAAGCATCACCGGGGGATGTCCGCACTTGGTCTGAATCAGTAACTTGTATGAGCCCCGGGAACCATCCAGCCCCCAGGGGCGCTCGGCCACCAGAACCAACCCTGCCCGCATAAGAGCCACACGTGCGCCATCCCCGTTCAAACCGCCGATCAGATCCGAGACATATTCCGGACCACGATCCTGCATCTCATGGCGCAAACCCTGCAGCATGGACTCATCCGGTCCCTCACAGAGAAAGCGGACCGGATCATCGACCAAGAGAAAGACCACACGGGCCTTGTCCACCATGAGATGCCAGCGCGGATCCTTCTTGAAGGAAAGGGTAGCCGCGACCAGCAAAGAAGCCATCACGGCCCACACCAGCACAAGCTGCCCCTTTCTCCATACCGGCCGAGACGGAGACGGGCCTCCAGAGACAGCCCCCCTCAGGCGAAACTGGTACACCAGCCCTGCCAGCACGGCCATCAGCAGGCCGTAGAGAACCGCACCACGCGAATACGCGACCACAATACTAACGAAGCAGAGCACGATGGCCGCGGCCGCGACGCCCGTGACGCGGGACGCATGGCTACGCCAGGCGAACAGCAGGCAGCAGAGAAACAGGACGATGGCCTGGTTCGAGGTGTAGCCCAGATTGCCGTGCATGGGATCGAAGCCGCGAAACCCCCAGGGAAAGGGCTGCCAGCGCCAGCCCACCTCTGCCGCTCCGCCCACCACGGACAGAAAGGAACGCCACATCTGCATCAGCGGCATGTCCGCCGGAACGGCGGCACCGAGCAGGCCGGACCAGGCCAACAGGCTCATACCAAGGTGCAAAAGCACCAGAAAACCACTTGCAAGCGCCAGCTGCAACAAGGATGGCCCGTGCCGTCCCATCAGCAGCACACCACCCCAGCCGATCAGCCAGGCCACGATGGACAGCCCCCATTGCCCTCGTAGGTTGGCCCAGGCAGGCCCAGCCTGTTCCGCCCAGAGCGGGAACAGGCACAGGTAAGCCATCCAGAGCAGCACCGGCAAACAGACTGGAAGCGACCAGGCATCCCATTCCAGTGACTCGCGCCATCCCTTGCGCAACACGGACACGGTGAGCACGGCAATCAGCAGCAGCAGCAGCAAGCTGCGCAAGGCCACGGTATGGGCCACAGGCAGGGTGGCCAGATAAGCCAGCAGCCCCCAGAAATAGAGCGTCCGCCGGATGTCCATCAGGGCCCAGTCGTTCGGCGGACAACTGCGCGGATGACGGATACCGCAGCTATCACGGCAGCGCCCGCAATGCAGGTATGAAGAAGAATGGCCGGGCTATGACTCACGGGCGGAAGGTGGCTGCTGCCCAGCCTAGCAACTGGCCGACCGCGGCCCCGGTGGTGTACGGGCTGTCACGTCCGCTGTCGGGCAGCCCCGGCGTCTGCCAGCGCTCATACAGCTGCTCCAGCTCGGCAGCCAGCGGCTGCGCCACGGCAGCCGGATCGCTGTCGCCCGAAACACGTCCCGTCTCCACCGTCACATGTCCCTCGCCGCGAATCATCGCGGCCATCTGCGGGTTGCGGTGCACGATGGAAAGGATGGGGCGCTGCATCCACAGGTACTCATAGAGCTTGGAAGGGATGTACTCCTCGCACAGAGGGTCCTCGCCGTGCAGCAGCAGCAGCACGTCCACACCACGCATGCGGTGCAGGATCTGGTCGCGGCCGGACAGGCCTGTGGCTGGATCGGCCTCGATACGGCCGAATTGCCGCACCTGCTCGCGTACTGGAGAATGTTGCAGCAGTTCGGCCGCGGGTGCATCGATAGCGCCGCCATAGATGTGCAACTCGGTCTGCGCCACCATCTCCGGACGGCGGATCTTGAGCAGCTCCAGCGCCTTGACGAAGGGCACCATGCTGCGTGTGGCCGAGAGCGAACCGAAATGGCCCACGACGAACTTCGCGCCCGGTGTGTAGGGGGGCAAGGTGTCGAAGGGCTTGTCGATGCCGGGCAGCATCATCTTGCCCCTGTCGCCCAGCTGCGGATGGCGCGCACGCGCGCTGGCCAAGGCTTGGTCCGTGAACCAGATGGCGAGATCAGCGTCGGTGCAGATCTGGCGCTCGATGTCCGCCTGCTTCTTCTGGTGCGGGGTGCGCGGCGTGGTGCCGGGCACGACCAGCGGGTCGTGGACCTCGGCCAACCAGGGCGTTCCCGTGGCGAACTTGAGCGCACGACCGGCCACATGGGCGGCGTAGGCGCCGCCGGTGGAATAGATCAGATCGAAGGGTTGCTGGCGGGCCAGCGCCCTGCCCTTGAGGTAGGCCGTGAGCCACCAGGACCAGGAGCTCTCCAGCGGGCGCAGCAGCTTCTCGACCACCATACCCGGCACGAGTACAAGCGAGGCCAGCAGCATCAGCACGCGATAGACCACACCTTTGCCAAAACGCTTGCGCAGCACATGGCGCAGATCGAAACGCAAACCGGCCGGTCCGGCGGGCCAGAGCCGGTAGTGCTCCAGTTCCGGATCCTGTTCACCGGAGACGCCGCTGAGTACCACGAGCTCGATGCCAGCCGCCTTGAGGTGCGGCAGCTTGTCGGTGATGGTGTGGCTGGCCGCACGGCCATCCATATTGAAGGCGTGCGAAATGATCAGCCAGCGTTGCCGGGGTTTGTCAGTCATAGGGAACGGATGGAGAGGGCCTGCTGGTACAGGGCTTCGTATTCTAGCGCCGCCCTCTCCCAGGTATGGGCCTGCGCAAAGGCCAGGCCCTGCCCGCGCAGACGGTCGGCCAGGCTGGCGTCATCAAGCACGGTACGGACCAGACGTGCCAGGTCCGCGCTATTGCGCGGGTCGTGCAGGATCAGGGCCTCCTGCCCGTCGTGGAGCTCGCGGGAGATGCCGCAGTGCACGGGGCCGCTGACCACCACGGGCAGGCCATGCGACATGGCTTCGAGCACCACCATGGCATAGGTGTCCTCCAGCGTCGGGTGCACCAAGCAATCAGCCGCACGGTAGGCCGGCACCAGATCGTCCTGTGAGCCCAGAAAATGCACGCGAGACTCCAGGCCGAGGTCGCGCACCATCGTCACATAGCGAGGTGCAGCACCCGGCTTGCCAGCGATCGCCAGCTGTACATCCAGAGGCAGCTGCTGCAGCGCGGACAGCAATGCGTCCAGCCCTTTGCGCTTGTAGTCGTTGGCCACGAAGAGCAGCAGAGGGCAGTCCAGCGGCAACTCCAGCATGCGCCGGGCCATGGTGCGCGTCACCTTGTCCTGCTGCAGGGCCGTCCCGGGTGTGATGACCGACAGACGTTTGCGGCTTCCGGGGTAGGCCTGCTCGCATTCCTGGCGCAACATCTCCGAGGTCGCCACGATGCTGCGGCCGGGTCGACGCGCAAAACGCGCACCTTCGAGCCAGACATAGGTCGCCAGGCGCGGGCTGGTCCAGATCTTGAGCCACTGCAGCGCACGCCGCCAACCGCGCTTGCCGTGCAGCAGGTTGTAGCGCAGCGGTCGCACATGGATGGTCTGCACCTGGCCATGCCAGGTGTTCTCGTGCGAATGCACCGCGTCAAAGCCCTGGCGCGTCTGCCACCAGCTCGAGAGCGCGAAGACCAGCTGGTTCAGCCAGCGCAGCTTGCGCCCCGTGCTGGCGACACGGTGGTAGGTGATGCCAGGCACGGGCTCGTTGCTTTCCTGGGAAAAGACATGCACCTCGTGGCGTGCGGCCAGCTGCTCGGCGATGGCTACGGCATAGCTCTCGGCGCCGCCGCCACTGCGCGAGAAATTTCGGTTGATGATGGCGATGCGCATGCGTCGGCGAACCTCGGCTCAGAGCAACACGATGTCGTACTGTTCCTGCCACATCGAGGCCTCGCTCTGCAGGGAGATGGGCTTACCGATGAAGTCGCTCAAACCCGCCAGATGCTGGCTTTCCTCGTCGAGCAGAAGCTCGATCACCTGGGGTGCGGCCACCACGCGGAACTCGCGCGGATTGAACTGGCGCGCCTCGCGCAGGATCTCGCGCAGGATGTCATAGGCCACACTGCGCGCGGTCTTGACGATGCCCTTGCCAGCACAGCTCGGGCACGGCTCGCACAGCATATGGGCCAGCGACTCGCGCGTGCGCTTGCGCGTCATCTCCAGCAGGCCCAGCTGCGAGAAACCACCCAGCATGGTCTTGACGCGGTCGCGGGCGAGCTGCTTGCGGAATTCGGCCACCACCGCCTCGCGGTGGTCCTCGCGCGTCATGTCGATGAAGTCGGCAATGATGATGCCGCCCAGATTGCGCAGGCGCAGCTGGCGCGCGATGGCGCCGGCCGCCTCGAGGTTGGTCTTGAAGATGGTGTCGTCGAAGTTGCGCGCCCCGACGAAGCCGCCGGTATTGACGTCGATGGTCGTCAGCGCCTCGGTCTGGTCGACAATCAGGTAGCCGCCGGACTTGAGTTCCACGCGCCGGCCGAGAGCCTTGGCGATCTCCTCGTCAATACCGAACAGGTCGAAGATCGGTCGCTCGCCCTTGTAGTGCTGCAGCTTGGCCGCGGCAGCCGGCATGAACTCCATACCGAACGCCCTGAGCGCCTCGTACTGTTCGCGCGAATCGACCTTGATCGACACCGTGCGTTCGCTGACCAGATCGCGCAGCACACGCTGCAACAGGTTCAGGTCCAGATGCAGCAGGGACTTGGGCGGCAGGCGTGTGGAGGCGTCCTTGATGCGCGCCCAGGTCTTGCGCAGGTAGGCAATGTCGTCGGCCAGCTCGGCGTCGCTGGCATCCTCGCCATTGGTGCGCAGGATGAAACCGCCCCCGCCGCCACTGTCCTTGCTGCCCACCAGCTGCTGGAGCCGGCGGCGCAGCTCGTCGCGCTCGGCTGGGGGAATCTTCTGTGAGACGCCGATATGCTCGTCCTGGGGCAGATAGACCAAGAGACGCCCCGCGACGCTGATCTGCGTGGACAGGCGCGCCCCCTTGGTACCGATCGGGTCCTTGATGACCTGCACCATCAGCGACTGCCCCTCGAAGACCTGCTTCTCGATCGGCACCTGGGGTTGCGAGGCCCGGGAGGCGCTGAGCGACTCGCCCTCGGCCGGCGGATGCCAGACGTCGGCCACGTGCAGGAAGGCCGCGCGCTCCAGGCCGATGTCGATGAAGGCCGACTGCATGCCCGGCAGCACGCGCGAAACCTTGCCCAGATAGATATTGCCCACCAGACCGCGCTCGCTGGCGCGCTCCACGTGCAGCTCCTGCACGGCGGCGTTTTCCACCACGGCCACACGCGTCTCCTGCGGTGACCAGTTGACGAGGATGTCTTCTTGCATGACTTGTTTTTCTAGATTTTGAAGCCGTAAGCCCGCAGCAACTCGGCCGTCTCGAACATGGGCAGGCCCATGATGCCCGAATAGCTCCCGGCGATGTGGCTAATGTACGCCGCCGCCCTGCCCTGCACTGCGTAGGCGCCAGCCTTGCCCATGGGTTCGCCGCTGGCCACATAGGCGGCGATCTGCTGGCGGCTCATGGGGGCGAAAGTGACACGTGAGGCGCTCAGGGCCCGCAGACGCCGTCGGGGTGTGCCCACGGCCACAGAGGTGAGCACCCGGTGCATGGTGCCCGCAAGCTCCCCCAGCATGCGCCGCGCATCGGCGGAGTCGGCCGGTTTGCCGTAGATCGTACGGCCCAGGGCCACCGTGGTGTCCGAGCACAGCACCGGCGCGGCCGGCAGTCCGCGGCGCTCAAGACGCCTCAGCGCGGCATCGAGCTTGAGCTGGGTCACACGCTGCACATAGGCGGCGGGCGCCTCGCCCGGCTTCACGGCTTCCAGCGCCTCGGCATCCTCGTCGGCGTCGGGCAACAGGAGTTCATGGCGCACGCCGAGTTGTTCGAGCAACTGACGGCGGCGCGGGCTCTGGGAGGCGAGGTAGATGAAATCCGGCTTCATTCGCGGTGATACGGGTGATTGGCGTTGATAGACCAGGCGCGGTAGAGCTGCTCCACCAGCAGCACCCGCACCATGGCGTGCGGCAGGGTCAGGTCCGAAAGACGGATGCGTTCGTGCGCGCCCTGGCGGAAGGCCGGCTCCAGGCCGTCGGGACCGCCGATCACCAGCGCCACATCCGTGCCACCCAGTTGCCAATCTTTGAGCTTGCCGGCCAACGCCACCGTCGTGAGTTGGGCGCCGCGCTCATCCAGCGCGACGATGCGCGTGCCCTTGGGAATCGCCTCCTCGATGCGCTTGCGCTCGGCGGCCATGAGCTGCTCCACCGTGCGCGAACCGCGCGGCTCGGTCTTGACGGCCTTGAGCTCGACCTTGAGTTCGGGCGGGAAACGCTTGGCGTAGTCATCCCAGGCCGTCTGGGCCCAGTCGGGGACACGCTGGCCGACCGCGACGATCAGCAGCCTCATCGCGGGGGATCAGCCCTTGCGAGCCGTGCTTTTTTTGGCGGGTGCCTTTTTGGCTGCCGGCTTCTTGGCTGCTGCGGATTTGGCCGCCGGTTTGGGCGCGTTGACCTTCACCACCTTGGGCACGGGCTTGGACGTCTTGCGCGCCGGCGTCTTGGCCGCTGCGGCCTTCTTCGCCGGTGCCTTGCCGGAGGATTTGGCAGCGGCCTTCTGCTGCTGTGCCCTGGACGGGAAAGCCTCGGTCTGGCCCTTCTTGGCGGCGCTGGAGCGCTTCAGGCTGGTCGACTTGATCTCCTCCTTCCTGGGTACGGCCTGGGCCGTGGGCTTGTCGGCGCCGAATTTCAGGCGGACCGGCGTCTCGCCCCAGAGGTCTTCCAGGTGGTAATACTGGCGGATGGCCGGCTGCATGATGTGCACCACGGCCTGGCCGCAGTCCACGATGATCCATTCGCCGTTCTCCTCGCCTTCCATGCGCGGCTTGTTGAAACCGGCGTCACGCACGGCATCACGCACGCTGGCGGCCAAGGCCTTGGTCTGGCGGTTGGACGTGCCCGAGGCCACCACCACGCGCTCGAACAGCGGCGAGAGCTTCTCGGTATTGAACACCTGGATGTCCTGGGCCTTCACGTCCTCCAGACCATCGACGATGGCGCGCTGGAGTTTCTGGATGTCTTTCTTGGCGGCGGTTTCAGTGGTCATCAGGTACTTTGATAAAGATGGTTTTGTTCAATATAGCGTGCAACGGCAGGGCTGACCAGAGGCGCGATCCCCTGTCCGCCGGCCACCCGGGCGCGGATGCCGGTGGCGCTGATGTCCATGGCGGGCATTTCAATCTTGCGGAAACGCCCGGCCATCTCGGGCGGCGGCAGAAAACGGGTCTCCTGCCCGGTCAGCACATCGCGGTCGGCCACGCAGATGGTGGCCAGGGCCACGATCTCCTGCCAGTTGCGCCAGGTCGGCAGCACATCGGCCTGGTCCTTGCCCATGACCAGGAACAGCTCGGCCTTGGGATGCTCTGCATGCAGCTCGCGCAGCGTGTCCAGCGTGTAGGACGGGCCTTCGCGCCGGATCTCCCGGTCATCGAGCACCACGGGGCCCAGGTCCTCGAAGGTCAGCCGGCTCATGGCCAGACGATGGGCGGCATCGGTCAGCGGGCGGCTCTTGTGCCAGGCGCGCCCGGTGGGCAGCACATGCAGGGCATCGAGCTGCAGCTGCGCCAGCGACGCCGCCGCCAGCGCACGGTGGGCGAGGTGCGGCGGGTCGAAGGCGCCGCCGAACATACCGAGTTTGCGAATGTTCAAGACGGGATCCAGTCGCGCCGCGGCAGAAAGCGGGTGTAGAGCGCGTCCTCGGGCGAGCCCGGCTCGGGCTGTTGCTGGTAGGCCCAGCTCGCCAGCGGCGGCATGGACAGCAGGATGGACTCGGTGCGCCCGCCCGACTGCAGGCCGAAATGCGTGCCCCGGTCCCAGACCAGGTTGAACTCGACATAGCGGCCGCGGCGGTAGAGCTGGAAGTTGCGTTCGCGCTCGCCATAAGCCATGGCCTTGCGGCGCTCGACAATCGGCAGGTAGGCGCTCAAGAAGGCATCGCCCACCGCGCGCAGCATGGCGAAGCTGCCCTCGAAGCCCAGCTCCGAGAAATCGTCGAAGAACACGCCGCCCACACCCCGCGCCTCGTTGCGGTGCTTGAGGAAGAAGTACTCGTCGCACCAGGCCTTGAAGCGTGGGTACTTGTCTGCACCGAAGGGTTGCAGGGCATCGCGGCAGACGGTGTGGAAATGCACCGCGTCTTCCTCGAAGCCGTAATAGGGGGTGAGGTCCATGCCGCCGCCAAACCAGCAGACCTCCTGCCCATCCGGGCCCTGCGCGGCCAGCATGCGCACATTCATGTGCACCGTGGGCACGTAGGGGTTGCGCGGGTGGAAGACCAGGGACACGCCCATGGCCTCGAAGGGGGCGCCCGAGAGTTCCGGACGGTGCTGCGTGGCCGAAGGCGGCAGTCTGGGCCCCTGCACCTGGGAGAAGCCGCAGCCCGCGCGCTCGAAGACGGCCCCGCCTTCGAGGATCTTGGTCAGGCCACTGCCCTGCAGCGGCTCGCCCGGGGCCTTGTGCCAGGCATCGGCCAGGAAGCTGCCGCCGTCGATGGCGACAATCGCGTCGGTGATGCGCTGCTGCAGACCCTGCAGGTAGTCGCGTACGGCACTCACATTGCGGCTGGTGTCCATGGTCATTTCACAATCGTTTCTTCACGGGGCACGCTGGCATCCAGCAGGCGGATGGGCGCGGCGTTTTCAGGACGGCAGCCCACGGCGCCCTCCAGACCGGCGGCGATGCGCGCGAAATCAGCCGCCTCGTCGCCGCTCAGGCGAAGGAAGCTGCGCACGGTCACCTCGCGCGCAGCATAGTTGACCTTGACCAGGGCCAGCGGCACGCCGGCCTGCACCGCGGTGCGGTAGAAGCCGCTGCGCCAGCCCGGGATCAGCTTGCGCGTGCCCTCGGGGGCCAGCGCCAGCCAGAAGTATTCGCCCTTGTCACGCGCCGCCTGGATATGGGCCACGGTGTCGCCCACCACCCCCTTGGCGCTGGTGCGCTCCACGGGCACGCCACCGAGGTAGCGCATCCAGTGGCCGAAGACCGGGAAGCGGAACAGGCTGTCCTTGCCCCAGAAACGCACCGGGATGCCGATGGCCCACTTCACGAGCAGCAGGACCACGAAGTCCCAATTGCTGGTGTGCGGATAGACGGCCAGCACCCCCTGCAGGCCCGGCAGACCCTGGAAATCCACACGCCAGCCCATGCGGCGCAGCAGCCAGCGCGCGCTCGCGCTGCCGCGGAACTGCACCGGGTAAGGCAGCGGGAAATCGTTGGGGATCATCCCTTGATCGCGCGGAAGCCGATGTCGCGGCGGTACTGCATGCCGTCGAAGCGGATGCCTTGCAGCAGATCGTAGGCACGCTGCTGGGCCTGTTTGGTGGTGTCGCCCAGGGCGGTCACGCAGAGCACGCGGCCGCCGGTGACCGTCACCTGCCCCTCCTTGAGGGCCGTGCCGGCGTGGAAGACCACCCCCTCCTCCGTATCGGCCGGCAGGCCGGTGATCACGTCGCCCTTGCGTGGGTTCATGGGGTAGCCGTGCGCGGCCATGACCACGCCCAGGGCGATGCGGCGGTCCCAGTCCAGTTCGACCTGATCCAGCCGGCCTTCGGTGGCGGCCTGCATCACATCGACGAGGTCGCTCTTGAGACGCATCATGATGGGCTGGGTCTCGGGGTCGCCCATGCGGCAGTTGAATTCCAGCGTCTTGGGCGCACCGGTCGCGTCGATCATGAGCCCGGCGTAAAGGAAGCCGGTGTAGGGGATGCCGTCCTTCTCCATGCCCTTGATGGTCGGCAGGATGATCTCGCGCATGGCGCGGGCGTGCACGGCCGGCGTCACCACGGGTGCGGGCGAATAGGCACCCATGCCGCCGGTGTTGGGGCCTTCGTCGGCATCGAGCAGGCGCTTGTGGTCCTGGCTGGTGGCCAGTGGCACCACATTCTTGCCGTCGCACAGCACGATGAAGCTGGCTTCCTCGCCCTGCAGGAACTGCTCGATGACGACGCGCGCGCCGCCCTCGTTGTGCGTCACCCCCAGCTTGTTGTCCAGCAGCATGAAGTCGATGGCCTCATGGGCCTCGGCCAGCGTCATGGCCACCACCACGCCCTTGCCCGCCGCCAGGCCGTCGGCCTTGACCACGATGGGCGCGCCCATCCGGTCCACATAGGCGTGGGCGGCCACGGGGTTGGTGAAGGTGTCGTATTCAGCCGTGGGGATGCCGTGGCGCTTCATGAAGGCCTTGGAGAAGGCCTTGGAGCTCTCCAACTGCGCAGCCGCCCGGGTGGGGCCGAAGATGCGCAGGCCGTGGGCACGGAACTCGTCCACCACACCGGCCGCCAGCGGTGCCTCGGGGCCCACCACGGTCAGGGCGATCTTCTCCTGCTGCGCCCATTCCCGCAGCGCCTGCACATCCGTGATGGGCACATTGACCAGGCGCTTGTCGCGCGCCGTGCCGCCATTGCCCGGCGCCACGTAGACCATCTGCACCTTCGGCGACTGGGCCAGCTTCCAGGCCAGCGCGTGTTCACGGCCACCACCGCCGATGACGAGTACTTTCATATCCTGCTAATCCTATCCGCCTGCAACGGCAGGCCTGCCAAATCAAAAAACCAGGGGCACCGCGGAACCGGCTTCGCCGGGCCGCTGGTGCCGCCCCCGGCAAGGGGGGTGGCGGAGCGACACGCAGTGCGCGCAGCCTGGGGGTGAGCCTTACAGCGCAGCGTTGTGAAAAACGTCCTGCACATCGTCCAGGTCTTCCAGGACGTCCAGCAGTTTCTGCATCTTCGCGGCATCGTCGCCGCTCAGTTCTATCGTGTTCTCGGGACGCATGGTCACACCGGCGATCTCGGCCTTCAGACCAGCTGCCTCCAGTGCATTCTTCACCGTCTCGAAGTCACCCGGGGCGGTCAGCACCTCGATGGCACCGTCCTCGTCACTCAGCACGTCTTCTGCGCCGGCTTCCAGAGCCACTTCCATGACCTTGTCCTCGCTCGTACCCGGCGCAAAGATCAGCTGGCCGCAGTGCTTGAACTGGAAGGCCACCGAGCCTTCAGTGCCCATATTGCCGCCATGCTTGGAGAAGGCGTGCCGAACCTCGGCCACGGTGCGTACCCGATTGTCGGTCATGGTGTCGACGATGATGGCCGCGCCACCGATGCCGTAACCCTCGTACCGGATTTCCTCGTAGGCCACGCCTTCCTGGTTGCCCGTGGCCTTGTCGATGTTGTACTTGACGCGGTCGGCCGGCATATTGGCCGCCTTGGCCTTGTCGATGGCCAGGCGCAGGCGCGGGTTGGCCGAGGGGTCACCGCCGCCGGCACGCGCCGCCACGGTGATTTCGCGGACGATACGCGTCCAGATCTTGCCGCGCTTCTCATCCTGGCGGCCCTTGCGGTGTTGGATATTGGCCCATTTACTGTGTCCAGCCATGGGAAAGTCCTTGTTTTATGGTTAGGCTATGCGGGAGACTAGCGGCTCGCTCCGGCCGGAACGAACGCGCAAAACACCCTCGATTGTACTTTTAGGCATACCCATGGCTGAACCCATCCTGATTGCCCGCCACGGCGACATCCAGTGCTTCCTGCGCCCCGACAAGGCCAATCGCCACGGCCTGATCACCGGTGCCACCGGCACCGGCAAGACGATCACCCTGCAGACCCTGGCCGAGGGCTTCTCCAAGATGGGCGTGCCCGTCTTCCTGGCCGACATCAAGGGGGATCTGACGGGCATTTCCCAGGCCGGCAAAATTGGCGACAAGCTGGCCAAGGTGCTGGCTGAGCGCGGGCTCGACGCCCCCGCCTCCCTGGCCTGCCCCACCACGCTCTGGGACGTGTTTGGTGAACAGGGCCACCCCGTACGGGCCACGGTCAGCGACCTGGGTCCGCTGCTGCTGGGCCGCATGCTCAACCTCAACGACACGCAGGAAGGCGTGCTGCAGCTGGTCTTCAAGATCGCCGACGACCAGGGCCTGCTGCTGTTGGACCTGAAAGACCTGCGCGCCATGTGCCAGTATGTCGGCGACAACGCCGCACAGTTCCGCACCGAGTACGGCAACATCAGTGCGGCCAGCATTGGCGCCATCCAGCGCGGCCTGCTGCAGATCGAGGAACAGGGCGGCAGCCAGTTCTTCGGCGAGCCCATGCTGGACATCGCCGACTTCATGCAGACCGACGGCAAGGGCCATGGCGTGGTCAACGTGCTGGCGGCCGACAAGCTCATGAACTCACCACGGCTCTACGCCACCTTCCTGCTGTGGCTGCTGAGCGAACTCTTCGAGCAGTTGCCCGAGGTGGGTGACCTGGACAAACCCAAGCTGGTCTTCTTCTTCGACGAGGCCCACCTGCTCTTCAACGACGCGCCCAAGGCCCTGATCGAGCGCATCGAACTGGTGGTCCGCCTGGTGCGCTCCAAGGGTGTGGGTGTGTATTTCGTGACCCAGAACCCGCTGGACATCCCGGACACCGTGCTGGGCCAGCTGGGCAACCGCGTGCAGCACGCGCTGCGCGCCTTCACCCCGCGCGACCAGAAGGCCGTGAAGTCGGCGGCCGAGACCATGCGCGCCAACCCCAGGCTGGACATCGCTACCGCCATCACCGAACTCGGCGTGGGCGAGGCGCTCGTGAGCCTCCTCGACGAAAAGGGTCGCCCGGCGGTGACCGAGCGCGTCTACGTGCTGCCCCCGGGCAGCCAGATCGGCCCGGTCAGCCCCGAGCAGCGCAAGGCCCTGCTCACAGCCTCCGTGGTGGCCGGCGTCTACGAGAAGATCGTGGACCGCGAGTCGGCCTTCGAACGCCTGAGCCAGCGCACCCAGACCAAACAGGCGGAGATGCAGGCCCAGGAGAAAGCGGGGGGCGGCGGCCTGCTCGACAGCCTGGGTGGCATCCTCGGCGGCGGCGGCAAACGCACGCGGGCCAGCGCCGGCGAACAACTCATCAAGAGCGCCGCGAGTTCCATCGGGCGAGAAGTCGGGCGGCAAATCATCCGCGGGGTGCTCGGCAGCATCTTGGGCGGCGGCAAACGGCGCTAGGAGCACACACCGTGGCCATCTCCCACCCCAAAGCCTCCGGCAACGCCAAGAAGACTGGCGCGAACAGCGCCAAGGACACGCTGGACTGGCGCATCAAGGAGCTGCGTGCCTTCGATGTCTCCCGCATCCAGGACCGCTGGGACCCTGTCCTTGAAAGTCTGCACAAGAGCGTCAACGAGTCCCTGGCCGAGGTGCTGGGCAACAACTCGCCCGAGTACCGCAAATTCGCCATCGAGACCTTCGATGCCACGCTGCCCTCGGATTTCGGTGGTCGCTACTCCACCGAGGAGTTGCAACGGGCGGTCCAGGACAGCGTGGCCCAGGCCATCGTGACCCTGGATCGCGTCAAGGCCCTGATCCGGGAGCGCTCACGGCAACAGCCCCCTGCACCCGTCGCTGCACCCGTCGCTGCACCCGCACCCGCACCCGCACCCGCACCCGTAGCCGCGCCGCACGCCGCCGCGGCACCGGCCCCGGTCGCTCCCCGATCGGTGCCCGCGCCCGCCGCTCCGACACCGCCTGCTGTGGCCCCCGCTCGCGCTGTTGCAGCGCCCCCGGCTCCAGCGGTGGTCAAGACAGCCGCTCCACCCGCGAGTACGGCACCGCTCGCGGCCTCGGCACCGGTGCCCGCCCAAGCCGCCGTCCCCCCTCTGCCACCCGCAGCGGCGACCCCTGCGCCCGCAGCGATCAAGCCGGCGGTCCCACCCGCGGCCCCGGTCCAGCCCGCGCCGGCCCCCTCACCGGTGGCTGCGCCGCCCGCCGCACAGGCCCAGGCGCCTGTCCCAGCCGCAGCACCGCCAAGCCGTGTGCGCGTGGCCGTCCTCGGGGGTGAGGCACAAGCCCGCCGGGCTGTGCTGGACTTCGTCCAGCAACTCGGCCTGCAGCCGGCCAGCGCTGTGGCGCCGCCCCAGACGGAACTCTTCATCGACCGGCTCGATGAACTTCGCGATCTTCAGTACGCCGTGGTGTTGCTGCCCGCCCAGTCCCTGGACCCGAGCTCGGGTGCGCCGAGTGCCGTTGCGCCGGCGCTGCTGATGGAACTCGGCCACGTGCTCGCGACCGTGGGCCGCAGCCATGTCTGCTTTCTGCTGAACGGTGCGGGCAAGCCCCCGTCATGGCAGGGCATCAGCAACCTGCGTCTTGATGACGAGGGCCTGTGGCACCTGCTGCTGGCCCGCGCGATGAAGCAGGCCGGGCTGGACGTGGACCTGAACCGCGCGGTGTGATGCGCGGACCGGCCGGAACCACAGGTCCCGGCCAGATGCGTCAGGACGATCGAGCGGCGAGGGGTTGGCGCGTCACTGCGCCACCCAGCCCCCGTCCATGTTCCAGGCCACGCCGCGCACGTTGTTGGCCGCCGGCGAGCAGAAGAACACCGCCAGCCCGCCCAACTCCTCGGGCGTGGTGAACTGCATGGACGGCTCCTTCTCGCCCAGCAGCACCTTCTTGGCCTCCTCGTTGGAGATCTTGAGCGCGGCGGCCTTGGCGTCCACCTGCTTCTGCACCAGCGGCGTCAGCACCCAGCCCGGGCAAATGGCGTTGCAGGTCACGCCCGTGGTGGCGTTCTCCAGCGCCGTGACCTTGGTCAGGCCCACGATGCCGTGCTTGGCCGCGACATAGGCCGACTTCTCGGCCGAGGCCACCAGGCCATGCACCGACGCCACATTGATGATGCGGCCCCAGTTCGCCGCGCGCATGGCCGGCAGAGCCAGGCGCGTGGTGTGAAAGGCGCTGGTCAGATTGATGGCGAGGATGGCGTCCCAGCGCTCGGCCGGAAAGTCCTCGATGCGCGCCACGTGCTGGATGCCGGCGTTGTTGACCAGGATATCGACGCGGCCGAACTGCGCGGCGGAGAACTTCATCATGTCTTCGATCTCGCCCGCCTTGCTCATGTCGGCGCCGTGGTAGGCCACCTTCACACCCAGCGCGGCAATTTCGGCCTTGGGGCCTTCGGCGTCGCCGAAGCCGTTGACCACGATGTTGGCACCCTGGGCGGCCAGGGCCTTGGCGATGCCCAGACCGATGCCGCTGGTCGAGCCGGTGACGAGAGCAGTTTTACCTTTGAGCATGTGTAGTCTCCAATGAAAGGCACTGGTTTGAATTAGGATGATGCCACGCGCAACACATCCCTTTGTGAGTTCCATTGCACCATGTCCGAGCCTACGCTGAACTACGTATCCTGTCCCGACGCCACCGGCAGCCACCGCATGGCGTACTGGCAGTGGGGCCGGGCCGATGCGCCCCACGTGGTGCTCTGTGTGCATGGCCTGTCGCGCCAGGGGCGTGATTTCGACACCCTGGCGCAAGCTCTGCTCGCGCGCAGCGGCAAGGCCCTGCGTGTGGTCTGCCCCGATGTGGTGGGCCGCGGTCAGAGCGACTGGCTGAAGGACCCCAAGGGCTACCAGGTGCCCGCCTACGCGGCCGACATGGGGGTGCTGCTGCAGACCCTGCAGCCCGCCACGCTGGACTGGGTGGGCACCAGCATGGGCGGGCTGATCGGCATGGCGCTGGCGGGTCAGCCCCAGCTGCCCTTCCCGATCCGCAGGCTCGTGCTCAACGACGTGGGCCCCGCGATCTCCTGGCAGGCCATCGTACGTATCGGCACCTACCTCGGCGATCCGCTGCGCTTCGCCTCGGTGGAAGAAGCTGCCGAAGCCCTGCGCCGCATCTCCATCGGTTTCGGACCCCACACGCCAGAGCAGTGGCTGGCCCTGACCCGCCCCATGCTCAAGCCCGCCCCCGAAGGCGACGGCCGGCTCATGCTGCATTACGACCCGGCGATTGCCGTGCCCTTTCGCGCGCTCACCCCCGAAAGCTCGGCCCAGAGCGAAGTCGTGCTCTGGCAGCTCTACGACGCCATCCGCGCCCAAACGCTGCTGCTGCGCGGCACCGAATCCGATCTGTTCGCACGCGAGACCGCGCAGGCCATGATGCAGCGCGGGCCCCGGGCCAGCCTGGTGGAGTTTGCCGGCGTGGGCCATGCCCCCACCCTGGTGGCCGACGATCAGGTGCGCGCGGTCTGCGATTTCCTGCTCGCAGACTGAGGGCGTCGCGATGAAAAGCCATGCCTCCGAACTCTCCGGCGGCGAAGCCCGCGCGCCGCTGATCGAAGCCACGGCGCACAGCCTGCCCGAACAGGCCCATGCGCTGGCACGTGCGCGCGCCTTTGCCGAACCCCTGCTGGCCAGCGAGACCCTGGACACCGGCGAGAACACCCTGGCCCATGCCGATGCGGTGGCCGCCATCCTGCGCACCATCGGCGGCTCCGAGGCCATGCAGGCCGCGAGCTACCTGGTCTACGCCTGCCAGCACCTGAACAAGCCGCAGGAGACCATCGCCAAGGCCTTCGGTGACAGCTATGCCGAGCTGGCGGTGGAGACCACCAAACTCGTGCAGGTGCAACGCCAGGCGCGCGCCGCGCAGCTGGCGGCCGAACGCAGCGGCACGCCTGTACCCATGGCGCAGACCGCCGCAGCCCAGACCGAGAACGTGCGCAAGATGCTGCTGGCCTTCTCGCGCGACCTGCGCGTGGTGCTGCTGCGCCTGGCCTCGCGCCTGCAGACCTTGCGCCATTTCGCGGCCACCAAACGGCCGGTCCCCGCGGGCCTGGCGGCCGAGTCGCTGCACGTCTTCGCGCCCCTGGCCAACCGCCTGGGCATCTGGGAGATCAAGTGGGAGATGGAAGACCTGGCCTTCCGCTTCCTCGAGCCCGAAACTTACAAGCAGATCGCGAAGCTGCTCGACGAGAAGCGCATCGAGCGCGAGGACTATGTGAGTCGCCTGCGCGAGCGACTGGAGACCGAGCTGCGCACGCAGGGGATCACGGCCCAGGTGCAGGGCCGGCCCAAGCACATCTACAGCATCGTCAAGAAGATGCGCGGCAAGTCGCTGGACTTCGACCATGTCTATGACGTGCGGGCGCTGCGCATCATCGTGCCCGCGGTGCCCGACTGCTATGCGGCGCTGAGCTGGGTGCACAGCCAGTTCACGCCTGTCACCGAGGAGTTCGACGACTACATTGCGAGACCCAAGGCCAACGGCTACCAGTCCCTGCACACCATCGTGCGCGACGCCGAAGGCCGCCCCATCGAGATCCAGATCCGCACGCAGGAGATGCACCAGCACGCCGAGCACGGCGTGGCCGCGCACTGGGCCTACAAGGAAGCCGGCGCCAAAGGCTACAGCGGCGTGACGGCCGACAGCGCCTACGACGCCAAGATCGCCGTGCTGCGCCAGCTGCTGGCCTGGGAGCGCGATCTGTCCGGGCCGCAGCAGGGCCAGGCCGTGTTCGACGACCGCATCTACGTGCTCACGCCAGACGCCGCCATCGTCGAGCTGCCCCAGGGCGCCACGCCGGTGGATTTCGCCTACAGCGTCCATACCAATCTGGGCCACCGCTGCCGCGGCGCGCGTGTGGACGGCGCCATGGTGCCGCTGAACACGCCGCTGAAGAACGGCCAGACGGTGGAAGTCGTGGCCGCCAAGGAAGGTGGCCCCTCGCGCGACTGGCTCAACACTGAACTCGGTTTCCTCGCCAGCCCGCGCGCGCGCTCCAAGGTCCGCGCCTGGTTCAACGCCCAAGCCACGCACGAAACGATAGCCCGCGGCCGCGAGGCGGTGGAAAAGCTGCTGCAACGCGAAGGCAAGACCGCCATCAAGCTTGACGACCTGGCCAGCCAGCTGGGCTTCAACTCGGCCGACGCCTTGTTCGAAGTGGTGGGCAAGGACGAATTCTCCCTGCGCAGCATCGAGACCGTGCTGCGCCCGGCCGAGCCCCTGCTGCCGCCCGACGAGCATGCCCTGCTCAAGAAGATCCGCACCGGCAGCGACAGCCGCGGCGGCGTGCTGGTCGTGGGCGTCGATTCGCTGCTGACCCAGCTGGCCAAGTGCTGCAAGCCCGCGCCGCCCGACGACATCCGCGGCTTTGTGACGCGTGGCAAGGGCGTCAGCGTGCACCGGGCCGACTGCGCCAACCTGCGCGAGCTGATCCGTCAGAACGGCGAGCGCGTGATCGAGGTGGAATGGGGCGCGGCCAAGGGGGGCGTCGCACCGGTCTACCCCGTGGACGTGACCATCGAGGCCATCGACCGCCAGGGCCTGTTGCGCGACATCCTGGAAATCTTCGCCAAGGAAAAGATCAACGTGATCGGCGCACAGACGCAGACCGTCAAGGGGGTGGCCTGGATGACGCTGACGGTGGAGGTGTCGGATTCGGGGCGCTTGGGGAAGGTGTTGTCGATGGTGGCGGCTTTGTCGGGGGTGAGGACGGCGCGGCGGCGCTGACACTTTCTCTTTCTCTCTTTGGCAGAGGCTAGGTACGCTTGCGTTGCCGGGTCTCGCTCCGTAGGCTTGGTGTGGCCGGGATGTGCGCCCGGCGGCGCACCTACTTTTCTTGCGTCGCCAAGAAAAGTAGGCAAAAGAAGGCGACCCTGGTGTCTGTGACCCCGGCTTTGCCGGGGCAACCTGCGATGCTCGCGCCAGGCGGGA
>NZ_JAPZSV010000012.1 GCF_027532185.1 Hylemonella sp. | reverse complement strand
ATGAAGCTGCCGGCCTTGGCGCGTGTGGCGCAGTACTCGGGCAGGTAGCGCCCGGCCTGGCGCATGAGCCACAGCGGGGTGTAGTCGGTGGCCTGGCGCAGGCAGGCGCGCAGGAAGGTGTCGTTCTGCAGGGGGGCGTAGCTCATAGCCCCCGATTGTCGCAGGGCGGCTGGACCGCGCCTGGGCGTCGAGACCTAACGCGCCAGACGCACTTCGAGGATCTCGAAGTCCAGGGCTTCGTGGTAGATCTTGGCGTCCTGCGTGGCCATGTGCAGCAGGATCTTGGGGGCCTGGTGCGCGACCAGGCGGTGCGCCAGCACACCGAAGATCACCAGGCCCAGGCCCAGCCAGCGGTAGCCGTAGAAGGCCATGCCGATGCCGGTGCCGATGATGGGCAGGATCAGCGCCGTCAGCAGCAGGCGGTGCTTGACATATTTGCGTGCGCGGTCCGGGTTGACGATGACGCGGAAGCGCCCGGCCGGCAGGCCGACGCGGAATTCTTCGTAGGGGACGTAGATGCCTTCGCCGCCGTCGGCGTCTGCGCTGGGGGATGTCTCGCTCATGATCTCGTTAGGGGTAGCCAGACGGTGATTCTGCACCACGGCGCCCGGTCCTCCTCAGCGGTAGGTGATGGCGCAGCCGTAGGGCCGGCTCGAGGGCACGCTCAGCGGTTTGCCGGCCAGGGCCTCGGCCAGGCCCAGACGCAGGTAGTTGGTGGCGCGCGGGATGTCCTCGACCTTGTGGCTGGGGATGCTGTCGATGCCACCGGCATAGATGAGCTGGGCGCCGGGATTGAGCAGGAAGAAATGCAGGGCCGTGCGGGCACCGAAGGCCCGGCCGAGCACGCCGTCCTCGTCCATCAGCGCATGGGTGGGCGTGGCCTTCTGCCCGGCCAGCCAGCGCTCCATCTGCGCCGGCGTGAGAAAGTCGGCGCTGCCGTCGGCGGTGGAATTCACCGTGAGCCAGACCACACCCAGGCGGCGAGCTTCGGCCTGCAGGCTCTGCAGATTGCCGCTGCGGTAATGCTTTTGCACGAAGGGGCAGCCCGGGTTGGTCCACTCCAGCATCACATGGCGGCCACGGAAATCGGCCAGCCGCACCGTGCGCCCCTGCACGTCGATGCCCGAGAGGTCGGGCGCGGGCTGGCCCAGGGGCAGAGCGGCCCGGGCCGCGCCCGGGAGCAGGCCGGCCAGTGCCAGGCCCAGGGTTTCGCGTCGGCGCATCAGCGGTACTTGATGGTGCAGCCGTAGGGGCGCGTGGTGGGCTGGCTGAGGGGCTTGCCGGCCAGCGCTTCGCCCAGGCCGGTGCGCACGTAGTTGGTGGCGGTCTTGATGTCTTCGACGCGCCCCGAGGGGATGCTGTCGATGCCGCCGGCATAGATGAGCTTGCCCTGCGGGTCCACGATGTACATGTGCGGCGTGACGCGCGCGGCGTAGGCGCGGCCGGCGGCGCCGTCCTCGTCCATCAGCGTGGCCGCGGGCGCGGCCTTCTGCTCGCTCATCCAGCGACCCAGCTGGACGGGGCTCAGGTAGTCACCGTGCGAGGCTTCGGTGGAGTTGATCGCCAGCCAGACCACGTTCTTCGTCGCGGCCTCTTTCTGCAGGGTCTGCATATTGCCGCTGCTGTAGTGCTTCTGCACAAAGGGGCAGCCCGGGTTGGTCCACTCAAGCACCACGTGTCGGCCGCGGTAGTCGCTCAGGCGCACGGTCTTGCCGCTGACGTCCTTGAGCGTGAAGTCCGGGGCTGCCTGGCCCACGGTGGCGGCCTGGGCGCCGGCCAGCAGCGTGGCGCTGACGATGAGGGGGGCAAGCAGTCTTTTCAGCATGGCTTTCTCCTGGTCAGATCAGAGGGAATTCAGGGCCTGCCGCACCTCACCGGTGCTCAACACTTCGGAGAGCACCAGCGGCGCACGGTCCGCACGGTAGAACACATACACCGGTACGCCGCTGCGGCCCAGCTGGCCCAGGGCCGTGGTGATGGCCGGGTCGCGCCGCGTCCAGTCGGCGCGCAGCATGACGACACCGCGGGCGTCGAACTCGCCCAGCAGGGCGGTGTCGGCCAGCGTGGTCTGCTTGTTGTACTGGCAGGTCACGCACCAGGCGGCCGTGTAGTCGACGAAGACGGTCTTGCCCGCAGCCAGCAGCTCCTGCTGGCGCGCCGGGCTCCAGGCCTGCCAGCGCGCGTCGGCGGCCTGGGCCTGCGGGGCCGGGTTCTGGAACATGTAAGGGCCCAGGGCCCAGACGCTCCAGGCGCCGGACGCCAGCAGCAGGCCGGCGAGCACGGCACGCAGACGGCCGCGCAGCGTCAGCGCCCAGATCAGTGCGCTGAGCGCCACCAGCAGCACGAGCAGGGCGGCGGCGCCGTCCACCCCGCTCTGGTGGCCCAGGACCCAGACCAGCCAGACCACGGTGATGAGCATGGGGAAGGCCAGCAGCTTGCGCAGCGTGTCCATCCAGGCGCCGGGCCTGGGCAGCCAGCGCGCGAAGGCCGGCACGAAGCTGGCCACGAGGTAGGGCCCGGCCAGGCCCAGACCCAGGGCCGCAAAGATCAGCAGGGCCTGGCCCGCGGGCAGGGTGATGGCCAGGCCCAGCGAGGCGCCCATGAAAGGCGCCGTGCAGGGTGAGGCCACGGCCACGGCCAGCACGCCCGTGAGGAAGGCGTCGACCACCGGATGGCGGGCCTGGAAGGCGGCCAGCGAACTGGGCGCGAACTGGCCGAACTCGAACACCCCCGCGAGGTTGAGCGCGATCACCGTGAAGAGCGCGGCCAGCGCCGCGATCACCAACGGGTCCTGCAGCTGGAAGCCCCAGCCCAGGCTGGCACCGGCGCTGCGCAGGCCCAGCAGCAGCAGGCCCAGGGCCAGGAAGCTGACGATGACGCCGGCCGTGTAGGCCAGGCCGCTGAGGCGGTGGCGGCGGTGGTCGTCGGCGTGTTTTGTGAAGCTCAGCACCTTGATCGCCAGCACGGGGAACACACAAGGCATGAGGTTGAGGATGAGGCCGCCGATCAACGCACCGGCCAGCGCGGCCCAGAAGCCCAGCGTGGGCGCGCTACCCTGGGCCGCGGCATTGGCGTCGAGTGCGGCCTGCAGCGCCGGGGAAATGGCGGCGGGGGCGGCGGTGGCCGGCCAGGCATCACGCACGGGCAGCTCGACGCGCCAACCGCTGTTGCCGTTGGCCAGCACCACGGGCAGCACCTGGGGGCTGGCGCTGCGCTGCGGCGCCAGCGGCAGCTCGGCCGTCCACACCGCGCCCTCCCAGCGCTGGGTCCAGGGAGCCGCGGGGTTGACGACCTCGGCCACCTCCGGGAAGGCTTCGAGCTTCTGTCCGCGCAGGCGCTCGGGCAGACCGGTCACGGCCAGCTTCAGGGTCTGGCCGGCGATGCGGATGCCGCTGGCCGGGGCTGCCGCCAGCATGCGCGGCTGGGCCTGCTGTGCAGCTTCGAACAGCGCGCCATGCAGCGCGGTGGAGCCACGCAGCGGGATGCGCAGGGTGTACTCGCCTTCTTCGGGAATGCACTCGGTCTTGCAGATCAGCCAGCTGGCGCGCAGCTGCACCGGGAGATCCTGGCCGAGCAGGCCGGGCTTGAAGTCGGAGGTGATGGTCAGCGGCACGGGCAGCAGCAGCGTGCCCTCGTAGCCGTAGTTCATCAGCGGGCCGACCGGGATCTTCTGCGGCATCGGCCAGGCGATGTCGCCCGCCTGCACGCCGGCCGGCAGCGTCCACTGCAGCTCGGTGGGCAGGCCCGAGTCGCCGGGGTTCTTCCAGTAGGTGTGCCAGTGTTCCTTGTGTTCGATGCGCAGGCCGACCCAGACCGTGCGCCCGGGCGCCACGCCCTCGGGCGCATGGGCCAGCAGCTCGGTGCGCGCCTGAGGCGTGGTGACCACGGTCTTCTGGGGCGCGATTTGTGCGTTGGCGCACGGAGCGAAGAGGACGGCCGCTGTAAAAAGAGGGGCGAGCAGTGAGCGCAGAAGCCGTTGAGGAGCCATGGGTACCACGATGGGGAAAGCAGATGGGAGTGCACCGGGCGGGTGCAAGTTCCCGGCCGCGGTGTCCCGCAAAGCGCGGGGGCAAAGCGCACTTGAATATAAGCCAAGCCTGAAAGCCTTGAACTTCCTGCGGTCCTTGTCGACACTATGGGCCCCGACGGCGGTTTCTGGTCCGGATCCTGCTTGCCGTCGGAGATGACCGCAGGCTGTCACACGGGCCTGCACATGAACGCTCGTTGGATGGGAGATTCATGATGGCGAACCCTCTGGAAGCGGCGCTGAGCCCCTGGGCGGCCGAGCTCAAGTCCAAGACCAGCCTGCCCCTGCTCGTGCAGTGGGGCGAGCACCCGGCACCCGGTGCCGGCTTGCGCCTCGGTGATTTCGAGCAGCCCCAGGTGGTGATCAAGGTCCGCAAGGCCGCCGCCCTGCCCAAGCTGCTCAGTCCCAGCCTGGACAGCCTGGGCGAGGCGTATGTCGAAGGCCTGATCGACGTCGAAGGCAGCGTGGAAGACATCCTGGACATGGCCCACCGCCTGGCCGAGGCCGGCAGCCGGAACGACAGCCGCCTCACCCGCATCGTGCGCCACTTCCAGCACAGCAAGAAGAGCGATCGTGAGGCTGTCCAGTACCACTACGACGTCTCCAATGACTTCTACCAGGCCTGGCTCGATCCGCGCATGGTCTACTCCTGCGCCTATTTCGAGAACGGTGACGAGACGCTGGAGGAAGCCCAGCTCAAGAAGATCGACCACATCCTGACCAAGGTGCAGCTGCGGCCCGGCGAGCGCCTGCTCGACATCGGTTGTGGCTGGGGCGCGCTCGTGATCCGCGCGGCGCAGAAGTTCGGCGCGCGCTGCGTGGGCATCACGCTCTCGCAGCGCCAGTTCGAGCTGGCCAGCGAGCGGGTGCGCGCCGCCGGCCTGCAGGACCGGGTGGAGATTCGGCTGCAGGACTACCGCGACGTGCAGGGCCCCTTCGATCGCATCACCAGCGTGGGCATGTTCGAGCATGTGGGGCTGGACTATCTGCAGGGCTATTTCGCGCGCCTGCGCGAGCTGCTCACCGACGAGGGCTGGGTGCTGAACCATGGCATCACCTCGACCGATGCGAACGATGGTGAGACCAGCCACGGTGGCGGCCGCTTCATCGACCGCTACGTCTTCCCCCAGGGCGAGCTGCCCCACATCGGGACCGTGCTCAAGACACTGCAGGCTGGCGGCCTGGAGGCGCTGGACGTGGAGAGCCTGCGCCGCCACTACGCACGCACCACGGCGCTGTGGAGCCAGGCTTTCGAAGCCGCAGGCGAGAGGCTGCGCGCCCTGGTGGACGAGCGGCGCTGGCGCATCTGGCGCGTCTACCTCGCGGGCTGCCAGTGGGCTTTCGAGCACGACGAGATCTCGCTCTACCAGGTGCTGTGTCGCAAGGCCGGTCGTCCGGCCCGCGGCCTGCCCTGGTCGCGACACTGGATGTATCAGCGCTAGCCGCCCATTGCGGCTGGTGCCCCCACGTCGCGGTCGGCCGGCCGCAGGCCCTAAGATAGACGCATGGGCACTCCTCCCCGCGCTACCCTTCCCCGCTACTGGGCCGAACTCAGCACCCGCGACTTCGCGCAGCTCGATACGACGCGCGCCATCGCCGTGCTGCCCGTGGGCGCGACCGAGCAGCATGGCCCGCACCTGCCGCTCAGCGTGGACACGGATCTGGCCGAGGGCGTGGTCGCGGCTGCGTTGCCGCATCTGGCGGCGGACCTGCCCGTGCTGTTTCTGCCGACACAGAGCGTGGGCTTCAGCCCCGAGCATCAGGCCTATGCCGGCACGCTCACGCTGTCCTCGCGCACCCTCATCAGCCTGTGGACCGAGATCGGTGAATCGGTGGCGCGTGCCGGTGTGAAGAAGCTCGTGCTGCTCAACGCGCATGGCGGTCAGGTCGGCCTGATGGACCCGGTGGCACGCGACCTGCGCGCGCGCCTGGGCATGCTGGTCTACAGCGTCAACTGGTTCAACCTGCCGCTGGGCCCCGAGGTCGAGGGCCTGTTCAGCGCCGAAGAGCACCGCTACGGCATTCATGCGGGCCAGATCGAGACGGCCATGATGCTGGCGCTCAAGCCCGCTCGCGTGGCCATGCAGCAGGCGCAGCACTTTGCCTCCGCCTCGCAGCAGCGCGCCTCGGCTTTTCCCATCCTGGGCAATGGCAAGAGCGCCAAGCTGGCCTGGCAGATGCAGGACTACAACCCGGCCGGTGCCGTGGGCAATGCGGCGGCAGCCACGGCGGAGCAGGGGCGTGCCGTGCTCGATGCCGCGGGTCGCGCCCTGGCGCAGCTGCTGGCCGAGATCGACCGACTGCCGCCGCAGACCCTGGTGGATGGGCCCTTGCCGTGAACGACACGCTGCCGCCCTCTGGACTGATGCAGGACGAGGCCGAGCGGCAGCGCCTGCAGACACTGCAGGACTATGCGGTGCTCGACACCGCGCCCGAGGCCGGCTTCGACGAGCTCACCCATCTGGCGGCCCAGTGGCTGCGGGTGCCCATCGTGCTGGTCAGCCTGGTCGACTCCGAGCGCCAGTGGTTCAAGTCACGCGTGGGCCTGGCAGCGCCCGAAACGCCGCGCAGCGTGTCCTTCTGCAGCGTGGCGATCGAGCGGCCGCAGCAGATGCTCATCGTGCCCGACGCGCGGCTGGATCCGCGCTTCAGCGACAACCCGCTGGTCACGGGCGAGCCCGGTATCCGCTTCTATGCCGGTGCGCCGCTGGTCATGCCTGATGGCCAGGCCCTGGGGACGCTGTGCGTCATCGATCACCGGCCACGCGAATTCAGTCCCCAGGAACGCGAGACCCTGAGCCTGCTGGCGCGTCAGGTGGTCGCCCAGCTCGAATTGCGGCGTCAGCGCATCGAAATGCGACTGGCCGTGGATCGCTACCAGAAGCTCTTCGACAACACCATGGACGGCGTGCTGCAGACCCGGCCCGGTGGCGAGGTGCTGGCGGCCAATGCCGCGGCCTGTGCCATGCTGGGCATGAGCGAGGCGCAGATCCGCGAGCGCGGGCGCGGCGGCATCCTGGACCTGGAAGATCCGCGCCTGCCGGATCTGCTGGACACCCGGCTGCGCTTGGGCCACGCGCGCGGGGAGCTGCGCATGCGCCGTGGTGACGGCACGCTGTTCGAGGTCGAGCTGACCTCGGCGCTCTACCGCGACCATGCGGGCCAGTGGCTCAGCAGCATCGTGTTCCGCGACATCTCCGAACGGCTGCGCTGGCAGCAGCAGCTGCAGCAGCAGGTGGACCTGCTCGACAACCTGGCGCGGCACGTACCGGGCTCGCTCTACCAGTTCCGGCTCGATGCCGATGGGCGGCTGAGCTTTCCTTTCGCCAGCGCGGGTATCCACACCATCTACGAGGTCGAGCCCGAGCAGGTGCGCGAAGACGCCAGCCTGGTGATGGAGCGCATCCACCCTGACGATCTGCAGCCGGTGCTGGAGTCGATCCGCGTCTCGGCCGAGACCCTGGAGCCCTGGCGCATCGAGTACCGGGTGATCCTGCCGGTGCAGGGCGAGCGCTGGCGCCTGTGCAATGCCCAGCCCGAGCGCCTGGCCGACGGCAGCACGCTGTGGCACGGCTTCAACACCGACATCACCGAGCGCAAGGAGACCGAGGCGCAGACCTTCCGCCTGGCCTACTTCGACGCGCTCACGGGCCTGCCCAACCGCAGCCTGCTGCGCGACCGCCTCGACCAGGCGCTGGCGCTGGCGCGGCGCAGCCGCCAGTACGGCGCGGTGATGTTCGTGGACCTGGACAACTTCAAGCAGATCAACGACGCACGGGGCCACTCGGTAGGCGACCTGTTGCTGACCGAGGTGGCCCAGCGTTTGCAGGGCCTGCTGCGCGCCGAGGACACGGTCGCGCGTCTGGGGGGTGACGAGTTCGTGCTGCTGATCAACGAGCTGGGCCACGATGTGGAGGGCAGCGCGCGTGCGGCCATGGCCGTGGCCGAGAAGGTGCGCGCCACGCTGGACCGTCCGCATCTGATCGACAACTTCAGCTACACCAGCACGGGCAGCATCGGCATCAGCCTGTTCCCAAAGGCCGGGCAGAAGATCGACGACCTGCTGCGCGAGGCCGACACCGCCATGTACCGGGCCAAAGGCGCCGGGCGCAACCGCATCGCCTTCTTCGAGCTCACCATGCAGCACGAAGTGGAGGATCGCCTGGCGCTGGAGCAGGAGCTCAAGGAGGGCCTGGCCGCGGACCAGCTCTGCCTCTATGTGCAAAGCCAGGTCGACGCCCGCGGCCAGGCTGTGAGCGGCGAGCTGCTGCTGCGCTGGCAGCATCCGCTGCGCGGCCTGCTCACTCCGATGCGCTTCATCCCGCTGGCCGAGGAGACCGGCCTGATCCTGCCGCTCGGTGAATGGGTCATCGCGCAGGCCTGCCGCACGCTGGTGCGCATGCGCGCGCAGGGGCTGACGCAGTCGCTCGCGGTCAACGTGAGCGCGCAGCAGTTCCGCAGCGAGGATTTCGTGCCGCGCGTGCAGGCCATCCTGCGCCAGACGGGTGCACCGGCCCAGCAGCTGGTCTTCGAGGTCACCGAGAGCCTGTTCATCGAGGACTGGGAGCATGCGCTGCAGCGCATCATCGAACTCGTCAAGCTGGGGATCCGCTTCTCCATCGACGACTTCGGCACCGGCTACTCCAGCCTGCGCTACCTGCAGCGCCTGCCGCTGTTCGAGCTCAAGATCGACCGCAGCTTCGTGCAGGATACGCCGCACGACATCAACGACACGGCCATCGTGCAGTCCATCCTGTCCATGGCCCACCACATGGGGCTGGAGGTGGTGGCCGAGGGCGTCGAGACCCAGGCCCAGGTCGATTTCCTGCGCGCCCAGAACTGCGACCGCCTGCAGGGCTATTTCTACGACCAGCCCCAGCCGCTGGAACAGTGGCTGGCGCGCCTCGCTTCCGCGGTGCCGGTTTGACAGCCTGGGCCGGCCTGTGGATACTCACTTCGGCGCCCTTGCGCCGGGGAGTCCCTCCTGATGAGCACCTCCAAGGATCGTCGCCAGTTCCTGCGTTCCGTCTTCCACGCCCCCGTGCGACTGCAGCGGGGTGGGCAGGAGAGCCAGGGCTTGCTGCAGGATGTCTCGCTGCGGGGCGCGCTGGTGGAAGCTCCGCCGGGCTGGGCCGGCCGGGTGGGTGAGCTCTGCAGCCTGCAGCTGACGCTGGCCTCCGATGCCACCATCCGCATGGAAGCCACCGTGGCCCATATCGAGGGCCGCCACGTCGGCCTGCACTGCGAGCGCCTTGACCTGGACAGCATGACCCATCTGCGCCAGCTCGTCGAACACAACGCCGACGATCCCGCCTTGCTGGAACGTGAGCTGGCCGCCCTGGTTGCCCAGGGGCGGGCCACCGCCTGATGCAGCGCCGCCTGCTGCTGGGCACGCCGGCCCTGTTGCTGGGGCCACGCCTGTCGGCGGCCACCCTGGGCCAGCGCCTCTCGGCCGGCGGCCATGTGTTGCTCATGCGCCATGCCGAGGCGCCAGGGGTGGGGGATCCGCCGGGTTTTCGTCTCGAGGACTGCAGCACCCAGCGCAACCTCAGTGCCACCGGCCGCGAGCAGGCCCGTGCCGCGGGGCGCTGGCTGCGTGGCCAAGGCGTGCCGCGCGCCCAGGTCTGGTCCAGCCCCTGGTGCCGCTGCCTCGATACGGCACGCCTGCTCGACTACGGCGCGGTGACGGTCGAACCCAGCCTCAGCTCCTTCTTCGGTGACTACGAACGCGGACCGCAGCAGCGCGAGGCGCTGCAGGCCTTTGTCGCACGCCTGCAAGGCGAGCCCCCAGGGCTCCTCCCGGTGCTGGTGACGCACCAGGTCGTGATCAGCGCCTATGTGGGCGGTGGTGCATCGAGCGCCGAGATGGTGCTGGTGCGCGTGGACCGGCAGGGTCGGCCACTGGACGTGAGCCGCTACGCGCCGCCGGCGCCAGGCTGACGCCGGATCCCCCCGCTGCCGGGATGGCATGCGGTTTGCATGCAGAACAGGTATGTGCGTTCCCGCCCCACCCCGCCTCGCCGAGCAGCTGAGCCGCCCCGGTACCTTATGGCAGCGCCAACTCGAACTGCTGCTGGAGTCCACCGGCGAAGGCATCTTCGGCATCGACCTCGAAGGTCATTGCACCTTCATCAACCGCGCCGGCGCGCGCATGCTGGGCTGGGAGGCGGCCGAGGTGCTGGGCCGCAACATGCACGAGCTCACCCACCACTCGCATGCGGATGGCAGCGCTTACCCGGCCCAGGATTGCCCGATCTTCAACGCATTCCGGCGCGGGTTGCCCTGCCGCATCGACACCGAGGCGTTCTGGCGCCGCGACCACCAGCCCTTTCCCGTGGAGTACTCCAGCTATCCCCTGATGGACGGCGCGCAGGTGCGTGGTGCGGTCGTGACCTTCGTCGACATCACGGAGCGTCGCCATGCCGCCGAGGCCCTGCGACGTGCCAACGACGAGCTGGAAGCCCGCGTGGCCCGGCGCACCCACGAGCTCTCGGTGGCGCTGGGGCAGTTGCGCGAGCTGGCCGCGTACTCGGAGAAGGTGCGCGAGGACGAACGCACGCGCATCGCGCGCGAAGTGCACGACGAGCTGGGCAGTCTGCTGGTGGCGCTCAAGATGGACGTGAACTGGATGGACAAGCGCCTGGGTGAGCAGCCCCAGCGCAGCGCCGACGAGGCGCAGTCCATGCGCTCACGCCTGCAGAGCAAATGCCGCAACATGAGCCGCCTGATCGAGGCGGCGGTGGACAACGTGGGGCGCATCATCACCGACCTGCGTCCCAGCATCCTCGATCACCAGGGTCTTTGGGCCGCGCTGGAGTGGCAGGCCCACGAGTTCGCGCGTTCGGCCGAGCTCCAGCTGGACTGGGCCCTGGACGACACCGAAGGCGTCGAGCTGCCCGAGGCCGCAGCGATCGCGGTCTTCCGTATCTTTCAGGAGATGCTCAGCAACGTGGGGCGGCACGCACGCGCGAGCGCCCTGAGCGTGCAGATCGGCATCCGCGACGGTCAGCTGCAGGTGGTGGTCCAGGACAACGGCTGTGGCGCCGCGCCACAGGCCTTCGAGGCACCCACGGCCTATGGTGTCATGGGCATGCGTGAGCGTGCCCGACATTTCGGCGGCGACATCACCATCCGCAGCGAGCCTGGCGGCGGCGCGCGCTTCTGCCTGCAGCTGCCCGTCGCATCATGATCCGCGTCCTCATCGGCGACGACCACCGCATCGTGCGCGAAGGCATCAAGCAGGTGCTGGCCGATGCCCAGGAGGTATGCGTCGTGGCCGAGGCGCAGAGCGGCCCCGAGGTGCTGGACCAGGTGGGCGCGCTGGGCGGCCAGCAGGGGCTGGATCTGGTGCTGTTGGACATCGCGCTGCCCGGCATTGACGGGCTGGAGGTGCTGCAGCAGCTGCGCGGGCGCTGGCCCGCGCTGCCGGTGCTCATGCTCAGCACCTATCCCGAGAGCCAGTACGCCGCACGGTGCATCAAGCTGGGTGCGGGTGGTTACCTCAACAAGAGCGCCGATCCGGACCGCATGCTCGAGGCTGTGCGCCAGGTGGCGGCGGGCGGGCGCTACCTGAGCCCGGACACAGCCCAGGCCCTGGCCGCTGCGGTGGCGGCCACCGGCGCGGGTGGGGTGGAGTCGCTCTCGCACCGTGAGCACCAGGTCTTTCGTCTGCTCACGGCCGGGTGCACCGTGAGCGAAATTGGTGCGCAGCTCAAGCTGGCCTCCAACACCGTGAGCACCTACCGCGCGCGCATCCTGGAAAAGACCGGTGCCAAAAACGATGTCGAGCTGGCTCTGCTGGCCGAACGGCACGGCAAGTCGGCCCGTTCTGGCTCTGTCTGAGCGATTCTTGTAGGGCTGGCCCTACACGCCGTCATGCGGCGGTGGGCGAATTGCGTCCATCCGTCGCCGCCAGGGGCGAGCTGGCCCGTCCCTTGCAAGACCCGGGCATGTCCACTCATGAGGTGATGCCATGACCCCTTACTTCGACCCCTACAACGCCGACCGTCCCCTGATGCTCAAGTGCAGCTGCGGCCGCGACCACACGGCGGCCGAGCATGAGGCGGAGGCCGCAGCGGCCACCTTGCGTGCGCGCAGCGAGTCGGCCGACTTCGAGGCCTACAGCAAGGAATTCATCGAGGCCACCCTGGTCAAGGCCCTGTTCCCGCAGGACGCGGTGCGCCGGCGCTTCCTGCGTGCCGTGGGCAAGGGCGCGGCCATGTCGGCCATCGCCAGCGTGCTGCCCGTGGCCAGCCTGCAGGCCATGGCCCAGGAGAAGGGTGCGCTGGAGAAGAAGGACCTGAAGATCGGCTTCATCCCGATCACCTGCGCCACGCCGCTGATCATGGCGCACCCGCTGGGCTTCTACCGCCAGCAGGGGCTGAACGTCGAGGTGGTCAAGACGGCCGGCTGGGCCCTGATCCGCGACAAGATGCTGAACAAGGAGTACGACGCGACGCACTTCCTCAGCCCCATGCCGCTGGCCATCAGCCTGGGCCTGGGCTCCAACGCCACGCCTATGAACGTGGCCACCATCCAGAACACCAACGGTCAGGCCATCACGCTGGCGCTCAAGCACAAGGACAAGCGCGATCCCAAGGACTGGAAGGGCTTCAAGTTCGCCGTGCCCTTTGACTACTCCATGCACAACTTCCTGTTGCGCTATTACGTGGCCGAGCACGGGCTCAACCCCGACACCGACATCCAGATTCGCGTGGTGCCGCCGCCCGAGATGGTGGCCAACCTGCGGGCCGGCAACATTGACGGCTTCCTCGGTCCCGATCCCTTCAACCAGCGTGCAGTCTACGAAGAGGTGGGTTTCATTCACATCCTGACCAAGGAGCTCTGGAACGGCCACCCCTGCTGTGCCTTCGGCACCAGCACGGAGTTCATCCAGAAGAACCCCAACACCTTCGCGGCCCTGTACCGCTCGGTGCTCACGGCTGCGGCCATGGCGCGCAAGCCGGAGAACCGCGAACTTATCGCCAAGGTCATCGCACCGCAGGCCTATCTGAACCAGCCCGAGGTGGTGATCCAGCAGGTGCTGACCGGCAAGTTCGCTGACGGGCTGGGCAGCATCAAGACCGTGCCGGATCGCGCCGACTTCGATCCCATGCCCTGGCAGAGCATGGCGGTGTGGATGCTCACGCAGATGCAGCGTTGGGGCTACATCAAGGGCGAGGTCAACTACAAGCAGATCGCCGAACAGGTCTTCCTGCTGACCGATGCGAAGAAGCACATGAAGGAGCTGGACATGAAGGCGCCCGAAGGCGCCTACCCCAAGTTCAAGATCATGGGGCGCGAGTTCGATCCGGCCAAGGCCGCCGACTACGCCAGGAGCTTCCCCATCCGCAAGACCGTATGAGCCGGGATCCACGAACAGCATGCACGATCCCTACGACAGCGAGCGCCCGCTGAACCTGCGGTGTGCCTGCGGGCAGCCCCATGCGCCGCAGGACCATCCGCAGGTCGCCGTGGCCAGCCCCGAGGCGCAGACCCGGGCCTTCATGGAGGCGGCGCTGGTCAAGGCCATCTTCCCGCGCGATGCCGAGCGCCGCCTGTTCCTGCGGGCTGTGGGCCGGCGCACAGCCATGGCCGCCATTGCCAGCCTCGTGCCCCTGGGCACCTTGCATGCCCTGGCGCAGGAGGCGCGCGCGCCCGAGAAGCGTGATCTCAAGGTCGGTTTCATCGGCATCACCTGTGCCACGCCGCTGCTCATGGCCGAGCCCCTGGGCCATTACCGTGACCAGGGCCTGCAGGTGCAGCTGGTGCGCACGGCGGGCTGGGGCATGATCCGGGACAAGGTGCTGCAGCGAGAGCACGATGCCTCGCATTTCCTGAGCCCCATGCCGATTGCCATGAGCCTCGGGCTGGGCTCGGCGGCCAGCCCGACCTCGGTGGCCACCATCCAGAACGTCAACGGCCAGGCCATCACGCTGGCGCGCAAGCACATCGGCCGGCGCGAGCCGCGCAGCTGGAAGGGCTTCAAGCTGGGCGTGCCCTTTGAGTACAGCATGCACAACTTCCTGCTGCGCTACTACCTGGCGGAAAACGGCGTGAACCCGGACAGCGATGTGCAGATCGTCGTGGTCCCGCCGCCGCAGATGGTGGCCCAGCTCAAGGACGGTGCGATCGACGGCTTTCTCGGCCCGGATCCCTTCAACCAGCGCGCGGTGTACGACGGTGTGGGCTTCATACACATCCTGTCCAAGGACATCTGGGACGGCCATCCCTGCTGCGCCTTCGGCGTCAGCGATGCTTTCATCGCGCAGCATCCCAACAGTTTCGCAGCCCTGTTCCGCGCGGTGATTGGCGCGTCTTTCATTGCCAGCGTCTCCACCGACCGCGCGCAGATCGCCAAACTGATCGCCACGCCCGCGCTGCTGAACCAGCCGGAGGAGGTGGTGGCGCAGGTGCTGACGGGCCAGTTCCCCGATGGCCTGGGCAACACCCGCTCGGTGCCCGACCGGGCCCTCTTTGATCCCGTGCCCTGGCAGGGCATGGCCGTGTGGATGCTCACCCAGATGAAGCGTTGGGGCTACATCAAGGGAGACGTCAACTACAGCCAGATCGCCGAGCAGGTCTTCATGCTGACCGATGCGAAGCGGCAGATGGCGGCCGCCGGCTGGCGTGCGCCGGAAGGCACCAGCCGCCGCATCCGCGTGATGGGGCGTGTCTTCGATCCGGCGCGCGCTGAAGAGTACGCGCGCAGCTTTCCGATCAACAAGGTGGCCGTATGAAACTCTGGCAGACCCTGGGTTTCCGTGCGGCGCTGGTCTCGCTGCTGATGCTTCTGTGCATCCTCCTGGCCTGGGGTGCCGCCACACTGCCCGAGCCCGGCCAGGGCGCAAAGCCGGTCGCGGCCGATCTCACGCCCGAGCAGATCGAGTACCTCAAGATGATGGGCAAGGACCCGGGCGGGGCCACAGCCGGCGGCAAGCAGGCTGGCTTTCCGACGCCTGGGCAGATGGGGCAGACGGTCTGGCAACAGCTCAGCAATCCCTTCTACGACAACGGCCCCAATGACAAGGGCATCGCCATCCAGCTGGGCCATTCATTGGCACGCGTGGGCCTGGGCTTTGGTCTGGCCTGCCTGGTGGCCATCCCGCTGGGCTTTCTGATCGGCATGTCGCCGCTGCTGCGACGTGCCCTGGATCCCTACATCCAGCTGCTCAAGCCCATCAGCCCCCTGGCCTGGATGCCGCTGGCTCTCTACACCATCAAGGACTCGTCCATCAGCGGCATCTTTGTGATCTTCATCTGCTCGATCTGGCCCATGCTGATCAACACCGCCTTCGGCGTGGCCTCGGTCAAGCGCGAGTGGCTCAACGTGGCCGCCACGCTGGAGGTCAGCCCGCTGCGCAAGGCCTTTCTCGTGATCCTGCCGGCGGCCGCGCCCACCATCGTCACGGGTATGCGCATCAGCATGGGCATCGCGTGGCTGGTCATCGTGGCGGCCGAAATGCTGGTGGGCGGCACAGGCATTGGCTACTTCGTGTGGAACGAGTGGAACAACCTGTCGCTGACCAGCGTGATCTTCGCCATCGGCGTCATCGGCGTGGTGGGCATGCTGCTGGACCTGCTGTTCGGCTGGCTGCAGAAAGCCGTGACCTATGTGGAGTGACACCCCGTGAGCGGATTCCTCAAGATCGAACAACTGAGCAAGGCCTATGCGGCCGGACGCCCTGTCTTCGCCGACGTGTCCTTCACGCTGGAGAAAGGCGAGTTCGTCTGCATCATCGGCCACTCGGGCTGCGGCAAGACCACCATCCTCAATGTCCTGGCCGGTCTGGACCAGGCCAGCGCGGGCGTGGTGCTGATGGACGGGCGTGAGGTCGCCGGCCCGAGCCTGGAGCGCGGCGTGGTCTTCCAGGGGCATGCGCTCATGCCCTGGCTCACGGTGCGCCAGAACATCGCCTTTGCCGTGCGCTCACGCTGGCCCGAGATGAAGCCGGCCGAGCTGAACGCGCATGTCGAAAAGTACGTCGCCATGGTGGGTCTGAGCCCGGCCATCGACAAGAAGCCCAGCGCCCTGTCCGGCGGCATGAAGCAGCGCGTGGGCATTGCGCGCGCCTTCTCCATCGCGCCCAAGATGCTGCTGCTCGACGAGCCTTTCGGCGCGCTGGACGCGCTCACGCGCGGCACCATCCAGGACGAGCTCATGGCCATCGTGCGCCAGACGCAGCAGACGGTCTTCATGATCACGCACGACGTGGACGAGGCCATCCTGCTGGCCGACCGCATTCTGCTCATGAGCAATGGCAGCGAGCACGAGGGCGTCTACACGCCAGGTGGCATCGCCGAGGTGGTGGTCAATCCGCTGCCGCGCGAGCGCACGCGCGCCGGACTGCACCACCTCGACGGCTACTACGCACTGCGCAACCACATCGTCGATTTCCTCGTGACGCGCGCCCGCGCGCACTGAGGCGTCTCCCGTTTTTCAACCTCGCACAACATGAAGGAGTTCCCATGAACCGCAACGACGTTACCGAAAAAATCATCACTGTCAAAGTCTCCAAGGGACTGAAGTGGGAGGACATCGCCAAGAAGGTTGGACAGAGCAAGGAGTGGACCACCGCCCTCTGCCTGGGCCAGATGACGGCCACGCCGGCCCAGGCCAAGACGCTGGGCAAGATCTTCGGCCTCAACGCCGAGGAGCAGAAGTGGCTGCAGGTCGTCCCCTACAAGGGTTCGCTGGACACGGCTGTGCCGACCGACCCGCTGATCTATCGCTGGTACGAGATCGTCAGCGTCTACGGCACCACGATCAAGGAGCTGATCCATGAAGAGTTTGGCGACGGCATCATGAGCGCCATCGACTTCAGCATGGACATCCAGCGCCAGAAGGACCCCAAGGGCGACCGCGTCAACGTCGTACTCTCTGGCAAGTTCCTGCCCTACAAGACGTACTGATCGTGGACCCCAAGCCACCATTGCCGCCCTACACCGCCGAGTCCGCCGCGCTCAAGGCGCGTCTGGCCGAGGACGCCTGGAATAGCCGCGACCCCGACCGGGTCGCGCTGGTCTATACCGAAGACACGGTCTGGCGCAACCGCGCCGAGTTTCCGGTGGGGCGCGAGCAGGTACGCCAGTTCCTGCGGCGCAAGTGGGCGCGCGAGCTGGACTACCGGCTGATCAAGGAAGTCTGGGCCTACAGCGAACACCGCATCGCGGTGCGTTTCGCCTACGAATGGCACGACGACTCGGGCCAGTGGTACCGCTCCTATGGCAACGAGAACTGGGAGTTCAACGCGCTCGGCTATATGCAGCGGCGTTTTGCCAGCATCAACGACCTGCCGATCCAGGCCGAGGAGCGCAAGTTCCACTGGCCCCTGGGGCGGCGGCCCGACGACCATCCCAGCCTCAGCGATCTGGGCCTGTGAGATCTTTCGGTCGCTGGCTCAGTAATGCGGTGGCAGATCGTCACGCAGATTGCGCAGCACAGGCTGGCTGCCCTCGGGCAGCTGCTGGCGCAGGCCCGTGACTTCGCGCAACAGCAGATCAATCTGCTGTTGCTGGCGGTAGATCGTGGTGTTGAGCTGCTCCAGCAGGTCCTCGGCGTAGCTGGCCTTGATCTCGAGCTCCGTCAGGCGGGCGTCGGTGTCGTGCGGGGCGTTCATGCGCGTATTGGACCTGAAAAGTACGGCCTTGGCGATCTGCCTAGAATTTCGGCATGTCCCATGCCCAGCCTCTGCAGCCCACGGCCACACTGCGCCGCTATGCCGGTGCGTACGCCGCGCACGCGCACGCCTATGCCCAGGTGCTCGTGGGCCTGAGCGGGCGGCTGGAACTCGAACTCGATGGCCGTGCCACCTGGGTCGATGGCGCCTGTGCCTTGGTGGTGCCGCCCGGCGTGGCCCACGCCTATCTGGCCGCGTCACCGGCGCGCGTGCTCGTCATCGACAGCCCGGCCCTGCCGGGCCTGGAGCGGACGCGCCGCTTCGTGCCGCCGGTCTCGTGGAAGACGCAGCGCGGGCAGCTCGACGCGGATCACATCGTGGGAGAACTGGCGAGCGCCGCGGGTGTGCTGCAGCGTCGCCCCATCGATCTGGCGCGCATCGACGCCGCGCTGGACGGCCAGCTGCACACGCGCTGGAGCACGGCACGCCTGGCGGCCTTGTGCCACCTGAGCGCACCGCAGTTCCATGCGCGCTTTGTCGCGCTCACGGGGCGGACACCGGCCGACCATGTGCGGGCACGCCGCCTGGACCGGGCCGAGCAACTGCTGCGCAGCGGGCTGGGCCTGGAGGCCGTGGCCCTGCAGGTGGGCTACGCCAGCGCCAGCGCGCTGGCCTATGCGCTGCGGCGTGAGCGTGGCCTGGGCGCGCGGGCCCTGCGTCGCGCGGTCTGAACCCGTAGTTCCAGCGTTTCTCGACAGTTGCGCGCCCCCGCGCCCTCATGCTGGCGGGATGTACAAACATCCTCCCCTGGGCGTGGCCCTGGTGTTGCTGGCGGCCTTGCTCTGGGGCACCACGGGTACGGCGCAGGCCCTGGCCTCGGGGGCCTTGCCGGCTGTGTGGTTTGGCGCCCTGCGCCTGCTTGTGGCCGCGCTCTTCTTCGTGGTCTGGGCGCGGCTGGACCGCACGCCCGTGCCTGCAGGCCGTCTGCCGCTGCTGCCCGTGCTCGCTGCTGGCCTATGCATGGCCGTCTACAACCTGGCTTTCTTCGCGGGAGTGCGCCTCACGGGCGTGGCACTGGGCACGGCCGTGGCCTTGGGCAGCGGCCCGGTCTGGGCCGGTGGCTTGCAGGCACTGTGGACGCGGCGCTGGCCGGCACCGATCTGGTGGCTGGGGACGGCAGTGGCCGTCGCCGGCGGCGTGCTCATGTCCCTGCATGCCGGTGCGGCGGGCGGCCTGCGTGCAGACCCTTTGGGTCTGGGCCTGTGCCTGCTCTCGGGCCTGTCCTGGGGCGTCTATTCCCTGCTCAATGCCGAACTGCTGCGCCACATGCCCGCGGGCCGCGTGACGCTCTGGGCCTTCGGCCTGGCTGCCGTGCTGGCCCTGCCGCTGGCCGCGTGGGACAGCGGCTGGCCAGTGCTGCAGCTCAGCGATGTGATGGCGGTGCTCTACGTGGGCCTTCTCACCGCGGGCGTGGCTTACCTGCTGTTCAGCCATGCCTTGCGCCACATCAGCGCGGCCACGGGCGTGACGCTGGCCCTGGCCGAGCCGGTGGTGGCCTTTGGGCTGGCGGTGCTGGTCTTGGGCGAGCCGGCGGGCGGCGGGGCCGTGTCCGGGCTGCTGCTGGTGCTGGCCGGTGTCGCCGTGGTGGTTCGCGTGGAGCTCAGGCAAGCGCGCCGGTCATCGGCTTGATCGTCGCCCGGCGCCTGCCGCGTCGTCGATGCATGGCAGGATCGCCTAGGGGGGCAGCACGCCCTCTTTGGACGCCTGCTGGTTGAGCCATTCATCGATCGGCATCGGACGAGCCAGGAGGTAACCCTGCATGGCGTCACAGCCATGCTGAATCAGAAAGTCGGATTGACTGCGTGTCTCCACCCCCTCGGCGACGACCTTCAGTCCCAGATTGGCGGCAACAGACAGGATCAGCTTCACGATGGCGGTGTCGTTCGGGTCGTTCGGCGTCCGCTCCATGAAGCTCTTGTCGATCTTCAGCTCGTACAGTGGCATGCGCTTGAGGTAATTCAGACTCGAGTAGCCGGTGCCGAAGTCGTCGATCGAGAAGCGGACACCCAGAGCGGCCAGCTCCCGCATGCGGGAAATGGCACCATCCACGTCCTCGATCAGCATGCCCTCGGTCACCTCCAGGATGATCGAGCTGGCGGGGGCCTGGTTCTGCTCCAGGATGGCGATCATCCGCTGGACAAATTCACTCTGTCGGAACTGCCGCGGGCTGACGTTGACCGACAGGGGCGTGGCCCTGCCCAGTGCCTGAAGGCGTCTGGCCGTTTGGCAAGCCTGTTGCAGCGACCACTCGCCGAGCTCCACGATCAGCCCCATTTCCTCGGCCAGCGGGATGAACTCCGACGGGGGGACATGACCCAGCGTGGGGTGCTGCCAGCGCATCAGCAGCTCGGCGCCCGTGGTGCGCCCCTTCCCGTCGAACTGTGGCTGCAGCACCATGCGGAGCTCGTCACGCTCCAGCGCATGTGACAGGGCCTCCTCGAGAGCCATGCGTTTTTCCACCTCGGCCTGCATGGAGGGCTGGAAAAAGGCGACCTGGTTGCGCCCGGCCTCCTTGGCCCGGTACATCGCCGTGTCAGCCTCGCGCAGCAGGTCGGTGGTGGTCTTTTCCGTCTTGTCGATCAAGGTCACGCCGATGCTGGCGCCGCAGCGGTAGCTCTTGCCCTCGATCTCGATCGACTGGCGCAGCTCATCACGTACTTTCTCGGCGATGCGCATCGCGAGCCGTGCGCCATCGCCCGCCTGAAGTGAGAGTTCGGGGATCAGCACCACGAACTCGTCGCCGCCGATGCGGGCGACGGTGTCTTCGGCACGGAACAGGGCTTGCAGACGTTGCGCCACCAGCTGCAGCAGACGGTCGCCCACTGCGTGACCGCGCGCATCGTTGATGTTCTTGAAGTGATCCAGGTCGATGAACAGCAGCGCGCCCTCGATCCCGCTGCGCGCCCGCGCCGCGACCGCCTGCTGCAGGCGATCCAACAGCAGGCGGCGATTGGGCAGCTGGGTGAGCGGGTCGTAGAAAGCCAGGCTCTTGATTTCGTCCTCAGCCGCCTTGCGTTCCGTGATGTCCACGAGCGTGCCGACGTAGTTGACGATGACCCCCTCTGCGTTCTTGACGGACGTGATGGTCAGCCACTGCGGATGTATCGGACCGTCCTTGCGCCGTACCCAGAACTCGCCATGCCAGGAACCGGTCAGGGCGACGGATCGCCAGAGCTCTTGCACGAAGGCATCGTCGTGCCGGCTGGATGAGAGCAGGGTGTCGGGCTGTACACCGATGGCTTCCGTTGCCGCGTAGCCGGTGATCTCCGTGAAGGCCCGGTTGACCCGCAGAATCACCTGCCGCGCATCGGTCACGAAGATGCCCTCCTGCGATTCGAAGGCCGTGGCGGCAATCAGCAGTTCGTCCTGCGCCTGCTTGCTCTGGGTGATGTCGCGGTGGATGCCGAAGAGACCGACCACCTGGCCCTGGCTGTCAAGGATGGGCCATTTGCTGGAACTGATCCAGCGGGCCCCGTCCTGCGCGTTGATCCGCTGACGAACCTGGTCCAGCAGGGGTTGCCCCGTGCTCATGATGCGCTGGTCTTCCGCATCGATGACGCGGGCCTCCTCCGGTGCGAAGATCTCCTGCGTGCTCTTGCCGATCAGATCGCGCCAGCTCTGGCAGCCCACGCTGCGGGCCATGGACTGGCTGCAGAAGAGCATGCGCATCTCGGCATCCTTGAAGAAGAGAACCTCTGTGGTGTTGTCCAGCAAGGTGCCGAAGTCGCGGTTGAGTTTTTCCAGCGCACGGGTGCGCTCCTGCACCCGTTCCTCCAGGGAGGCGTTCAGACGCCGCGTGCGCTCGAACTCCTCGGTCAGTGACCCGGCCATCGCGCGCAGATGGGCCACCAGCATGTCGGTCTCGATCACGCTGCTGCGCGGCCAGGTCACGCTGCTGCCCGCGGCCAGTCGGGACGGCAGGTCCCGGGTGATCTCGCGCAGCGCCTCGATGTTGGCGGCGATGCGACGGCTGAACAGCTCGGCCATCAGGACGGCCAGCATCAGCATGCCGAGCAGCATGGTCAGGCGCTGGGCGGCCGCCTGGCTGAGCGTGCGCTGGATCGGCGCAATCGGCTGCTCCAGCACCAGGCGCCATTCCGCCAAGTCCCCCACGGCGGTTTCGCTGATGTAGGTCGACTGGCGCCAGCGGTCGTAGAGATGGCGGGTATGAGGCAGCTCCGGCATCCACTGGCTCACCTTGTCGTCCAGGGGCGTCAGCTCACCCGGGCCGCGTACATAGGGCCGGGCGACGGCCTGGTCGGGGCGGCTGCTGAGGATGACGTTGCCATTGCGGTCGATCAGCGTGTGCATGATGTTTTCCGGTGCCACATCGGTGCGGATGATCTCCGACAGCTGCGCCAGATTGAGGACGCCCGCGATGGCGCCCTGGTAGCGCCCGCCGGACAGCACGGGCGCGAGCATGACGGTGATGGGCGCGGCGGCGCGGTCGAGCCGGGAGGGAACCACCTCGGACAGCGTGGGGCGCAGGGTTTGCTTGAGCCGCGGCAGGTAGGGGCGGTCGGAAAAGTCCACGCCCAGGTTGCTCTTGCCGCTGTCGTCGCGTAGCGGAGAGTAGGCCGCCGTGCGGGCGTTGGCGTCCAGCAATCCCATGCGCAGGAAGTTGGGATCCGAGGCGTGTGCCTGCTCCAGCCGCGGCTGCATCGCAGCGGCTGAGCTCTTGGCGGCCGTGTCGGCCAGCGTGCTGACCACAGCCGCACGGCTGCGCACCCAGATGTCGAGTTGCGCGCCCAGGCGCTGGCTTTCCTGGCCCAGGTTGACGCGTGCCAGTTCCTGGGCGTTCTTCAGGTCCTTGCCGCTGTCATAGGCCAGCAGGAAGAGCATGGGCGCCAGCACCGCGAGCACGAAGGCGTTGTGCAGCATCTCCCGCAGTGTGACCAGCGCCTGTCGGCTGTAGAGCGAATAGCCGATGTAGACCAGCCGGGCCAGCAGGGCGTTGGTGATGCCGTTGACCGCCTGCTTGATCATGGTCACCAGGGCGATGTCCAAGGACAGGTTCATCACCTGGTGGTAGAACAGGTAGACCAGCGGCATGCCGATCAGCAGCCAGTAGGCCGACACCGCCAGCACCAGGCTGATGCGTAGGCGCTGCATCAGCAGCGCGGCGACCCCCACCTCGGCGGTCATGATGACGATGGCGTAGGGATGGTTCCAAAAAGACCAGGTGATGCTGCTGATCAGCAGAGCGGCCAGCACGCCCCGCACCGGGCCGAACAGCTGCAGCGCAAGCATCGCAAAGATGCTGCCGAACAGGAACTCGACATTGAGAAAGATCGGGAACTTGAAATAGTTGCCAGCCAGCCCGGCGCCGATCAGGACCAAAAAGACCAACCCCGCCCCTCTCGGGTTCGGGGCCTCTGACACGGGAAATGCAGCTCTCATGCGCAGCTCGAATTCGCTGGATGCGTGCGCATGGCGCGACGGGGACAGTGCGCGAGCGCATGCAGGCGACAGCGCCTGTCCGGTTCGACCCATCCTCCGCCGAGGTCCATGGCAGCGGCTTACTGCCGATCGCTGATCCAGCCTGACTCTCCCGAATCCAGTCTAATACGAATGTCAGTGCGGCGGGGGGATGCGTTGTATTGCGTGTGACTTTCTGCCGACGTGCAGGAGCTGATCCCGCCGCGTTCCGAGGTTTCCCGAGCCGCAGGCTGCAGGGCGCGGGCTTCAAGACACGCCGCGTCACCACACATCCACGAGGGTTCTCATCGGTCCTGTCTTGGACATCGACGGTCCGAGGGGCGGCGGTCCAGAGAGCGTTCTGGCCTGCGTCGCTGTGCCACGCACTCAAGCGTGCCGCCTAAGCGGTTCACGGGCCTGAAGCAAGTCCCCACGCAGCGAGTGTTGTGCTCAACACACGCCACACTTCAAGCACTTTCTCAAGTGTCGTCCCTAAGCGCACGGCATGGCGTGAGGCGCATGCAAGTGCCTGATTTTTCTCTGTTTTGTACGCGCGTTTTCTGTTGTCTGCTGGCTTGTGGCCTGGACAATCAGTCCTTAGCAACTGCGATAGCGCGACACGGCCAGCACCACAAAGAAAGGCGACGCACCATGTTCAAGACCTGGAAGAAATTCGCCACCCGCCCCGAGCCCAACGACGTGATCGACGTGGTGCCGGTGCTGGACCGATCCCTCGCCTACCGGCGCTTCCTACGCTCGGTCTTCCAGGCACCGGCCCGACTCACGCTCGCGGGCTACATGCGAGAAGTCCAGGTGCTGGACGTGTCACTCAAGGGGGCGCTGGTCGACATGGGAGCGGTGCTGCCCTGTCCCGTGGGGGCACGCGGGCGCCTGCGTCTGCTGCTGTCGTCCACCACTTTCATCGCGATGGACGTGGGGGTCACGCGCGTGCAGGGCAGCCAGCTGGGTCTGCAGTGCCTGCACATCGACCTCGACAGCATGACGCACCTGCGCCAGCTGATCGAGCGCAACTCGCAGGACCCGGCCTTGCTGGTGCGCGAGCTCTCGGTCCTGGTGGGTGCTGCGGCCTGAAGCGGGTCTAGCAATCTACTGCGCAGACCAATCGCGGTGTTGGGCGGTGCTGGTGCTGGCCGCTGCGCTTAACGTTCGCAAGCGAAAATTAGCCTCATAGTAACTGCGTGGTCGGAATCCTCACGTACCTGAAGCACGTTCCGGTTCCTGCGCTCCGTCCGCCTTGCGCTTGGGTTGCTCGCTAGGATTTCTGGACCCGCTTTGATGCATCGGGTTTCGCTTCGCCGATGGCCGCGCGCGTGAGCGCGGCCTGGGCCGTGAGCCAGGCGCAGAAGGCCTGCACCTCGGGACGCGCGCTGCTGCGTGTGGCCACGATCAGCCAGTAGGACATGGGTGAGCCCAGGCGCATGCCGGGCAGTACTTCGACCAGATCGCCGCTGGCCAGGCTGTCGGCCACCAGCGGCATGCGCGTGAGCGCGACACCCTGGCCGGCCAGGGCGGCCTGCGCGATCTGATAGGCATAGCCGAAGTAGAGCCAGCGTTTGGGTTCGAGCTTCTTGTGCTGGTGCACGCCCAGCCAGTGACGCCAGGTCAGCCAGGTCATGGCCTGGCTGTGCTGGGGTTCGTAGGCCTCGATCAGCGTGTAGTGCGCCAGGTCCTCGGCGCGCTGCAGCGGTCGCCCGTTCTTGAGCAGCCAGGGGCTGGCCACAGGCGTGAGCTGCTCGCCGAACAGCGGCACGGCATGGGACGGCACCTGACTGGCGTAGGTGTAGCGCAGCACCAGGTCCACATCCGAGGTCTCCAGATCCACCAGCGCGTCGGACGCATCGATGCGGATGTCGATGTCCGGGTGCGCGCTCTGGAAGGCTTCGAGCCGCGGGATCAACCACATGGAGGCGAAGGAGGCCCAGGTGCTGATGGCCACGCTTTTGCGTCCCGCGCTGCGCCGGATCTGCTGCACCGCCGCGTCGATGCGTTCCAGCGAGGGCAGCACGGCCTGCAGCAGCTGCGCCCCCGCCGATGTGAGCTCGACCGCGCGCGTGTGGCGCAGGAAGAGCAGCACCCCCACCTCCTCCTCCAGCGCCTGGATCTGTCGCGTCACCGCGCTCTGCGTGAGCGCCAGCTCCTCGGCAGCGGCGCGGAAGTTCAGATGACGTGCCACGGCGCCAAAGGCACGCAGCTGGCCCACGCCGATGGGGCGGGTGCGGAGCAGGGAGTCGGGGCTGGAGATGGGCATACCGGGCAGGGTTTGATTGATGCGCAAAAGGAATCAGTAGCGTACCCCGAATTCATTAGACGCAGAAGGGGGATTCACCGAAGATCAAGTGCCGAACTACCCATCCGGAGTCTGCAATGGCGTCTTCAAGAGATACAAAATTGCATCAATCGCAGGAGGCTGGCGCCGTCGCCGGCAGCTGGCAGCTCACCCCGGGCCGCGCGCTCAGCCTCTACCCGCGCGGCGCAGGCCTGCTGCGCATCACCCGAGGTCGTGCCTGGGTCACGCTGGACCTGTGGCCCGGCGGGCACCGGGACGAGGCGGGCGACCACTTCCTGTGTGCCGGTGAGCAGCTGCGTGTGGGCGCGGGGCGCCATCTGGTGTTCGAGTCGCTGGACCCGACGCCCCTGTGGTTCGAATGGGTGCCGGCACCGGCCAGCGAGTCCTTGCCGGTGACGCCGCGAGCGCTGCCGCTGGCGCAGGCCTGGTCCGAGTTCTGGCAGTCGGCCCGCCTGACCGGTCGCGCCTTGCTGCGCCTGCTCCGTGGTCTGCTGTGCACGGTGCCCTGGTTGCTGAGCGGCGGCCTCAGCCTGCGGCGGCGCTGAAGCCCCTCAGAAGCTTTCCCAGTCGTCATCCGCGCCTTTGGCCGTGGCGGGTGCGCTGGGTTTCTGGGGCGGCGGCGCCGGCCGCGCGGCCGGGGGGGCCGGTCGCGCCGGCAGGCGGGCCGGCGCGCTGGCAGCGGCGGGCCGCTGCGGGACGGCAGCCTGAGTCACCGGGGCCGCGCTGGCACGCGGGGCGGCCTGGCCTTCGGCCACGCGGAAGACAGAGACCACCTGCACCAGCTCCTGCGCCTGGCTGCGCAAGCTGCTGGCGGCGGCGGCCATCTCCTCCACCAGCGCCGCGTTCTGCTGCGTGACCTGGTCCATCTGCTGCACCGCCTCGCCAATCTGCGCCACGCCTTGGCTCTGTTCGGTGCTGGCGGCGCTGATCTCGCCCATGATGTCGGTCACGCGCCGGATGCTGGCCACCACCTCGCTCATGGTCCGGCCGGCCTGTTCCACCTGCGAACTGCCTAGCTCGACGCGGCCCACGCTGTCGGTGATGAGCTGCTTGATCTCTTTGGCGGCCTCGGCGCTGCGACTGGCCAGGGTGCGCACCTCGCCGGCCACCACGGCAAAGCCGCGGCCCTGCTCACCCGCGCGTGCGGCTTCCACGGCGGCGTTGAGTGCCAGGATATTGGTCTGGAAGGCAATGCCGTCGATCACGCTGATGATGTCGGCGATCTTCTTGCTCGACGCGCTGATGCCATGCATGGTGTCCACCACCTGCGCCACGACCTGTCCACCTTGCACGGCCACGGTGCTGGCGCTCTGCGCGAGCTGGTTGGCCTGGCGCGCATTGTCGGCGTTCTGCTTGACGGTGGAGGCCAGCTCCTCCATTGACGCTGCGGTCTCTTCCAGCGCGCTGGCCTGCTTCTCGGTACGCGCGCTCAGGTCCTGGTTGCCCTGGGCAATCTCGGTGCTGGCGGTAGACACCGAATCGCTGCCCTGGCGCACGCGCGTCACGATCTGTCCCAGATTGCCCTGCATCGTGGCCAGGCTCTGCAGCACAAGGCTGACCTCGTCACGCCCGTCCTGACGGATCGTGGTCGTCAGATTACCCTGGGCGACGGCCGACGACACCTCCACGGCATGCTCAAGCGCGACCGAGACGCTGCGAATCAGAAAGTAGCCGAAGACCACCGCCGCCAGAATTCCCAGCACGATGGCCGTGACGGACAGGCCTCGCAAACGGTTGTAGCGCTCGACCGCCCGGTCGTATTCCATCTTTGCGACATCCAACTGCAGCTTGATCAGCGCATTGATGGTCTCCCGGACCGGCGGTGCGCGTGGGCTCAGGCCGTCACGGTAGGCCTTGTCCCCGGCCTCGGGGTTGCCCGTCAGCAATGCATCCACCACCGGGAGCACGCCGTTTCGCGTGTAGTCCTCCACCCGTTCGTTGAAAGCCCGCGCCAGCTTTTCCTCTTCAGACGTCAGTTGGGTGGCCACGTACTGTTGCCATATCTCCATGCGTTTCGTGATGTTTTCGCGTACTTCCCGGCTGCGCCTTTGGACATTCGACGGATCTGGGTTCAGTAGCATGTCCATCACAAGGATGCGGTTGCGGTTGAGCAGGTAATTGATCTCGCCGAGCTGCCCCAATGGGACCATGCGATCTTCATAGGAGGTGCGCATGCCCTCGTTTGCTTGGCTCGTGGCGTACAGCCCCAGAAAGCCGACGATGGCCAGCAGGATGGAGAGGACGGTGATGAGCAACCACAGACGCGTCGAGATCTTGAACTGGTTCATGGCCTTCTTCTTCTGGAGGTGGAGGGGAGATCACGCAGGGTACGCAATCACTCTACGCGCGATGGCCTGAAAAAGCGAGAGGGAGCGGGCCTGTTCGGCCCGCTCCCTCTTCTGGTGCGCTGCGGCGGGTGTGCTGAATGTAGCCTCGGCCTCAGTCGGCCTTGAAGCCTGTGGCCGCGACGGCCTTGCCCCAGGTCACGGTGTCGGCCGCGATGATGCGTGCGAAGGCCTCGGCCGTGGTGCCGGTCACGCGAAAGCCCGCCTCCTCCAGCTTGGTGCGCATGGCGGGATCGGCCACGGCCTTCTGGATGTCGGTACTGAGCTTGGCCAGGATCTCGGGCGATGTGCGTGAGGGCGCCACGATGCCGAACCAGGAGCTGAACTCCAGCGTCGGGTAGCCCTGTTCCTTGATCGTGGGCACATCGGGCAGCGCGCCGGCGCGCGCCGGGCCGGTGGTGCCCAGGGCCAGCAGCTTGCCGGCCTTCACATTGGGCGCAGCCAGGCCCACGCTGGCGAAGACGCCCTGCACGTCACCGCTGAAGAGCCCGCCGAGCGCGTCGGCCGTGCTCTTGTAGTGCACAGCCTCGGGCTTGACCTTGATCGCCTCGCCGAACATGAAGGCACCGAAATGGCCCGGCGTGCCCGCGCCGAAGGTGGCCATGAACAGGCCCTTCTGCTGCTGCACCCAGCCCACGAACTCTTTCACGTTCTTCGCCGGCACTTTCTGCGGGTTGACCAGCAGCGCAAAGTCGGCGCTGACCACCTGGCTCACGGGCGCGAAGTCCTGCGTGGGGTTGTAGGGCAGCTTGTTGTAGCTGCTGGGCGCGATGCTGAGCTGGCCGGTCTCGCCCAGCATCAGCGTGTAGCCATCGGGCGTGGCGCGCGCGGCTTCGCTGGCCGCGATCAGGCCGCCAGCGCCGGGCTTGTTGTCCACGATCACGCCCTGGTTGCCCCAGCCTTCGGAGAGTTTCTGCGCCAGCAGGCGCGCCACGATGTCGGGGCCGGTGCCGGCCGGGAAGCCGACGATGATGCGCACGGGGCGGTTGGGGTAGGCAGCCTGGGCTTGCACGCCGGTGGCGGCCAGGCCGGCAAGCAGGGCGGTGCCGGCGATGAGCGCGCGGCGCAGGGGGAACAAAGTTTTCATGCGGGTCTCCTGTTGTGAGTTCAATTCAGTTCACGGCGAAAAACTGCATCTCCACGCGATCAGGCCGGCGTACGCCGCTGCCGATGAAGAGGCGCTCGGCGATCCAGCCCAGCGCGGGCGAGGCGGTCTCGAAGCTCGGGCTGCAGCGGAAATAGACCTGCGCCGGGTCCACGGGCTCGCCGCGCAGCAGGCGCGCGGTGACCTCGGGCGCGGCGGCGCGCAGCGCGCGGTTCTGCACATAGATCAGGTCGCCGGCATCGGTCTCGAGCACATAGCGCGCGTCGAGCTCGGCCAGGCGGGGGCTCACGATGAGCTGGTAGTCGGCGCCGCCAGGCAGCACGCGCGCCGTCCAGCCCGTGCCACGGGCCTCGCCGCCCAGGATGGGGATGAGACGGCGCTGGCCATGCAGGGTGGGGCCGACGTCCTGTGGCGCGGCGACATGGACCGAGAGCTCGGCAAAGAATTCCAGGGCGGGGACGGAAAGAGACATCGCCGCAGCTTAGGACGGACGCTCCCGATACGCTGTCATCCCTTAAGATGACAACGCATCAAAAACAGACAAAGCGAGGAGACGCATGCGCAAGTGGACCTGCAACAGCAGTGCCAGCGGCACGGGCCGTCATGCCCAGCTGCTGGCCGGTCTCATCCATCAACTGGGCCAGCCGCGCTTTCGTGCCGCGCTGCTCGAAACCCTGCAACCCCTGGTGCCCGCGGCTTCCTTCTCGGTCTACCGCACGGGGCGTCACTGCGTGCCGCAGCTCTTCCTCTCGGGCAGCCTGGGCGTGCCCGACACCACGCGCGACTGCTGGCAGGCCTATCTCTCCGGTCCCTACCGCAGCGATCGCACGCTGATCGCCGAAGCGCAGAGCGAGGAGCGGCCGCTCCTGTGTCATCTGACGGCAGAGGAAGTCCCGGCCCAGCACCGCGCCCGCGTCTACGAGGCGCATGGCGTGGCCGAGCGTGTATCGGTGGTGCAGGCGCGTGACGATGGTCTGTTTGCCGTGAACTTCTACCGGCACCAGCACCAGGCCCCGTTCAGCGATGCGCAGGTGGCCGACTTCGAGGCCCTGGCGCCCGCACTGCTGGCGCTGGCGCACAAACACGTGGCCCTGGAGGCGGTGGATGCATCACCGGCGCAGCGCCTGCAGGCCCTGCAGCCGGCGTTGACGCCGCGCGAACTCGACGTCTGCGTACGCCTGCTGCGCGGCATGACCTACGACGGCATCGCTGCCGATCTGGGTCTGAGCGTGCCCAGCGTCAAGACCTACCGCAACCGCGCCTTCGAGCGCCTCGGCATCCACTTCCGCAACGAGCTCTACGCCTTGATGCTGCACGCGCCGTCTACCCGGCACTGATCAGCGTTTCAGGAATAGGTCACCCAATCCGAGAGCTCCGGGTGGTCCAGGTGCGGCAGGGTGTTGAAGCTGATCAGGCTGTGGCGCTTGGGGTTGTAGTCGAACTGCGTCAGCGCGCTGTTGCGGATGCGCAGGTTGAGTTCGATCGTGGTCTCGGGCGTGGTGCCCAGTACATGGCCCACCGCGGTGGAGATCGGGCCGCCACTGGAGACGATGAGCACCGGACCTTCATGGTTCTTGCGCACCCGCTCCAGCGCATCGCTCACGCCCGCCTGGAAGTCCGCATAGCTCGGCATACCCCTTGGGCTCACCACGCCATTCATCCACTGGCGCAGCCCGTCGCGCAGCAGACGGAAGTGATGCCGGACCATCTCGGGAGTCTCGGGTTTCTCCAGCGGCTGCGGGTGGATGGCCGCGATCACCGCCTCGCTGTCGTATTCGTTGAGGCCTTCGAGCGCGATCACATGGTTGTCGTAGCCCGCACCGGCCGCGATGCCGGCCCAGGTCTGTGCGTGCCGGCGCAGGGTGCCGCTGTACACGGCTTCGAAGCGGAGGCCGCGTTCGCGCCAGTAGCGACCCAGGCGCTCGCTCTGTCGGCCACCGAGTTCACTGAGCTGGTCGTAGTCCGCCGCGCCGAAGGAGGCCTGGCCGTGGCGCACGAGATAAAGGGTTCCCATGGCGCTCATTCTGGCAAGGACGGCGCGCCCGTGCAGTCGCCAGAGAGACTGATCCTTGCTATCAATTCAGGAGTCAATGGGCCGTCGCTGCAGACAGGCTTGAACGCAGGCCCTGAGGCCGAGGCATTTTTTGGGTAGGATGCGCCGGCCCGTCCTCACAGGGAGGCGGGCATACTTCAACAGGAAGTTCCCAATGAAAAAAACGCTGATTGCTTTTACAGTCGCCATGGCCGTTTCCGGTGCGGCTTTTGCCCAGACGGGCTTCTATATTGGTGCCGAGGCCGGTGCCGCTTCAGTCAAAGACCAAGCCCAGGACCTGGCCAACGGTCTTGTGAATGAACTTGGTGGCTCTGCCGCTGTGACCCAGGACACGGGCATCGGCTTCGCCCGCTTCTTTGGCGGCTACCAGATCAACAAGTATGTCGCCGCAGAGCTGGGTTATCTGAACAGCGGTGAGGCGAGGGCGAACTTTTCCGGTGTGACCGGCGGTGCATTAACTTACACCGGCAATGTCAAACTGTCTGTCAGCGGCTTTGACATCTCCGCGGTGGTCAAGCCTTTCGATCAGCCCGGGCTTGATCGTCTGTTCTTCCGTGCTGGTCTGACCAGCTATGAGCAGAAGATCGTTGTCAGCGCCTCGAGCAACGGCAGTGCCGCCTCTGGCACATCCACCGACAGCGGCACGGGCACAATCCTCGGCGTTGGCTACGACCTGCCAGCCGGACCTGGCGTGGTGCGCTTCCAGCTCAACACCCTGCAAAGAATCGGTGGTGTGTCCGACAACAACTCCACGGCACTCAGCGCCGGCTACCTCTGGAAGTTCTGAGTCGCCACGACTTCACCTTCTCGACAAAGCGCGCCCTTGGGGCGCGCTTTGTTCTTGGCGGGACACGATGCAGCGCCGACCGTGCCGACCATGCTGGTGTCAGTCGCCGATGGTGAGCACACCCGATGGCGTCTGCAGTCGAGCGCACAGTCGCGCGGGCCCTTGCCGTACCTTCAGCGAGCCCAATCCCAGGGCTGCACTGGCCGCATTCAGTTCCTCAGCCCGCGGATGCTGTAGCTCCAGCCCGATCAGCGTGATGCCGCTGGCGGGCATGGCTGCTGCCGGATGCGCGGTGCCCCACTGGATCAGCGTGGGCAGCAGACCGTCGAACAAACGCTGTCCATCCGGACGCACCGTGATCTGCCATTGCAGCAGACCTTGCGGCGTGGGGCGCGAGGCGGCGAGGACCTCGCCGCGGTCGAGCCCCTGGGCTTGCAGCGAGGCGACGGCGGCAGGCGCGTTGTCCACGCGCGCGACCCAGTGCACGAGCTGCGGGCCCTTGCGGCGTACACGCTGCTGCAAGGCGGCATCGTCCATGTCGAACCAGCGCCGGCGCGTCGGGGCGGGCGCCGCCGGGTCGATGGCGATGATCTCGAAATAAGCCAGCGGGAAATCGGGCGTCGCGATGCTGAAGAGCCGGTTGTGCGTTCCCATCAGCGCATGCTGGCCGCCGGGGCCGGGCGTGATGCCCAGCGTGGCCTCGCACCAGGCCACGCCTTCGTCCAGCGTGGCTGCGACGACGACGAGGTGGTCGAGCGCTGCGCTCACAGCTGCACGTGTCCCGTGATGCAGGTCTGTACCTGGCCGCCCACCCAGACTTGGCCGGCTTCGTCGCGTTCCAGCAGCACGCGGCCCGCGCGCTCCAGGCAGGTGCCCTGGGCGGCGATGTAGCGTGTGCCGAGGTGGCCCTCGGCCATGAGCCACTGCGCGAGGCTGGCGTTGAGACTGCCGGTGACCGGGTCTTCGGTGATGCCCACGGGGGCGGCGAAGGCACGCACCTCCAGGTCGGGCGTGGCCAGATGGGGGGCATCGTCGGCGTGGTCGGCAAAGGCGCGGGCTTCGCGGCTGCTGCGTGCGATCAGCTGCACGGCGGCGGGTTCGGTGGTGAGTGCGGCCACGCCGACCTTCTGGCCCAGCTCGCGCAGGCGCGTGTGGTCGGGTGTGAGTGCGAGCACCGTATCGGCGCTGTCGAGCAGCAGGCCCAGCCACTTCGGGCCGTTGTCCAGCAGCTGGGCGGCACGGATCTGCGCGGGCTTGAGCCCCAGGGCCTGGGCCACGCCAGCCAGCAGCTGGGGTGCGGGGGTGCTGCGTTGAAGCGGTGGCGCGGCGAAGGCGAGCTGCGCGCCGCTGCGGCGGATGGGCACTCGGCCCACGGCGCATTCCTGCACGATGCGCTGCGGATCCTTCGGTTTGCCGCCCATGTCGAGCCAGGCCTGGCAGCTGCCCAGCGTGGGATGACCGGCAAAGGGTAACTCACCACCGGGCGTGAAGATGCGCACGCGGTAGTCGGCATCTGCCTCGCTGGGCGGTAGCAGGAAGGTGGTCTCCGAGAGATTGGTCCAGCGCGCGAAGCGTTGCATCTGTTCGTCGGAGAGACCCGTGCCGTCTAGCACCACGGCCAGGGGATTGCCCCAGTAGGGCGTGCTGGTGAAGACGTCGACCTGGCGGTAGGGACGGAGGTTCATGGTGTGTGTTCGCGGATGACGGTGGCCAGCGCGGCAATGCCGCGTTCGATGTCTGCAGGGCTGGCCGTGACGAAGGACAGGCGCAGCGTGCGCGTGTCGGCCGCGCCGGCATAGAAAGCCGCGCCCGGCACATAGGCCACGCCGCGTGCTACGGCCTTGGGCAGCAGGGCCGCGGCGTCCAGACCCGCAGGCAGGCGCGCCCAGAGAAACATGCCGCCGGCCGGTGCGTTCCAGCTCACGCCCTCAGGCATATGCTTCTGCAGCGCGGCCAACATGACATCACGCTGCGCCTTGTAGAGCGCGCGGATGCGCGGCACGTGACGGTCGAGGAAGCCGTCACGAATCACCTCGGCGACCACACGCTGGTTGAAGCCCGGGCTGTGCAGATCGGCGGCCTGCTTGGCCTGCAGCAGCTTGGGGAAAAGCGCGGGCGGCGCGACCAGATAACCCAGGCGCAGGCTGGGCGCCAGCACCTTGGAAAATGAACCGAGGTAGAGGCAGCCTTCTGGGTGGCGGGCCGTCAGCGGCGCGGGCGGCGGGGCGTCGAACCAGAGTTCGCCATAGGGGTTGTCCTCGATCAGGGGCAGGCTGAGCTCGGCCGCGGTCCGGCTCAGGGCAGCACGGCGTGCTTCGCTCATCAGGCGGCCGCTGGGGTTCTGGAAATTGGGCAGCACGTAGAAGAAGCGCGCCGGTGTGCCGGCCGCTTGCGCGGCGCGCAGCGCGGTGATGTCCACGCCTTCATCGTCGCTGGCCACGTCAGTGACCCGTGGCTCCATGGGCGCGAAGGCCTGCAGCGCACCGAGGTAGGTGGGCGTTTCCACCAGGATGCGGCTGCCCGGGTCGATCAGCACCTTGGCCGCGAGGTCCAGGCCCTGCTGCGAGCCCGTGGTGATGAGCACCTGCGCGGGCTCGACCTTCCAGGGCAGCGAGGCGGCCACCATCTCGCGCAGGGGGCCGTAGCCTTCGCTGGCGGCGTACTGCAGCGCGGCGTCGGCGTCTTCACGCAGCACACGGCTGCAGGCGGCCTCGAACTCTGCGACCGGGAAGGTCTTGGGCGAGGGCAGGCCGCCGGCGAAGCTGATCATATCGGGGCGCTCGGTGACCTTGAGCAACTCGCGCAGCACCGAGGGGTTCATCTGGTCGGCCCGCCCGGACAGCACCCAGGGGGAGGTGGAGGGGGTGCGCGCGTTCATGGTGTTTTTCCTTGCGGGAGCAGAGTAGAGGACGAGGTGTGCACCGGCATTTTGCGCCCGGCATAGACCAGGGCGATCACGGCCAGGCCGCAGCCCAGGGTGAGCGCGTCCAGCGTTTCGCCCAGCAGGGGCACGGCGCAGAGCATGGAGATGAAGGGCTGCAGCAGCTGCAGCTGGCTCACGCGCACCGTGCCCCCCAGGGCCAGGCCCTGGTACCAGGCGAAGAAGCCCAGCCACATGGAGAACACGGCGGTGTAGGCGAAGCCGCCCCAGGCCGTGGCGCTGACGGGTTGCTGCGGCCAGGTCCAGAGCGTGAGCGGCAGCGTCACGGGCAGGGACAGCAGCAGGGCCCAGCAGATCACGTGCGTGGCCGGCATGTGTTGCGCGAGGCGTCCGCCATGGGCGTAGCCCACGGCGGCACAGAGCATGGCCAGCAGGAGCAGCAGATCGGCCGGGTGCAGGCTCAGCCCCGCACTGCCCGAGCGCAGGATGGCAAAGGCCACGACCAGGCCCGTGCCTGCGAGCGCACAGAGCCAGAAGCCGAGCGAGGGCCGCTGGCGTTGAAGCAGCGCGCCCACGGCGGCCGTGGCCAGGGGCAGCACACCCACGATCACACTGGCGTGCACGGCCTCCACATGGCGCATCGCAATGGAGGTCAGGAAGGGAAAGCCGAAGACCACGCCCAGCGCCACCCAGGCCAGGGTGGACCACTGCGCGCGCGTGGGCCGCGGTGCGCGCACAGCCAGCAGGAAGAGGGCCGAGAGCGCGGCCGCCACCACGGCGCGGCCGGCGGCGATGTACAGGCCGGCCAGCTGGGGCGCCTCGGGCGTGCCCGTGGCCAGGCGGGTCATGGGCAGGGTGAGCGCGAAGACGCACACGCCCAGCAGGCCGAGGGCGTAACCGCGGCGGACCGTCTGGGGCGAGGGATGGGATGACATGGACGAGGGCCTGTTCACACTGATTTCTCAAGTGCGAACGCGGTGAAAACGGCGCCGATCTAGGCGCACGACGACGCCCAGGCTGGCCGCCTGGGCTAGGAGTGCAACAACGAGTGGCGCCGTTTTCACCCCGTTCCCTGCGGGTTGCGGCCAAAAAAGCCATGCGGGGTGTTGCGCGGACTGGCCGGGGATCGCCCCGGCGGCGTCCACGCGCCTACCGCATGACTTTTTTGATCCGCAACGCATCTTGAGAAATCAGTGTGAACAGGCCCTACACTTTAGGCAGCAGACCAGCACACTGTCAGTACAGTTTCCTGGACAATCCCGTAATCTGTATTGCTGCGACGGGCAGCACAGAAAGGTTTTGATGCTCACTTCCGGTACCGCCCAGACCCTGGCCGAGCAGCTGGCCGGTCGTTACGCCCAGCGCATCCGCGACCGCCTGCTCGCACCCGGCAGCCGTCTGCCTTCCGTGCGCTTGTGTGCCACGCAGCAGGGCGTGAGCCCGTCCACCGTCGTCGCAGCCTATGACCGCCTGCTGGCCCAGGGCCTGGTGGAGGCGCGGCGCAACCGCGGCTTTTATGTGCGTGAACCCGCGGTGCCGCGGCGCCGCAGCAGCCCACCGGTCGCCAGCGACGCGCCGGCGCCGGTGGATGCCACGGCGTTGATCCGTGCCATGTTCCACAACCGCGCCGAAGGGCCGCAGCCCGGTACCGGCGTCTTTCCGCCCGATTGGCTGGAGACCCCTTTTCTGGCCACGGCCGTGCGCCGTGTCACCAGCCCGGCCGCACTGCGCAAGGCCTCGCTGCAGTACGGCGAACCGGCGGGCGACGCCAGCCTGCGCCGAGCGTTGGCCGACCGGCTGGCCGGCCTCAACATCCAGGCCGTGCCCGCGCAGATCATCACCACGGTGGGCGCCTCGCAGGCGCTGGACATCGTGAGCCGCACCCTGCTGCGTCCCGGTGATCCGGTCATGGTCGAGGAGCCGGGCTGGGCCGTGGAGTTTGCGCGCCTTGCTGCGCTGGGCATGCGCATCCTGCCCGTGCCGCGCGGCCCCGAGGGCCCGGACCTGGCGGTGATGACGCGCTACTGCGAGGCGCACCGCCCGCGTCTGTTCGTGAGCGTCAGTGTGTTGCACAACCCCACCGGCTACAGCCTGACGCCGGGCAGCGCCCACCGCGTGCTGCAGCTGGCCGCCGCGCACGACTTCCACATCGTCGAGGACGATTCCTACAGCCATCTGGCGCCCGACCAGGCCGTGCGCCTGTGCGCGCTCGACGAGCTTCAGCGCACCATCTACGTCAGCGGCTTTGCCAAGATCCTCGCGCCGGGCTGGCGCATCGGCTACCTGGCCGCGCCCGAGGCGCTGGCCATGCGCCTGCTCGACACCAAGCTGATCTCCACGCTGAGTACCCCGCCCCTGTTGGAGCAGGCGCTGGCCTGGTGCATTGCCCAGGGCCAGCTGCGCCGCCATGCCGAGCGGGTGCGCGTGCGGCTCGACGCGGCCCGTGCGCGTAGCGTCAAGCTGGCCGAGGCGCACGGCTGCCGTTTTGTGGCGCCGCCTGCGGGGCTCTTCGGCTGGGTGGACACGGGGGTGGACACCGAGGTGCTGGCGCAGCGCCTGCTGGACGCCGGCTACCTGCTGGCGCCGGGCGCGCTCTTCCATGCCAGCCGCCAGCGCAGTACGCTGATGCGCATCAACTACGCCACCACGCAGGAGGCGGCGTTCTGGAAGGTGTTTGCGCGCGAGCGCGACGCGTTGGCGGCGCGGGGCTGAGACAGATCAGTTGGCCAGGCCGGCCAGCGTGCGCAGCAGGGCGCGGTTCACGTCCTCGGGTTCGTAGCCGTAGCTCTCGCTCAGGGTGCGCGTGCCGCGGGCGTCACCCGCCTCGATCACGTGCGCGAGTTGCAGGGCCGGCACGTAGGGCCCCGTGCCTTCGAGCAGGGACTGCAGGATACGCTGCGACAGCGGCAGCCGACCCAGCAGCGTGGCCAGGGGCTCGCCAAGCAGGCGGTCGAGCTGGGCGTAGAGACCGCAGAGGTAGACCTCGCTGCGCAGGTCTTCCTCGTCGCCGGGGTCGAGCAGGTGCTCGACCAGGCTGGCACGCACGGCCATGCCGGTGCGCACAGGCTGCAGATCGGCCTCGCCGCTGGCCTGGACCATCTGGTCGAGCAGCCAAGCCTGCACATGCTTGAGTCCCCAGAGCTGCAGGCCGCGCTGCACGGTGTCGATCTCGCCGCGCTGGCGCCCGGCCGTGGCGTTGACGTGCTGCAGAAAGCGGTAGCAGAGCACGGGGTCGGCGCAGAGCAGGGCTTCGAGCCGGTCCCAGGAGGCATCGGCGTCGATGGCCCGCACCAGGCGGCTGATGGCCGTGCGATCCGGCTGGCGCGCGGCAGCGGCCAGCGCCTGCAGTGTGGACGTCACCGGCCAGCCGGCCACGGCCCAGGCCTCGCGCTGGTCCAGCGCGGCGGCGGCCTGCGCATGCTGTTCGGGCGCAAGCAGGATCTGCCCTGGCGGCAGCAGTCCGATGGCGTCGTGACCTTCCAGGTGGTAGAGCCCAGGGCGCCCCTGCTGGGGCGGCGCGGCGTCGAGCCGGCCGGGCCAGACCACAGGCAGGCCGCGGGCCTGGGCCTGCAGGGCTCGCGGGCGCAGCACGGAGTCGGCCGCGGCCTCGGGTGTGAGCACGATCCAGGGGCCTTCGCTACGGCCGTGCACCAGCAGGTCCAGCAGCAGGATGGGGTGCCGCACCGACAGCAGCAGCTGGGGCGCACGCGTGGGCCAGAGTTCGGCCAGCGTGGCCAGCAGGTGGCGCGCGTCGACACCGGCGACTGCGGGCGCCGCATCGACCAGCAGCTCGATGCCGGCGAGCTCGCGCCGGCGGTTCCACAGCAGGCGGTAGCCCAGGGTCAGGGGGTCCAGGACGGAAGCACTCATGGGCGCGCGCGCGAGGCGCTCGAAAAATCAGTCGACCGGGGCTCAGCTGATGTAGTTGAACAGCGAGAGGCGCTGGATCTGGGCATAGGTCTGCAGTGCGGCGCTGTAGCCGGTCTGCTGGGTCTGGAACTCCGAGATGCCCTTGATCATGTCCATGTCCTCGGCGCGCGAGCGGTCGGCTTCGAGCTGAATGCTCTTGTCCTCCTGGTTGCTGTCGATGATGTCGGCGCGCTTGAGCAGTTCGCCGGCCGTGCCACGTGCGGACTGCAGGCGCTCCATCGCGCTGTCGAGCTGGGACAGGGACAGCGAGTTGTTGTGCGTGAACACATGGCCGTTGGGCTGGCCGTCAATTGCGGTGATGGCCGCGTCGACCACTGCAAAGATATCGGTGCGCGTGCTGGGCGTGATGTTCAGCGTGTCGCCGTTGGCGGGGACGCCGCGAGCCACGAAGGACAGGCCGTCGAAAGTGATGTCCTGGCCATCGACGTAGGGCTGGCCGGTGAGCACCGGCGTGGCGGTGGTGGTGTTGACCACGTCGTAGGTGGTCACGGGCGGGAGCGTGGCGGTGACGTTGAAGGTGACGGTGTAGTTGTCGCCGGTGAGCAGGCCGGGCGTGAGCACACGCCCCACGTCGGCCCACAGCTGGCCCTGGTTGGGCCCGACCGGCGGGCCGGCGTTGGTGCCGATGCTGAGATTGAACACACCGTTGCCCGAGGGCACGTTCATGAACACGGCCTGGCCGTCCATGGTGGAGGGAATGCTCACCGGGCCGCCCGACTGCTGGCCCGGGATACCGTTGAAGCTCACGCCCGTGGTCAGATCGACGAAGGGCGCGTTGGCGCTGCCCAGGCCACCGAAGAGTGGTACCCCGTTGCTGTCCTGCTTGTTGGCGTAGGTGAAGAGCTGGTCGCGCAGGCTGCGCATTTCCTGCGCAATGCTGCGGCGGTCCGCCGGCGTGAGCGTCGCGTCACCGGCCTGCACGACGAGCTGGCGGATCTGCTGCATCAGCGACTGGGCGTCGCCCAGCGTCGATTCGGCCAGCGACATCGAATTCTTCTGCAGACTCAGCGCGCGCTGTTCGATATCCACACGCGTCAGCCGCGTCTGCGAGCGCTCGGCCTGGGCCGCGCCGGTCGGATCATCGCTGGCACGCAGCACTTTCTTGCCCGCGGAGAGCTTCTCCTGCAGATCGGCCAGGCCGGCCTGGCGTGTCGTGAGATTGACCAGGGTGCGGTCGAAGGCGTTGGCGGTACCGAGACGCATGATGGTTTCCTTTTAGCGACCGATGCTGTCGATCAGCGTGTCGAAGATGGTCTGTGCCACCTGCATCATCTTGCCCGAGGCCTGGTAGGCCTGCTGGAACTGGATCAGGCGTGCGGCCTCCTCGTCCAGGTTCACACCCGAGACGCTACTGCGTTCCTTCTCGAGATTGGTGGCGATGTCGGCCGAGACCGTGGCCGCCGACTGCGCGCTCAGGATGCGCGTGCCGATCAGGGCAATGGCGCTGGCGTAGCCGTCGGTCAACGGGCCGCCGTCGAACATGGCCAGGTCACGCAGGTCGAGCATGGCCTGGGCATTGCCGGCGTTGAGCTGCGGGTAAGGGTTGGCGTCCACGGTATAGGTGTCGCCCGGCTGCGGCACACCCTTGAGCGTGAGCGACCAGTCCCACTCGGTGGTTGGATCGAAAGGCAGGTTGGTCGTGCGGTCGTCGGCGCCGATGACCTGCCCGGGGATATAGGTGTAACGCTCCCCGGCCGGGTGCGCAGCAATCGCCGCGGCATAGGCCGGGCTGGCCGGATCCAGCGGGGGCGGGCCGTCCAGGGTGGCGACCAGGCCCGCATAGCCGGCATCATCGGAGCGGATGTACTGGCCGGTACCGATGAAGCGCAGCGTCACGGCAGGCGCAGGCAGGGTCGTGGGCACCTCGTTCACCAGCAGGTTCTGCAGGGTGACTGTCCCGGCATTGTTGATACCCGCCTCGGCGGTGATGGGGCTGGCCATGGCCAGGCCGCGCGGCGAGGCAAAGGCCGTCGAGATACTGCTGGCCGAGGTGTTGAAGGGCTTGAGCAGGAAGCGGTCGCTGGCGGCAGCGCCGGCGCTGACGGTGATGTTCAGGCCGTCGATCGGAATCGGGTTGGTGGCCGCAGTGTCGAAGGCGACCTGGGTACCGTCGCTCAGGCGGGTGATCGTGCCCGTGGTGGCGGTCGTGAAGACCATGTCGTAGTCCGTGGCCACGAAGGAGGTCGTGCCCGAGGGATCGGTCTGGATGGTCAGGCCCAGGGTGGCGGTGCCGGTGTTGTTGACGTGGGCCAGCCCATTCGGGAGCGCGGCCAGATTGAACAGCGGCGAGCCGGCGTTGCCGTTGAGGTCCAGGCCCAGGGCCTGCTGCTCGTTCATCTTGGTGCCGATGGCGAGCGCCATGCGGCCCAGCAGGTTGCGCGCTTCGAGCAGGTCCTGGTTCTGGAAGCGCAGCATGCCGCTGACCTCGCCGCCGCCCAGGCTGTTCTCGTCCAGCAGCATGGGGGGTGCGCCAGCGACCGCGATGGCCAGCTTGGACTTGGCCAGGTCGGAGAACTGGTCGTTGACGATGGACACCGGCGAGACCGTGGTGCCCAGCACCAGGGCCTGGCTGCCGCCGATGAAGATGCCCACGCTGCCGTCGGTGGCCGGGATGCTGGTGGTCTGGATGTACTTGTTGAGCTCGCGGATCAGCTGGTCACGCTGGTCCAGCAGGTCGTTCGGCGTCTGGCCATTGCCCTGCGAGCGCGAGATATCCTGGTTGGCCTTGGCGATCTGGCGGGCCAGGTTGTTGATGGCCTGGGCCGCGGTCTTGAGCTCTTCGACCGTGCCGATGCGCATCTGCTCCAGCTGCAGGTTCATCTGATTGAAGCGCGTGGCCATCTCGTCGGCGCGGGTCAGTGCGACCGAGCGTGCGGTGAGGTCGGTGGGCGCGCTGACGATGTCGCTGAAGGCGTTGAGCATGTCGCTGACCGCAGCGCCCAGGCCATTCTTGCCGCCTTTGAAATAGTTTTCGAGCTGGTTGAGCTTGTCCAGGCGCGTCTGGTCGGCCGTGGCGATGGACTGGGCGGAGGCCGCCTGGCGGGTCAGGAAGTCGTTGTAGCTCCGCGTGACCGTGAGCACGTCCACGCCCTTGCCGAAATAGCCGCTGCCGGTGTACTGGCCCTGGATATTCTGCAGCACCACCTGCTGGCGCGAGTAGCCCGGCGTGTTGACGTTGGCAATGTTGTTGCTGACGGTCTGCAGTGCGGCCTGGTTGGCGTTCAGCGCCAGCACGCCGATGTTGAGGATGCTGCTCATGACAGTTTCCCTGCGTCAGAGGCACGCTGCAGCTGCAGCGTGGTGTTGATGGCGCGGCTCAGCTTGGCCGCGTAGTCGGGGTCAGTGGCGTAGCCGCCGTCCTGCAGCCCCTGGGCCCAGCCCTGCACAGTGCCGGCCTGCTCGCGTGCCTGCGCGTAGCGCGGGCTGTGGCCGACCAGGCGGGCGAAGTCCTGGTAGGACGCTGCGTAGGAGTCGTAGGCGCGGAAGCGCCCCACGGTCTTCTGCGCCACACCGTCCACGTACTCGGTGGTGGTGACCTCGGCGACCTTGCCTTTCCAGTCTGCGGTGGCCTTGATGCCGAAGAGGTTGTGCGAGGGGCTGCCGTCGGGCATGCGGATCTCGCGCCGGCCCCAGCCGCTCTCGTGCCCGGCCTGGCCCAGCAGGTAGCTGGCGGGCAGGCCGCTTGTGCGTTCGATGTCCTGTGCCGTGGCGGCGTGCTGCTGCACGAAGCGGCGCGCCGCATCGGAGACGGGGACAGTTTTTTCAGCCGTTGCTGGCTTACCGGCGTCCTTGAGTCCCATCTGCTGCATCAGCTGTTTCGCGATGGTCTCGGCCAGACCGCCGGGCTGACCGGCCATCTGCACCGCGAACTGCTGGTCCAGCAGGTCGGTGCCCAGGTTCTCGGTCGGGCTCTCGAACATGCCGCTCTTCATGGAAGCGTTGGCCTCGCGCATGCTCTTGAGCAGCTCGCGCATGAACAGAGCTTCGAACTGCTTGGCCGTCTCCCTGATGGCCTCGGGCGTGGCCTGGCCGGCCTGGTACTTCAGGCGGTTCAGGCTGGACGCGTCGGCGGCCAGGGCCTGCTGGGTGGAGAGCAGGTTGGAGGCGTTCATGTCAGATGACCTCGAGCTCCGCGTTGAGCGCGCCCGCAGCCTTGATGGCCTGCAGGATGGCCAGCAGATCCGCTGGCGTGGCACCCAGGGTGTTGAGTGCGCGCACCACGTCGGCCAGCTTGGGTGCGGCAGGCAGCTGGATCAGCATGCCCGGCTCCTGGCGCACCTCGATGGTGGCCTGCTCGGTCACCACGGTCTGGCCGCCGGACAGCGGGCCGGGCTGGCTGATCACCGGTGTCGAGCTGATGCTGATCGACAGGTTGCCGTGCGCAATCGCGCAGGGGCCCAGGGTCACGGCCTGGTTGAGCACGACGGAACCAGTGCGCGAGTTGATCACGACCTTGGCCGCGGGGACCGAATTCTCCAACGGCAGCTCCTCGAGTTCGGCCAGGAAGCTGATGCGTTCGTTGGGCGTGGTGGGCGCGCGCACGTCCACCGAGCGGCCGTCCAGCGCACGCGCGACGCTGTCGCCGAAACGGCTGTTGATCGCGCTGGCTACGCGTCGCGCGGTCTGGAAGTCGTTGGCCTCCAGGCTCAGGCGCACGCTTTCGCCTTCGAGCAGGGGTGTGGGCACCACGCGTTCGATCTGCGCCCCGCCCGGGATGCGGCCGGCGCTCAGGTGGTTGACCTGCACACGACTGCCACCGGCTGCTGCGCCGGCGCCAGCCACGATGAGGCTGCCCTGGGCCAGGGCATAGACCTGACCGTCGGCGCCACGCAGCGGCGTGGCGATCAGCGTGCCGCCGCGCAGCGAGCGCGCATTGCCCAGGGAAGACACCGTCACGTCCGTGGTCTGACCCGGGCGGGCGAAGGCGGGCAGCTGGGCCGTGACCAATACCGCTGCGACGTTGCGCAGCTGCAGGCGGGAGGCCAGCTCAGGTGCCAGCGAGATGCCCATCTGCTGCAGGTAGTTGCTCAGCGTCTGTGTTGTGTAGGGCATCTGCGTGGTCTGGTCGCCGGTGCCGTCCAGCCCGATGACCAGGCCGAAGCCCGTAAGCTGGTTGCTGCGTACGCCTTCGATGGAGGCCACTTCCTTGATACGGCTGGCCTGAGCCGGCGCGAGCGCCAGCAGGCCCAGCAGCAGGGCTGTGGTGCAGCGGGCGAGCAGGGAGGTGTTCATGGTGCGGGCCTCAAGTTCTGGCGTGGCAAGTCGAAGTTGTCGGTAAGGGTTGGGTCGTGCTTCAGAACGGCGAGACGTTCATGAAAAAGCGCGTGAGCCAGCCCACAGTCTGGGCCTCGTATTGCGGGCCGCGCCCCCTGGATTCCACCCGCACATTGGCCACGGCGCTGGAGTTGACGATGTTGCCGGGCAGGATGGCCAGTGGGTCGATGGTGCCCGTGAAGCGCAGCACGTCGACGTTGTGGTTCAGGCCGATCTGCTTCTCGCCCACCACCAGCAAGTGCCCGTTGGGCAGGAGCTCGGCCACCGAGGCCGTGATCGTGCCCGCGAAGGTGTTGGCGGCCTCGGTGCCGCCCGCGCCGGAGAAGTCCACCTCGCTGCCGGCGCCGATGCGCAGGCGGTTCTCGGCCGCGGTGCCCGGGAACTTGAGGCCCGGGACGGCGGTGATGCTGCCATCGATGCTGCTGCTGCGGTTGGCTGTGGAGCTCGACTTCTGGCTGGCCGTGACGTTCTCGACGATGCGGATGGTCACGATGTCGCCGACCTGGCGCGCGCGCCGGTCTTCGAAACTCGCGCGGTAGGTCGTGGGCTGGAACAGGCTGCCCGTGGGCATGCGCGACACCGGCTGGGCCGGCTGCTGCGCCAGCGCGGGGGATGCAAAGTCCACCTGCGCGGGCTTGGGCGTGGCGGCACAACCTGCGAGCAGCGTCACGCCGAGGATCAGGGTGAGGCGCTTCATCACAGTTGTCCCAGCTTCTGCAGCATCTGGTCCGAGGTCTGGATGGCCTTGGAGTTCATCTCGTAGGCGCGCTGGACCTGGATCATGGTCACCAGTTCCTGCACCACGTTGACGTTGGAGGTTTCGAGGAAGCCCTGCATGAGCTGCCCCAGGCCGTTGCTGCCCGGTGTGCCCGTGTTGGGCTGGCCCGAGGCCGCGGTTTCGGCATAGAGGTTCTGGCCCCGCGGGTCCAGGCCCGCAGGGTTGATGAAGCTGGCCAGCGCGATGGTGCCGATGGGCTGCGGCGCGACCTGGCCCGGGATGGTGGCCGTCACGTTGCCGTCGGCCGAGATCGAGATGTTGGTCGCGTTGGCCGGCACCGTGATGCCGTTGGCCACGGGCAGTCCATTACTGGTGACGATCTGGCCCTGCGCGTTGACCTGGAAGGCGCCGTCACGCGTGTAGTTGATCGTGCCGTCGGGCATGGTGATCTGGAAGAAGCCGTTGCCCTGGATGGCCACGTCGAGCCCCTTGCCCGACTGCTGCAGGCTGCCCTGCGTGAAGTTGCGGCTCGTGGCCACGGTGCGCACGCCCAGGCCCACCTGCAGGCCGGTGGGCAGTTGCGACTGCTCGGACGTGGACGAGCCCGCCTGACGCAGGTTCTGGTAGATCAGGTCCTCGAACACGGCATGCGCGCGCTTGAAGCCGTTGGTCGACGAGTTGGCCAGGTTGTTGGAGATGACGTCCAGCTGCATCTGCTGGGCTTCCATGCCGGTCTTGGCGATCCAGAGGGAATTGAACATGGCGGTTTCCTAGGAGGAGGCGCTTCAGCCCTGCAGGCTGAGCAGCTGGCCGGCGGAGCGGTCATTGGATTCGGCGGTCTGCAGCAGGCGCATCTGCTGCTCGAACTGCCGGGCGGTCTGGATCATGCCCACCATGGTCTCCACGGCGTTCACGTTGGAGCCTTCGAGCACGCCGGTCATCATGCGGGCGTTGCCGTCGTTGGGCAGCTGGGCGCCGCTCACTGGACGGAACAGGCCGTCGGCCCCGCGCTTGAGCGGGTCCTCCGGTGTGGGGGTGGCCAGCTTGAGGCGGCCCACCACGGTGGTGGGCTGGTTGCCGGTCTTGGCACTGATGGTGCCATCAAAGCCCAGGCTGATCACCGAGTCGCGTGGCAGTTCGATGGGCGCACCGCCGTCGGACAGCACGGGCAGGCCGCTGCTGGTCTGCAGTACGCCTGTGGCCGAGATCTCAAAGCCGCCGTTGCGGGTATAGGCTTCGGTACCGTCCAGCGCCTGCACCGCGAACCAGTTGTTGCCCTGGGGCATGGCATCCAGTTCGCGACCGGTGCGCATGGCCGGCCCGGGCGCACTGCGGTGGCCCGCGGTGGCTTCGAGGGCCAGCACGCGTGTGGTGGCGCCGTCGCCGCGCAGGGGCACGGCGCGGTAGGTTGAGAGTTCGGCGCGAAAGCCGTTGGTGCCGACGTTGGCCAGGTTGTGCGACAGCACCGACTGCCGGTGCGCCGCGGCATTGGCCCCGGTCATCGCGGTGTAGATCATGCGGTCCATGGCAACTCTCTTTCAGTGCGGATCAGCGCAGGTTCACCAGGGTCTGGAGCACCTGGTCTTGGGTCTTGATGGTCTGCGCGTTGGCCTGGTAGGCGCGCTGCGCGGTCATCATGTTCACGAGCTCGGCCGTCAGGTCCACGTTGGAGTCTTCCAGCGCACCGGCGCGTGTGGCGCCGAACTTGCCCAGGCCCGGCTGGCCCATGAGCGGCTGGCCCGAGGCAAAGGTCTCCGACCAGTTGTTGTTGCCGATGGGCTCCAGGCCCTGCGGGTTGCGGAAGTCCGCCAGCGCCAGCATGCCCGCGGCCTGGGTCTGGCCGTTGGAGTAGCGCGCGGTCACCACGCCCTGCTCGGAGATCGACATGCCGACGAAGCTGCCTGCGGTGTAGCCGTTCTGCGTCAGATCGGTCACGCCGAAGGCTGCGGCGTACTGGGTCACGTTCGAGATGTCGAAGGTGGCCACGATGTCCGGCGTGACGGCCGATGCCGTGGGGATGGTCACCGTGGGCATGACGATCGGCGCCGTCAGCTGGCCCGTGGCGTCAAAGCGCATGCTGAACAGCGGCGTGTTGGCGGCGACGGTGGGAGGGGCATTGGCATCCCACACCTGCCAGACATCCTCAGCCGGCGGGCCGACGACGGAGGTGTCGCGGGTGAAGTAGACGCTGAACAGCTCGGGGTTGCCCTGGGAGTCATAGACGTTCAGCGCCGTGCCATAGGTCGTGTAGGGCGGCGTGTCGGTCACCCGGTTGTAGACCGTGGTGTCGGCGGCGTTGAGGTTGAACTCGGCCGTGATGCTGGTCGTGGCCTGAGCCGGGATCGGCGCGCCCGTGGGCAGCACCAGCGGGCCGGGGGTGGTGCTCGTGGGCACACCGGCCGTGGTGGTGGGATAGCCCAGCACCTCGGCGCCCGAGTTGGTGATGATGGTGCCGTCGTTGGCCAGCTTGAAGTTGCCCGAGCGCGTGTAAGCCGTGGTGCCGTCCTGCAGCAGCAGCTGGAAGAAGCCAGCGCCGTTGATGGCCACATCCATGGTGTTGCCCGTGATGGTGAGGTTGCCCTGCGTGAACTGCTGGGCCACCGCGTCCAGCGCCACGCCCAGGCCGGCCTGGTTGCTGCCACCGGCGCCGATGGACGAGGCCACCAGCTCCGAGAACTCGGCACGCGAGTACTTGAAGCCCGTGGTGTTGGCGTTGGCGATGTTGTGGCCGATGACGTCCAGGTTCTTGCTGGAGGCGTTCAAGCCGGAGAGACCAGTCTGAAATCCCATGGTGTATTCCTTCGGGTTTAGAAAACGGCGGCGATCTTCGAGTACGGCACGCTCTGGCCGCTCATCAGATCGAGGTTGAGCAGACCATTGGCCGTGCCCACGGCCAGCACGCGGTCAGTGCTGTAGGTGGTGGCGGCCACGGCCTCGTTGTTGTTGACGGCGGTGACGCGGTAGCTCAGGCTGGCGTAGTTCTTGTAGTCCGACCCGTCCCAGGTGAAGGAGTTGCGACCCGCTTCCATGGCGCCCGAGGTGATGGTGTCGAGCACCGTGCCGGTGGGCGAGAGGATCTCGATCTTGACCTGGCTGGCCGAGCCGCCCAGGTCGAAGGCCGAACCCGCCATGCCCGTGGTCGCGTCGCGCCACAGCGTGTTGCCAGGAATCAGCACGTCGCGGCCCACCAGCGCCGTGCCCTGCAGCACCTGCATGGCGTTGAACTGGGTGTTCATGCTCTTCATGGTCTCGTTGAGCTGCTGGATGCCGCTGACCGTGTTGATCTGCGCCATCTGCGTCGTCATCTGCGCGTTGTCCATGGGGTTGAGCGGATCCTGGTTGTTGATCTGCGCAACCAGCAGCGTGAGGAAGCGGTCCTGCATCTCGGCGGCCGAGTTCGGGCCGCCACCTGACGTCGGGGTCGGTGTGTAGGTGTAGTTGTTGACGGTAGTGACCATGTCTGTCCTTACTGGCCGAGCTGCAGCGTCTTGAGCAGCAGGGTCTTGGCCGTGTTCATGACCTCGACGTTGTTCTGGTACGAGCGCGAGGCCGAGATCATGTTGACCATCTCTTCCACCGCGTTCACGTTGGAGTGACTCACATAGCCTTCGGCGTCGGCCGAGGGGTGGCTGGGCTCGTAGACGCGGCGCGCGGGCGTCTGGTCTTCCTGGATGTTGCGGATCTTCACGCCCGCGGTGGCCGAGCCGTCCATGGGCACGGTCTCGAACACCACCTGGCGCGCCTTGTAGGTCTGGCCATCGGGGCCGGCCACGGCGTCGGCGTTGGCCAGGTTGGAGGCCACCACGTTGAGGCGCTGCGACTGCGCGCTGATCGCGCTGCCGGAGACGTTGAAGATGGAGAACATGGACATGATGAATTTCCTTGTTCAGTGGCTCACTGGCCCGAGATCGCGCTCAAGATCGTGCGCGAGCTGCCGTTAATGAAACGCAAGGTTGATTCGTAGCGCACCGCGTTGTCGACGAAGTTGCCGCGCTCGCGGTCCAGGTCGACAGAGTTGTTGTCCAGTGCCGGCTGCACCTGTGGGCCATAGCCCATGGTCGAGCCCAGCGTGCCTTCACGCGGGGTGAGCGGCAGATGGGCCCGGTGCGCGGTGGCGCTGCGCTGCGCGCGGCCGGGCAATTCCTTGCCCGACAGCGCGGCGCTCATGGCGTCCTTGAAGTTGAGGTCGCGCGCCACATAGCCCGGCGTGTCGGCGTTGGCGATGTTGCTGGCGATGGTGCGCTGGCGTTCGGCGCGCAGCACCAGGGCCTTCCCATGGAAGTCCACCGTACTGGTCAGTTTGTCGAACATCTCACACCTCTGCTTTCGGATGGGGTGGCGCTGGAGGGCGCGTCTGGAGGGACCCCGTGCGGAAATTGTGGTGAAAACTTGAATTTCCGAGCGCCCGAAATGAGGGGGAAAAGGCGCGCATTTGCCCCCTTTGCGCCTTGCGCCTGTTCGTATAGTCGGCACATTGGGTGGAGTTCCTGAGCCTTTTTTTGTAACACCCCACCCCGGCGCTCAGGTAGGAGAACCAGGCATGGACACGACGCGTATTTCCGCTGCGATCCGCACCCGCGTTGCGGTGGGTCTGGCCCTGCTCGCTGCCTGCCTTGGAATGCCCGCGGGGGCCCAGGCCGTGCGCAGCGAAGCCGATCTGCCAGCCCTGGCCCGCCAGTGGCTGGACCAGAATCTGCCCTTGCACGCCGCCCGCGCCGAACAACCCTTGCGACTGCGCGCGACGCTGGGCGCACTCGACGCCCGCCTGCGCCTGGCGCCCTGCGCCCGGGTCGAGGTCTATTTGCCGCCGGGTACCCGGCTCTGGGGCGCGAGCCGGGTCGGCCTGCGCTGCCTGGACGGCGCCACCCGCTGGAACGTGACGATGCCTGTCACCGTGCAGGCCCTGGGCAGTGCCTGGGTGCTACGCCGTGACGTTCCCCAGGGGGAGGTGCTGTCGGCCGCCGATCTGGTGGCGGACGAAGTGGACTGGGCCGCCGAAGCCAGCCCCGTGCTGGCGGGCCGCGAGGCCTGGGCCGGCCAGGTGGCCGCCCGTCCGCTGCGCGCCGGTCAGACCCTGCGCGAAAACCTGGTGCGCGCCGAGCAGGTCTTCCAGGCCGGCACCCAGGTGCGGGTGCTCGTGCAAGGCGGCGGCTTCCAGATCAGTGCCCAGGCCCAGACCCTGTCGGTCGGTGTCGTGGGCCAGATGGCACGGGTCAAAATGGAGAGTGGGCGCGTGCTAACCGTAAAGGTGATCGACGCCCGGACCGTGCGAGCCGAGATCTGAGGCCGGCACGCGACAAAGCGAGGAAGAAACAGGGAAAGAAAAGCCTCAAGTCGGTCATGATGCTGCCGATAGCCTACGTACGGGGCTGAATGCAGCCTCACCAGGTGGGCCGTCCGGCTCCCGGCTTTTTGGAGAACGTTATGAAAGTAGGTCAACCGGCAGACATGCCCAAAGTGACGCCCCAGCCGCAGGCCGGGACGGGCGCGGCTGCACCTGCGAAGAAAGAAGCGGCCGCCACGGCCACCAGCAGCGCCAGCTCCAGCGGCGTGGCGGTGACCGTCTCGGCCTCCGTGCGCAGCCTCGAACAGGCCAACCGCGGCGAGTCCGCCGCCGACGTGGACATGGACAAGGTCAACGCCGTGCGCCAGTCCATCGAGGACGGTACCTACGTCGTCAACGCCGAGGCCATCGCCGACAAGCTGCTGTCCAACGCCCAGGAATTGCTCGACAGCCCGCGCAACTGATCCTGATCACCCCGAACCGGAGTCCCCATGCTGCCCGCCGAACTTGAGAAACCGCTTGCCCTGATGGAACTGCAGTGCCAGGCCGTGGCCGCCGCGGTGGAAAACGGGCGGCCCCTGGAGCTCGAAGCGGCCAGCCAGTCCCTGCGCGATACCGCGGTGGCGTTTTCGGCCTTCATGGACAACATCGGTGGCGCCGCCCAGGCGGGCCCGCAGCTGCGTGCCCGTCTCAAGAAGCTGGCCACCCAGCTCGGCATCCAGCGCGAGGCCCTGCTGCGCCGCAGCGCCGTGATCGAACGCGGCCTCAACGCCCTCGTGCCTTCGACGCAGAAGGTCACCTATGCGCCCGCGGGGCGTGCCAGTGTGTACCGGGGGTTTGCGTCCTAAGACGCGGGTCTTTGAACTGAACGAAAGGGCTGCCGAGGGCAGCCTTTTTTGTTTGGGGGGCCTCGCCCTGTCGGTGAAGCCCCGGCTGGTAATACAAGCATTAAGCTTGCAGCCAGGGGGACGGCAGGGTGAGCGTCTGTCGATTTCCCAGTCCTTCGCTCGTCGTCCCAGTATCGACACCCCCCGACGGAGCCCATCATGCGTTTCATCATCACGGCCCAGGCCGGCCCTGAAGGCACCCCTGTAGAACCTGCCGCAGAGTTCAACGAAGAGCTCTTCAAGGCCTATATGCGCTTCAACGAGGAGATGCATGCGGCCGGGGTGCTCGTGGCCTCCGAGGGGTTGAACCCGGCGGCGCCAGGGGCGCGGATTGCGGTGCGTAATGGCAGGCGCTACGTCGTGGATGGCCCGTTTGCTGAATCGAAAGAGCTGGTGGGCGGCTTCTACATCATCGACGTGCCCACGCTGGACGAGGCGATCCGTTGGGCGCTCAAGGCGCCGACGGGGCTGGGTACGGACAATGTGCTGGAGGTGCGCCAGCTGACCGGTGCCGACGACCTGCCGCCGGAGATCCTGACGCTGATCCGTGAGGCCGCGCCGCGCTGGAGTGCCTCGGTCTGGCAGGCGCGTCCTGCGCGATAGGCCGCATCGACTCGGATCGGGGCCCCGCCCGTTCAATGCGAGCGCATCTTCGCCCGCAGCCGCGCGATCGACTGGCTGTGCAGCTGGCACACGCGTGATTCGGTGACGCCCAGCACGGCGGCGATTTCCTTGAGGTTCATGTCCTGCTCGTAGTACATGCTCATGATGTACTGCTCGCGCTCGGGCAGGGCCTTGATGGCGTTCACGAGAGCGCCGCGCAGGCGCTGGTTGCGCAGCAGCTGCATGGGGTCGGCGTCATCGTCGACCATGTGGCGGTCAAGGAAGCCGTCCTCGCCTTCGCCGCTGCCCGTCATGTCTTCCAGATAGACCAGCTGCGTGCCCTTGACCTTGTAGAGCAGGGCCTGGTACTCGGCCAGGTCCAGGCCCAGTTCGGCAGCGATCTCGCTCTCACTGGGCGAGCGGCCGAGCTTGTGCTCCAGGCGCGTGAGTGCGCTCTCGATTTCCTTCTGGCTCTTGCGCGAGCCTCGGCTCATCCAGTCGTTCTCGCGCAGCTCATCGATCATGGCGCCGCGGATGCGCTGGGTGGCGAAGGTCTCGAACTGCACGCCTTGGTTGGCCTCGAAGCGCGTCAGGGCTTCAGATAGCCCGATCAGGCCGACCTGGATCAGGTCGTCGACCTGGATGCTGGGCGGTAGCTTGGCCATCATGTGGTGGGCCAGGCGACGCACGAGTGGCGAGTACTGCCGGATCAGGGCGTCGCGGTCAAGCTGGCCTTTGGCGGTGTACATCAGTAACTCCTCACAGCACGTTGCGCCGTGTGGGCGGCGGCGGGCGGTGTCCAGCGCGTGGGCAGCAGGCCGTGCTCCAGCGTGCGCAGCGCCAGCCGCTGCATTTCCTCGGCCTCGCCGGGGCAGACCGTCAGGGCCGGCACTTCGCAGGCCAGGAAATCGCGCGCACAGTCCTGCAGGTTGCGGGCCAGGCTGTGGCCGGAAACGCGGGTGGCGAGGGCGGGGTTGTCCATCACGGAGACGATGGTAGGCCGAAGTTTGCCCAGGTTCAACAGCTGCTTGAGCGCGTGGTAGGCGCTGAGCATGGCGGCTTCCTGCGCCGACAGGCTGAGCAGGGGCGAGAGGCTACTGCCCTGGAAGCTGCGCGCGAGCTCGTGCGCCGGGGCGTAGAGCAGGATGAGCTCGTGCCCATGGAAGATCTCGGCCAGGCGGCGTGCGCGCTCCATGCTGGCCTGGGCGGGCGTGCCGGGCTGGGGCGTGCCCAGCGCGGTCAGGCCCAGGGCGGCGGGCACGATGGGCCAGCCCTGCGTGCCCTGGCCCAGATCGGCGGCGTCGGCGCTGTCGTCGAGCAGCTGCTGCAGGCCCGGGGCTTGTGCGGTTTCGCGCACATACGCATCCAGCACCACCAGGGGATAGTCGAGCGCGGTCCAGGCGGCGCAGAGCTGCCACAGCAGGGGCAGTTCGCTCTGGCGGTCGCCATGGCCGGCCAGGGCCACGATGCGTGGCGCCTGTTCGGCGGCCAGTCCGGCCAAGCCGGCGGCCTGGTGGCTGCTGTCGGTGTCAAGCATGCAGGCGTCCCTGGGCATGGGTGCTGGCGGCGCCGGCCTGGGCGAAGTACAGGCCCAGCTCATCCATCTGCGGGTCGTGGGCCGACTTGCCCGCGGAGCGCATGGACAGGCGCACCAGCTGCGCCGCGTCGGCGCGCTCCCAGTCTTCCGGCACGCGCTGGCCGCTGCTCACGCCGCGCAGAACCAGGTGGTTGCGGATGACGGCGTCCAGCGCCGGGCCGATCTTCACGGCCTCGTCGATCTTGGTCAGCACGGCCTGCTTGGCGCCGAAGTTGGCCACGGCCTCGTCCTGTGTGTCGCCGTGGCTGGCGGCATTGAGCACGAGCAGGCGTTTGATCTGCGGCAGGTCCAGCACGTCGAGGATGTCGCGCTTGCGCGGGTCGCGCGGCGCCACGCCCGTGGTGTCGATGATGACCATCTTGCGGTTGCTCAGCAGGCCCAGCAGGTCCTGCAGCGCGGCGCGGTCGTGTGCCATGTGGGCCACCACGCCCAGCATGCGGCCGTAGGCGCGCAGCTGCTCGTGCGCACCGATGCGGTAGCTGTCCAGGGTGATCAGGCCCACGCTGCCGGCGCCGTGGGTGCGCGCGCACAGCGCGGCCAGCTTGGCGGCGGTGGTGGTCTTGCCCACACCGGTGGTGCCGACCAGGGCGAACACGCCGCCTTCGTCCTTGAGCGCGGCGCTGCCGGCGTCGGTCTTGATGTTGCGCGTGAGGATGCCCATCAGCCACTGCATGGCTTCGGCGGGGCTGGCGTCGTCGGGCATCATGCTCAGCACGGCGCGCGCCAGCGCGGGCGAGTAGCCGCTGCGGATGAGCTTGAGGGTGAGGTTGGCACGGATCGGGCTCTGCTTGGTCTGGCCCAGCCAGGCCAGGGTGCTGAAGCGCTCCTCGATCATCTCCTTCATGGCGCTGAGCTCGTTGACCAGGCCCTGGGACACGGCAGCCGGGGCGGCGGCGGGCGCCACGGCCGGCGCGGGTGCGGGCGCAACGGCCTGCGGCACCGTGATGGGCGCGGCCTTGCGTGCGGGGGGTGCGCTCTGCGGATCGGGCGGAATGATCTCGTAGGCCGGGCGCGGCGCGGCGGCCTGGGCCTGCTCGCGTGCTTCGGCGCGGCGCTGCAGCATGCGTTCGCGCACATAGTCCTGGAAGGACAGGGTGCTCATGGCCAGCTGGGCGGCGTCTTCCTCCACCGGGGCCTGGGCCGCGGCGCGCAGCGCAGCGGGGCTGGGTGCGGTGGCGGGCTTCAAGCGCGCAGCGGGTGCGGGCGCGGCGGCCTGCGACGCCGGTGCGGCCACCTGCTCCAGCGTGGCCAGGCTGTCTTCGCTCGCGGCCATCACCTCGACGCCTTGCGGGGTCTGGCGGTTGGAGAGGATCAGCGTGCCGTCGCCGAAGGCGAGGCGGGCCTTGGCCAGGGCCTCGCGGGCGGTGGGGGCGGTGAAGCGTTGGATGTTCATGATGCGGCGCCTCGCAGGATCGGTCCGATGCGGATGGAGTGGGTTTCAGGAATTTCGCTGTGCGCCAGCACCTGCAGGCGCGGCGCGGCGCGGCGCACAAGGCGCGCGACGGAATTGCGGATGGTGTCGGGCACCAGCAGGCAGGGCGGCACGCCGGTTTCCTCCTGCTTCATCGCCACGTCGGCGGCGCTGCGTGTGAGCATGTCGGCCACGCCCGGGTCCAGTGCCGGGCCGCTGGCGTTGCCCAGAGCCTGCACCAGCAGGCGCTCCAGCGGCGGGTCGATGGCGATGACGTTGAGTTCTTTCGAGGGGCCGTAGATCTGCTGCACGATGGCCGGCGACAGGGCCACGCGCACACGCTTGGCGAGTTCCGCGGGGTCGGCGATGGTGGGGGCGTGTTCGGCCAGGGTCTCGATGATGGTGCGGATGTCACGGATGTGCACCGACTCCTCCAGCAGCAGCTGCAGGACTTTCTGGAACACTGCGATCGGGACCATCTTGGGCACGACTTCTTCGATGAGCTTGGGGGCCTGCTTGGCCACGTGCTCGACCAGTTGTTGGGTTTCTGTACGGCTGAGCAGCTTGGCGGCGTGGACCTGCATCAAGTGTGACAAATGGGTTGCCATCACGGTCTCGGAATCAACGACGGTAAAGCCGGCCATTTGGGCTGCTTCCTTCTGCCGTTCCTCGATCCAGTGCGCGGGCAGGCCGAAGGCCGGGTCGGTGGTGGCAGTGCCGATCAGCGGGGTGGTGATGCCGCCCGGGTTGATGGCCAGGTACATGCCGGGGAAAGCTTCGCCTTCACCCACGACCACGCCGCGCAGGCTGATGCGGTAGCCGCTGGGCTTGAGTTCCAGGTTGTCGCGGACATGCACGGGCGGCGGCAGGAAGCCCACCTCCTGCGCAAACTTGCGGCGCACGCCCTTGATGCGGGTGAGCAGATCGCCCGAGCGGTTCTTGTCCACCAGGGTGATGAGGCGGTAGCCCAGCTCTAGGCCGAGCTGGTCCACAGGCTGCAGGTCGTCCCAGCTGGCCTCGCCGTCGCCCGCGGGCGCCGCCGGTGCGGCGGTGGCTTCCTCGGTGGGTTCAGGCTGGTGGGCCAGCACCCAGGCCACGTAACCGATCAGGCCGGCAATCGAGAGGAAGACCAGGTTGGGCATGCCGGGGATCAGGCCCAGGGTGGCGAGCACGCCGGCTGTGATGGCCAGCGAACGCGGCGAGGTGAACATCTGGGTGGCGATCTGCTTGCCCAGGTCCTGCTCCTTGCCCACGCGCGAGACCACCATGGCCGCGGCCACTGAGATCAGCAGGCCCGGGATCTGCGCGACCAGCGCATCGCCCACCGCCAGCAGGATGTAGCTGTTGGCGGCCTGGCCGGCGGAGAGCCCGTGCTGCGCCATGCCGATGGCAAAGCCACCGATGATGTTGATGAAGAGGATCAGGATGCCGGCGATGGCGTCGCCACGCACAAACTTGGAGGCGCCGTCCATGGAGCCGAAGAAGTCGGCCTCTTCGCTGACCTCGAGGCGGCGGCGCTTGGCTTCCTTCTCGTCGATGATGCCGGCCGAGAGGTCGGCGTCCACGGCCATCTGCTTGCCGGGCATGGCGTCCAGGGCGAAGCGTGCCGACACCTCGGCGATGCGCTCGGCGCCCTTGGTCACGACCACGAAGTTGATGACCACGAGGATGGCGAAGACGATGATACCGACGGCGAAGTTGCCGCCGATCAGGAAGTGCCCGAAGGCCTCGATCACCGCGCCGGCCGCGCCCGGCCCGGTGTGGCCTTCGAGCAGCACCACGCGGGTGGAGGCCACGTTGAGCGAGAGGCGCAGCAGCGTGGTCAGCAGCAGCACGGCCGGGAAGGCCGCAAAGTCCAGCGGCTTGAGCATGTGAGCCGCCACCATCATCACCATCAGTGCGATGGCGATGTTGAAGGTGAACAGGATGTCAAGCAGCCAGGGTGGCAGCGGCAGCACCATCATGGCCAGCACGGCGATGACGAGCACGGGCGCAGCGATGCCCGGGAGCAGGGCGGCATGGCGCCCGAAGCGCTGTTGCAGGGTCTGGTTGAGCGGGTTCATGCGGCGCTAGCGGTGGGTTGGGCCATGGGCGTGGCCTTGCGTTCGTGCGGGTCCAGGCCGGGCGGCACCTGCGGCTGGGGCGGCTCGCCGGGCATGGGGCCCTCGCCGCGCAGCGCGGCGCGCAGGCGGTAGACGTAGGCCAGCACCTGGGCCACGGCGGTGAACAGGCTGGCGGGGATGTCCTGGTCGAGCTCGGCGTGGGCGTAGAGCGCGCGCGCCAGCACGGGCGACTGCAGCACGGGCACGTCGTGTGCCTTGGCCACGTCGCGGATCTTGAGGGCCAGCAGGTCGGCGCCCTTGGAGATCACGCGTGGTGCGGCCATGGTTTTCTCGTCGTACTTGATGGCAACGGCGTAGTGCGTGGGGTTCATCAGGATGAAGTCGGCCTTGGGCACGGACTGCACGCTCTTGCGCTGGGCAATCTCACGCGCCTTCTGGCGGCGCTGGCCCTTCATCTGCGGGTTGCCTTCGGATTCCTTGTGTTCGTCGCGCATTTCCTTGAGCGACATCTTGAGCTCAGACTTGTGCAGGAAGAGCTGCAGTGGCACGTCGATCAGTGCCACCAGGAGGATGACGATCAGCAGCAGGCCGCAACCGGCGATCAGCCATTCGAACATCCGGGCCAGGGCGCCCACCGAGGGTTGCATCACCAGAGCGGCCACCGACGGCAGGGTGGCATAGATGAAAGCCGCTGCCAGCAGCAGGATGAAAAACGCGATGAAGCCGAGCTTGACCGTCTCCGCCAGCTTCTTCTTGGAGAACAATCCCTTGAAGCCTTGCAGGGGGTCGAGTCGCGTGAGGTCGGGCATGACGGGCTTGGTGCTCAGCACCCAGCCGCCAGAAGCCAGTGTGCCCAGCACAGCGGCGGCGCTGCAGACCGCCGCGAAGATCAGGCAGCCGATCAGCCCGGTCAGGCTCATGAGCTGCAGGCGGTCGATCATGCTGCCCGCCGCGAGCACGGTATCGGCGTTGAAGGAGAGCTGTTGCATGAAGGCTAGCCGGAGCTCATCGAACATGCGGGGGGCCAGGACCAGCAGAGCCAGTGCACCGCCGCCCAGCACCGCCAGGTGCCCGAGGTCGCGCGAGCGGGCGACCTGGCCGTCCTCTTTCGCCCGCTGCAGCTTGCGCGGCGAGGCGGGTAGATTGCGGTCCTGACTGCTGGAATCCATGATGGCGTGACTGAAAGTTCACGCCATTGTCGGCCCGGGGTGCCCGGGCTAAAGGAGGAAAAGCCGGGTGTTTCCGGCCTTCATTCGCCCTGTTCGCGAGGGGCGAAAAATGCTCAGAAACCGAGGCTTGCCAGAAGGTCGTCGACTTGGGATTGGCTGGTCACGACGTCGGGTGTCTTGTTCGGGTCGACCACGGGGCCCGACAACACGACATCGTCCACCCCCAGCGGGGCGGACGCGGACGCCGGGGCGCTGACGCGGGCCTGGGCATCGGGTGGGGCGGTCTGGATCAGCAGCTCGACCAGCTGGTCCTCGATGACGGTGGCCAGGTTCACGACACGGGCGATGACCTGGCCGGTCAGGTCGTGGAAGTCCTGCGCCATCATGATCTCGGTGAGGTGCTGGTCGACCTCGCCGTTGGCCTTTTCCAGATCGGTCAGGAAATTCATGATGTGGCCCTTGGCCACGGCGGCCACGGGGTCGGCCACGAGCAGGGCGATCATGTGCTTGGTCTGCGCCGCGATGTGGTCGTGCTGGCTCTTGGCCTGGTCCACGCGATTGAGCACCTTCTCGGCGGCTTCGCCCGTGAGGCGGGCGATGTAGGACAGACGGGATTTGGCGTCGGGCAGCTCGCCCGCGGTGCCTTGCAGTCTTTCGGCATAACCCAGCTCGTGCAGTGCGTCATGCAGCTGGCGCGTGAGCTGGCCGATCTTGTGGTGGACATCCGGGTTGTCCGGCTGCCCCGGGGAGGCGGCGTCCCCGGCGTGGTGTGCAGAGGCGCTCGGTTCCATGGTTACACCAGTCCCGCTTTCTTGAGGATGTGGTTGACCTTCTCCTCCAGCGTGGCCTTGGTGAAGGGCTTGACGATGTAGCCCGAGGCGCCCTGCTGGGCGGCCAGCACGATGTCTTCCTTGCGGGCCTCGGCGGTGACCATGAGCACGGGGATGTGCTTGAGCTTCTCGTCCTTCTTGATCTCGGCCAGCAGCTGGAACCCGTTCATATTGGGCATGTTGATGTCGCTGACCACGAAGTCGAAGGTGCTGGCACGCAGCTTCTGCAGCGCGACCACACCGTCCTCGGCTTCGTCGGCTTCGGCGTAGCCGCTTTCCTTGAGCAGATTGCGCACGATGCGGCGCATGGTGGAAAAGTCGTCAACGACCAGGAATCGGGGGTTGGCCATGGCTGAGCCTTTCAGATTTATTGATGCAGATTATCGCAAGTCCGGACGGCGGCCAAGTCCTGAGAGCTTGTGTACAAGCTCGGTGTCATTGCGTGGGGGCCGCCGGAGCGGCGGCGGGTACGGGGGCGGGTGTGGTGACCGGGGGGGCGGGTTCGGGTTCGCCCAGCACGGCATCGCGGTTGATGCCCAGCAGGCGCTCCTCGGCTTCACGGGTCAGCACTAGGATGCTGATGCGGCGGTTGATGGGCGCGGTCGGGTTCGCGCTGTCGAGCAGCGTGCTGGAGGCCAGGCCGGTCACGCGCAGCAGCTTGTCCTCGGGCATGCCCGAGGCCACGAGCTCGCGGCGCGAGGCATTGGCGCGGTCGGCCGAGAGTTCCCAGTTGCTGTAGCCCTGCAGGCCGCCGGCGAAGGGGGCCTGGTCGGTGTGGCCATCGAGGCTGATGCGATTCTCCACGCCGTTGAGTGCGGCACCGATCTCGCGCAGGATCTCGCGCATATAGGGTTGCACAATGGCGCTGCCCGTCGTGAACATGGGCCGGCCCTGGTCGTCGACGATCTGGATCTGCAGGCCGTCGGGTGTGGTCTCCAGGCGGATCTGGTTGCTGAACTGGCGCAGCCTGGGGTTGTTCGAGATGGCCGCGCTGATCTTGGCGCTGAGGGCTGCCAGGCGGCGCGCGTCCTCGCGTGCTGCCGCAGCGCGGGCCTCCTGGAGTGCGCGCTTCTTGCGCAAGGGATCGGCGCTTTCGCCCTGCTGGTTCTGGCCCACCGTCTGCGCCAGATCGGCGCCGCCGCCGGGCAGGATCGTGGGGCTGGCGCCCGCACCGCTGCCGCCGGCCATGGCCACCTTGAGCGGGGAACTGAAGTAGTCGGAGAGGCCCTTCAGGTCGCCCTTGGAGGTCGAGCCCAGCAGCCACATGAGCAGGAAGAAGGCCATCATGGCTGTCACGAAGTCGGCGTAGGCGATCTTCCACGCGCCGCCATGCGCCGCATGGCCGCTCTTCTTGACCTTCTTGACGATGATGGGCTGGAGCTTCTTGGCGTCGGTGGCCATGGCAGGGTCCCTGGAGGCGCGGCTTTACTTTTTGCCGCGCACGTGGCCTTCAAGCTCGATGAAGGTCGGGCGCTCGGTGGAGAACAGCACCTTGCGGCCGAATTCGATGGCGGTGGAGGGGTTGTAGCCTTGCATGCTGGCCAGCAATGTGGACTTGATGCACTCCAGTTCCTTGCCCGCGTCCTGGGCCTTCTGCTCGAGCAGGCCGCCCAGGGGCTCGACCACGCCGTAGGCCAGCAGGATGCCCAGGAAGGTGCCGACCAGGGCCGAGGCGATCATGCCGCCCAGGACGGCTGGGGGTTGTCCCACCGAGCCCATGGTGTTGACCACGCCAAGCACCGCAGCCACGATGCCGAAAGCCGGCAGCGCGCCCGCCAGTCGGGCGATGGCGGCAATCGGACCATGCGCTTCCTGGTGATGGGTCTCGATCTCGTTGTCCATCAGCGACTCGATCTCGTGCGCGTTGAGGTTGCCCGAGACCATCATGCGCAGGTAGTCGGTGGTGAACTCGATCACGTGGTGGTCGCTGCCGACCGTGGGATATTTCTGGAAGATGGGTGACTCGTGCGGGTTCTCGACGTCCTTCTCGATGGCCATCAGGCCTTCCTTGCGGGCCTTCTGCAGGATGTCGTAGAGCATGGCCATCAGGTCCATGTAGCGCTCCTTGGTGTACTTGGAGCTCTTGAGGGCCTGGGGGATGGCGGCGATGGTGGCCTTGAGGACCTTGGGCTGGTTGTTCACCACGAAGGCGCCGAGCGCGCCGCCGAAGATGGTGATGAGTTCGAAGGGCAGGGCGGTGAGGATCACACCGATGTTGCCGCCGTGCACCACGTACACCCCGAAGATGCAGCCCATGGCGACGGCATAACCTATGATGACTAGCATGGGCGTGTGGTGGCGTTGTGAGCTGAGGGTCGGTGGAGACTTTGTCGGGCCATTCTAGGGGAAAGGTTCCGGCCTGTGCTATGAAAAAAAGGGGGCGGTTTCGCCCCCTTTTTCCGTTCATGTCGCAGGGATATGCGCCGACTCAGTGGAGCAGGATGCCGCGCGCGGTGCTGCCCTTGCCCGCGCGTGCCGGGGGCTCGCACAGCCCGCAGACATAGTGGCGCGAGTTCTCGTAGGGCTCGGAGACGAAGTGGCCGCCGCACTTGCTGCACTTGGTCATGGCCAGCATGTTGTTGTCGACAAACTTGACCAGGCGCCAGGCCCGCGTGACCGACAGCAAGGGCTCCATCTCCAGCATGTCCATCTGCTCGCTGTACAGCTTGAAGGCCTTCATCACGGCGTCGATGCCCTCGATCGAGCTGACCTTGTTGAGGTGCTCATAGATGTTGAGGAAGAGCGAGGCGTGGATATTGGGCTGCCAGGTCAGGAACCAGTCGGTCGAGAAGGGCAGCTGGCCCTTGGAGGGCGACTTGCCCGCGACTTCCTTGTAGAGACGCAGCAGGCGCTCGTAGGACAGGTCGGTCTCGCTTTCCAGCACCTGCAGGCGAGCGCCCAGCTTGATCAGGGCGACGGCGCGCTCGATCTGGCGCGATTCATTGAGGACGCTTTTGACGGTGGCCATGGTCTTGCCTTCCCGCTCAGATGGCTTCGGCGTGACGGCCGGCCATCAGGATGCTGGCGTGCAGGCGGGTGGTGGTGTCGTTGTCCACCTTGCGTGCGGCGTGGTTGGTCAGCAGGCTCCACACCACCTCGTCGTCCATGCGGAAGCGGCACAGCAGCATGCTGCTGGAGGCGATCTTGGAGAGCTGGGCCGGCGAGAGCGCGGCCATGAGGTCGGCGGACTCTTCCGAGATGCCCAGGCGGAACTGCGCCTCGGCCTTGTCCCGGCGGATCAGGTTCTGCGCCAGCATGAGGTAGGTCAGGTTGGCTTCGCGGATTTCGGCGTTCAGTTGTTCGTCGGTCATTTGGGGCTCCTTTGCAGCGCAGTTCTTTCGTTTGGCGTTGGACCTGATTCTGAAGATCGGTCATGAAACTTGAATCAGCCGCTGTCTGTGTCTCGTGTTGGCAAAACGGCAGTTGCGTGTCGGAAGAAATCCTACAAAGGCTGGCGGCGGCGGAATGCGGGAAATGCCGGGCGAACCCCGGGCAATTCCGCTGTTCCCCGAGGCGGGGCTGCCGTATTCTTGGCGTCCATCTCTATAGATAGAGCGCATGCTGCGTCGCACACCATGAAAGCAGTCATCCTGGCCGGCGGCCTGGGCACCCGGATTTCCGAGGAAACTCATCTCAAGCCCAAACCCATGATCGAGATCGGGGGCAAGCCCATCCTCTGGCACATCATGAAGATCTACAGCGCCCACGGGGTGAACGACTTCGTGATCTGCTGCGGCTACCGCGGTTATGTGATCAAGGAGTACTTCGCCAACTACTTCCTGCACACCTCGGACCTGACCTTCGACATGGCCAACAACCGCATGGAGATCCACCAGCGCCATGCCGAACCCTGGCGCGTGACCGTGGTGGACACGGGCGAACACACCATGACCGGCGGGCGCCTCAAGCGCGTGGCCGAGTATCTGAAGGACGAAGAGGCCTTCTGCTTCACCTATGGCGACGGCGTGGCCGATGTGAACATCAGCGCGTCCATCCGTTTCCACCAGGCCCATGGCAAGCTGGCCACCGTCACGGCCGTGCAGCCGCCGGGGCGCTACGGCGCCTTGCAGATGGACGGTACGACGGTCACCGGCTTTGCCGAAAAGCCGCGCGGTGATGGCGGCCTGATCAACGGTGGCTTCTTCGTGCTCTCGCCGCGCTGTATCAACCGCATCGCGGGCGACGCCACCAGCTGGGAGGTCGAGCCGCTGACCAGCCTTGCCGCGGCGGACGAGCTGCGCGCCTACGCCCACCACGGCTTCTGGCAGCCCATGGACACGCTGCGCGAGAAGAACCTGCTCGAAGACCTCTGGGCCTCGGGCCGCGCGCCCTGGAAGGTCTGGGAATGAGTCTGCCCCGGCCCGATGCCGGCTTCTGGCGCGGCAAGCGCGTGTTGCTGACCGGGCACACGGGCTTCAAGGGCGCGTGGCTGGCCCTCTGGCTGCAGCGCCTGGGCGCGCAGGTCACGGGACTGGCGCTCGCGCCGGCCACGCAGCCCAATCTGTTTGAACTGGCCGGTGTGGCGCAGGCACTGGACCACCAGGTGGTCGATATCCGCGATGCTGCTGCTGTGGCGCGTGTGGTACAAACCGCCCGTCCCGAGATCGTGTTGCACCTGGCCGCCCAGGCCCTGGTGCGCGAGAGCTACCGCGAGCCAGTCGCGACTTGGGCCAGCAATGTCATGGGCACGGTACATGTGCTGGACGCGCTGCGCCTGCACCCGGGTGCGCGGGTGGCCGTCTGCGTCACGACCGACAAGGTCTACCGCAACCGCGAGTGGCACCACCCCTACCGCGAGAGCGACGAACTCGGCGGCCACGACCCCTACAGCGCCAGCAAGGCGGCCTGCGAGCTGGCCATTGCGAGCTACCGCGACGCCTTCCTGTCCGAGCAGGGCCTGGCCCTGGCCAGCGCGCGGGCCGGCAACGTGATCGGCGGCGGCGACTGGGCGGCCGATCGCCTGCTGCCCGACGCCGTGCGGGCCTGGCAACGCGGCGACGCGCTGCAGATCCGCCGGCCCGGGGCCACGCGCCCCTGGCAGCATGTGATCGAGCCCCTGGCCGGCTATCTCTGCCTGGCCCAGGCCCTGTGGCAGGACGCTACGCAGGCCGGCGCCTGGAACTTCGGTCCGCAGGCGCAGGAGCGCGCCACGGTGCGCCAGGTCGTGGAACTGGCGCGCCAGGCCTGGGGCGGCGGTGCGGTGGATTACGCACAGGACATGCAGGGCCCGCACGAGGCGGGCTGGCTGTCCCTGGACACCTCCAAGGCGCAGGCCCAACTGCATCTGCAGCCGCGCTGGGACCTGGAGCAATCGGTGCTGCGCACGCTGCGCTGGTACCGCGCACAGCACGAAGGCGCGGATGCGCGCGAACTCTGCCTGCGCGATCTCGAAGCCTGGGAGGCCAGGGGATGAGCAGCCTCACGGTCACCGACTTGCCGCTGGCTGGGCTCAAGCGCGTACAACGCCGCCTGCATGGCGACGAGCGCGGTGTGTTCGCCCGCCTGTTCTGCGCCGAAGAGCTGGCCGCGGCCGACTGGCGCGGACCCATTGCCCAGATCAACCACAGCCTCACGCGCACGCGTGGCACGGTGCGCGGCCTGCACTACCAGCGCCCTCCCCATGCCGAGACCAAGCTCGTGAGCTGTGTGCGCGGTGAGGTCTGGGATGTGGCCGTCGATCTGCGCGCGGGCTCGCCCACCTTTCTGCGCTGGCATGCCGAGAACCTGAGCGCCGAGCAGGGCACGGCCCTGCTGATCCCGGCCGGTTTCGCGCACGGCTTTCAGCTGCTCAGCGAGGAGGCCGAACTGGTCTATTGCCACTCCGTCGCCTACGCGCCCCAGGCCGAGTCGGGACTGCATGTGCGCGACGTGCGTCTGGGCATCCAGTGGCCGTTACCGGTGCAGGGCCTGTCGGTGCGCGATGCCGGCTTTGATTTACTGACCCCGGCATTCGAGGGAGTGAAGCTGTGAAGTGCCGCCACTGCGCCAAGGATCTGCGCCTGCCCTTCCTGGACCTGGGCAGTGCTCCACCCTCCAACGCCTACCTCAGCGAGGCCGCACTGCGCGGCCCCGAAACCTGGTACCCCTTGCGTCTGCTGGTCTGCGAAGCCTGCTGGCTGGTGCAGACCGAGGACCATGCGGGACGCGAACAGCTCTTCGACGCCGATTACGCCTATTTCAGCTCCTACTCGAGTTCCTGGCTGGCGCACGCGAAGGCCTATGTGCAGGCCATGCGCGAGCGCCTGGGCCTGAATGCGCAGAGCTGCGTGGCCGAGGTCGCCGCCAATGACGGCTACCTGCTGCAGTATGTGCGTGAGGCCGGCGTGCCCTGCTATGGCATCGAGCCCACGGCCAGCACCGCGGCCGCGGCGCGCGCCAAGGGGATCGAGATCGTCGAGCGTTTCTTCGGCGTTGCGCTGGCACGCGAACTCGCGGCCGCGGGCCGCCAGGCCGACCTGACGGCGGCCAACAATGTGCTGGCCCATGTGCCCGATATCAATGACTTCGTCGGCGGCTTCGCTGTGCTGCTGAAAGAACAGGGCGTAGCCACCTTCGAGTTCCCGCACCTGCTGCGCATGGTGCAGGAGTGCCAGTTCGACACGGCCTACCATGAGCACTACTCCTACCTCTCGCTCACGGCCGTACAGCGCATCTTCGCGGCCAACGGTCTGCGGGTTTTCGATGTGGAGGAGCTGCCCACGCACGGCGGCAGCCTGCGCGTCTTTGCGCAACGCAGCGACGCGGGCCAGCGGCCGGTGGCACCGGCCGTCGCCACGCTGCTCGCGCGCGAGCAGGCCGCGGGCATGACGGCGCCGGCCTTCTACGCGGGCTTCCAGCGCGAGGCCGAGCGCATCAAGCACGAGTTGCTTGAATTTCTGTTGCAGGCCAAACGCGAAGGCCTCAAGGTCGGCGCGTACGGTGCAGCCGCCAAGGGCAACACGCTGATGAACTTTGCCGGTGTGCGGCCGGACCTGCTGCCCTATGTGGTGGACCTCAACCCGGCCAAGCAGGGCAAATCCATGCCGGGCAGCCGTATCCCGATCGTGGACGAGGCGTATCTGCGCCGCGATCGGCCCGACCGCGTGCTCATCCTGCCCTGGAACCTGCGCACCGAAATCACCGCCCAGCTGACCTACATCCGTGAATGGGGCGGGCGTTTCGTGACGGCCGTGCCGCGACTGACAGTGGACCAGGACAGACCGTAACCTAGCGACGACAAGGACAACACCATGGCCAATGACCCCCGTGATCTGGATGGCTCCCGTTTGCAGCAGGCACTGCTGAAGCTCGGTCGCGACGCGACACTGCGCGCCGAGCTCATGGCATGGCTCCAACGGGCCGAGCGCGGCCTGGCCTACGGCGCCTCGGTGCGCGACGACATCACCGGCCCCATCATCGATGCCATGCACAGCGACGAGGACGTCTACGAGAAGCAGCTGGCCGACGGCACGCGCTTTCGTTTTCTCTACCGCACCAAGATCGCCCGCGATTTCCTGCTGGCCGAGCAGGAGCGACCCAGCCACGTCTGGGAACCCCAGACGACACGCCTGCTGCAACACCTGACGGCCCGCACCCGCGGCGATGTACTGATCGGCGGGGCCTACTTCGGCGACCACGCCGTGGTGCTCGGCGTGCAGTTGCGGGGCAGTGGCCGGCAGGTGCATTGCTTCGAACCGAATACCGACCAGGCCGGGATGCTGGCGGCCAATGCCCAACTCAATGGTCTGCAGAACCTGCGCATCAATCGTATGGGCCTGTGGCATGAAAGCAGCCAGCGCCTGCGGTTGGATGGTTTCGACTCTTTTGCCAATGCGGTGCCGGCGAAGGACGGTGAGGGCTTCGAGACCATCACGATCGATGACTACTGCCGGGGCCAGGGCTGCGCCATCGGCGTGCTGATGCTCGACATCGAGGGCGCCGAGCTGCGCGCCCTGCAGGGCGCGGCGCGGGTGCTGAAACAGGACCACCCGGCCGTCGTCTTCGAGGTGCATCGCGACTACGTGGACTGGAGCGTGGGTCTGCCCAACACGCCGATCTGCGCCCTGCTGGCCGCAGCCGGCTACCAGCTCTACGCCGTGCGTGATTTCAATACCCATCAGGAGATGGGGGAGCGCTGCATCGAGCTGATCCCGGCCGACAGCGTCTACCTCGATGGCCCCCCCCACGGTTTCAACATGCTGGCCGTGGCCGACCCGACCCTGATCGCCGGCGCGCTGTTCCGCCAGGTGCGAAATGTCAGCCCCAAGCTCCTGCGCCACAAGGATCCCGCCCTGCACCATCCGCTCGACGGTCTGCCGGACTGAGGGTTCGAGCGGGGGAGGCCAGCCATGTCGTCGCAGATCGCCACCATCATCGGCGGCAAGGGCTTTGTCGGTGCTGCACTGGCGCGCTACCTGTCCTCCCGGGGCTGGGCCTGCCAGGTCGCCGCGCGCGACATGCCCTGGCCCCAGCGCGGAGCGGACCTCGGGCATGTTTTTTACTGTGCAGGTTTGACGGGAGATTACCTGGCGCGTGCCGCCGATACGGTGGAAGCCCACGTGAGTCTGCTGGCGCGGGTGCTGCAGTCCGAGCGTTGGGAGTCGCTCGTCTATCTGTCGTCGACGCGCCTCTACGATGGCCTGGCCGCCGGGACGCTGGCGCAGGAGACGGCTCGACTGCCGGTGGCGCCGCAGGTGCCCCGGCATCTGTTCGACCTCACCAAACTCACGGGGGAGTCGCTTTGTCATGCCATGGGGCGGGGGCGCGCTCGTGTGGCCCGTCTGGCCAGCGTCTACGACAGCCCGGCCGACCCGAACGGCTTTCTGCCCGCCCTCCTGCGCCGGGTGGCGCAGGCTGCATCAGGCGAGACCCTGGCCGTGGATTCATCGGCGCAGGCCGAGCGGGACTATGTGCACCTGCCGGATGTGCTGCGGGCCCTGGTGGACATCGCCCTGCGCGGCACCCAGACGGTCTACAACGTGGCCAGTGGTGAGAACGTCAGCAACGCGCGTCTGGGCGAGATGGTCGAGCGCTGGAGCGGTCGTCAGCTGGCGTTCCACGCACCGCAGGTGGCGTCAGGATCGGCCGTGGTCGATATCGGGCGATTGCAGCAGGACTTCGGCTGGCGACCCGCGCGGCTGGAGGACGTGATCGGTCCCTGGCTGCGGGACATGGCGGAGGCCCCATGAAGATACTCAACCTAGAGCGCAGCCGCCTGGCTGCCTACATTCGTGCCCAGATCACGCAGTTCTTCCCGACCGGAGAAGACGCTGAACTGGCCTTGATCGATACGCACCTGAACGAGGCCCTGGGTCGGCTGGAGCGCTGCATCGGGGCCGTGCGGATGTGGACGCCGGGCCAGTTCGACGTGCTCCATTCCTCTCAGTACTGCATCTTCCTGTACTACCTGTCCAATACCATCTGGCGTCGCGAGCAGGCCCGCGCCGTCTGCACCAGGATCTTCCTGCTGAACAAGACGCTCAACGCGATCGACTGCTTCTACGAGATCGAGCTGCCCGAGGTCTTCTTCATCGGCCACTCGGTGGGGATCGTGCTGGCCAAGGCCACGTACGGCAACCACCTGGTGCTCTACCAGAACTCCACCGTCGGCAAGAACCACGGCGCGGCGCCGGTGCTCGAAGACGGGGTCATCATGTACCCCAATACCGCCATCATCGGCGCGTGCCGGGTACGCCAGGGTTCCATCATCGCCCAGGGGGTCAGCGTCATCAACCGGGACACCGAGCCCGGCCGCATCGCTTTTCAGGGCCATGACGGCGGGCTGGTGTTCAAGGCGCCGCATCACGCCATCCTGGCCGACTTCTTCCGGGACGTCTGACCCGGCACCGCCGCGCTAGATGCGGGCGGCCAGGGCTTCCTGCGCATAACGCAGGTAGGTCACGGCAAACTCGGTGTGACCGTGCGCGTGTTCTATCTCGGCAAGGTAGCTCAGCGCCACGGGATCGTGCGGGACGGCACAGAGGATGTGCTCGGCCAGTTCGGTCACCTTGCGCCAGCTCGGATGGGTGATCTGGCCCGGGGCGCTCGGCGCGTGTGGCCGGGCCTTGGCCAGCAGATCCTCAAGCTTCTGATGTGCCTCGGGAAGCGATACCCGCTCTCCAGGGGCCAGTCCGACGCCCGGGGTGGGCGCCTCGGCCCATTCGGCAGGAAGCCCGGGCAGCCAGCTCTGGATCAGCTGACTTTGCCCTTCCTTGTCATCGGGGTGCTGGCCCTGGGCCAGCCATTGCAGCCACATCAGGCGCAGGCCCTCGCCAAAGTAGTGGTTGAACAGATCCTCGCGCATCACGGCAGACTGCTCCATCTCCCGTCGCAGGCCCAGACGTGTCGTATTGAGCGTGGGGATGTCGGCGGCGAGCTGGCAGGCAATGCGCAGATAGTCTGCGCTGTCTTGCGCCAGCCAGTCGGTGCGGTTCAGATGGGTGAGCAGGCCCGTGCCCATGCGGCTCTTGAAGCTGTCGCCCACCATGGACACCATGGGCACGCCCATCCAGAGCAGATCGCAGGATGTGGTGCCGCCGGTCAACGGGAAGGGGTCCAGCGCAATGTCGATGCGGTGGTAGGTCAGGTACTGGTTGCTGTAGTCCAGCGGCACCAGCTCCAGGCGGCTGGTGTCGATACCCAGGCGTCCGCAGCGTTGACTGTATTCCTCGGCGAAAGCGGCTTTCTCGAAGCCCTTGCCCTCGATCAGAAGGCGAGAGTCCGGCACCGCCGCCAGGATGCGGCCCCACAGCGCCAAGACCTCGTCGGTCAGCTTGCCCAGGTTGTTGCAGCTGCCAAAAGTGACATGGCCGTTCTCAAGCGCCGGTGTGGGCCGAACCGTGTAGGCGGGTTGGTAGCGCCACAAGGGATGGCGGCTGTGGGGGCGGTAGCAGCAGAACAGCGTGGGCAGACGGTACAGGTGCTCGCTGTACTGGTCGTCGGCACCCGGCGGGTCGGTGACTTCGTCCGTGAACTTGTAGTCGATGGATGTCAGCCCCGTGGTGGCCGGGAAACCCAGCCAGGAGATCTGCACCGGAGCCGCGCGGCGCATCATGATCGGTAGCCCGTTATGCCCGGTGTGACCGGCCAGATCGATCAGGATGTCGATCCCCGCCTCCTGGATCGCGCGGGCTTGCGTGGGGGATGACTGACGGTACAGCGACACAAAATGGTCCGCATGGCGACGCACGCGTTCCGTGATCTCGTCTTCACTCGGATAGAGATAGAAGGCCCAGACCTCGAACTGCCGCCGGTCCAGTTGTGCCAGCAGCCCTTCGACGAAGTACATCACGGCATGGTTACGGAAATCGGGGGACAGGAACCCGACCTTCAGGCGTCGCCAGGGGCCGTGACGCTGCGCCGCGAAATCCGGCCACTGCGGCTTGAGCGGGGGTTCGAAGACCTCGGCGAACTCGCGCGCCGCCGCGGCAATCTGCTGCGTGCTGACCTCGGGGTCCGCCAGCATGAAGAGCATGCGGTTGGTGTGATGGGCGACGTCCTGCGGGTTGAGTCGGATGGCGCTTTCGCAATCCCGAACCGCTTCGCGGATCTGGCCGAGCTCGCGGCGGTGCACCGCGAGCTGGTTCAGCGCGGCCAGCTTGTCGGTCAGATTGTCCGCCAGTGCGGCGGCTTTTTCGGCGGCCGCGAAGCCTTTGTCGTTCTGCTGCGTCGGGTAACAGCACTGTGCCAGCTTGAGCCAGCTCATCGCATGGTCAGGCCGCAAGGCGCAGACCTTCTCCAGCACCGGAATGGCCTCGCTGGAGCGGCCGGCGAGGAAGAGCACATTGGCGTAGTTGATCAGCAGCTCGGCGTTGTCGGGGTGAAGGTTGGCCCCCTGACGGTAGGCGACGATGGCGGCGTCGGTCTGCCGCTGCTGATCGAGCGCGTAGCCCAGCATCTGGTGCGCGCGCAGATGCATGCCGTTCTTGCGCAGCGTCTGGCGACACAGGCGCTCGAGCAGGGGCCAGTCCTGCTTCAGGAAGGCCTGGCTGATCTTGACGGCATCGGCGTCGGGTGCCTGGGCACCCGATCTGGCGACGTGGACATGCCGGCCGTGTTTGCGTGGGTAGGTCACGGCCCTCATTATGGTGCTCAGCGTTGCAGCAGCTGCAGCACACCCTGCGGGATCTGGTTGGCCTGGGCCACCATGGCCGTGCCCGCCTGCTGCAGGATCTGGGCGCGTGACAGGGCGGCGGTTTCGGCCGCGAAGTCGGCATCCATGATACGGCTGCGCGAGGCGGTCAGGTTCTCCGAGGTGATCTGCAGCGCCGAGATGGCGGTCTCGAAGCGCGATTGCAGGGCGCCGAGCTTGGCGCGTTCGCCGCTGATGTAGGACAAGGCCGAGTCCACGGTCTTGAGCGAGTCATTGGCCTTGATCGCGGTGGTCACATCCAGGTTGGCCACCTGTTTGAGCGTGGAGGCCGCATCGTTGAACAGCGACGTGGCGGCGCTCGCCGTCGCGTCCAGGGCAAAGGACTTGTCGGAGTCCAGCGTCACATAGCCGCTGACGAGGGCGCTTTCCGCCGTGGAGTCGGCGGCCAGCACCACGGTGCCAGTCACGGGCTGCAGGGCACCAGCGGTATCGGCGGCCAGCTTGGTCACGCTCAGCGTGCCGGCGTTGGTGATCGTCGTGTCGGCCAGCAGGATGTCGTTGCCGGTCGCATTGGTCAGGACCACGGCCGTGCCCGTTGCATTCAGGCTGGCGATGACGCCGGTCTTGGACGATTTCTCGTTGATGGCCGAAATGGCGTTGGACAGGCCGTCGGCGCTGCTGGTGGCAGAAATCGAGAAGGACAGCGACTCCGGCGTACCGTTGTCCGAACGGATGGTCATGGCGTAGGCGCCCGGAGCACCGAAGACCAGCTGGGTCTCCGTGCGAGCGGTGGCGGCAATACCGGTGCCAGGGGTCTGCTGGTTGATGGTGTCGGCCGCCGCCTTGGCCGTGCCGTTGGCGCCGATGGTCACGCTGGCATTGCCGCGTGGGCCGTTGATGGCCACGGTGTTGGCGCTCATGCCGTTGGCACCCCAGGCCGCAGCCGCGGCCGAGGGACCGTTGGCGATCAACTGGTTGTTGCCGTACTGGCTGGTGCGCAGGTTGGCGGTGGAGGCCACGATGACCTGACCTGCGTTGGCACCGATCTGGAACTGCGCGGTGCCGAAGGTGCCGTCCAGGATCTTCTGGCCGTTGAATTCGGTGGTCTGGGCAATGCGGTCCAGTTCGGCCACCAGCTGGCCGACTTCCTGGTTCAGGGCCTGGCGGTCGGCGGCGCTGTTGGTGGCGTTGGCCGACTGCACGGCCAGTTCACGCACGCGCTGCAGGATGGCGCTGGCCGAGCCGAGGGCCCCCTCGGCCACCTGGGCCAGGGAAATCCCGTCGTTGGCGTTACGCGCCGCCTGGTTCAGGCCGCGGATCTGGCTGGTGAAGCGCTCCGAGATGGCCAGACCGGCGGCGTCGTCCTTCGCGCTGTTGATGCGCAGGCCGGACGACAGACGCTGGATCGACGTGTTCAACGCCGTCTGGCTCATGCCCTGGTTACGCTGCGCAGTCAGCGAGGGGATATTCGTATTGATGATGGCAGCCATGGAAACACTCCTTCTGTACAGGGCCTGGGCCCCGGTATGGCGATGGAATGAATTGTGGGTAGCGGCTATCAGGCTGGTATCCCGATAAAAGGGTTCGAAACCCCCCTTTTTTTTGATTCAACCCTCAAGTCCCCGGAAAAAGCGCCGATAACTTCACCGTATCCGGCATGTTCCGGAGCTTGGCCTGTGCCCAAATGGCCTGAAGCGCAGAGCTGGCGTCGAAAAACCCGCTTTTTCTCGCTTTAGTTCTCAAGTTTTGGTGGCAGGCATCCGAAATGAGCGACGAGGGCATTACCTCAGCCTCTAACAGGAGTTCAGCAATGGCATCGATCATCAACACCAACATCAACTCGCTGAGCGCGCAGCGTTATCAGGGGTTGAGCAGTAACTCGCTCTCCACGGCGATCCAGCGGCTGTCGTCCGGCCTGCGCATCAACAGCGCGAAGGACGACGCGGCAGGTCTGTCGATCTCGGAGCGCTTCACCAGCCAGATCCGCGGCCTGAACCAGGCGGCGCGCAACGCCAACGACGGCGTGTCCCTGGCGCAGACCACCGAAGGCGCG
>NZ_JAPZSV010000013.1 GCF_027532185.1 Hylemonella sp. | reverse complement strand
CGCCTCAAACATGCGCGTCTCTTGATCCGCCTGCCGCTGCGCTTCTCGGCACAGACACAAGGGCGGGGGATACCAACAACCCAGCAGCCGGGCCCCACAAGGCCGCGCCATGGCGCGTCCTTGTTGAATTCGTATTCGGTCCCCCTGCCGTCATGAGGAGGCGAGTAGCGCAGGGCTGAGCGGGAAAAGGGGCGCGCATGTCTGAGCCCGCAGGGCGAGTTTGCGCGCACCCCGCTCAGACCGAGCAACGCAGCGTGCCCGTAGCGCAGCGCAGGGCCGACGAATCCGGCTCGCCTTCTTTTGCTTCCTTATCTTGGCGAGACAAGAAAAGGGAGTCGCCCGCCGGGGCGAGACCCGGCTTGCCACCCTAGCGGGGGGTATCCGGACCAAATCAAGCTCGCCCCGCACTGGCCTGCGCGTGGCGCATTGTCCCGAGGTCCTGGGAGATAATCCCAGGCATGAGCGGCAACACCTTCGGACACCTCTTCACGGTCACTAACTTCGGTGAATCCCACGGCCCGGCGATCGGTTGCGTGATCGACGGCTGCCCGCCCGGCATGGCGCTGGCCGAGGCCGACATCCAGACCGAACTCGACCGCCGCCGCCCCGGTACCTCCAAATTCGTGACCCAGCGCAACGAACCCGATGCCGTGGAGATCCTTTCCGGTGTCTACGAAGGCAAGACCACGGGCACGCCCATTGCGCTGCTGATTCGCAACACCGACCAGCGCAGCAAGGACTACGGCCAGATCCTGCAGACCTTCCGCCCTGGCCACGCCGACTACACCTACTGGCGCAAGTACGGCTTGCGCGACCCGCGCGGTGGCGGGCGCTCCTCGGCCCGTCTGACCGCGCCCACGGTGGCCGCGGGTGCCGTGGCCAAGAAATGGCTGAAGGAAAAGTACGGGACCGAGTTCCGCGGCTGCATGACGCAGATCGGCGAGCTCACCATCCCTTTCGAGTCCTGGGAGCACGTGCCGAACAACCCCTTCTTCGCGCCCATGGCCGACGTGTCGGCGCTCGAAAACTATATGGAAGCGCTGCGCAAGTCGGGCGACTCCTGCGGCGCGCGCCTGCGCGTGATGGCCACGAAGGTGCCGGTCGGTCTGGGCGAGCCGCTCTACGACAAGCTCGACGCCGACATCGCCTATGCCATGATGGGCCTGAACGCCGTCAAAGGCGTGGAGATCGGTGCCGGTTTCGCGGCCGTGGCCGACAAGGGCAGCACGCATGGCGACAGCCTCACGCCCAACGGCTTCGTGGGCAACAAGGCGGGCGGCGTGCTCGGCGGCATCAGCACGGGCCAGGACATCGAGGTGTCCATCGCCATCAAACCCACGAGCTCCATCCTGATCCCGCGCGAATCGATCACCACCGAAGGCCAGGCCACCGAGCTCATCACCAAGGGCCGCCATGATCCCTGCGTGGGCATCCGTGCCACGCCGATTGCCGAGGCCCTGCTGGCGCTGGTGCTCATGGACCATGCGCTGCGGCATCGCGCCCAATGTGGCGACGTGCAGCTGCCCGTGCCGCCGATCCCCGGTAGCGTCTGATGACCATCAGGCTCCCGCGTTCGCGCACTGTGTGTCGCTCTCTGGACTTGTCGCCGCGAGACACGGCGCCTCTTCCGCCTGTCCTTGCCTGCGCAGGCAGGCAAGGAGCCGCAGGCGTCAGCCCCAAAGGGGCGGGTCAGCGCCTTCGGGCGGCCGGGCGGCGCTGACATGCGGATGAGCGAGGCCGAGCGCGCCACGCGCGTCGATCTGGCCGCGGCCTATCGCCTGGCCGCGCTCAACGGCTGGGACGACACCATCTACACCCACATCTCTGCCGCCGTGCCAGGCGAGGAGGGCGCCTATCTCATCAACCCCTACGGCCTGCTGTTCAGCGAGGTCACGGCGTCCAATCTGGTGAAGGTGGACACGCGGGGTCGCAAGCTCGATGACTCGCCTTACGCGGTCAACCCCACGGGCTTTGCCATCCATGGCACGATCCACGCCGCCCGTCAGAGTGCACACTGTGTCCTGCATCTGCACACGGAATGGGGCCTGGCCCTGGCCATGGTGCCCGGCGGCCTGCTGCCGACGACGCAGCATGCCATGCGTCTATTCCGTCGTCTCGGCCGCCACGCCTACGAAGGCCTGGCCCTGGGCGAGGCAGAGGGCCGGCGTCTCGTGGCCAACCTCGGCGAGCTCGACGGCCTGATCCTGGAGAACCACGGCACGCTGACCGTCGGCCGCACCGTGGCCGAGGCCTATATGCTCATGCACCATCTGGAGCGCGCCGCGCGGGCCCAGCTGCGCGCCATGGCCGCCACTGGCGGCCGTGTGCTCGTGGCCAGCGACGAGGTCGCCGCGCGCACCTATGCCCAGTGGGTCGGCGACGGCAGCGAGCGCGACGGCGATGCCGAATGGCCCGCGCTGCTGCGCCGGCTCGACCAGATCGATCCATCCTACAAACTCTGAAGGAGTCACACCATGCCCACCATCCGCGTTGAGATGTTCGAAGGCCGCACGCCCGAGCAGAAGAGGGAGTTCGTCAAAGCCGTCACCGAGGCCACCGTCAAGACCCTGGGCAGCTCGCCCGAGGCCGTGGACGTGATCATCACCGACATCAAGAAGTCGGACTGGGCCACGGGCGGCGTCCTCTGGAGCGAGAAGAAGTAGGTCTCGCGGTGTCGCGCGCGCGCCGGCAGCTGCTGCCCTTCTCGGCCCTGTCGGCCAGCTACTTCGCGCACATCGGTTTTTTCAATCCCTACCTGCCGCTGTGGCTCAAGGATCTGGGCTACAGCCTGATGACCCTGAGCCTGCTGATGATTGTGCCGCCGGCCACGCGTCTGGTCGGACCGCTGGCCTGGGGCTGGCTCAGCGATCACACGGGCGAGCGCATCAAGCTGCTGCGCTATGCGTCCACCACGGCGCTCCTGATCTCGATGGGCCTGTGGATCGACGGCGGCACGGCCTGGCTGGCGCTGGTCCTCTTCATTGTCTTCCTGCACACCAGCGCCATGATGCCCATGAGCGAGGCCGCGCTCGCCCATCTCGTGAGCGCGGACGGTGCCTTCGACGCGAAGCGCTACGGCCGTGTGCGGCTCTGGGGTTCGCTGGGCTTTCTGGTCACGGTCTTCGTGGCTGGGGCCTGGTTCGAGTGGCGCGGCCTGGGGGACTTCCCGGCCTGGACCGTGGGCTCTTTGGCCCTGGTCACGGCCAGCGCCTGGTGGCTGCCTGATCTCAAGGAAGAGCAGCTGGCCCACGCGCCCAAGCCCTCGCTCTGGCCTGTGCTGCGTCAGCCTGCGATGCGCTGGTTCTTTGCCTCGGCCCTCTTTCATGTGCTGGCACACATGGGCATGTACATCTATCTTTCCCTGCACCTTGATGCGCTGGGTTACGGCAAGGATGCGATCGGCCTCATGTGGGGCATCTCGGTGATCGTGGAGATCGTCTGGTTCTACACCCAGGGCCGCTGGTTGCCGCGTCTGACGCTGCCAGGCTGGCTGCTGCTGTGTGCGTTGCTCACGGCCCTGCGCATGGCGATGACGGCCGAGTGGGCGGCCTGGTGGCCGGTCCTGCTGCTCGCCCAGGCGCTGCACGCCTTCACCTTTGCCGCACACCACGCGACCAGCACCGCGCTGCTCTCGCATCACTTCCCGGGGCGGCTGCGCGGCCGTGGCCAGGCCTTGTATGTCACGCTGGGTTACGGCGTGCCCGGGGTGCTGGGCGGCCTGGTCGGCGGCGTGATCAGCAGCCACCTGGGGCTGTCGGCGGTGTTCTGGGCCTGCTCGGTGTGCGCGCTGCTGGCCGCTTTCTGTGCCTGGCGCGTCTGGCGGCTGCTAGGGAAGGTCTGAACAAGTCGCGCCGCGTGCGGCGAGGCTTATGCGGGATGAGTCGCAAGGCGCACAACCCAAGGCAAGCCTGGACGGCTTGCCTGGTTTTGCAACGCGGCGGATCGCCCGCAAAACCACGCCCCCGAAGGGGTTCGGCCAAAAACGGGCCCTTTGCCCACCCAATCGCTTGCGTGTGCCTACTGGCACACGACGCACGATGTGGGCGGTCAGATCATCCCGTTTCTGACTCGAACGCGCATGGCGGGACTTATTCAGATCCTCCCTGGGCCGGGCCCGGCCAGTCTGAGAGACGGGGCGCTGCATCATCTGCTTCGCGCGCCTCCAGCGCGCGTGTGGGCGTACCAATGCAGGTGAAGCCCACAAGCTGTTCGCCGTCGCCGCAGAAGGCGCGGGTGATGGCAGGGTGCTGGCATTTGCGGCCGCTCAGGATCTTGGCACCGTAGCCCAGGGCATGCACGGCGTTCATGAAGTTGCTCATGGCCGCGCCCACGCAGATCCACTGCTCGTGCGGCGGCACCTTGTCCACAGCGACGATGCGTACGACCCAGGCCACGAGCACCGGGCCGTTGAAGGCACGCTCGCGCTCGGCAGCCACGTCTTCCTCGTTCTTGCCATCGTCGTGTGCGAACTGCTCGAACAGGTCCGCCAGGGCCGGGCGCTGTGCCGTGCTGATCTGCACCAGGCGCCAGGGCTGCAGGCGGCCGTGGTTGGGGCCGCGCAGCGCGGCCCGCACGGCGAGCTGCAGCTCGGCAGCACTGGGCCCCGGCGCGACCATCCAGCGCGGACCGAGCGAATGGCGGCTCAGCAAGGCCTGCAGGGCTGCGGGCAGCTCGTCGGGATGCATCAGAAAAGCAGTTTGTCGTGGATCTGCCGGGCCGCGGCCAGCAGCTTGTGGTCCTCACCCATGCGTCCCACGAGCTGCAGGCCCACGGGCAGGCCCTTGGCGTTGCGCATCAGGGGCAGGTGCACGGCAGGCAGGCCCAGCAGGGACCAGCTGCGGCAGAACAGCGGGTCACCCGTAGCAGCCAGACCTTCGGGAGCGGCGCCCGTGGTGCTGGGCGTGAGCAGCACATCGTGGCGCTCGAACAGTGCGTCGATGCGCAGGCGCCAGTCCGCTGTACGCTGCAGGTTGGCGGCATGCTGCGCGCCGCTGATGGCCATGCCCGTGTCCAGCAGGGCCTGCAGGGCCGGGCTCAGGGCCTCGCGATGGCGCAGGCGCTCGAAGCTCAGCGAGCGCGCCATCTCGTAGCTCATCACGTCCTTCTGCAGTTGGATCAGTTCACCGAAATCACGCGAGAGGTCGAGGTCCTGGCAACGGTCGCTGTTCTTCGCCAGCGCATTGGTGGCCTGCTCCCAGGCCTTCTGCGTGTCGGCGTCTGCCTGGTCCCAGGACGGGGAGGGGAAGAGACCGATGCGCAACGTGCCGTGCACATGGTTTTCCAGCAGGCGCAGGTCCCCAGTGAGCACGGCACCGAGCAGGGCGGTGTCTTCGACATGGCGGCCGAAGCCGCCAATCACGTCCAGCGTGGGCGACAGGCTCTTGACACCCGCATGCACCACGCGGCCCAGGCTGGGCTTGTAGCCGACCACGCCGCAGTAAGCCGCGGGCCGGATGATGGAGCCCGCGGTCTGCGTGCCCAGGGCCAGTGGCACCATGTGGTCGGCCACCGCTGCCGCTGAGCCGCTGGACGAGCCGCCGGGCGTGTGCAGAGCGTTGTGCGGGTTGACCGTGGGGCCGGGCGTGAAGTAGGCGAACTCAGTGGTGACGGTCTTGCCAAGAACGATGGCGCCGGCCTCGCGGCACAGGGTGACGCTGGCAGCATCGGACGCCGGCCGGTGGTGGGCGTAAACCGCCGACCCGTAGGCTGTGGGCAGGTCGGTGGTGTCGAACAGGTCCTTCACGCCCAGCGGCAGGCCGTGCAGGGGGCCGCGCACGGGGCCGGCGTCCAACGCACGGGCCTGGGCCAGGGCCGAAACGGCGTCCACGTGGGTGAAGGCATGGATATCGTCGTTGCGCGCGGCCACGCGCTCCAGGCAGGCGCGCACCAGATCCTCGGCCTTGAGCTCGCGTCGCTGCAGCAGGGCCGCGGCCTGGGCAGCACCGAGTTCTTGGAGCTTGGGGGTGGTCATCGTGCGTCTCCTTGTGGTTCTTCTCGTCGAATGGTAGCCCAATGGCACAATCGGCAGACTCTCGCACGGGAAAAAACGCATGAAAACCGTCCTCGTCCTCAACGGCCCCAATCTCAATCTGCTCGGCACGCGCGAGCCGCAGGTCTATGGTTCGCAGACTTTGGCGGACGTGCAGGCTCTGTGCGAGCGGGCTGCCGAGGTCCACAACCTCCAACTGGATTTCCGTCAGAGCAACCACGAGGGCGAACTGGTGGACTGGATCCACGAAGCCGGTCGCGCCCAGGCCGCAGGTACCCTGGCCGGGGTGATCCTCAATGCCGGGGCCTACACGCACACCAGCATTGCGCTGCACGACGCCATCAAGGGCGCGGGCGTGACGCTGATTGAGCTGCACATCAGCAACGTTCATGCGCGCGAAGCTTTCCGGCACCGGTCCTACATCTCGCCGGTTGCTCGTGCGGTGATGGCGGGCTTCGGTGTCAATGGTTATGTCCTGGCGATTGCCGGGCTGGCCCAGCTCGCGGAGCAACGATGAGCCGCAAGGTGCCCGAGCTGCTGGCGCCGGCCGGCTCGCTGGCCATGCTGGAGACGGCGTTCGCCTTCGGCGCCGACGCGATCTATGCCGGCCAGCCGCGCTATTCGCTGCGCGTGCGCAACAACGCCTTCGGCAGCCTGGAGGTGCTTCAGGCCGGCATCGAGCGCGCGCATGCGCTCGGCCGCAAGTTCTTCCTGGTCTCCAACATCTTTCCGCACGGCAACAAGGTGCGGCATTACGTCAACAACATGGCGCCGGTGATCGCCCTGGGGCCGGACGCCATGATCATGTCCGACCCCGGCCTCATCATGCTGGTGCGCGAGCGCTGGCCCGAGATGGAAATCCACCTGTCTGTGCAGGCCAACACGGTGAACTCGGCGGCCGTGAAGTTCTGGAACAGCGTGGGGGTCAAGCGCATCATCCTCTCGCGCGAACTCTCGCTGGACCAAGTGGCCGAGATCCGGCAGGACTGTCCGGACAGCGAGCTGGAGGTCTTCGTGCACGGCGCGTTGTGCATCGCCTACTCGGGCCGTTGCTTGCTTTCGGGTTACTTCAACCACCGCGACGCCAACCAGGGCAGCTGCACCAATGCCTGCCGTTGGGATTACAAAACCCACACCGCCCAGGTCGATGCCAGCGGTGACGTGCTTGCGCCCCCAGGCGCGAGCAGCCACGCCTGCGGCTCGGGCGGGCAGACGCTCGACAAGGAGGCGCGCGATTCGATCGCCTACCTGCTGGAGGAAAGCAAACGCCCCGGCGAGTTCATGCCCATCGAGGAAGACGAGCACGGCACCTACGTGATGAACTCCAAGGACCTGCGTGCCATCGAGCATGTGCAGCGCCTGGTCGAGATCGGCGTGGACTCACTCAAGATCGAGGGGCGCACCAAGAGTCCTTACTACGTGGCGCGCACGGTGCAGAGCTACCGCCAGGCGATCGACGACGCGGTGGCCGGCCGGGGCCTGGATCCGGCCCTGCTCGGCCAGCTCGAAGGCCTGGCCAACCGCGGCTACACCTCGGGCTTCTACCAGCGCCACACGCCACAGGAGACCCAGAACTACCTGCAGGGCTATTCGGAATCCGGCCGCAGCCAGTATGTGGGCGATGTCGTGGCCTTCGACGCGTCACGCGGCTTGGCTGAGGTGCGGGTGAAAAACAAGTTCTCGGTCGGCGACCGGCTGGAGCTGATCCAGCCGACCGGCAATGTGGATCACGAGGTCACGCGCATGGAGAACACCAAGGGGCAGCCGGTGTCTATCGCAGCCGGCGATGGGCACACCGTCTGGTTGCCCTTGCCAGCGAGTACGGTAGGTGCATTTGCCGCCAGATACCTTGGCTCTACGGCCATCTCGCCATTGGAGGTCACGAGCTGAATCTCAGGCGGCCGTTCTGCCATCTTGCGCCTTACTCTTACTGATAGGCGCGAGCCGCCTGCAGTTCGATCGTCTCGTCCAGTGCGAATTCGCTTTGGCGGAGATTGACGGTCTGTTTGATCAGGCGTTGGCTTTTTTCGTGATACCAGAAGTTGACTTGGCCATAGAAGCGAAGGGCAGAAGGGCTGACCGAGAAACTGCCGGAATAACGCACAACGTCAAACGTACCGGCTGGCACCGTGATGCGATCGTGCCCGCCGAACTTGGCGTTGACTTGGCACTGAAAGCGGGCGCAGGAGCCGAGGTTTCCCGTCGCGGACATCTGGGAAGGCATCTGTGTACCCGCCCAGTGGGACCCCAGCATCAGGCCTGATTCCGAGGGAGTGGCCATCAGCAAAGCCGAGCGGTCGAAAACCCACTGAGTGACTGGCAGTCCGTCGACCAGCAGTTCTTCCAGCACACCAGAGGCCTCCACGGCTTTGACGCGCCAGAGCAGCTTTCTCTTTTTGCCGAAGATCTTGTCGTGCGCGACATACTCCCATTCGTCGCCGGTGGCAGGTTTCTTCCCAGTGTTGATCATCATGGGTTGCAGGTTCTGAACCTGCGCGACCATCGGGAGTGAATGGGCCTGGGCAGTCACAACGGGTTGTGGAGGGGTGTTGGATGACTGCTGCTTCCCCGGGGCATTCAGAACAACCAGCAAAGAGGCCGGGTAGTCATAAGCGGCGCCACTGCTGTGATCAATCAGAGCGCCAATGCCACCTCCGATGATGATGTTGCCGAACATGGCACCACGTGTTTCCGAAACCACCGTCTGCTTGGCAGTGTCCAAGCCCTCTTTGGAGCAGGTGACATACATGTCCTGATTGGACTTGTTGACGGTGACGGATCCGGGAGTGGTCAGCAGCCAGCGCCCCTTGTTATTGATTAACTCGCAGTTGGCGCCGCCCACCGGATCGCCAGTGTGGTCGCGGGTTTCGATAGCGATGCTTTGATGGGGTGAACCGGTGACCGAGGCGCAGCCTGTGGCCAGCACGGCCAATGCGATGGCCAGAACGCGAATTGACAAACGATGCATGATGTCTCCCTGACTGTTATGCGGCTACCTAGCAGCGCAGGCACTATACCCAGAATTGCCAGCTGTCAGTACCGATCCGCGTGCTCGTAAACCCGTGATGATGCATGGGAGCCACAGCTTGCATCACAATCTCAGCCTGTACGGACGTCTGTCCGCTGTTGCGAGCAATTCATGACCACCACCCTTCAAATCGATTTCGTCTCCGACGTGGCCTGCCCCTGGTGCGCCGTCGGCCTGGCGGGCCTGGACACCGCGCTGGACAAGCTGCTGGGTGAGGTCGATGCCCACATCACGTTTCAGCCCTTTGAGCTCAACCCGGGCATGGCTCCTGAAGGGCAGGACATCGCCGAGCACCTGACGCAGAAGTACGGCTCCACGCCCGAGCAGCAGGCCGAGATACGCGAGCGCATCCGGGAGCGGGGTGCGGCCGTTGGCTTCGCCTTCAAACCCGAGGGCCGGGGACGCATCTGGAACACCTTCGATGCACACCGTCTGCTGCACTGGGCCGGCGAGCAGGGGCCGGATAAGCAGTACGCGCTCAAGCGCGAGCTGCTCGCTGCCTACCATGGCCGGGCTGAGAACGTGTCCGATCACGCGGTGCTGCTGCGCGCCTGCGCCACCGTGGGGCTGGACGCGGCTCGGGCCCAGGCCATCCTGGGCAGCGAGGAGTACGCGCTGGCCGTGCGCGAGAGCGAGATGCAGTGGCAGCAGGCCGGCATCACCGCCGTGCCCGCCGTGGTCGTGAACCAGCGCTACCTGATCTCGGGCGGGCAGCCGCCCGAGGCCTACGAGGAAGCGCTGCGCCGCATTGCCGCTTCGGCGGCTAAAGCCGGATCGCCGGCCGGCTGAGCCTCCCCGGCAGGCCGGCCCGGGCTTGCCAGACGTCCCGAGGTGCAGGAAACTGCAAGCGGATGTATCCGCGGCCCGGCGCATGTGCCGGTTTCGGGTATGTTCACGGGCTTGCCTCACCCAGGGAGTGGTCTTTCATGTCGTTCCTGCTGCGTTATCTGCTGATCGCCGTGGCCTGCATCTTCATGTTGCTGGGCATGCAGCTGCCCAGCCTGGCCGATCAATACGCCAAGCGCGTGGATGCCAGCCTGCGTGAGGTCACCCTCAATTTCCAGCCCTTTCTCATCATTGCCAACCAGCACACGGGCGGCAATGTCGAAGCCCTGATCAAGCTGCACCGTGACAGCAATGTGGCGCCGTTCAAGGCCGAGGGCGACGCCATCGAGCGCATGTACCGACGCAAGCAGCAGCTGGAGATGGAGCGCGTGGCGCTGGACACGCATCTGCCCGGGCGCCTGTGGCATCTGCTCGTGCGTGCCGACGCCGACTTGCGTGAGCAGACCCTGATCCAGTACACCGCCACGGCTCCGCTGACGCAGGAGGCCCTGATCTCCGGTGGCGTGGTGGCTCTGATCATGATGATGGTGCTCGAAGGCGCGATGGCGCTGGGGCGCTACCTCCAGGCCCTGGTCACACGCCAGATCAACCATCGCTGGCGCGGCGCCGACTGAGCGTCGGGCGGTCTCCTGAAGACCCGGGGCGGCACTCTGCCGTCCTTCCCGGCTGATTCACGTTCATCGGGCCATTTGCCCTGACGGCGTCCCCGGCCGGGCACGGGCCTTGCTGAGTCTCTGGTGCAGAACAAGGCTCGTGCACCATGAAGAACGTGTTTGACGAAATGCATGCCCCAAACGGGGGCGCGCGTGTGCATTACGCCCCCTACCAGGACTGGCTGTCGCTGATGCCCGCCTCGCACATCGCCCAAAAGCGTGCAGAGGCCGATTCGGCCTTTCACCGCTCCGGCATCACCTTCGCGGTCTATGGCGAGAATGCGGGCAAGGAGCGGCTGATCCCCTTTGACATCGTGCCGCGCATCATCCCCGCGGCGGAGTGGGAGCTGCTGGAGCGCGGCTTGCGCCAGCGCGTCAATGCGCTCAACGCCTTCATCCACGACATCTACCACGGCCAGCGCATCGTCAAGGCCGGCCTGGTGCCGGCCGAGCAGGTCTTCTGCAATGCCCAGTACCGGCCCGAGATGCAGGGCGTGCGTGTGCGCAACGACATCTACGCGCACATCGCCGGCATCGACATCGTGCGCGCCTCGCTGCCGGGGCAGGACGCGGCCTACTACGTGCTGGAAGACAACCTGCGCGTGCCTTCGGGCGTGTCCTACATGCTGGAGAACCGGCGGATGATGATGCGCCTCTTCCCCGAGCTTTTCGGCCGCTGCAAGGTGCGGCCGGTCGATCACTACCCGGATCTGCTGCTGGACACCCTGCGCCAGGCGGCGCCCGCTGGCGTGGATGATCCCACTGTCGTGGTGCTGACACCCGGCGCCTACAACAGCGCCTATTTCGAGCATGCCTTCCTGGCCCAGCAGATGGGCGTGGAGCTGGTCGAGGGCAAGGACCTGTTCGTGCACGACGAGACGCTCTTCATGCGAACCACCCAGGGCCCGCGCCGTGTGGACGTGATCTACCGCCGCATTGACGACGACTTTCTCGACCCGCTGGCTTTCCGCGCCGATTCGGCACTCGGCGTCGCTGGCCTGCTTTCGGTCTACCGCGCCGGCCGTGTCACGCTGGCCAATGCCATCGGCACGGGCGTGGCGGACGACAAGTCCATCTACCCCTATGTGCCGGATATGGTGCGCTTCTACCTTTCGGAGGAGCCCCTGATCGCCAACGTGCCGACCTACCAGTGCCGCAAGCCGGATGAACTGAGCTACGTGCTCGCCAACATGGAACAGCTGGTGGTCAAGGAAACACATGGCGCAGGCGGCTACGGCATGCTGGTTGGACCCGCCTCCACCAAGGCGGAGGTCGAAGCCTTCCGCGCGCGCGTGAAGGCCGCACCCGACAAGTACATCGCCCAGCCCACGCTGGCACTCTCGGCCTGCCCGACCTTTGTGGAATCGGGCATTGCCCCGCGCCACATCGATCTGCGGCCCTTCGTGCTGTCGGGGCGTGAGGTTCGCATGGCGCCCGGCGGGCTCACCCGCGTGGCGCTCAAGGCCGGCTCCCTGGTGGTCAATTCGTCGCAAGGCGGCGGCACCAAGGACACCTGGGTGCTGGAGGCAGAAGCATGATGCTGCCCCGAAACTCACTTCGTTCGCGGCGCCCGGGGCCAGTCATGGCCCTCTTCGATGTCCGTGGGGCCCAGGTCTCCCTTGGGGCGGCCCGGCAGGAGACCTGACCATGTTGTCCCGCACCGCTGACCACCTCTACTGGATGTCCCGCTACACCGAGCGGGCCGAGAATATCGCGCGGATGCTCGAGGTGAGCTACCGCATGTCGCTACAGACGCCGCACGTCCAGGGGGGCTACTGGGGCGCCGCCCTGGGTATCAACGGCCTGGAGGAGGCCTACCGCGCCAAGTACGGCGTCATCACCGCCGGCAACGTGCTGCGCTTCATGAGCGTGGACCTGGACAACCCCTCGTCCATCCTGGCCTGCCTGCGTGCCGCACGTGAGAACTGCCATGCCGTGCGCGGCACGGTCACGTCCGAGGTCTGGGAGACCGTCAACACCACCTGGCTGGAGGCGCGTGACTCGGTGCAGTCCCTGCCCCAGGGCAGCATCCAGGGAAGCGAGCTCACCAAGTATTTCGAATGGGTCAAGTTCCGCTCCCATCTCTCGCGCGGTGTCACCGTGGGCACCATGCTGCAGGACGAAGCCTTCCATTTCATACGTCTCGGGACCTTCCTCGAGCGCGCCGACAACACGGCCCGTCTGCTCGACGTGAAGTTTGACGAACTCGCGCCGCAGACCAGTGCCGATGGCGAGTACTACGAGTGGAGTGCGCTGCTGCGCTCGGTCTCGGCCTTCGAGATCTACCGCAAGGTCTACCGCGACATGATCACGCCGCAGCGCGTGGCGGAGCTGCTGATCCTGCGCGAGGACATGCCGCGCTCCCTGCACGCGTGCATGAAGGAGGTCCACCAGATCCTGGGTCAGGTTGCCAATGCGCGTTCCCAGGAAACCATGCGGCGTGCCGGCGCCATGTACTCGGGGCTGCGCTACGGCCGTATCGAGGACATCGCCGCGCGCGGCCTGCACGCCGTGCTGACCGATTTCCTGGACGGCACGGCCGATCTGGGCAACCGCATCGCGCAGGATTTCCTGCTGCCCATCAGCTGAGACCCCAGGAGCGACCATGCTGCTCGACATTCGCCATGAAACCCTCTACCGCTACGCGGTGCCCGCCAGTTACAGCCTGCAGTACATGCGCCTGTGGCCGCGTGGAGATGGCGGCCAGCGCGTGCTGCACTGGCGCATCGACGCGCCGGGCCGGCGCTGGGCCCAGACCGACGCCTATGGCAATGCCATCTTCGTCACCTCGCTGACCGATCCGCACGACGAGGTGCGTGTGGTCGCTCAGGGCCAGGTCGAGACGGCGGACGAGCGCGGCGTGCTGCTGCCCCACGATTCGGCCGTGCCACCGCTGGCCTTTGCCCAACCCACGCCGCTGACCAGCGCAGACGCGGCCATCGATGCCCTGGCTGCCGAGGCGATCACCGGCGTCCGGGCCGAGGACCTGGCGCACCCGGATACCTTGCAAGCCCTGGTCGACGCCGTCTTCACGCGCGTGGCCTATGTGCAGGGCGTCACTGACGTGTTCCACACCGCGGCCGAGGTGCTGCGCCAGGGGCAGGGCGTTTGCCAGGACATGGCCCACGTATTCCTGGCCTGCTGCCGCGCCCGCGGCATTCCGGCGCGCTATGTCAGCGGCTACCTGCTGACCGATGCCAGCCACGCCGCCTCGCATGCCTGGGCCGAAGCCTGGCTGCCGCGCGCCCGTGGCGGTGCCGGGGCCTGGGTGGGCTTCGACGTCACGCACCAGCGTCTTGCCGGCCCTGAGCTCTGCCGCCTGGCCGTGGGCCGCGACTACGCCGACGCCAGCCCCATGCGCGGCATCCATGTCGGTGGTGCCGGTGAGGCGCTCACCGTGAGCGTGGCGGTGCAGGGCGCCGACCAGTAAGATCGCGCATGAACCTTCCGTCCGCCAGCGATCCCGTCCCGGATACAACCGCGGCCACGCAGACCGGTGCGCCCGAGGGCGCACCGACCAAGAACACAGCTGGAGACTACAGCGCCATGACCTATTGCGTCGCCGTCCGCAACGAAGCCGGACTGGTCTTCCTGTCCGACTCGCGCACCAATGCCGGGGTGGACCAGATCAACACCTTCCGCAAAATGCACGTCTACGAGGTGCCGGGCGAGCGCGTGCTGGTGCTGCTCACTGCGGGCAACCTGGCCATCAGCCAGTCGGTGGCCAGCGGCCTGAAGGTGCAGATGGGGACCGCGGGAGAAAAGAGTCTGGCCAATGCGCCCAATCTGTTCTCGGCGGCCAAGATTGTGGGCGAGGCCGTGCGCAAGGTGCATGAGCGCGATGCCGCGGCGCTGAAGGAGTTCGGCATCGAGTTCAACGTCAGCCTCATCCTGGGCGGGCAGATCAAGGGCGAGGAGCCGCGGCTCTTCAACATCTACGCGGCCGGCAACTTCATCGAGGCCACGCCCGAGACGCCGTATTTCCAGATCGGCGAGTCCAAGTACGGCAAACCCATCCTGGACCGTGTGATCGGCGGCCAGCTGAGCCTGGACGAGGTGGCCAAATGCTGCCTGATCTCCATGGACTCGACCATGAAGTCCAACCTATCGGTGGGCCTGCCACTGGATCTTCTTTGCTATGAAAAAGATAGCTTTGAGGTGAAACGTCGGGCCCAGATTGATGGCAAGGACCCCTATTTCACCTCGCTGCGCGAGCGCTGGGGCGAGCAGCTGCGCAAGGTCTTCAATGAGCTGCCCGACCCGGGCTACTGGAATTAGCCGACGACGGGTCTTGGGCCAAGGCTCGCGCGGAACTGGCTTGGCCAGGCCGCCGGGAGCATCTTCTCCCGCCGTCGGCGAGAGAGGGGCTGAGGGCTGCAGCTCCCAGCCTGCCTGCGCAGGCTGGGACCGCCCGAAGAGCGACGGCCTCTGGCCGTCAGTACGCGGCGGCGTAGCCCCTTAGGGGTGTCAGGTCCCAATCACACCGCCATCGCGCTTGCGGATGACCACCGTGGCTGAACGCGGACGCGCGCCGGGCTGGCCCGAGGGCCAGGTGGAGTAGCGGCCCGGATCGGCCGGGTCGCTGCGCTCCGAGGGGCTCTCGCCCGGGTGCTGGATGTTGATGAACATCGTGCGGCCGTCCGGCGTGGCCGTGGCGCCCGTGATCTCGCAGCCCCGCGGGCCAGTGAGGAAGCGGCGGATCTCGCCCGTGGCCGGGTCGGCGGCGAGCATCATGTTGTTGCCCATGCGTGCCAGATCCCCCTTGCCCATGGCCGAGGTCGACATATCAGTCTGGATCCAGAGCAGGCCGCGCGCATCGGTCCAGAGGCCATCAGGGCAGGCGAACATGTCGCCCTGCACATTGCCGCGCGCTTCGGCGCGCGTGTTGGCCGGGTCGCCGGCCAGTACGAAGTGGTTCCAGCGCATGCGCGTGCTGTCGAAGTCACCGTCTTCCTGCCAGCGGATGATGTGGCCCATGCTGTTGCCGGCGCGCGGGTTGGCGGCATCCGTGCCCGGGCTTGCGCCCGCACCCCGGTTGCTGTTGTTGGTCAGCGTGCAGTAGACCCAGCCGTTCTGGTCCACATCGATCCACTCGGGTCGGTCCATCTTGGTGGCTCCCAGCGCGTCGCTTGCCTGGCGGCTCCTGATCAGCACGTCTCCCTGATCGGCAAAGCCGTTCGCGGCCGTCAGGGGGCCCTGGCCATGGGTGAGGGGCAGCCATTGGCCGCTGCCGTCCGGGTTGAACCTGGCGACGTAGAGCGTGCCGTGGTCCAGCAGCGTGGCGTTGGCGCGCGCCCCGCCGCTCTGGATGCGATCACGGCTGACGAACTTGTAGATGTATTCGAAGCGCGCATCCTCGCCCATGTAGACCACCGCGCGGCGGTCCTTCGTGATTGCCACCGTGGCGCCTTCGTGCGCGGCGCGCCCCAGGGCCGTGCGCTTGATCGGGGTGGACGTCGGATCCATGGGGTCGATCTCCACGATCCAGCCGAAGCGGTTGGGCTCGTTGGGCTCCCGCGTCGCGTCAAAGCGGGCGTCATGCTCGTGCCAGCGGTAGCCGCCGGCATCGCCCTTCCGGAGGCCCCAGCGTTTTTCATGCTCGCTGGGTGTGTCACCGCCGCTGAAGTAGTTGATGAAGTTCTCTTCACAGCTGAGGTAGGTGCCCCAGGGCGTGATGCCGCTGCCGCAGTTGTTGAGCGTGCCCAGCACGCGGCGGCCTTCGGGGTCGGCGCTGGTGCGCATCAGCGCATGGCCTGCTGCCGGACCGGCCACGGCCATGGGTGTGTTGGCCGTGATACGCCGCGCCCAGGGCGAGGGACGTACCTGCTCCCAGCGCCCGCGGCGCTGCACGACCTCGATCACCGAGACGCCATGCGCGGCCTGGGCCTTGCGTACCTTCTCGGCGCTCCAGTTCTGCTGGCCGTCGGCGAACAGCAGGCCCTCGTCGGTGTACTCGTGGTTGAGCACCAGCAGGCCGCGCTCGGAGCCGTGCAGGGCGAAGTAGTGGATGCCGTCGTGGTGCATCCCCAGTTGGGCAGCCTGCTCCACCGCGCTGTTGCCGCCGTCGGACCGGAAGGCCGGACTGTGTTCGGGCAAGCCCACGGGGTCGCCCCAGGGCGCGATGACCTGTGCGAGATAGCCCTCGGGGACCACGATGCTGTCCGCCGTGCTTACCGGCACGCTGGCAAAACCCAGCAAGGGCTTGCGGGTGCCAGGGCTGGCACAGCCGGCCAGCGGGGCTAGCAGGCCGCCCAATGCGGCGCCCAGGCCGCCGCGCAGCACTGTGCGGCGGGCCGGGTCGGAAACGTCATGAAAGCTGGGGTTGGAGGAACAGTTGCTGTTCTCCATGCGGGCGAAGTCTTTGGCCATGTCGTCGGTCGTCTTGCGTCGGAGGGAAGGCACCGCGGGCGGATGCCGGTCTGCCGTTTGTACGGCCGCAAGATGACAGGCTGACGACAGCCGGGTGACAGGCCCGGGGCGCAGGCCTCAGGCCTGGGCGCTGAACTTGGCGTAGGCGGCTTCGTCCATCAGGGTGTCGAGTTCGGCCGGGTTCTTGAGGCTGAGCTTGTAGAACCAGCCGGTGCTCAACGGCTCGCTGTTGGCCAGGGCCGGGTCGGCGCGCAGGGCTTCGTTGACCTCGGTGACGGTACCGCTGACCGGGGTGTAGACGTCGGCCGCGGCCTTGACAGATTCGACCACGCCGGCGATCTCGCCGGCCGCCAGCACCTTGCCCACGGCCGGCAGGTCCACGAAGACGATGTCGCCCAGGGTGTCCTGGGCATGCACGGTGATGCCCACCACGCCTGTTTCGCCCTCCACCCGCACCCACACGTGTTCGTCGCTGAACCTGATCATGTCCGTCACTCCATAGTCGAGGCGATGATCTTAACCGTGCAGGCGTAAAAAAACCGGCCCAGGGGCCGGTTTCTCAGGCGAAGCCGCGAGGCTTCAGTAACGGGGACGGCCACCGCCGCCGCCGTAACCGCCGCCGCCGCCTTCACGACGGCCGCCGCCGAAGCCGCCACCACCGGTGCGCGGCTCCATCGGACGGGCGATGTTCACGACCATGTCGCGGCCGTCAACGTTCTGGCCGTTCATGCCGCGGATGGCGGACTCGGCCTGATCGGCCGAGCCCATCTCCACGAAGCCGAAGCCCTTGGAGCGGCCGGTGTCACGGTCCATCATGACCTTGGCGGACTGCACGTCGCCAAACTCACCGAATTTTTGTTGAAGATCGTCGTCGCGCACCGAGTAGGAGAGGTTGCCGACGTAAAGTTTGCTGCTCATGGGAGAGCCTTTCAAAAAAAGCGCTGTTGATGCCAGTGACATCTCGGCGCGGGGGAAATGACGGTCTTGGTTTGAAAAACCATCAAGGAAGGGGTTCAGCGGAAGGTGCGACGCGGCTGGGCCGGTGCACCGCCGGAGCGGGGTTCGAGGTGGCGGAAGGTGATGCGGCCCTTGCCCAGGTCATAGGGCGAGAGTTCCAGCGAGACCTTGTCGCCCGCCAGGATGCGGATGTGATGCTTGCGCATCTTGCCGCCGGTATAGGCCACCAGGCTGTGGCCGTTGTCCAGGGTGACGCGAAAGCGCGAATCAGGCAGCACTTCTTCTACCTTGCCTTGCATTTCGATCAGTTCTTCCTTGGCCATGGGGTCCTCCTTCGGGGCTTGTCGATGTGTAACGGGGTCAGGCGTAGCTGTGGCGCTGGCGCAGCCAGCTGCAGCCTTCGTTGATGGCGTACTGCAGTGCGCCTTCACGCGTGCTGAATTCGGGCACGAAGCGGAACACGCGGTCATGCGTGCCGCGGCCGCTGCCGCTGCGGATCGAGACGGACGCTTGGTAGCGGCCCGTGTCGGTGGTGCGGATGAGGGGTGAGACAAGGTACTTGCCCACCGAGAATGCTTTTTCTAGGGTGGTGTTCATCAAAAGGGGCGCGCGTATCGTCGCGCGTTGCAAAGGTCAATCAAACCGTCGAGCACAAGGCAGGACGTCGCGGCACAAGCCGCCAGGCGGTCCGGTCAGGGAAAGGAAACGTCAAAAGACCGGGGATAGGGCTTGCCGCAGAAGGGGAGTGTGACGACCAGAAAAAGCCGGTGAGAGCGGCCGGTCAGGCGGGGCGGGCGGTGTAGGTAGGACCGCGGGCCGTGTCAGACAACAGCTGCGCAAAGGTAAGCAAGTTGCAGCAGCGAAGCGTATTGTACGCGGGATTGCGCATTTGTGCCGATCTTTCTTTGCCAAGGTCCGCCCGGGGCCTGCACAATGGCTGCCACGCCTTGAGGGAGGCGCCAATCCCCCCGGACGCTCCGACAAGAAAAGCACGATGAGGTACCTGGGCAGCATTTACATTGCGGTGGCCGTTCTGGTCCTGACCTTCGCACTGGGCATGTATGCCGACGCGCGCAGCGAGGACATGCACGTGCGCCATCTGGGCATCAGCACGCGGCTGGAGCGCATCGTGCGCCTCGAGCAGGAGCTCAGCAGCCTGCTGGGCAGCGCGGTTCTGGAGCAGAAGCTGCTGCGCGTGAGCCGCTATGACGCGGTGGACGAGCAACTCACCGCTACGGTGGGCACGGTGGCCGAGCTCAGCCGGGCCCTCAGGCTGTCGGGCGACATCTCGGTGCTGCTGGAGCTGCAGCAGGGGCTGCGCGCCACCGAGGCCCGTTCGCTGCGCTACATGCGCGTGGGCAACTGGCGCCGTGCCCGCGACGTGCTGGTTGAAGACGACTACTTGCTGGCCAAGAAGATCTACGAGATCACCACCGAATCCGTCATCAGCGCGCTGACCGAGGAATTGGCGCAGCGCGACCTCGAGGTCCAGCGTCTGCGCCAGATCACCTATGCCCTGCGCATGGCGGCACTGCTGCTGCTGCTCTGGGTGGGCTGGCGCTTCGCGCGCCGCGTGCAGGCGGATATGGCCGAGCAGGCGCGCCTGCAGCAGGAGATCCGCAGCGCCAACGAGGGCCTGGAAGCCACCGTGCGCGAGCGCACCGCCGAGCTCGAACGCAGCAACCGGCAGCTGGCCGCGCTCAGCAGCACCGATGCGCTCACGGGCCTGGCGAACCGACGGCGCTTCGACGAGGCCTGGGCCGAGGAGTGGCAGCGCGCGGCGCGCCAGGGCGCTTCGCTGGCGCTGGTGCTGATTGACGTCGACCACTTCAAGGCCTACAACGACCACTACGGCCACCAGGCTGGCGACGAATGCCTGCGCCGGGTGGCTGGGGTACTGGCGGGCGTGGCGCGCCGTGCCGGTGAGCTGGTGGCGCGCTACGGCGGCGAGGAGTTCGTCGTCGTGCTGCCCGGTGCCGATGCCGCCACGGCGCGCGAATTCGCCGAGCGCCTGCGCGGGGCGGTCGAGGCCGAGGCCATGCCCCACGCGCATTCACCGGCAGCCCCCGTCGTCACCATCAGCATGGGCGTGGCCGCGGGTCAGCCGCGCCACGAGGCCGATGCCGAGGTCCTGCTCAAGGAGGCGGACGTGGCGCTCTACCTCGCCAAGCGCCAGGGCCGCAACCAGGTGCTGCTGGCAGCCTGAGATACTCCCTGGCCATGAGCGAGCAGGAAGACGAGGTGAGGGCCGGGCTGGGCCGCAGCGTACGCCGCGGCACGCTGGGCATCCTGGCCTTCTGGCTGGCGGTGATGGGCGTGCTCTATTACTTCATGGACCGCTACCTGCAGCCGGCGCCCGTGACGGTCAGCGCCCGTGGCGAGCTCGTGATCCCGCGCGCCCGTGACGGGCATTTCTATGCGCCCGGCCTGGTCAACGGCCAGCCCGTGAACTTTCTCGTGGATACCGGCGCGTCTCTGGTGTCGGTCAGCGAAGAGCTGGCGCGCAAGGCGGGCCTGGGGGCCGGGGAGTCGGCCGTCTTCATGACGGCCAATGGCCAGCGCCCCGGCCGCATCGTCGCCGGTGTGCCGGTGACCGTGGGGCCGGTCAGCGTCTCGGCTGTGCGGGTGGGCGTGGGCCTCACGGGCCCCGACAGCAGCGATGCCCTGCTGGGCCAGAGCTTTCTCGCTCGCTTTGACATCCTGCTGCAGCAGGATCAGATGATCCTCAGGCCCCGCGCGCGGGACTGAAGGGGCGGGGCCGCCAGGACCGTCGTCGGTTCTGTGAATATAATAATAACCATTATCATTCGCATCACTAATCTTTTTGATGCAACCCTTTCCCTGTTGCCGGAACCCTCACCCATGAAATACGCCCGTCCTCCCAGGTTCGCTCTTCGTCCCCTGGTCGCCTTGTTGCAACCCCTGCTGGGGGCCGGGCTGGCCCTGGCGGCCGGTGGCGCACTGGCCCAGACGGTCGCGACCGAGGGCACGCTCAAGGAGGTGAGGGTGGTGGAGCAGGCCGAAGGCGGCCTGCCGCAGCCCTATGCCGGCGGACAGCTGGCCCGCGGCGGCGGCCTGGGCATGCTGGGCACGGCCGATGTGATGGACATGCCCTTCAGCACAGCCAACTACACCGCTGAGCAACTGCAAAACCAGCAGGCCCGTAGCGTGGCCGACGTGGTGGCGAACGACGCCTCGGTGCGTGCCCTGACCTCGGCCGGGGGCTTTGGCGACGAGTTCCAGATTCGCGGCTTCACCGTCTCGAACGCCGATATCGGCATCAACGGGATGTACGGGCTGGCACCGACCAGCCGCCTGCCGGTGGAAATGGTGGAGCGCGTGGAGGTGCTCAAGGGGCCGGGCACACTGGCCCATGGCGTGCCGCCGAACGGCAGCATCGGCGGCAGCATGAACCTGGTGACCAAGCGTGCCGGCGACGAGCCTCTGACCCGTTTGACGGCAAGCTATCTGAGCAAGTCGCAGCTGGGTACCCACCTCGATCTAGGCCGCCGCTTTGGTGAGGACAAAGCCTGGGGCGTGCGCTTCAACGGCGTTGTACGCAGCGGTGAGGGCACCATCGACGATAGCAAGCAGCAGCTGGGACTGGGGGCGCTGGCGGTGGACTACCGCAGCCGGAATCTGCGGTGGTCGCTCGACGGTTTGGCGCAGCGCGATGAGATCAGCGAGTTCCGCCCGCAGAGCGGCTTTGTCGCCGGCATCACGCAGGTTCCGACACCGCCCGATTCCCGTCTGAACTACTACCCGGGCACGCAGTTTGATTCACGTAACAACACGGTGGCCAGCAAGCTGGAATACGACCTCAGCGACACGCTGATGGTCTACGGCGGCATAGGCTACACCGACTATGCCTATCAGCAGATCTTTCCGAGTGCCATGGCCTCCGCAGCTGGCAGCGCCAGCGGTATCGATGCACAAGGCAATTTCTATGTGCGCAATGGCTACTACGACTACTACAGCAAGACCACCGTGGCTGACGCCGGGCTGCGCAAGCGCTTCGCCACCGGCAGCGTGGCGCATACGCTGACCTTTGCGACCAGCCGCCTTGACCAGGAGTCCGGCTATTTCTATGCGACCTCAACCACCCGGAACGCATCGAGCCTGTACAACCCCGCGCCGCTGCCGACCGTGACGACCCCACGGGGTCCTGCGGCGAAGAGCGCTGACAACATCCTGTACAGCAACGCACTGACGGACACCATGGCGTTTGCCGAAGACCGCCTGCTGCTGACCGTGGGTGTGCGTGACCAGTCCATCGTGCAGCAGAACTTCAATCAGACGACAGGCGCTGAAACCACGCATTACAAGGCCAGCGCGGCGTCCCCCCTGGCAGGCATCGTGTTCAAGCTCGCAGGCCATGTCTCGCTCTATAGCAACTACACCCAAGGCCTGACGCGTGGCCAGATTGTGGGTGCGACCTACAACAATGCGGGCGAAATCCTAGCTCCCTACAAGTCCACGCAGCGCGAAGTGGGTGTGAAGGTGGATTGGGGCAAGGTCATGACCGGGCTCAGCCTGTTCCAGATCGAGCGCCCTAATGCCATGGCCGAGAACAATGTCCTCAGCTACAACGGCGAAAACCGTAACCGGGGTCTGGAGCTCACGGCGTATGGCGAGGTTCAGCGTGGCCTGCGTTTCATGACCAGCGCGATGTTCAATGACTCCAAGCTCACCAGCGCGACGGGTGGAACCAACGTTGGCAACAGGACGGGTGGCGTTCCGTTCCGCACCGTCAATCTTGGTGCCGACTGGGATACGCCCTGGGTCCAGGGGCTGAGCCTGAACGGCCGTGTGATCAATACCTCATCGGCCTACGGCAACAGCGAAAACACCTTCGTCGTTCCGGGCTGGACCCGGTACGACATCGGTGCACGCTATCGCACGCAGATGGACGGCCGTCCGCTCGTATTGCGCGCCGCTATCGAGAACCTGAGTGACAAGAGCTACTGGATGATGAGCGGCAACAACTACGCCACCGTCAGCGCCCCGCGCACCCTCGTGGTCTCGGCCACCGTCGATTTCTGATGTCCATCTGCTGACCCCTTCCATTCCAAGGAGCCCTCATGAAAAAACTCTGGATCGCGCTCGCTGCCCTGGTCTGTGCCGCAGGTGCGGCGCACGCCCATCAGATCTGGCTGGAGCCGGCCGAAGGCCAGGGTACGGTCCTGCGCTTCGGTGAGTTCGGCGAAAACCTGCGCGAGGTCTCGCCAGGCCTGCTCGACAAGTTCGTGCAGCCCACGGCCACCCTGGTCGCGGGCCAGGACGTGAAGAATAGCGCGCGGGCCGGTAAGGCCCGCGATGCTTACACCCTGCCTTTCAAGGCTGGCCAGGGCGAGAGCATCGTGGCTGAGGAGGCTCGCTATCCGCTCTTCAACATCAAGGATGGCGGTAAAGGCTGGTACCACCCGGCCGCGCGCCTCATCACCGATTTCTCGGCGCAGGAGCCGCGCCTCGTGCTCGATCTGGTGCCCACAGGCAAGGCCGGCGAGTTCAGGCTCTACTACCAGGGCCAGCCCAAGGCCAAGACCAAGGTCACGCTGGTCACCCAGTCGGGCTGGGCGCGAGAAGCGCAGACCGACGCCGAGGGCCGGGTGCAGTTCAGCCTGCCCTGGAAGGGCCCTTATGTGGCCGAGGTCAGTCACACCGAGCGCACGCCCGGCGAGCGCGCCGGCGTCAACGGCCCCGAGAAGTACGACAGCATCAGCTACACGACCACGCTGAGCTATGTGCAGCCCGCCGGGCTGGAACCCATCCCGGCGCCTCCGGCCGCTGCGCCTTACCAGAGCAAGTGAACGCTGTCCTGCACCGCATCCGTCACGTCGGTCCGCTGATCTCGCGCATCGTGGCGGCCCTCTTCGGGGGCTACGCGCTCGCGGCGCTGGCCAGCGTCGCCGCGCTGGCCCTGCCCATGAGCCGGCCGCAGGCCGTGCTCACCGGCATGCTGGCGAGCTTTGGGGTCTACACGGGCGCAGTGATCTGGGTCTTTGCCGTTCGCAGCGCGCGGCGTGCCTGGGCCGGGCTGCTGTTGGCGGCTCTGCCGCTGCTGCTGGCCGCGAGCTGGGTCTGGGCGGGTGGAGGCGCACGATGAACACCCGCGACGAGCCCAAGCCCCGCGGCATCCGCCAGACCATGTCGGACTTGCACATCTGGGCCGGTCTGCTCACGGGCTGGTTCCTCTATGCCATGTTCCTCACCGGCACGGTGAGTTATTTCCGCGACGAGATCTCGCAGTGGATGCGGCCCGAGCTGCCGTACCAGGCCCAGGTACCCGACGAGGCCCTGGTCGCGCAACGCGTCGTGGACCAGCTGGCCGTGCTCGCGCCGCACGCTACGCAGTGGAGCCTGCGCCTGCCCGACGAGCGTAGCAACAGTGTGAGCAGCTTCTGGCGCCTGGCACCCCGCACACCGGGCCAGCGCGGCTTCGAGGAAGCCACCTTCGACCCGGCCACCGGTGCCAAGGTCGCCGCGCGCGACACTCGGGGCGGTGAGTTCTTCTACCGCTTCCACTTCCAGTTCCACTACATGCCCGTGCTCTGGGGGCGCTGGCTGGCCGGTTTCTGCGCCATGTTCATGCTCGTGGCCATCGTCAGCGGCGTGATCACGCACAAGAAGATCTTCATCGACTTCTTCACCTTCCGCTGGGGCAAAGGGCAGCGCTCCTGGCTCGATGCGCACAACGCGCTCTCGGTCTTCGGCCTGCCGTTCCACCTGATGATCACCTACACGGGTCTCGTCACGCTCATGGCCATGTACATGCCCTGGGGTGAGCAGGCGGCCTTCCAGACCGCCGCCGAACGTCAGCAGCTCACGGCCGAGCTCAGCGCCGCCGCCCCTTCGGGCCAGGCCAGTGGCCAGAAGGCGGCTTTGGCGCCGGTCGACGACATGGTGCGTCAGGCCCAGGCGCGCTGGGGGGAGACCCATGTCGAGCGCGTCATCGTCAACCACCCGGGCGATGCGGCTGCGCGCGTGCTCGTCACGCGCGGTGACGAAGGGCGCGTCTCCATGAGCCCGCAGTACCTGCTGTTCGAAGGCGCCAGCGGCCAGCTGCTGCAGGTCAAGGACCACGTGGGCGCCGCAGCCGAGACGCGTGGCGTACTCTACGCCCTGCACCTCGGGCGCTTCAGCGACACCACCCTGCGCTGGCTTTACTTCATCGTGAGTCTGGCCGGCACGGCCATGGTGGGCACGGGGCTGGTGATGTGGATCGTCAAACGGCGCCAGAAACTGCCCGACCCCGAGCGCCCCTACTTCGGCTTCCGGCTGGTGGAGCGGCTCAACATTGCAGCCATTGCAGGCCTGTCTATCGCCATGGCCAGCCTGCTCTGGGCCAACCGCCTGCTGCCGCTGGACCTGGCGCAGCGCGGCGACTGGGAGATCCACGTCTTCTTCATCGTTTGGGCCGTGACCCTGCTGCATGCCGTGCTGCGCCCGGCGCGCGAGGCCTGGCTCACGCAGCTTTGGGCGGCCACCGTGGTGCTGGCCCTGCTGCCGTTGCTCAACGCGTTCACGACGGCGCGTCCGATCTGGCACAGCATCGCCCAGGGGGACTGGGTCTATGCGGGCATGGACCTGATGCTCTGGGCCCTGGCCGCCTTGCATGCCCTGATGGCCCTGCGCCTGGCGCGGCACCCGCAGGCCGCGCAGCCGGCGCGCCGCAAGGCGCCGGTGGCGGCCATGGCGTGCGCGGCCGGGGAGGGCGCATGAACCACGCCTTGATCTTTGGGCCCAGCCTGCTCGGCTTTGCCGTGCTGGCCCTGGCCACCGAGCGGCAGCAGGACATCCAGCTCGGCCACGCCCTGGCGCCGCGCTGCACGCGCGCCTTGCGTCTGGCCGGCTGGGCCAGTCTGCTGTTGGCCTTGGCCGCGGCCGTGGGCCGTCAGGGCTGGGCCCTGGGTCTGGTCAGCTACAGCGGCCACACCAGCCTGAGCGCGGGCCTGGTCTTCATGGCGCTGCTGCTGCGTGAGCGCCTGACGCAGCCGCAGCGTTGAAGTAGGCGCGCTTCAGTCCCCGACCTTGAGCGCGCCGCGGCGGATCTGGTCGCGCTCCAGGCTTTCGAACAGGGCCTTGAAGTTGCCCTCGCCAAAGCCCTCGTCGGCCTTGCGCTGGATGAACTCGAAGAACACCGGCCCCAGCAGGGGCTGGCTGAAGATCTGCAGCAGCAGGCGCGCTTTGCCGTCGCGGGTCGAACCGTCCATCAGGATGCCGCGCGCCTGCAGCTCGGGCACGGGCTCGCCGTGGCCGGGCAGGCGTTCGGCCAGCATCTCGTAATAGATGTCGTTGGGCGCGGTCATCAGCGGAATGCCGGCCAGCTGCAGCGCGTCGACACTGGCGATCAGATCGTCCGTCAGCAGGGCGATGTGCTGGATGCCCTCGCCGTTGAACTGCATGAGGAACTCCTCGATCTGCCCGCTGCCTTTGCCTGACTCCTCGTTGAGCGGGATGCGGATCATGCCGTCGGGAGCGGTCATGGCGCGGCTGGTCAGCCCCGTGTACTCACCCTGGATGTCGAAGTAGCGGATCTCGCGGAAGTTGAACAGCTTCTCGTAGAACTGGCTCCAGAAGCTCATGCGTCCGCGGTAGACGTTGTGCGTGAGGTGGTCGATGATCTTCAGGCCGTGCCCGCGCGGATGCCGGTCCACGCCTTCGAGAAACTCGAAGTCGATGTCGTAGATGCTTTTGCCGTCCTCGTAGCGGTCGATCAGGTACAGCGGCGCGCCGCCGATGCCCTTGATCGCCGGCAGGCGCAGCTCCATGGGGCCCGTGGGCACGTCCACCGGCTGGGCGCCCAGCTCCAGCGCGCGCGCATAGGCCTTGTGCGAATCGCGCACGCGAAAAGCCATGGCGCAGGCGCAGGGTCCGTGCTCGGCCGCAAAGTAGCCAGCCAGGCTGCGGGGCTCGCGGTTGACGATGAAGTTGATCTCGCCCTGGCGGTAGAGCAGCACGTCCTTGCTGCGGTGGCGCGCCACCAGGGAGAAGCCCATCTTCTCGAACAGGGGCTCCAGGGTGTGGGGGGCAGGCGCGGCGAACTCGACGAATTCGAAGCCGCACAGGCCCATGGGGTTGTCAAACAGATCGGCCATGAGGAATCTCCAAAAATGATCAGGGCGCGCCAGTGGCGGCGCGCGTGCGCAGGGTCAGCGTGCGGCAGCCGGCGGCGCGCAAGGCCGCCCGCGCGTGCTGCGCGCCAGATGCTGGCCGATGATCAGGAACTGGACATTCATGGATGGGCGCAAGGTTAACCCATCCCGCGGCCCGATGCCAGCGCGGCCCGCTCAGCGCCGCGGCAGCAGGCAGATCGTCACGAGTGCCGAGGCGTCTTCGACGGCGCGCAGGGCATGCGCTTCGCCGCCGCGCAGGTGGATGAAATCACCCGCAACCATGGTCTGCACCCCTGCGGGCGTGGTGAATTCGATGCGACCCTCGATGCACTGCACCGTGATCTCGCCCGATGTCTGGTGCTCGCGCAGCGTGGTCCCCGCGGGCAGCACGATGCGCACCACCTCCAGCTGCTCGGCCTTGAGGAGGGCGCGGGTGCGTGTTTGGGCCAGCGCGGCGCCCAGCGGGCGCACGCTCACCACTTCACCGGATGGCACATGGGGCTGGGCCATGGTCTGTCCTCCTGTCGCTGCGACAGCTGCATGGTGCGCTTGCGCTGCCGCTGTGTCCAGCGCGCGCCAGCCGCAGTCAAAAGACCCGTGCCCAAGCCGTTCGTGATTTGGCGCAAGGTTTGCGGGCATGGACCTGAGGCCTGGCGGGAGATGTGGGGCCAGACCCTCACAAGCCCGGGCGCACCATATCCTCGGCGCGCACCCAGCGATCGAAGTCCGCCCCACTCACATGGCCCAGAGCCAGCGCGGCCTCGCGCAAGGTGCTGCCCTCTTTGTGTGCGTGCTTGGCGATCGCGGCTGCCTGGTCGTAGCCGATGTGCGGCGCCAGCGCCGTGACCAGCATGAGCGAGCGGTCCAGCAGTTCTCGGATGCGTTCCTCGCGCGCCTCGATACCGCGCACACAGTGTTGCTCGAAGCTGTCCATGCCCTCGGCCAGCAGGCGGATGCTCTGCTGAAGGTTGTGCGCGATCAGCGGTTTGAACACATTGAGCTCGAAGTTGCCCGAAGCCCCGCCCACGCTCACAGCCACGTCATTGCCCATGACCTGGGCGCAGAGCATGGTGAGCGCCTCGCACTGCGTGGGGTTGACCTTGCCCGGCATGATGGAGCTACCCGGTTCGTTCTCGGGAATCGCAATCTCACCCAGGCCCGAGCGCGGGCCCGAGGCCAACCAGCGCACGTCGTTGGCGATCTTCATCAATGCGACGGCCAGGGTCTTGAGCGCGCCGTGCGCGGCCACCAAGCCGTCGTGTGCGGCCAGCGCCGCGAACTTGTTGGGTGCACTGGTGAAAGGCAGACCCGTGCTGCGCGCCAGCTCGGCCGCGACGCGTGCGCCGAATTCCGGGTGCGTGTTCAGCCCCGTCCCCACCGCCGTGCCGCCCAGGGCGAGCGGGTAGACCGCCTGCAGCGTGGCGGCGATCTGTGCCTCGGCCCCGTCGAGCTGGGCCACGTAGCCCGAGAACTCGTCGCCCAGGGTCAGCGGCGTGGCGTCCTGCAGATGGGTGCGGCCGATCTTCACGATAGGGGCAAAGGCCAGGCTCTTGGCGGCCAGCGTGGTACGCAGGCGCTCCAGGGCCGGCAGCAGACGGGCGGCGATGGCCTGGGCCGCGGCCAGGTGCATGGCCGTGGGAAAGACATCGTTGGACGACTGGCCCAGGTTGACTTCGTCGTTGGGGTGCACCTTGCGTGCACTGCCACGCGGTCCACCCAGCAGCTCTGAGGCGCGGTTGGCCAGCACCTCGTTCATGTTCATATTGCTCTGCGTGCCCGAGCCCGTCTGCCAGACCGAGAGCGGGAACTCCCCCGTGTGCTGACCCGCCAGCACCTCGGCCGCGGCCTGGTCGATGGCGCGAGCCTTGTCGGCCGGCAGCAAGCCCAGCGTGCCGTTGACCCTTGCAGCGGCCTGCTTGACCTGGGCGAGGGCCAGTACCAGTTCGGGCGGCATGCGTTCGGTGGAGATGGCGAAGAACTGCAGCGAACGCTGCGTCTGCGCCCCCCAGAGCCGATCAGCCGGCACCGCGATGGGGCCGAAGGTGTCGCGCTCGGTGCGGGTCGGGGTGGCGGGTGTGGGCGTGAACATGATGCGCTCCTGAGAGGCCCAGCGCCGGGCTTGCCCACCGCTGTGCCGGGGTTACTGCTGCACATTACACCCCGACCGCATCGCCGTCGCCCAATAATGGAGGCCGCGTCCCTGCCGCCATCAGGGCCGGCCACCACCAGGAAAGGAAAAACACCATGTCCCCGCACCACCACCAGTTCTGCGAACTCTTTGCCCAGCTGGGTCTGCCCAGTGATGTGAAGGACGTGAGCGCCTTCATCCAGAAGCACTCGCCTTTGGCCGACCATGTGCGTCTGGAAGACGCTCCCTTCTGGTCGCCGGCGCAGGCGACCTGGCTGCGCGACGAACTGCAGCGCGACGCCGACTGGGCCGAGCTCGTGGACCAGCTCAACCTGGCGTTGCGCGGTCCTGTGCGCTGAATCTACTGTTTTGCCCACCCCCCGGAGTTCCGAATGCCGATATCCATGTACCAGGCCAGCGTGCCGCGTTTCATCCACATGCTGGGCAACCTCAACGCCATCCTGGCCAAAGCCCAGGCGCACGCCCAGGCGAGAAAGATCGACGAGAGCGCGTACACGGGCTTTCGCCTCGCGCCCGACATGCTGCCCTTCACGCGCCAGATCATGATCGCCACCGATACTGCCAAGGGCTGCGCCGCACGCCTGGCTGGCGTCACGCCGCCGGTCTACGAAGACACGGAAAAGACGCTGGACGAGCTGCAGGCCCGCGTGGCCAAGACCATCGCCTACCTGCAGACCTTCGCCCCGGCGCAGATCGACGGCAGCGAAGAAAGGGAGGTGACGCTCAAGCGACGTGATGGCGAGGAGCGCTACCCAGGGCTGCACTATCTGCAGTGGCACGCCATCCCCAACTTCTACTTCCACGTCAGCATGGCCTACGCCATCCTGCGCCACAACGGGGTGGAGATCGGGAAGCGGGATTTTCTGGGGGCGGCCTGACCTGGCGCGGTCGGCCGAGGCTGAGCCCCAGGCCGGCCGCCGCATGCTGTCTTGTCGATCAACCGGGCCCTGGTTCGTCGTGTCCATACCTGGGCAAGCGCGCCATAGGTGGTGGTGTCAGCCACCGTCCCGGCGCAATCGGCGTACCTGCAGGTCACCGGTTTCATGCATGGCTTGCCTTGGGCGTCATTTCACGCCTGATCAACGATCCTGAAGGAGGAAGCCAGCATGAAGATCGCAAAGAACACGGTTTGTCTCTGGTACGAGCGCGATGCCGAAGAGGCGGCGCGCTTCTATGCCCGTACTTTTCCCGACTCCTCGCTGGACGCGGTGCACCGCGCCCCCGCTGACTATCCGGCCGGTAAAGAGGGGGATGTCCTGACCGTCGAGTTCACCGTCATGGGCATTCCCTGCCTGGGCCTCAACGGTGGGCCGGGGATTCGGCACAGCGAGGCGTTTTCGTTCCAGGTCGCCACGGCCGATCAGGCCGAGACGGATCGCTACTGGAACGCGATCGTCAGCCACGGTGGACAGGAAAGCGAGTGTGGCTGGTGCAAGGACAGGTGGGGTATCTCCTGGCAGATCACGCCGGTCGCTCTGACCCGCGCCTACACAAGCTCCGATCGGGCGGCCGCCCGGCGCGCGTTCGACGCGATGATGAGGATGAAGAAGATCGACGTCGCCGCGATCGAGGCGGCGGTTCGGGGCTGACAGTCTCTTGAGCCTGGCGCACGAGCGCCGGCTCGACAGTCTTGCGGCATCCGACATCAACCCGCCACGAACCCATCCTTCCCCTTGAGCGCGCCTCAAACTCATAGGAGCCCCCCATGCCCGCCCAACGTCTGCACTTCATCCTGACCATCGCCGCCCCGGTTTCCCGTGTCTGGGATCTGATGCTGGCCCCCGAGAGCTACAAGGACTGGATCTCTGGCCGCGGGCGCTGGAGCGCCTCAAGGCGTTGTGCGAACGACCACCGGGCTGAGCAGGCTTGCCCGCCGGCCGATCGGGCCTGAAACGGCCGCTTAGCCAACCTTGCGCGACCGTTCTCACATTTCCTTACCGTCCGTAAGCGGGCAACGGCGGCCGTCGGGCAGGAAGCGGCGCTTAAGATGGCGCCCGGCCAGCGGCCTCTGCCCCGGAACGTCTCCTGGGTACGCCATGGCCTCCAGCAGAAAGAGGCAGGGCATGGACATGCAGGAAGCGGGTCAGCAGTGGGAAGCGCTGCATCAGCGCTGGGTTGCCGCCCACCAGGAAGCCCGTCGCGTGGAGCAGCGCAACCTCATGCGTTTCAAAGCCTTTGCCGAGGGCAAGGGAGCAGCCCCGAGCGCCGAAGAGCTGGGGCAGGTGGAGCCGCTGCGTCGCCTGGCCAATGACGCCCAGGCCGACCGTGACGAGTTCACGCGCCGGGTGTTCCGCGGCCTCAGCGCCTGAGCCTGCGGGCCCGCCGTCATGTGACGGCGGCCCAGGTCCCTTTACATCCCGCTGTAGGTCGGCCCACCGCCGCCTTCGGGCGTGACCCAGACGATGTTCTGCGTCGGGTCCTTGATGTCGCAGGTCTTGCAGTGCACGCAGTTCTGCGCGTTGATGACGAGCTGGTCGGCGCCATCCTTCTGCACGAATTCGTAGACCCCGGCCGGGCAGTAGCGGCTCTCGGGGCCGGCAAACTTGGCCAGGTTGATGCGCACGGGCACGCTGGCGTCCTTGAGCGTCAGATGGGCGGGCTGGTCTTCGGCGTGGTTGGTGTTGCTGATGAAGACGCTGGACAGGCGGTCGAAGGTCAGCTTGCCGTCCGGCTTGGGATAGGCGATGGGCGTGCACTCGGCCGCGGGTTTGAGGCGGGTGTGGTCGGCTTCCTTGCGATGGATCGTCCACGGCGGGGTCTTGATGCCGATCTTGGGCAGGAACCACTGCTCGATGCCGGTCATGAGGGCGCCGATGAGGTTGCCCTTCTTGAACCACTGCTTGAAGTTGCGCGACTTGTGCAGTTCCTCGTGCAGCCAGCTCTGTGCAAAGGCCACGGGGTAGGCGGCCAGTTCGTCATGCTGGCGGCCGCCCGTGACGGCGTCGTACAAAGCGTCTGCGGCCAGCATGCCACTCTTGATCGCGGCGTGGCTGCCCTTGATGCGGCTGGCGTTGAGGTAGCCCGCATCGCAGCCCACGAGCACGCCGCCCGGGAAGATGGTCTTGGGCAGGGAGAGCAGGCCGCCGGCCGTGATGGCGCGCGCGCCGTAGCCGATGCGCTTGCCGCCTTCGATGTGCTTGCGGATGGCCGGGTGGGTCTTCCAGCGCTGCATCTCCTCGAAGGGGCTCAGGTAGGTGTTCTGGTAGTCCAGGCCCGTGACAAAGCCCAGCGTGACCTTGTTGCCTTCGAGGTGGTAGAGGAAGCCGCCGCCATAGGTGCTGTTGTCCATGGGCCAGCCGGCGGTGTGCACCACCAGGCCGGGCTGGGCCTTGTCAGCCGGCACTTCCCACAGCTCCTTGACGCCCAGGGCGTAGCTCTGCGGGTCCTTGCCTTCGTCGAGCTTGTACTTCGCAATGATCTGCTTGCCCAGATGGCCGCGCGCGCCCTCGGCGAACACCGTGTACTTGGCGTGCAGTTCCATGCCGAGCTGGAAGCTGTCCGTGGGCTCGCCGTTCTTGCCGATGCCCATATTGCCCGTGGCCACGCCCTTGACGGAACCGTCTTCGTTGTAGAGCACCTCGGCGGCCGTGAAGCCGGGGAAGATTTCCACGCCCAGGGCCTCGGCCTGCTCGCCCAGCCACTTGGTGACCAGGCCCAGGCTGATGACGTAGTTGCCCTCGTTGTGGAAGCAGTCAGGCACGAAGAAGTTGGGGGTTTTCTTGGCGCCGGTCTCCGATAGGAAGAGCACTTCGTCGCCGGTGACGGGCTGGTTCAGGGGGGCGCCCAGTTCTTTCCAGTTTGGGAAGAGCTCGTTGAGGGCAATCGGGTCCATGACGGCGCCCGAGAGGATGTGGGCGCCGGGCTCACCGCCTTTTTCGAGCACCACGACCGAGACGTCCGTGCCCTTTTCGGCGGCCAGCTGCTTGAGGCGGATGGCCGTGGACAGACCGCCGGGGCCGCCGCCGACGACGACCACGTCGTATTCCATGGCTTCGCGGGGGCCGAACTGGGCAAGGATTTCATCGTGGGTCATGGCGGCTGCTTTCTGTCTCGGTGCGGGAAGTCGCTTGATAATGGTGCGGGTCCGGCGCGGGATGCTAGGGTCAAACCCGGGCCCAACCTGTCGGATGCGCGACTGATTTTAAATCGGAATGACCACAAAATAGAACGACCGTTCTTTTTTTGTCGGGTATTTTGCGAAAGGTTCCGCCATGGCGTACAGCATCGATCTTTCCGGCCGTGTGGCCTTCATCACCGGCGCCTCGGGCGGCCTGGGCGCCCAGTTCGCGCGCACCCTGTCGCGCGCTGGTGCGGCCGTGGTGCTGGCCGCGCGCCGCGTGGAAAAACTCAAGGAGCTGCGCGCGCAGATCGAGGGCGAGGGCGGGGACGCCCATGTGGTGGAGCTGGACGTGACCGATCTGGGCTCCATCCGCGCCGCTGTGGCGCGGGCCGAGACCGAGGTCGGTTCCATCGATATCCTGATCAACAACTCGGGCGTCAGCACCACGCAGCGCATCGTGGACGTGACGGAAGAAGACTACGATTTCGTGCTGGACACCAACACCAAGGGTGCCTTCTTCGTGGCGCAGGAGGTCGGCAAACGCATGATCGCGCGCGCCAAGGGCGCCGCACCCGGTACCTACACCGGGGGGCGCATCGTCAACATCGCGTCAATGGCCGGGCTCAAGGTGCTGCCGCAGATCGGCATCTACTGCATGAGCAAGGCCGCCGTGGTGCACATGACGCGCGCCATGGCCACGGAGTGGGGCAAGTTCGGCATCAACGTCAACGCGCTGTGCCCGGGTTATATCGACACCGAGATCAACCACCACCACTGGCAGACCGAGCAGGGCCAGAAGCTCATCAGCATGCTGCCGCGCAAGCGCGTGGGCCAGCCGGCCGATCTGGACGCGGTGCTGGTGATGCTGTGTGCCAACGAAAGCCATTTCATCAACGGCGCGGTGATCCAGGCCGACGACGGCTTCGCGACCTGAGTACCGGGCGTCCGGGGGAATGTCCCTGATGGCGCGAATGTCCTGCCTCCGCTAGAGTGTGTGCCAGGGAGTCGGCCCCTGCGATTCTACGGACAACCTGAAACGGCCAGCCTGCGGGCGACACGGAAAGAGGGTGGAGGATGTTTCGTAACCGGCGGCTGCGGACCTGGCTCTTGTTGCTGATCGTGATGGCGGTACTGCCGGCCATCGCGCTGCAGCTCTACAGCCACGCCCGCGATCAGCGCGAGGCTTTGCAGCGGACCCGGCAGGACCTGCAGTCGGTGGCCGGTCTGGCGGCGTCCAGTCTGGAGCAGTCGATCGAAGGGGTGCGCCAGATCCTGGGCACGATCGCCAGCGGTCCTTCGGTGCGCCGTTCAGACCTGGCGCAACTCTGTCAGGAATTCATCGCCAATGTGGCGGCGGCCAGTCCGGCCTACACCAGCATCGGCGTGCTGACCCTGGAGGGGCAGCTGCGCTGCGTCGGTCCACCGACGACGATGGCCTTCAATGCCCGTGACCGCAACTATTTCCGCGAGGCACTGCGTACGGAGGACTTCACGATCGGAGAGTTCGTGGTCGGGCGTGGCTCGGGACGCCCGGCCCTGGTGTTTTCGGTGCCGGTCTATGACTATGGCCAGCAGCTCAAGGGCGTGGCCTATGTCGGTCTGGACCTGGCGCGGGTGGACCAGCGGCTCAAGGACCTGCGGCTCTCCGGCACCATCCAGGCTTATCTGATGGACGCCTCGGGTCTCCTGCTGGCTTCAACCCAGGCCCCGCCCGCAGCGATCGGCCAGCCGGTGCCCGATCCCGGTCTGCGCGAGGCGGTGCGCGCCAGCCAGGAGGGCGAGTTCGAGACGATGGATGCGGCGGGTGCGCGCTACCTGAATGTGCTGGTGCCTGTGGGGGAGCCGCAGCGCACCCGCGTCTACGTGGCCGTCAGCGCCCAGCGCGAACAGGTGCTGGGCCCGGGCATCGCCCAGCTGCGGCGCAATCTGGCCGTGCTGCTGGCCGGCACGCTGCTGGGTGTGTTCTTTGCGCTCTGGCTGGCCAACCGCCAGGTGGCCCGGCCCATGGCGCATCTGATGGCGCGCATGCAGGCTGCGGGTCGTGGCGAGGCGGCGGCGCAGGTCGCCGAGCCGGGTGTCTCGGTGGAGTTCCAGCAGCTCAACGCCGGCCTGAGCCGCATGCTGGAGCAATTGCAGCTGCAGAAGGCCGCGGTCATGGCCAGCACCGAGGGCATCGTGATCTGCGATGCCTTGCAGGATGATCATCCCATGGTCTTCGTCAACCCGGCCTTCGAGCGCATGACCGGCTACAGCGCTGCCGAGGTCCTGGGCCGCAACTGCCGTTTCCTGCACGGCGAAGACCGTGAGCAGCCCGGCCTGGAGGAGCTGCGCCTGGTCTTGCGGGAGCATCGTCCCGCCGAGGTCACGTTGCGCAACTACCGGCGCGACGGCAGCCTGTTCTGGAACAACCTGCGGCTGGCGCCGGTGCGCGATGCGGACGGCCGTGTGACGCACTACGTCGGCATCCAGACCGATGTGAGCGAGCGCGTGAGCCATGAACAGGAGCTGGCCCACCGCGCGCATCACGACATGCTGACGGGTCTGCCCAACCGCCAGCTGCTCGAGGACCGCCTGGCGCAGGCCATCCATCAGGGGCAGCGCGGCGGGGCGCCGTTCTCGGTGGCCTTCATCGACCTGGACAACTTCAAGACCTTCAACGACAGCATCGGCCATACCGCGGGGGACGAGGTGCTCAAGACGGTGGCGCGTCGGCTGTCCGCAGGCGTACGGCCTGGCGACACCGTGTCACGTCTGGGCGGCGACGAGTTCGTGATCCTGTTTGCCGGCATCGGCGACAGCGCCGAGCTGGTGCAGGCGGTGGAGCGTCTGCGCGTGGCCCTGGCCGAGCCGCTGGAGCTGCAGGGCAAGGAGTACTTTGTGGCGGCCAGCATCGGCCTGGCCATCTTCCCGCACGATGGCAGCACGGTGATGGAGCTGATCCAGCACGCGGACTTCGCCATGTACCGCGCCAAGGCCGACGGCCGCGGGGTGGTGCGCAGCTACCAGCCCGACCACAACGTGGGCGGCGAGCAGCGGCTGGAGCTGGCCCGTGACCTGCGCAAGGCGCTGGCGCAGCAGGAGTTCGAGCTGCACTACCAGCCGCAGAAGGACACGGTGTCAGGCCGCCTGGTTGGCTTCGAAGCCTTGGTGCGCTGGCGCCGCGGTGGTGAGCTCGTTTCGCCCCTGCAGTTCATCGCGCTGGCCGAACAGACCGGGGTGATCCTGCCGCTGGGCGAGTGGGTGTTGGAGGAGGCCTGCCGGCAGAACCAGCAGTGGCGACTGGAAGGGGTGTGCCATGTGCCCGTGGCGGTCAATGTATCGGGCATCCAGTTCAAGCAGTCCGATCTGGTCGAGGTGGTGGAGCGGGTGCTGGCGCGTACCGGCTTGCCGCCCCCGCTACTGCACCTGGAGATCACCGAGTCGGTGATGATGGACCAGCCCGAGGTGATCAGCCGCACCCTGGATGCGCTGCTCGCGCGTGGCGTGGGCGTGGCGCTTGATGACTTCGGCACCGGCTACTCCAGCCTGAGCTATCTGAAGCGCTTCCCTGTGGACTGCGTGAAGATCGATCGCAGCTTTGTGCGCGACATCACCACCGATCCGATGGATGCGGCGATCTGCGGCGCCATCATCGCCATGGCGCACCAGATGAGCATGCGCGTGATCGCCGAAGGCGTGGAAACCGAGGAGCAGGCCGCCTTTCTGCGTGCCAAGGGCTGCGATGTCCTGCAGGGCTACCTCGTAGGTCGTCCGCTGCCTGCCGAGGCGGTCTGGGCCGCGGTCTGAACGCGCTGACACTCGACGCCGGGCCCCTGCGCCCGTGCGCCGGCCGTGCCGGCATCCTCAGCCAGGCCGACCATGCCCGCCAGGTGCGACGACGACTGGGAAAGTTTCTGAGTGTCTGAACCGGGCGTCCGGTCCTGACCGACCGAGCTACTTGCTGCGCAGGGCCGCTTCGTAGGAGCGCTTCAGGTCGCGATATTCCTCGCAAGGAAGGAAACAGATCTTGTCCAGCGCATCCAGGTGTTCCTTGGCCTTGTCGAGCCGGCCCAGCGCCAGATAGGCTTCGCCAATGTACTCATGGGCGCCGCGATGCTTGGGATCGAGCGCGAGCGCGCGCTGGTAGGCATCGAGCGACTCGTTGTAGCGCTGCAGCTGGCGGTAGCTGTAGCCCAGCAGGTTGTAGCCATCGGCGCTCTTGGGGTTGGCCCGCGTGTAGGCGTTGAGGGTGGCCACGGCACTCAGCCAGTTCTTCTCGGCGATCTGCGTGCGTGCCGGCCGCAGGCCATCATCACTGGCGCCGCTGTTGTAGCCGTCGTCAGCGGCGTGGGCAGGCGTGCACAGCAGCAGGGTGGTGAGCAGGGCAGCGGCGGGATGGATGGAACGCATGGCAGTCTCTCTCCGGGCGGCGGCGGAATGGCCGCGGATCAACGCCCCGGGAGGGCAAGCATAGGCCAGCGGCGCCGGCATGACAAGCGTGGGGTCAGGCTGGCTTTTTTTCCCGCGGCACGCGTCCCAGCAGGTAGAACTCGGGGTTGGGCATCATGTTGCTGAAGGACGCCATGCGGTTCGAGAGACCGAAAAAGGCTGTGATGGCGGCGATGTCCCAGATGTCCTCGTCCGAGAAGCCGTGCGCGTGCAGCGGGGCGAAGTCGGTCTCCTCGATTTCATGCGAGCGCAGGCAGACCTTCATGGCGAAGTCCAGCATGGCGCGCTGACGCGGCGTGATGTCGGCCTTGCGGTAGTTCACCGCCACCTGGTCGGCCACCAGGGGCTTCTTCTCGTAGATACGCAGCAGGGCACCATGCGCCACCACGCAATAGAGGCACTGGTTGGCCGCGCTCGTGGTGGTGACGATCATCTCGCGGTCGCCCTTGCTCAGGCCGCCGTCCTCCTTGAGCATGAGCGCGTCGTGGTAGGCGAAGAAGGCGCGCCACTCGGCCGGCCGGCGCGCCAGCGCCAGAAAGACCTGGGGCACGAAGCCGGCCTTCTCCTGCACCTCCAGGATCTTGGCGCGGATGTCCTCGGGCAGGTCCTTGATCTCGGGGGCAGGGTAGCGGCTCATGGTGGTCTCCTCATGGTGTTGCGGCCATGATAGACCGGCCCGTGTCCCGTTCAGTCTGGGGGCTGGTAGTCGCGCAGCCAGGCCTGGAAGGCCTCGGCCGGCATGGGGCGGGCGATGTAGTAGCCCTGGGCCATGTCGCAGCCCAGGGTGGCCAGCTGCTCCCAGTGCTGACGCGTTTCCACGCCCTCGGCCACGACCTTGCGGCCCAGGTCGTGCGCGAGGTCGATGGTGGAGCGCACGATCAGCGCCGATTCCTTGCTGCTCACCATATTGCGCACGAAGGACTGGTCGATCTTGATGCAGTCCACGGGCAGCTTCTGCAGATAGCTCAGCGAGGAGTAGCCGGTGCCGAAGTCGTCGATGTGCAGCGGCACGCCCAGGTCGCGCAGCTCGTGCAGCACGCGCAGCGCGAACTCCGGGTCTTCCATGGCGGTGCTCTCGGTGATCTCGATCTCCAGCAGGCCTTCGCCGCCGCGCCAGGCCGTCTGCAGGTCGCGGATCAGCGGGGGCAGGCTTTCGTCGCGCAGATTACGCGCGGAGAGGTTGATGGCGATGGGCAGGCCCTGGCCGCGTCCGCTCCAGTGCTGGTTCAGGTGGAAGGCGGTTTCCAGCACCCAGGCGCTCAAAGGGCGTATCAGGCCGGTGTGCTCGGCCAGCTCGATGAATTCGCCGGGCGGGATCATGCCGCGCACAGGGTGGGCCCAGCGCACCAGGCCTTCAGCGCCGCAGACGCGACCGCTGGCCATCTCGACCTTGGGCTGCAGGTAGAGCGTGAGCTGTCCGCCCTCGATGGCACGGCGCAGCTCACCGGCGAAGGTCAGACGCTGCGCGGGCGCGGGGCTGAGCCGCGGGTCGTAGAGCGCCAGCCCGTTGCCCTGCTTCTTGGCCTGGCGCACGGCCATGTCCATGTGGCGGAACAGGTCGTGCGGGGTCAGGCCGTGTTCGGGGTAGGCGACGATGCCGATACGCGCCGTGACGTCCAGCGCCAGATCGGCCAGCGCGAAGGGTGGGCGCAGCACCTCGTGCAGGCGCAGCGCCAGGCGCTGGGCCGCGGCGCTGTCACCGCCGGGCAGCAGCAGCGCGAATTCGTCGCCGCGCAGGCGCGCCACGGTGGCACCGGGCGGTGCGGCCTGGGCCAGACGCTGCGCGAACTCACGCAGCAGTTGGTCGCCCTGGCTGAAGCCCAGTGCGTCGTTGATCTCGCCCAGGCGCTCGATATTGGTCTGCAGCATGGCGAAATGCGCGCCGCCGCGCAGGCCCTGCTCCACGGCGGCGTTGAGCAGCTCGTTGAACTGGGTCTCGTTGGCCAGGCCGGTCAGCGCATCGTGGTGGGTCAGGTGGTGCATGGCCTGGCGCGTGCGCTGCTGCTCGGCTCGCTCGCGCAGGGTGGTGATGCCGAAGGCGAGGTCGTCGGCCAGGGCACTGAGCAGGCTGATCTCGTCGGCGTCGAAGGCACCGGGCTCGGGCTGGTAGATGGCCAGGGCGCCGATCACACTGCCGCCCACGTGCAGCGGGCAGGCCAGGCCCGAGGCCTGGCCGTCAAGCAGCGAGCGCCAAGGGGCGTGGTTCGGGTCGGCCGCGATGTCCTGCACCGCCACAGGCTCTCCGCTGCGGATGGCCATGCCCACGATGTTGCGGCCGTGGGCGTTGTCGGCCCAGCTGGTCTTGCGCAGGCGCAGCGCAGCCATGCCGCCGGGGTAGCCATGCTCGGCGGCCGGCCAGAGCGACTGGCCGGCATCGTCGGAGCGGAACCAGACCTTGGCCACGCTGTAGCCGCCGGCGTTCACGATCGTACGGCACATGCTGTCAAGCAGCTCCTGCTCGTCGTGGGCACGCAGCATGGTGCGGTTGCCGGCGCTGAGGGTGCGCAGCGCGCGGCTGACATGTTCGAGCTCGCGCACGCGTTGAGCCAGCTCGGTGTTGAGGGTTTCGATCTGGGACTCGTGCCGTTTTCGTTCGGTGATGTCGGTGCCCAGCACGTAGCAGCCGATCACCTGTCCCTGTGCGTCGCGACGCGGGACATAGTTGCTCACCTGCCAGACGTCCGGAAAGGGCTGCCAGTCGAAGCTCTGCGCTTCGCCCTGCAGCGCGCGGGCGAGGGCAGCGCTGGCCATCGCATAGCGCTCCTCCCCCGCGACTTCGCGCACGGTGCGGCCGGTGATATCGCGACCGTCGGGCGCGAAGCGGCGACGGAAATGCGTGTTGGCGTAGACGACGCGCAACTCGGTATCGAGGTAGGCGATCAGGGCCGGGGCACCGTTGATGATGCTGTTCAGGTGTTCCTGGCTCTCGCGCAGCTGGGCCGAGCGCTCGATCACGTTCTGTTCCAGCAGCAGGTTCTGCTGGGTCACCAGACGCTGGGCCGCGCGCTCGGCGCTGACGTCGCGGAAGACCATTACCACGCCGACGATCTCGTCCCTGGCGTTGTGGATGGGGGCTGCGCTGTCGGCGATGGGGATCTCGCGTCCGTCGCGCGCCAACAGGGTGGTGTGGTTGGCCAGCCCCTGCACCTCACCGGTGGCCAGTACCCGGGCGACCGGTATTTCCGCCGGTGCGCGCGTCTCCTCGTGCACGATGGGAAAGACCTCGTCGATCGGGTGACCCAGGGCTTGCGCCTGCGTCCAGCCAGTCAGCCGCTCGGCCACCGGGTTCATGCGCGTGATGCGGCCAGCGCGGTCGGTCACCAGGACGCCGTCGCCGATGGAGTGCAGGGTGATGGCCAGGTTCTCCTCGCTTTCGGCCAGGGCCTGGCGGCCCGCTTCGGTGGCACGCAGCTGGCGACGCAACAGCAGGTAAGTGCCGGTGAGCAGGGCGGAGAGCAGCAGCGCCACAACGAGGCCGGCGCCCATCAGCGCCCGCTTGGCGCTTTCGTAGGCATTCTTGCGTTCGTCGAGCAGGCGCAACTCGTCGGCCTCCATCTCGCGCAGCAGTCGGTAGGTCAGTTGTCGTGTGGCCTGCAGCGGTGCGTTGTTCGCGTAGCGTGTGGCGGCCTCGGTGCCCTGGGTACGGATGAGTTCCACCAGGCGGCGTGAGATCGCCAGGCGTTCGTCGAGCACCGCGCGCAGTTGTTGCAGGCGGGCCATCTGCACGCTGTTGTCGGCGACGAGGTCGCGCACCCGTTCCAGCAGGGCCTCACGCAGGGCGATGGCTTCGTCGCGCTCAGTCAGGCGACCGGCGTCGCCCGTGAGGCGGTAGCCCTGGGTGCTGAAATCGATCTGCAGCGTCTCCCCGCGGATGCGGGTGAGATGGTCGATGACCTGGTAGGTGTGGGTGATCCAGCGGGATGCGTCGGTGGCGTCCTGGGCCACTTTCCAGGTGACTGCGACCAGCCCCGCCACCACCAGCATGGCAGCAGTGAAGGCAGCCAGAACCTTGGTTTCGAAGCTTGAGTGCGTTTTCACCCGCTCCCCTTCTCCCTGTGCCCATTTTTTGGGCATCGGTCCGATTCTGCCGCAAAAGGCGCGCGTCTGTCCGGCTGACCCCTACGTCCGGCCAGGACATGTCCGCGAGGCGCCGTGCGGTGTCGCACGGCGAGTACCGTCTGTTGAACCCGGCCGACGCGCCGCTTTAGCCCACCGTGAGCTTGTGCACCAGGTCGGCCGTGGTGTTGGCCTTGTACTTGCGCATGAGGCGGGCGCGGTAGATTTCCACCGTGCGGTAGCTGATGGCCAGGGACTTGCCGATTTCCTTGGACGTCAGGCCTTCGAGCAGGTGGGCGGCGACCTCACGCTCGCGCGCGGTGAGTTCGGACTTGACCGGACGGCGTGCGCTCAGATCTTCCAGGGTCCAGATGCCGGCGCCCAGGGGTTGTTCCGGGTCCAGCGCGCGGCCGGTGACATGGCACCAGAAAACCTCGCCCTTGAAACGGCCATCGACCCGTTTCATGATGCGGTCGTCAGCGTAGCTGCCCTGGCGGTTCATGATGGGGACGATGCGCGCGCCGATGCGCTCGAATTCCTCGGCACTGGGGTAGAGCACCTGGAAGGACTGGCCGACGAGCGCCTCGCGCGTAGTGCCGAACATGTCACACAGCTGCCGATTGCAGTCCATGATGATGCGGTCGCGCGAGAGCACCATGCCGATGGGCGCGTATTCGAAGGCCAGGCGGTAGTCGATGTCCATGGGGGTCGTATTTTAGGCATAACTACGTACCTCTATAAGTAGTATCGTACGCTCTGCTGAAACAAATACCGAGACAAGGAGAACAGCGTGAACAAGGTCTATCCGAGTGCGGCCGCCGCCATCCAGGGCGTGGTGCGTGACGGCCAGCTGATTGCCGTCGGGGGCTTCGGCCTTTGCGGCATCCCCGAGGCCCTGATCGACGCCGTGCGTGATGCCGGCATCAAGAACCTGACGGCCATTTCCAACAACGCCGGCGTCGACGACTTCGGCCTGGGCAAGCTGCTGCAGACGCGCCAGATCAAGAAGATGATCTCCAGCTACGTGGGCGAGAACAAGGAGTTCGAGCGCCAGTACCTGGCCGGTGAGCTGGAGCTGGAGTTCACGCCCCAGGGTACGCTGGCCGAGAAGCTGCGTGCCGGCGGTGCGGGCATCCCGGCCTTTTTCACCAAGACCGGCGTGGGCACCGTGGTGGCCGAGGGCAAGGAGCTGCGCGAGTTCGACGGCGAGACCTATGTGATGGAGCGTTCCCTGGTGCCCGACGTGGCCCTGGTGAAAGCCGACATCGCCGACAAGTCGGGCAACCTGCGCTTCAACCTGACGGCGCGCAACTTCAACCCGGCCGCGGCCATGGCCGGCAAGGTCTGCATCGTGGAGGTGGAGAAGATCGTCGAGACCGGCGAGCTGGCCCCGGATGATGTCCACCTGCCAGGCATCTATGTGCACCGCATCGTGCTCAATGCCACGCCCGAGAAGCGCATCGAGAAGCGCACGCTCACCGAGAAGAAGTAAGGAGAACCGATATGTACCCCCACGCTCATCACTTCGTGTATTCGCTGCCCCCCGAGGGGGCGCAAGCCTCCTTTGAGGCGGCTCGGCAGGAGGCTTGATCATGCCCTGGACCCAAGACCAGATGGCCGCGCGTGCGGCCCAGGAGCTGCAGGACGGCTTCTACGTGAACCTCGGGATCGGCATGCCGACCCTGGTGGCCAACTTCGTGCCTGCCGACATGGAGGTGTGGCTGCAGAGCGAGAACGGCATGCTGGGCATCGGCCCCTTCCCGACCGAGGATGAGGTCGACCCCGACCTCATCAACGCCGGCAAGCAGACCGTGACCACGATCAAGGGCACGAGCATCTTCGGCAGTCACGAAAGCTTCGCCATGATCCGCGGCGGCAAGATCAACCTCTCGATCCTGGGCGCCATGCAGGTCAGCGAGAAGGGCGACCTGGCCAACTGGATGATCCCCGGCAAGATGGTCAAGGGCATGGGCGGCGCCATGGACCTGGTGGCTGGCGTGCCGCGCTGCATCGTGCTCATGGAGCACGTGGCCAAGAAGAAGGACGGCACGGAAGACTTCAAGATCTTGCCCGAGTGCACGCTGCCGCTGACAGGCAAGGGCGTGATCGACCGCATCATCACCGACCTGGGGGTGATGGACATCACCCCGCAAGGCCTCAAGCTCGTGGAGCTGGCCCCGGGCGTGACGCGTGAGTTCATCCAGTCCAAGACCGGCGTCAAGCTGATCTGAGCCTCGTGCTCTCCATGCAAAAGGCCCCGTCCGGGGCCTTTTGCTTTGGGGGCTTGCGGCATACGCGGAAATGGCCGGTGAACGGCCTGTTCCAGTGGGCTTCGCGCGGGGCATAAGCGGCCATCATCGACGGCAGTCTGCTGTCATCACCGTTTGCGTCATGCGTCTGCGTCCAAGCTTCTGGGCCCGGCTGGGCTCGCACGAAACCGAGACCCCCGGGGCCGTGGTCGAGCGGGTGCGTCTGGCCATGCGTTGTGCCGTGGAGGAGCATCTGGGCCGCGACGCCGAGGCGCTGCAGCGCCAGCTGGAATACGCACAGGACCTGGAGAGCCTCTGGTACCTGCGCCCCGAACTCATGAATGCCATCGCCGCAGCGTGCGGCGAGGCGCAGGCGCGCAATTGCCTCATGGGGCTCACGGCCCTGTTCCGTGACCACCACCCAGGGGCGGCCGCGTCGCGTTTCGGGAGGCTCTGAGCGACGGCTGGCCCGTCGTCAGCCGATCCAGCGTACCCCGCCCTGAACGATCTCGTCGAAGAAGCCGCGCAAGGAGGACGGGCTCATGCTGTAGGGGTCGAATTCCGATTTGCGCGAGTACTTGAGGAAGATCTGGCGGTTCTCGGCCAGCGAGGAGATCAGGCCCATGTTCCAGTTGCTGAAGCGGCGTGAGGCGATTTCGCTGAAATCCAGGATGGCCGGCTCGCTGTGGCGGCTGTCCTTGAGGATGCGCAGGTAGACCTGGTTGACCACGTCGCGATCCCCTTCCAGCTGCTGCAGGAAGATGCCATTGGCCAGGCACAGGGCGCCGGTCACGCCCACGGCGGCGTTGTTGCGCTGAGATTTCTGCAGGATGTCTTTGACGTCCATCGGCCCCAGGGTCTGGGTGGCCTGACTGGCATAGGTGAGCTGTACGAGCATGGGGGTTCTCCTTCTTGTCCGCCATTATGCGGACAGATGGCGGAGCCGGCCATGTCCTGAGCCTGTGGATGGCCATGCGCGGGGGCGGCGCCAAGGCCCGAGCCCTCAAAGGCCGGGCGCCCGGGTTAACATTCCCCGGCCTATCGATGCGGCCTGCGCCGTGACCCCCGGAGTTTGTTGATGCTGGACCCGAATCTCATGGGTGGCGCCTTGCTTGGACGCATGACGTTCCAGCCGCCGCCCACGCCGACCGAAGCGCCCCTGCCCCCGGGCCGCCATGCGCTGCCATTTCCTGAGGGGCGTGAGGCAGTGCTCGTGGTGCCCGAGGACCTGGATCTGACGGCCCCCGTTCCCCTGCTTGTGCTGTTCCATGGCGCGGGCGGCGAGGCCAACCGGATGCTGCCGCACTTCGTGCGCTGGGCGCGCGCGCGTCGCTTTCTGCTGCTGGCGCCGCAGTCCATGTTCCCGACCTGGGACATCGTGATCGGCGGTCACGGGCCGGATCTCGAGCGCCTGGACACCGCCCTGCAGCAGGTGGCCTCGCACTTCCGGCTCGATCCGGCGCACCTGGCCTTTGCGGGCTTCTCGGACGGCGGCAGCTACGCGCTATCCGTGGGGCTGAGCAATGGCGACGTGGTCAGCCATGTGATCGCGTTGTCGGCGGGCTTCATGAACACCTTTGTGCGCCACGGTTCACCGAAGGTCTTCATCGCGCATGGACGTTCGGATAGCCAGCTGCCGTTTGAGACCAGCGCGCGGCCGCATGCGCTGAAGTTGCTGGAGGAGGGGGTGGACCTGACACTGCTGCCGTTTGACGGGGATCATGTGATCGTGCCGTCGGTTGTGGAGCGGGCGGTCTCGTTTTTCCTCGGGGCAGCTGAAGGCGGGTAGCGGGTTTGCTAGGCGACAGTTGATGGGAATGTGAAATTGCGCGCAACGCTGCGCTGCTTGCAATTTCATCGCTGCGCGACCGCGCTATGCGCGTCCAAGACAGTCCACTGGACTGTCTTGAGCGAACCCGGTGGGTCAGATCCCTCATCAGTCCGCAGAATGAAAAAACCGGCCACGCGGGCCGGTTTTTTCATTCTGGAGCGGGTGATGGGAATCGAACCCACGTTATTTGCTTGGGAAGCAAGAGTCCTACCATTGAACGACACCCGCAGATCTGTTCTGTGCTGCGTAGTTTACTTGAGGATGTCGCCCAGGCAGAGGTACTTGAGTTCCACGTAGTCGTCCATGCCGTGGTGTGAACCCTCGCGGCCCAGGCCGGACTGCTTGACGCCGCCAAAGGGCACGTGTTCGGTGGCCAGCACGCCCACGTTGATGCCCACCATGCCGTATTCCAGCGCCTCGCTGACGCGGAAGATGCGGCCCACGTCGCGGGTGTAGAAGTAGGTGGCCAGACCGAAGATGGTGGCGTTGGCCATGGCGATGACTTCCTCTTCGGTATTGAAGCGGAACACGGGCGCGAAGGGGCCGAAGGTTTCCTCGGTGGCGCAGAGCATGTTCTGCTTGGCCTCCGACAGCACCGTGGGCTCGAAGAACTGGCCTTGCAGCTTTTTGCCGCCCACCACGATCTTGCCGCCCTTGGCCACCGCGTCGGCCACATGGCGCTGCACCTTCTCCACGGCCGCGTCTTCGATCAGCGGACCTTGCGAGACGCCAGCCTCGAAGCCGTTGCCGACTTTGACCTCTTTCACCTTGGCGGCGAACTTCTGCACGAAGGCGTCGTAGACGCCGTCCTGCACGTAGATCCGGTTGGCGCAGACGCAGGTCTGGCCGGCGTTGCGGTACTTGCTGGCCATGGCGCCTTCGACGGCCGAGTCGAGGTCGGCGTCGTCAAAGACGATGAAGGGCGCGTTGCCGCCGAGCTCCAGGCTCAGTTTCTTGACGGTGGGTGCGCTCTGCGCCATGAGGATGCGGCCCACTTCGGTGGAGCCGGTGAAACTGATATGACGCACCGTGTCGCTGGAGCAGAAGACTTTGCCGACGGCAATGGAGTTGTCGGCGTCGGCGGTCAGGATGTTGATGACCCCGGCCGGGATGCCAGCGCGCACGGCCAGCTCGGCTGCAGCCAGGGCCGTGAGCGGGGTCAGCTCGGCCGGCTTGATGATCACGGGGCAGCCCGCCGCCAGGGCCGGGGCGACCTTGCGCGTGATCATGGCCAGCGGGAAGTTCCAAGGCGTGATGGCCGCGCAGACACCGATGGGCTGCTTGATGACCATGAGGCGGCGGTTGTTGTCCCAGCTGGGCAGGGTTTCGCCGTTGACACGCTTGGCTTCCTCGGCAAACCACTCGACGAAGCTGGCGCCGTAGCTGACCTCCCCCTTGGCTTCCGGGAAAGGTTTGCCCTGTTCGGCGGTCATGATGCGCGCCAGGTCATCCCGATGGGCCATCAGCAGGTCGAACCATTTGCGCAGGATGGCGCTGCGCTCCTTGCCGGTCAGGCTGCGCCAGGCCGGCCAGGCGGCGTTGGCGGCCTGGATGGCCTGCTCGGCATCGGCTGGGCCGAGGTTGGCCACGTCGGCCAGCTTGTGGCCCGTGGCCGGGTCCAGCACGTCGAAGCGTGTGGCGGCGGCGCCCTGGATCCACAGGCCGTTGACCAGCGCATCGGTCTTGAGCAGGCTGGGGTCCTTGAGCTGGGCGAGGGGGGATGTCTTCATGTCCATGGCAGTCTCTCCGGGGCAGGTGTCTCGTCGGTCCGAGGATTGTGCCAGTGCGTTGTCGGCAGGGTCATCGCGCGGGTGACAGCCAGCCGGGGCGGGGCCTCAAACCTATAATCGATAGTTCAAGAAAATCAAGCAGTTAGGTGCGCGCGGCGCGCCTCTGCCGTCACCCAGAACACCATGAGCCAAGCCGTCTTCTCCGTCGCCGACATTCGCAAGACCTTTCTGGACTTCTTTGCCGCCAAGGGCCACACCGTCGTGCAGTCCAGCCCCCTGGTGCCGGGCAACGACCCGACCCTGATGTTCACCAACTCCGGCATGGTGCAGTTCAAGGACGTCTTTCTCGGCACTGACAAGCGCAGCTATGTGCGCGCGGCCTCGGTGCAGGCCTGCCTGCGCGCCGGCGGCAAGCACAACGACCTCGAGAACGTGGGCTACACCGCCCGCCACCACACCTTCTTCGAGATGCTGGGCAATTGGAGCTTCGGCGACTACTTCAAGCGCGAGTCTCTGAAGTGGGCCTGGGAGCTGCTGACCGAGGTCTACAAGCTGCCCAAGGAGCGCCTGCTGGCCACCGTTTACGCCGAGGACGACGAGGCCTATGACATCTGGACGAAGGAGATTGGCCTGCCGCCCGAGCGCGTGATCCGCATCGGCGACAACAAGGGCGGGCGCTACAAGAGCGACAACTTCTGGATGATGGCCGACACCGGTCCCTGCGGCCCCTGCTCGGAAATCTTCTACGACCACGGCCCCCATATTCCCGGTGGCCCCCCGGGCAGCCCCGAGGAAGACGGCGATCGTTTCATCGAGATCTGGAACAACGTGTTCATGCAGTTCAACATGGACGAGACGGGCGCCGTCACGCCGCTGCCCGCGCCCTGCGTGGACACGGGCATGGGCCTGGAGCGCCTGGCTGCCATCCTGCAGCACGTGCACAGCAACTACGAGATCGACCTCTTCGACGCGCTGATCAAGGCGGCCGCCCGTGCCGTGGGCACGCAGGACCTGAGCAATCCCTCGCTGCGCGTGATCGCCGACCACATCCGCGCCACCGCCTTCCTGGTGAGCGATGGCGTGATCCCCAGCAACGAGGGCCGCGGCTATGTGCAGCGCCGCATCGTGCGCCGCGCCATCCGCCACGGCTACAAGCTGGGCCAGAAGAAGCCCTTCTTCCACAAGCTGGTGGCCGAACTCGTGCGTCAGATGGGCGATGCCTATCCTCGCCTGAAAGAGCAGGAGCAGCGCATCACCGAGGTGCTCAAGGCCGAGGAAGAGCGTTTCTACGAGACGCTGGAAAACGGCATGGAGATCCTGGACGCAGCCCTGGCCGGTGGCGCCAAGGTGCTGCCGGGTGACGTGGCCTTCAAGCTGCACGACACCTACGGCTTCCCGCTCGACCTCTCGGCCGACGTCTGCCGCGAGCGCGGCCTGAGCGTGGACGAGGCCGGTTTCAAGGCGGCGATGGAAAAGCAGAAGTCCCAGGCCCGTGCCGCCGGCAAGTTCAAGATGGATAAGGCGCTGGAGTACACGGGCGCGGGCAACCAGTTCGTGGGCTACGACAAGCTCGAAGCGCCGGCCAAGATCGTCGCGCTCTATGTGGACGGTACGCCCACGGCCGCGCTCAAGACCGGACAGAACGGCGTCGTGGTGCTGGACACCACGCCTTTCTACGCCGAGAGCGGCGGCCAGGTCGGCGACGAGGGGCTGATCATCGCGGGCTCGGCCCGCTTCGAGGTGGGCGACACGCAGAAGATCAAGGCCAACGTCTATGGCCACCACGGCACGCTCGCGGCCGGTACGCTCAATGTGGGCGACACCGTGACCGCCCAGGTCAACATGAGCCAGCGCGCGGCCACCATGCGCAACCACTCGGTCACCCACCTCATGCACAAGGCCCTGCGCGAAGTGCTGGGCAGCCATGTGCAGCAGAAGGGCAGCCTGGTCGATGCCGAGAAGACCCGCTTCGACTTCACCCACAACGCCCCCGTGACCGATGCCCAGATCCGCGAGATCGAGGCCAAGGTCAATGCCGAGATCCTTGCCAATGCGGCCACCCAGGCGCGCGTGATGGACATCGAGTCCGCCAAGGCCACCGGCGCCATGATGCTCTTCGGCGAAAAGTACGGCGACACCGTGCGCGTGCTCGACATCGGCAGCAGTCGTGAGCTTTGCGGCGGCACGCATGTGCAGCGCACGGGCGACATCGGCTTCTTCACCATCACCGCCGAAGGCGGTGTGGCCGCGGGCGTGCGCCGCGTCGAGGCCGTGACCGGCCTGGCCGCCCTGTCCTATGTGCAGGGCATGGAAGACACGCTGGGTGGCGTGGCCGGCACGCTCAAGGTCACGCCCAGCGAAGTGCCGGCGCGCGTGGACGCCATGCTGGCCCAGGTACGCGAACTGGAAAAGCAGCTGGCCGCGCTCAAGGGCAAGCTGGCCTCGGCCCAGGGCGACGAGCTGCTGGCCCAGGCCGTGGACATCAAAGGGTTGAAGGTGCTGGCTGTGCGCCTGGAAGGCGCCGACGCCAAGACCCTGCGCGAGACCCTGGACAAGCTCAAGGACAAGCTCAAGACCGCCGCCATCGTGCTGGCGGCTGTGGACGGCGACAAGGTGCAGCTTGCGGCGGGCGTCACCGCCGACAGCGTGGGCAAGGTGAAAGCCGGTGAGCTGGTCAACTTCGTGGCCCAGCAGGTCGGCGGCAAGGGCGGCGGCAAGCCTGACATGGCCATGGCCGGCGGCACCGATGCGAGCAAGCTCGGCGCGGCCCTGGCCAGCGTGCAGGGCTGGGTGGCCGAAAAGGTCTGATGCAACGCCGTCATGTTCTCGCTTGGGCGCTAGGCACGGCAGCGCTGCCGGCGCTGGCCCAGCGTGGCTACGACGTGACGCCCTGGCCTGCAGGCCGCGCGGCCCCACCGCTTTCGGCGCTGGACATGCAGGGCCAGACCTGGACCCTGGAGCGTTTGCGCGGTCGTGCCGTGGTGATCAATTTCTGGGCCACCTGGTGCCCGCCCTGCCGCGCCGAGATGCCTTCCCTGCAGCAGCTGGCCGAGATCTACGGGCCCGAGCAACTCCAGGTGCTGGCCGTGAATGTGGGGGAGGGCCCGCGGCGCATTGCGCAGTATCTGCAGTCCAGCGGCCTGGAGCTCACGGTGCTGCTCGACCCGAAGAGCGAGGCCGCCAAGGCCTGGGGTGCCACGGTGCTGCCCACCACCCTCCTGATCGACACCGAAGGCCGGCCACGTCAGCGCGTGCGCGGCGAGGTGGACTGGAGCGGGCGCGAGGCCCAGGCCCTGGTGGAGCCGCTGCTGCGCAGCCAGCTCAAGCCGGGCGCCAGGACCTGAGCCGCCGGTTCAGCGGCGCTTCGATCTGGCGCTCGAACACAAAGGCCAGCGCCACACTGCCGGCCCATCCCAGGCCCAGCAGCAGCACGGCGAGCCCCGCGCTTTGCGGTGCCAGCAGGGCGTACAGCGCGTTGACCAGCAACAGCACGGCGAAGTGCACGAGGAAGAGGGCATAGGAGGTGCGCCCCAGCGCCTCCACGCCTTTTTGCAGGCGCGCCGGCAGGGGCAGCTCACGCTGTGATGCGGCGGACAGCCCGAGCAGCAGGGCCACACCCAGGGCCAGGGCGATGCGGGCGCGCCAGTCCAGGCCCAGCGCCAGCAGGCCCAGCACGGCCAGCAGCGTCAGCCCATGCACGGCCCGCGAGGAGCGCGCCGCCCAGCCCGCGAGTGCGCCCAGCGCATAGCTGCCGAAGAAGTACAGACCCCAGTCGTCCCAGCGCGCGTCGCGGTTGAAGACCAGCAGCGAGAGCAGCATGAGGCCGGCCGTCAGCCACAGCGCCGGGGCCGGGCGTCCACCGCGCTGTCCGAGCCAGAGCAGCAGGGCGAGCAGGGCGTAGAGCTGCAGATCGATGGCCACGTACCAGACGCCGGCGGACAGCGCCTCGGCGTCCACCACGTCCTGCAGCAGCAGCGCATGGGCCAGGGCCTGGCCCCAGCCGGGGGCGGCGGGGATGAAGTCCGCGGCCAGGACCTGGCGTGCCAGCAGGGCCGCGAGCACAGCCAGCGCGAGTGCGGCCAGCAGGGGCAGTGCCAGGCGCAGGTAGCGCAGCAGGAGGGTGCGCCCGAGGGTGGCGGCGTCGCGCCGCATGGCCGGCACCAGGGCCTGCATGGCGAGGTAGCCCCCGAGCACCAGGAAGATCTGCACCGCCATGCGCGCGTAGTCATAGAGCCAGCCGGCCAGCGCCGGGGCCAGGCGGTGCAAGGCCTCGGAGAGCGGGCCGTAGGCCGAGAAGTGGTGCAGCACGATGAGCTGCGAGCCGATGCACTTGAGCGCATCGACGTGCGTCTGTCTTGGCATCGGGCTCAGGTGCTGGGGATGGGCATGTCTGCGCTGCCCGGGCGCACCCAGCGCGCGAACTCACGCGTGGTGTCCATGCAGCCGCCGGCTTCGGTGTAGACGCCGCGGGGTTCGCGCCAGCGCGTCATCAGCGCCATCACACGGGCCAGCTCCAAGGGGTTGGCCAGCGTGGCCTCGATCAGCGGCTCGATGCGCTGCTCGTCAATCTGCGATTCACCTGCTGCGTCCTGGTACAGGCCATGGCGCCAGTGGTAGATCTCCACGCACTTGCGCGTGAGCGTGTAGGGCTGGTGCTGCTTCCAGAAGTTGGTGAACTGGCCGCCGCCCAGGTACATGACCCAGGAGCCCTCGAATCCGCAGGCATCGGCGGAAGGCCCGTCGGGATTGCGGAACCAGACGCGGTCGCCGGGCACGTAGTACAGCGGCGGCAGCGGGGCGTCCATCGAGCCCTGCTCGCGCAGGAAGACGTTGTGGAACTCCTCGGACACGATGGCCCGCCGCTGCCACAGGCTCTGCAGACGCTGGAAGAGTTCAGGGTTGCATTGCGCCAGTTCCTGCGCAATGCCCAGCAGGATCACGTACTCGGTGGCGCGGTAGCAGGAGAAGGAATAGAGCCGGCCCGAGACCTCGGGCTGGGTGGTCTTGATCAGTGCATCGATCAGCGACACCCCGGGCAGCAGGGTGAAGCCCTTGTCCTCTACGTAGGTCCAGCAGTCTTCGGGGCGCTCGGCCGCGTGGGTCTCGAAGGCCAGCGTGGTGCGGCGCGCGGCCTGCACGATGTTGCGGCGGATGCGGATGGCCGAGACCAGCTCGTCCAGGCTGGGAAAGTCCAGGCCTGTGGGGCTGATCAGCAGGGTCAGCAGGATCTCGCGCTGCAGATCGGCTGCACTGGCCTGGGTGGCCAGACCCAGCGTGTCGGCCAGATGCATGGTGTCGTGGCCGGGTGCCCAGGCCTGGGTGCTGCAGGGCGCGAGCCACAGACGCAGCCAGCGGCCCTGGCCATCCAGGCCGGACTCGGCCTGCACCATGGCGGCCAGGTCGCGGGCATCGAGCTGTTCCAGCACGGCCTGCGCCACGGCACTGCTGCTGCGCCCGCCCTGCAGGCCGCGCAGGACGATGCCGCGGCTCTGGGGCAGCGCCGGGTCCGGCGCGTGCTCCGCGGCATCGTAGATATCAAGCAGCTTTCTCATCGTGGAATTCAATATACCCCAGCCCCTGTGTGGGATAGATAGGGAAAAACGCCGGTGTGTTGCGCAATTGATAATCGTGCCGCAGCCGCGCCGCGGCTCACCGTCGTTCCGGGGCCTCTTCACCTGCGCCGGCGACGTTTTCATTGCATCCGGAGATCTCTTCATGACCACCGCACGTCGCCACTTCCTTATCAACGCGGCCGCCGCCACGGCCGCCTACACCTGGCCCCAGGCGCAGGCGCAGACCGCACCGGCCGAGCGCCAGTTCAACCCCCAGCCCGGCGCCTGGCGGACCTTCGAGGTCACCACCCGCGTCGACGTCCAGCAGGCCGAAGGCCAGACGCGCCTCTGGCTGCCCGTGCCCTCGATCGACAGCGACTGGCAGCGCTCGGTGGCCAGCCACTACGCCAGCAATGGTCAAACCCGCATGAACAGCGACGCCGTCTACGGCGCGCGGCTGCTGCAGATCGAGTTCGCCCCGGGCGAGAAGCAGCCCTGGGTCGAGATCACCAGCCGCATCCAGACGCGCAACCGCGCCATCAACTGGGCCGAAAAGAAACCGGCGTACGAGGACGCCGCCAGTCTGCGCTTCTGGACCCAGCCCACGGCCCTGCTGCCTACCGACGGTATCGTGCGCAAGACCGCGCTGGACGCCACGCGCGGCGCGAAGACTGACGTCGAGAAGGCGCGTGCCCTCTACGACTGGGTGGTGCGCAACAGCTGGCGCGAACCCAAGGTGCGCGGCTGCGGCGAGGGCGACATCAAGACCATGCTGGAGACCGGCAACCTGGGCGGCAAGTGCGCCGATATCAACGCGCTCTACGTCGGCCTGTGCCGCGCCGTGGGCCTGCCCGCGCGCGATGTCTACGGCCTGCGCCTGGCACCCTCGGCCTTCGGCTACAAGGAGCTCAGCGGCAACCCGGCCAGCCTCAAGGGGGCACAGCACTGCCGTGCCGAAGTCTGGCTCAAGGACCATGGCTGGGTGGCCGCCGATCCGGCCGACGTCGCCAAGGTCATGCGCCTGGAGACGGCGGAATGGATCAAGGACACGCGACACCCCGTGGTGGCCCCGGTGAACCGTGCCCTCTTCGGCGGCTGGGAAGGCAACTGGCTGGGCTGGAACATGGCGCACGACGTGGACCTGCCCGGCGCCCGGGGCCCCAGGCTTGGTTTCCTGATGTACCCGGTCTGCGAGACGGCCGACGAGCGCCTCGACTCCTATTCCCCCGATGCCTTCCGTTACCAGATCACGGCGCGCGAACTCAGCGTTTGAACGCGTGAGGACCGGATAAAAAAAGGGCGCCATCGGCGCCCTTTGCAATTCCCTCTGGAGACTCCCTCAAGCAACCTTCAATTCCTCAGCTTGCCGCCGCGCGTGACCATGGCCAGCTCCACGTATTTGCTGCCGTGGTTCTGCTCGGGCCCGTAGTGCACGGCAAAGCCGCCCACGTCGTAGCTGCCCAGATTGCGCAAGGTGGCCAGCAGTGCCTTGGCGTCGCCGGGGCGCTTGCTACGGCGCATGGCCTCGGCCAGCACCTTGGCGCCGATGCAGGCTTCGAGCTGGGTGCTGTTCATGGGCGTGGTGATGCCATGGTCCTGCAGCGCCTTGGCGCATTCGCGCACCACGGGCAGCGAGGCCGCCGTGTTGGGCACCACCTGCGAGATCGAGACACCGGCAGCCGCGTCACCGGCCGCGGTGATGTACTGCTGCGCGCCCACGAAGGACAGGCTGGACATGGGCACGAACTGGCCGCGTGCCGCCAGCTGCTTGCTGATTTCGGCGGCCGGGCCCGAGAGCACGGTGTTGATGATGACCTCGGGCTTGAGCGCGATCAGCTCGTTCATCTTGGCACTGTCGATGACCGCATTACGCTTGAGCGAGAAGGCCTTGGGCGTCTTGCCTTGGCGCACCAGGTATTCGTTGACGACGCCGAAGTTCTGCACACCGACCTCGTCGTCGTAGTGGATGACCACGACCTGCTTCATGCCCAGACTGGTCCAGAACGTCAGCATCTTCTCCAGCTCGTCGCCGTAGGAGGCCCGCAGCGTGTGCACCACGGGGCTGGGCTTGCGTACCGGGTTGGCGCCGGAGAAGGGGGCGAAGAAGAGCACGCCGGCCTTCTCGGCCTGGGGCATGGCGTCCAGACTCAGCGTGGCCGAGGCATAG
>NZ_JAPZSV010000008.1 GCF_027532185.1 Hylemonella sp. | reverse complement strand
AGGAGATGGTGATGCCGGGTGACAACGTGTCGATCACCGTCAAGCTGATCGCCCCCATCGCCATGGAAGAAGGCCTGCGCTTCGCCATCCGCGAAGGCGGCAAGACCGTCGGCGCCGGCGTCGTGGCCAAGATCATCGACTGAGGATCTGTGTAGGGGTATAGCTCAATTGGCAGAGCGTCGGTCTCCAAAACCGAAGGTTGTAGGTTCGATTCCTACTGCCCCTGCCACCTGATCCACGAGGATCGGGGTGCACAACAAGCCCGCCACACCCTGGCGGGCTTCAGCGTCTCAAGGGGCGCACTGGTTTTGGTACGGACGCGAAGCGGAATTCTTGAAAATGGCAACGTCACAAGTGGAAACGGTTGGTAGTGGGGCGGACAAGCTCAAGCTGGCTGCGGCAGTGTTGCTGCTGCTGGCGGGGCTGGTGGCCTTTTACTGGCTGGGCAAGCAGGGGGCCGTGGCGCAGTGGGGTGCCTTGCTCGCAGGCGTGGTGGCGGCTGTCGCCGTGTTCTTCTCGGCTCAGCCGGGTCGTGATCTCTGGGCTTTCGGCCGGGATGCCTGGCGCGAAGTCGGCAAGGTGGTCTGGCCCACGCGCAAGGAATCCGTCCAGATGACGGCCTATGTTTTCGCCTTTGTGGTGGTCATGGCCCTCTTTCTGTGGCTGACCGACAAGACCCTCGAATGGGTGATCTTTGACCTGATCCTGGGCTGGAGGAAGTGATGACTGACGTGCTGGATACCTCCGCGGCAGACGCCAAGCCGAAGAACCCCGACCTGCGCTGGTACGTGGTGCACGCCTACTCCGGCATGGAGAAGGCCGTCGAGCGCAATATTCTCGAGCGCATCAACCGCTCGGGCATGCAGGACAAGTTCGGCCGCATCCTGGTGCCGATGGAAGAGGTGGTCGAGGTCAAGAACGGCCAGAAGCGCACCACCGAGCGCAAATTCTTCCCCGGCTACGTGCTGGTGGAAATGGTCATGGACGACGACACCTGGCACCTGGTGAAGCACACCAACAAGGTGACGGGCTTCGTGGGCGGCGCCAAGAACCGCCCGGCCCCGATCTCCGAAGAGGAGGTCATGAAGATCGTCAACCAGATGCAGGAAGGCTCCGACAAGCCGCGTCACAAGGTCGAGTTCGAGGTGGGCGAGTACGTGCGCGTCAAGGAAGGCCCCTTCACCGACTTCAACGGCACGGTCGAGGAGGTCAACTACGAGAAGAGCAAGGTGCGTGTGGCGGTCACGATCTTCGGCCGCTCGACGCCGGTGGAGCTCGAGTTCTCGCAGGTGGAAAAGACCTGAGGGTCTTTTCGTCTCGGTTCGGTTTTCAGTCCGCGCTTTCCGACTCGGCGTGGATGTTGTGCAGAGAATGAGTCGTCAACCCCGGGGAGCCGAGGCAAGTTGCCCAGGCGTTAAAACCCGCAAGGAGTAAAGCATGGCGAAAAAAATCGTCGGTTTTATCAAGCTGCAAGTGCCGGCTGGTAAGGCCAATCCCTCGCCGCCGATCGGTCCCGCTCTGGGCCAGCGCGGTCTGAACATCATGGAGTTCTGCAAGGCGTTCAACGCCCAGACCCAGGGCGTCGAGCCCGGTCTGCCGCTGCCGGTGGTGATCACCGCGTTTGCGGACAAGAGCTTCACCTTCATCATCAAGACGCCTCCGGCGACCGTGATGATCAAGAAGGCCATCAAGCTGGACAAGGGTTCGGCCAAGCCGCACACCGACAAGGTTGGCAAGATCACCCGTGCCCAGCTCGAGGAAATCGCCAAGACCAAGATGAAGGACATGACGGCCGCCGATCTGGACGCTGCCGTCCGTACCATCGCCGGTTCTGCCCGTTCCATGGGCGTGAATGTGGAGGGTGTGTAAATGACCAAGCTCACCAAAAAAGCCAAGGCCCTGCAGGGTAAGGTCGACAGCAACAAGCTGTACGCCCTGAGCGACGCGCTCAAGATCGTGCAAGAGTGCGCCACCGCCAAGTTCGATGAGTCCATCGACGTGGCCGTGCAGCTCGGCATCGATGCCAAGAAGTCCGACCAGGTGGTGCGTGGCGCCGTCGTGCTGCCGCACGGCACCGGCAAGACCAAGCGCGTGGCCGTGTTCGCCCAAGGCGCCAAGGCTGAAGAAGCCAAGGCCGCCGGCGCCGACGTGGTCGGCATGGACGACCTGGCCGCCCGCGTGAAGGCTGGCGACATGCCCTTCGACGTGGTGATCGCCGCCCCCGACGCGATGCGCGTGGTCGGTACCTTGGGTCAGGTGCTCGGTCCGCGTGGCCTGATGCCCAACCCTAAGGTCGGTACCGTCACCCCCGACGTGGCCACGGCCGTGAAGAACGCCAAGGCCGGTCAGGTGCAGTTCCGCGTGGACAAGGCCGGCATCGTGCACAGCACGATCGGTCGTCGTTCTTTCGACGCTGCCAAGCTGCAAGGCAACCTGGCCGCCCTGATCGATGCGCTGAACAAGGCCAAGCCCGCTTCGAGCAAGGGCGTGTTCCTGCGCAAGGTGGCGGTTTCGTCCACGATGGGCGTGGGTGTCCGTGTCGACACCCAGTCCATCTCGGCGTAATCGCGAGTAGAGATTTAAGCGGCTGGAAGCAGCTGCTTAGAGTGGTGGGTCGCTTTCATCTCCGGATGAGAGCGGGCCATCCAAGACCGTTGGCGCACAGTCCTGCTGTGCTTAATCAGTGAAAGCCAGCGTAGATGGCGATCCCGCTGCAGATGGATGAAATTCCAAAAACAGTTGGTCGCTGCAAGAAAGGCGTGTTCTGAAGCGTAAGCCCAGGAACACATATTGAAGGAGTTAGACCTTGAGTCTGAATCGCAGTGAGAAAGAAGCGGTCATCACCGAAGTGACCGGCCTCGCCGCTAAAGCTCAAACGCTCGTGATGGCGGAATACCGCGGCATCACGGTCGCTGACATGACCAAACTGCGTTCCACCGCTCGCAGTCAGGGTGTGAGCCTGAGTGTTCTGAAGAACACCCTGGCCCGCCGTGCTGTGGCTGGCAGCCAGTTTGAAGTCGCGGCCGACAAGATGACCGGTCCGCTGATCTATGGCTTCTCCGTCGATGCCGTGGCCGCCGCTCGCGTGGTGGCCGATTTCGCGAAAACCAACGACAAGCTGGTGATTCGCGGCGGCGCATACGGCGGCAAGGCCCTGGACGTCAATGGCGTGAAGCAGCTGGCAAGCATTCCCTCCAAGGAAGTGCTGCTGGCTCAGCTGTGTGGCTTGCTCAAGTCGCCGATCTCCCGCACCGCCGTGGTGCTGGGTGCCCTGGCGGCGAAAAAAGGCGAAACGGCTGCCGCCTGAAATGGCGCAGTCTGCTAACCAACTTATTGGAATCTGAAGGAAATCAAAATGGCATTCGATAAAGACGCATTTCTGACCGCCCTGGACAGCATGTCGGTCATGGAACTCAACGACCTGGTGAAAGCCATCGAAGAGAAGTTCGGCGTGAGCGCCGCCGCCATGGCCGCTCCGGCCGCGGGTGGTGCTGGTGGTGGCGCTGCCGCCGCGGCCGAGGAGAAGACCGAGTTCAACGTCGTGCTGACCGACGCTGGCGCCCAGAAGGTCGGCGTCATCAAGGCTGTGCGCGAAATCACCGGTCTGGGCCTCAAGGAAGCCAAGGATCTGGTGGACGGCGCTCCCAAGGTCGTCAAGGAAGCCATGCCCAAGGCTGACGCCGAGGCTGCTGTCAAGAAGCTGGTGGAAGCCGGTGCCAAGGCTGAACTGAAGTAATTCAGTCCCGCTCGAAGGCTGGAGTGTCTGAAAAGGCCTCCAGCCTTTGGCGCTTACAGAGCGCACCCTCAGTGGTGCTTCGCCCCGGCGAAGTGAGTGGGTGCAACACTGGAAAGAAGACTTCAACAAGTCTTCTTTCCAGTGTTTTCTGACCCGACTGCAGAAGACGCCTTGGTTCGGGCCGTGTGCAATGCGCGGCCGTCCGCCATTGGTTGGTAGCGGCCAACCACCAAGCCTGCTGGGTGTGATGCCCGGCGCGCCAGTCGCCAAAGACCTCAATAGCCCGGAGATCTCATGGCCTATACCTATACCGAACGCAAGCGAATTCGCAAGAGCTTCGGCAGCCGCGACAGCGTGCTCGACATTCCCTACCTGCTGCAGATGCAGAAGGACGCCTACACGGCCTTCCTGCAGGCAGACCGTGCCCCCAACAAGCGCACCCCCGAGGGCCTGCAGGCCGCCTTTGAGGCCGCCTTCCCCATCGTCTCGCACAACGGCTTTGTCGAGATGAAGTTCCTGGAGTACAACCTGGCCAAGCCGGCCTTCGACGTGCGCGAGTGCCAGACCCGCGGCCTGACCTTCGCGTCCGCCGTGCGCGCGCGCGTGCAGCTCATCATCTATGACCGTGAGTCCTCGACCCCGCAGAACAAGGTGGTCAAGGAAGTGAAGGAGCAAGAGGTTTACATGGGCGAAGTGCCGCTCATGACGACCAAGGGTTCCTTCATCATCAACGGCACCGAGCGGGTGATCGTCTCGCAGCTGCACCGTTCCCCGGGTGTCTTCTTCGAACACGACAAGGGCAAGACGCACAGCTCGGGCAAGCTGCTGTTCTCGGCTCGCATCATTCCCTACCGCGGCTCCTGGCTGGACTTTGAATTCGACCCGAAGGACATGCTGTACTTCCGCGTCGACCGTCGTCGCAAGATGCCGGTCACCATCCTGCTCAAGGCCATCGGCCTGAACCCCGAGTCCATCCTGGCGAACTTCTTCGTCAACGACAACTTCCGTCTGATGGACAGTGGTGCGCAGATGGAATTCGTCGCCGAGCGCCTGCGTGGTGAAGTCGCCCGCTTCGACATCACCGACAAAAGCGGCAAGGTCATCGTCGCCAAGGACAAGCGCATCACCGCACGCCACACCCGCGAGCTGGAAACCACCGGCACCACGCACATCAGCGTGCCCGAAGACTTCCTGGTCGGCCGTGTCGTGGCGCGCAACATCGTCGACCCGGACACGGGCGAGATCATCGCCAAGGCCAACGAAGAGCTGACCGATGCCCTGCTCAAGAAGCTGCGTACCGCCGGTGTGCAGGAGCTGCAGTGCATCTACACCAACGAACTCGACCAGGGTGCCTACATCTCGCAGACCCTGCGCATCGATGAAACCACGGACGAGTTCGCCGCCCGCGTGGCCATCTACCGCATGATGCGCCCCGGCGAGCCGCCGACCGAGGACGCCGTGCAGGCCCTGTTCCAGCGCCTGTTCTACAACCCGGACACCTACGACCTGTCGCGCGTGGGCCGCATGAAGTTCAACGCCAAGATGGGCCGCAACGACCCGAATGGCCCCATGGTCCTGACCAACGAGGACATCCTCGCCGTGGTCAAGATCCTGGTGGACCTGCGCAACGGCCGTGGCGAAGTGGACGACATCGACCACCTCGGCAACCGCCGTGTGCGTTGCGTCGGTGAACTGGCCGAGAACCAGTACCGCGCCGGTCTGGCCCGTATCGAGAAGGCCGTGAAGGAGCGTCTGGGCCAGGCGGAGCAGGAACCCCTGATGCCGCATGACCTGATCAACTCCAAGCCGATCTCTGCGGCGCTCAAGGAGTTCTTCGGGGCCTCGCAGCTCTCGCAGTTCATGGACCAGACCAACCCCCTGTCCGAGATCACGCACAAGCGTCGCGTCTCGGCCCTGGGCCCGGGCGGTCTGACCCGCGAGCGCGCCGGTTTCGAAGTGCGCGACGTGCACGTCACGCATTACGGCCGCGTCTGCCCGATCGAAACGCCGGAAGGCCCGAACATCGGCCTGATCAACTCCCTGGCCCTGTACGCCCGTCTGAACGAGTACGGCTTCATCGAGACCCCCTACCGCCGCGTCGAAGACGGCAAGGTCACGAACAAGATCGACTACCTGTCGGCCATCGAGGAAGGCAAGTACGTCATCGCCCAGGCCAACGCCACGCTGGACAAGGACGGCAAGCTGATCGGCGAGCTGGTGTCTGCGCGTGAAAAGGGTGAATCCATCCTCTGCAGCGCCGACCGTATCCAGTACATGGACGTGTCGCCGGCGCAGATCGTGTCGGTGGCTGCCTCGCTGGTGCCCTTCCTGGAGCACGACGACGCCAACCGCGCGCTGATGGGCGCCAACATGCAGCGTCAGGCCGTGCCCGTGCTGCGTCCCGAGAAGGCCTTCGTCGGCACCGGTATCGAGCGCGTCTCCGCGGTCGACTCCGGCACCGTGGTCACCGCCAACCGCGGCGGCGTGGTCGACTATGTCGACGCCACCCGCATCGTGATCCGCGTCAACGACAACGAGGCCGTAGCCGGTGAAGTGGGTGTGGACATCTACAACCTCATCAAGTACCAGCGTTCCAACCAGAACACCAACATCCACCAGCGTCCCATCGTCAAGAAGGGCGACAAGCTGGCCAAGGGTGACGTGATCGCCGACGGTGCATCGACCGACCTGGGCGAACTCGCCCTGGGCCAGAACATGCTCGTGGCCTTCATGCCCTGGAACGGCTACAACTTCGAGGACTCGATCCTGATCTCGGAGCGCGTGGTGGCCGACGACCGCTACACCTCGATCCACATCGAGGAACTGGTGGTCATGGCGCGCGACACCAAGCTGGGCGCCGAGGAAATCACCCGCGACATCCCCAACCTGTCCGAGCAGCAGCTCAACCGTCTGGACGAGTCCGGCATCATCTACGTAGGTGCCGAAGTCATGCCTGGCGACACGCTGGTGGGCAAGGTCACCCCGAAGGGCGAGACCACGCTGACGCCGGAAGAGAAGCTGCTGCGCGCCATCTTCGGCGAGAAGGCGTCCGACGTGAAGGACACCTCGCTGCGTGTGGACCAGGGTTCGCAGGGCACCGTGATCGACGTGCAGGTCTTCACCCGTGAAGGCATCCAGCGCGACAAGCGTGCCCAGCAGATCATCGACGATGAGCTCAAGCGTTTCCGCCTGGACCTCAACGACCAGCTGCGTATCGTGGAAGCCGACGCCTTCGACCGTATCGAGAAGCTGCTTAACGGCAAGGTCGCCAACGGCGGCCCGCAGAAGCTGGCCAAGGGTTCCAAGATCGACAAGGCCTACCTGGCGTCCGTCGAGAAGTTCCACTGGTTCGACATCCGCCCGGCCGACGACGAAGTCGCCAGCCAGCTGGAAAGCATCAAGAACTCGCTGGAGCAGACCCGCCACAGTTTCGACCTGGCCTTCGAAGAGAAGCGCAAGAAGCTCACGCAGGGTGACGAGCTGCCCGCGGGCGTGCTCAAGATGGTCAAGGTTTACCTGGCCGTCAAGCGCCGCCTGCAACCCGGCGACAAGATGGCCGGCCGCCACGGCAACAAGGGTGTGGTCTCCAAGATCGTTCCGGTCGAGGACATGCCCTATATGGCCGACGGCACACCGTGCGACATCGTGCTCAACCCCCTGGGCGTGCCTTCGCGCATGAACGTGGGCCAGGTGCTGGAAGTGCACCTGGGCTGGGCCGGCAAGGGCATCGGCCAGCGCATCGGTGACATGCTGCAGCAGGAGGCCAAGGCCGCCGAACTGCGCAAGTTCCTTGAGGCCTTCTACAACACCTCGGGTCGCACCGAAGACCTGAGCAAGCTGACCGACGCGCAGATCACCGAGATGGCCACCAACCTGTCCACCGGCGTGACCTTCGCCACCCCGGTGTTCGACGGCGCCTCCGAGGAAGAGATCCGCGCCATGCTCAAGCTGGCCTACCCGGAAGAAGTCGCCAAGGCCAAGGGCCTGACCGAGACCCGTACCCAGGCCCGCCTGTTCGACGGCCGTACCGGCGAGCAGTTCGAGCGCCCGACCACGGTCGGCTACATGCACGTGCTCAAGCTGCACCACCTGGTGGACGACAAGATGCACGCCCGTTCGACCGGCCCCTACTCCCTGGTCACCCAGCAGCCGCTGGGCGGCAAGGCCCAGTTCGGCGGCCAGCGTTTCGGCGAGATGGAAGTGTGGGCGCTCGAAGCCTACGGCGCTTCCTACACCTTGCAGGAAATGCTCACCGTCAAGTCCGACGACGTGCAGGGCCGCACCAAGGTCTACGAGAACATCGTCAAGGGCGAGCATGCCATCGAAGCCGGCATGCCCGAGTCGTTCAACGTGCTGGTCAAGGAAATCCGTTCCCTGGGCCTGGACATCGAACTCGAGCGCTCCTGAGCGACCGCGTGGCAACAGATTAAGGAAAGAGTTATATGAAATCCCTACTCGACCTGTTCAAGCAGTTCACGCCGGATGAGCATTTCGATGCCATCAAGATCGGCCTGGCTTCGCCCGAGAAGATCCGTTCCTGGTCTTTCGGTGAGGTGAAGAAGCCCGAGACCATCAACTACCGCACCTTCAAGCCCGAGCGTGACGGCCTGTTCTGCGCCAAGATCTTCGGCCCCATCAAGGACTACGAGTGCCTGTGCGGCAAGTACAAGCGCCTCAAGCACCGCGGCGTGATCTGCGAGAAGTGCGGCGTGGAAGTCACGCAGACCAAGGTGCGCCGCGAGCGCATGGGTCACATCGACCTGGCCGCGCCCTGCGCCCACATCTGGTTCCTGAAGTCCCTGCCGTCGCGTCTGGGCCTGGTGCTGGACATGACGCTGCGCGACATCGAGCGTGTGCTGTACTTCGAAGCCTATGTGGTGACCGACCCCGGCATGACCCCGCTGAAGAAGTTCAGCATCATGTCCGAGGACGACTACGACGCCAAGGTCAAGGAATACGGTGACGAGTTCACCGCCAAGATGGGCGCCGAGGGTATCAAGGACCTGCTGCAGGGCATCGAGATCGACACCGAGATCGAGCGTCTGCGTGGCGACCTGACCGGTTCCGAGATGAAGGTCAAGAAGAACGCCAAGCGCCTCAAGGTGCTGGAAGCCTTCAAGAAGTCCGGCATCAAGCCCGAGTGGATGGTGCTGGAAGTGCTGCCCGTGCTGCCGCCGGACCTGCGTCCGCTGGTGCCGCTGGACGGCGGCCGCTTCGCGACCTCTGACCTGAACGACCTGTACCGCCGCGTCATCAACCGCAACAGCCGTCTGCGTCGTCTGCTCGAACTCAAGGCGCCCGAAATCATCGCGCGCAACGAGAAGCGCATGCTGCAGGAAGCTGTGGACTCGCTGCTGGACAACGGCCGCCGTGGCAAGGCCATGACGGGCGCCAACAAGCGCGCGCTCAAGTCCCTGGCCGACATGATCAAGGGCAAGAGCGGCCGCTTCCGCCAGAACCTGCTGGGCAAGCGCGTCGACTACTCGGGCCGTTCCGTCATCACCGTGGGCCCGACCCTCAAGCTGCACCAGTGCGGCCTGCCCAAGCTGATGGCCCTGGAGCTTTTCAAGCCCTTCATCTTCTCGCGCCTGGAAGCCATGGGCATCGCCACCACCATCAAGGCGGCCAAGAAGGAAGTGGAATCGGGCACCCCCGTGGTGTGGGACATCCTGGAAGAGGTGATCAAGGAGCACCCGGTGCTGCTGAACCGCGCACCGACGCTGCACCGCCTCGGCATCCAGGCCTTCGAGCCCATCCTGATCGAAGGCAAGGCCATCCAGCTGCACCCGCTGGTCTGCGCTGCCTTCAACGCCGACTTCGACGGCGACCAGATGGCCGTGCACGTCCCGCTGTCGGTGGAAGCCCAGATGGAAGCCCGCACCCTGATGCTGGCCTCCAACAACGTGCTGTTCCCCGCCAACGGCGAGCCCTCCATCGTGCCTTCGCAGGACGTGGTGCTGGGTCTGTACTACACGACGCGTGAGCGCATCAATGGCAAGGGCGAGGGCATGGTCTTCGCCGACACCGCCGAAGTGCAGCGCGCGCTGGACAACGGCCAGGTGGAACTGACCGCACGGATCAGCGTGCGCCTGACCGAGTGGACCAAGGACAAGGCCACGGGCGAATTCGTGCCCTCGACCAGCCTGGTCGAGACCACGGTGGGTCGTGCCCTGCTGTCGGAGATCCTGCCCAAGGGCCTGCCCTTCAGCAACATCAACAAGGCGCTGAAGAAGAAGGAGATCTCCAAGCTGATCAACGTGTCCTTCCGCAAGTGCGGCCTGAAGGAAACCGTGGTGTTCGCGGACAAGCTGCTGCAGAACGGCTTCCGCCTGGCTACGCGTGCCGGCATCTCGATCGCCATCGACGACATGCTGGTTCCGAAGGAAAAGCACGAGATCATCGAGGCGGCCGAGAAGGAAGTGAAGGACATCGAGCAGCAATACGTCTCGGGTCTGGTCACGGCCGGTGAGCGCTACAACAAGGTGGTGGACATCTGGGGCAAGGCCGGCGACAAGGTCTCCAAGGTGATGATGGACCAGCTGCGCCTGGAGAAGACCACCGACCGCCATGGCAAGACCGTGGACCAGGAGTCCTTCAACTCCATCTACATGATGGCCGACTCGGGTGCGCGTGGCTCCGCCGCGCAGATCCGCCAGCTGGCCGGCATGCGTGGCCTGATGGCCAAGCCCGACGGCTCCATCATCGAGACGCCCATCACGGCCAACTTCCGTGAAGGCCTCAACGTGCTGCAGTACTTCATCTCCACGCACGGCGCCCGTAAGGGCCTGGCCGACACGGCGCTGAAGACGGCCAACTCCGGTTACCTGACGCGTCGTCTGGTCGACGTGACGCAGGACCTGGTGGTGACGCAGGAAGACTGCGGCACCAGCGACGGTTCGCTGATGCGCGCCATCGTCGAGGGCGGTGAAGTCATCGAGTCGCTGCGCGACCGTATCCTGGGCCGTACCGCGGCCGAGGACGTGCTGCACCCCGAGACCCGTGCCGTGCTCGTGCCGGCTGGCAACATGCTGGACGAGGATGCGATCGAGGAACTGGAAGCGGCCGGCGTCGACGAAGTCAAGGTCCGCACCGCGCTGACCTGCGCCACGCGCTTCGGCCTGTGCGCCAAGTGCTACGGCCGCGACCTGGGCCGTGGCGGCCTGGTCAACACCGGCGAAGCCGTCGGTGTGATCGCCGCCCAGTCCATCGGCGAACCCGGCACCCAGCTGACCATGCGTACCTTCCACATCGGTGGTGCCGCCTCGCGCGCCGCCATCGCCTCCAGCGTGGAAGCCAAGTCCAACGGCATCATCGGCTTCAACGCCACGATGCGCTATGTGACCAACAGCAAGGGCGAGCTGGTGGTGATCGCCCGCTCCGGCGAGATCGTCATCCATGACGAACACGGCCGTGAGCGCGAGCGCCACAAGGTGCCCTACGGCGCCACGCTGACGGTCAAGGCCGACCAGCAGATCAAGGCCGGTACCATCCTGGCCAACTGGGATCCGCTGACGCGCCCGATCATCACGGAATTCGCCGGCAAGACCCAGTTCGAGAACGTCGAAGAAGGCCTGACCGTGGCCAAGCAGGTGGACGAAGTCACCGGCCTGTCCACCCTGGTCGTGATCGATCCCAAGCGTCGTGGCTCGGCCAAGGTGGTGCGTCCGCAGGTCAAGCTGATCGACGCCTCGGGCAACGAGGTCAAGATCCCCGGCACCGACCACTCGGTGACCATCGGCTTCCAGGTCGGCGCCCTGATCCAGGTGCGTGACGGTCAGGACGTGGGCCCCGGCGAGGTGCTGGCCCGTATCCCGATCGAAGGCCAGAAGACCCGCGACATCACCGGCGGTCTGCCGCGTGTGGCCGAACTCTTCGAAGCCCGTTCCCCCAAGGACAAGGGCATCCTGGCCGAGGTCACGGGTACCGTGTCCTTCGGCAAGGAGACCAAGGGCAAGGTGCGTCTGCAGATCACCGATCCCGAAGGCAAGGTCTGGGAAGAACTCGTGCCCAAGGAGAAGAACATCCTGGTGCACGAAGGCCAGGTGGTCAACAAGGGCGAGAGCATCGTCGACGGTCCGGCCGATCCGCAGGACATCCTGCGCCTGCTGGGCATCGAGGAACTGTCGCGCTACATCGTCGACGAGGTGCAGGACGTCTACCGCCTGCAGGGTGTGAAGATCAACGACAAGCACATCGAGGTGATCGTGCGCCAGATGCTGCGTCGTGTCGTGGTTGAGAACCCGGGCGATTCGGGCTACATCGCCGGCGAGCAGGTGGAGCGTTCCGAGATGCTCAACACCAATGACGCGCTGCGCAAGGATGGCAAGATCCCCGCGACCTACACCAACCTGCTGCTGGGCATCACCAAGGCCTCGCTGTCCACGGATTCGTTTATCTCCGCGGCTTCCTTCCAGGAAACCACCCGCGTGCTGACCGAAGCCGCCATCATGGGCAAGCGCGACGACCTGCGTGGCCTGAAGGAAAACGTCATCGTCGGCCGCCTGATTCCCGCAGGTACCGGCATGGCCTACCACGAGGCCCGTAAGGTGCGCGAGGGCATGGACGAGGCCGAGCGCCGCGCCATTGCCGATGCCGAAGCCGCCGAGCTGGCTGCGCAACAAAGCAGTGAGGACGCCGCCACCGAGTAAGACCGGTTGCGTGTCTGCGCTGCCTGCGCCCCTGCCCCAGGTGCTACCGCGCCTGGGGCATTTTTTTGCCCCATGATCCATGCCCATGAGTGAAGACAAGCGAGCCCCCGAGCTCTGGCGCCAGCTGCAGGCGGGCGCCAGCGTGCTGGCCGCGGTGCGCGCCGGTCGCTCGGGCGGGGAGGCGCTGGAGGCCGTGCCCGACAGCCTGCGCCCCGGTGTGCAGGCCCTGGTCTATGCCGCGCTGCGCCAGCTCGGTCGGGCCGAGGCGCTGCGGCAGCTGCTGGCATCGCGCAAGCCGCCACCGGCCGTCGACGCCCTGCTGTGTCTCGCCCTGGCCCTGGCCTGGCGCGACGAGGGCGCGCCCTACGAGGCCCATACCCTGGTCAACCAGGCCGTGGAAAGCGCCAAGCGCACGCCGGCCACCCGTGCCCAGGCCAGCTTCGTCAACGCCTGCCTGCGCCGCTTCCTGCGAGAACGTGTGGCCCTGGTCGCGCAGACGGATGCCGATCCCGTGGCGCGCTGGAACCACCCGGCCTGGTGGATCGCCCGGCTGCAACATGAGCTGCCCACCCACTGGCAGGCCGTGCTGGAGGCCAACAACCGCCAGCCACCCATGACCCTGCGCGTGAACCCACGCCAGGGCAGTGTCGAGGACTACCTGGCCACGCTGCAGGCTGCGGGCATCGCGGCGCGGCGCAACGGTACAGCCGGCGTGACACTGGCGCAGGCCCTGCCCGTGACCCAGATCCCCGGCTTTGCCCAGGGCCGGGTCTCGGTGCAGGACGCGGCCGCCCAGCTGGCTGCACCCCTGTTGCTGCAGGGCTGGGAAGGCCGCAGCGGCTTGCGCATCCTCGACGCCTGTGCCGCGCCCGGCGGCAAGACGGCCCACCTGCTGGAGCTGGCCGATGCCGAGGTCGTCGCCCTCGACATCGATGTCCAACGCTGCCGCCGCATCGAAGACACGCTGCAACGCCTGGGCCTGCAGGCCCGCGTGCTGGCCGCCGATGCCGGCCAGCCCGAGACCTGGTGGGACGGCCGGCCTTACGACGCCATCCTGCTCGACGCACCCTGCACGGCCTCGGGCATCGTGCGCCGGCATCCGGACGTGCGCTGGCTGCGTCGCGCCTCGGACATCGCCGCATTGGCTGTCCAGCAGGCGCGGCTGCTCCAGACCCTGTGGCCCCTGCTGGCGCCAGGCGGACGATTGGTGTACTGCACCTGCTCGGTCTTCCGGGCTGAAGGGGAGGAGCAGGTGCAGGCGTTTCTTGCGCACAACAAAGCAGCCCGTTTGCTGCCCGCGCCGGGGCATTTATGGCCCTCGACGACGCCGCAGGGGGAGTCGGTCACGGACAATCGGAGCAGTGACCACGATGGCTTTTATTACGCGCTGCTGGAGAAGGGCGCGGGCTGAACTGTCCGCGCTTTTGGCCTGTGCCCTGCTGGGGGGGGTGGTGTCCCTGCACGCGCAGCCGGTCGCGGTCGACATCAGCCAGCTGGAGCTGCGGCGCCAGGGTGAGACGGTGGAGCTCAACGTCGGCCTGCAGTTCGAATTGCCGGGGTCGGTACAGGATGCGCTCAACAAGGGTCTGCCTGTGATCTTCGTCGCCGAAGCCGAGATCTACCGCGAACGCTGGTATTGGCTGGACAAGCGTGTGGCCAGTGCCCAGCGCCAGATGCGCCTGGTCTACCAGCCGCTCACGCGCCGCTGGCGCCTGAGCATCGGCAGCGGCCCGGGCCGTCCTGGCGAGGCGGGTGCGGCCCTGGGCCAGACCTTTGACAGCCTGGACGAGGCCCTGGCCCTGATCCGCCGTTTCGTCGGCTGGCGCATCGCCGACGTCGGCGCGCTCGAAGCCGGCAGCACGCACCGCCTGGACTTCCGTTTCCGCCTCGACACCGCCCAGCTGCCGCGTCCGCTGCAGATCGGCACCCTGGGTGAGAGCGACTGGGTGCTGGCCGCCAGCACCAGCCGTCGCCTGCAGCCGGAGAGCCTGAAGTGACGAGCCCGGCGGCAGGGGCGGGCCGGCGGCACGCACCGCAGTCCACGGCCCTGCGCTGGACCTTCGGGGTGGTGCTGGCCATCGTGGTGGCCATCGGCCTGGTGCTCATGTTCCTGCTCACCCAGGCCACGGGCAACCGCGAACTGTACGAGCGCAACTACGCGCTCCTCTTTACCCTCAACGTGGTCGTGGCCGTGGCCCTGCTGGGCGTGATCGCCTGGGTGGGCTGGCGCCTGCTGCGCCGCCTGCGCCAGGGGCGCTTCGGCAGCCGGTTGCTGGTCAAGCTGGCCATGATCTTCGCGCTGGCGGGCTTCGTGCCGGGCCTGCTGATCTATGTGGTGTCCTACCAGTTCGTCTCGCGCTCCATCGAGAGCTGGTTTGACGTGCAGGTCGAGGGCGCGCTCGAGGCCGGCCTGGGCCTGGGACGGGCCACGCTGGAAACCCTGTCCAACGACCTGGCCACCAAGACCCGCTCGGCTTCCGTGCCCCTGCAAGATGCGCCCGATGTGGTGGCCGGCCTGATGCTGGAGCGCCTGCGCGAACAGCTGGAGGTGCGCGACGCCATCCTCTGGAGTGCCAGCGGCCAGCTGCTGGCCAGCGCGGGCGACTCGCGCTTCCTGCTCAACCCCGAGCGGCCCGCGCCGGCACAGCTGCGCAAGGCGCGCAGCCAGCGCGCCGTGACCTGGGTCGAAGGGCTGGAGGACGGCACCGCCATGGCGCCGGCCCAGGCCCGCATCAAGGCCCTGGTGCTGGTGCCGCGCACCGGGCTGGACATCCTGGACGAACCGCGCTTTCTTCTCGTGACCCAGATCCTGCCCGAGAGCCTGGTGGCCAACGCCCTGGCCGTGACCGAGGCGCACCGTGAATACCAGGAACGTGCGCTGGCGCGGCAGGGCCTGCGGCGCATGTACATCGGCACGCTCACGCTCAGCCTATTTCTGGCCGTCTTTGGCGCCGTGCTGCTGGCCGTGGTGCTGGGCAACCAGATCACGCGGCCGCTGCTGCTGCTGGCCGAGGGCGTGCGCCAGGTGGCCGCGGGCGACCTCACCCCCAAGGCGGCGCTGCAGGGGCGCGACGAACTTGGCGGCCTGACACGATCGTTTGCCGACATGACCCAGCAGCTGGCCGATGCACGCCGCGCGGTCGAGGTCAGCATGGAGCAGGTCAATGCCGCGCGCGAGAACCTGCAGACCATCCTGGACAACCTGACGGCCGGCGTCATGGTGCTCGACGCCAATGGCGTGATCCAGTCGGTCAATCCCGGCGCCACGCGCATCCTGCGCGTGCCCATGGCGGCCTGGGAGGGCCGGCGCCTGTCCGACATCGAGGGCCTGGAAGAGTTTGCGCGCAGCGTCAAGCAGCAGTTCGACCGCTTCGTCGAGGAGCGTGCCGAACACGCACTGGACCACTGGCAGCAGTCCTTCGAGCTGGGGGCCCCTTCGGGCTCGCCCGCGGCCGACAGCGCCAACGGCCGCGGCACCCTGACCCTGGTGGCGCGCGGCGCCGAGCTGCCAGGCAAGGCCTGGCTGCTGGTCTTCGACGACATCTCCGAGATCGTCTCGGCGCAGCGCGCCCAAGCCTGGGGCGAGGTGGCGCGCCGCCTGGCGCACGAGATCAAGAACCCGCTCACGCCCATCCAGCTCTCGGCCGAGCGGCTCGAGCGCAAGCTCGCCGGCAAGGTGGAGGAGGCCGAGCAGGCCGTGGTCACCAAGTCCGTCAAGACCATCGTTGACCAGGTCGATGCCATGAAGCGCCTGGTCAACGAATTCCGCGATTACGCCCGCCTGCCGGCAGCCGAACTGCATGCCCTGGATCTGAACGCTCTGGTCGGCGAGGTGCTGCAGCTCTATGGGGGATCTGCCGCCCGCATCCCCGTGGTCAAGGACCTCGACGCGCGCTGCCCGCCGGTCATGGGCGACGCCCAGCAGCTGCGCCAGGTGCTGCACAACCTGGTTCAGAACGCGCAGGACGCCACCGAGAGCACCGGTCGCAGCGGACCCGAATTCCCGGTCACCGTACGCACCCAGTGGGTCGAGGCCAGCGGTCGCGTGCGTCTGAGCGTGCTCGACTGGGGCACGGGCTTTCCCGAGGCCATTCTCAAGCGCGCGTTCGAGCCCTATGTCACCACCAAGCCCAAAGGCACGGGCTTGGGTCTGGCCGTGGTGAAGAAGATTGCCGACGAGCACGGGGCCCGGATCGACCTGGCCAACCGCCTGGCCGAGGAGCAGGTGGTGGGGGCGCAAGTATCGTTATCATTCGCGGTGGAGAAGCCGGCCCCCGCCTGAGCCCTCCGGACCACACGAAAGACCCAGCGTTCACACCATGGCAAACATACTGGTAGTCGATGACGAACTCGGCATTCGTGACTTGCTGTCCGAGATCCTCAACGACGAAGGACACAGCGTCGAAGTGGCCGAGAACGCCGCCCAGGCGCGGCAGGCCCGGCAGAACGAGCGCCCCGACCTTGTGCTGCTCGACATCTGGATGCCCGACACCGATGGCGTCACCCTGCTCAAGGAATGGTCCACGGCCGGCCTGCTGACCATGCCCGTCATCATGATGAGCGGCCACGCCACCATCGACACCGCGGTGGCGGCCACCAAGATCGGCGCCCATTCCTTCCTCGAAAAACCCATCACCCTGCAGAAGCTGCTCAAGGCCGTGGAGCAGGGCCTGGCCCGCAACGCCCCGCTGCCGGCCGCTGCGGTGCCCCTGGGCGGCCTCGCACATGGCGCCGGCGAGGGTCTGTCTGGCCTGGCGGCGCCCATGCTGGCGGTCGTCGAGACCGGCCCGCAGTCGCAGCAGAACTTCCAGCTCGACAAGCCCCTGCGCGAAGCCCGTGACGAATTCGAGAAGGCCTATTTCGAATACCACCTCGCGCGCGAAAGCGGCTCCATGACCCGCGTGGCCGAGAAGACCGGCCTGGAGCGCACGCACCTCTACCGCAAGCTCAAGCAGCTCGGCGTGGACCTGAGCCGCGGCAAGCGCAACAGCGCCTGAGCCGCCCGGCCCCGGCCCCAAGTGCTGCTATAATTCCACCTCTCTTGGCCCGGTAGCTCAGTTGGTAGAGCAGCGGATTGAAAATCCGCGTGTCGGTGGTTCGATTCCGCCCCAGGCCACCAGTATCCATGCGCCCCAGCGCCCGTTTCGGGTCCTGGGGCGTTTCTACATCCGCTGGCCTATTTCTACAAATCGTGGAAGAATCTAGAAAAAACTCGGAGGCGAAAGGGGGAAAGGCATGACCAGTGAGGTTGTGGTCCTCAATAAAAAGGGGATCATTGTTGCTGCGGACAGCGCAGTAACCACAGGCGTCTTCAATGCCAGCCATCCCCGTTACTCAAAGGCAGCGAACAAGATCTTTGATATCTCCCCTCAGGGAAATGTGGCGATCACAATATTTGGCGCCGCGGAGATCGACCAGGTGCCTTGGGAGCTTGCTCTTAAGTTGTTTCGAAGCTCTCTTCAGGGTAGCGAACCTCTGCCACGATTGCATGACTACGTAAGTGCGGTGATCGCGTTCTTAAAGGGCAACGCGTCTATCTTTCCGGAGCCCAAGGTTTTGACTGCGGGTCGCTTTCCGCACGCGCTCCTGCATGTGATTCGGTCCGCTGGCAGATTGCAACCGCCATTTTTGGATACTGATGCCTCAGAGCCAGATCGCATCGCTGCCTGGAACCTCGCCGAGGTGCAGCTGAAGCAGCGCTTCGAACAGTCTGCAGTCCATCCGTCGCTAAATGCCGACGATCTGGGTGCTGCTTTGAATGACCTGGGCTCTTATGTTGCGATCGCAAATGCTGAGCTTGAAAATTCTCCGCTGAAAGACATCATCAGTCAGCGCGAGGAGGTCACCAAACTTGCGCTTTCAGCTCTTTTTAAAGAGCCTACCCAATTCCTCTCACACACTGGGGTTGTGGCGGCCGGCTATGGTGGCGGCGAAATCTTCCCAAGTTACCAGTGTGCTCACGTATATGGTCACGTTGGATCGAGTCTGCTTTACGAGATGCCTGACTATCTTTCCAGAGCTATCACTCATTCCACTGCATCCTGGATTCAGGCCTTCGCTCAATCGTCAATGATTGATGTTTTTACCGATGGCTTTGGCTTTTCACTTCAAAGCATTATTCGAGAAAAGAGCCAAGAGAAATTGGACCTGCTAATTGAGAAATTGCGGGGTGAAGGAGTTCCAATTCCGTCCGAAGTAGCTGATCCAATCGTTAAAAATATCCACGATGAGTTCATGGGTGAGTGGCAGCAGAAAAATTATGCTGTGAATTTTGCACCCCTGCGCACGGTATTAGCGGGCCTGAGTATTCAGGAGATGTCCCATCTCGCGGAGACTCTGCTGACGCTGGAGTCGTTAAAAGAGCGTGTTACCTCGCCAACCGAGTCAGTCGGCGGACCAATCGACATTGCTGCAATTACGAAGTCAGAAGGCCTCGTCTGGATCAAGAGGAAGCACTATTTTGAACCTGAGTTAAACTTGCGCTACACGCGCCGAGTCCAGTCCAGTAGTTCATGACACCGGGGGACCGAATATGGCTGAGCAACTGCTGAATTACCGCAATCTGAACGCCTCTCACAAGCAACGATCCCTGCGAATACTGCAAACAGTTGACGCAGATGCGGTTGACGTTGATGCGATCAAGGCTGAAGGCTACAGGCGCTTTATTCTTGAGCGCCGAGTTCCCGCGCCCGAACCCACGAATCATGTTCTCGTAGACTGGCTTAACGAGCGCAAGGACTCTCCGATTGGGCTCTAAACCCGGCAAATCGGTTCAGCGAAGCGGCTTTACCCGCTCCCCCATCCGCGACTTGACATAGTGCTCGGTCATGTCCCGGTTCTTGTGGGCTAGCAGCTTCTGCGAGTGAGCCAAGTCGCCGGTATCGGTCGCGGCCTTGGCCCTGATATCCCGGAACTGAAAATCCACCTTGGCCAGGGTCCGTGCCTTGTCGAACCGTGAGCGCAGGGCGCACTGGCTGAGAGGCTGGCCGTTCTCATCCTGGATCAAGTAAGGACTGATCGTCTTCCGCGGCCGTTGGTTGATTCGCTCAATGACCTCGGCCAGATGGCCCGTGATCTCGATCCCCAGGCGTGTTCCGGTCTTGTTCTGAACTATCCATAAGGCACCATCTCGGAGATCCGTTCGCTTGATCTTGAGGACGTCCGCGGGACGCTGGCCAGTCAGCAAGGCTAGATCCATTGCGTCCACCACGGTGTAATGGGCGTGGGCCTTCACCTGGTCAAACTCGGCGTCCGTCACGTACCTGGTGCGTCCGGTTTCCTTGAAGCCCCTTACCCCTTGGCAAGGGTTCTGCGCAGCCGTGTAGCCCCATTCCCGCGCCTTGTTGAAGATGTGGGAGAACAGGGCCTTCTCCCGGTTCGCTCGTACCGGGGCGATCTGGCCGCGAATGTCCAGGTACTCCCGGATGTGCATGGGCGCGATGGCGTCTATAGGCATGTGGGCAAAGACCTTGAGCAGGTTCGCCAACTCTTTATCGTTGTCCCGCCTGGTGCGGATCCCCTTGGTCGGGAAAACCTCCCGTACGTACCGCTTGGCCACAACGGAAAACAGACGGGTCGAATCGTCCTCCCGGACCCCCTCACGCTGCGCCCATAGTCGAAGGGCCTCAGCCCGGTCGCTGGACAGCTTGGTCCAGATCCGGGGCAGGGTGCCGCTTACGTGATACCAGGTCTTGCCCTTCCTATGGAAGCGCGGGGGATCGTCAAAGTTGGATTGCCGGCGACGGCCCATTACACCCTCTGCAGAGCCGAGAAATTAGGTTTGTAGGTAGCCTCATCGGGGACGCCACAGCCGAGCATTTTTTCCGCGTACTTGCGGGCGACGATGGGGCGGCGGTTGCCGTTGAGCTCAAATCGCCAGCCCTTCGCGCGCAGCCATTGCACTTGGCGAGCCGGAAGCTTGTAGCCCGTCAGCGTGCCAACTTCGTCGCTGGTGAGAAAGAGGTCTGATTCCACTGTATGCCCCTCCCTTACGCAGCAGCAGCCTTTTGTAGCGGCGTATCCCCCTGAGGCGCGCCAGCTTGAGGGATGGTCTGTGATTCGGATTCAGTCGCTCGCGGATGTGCAGGTGCAGACGCAGTATGTTGGCGTGAACGGGGAGCGCCAAATTGAGTTTGAATCTCTTCGTTTTCATGGCAGTCGATCAGCTCCTCAAAAATGGGCTCATTCGCAGTGCCTGCATGTAGGCGACGGAGCCCGGTCACTATGTCCTTGGCGCGCGTGAATTGCTCCTGCAGGATGCGATTGCGTTGGTAGAGGATCCGGATTTCATTGACCATCTCGGACTCGATCAGCGAGCGCCCGTACTGGGTCTCCCAGTAGAGGGCCAGCACCGCCATGCGTGGGACTGCAGTTGTGCCGCGCATCCATCGCCGGACGGTGGCGGGCTTCACTTCAAGAATCGCGCTGACCCGAGCCATGCCCAGCTCGTGGACGAACATCTCAAAAGCATTCGGTCCAAAAATGTCCTTTGGTGCGCTAATCATGGTTGCCTCGTTGATTGGCTCGCCAACGTGTTTGCGGTAAGCTGGCCGAGCCGTTCATGGGATAGGTCTTGTGAAGCGGTGGGCGCTCAGGTGTGTCAGCACCTGGGCGCTTTTTTCATCGGGCCTGGGCGAGCGTGAAGGCCTTCACGAACTTCGCCTGGGTCATCACCACGGTCGCCTGCCCCTCTTTCCCAGGTTTCGTTCGGGTGTTGATCTCATACACGCCCGGTGCCTTGTGCTTCTTGACCTCGTTGAAGACCTCATCGCTGGCCTGCACCTTCATGGGGGCATCGCCAACAGCGTTGGCGGTCTCCACCTGGTAGTCATTGATGTAGTGCACAGTGCAGCCCTTGCGGACCTCGCCGGTCTTCTCGTCGGTCATTTCCCACTTGGAAGCGCGGAGAACGAGTACGGTTTCACTCATGATGTTTCCTTTCGGATTTCGGCCTTAGGCGGCCAGTTGCAGTAATCCGCGCTCGTAGCTGAACGCGGGTCTTTCGCGCACCGGGCTTTGGCATCGCCTCGGGTTCGCACGAACTGGGGAGAAATCAAGAGGCAGCATTTGCCCTTGACGCTCGATGAGTTGCATGTCGGTGGCCAGCCAGGACACACCGGCATCCACAAGCTGTTTGCGGCGGCGGTAGAAGGTCGCGCGGGGGTGGCGCTTTCGGGTGTCCTCTTCGCCGTGGGTGGCCAGGTTCAACCAGAACCCATGCAGCAGGCCCGCCAGCTCAAGGGAATACCGGGCATCTAGCCGGTCCCGTACAGCCAGGCTCGTACGTACGGTTTGAACCCCTTCACGGCCTTCGCGCAGGAGCCGAGAAATTTCCTTGTCGAAGACCTCTTGCAGGTACTCCCTGCTGACCTCGTGCACCTTGGGCTTGTGCCCGAAGTCGTAGTCCAGCTTCTCTGCGTGGATCTCAACTTCGGCCCGGAGGCGGTTATTTGCCAAGCGCTGCAGCGCAGCCACCTTGCGCGATGCCTGTCCGTGTGCCCAATCGGGAGGCGCGCCTTTGGGGCGGTTTTGCTGGTGGAGACCGCGGAGGACCACATACAGGCGCTTGCGGTCGTGCTTTTCGAACTCCGGCCCCTTGTGATACAGCTTGATCGTCGTCGTCGTGCCAGGGATGAAGACGGCCTCATTGCTGTACTTCTGCATCTTCCGGCGTGGAAACGCAACGTGGTAGATGCCCTCGAAGAACTCCTGCACGGCCTGGTAGGGCAACTGGAAGTTTTCAGCCCAGTCCACCCGCTGGACCGTCCAGCTCCGGGTATGGGGTAGCGGGATGCCGAGCAGGCCCTGCAGCAGGTTGCGCAGACGTTCGGCGGCTTCCTGCAGGTCTTCGATGGCGCCGTAGACGTTGTGACCGTTGAAGGCCTTGCCAATCGAGCATTCGATGACCAGGTACGGAGGGCTCGGATGCCATTCCGGCTTCCCGCTCTTGGACCTGGTGCAGTCCTCATACATGGGCTTTACCATGATCCGCGAATCGAAGGAGCCCAGCAGGTTGGTGCGGGTGACCTCCCACACCAGTTCCCCGGTGTCGTTCCGCAGACGGCAGTAGCTTTCGCCCTGGGCCTTGATCTTGTCAACGATGGAGCGTGGCATAGAAGGGGTCTTGAGCCTTACCGTGTCGAGTCCCATGAGGTCCTGCGCGTCGCTGGTCCTGTCTCACTCATGAGACTCATACGGGGTGTTACTTCCCGTGAAGGGGTGAATCGCAGCCTTTTGCGAGGCCGACTCCGGGTGAGAGTCGGGCCTTGAAAAAGGGCGGCGAGCTGGCGGTGCAATGGGTGCCGGGGAGTGCGCGCGCAGCGCGCGCTGGGTAGGCGTAGACCACCAGGCAAACGGATTGGCCGGCGCGCCTGCGTCAGCAGGGCGCGCCACGACCTCGCGTGACGGGGTTCCCTCGCCCCCCAGTGGCACTGCTGTGCCACTGGGTACCCCCCTCGGCGCCCTGCGGCGCCCCGTTAGGGCAACACCGGGGCGTGCGACGGCCATAGGCTTGTCAGGATGGCTCACGGCGCACCCCTTCAACCGATCAGCGCTTCAAGCACCTCCGAGGGCTCCTGGCGCGCTTTGCGACGCGCCAGGGCCTCTTTGTCGCCGCCCACCACGGCGCGCTGCATGTCGCCCAGGGCCGCATGCAGCAGGTCGCCAATCGTTTCAGCCGAGGCAGGATCCTGGCTTGTGGGGGGCGGCAGCAGATCCCGGCCCAACAGGCGTGCATGCAGCAGGCCGATTTCCGCCAGGCGGCGCAAGGCTGCGATGGCCTGGGCTTGGGACTGGCCGCTGGGGGCATCGGTCAGAAAGCCTGTGGTGATCGCCTGGCCAGCGGCCGCGGAGATGGCCGCCTCGTTTTCTTCGATGCACTCCAGGATGCGGTCCACCTGGTCGGCGTTCAGGCTCGGACTGATCCGCATGTACTGCACGCTGGCCGATTGGAAGCGCCCCAGTTTCCCCGAGGGAGAACCATCGGTTTCACTCGGAGAACCGCCAGTTTCACCAACGACGCCGGCCGGGAAAACGTCCCCGCTTGCTTTGGCCTTGGCGCCAGGCGCGAGCTCGTCGTGAAACTTGAAGCCCTCGCCTTCGTAGAAGTCCCGGAGGTCTTCCAGGAACTGGGCGTCGGGGACGTAGTTACCGCTTTCGAAGCGCTTGAGCTTGTGGGCGGGCAGGTTGGACTTGGTGGCCGCCTGGGCTTGGCTTAGGCCCAGGAAGTTACGAGCGGCGCGAGACTCGTTGGGGGACAGCGCCAGTTCAGAAAAGTCAATCATGGAACCTCCAAAATGAATGCAAACAGTGCGGTTGAACTGTTTGTGGTTCTAATTCTGGATGTGAACTACAAACATGTCAATAGACTCTTTGTGGTTCATGTGTGGCCAAAAAAGAGCCCGTCGATACGGGCTCTTTTTGGTAAGTACAGATCGACTTCCTATTTCCTTTTGGGGGCCTTCGCGGCGGCTTCGTCGAGCTTCACAGCTAGAGCTTTGATCTTTTCTTCGGAGACAAGGGCGGCTACGTCCTCAGCAGTACCTTCCAGCACCGAGAGCAGCCCATCCTTTTCGTCGAAAAGCAGACCTACAGACGCGATTAGTGCGTCCAAATGTTCCTTGCCGCCCAACCTGGGGAGGGCGATGCTCTCGATGAGTGAAAGCATCGCCCTAAGCTCGCTGGGTGTCAGAAGCTGTGCGGCAATGGTTAGACGCGCCGTGTTTTGCGCTTTGCCGAGGTCACCGACGAAATCCGCCAACGCAGACTTGTCTTCAAGTGGCGCCTCGCGGCCAAAAATTACTTGGTTCGGGGAGACATTAAGCGTTTCGCACAGCTTCTTCAGCTCTGGGCTCCCGGGTGCAAATCGTCCAGCCTCATAGCCCTGGAGCACAGTTCGAGATATACCCGTCTTCTTGTGAAGATCAGTGATCGAGAGCTGAACTCGCGCTCTTGCCTTCTTCAGCTCGCTTGAGATGGTGTGCAAAACCTGTTTGCGATTCTCCGACGCCGCGACGACAACCTCAGTGGGAGATGTCGCGGTTTCGTCCAGCTTGCGCGCTGACTTTTTCGGAGGCATTGACACTTCTACAAAACTATTTGGGCGTAAGGATACACGGGCCAAACAGGCCGGATCGTGTATTCGCGTTTGTAGAGTAGAATCAAACTAAGTTGGTGCTGCGCAAGCGGATTCTGATAGATTGAAAATCCGCGTGTCGGTGGTTCGATTCCGCCCCAGGCCACCAGAATTTCTCAGAAAGCCATCCCCCTGCGGGGTGGCTTTTCATTTTCTGCAGTGCCCCGCCCCGTGAGGACAGGCTGGGAGCGATGCAGTCCGTTCCCGTTCCATCCAGGCGCCGTCTTTCCTGCAAGACGGTGTGTGCCGTGGGGTCCGCCATCGGATCGCCACGTTTGTCGCATCTGCCCGCCGGGACGCCAGGCGTCGGCCGCCAGATGCATTCCGGGCGCATGCCCACGACCTCACCGGAGTCCTCCATGGCCCTCGACCACCTCGTTCCCGATCACGCTGCGCCCGTCGCCCACATCATGGACGCGCTCAGCACGCGCACGCTGAACCACTTCGCGGAAGAAGCCCGCCAGAACGGCGAGAGCCTCAAGGACGCCTTCGAGCGCTATGAGATCGACTACGCCTGGCATGTCCTCGGCTCGGACCGCCTGCGTGAGGCCACACTGGCTTGCCTGGTCAGCCGCCAGCCTGCGGTGACTGCCGCGCAGAAGGACAGCCTGGCCGGCATCCTCCAGGCCGCCGCCGCCGCCCAGGCCTCCGATCTGCTGATGAGCTTTGACAACGACGTGCCCGAAAAGCTCGCGGACTTCCTGTCCGCCGCGTGGGCCCCTCGCGGTACCCACTGATCCGACCTGGTGGCTGTGCCTGCGATCGCTTCAGGACCGCAGGTTCAGCATCTGCCCCTGGCTCCGCGGGGCTGGAGCGTCTGGCTGCAGGCTCAGTCCTCGTGGATGGATGCCAGCAACCAGTCCCTGAACTCGCGCATGGCCGCCGACTCCTGCCGCGACTTCAGGCGCGTGAGCCAGTAGCGGCCTGTGAGAACCTCGAGCGCGAAGGGCTGGACCAGCCGCTCGGCGCGCAGCTCCTGGGCAAACATGGCGGGCGGCAACAGGGCGACCCCCAGGCCTTGCATGGCCGCCGCCGCCATCGTCACCGAGGAGTCGAACACCGGTCCGCGTAGCAACGGCGTCGACACGCCAGCCGCGGCGAACCAGCGAGTCCACTCGTCGGCCCGATAGGAACGCAGCAGCGTTTCGCACGCCAGGTCGGCCGGCACCTGCAGGCGGGACGCGAGCTCAGGCGTGCAGACCGGCGACAGGGCCGCCTCTGTCAGGGCTTCTGCCTGGGTGCCGTGCCAGGCGCCGTCGCCGTAGCGGATCGCGTAGTCCAGCCCTTCCCCGGCCAGGTCCACCCGGTTGTTGTTCGTCATCAAGCGCAAGTCCACGAAAGGGTGTGTGCGGTGAAAGCGTTCCAGACGGGGCAGCAGCCAGCCGACGGCAAACGTGCCCACGGCGGCCACCGTCAAGACTTCGCGCACCCGCCCGCCCCGGAACTGCTCGAGCACGGCGCCCATGCGCTCAAAGCTCTCCGACAACATGGGCAGCAGCGCGTAGCCCTCATCGGTCAGCGCCAGACCGCGCGGCAGGCGCCGGAACAGGGGTGTGCCCAGACGGTCCTCAAGGTTCTTGACCTGGGCGCTGACGGCGGACTGGGTGACATTCAGCTCGGCGGCCGCGCGGGTGAAGCTCAGATGGCGGGCCGAGGTCTCGAACGCGCGCAAGGCATTGAGGGGTAGATTCATGCCCCAGATTTTCCGATGCTTTCCCCTCGATAAAACCGTTTGTGCCGCGCTGCCGCAACGCCTATCGTTGCGCTTCTTTGGAGGAGGAACGGCATGCTGGATCGACGCGCTCTGGCGCAATCCCTGTTGGCGTTGGCGATCGCGGGCCCGCTCGGCGCCCGCGCCGAGAATCAGAAAAGCCGGGGTCGGGGGCTGGACAGGCTCGCGCCGGCGACCTGGCGCGAGATCGAAGCTGCGGCCAGCGGCCGCCTGGGCGTGGCGGTGCTGGATACCGCCACCGGACAGGTGCAGGGCTATCGGCTCGACGAGCGCTTCCCACTGTGCAGCACGTTCAAATGGCTGCTGGGTGCCCACGTGCTAAGGCGCGTGGACCTGGGGCTGGAGCGGCTCGACCGGACCATCGTCTACGGTCCGGAGGCGATCATCCCCTGGTCGCCGGTCACGGCGACGCGTGTCGGCCAGGGCATGACGCTGGCCGAGCTCTGCGAGGCGACCATCACACTCAGCGACAACGCCGCGGCCAACCTCATCCTGCGGACCCTGGGCGGGCCGCAGGGCTGGACGCAGTACGTCCGCTCGCTGGGTGACACGGTGACCCGCCTCGACCGCACCGAACCCGAGCTCAACGCCGCCACGCCCGGCGATCCGCGCGACACGACTTCACCGCGGGCCATGGTCGCCCTGCTGCAGGGTGTGGTCTTGGGCGACGCGCTGACACCTGCCAGCCGTGCCCAGTTGGTGACCTGGATGCAGGCCACCCAGACCAGCGGCCAGCGTCTCGGCGCCCAGCTGCCCACAGGCTGGCGTCTGGGCAGCAAGACCGGCACGGGGGCGCGTGGTTCCACCAACGACGTGGGCGTCTACTGGCCGCCGGATCGCGCGCCCATCGTGGTGGCGGCCTATCTGACACAAAGCCCGGCCGGCGAGGCTACGCGCAACCGCGCCATCGCCCGGGTGGCCAGCGCCGTCATCTCGGCGCTGGCCCCGACATGAGTGCGGACGACTGCAGGAACGAGCGGCCGGACGACGAGCCGGCGCATGGAGGCCGACCGGTCGCTTGCACGCTCGGCGCGACGGACGCCCGTGGGCTAGGGGAGCCTGAGCATCTGGACCAACTCCGCCGGATCCAGACGCATCGCCTCGGGCAGGGCGCTCAGATAGCCTTCGATGGCGAAGGTCGCGTAGCCGTGCACCAGTGACCAGGCGCCCATCGCGAGTTTCATGACGCTGGCCGTGCCCGGGGCCTCGCCAAGCAGTTCGGCCGCCAGCTCCACCAGCACGCCGAAGGCTGCGCCCGAGGCGGCGAGAAAAGCTGCGTTCGACTCGAAGCGACCTTTCTGGCTGAACATCAGCCGGAACAGCCCCGGGGCCTGCTGCGCAAAGGCGATGTAGCCCTGGCCAGCCGACTGCAGGCGCTCCCGGGCATCGGCGCGCGGCCGATCGGCCAGGCGGGCCAGCATGTGTTCGCGCAGCTCCACGAAGCCCCGGACGGCGACCTCGGTCAGCAAGGCCTCCTTGCTCGGGAAGTGCCGGTAGCTGGCGTTCACGCTTACGCCCACGCCCTGGGCCAGCTCGCGCAGGCTCAGCGTGGACTCGTCGCCCGAGGCGAGCCGCGCACGCGCCGCCGCCAGCAGGGCGGCATGCAGATGACCGTGGTGGTAAGGAGCGGGCATGATGTTCAGAAGATAGGAAATGTTGACAGTGTATACATACAAAGCTAAACTGTAATGTATGCAGTGTACACATCATGGCATCCCGCCCTGATCAGACTGCCGCTCCGAGGACTCGAACATGACCCATGACCTGGCTTTGGCCATCGTGCACCACTGGGCCCTGCTGCTGCTGATCGCCGCGCTGGCGGCCGAATTCGTACTGCTGCGCCAGACGCCGTCGGCTGATTGGCTGCGCACCCTGGGTCGCGTGGACCAGGCCTATGGCGGGGCGGCCATGCTGCTGCTGGCGGCGGGCTTTGCACGCGTCTTCTGGAGCGCCAAGAGCTCAGACTTCTATCTGGACAACCCGGTGTTCTGGGCCAAGATCGCGGTCTTTGTGCTGGTGGGGCTGCTGTCCATCGTGCCGACCGTGCGCTACCCGCGCTGGCTCCGGCAGTTCAAGACCGAGGGCCATCTGCCCACGGAAGCACAGGTGGAAGGTACGCGGCGCTGGGTGGGCGGGCAACTGCTGCTCATCGTGAGCCTGCCTGTGCTGGCGGCGATGATGGCACGCGGCATCGGCCACTGAGGGCGATGCGCTGGCGCGGGTGCGTGTCGCCTCTGCGCAGCAGAAAAGCGGCCAGCCTGCCATGATGGCTGCCATGGCCGCTCCAGACCTCACCACCGCCCCCATCCTGCCCACCATCTGGCGGCTGAGCCTGCCCAATATGGTGGCCATGCTGGCCACGGCCCTGGTGAGCGTGGCCGAGACGGTCTATGTGGGCGTGTTGGGCACGGCGCCACTCGCGGGCATGGCGCTGGTGTTCCCGCTCATCATGCTGCAGCAGATGCTCTCGGCCGGCTCCATGGGCGGTGGCATCGCCTCGGCCATCAGCCGGGCGCTGGGTGCGGGCCAGCAGGCCAGGGCGAATGCACTGGTGCTGCACGCCGTGGTCATCAGCGCGGTGCTGGGCCTGTGCTTCAGCGCGCTGGTGCTGCTCTGGGGGCGCCCGCTCATTGCGCTGATCGGCGGGCGCGACGCTGCGCTGGACCAGGCCCTGGCCTACGCCATGGTGGCCTTTGCGGGCGCCCTGGTCATCTGGCTGCTGAACGCCTTCGCCTCCTCTTTGCGCGGCGCGGGTGACATGAGGACGCCCTCGGTCACCCTGCTGCTGGTGGCCGTGGGGCAGATCGTCTTCGGTGGTCTGCTCGGGCTGGGTTGGGGCCCCGTACCACGCCTGGGCATGGCCGGCATCGCGCTGGGACAGGTACTGGCCTTTGCCCTGGGGGCGGCCTGGCTCTATCGCCACCTGCGCTCGGGCCGGGCGCGTGTGCGGCTCCAGTTCTCGGCGGGGCTGCAGCGCGAGAACTTCATGGACATCCTGCGGGTCGGTGCGGTCTCCAGCCTGTCGGCCCTGCAGACCGTGCTGACCATCCTCATCGTCACGCGCATCGTGGCCGGCTTCGGTACCGAGGCGCTGGCGGGCTACGGCATCGGGGCGCGGCTGGAGTTTCTGCTCATCCCCATCACCTTTGCCATCGGCGTGGCCTGCCTGCCTTTGGTGGGCATGGCCCTGGGGGCGGGCAAGGTGCAGCGCGCACGGCGCGTGGCCTGGACCGGGGCAGGACTGGCCGCGGCCATCGTGGGCGGCATCGGCTTGCTGGTGGCGCTGTGGCCCGATGGCTGGTCGCGGCTGTTCACCGACGAGGCACAGGTGATCGCCCATGCGCGCAGCTACTTCCGCTGGGTGGCGCCGGCCTACGGCTTCTTCGCCCTGGGTCTGTGCCTGTACTTTGCGGCCCAGGGCGCGGGCAGGCTGCTGGGGCCGGTGCTGGCCGGGACGGCCCGCCTGCTGCTCGTGGCCGTGGGCGGCTGGCTGCTGGTGCAGGCCGGCGCGCCGGTGTGGAGCATGTTTGCCCTCATCAGCGCCGCCATGCTGCTCTACGGCCTGGTGACGGCGCTGACGGTGTACTACGGGCGCTGGGGCGACTGAGGGCGCGGGCTGTGCCCGCCTGTACAGTTGCCGGCAGGACAACACCACACAGGAGATCCCATGGACGAGAACCCGAGATACCAGGCTGGCCTGGCCGTGCGCAGAGCCGTGCTGGGCGACGAATACGTCAACAAGTCGCTGGCAAATGCAGACGCTTTCATGGCACCGATCCAGCAACTCATCACCGAGAACGCCTGGGGCACGGTCTGGACGCGCCCGGGCCTGGACCGCAAGACGCGCAGCCTGCTCAATCTGGCCATGCTCACGGCGCTCAACCGACCCAACGAGCTCAAGCTGCACCTCAAGGGCGCGCTCAACAACGGCGTGACGAAGGAAGAGATCTGTGAGGTCTTCCTGCAGGCGGCCGTCTACTGCGGCGCGCCCGCCGGGCTCGATTCCTTCAAGCTCGCGCAGCAGTTCTTCAAGGAAGAGGACGAGAAGCAGCGCGCATGAAAAAGCCGGGCGCAGGCCCGGCTTCTCTGTGCGCGCAGGTCAGACTCAGCCCGCACCCAGGGCCAGCGCCACGTGGTAGGTCAGAAAGGATGCAACGTAGGCGAGCACGAAGAGGTACGCCCCGGTGAGGATGGCCATGCGCCAGCCTCCGGTCTCGCGGCGGATGGTGGCCAGCGTCGACAGGCACATGGGTGCGAACACGTACCACACGAGCAGCGAGAGCGCGGTGGCCAGGCTCCAGCTCTGCGCGATCAGCGGCATCAGGGCTTGGGCCGTGTCGTCGGCCGTGGCCGAGAGCGCGTAGACCGTCCCGAGCGCGCTCACCGCAACTTCGCGTGCAGCGAGGCCGGGCACCAGCGCGATGCTGATCTGCCAGTTGAATCCGATGGGCTCGAACACCACGGCCAACGCGCGCCCGATCATGCCGGCCAGGCTGTACTCGATGGCCGGGCCGGTGGCGCCTTCGGGCGGGACCGGATAGCTGGCCAGGAACCAGAGCAGCACGGTCAGCGTCAGGATCACGCCGCCCACACGGCGCAGGAAGATCTTCACGCGTTGCCACAGGCCGATGAGCACATTGCGCAGCCTCGGCCAGTGGTAGGCCGGCAGCTCCATCATCAGCGTGCGCACCTGGCCGCGGGTGGTGAAGTGCTTGAGGACCCAGGCCAAGGCCATGGCCCCCAGGATGCCCGCGAGGTAGAGGCCGAACAGCACCAGGCCCTGCAGCTCCAGGCCGCCCCAGACCTCGCGCTGCGGCACGAAGGCGCCGATCAGCAGGGCGTAGACCGGCAGGCGCGCCGAGCAGGTCATGAGCGGCGCGATGAGGATGGTCACCAGACGGTCGCGCGGGTTGGCAATGGTGCGCGCGGCCATGATGCCGGGAATGGCGCAGGCAAAACTGGACAGCAGCGGAATGAAGCTGCGGCCCGACAGGCCCAGCGCGCCCATCAGGCGGTCCAGCAGAAAGGCCGCGCGTGGCAGGTAGCCGCTTTCCTCCAGCACCAGGATGAAGGCGAAGAGGATGACGATCTGCGGCAGGAAGACGACCACGCCGCCCAGGCCGGCGATGAGGCCGTCCACCATCAGGCTGCGCACCCAGCCCTCGGGCAGCAGGGCGCCGATCTGCTCGCCCAGCCAGCCCGTGCCGGCCTCGATCCAGCCCATGGGCGCCTCGGCCCAGGCGAACACGGCCTGGAAGATGAAGAACAAGAGTACGGCCAGCAGCAGGGGGCCGACCACCGGGTGCAGCACCACGCGGTCGATGCGGTCGCTGCGCGCGTGCGGCACGGCCGCGGCCAGGCCCAGGCGCTCCAGCATGGCGCGCACGGCCTCGTGGTCGCCACGCGGATCGGCCTCGGGCGCGGCGGCGTCCGCTGTCGTGCCGGCGCGCCACAGTGCGGCGTCATCCAGCAAGGCCTTGAGCGGCTCGGCTCCCCCGTGGTCGATGGCCACCGTGCGCACCACGGGCACGCCGAGTTCGCGTGACAGCGCCTCGGTATCGATCTGCAGTCCGCTCTGCTCGGCCAGATCGGCCATGTTCAGCGCCACCAGGCAGGGCAGGCCCATGCGCTTGACCCCCAACACCAGGCGCAGGTTGCGGCGCAGATTGGTGGCGTCGACCACGCAGACCACGAGATCGGGACGCTTCTCGCCCGTGGCCTGGCCGCGCAGCACCTCCACCGTGACCCGTTCGTCGGGCGAATGCGGGTAGAGGCTGTAGGTGCCGGGCAGGTCGAGCAGGCGCAGCAGCTTGCCGGCGGTGGTGCGAAAGCGCCCCTCCTTGCGCTCCACCGTCACGCCGGCGTAGTTGGCCACCTTCTGGTGGCTGCCGGTCAGGCGGTTGAAGAGCGCGGTCTTGCCGCAGTTCGGGTTGCCCACCAGGGCCACGAGCGGGCCGGCGGGGTGGACGTGGATCACGGCCTCGTTCATCGTGCGTTCTCCGCGCGCAAGACTTGCACCTGCACACAGGCCGCTTCGGCGCGGCGCAGCGCGAAGGTCGAATCGGCAATGCGCACCACCAGCGGGTCGCCGCCTGGGGCACCGCGTGCGACCAGACGCACCGGCTCACCAGGGAGGAAGCCAATCTCTTCCAGACGGGCGCGCCATTCGGCGTTGTCCGCCGGGGCCTGGACCTCACGCACCAGGGCGGGCGTGTGCAGCGGGAGTTCGTGCAGCGGTGTCATCGTGCGGCCTTCTGCACGGTGCCGGCTTGGGGCAGGAAGAGAGGGAAACCGATGAGTGGGGAGGGGTGCATGCTCTCGTCGCGGATGCCGTCGCCCTACAGCGTGAGGGACGGGCACCCTGAGGTTGGGGACGACCGCGATTATAGAGATGAATGCGAATTATTTTTATTTGATGTGGATGACCCTACCAATCCACCAGGCTCAGGCCCACGCTGAGCATGGTACGGCGGCGGTTGTAGTCCACCAGGGCGTCGCCGTAGCCGCTGAAGAGCTGCACGTGCAGGCGCAGGCCGGGCGAGGCGGGGTCGATGGGGCGCAGCCATTCGAGGCGCCAGGAGCCGTTGGCATCGGTGCGCAGGCTGTGGCGCAGCGTCAGAGCCAGGGTGTGCTCAGGACGGACCTGCCAGCTGCCGGTGACTTCGGCGCGTCCGATGGTGTCATCGATGCCCGGGTTGTCGTCACCCGCTGCTGGGCTGCTGCTGTTGCCGTCGCCGTCGGTCACGCGCTTCCAGAGCCGACCGGTGACGGTGTAGCGGTCGCCGTGCTCCATGCCGGCCATGAGAATCAGGCGGTTCCAGCTGCGCGAGAGCGGCAGGGTCTGGCCGTTGGACTGGTGGTTGAGGCTCAGGCCGCTGTAGCGCAGGCGCCAGCCGCCGGGCAGGTCCAGCGGCGTGGGCAGGATGTACATGACCTCGGGCTCGTGGTCCGTGGTGCGGAAGGGGCGTGAGATCTCGCCGTTGAAGAGCTGCCAGTAGGACTGCTGGCTGTAGCCGAACCACAGCGAGTCGCGCTGGCCTGCGGGCAGGAAGGGCAGCAGGCCGGAGGCGACCTTGGTGCGCACCGAGAGCTGGATGCGCATCTCGTTGCGCATATAGGGCTGCGCGCTCGTGGCCGTGCGGCCCGCGGCATCGGAACTGGGCGCGGTGTTCACGCTGTTGCCATGCACCCAGGACAGGCTGATGGGCTTGTAGCCGCGGATGTTGAAGCGGCCGCAGTCGCTGCCGGACTCCAGTTCCCAGTAACGCGAGAGCGCGCTCTGCGGGCCGCTGCGGCAATCCGGCGGCGGGGCGGGCACCTCGTCGGGCGAGGCCGCGGCCGCGGCAGGCTGCGCCTGCTGCAGCACCCAGCGGTCGTAACAGGCCAGCCGCGCAGCGGCATCTTCGGTCTGGGCCGCGCAGAGTTGCCAGCCGGCCGTGCTTTCGTTCGCAGGCAAGGCCGCGGAGGTGGGGGCCTGAGCCGTGGCCAGGGACGCCAGTCCCAGCGACAACAGTGCAAAGGCCAGGCGCTTCAAGCCGCCCCTCCGGCCAGGGCCTGGGCCGCGGCAGCGTCCTGGGCCTTCTTGGCGAACTCGGCGCGCAGCGCGCGCAGCTTCTCGCGCGGGTCTTCCTTGACCGTGGCCTGGTCCAGCGCCATCTCGGCGATGAAGCGGCTCGGTTGCGCGCTGACCATCTCGCGGCCCTTCTTGCGCTTCTTGGGCCAGCTCACGGCCAATGTGCGCTGGGCGCGCGTGATGCCCACGTACATGAGGCGGCGCTCTTCCTGCAGGCGCTGGGCGATGTTCTCGTTCACGGCCTCGTGCTCGCGCTGCGAGCCGCCGAGCGAATCGCCGCCTTCGTCGAGCTTGAAGGGCAGCATGCCCTCGGTCACGCCCACCAGCATCACGTGCGGCCACTCCAGGCCCTTGGCGGCGTGCAGGGTGGACAGCGTGACCACGTTCTGGTCCTTCTCGCGTTCGCTGATGGTCGAGAGCAGCGACACGGTCTGCGCCACTTCGAGCAGCGACTTCTTCTCGCTGGCCAACGTCACGCCGGCGGTGTCGTCGATCTCGCCACCGCAGCGCTTGGCCATCCAGTCGCAGAACTCCATGACGTTGATCCAGCGGCTGGCGGCCACGCGCTCGTTGTCCTCGCTGTCGTAGAGGTGCTTCTCGTAGCCTATGTCCTTGAGCCAGTCGGCCATGAAGGCGCGTGCGTCCTCGGCGCCCGTGGTCTGGCGCGCGCGGTATTCGAGGTCGTTGATGTAGCGACCGAACTCGTGCAGGCTGCCCACGGCGCGGGCGTTGAGCACCGAGCCCAGCGAGGAGGAGAACAGGGCTTCGAACAGGCTGACCTTGTACTGGCTGGCGAAGGTGCCGAGCTGCTGCAAGGTCTGGTGCCCAATGCCGCGCTTGGGCGTGGTCACGGCGCGCAGAAAGGCCGGATCGTCGTCGTTGTTGACCCACAGGCGGAACCAGGCACAGAGGTCGCGGATCTCGGCGCGGTCGAAGAAGCTCGTGCCGCCCGATACCTTGTAGGGGATGTGCGCCTTGCGCAGGGCCTGTTCGAAGACCTTGGCCTGGTGGTTGGCGCGGTAGAGCACGGCGAAGTCCTTGAACTCCTTGTGCTGCGAATTGGAACGCAGGCTCTGGATGCGCGCGACCGCGCGCTCGGCCTCGTGCTCCTCGTTGTCGGCATCCACCACACGCACGGGTTCACCGTCACCCAGATCGCTCCAGAGCCGCTTGGGGAAGAGCTTGGGGTTGGGGCCGATGACATTGTTGGCCGCCTGCAGGATGGCGCCCGTGGAGCGGTAGTTCTGCTCCAGCTTGATGACCTTGAGGTCGGGGAAGTCGATCGGCAGCTTCTTGAGGTTGTCCAGCGTGGCGCCGCGCCAGCCGTAGATGGACTGGTCGTCGTCGCCCACGGCGGTGAAGCGCGCGTCCTTCGGGTTGGGCGGCACCAGCAGCTTGAGCAGCTCGTACTGGGTGGCGTTGGTGTCCTGGTACTCGTCGACCAGGATGTGGCCCATGATCTTCTGCCACTTGGCGCGCACCTCGGCGTGGTCGCGCAGCAGCTTGAGCGGCAGGCCGATCAGATCGTCGAAGTCCACGCTCTGGTACGCGGCCAGGCGCTCCTCGTAGCGCGCCATGATGCGCGCCGTGATGCGCTCGTTGTCATCTTTAGCTAAGCCTTCGGCTTGAGCGGAGCTCAAGCCCATGTTCTTCCACAGGCTGATGGTCCATTGCCACTGACGTGCGGTGGCCGCGTCCGTGCTGCCGCCCGCGTCCTTGAGGATGCTGGTGACGTCGTCGGAATCGAGGATGGAGAACTGGGGCTTGAGGCCGACGGCCTCGCCGTCTTCACGCAGCAGGTGCACACCGAGGGCGTGGAAGGTGCAGATGCGCACGTCCTTGGCGGGCTTGCCGATCAGGCTCTTGGCGCGTTCGCGCATCTCGGCGGCGGCCTTGTTGGTGAAGGTGATGGCGGCGATGCGTTTGGGGTCGAGACCGGCCTGGATCAGGCGGCCGATCTTGTGGGTGATGACGCGGGTCTTGCCGGAACCGGCACCGGCCAGCACCAGGCAGGGACCGTGCAGGTAATTGACGGCGTCCTGCTGCGCGAGATTGAGACCGTGGGAGAAGGAAGTCGACATGCGGGATGGAGTTGCTGCAGACGATCATAACCAGAGCACGTTTCACACTGCGGCGACAATACACACCGTGTTGCAAATCTTCGCGGTCACCTTCCCCTTCTTCGCCCTCGTGCTCTGCGGCTACCTCGCCGCCCGCCGCCGCATGCTGCCGCTGGAGGCGATTCCCGGGCTCAACGGTTTCGTGCTCTTCTTCGCCCTGCCCTGCATGCTCTACCGCTTCGGGGCCAGCACACCGATCGCGCAGCTGCTCGACTACTCTGTGTTCTTCATCTGGCTGCTCTGTGGCCTGGTCATGGTGGGCTTCACCATCGCCGTCACGCTCAACACACGCATCCGTTGGAACGACGCGTCTTTCGGCGCCCTGGTGGCGGCCTTCCCCAACACCGGCTTCATGGGCGTGCCTCTGCTCGTGGCCCTGCTGGGCCCGCTGGCCGCCGCGCCCATCATCGTGGGCATGCTGGTGGACATGGTGATCACCACCTCCCTGTGCATTGCGCTTTCGCGCCTGGACGGCGCCGACAAGCACGGCACGGCGGTGGCGCTCAAGAACGCGCTCAAGGGCATGCTGACCAATCCCATGCCCTGGGCCATCCTGCTGGGCGGCGTAGCCTCGTACATCCAGCTCGAACTGCCGGGCCCGGTGCACAAGACCGTGGGCCTGCTGGCCGACGCGGCCTCGCCCGTGGCGCTGTTCACCATCGGCGCGGTGCTGGCCCGTTCGCAGATCCTCGCCGAGCAAAGCGGCCACGCGCCCATTGCGCTGCGCGACTACGTGCCTGTGGCTGTGTTCAAGCTGCTGTTGCACCCGCTGCTGGTCTTGCTGGTGGGCGTGGGCGCCATGCAGCTGGGCGTGCCGCTGACGCGCTTTGCACTCACGGTCATGGTGCTGGCTGCCGCTCTGCCCAGCGCCAGCAATGTCTCGCTGCTGGCCGAGCGCTTCGGCGCCGACAACGGGCGCATCGCCCGCATCATCCTGGTCTCCACGGCCGTGGCCTTCCTGAGCTTCTCGGGCGCCGTGGGCCTGATGACCTGAAGCGCCCACCTCGGGTTAACCCCTATGACTATCCATACATGGATAGTTGTCGCCTATTCGATAGATTTGCCAAATCAAATGGCCTTGTTGATGCTTTTTTCCTAAAGTCATCGAACTTCAGGAGAAGGAGAGCACCATGCCGACCACAGCGATCGCCGTCCACAGCCGCCCTGCGGCCTGGCTTGAATGTCTGGCCGCCCTGGCGCTGGCGAGCTGAGCCTCTCTGTCAGAAGTTCCGCATTTCAACCCAAGGAGCAGACCATGAGCAACGAAGCCAAATGTCCTTTTCACGCCGCCGGTGGCGCGCGTGCCACGCATGGCGCCCAGTCCAATGCCGACTGGTGGCCCAACCAGCTGAACCTGTCCATCCTGCACCAGCACCAGCCGGTCTCCAACCCCATGGACCCGGACTTCGACTACGCCGAGGCCTTCAAGAAGCTGGACTACAAGGCTCTGAAGAAGGACCTGGCCGACCTCATGACGCAGAGCCAGGACTGGTGGCCAGCCGACTATGGCCATTACGGCGGCCTGTTCATCCGTCTGGCCTGGCACGCCGCCGGCACCTATCGCACAGCCGACGGCCGCGGCGGCGCCAACACCGGCAACCAGCGCTTCGCCCCGCTCAACAGCTGGCCTGACAACGGCAACCTCGACAAGGGCCGCCGCCTGCTCTGGCCGATCAAGAAGAAATACGGCAACGCCATCTCCTGGGCTGACCTCTTCATCCTCTGCGGCAACGTGGCCATGGAGACCATGGGCTTCAAGACCTTCGGTTTCGGCGGTGGCCGCGCCGACATCTGGGCCCCCGAGGAAGACATCTACTGGGGCGCTGAGAAGGAATGGCTGGCCACCAGCGACAAACCCAACAGCCGCTACAGCGGCGAGCGTCAGCTCGAGAACCCGCTGGCCGCCGTGCAGATGGGCCTGATCTACGTGAACCCGCAGGGTCCGGACGGCAAACCCGATCCGGTGGCTTCGGGCAAGGATGTGCGCGAGACCTTCGCACGCATGGCCATGAACGACTACGAGACCGTGGCCCTGGTGGCCGGCGGCCACACCTTCGGCAAGATGCACGGCGCCGGTCCCGCCAATCTGGTCGGCCCCGAGCCCGAAGGCGCGCCCATGGAAGAGATGGGCTTCGGCTGGATCAACAAGCACGGCACGGGCAAGGGGGGCGACACCACCACCAGCGGCTTCGAAGGTGCCTGGAAGCCCAACCCCACCAAGTGGGACATGGGCTACCTCAAGGTGCTGTTCAAGTACGACTACGAGCAGATGACCACCGCCGCTGGCGCCATCCAGTGGCGTGCCAAGAACGTCGCTCCCGAGGACATGATCCCCGATGCCCACGACCCGAGCAAGAAGCACCCGCCGTCCATGACCACGGCCGACCTCTCGCTTAAGTTCGACCCGGCCTACGAGAAGATTGCGCGCCACTTCCTCAACAACCCGGCGGAGTTTGCCGACGCCTATGCGCGCGCCTGGTTCAAGCTGACCCACCGCGACATGGGACCGAAGAGCCTGTACCTGGGCCCCGAGGTGCCCAAGGAAGACTTGATCTGGCAGGACCCGATCCCGGCGCTCAACCATCCTGTGATCGACGCCAAGGACATCGCCGATCTCAAGGCCAAGGTGCTGGCCTCGGGCCTGTCGGTGAGCGAGCTGGTTTCGACCGCCTGGGCCTCGGCCTCGACCTACCGCGGCTCGGACCGACGCGGCGGCGCCAACGGTGCGCGCATCCGCCTGGCCCCGCAGAAGGACTGGGAAGCCAACCAGCCGGCTCAGCTGGCCAAGGTGCTCAAGACCCTGGAAGGCATCCAGAAGGACTTCAACGGCGCCCAGAAGGGTGACAAGCGCGTCTCCCTGGCCGACCTCATCGTACTGGCCGGCTGCGCTGGCGTCGAGGCCGCGGCCAAGGCGGCCGGCCATGCCGTCGAGGTGCCGTTCGTCCCCGGTCGCATGGATGCGAGCGCCGAGCAGACGGACGCCGAGTCCTTTGCCGTGCTCGAGCCGGTGGCCGACGGCTTCCGCAACTACCGCAAGAAGGCCTACAGCGTTTCCCCCGAGGAGATGCTGGTGGACAAGGCGCAGCTGCTCACGCTGTCCGCCCCCGAGATGACGGTGCTGGTCGGCGGCCTGCGCGTGCTCGGCGCCAACGTCGGCGGCTCCAAGGCGGGTGTGTTCACCCAGCGCGTGGGTCAGCTGACGAACGACTTCTTCGTCAATCTGGTCGACATGAGCATCGCTTGGAAACCCGCGGGCGACAACGCCTATGAGGGCAAGGACCGCAAGACCGGCGCCGTCAAGTGGACGGCCACCCGCGTGGACCTGGCCTTCGGATCCAACTCGCAGCTGCGCGCCATTGCCGAGGCCTATGCGCAGGACGACAACCAGACCAAGTTCGTCAAGGACTTCGTCGCCGCCTGGAACAAGGTCATGAACCTAGACCGCTTCGATCTGGTCTGAGGCGGGCGGACGGAAAAAGGAATCGCGGCCCGCATGACGGGCCGCCACTGAACCCTTTGGTTGAAGGGCTACGGTCGTCGGGGCGCAAGCCCTGACGGCCGCTTTTTTTGCCGCGCTCAGATCGCCAGCGGATCCACATCCACCGCCCAGCGGATCAGGCCCTTGCCCTCAGGGCCTTGCCGCACGGTGTGCAGGGTGTCGTGCCAGCCAGCGAGGAAGCGCTGCAACGCGGCGCGTGAGGGGCTTTCGATCAGCATCTGCGCGCGCTCCACATTGGCCACACGCTGTACGCTCATGGGCACGGCGGGGTAGAGCGTGACGTTCAGAGCGACGGCGTCCTCGGTGCCCAGCGCGCTGGCCGCGTTGAGAAAGGCTTGCGCTGTTTCCTGCGTGCGGGCCTCGGCGCGCACCAGGGCCTGGAAGCTGAAGGGCGGCAGGCCGGCCTGCTCGCGCTCTTTCAGCTGCTGGGCGGCGAAGCCCGGGTAGTCGTGCTTCTTGAGGTTGTCGTAGAGCGGGTGCGTGGGGTGCTGGGTCTGCACCCACATCTCACTCTGCGCGCTGATGCCGGCGTCGCGCCCCGCGCGGCCCGCGGCCTGCATGAGCAGGCTGAAGAGGCGCTCGGGCGCACGGAAGTCGCTGGAGAACAGCGCGCTGTCGGGGTTGGCCGCGGCCACCAGGGTGATGCGGCGGAAGTCGTGGCCCTTGGCGATCATCTGCGTGCCCACGAGCACATCCACATCCCCGCTGTGCACCTGGGCGAGTTGCGCTTCGAGTTCACCCTTGAGCTTGGTGGTGTCGGCGTCGATGCGCACGATGCGCACGGGGCTGCCATCGGGCCGGCGCACCTCGGCCAGCAGTTCGGCCAGATGTTCTTCGAGCTTCTCGGTGCCGCGGCCCATGGGGCGGATGTCGGGGCTGCCGCAGCTCGGGCAGGCGCGCGGCACGCGTTCGGTGAAACCGCAGTGATGGCAGCGCAGCGTGCGGTCGATCTTGTGGAAGACGCGGTAGGCGCTGCAGTGCGGGCATTCGCTCTTCCAGTCGCAGTCACTGCAATGCAGCACCGGGGCGTAACCGCGCCGGTTCAGGAAGACCATGCACTGCTCGCCGCGCGCGATGCGCTCGGTGATGGCCTGCAGCAGCGGAGGCGAGAAGACCGCGTGCTTGGGCTGGTGGTTCATGTCCACGCGGCGTACGAGCGGGAGTGCGCCACCGTCACCGACGCGGCTGGGCATGTGCAGCCGCACATAGCGCCCGCCTTCGGCCTCCGGGCGGCTGTGGTGCCAGCTCTCCAGCGAGGGCGTGGCCGAGCCCAGGATGACCTTGGCGTTTTCCAGCTTGCCACGGTAGATCGCGAGATCGCGCGCCGAATAACGCGCGCCTTCCTGCTGCTTGTAGCTGGGGTCGTGCTCTTCGTCGACAACGATGAGCTTCAGCGCGGGCATGGAGGCGAACACTGCCATGCGCGTGCCCAGCACGATGCGCGCGGCGCCGCTGTGCGCGGCCAGCCAGCTTTTGAGGCGCTGCGGGTTGGTCATGCCGCTGTGCAGCGAGACCACCGCCTCGGCGCCGAAGCGTGCGGCAAAGCGTTCTTCGAGCTGGGGCGTGAGGTTGATCTCGGGCACCATCACGAGGGCCTGGGCCTCAGGCTCGCGCGCCAGCAGCTGTTGCACACAACGCAGATAGACCTCGGTCTTGCCGCTGCCGGTGGCGCCGAAGAGCAGGAAGGGGCCGGCCTGGGCCTCGATCTGCGCCATCACGGCCTGCTGTTCGGGCGTGAGCGTGGGCGCCTGCTCGGTTGCCGAAGGTGCTGGCGCGGCCGCCTGGCGCTTGAGGCGGCGGGCCAGCTGCTCGCTGCCCAGTTCACGCAGCTGCGGCGGCAGGGCGGCCAGCGCCACCTCGCCCGCGGCACGTTGGTAGTAGCTGGCCGCGAAGTCCACCAGCTGGCACCAGGCCGGCGTCAGTGGCGTGAGGGCCGTGAGCGCGTCCGTGATGGGGCGCAGACGCACCGGGTCGGGCACGGGCGCCGGCGGCGTAGCGACCGGCCAGACGATGCCCAAGGTCTCGCGCTTGCCCAGCGGCACGCGCACCAGTGTGCCGGGCGCAAGTGTCTGCTCGCTCAGCCAGCTCAGCGGGCCACCGACCTGGCTATGCGCCGGGGTCTGAACCAGGATGGGGAGCGGATATGACATGCCTGTCGGAAAACTGAAACCGAATCTTCAAAAGTTTCTGCGAAATTTTCTCTAAGTGCTTGATATGAAATGACTTTGTCTGTGATTCAGAAAATCTGTGGATAACTTTGTTGAAAGCTTGTCACGATCTGCGCCGAGGCCTTGAAAATCAAGGCTTTCGACAAAATGCCCGCGAAAATGGCAAAGCGTTAATTCCATATAAATCAAGCACTTACGCGCGCTACTGGTTTTGTAGCACCACAGACCCCGGCAGGTATGCCATGGCGCACCGCAGCACGGATTTTGTGCATAAGTGAGTCTGCACTGAGCCCGTTTTAGGGCTGTCCAGGACAAACGCAGGAATTGGGGGAAACCATGAGTGGCGGCCGTGGCACGGGTCTTGACAGGGCTCAGAGCCGCATGCGGCGCGAGTGCACATGGACCGCATCGACCAGGGCCGAGACATGGTCTGGCGGGGTGTACTGGCTGATGCCATGGCCCAGATTGAAGATGTGCGTGGGGCCGCTGCTCGTCTTGTCCGTGTGCGGGCGCCCAAAGCTCTCCAGCACCTTCTTGACCTCAGCCTCGATGGCCGCAGGCGGCGCGAACAGCACATTCGGATCGATATTGCCCTGCAGGGCCTTGCCCGGTCCACCGACCTCTCCGCCCACCAGCGCGCGCGCCTGGCCCAGGTTCATCGTCCAGTCCAGCCCCAGCACCTCGCAGTCGAGCTGCCCCATCTGCTGCAGCCACAGCCCCCCACCCTTGGTGAAGACGATGCGCGGCACGATGTTGCCGTCTGCGCCCGTGCGCTTGAGCTGTGCCAGCACCCGCGCCGTGTAGGCCAGGCTGAAGTCCTGGAAGGCTCCATCGGCCAGCACCCCGCCCCAGGAGTCGAAGACCATCACGGCCTGGGCACCCGCATCGATCTGGGCGTTCAGATACGCCGCCACGGCCTCGGCGTTGACGGCCAGGATGCGGTGCATCAGATCCGGGCGGCTGTAGAGC